>CBDCTU010000005.1:0-853218 GCA_965222415.1 Dehalococcoidia bacterium | reverse complement strand
CCCAGGGACCTCTCCCAAGACCGCCACAGCCTTCTCCCGCATCTTCGGAGTCCACGGCGTACGCCCCGTCGAAAGCCCCGACAGGTAGCCCGCGCTCACGCCCATCATGGCCGCAAGCTCCTTCATGGTGAGCCCCCGCCGCCTCGCCGCAGCCCTGAGCTCGCTCTCGGTTCTGTCAATGCTCGTAGTCGTCATGTCGCTTCCTCCTGTAATGAAGAAGCGGGACCGCCCCCTTGTCGGAGACAGTCCCGCTCGAATCCGTGTCCCGATGGTCGGGACTGTCTCCTTGGGTGGCGTTGTTGCCGTGGCGAATGGCCGGTGCGGCATCCCGGAATCAAGTCCGGGGCGGCCTCTGTGCAAGCCCGTGTGCGGGGCAAGCCCCCGGAATCAAGTCCGGGGCAGGCTCCGTCGTGCATAGGGCACAGGTCCCACCCCCAACCGGAGTCGAGGAGAAGACCTGTGCGACGCGTGTGGGGTTGGGGGAAGAGGGATGGAAGCCCGCAGGGGAGCGGGCGGAGGAGGCAACGCCTCCCGTGCGGGGCGCTGCCTGATGGAACGGAGCGCGGGTGCAAGCAGTCGCAAGAAGGCGACGACCCGGGGTCCAGGCAGGGCACTGAAGCGCCCCGTTTGCCTCACGAGTCGTCAACCGTTGCTTGCGCTACGCCAGTGCCGGGCCACTCTCCGGTCAGGGCCGCGGGCAAGCCTTCGCCAAGGGCCGGAGCCCCCGGAGGCTGCGCTCCGAGACGACCTTGCCGGGCCGCCACCGCATTCCCAGGACCGCCGCGACCTCCAGCGTCCCGCCGTTTCCGGCGGGCACCAGGGCGGCGGCCTGTCCCGCGCCCTGGCTGTAGACCAGCGCGTCCCGGTCCCCGAACCGCCGCTTCACTAGGTCCGTCCACTCGGCGTAGGCCCACCGAGCCTGATGCGGCTCAGCCTTCGTCGTGTCCGTGCCGGCGAGGACCGCCAGCGCCCTATCCACGTCCCCCGCCTGCCTGAGCCGCCGCGCCTCGTGAAGGCTCTTGGCCACGCTCGGTGTCTCCGTCGCCTGTTCCGCCTCCGGCTCCTCCTCCATGAACAGCGCCGCAATGAGGCCGGTCGACCAGCTCTTCGAGGCTGCGCCTAGGCCGAACATCCGTCATCGTCCGATTGCCAGTTGCCAATGTTGCCGTTGTCATCACGACCTCCTTCTGTGTTGTGTTGCTTTTGGATTGCGCCCGCTTGCGGGCAAAGAAGAAGGGCCGTCCCCGGATGGAGACGACCCTTGCGTGTTGGGATGGGTATGAGGGAGCCGGAGGACCTGTCGTCAGCGGCGACGGACCCTCCCTACCGGACGCCGAGGCATGAACCGCCGGAGCAGCAGCGCCCCGGTGCCCAGCCCGACGAGGTTCAGGACGAAGAGCTCCACGTCGCCGGTGATAAGCGGCGCCGCCACGACCAGGGCGACCACCGTCGGCGCCCAGACCCGCTGTCGCTTCCACCAAGGCCGCTTCTCGGGGGCCTTGGCTGCCGCGTCGCGCACCGGTTCGTAGGCCGTCCAGATGGGCAGCCCGATGAGCGCCTCAAGTTCGGTTATCACCACGCCGGCCGAGCAGCCCCCGGTGTGGCAGTGCACGTCGATGCCGTTGCCGTCCGGTCGCTGCCGGAACGCTAGCCCGTCCGACTTGCCGCCGTGACAGATGGCCGTCGTCGTCCAGAACCAGCCCCGCTCGAAGCTCACCGGTGTGGAAGCAGGTCTGCGATCCGCTTCGCGCTCGGTCCCGTGTACCGTTCCGTCATGTGCGCTCCTCCTTCGCCGTTGCCGTCCGTCCGTTCAGTAGCCATATCGTCGTTACCTCCTTGTTGCTGTTGACTCCATGAATCCGTGTTGCCGTTCCGCCGCCATACGCAGTCCGACCACGAGACGAACGCAGGGAGACGCCGTGGTGAGAAAGACGCAGCTCGGCCCAGGGGCAACTCACGGGAACCGACTCAGGGGAGCTGCTGCTACGTGGGGGATGAAGAAGACGCAGCTCGGCCCAGAGTCAACTCAGAGGAGCGGACTCAGGGGGAGCTGCTATGAAGTGGGGGAGAACCGACCGGCCTGCAGATCAACCACAGGACGGCCCGGTGAGAGACGCAGCGAGACCCGGGAGCTACGTCGGTAACGTCCTGGGAAGCTGCGCGAAGGGGAAACGGCCAGCCAGCTTGCAATGGCAGACCGGCGCGTGGTGAAGCTGCGGCCAGTTCCACAGGAACCATGCCGCAGACGTGAGGAACCGGCCAGTGTGCAGGGCGCACTCCGACCAGGGTGTCCGAGGGGCCGAAGCGAGAGACGCTCCAACCGCTGCGAATGTGTCCTCCGGGGTGGCCTTCGGGAGAGCGAGGCTCAATCCTTCCGGTGCGACCCCTGGGTGGCTGTTCGGAGAGCAAGGCTCGATCCTATGCAGCCGGTCCCGGATTCGGGGGACGGGAATCCTCCAGGTTTCTAGGCAGGAAACACTGGAAAAAGCCAGAAACTGCGTCAATTATCGCCCGAACAACCGAGCGAATGGAAGGCCCAAAACCCTGTTTCGGCCCAACGCAACCTAAATTGCTCGCACCGATTTAGCGCCCACTTCGCTCCGATGTAGCAACCGCCGAAAACCGGCCCCGGAGACGGCTCCGGGGCCTACTTCCGCCACACCCACAGGGTGAGGACCGTCCGCACCCAGCGCAGCAGCTTCCGCTTCCGCAGCGCCACCCGAGTGTCGGCCAGCGCCTTCCAGCGATGGTTGATCTGACCCTTGCGTCCGAAGCCCCGCAGGGCCTGGGTCTCCGGGGGCAGGGTCAGCCCGTGCTCCTCCAGCATAGCCAGCTCCAGCACGAGCAGACGCTCCTCCGTCGTGAGCCACGACAGGCTCTTCCCCTGGTGGGGATGCCCGGCCCGCAGCCGTCGCCACTCCTCCACCAGCGGCCACGCATCGCTGTAGACCTCATCATCGTCGTCGGCGGGCTCCTCGGTGACCACCTCCGGGTCCAGCCTGCGCAGCGTCGCCCGCTTCTTCGAGCGCACACCCGCCATCGGAGGGGCGGCCCTGGTCTCCGACCGGCCCGCCCCCTCCTCGTGCTTCCCGCCCTGCGCCTGGGCCTGGGTACCGTCCTCGTCACCGCCCTCCACCTGGCTGCTCTCACCCCCGCCTTCCACATCTGCCGCAGGAGGCGTCTCCATGCCGCCCTCCAGCGCCGCCACCCGCTCCTCCAGTGCACCGACCGCCTCCCGCAGCCGCGCGACCTCGGCGTCGTCCACCCTCCTCAGCAGCAGCTCCAGCGCATCGCCCATGCGCCCCGTGATCTCACCCGACTCCTCGGCCCGCGTCAGGGTCTTATGGTTGACCCCCAGCAGCTCCGCAGCCTCCATCTTGCCCTCTTGCCGCACCAGGTCCCGCAGGAACTCGCTCAGCCTGAGCCGACGAAGCCTCTCCGCATCCACGCTCCCGTTGCCGTCCACATCCCGCTCATTCATGCGTCCAACCTCCTCAATGCCATGTCCTGTAGGGGGTTTCGACCCCCGATTCCAGCCTCCCCGTCCAATTGCTCGCTCCGATGTCGCACCACCCCCGACTTCCCTTTTGGGCCGCTGTCGGAACCACCCCTTTCACCAAAGTGCTCGCAGACTCGGCCTCACTTCCCTTCCTTCACGCCCGTTTCACGTTGCCCACAGCCCACAACTTCCCTTCTGGGCACCGAAGCAAATCCCTGTACACGGGTATGACACCACATCCGGCCCATTCCTTCCCATGCCCTAAAAGGGAGGACGCGCGAGTCCTCCCATATAAGGCATGGTGTCCGGCCCCGCGACTTCCCAGACTCGATGGCAGAACAGACGGCCCCATCAACGAAGAGGAGGCGAATCGTGGGAGCGCAATCGACGGTCCGAAGGTCCCTTGGCAGAGCCAGGAGGCTGATGCCCCTGGCCGCCGCGCTGCTGCTGGCAGCGCTTCTGGCAATCCCCGCAAGCAACATCGCCCAAGCCCAAGCCCCGCCCGGTAACGAGCTAACCCTCGTCAACGCCGACCGGGAGTTCGTGGAGCGCAAGGGCGGCGGCGAGTTCGTCGCAAGGCCCGTCTTCGACCGGGAGATCGCAAACCTCTTCTACGCCGTTCGCGACGCCGACACCGGCGACTGGATAAGCGCCATGTACCGGGTGAAGGGCGGCGAGAAGAAGAGGAGCGACGGCTGGGAGTATTCCTGGGAGTACCCCGACCTTGACGACCACCCCGAGCTGGACCGGGACCGGGCCTACCTGCTGGTCATGCTGGCCGAGGCCGAGGACGGGTTGAGGGGCGACTTCTACGCCGTCATACCCATCCACCAGCCGGGCCGCATCTGGGACAAGATTCTGTCCGCCCTCAGCCCGGCGCGCTGGGCCAAAGCCTTCGCCGGGTGGGTCATCGAGGGCGTCCACGGGACCCTCTGCGGAGTTGTCGAGCGGGCGTCCGAAGAGGACGCCGACAACTGCCGGGGAGGGTAGCGCATGGGCGACATCCTCACCGGCACCCCTGAGCATCTCACCTACGGCCACTGGCTGGTGCAGCAGGCGTGGATGGTCGTCTGGGCCATCACCTCCGCCGCCCTGGTGGTCATCCTCGGCTGGATGGGCCTGAGCTTCATCATCTCCGAGCACCTGGGCCGCTCCCATGCGGGATGGCGGGAGATGGTGCCCCGCCTTGTTTTGGGCCTGGTGGCCGCCGCGTCGTCCCTGTGGTGGTGCGCCCTGGTCATCGACGTGGCCGACGCCGTGTCCGGCTTCATCGCCTTCTCCCTCGGCGTCACCCCCGGAGACATGCTGCGCTCGACGCTAAGCACGCTGATGACGGCGGTGCAGGCCGGGAGCGTGGGCATGGCGCTGCTGCTGGCGGCGCTCTACCTGGTATACGGCTTCTTCGTCCTCTACGTCATCGTGCAGATGATCTTGCGCCTTGCCCTCATCGACATCCTGCTCGCACTGGCCCCCATCGCTTTGGGGCTCTGGATTCTGCCCCACACGGCGGGCTGGGGCCGCCAGTGGCTGCGCCTGTTCATGACGACGGTGTTCCAGCAGGCCATCCAGCTCATCGCCCTGGCGTTGGGATTCGGGTTTCTGCGCGAGTTCGCCGCGATAGCGGCCTTCGAGCCGGTGCAGGACCTGATCTGGAAGCTCCTGATGTCCCTGTCCTTCGTCTACATGGCGACCCGGGTGCCGTCGATGCTTGGCAACGCCGGGACCTTCGACTCCTGGCTCTCGATGCTCTATTTCGGCATGAACCTGCCCTCCTCGATGGTCAGGTCGGCCAAGACCATCGGGCTGATAGCGGGCGGGGCCGCAGGGGGTCCGGGAGGCATGGCGGTGGGGGCGATGGCGGCCAGCGCGGGCCTGTCGGCGGCTGGCAGCGGCCTCAGCTCGGCGGCTTCTATGGCCACCCCATCGGCAGGCGGAGACGGCGGGGGAGATGCCCCCCGGAGCAGCGACGAGTAACCCCGACAACGACGACCCCAACGGAGTGCGGGCGCGGCCTGCGCCCATCGACAACAGGACGAAGGAGGTGAGAGCGATGTGCATTTAGGAGAGCAGCGACAACGGAACAGATAGAGAGGGACGAACGGACGAAGACCGGGTGGGAGAACGCCCGGCAGTCACGACAGAGAGGAGACGGAACTTATGGATGAACTGACACAGACCATATCGAACCTGGTGGGCATCCTGCTGGGCGTCGTGGGGGTCGTGGGCGTGGGCTTCTTCATCTACGGGGCCTACCTGTACCTGACGGCGTCGGGAGCGCCGCACCAGATGGAGCGGGGCAAGAGCGCCATGATGACCGCCCTGGCCGGGATCGTGCTGGCGATGGTGGCCTACGGCGTCGTCGAACTGGTGATGAACGCCGTCGTGGGTTCCCCGGTGGACCCCAACTTGCCCGACCCCGGCGAATAGGCCGATGAAAGGGAGGAAAGCCATGAGAGAGCATGAGGTGCCGACCCACGTGCAGGCCGAGGACAAGGTGCTGCTGGGGTTCACCTTCCCGCAGGTCGTGGCGATGATGGCGGTGTGCGCCCTGTCCTACGGCGCATACCGCTACGCCCCCGTGGGGCCGTCGGAGGTGAGGATGGCGATTGCCGTTCTCCTGGGCCTGGCGGGGCTGGTCGCCGTCGCCGGGAAGATAGGCGGTCGGCGGCTGCCCCTGGTGGCCGCCTACCTGCTGAAGTACCGGCTTGGGGCGAGGCTCTACGCCGGGGCGCCGTCCGAGCTGGTGCGCAGCGAGCCGCCCGCGCCGGCGCAGCCGGTGACAAGCGGCCCCGGTCCCCTGCGGCTGATGGCGAGGCGGGCTGGCAAGACCCTGCGCCGCCTTCGCCCGAAGCGCGGGAGCCGGGAGCGGACGGGCGGGCGGATGCCCTTCCGCCCTCACCGCTGGTTCGGCAAGCCCAGGTGGACGGATAAGGACAACATCAACGGAAACGACAACGGGGACGGGAGCCGTAAGTCCCGGCAAAGCAAGCCCCCGAAGAGCTTTCTGGCAATCGCGGCCGTCGTCGCTCTGGCGGCGGCGGTCGCCGTCCCCCAGGCGGCCCTTGCCGACGACCACTGGCGGGATGAGATCGACTTCGAGGTCGAGGAGCCGGTCGAAGGGCGGCGGCTCTTCGTCGAGGGACTCACCGTCTCCGGCGACCGGGCCGCCGTCATCCTGCGGGCCGCCACCGCCCTTGACATCCGCGTCCGCGCCTTCGGCGGGCCGGAGGGCACGTGGCTGCGGTTCTGGGGTTCGGCCTCCCTGGACGAGGGGGAGCGCATCGACTACTCCCTCCCCCTGGACGGCCCGAACCCGTCCTTCACCTTCTCGTGGGAGGACACGCTGGGGCAGGCCGGGGCCGTCACCGTCGAGGAAGCGCAGCTTCCCTTTCCCCTGCCGGTTGTGGAGGGGGAGTTGTGCGACCTGCGTATGACTTCCCTGGGCTGGACGCCCGGAGCGGTGGAGGGCGTGGTGGCGTCCGAGTGCGAGACCCGCACCCTGGAGTCCGTCGCGCTTCAGACGGTGGCCGGACACGCCAGCGTCACCGAGACGGCGTTGATGGACGCGGCAGTTACCGCCATCACGGGGACCGTCAACGTCGGCGTCGGCGGGTCGCACACCAGCGTCCCGTTCGTCGCCAACGGCGAGGCCCGCTTCCGTGTGGCCGTCGGCGAGGGCGCCGCCGTTTACGAGGTGAGCGTCGAGGCGGACCTGGAGGCGGCCCTTCGTATTCCGCTGCCGCCCCTGGTGCAGCTGACCCACCACCCGGAGCGGACGGAGCAAGTCACCAGGACCGTGCACCTCCATCGCCCGGGGGACAGCGACTCCGACAGTGAGACGGCAACGGCCACCTGCGAGGACGGCGCCACGGCGTCCGCCACCGCGACGGCGTCCGCCTACGTCCCCAGCGCCACCATCGCCAAGCAGGTGACAGTGGACGTGCTGCACAAGGAGCACGTCAAGGCGGAGACGGTGGAGCGGTCGCCCATCACCCGGAGCCGTGAAGAGACGCTGGCCCTGGCGTCGAGTGTCGGGGCCGACGACCCCTTCGAGGTCCTGGTCCTGCCGGAGCCTGAGCCGGTCGAACCGCCCGCCGAGCAGGAGCCCGCAGACGGCGACCCCGCATCCAGTGCGGGGCAGGCTCTGAGCGACTGGTTCGACCTGCTGGGATGGGAGTGGCCGTGGTGAGGCGTCTACTGACGGCAACCCTTCTGATTGGGACCGCGCTGGCGACCACCGGCGCGGTTCCGCCCGAGGAGCAGGCCATGCTGGACGCCTTCGACCAGGTGCTCACCGCGATGGCCTACGCCGCCTCCGGCCTGTGCGTTTTCGCCATCGTCTGGGCGGGCTTCGTCCTGATGGCCGAGGGAGCCGAGGAGCGGGGCGGCGGCAAGGCCAAGAGCGCCGTCGTGATGGCCGTCGTCGGCTTGGTGCTGGTCCTTCTGGCCAAGGCGGTCGCCGCGCTGCTGCGCAGCGGCCTCGTGGACTTCCCGACCCCCTAGCAGCCCGTCCGAGGATTAGCTAACTGTGGTTGCGGGTCAGCGACAATGGATCGCGACAACTAATTGTGCCGGTTGCCCCGGTCAGCCCCCAGACAGCTTTGCGAATATCGCTGTGCTCACTACCTCGGCAAGAGTTCCTGATGCGTTGGGCTGGCCCATGGACCCGTGCTTTCCTGTGCAGATTGACCCCAAAGCGGAACAATTTGAGCAGGTTGTGGCCGGTGCAGATCAGCGACCATTCGCCGTTCACCTTCTCCAGTCCCCGCAACAGGAACTGCCGGAATCCCCGGCCCTGCTTGATCTGGCCGAATACCGGCTCCACAGTTTGCATCCGCAAAGCGTAGCGCTGCCGACCCCGCCTGGTCTGTAACTTCCGTCGCATCCGGTCCCTGGGAGACAGATGGCTGGGTATGCGACCTCGGGGCGCCGGTGGCACAACCCGGCCGTGGCGGGTCTGCTCCGGCGCGACGAACGGGTCCACGCCCAGAGCATAAAGCTCATCGACTGCCTTTGCCGAGTAGTAGCCGGCATCGGCGGATACTTCCCTGGGGACTGCACCGACGTTGTCGATGGTCTCCTCCATCATCGCCGCAGCCTGTTGCTTATCCGAAGTCTGGTTGGTGGCCCGCGCCGCCACGATCACCTGGTGAGCGCTGTCCACCACCGCCTGACAGTTGTACGCTTGCAGGAAGTCCTTTCCTCCAGGCGCTGGGATGATGCGCGACTCGGTATCGGTGAAGTTACGCTGGGCCTTGTCGTCGGGCACCCCCGGGCGCTTACCACCTTCGGCCTCAGCCTGTTCGGCAGCCGCCTGCGCCTCGGCTTCCAGCGCCGCCATGGCTTCCCGTATCTTCTCCAACCGACCCTCTCGAAAGGCCAACTCCTCCGGCAACTCGTCTCCACGCTTGTCTTTGCCGTACCGCCGGTCTTCCTCATCGTCCACTTCCCGGGCTCGCTCCAGCAACTCCGCCACCTCCGCCGCCAACTGCGCTTCCCTCTCCTTCATGCGTCCATAACTCATCGCCTTATGCTTCGATGCGTTGGCCTTCACCTTCGTGCCGTCCAGCGCCACGTGCCCCAGCTTCACCAGCCCCGCCCGCTGGCACAACGCCAGTACCTGTATGAACAGGCCCGACAGCGCATCCAGATTGTCCTTGCGAAAGTCGGAGATGGTCCGGAAGTCCGGTGTGTTGTTCGCCGCCAACACCCTGAAGGCGATGTCCTCGTGGAGACGCTGGGCGATGCGGCGTGAGGACGCCACCCCGACGCAGTAGCCATACAGCAGCGCCTTGACCATCATCCGTGGATGATACGGCGGCCCGCCACGCCGTTCCCGCTCGTAGCGAGCGGTGACCTCCGACATGTCCAACTGGTCCACCACGTCGGATATGAAGTAGGCCAGATGGTCGTCAGGCAGCCACTCCTGCAACGCCGCTGGCAACAGCAACTGCTGGTCGGGTTCGTAGGGAAGGTAGGTCTTGCTCATCAACAACTCCCCGCTACTGGACTGGCCCTATCATACACCCAACCACTCGCCAACCGTGTTTCTCGGACAGGCTGCTAGCGCAAAGGAGAAGACCGAGTTGAAGAAGCCGAACGACCGAAACAAGACACCCGGAGCGGAGGGGCCGCCGGATGGCGCAGCCGCTCCGCAGACCCAGGAACCCACAGAACCGCAGGCGCCGGCCCCCAAGCCGCCGCCACCCCTGCCCCTGTTCTTCATGCTCTCCCACCTGGAGGAGGACGGCCCCGTGCGCCTGGACGGGGTGAAGCTCGGCGTGTGCGAGGTGATGGGCCTCGAAATAGACGAGCCGAAGCTGGGGGCCTTCGCCGGGGCGCTCAACGCCTGCGACTTCCCCGTGCAGCTCCTCATCCGTCAGCACCCGCCGCGCCTTGGTGGGCTGCGGGAGAAGCTCACGGAGGCCCAACCGGGCAACCTGCCGCCGCAGACCGAGGCCGCGTCGGAGTCGCTTCGCAGGCTGTTGACCGAGTTGGAGGCCCGCGACGGCATCCTCGACCGGCGCTTCTACGCCGTGTGCGAGTTCGGGCGGTTCGACGAGCTGCGCGGCCTGCTGGCGCGGGCCGGGCTGTCCGTCCACCCCTTCAGCGGCAGGCGTCTGCGTATGCTGATGCTGGCCTCGGCCCTGGGCGGCACCCCCGCCGAGATGGACGAGGAGACGCCGGTGGAGGTGGAGATGCGCCGTCGCGAGGTGCGCGTCGGAGACCGCCTGGTCCGCTCCCTCCACCTGGGCAAGTGGCCCCGCTCCCTGGCCCCCGGCTTCCTCCAGAGCCTCATGGCCGCAGGCGCGCCGATGGACCTGTCCATCCACCTGGGGTCGATTCCCGCTGAGCAGGCGGCCCGCACCCTGGAGTGGCAGAAGGTCCGCTTCGAGTCGGCGCAGAGCCTCTCCTTCAAGCGGGGCCGCACCATGTCCCCGGAGGCGGAGATCGCCCTGGAGGACGTGACCCGGCTCAGGGACGAGGTGCAGCGGGGACGCGAAAGGCTCTTCCACGCGTCGCTCTCCATCACCCTTCACGCCAGGGACGAGGCGTCGCTGAAGGAGATGACCCAGCGGGCCAGGGGACACTTCGCCGCCACGCTGGGCAAGCTGGACCCCCTGGCATTCCGCCAGCGCGAGGGCATCCTGTCCACCCTGCCTCTGGGCCTGAACGCCGTCGCTGAGTGGCGAACGCTGGACACGTCGTCCCTCGCCCGCCTCTTCCCCTTCTCGCCGCCCGACCTGGACACCCGCAGGGGGACGCTCTACGGCATCGACCTGCGGGCCTGCTCCCCCGTCGTCTACGACCCCTGGGACGGGACGCACCTGAACGCCAACACCGCCGTCCTCGCACGGTCAGGCTCCGGCAAGTCCTTCGCCACCAAGCTCGGCGTCCTGCGGGGCCTGACCAGGGGCGTAACCGCCTACGTCATCGACCCCGAGGGCGAGTACGCGGACATGGCCCGCGCGGCGGGAGGACGGGTGCTCTCCCCCGGCGTGCCGGGGCAGGGCATGAACCCCTTCGTCATCGACCGGGGAGACTCCGAGGAGCTGCTCCAGCGCATCGGCAGTCTGAGACGCCTCATCGAGGTGATGGTGGGCGAGAGCCTCGGCGCAGACCGCCGCGCCTCCCTCGACCACGCCCTCGCGGGCTACTACGCAACGTCCCGCGAGCGCACCGGCTTCCGGGACTTCTACCAGTATCTGCAAGAGAGCGACGCGGGAGACCCCGATCTCGCCCGGCTGCTCAGGCCCTTCGCCACCGGCAGCCTGCGCAACCTCCTCTCCGACGAGGGCGACGACCTGCTCCACAACGAGGCCCTCGTGACCGTCTTCGACCTGCGCCTGCTGGAGCCGGAGCTTCGGCCCGCCGCCGCGATGGTCTGCACCGAGACGGTGTGGGCCGCGGCGGCCCAGGACCCCAAGCCCCGCCTGCTGGTCGTGGACGAGGTGTGGTCGATCATGCAGCACCCCGAGGGCGCGGCCTTCATGGTGTCGATGGCCAAGCGCGCAAGGAAGCACCGGCTGGGGTTGCAGTTCATCACCCAGGACGTCCAGGACCTGCTCAGCGAGGACACCTCGCGGGCCATCACCGGCCACTCCGGTCGCGCCCTGCTTCAGAACGCCGCCTTCAAATTGCTGCTTCAGCAGGACGCAGCCGCCATAAGCACGGTGGGCGACGCCTTCGACCTGCCCCAGGACCTCCAGCGATGGCTCCTGTCGTGCCCGCGTGGAGACGGGTTGCTGCTGGCGAAGGGCAACCGCTTCCCCGTCCGCATCGAGGCCACCCCGGAGGAGACGGAGGTCATCGAGTGGAGACCCGGTCGTCACTAGGAGCGACCGAACGACCGCAATGAAGGAACCGATAGAGAAAGGAGCAAGCGAATGAAAGCGAACCCCATCAAGTGGCTGCTGAACAACGAGGCCAAGAAACTCCCGGCGCTGCTGGCGGTGACGCCGCCCAGGACGGGGGAGCGCACCCTCCTGGGAGTCGAGAACATGCTCGGCTCCATCGCCGTCCCCGAACCCTTCTCCCTGGAGCTTGCCGGGGACGCAGACGGCGTAACGCTCTTGGCCCGCTGCCTGGACGACCAGGTGGTGCGCTCCCAGATCGCCGCCCGCTACCCCCAGGCCCAGATACAGGAGATTTCCGCCGAGGACGACCCCCTGCGCCTGGCCGAAGACGAGCAGGCGTGGAGCATGACGCTCCGGGCCGACGGCCCCGAGTACGTGCCTCTCCGGGTCTTCCGGGACGACGACCTGCTCGACCCCGGCTCCGACCCCCTCATCGCCCTCATGGGCGCGCTCTCCAACCTCAACGAGGGGGAGCGCGTGGTGGCGCGGCTGATGCTGCGCTCGATGGGACCCGACTGGTCGGAGTCCCACCTGGAGAAGGCCCACAAGCGGCCTGTGGAGGACCGGCGAGACCCCGCCTACACCTATCAGACCAAGCCCCTCCAGACCGACGGCGTGACGATGGCCGTCCTGGGCGTGGCGGCCCTGGCCGCCCTCCGGGGCTACCTGTGGGTGCAGGCGGGAGAGACCTGGAAGGCCGTGCTCATGGGAGCGGGGGTCGCCCTCGCCCTGGCCGTGGGCGGCTGGGCCTGGCACCGCTTCAAGAAGGCCCGCAAGCGGGTCTTCGACCCCATCCTCATCAAGGAGAAGGTCTCCCGCATCGCCTTCGACGCCGAGATTCAGGTGACGGCGATCCTGCCCCGGAGCACCCGGCCCCACCGGGCGAATGAGCTGCTGGAGCCGGTGGCCGCCGCCTACCGCGACTATGACAACCCCGCGGGCGCGCGCCTCGACGTGAGCCGGGTGCGGCCCGCCGTGCCCGACCCCCAGGTGCTCCACCCGTCAGGCCCCGGCCTGTTCGGGAAGCGCAGCGTCATGGGCGTCCGCGAGGCGGCCTGCCTGTGGCACCCGCCGGGAGCGCGTGACGAGACGCCCCTGGTGGCCCGCGCCGGGGCCAAGGTGCTGCTGCCCACGGCCCGCAGCGTAAGGGGCGGCGCCCACGTCGGCGACACCACCACCGGAACGCCCAGGAAGATTCACTTCCCCGACGACCTGCTGAGACGCCACCACCTCTACGTCGCCCGCACCCGCATGGGCAAGTCCACCCTGATGCACCACATCGTCGCCCACAAGATGCGGGAGAAGGCGGTGGGCAGGGACGGAGATGCCATCGTCGTCGTGGACCCCCACGCCGACCTGGTGGGCGGCCTGCTCCAACACGTCCCCGACTCCCTCGTCGAGCAGGTGCGGCTCATCGACCTGGCCGACGAGCGGGGCGCTCCCGGCGTCAACCTCCTGGACACCCGTATCTTCTCCGACCGCGACCGCACCGCCGATTCCGTCGTGCGCATCGCCAAGGGCCTCTGGGACCAGTGGGGGCCGAGGATGCAGTCCATCCTCGAACAGACGGTGAAGACCCTTCACGAGGCCAATGAGAGCAGGGACGCGGGCGAGCAGTACACCATCCTCGACGGACTGCGCATCCTGGCCGACGACGGATTCCGCGCCGAGGTGCTGGCGAAGGTCAACGACCCCTACCTGATGCAGTGGTGGGCCAGGGACTTCTTCGGCTGGCGGCGCGAGACCCGCGCCGACGCCCTGGCCCCGGTCCAGACCCGCCTCTCCTACTACGCATCCTCCAAGCGGGCGCGGGCCATCCTGGGCCAGCCCCGATCCACCATCGACATGCGCCGCACCATCCACGACGGCGGCATCCTGCTGGTCTCCACCGCCCAGGGCAAGGCGGGAAGGGACGTGGCCGCCCTGGTGGGCGCGTCCCTCCTCAACCTCGTGGACGCCGTGATACGGGAGCAGGGCAGCCTGCCCTTCGAGCAGCGCCGGGGCGCGCTGGTCGTGGTGGACGAGATGCAGTCCATGCCCGGCGTGGACTACGAGTCGATGCTCTCCGAGCTGGGCAAGTTCGGGGCGTCCTTCATCCTGGCCACCCAGAGCCTGGCCAAGCTGGACGACCTCTCCCGCACCATGCGCGACACCATCCTGGCCAACGTGGGCTGCCTGGCCGTCTTCCAGGTGGCGGGCAACGACGCCCGCCAGCTTGTGTGGGAGCTGGGCAAGGAGCGGGTGACCGAGGACGACATCACGTCCCTGCCGGTCCACCAATGCTACGTCCGCGCCACCGTGGGAACGGAGCGGATGGACGCCTTCTCCATGAAGGTCGCAAAGCCGGTGACGGGAGACGCCGGCACAGCTGAGCGCATCCGCGACCTGGCCGAGAGCTACCTAACACCGGCCAGCGACATCGAACGGCGGGACGCGGAGATGCAAGACCTGGTGGACAGGTACCGCGAGGAGCTGGAGAAGCTCAGGAAGGGCCAGGACACCGAGACGGCGGAGAGCGGCGGCCAGTCCCAGGAGCAGGCCCGACGCAAGCAGCGCAGCAAGCGCGACCAGAACCCTGGGGACGACGCCCTGGAGACGCCGGACGGGGCAGCCGACGAGGAGCTTGAGGAATGAGGCCGCTCACCGGGGGAAAGCGGGAGCTGCTTCGCCGCCTCGCCGCCATGCCCTTTCTCGACCGGATTGAGATGGCCGCCCTCTGCGGCTGGTCCCAGAGCGCGGTCTACGAGGCCGCCCGCCAGCTGGAGGACGCGGGGCTGATCGCCTCCGTACCCCACGGGACGGAGCTCGTTACCCCCACCCGCAGGTTCCACCTCACCGCCGACGGCCTGCGCCGCCTGGCCCAGGAGGAAGACCTCACCCCGGATCGGCTGCTCCGCAGCTACCCGCTGGCTGCCCGGTGGCGGCGCGTCCTCCTGGAGAGGCTCGACGCCGTGGCCGTGGTCTATCGCCTGGCCTCCGCCGTCGCCAACATCCACCACCCCATCCGCTTCCGCTGGTACCGCGCCATGTCGATGGACGCCGCCATCATCCTTCCCGACGGGAGGACCATCGGCATCGTCCGGCAGGGCCACGCCACCGACCGCACCGGCTTCTCCAAGCGGATCGGGCGGCTCAGGAACGGCCCGCAGCCCGGCGGAATCCTGCTCGTCCTCCCCGACGAGACCCGGCTGCGCTACGCCCGAGGGATTCTGCGCCGGGCGTCCACGCCAACGGTCCTAGCCCTGGAGCGGGAGGCGGCGGCAGCGGCCACCGACGACGCGGTGTGGCGGCTGTCCTCGGTCAACGCCGCCGTCAGCCTCAGAGACGCCATCGACCGGATCGAACGCAGGGGCTCGCTCCCCGCCGAGCGGCCCCTGGCGCGGGTCTCCATGCCCGAGGACATCGACGAGCGGGGGAGCGAGCGGGGCGTCCCCGAGCACATGCTGCCCGCCCTCCTGAAACCCGCCGAGAAGCGCGCCCTCGACCTGCTCTCCGACTGGCCCTGGCTCGCCCTGGGCGACCTCGCCGGTCTGCTGGGAGTCACCAACCAGCGCGCCTCCCAGCTCACGACGGCCCTTGAGGGTTTCGGGCTGGCCGCCCGCGTACCCTCCGCAGAGCGGCGGCTGGTGCTCACCGACGCGGGGCTGACCCTGCTGGCCCGCAGGGACCGGGCAGCCGTTGGCGGAGCGAAGAAGCGGTGGAGCGCCGCTCCCCCCGACGCCGGGGCCGCAGCAGGCTGGCGCGGCGTCTCCGGCAGGCGCAGCCGGCAGCTCCTCCGCGACATGCAGCACACCGCCTCCGTCCACGGCTTCGTAGCGGCCCTCTCCCGCCAGGCCCGCGCCCTGGGCTGGGAGATCGACCAGCTCGACCCGCCCCGCAGGGCGTCCCGCTACTTCCGCTACTTCGGCGGGAGGCGCTCGGTGCACCCCGACGCCTTCGGGATGCTCAGGCGCGGGAAGACCGCATGGCCCTTCTTCCTGGAGTGGGAGCGGAGGGCGGTGCGGCCGGTCACCATGGCGGCGCGGCTCGCCCCATACCTGCGCTACTACTCGTCCCACCGGCCCATCGACGACCACGGCGCGCCGCCCGTCGTCCTGGTCGTCTTCGACGACGACATCGCCCAGACCCACTTCCTGAGAGTGGCGCAGGACGAGATGGACCGTCTCAGGACCGCCGTCCCCCTGCTGGCCTCCCACCGCGAGCTGGTCGAGCGGGAGGGGCCGCTGGGACGGGCCTGGTTCGCCCCGGGCGGAGGCTTCGAGCCGGTGCGCCCCTGACCGACATGCAAGGAGAACCAAGGCCATGAGAATCTATTACATCGACGAGTCCGAGGGTCCCCGCTACTACGTCCGCTCCGCCCTGGGCGTGAACGCCGAGCGATGGAACGGCCTGCATGGCCGCATTCAGGACTGGCGCACGGCGTTGGCGGGCGACTACAGCGTCCCGACAAGCCGGGAGCTGCACGCCTGCGACCTGCTGGCCGGACGGGGCAAGCTGGCCCGCATCGACAACACCGGCCGCAGGCTCACCCCGGTGCAGGGAGCCGAGATCTTCATGAACGGCCTGCGCATCATAGAGAACGCCGCCCATTCCCTGGGCGGCATCGAGGTGGTCAACGTCTGCCTTCGCAAGGCCGACGTGAAGGGCTACGAACAGGTCAGCCTGAACCGGCTGCTCAACCGCATCAACACCTCCGTCGCGGCGGACGGGCGCTACGCCCACCTCATCTTCGACGAGGGAGGGGAGCGCATGGTCAGGCGGCTCTACGGCAGGCTCAGGAGCCGCAACCCCGTGCCCAGCAGGTACGAGGTCTGGGAGGACGGCGCGCCGACGAAGGACATCCCCATAGAGCGGATCATCGGCGGCCCCTCTTTCCGAAGCTCCCAGGACGACGACCTGCTACAGATGGCCGACCTCATCGCCCACGCCCTCCTCAAGCAGGAGGAGGAGCCCTCCCAAAGGGTGACGGAGCTGGGCATCCACCTGGCCTTCGGGATCCTCGACCGCGCCCTCAACCGCAGGGCGTCGAGGACGGGTCCCCAGGGCGTCGTCAGGAGATGAGGAAAGAGGAGGAGGAGGGCGCTTGGACGTGGCCCGGCTTCTCGCTCCTATTTCGCCGGTTCGCCCTCCGATTCCGGGTCGCCGTAGAGCATTAGATTGAAGCCCCCGGGAACGCCCCGCGCCAGCTGCATGATGCCCATGTAGTTGAACCCCTTGGGCACCCCTCCCCTGAGCCACCTCCGCACGGTGGGCTCCGTCACGCCGAGAAGCTCGGCCAACTCCTGCGGCGACAGCTCGGCCATCTTCAACAGGCGTTCCAGCCGCTCCCCGAAGTCCTCGGGGAAAGGGGTTCGTCGTTGCTTCCCGGTGCTCCCTTCACGTCCTTCGACAGCCATGGCGCAACCTCCTCGGTCTCTGTCTGTGATTGCCTCCTCGTCCAAACCCGTTTTGCAGAAGCCTCCCCGGAACGAGAACAGAGCGTCTCAAACAGAGACGGCCCCCAGACGCCGAGAGTGCAGACGCCCGCGTCCGGGATCATGCAGCCTTGATCTCCACACCCCTTGTGCGCCCTGCGCCAGGGCGCGAGGCTGCCGCAAGGCAGCGTTAGCGTCTTCCGGGGTGGTGCAGACCCAACGATACACCAAAGGGGCCTCCCATCCAAGACGAAGCGGAGGCCCCCGGTGCGGCAGGCGGTGAGCGGCGAGGAGGGGGAAGGGCCGGAAAAGACAGGAGGGCCGGGCGGATTTGAACCGCCCGGCCCTCTTTGCGTCGATGGACAGCCGTTGCCTGTGGCGTTGGCCGTCAGTCCAGACCCACGGCGGCCTCCTCCGGACCGTTCCCGCCGCCGACGGGTTCCAGGCCCCTTACTCCCACGCCGTACCGCCTGCCGTCCACCTCGACGGTGGCGCTGGTATACCTGAGCAGCGTGCCCACCTTGCCATTGAGCTGTCGCTGAACCGTACCGCCGACGATCCGTACCTTCCCGCCCTCGTGCAGCCCCCTGGCGGCGGCGCACGGCTCCGTGCGGGGTTCCCAGCCCAGGTCCGTCAGCACTTCCAGGCCCGCAACCCTGCCCGCAGCCGTCTCGACGGCCCGGACCATCGCCCGTACCCGCCGGATCTGGCCGGGAAACAGCAGCCTGGCGGTCTCCGCGTCGTTGACCACCACCTCCGCCAACGCCGGGGCCTCGTCGCCGTTCAGCCAGGCCCAGCAGCGGCCCCGCCAATCGACGCCGATGCTACCGTCCTCCGCGAACCGCGTCTGCGCAACCAGGGGGCGCTCGGCCACCAGGTCGAGATTGAATCCGATGATCTCCCCGCTCTCAGTCACTGTCTCTCTCCCTTCCAGAGTGTCTTGGTGACAAACAAGAGGGCCGGACGGTTCATCCCGCCCGGCCCTCGCCGCGCCCGCCGATTGCCCGTTGGCGGCCTCTCCCAGGCTTCGCCGGTAGGTCCGCTTGTAGCACCTGCCGCCGCACCACCCCTCCCGGCCCGAATTGCGCCGGAACTGCCGGTAGTAGACCCGACCGCAGCCCCGGCATACCTTCTCCATGTGTCCCTGCCTGTATCCGGTCATTGGCCCGCCCCCTGGAACGCGCTCGGCTCTTCCACTCCGCGCAGCAGGTGGTGGAGCAGCCCCATCCCCGCGGCCAACTCCAACAGGTTGACCAGGTGGCCGGGACCGGGCTTGGCTCCCGCCTTCCATCGGCGCACGGTGCGGGCGTTGACCTTCAGGCGGCGGGCCAGCTCCCGCCAGGACAGCCCTGCGGCCTGCCGGAAGCGGTCGAGGCGCTCGGGAAAGTCCTGGGGGAACTCTTCAGGCTCTACGTGGTAGACCCGCTCCTGCCGGCGTCCCATGGCCCCTCTACTCCTCCGTACCGTCGTCGCCGTACATCATCAGGTCGTAGCCGCCGGGAAGCTCGCGGGCCAGCTCGATGATGGCCCACAAGTAGGCCCCCGAAGGCGGCCCTCCCCTGCGCCACTTCGCCAGGCCGCGCTGCGTCACGCCGAGACGCTCGGCGAACTCGCCCCACGACAGCCCGGACAAGTCCTTCAGGCCCTCCAGCCGCTCCCCGAAGTCCTCGGGAAAGGGCGGGGGCCGGTTGTTCAACGTCCGCTTCCGTTCTCTAGTGGTCATGGTCCCTCCTCCTCGGTTTGAAGATCACGATTACGTCCTCGCCCAGCAGCTTCGCCAGACCCTCCGGCGAACGGACCGCCAGCCGCACAAGGGCCAGCATCGCTCCGCCGTTGGGAGCGCCGCCCTTGATGCGCCAGCGCATCAGCTGGCGCGGGTCCACCCCCAACGCCACCGCCATCTCCTCACAGTTGAGATCGAACAGCTCTCTCACGGCCTCCAGCCGTTCGGGGAAGTCGTCGGGCATCAGGGCGACGCCGGGCGGAATGAGCAGAGGAGCGGACGTGGCGGGGCCTTCGCTACACATGGACCTGCTCCAGGATGAACAGGTCATCGAAGCGGGTGACGCCCAGGGCCTCCATGAGCCGCCTGCGCATGTCCGCCGAGGGGCACCGCGTCCCGGACATGAGCTGGGAGAGGTAGCCGGATGAGGTGCCGACCAGCCGCGCCAGCTCGTTCTGGGTCATGTTGAGCCGGTTCAGAAGCTCCCACACCTTGTGGGGGTCGAGCTTTACCCTGGAGGAGGGCTGCCTGCGCTTCACGCCGCACCCTCCTTTTTGGCCGACTGCGAGCCATCCCCGGCTGAGCCGTTGGGGTACAGGTGGGGGTTGGCCAGGTAGTGGCGCGCGATGATGCGGGCCAGTATCCGCAGGCCCTCGATGCGCCGCCGCTCCTGCCTGTCCGTCAGCTTCCGCTTTCGCTTGCTACTCACGCGATTCCGTCTCTCTCGTGGGGTCTGGAGCGCCGCGAGGGGGTGGCCCTCGCGGGCGTCGGTGATGTATACTCGGATCGAAATACGATAATACGTTCTGTTGGCGTAAGTGTAGCAATATAGACCGGACAGAGGCAATGGCCGAGAGGCGGATTCAGGGTCTATTAGAAGGATTCATTGACAATTGCTCGCTCTAATGTAACAATTAGTTAGCAGTAATGTAGCTGCAATGTAGCAGGCACGCCGTGCGCGACGCTGTTCGCAACTACGGATGCAAGAGGGAGACATCATGGACGACCATGACGACGACCGGGACCCTGAGGACCGAGAGGCCATCGAGGGCGATGACGAAATCGGGCCGCTGCTCAGACGGCTGCGGGGAGACCTCAGCCTGCGGGACGTGACCAGGCGCACCGGCATCTCCAGCTCCTACCTCTCCCAGATCGAGCGGGGTGGCCGGAAGCCCGGCTCCAACATGATTGGCAAGCTGGCCGCCCTCTACAACGTGGACGCAGACGAGCTGATGAAGCGGGCCGGGCGCGTGGGCCAGCCCGACCCCTACGGCGGCGAGGCGATGGAGATTGAGCGGGCCTACCAGTACGTGCTGGCCGATCCCGTCTTCCGCGTGGGAACCCGGCCCGACGGCCCCATCACCCTGAAGACCAAGCGGTTCATCGTCGAGATGTACGAGCGATTCGCCAACAAGAGGCTGCTGGAATGAACAGGACGAGAGAGGACTTCTGCCGCCTGCTCCTGGACGACTCCCCCGCGAGGCCCTGGACCCGGAGCGGCTCGCCGCACGCTTCGTGCGCTACTTCGACGTCCCCGCCCGCCCCACGATGGAGCAGATCAAGGCCCTGCTGAAACGAGCCGGGTTCGGCGAGGTGTCGGGCAGGAGGCACCTGGACGTGAAGGGCATCCACTACAGCGCGCCGGGGGGCGGCTACGACATCCACTACCGCGAGGACATGTGGGCCGGGACCCAGGACTACTCGGTGGTCCACGAGACCTACGAGATCATCTATGAGACCCTATGCGACATGGACTCAGGCTCCCCGCCCGACCGGATCGTGTGCACACAGGCCGAACGCTTCGCGGCGGCGGCGCTGATGCAGCCCAGGGCCTTCGAGCCGCTGGCCCTGGAGTGGGGGCTGGACGTGCTGAAGTTGCAGCGTGCCTTCCTATGCTCCTACGCCGCCGTGACCATCCGGCTGGCTGAGGTGCTGAGGCAGCCGCCCTTCATGGCCGTCCTGTACGCGCGGGAGGATAAGAGCGACCCCGCAGGCTGGACCGACCCGCTCAACCTGCGGGCGAAGGTGGTGCGCCGGACGCGGGGCTTTGGCACGCCGGCCACGTTCCCCATCTGTGGTGAGCGGGGAGGCTTGCCCCGCAGGGGCAGGTCCATCCCCCCCGGCTCCCTGGCGGAGCAGGCCGCCCGCTACGGCACAGCGCGATACGCCCAGGACGGCGGCTGCGCCGCCATAGCCAGGCCCGTGATCTGGACGGGGAAGCTGGCGAAGGTCGTGGTCATCGCCGTGCCCGAAAGCTACGCCTCCGTCCTCGGACCCCAGATGGTCGCCTCGGACATGCCCGGCCGCAGGCGCAGGCCGGTGGCGGCTGGCCCCTGGTAGCAGTTGCAGGCCGGTATCTAAGTGGTGTAGAGTAAGACAATACACCACATCGAGAGGCAAAAAGAGAGTGTCCACTCCCAGGAAATCCAAGACCCTCACCTTCTCCCTCCCCCCGGAGATGGAGGCGCAGGTGCGGCAGGTAATGAAGGAGGATGACCTCTCCGTGAGCGAGCTGCTCCGCCAGGCCATCCGCATCTTCATGGAGGAGCGGGAGTGGCGCAGACGGGAGCGGCTGGAACGGCTGCGCTCCCGCCGGACAGGACAGAGTGAAACACAAGGAGGAGAGACTGATGAATGACCGACTCGATCTGACGCCAGTGGCCCTCTACGCAAGAGTGTCCAGCGACCGCCAGGACGTGGACCTGTCCATCGCCGCCCAGCTTAGGGCGCTCCGGGACTACGCCCAGAAGAACGACTACCTGGTCGCCCGCGAGTACGTGGACGAGGCCGAGAGCGGCCGCATCGCCGACAGGCCCGAGTTCCAGAAGATGCTGAACGAGGCCAGCAAGCCCGAGGCTCCCTTCAAGGAGATTCTCGTCTGGAAATTCTCCCGTTTCACCCGCAAGCGCGAGCACGCCGTCGCCTTCAAGTCCATGCTGCGCAGGCGGGGCATCCGCGTGGTCTCCATCACCGAGCAGGCCGACGACACCCCCACCGGCAAGCTCCTTGAGGCCATCATCGAGAGCGTGGACGAATTTTACTCGGAAAATCTCGCCCAGGAGGTTGTCCGGGGGATGCGGGAGGCCGCGTCGAGAGGCTTCTGGATGACCAGCTACGCCCCCTACGGCTACAAGCGGGTCCACGTCCAGGATGGGGCCGCGAAGCGCCCCAAGCTTGAGCTGAACCCGCCCGCCGACGCCGTGGTCAGACGGGTCTTCGACATGGTGCTACAGGGCAAGAGCATCCTCGACGTGACCAAGACTCTCAACGCCGAGGGCATCCCAACCACCAACGGCAAGAAGTGGCTCAAGACCACCATCCACACCATGCTCTCCCACGAAGCCTACGCCGGAACCGTGGTCTGGGGAGCCAACGCCAAAGACGGAGCTCCCCCCGTGCGCGTCGAGGACGCACACCCCGCCATCGTCTCCAAGCGGGACTTCCAGAAGGCCAGGAGGTTGCTCGGCTCCCGCGCCCCCAAGAAGGTGAACCCCCGCCGCGCCTCCAGCCCCTACCTGCTCAGCGGCATCGCCAAGTGCGAGACCTGCGGCAAGGCCATGACCGCAGCCGAGGCCAAGAGCGGCAAGTACACCTACTATGTCTGCCACTCCCTCCTCAAGCGCGGCAAGGGCACCTGTGAGACCCCCAGGCTCAATGCCAAGAAATTCGAGAAGATCATCGTCGATGAGATTCGCGCCAACATCCTCACCGAGTCCAACATCCGAGACCTGGTGAAGCTGCTGGACGAGGAGATGGACGGAGTGGCCCGCGAGCAGCGTGAGCGGCTGGAGAGTATCGACGGGGAGCTTGAGGAGGTGAAGAACCAACTGGGCCGCGTCTGGCACTTCATAGCGAGGAGCGACAGCGTAGACGTGGCCGAGGCTTCGGACCTCATCGTGGAACTCCGGGAACGCAAGGAGAAGCTGGAGATCGCCACAGAGGAGGCGAGGGCGCTGCTAAAAGAGAGGCGGCAGTTCCTCGACAGCGCCGACACCATCGCCGCCTTCGCCGCCGAGATGAGCGACTTCCTCAAAACCAGCGAGCTGACTGAGACCAAAGCCTTCGTCGGCTCCTTCGTGAAGGAGGTCGTGGTCAAGCCCGGCAGGGCCGCCATCGTCTACTCAATACCCACGCCGGACGATTCTCCCATAGGGGGAGCGGACGCCGCAGAGATCGCCCTGAATGGGCGAGTTATGAATTCGGTACGTCATGGTGGGCCAGCGTGGATTCGAACCACGGACCTCAGTCTTATCAGGACTGCGCTCTAACCACCTGAGCTACTGGCCCAATGCAGAGAAATGAGGAGCCGGAGAAGCGTTCATCGGCTAAACTCCAGCGCCTCAGCCTGTATAATACTTAGCCCCTAAGATGGGTGTCAAGGAAGGCGCCACACGCTCGTATTGACTTGCTTTGTGTTTGGGGCTAGAATCTCAATAGGATATTGTACAAACTGCTCCAAGAGGTGAGGACGTTATGCCCCTAACCATTAGCATCTCCGAGAAAGCAGCAAAGAAGGCCAGGGAGTTCGCCCAGAAGGATGCCCAAGAGGAGTTCGGGTTGCGTGTGGGCGTCAAGGGGGGAGGATGCTCAGGCCTGACCTACACCCTCTCCATAGATGCGGAGTCCGGACCTGAGGACAAGGTCATAGACGATAACGGCATAAAGCTGTTCATAGACAAGAAGAGCTACGTTTTCCTGGCAGGCACAGTCCTGGAGTACTCTGACGGTCTCAACGGCAAGGGATTCGAGTTCCACAATCCCAACGCCAAGACCACCTGCGGCTGCGGCACATCCTTCTCCGTATAGGAGTGGGACCGCCCGAAATACACTCTACAAGGGTCGTCTGAGATCACAGAGATATCAGGCGACCCTGATTGGTTTATAAGCCGATGCAAGAAACAGCCTCAAGCAAGATCACAACTCTGCACGACGTGCAGGAGAAGGCCGGAGCGTCCTTCGCGTCCTTCGATGGCTGGGAGTTGCCCCGTACTTACGGGAGCACGAGCGAGGAGTACAGGGCCGCCAGGCAAGGCGCCGCCCTGCTCGACCGCTCAGCCTTCGGACGGCTGCGCATTTCGGGAGCCGACGGGCTTGACCTGCTCAACCGTCTATCTACCAACAAGGTGATCGATCTGGCCGTCGGAGAGGGCGCGTCAACAGTCCTCACCACCAACAAAGGCCGCATCATCGACCTGCTCCCAATAATCAACCTGGGCGATGAGCTTCTGGTTATCACCAGCCCACAGACAGTACAGAACGTGGTGGACTGGATCGACCTGTACACCTTTGGAGAGGACATACAGGTGAGGGACGTCACGGAAGAGACTGCGCTGCTTTCCATCATAGGGCCTGATGCCGGAGCGCTTCTGGGCCCGGACGCAACGTCGCTGAGTCTCTGCGGCGCCCGGGAAGTTTCCCTTGAAGGCGTTCAAGCCCAGGTCGTCCGTACCGACGCGTTGGGCACAACCGGCTACGACCTGCTCGTAACCAAGTCGCAGGCGGAAGGGGCGTGGAACGCCC
Organism: Dehalococcoidia bacterium; assembly: GCA_965222415.1. Lineage (GTDB taxonomy): Bacteria > Chloroflexota > Dehalococcoidia > Lucifugimonadales > UBA2985 > DAOUJW01. Next base: position 828,705 of record CBDCTU010000005.1, on the reverse strand, counting down.
TGCTCCGGATGGGAGCGGTCCCAATGGGAGAGGACGCAGCCGAGATGCTCCGAGTCGAGCAGGGGGCGCCCCGCTACGGCAGAGAGCTGAGCGAGGAGTTCAACCCCCTGGAGGCGGGACTGCTCCCGTCCATCAGCTTCGATAAGGGGTGCTACATCGGTCAGGAGGTTGTGGTCAGGCTAAACACCTACGACAAGGTGCAAAAGCATCTGGTTGGCATCGCCGTAACAGAGGGCAGCGCTCTGCCTGAGCAGCGCCTGGAGGTGGACGGGAAGGACGCGGGCTTGCTGACGTCTGTCGCGCACTCTCCCATCCTGGAGAGCGACCTGGCCCTTGGGTACGTCCGCACGCGCCACGCCTCGGTGGGTCAAGAGGTGGATATCAGAAACGGCGATGGGCATTCCCGGGGCAGGATTGTCTCTCTTCCGATAGACCGGACCACCTAGCAGACGCGGGCGCGCCTAGACGCCTATCAGGGAGATCCCTCCGTCCAGCACAAGCACCTGTCCCCTGATCATATCCGCATCCTCGCTGCAAAGAAACGCCACCACCTTTGCCATGTCCTCGTCTGTAACCAGGCGTCCGGCAGGCGTGCGTCGCAGAGAGTCGCCAATCATCTCCTCCCGATTCGGGAAGTGCTTCAGTGCATCGGTTTCCACAATGCCGCCCGCTACTGCGTTGACAACTATTCCCAAGGGAGCAAGCTCCACAGCCAGGTAGCGAGTCAGCGCCTCCAGACCCGCCTTGGAGACCCCCACAGCCAGGTAGTTGGACAGCACCAGTTGAGACCCCAGGCTGGTGATGTTGACGATGTGACCCCCCTGGGGCATCATGCGCGCCGCCTCCTTGGCGCACAGCCAGGGCGCTCTGGTGTTGATATCGAGGGTCCAGTCCCAATGCTTGGTCTCCAGGTCCAGGGCCGACCTCTGTACGCCGGAAGCGGCGTTGTTGATCAGGATGTCGAGGCGTCCAAACTCCTTCTCGACTTGCCGGAACATCTCCTGGATTCTGGCCGGCTCTCCCAGATGAGCCCTCAGCCGCAGACAGCGCACGCCTAGCTCCGAGACCTCGGCCTCGGTTGCCCTTGCTGCCTCGTGGCCGCGCGCGTAGTTGATGATGACGTCGGCGCCGCGACGGGCCAACTCCAGCGCAATGGCGCGCCCAATCCCACGCGAGCCGCCTGTCACAAGAGCTACCTTATCATTGAGAGACATGAGGCTTCATTATGTCTGTGGTTTTCGCGGTAGTATCCGACAAGGCAGTGTCTGAGCAACCACTCCCCTTCACTACTATCGGCGCAATAAGTGCGGAGGTATAGACAGCCGCGCCCCCTCGAATCAAGGCCTACCCCCTGCTACAGCTCTATGCCGCCATCCACCCTTATAACCTCACCTGTTATGTAGCTGGCCTCTTCGCTGGCAAGGTATCCCACCAGGCTGGCTACGTCTTCCGCCGATCCAAAGCGGTTCTGAGGTATTCTGGAGAGGATGAGTTCCTTGAACTCGGGGTTCAGGTCTTCCACTATCTCCGTTGCGATGTAACCCGGAGCCACGGCATTGACGGTGATGCTGCGGGAAGCCACCTCCTTGGCGATGCTCCGTGAGAAGGCGATCATTCCAGCCTTGGATGCGGCGTAGTTGGACTGGCCGGGGTTGCCCTCGAGGCCAACGACGGAGACGACGTTGATTATCCTGCCCCACCGCTTGCGTACCATATATTTAAGAGCCGCCTTGGTGCAGTAGAAGGTCCCCTTGAGGTTAGTGTTGATGACTTCGTCCCAAACATCCTCGGCCATTCGGAGGAGAAGGCTGTCGTGGATAATGCCCGCGTTGTTCACAAGTATGTCGACGCCGCCCCATGCGTCCTCAACCTTCTTGACCATGGCCTCGATTGCCGCCCCCTGGGTTACGTCGGCGCCTACGGCCATAGCCTCTCCGCCCATTCCGGTCACGGCATCCACCACCCACTGGGCGGCCTCTTCGTTTGACTTGTAGTTTACGGCTATCCTGTTCCCATCTCTCGCCAGTCTGAGGGCAATAGCTCTGCCTATGCCCCGCGATCCGCCAGTGATAAGGGCCACCCTGCCGTTGTTGCTCAACCTATCTCTCCTGATTGCTTTGCATTCGCGCCTGCACCTGAGCCAAGTCGCGCCTCATCATGTCCACCAAGCCCTGCTCCAGAGTGTTACGGGCCATTTCTATGGCGGCGGTCACGGAATGGGCCCTTGACCTGCCGTGCCCCACAATTGCCACTCCGTTAAGGCCAAGAAGAGGCCCTCCTCCCACGTGCTCCACAGCGTTGGTGAGCCGGCTCAACTCCGCCATGATTCCTTCGGCCATCCCTCGCGCCTCCTCCGGTATCCTGGCTTTTAGATACTCTATCACAGACATACCAAGTCCTTCAGCGAATTTCATAAGAACGTTCCCCACAAAGCCGTCGCAGACCACCACGTCAGCCTTGCCAAGGGGAACGTCAACTCCTTCGATATTGCCTATGAAATTCAGTCCGCTCGACTGGAAAAGCTGGTACGCCTCCCTGACCTGCCGGTTTCCCTTCCCCTCCTCCGTACCCACGCTGAGCAACGCCACCCGGGGCTGCTGAATTCCGTGGAGCACTTTTGCGATGGCTGACCCAAGGACAGCGTAGTTAAGCAGCTGGGAGGGTCGGCAGTCTATGCTTGTGCCCAGGTCCAGCACAGTGGTGTGGGGAGCGAGGCCCAGAAACGGCCCTCCCAAAGCCGGCCTCTCGACTCCCTCCAAAGTGCCCAGGGCCACCGCGCCCGCGGCCATAGTAGCCCCGGTGGAGCCCATCGACACAAAGGCGTTGGCCTTGCCCTCCTTCACCAGTCCGGCAGCCACTACTATAGATGCGTTGGGCTTGCTGCGAAATGCCTCTATGGGAGACTCAGACTCCGTTATCACGCCGATGGACGGGACAACCCGGAGGGTAGACGGCATCGGCGACGGCAGCATTCCCTCCATAGCCTCCGGTTCACCCACCAGTAGCACGTCTACGCTGCCCTTGGCCGCTGCTTCCACAGCGCCCAGGATGATCTCACCGGGGGCGAAGTCGCCTCCCATTGCGTCCACTGCTATGCAGTATCTGGTCTGTTCTCTATCGTTGGTCAATGTCTCTCTTCCCTGTTGCTGTCGCTACTCTCTGACGGCATTGTAACCGATGCCTCTCCATTTATCACCTCCTCGCCGCCCTGCCTGCAGCACCTGACGGAGCAGTCTATACGCAGGAGGCCGTCTTCACGCGAGACCTTGAGGACTTCTCCGGAGGTTGTCACCTCATCCCCGGGATACACGGGGGCGCGAAACCTGACCTTAAGGCGTCCGCTCTCCGGCCAGTGCCTGCCGAAGGACCGGCACATCATGTCCGATATGTAGGCCAGCACCAGCATACCGTGAGCCACGATTTGCCCGTAGTGCGTGCCGGCCGCAAACTGGGAGTCGAGGTGAAGGGGATTGAAGTCGCCGCTGGCCTCGGCGTACTTGCCTATGCCATCCTGGGTGACCACCCTCTCCACCGACGCAAGGGCATCACCGGCCTTCACCGGGCCCGCTTCAGTCACGGTCTTCAGGCACGAGCACCGTGCTCCTCCCTTCCACTACCTGATTCTCATGGGCGTCAGTGGCGGAGAAATCTATGGCCAGAAATCGCCATCCGCCTCGAACGGAATTCTGGGCAAGCCTGGCTCTGAACAGGACTGTATCTTCTTTGCCGACGGCCCCGGAGAAAGACAACTCCTGAGCGGCGTGGACGGCGCCCGCCGGCAGGTCGATCTCTTGAAGGATAATTCCCAGCGCGTAGGCGCCCAAGGCTGTGGGAGGCACTACGTCCAGATCCCGGAACATAGCGTTGGACTCCTGCACGGCCTCGACGTAGAGGTCTACTTCCTGAGGTTGAAGCCTGCGTGTAACCGGCGCAAACTCGTGGCCGACGGGTAGTTTAGATATATCTGGCACGTTGTCTTTCAGGGAGTGGTGCTGCTCAGCTCGGGCTAGGTCGATTATAAGGGGAGGCCAGTCAGCAAATCAAGAAGATGAGCGACCAGCAACCCGCTCTTATAGGGGTCTTAGCGGAAGCCCTGAAAGTCGTCAAAATCGCCCGTGAGAAACTATTGACAACGTTGTCCAGACTGAATAGCATTCACTTCGTCAGTAGAGGTGCTGGACGCCGAACTTGATAGTCGTTTTATTCAGATTCATAGAGATCTGTGCACGGGCAGTCAACGACTTCCTGGGGAAGAATGGACCCCAGCTAGCCGCAGCGGTGTCATACTACGCCCTCTTCTCCCTCTTCCCGCTGTCCCTCGCCATCATATTCGTCCTGAGCTTCTTTCTTGGGCCGGATTCCATTTCTAACCTAGCTCAGAGCGCCGCAGAGCAAGCTCCAATCTCCAGTGAGACCGTCAGAGACGCTCTCACAAACACGCTGAGCAGCAGGAGCATTGCGGGCCTGGCAGGCCTCATAGGACTCCTGTGGGCGGGCACGGCCGTGTTCGGGGCTATTCGGAAGGGCGTTAACGCCACTTGGGGTATAACCAAGCCGCGGCCGTTCTTTCAGGAACGTCTCATTGACATCTCCCTAATGGCGGGAGCGACAGTACTTTTGCTCGTCTCCATCTCCTCCACTGCGGTTCTGGGCAACCTGAAAGAGATTTTGGAGTTCGTCACCAGAGAGACACAGGTTAACAGCGATTTCCTGTGGGACTGGCTTGGCTCCCTGATTCCTCCCGTGCTCTCTTTCATGGTCTTCATCTCGATTTACTGGTTTCTCCCCAATACTAAGGTCAAGATAATAGAAGCGCTGCCCGGGGCCATTGCCGCCACAGTAACCTTTGAAATCCTCAAAGGGATCTTTGTGTGGTACGTAAGCGGCAACTCGTTATATTCCACGATATACGGGTCTATTGGCAGCATTGTGGCCCTTCTCATGTGGGTCTACCTGTCCGCGAACATACTGCTTTTCGGGTCGCTGATAACGTATCGCTTCGCATCTTACCGCGCGGACAAGAGGACAAAAGAAGAGGCGTTGATGGTGTACGACGCAACCGAGATCGTGCGGGAACCGGTGCCTGTGCCTGTGGTCAGAAGGGCCCGCAGAGAAGACTCTTCCTAGCCTCCACCTTCACTTCAGGACCAAATTTCACTCAGCGCTCGCAGCCCGGGCTACCTGTGCTCGACCCGTGCTCCCGGCTTTACACCCAAGCTATTGATGCGCTAAAACTGCAAGAGCCGGAAGCCCAAGGACACCCTTGAACCGCCGGCTCTTATTCATATTACCTAAGGTATCGCCTCGCGGACGACCGACTCTATTAAAGCCTAGATCCCTCCCCTGCCGCCGTTCCCGCCAAACTCGTGGTTGCTGAACACGCCCACGTCCCTGCCCTGATGCACGTGTATTATCAACTCGTCCCTGGATACCCCCACCACGTCCACTATCTCCTCGTCTATGGTCTCGATTAGCTCCTGTATGGCCTCCTGGGTAAGGCTCTCGTCGACGCACAGGGTGGCGTGAATGACGGCGGGAGTGAGATGGATGTCCAGACGCCCTACCGGCGCGTCCTCCTCCAGCACCGTGTACACTTCCGAATAGGGGGTGCGACATTCCCGCTCAAAGCCGTATTCCATGTACGCTCTCCCCTTCTAGGCCCTTACCTGGCCGGTGCCCAGGATGGTCCACTTGTAAGAAGTCAGCTCCCGAAGGCCCATAGGCCCCCTGGCGTGCATCTTGTTGGTGCTTATTGCCACCTCTGCCCCCAGTCCGAGTTGGCCGCCGTCTGTGAAGCGGGTGCTGGCGTTGACGAGCACCGCTGCGGCGTCCACGTCGTCCAGGAATCTCATGGCACTGGAGTAGTCTTCGGTTACGATGGCCTCGGAGTGACCCGATCCGTACTGCTCAATATGCTCCAGGGCCTCATCCATCGAGTCCACAACCTTCACGGACGCAGTGAGAGACAGGAATTCCGTGCCCCAGTCCTCCTCCGTCGCCGGCTTCAGGTTGAGCGCCTCAGAAGGGCCGAGAATACTCAACGCCCGGAGGTCGCAGTGCATCTCCACTCCGGCTTTGGCCCACTCCCGCGCTATGGCCGGCAGGTATTTGGGCGCGGCCTCAGAGTGCACCAGGAGTGTGTCCAGGGCGTTGCACACCGTTGGCCGGCTCACCTTGGCGTTGTATGCAATGGCCACGGCGCTCTCCAGGTCGGCGTCCTTGTCAACGTACGTATGACACACACCGACACCGCCGGTGATCACAGGCATCTGGGCCTTCTCTCCCACGTATCGGACAAAATCTGCTCCCCCGCGAGGAATCATCAAATCGATGTGCTCCTTCATAGCCAGCATTTGCTCCACCAACGCCCGGTCTGTGGAGCCGACGAACTGTACCGCATCTCGTGGCGCGCCCGCCTCGGCTATGGCGTCTCTCACCAGGTTGGCAAGCGCGGTGTTGGAGTGTATTGCCTCACTTCCGCCCCTGAGGATGACTGCATTGCCCGACTTGAAGCAGAGCACGGATATGTCCACGGTGATGTTGGGACGACTTTCGTAGATGGCGCCGATGACTCCAAGAGGCACTCGGCGGCGACCCACCTGAAGGCCGTTTGGCAGTGTGCGCATGTCAAAGGTCTCCCCTACCGGGTCAGGCAGAGAGGTCACAGTGCGAACGTCGGCGGCCATGCCCTCAAGCCGCTCCGAGTTCAGTAGAAGGCGCTCAAGCATGGCGTCGCTGAGGCCGGCCTCTTTTCCGTATTGAAGGTCTCTCCGGTTCGCTTCGAGTACCTCAGCCTCCCTGGTCTTGAGAGCGTCGGCAATGTTCAGCAGCGCCCGGTCCTTCACACCCGTAGAAAGCCTGGCCAGATGGCGAGCGGCGGCCCTGGCAGCCAGTCCTTTGGCGGTTAGCTCATCTATTGCTGTGGTCATATAGCACCTTGCCTGTCTTTCCGTATTGAATCCCCACTGCGTCTATGCTTTAGCCCATTCTACATTACGGCCAATAAGCAGTTCAGTTGTCTTTGTGTGATGTGTACCAGACATGAATATGGGCTCAACCTGAAATCCATATCGATCTGCTAATTCCTTTACCATAAAGGCATCATCATAGGTCATCAGAAAGTCACCCTTGAGCTGTCTGGTAACGTCAAAAAGCAAAGCGTGATCCAACTCATAATGGGTGTACAACCGCGCCCCTGCTCGTTTCCCTCCCGCCGTGTAAGGCGGATCTATAAAGAACACGGTGTTGGTGTCTTCAAGGTGAAGCTGCATGAATTCAATACCATCTCCTTGATGGAACTGTATATGCTCTCTCATTGAAGCTATAGCCTTGATACGTTTAGCCAGTGTTTCCGGATACCATCTTGACCTGAGGCCCTTACCGTTTTCGCCTTGTTTAATCAATCCGCTACCTGCCGCCAATATTCCACCGTGGACAACCCTGTTTTTGAGCAGAGTCTGAAAAGCTCTCTCCTCAATGGAGTCTGGGCTGGAAGCAAGAACCTCCTGTACGTTTTCAAGAGTCAGCTCAAAATCGATTATCCGACTTGCCAGCCATTCGGCATGTCCATTAAGGATCGCATACCAGACACTACTGACGTTCTCGTCTACCTCGACCATTACGGCACTTTCAGCCAAGCCTTCAAAAACTGCGGTCAGACTTACTATGCCTCCTCCGGCAAAGGGCTCTATAAGCACCTGTGGCTTTTTATGCTGGCTAATCAACCACTGCCTCACCCAAGGGACTAGCCAAGTTTTGCCTCCGGGGTATCTAAACGGGCTGCGTTGAGGCACAGAGGATACATTGACAGTACGCCCGTTATAGTTCTGAGGTAGAAATGAAAGCTGAGTCATAGCTCAAAGGTCCACTTCAATTGTTGGAGCATCAGGAGAATTATCGTCCTCCAGTTTTCTGTCGAGTTTCGTCTGAAGGTGTTCGATAAACCCAGATTCTGCGCCGGGGTTTGGACGTGTAATCTGAGTTAAAGCAGTTTCAAAGCTGGTGTAAATAACTTGATAACGGGACAGAACGTATTCAGTTCTTGTTGAGTTAAGTTGCAGGTCATACACTAGCCAAGCGACCTCTGCTGTCTCGCGGCTTGTTTCCGCCAAAGCGGGCAGTGTTTGAATGAGGTTCTTGTCCATTGCAACTGCGATCTTCTTCCCCCAGGCGTTTAGGATACCTCCCTTGAACATCAACTGGGGAGCTAATCTCTTGCGCGAGGAAGACAAGTAATCCGCTCTTGGATAGTACTGCCTCCCTCTCCAGACCATATCTTGACGCGCAAAGGGGTCTTCCATGTAGTATTCGAAAGGACGCCTGACATTGCCCGCAATATAGACGGCTTGCACCTCTAGCGCGCCAAACTCAACCACACGCCCGCGTTCGTCGTACGAGACCAGGACAACATCTATGTTTCCGGCGGATTTCCCGTCCTTGTCGCTTAGACGCACTTCGGTCAATGAAGTCCACGAAGTGCCTTCGGGAAAGAAGAAGTTAGCCGCATCCTCTGCAATAATCCAGTCTTGTCTAAATCGAATAGGACATGTAACGGCGATTTCGCCGTCATCAAAAATACTACAAACGCCCAAAGGATCGCTGGCCTTGTCCTTTGTGCAACTGGGCACCCTGTTGTTGAACGGACACAGCCGGTTATCGCGATACCTCTTTGCCTGATCAGATACGTTGTTTGCGGGATATCCAAACACCTCGGCAAGAGGGTGTTGAGGAACTATCTTCTCAATCATTTCTTATGTCCATAACGCCACCGCCTACAACAATACCATATTGTTGCGGTGCAGCACCTCTTCGCTGAACCGGTAGCCCAGGGCCTCCTCTATCCTGTCGGAACGCAATCCCCTGATGGCGCTGACGTCGGTGGCGCTGTAGCCGGTGACGCCGCACGCTACCCGCTCACCTTCGGGGTCCACCACCAGTATTATATCGCCCCTGAGAAAGTCGCCCTCCACCTCCCTCACACCTGCGGGAAGCAGGCTGCGGTGGTGCATGCGCAGCGCCTCGGCGGCCCCTGTGTCGACCAGAATCCGCCCGCGTGTGGAGAGTCCGCTGAGCATCCACCGCTTGCGGCTCTCCATCTTGCTGGCAGTGGGGGCGAAGTAGGTTCCTACCGACTCCCCGGACGCCAGCCTGGACACTACCTGGTCCACCTTGCCGCTGACCAGAGAGACCGCCACTCCGGAGGCCGCCGCCAGCTTGATCGCTGACAGTTTTGCCTGCATACCACCGCGGCTTCTGGAGCTGTGGCGCGACCCGGCCATAGCAGTTATCGCCTCGTTAATCACATCAACCCGGGGGATTAGCCGGGCATTCGGGTCTTCATGCGGGTCTGCTGTGTAGAGACCGCCGATGTCGCTGAGAACAATGAGCATGTCGGCGTCGATCAGATTCGCCACCATTGCGGACAGGTTATCGTTGTCTCCGAACCCCACATCTCGCACCTCATCCGAGGCGACCACGTCGTTCTCGTTGATTATGGGGATAACTTTGAACTCCAGAAGCGCCAGCAGCGTGTTTCGCACGTTGAGGTATCCCTCGCGGTCCAGCATGTCCCTTCTGGAGAGCAGCGCTTGGGCCACAGTGATGTTATGCGCCTCAAATAGCCGCTCGTAGGTTTGCACTAGACGGCCCTGACCGACAGCCGCCAGGACCTGGCGGAACGGTATGTCATCCCTCCCGCGATTGACGCCCAGGGTGTGCCTGCCGACGGCCACAGCGCCGGAGGTCACCAGAGCAACCTCCATTCCCTGACTATGGACGTACGCCAACTGCGCCACCAGAGAGGCGATGACCTCCTGGTCCAGGTTGTCGCTGCCTCCGGTCAGAACGTTTGTCCCGGCCTTTACTACAATGCGGCGGTACCGGTATGACTCTTGCGATTTCATCAACGCTGCTCTACTGATTCGGGAATTCTCACAGCCCACATCCGATTATATCAGCAATTGTCTATATCGACAGCATTGCGCCTTCGACAATCCGCTGACAGCACAGAGGCCAGGGGCATCGGCCGTCGACCCTTCATACGGCAACGGAGCAGAGAACGGGTCGGCTGACACCGGCGTACCCTATAGTCCTCGCGGCCCGGTGGAGGCCTTGTAGGCCCGCCAGTTGCGGCGCGTCTCCTCAATGTGGTCGCCCCCGAATTTCTCCAGCATGGCCTCCGCCAGCGCCAGCGCCACCATAGCCTCACCAATTACCGCGCAGGTGGGGACAAAGGTGATGTCGCTGCGCTCAAAGTGAGCGCGGTCCACAAAGTCGCCGGTGGTCAGGTCCACGGTCTCCAGTCCATTGATGATAGTCGCTATAGGCTTAACAATAGCCCTTACCACCAGTGGCTCTCCGGTTGTCATGCCTCCCTCCAGACCGCCGGAGTTGTTGGTGCGCCGCGGCCAGGGCCGCACCCAGCCCTCGTCAGCGCCGCGGTCCCACTCTTCCAGTGGCTTGACAACATCGTGTACCTGGGAGCCGCGCATATCCGCCTGGGTGAAGCCTGCGCCAAATTCCACCCCCTTGACCGCGTTTATACTCATAACGGCGGCGGCCAGTTTGGTGGTCAGCTTGCGGTCCCACTGGATGTGGCTGCCAAGGCCAATGGGCGCGCCGGTGGCCACAATCTCCATTATGCCGCCGACGCTGTCACCCGCCTCTCGCGCAGCGTCGATCTCAGCTATCATTCGCTCCGCAGCGTCGGGATCGGCGCACCGCACCGCGGCCGTCTTTGAGCCTTCCAGGTTCTCCCTGTGGTAGGGCGTTTCCTCAAGCGCCTCCCAGTCTATGTTGTCCGGCCGGTTCGCATGTACACCGCCGATGCACAGAACATGACCGTGAACCTCAATGCCGAACTCCTCAAGAAAGCGCTGTGCCAGAGCGCCCGCAGCCACGCGCGCTGCGCTCTCACGAGCGCTGGAACGCTCCAGGATGTTGCGAGCGTCCGACTGCATGTACTTGACAATCCCGGGAGTGTCGGCATGACCCGGTCGTATGCTGGTTATAGGCTCGAAGGGAACGTCCGACGGAGCGACGCTCATCTCCTCGATCCAGGGCACGCCGTCCGGCCCCTTGCCGGTGATAAAATCCCTGTTCACGACGAGCATGGAAATGGGTGAGCCCATAGTGAGGCCGTGTCGCACCCCGGCAAGTATCTCGGCGCGGTCCTTCTCTATCTGCATTCGACCCCCGCGCCCGTAGCCCACCTGACGACGGGCCATATGCCGCTCAATGTACTCCTCCGTTATGGGCAGGTTCGCAGGAATACCCTCCACGATGACAGTCAGGTTTTTGCCGTGGGACTCCCCCGCCGTAAGAAATCTCAGCATAGATCAGCTCCTCCTAAGAATTTACTTGCGCCACTAATTCTTGCTCCCGTCCGATAGTCGGGACGGCGTCACAGTCTTCAACTACCAAAGCGCGTCCAACCACTCGCAATGCCCTCTCGATCTGGCTGATGTGTGTGCGGTATCGTGGATCGACGAGCTTTCGGACGGCGTCCTCGTCAAGGCTCAACTTTGAGGCCATATCGGCGTAGGTGATGCCCTGCTCACGCATGGCGGTGTAGATGGTCAGCTTGGCTGCTACCAGGAATGGCACGGGAATCAGAACCTGGCCGTCCCTGGCCGGGCTGGGCGTCGGAAGGTCTTCACCGGCCTTCACGTACATCCCCAGCGCAACGCCAATACAGTCCTCAGCCATCTCCAGGGCCTCTTCCCAGGAGTCACCGGAGGTAAGGGCCTCCGGCACGTCGGGAAAGGTCACGGAGTAGCCATCGCTCAAGTTGACCACTTCGCCCCTACCGAGTTCCACCGGCCCGCCTTCATCGAATACAATGTTACATGGGTAAGCAAAACGCATGGTCAGAACTCCCGTCGGTTGATATTAAGCCGTCTCAACATATTGCCCAATGTACCTGGTTTAATCTCTCCGTACTGCACTGTAGCCTTGAACTCGCCTATGCGAACCTCCCCATGACTGCCCTTTCCCCGACTTGGGTCGAAGCTGAACTCCAAACCATTGCGGCGGGCATATCTCCCGGCTCGCCTCACAAACTCCCTCCCGTTCACAATCCCGGCGGCTGCCTGGCTGCAAGGGCCTCCTCGGCGGCGCTGAACATCACCCGTACAGGCGCATCCTCTCCGGTCCAGATCTCGAAAGCGGCGGCTCCCTGGTACACCAGCATCGGCAGTCCGCCGAGGGTCTGCGCGCCCGCCTTGCCGGCCTCTCGAAGCAAGGGCGTCACCCTGGGATTGTACACCAGGTCGCAGATCAGCGTCTGCGGCGGGATGATGCCGGCGCTGATTGGAGTCTCTCCCTCGCCTGGGCCGCCGGTCATGCCCAGAGAGGTGCAGTTGACGATAAGGCGGCTCCCGGACGCCGCCGGGCGAAGAGAGTCCGCACGCAGGGGAATCGCTTCAGCCGGTACTCCCATGCGGCGTATGCTCTCCACCAGGGCCGCAGCTCTGTCGAGAGTCCGGTTGGCGACGACTATGCTCTCGACGCCTTCTCCGGCCAGGGCAACGGTCACAGCCTTGGAAGAGCCGCCGGCTCCCAGGACCAGCGCCGTCTTCCCACGCGGGTCGAACTGGGCTTCCTCTCTCAAAGCAGTTAGAAAACCCTTGGCGTCGGTGTTGTGGCCCACCAGTATCCCGTTACGATTCTCTATGGTGTTGACTGCGCCAATCAGCCGGGCATCTTCCATCACCGAGTCCAGGAATGGGATCACCGCTTCCTTATGGGGAACGGTGACGTTGGCCCCCAGCACATCCGGGTCTCGCAGTGAGTTGATGGCCTCAGACAAGGATGGTTCGGGCACATCCATTGCCTCGTAGCGCGCGTCAATGGAGTGGTGGTCAAGAGCGGCCTGCTGGAAAGCGGGAGATACGGAGTGGCCGACTGGATGGCCTATGAGAAAGATGCGCTTGGTCATGGAAGTAGAGAGCGGCCTTCCGGCCTCAGAGCAGCTTCAATCAGTATAGCACCGGAGCGGAAAGAGGGGCAAAGCCGAAAAGGACGGAGAGGCGGCGAAACGTTAAGGCGCCGGGCTAACCCTGCGGCCACGGTGAGGAACCAGGGCTTCTAATCAGCCGCGGCCTCTTCCCTCGCTTCTATCCGAGGAAGTTCTTGATGGCTGTCAACTCTACTGAGTGCTCGTTCTGGTTGGCGGTGATGGACCTCAGCATCTCGGAGTGCTCGTTCTGGTTGGAAACGACGTTGTCCAGCAACTCAGCGACGGTCTTCAGGATCGTCGTATGCTCCCCCTGAGTCTCCACGACAGACCTCAGTATCACAGCAAAGTCGTTGTAGGAGTTCTCCAACGATTCGAGCCGATCATTGATTGTCGTCATCTCCTCCCTCCTTGCGAGTAGTCTAGCAATGGGTAAACTATGTGTCAACTTCTAGCTGGCTACGAACTCCAAGACATCCTTGTACTTCCCGTAGCAGTCAGGACACAAGGGTTTGAGCAAAGTTGTCGCATGTTCGTTTCCGCAGGTGTGGCAGAGCTTTTCCTTAAAATCCCTGTTCTTGTGCCGATTCCAGATCGCGTAGCAACGTCTACAGTATGGCTGAGTTGGGTTGGCGGGCAGATCGGCCTTGCACCGGATACAGAAGCCCTTCTCCGGAGCCTGCAAGACAGGAATCTCGTCGCTTACTCTAATAATTCGCCATACATCTGCATGAATCTTGTCGTAAAGCTCCCGGTCATGATCAGCGGATACCAGTATGCCCATTTCGTCGTTGTGCTCTTGTGAGAATTGATATAGGTTCATTGAGGTCAGGAGTGCCTCTTTTTCATTTAAGTAGCACTTCGCGTGAAGATTCTTGCGCACGCTAGTCTTGATAGAAGCCATCGATTCGAGCCATTCTTTTTCTTCCATCTGTTTGGGGTTTATTTCCCTGTAGATTACGCGGATGTCGATTTTGGAGCGGTGAACCTTGTCCTCAATGCGTTCATTGAGAAGCTGGTTAATTTGGAGATAGGGACTAACCAAATAAAGACGTTCCTGGGCATTCGTGATTATCTCTGAAAGCCGAAGCGATACCCCTTGTGTGGTGAGAAATTCTGCCATGTTGAATAATACCCTCTAAGTGAAATGTAATGAGTATAGCTGAGTTGAGTATAGCAACATAATCGTAAGGGTCGCAAGCAGCACGCGCCGTCACCCGCGGCCGCCACCGCCGCAAAGACGGAAATTGCGTCCGTTGACAAGCGACAGGCGACGCAATAGGCTGTTCGTGTGATACTGTCCTTCAAGCATCGACGTCGATTACACTGACTATCACTGAGGAGGTGGTATGATGCCCATGCAGAACCCTCCCCATCCCGGGGAAATAGTGAAGCGGGAGTGCCTTGAGCCGCTGGGCCTCACCGTGACGAGGGCGGCGGAAGGTCTGGGAGTAACTCGTCAGGCACTTTCAGACCTGGTGAACGAGAAGGCAGGCGTATCGGTCGAGATGTCCATTCGCCTTTCCCTGGCGTTCGGCTCCACCCCAGAGACCTGGCTGGCCATGCAGATGGCCTATGACCTCTGGCGAGCGCGCGACCGAGTCAATCAGATCAAGGTGGAGAGATTCGCGGCCACCGGTCCCATATAGCCGCTGCGGTTATCACGCTAGCCTCGTTTCGTGTCCAGATATGCCTGCAAAATCACGGAGGCGGCTGCCGAGTCCCTCAGGGCCTTGTCTCGCGATGGTGCGCGACCTGCCTCCCGAAGGAGACGCTCCGCCTCTACCGTGGAGAACCGCTCGTCCTGGCTGTGAACTGGCACGGGCGACTTTTGAGAAAGAGATCTAATGAACTGCTGGATGAGCCGGGCCTGCGGCCCCATCCTGCCGTTCAGCGAGATGGGAAGACCCACCACTATCGCCTCCGCCTGAAGCTCCTCGACGAGTCCAGTTATCGCCTGCAGGTCCTTATCCAAGCTGGCGCGCTGAATGGCGGTCAAGGGGCTTGTTATTGTGCCCGTGGGATCGCTGACGGCCACGCCAATACGGCGCTCCCCCACGTCCAACCCCAGCAGCCTCAGGACCCCTCCCTCCACTGCCTTACGATCTCCTCCGCCGATTGAAGCGCGTCCTTTAGCTTGTCGGGGGCGCGGCCTCCCGCCTGGCCCATATCCGGCCTGCCGCCTCCGCCCCCCCCCATTGCCTTGGCTGCCTCCCGAACCACATTGCCGGCGTTGAATCCCTGGTCTACCACATCCCGCGTGGCCATAATTATCATGGTAGGCCGGTCCTCCACAACCGCACCAAGTATCACCACGCCGCTCTTTAAGTCGTTCCTCAGCCAGTCGCCGGCCTCGCGCAGTAGATCCGAGGCTGATATGGTCAGGACGCCGGACACGACTGCGACTCCGGCCACATCCTTCCACGGCAGCTCCTTGACCTGTCGCCTCAGAAGCTCCCGTTCCAGGGACTCGGCACGCCGGGCGACCTGCTCCAGCTCCGACAGCAGGCTGTCCACCCTGGTGACAAGCTGCTGTGGTGGCACTTGCAGCCGCCGCGCCGCCTCCTCCAGGGATTCGGTGTGCTCCATCATCAGGGCCTCCGCGCTGCGCCCGGTCACGGCCTCTATGCGCCGAAGGCCGGAACCTATACTGGTCTCGGAAACGATGTGGCAGTAGCCTATGTCCCCGGTCCTGTGGACGTGGGTGCCACCACACACCTCCAGGCTGAAGGGAACGCCGTTTGCCACCTCAACCACCCGCACCTGGTCACCATACCTGTCTCCGAAGAAGGCCAGAGCGCCCTGGGAGACGGCGTCGCGGTAGGTGATCTCGCGCCAGTCTACGCTCACGTTCTCCCGGATCTTCTCATTTGCCAGAAGCTGGATCTCTCGAAGCTCTTCCGGTGTCAGCGGGCTGACGTGGGTGAAGTCGAATCGCAGGCGGTCCGGGGCGACCAGTGAGCCGTGCTGCCGGACGTGAGAGCCCAGCACCTGACGAAGCGTTGCGTGCAGAAGGTGAGTTGCCGTGTGGTTGCAGGCAATGGATTCGCGGCGCTGAGCGTCGACTCTGGCGTCTACGGCGTCGCCCAGGGTGAAGCTACCGGCGGCCACCCTGCACCGGTGCACCGTCAGACCGGCAATGGGGGCTTGGGTATCCTCTACGTGGATGACGTTTCCCTGCGCCTCAATCTCACCCGTGTCTCCGACCTGCCCTCCCATCTCGGCGTAGAATGGCGTCTCGCTCAGAAGCGCCTCCACCTGCTGGCCCTCGACGGCTCGCTCTACCGGCTTGCCGTCGATGAGCATACCCACAATCACGGATTGGGCGGTGAGCGCCTCGTAGCCAAGGAACCGGGTAGCGCCCACGCCCAAGTCCTGGTATGCCCGTATAGCGTCGAAGTCGCCACCGAACCGCTCCGCGGCGGCGCGGGCGCGCTCCCGCTGGGCCTCCATCTCCCGCTCAAAGCCCTCCCAGTCTATCCCCTCCAGGCCGTTCTCAATGGCTATCTCCTCCACAAGCTCAGGCGGAAGACCGTAAGTGTCGTACAGGGCGAATACCTCTGATCCCAGCAACGCCCTGCTGGACTTCTCCAGGACCTCAATGTCCTTCGACTCCCGGAGCGCAGTCATCAGAGGATCCACGGCCTGCTGAAGGAGGGTCGGGTTTACAGCGCCGCCGACACGACCAGCCAGTTCCTCGATGGAGCCCGGCAAGTGCGCCGGAAGCTGACCGGATGCAAGATCAAGTCCCCTCATCTCGTTGTCCACGATGTTCTTGAGACTTAGGTGGAAAGGTATCAGACCATCCTCCAGCATGGGCATACCTGTACGCAGGGCTTGTCCAAACCGCTCTTCTTCCAGGCTTATCACGCGAAGGATGAAGTCCCGACGCTGCTCCAGGTCCGGGTACTGGTCCTTCATGCGGTCGATAACGGTTGCAGCCACACCCGCGAGGAAAGGGTCTTCAAGCCCCAGCTTCCTGCCGTACCTTATGGCGCGGCGGATGACCCGTCGCAACACATAGGCCCTGCCCTCGTTGCCGGGCACCACTCCATCGCCGATGAGAAACGAGGCGCTGCGGGCGTGCTCGGCCACCACTCGAAGGGCGTAGTCGGTGTCCGAATCTTCGCCGTACACCCTGCCGGACAGATCTGCGGCGCTCTGCACCAGAACGTCGAAGAGGTCCGTCTCATAGATGCTGTGCTTGCCCTGAAGTATGACGGCGGCCCGCTCCAGTCCCATTCCAGTGTCGATATTGGGCGCAGGCAGAGGCGTTCGGGCGCCGTCCGCGTCCTGGTAGTACTGCATGAACACCAGGTTCCACAGCTCCACAAACCGGTTGCACTGGAAGCCGGAGTCGGATGCGACATTCTCGCAGTTGGGGCCGCAGTCGGGCAGGCGGCAGCCGTACTCCGCGCCGAAATCGTAGTGTATCTCGCTGCACGGACCGCACGGCCCTTCGTTGCCCGCAGGTCCCCAGAAGTTGTCCTCCTCACCGAATCGCCGAATGCGCTCGGGTGGAATACCGGTGAGCTTGATCCACAGGTCGAATGCTTCGTCGTCTTCCATGTATATGCTGGCCCACAGCCGCTCCGGCTCAAGCCCCAGGCGCTCCGTGACGAACTCCCACGCGTACTGGATGGCTTCATTCTTGAAGTAGTCGCCTACGCTGAAGTTGCCAAGCATCTCAAAGAACGTAAGGTGCGTAGAGTCGCCCACATTGCCTACGTCAGTAGTGCGGAAGCACTTCTGCGACGAGGTGAGCCTTCTGCCTGGCGGTGACATCTCACCCGTGAAGTATGGCTTGAACTGCACCATCCCGGCGCTGGTTAGCAGGAGCGTGGGATCACCGGCGGGTATGAGGGATGAGCTGGGAATGCGCAGGTGTCCCTTGCTCTCGAAGAAGCTTAGAAAGGCCTCTCTTATCTCGTCTCCGGTCAATTCATGCACTCATTCGCGGGAGTAGTGGACTACCCAGGATTTTAGGTTAAGGCCATAGGGGTGTCAATGCGATGGTAACCGACGCATACAGCCTCAGAAAGGACTGGGGTATCCATTAGAGGCTCGGTAGTCACGCATCTTGGGGCAATCCCCGCGGCGGCCCTCACACGTGCTGGTCTACCAGAACAGGGTTGCCGTCCGGGTCCTCAACGACAAAGCTGGCTGGTCCGGCGCTGCTCTCGTCGGCCTCAACCACCAGCGGCACACCCGCCGCCTTCAGCCGACGCTGAAGCTCTCGAACGTCGGTAAAGTCGCCGACCGGCTGAGCTTCGTCGTCCCAGCCCGGATTGAAGGTCAATATATTTTTGTCGAACATGCCTTGAAAGAGGCCGATGTTGTGGCCACTGTTTCTCAGAATCAGCCAGTTCTGAGAAGGGTCACCTCCCACCACCTCAAAGCCGAGCTTCTCGTAGAAAACCCGCGAGGCCTCCAGGTCCTGCACTGCAAGGCTGATTGAAAATGCGCCTAAATCCATGCTCTCCTCCTACTGCGCCTGCCGAAGCGGCGAAGGCACTTAGTGTCTTATCGCTTATGGCAACAACTGCCGGTTAGAATCTTTTAAATAGACGGCTTTGCTACGGACTAGGAGGCGAAGTCAAAGACCTGCATCGATACAGACGCCGTTGCCCTGGCTTCCCCGTGGACCATCAGTCGGACCTTCTCGGTTGTTTCACGGCTGAAGGTCTGCTCACCGCACCGAGTGCACACCTCAGCCGGGATCCTCCCGACCAGGACGTACTGCCCGTCAACTCTAAAGACCTCATCGACCAACTCCTCGCGGCTCTCTCTAGCGCTACAGACCACGTATGTAAACATAGTCACCTTCTCCTGGACACTCATCGGGGTTTGGTCGTTCAAGGTGCCTAAATGTTACACTAAACAGCCATTCTACGTCATTCAATCTCGAATACTCAGACGAGTTAAGGACTATCTTCAGTTCAGAGCCCCGGGTATCAAATGCCGAGGTTAGCTGCGGGCAAAGAAAGGGGACGCCTCTATCGAGGCGTCCCTTGTTTACCAGGCGGCGTGACCGATTACTCGGACACAACCTTCAGGCGTTTGGCCTTCTTGGACTCCGCCTTCGGGATGGTGATGGTCAGCACCCCGTTCTTGTACCCGGGCTGAATCCTCTCCGTGTCCACCGTATCGGGAAGACGCAGCGCACGGTGGAAGGAGCCGGTCCGACGCTCCCGCATCAGGTACTCACCCTCTTCGCGCTCGACGTCAGCGTGGGTGGTCGCCTTGATGGTCAACACGCTGTCCTCAACGGACACGTCTATGTTCTCCGGGTCAACCCCCGGCAGAGAGGCGTGCACCATTATCTCGTCTCCCTCCCGTACCACGTCCAGCGGCACACTCCAGCCCTCTACAGTGGGGCCGGCCGCTTCCCTTCCATAGCTCCGCCACAGCCGGTTGATGGTGTCCTCCATTGTCCTAAGCTCCCTGAAAGGCTCCCAACGTCTCAGCACCATTTCTATACCTCCTTCTCTTCTCCAATCTCTTTTCCGGTGCTCCCCCACAACCTCATCCTCACATTGCTATTATAGTAACCTTGACAATGACTTGTCAACTATTCTTATTGTATAGCTATAAGTAACCTTGACAACACAGCATCACTAAACTATACTTCCTATTGGGAGATACTAAAGTCATGGCAACCAGCTACTACGAACTTCTGGGAGTCGGCCGGAGCGCGTCGGAGAAGGACGTGCGCCAGGCCTACCGGCGTCTTGCCCGCCAGTACCACCCGGACGTGAATCCCGGGGACAAGTCCGCGGAGCAGAAGTTCAAGGAGATAACCGAAGCTTACGAAGTGCTGTCGGACCCGGAGAACCGCAAGAAGTACGACCGCTACGGGGACAAGTGGAAGCACGCCGATCAGATAGAACAGGGGCAGCATAGGTCAGGCAGCGGTCCGTTCGTACGAGACTTCGGCGGGGGTCACTCCTCCGATATGGGGTCCCCATTCTTTGACGACCTCTTTGGAGGCCGCGGCTTCGGACGCGCCACCACCGCGTCCCGCAGAAGGGCTGTCGTGGAGCAGCCGGTCAGCGTATCCCTGGACGAGGCATTCAACGGCGCCACCCGGCTCATACAGCTCAGCAACAGCATCCAGGGGTCGAGCCGGCGTCTGGAGGTCAAGATACCCCAGGGAGTGGACAACGGCTCCCGGATAAGAGTCCGCGCGGACGAGTCCGGCTCTGAGGATGTGTACCTGGTGGTGTCCGTAAGGCCCGACTCCCGTTTCGAAAGGCGCGGCAGCGACCTCTACACCAAGGTAAACGTGCCCCTGGTGGACGCTGTGCTGGGCGATGAGGTAAGGGTGCCCACCCTGGCTGAGCCGGTGATGCTGAAGATACCGCCTGAGACGCAGAACGGCCGCTCGTTTCGCCTCTCCGGCAAGGGAATGCCGCGCCTGGGTTCGCCCCAGACACGCGGCAGCCTGTACGTCGACGTGCAGGTGAGCATCCCCACCAACCTGTCGGAGAGGCAGAGGGAGCTGTTCCGGGAGCTCAAGGCAACCCAGGAAAAGGAGGATTAAGCTCATGGTCTCATTCAGAACTCAACCCTGGGACGATGACGAGCCCTGCTTCGTGATAAGCGTAGCCGCCAGGATGATACAGGTCCACACCCAGACGCTGAGGTACTACGAGAGGGAGGGACTTCTGGAGCCGGCACGCTCAAGGGGCAACATCCGCCTCTACTCTCAGCGGGACATCGAGAGGCTGCGGCGCATCAAGACCCTGACGGAGGAGCTGGGAATCAACCTGGCCGGGGTACAGGTGGTGCTGCGCATGATGGAACGCATGGCAGAGATGGAGCAGGAGGTACAGAGGCTCACAAACCTGGTGGAGGAGCTACAGTCCAGGAAACGGACGCAGAAACCCGACTGAGGACGATACTCTCTCTGGACTGCCGAAGATAAGGAGGTAAACTGGAATGGTGCTAAGGCCGGATGATTTCACAGAACAGGGTCAGGAGGTATTGACCAAATCCCAGGACGTGGTGAGGAGATATCGCCACAGCCAGTGGGACGCGGAGCACATACTGCTGGCTTTGCTGGAGCTTGAGGAAGGGGTGCCGGTAAAGGCGCTGCGAGAGCTGGGAGTGGCGGTGGAGGCGATGAAGCGCCGGGTAGAAGAGGCGCTTGAGCAAGCTCCAAAGACAGCTTACGATAGCGCGCAGATCTACGCGACGCCGAGGGCCACCATGCTCATGGCGAACGCCAAAGCCGAAGCCGACCGGTTCAAGGACGAGTTCGTGGGCGCGGAGCACATACTCATCGCCATAACCCAGGTGCGCGACGGAGACACGCCAATGGTCCTCCAGGAGTACGGCGTCGACCGGGAGCAGGTCTACAAAGCCTTGGTGGACATCAGGGGCAGCCACCGTGTCACCGACCCGCGCGCCGAGAGCCGTTACCGCTCGCTGGAGAAGTACAGCGTGGACCTGACGGCCCTGGCGCGGGAAGGCAAGCTGGACCCAATCATAGGCCGGGACATGGAGGTCAAGCGGGTCATGCAGACCCTCACCCGCCGTACAAAGAACAACCCGGCCATCATAGGCGACGCTGGCGTGGGGAAGACGGCCATTGCCGAAGGCCTTGCGCAGCGCATCGTTTCCGGGGACGTCCCGGACGCGCTGAAGGGCCGTCGCCTGCTGGCCCTGGACATGGGGAATATGGTCGCCGGCAGCAAGTTCAGGGGCGAGTTCGAGGAGCGTCTCAAGAGCGTCATCGACGAGGTGAAACAGGCGCATGGGGAGATCATACTGTTCATCGACGAGATACACACCGTGGTTGGCGCAGGAGCGGCTGAGGGGGCGCTGGACGCCAGCAACCTGCTGAAGCCGGCCCTGGCCCGCGGAGAGCTTCAGTGCATAGGCGCGACCACCATTGACGAGTACCGCAAGCACATTGAGAAGGACGCCGCCCTGGAGCGCCGGTTTCAGCCGATCCTCATTGAAGAGCCGGACGTGGACACCGCCATAGAGATGCTGCGGGCGCTCTGCCCCCGCTACGAGGCTCATCACAAGGTCAAGATAGAGGAGTCTGCGCTGAAGGCCGCTGTCAAGCTCAGCCATCGCTACATTACCGACCGCAACCTGCCGGACAAGGCCGTTGACCTCATCGACGAGGCGGCAAGCAAGCTGAGAATCGAAACCGAGAGCCTTCCAAAGGAGCTGAAAGAGCAGGAGGACAGCATCCGGCAGCTTCACAACGAGGAGGAGGCCGCCTCCCAGATGGGGGACTACGAGAGGGCGATGGAGTTGAGGTCGAAGCGCTTTCGTCTGGAATCCGATTACAACTCCGACCGTGAGCGCCGGCTGCAAGACCACAAGATAGACATGGTTGTGGACGAGGAGGACATAGGCAGGCTCATTGCCCAGTGGACCGGCATCCCGGTGAGCCGTATGCTGGAAGAGGAGACGGAGAGGCTGTTGCACATGGAGGACAGTCTGCATGAGCGCGTGATAGGCCAGGACACGGCCATCCAGGCCGTCTCGGAGGCAATCCGGCGCTCCAGAGCCGGGTTGAAGGACCCCAAGCGCCCCATCGGCAGCTTCATATTCCTGGGTCCCACGGGCGTGGGCAAGACGGAGCTTGCCCGGGCGCTGTCCCGGTTCCTGTTCGACCACGAGGACGACCTGGTGCGCATTGATATGTCGGAGTACATGGAGAAGCACACGGTGTCCCGCCTGGTGGGAGCGCCGCCGGGGTACGTGGGCTACGACGAAGGCGGACAGCTAACGGAGTCGGTACGAAGGCGACCATTCAGAGTGGTCCTGTTCGACGAAATCGAGAAGGCCCACCCGGACGTGTTCAACATCCTTCTCCAGATTCTGGAGGACGGTCGGCTCACCGACGGCCACGGCCGCACCGTGGACTTTCGCAATACCCTGGTGATAATGACCAGCAACCTGGGCACGGGAGAGGTGGGCAGGCAGGTGATGGGATTCCGGAGAGATGGCGAGTCCACAACGGAGATGGAGCGACTGCGATCGTCCATTGAGGAGGCGCTAAAGAGGACGTTCCGACCCGAGCTGCTCAACCGCATCGACGAGATTGTTGTCTTCGAGCCGCTGACGCAGGAGCAGATTAAGCAGATAGTAGACCTGCTTCTGGCGGAGGTGCAGAGGCGTCTGGACGAGCGCGGCATCAGGATAGAGATGTCGGACAGCGCCAGGGAGTGGCTGTCGCAGGAAGGGTTCGATCCCGTGTACGGCGCGCGGCCCCTGCGCCGGGCGGTGCAGCGATACGTTGAGAATCCTCTCTCCACCAGGATACTCGCGGGGGAGTTCGGGAGCGGCGACGTCATTCGGGTAGATGCCGCCTCCGGGACGCTCACCTTCGCACGGGTGGAAGCTGCCTTACCAGCCTTCGCATAATAGTACAGGAGCCTTGTGGCAGAGCATAGATTTGTAACGGTAGACGGAATACGCACCCACTACGTAGCGGCAGGAGAGGGAGAGCCCCTCCTGCTGCTGCACGGCCTGGGCGCGAGCCTTATGGCTTGGGCGCTGAACATAGAGCCGCTCTCCCAGAAATTCAGCGTTTATGCAATTGACATCCCGGGGCACGGCGACTCGGAGAAGCCGGATATTGACTACCTGTTGCCCACCGCAGTCAACATTGTCCGGGAGTTCATGAACGTACTGGGCATAGAAAGGGCTTCAATTGCGGGCAGCTCAATGGGTGGGATGGTCGCGCTCAGAACGGCTGTGGAATTCCCTGAACTGGTGGACAGGCTGGTGCTGGTAGACGCAGCGGGCCTTGGGAGGGAGGTGGCATGGTTCATCCGCGCAATGAGCCTTCCCGGTGTTGGAGAGCTTATTGAGAACCCCTCTCCGCGGAACACAAGGGTGCTGCTGAAGAGGATTTTCTACAATCCCGGCCTGGTCCAGGAAAGCCTGATAAGGGAGATCTACCGCACAAGAGTGATACCCGGGTCGAAGCGAGCTGTCTTGAAGATCATCCGAGGATCAATCGGCTTGCGGGGAATTCATTCAAAGTGGATAATGGCGGATGAGTTGGAACAGATAAATTCCCCTGTTCTCATAGTCTGGGGCGCTCAGGACAGGATACTCCCTGTGAGCCATGCCACTGACGCCGCACGACGAACTCCCCAGGTGAGCCTCAGTATCTTCGACGAATGCGGCCACTGGCCCCAGATGGAGAAGAGCCAGGAATTCAACCGTCTGGCCCTGGATTTCCTCACGGAAGAGTAGACCATCACTCAAAAAGGACACTAGTGAGCTTTCAACAATACGATAGCTACTACAAGGAAAACCCTGCCAGGAGGCTGTGGAACTATCTGAAGAGCCTCCAGCACAACGAGAAGGCCATGAAGGCCTTCTCCGTCGGCGTTGTTGCAGCGTTCGTCCTTACGGTGTTTCTGCTGAGAAACCGCCTACCTGACCTCGAGACGGTAGGATACGTGGGAGTTCTCGTTCTCAGCTTTGTTGGCAGCGCTTCCGTACTGGTCCCGGTGCCGGGCATTGCAGCGGTATGCGTCGGGCCCAGCATAGTCGGCCTCTCGCCACTGATAGTAGCGCTCATGGCGTCAGTGGGAGAAAGCGTTGGGGAGCTATCCGGCTATATGATCGGCTTCAGCGGACGCGGCTTCGCAGACAAGAACCGATTTTACCCCAGGATAGAGGGGTGGATGCAAAAAAGAGGAGGCCTTGTTCTATTCCTGGCGTCTTCCTTCCCGAACCCTTTCTTCGACTTCGTGGGAATCGCCGGCGGGACCCTGCGATACCCGATATGGCGATTTCTCTTAGCAGTGTGGGCAGGCAAGCTGATTAAGTCCCTCATGATAGCCTACACCTGCTATTTTGGTGTTGACTGGGTCAAGAGCTTCTTCAACCTTGGGTAGCCTATATACCTCAAATCCCCAGTGTCAACTGGCCTCGAGGCTCCGCCGGACGCGCGTACCGCTCCCCCAGACGCCATTTCCGCCTCAAGGAGTCCACCGTCTCCAGGATGGCGCGCGTATACTCCTGGGGCGCGTAGCTGGTCTTGTAAGCTTGCTGATGCTCTGGGTACAAATGGGGGTAGGCTTCCCGAAGGAATGGCATGAACCATTCTCTGGAGCCGGGCCTAAGGTGCAAGACATTGGGCGCCAGGTACATCGCTTTGTGGTCTGAGGCGGCCTTTACCACTGCCTCCAGGCTCTCAGGACTATCCGATAGCCCGGGAATAATGGGAGCCATCAGGACTCCGGCGGATACGCCCGCCTCTACCAGCTCCTGCATTGCTTCCATGCGCTTGATCGGCTTAGGAGTCCCGGGTTCGGTCTTTCGCACACGTCATCGTCAAGGGTGCCTACGCTGAAGTTGACACGGCAGTCGGCTACCTTTGACAGCGCTGCCAGCAGATCCAGGTCTCTGGTGACGAGCGCCGACTTTGTTGTTATCGAGACGGGGTTGGCGTGATCCCGCAGGAGTTCAAGGATTCTTCGTGTGAGTTGATACCTGCGCTCCGCCGGTTCGTAGGGGTCGCATGAAGTGCCGAGGGCTATCAGCTCCCTGCGCCAGCCGGGCCGGCGCAGCTCCTCTCTGAGCACCTCCGGCGCGTTGATCTTCACAACAATACGCCGGTCGAAGTCGTCGCCCGCGTTGTAACCCAGGTACTGGTGGGTGGAGCGGGCAAAGCAGTAGATGCAGGCGTGCTGGCATCCCCTGTACGGGTTTATGGTCCACCTGAATGGCATACCCCCTTGAACGCGGTTGATCAGGGTCTTGCACTGGATCTCTTCAAAGTACGCCTTGGCCATCTGTCCCCTCCTCAAGCAGAGGTTATGTGGGGACATCTTCTATCAGAGTGGCTGTTCTACGCCAGACGCGCTTGTCGCACATAGACACCCTCATAAAGATGGTGTCTTTTGAAGAGAGGCGCGCCCCACGTCATTGCCATGAAAATAGATGCTCTAAGGGTTGGCGACGCCCATTCCCGCTCATCCTGAGCTTGTCGAAGGAAATGAGCGGGGGTGAATGCACCTCAGTCTTCCCGCTCATATGGTTCGACAGGCTCACCATGAGCGGGAATGGGCGTCGTATTCTAACAGCATAGGTGAATGCCAACACGTGGCAGGAAAAACTAAGAGGCGCTTGAGCCGCGATGGGCTATCGCTTGTAGGGCAGCCGTCCCGACATCTCGTATATGGCGCTCACGGCCATATCTTCGTCATCTCATCGGACGTATATTTGGCGGACGGCCTCGAATTCCGCGGCAGAGAATGCCGATTGTCTGACCTCGGCGGGGCTCAGTCTATGGCCGTTCAGGAAGGCCAACCAGTCGAGCGCTTTATCAAAGGCTCTGTGAATTGTGCCTTGCATAAGTTCCTCCAAGCAGACGGTCAGCCCACAGCTAAAGAATAGTCTTCAGAGTAATGGCCTCTTCCCTGCCGGGCCCGGTGGAGATCATGCTGATGGGACAGCCCAGGAGCTCCTCAATTCGCCTGACGTAGTCCAACGCGCCCTGCGGCAGGTCCGAGATGTGGCGGGCGCTGGCTGTGGGCGTGTCCCAGCCGGGGAACTCCTCGTAGACCGGCTCGCACATCTCCAACGTCGACGGGCTGCTGGGAAAGCGGTTAGTAATCTCGCCGTTGATCTTGTAGGCAACGCACAGCTTTACGGGCGAGAAGCCGTCAAGGACGTCCAGACGCGTCAGTATTGCTGAGGTCATGCCGTTGATGTCGGCGGCGTACCGGGCCGCCACCGCATCAAACCAGCCGCACCGTCGCGGCCTTCCGGTAGTAGTGCCGTACTCCCACGCCAGATTGCGTATGGCCTCCCCCACTTCGTTATCCAGCTCAGTGGGGAGCGCACCAGACCCGACCCTGGTGGTGTAAGACTTGTAGACGCCGGCCACCTCATGGATGTACCTGGGGCTTATCCCCAAACCTATACAGGCTCCTCCCACCGTCGGCGAAGAGGACGTTACATAGGGATAGGTGCCGTGGTCCAGGTCCAGCATGGTGCCCTGGGCGCCCTCCAGGAGAAGACGGCTGTCGTTTGCGAGCATCTCCTGTATCACGGACTCCGTGGGCCCAATGAAGGGCTTAAGGATCTTTCCCCACTCTCTGCACTTGGCATACATCTCGTCCAGAGAGATGGGGTCTCCTCCGTATACCTTTGTAATAAGGGAGTTCTTTCGCTCTACGATGAAGCTTAGCTTGGACAGGAGACCGTTCTCGTCAAGAAGGTCAGCCATGCGTATGCCAATCCGGGAGGACTTGTCCATGTACACGGGTCCGATTCCCCTGCCCGTTGTGCCGATGGCCCCCTCGCCCTCTGCGCGCAGGTTCTCCTCCAAGTGGTCCAGCGTTATGTGGTAGGGCATGATCACGTGAGCCCTCTCGCTGATGAGCAGCCGGCTCACGTCCACTGACCTGGACTCAAGCTCTCTCACCTCTTCCAGCAGGGCATCGGGGTCTACGACCACCCCGTTGCCTATGACGGGCGTTACACTCTTCCGGAGGATTCCGACCGGAATAATGTGAAACTTGAACTCCCCCAGATCGTTTATAACGGTGTGGCCGGCGTTGTTCCCCCCGTTAAAACGGGCTACAACGTCGGCATTCTCCGCGAGGAAGTCGACTACTTTTCCCTTCCCCTCATCCCCCCACTGGCCTCCGATTATGGCGTAAGCAGGCATTTGACCCCTAACTACTACGGGTTACTCACAAACCTTGGAGAGTATACCAAAGGGGAACACCTTTGGAAAGATAGACACAGTCTCAGAGACACGATTGTAACATATCGGCCCCTGCCTATGCACAGCCTTGACGCCCGGGACATACGACGAGCCCCCGACCAAAGAGTGTGCAAGGCCAGGAGTCGGCCTCTAGCCCTTCTCGTCCGACAGCACCCTGGTCAGAGCGCCCTCAACCAGGTCCTGAATAAAGCGCATCTCGGCTGCGGTAAAGGGTTGCAACCGGTCCGAGCCGCTGCGGGACTTGGCCCCCTCCAGCGCCTCTGAAACGGCCTTCTGTATATTCTCTGCCGTGGGTGTAGTCACGATAGTTCCTCCCAAAATGTGTCCCGGGATAAACAAAAGTTATGGTGAGGATGCCTGAAGCAGTCCCCGTGAATGTCCACATTCAATACGGGGAGGCTAGTGTGGTGTAACCAAAGTACATTGGCAAATAAAGGGGTGATCGATGCTGATCCACTACCCTGGTTTGAGCAAGAATCCGATTCTCTGTCCTTTCAGAAAGCCCTCGAATAATGCGAGGAACTACGGATACAGGACACTAGGAAGTCAAGACCTCCTCCAGCGACAGCTCTCTCAGGCTCTCCTTGTACTGCTTGGGCTTGGCCAGGTACCCGGTGCTGTGGCTCCAGTCAAAGTTCTTCTCTCTGTCCGGAGGGGCGTCCCCCACAATGGCAGCCGGCACTCCCATGAGCATCTTCCTGGGGGGAATAATTGCTCTGGGCGCTACTACGGCGCCTGCGGCAATGGTGCACCAATCCCCCACCTCCGCCCCATCCAGGACTACAGCATTTATGGCCACCAGCACGTGCTCGCCCAGGATTACGCCGTGCAGGACACAGGCATGTCCCAGATGGGAGTACCTGCCCAGCACCACCTCTCTGCCGTGGATCACGGCGTTGTCCTGAAGGTTCGAAAAGTCACCCATGCGAATGGTGCCCTCGTCGGCGCGCATGGTGACGTTAGGCCCAATCCAGCAGCCTTCGCCGATTACCACGTCGCCGATGAGGACGGCCGTGGGATGTACATAAGACGTAGCGCCTATTTGAGGGCGTTTTCCCTGAATCTCGTAGATTGGCATTCATCTCCCTCGCTGGTTAAGATTACGCGTATAAGTATAGATTCTTCCGAGAGCGCTAGCCTGCAAACCTGTCGATTCCGATGAACACGGCTGCCGCCGCGATGATCGTACCCATTGTCCACCTGAGCATCCTGGCTTCGGCGCGGGCTATATCGCCGCGTAGAGCCTCAATGGACCTCTCAAAGTCTCCGCGCAGAGCCTCAATAGATTTCTCGTTGTCACCGCGCAGAGCTTCAATGTCCGCCCTTGTGGCTAAGTGCTCATAAACACCCTCAAGGCGGCTTAATCGTTCCTCAACCGTTGCCATTTACGCGGACTCCGGCACGTATATTATTTTGCCCAGGACCTCGTCCCGCTCCATAATCTCCTGCCCCTTTGAAACCTCCGACAGCGGAAATACGCGTGACACCACAGGCTTAATATAGCCGCGCTCCACAAACTGCAGGGCTTCCATAAGCTCGCTCTTGGAGCTGAGGTGGGATCCCATGAAATTCAGCTGCTTGTTCCACAGGAAACGCAGGTCCGTCGCGGCCTCGAAGCCGGTGGTGGCCCCGCATACCACCAGTGTGCCTCCCCAGCGGAGAGAGCGCACGCTGTCGGGCCAGGTGGCCTCCCCAACGTGCTCGAACACCACGTCCACTCCCCTTCTATCGGTGATCCTGCGCACCTCCTGGAAGACGTCCTGCTCCTTCCGGTTGATTGTGTGCTCCGCTCCAAGACTCCGGGCAAACTCCAGCTTCTCCTCGCTGGCGGCAATGGCGATTGGCTGGGCGTTAAAGAGCTTGCATAC
This sequence comes from Dehalococcoidia bacterium, assembly GCA_965222415.1. GTDB lineage: Bacteria > Chloroflexota > Dehalococcoidia > Lucifugimonadales > UBA2985 > DAOUJW01. The sequence continues at coordinate 799,160 of CBDCTU010000005.1, read as the reverse complement.
CTGTATTGCCATTGACCCAAGGCCGCCCGCAGCGCCCCATATAAGGACGAAATCGCCGGCCCTGATGCGCGCCCTCGTCACCAGCATGCGCCACACGGTCTCCAGTATCAGGGGAAGTGAGGCTGCCTCCTCCCAGGACAGGTTCTTGGGCTTTGGCAGCACATTCATCGCAGGCAGCTTGACGTACTCCGCGTGTCCGCCGTCCATAGGGCCGGTCTGGAAACCCCAAATCTTGAAGTCCCGGCAGAAGAACTCCTCCCCGCGGGCACAGAACTGGCACATGCGGCAGCTTATGCCCGGATGGTCTATCACCTCGTCGCCCGGAGAGATGCTGCTGACCTCGCTACCGACCTCCACAACCTCGCCGGAGACGTCGCTCCCTGAGATGTGTGGCAGTATAATCTGCACTCCGGGCAGGCCCTGCCTGGCCCAAATATCGTTGTAGTTGGCCGACGCGGCCTTGACCTTGATCAGCACCTCGTTGGGAGATATCTGAGGCTGGGGCACGTCCTGGTATTTGAGCTTGTCCGTGCCGCCCTGCTCCTCAAAAACCACTGCTTTCATACGGGAACCCCCATATCCAAACGACTTGAATCCCGCGGTAACAGGAACACTTACTCGTAACCTAACACCGCTTAAACTCTCTCGTCAAGGCGCAGGCGCGGCCCATCAGGACGCGGCGGCCCTCTCGTCCGTTACCCGGCGGACGAATTCCACAATGTCTTTGAGGCTGGAGCCCGGCCCGAAGATGCCCCGGAGGCCCATCTCCTCCAGCTTGGGGTAGTCCTCCTTGGGCAGAATCCCGCCGGCAAAGACCGCAACATCCTCCAACTCCTTCTCCTTCAGAGCTTGCATGACCAGGGGGAATAGCTCCAAGTGAGAGCCTGACAGGATGCTCAGTCCTATGGCGTCCACGTCCTTCCGGGAAGCCGTCTCTGCAATCATCTCCGGCGTCTGGCGGATGCCCGTGTAGGTAACATCAAAGCCGGCATCCTCAAGCGCCCTTGCCACCACCTTTGCGCCCCTGTCGTGGCCGTCCAGGCCGGGCTTGGCTATCAGGACACGTGGTTGTCGCTGCTCGATCACAGTTTCACCTCCATTGGAGCCTACCTGCCACCGCTCTTTCCCCGCTCAAGTACTACCCTGACGCCCACGAGCTGCTCAGGCGGGATAACCGTCCTGCCCTGGGTTGCCTTAACGAATGGAACGCTTTCCAGGTTGGAAGCTACCAGGGTCAGGGAGTAGACGCTCTCTCCACGATTCTCTATGAAGTCCCAGATAGGGCCTTGGGAGCCAAGCGGTTCCGCAAACCGTACGATGGCGCTCTCTCCCGAATCAGCTATGCATAGCTCCCTATGCCTTGCAGAGTTCGCTGGCGAACTGCTGAAGCCGGTGTCAGCGCTATCCACCATGCCAAAGTTCCGCTTCCACACATCAGCTGACGCGCCCGCGCTCTTGGTGGCAACAGTCACGCGTCCCATCCGCAGGTCCACGCTAGTGGGCGTTCTGAGGCTGATCTGGGCTATCTCCGTCAGCACACCGGCGGCTGCGCGGGGATGCACGAACTCCACCATGCCGACAAAGCCCTGTCGCGGCGCGCCCTGGATAAGCTGTACTTCGCGGCTGGTCAGGTCCTGTATCTCCGCCTCGATGTCGCCCACCTCAAAGCAGATGTGGTGAATGCCCTCGCCGCGGCGCTCCAGGAATCTGCCGACAACGCTCTCTGGACTTGTGGGCTGCAAAAGCTCGAATCGGACATCGGACGTGGGGATCAGTGCGGCAATCAACTGCTGGTCTTCCACGTGCTCGCGGGCCGCCTCAGAGAGGCCAAGAGTCTCGTTGAATCTGGCGACGGCAGCCTCCAGGTCGTTGACTGCCACGCCTATGTGGTCAATTGACAGGAACATAAGCTTACCTCAAGCTAAACGACCGCGCGGTCCTGCTGAACGCCGAACACGCTGCGGAACACGTTGCATATCTCTCCGGTGGTGCAGTAGGCCTCCACGCACTCCAGGATAGCCGGCATGGTGTTATCGTTGCTGCGAGCGACCATCTCCAGGTTTGCCAAGGCCGCCGCGACCCGGGATCCGTTGCGAGTGGAGCGGACCCTATTCAGCCGGGCTATCTGACGCTCGCGCTCGGCCGGGTCTATCTGAAAGATGTCTATGGTCGGCTCCTCGCTGTTCTGGTAGGCGTTGACGCCCACGACGGTGTGCTGGCCGTCCTCAATCTCTAGCTGCATCTTGTAGGCGGCGTCCCCTATCTCCCTCTGCTGGTATCCCTCGTCAATCGCAGGCACCGCTCCGCCCAGCTCGTCCACCTCAGCGATGTAGTGCAGGGCGGCCCTCTCCAGGTCGTCCGTCAGCTTTTCAATGTAATACGAGCCAGCCAGCGGATCGACCGTGTCCGTCAGACCACACTCGAAGGCCAGCACCTGCTGAGTGCGCAGCGACAGTGTCACGGACTCCTCCGTCGGCAGGGCCAGCGCCTCGTCCTTGGAGTTGACGTGCAGAGACTGGGTGCCACCAAGAATCGCAGCCAGGGCCTGGATGCTGGAGCGGACAACGTTGTTGTCGGGCTGCTGCGCGGTGAGGGTCACGCCGGCGGTCTGGGCGTGGAAGCGCATCATCTGGGAGCGCGGGTTCTGGGAGTTGAAGCGCTCCTTCATCAGGCGGGCCCAGAGGCGCCGTGCGGCTCTGAATTTCGCCACCTCCTCCATAAGGTTGCTCTGAGCCACGAAGAAGAACGTTAGCTGCGGCGCAAAGTCGTCCACGCTAAGGCCGGCGTTCACGGCGGCCCGGACGTACGACATAGCGTTCGCCAGGGTAAAGCCGACCTCCTGTGCAGCCGTGCAACCCGCCTCCCTCATGTGATAACCGCTGATGGAGATGGTGTTCCAGGTGGGCGTTTCCGAGGCGCAGTAAGCAAAGAGATCCGTCACCAGCCTCATTGAAGGAGCCGCCGGATAGATGTGGGTTCCTCTGGCTATGTACTCCTTCAGGATGTCGTTCTGTACAGTGCCACGCAACTCCTTCGGGTCGACGCCCTGCTTCTTCGCCATAGCTATGTAGTAAGCGAGGAGAAGCGAGGCCGTAGCGTTTATGGTCATGGAGGTGGAGACTTCCGCGAGGTTAATGCCCTCAAAAACGGTCTCCATGTCCTCCAGGTGGGAGATGGGCACCCCTACCCTGCCCACCTCGCTATAGGCGATGGGATGGTCGGAGTCGTAGCCGGTCTGTGTGGGCAGGTCGAAGGCCATCGATAGCCCCGTCTGGCCCTGCTCAAGGAGGTAGTGGTAGCGCCGGTTGGTCTCCTCTGCCGATGCGAAGCCGGAGTATTGGCGCATGGTCCATATGCGCCCGCGATACATGGTTGGCTGAACGCCCCTGGTGTAGGGAAAGCTGCCCGGAAAGCCAAGGTCGCGGTCGTAGTCCTGGTTAGACACGTCTTCCGGCGTGTAGATCGGCTCAACCTCTATCTCAGAGGTAGTCTCAAAGCGGTCTTGGCGCTCCTTACTGCGCTCCGTAGCGGGCTGCCAGACCTTCTCTTTCCACTCCTGTTTCCTGTCAGTGGCCATGACAAGCCTCCTGCAAGGGATTAGATGCCCGACACTTTATGAAGGACCTCAACTACAATCCACAGGTAAGAACGCGTTTAGGATACGAAATGCCAAAAGTGGTGTCAAGCTGAGGAGTCGCTTGCGAGCAGGTGGGGCCGCTTGGAGACGCAAGCGCTGTCAAATGCTAATGACTACATATATGTTTGCTAAACAGCGTATACAAGCACATGCAAGCGCTTGGCCTACGACCCCATCCCTTCCTCGATACGACGGATCTCCACGTCCACCTCTTGAATGCGCCTGTAGTCCTCATCATACAGCTTGTAGCAGCGCTCCAGATAGAGCTGGGCCAGCGTTGCGCCCACGTCCGCCGGCATCTCAGCAACCTGGATGATGCGCGGTACGCGGTAGTGCTCCGGTAGATGTTTTGCCAGAGTCAGTATCTCCTCCTCCGCTTCCTTCACCAGACGGGAATCCGACCCTTCTACGCCGAAACGCATTTTCCCCACCAGCTTCGCCAGCTCGCTCAGTTTGCCCGTCTCGCCCATCAACTCATAAAGAAGCTCGTTTACGTTGGGCTCTCCCGAAAGGGCAGGCGGCTGGCTTGCCTCCTGCGACTGCTGCCAGAGGCGCGTATACTCCTGCTGAAGGTCGTTCACCGTCTGCACCATATCCAGGGGGTTGTTGGCGTCGCCGGTGCCCCCGTCGATGAGGTCATCGTCCCTTGCATCGGCCAGGCGTTGGATCTCGGCCAGGCTATCGACCTTCTCCGGGAATGGGGGGAAGGCAAACCCGGAAAGCTCCTGGGAATTCATACCCTGTATCTGGGCGGCAAACATAGGTGGGATGTACTTGGCCACGTCCACTTTGATCGGCAGAGTGATGATGTATGTAGCCATTATCTCGTCCTGGTTATACCTCTGACGGAAGTAAACCAGTGCGTGCCCTTTAGGAGTCTCTCTCGACCCGCGCTCAAAATAAAGATCCAATGTCCGGCCTTTCGTTCTTCGTTCCTCGCTACATTATACACGAAAGTGCACCTGCGCCCCGCTCCCATACCACCTGGCGTACGCGCAGTATAGAGCGCCTGGACACCCGCAGAGGTCGCATACAATCTGCTAGAATGATAATACAGGGAACACCCCAGGGAGGAGCATCAATGGACATAGACCTCAAGGCCGCAATCCAGGCAGAAGAAGAGGATATGGTCTCCATAAGGAGAGACCTCCACGCACACCCTGAGCTGGCCTTTCAGGAAGAGCGTACCGCCAACCTCATCGCCGACAGGCTTGGCAGCCTGGGTCTAAAGGTGTCTACGGGGATTGCATCGACGGGAGTGGTCGGCATGCTGGAAGGAAGCGCACCGGGGCCCACGCTTATGTTGCGGGCCGATATGGACGGGCTGCCCATTCAGGAGGCTTCCGCCGCGCCCTACAGGTCCCAAGCCAACGAGGTTATGCACGCCTGCGGCCACGACGGCCACATGGCCGCGCTTCTGGGGGTGGCCTCGATCCTGGCCAAGAACCGCGCAGCGCTGAAGGGACGCGTCAAGTTCGTCTTCCAGCCGGCGGAGGAGACCATGAGCGGCGCTCAGGTTATGATAGACCAGGGAGTTATGGACAACCCGCGAGTGGACCGAGTCTTGGGCTTTCATCTCTGGAACGCCCTCCCAGTAGGCCAGATTGGACTGAGGCCGGGAGTAATTTTCTCCAGCGCCGACGAGTTTCGCCTGGTGATAAAGGGAAGAGGGGGACATGGTGCCCTGCCGCACCTGTCCGTGGACCCGGTGGTCATCTCTGCGCAGGTAGTTTCCGCCCTCCAGACGCTGGTGAGCCGAGAGAAGCATCCATTTGAGGGCGCCGTACTCACCATCGGGACTATACACGGGGGGACTGCCTTCAACATCATAGCCGACCAGGTGGAGATGACGGGAACGCTTCGCACCATAGACAACGACCTGCGCCAGCGGTTTATGAGGCGTATACCGGAGATGTCGGCCGCTATCTGCGCTTCTATGGATGGCAGCCTTGACTTCGATCACGTGCGCGGCTGCCAGGCCGTGGAGAATGACCTGTCGGTGACCGGAGCCGTTTTCAAGACGGCCTCACAGGTAGTTGGAGACTCCAATCTGCCAACCATTCAACCCAGCACGGTCGGCGACGACATGGCGCTTTTTATGGCGGAGGCGCCGGGGTGCTACTTCCTGGTGGGGTCTGCAAACCCGGAGGCGGGCCTGGACTCTCCGCACCACAGCTCATCATTTGACTTCGATGAGAGGGCGCTCTCCATAGCAGCGGAAATCATGGCGCGAAACGCTCTGGAATACCTGGGGCAGGAATAAGCCGTCTGTAGTTCTGCGGGGCAGCGTTCTCCCCTACCCTCTCCCGCGAGGTCGATACTGGACAGCCTCCGCCAGATGCGAGACGCCGATGCTGTCTTCGCCGGCGAGATCCGCGATGGTGCGAGAAAGCTTCAGGGTGCGGTGATACGCCCTCGCCGATAGCTGAAGCTGATCCATAGCGGCTTTTGCCAGGCTCTGCGCGGCGTCGTCCAGCTTGCAGTGATCCCACACCTCGGCCGGTCCCATGTCCGCGTTGGTCTGTACGCTCGTGCCGGCAAACCTGTGCCTCTGCCGCTCGCTGGCCTGCTCAACGCGCTGTCGCACCGCGCTCGACTCCTCTCCGGCTGTGTCCGCAGTGAGTTTCTCGTACTCGACCCTGGGCACCTCAACAAAGATGTCGATGCGGTCTAGGAGCGGGCCTGAAATGCGCTTCTGGTACTTGTTGACCATGCTGGGCGAGCATGTACATTGTCGTTGGGCATCCCCATAGTAGCCGCAATAGCAGGGGTTCATTGCAGCGACGAGCATGAAGTAGCCAGTTGGTCAATCGCAACCAAATTCTGCGTTGGTATCGCCAGCGATATGCTGATGCTGTTGTCGCGGTCGATAATCACGCTATCGATAATGAGTTGCAGTACCTCACGGCGCTTCTCTGAATTCATCTCATCTAGGCCATCAGCAGTCGTCCTGGCCCACTCACCGACTTTCTCCATCAGAATCCGCTTCTCGGCTCCTATTGATTGCAGTGCATGATAATCATCCAGTTTGGCTTGGTGTTGAGTCAGACGCTCGGTGATAAACCTCCGCTGATGGTCGAGTTGGTCTTCAGTGATCTTCCCAGACACGTACAGCCTGATCGCCCGACTTTCCTCCAACTGCACGTCTTGCATTTCAAGCTCAGCCTTAGCGATCTCGTCGGCCAAGCCAATGCCCTCCTGTGTGTCCAGAGCCTCGATGCCTGCCACTATGACTTCTGGATTTTGCACGACCTGCTTGACCTCACTCCAAATCAACTCCTCCAACCGCTCAGCCCTGATGAACGGGTGTTCCCGGCAATGGAACAGTCGCTTTTGCATTCCGTAGCACTGGTAGTATCGGCGGGGAGGGTCCAGGTCGTAGTGATATATCTTACCGTTGCGCCTTGTGGTGTTTTGCCTTGTTGCCCGTCCTCCCAGCAGCATTCCGCATTCAGCACATCGGACGAGATGCTGCAACAAATAGAACACCTTGGTATTCCGCCTGGCTCTACTCATACGCCGCTTCTTGATGTTCTGCACCCTATCCCAGGTCTCCTCATCGACCAGCGGCGGGAATGGGACTTCTATCCATGTGTCCTCTGGTTGGTCGTATATCTTCCTCCCGTCCTCAGTTGAAACCTGACGGGTCCTGCCGTACCACCACGTACCCTTGTAGACCTCATTCCGTAGAATGCGATGGACATGTGACCAATGCCATCGCTTGCTGACCTGCTTCCCAGTCGGGACATCATCATCAGTCAATTGCCGGACAATCAATGGGATTCCGATCTCCTCTTGGGCATACTGACTAAAGATGCACCGCACGACCTGGGCCTCGGGCTCGTATACCGCCGGTCTGCCGTCGGCCCCGATCCGGTATCCGTACGGGACTCCATTGTTTGGTATTCGGCCCTGCTTGGCCGCCCCGCGCTTGCCCATTGACGCCCTCTCCTTGAAGTTGTCTAGCTCAATCTTGCCTATCGCAGCCATAAGGCCGAAAGTCTTCATATCTATGGCGTCCATGACGGCCTCTAGGTTGATCCGATGTGCCTCCACCACCTCCATCAGAGCGGCTGCGGGGTACATCCCTCGGCTCAGCCGGTCAGACTTCCAGCACACGATGGTGTCAAAGCGTCCCTCGCGTGCGCCTGCCAGCATACGCTGGAACTCGGGACGCTTCTTTGACCAGCCTCTACCCACCTCCTGGTAACGCTCCACTATGGTCAGGCCCCTGCGCTCGCAGTATGCCTCCATATCGTTGGTCTGTTCGGACAGGGATGTCTTGTCCTCCTCGGCCTGACTCTTGTCCGATACGCGGGCGTAGATGGCCGTCCGATTCGCCTCTATCTTCCTCTCAATGCTTCTCGCCATGATAACCTCCTTGCTCTCGTGCCCGCTGAAATCAAAAAGACCCGTCTCCTGTCGGAAATGGGTCTGCGAGTAGTACAATCTATTCGCATCACCTGTTCCTGCAGGTGGCGCCACGGCCCGGGGTGTTTGCGCATCGCCGGGCCAACTTCTTTCTACCCTCCATTTTACCCCGCTGGACAGGTGGAGTCAAAGCGCGTCTCCATTTTCGGGCCAACGTCAGGCCGGTCTCTCGTTCCACCATTTTCAGTGATTGTTGGGTAGGGAGTCGCCACACTCGCAACGCTCCTTGATGTTGTTTTCCTGACGACACTCAGAGTAGATATGATACATGTTGTCCGAGTCATGCAGTGCGGAGTTATGCCGGTCTACTTTCCTCATTTCGTCCACCTCGTTGCAAGTGCTTTGCCACCTTATTACATTGTTGGTAGCATCGAGACTGTCCTAGTAGTGGGGCTCTTTTCATATAGGGTAGCATTGGCACTCTGTGATGGTCTCGGCACTGCCAGAGAGGCGCTCAATCGGTCAGAATCGGAGAAGATTGGGCAGTCTGGCGTGGGGTCCAATCCCCCCTGGCTTGCCATGACTTTTGACTGGACGCCTCTTCCCTGGCTGACGACGGCAGGGGTGCAAGGGATGCGCCTCAGCACTCCTCCTTGCCTCCTTTATCCGAAGGGGAGCACTGCTCAGGCGCAGCTGTCCCGTCCCTGGCGGCGTACTGGAGCAGAATGGTGAAGAGACGGCGCAGACGATCCTGCGCGTCAGGTCCGGGGTTGAAGCTGATCTCTACCACCCTCAGCTCCGGGGCATCGTCTCCAGACCTCTGCCCCCTGTTCTTTCTCGTGGCATCTTTCATTTCGCTTCGTTGGAGCAGCCTCTCGTTGGCCCGCTGACCTCTCGTTACGGGTATGCGGCTGGGCCGCCGGCGCCGACGGAATGGGCGAGCGCCGGCGGCGTCCATGCCGTCTCATGCCCCGCCATGCCGCCGTTACGCCTGCGCGCTGGCGGGGCGTTCCAGTCAGTCCTTGAAGAATGTCATCTGAAAGCCCTCGCCCAAGAGGATTTCCAATCCGCCCGGCATCCGGCCCGCGAAGCGAAATATGGAGTGCATGGCTCCCCCGCAGGGCTCGGTGCCCTTGCGCCATCTGAGCAGCTGCTTGGGGTCCACGCCGAGGGCCTGGGCGAGGCCGCGCCAGGAGAGACTGCTGGCCTCCTTGAGGCGTTCGAGGCGCTCACTGAAGTCCTCCGGCAGAACGCCGCTCTCCAGGAACTGCGTCCCATCCGCTGCGGCGTTGTCATGCGGGCGCCCGTCGAAACGGGACGAATCGTTAGGGTTGTTCATCTCTATCCTCCAATCTGAATAGCTGGTGAAATTCGTCTACGCCGAGGGCCTTTTGCATCCGGCGGCGGATGCGACCGGAGGGCGAGCGCCCCGCGTTGACCAGCATCGACATGTAGCCGGGGCTGACCCCGATCTCCCTGGCGAGCCAGTTCTGGGAGCGGTTCAGCAGCGTGAGCCGCTTCCAGAGGGCCGCCGTGTCAAGCCGGACAACGGTCCGTCCCCCGCGCCTCCGGGGGCCTTTCTCCTTGTTTGTGTGCCGCGAACGCATGGCTTTCCGTCACTCGTTGTTCATTGAGGCGGCAGGGCCTGGGGTGACTCCCAGTCTGTGGGAGCGCGCCAGGCGCGTCCCAGCGGTCCCAGGGCGTCTATGGCCTCCCTGTGGGACACCCACAGGGGCACCGTCCCGCCTGCCGTCTTCATCTCCTCTCGCGCCACGCGCAGGAAGTGGGTCTGTGCGATCTCGTCTTCAAAGACGATCAGGACGGAGGGCCGTGTGCCGTGGTCGTCTGTGGGCCTGTGAGAAGAGAAGTAGCGAAGATAGGGCGCAAGGCGCGCCGACATGGTTGAGGGGCGCACGGCCCTGCGTTCCCACTCTAGGAAGAAGGGCCAGGTCGTCTCCCCCCTGCGCAGGACTCCGAAGGCGTCGGGGTTGACGGCGCGCATCCCGCCGTCGTGCCGGAAGTGGCGGGAGGCCCTTCTGGGCGGGTCGATCTGGACGATCTCCCACTCCAGGAGACGGGCCTGTGCGGTGAGCGCGGCCAGGAAGACATGGACGGCGGCGGTGTGCTCGATGTTCCTGAGCAGCTGGCGGCTTCTGCCGCCGGACAGGTTGCGCCACTCCAAGGAAGCCTTTGCGTCCTGGATGGCGATGCTCCACCGCTTCTTCGCCACGCCGACGGACGTGCGGTCCCTTCGGGCCAGGAGGGACAGCCCCCGGTCGGTGAGGGCCAGGCGTCCACCCGCGTCCCGGGGGCGGGCCGCGAGGCCAAAGCCTTCGATGGGGTTGACCAGCTGGGAGACCCTCTGGGGTGAAACGCCCATCAGTCCGGCCAGCTCCTTGAGAGCGATCCAGGGCCAGTCGGAGATCAGGTCGAGGGCGCGCTTCTCGGCGGGTCTGAGCAATACGGGCAGCATGTGGTCGGAGATGTCCCACCCCAAACCCTTGATGGCGAAGTCGGCGGGCGCGTCGGCCCGTTCGGGTTCAGGCTCCTGCGGCAGCTCGCCGCCGTGGTCGGCCCGGCCGAGCTCGTAGCGCAGGTCGATCTCGGCGCTGACCTTGGCAGGACTCCATATCCGGTCGCCCGCTCCGGCCAGGACCGCACGGCGTTCCACAGCCAGCAGGGCCGGTACGTCGGTGGTCGAGAGCGCCCTGCGGGCGTGCCTGACGCCCTGCGGGCGTGCCTGAGCCGTACGTCGTCGGCCATGAGGATGAGCACCGTTCCAGGCATCGGCCCGTCGCGCAGCAGCAACAGCCGCCGGGAGAAGCCCGACCTGTCGGCGGTGAGTCCCTGCCTGACGACGCCGACGGTCCTTCCGTCGGGAAGCGTCATGGCCGCGTCCAGGGGCGCGGCCCGGTACCAGCGGAACCGTATGGGGTATGCGACGTCCGAGACGGCGGAGGCAACGCTGTAGACGGAGGCCAGGGCGTCGAGGCGCTCCATCAGGCTGCGCCGCCACTGCGCAGAGACGGGACAGGAGCGCATCAGCTCGTCGAGGGCAATGCCCTCCTCTTCGGCGAGCCTGCGCAGCCCTGCGGAGGTGAGGTGGAACCTCCGGGCCGGCGGAAGCAGCTCCGTCGCGTGGAGCACGGAGGCGCAGAACCCGCCTGTCTCCAGTCTCTCTATGGCCTCATAGACCGCGCCCCTCGACCAGCCGCAGACGGCGACCATCTCCAGCCGGTCGAGGAAGGGCATCGACGCCAGGGCGCGTAGCAGGTCGTGTTCGCAACCTTCGGGTCTCATTCCTGCACCTCCCCCGTTTCACCGGCGTCGGCAGCCGCCTTCCGCCTGCTCCGCCGACTCCTGCGCTCCGGCCCCGGCCCGGCGTCCGGTTTCTTCTCTGTTTCTCGCTCTTTCTGTTGTCCGCCGTCCTCCTTGAGGTCTTCGACGCCCCTGCGGAACTCCTCCACCTTCAGGTCGCCCTCCGCGTCGCCGTAGGCGACCTGCCGCGCCGAGACGGTGTACGCGGTGGCCGCCTCGCGGATGCGGGCGGCGACGGCGGGGTCTCCGTCCTCCGGCTTTCTGACCATCATCGAGAAGGCGGGCATCCGCTCGATGCCGACGGTGGCGCGGACGTAGCAGTGGTGGACGGGCAACGACGTGATGTCATCTTCGGTCACCCGCTCCTTGCCCAGCTCCCACACCAGTTGACGGGCGTCAGACCCCGCCACCTGGAAGACGGCCAGGCATCCGACGTTGGCCAGCAGCGTGTCCCGCATGGTACGGGAGAGGTCGTCCAGCTTGGCCAGGCTCTGGGTGGCCAGGATGAAGGAGGCCCCGAACTTGCCGAGCTCGGACAACATGCTTTCGTAGTCCACGCCGGGCATTGACTGCATCTCGTCCACGACGACCAGCGCGCCCCGCCGCTCCCTGAGCGTCACGCTGCCCTGCTCCCGTATCACCGAATCGACGAGGTTGAGGAGGGACGCGCCCACCAGGGCGGCCACGTCCCTGCCGACCGTCCCCTGTGAGGTGGAGACCAGCAGCACGCCGCCGTCGTGGATGACCTTGCGCAGGTCGATGGTGGAGCGGCGCTGTCCCAGGATGGCCCTGGCCCGCTTGGACGACGCGTAGTAGGAGAGGCGGGTCTGGACGGGGGCGAGGGCCTCGGCGCGGTACTGGGGGTTCCACCTGCCGAAGTCCCTGGCCCACCATTCGAGCAGGTAGGGGTTGGAAACATTCTTCAGCACGTCCTTGCGGAATGGCTCGTCGGAGAGGAGCTTCAGCCCATCGAGGATGGTGTACTGCTGCTCCGCCTCCATCTCTTCGTTGGCCTCGTGAAGGGTCTTGACGGTCTGCTCCAGGATGGACTGCATCCTCGGCCCCCACTGCTCCCACAGCCCCTTCGCCACGCGCACCACCGAGTCGGCGGTGCGGTCGCGGTCTGAGAAGATGCGGGTGTCCAGCAGGTTGATGCCGGGCGAGCGGGTCTCGTCCGACAGGTCTATGAGACGCACGCGGTTGATGAGGGACTCGGGGACGTGCTCCATCAGCCCGGCCACCAGGTCGGTGTGGGGATCGACGACGACGATGGCGTCGTTGTCCCTTCCCTCGGCCTTCTCCTGCATCTTGTGGACGGCGAGGTGGTGCATGAGGGTGGACTTGCCCATACGGGTGCGGGCGACGTAGAGGTGATGACGCCGGAGCAGGTCTTCGGGGAAGCGGATCTCCCGCTTGGCCCCTGCGGTGGTGTCCCCCACCAGCGCGCCTCCCCGGACGCCCTTGGCCGATGGGCTGAGCGCTTTCGCGCCGGACCGCTCCACCAGGGGCGTCTCATCGCCTGCGCCGGGCGGGTGCCACAGGCAGGCGACCTCGCGGACTCCCAGCACGCTCCGGCTGCCGAACAGGCCGGGGCCTGCCGGGTGCAGCACCTCCGGGTCCGGCGCGGTTGGCCGGACCTTGCCGACCTTGAACCGCGCCCCTGCGGGGTTGTCGTAGTGTCGGTATGCGGCGGCCACCGGGCCGAGAAGCTCACCGGCCCGCTGCGGCCTCGTCTCGGCGGGCAGGACGGCCACCACCTGAAGCTCGGCGTCGAAGGCGATGCGGGAGACCTTCTCCCCTATCAGGATGGGGTCCTCGACGCGCTTGCGGGCCTTCTTCCAACGCCACCAGCCCCAGCCGCCGACGACCAGCCCCAGGGCCGTGACGGTTCCCAGGAGCGCCGCCTTCCATATCTCGCCGTCCTGCACCCACAGGTAGCCCTTGAGGGCGGCGAGAGCGCCTATGCCGAGGACGGCCATCGTGATGCCGTCCATCTGGAGGGGCTTGGTCTGGAACGTGTAGGCGGGCTCCCTCGGCTCCATGCCGGGCCTCTTGTGGGCCTTGTCCATGTGGCCCTGCGACCAGTCGGGTCCCAGGGAGCGCAGCAGCAGCCGCGCCACCACGCGCTCCCCTTCCTGGAGGGCCGAGAGCGCGCCCATCAGGGCGATGAGGGGGTCTGAGCCGGGGTCGAGCAGGTCGTCGTCCCGGAAGGTTCTCAGGGGGACGTACTCGGGTCCGTCGGCCCGCAGGGTGACGGACCACGCCTGCTCCCCCTCGCCCAGGCGCAGGGGGTCTTCCTCCGGGTCAAGCCTCTGGATGCGGGCCTGGGGGTAGTGGGCGGAGAGCTGGCCGCGCACCACCTGGGCGTCGAGGCAGCGGGCCATGAGCGTCACGCCGTCCATGTCCCCGGCCAACTCCAGGGAGAATGGTTCGGGGACGGCGATGGACTGGAGCAGGTTCTCGACGCCCAGCAGGGTGCGCTCCCCGGCCCGCGGCGGCGTCACGGCCAGCAGGACGGGGCCTTTCTTCTCGGCGTCGTCTCCGAACAGGATTTCCTTCGGGTTCAGCTTCATAGTGGGTCGCCTTCCTTTCCTTGCTTCAGTCGTGTCGTGTTCCAGCCGTTCCGTATCTCTACAGGTCTCCCTCAGTCCCTACCTGTGCGCTCCCGGTCGCCACTCGATGACCGCCGTCTCCTCCGGGGTGGCCTCGATGCGCACGGGGAAGCGGTTGCCCTTTGCCAGCAGCAAGCCGTCTCCCCTGGGGCACGACAGCAGCCAGCGCTGAAGGTCCTGGGGCAGGTCGAAGGCGTCGCCCACCGTGCTGATGGCGGCGGCGTCCTGCTGGAGAAGGAGCTTGAAGGCGGCGTTCTGGAGCAGGGCGCGACCGGAGTGGCCGGTGATGGTCCTCGACGTGTCCTCGGAGAGGAGGTCCTGCACATCCTGGGTGATGAACTGAAGTCCGAGCCGGTGCTTCCTCGCCCGCTTCGCCATGCTGACCATGAAGGCCGCGCCCTCGGGGTGCTGCATGATGCTCCACACCTCGTCCACGACCAGCAGCCGGGGCTTGGGGTCCTGGGCGGCGGCGGCCCACACCGTCTCGGTGCACACCATCGCGGCGGCGGGCCGCAGCTCCGGCTCCAAGAGGTGCAGGTCGAACACGGTGACCAGGGCCTCGTTGCCGAGAAGGTCGTCGCCCTCGTCGGAGAGCAGGTGACGCAGGCTGCCGGTGGCGAAGGGCCGGAGCAGCCGTGCGAGACCGGGGTCGCCCGCCTCGCTCTCTTGCAGATACTTGTAGAAATCGCGGAAGCCGGTGCGCTCGCGGGGCTCGGCGTAGTAGCCCGCCAGGGCGTGGTCGAGGGAGGCCCTGCGCTCCGCGCCGAGACTCTCCCCCACCATCACCTCAATGAGCCGTCTCAGGCTGCCGATGCGCTGGAGCATCTCCTCGGAGTCGCCCCGCTCGATGACAAAGGGGTTCATGCCCTCGCCCGGCACGCCGGGGCTGAGGACTCTGCCGCCCGCAGCGCGGGCCATGTCGGCGTACTCGCCCTCCGGGTCGATGACGTAGGCGGTGATGCCGCGGGTGATGCCCCGCAGCACGCCGAGCTTCGTGGCGAAGCTCTTGCCGCTTCCCGACCGTGCGAGGACGGCGGTGTTGGCGTTGAGGTGGGTGCCGTCCCAGGGGTCGTAGACGACCGGGGAGCAGGCCCGCATGTCGATGCCGTAGAGCGTCCCGCTCCGGGTGTCGAGGTCCGGCGGCGAGAAAGGGAAGAGGCGGGCTATGCTGGAGGTGTCCAAGCTGCGCCACTCGGCGACTGCATTGAGGGCCAGGGGCAGCGTGGACAACAGACCTTCCCTTTGCCGGAAGGCGAGGTTGTCCAGCTTGCCCAGGGTGGCGGCGAAGTGGGCCTTCGCCCGCTGGGTCATCTCCCTCAGCGACGTCTCGTCCCTCGCGTGAAGGGTGACGGACAGGGATGCGTGGAAGAGCCGCTCGCGCCCCCGCTGCACCTCGTCCCTGAGACGGGTGATGTCCTCCAGGGCGATCTCCGCCTCGGGCGACATGGTGCGCCCGCGCTTGAAGGAGAGGGACTGGGCCGACTCGAAGCGCACCTTCTGCCACTCCAGCGTCCTGGCCGCCTGCTCAGCGGGTATGGGGCCGACGTGGACGGACAGGTCCATCGGCGCTCCGGCCGCCATCAGACCTTGTAGGAATCCGGGGGCCAGGGACCGGGGCCACTTACCCAGGTGGAGGGAGCGAGTGAGGTGTGCGCCCGTCCGCTGATCAGGCAGGCCGATGCGCACCTCGCGGCGTCCTATCTCCACCTCGACGGAACTCTCCTCGTCGTGCTCGGATGGGGAGCCGCCGAGGGAGGCTGCTATGAGAAACATGCGGAGCTGCCTGCCCTTCAGTTGGTGGACGGAGAGGCCGGCCCGCGCCAGCAGGCCCCGCAGGTCGTCGATGCGCCCAAACTCGCACACGGCGTAGAAGCGCCGGTCGAGGATGCCGTCGCGGGCCTCAAGGTCGGTGAGCAGACGCCCGAGGGACTCGGCGGCGGCCCTCGTCTGCGGGGGCAAGTCGGCGGGCTGTGCCTGCTTGAGGTTCTCTCTCAGGCGTTCCAATCGCGGCGGGTGCTGCCGGATGAGGAGCTGGGCCGGGAAGTCCAGGGCGTTGAGCGCCCCGGCGAAGGCCTCCAGCTTCGGCTCGTCGATCTCCAGGCCCATCACCTCGCAGACGCCGAGCTTCACGCCGTCCAGTCGCACCGGACCGTCGTCGTCCAGGTGCGACAGCATGAAGAACAGGGGCAGCTCGGGCGGCGGCTTGGGCGCGGCCGTCGTTGCGCTGGGTTCCGGCTCCCCTCCGCGTTTCGTGATTCGTTCAAGCAGTTTCTTCAATTTGATTGATTCCTTTTCTCTAGGGTGCTGGGAATGCTCTAGGGTGTTGGGAAGTCCACGAGGCCGCTGCTGAGCAGCGCGGCCACGCCCTTGGCCGACAGCACCAGGACCAGGCCGACCACCGCCATGACGACGGCGGCCTTGGCCTTGCCCCCGCCCCTTTCCTCACCGCCCTCGGCCATCAGGATGAAGCCGGCCCAGACGATGGCGAACAGGCAGAGGCCGGAGGCGGCGTAGGCCATCGCCGTGAGCACGCGGTCGAACTGGCGGAGCATCTCCTGCTCCTCCGCCGGGGCCGCGCCGGTCGTCGCCAGCGCGGCCCCGGCCAGCAGGGTTGCCGCAATCGCGGGCCTCACCAGGGCCACTCCCAGCCCATGTCTTCGAACCAGCCCCGCAGTCCGTCGGCAGACTCCTGCTCAGCGGGCGGGTCTTCCGGCTCGGGCTCCGGCAGCGCCAGGGCCTCGTAGGGGTCGTCGCTGCCCACGCCGGACTCCAGAGCCTGCCCCGTACCTGATACGGGGGCCAGTGTTTCGCCCCTCGCCCTCGTGATGGGCGAGCGCTCCACCGTCTCGGCCTTCACGTGTTCCTTGTGCAGGATGTCCACCGTCACCTCCCTGGCGATGGTGGCGCTGGGGACGTAGGCGTAGGCCGTCGCGGTGGCGGACTCTGTGGCGCCATCCTCGTTGGTCACGGTCACCGTCTGGCTGTCGTAGTCGCTGTCCCCGGGGCGATGGAGGTGCACGGTCCTGGTGACCCGCTCCACCCGCTCCGGGTGGTGGGTAAGCATCGTCAGCGGGGGGATGGGGATGCGGAGGCTCGCCTCCAGGCTCACGTCCACGCTCACGGCGTGAAACGCCTGACCATCCCCGATGGGAAGCCTGAAGCGGGTCTCTCCGCCGGGGACGAAGGCGACGCTTGCGCTCGAAGCGCCGGTGGCAGCGGCGACCGTCCCCGTGATGGTCGTCACCTCGGCGTCCATCAGCGTCGTCTCGGTGACGTCGGCGTGTCCGGCCACCGTCTGAACCTCCACCGGCTCCTCGACGGCGGACACGCACTCCGACTCGATGACCCCGCTGACCGCTCCGGGCGTCCAGCCCAGGGAGGTCATGCGAAGGTCGCAGAGCTCCCCCTCCACAGCAGGAAGGGGGTACGGGATCTGCTCGTGTTGGACCGTGAGCGCTCCCGCCTGCCCCAGCGTGTCCTCCCAGGACACGGTGAAGGACGGCACGGGGCCGTGGAGGGGGAGGGAGTAGTCGATGCGCTCCCCCTCCGTCAGGGTGGCCGAGCCCCAGAAGCGCAGCCAGGTTCCCTGCGGGCCGCCGTAGGCCCGCACCCGGATGTCCAGGGCGGTTGCAGCGCGGAATGTGACGGCGGCGCGGTCGCCGGAGACGGTCAGTCTCTCGACGAATATCCGCCGCCCCTCCACCGGCTCGGTGAGCTCGAAGTCGATCTCGTCCCGCCAGGGCTCGTGGTCGTCGGCCCGGGCCGACTGCGGGACGGTCACGACCGCCGCCATCAGGACGGCCAGAGCCACGACCGGAATCCAGCCCATGCGGGGCTTCCTGCGTCTGCTCTGAAGGGTCTCGGGCCGGTGGTCGCGGGCCTGCTGGTTCCCGGCGTCCTTTCCCCTGCGCTTGCCGAACCAGCGCATCCGCCCGTTGCGGCGCTCCTTGTTCTTGCGGGTCTTCCTGTTCTTGCGCAGCCTTCCCAACCCGCGCCCGACGCGTTTCGCCATCAGGCTCAGCGGGCCGGGGCCGCTCTTGACCGGCTGCGCCGGCGCGGGCGGCTCGCTCCTCACCAGCTGGGACACCTGCCCGGCGTAGACCCGCGCCCCCAGCCGGTACTTCAGAAGGTCGGCGGCCACCAGGGGCAGCCGCCGACCGCCTATCTTCCCCACCACCATCGCCACGCCGACCAGTCCGAAGACGACGGCCAGGGCCATGCGCACCTCGGAGGGGCCGACGGGGGCGTAACGGTAGGCCCCGTAGGACAGGGCGAATACGGCCATCACCGCCACGATCTGCGGGAAGGTGAACCCCAATAGCACCCGGTCCTCGGCCTGGACGTGAGTCGGTACCTCGTGTTCTCTCATGTGTCTCTCCTTCTCACTTGCGCCTAGCTGTCGGGGGCTTGCGGTTCGGGCAGCACGTCGTCGATCTCGATTCCGGGGTCCACGACGGCGTTCATCACCAGCTCCACGACGCCGTAGGCGACCAGGGCCAGGACGATGCCCGCCAGGGCGGTCATCATTGCGCTCTTGCCGCGCTCCATCTGGTGGGGCGCTCCTGACGCCGTGAGGTACAGGTACGCGCCGTAGATGAAGAAGCCGACGCCCACCGCTCCCACGACGCCCAGCAGGATGCCCACCAGGTTCGATATGGTCTGCGTCAGTTGTTCCATTGCAAATTGCTCCTCTCTATTGCCGGTGGCTCTATCGCGGCCCCGGCGTTCAGCTGTTCGTCTTATCGCCTCGGTGACTCCCATCTAGCTGCACATCTCGCCTGCCTCCCTTGCTTTACTTATCGACACGAAGTCGGTGACTCGGTTGTTTGTTGTTATCGGGCTACTCCCCGCTGCTCCTGGGCTCTCCGCCGCCGTCGCCGCCGCCTGCTGATGGGGTGGCCATCGAGGCCGCCGAGCTGAGACCGCTGGCGGCTGCCGAAACGCCCGCGCCGGCCGCCATCGCTCCCACCGCCATGCCGCCCGGCCCCCCCGCCGCTCCACCCGCCACCAGCCCGATGGTCTTCGCCGAGCGCACCATCGACGAGGGCAGGTTCATGCCGAAGTAGAGCATCGAGAGCCAGGAGTCGAAGGTCCCGGCGTTGCCCAGCATCGAAGGGACGCGGGTCGCCATGTAGACGAAGGCCAGGGATAACAGCAGCTTCCAGATCAGGTCCTGCACCGGCTCGAAGGCGGCGATGGCCGCGACCTCGTTCAGGAACCCGAAGCCCAGGGCCAGCGCGATGAGCTGGATGGCCTGCTGGAACACCGTCGTCATGAAGAGCTTGAGCCAGTGGCGGCCCCAGCCCGCCGTGTGGGGCAGAATCCACAGCCCCAACGCGATGGGGGCCAGGGCCAGCAGGAGGTCGATCAACGCCAGGCGCAGAACCATCTGCACGATCACGTAGAGGACGAAGAAGCCGTAGACGAGGTAGAGGACGGCAAGCAGCAGGGCCATGCCCACGCTCCCGGCCTGCACGCCGGTCATCAGGGTGTGGAGGGTGGAGCGGAGCAGGTCGCCCGCCGTGACGTTGAGGGAGACGGCTATGAATCCCGACACGGCGTCGGCCACGTCGAGGACCAGGGCGCACCACCAGAGGGACGATGCGGCGGCGACGAGGCCGAGGACGAGGCGGGGGACCATCTCCCGCCAGCCCGCCTGACGAGTCCCCAGGTGCTCGGCCATGATGAAGCTCAGCCCCATCCAGCCCAGGATCACCACGAGGGCGCCGGAGGTGATGGCCCAGACGACCATCCACGCCTGGCGCACCAGGTCGTGGGCGTAGGTGAGGTCGGGGGGAGTGCCGGTGAGGATGTCGCTCATGCGCCGGACTCCCTCCGGCAGTTGTCGGCGTCCTCGCCCGACGCCCGCTCCACCACGCCGCAGAGGGTCCCGTGGACGCCCTCGATCATCCAGCCGGCGAAGGCCCTCGCCCAGCGTCCGGGGTTGAGGGCGGAGAGAATCTTGTCCCAGATGCGGCCCGGCTCATGGAAGGGGACGACGGCGTAGAAGTCGCCTCTCCTGCCGTCCTCGGCCTCCGCCAGCATGACCAGCAGGTAGGCCCGGTCGGGGTCGAGGTCGGGCTGCTCGTCCAGGTCGGGGTACTCCCACGAGTACTCCCAGCCGTCGCTTCTCTCCTTCTCCCCGCCATGAACCCGGTAGACGGCGCTTATCCAGTCGCCGGTGTCGGCGTCCCGGACGGCGTAGAAGAGGCTCTCGATCTGCCGGTCGAAGAGGGGGCGGGCGACGAACTCGCCGCCGCCCTTGCGCTCCACGAAGTCCCGGTCGGCGTTGACGAGGGTCAGCTCGTCAGGCGGGGTCTGGGCCAGGGCGATGTTGCTTGCGGGGATTGCGAGGAGCGCCGCCAGGAGCAGCGCGGTTGCCAGGGATAAGAGCCGTCTAACGGACCGGAGTTTCGATCTCAGCGCCAACTTCGTTCACCTCTCTTCTGCGGTCTGCCGCCAATGGCCGGATTGCGGCGGTCGCAAAAAAGTGTGAACAAATGAAACTGGAAATAAGACCCCTCATAGCTCTGCGCACGAATGCGGGGCGTTACGGGCCGTTCCCCCGTGACTCTGCGCAGGGATGCGGGGGGCTATAGACCCTCTTTTTTTCGGCCCCTTTCGTGCAGTATTGGGGGTGTACAGGAGTTTGAGTTTGGTAACAGAGTGGCCAGAGTCGTGAATACATAGCTGAAACAGGGGAAATCACCCCCCTACAGGACGTAATCAGGAAACACTTTGTCGAATCATGGTGTTCCGGACGGCAATGACATCGCCAAACGTGGGGCATGACATCGGCGGGCCGGTTGGAGCGGCGTCCCAATGACATTAGGCCCAGGAAAATGCGCTTGAAGTGGGGGTGCATGACGTCCCCAAAAACATGGTCAAAGACCGCTGGAAGGGCCGGACATTAGCTCAGGCGAGATTCTGCGAGGGAGAAAAGAGCCATGAAAACCACCGAACACGGCATCGAGGGCAGCAAGGACATCGAGAACATGCACCACATGCGGCTCATGACGCTGCTGCAAGAGCTGGTGCGGGACAAGGGCTTCAAGGGCGCGGCGCGGGTGCTGGAGCTGGACCAGCGGACGGTGGCCGAGTGCGCCAGGACAGGGCAGCTGTCGAGGCGGGTGCGGCAGGCCCTGGAGCGTGCGTTGCAGGAGGGCGTCGGGTCGGCTGCGGCCAGGCAGCGGGAGCGCAACGACAAGCTGGAGAGCCGGGTCGAGGCGCTGGAGAGGGGCCATGTGGCGCATGAGAAGGGCCACGACGAGTTGGGCAAGGAGCTGCGCAGGCGGATGGCTGCCGTCGAGGGCCGGGTCGAAGCGCTGAAGAGCAGCGATGCCCAGGGGACCGGGGCCGGTCATGCCGGCGCCGGTCCTCCCCAGTCGGAAGCCGGTGCGTCGGGCCGGGGCAGACAACCCACGTCGAAGCCCAGAGTGCGGCGGGAGTACCCCGACCTGGTGACGCTGGAGCCTGGGGACGACGACGAAGACGTGTTCGGCGATGCGTGGCCGCTCATCGTCGAGTGGCGGGAGCTGAAGGACGCTCACCCCAACGAGGGGAAGGGCCTTGCGTGGCTGGCTGAGGAGGAGCGCCTGCGGGTGGTGGAGCTAACGTTGCTCGAAGACCACGGGATGACGCTTCCGCCGGAGAAGCGGCCGCTGCGGGGGTTCGACCGCGACGGGCAGACCAACTGGCGCAGGACCGCGCTCTTCGACACGCGGATAGCGCGGCGCAAGGCTGAGCTGCTGGGGCGCCTGACCTTCGGACTGTGGGGGCGGTAGCCGGGCCGGGAGTGCGGCGGGTTAGCAGTCAACTTTAGTGAACGATTTGGCGGCAGTCTTCGGAAGGGGTGTTGCAGGCCCTCTTTCGCTGTGCGTTGAACGGCAATAATGACAGCACTGGTTGGCTTTTTCCAAGGTTTCCGACCATAGAAACCCTGGGTGCGTGATCCCTGTTGCACGGGTACGACCGGAGGATGATTCGCTCTCCCCCGGTCTCCCACGAGGGAATGCTGCTGAAGCGGAGTGATAAGCCCTTCGCAGGCAGCGCGGACCGAAACGACGGAGTTGACCACGGTCCTTCGTCCTCGGTCCAGTCCGGCGGTTGGAGTGATTAAGCCCTTCTCCCGCTGGACACTCGTCTGGCGAATCGGAGTTGATCGCTTCGGTCGCTGGACACCGGTCTGGCGGTTGAGGTTGATCGCTTCGGTCGCTGGACACCGGTCTGGCGGTTGAGGTTGATCGCTTCGGTCGCTGGACACTGGTCTGGTGGTCGGAGTGGATCGCTTCCTCCGCCGGGCAACTGGGACGGACCGCTCTCTGCGCTTCGTCCTCCACCAGTCGGTCGGAGTGCGTCTGTCGCTTCGACCGGCTCCTCATGCCCGCGGCGTGGCTGACTGACAGCTAGGCCGCAGCTTCGACATGCGCCGGTCTGCCGTTGAAAGCTGGCTGGCCGCTTCACGTCTCGCAGCTCTCCCCCCAGTGACGTTCTGCGCCCTGGGCTGAGCTGCGTCTTTCTCCCATGCGCCGGTCTGCGATGAGGTCGTAGGCCGGCCGCTCCCTCAGTAGCAGCCCCCCTGGAGTCGATTCCCCACCGAATCACCCTGGGCCGAGCTGCGTCTTTCTTCACCCTCCGCTCCGTCTCCCGCGTCCGGCATCCGACCGTGGGCGGAGTGCGTCTTTCGTCAACCCCATCACCAATGACCAGCCCCAGGGATGTCGCGCGGGTCAACAACTGAAAGGAGGAGTCCATGCGCGTCAACGAGGTCCATCGCCGCTGACGGCGGGGCCTCCGGGTCTCACAACACATCCCCATTCACAAGGGTCGTCCTCGTTCGTCGGGGACGGCCCTTCTTCTTTGCCCGCCAGCGGGCGCAGGCCAGAGGCAACACAACACAAGAGGAGGACAGACCGATGACGACGGCAACGATGGCAACTGGAACCAGGACGGCGGAGACCGAGCTCAGGGCGGCGGCGAGGCGGCGCGGGCTCACCATGAAGGAGCTTGCGAAGAAGATGGGCGTGGGCGCGAGTTACCTGTCACGGATCGCCAACGGGGGCAGTCCGTGGACGCCCGTGATGCGGGAGAAGGTCGCGGCGGTGCTGGGAGAGGTCCCCGGCCAGGGGATCGTCTACCGCCAGGGCGGTGTCGTGACCGGCGAGAGCAGCTTCATCAGGGAGCGCGCCCGCGAGCGGGGCATGACCATGCGGGACTTGGCCGACCGCGCCGGGGTGTCCTACGGATACATGTCGGGGGTGGCCCGTGGCCGCGTCAACATGGGCGTCAAGGTCCAGACCCGGATCGAGTCGGCGCTCAAGGCCCCGGCCAAGATCGCGCCCGCACGGTGCGCCAACCGCCCGGAGAGCGTGGTGAGCGGCCAGAGCAGCTACGTCCGGGAGCGCGCCCGCGCCCTGGGCATGACCATGCGGGAGCTTGCCGAGCGGGTCGGCGTGTCCGCCAGCTACATGTCAATGGTGTCACGGGGCCGCAGGAGCATGGGTGTGAGGGTCCAGGCGCTGGTCGAGGCGACGCTGGAGGCCGAGGCGACGGTCGCGTCAGCGCAGCTTGCCTGCGTCGACACGAAGGCCTTGTGGGACCGCATGGACGCTCACGGGATCAGCCAGAACGAGGTCGCACGGCGCGCCGGCATCAGCTCCTCCCACCTCTCCCAGATCATGAACGGCAAGGCCAGCCCGTCGGCGGGCGTGCTGAAGAGGCTGCACGCCGTGCTGTTCCGGCGCGCGAAGTCGGAGGAGCGGGTCATGCCCGCCGAGGTGAAGGTGCTGGGCTGGCGGAAGGGCGAGCGGCACGGGATGGTGGTGCACGGCGCGGGCGGGCCGGGGCGCCGCGGCAGGTCCGGAGGCCCTGCCGTCCGGGTCGGCGGCCGGGTGCCCTGGGGCGCGAAGGCGGAGTACGCCTACCGCGCCGGGTACGACGGCGCGGGCCGGTTGTCGATGACGCCTGTCCTGATGCCCGGCTACTCCGCCATGCTCAAGCAGCCGGAGATGGCAGCTGCCTAGCGAGGCGTGGGTGACGGCCCGGCGCAGTACCGCCGGGCCGTTGCTCAGGGGAGAGGCCGTCGCCGCATTGACGGCGGCCTCTCCTTGGCTCCCCATGTATGCCGCCCTTTTTTTGTTGCCCGAAATCACCGCCCGTCTTCGACATCTCCGAAGCAGGGGCGGCGGGCTATCAGAACGCCCTCGAAGTCACGTCCGCGCGGCGGCGCTACCGCGCCGCCCGGCCATCGCCTCCCCGCGTTCCCAGCGCCTCGCGGGCCAACTCCCTCGCCCCCCGCGCCGCGGCGTGCCCCGGCTCGATGCCGAGGATGGCCTCGAAGTCCTCGATGGCGCTCTCGAACCGGGCCGCGTACATGCGGGCGATCCCCCTGTTGTAGAGGACATTCCTGTTCCGTGGGTCGAGGTCGATGACCCTGCTGTAGTCCTCTATCGCCTGCTCGTGCCGCTCCAGGCTGGCGTGGGCCAGCCCCCTGGCCCCCAGGGCCTCGGCATTGCCGGGCTCAAGCTCCAGGGACCTGTCGAAGTCCCTGACCGCCTCGTCGTAACGGCCCAGGCTGCCCAGGGCGACGCCCCTGCCCCGGAGCGCAGAGGCGTTGTCGGGGTCTAGCCCCAGCACGGCGTCGAAGTCGCCGAGCGCGGCCTCGTGTGCTCCAAGATTGACCCTGGTGATCCCCCTGGCGTAGAAGGCGAGGCCGAATCTCTCCTCCAGCTCGATGGCGGCGTCGAAGTCGCTGAGCGCCCTGTCCATCCTGCCCATGTCGCGGTAGGCCATGCCCCTGTGGTAGTGGGCGTCGGCGAGGTTGGGGTTCAAATCTATGGCCCTGCTCAGGTCCTTCACCGCCCGGTGGCGCCTGCCCATCGCCACGTGGGTCAATCCCCTGTTGTAGTGGGCGTCGGCGTCGCCGGGGGCCAGGGTGACGGCCACGTCGAAGTCGCTCATCGCCCCCGCCAGGTCGCCCAGCTCCGCCTTGCACGCCCCCCGGCTGTAGTGCGCCACGGCGTCGCCGGGAGCCAGGCGGAGGGCGGCGTCGTAGTCCTCCACCGCCAGGCGGTGCTCCCCCAGCTCGCCGTACGCCAGCCCCCTGGCGCCCAGGGCATCGGTGTCGCGGGGGTCCGCCTCGACCCTCTCCGTCAGATGCTCGACCATCCGGAGAATGCCCTCGCGGCCCATGCCGTCCATCATCCTGCGGAACCTCTGGTACTCTTCTTCCGATGGCTTCCCGTCATGCTCCTCGTTCATGACGTTCCTCCTGTATGTCCTGGCGTTCTCGCTACCGGGCGGGTCCCTCGTTGCGCGGACGGCGGCCCCGGATGGGGCAGGCTCCCGACGACGGCGCGGACCTGAGCCCGTCTCCACGCCTATCCGTCGCGGTCCCTCTCTCGCGGCGTGGGCTCCGCGCAGTCCCGCTGCGGGACCGGCGCGGGGACGCCTCCATGATGGCGAAGCCGTTCCCGGAATGCAATGCGGGTATGAGGGTGAGGACTCCGTGTATGACGGCCTTTTGGCGTTTCTGTCCCTATGGGACGCGCCCCCTCATCGGGGCACCGTCCCGCTCAGTCTCTGAACAGGTGGCCCAGGCCCAGCGAGTCCGCGATTTGCAGGAGCGCCGCATAGTTCTGCGTGTTGGGCAGCACGCCCTTTTCCCTCCAGCGCCTCGCGGTCTCGGGATGGACGTCGAGACGCCGGTGTATCTCCGCCCACGGCAGGTCGGACTCCTCCTTGAACCGCACGAGGCGCTCAGGGAAGTCGTGGGGGACCTGGTAGGTCACTCTGCTGTGGTGGATGCGCTGTCTCGGCATGGGCCGGTCCTTCCGCAGGACGGCTGCTATCTCCCTTCCAGGTGCGATGTCCGGGCCGTCCGGCGTCCCCACGGCAATGGCGGGAGCGTGGTGCGCGAGCCTCCCGCCAGACCGGGAGCTCGGTGGAGGCCGCCCTCCCACTCGTCCGAAGGGCTGCGGCCTCCACCGCTTGGATCATGTGTGTTCGCCTTTTTCGTTGCCCGAAACCGTCCCTACGGGTCCGCGTTGACGTAGTTGGACTGGGCGCCCGGCCCGGCGTCGTTGACGGCCTTCACCCGGTACACGTGCTGCGTTCCCGCCGTCACGGCGGTGTCGGTGAAGGTGGTCGCCGTGCTGCCCGTGCTCTCCACGTACACCAGCAGCGTCCTCTCCCCCTCGTAGGGGCGCCGACGCAGGATCAGGTAGCCGGTGACCGAATCGTCGTCGGGGGCGTCCCAGGCCAGGGTCACCGAGCCGTCGGCGTTCACCACCGCCGTCAAGTTCGTCGGCGCGGGCGGCGGCTCCGTGGGTTCCTCCTCCGCCACAGCCGCCTCAATCGCTGCCGTGGCCGCGCTGGTCAGCGTCTCCCCGTTGCCCGCGTCGTCGGTGAAGGACACACGAACCTTGATGGCCTTGCCCTCGTCGGCGTCTTGAAGGGTGTAGCCAGAGGCGGTGGCTCCCTGGATGTCGGCGTCGTCGGCCAGCCACTGGTAGCTGAAGGTGGCGTTGTCCACCCCGTCGGCGTCGGCGATGCCGGAGGTGTCCGCCGTGAGGGTCTCGCCCACCTGGGCCGTGCCCGTGATGCCGGGCCCGCCGGTGGCCGGGCTGTTCTCCGGCGCCTTCTCTTCCTCCGCTACGGGACCGGGGACGGTCAGCTCCAGCCGGTTGGACAGCGGCCCGCCGTCTCCGGTGCAGACCGCGCCCTCTGCGTCGCAGTCGTTCGTGACGGGCAGGACGACGGTTACCTCGGCGTCCGAGTCCGGTTCGATGGTGATCCGCCACAGGTCGCTGCGTCCGTCCACCCGCTTGGCCCTGGTCACCGAGCCGCCCGTCACCTCCAGGGCGTGGTCCCGCAGGGTCCGGTAGCTCACCGCCACCGCCTCGCTGAAGGCGATGCGCAGGGCGAAGGCGTCCTCGCCGTTATGGGACTCCGGCGCGTCCCGGAACTCCGCCGTCAACGGCGCCCCGTCGTCGTCCAACACCGTGACCGACGCCGAGAAGGGCGCCCCGACCGTGTAGCGCTCCGCGTCTTCCACGATGGCCGCCGTGACCACGCTGTCCGCCTCGACCGTCTCGTCATCCAGGGTCAGGACCGCGAAGGTTGCGCTGTCCTGGCCGGCCGGTATCACCGCACGGCTGGGGAAGACGGCCAGCATCGCGCCCGTCTCAGACACGCGCACATCCACCCCCAGCGCCTCCTCCGTCGGCCCGCTGCGGGTCAGCGTGAACTCCAGCGCCGCTCCCTCCGCCGCCGTCGTCTCTGCGGTGGTGAGGGTGACCTCGGGCAGCAGCGCTCCCTGCTGCTGCGCCCCGTCGTCGTCCTTCACCGACACGGCGACCGACGACGGGCGAGAGGGGTCGGGGCGTGACGCCCCCTGCACCAGCAGGTAGCGCGCCTGGTTCAACTGGATGTGCGCCTTCACCCGGCTGTCGTACTCTCCGGTGCTGTCAGCCGAGGTGGGGATCGAGAAGCTCTTGACCGCGCTCCCGTCGGAGAACGCCGCTTCCACATAGGTCCGGGCGACCATGGCGCCAGTCTCGGAGATGTTCACGCGCACGCTCAGCGCGCCGGCCGAGCCGGTGCGGTGCAGCTTGTACACCAGGGGCGTTCCCTCCACCGGCGCCGTCTCCGTCTCCGTCGTCACCAGCTCGATCCACACCTCCGGCAGCGAGATGGCGGACACCGCCTCGGTCCACGGGCCGGTCCCCGCAGAGTTGACGGCCGCGACGCGGTAGTAGCTGGGGTACCCTGGCCGCGCCGCGTAGTCCGGGTAGCACCTGACGCCCCCGCCGCAGAGGGTCTGCTCGAAACCCGGTGTGGCCAGCCGGCTCCAGTCGGCGCCGTCCTCGGACCTCTCGATGGCGTACCCGTCGATTCCCGCGTGCCTCTCGACGTCGGGCGGCGTCCACGACACCTTGATCCCGCCGCCCTCGAGGGCTTCGGCCTCGGCGTCGGTGAGCGCCCCCGGCACGGCGGGGGGCGCGCCCTTGTCGTCGTCCTCGACCCGGACCAGGACCTCCAGGACGTCTTGGAACGGCGCGGAGACCTCCAGTTGCAGGGCGATGGGGGCCAGCTCGTCGCGGTCGTCCCGGTCATCCAGGGCCGTGACCGTCACCGTCCGGGGCGTGTCCCAGGTGTTCTGGTTGAAGACGAGGGGCTCCTCCGGGCCGGGGGTGACCTTCCAGGGCACGAGAGCCCCCTTGTTGCCGGCGCTCTCGTCAAAGGACTCAGGCCCCAACACATTGACCTTCACGGTGGCGTTCCGGGCGAGGTTGTCGGGCCACCGATCCAGCGCCACGGTGAAGGTGGCGGGCGAGCCGCCCTCCTCGGCGACGCTGGACACCTCGGTGATGGGGCGCGCCCGCTGCCCGTCGATCGCCAGCAGCCGGCCCGGCCTCTCGTCGTCCACGATGGTGATCCGAGCCTCGTCCCTGTGACCCAAAAGGATGTGGTTGTGGTCCAAGGACGCGCTGCGCTCTAGGACGACATTGAAATGCTCGTCGCCCTCCAACAGTTGGTCCTGGAGCGTCTCCCACCTGAGCGTCGTCTCGTTCCGCCAGACGTACCCTCCGTTGCCGTCCGGCACCCGCTCCGCGGTGTACCAATGGAGCGTGAAATGTTTGTTCTCCCTCTCGTAGTCCTTGTGGTGCACGGCGACGGCGCCGCGTGTCGACGCTGTGACAAATACATTGAAGAACCACGGGATGTCGCTCCGGGAGGTCCGGACGATGGTGAGCTCGTACCGCTCGCCCTCCGCGACCGAGATATCCAAATCCTTGAACTCGTAGTTGACGAGGTTGCCAGCGTCATAGGCGGTCACCTCGACGTCGGGTATCGCCGCGCCGTCGTAGCCGCCCCCCGACGCCGTGTGGGACACGGTCACCAGCTGGGGGAACGCATCGGGGAAATTATCGATATACTCATTGTCATCTTCATGCTCGTCGGTGGCCCTGATGTTCACGGTCACGGTCTGCGCGTCGTTCCAGTTCGCCGTGGTGAAGGTGAGGGTCTTGGTCGCCAACTCGTCGCTGCTCGCCACAGTTTGGCTCCGCTGCGGCTCGAAGGTGGCCCTGGTGGGCTTGTCGATGGTGGCCGTCACCGTCACGGTTCCCGTGGGCGCCGAGTCCAGCACGATGGTGTAGGTCTCGCCCACGGGAGTGTTGTCGACGAAATGACCGGTCCCGGGGCGGCTGGTGTTGGCGGTGGCCTTCTCATAGATGACCAGCTCCCCGTCCTCCGGCGTCACCGTGCCCGATTGGTAGGTGAGGCGCAGGGCAACCTCGTCGCCGGAGCTCCACAGCTGCCCCGTGTTCAGCCAACGGTACCGGTAGTAGTCGTCTTCAGCTAGATAGCGTGCATCCGCATTGCTGAAGGGAAAGGCCCGGGCGCCGACGTGAAGGGTCAGCCCGGCCACGTCGCCCAGGGACGCGCCAGAGACCTCGAAATACAAATTTTTGGGGGAGAGAAAATTGGTGGCGATTCTATGGACCGAGTGGCTGGTCCCCCGGTAGTCGAAGTCCTGGTCGTCCAGGGAGCCTATGGCGGGGTCAGCCAAGAATCCATATACCCCGAAACCCAAGTCTCCCGCCGTCATGGTGGCCGACCAGAGTTCGCCCTGGGGCAGGACCTGGGCCTCGGCGGGGGAGGATGACGACAGGGACAGGGACAGCAGGGCCAGGACCGCCAGGAAGGGCGCGGCGAAGCGCGCCATGGCGCGGAGGGTCCGCCGGTTGGTGGGCTCGGACAATCGGGTGTTCATTTGCTATGCCTCCGGTTCGTGGTATGGGCGAAGCGGGTTTCTTCCGGATGGAGCTTTCCGCCACGGGTCGACTGGGAAGACGGCAGCGTTGACGGAACGGTGCGGGTCATCATGGCTCGTCCCTGTATGGCGAGGGCGCGCCGTACTTGCAGGCAACGCACGGGCAGGCGCTCTGTCGATATCGCCGGGAGAGCCGGGAAAGTTGGATGGAGAGTTGTTCCTGCGCGGAGGAGCGGAGGAGGGGTGATCGAGCAGCGATAGCGCGCGCCGTAGAACCCAGGAGTCCGCGAATCGCAAACGACCGGGTTGACCTGACTATCGACATTGCATCTCTCCCCACCGTGGCTTAGAGAGATTGCACGAAGGTGTTGCGAGGTCTTGGCCTGCGGCCGTTGGAACCCCTCCGCTCTTCCAGCTTGTTGAGCGGAGTCCATTGGGCAAGCGCCCTGCCTGCTCTCTAACGGCGTTTGGGGCGCCGTCCGGGCGTGCGGCAACGCGGAGGAATCCAGCGCGGTTGAAACGAAATAGAGAGGCCCTGCTATGGCCGGGCGACGAAAATCGGGGGGGCGTCTGTGCTAGACCGCGACGGAAGGCGGGCCGGGTCGCGGCGCCGCGGGCCGCTGCGACGGCTGTCTCCACTCCGTCGAGGATTGGGATTCCTCGTCTATCGGCGCCGATCATCGCTCCTCTTTCCGAACGTCCTATGATTGCCTGGGCTTGTCGCCGCCCATGGCACAACTGGCCGCCTGAAACGACCGCCATTGATAAAACGGTATTGCGTTTCCGTGTCGCCGGTAAGGAGCAAACGCCTAATTCTCAATAGACATTTGTCTACAGAGATTGCGTGGGCAAATGACTACTAGTGGCCTATGCCCATATCACGGCCGCGCTAGCGCGGGCCATTCCTCGACCGCTCCATCCTGCAAAGTGGGGCGCCAGGTGCGCCCTTGAGCGGCGGCCATGATTTTGGCCCACTCCGCTATCTCTTCGACTATGACAAATGCATGCTTGGCGAGTTGCAGTCGGCGGTTGGCAACGTTGGCATCCTCGCCGTATTCCGCACCCGGACCGTCTTGCCCTCGTGGGCGTCTTGAAGGGTGCAGTCCGAGTCCGGCGCAGTGGTGGTCTCTCCAGCCACCCAGAGCCGGTCCACCCGCTCCGCCCCGGTCACCGAGCCGCCCGACCCGTAGTTCGAGCGGCTCGGCGCCGAGTTGGCGCAGCAGAAGCGGGACATCAACCAGGGCTTCCGGCCTGGCGAGGATCCTGTTCACGAAGTCTCGTATCCGCCCACCTCTTCGTAGCTTGTTGTTGCGCATTCGCTTTCGTCGACGCAGCTAATGGTGTAGGGGCTCCATGCGGTCTCGCCTGTGCTGTAGCGGACTTTGATGCGGTACTGCGTGCCCAATCCCGATCCCGGCGCAGCGGCGAAGGCGCCGTCCCACCTGGTGCTCCTCGGGCCGAGTTCTGTCACCGTCACGCGGCCGTTATACCATTGCTCGACGGTGTACCCGAGCAGATCACCGACGGCGTCTCCGGTGGGCGCGTTCCACCGGTACGAGAGTTGCCAGACATAGGCACCACCCGAGTGCAGCTTGAATCGGACGATGCGCCTGTTTGTCACATGGGGCTCCTCCTCGGAGGTGACCTTCACGGACCCGTTGGAGTAGCTCCCGTGACTGTTCCCGAAGCGGGCGCGATAGTAGTAGATGTAGCGCCGGCCCCATTCGATGTCGTGGTCGGTGTATATCGGCGCGTCGCTATGCTGGATACTGCGCACAGAGGTGGACTCACCGGCGTGGCCTGTGCGTAACAGTTTTATGCGGGTGACCTCGTAGCGGGTAGCGCCCTCGACGGGGAATAGCCTGATCCTGATGCGACCGAGAATACTGTCGACGAGCTCAGGGGCCCGCGGGTTCGCGGCCTGGCCAGACTGTTGCTCCGCATCCGGATCGGAATCGGGCACCTCCTCCCTGCTCGGCGGCTTCGGCTCGTCGCTGGAGGCGGAATCGTCCGCCTCGGCGTCGGGGACGTCCGCGTTGACGTAGTTGGACTGCCCGCCCGCTCCGGCATCGTTGACGGCCTTCACCCGGTACACGTGCTGCGTTCCCGCCGTCACGTCGGCGTCGGTGAAGACCGTCGCCGTGCTGCCCGTGTTCTCCACGTACACCAGCAGCGTCTTCTCCCCCTCGTAGGGACGCCGCCGCAGGACCTGGTAGCCGGTGACCGAATCGTCGTCGGGGGCGTCCCAGGTCAGGGTCACCGAGCCGTCCTCGTTCACCACCGCCGTCAGGTTCGTCGGCGCGGGCGGCGGCTCCACAGGTTCCTCCTCCGCCACCGCCGCCTCTACCCCTGCCGTTGCCCCGCTGGTCAGGGACTCCTGGTTCCCCGCGTCGTCGTCGAAGGACACCCGCACCGTGACGGCCTTGCCTTCATCTGCGTCTTGAAGGGTGTAAGTAGAGCCGGTAGCGCCCTGGATGTCGGCGTCGTCGGCCAGCCACTGGTAGCTGAAGGCGGCGTTGTCCAGGCCGTCGGCGTCGGCGATGCCCGACGTGTCCGCCGTGAGGGTCTCGCCCACCTGCGCCGTGCCGGTGATGGCGGGCGCGCCGGTGGCCGCGCTGTTCTCCGGCGGCGTCCGCTCCTCTTCCTGTTGCTGCTCCTGAGCTTGCCCGTCTTCTTCCTCCGCTACGGGACCGGAGATGGTCAGCTCCACCCGGTTGGACAGCGCCCCGCCGTCCCCGGTGCAGATGGCCCCCTGGTCGTCGCAGCTATCCGTGACGGGCAGGACGACGTTGACGCCGCCGTCCCCGTCCGGCGCAATGGTGATCTCCCACAGGTCACTGCGTCCGTCCACCCGCTTGGCCTCCCGCACCCTGCCGCCCGTCACCTCCAGGGCGTGGTCCCGCAGGGTCCGGTAGCTCACCGCCACCGCCTCGCTGAAGGCGATGCGCAGGGCGAAGGCGTCCTCGCCGTTATGGGACTCCGGCGCGTCCAGGAACTCCGCCGTCAACGGCGCCCGGTCGTCGTCCATCACCGTGACCGACGCCGAGAAGGGCGCCCCGACCGTGTAGCGCTCCGCGTCTTCCGCTAGGGTCGCCGTGACCACGCTGTCCGCTTCGACCGCCTCGTCGTCCAGGGTCAGGACCGCGAAGGTTGCGCGGTCCTGGCCTGCCGGTATCACCGCACGGCTGGGGAAGACGGCCAGCATCGCGCCCGTCTCAGACACGCGCACATCCACCCCCAGCGCCTCCTCGGTCGGCCCGCTGCGGGTCAGCGTGAACTCCAGCGCCGCTCCCTCCGCCGCCGTCGTCTCTGCGGTGGTGAGGGTCACCTCGGGCAGCAGCGCTCCCTGGTTCCCGGTTCCCCCCCAGGGCGGCAGCGCCGAGCCCCGGCGCGCGGTGACCTCTCCAATCAGCCGGCCATCGCCGTCGTCGCACACGACGCGCACCTGTTCCTCCGTGACATCCGAACCGTAGTTGCCGTGGTGTCTGAACGTGCCAAGCGGAGGCATGTTCCTGGTACTATGGCCGGGGTCCACCGCGATGGGGTCGCCGGATCCCAACCATCCCCACTCCCCCAGCGAGATGTAGACGTCGTAGCCCGTGGCGCACAGGGGCCGCCCCTGGGCGTCTTCGTCCCGCCAGTCCACGAGCAGGTACTGTCCTGTTTGATCGGCATCCAGCGCCGAGCGGGGATAGATGACGGCGCGGGCAGCCGACTGCGCCGTGGCCCCTGCGACCGCCGTGCGTGCGGTCGCGGACTCCGCAGCCGGGCCGGCACCCATCTTGTTCCGCGCCCGGACCTCGAAGGTGTACTCCGTCCCGGCCTCCAGCCCCTCCACGACCGCCGTCCGGTCCCGGTCATGGTAGCCGCCCGGCGCCGGGGTCCAGGCGTCGGGATATGCTTCGCCGGAGAGGGCGTACCGCACCTCGTAGCCGGTGATCGGCCGGTTGCCGTCGTCCTCCGGCGCGGGCCAACTCAGCGCGGCCAATCGTAATCCGCCCACTGCCTTCAGGCTGGGCGGCGCGGTGGGCAGACCGACGCGCTGTATGATGCTGAGGGAAACCGTATCCCCGTCGCTCCAGGCCAGGCCGGGCGTGTTGTCCCAGATGTAGGTCCTCGCCCCGACCCGGCGAGCGTCGCTGAAGGGGCGCTCATAACCGTCGACGACGAGTCTCAGGTCCGAAACGTCGCCCAGGCCGCCGCCTTCGGTTGTCTCGGTCGTGAACCGCAGGTCGTTGCCGTCGTCCCGCCGGAAGTTCCTCACTTCCGTAACAATGTGGGTGGCCCCGTCGTATTTCAGGTCTCCGTCGGTGATGGCTCCGATGGTCGTGGGCCTGGGGACGCGTTTGGTAGGAGGCCAGTGTGAGTATCCGTAGACCTTGTGCCCGTCGTTCCCGCTCACCGTCATGTCGGCGGACCAGAATTCGGGCGGGGCGTCGTTGATGACCTCGAGGGAGGCCGTGTCGCCAAAGGACCAGTTCAGGCCGGGGTCCGTCCAGGTGTAGGTAAGACCCGTTGAGTCAAAGGTTGCATCGCTGAAGTCGAACGACTTGCCGCCGACGTGGAGCGTCAGGTCGGAAACGTCGCCAAGTCCGGCGTCTGCCAAACTGAAATAAAGTAAGTTTGCTGTGTTGGAGCCTTCCCGTCTTTCGGAAATGCCGTCGATCGTGTGGGTGGCGCCGCCGTGGAAGAAGGTCGTATCGTCAAGGGAGCCGATAAGAACGTCCGGCGCGTATCCGAACCAACTGGCCTGGGAAATATGCCCCACCTTCATCGTGCCCGACCACATCGCGCCCTCCGGTGGAAGGGGCGGAGGCAGGAGCGCTCTGCCCGAGATCTGCAGCAGGATGGCTTTCGAGCCAGACACGGGGGTCAATGTTTGCTCTATCCCAACGTAATGGAGCGCATGGTTGGCGATCGTCCAGCCGCTCCCCGAGGCGTACTCGGTGTCCAGGGTCGTGCTCTGCACTCGTACGTTGCCCGTCCCATAGCGTACGCCAACGAAGTACGTCGTGTCCGGGTCCAGCCGGGCCTCCTCGGGGGCGGCGAACGTCGCGTATCCCGCCGTCAGGCTGGACGGGTTGGTCATGGTATGGATTGTCGTTCCTGGAACCCCGCCGTTGTCGGCGCGGATTCTTACCTCCATGTGTTGGGGCTGGTATGTCGCAGGGAGCCCGAGGGAATGGAAAGCGATTCGAACGTTGCTCAGCTCATAGCCATACGGGTTCGGCCCGGTGGTGAACCCCTGAACCGGTTCATGAAGAATGGCAACCGTACCGTCACCGCTGTCTTTCGGGTTGTAAACCAGCCTCAACTCCGGCGACACCTCCTCGATGATCTCGAGGAAAACCGTGTCGCCATCGGACCAGCCCAGGCCGGGGTCCGTCCAGGTGTAGAGAAAGAACGTTGAGTCAAAGGTCGCATCGCTGAAGTCGAACGACTTGCCGCCGACGTGGAGCGTCAGGCCGGAAACGTCGCCAAGTCCAGCGTCTGCCAAGCTGAATCGAAGTTGGGTTAATACGCTGTCGGTTGTCCGTATTTCGGCAATGCTGCTGATGGTGTGGTTGGCGTCGCCGTAGAAGAAGGTCGTATCGTCAAGGGAGCCGGCATCTAACTCCTGCACGAATCCGAAAGTGGTATTCGGGGGATATGTCCCCGCCGTCATCGTGCCCGACCATACCGTGATCCCGGTCCGGGCCGGGGCGTCCTCCTGCACCGTCACCGACGCGGCGGATGGCGCGCCGACGACGTAGCCCGCGCCGGGCGAGACCGTCGCGGTGACGGCGCTGTCGTCGTCCATTACGTCGTCGTCCTCCGTAGCCACGCTCAGCGCGGCGGTGGGCGAGCCGACCAGGAAGGTCGCGCTCACGCTGCCCTCGTTGCCCGCCGCCACCGCATCGCCGCTCTCGCTCACCGTTACGTTCACCGTCAGGGAATTCGTGACCGCCCGGGTGCGGGTCAGCGTGAACTGCGCCGCCGTCCCCTCGATGACCGGGCTGACCCCGGCCGCGATGCTCACCGACGGCGGGGCGTTCGGGTCGAATTGGATGGTCAGCACGGCGTCCAAAGGCTCGACGATCCCGTGGGTGTTCCCCGCCGTCCCGGACACCGTCACCGTCTTGTCCGCCGCGGCCACGTTGTCCACCGCGCTGACGGTCACCACTCCCGTGCTGGCCGTGGCCAGCGCCGGGATGGTCAGCGTCCGGTTGGTGGACAGGATGAAGTCGCCCGCCGTGGCCGGCGACACCGCCGCCGCCGACACCGTGACGGTGGTGTCGAAGGCCGACGGCCGGTCCAGGCTCGCCGTCACCGTGCTGACCCCGCCGCTCTCCGAAATCGAGGGCGGCGCCAGCGCCAGCGTCACCGTCGGGGTGGGGTCGTTGTCCTGGATGGTGACGGTCAATTGGGTAGCGGTACCCAAGGTGGCGTTGGTGGGCGCGGAGAGGGTGATGAGGAAGGTCTCGTCCTTCTCGTCGACCAGGTCTCCAAAATGAACAAACTCTATCTTTGCTCCTGTGCTGTCGGCGGAGAATGTGGCGGTGTGGGTGGCGATCTGGAAGTCGTAGAGGTCGCTGTTGTTGCAGACATCAAAGCTGGTTCCCACCGGGCAACCGCTGGCGGGATTGTCCCCGCCGGGGCCGATGCTGTACTGGACGGTGACGGTCTCGGCGCTCACGGCCGAGAGACCGATAGCACCATGGCGTTCGCTTCCGGTACCCGACTCCGTGGATTCAGCAAGAGAATAATTGTATCCACCAGAAGAGCCTATTGTATTGAATTGGACGGTGGGCAGCTCGGTCTGCGCCTGGGCGGGAGAGGAAGAGGACGGGGCCAAGGCCAGGGCCGCCAGCAGGGCCGCCACGAATACGGCGGCGAGGGAACGGCGCAGGGGTATCCGGGATGTGGTTTTCATGACGGTTGCACCTCCGAGACAATGGCAGTAGATAGCAAAAAGCGCCGCCCCGGGAGACCGGACGGGCGGCGCGACACGGCGGAGAGGAGACGTGACATGGCGTCAGACCCTGCGCGCCACGGCATCAACCGGGCGGAGCGGGTTGGCGAAAAGGGTGGGAAGGGGCCGGAAGGGCTTTTGGGGCTAGCCGAGCGACGAAATTCGTCGGGGGGGGGACGTCTGTGCTAGACCGCGATGGAAGGCGGACCGGTCCGCGGAGCTCACGGCAACGCAGGCCGCTGCGACGGCTGTCTCCACTCCGTCAAGGATTGGGTTTCCTCGTCTATCGGCGCCGGTCATCGCTCCTCTTCCCTAACATCCTATGATTGCCTGGGCTTGTCGCCGCCCATGACACAACTGGCCGCCTGAAACGGCCGCCATCGATAAAACGGTATTGCGTTTCCGTGTCGCTGGTAAGGAGCAAACGCCTAATTTGCACTAGGCATTTGTCTACAGGGATTGCATGGGCAGATGACTATCAGTGGCCTATGCCCATGTCGCGTTCAGGTCTCAGCCCAGCGTGTCCAGGAAGCGACGTAGACGCTCGACGGGACTCCCATCGGCTGGCGGTCGGGGAATGGCGGGGAGCGGGCGGGGCGTAGCCGTGAGTGTCGGAATCGCTGCGGCGCTCTGAAACAAGGAAGAGGCCCCCGCCCGTTGCAGCAGGGGCCTCGTCGCTTCTCGCTCCGTTGCCTGTCAGCCTGCTTCCTCGGTTCCTGGAGGACCGCCAGTGGGGCAAGGCGGGGGGTTCGCGGCGCAAATGCCGCAGGACTGCCTTCTAACCGGCTAACCGAGTCGGCTGAGGGTCGTGCGGAAACAGAGTCTCCTTACGCGTGACGGTCCTGGGCCGAATCGGAGATGGGGACTGACTCGGATTTCAATCCAGCAGTCCGTTTCGTACGGCCCAGACGATGACCTCCTGCTTGCTGTCGAATCCCAGCTTGTTCTGTATGCCGTAGATGGTGTTGCGGATCGTCGAAGACCGGTTGCCCCTGGACTCGGCGATGGCGGAGTACGACATCCCCTTTGCGAACTGGGTGAGTATCTCTCTTTCCCTTGATGTCAGCCCCTTCCGCTTTGGCGAATCGCTCTGCTCCGGCATGTTGCGCAGTCGCCTGAACACGCGTTTCATTACGTCCCGCGGCATCCGGTATTCGCCTCTGGCGACGTCCCTGACCGTGGCCAACAGCTCCTCCGTCCCGGTGAACTTCTGAAGGTATCCATCGGCGCCGGCGGCCACCGCCTCTATGACGGCGTTCCTTTCGGTGGAAGCGGTCAGTATGAGCACCCTGATGTCCGGCAGCGCGTCCATGATTTCACGGCACGCCTCTATGCCGTCCCTGCGCGGCATCAGCACGTCCATGATGACGAGGTCCGGGACAACCTCCTTCGCCATCCGCTCCGCCTCCTCCCCGTCGCCCGCGTGTCCCACCACCTCGAACTCGCCGGTCCGCTCCAGCAATTGGTGAAGACCGTCCCGCATGACCGGGTGATCATCCACCAGCAAGACTCTGACCGGAGTTGAAGGCACTCTAGCTCCCTCCTCTATTCGTATGCCCGTAGGGAAGCACGCAGGTCACCGCGGTCCTCCATTCTGACCCGCTCGTCTCCACGACAAGCCTGCCGCCCAGGCGCTCAGCGTCCTCCCGCATGTTCCTGAAGCCCTGGCCCCGTGTTTCGTAGTCGTCAGGGAGACCGGTCCCATCGTCGGCAATCGACATCCGCAGGCCGTCGCGCCCGAAGTCGAGGCCGACGCGGACGTGACGCGCATGGGAGTGGCGGAGCGCGTTGGTCAGGGCGTTGAAGGCGATGGAGAACAGCGTTCCCCGCGTTGCGGTGGGCAGGGGCGGCTCGACGCCCGATTGCACCAGGTCGGCGGGAATGGAGGAGATGGTCGAGAAGGTCGCCGTCAGCGACTCCAGCACCCCGCCAAGCTCCACGCCCTCGAAGATCTCTCCGATCTCCATCGGGTGCCTGAGCTCCCACATCGCCGACCTGGACAGGGCTGAGGTCTCTTCAAGCGTGGACATCAGGTCCTCGTTCGACCTGTCGGCAAGCTCCTTTGCCCTCTCGATGCCCAC
The DNA here is from genome assembly GCA_965222415.1 of Dehalococcoidia bacterium. GTDB lineage: Bacteria > Chloroflexota > Dehalococcoidia > Lucifugimonadales > UBA2985 > DAOUJW01. The sequence goes on along the minus strand of CBDCTU010000005.1, from coordinate 760,411 downwards.
CCCGATCATGTAGGCGGACTGGGCCATCGTGTTGTGGATGGCGTGGGAGAGCTCGATGCGCTCCCTCTGAAGCTCTCGTTCCCTCGCCACCGCCTCCATCCTCCTGATCCGCTCCATCCTGGAGATCAGGTTGACCACAACCACCACCAGGTACATCCCGGCAACCCGTACGAGCAACTTCTCCTCATCGTCCGTTGAGAAGTCCAACCCGGGATCCACCGCGAGGCAGATTGCTGAGTAGACGACCGCCGTCATCGTAACCCAGGCGAGGGTAAGCCTGACCGATCCGAAGACCACCGCGAACATGGCGAGGAATGGGTAATACCCCACTAAGAAGGGGCTCTTGAACCCGTCGTGCGCTACAACGCCGGCGCTGAGCATCGCCACGTCCAGGGCACTCAGCGCAAGCATCAATCGCCAGGACACGGTCCCTTCCGTGGCGACCCGGTAGTGCAGGTATCCGTTGGTGGCGAACAACAGCGCTGCAAGGGCTGCGCTCGGCAGATATCCCGCATCGGCGGCGTCGGGTGGGTACAGCCAGGCGAATGTGGCAAGAGACCAGACGACCCAGCGTGCCCAGACACAGACCTTGGCCACGCGGCGCAACTCGCCCGGCTCCGGCAGGTCGAAGCTCCGCAGGAAGGCTGGAAACGCGCTGGCCGCTGTGCTCACTGGATTCAGGACTCGTCTCCATCAGATTGGATGCCGGCAGAGTGCGGCTGGAATGAGATGCGTCCCTCCACCCGGGGCGGTGGGCTCAGCCTCGAAAGGAAAGGGTCAAAGAAGTCAAACCGACTAGGGCGTGTTCACACAAAGCGGAGTGCGTCGAAGATGAGTGCAAATGAGATGAACCCAAGGAAGATCACATCGAGCTTCTCAAAACGTGAGAAGATGCGACGAAACCCCTTCAACCGCCGGAACAGCCTCTCTATTTCGTTGCGTCTCTTGTACATCTCCCGGTCGTACTCCCACGGATGAACCCTGGTGCTGAGGGGCGGAACAACGGGAGTGAACCCCAAGGCCAATGCAAGCTGGCGGGTCTCATTGCCCTCGTATGCTCGGTCCATTAACAGGTACGGGTTCTGAACCTGCGATCCCAGCCTGTTGAGCAACTTGCGCCCCTCCGGCGCATCGTGGGCTTGGCCCGGAGAGAGGGAAAAGGTTATGGCTGTTCGAGCATCCGAGGCAACCATATGAATCTTGGTGGTCCAGCCGCCCCGGGACTTGCCGATGGACTGCGGTCCGTTTTTTTTAACGCACCAGTGCCATCAGGATGCACTTTGACAATGGTGCTGTCCATCGAGACCGCCTCCAGTTTGATGCGCACTATCTGTTCTCGTTGCAGGTATTCGAACACCCTGTCCAGCACCCCGTTCTTCGACCACCGGTTCATTCGAGTGTATACAGTGTGCCAGTTGCCAAACCGGCTGGGCAACCCCCGCCACTTGCACCCCTGCTCGGCGACATACAGCATGGCGTTCAACACTTGAAGGTTGGACAGCCTCACGTTGCCACGCTGAACAGGGAAGACTGGAGCTATGCGTTCGTACTGAGCTTCTGTAATTTCCATACCTGTATTGTATCAAATTCAGGTTGCTTTGTGTGAACAGGTCCTAGGTGGAATACCCGTCCAGCATTCACTCATATCCCCTAGAATGTAGTGCAATGAGCTGAAGGCATCAAGGGCACATCACCCACACTGCTTATAGGCGTTTGTCTATGCCTTGCCCTGTCATGAGGGGAAGTCTGCGGTTCATGCGGGAGAGTTGGAGGAGTTCGAGGTGGCCTGGGCACGTCGGGGACGGTGAGGAGGCTATGGTGGTCTGGGCTGTGCGGAACGGACTGCTGGATGACTAGGGACACGGACTGCCTTCGAGGGAATGACGCCGGGGGACGACGCTGAGCATCCCGTCTACATCTTCATCGAGCCCAGAGTCGGCTACCGGATGGAGCAGGGGGAAGGGGCAGGAAGAGGGGGGCGGAGAAGTCTTGAAGTGAACGCGTCGATTCGGGAGCACTGTCGCTACTCTATGGCAAGTATGACGACGCGGCCGCCGGTCCGAACTTGAATGCTGAGGTCATGGCTGTCCAGAAGCAACATGCCCACAAGCGGGGTGCTGCCTACGGCATCGGCCTCGATGTGTCGCGGCCCACTGCTCCAGAGCGTGGTGACGCGATGTACGCGGAAGCCCACTTCTGTATCGTCAGCCAACGTGGCCTTGCTGCTGAACACGTAGGGCAACTCTAGCTCCGCGACCAACGCAGGCGGCAGGGTCAAAGCGCCGCTGTAGCCGGTGTCTATCACGGCGTTCACTTCCCGCGTCTGTCCCTCCGGGCCACGAAGTGACAGGGGCACGATGGCTTCGCGATTGGCGTTCACGAAGCCCTCTATCATCCGGTCCTCCGCAGGGAGCTGCCCCCGAAGGTGCGCAGCGTCGGATACCCAACCCTCACTACCCAAACATCGGGGGCGGGACGCCGTTCTCGCAGGGCGTCCGCTGCGGCAAGGGCGGTGTCGGCGATGGCATAGTCACCACTGTCTAGGTCTATAGCGACGACCTCCCCGTGGTGGTCGGCCTCGACCTGGGGCCGGATGTCTCGCTCGTATATCTCGTCGCCCAGGCGGGCGGTCTCCTCTAACGGCAGGGTTGGCGCGATCAGCTTGGATGCGGGGATGTCTGCGTCTCTCATGCGTCCCCCTTTCATAGGCGTCTTCCCACAACTGCAATTCTACCATTTTGCGGAAGTGCGAGACAACGAGAAAGGCCGCACACAGGGGCGGACAGGCCGACCAGCTATGACTTATACTATGGGTCTCCAGAGACCCCAGCCACATCTCGAAGACTGTGGACGCCATGGATATTCTCTACAAATACGTCACCGCGCCGAGAGCCCTGACATGTATCCCAGAAGTAGGCGACGGCACTCTTCGCGCTACCCAACCGGCAGCTCTCAACGACCCGTTCGAATGTGCAGTCAAGACCCTGTACGTCTTTCCGAGCGAGGCTGAAGAGAACCGCGAACTAGCGAAGGTTCTCACCGAAATCAATGCGAGCAAACCAGTTACAGAGGAAGACGTACACCGCGCTAGACAAGAACATGGCAGCCTCTACACGCGTCAATTGTTCGCCGAGCAGGTCTCTACAAGGTTCGGCATCGTTTCGTTTACTACCCATCCTCGCCACCCGCTGATGTGGTCTCACTACACCACTGATGCGTCCGGCTTCGTCATCGGCTACGATGCTGCACGGCTCAGCAAACTTGCTCACACGGCCGAATACCTCCGACCCGTAACATATGGCTCTTCCCTTCCTGTGATCACAGGACCGATCGTCCTAGCTTCACCAGAGTCCAATATGCCGGGATTTCTGTCTATGAAGAATGAACATTGGTCTTACGAGAGCGAATGGCGATTGATCGTAGAGCTGAACAGAACCATCGGTACAGGAGAAACGGACCAACACGATAAACCCATAAATCTCCTTCAGGTACCGAACGAGGCAGTCATATCCGTGTACTACACTGAGAGAACACCCAGAGAATCCGTCGAGTTGATTCGGGGACGCTTGGAAGACGAAAACAATCGATACAGGTCGGCGAGTCTACGCAAACTGATTCTGTCGTCTACGTCATACGGCTACGAAGAAGCTCCAAGCAATGGCTCTAATCCTAAAGGCAAATAGGCTTTGGATGTGTCATGCTGGGCCGACCCCAGCCTTTTTCTAGAGGTGAGACTTGAGGATGTTGAAACTGGCCGTCATAGCAGACAGGAAAGATTGCGACATACGAATCTATAAGGACCTGCTCTTGCCAATGGTCGTGCTTCAAGGCTGGTTCAATGATCAGTACAAGTGCTTTGAGGTGTTCTTGGAAGCTCTCTCAGATAGACAGCGCAAGAGTCTGTTTGTCGAAAGGGAAATCTTTGACTCCGCTAAGGACACTTACAGGGGCATGTGGTCAAATGGGCAATTTGAGAAGGTAGCGCTTCGGGATAAAGGAGTGCACAGACGGTTTGATCATCTCGTGCCTTGGAGTAGGAAGCGCCGAGGGTTCCTCTATTGGGCAACTTGTGTGTTCAGAGAGGTTGGCGCGGGTGGTCTGGACGCACTCATGGGTAATCTGGGGACGGTGGAGGAGGCGCATTGTAGATTCAAACCTTGGTTTTACCGGAGTGGCGAACTGATTAGGGGCTTGAATGCAGCGGACGCTGCCAGAATTCTTGCCAGATATGGGTACCTTGAACCTGAAACAAGACCTCTGCTTGCGAGAGGAGCCCTCAGAGGAGCGGCAATCTTACTTGATGGCCAGCCCTCCTCAAAGAGCATTGACCAACTGGAGGCTGAATACGGAGAGGAAACCACGCGGACAGCCCTGGAGAAGAAGGCTGCTGAATACATAGCCAACTCTGAAGAATTCTCCGGAAGATTCCAGATGGAAGAAGGCGAGAGTTGGTTATGCGCCCTGCACAAGACTCTTTGACGGTTACAGTCGCCCGCAACGTGCGTTTCGCCTCTTCCGTAGTATAGCGGCGTTCCTCCGTCCCTACGCTTCACACGACAGGAATCGAGAGGCCGCGGTGCGCCGACAGGCTACCCAGCCACATCTCGAAGATTGCGGTATCTACCGTATGCGTTGGTGGGCCAAAGTGGACGGTAGACAGAACCATCTTCGAGATGTGGCTGGGAAGATTGTAGGTCTACCGTGGGCGATAGGCAGTCCCACTGAAACTAGCTTACAGCTATCCCTAGACAGACGTCCACGGCAGCCGTAACTTGCATAAAGACTAACACTTGCGCAAATGCACAAGCTATGGTATAAAAGCAACTATGCAGATCCCTCGCGAAGCCATCGCTATCCGGCAGGCGGCAGATCGTCTCGCCGAAATCCTTGGTGTCTCCGAACTCGCTAAGGACACTCACCTTGCTGTCCGCAGCAACGACCGCCGTCAATGGGACGCCGTTCTCGCTGCTAGAGGCCATTCCTTCGTATTGGAATGGAAGAGGTCAGGATCCCTTGGCCAGGTCGTCGCCGCGATCCGCCAACTGGAGGTGGCCAAACATAGCTTCCCTCATGATGTGATTCCGCTACTGGCAGTCCCATACATGGGAGAAGCAGCGCAGGAACGTTGCGCGCAGGCCAATCTTCCTTGGCTGGACCTCTCAGGAAACGCGCGAATCATTGCTCCCGGTATCTTCTACCAGAACTTGGGCAATCCCAACCGCTTCCGCCGAGCAGGACGTCCGGAAAGCGCATTCGGGCCAAGAGGCTCTCGGATAACACGACGTCTGCTCATGGAACACGGCAAGACCATAAGACAACGCATACTAGCCTCCAGCACTGGTCTGGATGAGGGTCACACGAGCCGCATAGTTGGCAAGCTTCTGGAAGCCGGCCTTGTTAATCGACGAGAGGGTGGCATCAGCGTCCCTGACTCGAACGCCCTGCTCGATGCTTGGCGGGATGACTACAGATTTGACCGGCATCACGTTGTTCGAGGCCATATTACGTCTAGGACAGGCGATCTGCTGATTCAAGCCATATCTGTAGTCTTGTCGAGGATTGAGGAGCCGTATGCAGCGACTGCGCTCCCAGCGGCGTGGCTGTGGACACGCTACGCGGGATTCCGTCTTTCCACTGTGTACCTCTCAAACCCTCCGTCGGCAGGGCTGAGGAAGGAACTCGGTTTCCGCGAAGAGGCTAGAGGAGCTAACACCTGGTTAGTAGTGCCCAACGACGAAGGCGTCTTTGAGGGAGCGGAGTTTGTCGACGGCATACGCTGCGTCCATCCGGTGCAGGCCTATCTCGACCTGAAGGACCATCCCGAAAGAGCGACGGAAGCCGCCGAAGAGCTGCGGAGGCGGATCATCTTGCGAGGCGACGATGATCTCTAAGCCATCAAGCGGCGACGGGTACGAAACTGAGCAGTTAGGCTTTGTCCGGCGAACCTGCCTCTACATGGCAACGAAGCTGGGCGACCTGCTTGATGAAATCGTGGTGGTCGGCGGGCTGGTTCCTTACCTACTTGTTGACCAGGATAACCTGCCGTCAGGCTTGGAACCTCACGCAGGCACGATGGATCTAGACATGGGTCTGGCGTTGGCCATTCTGAATCGCGAGCGCTATAGGGAGCTGGGCGCCAGGTTGAGGGAAGCGGGATTCGAGCCGGATGTCAATGAACAGGGCAATGCGAGATTGCAGACCTGGACTGCACGCACGCCTCATCCTGTACGGGTCGATTTCCTGATTCCTCCCACCGATGAGGCAGATAGAGGGGGTACACTCCTCCACATCGAACCTGACTTGGCTGCAATAGTTACCCCGGGCCTAGAATTGGCCTTCAAGGAACGGCGCTGGAAAGAGCTGTCAGGCCAGCTTCCTTCCAGTGCATGGACTACCCGGAGCATTCCGGTGTGCGGTCCAGGCGCCTTTACCGTCCTCAAGGCCCTTGCCTTTGGGAACAGGGCAGAGAACAAAGACGCTTATGACCTCTTCTACGTATGGAGCGGAGTTGGGGTCCCTGAAGTTGCGGAGACCTTGGCTCCCCTCCAGCCGAGCCCCAATATTGACGAAGCACTGTCCGTCATTGAAAGAGACTTCTGCAACCACGATGGGCTTGGCCCTATAGCAGCGTCACAGTTCATCACCCAAGGCCTTGACGATAACGTACAAGCTGACGTGGTCGGTCACGCGCAGGAACTTCTCCGTTCACTGGGGCGATTGTGAAGCCCACGAGTGCTCGTCATCACGGGGAGTGTTCCCACAGCGTCCACCCTCTCAGGATGGCCAAACGCCAGCTCGGGGATAGGAGAGTCAATCCTTGATAATTGAGAACGTCCAAGTCAAGAACTTCCGATCTATCTTGAGTGAATCACTGCCATGTGATTCTCTCACAGCATTAGTGGGCCGCAATGGTTCAGGGAAGTCGTCGTTCTTGAGCGCACTAGAACTGTTTTACAACCAAACGGCCAGGGTGACCTCGGAGGATTTCTACGACGAAGACGTTACCCAAGATATTGAGATCGTAGTCACCTATTCAAGCCTTAATGCGGAAGCAAACGGCCTTTTCTCGCCATACCTCGACAATGATCGACTAGTGGTTGTTCGCGTCTTTTCTGATCCCCAGTCAGGAAGGTCAGGTACCTACCACGGAATGTGTCTCCAGAATCCCGACTTCACTGATATCAGAAACACCGCTGGCGCTATGCCCAAGAGGCACAAGTACATTGAGATTAGAGAACCGGCAAAATACGCTTCATTGCCTTCCGTGAGCACGGCGGACGCCGTACTACAAGCGCTGGCCGAGTGGGAAACACAGCACCCGGAACGATGCACGCCGCTAAGGGATGATGGCCAGTTCTTTGGATTCACACAGGTAGCGCAAGGATATCTTGGACGGTACACCAAGTTCCTCTACGTACCAGCTGTTAGAGACGCGCTAGATGATGCCATTGAGAAAAGAGGGTCGTCGGTCACAGAAATAATGGATCTGGTAGTGCGGAGTGCTCTCGCGAAGCGAAATGATGTCGAAGAATTCAAACAGCGTACACAAGACGAGTATCGGGAAGTCATGAATCCCCAGAGGCTTACTGAATTGGAGGACTTGGCAGATGACCTGTCCAAGACCCTTCAATCATACGTCCCTGATGCTAAGGTCCTCTTGCATTGGTCTGAACTCTCGGACATCTCGATTCCCATGCCTGAGGCGGAAGTTAAGCTCATGGAAGACGATTATGAATCGAGAGTAGCAAGAACCGGGCACGGTCTTCAACGAGCTTTCATCATTACGATGCTACAACATCTCAATGCGGCTAGAACCGTAGGTTCTGGGCCAGAAGATGAGACCACAGAAGAAAGCGAATCAGAGACAAACACTAGCAATGTCCAACTGCCTAGCCTAGTTCTGGCAATTGAGGAACCAGAACTGTATCAGCATCCTAGCCGTCAACGCCACTTGGCTTCAGTTCTGCTCAACCTTGCCAGGGGCGCAATCCCCGGTGTCGCCGAAAACACCCAGGTCATCTATGCTACGCATTCCCCACTATTCGTCGGCTTAGACCGCTTTGACCAAATTCGCGTGCTACGCAAGGTTCCCCGAGGGGGTGGTAGGCCAAGGACTACTCAACTCAAGAAGGCTGATATGGAATCTGTGGCCAACGAACTATGGGATGCGAGCGATAGACGAGGCGAGATCTTCACAGCAGACACACTTAAGCCTCGTCTCCAATCGATTATGACCCCTTTGATGGGGGAAGGATTCTTTGCTGATGTGGTAGTTTTGGTTGAAGGTGAAGACGACCGTGCGGCAATACTGGGTTTCGCAAGATCAAAGGAGTGCGATTTTGACGGTCTGGGGATCACGGTCATTCCTTGCTCTGGAAAATCTAGCATCGACCGTCCCCTTCTCATCTTTAGGCAGTTGGGCATATCGGTGTATGTGGTGTGGGACGGCGACTATGGCGCCAATGACGCAAAGCCTGAGGATAACAAGTACCTTCTCCGTCTTCTAGGCAAGCCTGAGCAGGACTGGCCCGAATTTGTTGGAGATTCATCTGCTTGCTTTAGAGTAAAATTGGAGAAGACCTTGCAGGATGAAATAGGGAGCGAGTCCTTTGCCCAGTGGTTGTCGGATGCTCAGCAAGCATTCGGCATAGCGAAGAAGGAGCATGCAGTCAAGAACCCAGCGATCCTCGAATACGTGGTCGACAAAGCTGTGTCGAGCGGTAAGACCAGTATGTCGCTGGAGAGTATCGTCGAGAACATTGTTGCCCTTAGGAACCAATCTTAGGTGTGCCCATGGTATCTTCGACTGTACATGACTGGATAGCCTTGTGCCATTTGCAAAGATATGGAGAACATCATGAATCGAAAGATTTGCGCGGCGATAGAGTCGAAGCACCATCTAGGAGTGTGTCTGAAGATTCCCAGGAGCGGTTTGGGTGGTGGGTGTGATGTGCAGTGTTGGTGGTGGTCTGGGCTGGGCAGTTAGTCCAGATTTGGACCGGTGGGGTCTTACACCCTCGCTCCGGCCCCCCGAAAGGGGCCTGCTGGACAGGGTTTGGCGTTTCAGGCCGGGTTTGCCGAACCCGCGGCCACCGGGTTTGCCCTCCACAGCTTCAGCAGGTTGTGGGTCAAGGACACCAGGGTGAACTCCCCTGCCACTTTGTGGATGCCACGGAGCAGGAATTGCCTGAAGCCCCGAGCATGTTTGGTAAGCCCGTGGACCGGCTCAGTGATGACCTTGCGACGTGCATACACCTCCCGTCCTTCAGGCGTCTGCAGCTTGGACCGCATGGCGGAGCGCAGCGGCGTCCTGACCTTTACCTGTTGACCTATCCCGGCTTGGTGGTGTCTCTCCCGACCCGTGGCTACGTAGGCATCGAACTGTCTTTCGGCGAGCATACCCAGATTGCGTTCGCTGCAATATCCCGCATCTGCCGTGAATAACAGGGGACACCGCTCTGTTGCCGGGACTCCTATACCTGCCAGGTTTTGGTCCAAGATCTCCAGCATAGGGCCCAATCTGGGGCTGTCGGCGCTCTGGGGCGTCACCTCTTGGGCTACGATCACTCCGCTCCCCGCTTCCACCAGAACCTGAGCATTGTAGCCCTGTATCCAACCGTGGGAACTCTTCATGATCCGGCTGTCCGGGTCTGTGAAATTGCTCTGCTCCTTGGGCCGGGGCACAGCCTTGGCCGCCGCAGCTTCCGCCTCTTCGGGTCTAGCCCTTCCTCCTTCAGCCCGCTCCAGCGCACGCCTTTTGGCCCGCTCTTCCAACCGCACCTTCGCCTCCCTCATCTTGGCCAGTCGCACCTCCCGCCGCCGCAGTTCTTCAGGTAGTTCATCCCCCCGAGCATCATCGCCGTATTCCGCATCCTCCGCCTCGTCAATCTCGGCGGCCCGGCGCAACAACTCCGCTATCTCCGCTTCCAACCGGGGCTCCGTCTCTTGTATCCGCCCGTAGCTCATGGCCTTGTGCTTCGAGGCGTTGGCCTGGTATTTGCTCCCATCCAGGGAGAGGTGTCCCATCTTCACCAGACCTGCCTCCCGGCACATTCCCAGTACTTGGATGAACAGACCCGCAAAGACTTCCAGGTGGTTCTTGCGAAAATCGGACACGGTGCGGAAGTCCGGGAATTGGCCTCCACACAGCGCCCGGAAGGCCACGTCCGTCTCACAAGCCGCCGCTATTTTCCTGGAACTGTAGACTCCCGTGCAGTAGCCGTACAGCAAGAGAGAAAGCAGCATCCTGGGATGGTAAGCCCGGGGTCCACGCCCTCTCTTGAACCGCACGGCAATCTCCTCTATGTCCAGTAGGCTCACCGCGTCTTCCAGGAACAGGGCCAAATGACCCTCCGGGAGCCACTCACGAGGCGCCTGCGGCAACAGATAGGCCTGTTCCAGTCCATAAGGGCGGTACTCTTTGGCCATCTCACACCTCCCACATGTTGCCTCTTAGTCTAACCCTTCCCACTGTAGCCCGCACTCTTTTCCTTGCGTCCAGTCCACAACAAATATCGGACAGACTCCTAGACGGTCGGACTGCATCTGTCGCTCCGACTGTCTCCTCATGCCTGCGGTTTGGCCTCCGACAGCCTAACCGCAGCTTCAACGTGCACCGGACTGCCCTTATTGACAGGCCGGCCGCTCCGCGTCTCGCAGCTTTCCCCAAGTAGTTTCATGGTGAACAGATCCTGGGCCGAGCTGCGTCCACTTCGTCCCAGGGCTATCCCCGTCCCTTCCGCGGGTGGGCTTGGCCTCAATGACACTCTCCCATTTGTCCGGCATCCGACCCTTGGGGAAGTGTGCGAATTGTTGGATTTCCCATTGACCGGTTCCGTGCCAGGGATGCCGGCGCGGGATGACACATCTACCCATAAGGAGGTGCGATTGCAGGGCAGGATACGAACTCGGTAGTCAATGAGCAGAAGTCTGTTGGAACAATTACTGAGGACCTCAGGTCCGATTTGAAAGGAGAATGCAATGACGACGGCAGCAATGAGCAACGGAGAACTGAATATGGGCGGAATCCCTCGCCTTGAACTGGAGTATCTGGTCGAGAGGGTTCTGGAGTCCCTGGTTATCGGGGAGATGGGAGTAAGGCACGTTGTACAAGGGGTTCATGAGGCTCGCAGAATGCGCCAGGCCGGCGACATTGATGGGGCGCTGAAAGCCCTGGCCACCCTGGATACGACGAGGGCGACCAGAGGTGAGCTGCGGTGGGCGTACTCAGAATGGCTGGTGATGGCCCGGCGACGCTTCCGCGGCTGCAACGCCCTGCTCTACTCCCAGGGCACGGGACGGGCGGCGGCGCTGCTCAGGCGGAGCGACGGAACCCTGGAGGTGGCGGCGACGCTGGGCATGCGCTGGCAGAGGGGAAATGTCCTGTCGCGCCGGAGCCTGCGGGGGCTGAAGCCGCTGGAAGGAGGCAGGTGATGGTGGCGGGCATTACACAGGTGGATATCGAGGCGCTGAAGGCTCACCACTCCCTGGGAGACGTGGTGGAGGCCGCCGGGGTGCACCTCAAGGGCAAGGGCAGGGTGCGCCAGGGCGTCTGCCCCTTCCACGACGAGGTCGAGGGCAGCTTCACCGTGTACGCCGACACGGAGAGGTTCTACTGCTTCGGGTGCGGCGAAGGGGGCGACGTGCTGGATTTCATCCAGCGAACCGAGGGTGTGACCCTCCCGGAGGCGATCCGGCGGCTGGACGGCAGCCCTGGGCCGGCTCCCAGGGCCGCTGTTCGTCCAGCCGGAACGCGGCGTCCCAAGTCCGCAGCGTTGCCCCCCAGGGACCCGACCCTGCTGACGGCGGCGGCGAGGTTCTACGCCGGACAGCTGCGGCGAAGTCCCGCCGCCTGGGAGTACCTGGCCTCACGGGGCGTCGGCCAGGCCGCCGCAGCCCGCCTGGGCCTCGGCTACGCCCCGGGCAGCGGGCTGCGGGAGTCCCTTGAGTCCTGCGGCTTCGCCGCCGACCGGCTCAGGGACTGCGGGCTGTTCACGGAAGGTGGAACGGAGCGATTCGCCGGGATGGCGGTCGTTCCCGATGTCTACGGCGGACTCGTCCTCTGGCTCGTCGGGCGGGCCATAGACCCCGACCGGACGCCCCGGTTCCAGGCATTGCCGGGCCCCAAGCCGGTGCTTGGACTTGGGCGTCTCGGCCACGCGACGTCCTGGGCGGTCGTCGCGGAAGGGGTCTTCGACTGGCTTGCGCTGGCGCAGTGGGGCATCCCCGCCTGCGCCGCCCTCGGCACCCAGGGCGTGGAGTGCGTCGCCTCATCACTGCGGGGCTGCGCCCGCGTCTTCCTCGCCTTCGACGCCGATGACGCCGGCCGGGAGGCGACGGAGCGCCTCTCCGCCCTGCTTGGACGCAGGGCCGCCTCCGTCACCCTTCCCCAGGGCGTCGGCGACGTGGCCGAGCTTGCCGCTCGACCACACGGACGCGCCGCCTTCCTCCGCCTGCTTGCTCAGGCGGCTTGCTCCGCCCGGCAGACTGCTTCCCGCTAACGCCTCACGCCAAACCCGGTCCGCCGGTCCCCCTCCCATCGCTCCGGATAGCCGCGTACCAGTTGTTCCAAGCAAGGAGGTGAGCTATGCCTATACACCGACGTGGTCTGCCCACGCGTTCAGCACGGGCAGACCACGCACACGGGCTTCCATCATGGTAAGCCCGCACGGCAACACACGGAACAAGCATCAAGAAAACGAAGAAGGAGAATCAAAATGTTGAAGCCGGCAAACGGCAACGGAACCCACAAGGAGCTTCAAACCTCCACCGAGATGGATCCCGCGTCCAGCAGCGGTCCGTCCCTATTCTGGGACAGCATATCCCCTGCTGTGACTGAGATGCTCTCCAAGCCACTGGATGCCGGGCTGGTGTCCCAGCGCAAGGGAAGAGCCGGACGCTCCTACTCTTACATAGAGGGGCACACCGCCATAGACCAGGCCAACAGGGTGTTCGGCTACGGCGGCTGGGGCTACGAGCTTGTGGGAGAGGTCGCCCTGAGGGAGATCGAGAATCTTGACAAGAAGACGGGTGAGGTGCAGTGCGTCCGGGCCTACTGCGCAACGGTGAAGGTCACCGTCCCGGGCGCAATGCCCAAGACCGACGTGGGGTTCCACGCAGTGGTGGAGGATACGGCCGAGGGCCACGACACCGCCTACAAGGGCGCCGTGACCGACGGTCTGAAGCGGGCCCTGCGCAGCTTCGGAGACCAGTTCGGCAATGGGCTCTACGGCGACGGCAACGCCGACTCGCCCGCACCGAGCGCCGGGCAGGCGCTGGCCCCCTCCCTCCGTCAGACCATCCTGGAGCTGGGGGCTACCCAGGGATTCGACGAGAAGCAGGTGCGCGACGCCGTAAAGAGGAAGATGGGTCGGGACATGGACCAGCTGTCTGCTGAGGACCTGACGGGCCTGCTGGAGGCTGCGGTCAGCAAGATGCAGCAGGCCGCCGGGGAGAACGGCGAGTCGGCGTGACCCCGGCCTAGCGCCCATACCATCCTACGGCAACGGGGCCGTCCAACCAAGGACGGCCCCGTTGCCATTTCAGCTAAATACAGACAACAGCAGGAGAGGAGACAAACAGTGACCACCAACGTACAGACGATGACAGAGCAGGTGGAGGAGGACCTTGCCATCCTCTGGTTCCAGATGGACAGGTTCGGCAACTCACGCTTCCAGCAAGAGATCGAAGAGGTGAGCGATATGTTCCCAGCGAAGGAGGAGAGCCCCGAGGGACTCCGGGTGATAGAGATGGCACACGACCTGTTCAAGAGGGTGCAAGAGGAGTACCCCCCGGAGGTGATGGGGCGCATGGGACTGGAGACGGTGGGGTGTCCCCACTGCATCCCGCCGGACAGGAGGGGGTGAGATGACGGAGACGAGGAATAGACCCAGGTCCCTGCCGGGGTTTACCACCAAGCTCAACACGGCGCACGGCAGACTCTACGTGACGGTGTCGGTGGACGAGAAGGGCAGGCCCTTCGAGGTGTTCGGGAGACTGGGCAAGGGTGGCAGCTTCGAGTACGGGGTGACGGAGCTGGCCTGCCGGCTCATCTCCCTGCACCTGAGGAGGGGCGCTCCACTGGAGGAGGTCATACGCCAGTGCGCCGGCATACAGGAGATGCAGCCCTGGCCCAACGTGATGCCGGACGGCAGCACCGTCTCAGTTCTGGGCCTGGGCGACGGCATAGCCCACGTCCTCAGGGGCCTTGCAGGCCAGGGCCTGATAAGGACCGAAGCTGGCGCGGAGCAAGTCGAGGCCAAGGCGGACTCGGCTGCCTGAACGCAGGGAAGGCCGCCGGCTCAGAAACACACGGGGCCGACTTCTCCGAGGCGGCCCCGCTCTCACTTGAAGGGATGAACATCGCACAAGGAGGACAGACCATGAATCAAAACGAACATAGCTCACCCAGTGTCGGCAACGACGTGTACTCCCGCCCCAAAGCAAGGTTCGACCAGGACGGCGTACTGGAGATGCGGGCCTCCGCCGCCGGGGACTGCCGGCGGGCCCTCTGGTACGAGGCCACGGATTGGGAGGTCACCAACCCTCCGACCAGGGAGACTCTAACCCTGCTGGAAGCCGGCAACGCCCTGGAGCCGGTGGTGCTCAGGGCCATGGAGAGGTCGGGCTGGGAACTCACCCCCGCAGACCCAAGCTCACCGGCTGCGGTGTCGGTCCGGATTGCCCCCACCCTGAGGGTGACGGGCCACCCGGACGCCGCGGGCAGGATGCCCCTCTTCGAGGGAGAGGAGATGGTGGTGGAGGTGAAGACCAGGGGGCCGGATGCGTACAAGCGGTGGCAGTTCCTGGGAGCGGAGCGCAGCCACCCCGAGTCGGTGGCGCAGGCGGCCCTCTACACCCACGGGATCTTCGGAGAGGCCAGGGACGCCGTGATTGCCGTCATGGACACCGCAACCAGGTCCTGGGACTACGAGATCATACCGGCGGTCAGGATCGGGAACGCCTTCCAAGGGGTGATGTCCAGGCTCCATGCCCTCTCCGAGAACCACGTCCTCCACGGGGCTGACCCGGAGGCCCTGCCGGAGAGGGACTTCTCCGCAGGCCACTGGCGCTGCAACTCCTGCCCCTACCTCAACTCCTGCCTGCCAGGTATGCAGGAGCCAGACGGCGGCGCTGAGGAGGCTGCCGATACCGAAACAAGGGAGGTGAGCTTGGACGAGGCGAAAGAGGCGGCGCGGGCCTACGCAGCTGCCAGGGAGGCCATGAAGGAGCCTGAGCAGGCGAAGCGGGAGGCGCTGGACACACTGACGGCGTGGATGCGAGGACAGAGTCTGGACAAGACCCAGCTGGAGGGGCACAAGGTCAGCCTCGTGCGGACCACCCGCTACTCGGTGGACCACAAGAAGCTGAACGCCGTCCTGGACCCCGATACCCGGGTGGGCATTGTAACAGAGCAGTCCTCCGAGCACGTCCGGGTCACATAGACACTCCCAACCGAGGAGCGCTACACGGGGCCGCGTCTCTACCAGGGATGCCGGCCCCGCTTTAATCCCTACAGGTCAAATGACGGCCTACAAGACACGCATAGCACACACAGGAGGAAGGAAATGCCAAGGACCATCAACAGAGTCGAGCTACTGGGAAGAGTCGGAGCCGAGCCGGAGATGCGCTACACCCAGGGCGACACCGCCGTCACCCAGCTGAGGCTGGCAACGGACAGGCGGCGGCAGAATGGAGAGACAACCGCGGACTGGCACGGGGTTGTCTGCTGGGGGAAGCTGGCGGAGGCCGTCCACGAGTACGTGGGCAAGGGGGACAGGCTGTACGTCGAGGGCAGACTCGTGCACAGCAGCTACGAGGCGGAGGACGGCCAGCGGAGGTACCGGACGGAGATACACGCCCAGGAGGTGGTGTTCCTGGACTCCCGCAACGGTGGCAGGAAGGGGGACAACGGCGGCGGAGATGCCGAGGAGGAGACGACCGCCTCCCCCTTCTAGGCCACAAGCATAGCTGCGACGCCTGTCCAAGCACGGGCGCGACACGGGGCCGCTCCCACACCAGGGAGCGGCCCCGCTCTCTTCTGGACACAGATACACACTTCGGAGGTCAACCATGAAGAACGAGCAACAAGAAGAGACCACCCCTACGAACCCCCTCAACGAGCCGAGCAAGGCCCTGCTCACCGCCCTCAGGCGCAACCAGCGCATCCTTGGAGAGCTGGCCGCAAGGTACGAGATCGACACCCAGCCCAGGCGCTCCTCCGAGTCCGTCTACATATCCGGGCCGGAGGACGTGCGTAAGCTGCTCCAGCATGAGATGGAGCACCTGGCATAGGAGCAGGTGCGGGTGCTCCTCCTGAACAGGAGGAACCGCCTCTTGGGACAGCGAGTGATCTACCACGGCAACCTCTACTCCTGCGTGGTCAGGGCCGCTGAGGTGTACAGGCTCGCGGTGATAGAGTCGGTTCCCGCCATCATCATGGTCCACAACCACCCCTCCGGCCTGCCGGAGCCAAGCCCTGAGGACATCGCCATAACCCAGACCGTCGTGGAGGCCGGGAAGCTGCTGGACATAGAGCTCTTGGACCATGTGGTCATCGGCTCCCCGGGCATCGTCAGCCTCAAGGAGCAGGGCGTCATACCCAGGTAGCTGCGAGGGATCTCCGGAGGCATTGCACCTCTCAACTCTCGTAACCACAGTGTTCGCCTCACAAGTCCCGGCGGGAGAGGCATGGAGGCAAGGGAGCGACGCCACTCAGACGAGTGGTCTCTCCCTACAGGAGTCGGAACCCATCCTGCTCCAGTAACCACTCCACACCCTGAACCCAAAACCCCTTTTCACTCACCCACAATACCTGCCAAGGAGACAAGCAATGACAACGACACGCGACATTACCCGCGTCGAGGATGGGGGCATCCCGGAAATGGACGCCCCGACTGCGGACATCCTCGCAGACCCGGAACTCGATACCGGCCAAGACCTCTACACCATCACCGCCGGTGGCTTCTCCGCCACCGCCGACGCCTTCGCGAGGGACACGGACACCGAGGGACTCTGGTTCCTCTCGATGGTGGGGTCCCACACTGCGCTCAAGGCCATCTGGGCCTCCCTCCTCAAGCAGCCCCCTGAACCGGCCCACCTGATACAGGGGGCCGACGGCATGGCCCTCTCTGGGGGCTACCTGAGGTGCGTCATCCCCCACCAGACCATAGGAACATGGACTACGAAGATAGCCCGCCTTCCCGTGTCAGGGGGCTGGCACGCCCTGGTCTACACCAGAAGGGCGGAGTACACATTCGACCACGACTCCTTCCTCCTGCTGGCGGAGAACGAGGAGGACGCCCCGGAGCTGCATCACCGATTCCTGGACAGGAGGAGTCCCCTGCCCCTCCACGGCTCCTGGGCGGACTGGCTCTGGAGACGGGGCCTGGACTCCGGGGAGACTGTCCCACTGGAGTCCGTTGGCATCACGGCCTACCGGTGCAGCCCCGACGGGAAGAGTCTCAGGGAGGACCTGTCCCAGGCCGTGGCTTCCGGCAGGCTCACGCTCCCGGAGGAGGTTGATCATGGTGGATAGGATGCTGAGACGCCCCGGAAGGGGCAACAGGCGGAGGAGGTCCCGCAACTTCAGGGCCTGGCAGAGATTCTGTCCCGACGGCAGGACCTGCCCGTACTGCCCCCACGACAACACCACGCACCTGACCACCTCTGGTCAGCCGCACTTCTACAGGCTGGCGACAACCGGCGAGACCTCCGACGCATCGGTGATGCTCTACCGCCACAACACGCCGGATGGCGGCTCGATGCTGGTGAGGCGCATGACGGTGGCCAGGGAGGCGGAGATAGTCACGGCCTTCTGCACCGCCTGCGCCCAGGAGATGCGCGCACCGCAGGTGCTCTGCTACCAGCGCACGCTCGCCACCGGCGAGGTGGTGGGACTGAAGACGGAAGACGACGCTCAATCGAAAGGAGAATCGACATGAGACTTGCAGCACAGGCCAAGGGCGGATTCTACCCAACTCCGGAGAGGGTGGTCGACCTGATAGCCAGCCTGATCGGTTCGCCGGCCGGTTACCTGGACAGGAACAGGCTGGCCCTGCGCATCCTCGACCCCTGCTGCGGGCCCGGAGAGGCCGTGGCCCAGCTTGCGGAGAGGCTGAGGCTCTCCTCCAGGGCGCCCGTGGAGACCTTCGGGGTGGAGCTTCACAGGGACCGTGCGGAGGAGGCAGCGGAGCTACTGGACCACTCCCTTGCCTCCGACCTGTTCCAGACCTCCATAGCCAACGGCGTCTTCAGTATCCTGTTTCTCAACCCGCCCTATGACTTTGACCAGGAGAAGAGACGCGTGGAGCACGCCTTCCTCACACACTGCACCCGGTACCTTAAGGAGGACGGCCTCCTGGTGTTCATCGTACCCAGGAGCAGGCTTGCGGTCTCCGCCCGCTACCTGGCCTCCCACTACGGGAGGATACGGTGCTGGGCCTTCCCTCACCCGGAGCGGGAGGCCTTCGACCAGGTGGTCCTCATTGGGCGCCGCAAGCCCGAACCCGGCCCCGACACTCCGGCTGAGGGGCAGATACTGGAGTGGGCATCCGGGGAGGCGGCGGCTCTGTACCGCCACGACTACCCCGTGTACACAGCTCCCGCGACAAGAGCCGGAGACGTGCTCTTCACCACCAGGACGGTGGACCCGGTGGCCGCAGCTTTGGAGGCACGAAAGTCGGGCCTATGGACGAGCACGGAGGTCACCGACTCCCTCTGGCCGGCGCAGGCTCCCAGGACACGGCCCCTCATGCCCCTGCGACGGGGGCACATGGCGATGCTGGTGGCGGCGGGCTTCCTGGACAACCTCCAGTTGGAGGCGGACGGCAGTCGCATCCTGGTCAAGGGCAGGACGTCCAAGGAGATGGCGCTGGCGGAGGAGACGGAGGAGACCGAGGTGTACAGGGAGAGACTCAAGACCACCGTGGTCGCCCTGGACCTGGACGACGGCTCAGTCACCGACATCGCCGCCTAGTCTACCCCAGGCCTGCCTAGATTTTGTGGCAGGCTGAGCCCGGACTTGACGACGCGAGGCTAACCGCACCACGAGGCCCCGCTTACTCCCACTACGGACGGCGGGGCCTCTCCCTTTGGCACTACACCGGCCGGCTCAATGGACGGCGGCACCCATACATCCACATACAAAGGAAGGAACGACAACATGGACCTGGCAGGATTCATCGACACATACAGAGACGCCATCGCCAGGAGGGTGGTGGAGTCCTACCCTCCCCTCTACAGGCCATCGGAGAGCAACACCAGGCTTCCCAGGCTGCTCCGCTCCCCCCTGGGAGCACACACAGGGTGACGCCATCAGGGGAGCGGCCCTCTCCCTGCAGGCAAACAGAGGCACGACCGTCGTGGGAGAGATGGGCACGGGCAAGACTTTCATTGCAGCTGCTGCGGCCCACGCCGCGGGCTTCAGGAAGGTGCTGGTGGTCTGCCCTCCCCACCTGACCCGGAAGTGGAAGAGGGAGGTGGAGGAGACCGTACCCTACGCACGAACAACCATCGTCTCCTCCATAACCGAGCTGGAGCGGCTGAGGATGCTCACCGGCTCAGGCCCTCTCTTCGCCGTGATGTCCAGGGAGAGGGCCAAGCTCTCCTACCGGTGGCTCCCCGCCACCGTGGAGAGGTGGGCCGTGGCTGGGGGCAGGCTCATGCGCACCGAGGACACGGGGGAGCCATTCAGGGTGCCCACCTGCCCCGACTGCACGGCCCAGGTGGTGGACAGGGACGGCGCTCCCCTCACGGCGGAGGAGCTCAAACGCAAGAGGAGGACCTGCACGAGGTGCGGCTCCCCCCTCTGGCGGGCCGACAACACGGGGCCCAAGAGGTACCCACTGGCGGACTACGTAAAGAACAGGATGAATGGCTTCTTCGACCTGCTCATTGGCGACGAGGTGCACGAGTGTGCGCCGCGTAACGCGGCATAGGATTCCCGGCTCAGTCGGGAGAGATTCGAAGGAAGTCTCTGGGCCAACCGACCCACCTCGAAGCGAAAGCCTAGGGGGAAAGCAGCATGTCGGTAAAGCGGCTACAGCCTGAAAGCGTTGTAGGGCTGGTTCCGCAAGGCCCGCGCGATACGGTGAAAGCTTGATTGCCTGAACCCCAGTTCCCAGTCGGTGTTCACCTCACCCGCCGGTAGAACGCTTGTAACCCGGCGCTGCCCATTGCCTTGGCCGGAACTCGTGGCCGAGGCACCTTCGATGGGCAGACGATGACCGATGTGGTCATTCAAGGGGACGAACGGGGCACCTACAGTCGCGCTAGATACGTCCTATGTCGAACGACAACAGGGGATGGAAATCACAACCTGCTAGCTACTGACTTGACCACCGGGGTTCGACCCTCGGGCGTCCTCCTCGCGCTCTCGTAGCGCACGTCTCCTCGCAAGAGGAGAAAAGAAGTACGCCACCGTCACAATGGTGGCCAAAACAAGGAGGAGAACCCCAATGCTGAGTAGGATACCGACAAAGGCGGGAATCTCACTAGCCATGACAACTCCTTCTCTGGATTGTCATGGGAGACTAGCAGAACCACACCCTGAAGTCAACGGAACGCGGGATGGCCTACGGGGGGAGACCCCTATGGTCACGGAGTCCTCGTAGTAGTCCGAGCCGGGGAAAGCCCGGCACATGGCGAAGGAGGACAGGTGGTTTCGACGGAATACAACAGAGAGGTATGCAGAATGCAAGACGCCGAAACTGTATTGAACGTCATACGCGAACGCGGAGAACGAGAATTGCCGCTGGAGAACATCTATCGGCTGCTGTACAACCGGAACCTTTACCTGCGGGCCTACGGTCGCATCTACTCAAACCAGGGAGCTACGACTAAGGGAACCACCGCAGAGACCGTGGACGGTATGTCACTGGCGAAAATCGACCGCATCATCGACGAGCTTCGTTACGAGCGGTTCCGGTGGACGCCGGTTAGACGGGTCAACCTTCCCAAACCAAATGGGGGAACCCGTCCCTTGGGCATACCGACGTGGACGGACAAGCTGCTGCAATAGGTCATCCGGATGATTCTGGAAGCCTACTACGAGCCGCAGTTTTCCGACCGCTCCCACGGCTTCCGGCCCGGTCGGGGATGTCACACCGCCTTGAGCAACGTGACTACCCATTGGACTGGTGTCCGCTGGTTCGTCGAGGGAGACATTAAAGGGTGCTTCGACAACATCGACCATGAGGTCCTGTTGTCGGTGCTTGGAGAGAAGCTTCACGACAACCGTTTCCTCAACCTGCTCAAGTACCTACTGAAGGCAGGTTTCATGGAGGACTGGAAATATGGCCGCACCCTGAGCGGTACGCCGCAAGGTGGCGTGGTCAGCCCCATCCTCGCCAACATCTACCTAGACCGGTTGGACAAGTTTGTCGAAAACGTGCTGATTCCAGCCCACACCCGTGGCACAGTCCGAAGAGACAATCTCGCGTACACGCGGTTGGTGAACCAAGCGGCCCGCCAGAGGCAACGGGGGAACCACACGTCGGCATTGCAACTGCGCAAGCAGATGCAACAACTGCCGTCCGTAGACCCCTACGACCCCGGTTTCCGCCGGTTACGCTACGTACGCTACGCGGACGACTTCGTGCTGGGTTTCATCGGGCCAAAGGCCGAAGCTCAACAGGTAAAAGAGTCCTTGGAGACGTTCCTGCGCGACTCGCTCAAGCTGGAGCTATCCAAGGAGAAAACTCTCATAACCCACGCCACCAGCCAGGCGGCGCGGTTTCTCGGCTACGAACTCGTGAACCAACAAGCCAACGACCAGCATGACCACCGTGGTCAACGCAAGGTCAATGGCCGAATCGGATTGCGGGTTCCCGCCAACGTCATCGAGCAACATTGCCAAGCCTACATGCGCAACGGCAAACCGGCACACCGCAGTTCCCTCATCCACGATGACGATTACGGCATCATGGTGAGATACCAGTCGGAATACCGGGGCGTCATCCAGTACTACCTTCTGGCCTACAACGTCCATCACTTCGGACGGCTACACAAGGTCATGGAGATGTCGCTGGCAAAGACCCTAGCGGCTAAACACAAGTCCACCACTCGGAAGATGCGTCGCAAATACAAGAGCGTCGTAGAAACCGAGCACGGGCCACGTGTCTGCCTACGGGTTGTCAAGCAGCAGGACAACGGCAAGCGTCCCCTAGTGGCGCAATTCGGTGGCATACCCCTGCAAAGGCAACGGCAGGCCGTTCTCGTAGACCAACAGCCTCAGCGGTACAGGACTGACCGCAACGAGCTTGTCAAACGGCTCCTAGCGGACGAATGCGAGATGTGCGGCTCAACGGTGGCTGTCGAAGTCCACCACATCCGCGCCCTTCGCGACCTGAACGTGAAAGGCCAAGGCACAAAGCCCAAG
The DNA here is from genome assembly GCA_965222415.1 of Dehalococcoidia bacterium. Classification (GTDB taxonomy): domain Bacteria; phylum Chloroflexota; class Dehalococcoidia; order Lucifugimonadales; family UBA2985; genus DAOUJW01. Next base: position 738,033 of record CBDCTU010000005.1, on the reverse strand, counting down.
TGGGTACAACTTATGGCGGCGCGGAAACGCAAGACCCTCGTGGTCTGCCGGACGTGTCACATGGACATCCACCACGGGCGGAGCAATCCGCAAACGCAGACATAAACCACTGGAGAGCCGGATGCGGTGAAAGCCGCACGTCCGGTTCGGAAGGGGGCCGACGGAAAAGTGCTCCGCTAACGCGGGGTAACTCGCCGGCGGCCTACCTTACACAAGGGACGCGGCTCCGCCCAGGGTATCGCCGCCGGCATACTGGCTGACGCCTGCGGCAAGTCGTTGACCCTCACCGGCACCCTCCTGGGGGGCTACTCTTCAACCCTCTTCCACCTCCTCTACAGGTTCTCCCCTGAGATCAGGACGGAGTTCGGGCGCTCCGATGAGCACCGCTGGGTGCAGCGATACGGCTTCGAGGAGCACACCATAGGTAAATACGACGATGACCCGGTGGAGGACGGGCGCAACAGCCACAGAAGGAAGTACAGGAAGGTGGTGAGGGAGAGGCCGGGCCTGGCGCCCTCCGCCCTATTCCATCTCATAGGCAACTCCGTGTTCCTCAGGCTCTCCGACGTGGCATCCGGCCTGCCCCTATACGAGGAGCAGGTGCTGCTGTCGGCAATGGACGGGGAGACGGATTACACGGGCTTTTCCCAGAGGAGCGCATACCAGAGGGTGTTCAACATGCTGAAGCAGGCCCTGGCACAGGCGCTGGCAAAGGGTTCCAAGAGGCTCCTGGCCACATACCTCCAGACCCTGCTGGCCTACCCCGACGGCTGCACCAGGGGCGAGACGGTGTTCGACCCCGGGACGGGCTTCCCCATTGTCCAGGTCCCTCCCCTATCGGAGGAGAGGCTGTACCCAAAGGAGAAGGCGCTGGTGGACCTGGTGGCCGCGGAGCGGATGGAGGGCCGCCGGGTGTTGGTCTACGCCACCCACACTGGGACCAGGGACATCACGGAGAGGATGGAGAACATCCTGAGCCGTCACGGGTTCAGGGTGGCGGTGATGAAGGCCGACGCGGTGTCCCCGGAGCGGAGGGAGGCGTGGGTTGCCGAGAAGGTAAAGCAGGGCATTGACGTGCTCATTTGCCATCCCAGGCCAGTCAAGGTGGTGTTCATGGCCTACAGGAACACCCTGCAGGCCGACGCCCTGAAGCTGGTGGCGAAGAAGCTGCAGAGCTCGCTGGCGGTGGAGGGCGAGCTGCCGGAGGACGGGCTGGCGGCCTACGGGGACGACGGGGACGACCTGATGCTGGCCCTGGCCAGGAGGATCGTCAACGGAGAGGGGGAGGACGCCGACTCGGTGGAGGCGGTCTTCGCCCAGGCGCGGGACGCCGAGGCGAACGCCGAGGAGTACCTGGTGGACGGGGAATGGAGGGAGGTGGAGGTTGAATCCGAGGCTGTGGAGTTCCCTCGCAGCTGGAGAAGGGAGATCGGGGCCGTCATAGAGATTGTTGCGGGTGACGGCGGAAGTGAAGGTGGGGAGCTATCCACAGGCCAGGATGAGTCCCAGCAGTCGCTCTTCTCCTGGGCGGAGTTCATGGCCGAGGAGCGAGAGGAGAGCCGGGGGCGGAGGCCCAAGCCCGCTTCTACGTCCCTCTTCGAGTGGGCGCTCGGGATGGAGCAGGAGCGGGAGCCGGTCGGCGCGGGACGCTAGACCGCAAGGGCACGGGGAGGTCGCACTACACAATGCGACGGCCTCCCCGCAGGTGGCAACACAGCAAGGACAACAACGACTCACAAAGGAGATGAAGAGATGGCAAGAGTATTCGTATACGACGACCGCGAGTTCCCCGACCCGGACCCCGAGATGAGCGTCGACCAGGTGAAGGCAACCCTCTCCGACTTCTACGGGGAGATCGCCAACGCCTCGGTCAAGGAGACAACGCGGGGCAACGACACGATCTACGAGTTCCAGCGGCGGGTGGGCACCAAGGGCGTCTTCCCCTGCGCTGGGAACTAAAGGAGGGAGTCCGATGGACAACCGTACCTTCGCCGGTCTGCTGGCGGCAACGCCGCCGGTGGACCTCAGCATCCTTGAGCTCACGGCGGAGCTCACACGGCCCGACGGCTCCTTCGACCTGGACGCCGCGGCCGCCCGGCAGGGTGAGGTGGAGATGGCCTGCGTCCAGGCGCAGGACTACGCGGCGGCCACGGGCCGCCTGTTGGAGGCGCTGCGGTGGCAGCTGCGGCCCCGCCGCAACTGAGCGGGCTGGCGAATCTGCTCCTGCGGCGTCCGCCGTTGCTGCGGGAGCTGGTCACGCTCGTCGGCTACGCCGACGACTACGCCTGGTTCGCGGGGCTGGTGCGCCCCCTCTTTCCCGAGGAAGCGGAGGCGGCGCTTTCGGCCCCCGACGTACGCACGAGGGTGGAGCGCTTCGTACAACTCTTTCAGGAGCGTCACTTCTCCCTCTACGCTCCGTTCTTCGAGTTCTTCATGGACGAGGGGGACGAACCCCCCTGGACCTGGCTGCGAAAGGGCATCCCCTTCGAGCTGATGGGCTTCGGCTATGACGGCCTCCACGAGATGTGGGACGGCTACCGCGAGGGCCTTTCGGCCCTCACCCTCCTGGCCAAGCCCCCCGATTCCATCTACGAGGGACCCGACGGGCTCCGGGTGGCCTGGCTTGAGTCAGCCGCCGAACGCATCCCGCAAGAGACCCTGCTCCGAATCCCCCAGGGCGGCATACCCCTGGACGACCTCACCGAGGCGCTCAAGGGGACATGGTTCGAGGGGGCGGCACTGGCCGCTTCCTGGGTCTTTGCCGAGACGGGCAACTTCTTCCTGGACGCCTGCTACGAAGACGGGTCCTACGACGGCTTCTCCGACCCCTGGGACGATGACATCATCTCGGAGGGCACCGAAGAGTGGCGCAAGGCCAGCGCCCTCATGGACGCGGTGAGCAAACTGACCGACTGGCTGGAGGAGGACCTTCCCGGCCGCTTCGCCGAGATGCTGGACTTCACGCTGGAGCGGCTCCCAAACCACGAAAAGGAGGCAAACGATGACGAGTGATGCCGAAAAGACCGAATGGTCCCTGCCGGGTCCGGCGGACGCGGCAAAGGACGAGATCCAGATGCAGCTGGAGGTGTACAAGGAGACCATCCTGCTTCGGGGCTTTGAGAACGACTCAAACTGGGTCAGGACCGTCTCGGCGGACGCCATCGCCAACGTGTTCACCCAGCACCTGGGATCCTCCTCGGGGCTGCTGCCCCAGGAGGCAGTCTGGTGGAACCAGGGCGAGACCGGCCAGGTGGTGGCCCTGTGGCGGCCGCCGCAGGTGTGGTCGGTGGCCCTGCAACGGGAGGCGTTCAAGCCACCCGCCCGGCTCCGGCTACCGATGCCGGGGCTGGTCTTCGTCTGCTCGCCGGGCCGCGCGCCCTGGGTCTACGCCGCAACGAGCCGGCCAACCGACCCCGAGCAGCAGCTCTTCCGGGCCCCGGCCTTCAACGTCTTCAGCGACGGGAGGGTCTGTCCCGGAAGCCACCGGTTCCCCGAGAACGTGGGGCTGATACCCGAGTCCTTCTTCCAGTCCTTCTTCTCGGGTACCGGCGACACACGCAACCGCTCGAAGAAGCGCCCCGACAACCTAATCGCACTATGGGAGGAGCTTGATGGAAAGACCGAATACCCGATTGAATACCTTGTTCCCCAATGCACAGTGGCCCACGCCATGGCGGTCTCCGAAGGGAGACGGGGCTACCGCTAGGAGTGTGTCTGAGTATTCTCTGAGACCAACGATGTACATAATGCACATTGTGCTATGGTACGATTAGCGTTGCACTGCCTTCATCTATGCTAGCCAGTCGTGAGTATTATGACGAATAGCGTCTTTCTCGGACAGGCTCCTAGTGTGGTGTAACCAAAGTACATTGGCAAATAAAGGGGTGATCGATGCTGATCCACTACCCTGGTTTGAGCAAGAATCCGATTCTCTGTCCTTTCAGAAAGCCCTCGAATAATGCGAGGAACTACGGATACAGGACACTAGTGTGGTGTAACCAAAGTACATTGGCAAATAAAGGGGTGATCGATGCTGATCCACTACCCTGGTTTGAGCAAGAATCCGATTCTCTGTCCTTTCAGAAAGCCCTCGAATAATGCGAGGAACTACGGATACAGGACACTAGTGTGGTGTAACCAAAGTACATTGGCAAATAAAGGGGTGATCGATGCTGATCCACTACCCTGGTTTGAGCAAGAATCCGATTCTCTGTCCTTTCAGAAAGCCCTCGAATAATGCGAGGAACTACGGATACAGGACACTAGTGTGGTGTAACCAAAGTACATTGGCAAATAAAGGGGTGATCGATGCTGATCCACTACCCTGGTTTGAGCAAGAATCCGATTCTCTGTCCTTTCAGAAAGCCCTCGAATAATGCGAGGAACTACGGATACAGGACACTAGGAGCCCGTCCGAGAAACACGGTTGGCGAGTGGTTGAGTGTATGATAGGGCCAGTCCAGTAGCGGGGAGTTGTTGATGAGCAAGACCTACCTTCCCTACGAACCCGACCAGCAGTTGCTGTTACCAGCGGCGTTGCAGGAGTGGCTGCCTGACGACCATCTGACCTACTTCATATCCGACGTGGTGGACCAGTTGGACATGTCGGAGATCACCGCTCGCTACGAGCGGGAACGGCGTGGCGGGCCGCCGTATCATCCACGGATGATGGTCAAGGTGTTGCTGTATGGCTACTGCGTGGGGGTGGCGTCCTCACGCCGCATCGCCCAGCGTCTCCACGAGGACATCGCCTTCAGGGTGTTGGCGGCGAACAACACACCGGACTTCCGGACCATATCCGACTTTCGCAAGGACAATCTGGATGCGTTGTCGGACCTGTTCATACAGGTACTGGCGTTGTGCCAGCAGGCGGGGCTGGTGAAGCTGGGGCACGTGGCGCTGGACGGCACGAAGGTCAAGGCCAACGCATCGAAGCATAAGGCGATGAGTTATGGACGCATGAAGGAGAGGGAAGCGCAGTTGGCGTCGGAGGTGGCGGAGTTGTTGCGACAGGCCCAGGCAGCGGATGATGAGGAAGACCGGCGGTACGGCAAAGACAAGCGTGGAGATGAGTTGCCGGAGGAGTTGGCCTTTCGAGAGGGTCGGTTGGAGAAGATACGGGAAGCCATGGCGGCGCTGGAAGCCGAGGCGCAGGCGGCTGCCGAACAGGCCGAGGCCGAAGGTGGTAAGCGCCCGGGTGTGCCCGACGACAAGGCCCAGCGTAACTTCACCGACACCGAGTCGCGCATCATCCCCGCGCCTGGGGGGAAGGACTTCCTGCAAGCGTACAACTGTCAGGCGGTGGTGGACAGCGCTCACCAGGTGATCGTGGCGGCGCGGGCCACCAACCAGACTTCGGATAAGCAACAGGCTGCGGCGATGATGGAGGAGACCATCGACAACGTCGGTGCAGTCCCCAGGGAAGTATCCGCCGATGCCGGCTACTACTCGGCAAAGGCAGTCGATGAGCTTTATGCTCTGGGCGTGGACCCGTTCGTCGCGCCGGAGCAGACCCGCCACGGCCGGGTTGTGCCACCGGCGCCCCGAGGCCGCATACCCAGCCATCTGTCTCCCAGGGACCGGATGCGACGGAAGTTACAGACCAGGCGGGGTCGGCAGCGCTACGCTTTGCGGATGCAAACTGTGGAGCCGGTATTCGGCCAGATCAAGCAGGGCCGGGGATTCCGGCAGTTCCTGCTGCGGGGACTGGAGAAGGTGAACGGCGAATGGTCGCTGATCTGCACCGGCCACAACCTGCTCAAGCTGTTCCGCTTTGGGGTCAATCTGCACAGGGTAACACGTGGCGGTGGGCCAGCCCAACGCATCAGGCACTCTTGCCGAGGTAGTGAGCACGGCGCTATTCGAAAAGCTATCTGGGGGCTGACCGGGGCAACCGGCACAATTAGTTGTCGCGATCCATCGTCGCTGACCCGCAAACGCCGTTAGATAATCCTCGGACGGGCTGCTAGAAGTATACCTTCTCTCAAAGGCTATTGGGGAATAGTAGCCGATGGAAGAATGACGACGGTGGGTGTTGTACCAGCCCTCGATGTACTGGAATACGGCCATGCGAGCCTCAGCATGGGTCTGGAAGGACCGGCGGTCCAGGAGTTCACACTCCAGCGAGGCGAAGAAGCTCTCGCATAGGGCATTGTCATAGCAATCGCCCACAGACCCCATAGACGGCCTGACACCCCCCTCACTGCACCGCTTGCCGAAGGCGTAGGCTGTGTATTGTATCCCCTGATCGGAGTGGTGGATGACACCCTGTGGCCGTCGCAGGTATAGGGCCATGTTGAGGGCCTGGAAGACCAGTTCAGTACGGAGGTGGGACTCCATGGCCCAGCCAACCACGCGTCTGCTGAACACGTCCACCACTACGGCAAGGTAGAGAAATCCCGCCCCGGTAGGCACGTAGGTTATGTCTGCCACCCACAAACGGTCTGGGGCCTCAGCAGTGAACTGACGTTGCACCAGGTCTGGGGCTTTAGCAGTACCCCGGGATCTCACCGTCGTATGTGGCCTCTTGCGCCGACTTACCCCGGCCAAGGCCACTGAACGCATCAAACGAGCAACTCGCTTGCGCCCCACACGAACTCCTCTGGCGCCGAGCTCCGCATGTATCCTGGGTGCACCATACGTGCTATGGGAGCCGGCGTGAATAGCCTGAATCATCGCCAAGAGCTCCCGGTCTGCCTTGGCCCGTGTCGACGTGCCACGCCGTTGCCACGCGTAGTACCCGCTGGTGGAGACATCCAGCAGGCGACACTGTGTGGCTACCGGATAGTGGGCCTGGTGCGCCCTCACGAACTCGTATCCTCTGATGGGATCGAGCCGGCCTCCCGTGCAAACCAGGCCGCGGCTTTTGCCAATATCTCCCGCTCACGCTTCAACTGCCGGTTCTCACGGCGCAGCCGACGCATCTCCTCACGCTCCCCACTCGTGAACCCGTCTGCAAGCCTTCCTTCGTCTCGGTCGGCCTGCTTTACCCATCTATTGATGCTCTCTACAGTAGGCTCAAACTCCCGCGCCAACTCCCCAGGCCTGCGCCCCACCCGTACCAACTCTACAATACGCTGGCGGAACTCAAGCGGGTACGCCCTTCTACCTCGTGGCATTGTGGACACCCCCTTACTTAATCTTCGGGTGTCCACCAAATCGGGTCAACTCCACCCTTGCACTGCCCTTTGGAACGGAGATTGGCCGATCCCTTGGCTACCCCAATCGTCGTCCAGGTAGGAAGAGTAGCGCTCCTCTTCGAAAGGGCGATTGGGGTTGTCAGCGACAGCGTCCCCTTTGCCTCCAGCCGGATTAAGTCCAACAATTGCAAATCCATTGCTGTGTTCGAAGGTTTCAACACTAGTGTAGATGAGCCTAAAACGCGCTCCCCACTTCTCTTGGTCACATAGGCTCACACACTCTGCTTGCAGTTTCTTAAGTACCTCTCGAGTCTCTGCCATGATTCCTTCCTTTTGTTTGTTAGGATTACCGTGATACACCCCCCAGCCACCCCTAGTCCCCTATCCGGTACAGATAGCCTTCGCAATAGAAATACCATAACCACTCAACATCATTATGATATTCATAGAATCGATAAGTAAAAGTCTCACCCTTAACAGCATCTATTGTTTGTTGATCATCTTCATACAAGTTAGTTGTCAACGAACACGTATTGCTTTCTATACGATTATCCCCTTCTCGACGATATTCATACAGCCCTGGAAGCAGTTGTCCCTCTTCAAACCCTATGCGTGTAATAGTGGATGTGGAGCTTCCGGTATAGTAAGGAACCAGCACACCTTGAGGGAAGTTAGTTAAACACAAACCTCTTGCTTGATGAGCTGGCAATTGAGGATGGTCGGGTACATTGGGACTAACGTTTCCCCACCTACTATAGTAGTTGTTGCCCTGCTTGATCCACTCCAGCACCAGGGCCTCCCACTCCATGCAATATGTCCTCGGGTGAGGCGTAGGAGTGGGAGTCAGCGTGGGTGTTGGAGTGGGAGTAGGCGTAGGCTCTGGCGTGGCGGTGGGTGTGGCAGTTGGCGTGGCCGTGGGAGTAGCGGTCGGCGTTGGGGTGGGGAGGCCGGCAACGCGGGTGGCCTCCAGGTCGGCGGCGTACTGCTCGGCTGTGGCCTGGGCGTCAACGGCCGCCTGCGTAGCCTGGTCGGACGCCCGGCGGAAGGCGTCTATGGCCTCTATTGCAGACTTGGTGGCCTCCAGGTCCGGCGTTGGCCCAATGGTTGGGAACGGCGTGGGCGTCGGCAGGACAGGCCCCGCCGGGGAGACCTGCCCTCCAAGCTCCGTCGTCACCTCATTTATTGGAATGGCAAACCCAATTCCTGAGATGGGCCTGCCCGCGCTGTCCGTCTCCACCCTTGAGACCACCACGCCAACCACCTGTCCGAATATGTTCAGCAGCGGCCCACCGCTGTTCCCGGGGTTTAGTGAGGCGTCGGTTTGCAGGCGGGCGTCCCGCTTGGCCGAGATTATACCCACGCTGACCGTCGGCTCTGACCCCAGCGCTGAACCCAGTGGGAACCCAATGGCTATGACCTCCGCGCCAACGCGGACTTCATCAGAATCTCCGACGGCGATGGGCGTGAAGGTCTGGCTGGAGTCGATGCTGACGTAAGCCAGGTCCAGGGTGGGATGCCGCTGTGTCACGCTGCCCCGGTACTCGCTTCCAGACGCCATACGGACGCTGACCTGTGTGCTTCCATCCACGACGTGCTTGTTGGTGACCACCAGCCCGCTTTCGTTGACTATGAAGCCGGTCCCTGAGCCAGTCGCCGTGACTATGTGAGCAACGCTGGGCAGCGCGTTCTCCGTTACGTCGGCTATGGACAGGCCGGATGAGAGAGGCTCATTGAAGGTCGTCTCAATATCGGAGCGGGCCACCGGGGCGCTTGGGACCGTCGGTGTAGGACTCGTGGTAGTAGCCGTGGGAGGGACAGGCGTTGGCTCTGCGCTGCAGGCCAGCATAGCCAAAAGCGCTATCGCGGTTGCTGCCGGCACAAGCAGGCGTTTGATTATCAACACGTACCTTCTTCCTGGACGATGGTTGAGGGTGGGAATGGCTGATTATACATAAAACGGGAGTAGGATGTGCAAACCGCTCACTCCTCCTCCTGCGTACCCTCTCCAGCGTCCTCCTGAGCAACTCCGGGTAGCTCGCCTAGACTCGCAGAGAGGCGGTATCTCTGAAGCCAACCAAGGCCCATATTATTGAGTCATGGTTATCTCCAGTAGCGCCTACGCTTCTTCGCCCTAGCCCGGTCTAGCTCGCTGTCAGCTTCGGAACCGCCGGTCCTGAGCCTACGCAACTAACGCCCCAGTCGCACCACCGGGAAAGCGGCCTCAATCTCGTGGGGCCAAGGCTCCAGTTTGACAACGCCCACCTAACGAGACTCGAACCCAAGATCGGAGCCGTCCCAGCGGAATAACGTTCCTACTGCAGATTGCCTTGCCCTTGCGCTTCTAGATCTACAGCCCAAGAGTAGGTCATTTTTTGGTCGCTATTGCGTCCCGTCCATGAAGTTGGCCGGAAAGGTCACCGATCCCTGCGCCCGGCTGATGGTCACCACCTTGTCCTCGAGAGGCTGCCTCAAGACCTCGAGTACATTATGACCGAACTCTGGAAGCTCATCCAGGAATAGCACACCTCGGTGGCTTAAAGAGACCTCTCCCGGTCGGGGCCATCTCCCTCCGCCCACCAGCCCGGCGTGGGAAATGGTGTAGTGAGGAGCCCTGAATGGCCTGTGGGACATCAGGGGCGTATCCGAAGGCAGCAGGCCGGATACGCTGTATACCCTTGTGACGTCCAGCGCCTCCGCAGAGCTCATAGTTGGCAGAATAGACGGCAAAGAGCGGGCAAGGAGGGTCTTCCCACTGCCCGGCGGTCCGCTCATCAGAAGGTTGTGGCCTCCTGCCGCCGCCACCTCCAAAGCTCTCTTGGCGTGCTCCTGGCCTCGGATATGAGCCATATCGCCTCCAGTCCAGACCACATCATCGGTCGGACTGTTGTCATCTTCGTTTACAAAGGGCGAAATGGCGCTCTCCCCACGAAGATGGGAAGCCAGCTGGCCCAGGGATTCGCTGGCATAGACGGTGATGCCGTCCAGCAAAGAGGCCTCCTTAGCGTTGATCGCGGGCACAAAGACCTGTTCAATGCCCATCTCTTCGGCCAGTCCAACCATTGGCAGTATGCCATTGGTGTGGCGCAGTTTCCCGTCCAGAGAGAGCTCGCCCAGAAACACGGCGTTGGATATGTCGGCGGACACCTGTCCGGAGCTGGACAGGATTCCCACGGCAATGGGCAGGTCATACGATGGCCCCGCCTTCTTGAGGTCGGCCGGGGCCAGGTTCACCGTAATACGGCGCATGGGGAACTCGTATCCGGAGTTGCGTATGGCCGCCCTCACTCGCTCACGCGCCTCCTGCACCGCCGTATCCGGCAAGCCAACAATGTTGAAAGCGGGCAGCCCCGGGGAGATGTCCACCTCCGTCTCCACCACGGCTCCCTCCAAGCCCACTATTGCGCAGGTAATAGCCTTAGCCAGCATTTGGACTCCTAATACGATTGCAGCTAGGCCCTATGATACGGAGCTTCAGATTCCCCGTCAAATGCCCTCGGTAGCCGGGATAGTTACAATAAACGAAGAAGCGGGGACGATGACCCCGCTTCTTCGTATCACTGCGTCAGTATGAGATTAGGTCCCTCGCAGCCTCGGGTCAAGCACGTCCCTTATGGCGTCGCCAAAGAGGTTGAAGCCGTACACTGCCATCGAGATGGCAACCCCGGGCCAGATGGCCAACCACGGGGCCACTGCGTAAAATTCCCTGGCGCGGCCGGAAAGCATACCGCCCCAGGAAGGCTCCGGGGGAGGAACGCCCAGACCGAGGAAGCTCAGCGAGGCCTCGGCGATGATGGCAGTGCCCAGCCCCGCTGTGGCAATTATGAGCCAGGGTGCAACACACTGGGGGAAGATGTGGAGCGCCATTATGCGGATGTCCCCCGCTCCGATAGCCCGGGCCGCCAGAGCGAACTCCGATTGTTTCACTGCGAACGCCTGTGAGCGCACGATGCGGTTGGCCCTGGGGATCTGCACTACGCCAATGGCCAGGATCACGTTAAAGACTCCTGTACCCAGGCTTGCCGTAATGGCCAGAGCCAGAATCAGGGTCGGGATGGACATCAAACTATCCATTGCCCTCTGCACTATCATGTCTACTTTCCCGCCGTAGAAAGCGCTGGCCAGTCCCAGCGCACCGCCTGTGCCGGAGCCAAGCGCGACCGCGGAGAAGCCCACGATAAGGGATATCTGAGCGCCATTGATTATTCTCGCCCATAGGTCTCTACCGAGGTCGTCAGTACCAAGCAGGTGCTCTGTGGATGGTGATTCCAACGCGTCCACGATGTTCAGTTTAATAGGGTCTCCGGCAATAACCGGCGCCATGATAGCCATAGCAAACATGAGGAGTATGATGAGAGCCCCCACCGCCCCCAGTGGCTTCCTCACAACGAAGGTGCGTACGCCCTTAAACAACCGGGAAGCCAGCCCCGGTTGACTGTAGGACACTACCTGTTCAGCTTCTTGTCGTGCTGCCATTCTCTAGCCCCCTTGCCGGGATTATCCTAGTCGTACCGCACCCGCGGGTCCAACATTCCGTATGTGAGATCCACCAGTAGATTGGCAAATATTATCCAAACTGAGAAGAAGGCAACCATAGCCTGGACTATATTGTAGTCCCTCTGGTTCATGGCCTCAACCAGAAAGCGCCCCAGACCAGGCAGTGAGAAAATGCTCTCGATGATCACGGAACCCCCGGCAATGAGGGCAAAACTGATGCCAATTATAGTGACCACCGGAAGCATGGCGTTCTTCATCGCATGCCGGTACACAACCACAAGGTTCCTGAGTCCCTTGGCATGTGCCGTTCTTATGTAGTCCTGGCGCAGCACCTCCAACATTGAGGAACGCATCATCCTCGCCTTGGTGGCCGATGTAACCCAGCCAAGAGTTATGGCCGGCCATACGAACATCCTGATGTTGTCCCAGGGAGCCTCCCAGGGTGAAACGTACTCCAGTCTGGGAGACCAACTGAACCAGTACAACCCCACCACCAAGATCAACGTGGCAAACCAGAAGCTGGGTATTGATATCCCTCCCAGGGAGGCAATCCTCAAAACGTAGTCTATCCACGTGTCCTGCTTCAACGCCATCACAATCCCCACCGGGATAGCAACAATGACGGAGATGGTAATGGTCATTAAGGCCAATTGTAACGTGACGGGCAGCTTCCCCTTAAAGTCGTCCCACACGGAACCACCGTGGAAGTAGGAGGTGCCCCAGTCCAGGGTGAGCATATTTCCTACCCATTTCAGGTACTGCAAGTGGACTGGATCGTCCAGCCCCAAGTTCACTCTGATCCTCTGCAGGGCCTCTTGATCTATGTCAGCAACGCCCTCGTCCCCCTGCGTATAGACCATCATTGCAACGTCCCCAGGCGCCACCCGCAGTATAGTGAATATAAGCACCGACACTATGGCCACTGTCAACACTGCCAGCAGGAGTCGTCTCAATATGTATGCCTGCATAGGACCCTCCAGATTCTATAGCCTCTTCCCCACGCCCAAGATCTTCCAAGTTCATTCCACCGGTTACCAGAGATTCTCCTAGAGATTGTGGGTTGTCCCTAGTGTGGTGTAACCAAAGTACATTGGCAAATAAAGGGGTGATCGATGCTGATCCACTACCCTGGTTTGAGCAAGAATCCGATTCTCTGTCCTTTCAGAAAGCCCTCGAATAATGCGAGGAACTACGGATACAGGACACTAGGAGAATCTCGTATCAAGTAGGTTTCCGTGTCCTCTACTACTCGTCCTTCCAGTAACGCTCGTGTATCCAAGCGTGCACGGCATAGGTCCCGTAGTTGGGGAAGAGAACGCCCCTCATCCACGGCTGGCTGCCATAGAACAGCTTGGCGTACTCCATGGTCGATCCCCAATATGCTTCAAGGAGTATCTTCCTCTCAATCTCCCGGGACAATTCTCTTCTGATGGTTGGGTCTAGCTCAACGTCCACTTGGTCAATCAGATCTGCAATCCCGCGTAGAACAACAGGATCCGTACCAGCTCGGCAACCGCCGTTGAACCCGGAGCGGTCCACATGCCAGTTCTGATACTTGTATGTGGGGTCGTACAGCCAGATTAGCGTCGCTGGCCAGCTTGACAACGCGTCATATTGGCAGGCCAAGCTCAATTCGGTTTGAACCACTCCCTCCAGCACGTTCAGATCCGTCTTCATGTCCAAGTCCTCTTGGAGCTTGCTCGCGTAGTATACGCAGAAGTTGACGTAGTTCTGGTCGCTGCGGGTCAGGCAGGTGTTATTGGGACGTTCTCCGGCGCCGAACACTTCGTCAAGAAGTCTGTTCGCTTCGGCTATGTCTTCGTCCTTCGGCTGCCTGTACCCGGGCCACGCCTCCATCTCCTCCTGGGTATGCCCCCAGAAGTCGCCGGCAAGCCACAGCCCGCCGAAGCCCGCGTCAACGTAGGGCCCTGCCGTCACTGCCGTCATCCACTCCTGCCGGTCCATTACCAGGTCTACGGCCTTGCGCACATTCACGTTGTCGAAGGGAGGCCGCTCGGTATTGTACAGGAGGCCCATACCGCCGGGGTGGAAGAACTCGAATATCGGCTTGTCCGGAAAGTCCCTGGCAGCCTGCAGCAGCTGTCCGGATGTGATGCTGCCACTCCCCTGGCCCAGTATGTCTAACTTGCCGGATGCCCAGGCGCTGAACGCCGTGGTAGCGTCTCGAATTACGAGAAAGTCCGCTCCATCCACAAAGGGAAGGCCTTCCCGCCAGTGATTGGGGTTGCTCCGTATCTTGCTAACTATGTCCTGCTGCAGGTCCTCCGACATAAACGCTCCCGTGCCCATGTTCAGGTACCAGTTGGACCGCCTCACCTCTCCTGCGTGCTCCGCCGCCAGCCACTCCAGCCAGTCCTTGTCGTGCATTGTCAGAGGAGGCACGGTAAAGCTGGGCAGCGCAACCGCCGAGAGCCGATTAAGCTTGACCTCATATGTGTAATCATCAAGACACGTAGAGCTGTCGACGAAGTCGAATATAGCGGAGTTGGAAGAGCTATTTCTCTCCGTCTCCCAGGCCTCGGTCCCCCAGAAGTCAAAACTGGCCTTGGCGTCCTCACAGGTGAACTCGGTGCCGCGTCCAGGCATATCACCTATATCATTCGCCTCATCCTGTGGGATGGGGTCCCGGAACATCACGCCCTTCCTCAGATAGAAGGTATAGGTAAGCCCATCGTCAGAAATCTCCCAACTCTCAGCCAGGTCAGGGCGAACCGGCCCGCCGAACCCTTCCCAAGGGTCCTGCCTGACCAGAAGGTTATACTGTGGCTGCACATACAGGTGCCTGTACGTGCTGTTGCACCAGGGGCAGTTGGAGGTCTGCGGCCATGTGGTGCGATAGGTCACTATGCCCCCGTACTTGGGCTCGCCCCAAGCCGGGTCATAGGCCGGATTCTTGAGCAACGCATCCACTGTGGCATAGTCCACGTCCATCGCCATTTCCTCCACAGGCGTGGCAGTAGCTGCCCCCATTGCGGGTATTGTGGCCGTAGGCGCTGTTGTAGCCGTCGGTGGAAACGTAGGTGTAGGCTCCTCAGCCCCCTGGCACGCTACAGCAACCATTGCCATCACGACAACCAGGACCGCTAAGATCGGCTTAATCCGATACGAATCTCGTGGACGCATATCTTCTCCTCCTACTGGTCTTGCAACTATAGATTGTGCAAGGCTAGCATGACTTGTACTTCGTGTCAACAATTCTGCATTCGTATGTGATTGTGCAATGATTCTGCATTCGTAAAGCATTACAGTTTGTCACTTAGCTGATATTGAAAACACCACGAGGGTGAAGGTCAGTGACCTCCACCCTCGCTAAGGTTTATCTAACTCGACTTACCGGAAGTTGCTTACGTTCCGCGCAATCTCGGGTCCAGCACGTCGCGCAAGGCGTCCCCGAATAGGTTGAAGCCATACACCGACAGGGACAGCGCCAGACCGGGCCATATCGCCAGCCAGGGAGCCACTGCGTAGTAGGTCCTGCCGGTCCCGGAAAGCATACCACCCCAGGAAGGCTGCGGCGGCGGAATCCCCAAGCCCAGGAAGCTCAGCGAAGCCTCAGCGATGATCGCCGTGCCCAGTCCTGCCGTAGCGATGATGAGCCACGGGGCCACGCACTGAGGTAGAATGTGCAGCGCCATAACGCGCACGTCCGTAGCGCCAATGGCATGGGCCGCCATAGCGTACTCCGATTGGTTAACCGCCAAAGCCTGAGAGCGCACCACGCGGTTGGCTCTGGGTATCTGAGGTATACCGACGGCGATGATAACGTTCACCAGGGACTGGCCCAGCGCAGCCATGATGGCCAGGGCCAGAATGAGCGTCGGTATGGACATCAACGCGTCCATGACACGCTGGATTCCGGCATCAACCCTGCCACCGTAGAACGCGCTCACCACGCCCAGGATAGCCCCGGACACGGAGCCGAATCCCACGGCGCCAAACCCCACCATCAGGGATATCTGGGCCCCTAGAACAATGCGGCTCCAGAGATCTCTACCCTTGTCGTCCGTGCCCAGCCAGTGAAGCCCCGAGGGAGCTGATAGCTTCTCGGAAATACTCCACTCCAAGGGATCGTAGAAGGAAATCACCGGAGCCAGCACGGCTAACATCACCATTGTCAGGATGATCGAGGCGCCAGCCGCCCCGAGGGGCTTCCTGACCACGAACCTGGTAACACCCTTCGATAGTTTAGCCGGTAGTGAGGGCGCCTCACGACGGCCAGCTAGAATCTCTGCCCCACTGTCTTGTGCTGCCATATCAACCCCCCCTTTCAAGGATTTTTCTTAGTCGTACCGTACCCGCGGGTCCAGCCAGCCGTAGCTCAGGTCTACCAAGAGGTTGACCATAACCACCCACAGAGAGAACATCAGGACCAGGGATTGGACCACCGGGTAGTCCCGCTGATTCATGCCCTCGACCAGCATGTTGCCTATGCCGTCCAGCACGAAGATCCGCTCGATTATCACCGACCCGCCCATCGTCACCGCGAAGGTCAATCCGATAACGGTGATTACAGGGATGAAGGCGTTCTTCAGGGCGTGACGGATGGTGACCACTCGCTGGCTCAACCCCTTAGCATGGGCCGTCCGAATGTAGTCCTGCCGCAACACTTCCAGCATAGTGGACCGCATCATCCGGGCCTTTGTGGCCGAGCTGACGTAACCCAGCGTTAGTGCGGGCCAAATAAACTGGGTCAAATTGCCCACCGGATCCTCGAGTATAGGTATGTACCCAATCGACGGGCTCCACTCCAGCAGATACATACCTCCAACCAGCAGGAGAGTGGCAGTCCAGAACGTAGGCATCGACAGACCTGCAAGCGAGACAATCCTCACAGTGTAGTCTACCCACGTATCCTGCTTCAACGCCATGAGGATTCCTGCCGGTATTCCGAAACAAATGGCTATGGTCTGAGCCATTATAACCAACTGAAGCGTCACAGGCAGCTTGCCTGTGAAGTTCTCCCATATGCCTTCACTGGAGAACATGGATTCTCCCCAGTTCCCAGTCACCCATCCGCCAATCCACCTGAAGTACTGCACATGGAGGGGATGGTTGAGACCAATGTCTTCGCGAATTTTCTCCAACTGCTCCTCAGTGACCAGGTCTTCCTCGCCTCCGGTCATCTCCAGGGCAATCATCATTGCCACATCGCCCGGAGCTATCCGCAGGATGGCGAATATCAACAGGGAGACCAGCAAACCCGTAAGGGCTCCCAGGATCAATCGGCGCACTATGTATTGTTGCATAAATCCACCTCTAGTCTTCTGTATCTAGGCCAGACACAAATGGCGTAATCTTTGTTTTTCAATATTTCATAGCACATACCATCCACACAGGCGATAATAAAGGCTCCTCCAAGCCTATGCTTCGTAAATTCAGTCTACTCTAGCAAGCCTCCGTTGGGTCGTCCAAGTATACGTGCAGCATCCAGTGCTCCGTCGGATCGTAGATGTGTCCATTGGGATAGTGCTCCCACGGTGGCGCAGCCTGCGGTGACCTACTCTCCAGGTCAAAACCAATCAGGTCGCCGTCTCTGGTATACAGGAGGTTGATAGCGCCGTACCCGGGCAGATTGTAGTGTATACCCTGGTTAGGGAAGCAGTCCCCATTCTTGACCCAACCCTCCCGCTTCGCCTGTTCCACCGTTGACGGCAGGCCCCGGAAGATGCCTTGCGTAATTATCAATCGATCAGATGTGGAGTCCTGACCACCACAGCTAACCGCGGCGAGAGCCAGAGTAAAGGCCCCCATTGCAGCAACCACACCGGCTATTGAATTCTTAGACAAGTCTTCTTCCTCTCTGATAGTCGCGACTCCGTTCTTCACAACGGGAGTCCACTCTTCGCCCGATGCACTAGCCCTTTTATACAACACCCGGACCTTCGTGGCCCCGAGGCGCCTAAATGTTGGGCTATGCTGTTTCATTTATCTTTCTCTCCTATAGGAGTTGTAGATGGTCGGTAGGCTAACATTTGACGTATCTCCTGTCAATAGGTTTTAAAGTCCTAAGTTCTTACAAATTCTTAACATGTCACTCCCCGATATGAGGCCGCAAGGGCGCTTTTCGTAAAACACAAGAGCGGGGGTTTAAGCCCCCGCTCTTGTGTTACGCTTTCCACGTTCAGGCTACCTATCGGCCAGCCACATCCTCTCGTTCATGGCGTACTTGGTATAGGAGTACAGATCGTAGCCCTTCCATCCCTTCAATTCCACCCTCCAACCGGGGAAGATGAGGCTCCAGCCCACCACGGGATACTGGACCACATCGTGGTTAAGCTTGAGATCCAACTCCCGCACCATTTCCTTCCTCTTGACAGGGTCCAACTCCTCCGACTGCGCCCTGATCATCTGCTCCACCTCAGCCATCACCTCCGGCTGCTCACTCCAGCGCGCCTCCAGGTTTGTTATGACGGTTACCGACGCGAACTCCCGTATGTAGTTGGCGAACAGGTCGTCATCGGGGTCTCCTATCACCGCGGAGGTGTAGGAGCTGATTATGAAGTCGAAGTTACCCGCCGTGCCCAGTTCGTCTCTCTTGGTGCGCTCCCCAAAGTCGGAGCTAACCTTCATGCCCAGGGTCTTGCTCAGGTTGTCTATCACGAACTCACAGGCGTCTATGTCCGACTGGTCGGTTACCACAGCCACGCACGCAGCTTCAGGCCGGTTCCCGGCGCCGAACACCTCATCCATCAGTCTGTTGGCCTCAGCGATGTCCTCATCCTTCGGCTGCCGATACCCGGGCCACGTCCTTATCTCCTCGTCCGTAGGGGCGTAGTAAGTCCCCGGCGCCATCGTGTGCGCCAGCTTCATACCCTCATACCCGGATATTCGGTAGAAATCCAGCCACTCGTCCCGGTTCAGCGCCAGAGTGACAGCCCTCCTCGCCCGCACATCGTCCCAAGGTGCCCTCACGCCGAACATTATAGTCCTGGCCCAGTGGTTCAACTGGTTGTTTATGACTATCCGGTCCGGGAAGTCTCGTATGGCCTGCTCCGCCTGGCCCGGTGTCATGCTCCAGCTTCCCTCCCCCATGTAATGGATCTTTCCCGTCGCCAATGCGGTGAATCGGGTGCCGATATCCTTGATAACGACGTTTCTGTATCCGTCGAGCAGTGGCAGTCCCTCGCGCCAGTAGTTGGGGTTGGCTTCAAAGTCCGTACTGACGTTCAGATTGATCTCCTTAGGAATGAAGGGCCCTGTGCCGTGCATCGCATAGAAGTTGGCCGGCACCTCGTTGTCTCCATAGGAGCGCCCCTCCCTCTCGCCGAAGTCGTTCAGCCAGGCTATGAAGTCCTTGTCAAGCACCACGGCCGCGCGGCCCGCCAGTATACCCATCGTCTTGCCCAACGGTCTATCGAAGTGCATCACGAAGGTGTAGCCGCGGTCTCCGTCCGGGCAGCTGGTGCTCTCAAGGTGTTGAAGAGCCTGTGGCCCTGTGGTCATTCTTGTCTCGAAGTCAGGCGGCCAGACGAATCGGTCTATAGTGGCCTTTGCGTCCTCACACACGAACTCGTCGCCCAGTATCTTTCCGCCATTGAACTCCGCCGGTACGGGAGACTCCTCAGCCACATTGGCCTCGTCAAAGAACATCACCCCCTGGCGGAGCTGCATGGTCAGGGTCTTGCCGTCCGCAGCCATGTCCCAAGTCTCAACCAAGTCGCCCTCTATGGACGTTAGGTCACCAGTCCAGGGATCTATGCGGAACAGGGAGTTGACCGGCAGACCTCGCCAGCAGCCGTGGGTGTAGCAGCAGGCTTGGATGTAGAGGTTGAACCGGGTATTGTCCCTCTGCGCTCCAAATATGAAGGTTCCACCCGTCTTGGGTTCGCCCCACTCAGAGTCATAGCCGGGACTCTCCATGTACCTCTCTATCCACGTGAGGTCAGCCATAGACCCCGACACCGGAGTCGCCGTCGGCTGCCCATCAAGCGTAAATGGCGTGGCAGCGGCTGCGGTCGTAGGAGTAGGGTCAGCCGCAGGCGGAGTTGTTGGTTCTGGATCTTCGCTTGCACACGCCAAGGCGACCGCCATCATGGCTATCGCTAAAACTGCTATCGTCGGCTTGAACATGGACCTGCTGAATAGCCTCATGCCGTACCCCCTACATATGCAGATTGTTGTGACGCTATCACAAATTCTTGTCCCTTGTCAATTAGACGAACCACCCGCCGTTACGTATTCTTTTGCCTGGCAAGTCGCCTGAACGAATGAACATAAAAGAGGATGTCCCCCGCTCTGCTGCGGGGGACATCCTGCAAAGGTTCCTCAGTAATGCCTGTGTCAGGCCGTTACTCTATGCGCCGAACCACACCCTTTCCCACATGGTTCCCTTGGTGAAGGAGTAGAGGTCGTAGCCCTTGATTCCCTTGGCCTCTACCCGCCACGAGGGGAAGATGTTTGTCCAGCCCAGCATGTCGTGATAGCTGTGAACCTCCGTCCGAAGGAAGTCTTCCAGAGTGCGGAACAGCTCTCGACGCTTCACGGGGTCCAGCTCCCTGGACTGCCCCCTGATCATGTCGTCCAGCATCTGCATGTTATCGGGCTGCGCTTCCCACATTGCTTCCAAGCTGGCTTTAGCGCCATAGCTCACTGACACGAACTCTTTCAGGAACGTGTTGGGATAGGAGTCGTCCGGGTCGCCGGTTGCCGTGCTCACCGTGCCGGACCCCAGCGTCAGAGTAAAGTTATTGTTATCGCGCTTCTCGTAGGCCGCCGAGGAGTCCATGAAGTCGGAGGTCACTTCCCAGTCCACGTTCTTGGCAAGCTGGTCCATCACGAACAGACAGGCGTCGATATCGCTCTGCTGGGGCGTAGGCGCCAAACACTCCATAGTAGGGCGCTCACCGGGTCCAAAGACCTCGTCCAGTAGCTGATTTGCTAGAGCGAAGTCTTCGTCCTTGGGCTGACGCCATCCCGGCCAGGACATTAGCTCTTCCTCAGAGGGGGCGAAGTATGTACCCGGGGGCACCGAGTACGCCATTCGGGTGCCTTCCAGGACAGCGTCGCCGACCCTTACCTGGCGGAACGCCCTCCACTCCTCGCGATCCATAGCCAGGTGAACGGCCTCCCGCGCCTTCCAGTCGTTGAACGGGGGGCCTGCCGCGTTGAAGTATATTACGCGGGCCCACATGTTCATCTGGGGATTCACCACTATAGTTTCGGGGAAGTCGCGCAGCGCCTGCTCAGCCTGGCCGGAGGTGAAGCCGTAGCTCCCCTCTCCGTAGAACTGAACCTTGTTCGTGGCCAGTGCCGTGAACCGGCTTCCAGGGTCCTTTATGACCACGTTCTCATACCTATCCAGTAGAGGCAGGCCCGTCCGCCAGTAGTCGGGGTTGGCTACCCACTCAGAGCTGACGGACACGTTGATAGATTCTGGAATAAAGGCTCCAGTACCCGACTGCCACGTGAAGTTGTCGGGCGTCTCCTCCCGCATTATGTTGGCCTCATGACTGTGCAGCCACTCGATCCAGTCCTTGTCCAGCATGGCAAGGCCGCGGGACAGGGTGCTCAGCGTACTCGCCCTGGGCTCGGTAAAGTTCATCTCGAAGGTCAAGCCGCGAGGCCCGTCCGGGCAGTTGAGCTTGCCCAAGTGCGAGAACATGGCCCGGGTCCTGGTCAGGCGGGGGGCTTCCCACTCCGGGGGGCGAGCCATGCGCTCGAAGGTCGCCACGGCGTCCTCGCATACGAATGCATCGCCGTTGACCTTGCCGGCCACTTCTGCCGGTAAGTTGGGGTTATTGTAGAAGGTCACCCCTTCATGGAGCTCTATAGTGAGGATGGAGCCATCCGCGGACATCTCCCAGCTTTCCGCCAGGTCGCCCTCAAGGGTGCCAAGTCCCACCCACGGGTCGACGCGGAACAGGGAGTTGTAAGCTAGCTCGTTCCAGCAACCGTGGGCGTAGCACCCTCCAATGGTGGACGGGCTGAAGTCCGTGTTGTCGCGGTTGGAGCCGAATATGAACGTGCCGCCAGTCCTCGGCTCGCCCCATGCGGGATCGTAGCCCGGGCTCTTCAAGTACCGGTCCATCCACGCAAGGTCCATTTCGGTCTCCGCCACCGGCGTCGCCGTGGGAAGCGTCATCTGCCCTGGCGTCGTCGCTGTAGGCGCCGGGGTGTTTGTTGCCGGCGCGGATGTAGGCTCAGGTGTAGCTTCCTCGCTCGCACAAGCCAAGGCAACCACCAGCATGGTAGCCGCCAATAACACTGCTATCGGCCTGAATGTAGAAGCACCGCGTAAACGCATATACCACCCTCCCATATCTTGGAGTTGCAGATTCTGCGAAGGCTATCACCATCCGTAAGCTTTGTCAATAGAGTTGAGTCTAGTCGGAATACCGTTGCAGCACAAAATGTGAGGGCGCCCCTCACTGAGATGAGGGGCGCCCTCGTCAATCCTGTTGGTTGGACTTAGCCGGCCCGGTATGCTAATTGTCGGCTAGCCACATCCTCTCGTTCATGACGTACTTGGTGTTGGAGTACAGGTCATAACCCCTCCATCCCTTCAACTCCACCCTCCAGCCTGGGAATATCAGGCTCCATCCCACCAGCATGTACTGATTAACCTCATCCAGGATCTTCAGATCCAACTCTCGCACCAAGTCCCTCCTCTTCACAGGGTCCAACTCTGCAGACTGGGCACGGATCATCCTCTCCACCTCAGCCATCACCTCCGGCTGCTCAGCCCACCTGGCTCCCATAAACACCTTGGAGGAAGCGGCGATGAAGTCCAGTATGTAGTTGTTATAAAGATCGTCGTCCGGGTCTCCAATCGTCGAAGAGGTCGCTGAACTGATAGAGAAGTCGAAGTTACCACTGGTAGTGATAGGCGTACTCGCCGCCGACTCCATGAAGTCCGAGTCGATCTCCATGCCCAGATTCTTCCCCAGGTTGTCCATCACGAAGAGACAGGCATCTATGTCAGACTGGTCCGTTGTAACCGCCTTACACTTCGCAGTGGGACGGTTTCCCACTCCAAACACCTCATCCATCAACCGGTTCGCCTCCGCTATGTCCTCGTCCTTCGGCTGGCGATAGCCCGGCCACGTCCGTATCTCCTCGTCAGTAGGCGCATAGTAAGTCCCCGGCGCCATTGTGTGCGCCAGCTTCATCCCCTCATACCCGGATATCCGGTAGAAGTCCAGCCACTGGTCACGATCGAGGGCCAGGCTCATGGCCCTCCTCACCCGTGCGTCGTCCCACGGCGCGTTCGCTCCGAAGTACAGCGTCCTGGCCCAGTGGTTCAGCTGGTTGTTGATCACTATCCGGTCCGGGAAGTCACGTATCGCCTGCTCCGCCTGGCCGGGAGTCATGCTCCAACTGCCCTCTCCCATGTAGTGGATCTTCCCAGTTGCCAGCGCCGTGAACCGGCTCCCTATATCCTTGATGACCACGTTTTGATACTGATCCAGCAGCGGCAATCCCTCCCTGAAGTATGTGGGGTTGGCGATGAACGTGTTGCCGACGTTCAAGTTGATAGAATCCGGAATGAAGGGCCCCGTGCCATGCATAGCATAGAAGTTGCCGGGGACCTCCTTATCCATGTACTGTTCACCCGTTTCCTCACCGTGTTCATGGAGCCAGGCGATGAAGTCCTTGTCCATGATTGTCGCGGCTCGACCGGCCAGTATTCCCAGGGTCTTGCCCCTGGGCTCCGCAAACTGCATCACAAAGGTGTATCCCCGGGGACCATCTGGACAGCTCACACTATCCAGGTGCGCAAGTTGCGTTGGGCCTTGAGTGTACGGCCACTTCCCCTTCCTCCAGTCGGGCGGAAAGACGTAACGCTCATAGGTGGCCTTGGCATCCTCGCAAACGAACTCGTCTCCCAGGATCTGCCCACCGTTGAATTCCGCCGGCACTGTGGATTCCTCAGCCATCTTCTCGAAGAACTTGACGCCCTGGCGAAGCTGCGTGGTCAGGGTCAGGCCGTCGTCGGACATGTCCCAACTCTCCACCAAGTCACCCTCTATAGCCGCGAGATCCCCCGTCCAGGCATCAATTCGGAACAGGGAGTTGGTAGGGAGTCCGCGGAAACAGCCGTGGTTGTAGCAGCAACCCTGTATCGCGTGGTTAAAGGTTGTATTGTCTCTTTGAGCTCCAAAGATATATGTCCCACCTGTAATAGGCTGGCCCCAAGCCGGATCGTAGCCCGGGCTCTTCAGGTACCTCTCCATCCATGTAAGATCCGGCTGCATTTGATCAACCGGCGTCGCTGTCGGCTGCCCGTCAACCGTAAGCGGCGTAGACGCGGCCGGGACCGTAGGAGTTGCCGCAGCCGTGGGCGCCGCCGTAGGCTCGTCCTCACCCGCGCACGCCAAGGCGACCATAAGCATGGCGACTGCTAAAACCGCTATCACTGGCTTCAATATCGACGCATTGCGTAACAACATATCTTACCCCCTTAGTTTTGGAGTTGTAGATGGTCGGTAGACTAGCATTACTCGTAAAATTTGTCAATGGACAACGATATGGAAACCCGCCTGAATTGGATGTCGTCGGATATTTCGCGAAAGCAAAAAACGGATGCCCCTCGCAGCTGGTGCGAGGGGCATCCCGTTGGATCTGGATTACAGCCGTACGGCTAAGTTACACTACTGCGCTATCCACAACCTCTCGTGCATGATGTACTTGGTGTTGGAGTACAGATCATACCCCCTCCATCCCTTCAGTTCCGTCCTCCAGCCTGGGAATATTAGGCTCCAGCCCACCACCACGTACTGAGACACTTCGCTCATGAGCTTCTGGTCCAGCTCCGCCACCATCTCCTTCCTCTTCACAGGGTCCAACTCCGCCGACTGAGCGTTAATCATATCCGCGACCTCTTGCATCACCTCCGGCTGCTCAGCCCAGCGCGCCTCCATGAAGTTCTTGGAGGTTGCGGACACCAGGTCGAGTAAGTAGTTGTTGAAGAGGTCATCGTCCGGGTCTCCTATGGTCGCGGACACGTAGGACGAAATCGTGAAGTCGAAGTTGCCCGACGACGCGATGTCGTCTCTCGCCGCCCTTTCCATGAAGTCCGACTCTATCTCCATACCCAGGTTCTTCTTCAGATTGTCTATTATGTACAGACAAGCGTCTATATCCGACTGGTCCGTGGTCACCGCAATGCACTTGGACGTGGGCCGGACGCCCTCTCCCATCACCTCATCCATCAACCGGTTCGCCTCGGCAATGTCCTCGTCCTTCGGCTGACGATAACCAGGCCACGTCCGAATCTCCTCATCAGTCGGAGCGTAGTACGTCCCCGGCGCCATCGTGTGCGCCAGCTTCATCCCTTCGTATCCGGGTATGCGATAGAACTCCAGCCACCCATCCCGGTCTATCGCCAAATGAATGGCCCTTCTCATGCGCACGTCGTCCCAGGGCGCCTTGGAACCGAAAGCGATTGTCCTCGCCCAGTGGTTCAGCTGGTTGTTGATCACGATGCGGTCAGAAAAGTCCCGGATGGCCTGCTGTGCCTGACCGGGAGTCATGCTCCAGCTTCCCTCTCCCATGTAGTGAATCTTCCCCGTGGCCAGCGCCGTGAAGCGGCTTCCAATGTCCTTGATAACCACGTTCTGATAGCGGTCCACTACCGGCAGACCCTCGCGCCAGTAGTTGGGGTTCGCATTGTACATCGTATGTACGCTCTGGTTCAGGTCAACCGGAATAAACGGGCCGGTGCCGATCTGGGCGTAGAAGTTTTCCGGCACCTCGTTGTCCATGAACGAACTGCCTTCCCTCTCGCCCCATTCGTTCAACCAGGCGATGAAGTCCGCGTCAAAAATGGTCGCGGCATCGCCCCCAAGTATGCCCAAAGTCTTGCCTCGAGGTTCCGTGAAGTGCATCACGAAGGTATAGCCCCTGTCTCCATCCGGGCAACTGGTGCTCTCAAGGTGCCCCAGGTAGGCTCCGCCATGCGTAATTCTGTTCTCCCACGCCGGAGGCCATCTGAATCTATCCATCGAGGCCTTGGCGTCCTCGCAGACAAGCTCGTCGCCCAGGATCTGGCCGCCGTTGAACTCCGCAGGCACCGAGGTCGGCGTAGTCTGCGCCGACAGGCTCTCCTCATCAAAGAACGTGACACCCTGTTGCAGCTGCATTGTCAGGGTCTTGCCGTCCTCCGACATCTCCCAACTCTCCACTAGGTCACCCTCTACGGTGGTGAGGTCCCCCGTCCATGCATCAATGCGGAACAGGGAATTCATGGGAAGTCCGGCATAGCAGCCGTGGGTGTAGCAGCAACTCTGCTCAAATGGGTGGAAGCGCGTGCTGTCTCGCTGCGCGCCAAATATGAAGGTCCCGCCCGTTACGGGCTCGCCCCACGCCGGGTCGTAGCCGGGGCTCAGCAAGTACCTCTCTATCCAAGGGAGGTCCGTGATCGCCTCTGACACCGGCATAGCCGTCGCCTGTCCGTCAACCGTTAAAGGCGTAGCCGCAGCCGATGTCGTAGGAGTTGGTTGAACTGTAGGTGGGCTGGTTGGTGTTGGGTCATCGCTCGCGCACGCCAGCGCAACGGCCAGCATGGCAACCCCTAAAACCGCAACCAGCGGCTTGAGTATCGACGGGATCCCTATCTTCATATATGTCTCCTCCTTCGCGAAATCAGACGTGGGCGGTAGGCTAGCACTATGAGGCGGCATTGTCAATGGAGGGAACAGGCTATGACATGACGGATTGCCGCCATCTTATGCTTCTATGACGCCGTGACATAGATCTAATATACCACCCTATAGGTTAGTTTCGTCATAGCCTCCAGAGGCTAGATGATGAATGAGCAAAAAGAGGCTGCCCCTCGCGGTTGGCGCGAGGGGCAGCCTCATGAGCTTGGAGTCAACCTCCTAAGATTCGCTGCGCTACTGGATTATCCACATCCTCTCGTGCATAGCGTACTTGGTGTAGGAGTACATATCGTAGCCCCTCCATCCTTTAAGCTCCACCCTCCAGCCTGGGAATATAAGACTCCAGCCCACAACAACGTACTGGGTAACGTCGTTCAGGAGCTTCAGGTCCAACTCAGTCATCAAAGCCTTCCTCTTCACCGGATCCAACTCAGCCGACTGTGCCCGGATCATGTCCTCAACCTCCTGCATCACCTCCGGTTGCTCAGCCCATCGCGCATCCGTATACACCTTGGCGGAGGCGGAGATGAAGTCCCGTACGTAGTTGTTATATAGGTCGTCATCGGGGTCTCCAATAGTTGAAGAGTTGTACGAGCTGATACGCATATCAAAGTTACCGCTCTCTACAACCGGTGTCTGGGCCGCAGTCTCTCCGAAGTCGGAGGTGACCACCATATTCAAGTTCTTCTTCAGGCTGTCTATGACGAACTCACAGGCGTCTATGTCCGACTGGTTAGTGACGGTGGCCATGCACTGGGCCCTTGGACGCTCACCCGCTCCAAATACCTCGTCCATCAAACGGTTCGCCTCGGCCGCGTCCTCGTCCTTCGGCTGACGATACCCGGGCCACGTCCTTATCTCCTCTTCCGTAGGGGCATAGTAGGTCCCGGGAGCCATAGTGTGCGCCAGCTTCATACCCTCGTACCCGGCTATCCGGTAGAAGTCCAGCCACTGGTCGCGGTCGAGAGCCAGGCTGATGGCTCTCCTCACCCGTATGTCGTCCCAAGGCGCATTTGCCCCAAAGGCTATTGTCCTAGCCCAGTGGTTTAGCTGGTTGTTAATGACAATCCGGTCCGAGAAGTCCCGGATAGCCTGTTCCGCCTGGCCCGGCGTCATGCTCCAGCTACCCTCTCCCATGTAGTGGATCTTTCCGGTCGCCAGCGCAGTGAACCGACTCCCGATGTCCTTAATTACCTTGTTCTCATACCTCTCTATTAGCGGCAACCCTTCCCTGAAGTAGTTGGGGTTGGCATCGAACGTGGTGCTTACGTTCTTGTTAATGTCCACCGGCATGAAAGGTCCAGTGCCGTGCATTGAGTAGAAGTTGGCTGGGACCTCGTTGTCCATGAAAGCTAGTCCTTCTCTCTCGCCCCAGTCATGGAGCCAGGCAACGACGTCCTTGTCAAGCACGACCGCCGCGCGGCCGGCCAGTACGCCCATCGTCTTGCCCCTGGGTTCCGAGAAGTGCATGACAAAGGTGTACCCTCTGGGACCATCAGGACAGGAGACGCTCTCCAGGTGGTTGAGGTCCGCCCTGCCGGCGGTCAGTCTGGTCTCCCACTCAGGCGGCCAGACGTTGCGCTCGTAGGTGGCCTTTGCATCCTCACAAACGAACTCGTCGCCAGCAATCAGACCGCCATTGTACTCAGCCGGCAGGGGTGAATCTTCAGGAATGTCGTGGAAGAACGTAACCCCTTCGCGCAGCTGCATTGTCAGGGTCACTCCGTCCTCGGACATCTCCCACGTCTCCACCAGGTCACCCTCTATAGCGCCAAGGTCCCCAGTCCAGGGATCGATGCGGAACAGAGAGTTCCAGGGAAGTCCACGGTAGCAGCCGTGATAGTAGCAGCAGCCCTGCTCAGCCGGCGTGAACCGACTGACGTCCAGCTGTGCCCCAAACACATAAGTCCCGCCTGTCTTCGGCTCACCCCATTCCGGGTCGTAGCCCGGGCTCTGCAGGTACCGATTAATCCAAGTAAGGTCAGCCATAGTACCATCGGACACCGGCGTCGCCGTCGGCTGTCCGACGGTCAGAGGTGTAGACGCTGCCGGAGTGGTAGGAGTAGGCTGAGCGTCTTCTTGTTCTTCGCTGGTCGGCTCCTCACTCGCGCACGCCAAGGCAACCGCGAGCATGGCAATTGCTAAAACCGCTATCATCGGCCGCAGTATCGACGCATTGCGTAACAACATATCTCCCCCTCCTATAGTTGGAATTATAGATTGGCGGAAGGCTAGCATCACCCGTACGCTTTGTCAATAGAGTTGAGTCTAGTTGGGATACCGGTGCAGCACCTAATAAGAAGGCGCCCCTCGCACTAGATGCGAGGGGCGCCATTGTCATTCCTGTAGGTTGGACTTAGCCGGCCCGGTATGCTAGGAGCCTGTCCGAGAAACACGGTTGGCGAGTGGTTGGGTGTATGATAGGGCGCAGTCCAGTAGCGGGGAGTTGTTGATGAGCAAGACCTACCTTCCCTACGAACCCGACCAGCAGTTGCTGTTGCCAGCGGCGTTGCAGGAGTGGCTGCCTGACGACCATCTGGCCTACTTCATATCCGACGTGGTGGACCAGTTGGACATGTCGGAGGTCACCGCTCGCTACGAGCGGGAACGGCGTGGCGGGCCGCCGTATCATCCACGGATGATGGTCAAGGTGTTGCTCTACGGTTACTGCGTGGGGGTGGCGTCCTCACGCCGCATCGCCCAGCGTCTCCACGAGGACGTCGCCTTCAGGGTGTTGGCGGCGAACAACACACCGGACTTCCGGACCATCTCCGACTTTCGCAAGGACAATCTGGATGCGCTGTCGGGCCTGTTCATACAGGTACTGGCGTTGTGCCAGCGGGCGGGGCTGGTTAAGCTGGGGCACGTGGCGCTGGACGGCACGAAGGTCAAGGCCAACGCATCGAAGCATAAGGCGATGAGTTATGGACGTATGAAGGAGAAGGAAGCGCAGTTGGCGGCGGAGGTAGCGGAGTTGTTGGAGCGTGCCCAGGCAGCGGATGATGAGGAAGACCGGCGGTACGGCAAAGACAAGCGTGGAGATGAGTTGCCGGAGGAGTTGGCCTTTCGAGAGGGTCGGTTGGAGAAGATACGGGAAGCCATGGCGGCGCTGGAAGCCGAGGCGCAGGCGGCTGCCGAACAGGCTGAGGCCGAAGGTGGTAAGCGCCCGGGGGCGCCCGACGACAAGGCCCAGCGTAACTTCACCGATACCGAGTCGCGCATCATCCCCGCGCCTGGGGGGAAGGACTTCCTGCAAGCGTACAACTGTCAGGCGGTGGTGGACAGCGCTCACCAGGTGATCGTGGCGGCGCGGGCCACCAACCAGACTTCGGATAAGCAACAGGCTGCGGCGATGATGGAGGAGACCATCGACAACGTCGGCGCAGTCCCCAGGGAAGTATCCGCCGATGCCGGCTACTACTCGGCAAAGGCAGTCGATGAGCTTTACGCTCTGGGCGTGGACCCGTTCGTCGCGCCGGAGCAGACCCGCCACGGCCGGGTTGTGCCACCGGCGCCCCGAGGCCGCATACCCAGCCATCTGTCTCCCAGGGACCGGATGCGACGGAAGTTACAGACCAGGCGGGGTCGGCAGCGCTACGCCTTGCGGATGCAAACTGTAGAGCCGGTATTCGGCCAGATCAAGCAGGGCCGGGGATTCCGGCAGTTCCTGCTGCGGGGACTGGAGAAGGTGAACGGCGAATGGTCGCTGATCTGCACCGGCCACAACCTGCTCAAGCTGTTCCGCTTTGGGGTCAATCTGCACAGGGTAACACGTGGCGGTGGGCCAGCCCAACGCATCAGGCACTCTTGCCGAGGTAGTGAGCACGGCGCTATTCGAAAAGCTATCTGGGGGCTGACCGGGGCAACCGGCACAATTAGTTGTCGCGATCCATCGTCGCTGACCCGCAAACGCCGTTAGATAATCCTCGGACGGGCTGCTAGTGTGGTGTAACCAAAGTACATTGGCAAATAAAGGGGTGATCGATGCTGATCCACTACCCTGGTTTGAGCAAGAATCCGATTCTCTGTCCTTTCAGAAAGCCCTCGAATAATGCGAGGAACTACGGATACAGGACACTAGTTGCCGGCTAGCCACATCCTCTCGTTCATGACGTATTTGGTGTAGGAGTACAGGTCGTAGCCCCTCCATCCCTTCAACTCCGTCCTCCAGCCAGGGAAGATGAGGCTCCAGCCCACCACAACGTATGCGGAAACATCATTGAGTATCTTTAAATCCAACTCCCGGACCATCTCCTTCCTCTTGATCGGGTCCAGCTCCGACGACTGGGCCCGTATCATCGCTTCCACCTCCGCCATCACCTCAGGCTGCTCCAGCCACCGCTGTACCATAAAAGCTTTGTAGCTGGAGGTGACGAACTCTTGAATGTAGTTACTGTAGAGGTCGTCATCCGGGTCGCCAATCAGCGAAGACGTCGCTGAGCTGATGCTGAAGTCAAAGTTGCCACTGGTAAGCCTGTCCGTATTTGTGGCCTGCTCATTGAAGTCCGAGCCGACTTCCATGCCCAGATTCTTCTTCAGGTTGTCCATCACAAACAGGCAGGCGTCTATGTCAGACTGGTTCGTGGTAGTCGCCGTGCACTCCGCATTGGGACGGTTCCCCGCTCCAAACACCTCGTCCATCAACCGGTTGGCCTCGGCTATGTCCTCGTCCTTAGGCTGACGGTAACCGGGCCAGGTCCTTATCTCTTCCTCTGTCGGAGCATAGAAGGTGCCAGGCGCCATAGTATGCGCCAGCTTCATACCCTCGTAGCCTGGGATTCTGTAGAACGCCAGCCACTGGTCGCGGTCCAGAGCCAGGTGAATGGCTTTCCTCACCCGCACATCGTCCCAAGGCGCGTTGGCCCCAAAGTACATCGTCCTGGCCCAGTGGTTCAGCTGATTGTTGATCACGATCCGATCAGGGAAGTCACGGATTGCCTGCTCCGCCTGGCCCGGAGTCATGCTCCAGCTGCCCTCTCCCATGTAGTGTATCTTCCCGGTCGCCAGCGCTGTGAACCGGCTTCCTATGTCCTTGATCACCACGTTGTGATACCTGTCCAGCAACGGCAATCCCTCACGCCAGTAGTTGGGGTTGGCGTCAAACGTGGTGCTGACGCTCTGATTGAGCTCAATAGGCATAAAGGGTCCCGTGCCTTGCATTGAGTAGAAGTTTTGGGGCACCTCATCCCGCCCGAACGAATGCCCTTCCCGCTCACCAAAGTCGTAGGTCCAGGCGATCCAGTCCTTGTCAAGTATGGTCGCTGGGAGGCCAGCGGCCAGTATGCCCATGGTCTTGCCCAAGGGAACGCTAAAGTGCATCACAAACGTGTGACCTCTGGGGCCATCGGGACAACTGGTGCTGTCCAGATGCTGCAACTGAGCGCTCTCCGAGGATAGCCCAGGCTCCCATTCAGGCGGGTTGACGTACCTCTCATAGGTCGCCACTGCGTCCTCGCAGACAAACTCGTCTCCGGAGATCAGTCCGCCGTTGTACTCCGCCGGAATCGGGGATTCGGGGTGAAGCTCATGGAACATCACGCCCTCATGCAGGTACATTGTCAGAGTCAGGGCATCATCGGACATATCCCAACTCTCAACCAGGTCACCCTCTATGGTAGTCAGGTCCCCCGTCCAGGCATCTATCCGGAACAGGGAGTTGGAAGGGAGGCCGGCGAAGCAGCCGTGGTAGTAGCAGCAGGCCTGGCTTTCCAGATTAAAGGTCACAACGTCCAACTGCGCTCCGAAGATGAAAGTCCCGCCCTTGATGGGCTGACCCCACTCCGGGTCGTAGCCGGGGCTCTGCAGATATCTATCCATCCACCCCAAATCCGTATCCGTAGGCTCCACCGGGGTTGCCGTTGGCTGTCCTACGCCAAACGGTGTAGCCGCGGCCGACGTGGTAGGAGTGGACACGGCGGTGGGCGCCGTCGTAGGCTCCTCCTCACTGGCGCACGCCAAAGCAACCGCTAGCATGGTGGTTGCTAATACCACTATCAAAAGCCTCGGTATAGACGCATTTCGTATCATAGCGACTCTTCCTCCGTTTGTTGGAGTTGTAGATTGGCGGAAGGCTAGCACTATCCGTAGAAATTGTCAATAGAGTTGAGTCTAGTCGGGATACCGTTGCAGCACAAAATATGAGGGCGCCCCTCACTGAGATGAGGGGCGCCCTCTTCACTCCTGGGGGTAATTACACCCTGTGCAATGTTCTATTGGGCCAGCCACATCCTCTCGTTCTGAACGTACTTGGAGTAGGAGTAGAGGTCATAACCCTTCCATCCCTTCAACTCCACCCTCCAGCCGGGGAAGATGAGGCTCCATCCCACCAGCACGTACTCGGAGACCTCATTGAGTATCTTCAGATCCAGCTCCGTCACCATCTCCTTCCGCTTAACCGGGTCCAACTCGGCGGACTGGGCCATAATCATGTCCGCAATCTCTTGCATCACCTCAGGCTGCTCTGCCCAGCGCGCATCTACGATATTCTTACTGCTTACGGAGACGAAGTCAGGTAGGTAGTTGGAATACAGGTCGTCATCCGGGTCTCCAATCACTGTGGAGGTATATGAGCTTATGTAAAAGTCAAAGTTGCCGCTTTCGGTGATAGGACTTATCGCCGCCGTTTCCCCGAAGTTGGAGCCTATCTCCATACCCAAGTTCTTCTTCAGGTTGTCTATGACAAACAGACAGGCGTCTATGTCAGACTGGTTCTCGATCCTTGCGGTACACTCCGCCGTAGGCCGATTCCCCGCTCCAAACACCTCGTCCATCAGCCGGTTGGCCTCGGCTATGTCCTCGTCCTTTGGCTGACGGTAGCCCGGCCAGGTCCTTATCTCCTCGTCCGTAGGCGCGTAGTAGGTACCGGGAGCCATGGTGTGAGCCAGCTTCATGCCCTCGTAGCCAGAGATGCGGTAAAAGTCCAGCCACTGATCCCTGTCAAGCGCCAAGCTTAAGGCCGTCCTCACCCGAACGTCATCCCACGGAGCCTTGGACCCGAAGGCCATTGTCCTGGCCCAGTGGTTCAACTGGTTGTTGATTACAATGCGGTCCGAGAAATCTCGGATGGCCTGCTCCGCCTGACCGGGAGTCATACTCCAGCTGCCTTCTCCCATGTAGTGAATCTTGCCGGTTGCAAGCGCCGTGAACCGGCTCCCGATGTCCTTGATAACTACGTTGTGATACCTGTCCAGAAGCGGCAGCCCCTCTTTCCAGTAGTTGGGATTGGCGTCATACGTGGCGCTGACACTCACGTTGAGATCCGTCGGCATGAAGGGACCTGTTCCGTGCATCGCATAGAAGTTGTCCGGCACCTCGTTATCCAGGAAGGAGCTCTCCTCCCTCTGACCGAAGTCGTTGAGCCATGCGATAAAGTCCTTGTCGAGGATAACCGCTGCTCTGCCGGCGAGTATGCCCATCGTCTTGCCCATGGGCCGCTCGAAGTGCATCACAAGGGTGTGAGCGCGGGGGCCGTCCGGACACGACAGGCTTTCTAGGTGGTTGAGGTCCGACTTCCCCACGGTTATTCTTGGCTCCCACTCCGGAGGGTTGGTAAAGCGTTCGTAGGTGGCTTTGGCGTCCTCGCACACAAACTCGTCGCCATTGATCTGCCCACCGTTGAATTCAGAAGGGAGGTTGGGGTTGTCGTGGAACATAACACCCTGACGAAGCTGTATGGTCAGGGTCACCCCGTCCTCGGACAACTCCCAACTCTCCGCCAGATCCCCTTCTATCTGGGTGAAGTTCCCTACCCAGGGATCGATGCGGAACAGGGAGTTGGTGGGAAGGCCGGCGTAACATCCGTGGGTGTAGCAGCAACTCTGGCTGACGGGGTGGAACCTGGTGCTGTCCCTCTGCGCTCCGAAGACGTACGTCCCGCCCTTCACGGGCTGCCCCCACTCCGGATTGTACCCCGGGCTTTGCAGGAACCGCTCAGTCCAGGTCAAGTCCGTATCAGGACCGACCACCGGCGTAGCCGTCGCCTGCCCGTCTACGATCAACGGTGTAGACGCGGCCGGCGTGGTGGGGGTAGCCTGAGCCGGCGGCTCGCTGGTCGGCTCCTCACTCGCGCACGCCAAGGCAACCGCGAGCATGGTGATTGCTAAAACCGCTATAAGTGGCCGCAGTATCGACGCATTACGCAACAACATACCTCACCCTCCTATAGTTGGAGTTGCAGATTGGCGGAAGGCTAGCACCACCTGTAGGAATTGTCAATAGAGTTGAGTCTAGTCAGGATACCGTTGCAGCACAAAATGTGAGGGCGCCCCTCACTAAGATGAGGGGCGCCCTCTTCACTCCTGTAGGTTAGACCTGACCGGCCCGGTCTTCTAGTTGTCGGCTATCCACATCCTCTCGTGCATCACGTACTTGGTGTTGGAGTACAGATCATACCCCCTCCACCCCTTAAGCTCCACTCGCCAGCCCGGGAATATCAGGCTCCACCCCACCAGGACGTACTGGGAGACTTCGTTCAGAATCTTCTGGTCCAGTTCCGCCACCAGCGCTTTCCTCTTCCCAGGATCCAACTCCGCCGACTGGGCCCGGATCATGTCCTCAACCTGCTGCATCACCTCAGGTTGCTCAGCCCACCGCGACTCCATAAACTTCTTGGAAGAGGCGGAGACGAATTCCATTATGTAGTTGTTGTAAAGGTCGTCATCCGGATCTCCGATAGCGGAGGAGGTCGCCGAACTGATAGAGAAGTCGAAGTTACCACTGGTAGTAATGTCAGTCCTAGCAGCAGACTCCATGAAGTCCGAGCCGACTTCCATGCCCAGAGTCTTCTTAAGGTTGTCTATGACGAACAGACAGGCATCGATGTCTGACTGGTCCGTGGTCACTGCCGTGCACTTCGCAGTGGGCCGCTCACCCGCTCCAAACACCTCGTCCATCAACCGGTTCGCCTCGGCTATGTCCTCGTCCTTCGGCTGCCGGTAACCCGGCCACGTCCTTATCTCCTCGTCCGTGGGAGCGTAGTATGTCCCGGGA
Organism: Dehalococcoidia bacterium; assembly: GCA_965222415.1. Taxonomy (GTDB): domain Bacteria; phylum Chloroflexota; class Dehalococcoidia; order Lucifugimonadales; family UBA2985; genus DAOUJW01. The sequence goes on along the minus strand of CBDCTU010000005.1, from coordinate 702,791 downwards.
GCCATCGTGTGCGCCAGTTTCATCCCCTCATATCCGGATATGCGATAGAAGGCCAGCCACTGATCTCGGTCAAGAGCCAAGTTGATGGCACGCCTCACCCGCACGTCGTCCCAGGGCGGGTTCGCGCCGAAGTACATTGTCCTGGCCCAGTGGTTCAGCTGGTTGTTGATGACAATGCGATCCGAGAAGTCCCGGATGGCCTGCTCAGCCTGTCCGGGAGTCATGCTCCAGCTTCCCTCTCCCATGTAGTGTATCTTCCCGGTAGCCAGCGCCGTGAACCGACTGCCTATGTCTTTGATAACCACGTTGCGGTATACGTCTATCAACGGCAACCCCTCCCTGAAGTAGTTAGGGTTGGCGATGAACGTATTGCCGACATTCAAGTTGATCTCCTGTGGAATAAAGGGACCTGTGCCGTGCATCCCATAGAAGTTGGCGGGAACCTCATGATCCAGAAATGCCTGCCCTTCTCTCTCTCCATACTCGTTTAGCCATGCAATAAAGTCTTTATCGTGGATTGTGGCGGACTGGGCGGCCATTGTACCCAAGGTCTTACCCCTGGGTGACGAGAAGTGCATCACAAAGGTATGCCCCCGAGGGCCGTCGGGACAGCTTACACTATCTAGGTGCGAAAACTGTGCCGGTCCCAACGTATATGGATAGTTACCCTTCCTCCAGTCAGGCGGCCACACGAAGCGCTCATAGCTGGCCTTGGCATCCTCGCAAACGAACTCGTCGCCCAGGATCTGCCCGCCATTGAACTCCGCAGGCACCTCCGACTCTTCAGCCATCTTTTCGAAGAACTTTACGCCCTGGCGAAGCTGCATGGTCAGTGTCAGGCCGTCGGCGGACATGTCCCAGCTCTCCACCAGATCACCCTCAATGGAGGTGAGGTCGCCGGTCCAGGCGTCTATGCGGAACAGGGTATTGGTGGGAAGTCCGCGGAAGCAGCCGTGATTGTAGCAGCAACCCATTATCGCATGGTTGAAGCGCGTGTTGTCTCGCTGGGCTCCGAAGATGTAGGTGCCGCCCTCTACGGGCTGGCCCCAAGCCGAGTCATAACCCGGGCTCTCCAAGTAACGCTGCATCCACGTAAGGTCCGGCTGCATTTGATCAACAGGCGTAGCCGTCGGCTGTCCGTCTACGGTCAATGGTGTAGCCGCGGCCGGCGTGGTGGGGGTAGCCTGAGCCGGCGGCTCGCTGGTCGGCTCCTCACTCGCGCACGCCAAGGCAACCGCGAGCATGGCAATTGCTAAAACCGCTATCATTGGCCGCAGTATAGACGCATTGCGTAACCGCATGTCTCACCCTCCTGTAGTTGGAGTTGCAGATTGGCGGAAGGCTAGCACCACCCGTAGGATTTGTCAATGGCGTTAGCCCTGGTCGGGATACCGTTGCAGCACAAAATGTGAGGACGCCCCTCGCACTAGATGCGAGGGGCGTCCTCTTCAATCCTTTAGGTTGGACTTAGCCGACCCGGTATGCTAGTTGTCGGCTATCCACATCCTCTCGTTCATGACGAACTTCGTGTAGGAGTAGAGGTCATACCCCCTCCATCCCTTCAACTCCACCCTCCAGCCTGGGAAGATGAGGCTCCAGCCCAACAAAACGTATGCGGAAACATCATTGAGGATCTTCAGGTCCAACTCCCGGACCAACTCTTTCCTCTTGATCGGGTCTAGCTCCGACGACTGAGCCCGTATCATCGCCTCAACTTCAGCCATTACCTCCGGCTGCTCCACCCACCGCTGTATCATAAAAGCTTTGTAGCTGGAGGTGACGAACTCTTGTATGTAATTGCTATAGAGGTCGTCGTCGGGGTCGCCAATCAGCGAAGACGTCGCCGAACTTATGCTAAAGTCAAAGTTTCCGCTGGTAATCCTATCCGTGTTTGCCACCTGCTCATTGAAGTCTGAATCGACCTCCATCCCCAGGTTCTTACCCAGATTGTCTATGACGAACAGGCAAGCATCTATATCGGACTGGTTCGTGGTAGTCGCCGTGCACTCTGCATCGGGACGGTTACCCGCTCCAAACACCTCGTCCATCAATCGGTTGGCCTCGGCGATGTCCTCGTCCTTCGGCTGTCGATACCCGGGCCACGTCCTTATCTCTTCCTCTGTCGGAGCATAGTACGTCTCGGGCGCCATAGTGTGTGCTAGCTTCATCCCCTCGTAGCCTGGGATTCTGTAGAACTCCAGCCACTGGTCCCGGTCCAGAGCCAAGTGAATCGCCTTCCTCACCCGCACGTCATCCCACGGCGCATTGGCTCCAAAATACATCGTCCTGGCCCAGTGGTTCAGCTGGTTGTTGATGACGATCCGATCCGAGAAGTCCCGGATGGCCTGCTCCGCCTGACCAGGCGTCATGCTCCAGCTTCCCTCTCCCATGTAGTGGATCTTCCCGGTTGCCAGCGCAGTGAACCGGCTGCCAATGTCCTTGATAACCACGTTGTGATACCTATCCAGCAACGGCAACCCCTCCCGCCAGTAGTTGGGGTTGGCGTCAAACGTGGTGCTGACGCTCTGATTGAACTCAATAGGCATAAAGGGCCCGGTGCCATGCATGGAGTAGAAGTTTTGTGGGATCTCGGTGCGCCCGAAGGATTTCCCCTCCCTCTCACCAAAGTCGTAGGCCCACTCAAGCCATTCCTTGTCAAGTATGGTCGCGGGGAGGCCGGCGGCCAGTATACCTATGGTCTTGCCCAACGGCGCGTTGAAATTCATCACTAATGTGTGCCCTCTGGGGCCATCGGGGCAAGTGGTGCTCTCAAGATGCTGTAACTGCGCGCTTTCAGAGGACATCCCAGTCTCCCACTCCGGTGGGTTGGTGTAGCGGTCATAGGTCGCCACTGCGTCCTCGCAGACGAACTCGTCGCCGGAGATCAAACCTCCGTTGTACTCCGCCGGGATCGGGGATTCGGGGTGAAGCTCCTGGAACATCACGCCCTCATGCAACTTCATGGTCAGCGTCAGGCCATCATCGGACATGTCCCAACTCTCCACCAAGTCTCCCTCTACGGTCGTAAGGTCTCCTGTCCAGGCATCAATCCGGAACAGGGAGTTACTCGGAAGGCCGGCGTAGCAACCGTGAGTGTAGCAGCAGGACTGGCTTTCCAGATTGAAGGTCACACCATCCCGCTGGGCTCCAAAGACGTACGTCCCGCCCCTGATGGGCTGGCCCCACTCCGGGTTATAGCCGGGGCTCTGCAGGTATCTATCCATCCACCCTAGCTCTGTATCCGTACGATCCACAGGCGTTGCTGTTGGCTGTCCTACGGTAATCGGTGTAGCCGCGGCCGGCGTGGTGGAAGTGGGCGCGGCGGTGGGCGCCGTCGTAGGCTCCTCCTCACTGGCGCACGCCAAAGCAACCGCTAGCATGGTGGTTGCTAATACCACTATCAAAAGCCTCGGTATCAACGCAGTTCGTAGCATATACCTCTTCCTCTCAATCTTGAAGTTGCAGATTTGTGAAGGCTATCACTACTCCCAAGGTTTGTCAATGAAGTCAGGCCTTACAATACAAAAAGAAGAGGGCGCCCCTCGCGTCTAGGGCGTGTTCACACAAAGCGGAGTGCGTCGAAGATGAGTGCAAATGAGATGAACCCAAGGAAGATCACATCGAGCTTCTCAAAACGTGAGAAGATGCGACGAAACCCCTTCAACCGCCGGAACAGCCTCTCTATTTCGTTGCGTCTCTTGTACATCTCCCGGTCGTACTCCCACGGATGAACCCTGGTGCTGAGGGGCGGAACAACGGGAGTGAACCCCAAGGCCAATGCAAGCTGGCGGGTCTCATTGCCCTCGTATGCTCGGTCCATTAACAGGTACGGGTTCTGAACCTGCGATCCCAGCCTGTTGAGCAACTTGCGCCCCTCCGGCGCATCGTGGGCTTGGCCCGGAGAGAGGGAAAAGGTTATGGCTGTTCGAGCATCCGAGGCAACCATATGAATCTTGGTGGTCCAGCCGCCCCGGGACTTGCCGATGGACTGCGGTCCGTTTTTTTTAACGCACCAGTGCCATCAGGATGCACTTTGACAATGGTGCTGTCCATCGAGACCGCCTCCAGTTTGATGCGCACTATCTGTTCTCGTTGCAGGTATTCGAACACCCTGTCCAGCACCCCGTTCTTCGACCACCGGTTCATTCGAGTGTATACAGTGTGCCAGTTGCCAAACCGGCTGGGCAACCCCCGCCACTTGCACCCCTGCTCGGCGACATACAGCATGGCGTTCAACACTTGAAGGTTGGACAGCCTCACGTTGCCACGCTGAACAGGGAAGACTGGAGCTATGCGTTCGTACTGAGCTTCTGTAATTTCCATACCTGTATTGTATCAAATTCAGGTTGCTTTGTGTGAACAGGCCCTAGTGCGAGGGGCGCCCTCTTCAATATTGCTGGGTATTTTCACCCTGTGCAATGTTCTATTGGGCCAGCCACATCCTCTCATTCATGACATACTTTGTGGCCGAATAGAGGTCGTAGCCCTTCCATCCCTTCAACTCCGCTCTCCAGCCGGGGAATATCAAGCTCCAGCCCACCACAACGTACTGGTCCACTTCGTTCAGGATCTTCAGGTCAAGCTCACGCACCAGGTCCTTCCTCTTCACAGGGTCCAACTCCCGGGACTGGGCGCGTATCATCTCCGCCACCTCTTCCATCAGCTCAGGCGCTTCCGCCCACCGCGCCTCCATGAATTTCTTGCCACCTACGTAAACGAACTCCGGTATGTAGTTTCCATACAGATCGTCGTCCGGGTCGCCGATAGTCGTAGACGTGAACGAGCTGATATAGAAGTCGAAGTTGCCGCTGTCTGTAATGGGACGTATAGCCGCCGTCTCCCCGAAGTTGGAGTCTATCTCCATCCCCAGGTTCTTACTCAGGTTGTCCATCACGAACAGACAGGCATCTATGTCAGACTGGTTGGTAACGATTGCCGTGCACTCTACAGAGGGACGGTTGCCCGCTCCAAACACCTCGTCCATCAACCGGTTCGCCTCCGCTATGTCCTCGTCCTTCGGCTGCCGATAGCCCGGCCACGTCCGTATCTCTTCATCTGTCGGCGCATAGTAAGTCCCCGGCGCCATTGTGTGCGCCAGCTTCATCCCCTCATACCCGGATATCCGGTAGAAGTCCAGCCACTGGTCGCGGTCGAGCGCCAGGCTCATAGCCCTTCGCACCCGCACGTCGTCCCACGGCGCCCTGACCCCGAAGGCCAGGGTCCTGGCCCAGTGGTTCAACTGGTTGTTGATCACTACGCGGTCCGAAAAGTCCCTTATCGCCTGCTCCGCCTGCCCCGGGGTCATGCTCCAGCTGCCCTCTCCCATGTAGTGGATCTTTCCAGTCGCCAACGCCGTGAACCGGCTACCTATATCCTTTATCACTACGTTCTGGTACCTGTCTAGCAGCGGTAAACCCTCCCTGAAGTAGTTAGGGTTGGCATCAAATGTGGTGCTGACGTTCAGGTTGACCTCTACGGGCACAAATGGCCCCGTGCCGTGCATCGCATAGAAGTTGGCCGGGACCTCATTGTCCATAAAGGATTGCCCTTCCCTCTTGCCGTACTCGTTGACCCAGGCGATGAAGTCCTTGTCCTGTATAGTCGGGGAGAAGCCGGCGGCCATTGTGCCCATAGTCTTAGCCATAGGCCGCTCAAATTGCATCACAAAGGTGTACCCCCGATCTCCATCGGGACAACTGGTGCTCTCAAGGTGCCCAAGTCTCGCCGCTCCACTGACGTACCTGGTCTCCCACTCAGGCGGCCAGACGTAACGGTCGATGGAAGCCTTGGCGTCCTCACACACGAGCTCGTCGCCCAGGATCTGCCCGCCATTAAACTCCGCCGGCAATGTAGACTCCTCCGCCATGCTGGCCTCATCAATGAACATGACCCCCTGACGAAGCTGCATGGTCAGAGTCATGCCGTCGTCGGACATATCCCAACTCTCCACCAGGTCCCCCTCTATTGTCGTGAGGTCTCCTGTCCATGCATCAACGCGGAACAGGGAGTTGGTGGGGAGTCCGGCGTAACAACCGTGGGTGTAGCAGCAACTCTGAGTCGCGGGATGGAAGGTAGTGCTATCTCGTTGCGCTCCGAAAATGAAGGTGCCGCCCTTGATGGGCTGCCCCCACTCCGGATTGTATCCCGGGCTCTGCAAGTACCTGTCCATCCACCCTAGATCCGTGTCTGGCGCCATCACCGGAGTTGCCGTGGGCTGCCCGTCCGTCATCGACGGCGATGTAGCCGTAGGCGGCGGTGATGTTGCCGGAGGATTGGTAGGCGTTGCTTCATCACTCGCACACGCCAGTGCAACTACCAACATCGTGACTGCCAAAACCGCCATCAATGGCTTGAATGTCGACGCATTGCGTAACCACATATCTCATCCTCCCAATCTTGACGTTGTAGATAGCCTAAACACTATCACTACTCGTAACTCTTGTCAATAAAGTTCGGCGGCCTAGATCCGTTAGAGTGAAAAAAGAGGGCGCCCCTCACTCCGAATGCGAGGGGCGCCCTAAGAGTCCGTAGTTTTGCCTCCTAGATAACCTGCACTACTGGGCCAGCCACATCCTCTCGTTCTGGACATACTTCGTTTGGGAGTAGAGGTCGTAGCCCTTCCACCCCTTCAGCTCAACCCTCCAACCAGGGAAGATCAGACTCCATCCCACCACAATGTATTGATCGACCTCATTCAGGATCTTCAGGTCCAACTCCCGCATCAGTTCCTTCCTCTTCAGTGGGTCCAACTCTCTGGACTGGTCCCGGATCATCGACTCCACCTCCGCCATCACCTCCGGCTGCTCCGCCCACCTGGCCTCCATACTCTGTTTGCTGGAGGCGGAGACGAACTCCAGAAGGTAGTTGCTGTAAAGGTCATCGTCCGGGTCGCCGATGGTCGCCATTGTGGCTGAGCTGATGCTAAAGTCAAAGTTGCCACTGGTGATTCTGTCGCTGTTTACCGCCGACTCATTAAAGTCCGAGATGACCTCCATACTGAGGTTCTTCTTCAGGTTATCTATGACGAACAGACAGGCATCTATGTCAGACTGGTTAGTAGTAGTCGCCGTGCACTCTGCCGTGGGGCGGTTCCCCTCCCCAAACACCTCGTCCATCAGCCGGTTGGCCTCCGCCACATCCTCGTCTTTCGGCTGCCGATACCCCGGCCACGTCCTGATCTCCTCCTCCGTGGGTGCAAAGAATGTGCCCGGCGCCATAGTGTGCGCCAGTTTCATCCCATCATACCCCTCGATTCTGTAGAACTCCAGCCACTGGTCGCGGTCCAGGGCCAAGTGAATGGCCTTCCTCACCCGCAGGTCGTTCCAAGGCGCGTTGGCGCCAAAGTAAATTGTCCTGGCCCAGTGGTTGAGTTGGTTATTGATGACGATGCGGTCCGGAAAGTCCCTGATGGCCTGTCTCGCCTGCCCGGGGGTCATGCTCCAGCTTCCCTCTCCCATGTAGTGGATCTTTCCGGTTGCCAGCGCCGTGAACCGGCTGCCGATGTCCTTGATCACCACGTTCTGGTACCTGTCCAGCAGCGGTAACCCCTCCCGCCAGTAGCTGGGATTGGCGTCAAAGGTGGTACTGACGCTCCTATTGATATCCATGGCCATAAAGGGGCCCGTGCCGTGCAACGCATAGAAGTTGGCGGGGATCTCCGTGGTCCCAAAGGAGCGACCCTCCCTCTCGCCAAAGTCGTTGACCCAGGCGATCCAGTCCTTATCCTGGATGATTGGGGTGTAGCCTGCGGACAGGCTCTGCATGGTTCTGGCCAGGGGATACTCAAAGTGCATCACAAAGGTGTACCCACGCGGGCCATCGGGGCAGGTAGTCCTCTCCAGATGCACGAGCGCCGTCGCACCTGTATAGAACGGGAATATCCCGGCCTCCCACGGCGGCGTCCAGGCGAAACGCTCTATAGAGGCCTTGGCGTCCTCGCAGACGAACTCGTCGCCCGCAATTAGGCCACCCTTGTACTCCGCCGGCATGGGGGATTCCGGGTGGATGTCTTGATACATCACCCCCTCACGGAGCTGCATGGTCAGAGTCAGGGCATCCTCGGACATGTCCCAACTCTCCACCAGGTCCCCCTCTATGGTCCTAAGGTCCCCTGTCCATGCATCAACGCGGAACAGGGAGTTAATGGGGAGGCCGGAGTAACAGCCGTGACTGTAGCAGCAATGTGTAGCAGCGAGATTGAAGCGAGTACCGTCCCGCTGGGCGCCGAAGACGAAGGTTCCACCCTTCACGGGCTGCCCCCACTCCGGATTGTATCCCGGGCTCTGCAAATACCTGTCCATCCATGCAATATCCGTGTCTGGCGCCATCACCGGCGTCTCCGTCGGCTGAGCGCCGTCCACCGGCGCCGACGTAGCCGTAGGCGGCGGTGATGTGGCCGGAGGATTGGTAGGCGTTGCTTCATCACTCGCACATGCCAGTGCAACTACCAACATCGTGACTGCCAACACCGCTATCAATGGCTTGCACATCGACGCATTACGTAACCACATATCTCATACTCCTAATTTTGACGTTGTAGATAGCCTAAATACTATCATTACTCGTAATTCTTGTCAATAAGGTTCGGCGGCCTCTATCCGTTAGAGTGAAAAAAGAGGGCGCCCCTCACATTCGGAGTGAGGGGCGCCCTCTTCAGTCCTATAGGTGATTACACCATGTTCAGTCTTCTACCGGGCTAGCCACATCCTCTCGTGCATTACAAACTTGGTGTCGGAGTAGAGGTCGTAGCCCTTCCACCCCTTCAGTTCCACCCTCCAACCGGGAAATATCATGGGCCATCCCACCACGATGTACTGATTGACCTGGTCGAGGGTCTTCAGGTCGATCTGCCTGATCAGGTCCTTACGCTTCAGCGGGTCCAGCTCCCGGGCCTGGGCATGTACCATCGCTTCCACATCCGCCATCACCTCGGGATCTTCCGCCCACCGCGCATTCAAACCTGCCACGTAGGTCACGGAGGAGAACTCCGGGACGTAGTTCTTGAACAGGGTCTGGTCCGGGTCTCCTGTCCTGGTGTCCACCGCCGAGCCGCTGCTTAAGTCGAAGGTCCCAGCCGTATTTAGTGCCGTGAGAACCGCCCCCTCTCCAAAGTCCGAGGAGATTTCCATGCCCAGGTTCTTCTTGAGGTTGTCCATGATGAACAGGCAGGCATCCACGGGACCCGTGTTTGCAATATTAGCAGAGCACTTAGCGGTGGGACGGTTCCCTGCCCCAAACACCTCGTCCATCAGCCGGTTGGCCTCGGCTATGTCCTCGTCCTTCGGCTGGCGGTACCCGGGCCACGTCCTTAGCTCCTCATCCGTGGGAGCGTAGAAGGTCCCCGGCGCCATGAGGTGGCCCAACTTTCCACCCTCGTACTGGGGAATCCTATAGAATTCCACCCACCCGTCCCGGTCCAGAGCCAGACTCATGGCCTTCCTCACCCGCACGTCATCCCACGGCGGCCTGGCGCCAAAGTGGACTTCCCTCGCCCAGTTGTTCAACTGGTTGTTGATGACGATACTGTCTGAGAAGTCCCGGATGGCCTGCTCCGCCTGACCCGGCCGCATACTATAGCTCCCCTCCCCCATGTAGTGGATCCGCCCTGTGGATAGGGCGACGAACCGCGTGCCCGCATCCTTAATCACCACGTTGTGGTATACGTCCAGCAGCGGCAACCCCTCCCGCCAGTAGTTGGGATTGGCATTGAAGGTGGTGCTGACGCTCGTATTGATATCGGCCGGCGCGAAGGGCCCCGTGCCGTGCGTGGCATAGAAGTTGGCGGGGACCTCGGTATCCCCGAAGGACTTGCCCTCCCTTTCACCATAGGCGTTGACCCAGGCAATGTAGTCCTTGTCATGCATGGCCACCTGCCCGCTGCGGTGGGCCGAAAGGCTGGTCATGGTCCTGGCCAGGGCATATTCGAAGTGCATCACGAAGGTGTACCCACGTGGGCCGTCTGGGCATGTGGCGCTGCCCAGGTGCTTAAGCGCCGCCTTAGCTTCGATGGGGGTGCCCCCGGACTGCTCCCACTCCGGCGGCGAGGCGGCGCGGTCTATGGAGGCCTTGGCGTCCTCGCAGACGAACTCGTCACCCAGTATCCTGCCACCGTTGAACTCAGCCGGCACCGTAGACTCCTCCGGCATGCTGGCCTCGTCAATGAACGTCACCCCCTCACGCAGCTTCATGGACAGAGTCAAGCCGTCCTCCGAGAAATCCCAACTCTCCACCAAGTCTCCCTCTATTGTCGTGAGGTCTGCCGTCCAGGCATCTACGCGGAACAAGCCGTTCGTGGCCAGTCCGGCGAAGCAGCCGTGACTGTAGCAGCAGCTGCCCTGGTTCCAGGGATTGAATCTGGTGCTGTCCCGGGGGGACCCAAAGACAAATGTCCCGCCCCTCACGGGCTGGCCCCAAGCCGGGTCGTAGCCTGGACTCTGGAGGTTCTGTTCCATCCAGCCCACATCCATCTCACCATCTGCGACGGGCGCTTCCGTCGGCTGAGCGCCATCCACCGGCGCCGACGTGGCAGTAGGAGGCGGTGACGTTGCCGGAGGACTGGTAGGCGTGGGGTCTTCACTCGCACACGCCAAGGCAACCACCAACATTGTGACTGCTAATACCGCTACTATTGGCCTAAATATCGACGCATTACGTAAAAACATCTCTCATCCTCCTAATCTCGGAGTTGTAGATAGTCGCAAGATTATCACTACTCGTAACTCTTGTCAATGGCACGTCCAACAATAGTAAGACGGGAGGCACTCGCCAAATGCGAGTGCCTCCCTCTTCCATAACTATGGGTACAGCCACCCTGCCCGATGTTCTATTGGGCCAGCCACATCCTCTCGTGCATCACGTACTTCGTGTTGGAGTACAGGTCGTAGCCCCTCCACCCCTTAAGCTCCACTCTCCACGAAGGGAAGATGTTGGTCCATCCCATCACAACGTACTGAGCCACTTCATCTAATATCTTCATGTCCAACTGCCGGATCAACTCCTTGCGCTTCAGCGGGTCCAACTCCAAGGTCTGGGCCCGTATCAGCTCTTCCACTTCCGCCATCACCTCAGGCTGCTCCTCCCACCGCGCTCCTATCGACGCCTCTCTGCCAACGGGGAGGAACTCCCGTATGTAGCTATCGTAGAGGCGATCATCCGGGTCTCCGATAACGGAAGATGTGAATGAGCCGACACTGAAGTCAAAGTTGCCGCTGTTAGTGACGGGGGTAACAGCCGCCGTCTCCCTAAAGTCCGAAGCGACATCCATACCCAGGTTCTTCCCGAGCTGGTCCATGACCCACAGACAACCGTCTACATTGGAAACCGTCTCGGTCCTTCCCAAGCACTTCGCTGTTGGGCGATTCCCCACCCCAAACACCTCGTCCATTAGCCGGTTGGCCTCAGCAAGATCCTCGTCCTTGGGCTGACGATAGCCAGGCCACATCGCGATCTCCTCCTGGGTAGGAGCAAAGAAGGTCCCGGGCGCCATGGTTTGCGCTAGCTGCGTCCCCTCAATAGTGCTGTCGCCAACCCTCACTCGGCGGAAAGCCTTCCACTCCTCTCGGTCTAAGGCCAGGTGAATGGCCTTTCTCACCCGGAGGTCATCCCACGGCGCCCTGGCGCCGAAATAGATTGTTCTGGCCCAGTGATTCAGCTGATCATTGACAACGATAGTGTCCTGGAAGTCCCGGAGAGCCTGCTCCGCCTGCCCGGACGTGAAGCCGTAGCTCCCCTCGCCGTAGTAGTGGACTTTGCCCGTGGCCAGCGCTGTGAATCGACTGCCGGGGTCTTTGATCACCACGTTGTGGTATTTGTCTATCAGCGGCAACCCTTCCCGCCAGTAGTTGGGATTGGCGTCAAAGGTGGTGCTGACGCTAACGTTGATATCCACAGGCACAAAGGGGCCAGTGCCGTGCATCGAATAGAAGTTGGCGGGAAGCTCCGTGTCCCCAAAGGAACGACCCTCCCTTTCACCGAAGTCGTGGACCCACGCGATGAAGTCCTTATCCTGGATCGACGCGGAATGGCCGGCCAGTATGCCCATTGTTTTAGCCATGGTCCGGTCGAAGTGCATTACAAAGGTGTACCCACGCGGGCCATCCGGGCAGGTGGTACTCTCTAGGTGCCCAAGATACACCGCACCCCTGTTGAGGGGGTACCCGGTCTCCCACTCCGGTGGCGAGACGAAACGGTCATAGGTGGCCTTGGCGTCCTCGCAGACGAACTCATCGCCCAGGATCTGCCCGCCGTTGAAATCCCCCGGAACTATCGACTCTTCGGTCATCTTCTCGTGGAACATGACCCCTTCATACAGCTTCATGGTGATGGTCTTGCCGTCTTCGGACACGTCCCAACTCTCCACCAGGTCGCCCTCTATGGCCGTAAGGTCCCCCTGCCAGGCGTCAATGCGGAACAGGGTGTTAACCGGGAGGCCGCGGAAGCAGCCGTGAGTGTAGCAGCAGCCTTGGCCGGTGGCATTGAACGTTGTAGTGTCCCCTTGGGCTCCAAAGATGAAGGTCCCACCCACTACAGGGTCACCCCAGGCAGGGTCGTAGCCCGGGCTCTGCAAATACCTGTCCATCCACGTTAGATCCGTTTCAATCACATCCACCGGAGTCGCCGTGGGCTGCGGCCCTACCGGCGCTGACGCCGACGTGGCAGTGGGCGGCGGAGACGTGGCCGGAGGACTGGTAGGCGTTGCGTCATCACTCGCACACGCTAGGGCAACCACCAACATTGTGACCGCTAATACCGCTACTATTGGCCTAAATATGGACGCATTACGCAATTTCATATCTCATCCTCTCAACCCTGGAGTTGTAGACGGCTCCCAGACTAGCATTACTCGTAACCCTTGTCAATGGAGATCCGGGTGGAGAAAGATACGAGCAGTAATCCGATAATAAAGAGGGCGCCCCTCGCATTCGGAACGAGGGGCGCCCTCTCGAAACCTGTGGATACAGCGACCCCGTCCAGTACTCTAATTCGCCAGCCACATCCTCTCGTTCATAGCGTATTTGGTGTAGGAGTAAAGGTCATAACCCCGCCACCCCTTCAACTCCACCCGCCAGCCGGGAAAGATCAAGCTCCACCCCACCAATATGTACTGAGCAACATCGTTATGGATCTTCAGGTCCATCTCCCGCACCAATTCTTTCCTCTTGATGGGATCCAACTCACGGGACTGGTTCCTGAGCATTGTCTCCACCTCTGCCATCACCTCCGGCTGCTCATCCCATCTGGCGGATATAATCGTCTTGATACTGGAGTAAGCCAAATCCGGAATGTAGGTGAAATAGAGCCCGTCATCCGGGTCGCCGATTACCGTAGACGTGTATGAGCTAATGCGAAAGTCAAAGTTGCCACTTTCGGCTATAGGAGTCTGAGCTGCCGTCTCTCCAAAGTCCGAGCCGATCTCCATCCCCAGGTTCTTGCCCAAGTTGTCCATGACGAACAGACAGGCATCTATGTCCGACTGGTTTGTAACGGAGGCCATACACTCTGCCGTGGGACGATTCCCGGCTCCAAACACCTCATCCATCAATCTGTTCGCCTCCGCCACATCCTCGTCCTTGGGTTGGCGGTACCCGGGCCATGTCCTTATCTCCTCTTCCGTCGGAGCGTAGAACGTTCCAGGCGCCATGGTATGGGCCAGCTTCATACCCTCGTAACCAGATATCCGATAGAAGTCAAGCCACTGGTCACGGTCCAGAGCCAGGGTGATGGCTTTTCTCACCCTTACGTCATTCCAGGGCGCCCTGGAACCAAAGGCAATAGTCCGGGCCCAGTGGTTAAGCTGGTTGTTGATAACTATCCGGTCCGAGAAGTCCCGGATAGCCTGCTCAGCCTGACCGGGAGTCATGCTCCAGCTGCCCTCGCCCATGTAGTGGATCTTCCCGGTAGCCAAGGCAGTGAAACGGCTTCCTATATCCTTGATGACCACATTCTGGTACCTGTCCAGCAAGGGCAATCCCTCTCGCCAATAGTTGGGATTGGCCTTGAACATGGTGCTGACGCTCCTGTTGATCTCAACAGGTACAAATGGCCCTGTGCCATGCATTGCATAGAAGTTGGCCGGCACCTCATTGTCAAGGAAGGAAGTACCCTCTCTCTCGCCAAAGTCGTTGAGCCAGGCGATGTAGTCCTTGTCGAAAATTGTCGCGGCACGACCGGCCAATATACCCATTGTCTTGGCCATCGGACGCTCAAATTGCATCACAAATGTGTATCCTCGGTCTCCATCAGGACAGCTGGTGCTCTCGAGATGGTCGAGATCTGTCTTACCGGTGACTACTCTGGTCTCAAATTCTGGCGGCGAAGCGTACCGTTCCATAGAAGCTTTGACGTCCTCGCACACCATCTCGTCGCCCAGGATTAGCCCTCCGTTAAACTCCACCGGGACCGCTGTCTCTTCCGGCATGCTGGCCTCGTCGAAGAACATCACTCCCTGATGAAGCTGCATGGTAAGCGTCACACCGTCTTCGGACATGTCCCAACTCTCCACCAGGTCCCCCTCAATTGTGGTGAGGTCCCCAGTCCAGGGATCAATTCGGAGCAGCGAATTCACAGGGAGGCCCGCATAGCATCCGTGGGTGTAGCAGCAGCTTTGCCTGTGGGGATGGAAGGTCGTCCCGTCACGCTGCGCCCCGAAGACGAAGGTCCCGCCCTTAACGGGCTGACCCCAATCCGGATTGTATCCCGGGCTCTGCAAGTACCTGTCCATCCATGCAAGATCCGTGTCTGGCGCCATCACCGGAGTTGCCGTGGCCTCCCCGTCCGGCATCGACGGTGAAGTGGCCGTGGGCGGAACCGCCGTAGGCGCGGCGGTGGGATCTTCACTCGCGCACGCCATGGCAACTACCAAAATGGTCGTTGCTAGCAACGCTGCTATATACCTTAATGTCACCGTATTACGTAACTTCATATCTCCCCTTCCTGTTTATGGCGTTGTAGGTTGGCAAGTTGTTATCACTAATCGCACCTTTTGTCGTTGGCCTCCTTTAGTCAAGATGCTGCTGAGCAAATCACAAGTGATACAAAAAGACGATGCCCCTCGCATTCAGTGCGAGGGGCATCGTCTCTGTAGCCTTTTGCGCGCTAAGGGATGGAGCTACCTGCTAATTGTCTACAATCCACATCCTCTCGTTCATCACAGACTTTGTGTAGGAGTAGAGGTCGTAGCCCTTGAATCCCTTAAGATCTCTCCTCCAAGACGGGAAGATGTTGGTCCAGCCCAGAGTTGTTATCGGCATGAGCTCGTTGATGGCTCTCTCTTGAATATCCCAGACCGACTGCTGGCGCTTCGCAGGGTCAAGCTCTCGGCTCTGCTCAAGCACATTGGTCTCCATCCAGTCCATCACCTCCGGCAACTCCGCCTTGAGTGCCTGTATCTGGAGCTTCGTGGAGATGAAGGCCAAGTCCTCAACCAGGTTCCAGGGCAGATAGTCGTCCGGATCACCTATCGCCGTGCTCACCACGGAGGCGCAATAGATATCGAATGTGCCCGCATTGCTTCTGTCCGTGGCCACCGCGGCCTCTAGGAAGTCCGCCGTCACGGTCCAGTTTAGGTTCTTTTTGAGCTGGTCTATGACAAACAGGCAGCCATCCGTGTCGCTGGGGTTGACGGCCCTGGCCATGCATTTTATCTCGGGTCGGTTCCCTTCTCCAAACACCGAGTCCAGTATCCGGTTGGCCTCGGCCAAGTCCTCGTCCTTCGGCTGCCGATAGCCGGGCATCGTCAAGAGCTTCTCATCGGGAATGGCCCAAGCCGTTCCAGGTGGCACCCAGAAGGCCGTGCTGGTGCCTTCCAGGACCGTGTCTCCCACCCTTACTCGCCTGAAGTCCTTCCACGCCTCCCGGTTGAGGGCCAGGTGGACCGCTCTCCTCACCAGCAAGTTGTCGAACGGGGGCTGGGTAGCGCTCATCCTGATTGCCCGAGCCCAGTGGTTCAGCTGGACGTTTACCTCAATCGTGTCATCGAAGTCCCGGAGGGCCTGCTCCGCCTGTCCGGAGGTAAACCCGTAGCTCCCCTCGCCGTAGAAGTGGATGTTACCCGTAGCGAGGGCCGTGAACCGTGTGCCTAGATCCTTGATTATCACGTTCTTGTACCTGTCTATGAGTGGCAGTCCCTCCCGGAAGTAGTTGGGATTGGCATCATATATGGCATGTACACTCAGGTTGATGTCCGCAGGCACAAAGGGGCCCGTGCCGTGCATCGCATAGAAGTTGTCCGGGACCTCGTTGTCCCCGAAAGAGGAGTTATTCTCTTCGCCATAGGCGTGGAGCCAAGCGATGTAGTCCTTATCGATGACCAGGGCGCCCCGGCCCGCAAGTATACCCATGGTCTTGGCCAGGGACTGCTCGAAATGCATCACAAAGGTGTACCCGCGAGGCCCGTCAGGGCAGCTTGTTCTCTCAAGGTGCCCGATGTCCGATTTACCGATGACAAGCCTAGTCTCCCATTCCGGCGGCCGGACGTACCGCTCATAGGTGGCCATGGCGTCTTCGCAGACGAACTCGTCGCCCAGGATCTGCCCGCCGTTGTATTCCGCCGGCACAGTGGACTGCTCCGCCATTTGGTCGAAGAACATGACCCCCTGGCGAAGCTGCATGGTCAGAGCCAGGCCGTCGTCCGACATCTCCCAACTCTCAACCAAGTCCCCCTCCGTGGTATCCAAGGTTCCCACCCACGGGTCGATGCGGAACAGGGAGTTCCACGGGAGTCCCGCGTAGCAGCCGTGGGTGTAACAGCAACTATGGCTGCGGGGGTTAAACCTCGTGTCGTCTCGGTTGGCTCCGAAGATGAAGGTGCCGCCCCTGACGGGATCGCCCCATTCTGGGTTGTAACCCGGGCTCTTCAAGTAACGGTCAATCCACGCTGTCTCAGAGTCAATCACCTCCACCGGCGTTGCCGTGGCCTCCCCGCCCGGCATCGACGGTGAAGTGGCCGTGGGCGGAACCGCCGTAGGCGCGGCGGTAGGATCTTCGCTCGCGCACGCCAAGGCAACCGCTAATATTGAGATTGCTAAACCCGCCATTATAAGCCTTGTTATCGACGTATTACGTAACTTCATATCTCTTCCCCTCATTCTCGGAGTTGTAGATAGCCGGGATGCTAACACTACACGTAAGCTTTGTCAATGGAGCGGGTTGTTCAAAAAGAGGACGCCCCTCACTCTGGACGTGAGGGGCGTCATTTTCAATCCTGTGGTTTGTAATCAGTCATCCAGCTATGCTAACTGTCTACAATCCACATCCTCTCGTTCATCGCAGACTTGGTGTAGGAGTAGAGGTCGTAGCCCTTGAATCCCTTAAGATCTCTCCTCCAGGACGGGAAGATGTTGGTCCAGCCCAGAGTTGTTATCGGCATGAGCTCGTTGATAGCTCTATCTTGAATTTCCCAGACCGACTGCTGGCGCTTCGCAGGGTCAAGCTCCCGGCTCTGCTCAAGAGTAGCAGTCTCCATCCAATCCATCAACTCTGGATGCAAGCCCTTGAGCGCCTGGATCTGCAGCGTGGTGGAGAGGAAGCCCAAATCCTCAACCAGATTCCAAGGCAGATAGTCGTCCGGGTCTCCAATAGCAGTGCTCACCACCGAGCCGCAGTAGATGTCGAAGTTGCCGGCATTGCTCCGTTCCGTGGACACCGCTGCCTCTAC
This sequence comes from Dehalococcoidia bacterium, assembly GCA_965222415.1. Lineage (GTDB taxonomy): Bacteria > Chloroflexota > Dehalococcoidia > Lucifugimonadales > UBA2985 > DAOUJW01. The sequence goes on along the minus strand of CBDCTU010000005.1, from coordinate 685,138 downwards.
GAAGGCCGCTGTGACCTCCCAGTTGAGGTGCTTCCCAAGCTGGTCCATGACGAACAGGCAGCCGTCCGTGTCACTGGGGTTGACCGACCTGGCCATGCAGGTGATCTCGGGCCGCTCGCCCGGCCCAAAGACCTCGTCCAGAAGACGGTTGGCCTCGGCTATGTCCTCATCCTTCGGCTGCCGATAGCCGGGCATCGTCAAGAGCTTCTCATCGGGAATGGCCCAAGGAGTGCCGGGGGGCACCCAGAAGGCCGTGCTGGTGCCTTCCAGGACCGTGTCTCCCACCCTTACTCGCCTGAAGTCCTTCCACGCCTCCCTATCAAGGGCCATGTGGACCGCTTTCCTGACCATCAGGTTATCGAACGGCGGCTTGGTTGTGCTCATCCTGATTGCCCGGGCCCAGTGGTTCAGCTGGACGTTTACCTCCATTGTGTCATCGAAGTCCCGGAGGGCCTGCTCCGCCTGTCCGGAGGTAAACCCGTAGCTCCCCTCGCCGTAGAAGTGGATGTTGCCGGTGGCCAGGGCCGTGAACCGTGTGCCCAGGTCCTTGATAACCACGTTCTTGTATCTGTCTATGAGGGGCAGCCCCTCGCGGAAGTAGTTGGGGTTGGCGTCGTATATGGTGTGCACGCTCAGGTTAATGTCCACAGGCACAAAGGCCCCTGTGCCGTGCATAGCATAGAAGTTGTCCGGGACCTCGGTATCCCCAAAGGAGCGGTCCTCTCTTTCTCCAAAGTCATGGAGCCAAGCGATGTACTCCTTGTCAAGCATTGTGGCAGCGCGTCCGGCTAATATGCCCATAGTCTTTGCCAGGGACTGCTCGAAATGCATCACAAGTGTGTACCCTCGGGGACCATCGGGACAGGAGAGACTCTCGAGATGCCCAACGTCCGATTTACCAAGGACAATCCTGGTCTCCCACTCCGGTGGCCGGACGTACCGCTCATAGGTGGCCACGGCGTCCTCGCAGACGAACTCGTCACCCAGGATTCGCCCGCCGTCGAACTCCGCCGGTACAATGCTCTCCTCCGGCATACTCGCCTCATCAAAGAACATGACCCCTTCCCGGAGCTGCATGGTGAGGCTCAGGCCGTCGTCCGACATCTCCCAACTCTCAACCAAGTCCCCCTCCGTGGTATCCAAGGTTCCCACCCACGGGTCGATGCGGAACAGGGAGTTCCACGGAAGCCCTCGGAAACAACCGTGCGTGTAGCAGCAACCTTGGCTGGAGGGATTGAAACGCGTGTCATCCCGGTTGGCCCCGAATATGAATGTCCCACCTTTCACGGGCTGCCCCCACTCAGGGTTGTAGCCGGGGCTTTGCAAGTAGCGATCAATCCACGGCGTCGTGGAGTCAATCATCTCCACCGGCGTTGCTGTAGCCTCTCCGTCCGGCATTGACGGTGAAGTGGCCGTGGGCGGAACCGCCGTAGGCGCGACGGTGGGTTCCTCGCTCGCACACGCCAAGGCAACCACCAATATGGCGATTGCTAATCCCGCCATCATAAGCCTTAGTATCGACGCATTACGTACCTTCATATCTCTTTCCCCCATTCTTGGAGTTGTAGATGGCGTGAATGCTAGCACTACTCGTAAGCCTTGTCAATGGAGCGGGTAGTTCAAAAAGAGGACGCCCCTCACTCTGAACGTGAGGGGCGCCATTTTCAATCCTGTGGTTTGGAATCAGCCAGACCGGTATGCTAATTGTCGGCCAGCCACATCCTCTCGTGCATCACGTACTTGGTGTTGGAGTACAGGTCGTATCCCTTCCACCCCTTCAATTCCACCCTCCAGCCCGGGAATATCAGGCTCCATCCCACAACCACGTATGATGAAACTTCATCCAGTATCTTCTGGTCTATCTCCCGCACAAGATCCTTCCTCTTCAGCAGGTCCAATTCCGCGGACTGAGCGCGAATCATACCGTCTACCTCTGCCATCACTTCGGGTATCTCAGCCCATCGCGCCTCCGACATTTCCCTGGTGGTTGCAGAGAAGTTCTCCGGTAGGTACTTCAGGAACCCGTCATCCGGGTCCCCAATGATCGCGGACGTATATGAGCTGATGGTGAAGTCGAAGTTGCCGGTGGTCACAATGTCCGTTCTCGCAGCAGCCTCCATGAAGTCCGAGCCGACTTCCATACCCAAGCTCTTCTTCAGGTTGTCTATCACAAACAGACAGGCATCGATGTCGGACTGGTCCGTGGTGACGGCCAAGCACTTAGCGGTGGGACGCTCACCCGCTCCAAACACCTCGTCCATCAACCGGTTCGCTTCCGCTATGTCCTCGTCTTTCGGCTGACGATATCCAGGCCACGTCCTTATCTCCTCGTCCGTAGGAGCATAGTATGTCCCGGGAGCCATCGTGTGCGCCAGCTTCATCCCCTCATACCCGGATATGCGATAGAAAGCCAGCCATCCGTCGCGGTCTATGGACAGGTGAATGGCCTTCCTCACCCGCACGTCATCCCAAGGCGCCTTGGCTCCGAAGACCATCGTCCTGGCCCAGTGGTTCAACTGGTTGTTGATGACAATACGGTCCGAGAAGTCCCGGATGGCCTGCTCCGCCTGTCCGGGAGTCATGCTCCAACTCCCCTCTCCCATGTAGTGGATCTTCCCCGTAGCCAGAGCCGTGAACCTAGTCCCGATGTCCTTGATCACCACGTTGTGATATTTGTCCAGCAACGGCAACCCCTCCCGCCAGAAGTCGGGATTGGCGTCGTACGTGGTGCTGACGCTCAAATTGATGTTGGTGGGAATAAAGGGCCCCGTGCCGTGCATCGCATAGAAGTTGTCTGGGACCTCCGTCCGTCCAAAGAGGAGATCCTCCCTATCAGAGTACTCCTTGAGCCAGGCGATGTACTCCTTGTCAAGAATGTGCGCTGCGTCGCCGGCCATTATGCCAAGGGTCTTGGCCAGGGGCGTGGTAAAGTGCATCACGAAGGTGTGACCCCGCGGACCATCGGGGCAACTGGAACTCTCAAAGTGGTTGAGATTCCTCCTCCCGGAGACCAGGAATTGCTTAACGTTATCCGGAGGAAAGACATAACGGTCATAGCTGGCCACAGCGTCCTCGCAGACGAACTCATCCCCCAGGATCTGACCACCGTCGTACTCCGCCGGCACTATGGACTCCTCCGCCATCTCGTCGAAGAACATGATCCCTTGCTGAAGCTGCATGGTCAAGGTCAGGCCGTCGTCCGACATCTCCCAACTCTCCACCAGGTCGCCCTCTATGGCAGTGAGATCCCCCGTCCACGCATCGATTCGGAACAGGGAGCTCCAGGGAAGGCCGTAGTAACAGCCGTGATAGTAGCAGCAACCCTGATTATTGGCGTAGAACGTCGTGCCGTCCCGTTGCGCCCCGAAGATGAAGGTGCCGCCTTCGATGGGCTGGCCCCACTCCGGGTCGTAGCCGGGACTCTGCAGATATCTGTCCATCCAGGCTACATCCGCGCCAACCTGCTCCACAGGTGTCGCCGTGGGCTGCACGCCGCCCGGCACTGGTGGGGAAGTGGCTGTGGGGGGGACCGCCGTAGGCGCGGCGGTAGGTTCCTCGCTCGCGCACGCCAAGGCAACCATCAATACAGCGATTGCTAAACTCGCAATGATTAGCCTCTGTAGCGACGTCTTACGTACTTTCATATCGCTTCCTCCTAGTCCCGGGATTGTAGACTTCGTGAAGGCTATCACTAGCCGTAAGGTTTGTCAACAGCCGGTAGTCCAAAAAAGAGTGCGTCCCTCGCATTCGGAGCGAGGGACGCACTCTTAAGTCCTGTGGGTAGTTCCGGGCCAGGCCAAGTATTCTAGTTGTCGGCTAGCCACATCCTCTCGTGCATGATGTACTTGGTATTCGAGTACAGGTCATATCCCTTCCACCCCTTCAACTCCACCCTCCATCCGGGGAAGATAAGGCTCCAGCCCACCACCACATACTGCGATACTTCGTTCAGGATCTTCAGGTCCATCTCCTCGACCAGGGCCTTCCTCTTCAAAGGATCCAACTCCGCCGACTGGGCCCGGATCATGTCCTCAACCTCTTGCATCACCTCAGGCTGCTCAGCCCAGCGCGCCTCCATGAATTTCTTGGACGATACGGAAACCAGATCCAGAATGTAGTTGTTGTACACGTCATCGTCCGGGTCTCCAATGGTCGAGGATACGAAGGACGTGATGGTGAAGTCGAAGTTGCCGGTGGTCATTATGTCCGTCCTGGCTGCACCTTCCATGAAGTCCGAGGAGACTTCCATCCCAAGGTTCTTCTTCAGGCTGTCTATAACGTACAGACAGGCGTCTATGTCGGACTGGTCCGTGGTCACAGCCATGCACTCCGCAGTCGGCCGCTCTCCCGCTCCAAACACCTCGTCCATCAGCCGGTTCGCCTCCGCCACGTCATCGTCCTTCGGCTGTCGATACCCAGGCCACGTCCGTATCTCCTCATCAGTCGGAGCATAGTAAGTCCCGGGCGCCATCGTGTGCGCCAGCTTCATACCCTCAAACCCGGATATCCGGTAGAAGGCCAGCCATCCGTCACGGTCTATCGCCAGGTGAATGGCCTTCCTCACCCGCACATCGTCCCACGGCGCGTTTGCGCCGAAGGCCAGCGTCCTAGCCCAGTGGTTCAACTGGTTGTTGATGACGATCCGGTCTGGGAAGTCCCGTATGGCCTGCTCGGCCTGGCCCGGAGTCATGCTCCAGCTTCCCTCTCCCATGTAGTGAATCTTGCCTGTGGCCAGCGCCGTGAATCGGCTTCCTATGTCCTTGATGACCACATTCTGGTATCTGTCCAGCAACGGCAGGCCCTCCCGCCAGTAGTTGGGGTTGGCATCATAGATTGCGTGGACGCTCTGGTTCAGGTCCGTAGGGATGAACGGCCCCGTTCCTATCATGGCGTAGTAGTTCTCCGGGACCTCGTTGTCCATGTAGGACGTCCCTTCTCTTTGACCCCAGTCATTGTTCCAAGCGATGAAGTCTGCGTCAAATATAGTCGCCGCATCGCCGCCAAGGATGCCCAGGGTCTTGCCCCGAGGTTCCGTAAAGTGCATTGCAAAGGTGTATCCCCTGTCCCCGTCCGGGCAACTGGTGCTCTCAAGATGCCCCAGATATGCCTTCCCATGCGTGTATCTGGTCTCCCACTCCGGGGGCCAGACGAATCTGTCTATGGAAGCCTTGGCGTCCTCGCAGACAAGCTCGTCCCCCAGGATCTGGCCTCCATTAAACTCGTCGGGCACCGTGGTCTCCGTTTTCTGCATTGACGACAGGCTCTCCCTGTCAAAGAACTTGACATCCTGGCGCAACTGCATGGTCAGGGTCTTGCCGTCTTCTGAGAACTCCCAACTCTCCACCAGATCACCTTCAACGGTGGTCAGATCACCTGTCCAGGCATCGATGCGGAACAGGGAGTTCATGGGCAGACCGGCGTAGCAACCGTGGGTGTAGCAGCAACTCTGCTCACGTGGATGGAAGGTCGTGCCGTCTCTCTGCGCTCCAAATACGAAGGTTCCGCCCTTGACGGGCTGGCCCCACTCCGGATCGTAGCCGGGGCTTTGCAAGTACCGCTCCACCCATGTGAGATCGGCCATAGCTCCTGGCACGGGCGTCGCCGTCGGCTGGCCGTCTACAGTCAAAGGCGTAGCCGCGGCCGAGGTAGTAGGAGTAGGAGCAGTCTCAGGTGGACTGGTCGCTTCCGGTTCCTCGCTCGCGCACGCCAAGGCAATCGCTAACATTGTGATCGCTAATACCGCTATTATTGGCCTCACTATCGACGCAGCAGGTAAACGCATACCTTTCCCCTCCTTGTTCTATTTTTGGAGTTGCAAATTGGCGGAAGGCTAACACCACTCGTAAGGATTGTCAATGGTTTTCGGCTGGACAACGACACAAATTTAGGCGGCCAACAAATGAGGACGCCCCTCACTTGGGTGAGGGGCGTCCTCTTAAGTCCTGTGGGTAATTCCGGCCAGGCCGGGTATTCTAGTTGTCGGCCAGCCACATCCTCTCGTGCATGATATACTTGGTATTGGAGTACAGGTCGTAGCCTCTCCACCCCTTAAGCTCCGTCCTCCAACCTGGGAATATCAGGCTCCAACCAACCACTACGTACGAAAGATCTTCATTAAGGAGCTTGAGATCCAGTTCCCGCACCAACTCCTTCCTCTGTATCGGGTCCAACTCCGCTGACTGCGCCAGTATCATCCTGTTCACTTCCGTTCTCAGCTCCGGTTGCTCGTCAAGTCTGGCCTGTGACATTACCCTGGTGCTGGCAAAGAAGTTATCCGGAAGGTACTTCAGGAACCCGTCATCCGGGTCCCCAATGATCGAGGACGTGTATGAGCTGATGGTGAAGTCGAAGTTGCCGGTTGTCAGAATGTCCGTCCTTGCAGCAGCCTCCATGAAGTCGGAGGATATCTCCATACCCAGGCTCTTCTTCAAGGTGTCTATCACATACAGGCAGGCGTCTATGTCAGACTGGTCCGTAGTGACCGCCATGCAGTCGGCCTTGGGCCGCTCTCCCGCTCCAAACACCTCGTCCATCAACCGGTTCGCCTCTGCTACGTCCTCATCCTTAGGCTGTCGATACCCGGGCCACGTCCTTATCTCCTCTTCCGTAGGAGCATAGAAGGTCCCGGGAGCCATCGTGTGCGCCAGCTTCATACCGTCGTATCCGCCTATACGGTAGAATTCCAGCCATCCGTCCCGGTCTATGGCCAGGTGAATGGCCTTCCTCACCCGCACGTCGTTCCATGGCGCGTTGGCTCCAAATATCATTGTCCTGGCCCAGTGGTTCAACTGGTTGTTGATGACTATGCGGTCCGGGAAGTCCCGAAGGGCCTGCTCGGCCTGTCCCGGCGTCATGCTCCAGCTGCCCTCACCCATGTAGTGAATCTTCCCCGTAGCCAGCGCCGTGAACCGGCTGCCTATGTCCTTTATGACCACGTTGTGATACCGGTCCAGCAGCGGCAACCCTTCCTTCCAGTAGTTGGGGTTGGCGTAGTAGGTAGCGCTGACGCTCTGATTGAATTCCGTGGGTATAAATGGTCCGGTGCCGTGCATTGAGTAGAAGTTCTCCGGGACCTCCGTCCGCCCAAAGAGGGCATCCTCCCGATCAGAGTACTCCTGGAGCCAAGCAACGTAATCTTTATCCAGGATGTGCGCGCCGTCGCCGGCCATTATCCCGATAGTCTTAGCCAGGGGCTGATCAAAGTGCATTACGAAGGTGTGCCCTCGTGGACCATCGGGGCAACTGGTGCTCTCCAAGTGGTTTAAGTTCCTCCGCCCGGACGTCAGGAACTGGCTCACGTTCTCCGGTGGAAAGGCGTAGCGCTGATAGGTGGCCACGGCATCCTCGCAGACCAACTCGTCGCCGAGAATCTGTCCGCCGTTGTACTCCGCAGGCACTATGGAATCCTCCGCCATCTGGTCAAAGAACATGATACCCTGACGAAGGTTCAAGGTCAGGCTCAAGCCGTCGTCCGACATATCCCAGCTCTCCACCAACTCCCCCTCTATGGCCGTGAGGTCACCCGTCCAAGCGTCAATACCGAACAGTGAGCTCCAGGGAAGTCCGCGGAAACAGCCATGTGTGTAGCAGCATCCCTGGTTGTTGGCATAGAACGTCGTGCCATCTCGCTGCGCCCCGAAGATGAATGTTCCGCCCTTGATGGGCTGACCCCACTCCGGATCGTAGCCCGGGCTCTGCAAATACCTGTCCATCCACGGTGTGTCCGTGCCCATCTGCTCCACCGGCGTCGCCGTGGGCTGCACGCCGCCCGGCACTGGTGGCGCCGTGGCCGTGGGGGGGACCGTCGTAGGCGCGGCGGTAGGTTCCTCGCTTGCGCACGCCAAGGCAACCACTAACATTGTGATTGCTAATACCGCTATTATTGGCCTCACTATCGACGCATTGCGTAACTTCATATATCTTCCTCCTAGTCCCTGAGTTGCAGACTGGCGGAAGGCTAGCATCACCCGTAGCGTTTGTCAATGGAGCGGGTAGTCCAAAAAAGAGGCGTCCCTCGCATTCGGAGCGAGGGACGCCTCTTAAGTCCTGTGGGTAGTTCCGGCTAGGCCGGGTATTCTAGTTGTCGGCTATCCACATCCTCTCGTGCATGACGTACTTGGTGTTGGAGTAAAGGTCGTAGCCCCTCCAGCCCTTCAACTCCACCCTCCAGCCGGGGAAGATAAGACTCCAGCCCACCACTACGTACTGCGATACATTGTTCATGATGTAAAGGTCCATCTCCCGGACCAGATCTTTCCTCTTCAACGGGTCCAACTCAGCCGACTGACCCCGGATCATCCTCTCCACCTCCGCCATCACCTCCGGCTGCTCTGCCCATCTGGCTTCCATATGCGCCCTGGAAGAGGCGGCAAAGAACTCCTGTATGTAGTTGCCGTAGAGATCGTCGTCCGGGTCTCCAATGGTCGATGACGTCGCCGAACTGATAGTAAAATCGAAGTTGCCACTGGTAGTTATATCCGACCTGGCAGCAGACTCCATGAAGTTAGAGCTGACTTCCATACCCAAGCCCTTCTTAAGGCTGTCAATGACGTACAGGCAGGCGTCGATGTCCGACTGGTCAGTGGTCACAGCAAGACAGTCTGCAGTGGGACGGTTGCCCGCTCCAAACACCTCGTCCATCAACCGGTTGGCCTCAGCTATGTCCTCGTCTTTCGGCTGACGATATCCAGGCCATGTCCTTATCTCCTCGTCCGTAGGAGCATAGTATGTCCCGGGAGCCATCGTGTGCGCCAGCTTCATACCCTCATACCCGGATATCCGGTAGAAAGCCAGCCATCCGTCGCGGTCTATGGCCAGGTGAATGGCCTTCCTCACCCGCACGTCGTCCCACGGCGCATTTGCGCCAAAGTACAGCGTCCTGGCCCAGTGGTTCAACTGGTTGTTGATCACAATACGATCAGGGAAGTCCCGAAGGGCCTGCTCCGCTTGGCCTGGGGTCATGCTCCAACTGCCCTCTCCCATGTAGTGGATCTTCCCTGTTGCCAGCGCAGTGAACCGGCTCCCGATGTCCTTGATAACTACGTTGTGATACCTGTCCAGCAACGGCAGCCCATCACGCCAGTAGTCGGGGTTGGCATCATACGTGGCGTATACACTCTGATTGAAATCCATGGGTATAAAGGGCCCGGTGCCGTGCATGCCATAGAAGTTCTCCGGGACCTCCTCCCGTCCAAAGAGGTTATCCTCCCGGTCAGAGTACTCTCGTAGCCAGGCTACGTAGTCCTTGTCAAGGACGTTAACGCCGTCGCCGGCCATTATGCCAATGGTCTTGGCCAGAGGCGCGGTAAAGTGCATCACGAAGGTGTACCCCCGCGGGCCATCCGGACAACTGGTGCTCTCAAGGTGGTTTAGGTTCCTCTTCCCGCCAGTCAGGAACTGGCTCACGTTATCCGGCGGAAAGACGTAACGGTCATAGGTGGCCACAGCGTCCTCGCAGACGAACTCATCGCCCAGGATCTGCCCACCGTTATACTCCGCCGGCACTATGGACTCCTCCGCCATCTTGTCGAAGAACATGACCCCTTGCTGAAGCTGCATCGTCAGGGTAAGGCCATCATCGGACATATCCCAGCTCTCCGCCAGGTCCGCCTCTATGGCCGTAAGGTCCCCTGTCCAAGCGTCAATCCGTAACATGGAATTCCAGGGCAGGCCGCGGAAACACCCGTGAGTGTAGCAGCAGCCCTGATTGTTGGGGTAAAAGGTCGTGCCGTCCCGTTGGGCCCCGAATATGTACGTCCCGCCCTTGATGGGCTGGCCCCACGCCGGGTCGTAGCCGGGACTCTGCAGATATCTGTCCATCCAGGCTACATCCGCGCCAACCTGCTCCACAGGTGTCGCCGTGGGCTGCACGCCACCCGGCACTGGCGGGGAAGTGGCCGTGGGCGGCACAGACGTTGCCTCCGGTTCGCTGGTAGGCGCAGCCTCTTCTCCGGCGCACGCTAAGGCAACCCCCAGCATGGCGATTGCTAAAACCGCTACTATTGGCCTGATTATCAACTTATTGCGTAATTTCATATCTCGTCCTCCTATTCTTGGAGTTATAGAAGACTCTCAGACTAGCACTACTCGTAAAGTTTGTCAATGGAGCGGGTAGTCCAAAAAAGAGGGCGTCCCTCGCTCCGAATGCGAGGGACGCCCTCTTGAGTCCTGTGGGTAGTTCCGGCCAGGCCGGGTATTCTAGTTGTCGGCCAGCCACATCCTCTCGTGCATTGCGTACTTGGTGTAGGAGTAAAGGTCGTACCCTTTCCACCCCTTCAACTCCACCCTCCAGCCGGGAAAGATCAAGCTCCAGCCCACCACTACGAACTGAGAAACCTCGTTCAGTATCTTCAGGTCCAGTTCTCGGACTAGCTCTTTCCTCTTTATCGGGTCGAGCTCCGCAGACTGTCCCCGTATCATCGCCTCCACGTCTGCCATTACCTCAGGCTGCTCCGCCCACCTGGCATCCATATATGCGTTGGCGGAGGCAGAGATGTATTCTGGGACGTAGTTGCTATAGAGGTCGTCATCCGGGTCACCGATAGTCGAAGAATTGTATGAGCTGATGCGGAAGTCGAAATTACCGCTATCGGTGATCGGAGTCAGGGCCGCCTGCTCCCCAAACTGCGAACCGACTTCCATACCCAGACTCTTTCCCAGATTGTCAATGACAAACAGACAAGCATCGATGTCAGACTGGTTTGTGACGGTCGCCATGCAATCCGCAGAGGGCCGCTCACCCGCTCCGAACACCTCGTCCATCAGGCGGTTGGCCTCAGCCACGTCCTCGTCCTTCGGCTGCCGATACCCGGGCCACGTCCTTATCTCCTCATCCGTCGGAGCGTAGAACGTCCCAGGAGCCATCGTGTGCGCCAACTTCATCCCTTCGTAGCCGGATATTCTGTAGAAGTCCAGCCAGCCGTCACGGTCGAGAGCCAAGTGAATGGCCTTCCTGACCCGCACGTCGTCCCATGGCGCCCTGGCCCCAAAGGCAATGGTCCTGGCCCAGTGGTTCAACTGGTTGTTGATGACGATCCGATCCGGGAAATCGCGGATGGCCTGCTCCGCCTGGCCAGGAGTCATGCTCCAGCTTCCCTCTCCCATGTAGTGTATCTTACCGGTCGCCAGCGCTGTGAACCTGCTCCCGATGTCCTTGATGACCACGTTGCGGTATGCGTCAACAAGCGGCAGTCCCTCCCGCCAGTAGTTGGGATTCGCCACGAATTCGGTACTCACGCTCAAGTTGATGTCCACCGGCATGAATGGCCCCGTGCCGTGCATGCTGTAGAAGTTGGCTGGAATCTCTGAGTCCATGAAGGCTGATCCCTCGGCATCACCAAAGTCATACAGCCACTGAACCACGTCCTTGTCCATGATGGCCGCACCCCGTCCGGCCAGTATACCTATTGTCTTGGCCATCGGCCGCTCGAAATGCATCACTACTGTGGTTCCCCTGGGGCCATCAGGACAACTTAACGACTCGAGATGTGCAAGATCCGCCCGGGCCCAGCTGATCCTGGTTTCCCATGCCGGGGGCGCGATATACATGCGCTCGTAGGTGGCAACTACGTCCTCGCACACGAACTCGTCGCCCGCGATCAGGCCTCCGTTGTATTCGGCAGGCAAGGGAGAGTCGTCCGGGATGGTATGGAAGAACGTAACGCCCTCGTGGAGTTTAATCGTCAAATTCATACCGTCCTGAGACATATCCCAACTCTCCGCCAAATCGCCCTCAATGGCCGCGAGGTCTCCAGTCCACGGATCAATTCGGAACAGTGAGTTCCACGGTAGTCCGCGGAAGCAGCCGTGAGTGTAGCAGCATCCCTGAGTGGCCGGTGTGAATTGATTGCTATCCCGCTGGGCGCCGAAGATGTAAGTCCCGCCCTTAACCGGCTGGCCCCAGTCCGAATCGTAGCCGGGGCTCTGAAGATATCGATCCATCCAGCCAAGTTCAGCCATGCTGACATCAGGTACCGGTGTGTCCGTCGGTTGTGCGTCTAACGTCAGTGGCGTAGCCGCGGCCGAGGTAGTAGGAGTAGGAGCAGTCACAGGTGGACTGGTTGCTTCTGGTTCCTCGCTTGCGCACGCCAGAGCAACCGCTAACATTGTGGTTGCCAAAACCGCTATTATTGGCCTCACTATCGACGTATTGCGTAAACGCATGCCTTTAGCCTCCTTATTTTTGGAGTTGCAAATTGGCGGAAGACTAGCACTACTCGTAAGGTTTGTCAATGGCTTTCGGCCGAACACAGAGTGGCAGTCCAAAGCAGTCTCGCTCAGGCCGACGGCGGTTCCATGCGCCTTGATTTTTGGGCACAAAACGTGCTAATATCAAGACAGTCCAGGCATAACCGGATGGTTTCATGGCGCATTCGTCTAGTGGCCAAGGACGCCGCCCTCTCAAGGCGGAGATCACGGGTTCGACTCCCGTATGCGCCACCAACCCAAACACACACATCCTCAAGCTGAAGCCCGCTTTGTACGCGGCTCGCGTCCTATGCAAGCGCAGCGACAGACTCAAACCTGGCTGCATACATATCAGTTGCACAGGACCCCTTGCCTTAGCGCCATGACGCAATCCGCGACTTGGGAGACCCATGGCAGAATACTGGAAACCCGGTGATAATGTCGTTCTCCGCGAGATCTGGCGTGGCCGCGTCTGGGCAGGAAGGCCTGTCACCGTCGTTGAGGACACCGACAGTCGGCTGATCGTTTACTTCGGCTCAGGTGTTCGTTGGATGAGACCAGCGCGTCCCGACGGCACACTTCTAAGGACGCGCGAGGAGGGCTGGGTGCTCAATGAAGGCATCTGGCCCATAGAGGTCTTGCGTATCGTCACACCCGGTTCGCACTACAGCACCCTGCTTCAATGGACTGAGGGATTCCGAGGGTTCCGGCAATGGTATGTCAACCTTGAGGATCCGCTAACCCGCAGCCCTATCGGTTTCGACTTTCTGGATCAGATACTCGACATTGAGATAGCGCCGGACCTGTCCAAGTGGAACTGGAAGGACGAAGACGAGTTGGAGGAATCGATCATGACGGGCGTGCTGACTGCGGAGAAGGCGGACGTCATTAGGTCTGAGGGAGAGAGGGTGATCGCGGCGCTGGGCGCGGGGGACCCACCTTTCGACGAGCCGTGGGATAAGTGGCGTCCCAACCCGGACTGGACGCGTCCCAGTTTTCCCGAAGGCTGGCTCGACCTCCATAAGTATCCTGCCAGCGGCGGCGAGTACTGATTTGCGGGTTGGAGAGACGGGGCTGCGCCGGGCTGGCGTCAGCCGGTAACGTGGTTAGGTACGCCGGGCCACTCCCCCCTCACACGTACCTCCCCAGGTGCGTCCCTCCCAGGACGTGCAGGTGGCCGTGGGTTTGGCTCTGCATGCCCTGGTGACCAAAGTTTGACAGCAACCGATACCCCCCTGGGCAATGGCTGCTGCCCACCTCCACCGCCACCCTGGCAATCTGGCCTATAACCGCGTCCTCCCACATCTCCTTCTGAGTCATGTGCTTCTTGGGAATAACCAGGAGCATGACGGGGACCCACTTCAGCTGGTTGTGGATCGCTATGACCTCGTCGTCCTGGTACACCACTTTAGCGGGGGACTTTCCGGCAATAATCTCGCAGAAGACGCAGTAGCGCGGGGCGTCCCACTGAGGGTGTTGATACTGCTCCCAATAGCCGCTCATTGCGTCCCAACAATAGCACGAATACACGACATTGGCACTAGGACATTCAACCTGAATCGTAAGAGTCGGAGAGTAACGGGGCTAGCCTCTGCCCTGGTACCGGTAGTCCGGCGCGTCTATGGGTATTATCTCGACCAGGGTTACGTCGTGCAGGCGCGAGATAATGGGGTCGGCCCTTCTTTCGTCGTCCAGCTCTGTAGTTGTGATGAGAGTCGGAAGGCGGGCGTCGTGGCGATGGACCAGTATCTGGTGCAGCTTCTCCCTAGCCCAGGGCGTGGGATAATGCGTGCCGAGGTCCTCCAAAGCAAGCAGCGGAGCGTTTCGCACCTCATCGAAGAGCCTGTCGTAGGTCACGGTGCTCTCCGGGCTGTAGGTCACACGAAGGTAGTCCAGCAGGTCGGCCACCTGGAAGTAGAGGACCTCGCGACCCAGCTTGAGGCGCTCGTTGGCTATGGCGTGGACAAGGTGAGTCTTACCACAGCCCGTGGGGCCAAGGAAAACGAGCCACCCCTCCGGGTCCTGAGCATAGTTCTCGGCACTCCTGAAAGCCTCCTCCAGGCTCTCTCTCTGCTGACGGCTGGCTCTGTTGCCCCGCACGTCGAAGCTCTCGAAGGTCATCCGACGCAGCAACTCCGCCTTCAGGGAGCCTATCTGACCCGACAGCCCGCTGCGCTCCGGTACGCCCAGTGAGCATATGGTTGCCATCTCAGGGTCTGCCAGCCGCGTCTGCCAGCGATTCTCCAGTTCCTCTACGGGTGCGCCCAGCGTGAACACGGTCGGCATTTGGTAGGAGTAGCGAAAGTTCAGTATCTGATAGAGCTTCTCCTGGGCCCAGGGAGTGCTGCTGTGCCCACCCAAGTCATCCAGCACCAGAAACGGAGCGCTGCGCACCTGCTCGAAGAGCTGGTCAAAGGATACATCGCTTGATGGAGCGAAGGCGGAGCGGAGGTGATCCAACAGGTCCGGGACGAATACGAAGAAAACGGCGAGTCCTCGCCCCAGAACGTTGTTGGCTATGGCCGACGCCAGATGGGTCTTGCCACTGGCGCTGGGGCCGGTGAGCACAAGCCAGCCGCGAGGGTCTTCGGCGTAGGCCGTGGCTATCTCGTACCCCTGGCGGAACAGCTCCTGGTCCTCCGCCTTGGCGCTCTTTCCCTCCGGCCTGGTGACCTGGAACGTCGACCTCGTGAGGGGACCCATGTTGCTGTAGCGCTGCAATCTGGCCACGCGAGATGGGTCGTCTCCTCGCCGCTGACAGCTGCACGGAACGGCCTTGCCAAAGGAGGGATGTCCCACCGGAACCTCCACCCGAAGCCAGCGGACATCGCCGCAGACGGCGCAGTCTGCCTCCGGCTCCTGGTAGTATCCCCTATCTGGAAGACCCTGGGAGACCGTGTCTTCTGATCCACTCTCTGGAGTCAATCTTCTTAGGATGTCCCCAAGATTCTCCATCGTCTTTTCCTTCCGTCTTCCATCTCTTCAGGATGGCCTCTATGTATCGCCAGCTTCGCTTGTTGCCAGTCACCGCCTCGCGGAAGGCCTCTTCTACCCAGGCCTCCGGGTACTGCAACTCAGCGTCCTTAAGCTCTTCGGCCATAAGCGGAGTGATTATGCCGATATTCGCCTCATAGAGCGAGAAAATGTTGGGCTTGGGCGCGGCTTCCGGCGCTGCCATGTGCCCGTCTGAGATCTCCAAATCCGGTCTGGAGTCCTTCAAGCGCTGCACATCACGCCGCCCTCTCTCGGTGTTGGGCACATAGACATCGAACAGTCCGCTGTCCGACTCCACCTTTAGATGCAGCAGCAGACCAAGACCTGACGTCCTGTCCAGCGCGGCTTCAATTGACTCGCCCGATGCCGATACGACTCTGGCCATCGTCCTGTCCGACATCAGCTCTTCCCGAGTAAGGACGCTGCGGACGCCCTTCTTCTGTGCATGGAGCCACAGCACCCGCAGGAAGCACTTGAGCGCCAACGGGTCGTCGATCTCTTCCAACACCTGGCCAAACAGGAGATTGGGCACTGGGGTGAACTCGCTCTTGTCCGGGAACCCTTCAAAGGGAGCCATTAAAACTCCCGTTGCGAAGGCATTTCCTCAAATCGAGCCATTGGGCCGTTGAATCGCAGGTCTATGGTGTCCAGCGGCCCGTGCCTGTGCTTGGCGACTATCAGCTCGGCCTTGTCCCGATAGTCCCTGTAGTCACGGTCCGGATATTGTCTCTCCCACTCCTCCTCTGTCATGCGCAGGGCCTCGCGATGGATGAACATGACCACGTCCGCGTCCTGCTCAATGCTTCCGCTCTCCCGCAGGTCCGTAAGCTGTGGTCGGTGAGAGGGCCGCATCTCCACGGCTCGGCTGAGCTGCGACAGCGCCAGCAGCGGGACGTTCAGGTCGCGGGCTACTCCTTTCAAAGAGCGCGTTATCTCTCCAAGCTCCTGCACCCTGTTATCGCGCCTGCCGCTGCCCTGTATCAGCTGAAGGTAGTCCACAATGACAAGGTCCAGCTTGCTCTCCATATGGAGGCGGCGGGACCTGCTTCGTATCTCAACAATGCTCTGAAGAGGCGTATCGTCAATGAAGATGGGCAGCTCCGAGAGGGCTCCGGAGGCGTTCACTATGCGGCGCTCCTCCACCTCGCTGTATAGCCTCTGCCGAACGCGGCGCAGGTCGACGTCCGCCTCGCTGGACAGGAAGCGGTGCCCTATCTGCTCACGACTCATCTCCAGACTGAAGACGCCAACCGCTGCTCCCTGCTCCGCGGCGTTGCGGGCGATGTTCAGGGCCAGCGTGCTCTTGCCCACGCTGGGACCGGAGGCCAGCACGATCATATCGGAGCGCTGAAATCCGCCCAGCAGCTGGTCCAGGTCAGAGAAGGCCGTAGGTATGGGAGTTTCCCCACGCTCCAGGGTACCCTGAAGGCTGGCGCTCTCTTCCAGGTACTGGTCGAGCACCTCGCGAATTGCGACGAAGTCCCGGGTCTCCTGGCCTGTGCGGATTCCGTACAGCAGGGCCTCCGCCTGAGTGAGGGCCCTGTCCACGTCCCCGCCGCCATCGTAGCCCAAAGCGGCGATCTCACCGGCAGCGCCTATGAGCCGCCGCAGTGTGTGCGTCCTGCTGACGATGCGGGCATAGTGCTCCAGGTGCGCCGACGTGGGAACGTAGCTTACCAAGTGTCCCAGGTACGCAGGCCCACCCACCTCCTCCAGGCGGTTCATCGTCGCCAGACGATGGCCCACCGTGACGGCGTTTATGGCCTCGTTGCTGTCCCACAGGTCGAGGCACGCCTCATAGCACCAACGGTTCCTCTCCCTGTAGAAGTCATCCGGGTGGAGTATGCCGACCGCGCTGACAATGGCGTCCCCGTCGATCAAGAGGGAGCCTATGACCGACTCCTCAGCCCTCTCATCGTGAGGAGGCAGTCTCTCAACGTACATCCTAGCCTTCGAAGGCCTCTACAACCAGCGTTACGGCAGCCACGACTTCGGGGTGCAGTCTCACCCTGGCCTCAAAGGTGCCCAGTTCGTGAATGGTGCCCTCAAGCAGCACCGACCTGCGGTCGATTTCCATCTCCAGCAGGTTGGAAAGCTCCTGGGCCACCATAGCATTAGTGACGGCGCCGTAGAGCCTGCCTGTGGGCCCGGACCGCACCTTCAGCGTAACGGATGCGTCCTCAAGCTTCTCAGCTATGGCCTGGGCGCCGACCTTCTCCTTCGCCTGGCGCTGCATCCCCAGCCTCTGGATGGATTCCAGGCGCTGCATCTCCTGGCGCGTAGCGGCCACGGCCAGACGCTTGGGCAGCAGATAGTTTCTGGCGTATCCTGGCTTGACATCTTTGATCTCGCCGGTCCTTGCTACGTTGGGGATGTCCTCTACAAATATAACTCGCATGGAATATACCTCGTTTCAGAGTGTTGGTTCTATCATGCCACAGAGCGCAATCCTTCTCAAAAGGGCCTTCAAATCATACCCCTGAAAGAATACCACATTCTCTGTATCTTGGAGTCAAAGTTTGATTAGGTCTCGATTTGGCGACTTCTAAGCGAGGGCTTTCTCTATGGCTTCGCTCAACTCCTCGGTGGTGACGAACCCCTCGAATTTGGCGGAGACGCTGCCGGAAGAATCGATGACGAAGGTAAAGGGATCCGTCTTCAGTCCCCACTCCTCAAACACGCCTGATACGCGCGCCTTGGCAAAGTCGCCCCTCATCTCCAGGGGGTTATCGAACACCTCCACGTGGATAAAGCTGACTCGCTCCGGGTGTTGGGCCTTCACATCTTTGAGCACGTCCACTTGTGGGCCGCAGGTGGCTGTCCTGCAGAAGGCAGGCGTGGCAAAGGTCACCACCAGAGGCTTACCGGCTTCCAGAGCCTCGGCGATGGTCATGGAGTAAAGCTCCTCGTCCGGCATTGCGTCCGTGGTAAGCTCTTCCATGCGCTCCACGTCCTGCAAAGTCTTGCTGAGACTGGAGGGCGCGACATCGCCCAGGGCCGGAGACCCGCTTACCCGGTTGACCTGGAATCCAGCGCCCCCTCTGGTGGCCTGGCCCTCTATCGCCAAGTCCACCTCCAGACGCCACGCTCCGGGCGAATCGAATTGGGCCTAGACTGTATAAAGACCCCTGCCCGAGGGCCACTGGCGGAAAGTCGCCCTGCTCTCGGTTTTGAACTCTTCTTGCGAGCCTTCCCGGAGGAATGAGGCGTACACTTCTTCCGGCGTTACCAGGCCGCCACCGTCATCCAGGATGGCAAAGGCCACCCGGTTATCGCCCACTGCCAGGTCGGTGGTCGCCAGAACAACTGTCACCGCGGGGACTTGGCCGGAGTCAGACGTGGGTGTAGGAGTCTGTGTTGCCGCAGGACTGGGGGTTGCAGTCGGACTGGATGCCGGAGAGCTTGTACAGGCGATAGACACCATCACAAGAAGAACTCCCAGTGTCAGTGATGCCACTCTCGTATAGCTTTGCTCCAATAGTGCGTCTCTCCATGCCGGCGGCGCTACTCGTTGCGTATGCGGTAAATCTCCACGCCGGCGCCCTCCAGCACAGCGCCCTTTATCGAGACGTGGGGCTTGGTTACCCGCACTCGAACGCCCGCTACTGGGAAAGCGCTCAGGACTCCCTGGGCCGTCTCCTCCGCCAGGGTCTCCAGCAGGTTGCGACTGGAACCCTCAATGATCTCCTTCACTACACGGTAGACTTGGGAGTAGTTCACCGTATCATTCAGATCATCGGAGAGGCCGGCAGCGCTCAGGTCAAACTCCATCTCCAGATCCACAACGAAGCGCTGACCTAGCTCCTTCTCCTGGGTCCTCACGCCGTGGTATCCGTAGAAGGTCATGCCTGTCAGGAGGATCTTGTCCCCCATCCCTTAGCTCCCCTGCGCTTCCTTCGCCGCGCTCGCCTCTGCAAGAGCCAGAACGCCCTGCGCTCGCTTGACCACAGGCACGTCGATCATCACGCCGTCGATGGAGGTCGCGCCCCTTCCCTGGGCCTCCGCCTCTTCAAAGGCAGCAACCACCTTACGCGCGTACTCGACATCCTCCGGCAGCGGGCTGAACTGCTCATTGATAGGTCCCACCTGCGCCGGGTGAATGGCGAACTTGCCCTTGTACCCCAGTCTCTTGCCCACGTCGATGTCCCGCCTCAGTCCCTCTTCATCCCGGAAGTTGGCGTAAACGATGTCCAAGGGCACAACGCCCGCCGCCTTGGCGGCGATTGCCACCATAGCCCTTGGCATATACACCTCGTCACCCTCCGGCGTGCGCTTGACCTCCATATCCACGGTGTAGTCCTCGGCGCCAAAGGCCACGGCCACAACGCGAGGAGATGCCGCGCAGATGGAGTATGCGTTCACCATCGCCAGCGCCGACTCCAGAAACAGGACGAGCCTGATATGCCCTCTGTCCAGACCGGCCTTCGTCTCGACACCTGCAATTATCTTGTCCACCTCCTGGACGTCCCAGGCGTTTTCAACCTTGCCCACATTTACCCCGTAGGTGTGAGGGCTCGCCGCCGCCGCCAGGTCTTCCTCCAGCCAGCCGGTGTCAAGGGCGTTCACCCGCACCACCAGCTTGTGGCCGGCCTGCGCCAGTACAGGCAGCATGTCGGATATGACGTTCCGGGCCGCGGACTTCTCGCCCACCGGGACAGAGTCCTCCATATCGGGCACCAGGATATCGGAGGTGAAGGACACCGCCTTTTCCTGCATGTCCCTCCGGTTACCCGGGACAAATAGAAGGCTTCTCATTATTTCCACAGTAACCTCCTGATTTTAAGGAGCCCAGTGACAAAGCGGGCTCTGTTGCTCTAGACCAAGTATAGCACGTTCGCGCAGGCCGGCCCTAGAAGCGTCGATGCGTTTATTCGCCGTGCCCATCGCAATAGCGACGGCAAGAGGATGTTGGTAACCAATCTTCACGTCTATTGCTGATACACAACCTTCCCCTCTCCCCTCTGATCTCCAACAACACCATCGGCTGCTAATCCTCCGCCCCCTGTGACATCCGCCTCTTCCGTACATATGTGCCATATGATAGCTTCATACCACAGGAGAGACAGCGACGGCGGTTGCGGCTAAGATTAGCCCCAAGTCGAAACACAACGGAAGGAGGTGAACATGCAGACCAGACACTTCAAACGACTCTTGCCGCTGACAGCAGTGGCTCTCCTGATAACGGCGTTCCTTGCCATTGAGCTGGATGAAATGCCGGGACCGTGCGAGAGAAAAACGGTGTCCGGAAGAGAGGAAGGGAATGAGCAGCTGGCTAGGCCTCAGTCCGAGTACTTCAAGTATAAAGAAGCCATCTCAAGAGCCAACCAGATAGCCAAAGAATATGAAGACCTATTTCAGAGCCAATTCAACCTCTGGAATGCCTTCCCATCATTTCTTGAGGATGGAAACGGCGATATCACAATAGTCCCGGATGGCAAGGGCGGCTGTAAGAAGGTGGTAGCTATTACCATCCTGGTCATTGAGGAAACTGACCAGAAGATTCTTCCACCGGAACACTCGCTGCCTGGAATGCTGGAAGGCTTCCCCGTACAAGTGAAAGCAACTCGCAGTGGCACCGCCTTCCAGGTCGACCCCGACTTAATCATGCCTATCTTCAACGAGCCTGAGGTCGACTCTGAATAACCGAATCCAAGACCTGATAATAAAGGAGGACTCTCATCTTGGGAGAATTACATGAACGCCATAGCACGCTTCTTGCCGGGATAAAAGTCGCCTCGTCAGCCGATGTTCTACCGGGGACTTTGACAGGGCTGGCCACCCGCAATGCCGACGGCAAAAGGGTGCTGGTCACCTGCCGGCACGTCATGGCGGCGCACGACGTCATCAACCCCACCGGCGACGAAGTGATGTACCACATAGACAAGAACGATGCTGAGCACAGGGTCGGCAAGATACTCAATTGGGTCGAGGTCAGGGACAGCCCCAACCCGCGTGAGGGCCCAACGAACACGGCAGACCTCGCGATAGTAGAACTCGATCCCTGTGTCGAGGCTAGTGTCCTGTATCCGTAGTTCCTCGCATTATTCGAGGGCTTTCTGAAAGGACAGAGAATCGGATTCTTGCTCAAACCAGGGTAGTGGATCAGCATCGATCACCCCTTTATTTGCCAATGTACTTTGGTTACACCACACTAGCTTCGCGCCCCATAACGGTAACCACAACATGGGGATTGTCCGACCGGGCTTGGGGCCATTCAATGATAACACGAGTCTCAAGGTGTTGGGAGGCGTATCGGGAGAGATCTCAGCGGTGGTTGAGGCCACCGGCCTACCTGTATCCCTTCTGACTAACTCTGGAGGCACACTTACCTGGCTGAGATACGATGGAGTCATCCGTCTGCGCTCTACAACCAAGCCATTTAAGAAAGGTGACTCAGGGGCTCCCTGTTTGGCGCCGGACCCGGATAACCCCGGCGCCTATCGGATGGCATGCATCTTCTTTGCCGCATTTGACGACGAAGACGAAGACCAAGATAGCTCCTACATAGGCCTAGCCATTCCCGCGGGGGTGGCCCAACAAGAGATGGGAATAACATTCGGTGATTTATCCCAGATATACGACATGGGAAGAACCTTCGGAAACCTATCCCAGATAACAGAGAGAGGAGAGAATGTGGGTACACCAGCAGTAACACTGCAAGGATTCTTTGGACAAAGGTGGGTTATAGACGACTATTTTCAGGCGGGGGAGACGCTACACTGTGGAGACGTGGTTGTGATGCGGGACCAGGGCACAACCGTGTCAGATCCCAAGGTGTACAAGGCGACTTCTTCTTATAAAAGCCATGTCATCGGCATTGTTCACACGCCGTCTGACAAGCAGGTGGGAGAGCAGGCGGCCACGACGGCGGCCATAAAGGCGGCCGCAAACGGGACAACTGCGGCGGCGGAAGAAGACGATATGGTGCCTGTCGTGGTCAAGGGGATAGCGAAGGCCATCTCTGCCGGAGGTATGTTGTATGTTGGTTGGCCAACCTGTAGCAGCCGCCGGCACCACAGGTACACCTCCCAGAGAGACGGGTACCTCCGCTACAGTGACACTGGGGGCAGTATCAAGAGTTGTAGTGTCTCAGCACCATTACCATTCGCTCGATCCCGCTAACGTAACTGGCGAAACCGGCGGAGCGGGAGACCACAGCCACACGGTGGCCGCGGTCTCGCAGGGTCCGCAGGGACCTCAGGGCGTGCATGGACCGGCAGGGCCTATCGGCCCGCAGGGACTCCCGGGAGAGAAGGGCGATCCGGGTGATATCGGCCTGCAGGGCCCTCCGGGAGAGGCCGACAGCAGCCACACTCACCACGCAGAAGACTTACTGGTGCCCACTTACGGGGTCGCCCACATTGACAAGTATCTCCGTGTTGGCCGTGATGGGATAAATAATCCGGCGTTGGTTTGGGTCGACATTCCGTCAACCCCCGGGCCCCAAGGGCCACAGGGGCCTCAGGGTGAGCCGGGTACGCCTGGAGGTCCGCCGGGTCCCGCCGGTTCACAGGGGCCTCAGGGAGAGGTCGGCCCGCAGGGACTCCCAGGAGGGAAGGGTGATAAGGGCGACCAGGGTGATACCGGCCCACAGGGACCCCAGGGCGAGAAGGGTGACACGGGCGATACCGGCCCACAGGGGCCTCAGGGAGAACTGGGCGAGAGAGGCCCGCAAGGTTGGACCGGCGTCCAGGGACCTCAAGGTGAGCAGGGTCCCGAGGGTGAGAAGGGTGACACGGGCGATACCGGGGCCCAGGGACCTCAGGGTGAGAGAGGCCCGCGAGGTTGGACCGGCGTTCGAGGTCCGGAGGGGCCGGCAGGGTCACGGGGATCGACCGGCTCCCGAGGGTCGGCAGGGAGAGACGGAGAAGACGGTGCGGACGGTGCGGACGGAGCCGATGGCGCTCAGGGATCCAGGGGGCCGCGAGGCTGGACTGGTTCGCAGGGATCCCGAGGGCTGACGGGGCCGCGTGGACCGCAGGGACCGCGTGGGCCAAGGGGGCCTGCAGGCTCCAGCGGCGGCGGCGATGACGAGAGCGAAGGATAAGATCGAATAACCATAATTCAGGAGGCAAAGAATGAGTGACGGTACGACAGAGGGCAATAGCAATGGAGGTGGGACTTCAACGTCTCCCGCGTCGGAGGTGACAACCAGCAGCCAGCCAGTTCACAATCACGGCATCGATTCGGAGAGCAGGGCCGTGGTGGTGGGCAAGTGCCTGACCAAGGCTTCGGGACCCAACAAGGTGATAGAGGTGCTGGTGGACATCGCCGGATAGCCTAAGGTGGGACTGGGTTGGGGGACGACCGGAATCCGGTCGGTTGTACAGGGGCGGCCTTTGCGGTCGCCCCTGTTCGCGTCTCCCAATGCGTATATTTGCCCCGCCAATATCTCCGATTCCTACCATCAGAGAGGGCCGGCAATCGATTTTTGGCGCAACGACTGGTATAATCGCATCGGGAAGTGCATCGCTTCCCCGACCGAAAGGAGGCAACGCAATGACGCAGGAAGAGACGAGCAAGCCCGAGTTTCGCCTGGAAGACCTCCTCCCAATGGCGAGTGAGGGATACGCATTCGAGACAATCTGCGACACCGCTCGCGAAAACACCGTTGTAATAGGCATTCAGCAGAGCTGGCTGCAACCCTTAGCGGAGAACGTCTACGAGGTAACCCTGCAGTCCAACAGGGGCCTTTGTCAGGCTATACTCACCGTGGCCCAGGGAAAGCCCGGCGTGGTGCTGTGGATTCCCGGCGCCGGCGAGAACCTGAACGGCCCGGCCGGCGGAGTTTACGCCGAGCTGACTCCGGAGTTCCAGGCCGTCGACATCAGCTCCCTGCGCATGGGGTACCGAGACCCAACCTCCCTTGATGAGTGCGCCCTAGACGTCCTGATGTGGCTCTGCTTCCTGACGGGCGTCGGGGCCAAGCAGGCCGTGCTGGTCGGAAACGCGCTGGGCGTCACCGCGGCCATACCCGCCTCAATTGTCCACCCCATGGTCCAGGCGATGGCCGCGATAAGCTCACAGGAAGAGGGCACCGAGATGATAGGCAAGATAGCGCCCAAGCCCATCCTCATCATGCACGGCGAGCAAGACAGGCGCATCCCAGTAGATATGGCCCGCGAGATCTTCAATCGGGCCAACGAGCCGAAGGAGTTGGTGACCTATCCCGAAGGCACATTTTCCCTGAACGAGTGCGCCGAGGAGGTGCAAGAGAAGCTGGGGGCGTGGATAGCAGACCGTCTAGGCGCGTCCGAGGCGTACACGAAGGCATCCCTGGAGTCCAAGGACGGCCGCTTCCCGGCTATGTCCAGGCTTGTCTACCCGCAGGAAGGCGGCCCTCCAAAAGAGATTGTGCTCACGCGAGACGACATCGTGGGAATGGACGTTGAAGCTATAGTCAGCACTACGGGCTCCTGGCTCGACCTGAAGCACTCCGTCCTGGCCGGGGCCATCGTCGACCAGGGGGGATGGAACATTCAAGAGCAGCTATGGGGCCTGGCCCCTCTGTTCGTGGGAGAAGTAGGCGTAACGGACGCAGGCAGCCTCAAGGCGAAGCACATCTTGCACACCATTACCGGCGGCGAGAGCTCGGGTGAGCCGCTGTCCAGGGACGAGACGGTGGCGACGTGCACCCACAGGGCGCTCCAGGAGGCTGACTCGCTGGGCCTGAAGACAATTGCCCTGCCCGCGATAGGGACCGGCGGCCGGGGGTTCGCCACCGAGAAGGCTGCCCATATTGAGGTGGGCGTAATAGCCACCTACCTGTCGGGAAGCACCTCGTTGGAGAGGGTCACTATCGGCGTGGTGACCGACGGAATATACCGGGCTTTCGAGGGGCAGTTCAAGCTGATGCCGGAGTAGCCGCGCGCAGTCACTCGCGCGGCTTCCACCAGGCCAGCGCAGAGCGCATACCGTCGGGCCAGTAGTACTCGCCGTCCCTGAGGGTCAGACGCTGGGCCAGAGTTTCCCGTATCAGTTCATCGTGGGTGGCGTCATCACCCAAGCGGAGGTGACGCTTGGCCCGCTCAAGGGCGTCGTCCAGGTTACGGTTGCTCCAGGGACGCATGAAGGGCTCCATCTGAACGTTGGCGTATATGCCCATGCTGTAGAGCACGTTGTATCCCACTACAAAGTTGGGGCTGTCGTGGGGCTGTCCGTAGATGTGAGTGGACAGCTCCGCCATAACCCCGTCGTGGCTTGGCACTCGCATCAGTAGGAAGCAGACGACCCTGGCGTACGCCTCCATCTTGCGAACGAAACCCACCATGTCCGGGTTGATATACATGGCGTGGGAGCAGAAAGCAACGTCGTGCCGCTCCACCTCGACATCCTCCCACCCGGCCTCCACCAGCCGGACATTGGACACGCCTTCGGCTGCGGCGTTCTCCAGCAGAAACGCGGACATGCTGGAGGAAGGCTCTATGGCTGTGACCTCCCGCGCCACTTTAGCCATCGGGACGGCGAATCGCCCAGTGCCGGCTCCTATGTCCAGCACCGTATAGTCCTGCTCCAGATTCTCCAGCAGGAAGTCCAGCAATGGGTCCGGCCGCTCCGCGCTCTTGCGCTTGGACGCGGCATCGAAGTGGCGCGCCCTATCCTCGCGCCACCCGGACGACCCCCTGGCCACCGGCCACCGGAAACGGTCGCTCAGCTCCCGCCATAGATCCGGCCAGTATGCATCGCTCATCGTCTCAATAGTCCCTCTGCGATCAATCGCCTGCTTACCTCCATTATAGAATTCCTGTATCCGACCTAGAGTTTATATCCTATACCCTGCTCCGTCACCCTAGAACGGGCAGTCCATTGTAGTTATGGTAACAGGAAACTCTATGTTATAGCCCGGAAGAACCATGCTAATGGGACGACCGTTATTTGTATCATAAAACCTGAAGGTCTGACCACGCGGCAGGGCAAACTTTACCGCAAATGAATCCTCGGTCTCGTACCAATAGTCCGCAACTACAGCGTTTGTAGTCTGAACTCCCCTGCGTTTGTTTGGGTCCAACTCGCTAGTATCCACCCCCGGAGTCCTGACTACCGGGGTCATTTGAAGCCCGACTGTGGAAAGGCCTGCCACCTCCGCAGGCCCCGCAAAGAGATACTCCCCAATCTGAACATCAGCAGCCAACTTGTCAAGGCCAAAGGTGAAATACCCATCAGCCCATAGGATAGGGGTACCCATTACAAAGATAGAGTTATCCGTGAAGGAAAACCAGTTTACAGCATCCACAGCATTACCAAGTTTCGAAACGAATATTCCATCTGAGAGAAATACAAATGGCGTAGCCGTTGGGCTGGGTATAGGCGTAGGCGTCGGAATCGGAGTGGGCGTAGACGTCGGTATGGGAGTAGGGGTAGGCGTGAGTGTTGGGACGGGTGTGGGGGTAGGAGCAGGCACAGGCGTAGGGACTGGGGTGGGCACACCTGCTGGGACAGGCGTGAGTATGGGGATCGGTGTAAACGTAGGTATGACGACAGGCGTGGGTGTAGCTATCGGAACCGGTGTAGACGTAGAAATAAGCGTAGGAGTAGGTTCAGGAGCAGGGACAACAGGAATAGTCGCGGAGGTAGGAGTAGGAGTATATGTAGGAATGAACGTAGGCGCGAGAACAGGGATTACAGGAATAGTCGCGGACGGGGGAGTAGACACCAAGACAGGGGTAGGCGTAGGTTGCTGAGAAACTGGGACACCTTGGTTGGCATCACCATTGTTTCCGGCTGTCAACAATCCCACGGCAAGGAATAGAACCACGGAAGCAACGCCAACCAAGAGGCCGCCTACCAGCAGGTTCTTGCCGGGACGCCTGTATAACTCACGAAACGTTCTCTCCTCCGCCGCTTGTTCGGAACTGACCTTTGCGCCGTCACCGGCGGCTTCTTTGACCTCCTCCTGTGTTCTTTCATCGGCCCGTCTAGCCTCCTCACGCTGCGCCGCCTCTTGGTCAGCCCTCCTCTGAGCACTCTCCGATGCTCTTCTAGCTTCCTCCTGAACACTCTCGGCCGCTCTTCTGACCTCCTCACGCTGCGCTGCCTCCGGTTCAGCGCTCCTCTGAGCGCTCTCCGCGGCTCTTCTGACCTCCTCCTGCACTCTCTCGGCGGCCTGTCTGGCCCTTTCACGCCTCGCCGACTCTTCGGCCATCCTTCGAGCGCTCTCCGAAGCTCTTCTAGCTTCTTCCTCCCGGGCTCGCTCGGCAGCTCTCCTTGCCTCCTCGCGTCTTGCAGCCTCCTGGCCGGCCCGCCTGCTTTGATCACTCCCGCGAGTTTCGACGTCGTAGTTAGACCTGCTTTGCGGATCTGACAGCGCCTGATTGGCGGCGTTTATCCGCTGAAACCGCTGCGTTGCGCCGGGACTCTTGTCCACGTCCGGGTGATATATCAGCGCTAGCCTTCTATAGGCAGTGGCTATATCTGCCGGGCTAGCGTTCCTGGGCACACCCAGAATGTCGTAGTGAGTAGAATCAGGATTGTCTAAAGCCACTCGTATCGCTTCGTCGGACGTGGATCCGGGCTGCTCTGAGCGCGATTGGGGCTGGAGCGCCGGGTCATACCCTGTTCCCTCGCACTCTGGACAGGACACCCAACGGCCGCCGGGGTCTGGGCCGACCCATTGACCGTGCACTCCGCCCTCCCCTTCGCACATGCGGCAGACGCGGCCATCAACGAAAGTTATCTCGCTTCCACTACGCCGCGCCTCTATCAGATGCTCCCCGCAAAGCAACTGCGGAGAGCCTCCTGTGGAACTATGCCCTACTGCTTTACGATTGCAGTACCGGCCGGCACAGGTGAATTGCGCGGGGTTGTGAGCGTGGAGGCGCCAATTGGTCTGTGTGAAGCTGCGTTCGCACTGACTACACCGGGTCAAGTGGCTGCCGAAGCGTGGATCGCTCATTCCTATAGGTGAGGGGCATCTGCGCTAAGCGCGCAACGAAGGTAATGTAAATCTGTATTGCCGTCCATAAACCGCCTGCAACCGTCCACTATAGGGCTTGCCAACGGCGAAGTCCACCTGTACCCACGCCTGCCGGGGCTGATGTCCGCCGGAAGAGCGCCCTACGGGTATATCCCCCTCAGCTTAATGACCTCAGCGACTCTGCTGATGCCTAGGAGCAGGGCGGCCTTGCGCATGGTGGTCTTCCTCTCCTGCGCCACCTCAACCACCTGATCAAAGGCCTTCGACATCACCCTCTGCAGCCTGCGCTCCACCTCCTCATCTTCCCAGAAGTCGTGCTGCCGGCCCTGTATCCACTCGAAGTAGGACGCCACGACTCCGCCGGCGTTGGCAAGGATGTCCGGCACGACCTGCACTCTCATATCCTCCAGTATGCGGTCCGCCGCAGGGGTGATGGGGCCATTGGCCCCTTCGACTATGGTCTTGGCTCGTACTCGGTCGGCGTTGGCGGCCGTCACCTGTCCCTCGATGGCGGCCAGAACCAGAATGTCGCATGGCATCGCCAGAAGGTCCTCGTTGGTGAAGTGGTCTACACCCGGATAGTCGACAAGATTCATTCCCTTGTCTTTCCACTCCCGTAGCTCTTCCAGACCCACGCCGTCCTTGGTGTAGCAGCCGCCGCTGCTATCAGTAACGGCTATCACCCTGCACCCCTGGGCCTCCAGAAGCCGGGCCGAGTAGTAGCCGACGTTCCCTATCCCCTGCACCGCCACTGTAGCGCCGTCCAGCCCTTTACCCTTCCTTGCCAACTCCTTCCCGGCAACGATCATACATCCTCTGCCTGTCGCGTCCAGTCGGCCCGGTATGCCCCCAATTCCCGGGGGTTTACCCGTAACAACGCCCGGTACCGAATAGCCCGCATTCATGCTGTAAGTGTCCATAATCCAGGCCATGATCTGGGGATTGGTGTTCACGTCGGGAGCGGGAATATCGCTCTCCGGGCCTATGAGCAGCGATATATCAGTGGCATATCGCCGGGTGAGGCGCTCCAGTTCAGCCTGCGACAGGGTTTTTGGGTCGAAGGCTACTCCTCCCTTGGCGCCGCCGTAGGGAATGTCGGCGACTGCGCACTTCCAGGTCATCCACATGGCAAGGGCCCTCACCTCGTCCAGGCTGACCATCGGATGGTAGCGAATGCCTCCCTTTGCCGGCCCCCGTGCGAGGTTGTGCTGAATCCTGTAGCCGGTGAACATCCGCACGTCTCCGCCGTCCATTCGAACCGGGAAGTTCACCGTCAGTTCCCGCTTGCATTTTCTGAGGTGGTCAGCCACACTCTCATCCAGGCCAAGCGTAGCCGCCGCGTCGTCGAACTGCTGAATGGCTACGTCGTATGCCGAAGTCTCATCACGTTCGGCAACAACATTCTGTGGCAACCTGCCGTCTCTCTCCATCGTCTCCCTCCTCTCTGCATATGACCGGCTATTGATACGATACACAGCCATTACCTAACGATGCCTCTCCGCGCGAACCCCTCAATACCAGTCTAACAATCGACACGCGACCTGTAAAAATAGTGTTGAGTTTCACAAGTGGCCGGCGTTATACGTACCAAAACTACGAGAGTCCCGCCTGAAGCGGGACTCTCGCGCTTAGGTCTTGGCTGTTAACGGGTATCAGGTCTGCTTACGTTCGAAGTCCTCCAAGTCCAGGCTTCCTATGAACTCCTTGAATGCCGAGAGCTGCGTCAGCTCCTCTTCGCTCATCTTCACCTTTGCCTCTTCCTCGGACTCGCCCCCGATTATGGGTTTTCCGGTCTCCTTGTCCAAGGCTACGCCCGCCTTATCCAGCACCGTCTCCTCAACGTATATGGGCACCTTGACCCGCACCGCAAGGGCAATGGCGTCGCTGGGGCGTGAGTCCACCTCCAGGTTGTCGCCGTTTCGCTGTATGAATATCTTGGCGTAGAAGGTGTCGTTCAGAAGGTCCGACACAACTATATGGGAGACAGAGCCACCCAGGGATGTGATAACCAGATTCAGCAGGTCGTGAGTCAGTGGACGCGGGACGGACAGATCCTGGAGCTTCACGGCGATTGAGTCAGCCTCCGCCGGACCGATCCAAATGGGGAGATACCTGTCGGAGGACTTCTCCTTCAGGATAACCACTCTCTGATAATTCATTAGGCTAACCCGGATGCTATCTATCAGCATTTCTTGCATCTGAGATAATCTCCTTCCCGTTTGCCCTTAGACCGAATTCTACGACCACCCCTATGTAGGTGTCAACGACTTCAGAGGTTGCCGCCCTGGCTCCGGCGTTGACTTTCACAGGTGCGATATCGATAATCGACTTATGCGCCTGTCCTACCTGTCGCTGGCTCTGCTGCTCCTGTTGATGGCCTGCACACAGGCCCAGCCAAGCGACACCGCTACTCCTTCCCCCAGCCCCACCTCCCTTCCGGCAACCGCCGTCGTCCAGTCCGAGCCAACACCCACTGCGGCCAAGGCAGCGCCTGCCACTGCAACTCTTCCGTCGCCAACAATCTCTACCGCCACCGACGCTCAAACAACAACGCCAACCCCAGAGGCAACTTCCACACCGACCTCAGAGCCAGACTCCGTCTACAGCCGTATCCTGGAAGGGGTGGCAGGCGTGAGAGGGCTGGGTCCCACAAAAGAGGTAGTCCCTCTGTTTATGACCAGAGAGGAGCTGTCAGACTCTCTGGTCGAGGAACTGGACGAAGACATTGAAGATATCCTCAAGGCCCAGGATGTCTACAAAATCCTGGGCTTGATACCTCAGAATGCGGACCTGCGCCAACTGCTGCTTGACCTCTATACTGAGCAGGTGGCCGGGTTTTACGACTCGGAGACGGAGGAGTTGTACCTGATTGTAGGAGCAGACGAGGAGGGGCTTTCGCCGCTGGATGAGATAACCCTGGCTCACGAGTTTACCCATGCCATTCAGCAACAGCGCTTCGATATCCAGGCTATGCTGGAGTCCGTTGAAGACAACTCAGATGCAAGCTCCGCCTTGGTGGCCCTGGTCGAGGGAGACGCGTCGGCTGCGCAGTTCCGGTATATATTCACTAATTTCACACGGGAGCAGCAGATGGAAGCTCTAGTGGGAAGCGGTGACGTGGATACCTCCGCTTTGGATTCGACGCCATACATCCTTCAGCAAAGCCTTGCCTTCCCGTACGTTCAGGGCTTGGCCTTTGTCAGCGCTCTCTTCTCGGGGCCGTCCGATTGGGACGCCGTAAATGAGGCCTACAGCGATCCACCGTCCTCCACCGAGCAGGTACTGCACCCTGAGAAGTACATCGAAAGGGATGCGCCCGTTCCCGTGTCGCTCCCTGACGTAGCGACCGCTTTAGGCGAAGGATGGGAGAACGTCTATAGCGACGTGATGGGAGAGTTCCTCCTCAAAACCTACCTGGAGACCCGCACCACGACGATTACAGCCGCCGATGCCGCCGCCGGCTGGGGAGGCGACAGGTTCGCTCTGCTGAGAGGCCCGGGGGGTGAAAGTGCCCTGGTAGCGCTGCTGGTGTGGGATACCAGGGAGGACGCCAGGGAATTCCTCGATGCCATGGCAGCTTCAGACAGCGTTCCAAGCGATGGTTTCCTTGGTCTCAAGGACAAACGTATGCTGTGGGTCCTCTCCCCTTCCGAGCAGCTTACGGATAGAGTAAGAGCGCTTTGGCCGGAGTTTTAGGGGAAGTCATATCGAACCTGTCAGGCCGGCCGCGTGGGAGCTGTTGTTGTTGCGTGAGGAGACCTTTGCAGAACTCCGGTGTATCTTCTAGAAGAGGCTATCTCCTCCGTCATTCCCGTGAAGCTTGCCCCGTACTCAGATACGGGGGCGGGAATCTAAAGCCCTTCTTTACAAGGCATCGCAGCCTTACAGACAGCGTTTTTAGATTCCTGCCTCCGCAGGAATGACGGTGAGGGCAATTCTTGCGGGATGACGCTATGGGTTATTCAAAGGTCTCCGTGAGCGGGCGTCCTGCGTCTCCGCAAGAGTGTAGCTGATACTCCTACCACCTCCCGGATTCCGCACAAGAATGTCACGTTCCATCAGTTCTGTGATATCTCGTAGGGCGGTATCCTGAGAGCACCTGGTCATCTGCGCCCATCTGGACGTAGTGAGCTTTCCGTCAACGCCATCCAGGAGGTGATTGATTGCCGTACGCTGGCGGTCATTGATGGAGATGCCAGCGTTGCGATCCCAGAATCCAGCCTTGGCAAGCACCGAGGCAAGAGCAGTCTCAGCGTACTCTATAGCCCGGCCGAGGCAAGACAGAAACCAGTCCATCCACCTGGAGACGTCTGTAGTTCCCCTTTGAGTCCGCTCCATGACGCTGTAATAGGCAGACCGGTCTCGCTGTATCTGGGATGACAAACTGTAAAAGCGCTGTGGGCTGCTCTCGGAGCGGGCCAGCGCCATGTCGGTGATGGCTCTGGCTATACGTCCGTTGCCGTCATCGAACGGGTGGACCGTGACGAACCAGAGATGGGCCAGACCTGCTTTGAGCACAGCATCCGTATGGGCGGGCGCGTTGAACCAGTCCAGGAATTCCCGCATTTCCCCACCGATCCTAGTGGCAGCCGGAGCCTCGAAGTGGACGCGCTCACGGCCAACCGGGCCGGAGACCACCTGCATTGGGCCTGTGCTATCGTCGCGCCAGCCGCCCACCGTGATCCTCCCCATGCCACTGCGGCCTGTAGGAAACAGGGCAGCGTGCCAGTCGAACAGCCGGTCCTGAGTTAGGGGTTGGTGGTAGCTTTCCGTTGCGTCCAGCATCATCTCGACAACGCCGTCTACGTTGCGGTCTACCCGGCTCAGACCACCAGCATCCATGCCCAAGAGTCGGGCAACCGACGAGCGCACCTGCTCCGTGTCCAGCACCTCGCCCTCTATCGCGCTGCTCTTGACAGCGTCCTCCGTCAAGGTGATAAGCTGGGCATCTCGGCGAAGCTCAAAACCAAGCGCTCCCATACGACCCAGCAAGCGGCCCTGCTTGAATCTGACCTCAGCCAGGCGGTCGGTTATCATCTCCTGCCGCCAATGGAGGCATGGCCAGTCAGATTGCTGATGTATGTACAAACTCCGCATCATTTGCGTAGATTATAAGCCGCAACCGCCGCACAACTCAAGAGCAGTCGTAGACCGTCCGGTAACCACCGGAAGAAACGGTTTGGCTAAAGTCCGTCGAGCCAACAGCAGAAGATTCCCGTATACATTGTGGACAGCTTTGATATTGCCTGCTATAATTTGCCTGCTATAGTAGGAGTTGTACGCCCTTGAATAGAACATCCGACACGAAAGCTGCTGACGCCGAACCTGTGAAGCAAGTCTCCCTGGACAGCCTGAAGAGCACCGCCCTGCAGATGAGGCGGGACATCCTGAGCACTATCGCCGCGGCAGGGAGCGGCCATCCAGGCGGGTCCCTCTCAGCCGTTGAGTTGCTGACATCCCTCTACTACCGGGAGTTGCGACACGACCCGTCCAATCCCAACTGGCCCGACAGGGACAGATTCATCCTCAGCAAGGCGCACGCATGTCCCGTTCTCTATGTCGCGCTTGCTCACTGCGGTTACTTCCCCAAGGAGGAACTCGGGACATTCCGCAAGATCAACAGCCGGCTCCAGGGTCACGCCCACACTATGACACCCGGGGTTGAGATGTCCGGAGGCTCTCTTGGACAAGGCCTCTCCTTTGCAGTAGGAGCCGCAATAGCAGGGAAACTTGATGGCCGAAGCTCCCGGGTGTTCGCCATGCTGGGAGACGGCGAGTGCGACGAAGGCCAGGTGTGGGAAGCGGCAATGTCGGCGTCCCACTACCGACTGGACAACCTGGTAGCCATAGTCGACCGGAACGGCATTCAGAACGATCGCTTCACCAGCGAAGTAATGAACCTGGAGCCCCTGCCTGACAAGTGGCGCTCCTTCGGCTGGCACGTCATAGAGATTGACGGGCACAGCTTCCCGGAAGTCCTGAGCGCCCTGGATGAAGCCAGGTCAGTCAAGGACAAGCCCTCCGTAATCATAGCGGCAACCGTCAAGGGCAAGGGCGTCAGCTTTATGGAGAACAACCCCGAATTTCACGGCAAAGCTCCAAACGCAGAGCAGTTGGAGCAGGCGTTCAAGGAGCTGGCGGACTAGCCGCAGATTGCAGAATATGACCACTACCGCATCGACCAGGGAGACCTACGGCAAAACCCTAGTGGAACTGGGAAGGGAGAACCCTAACATAGTTGTGCTGGGGGGAGACCTAAACAAGTCCACCGTCATAAACCTCTTTGCTGAGGAGTTCCCGGACCGTTTCTTCGATCTCGGCCCGGCTGAGCAGAACATGATGAGCGTTGCGGCAGGTCTGGCAAGCTCCGGCAAGACGGTCTTTGCCAGCACCTTCGCGGTCTTTGGCAGCGGACGCCCCTACGACCAGATACGCATCGGCATATCCCAGGCGCGGCTCAACGTCAAGATAGTAGTTACCCACGCCGGCATCACAACCGGAGAGGACGGCATGTCGGCCCAGGGCATTGAGGACCTCTCCCTTATGTGCGCTCTGCCCAGCTTCACTGTCATAGTGCCCGCGGACGGACCGGAGGCTGCGCTGGCAGTGCGAAAGGCCGCCGAAAGCTACGGGCCCTTCTACATACGCCTCTCCAGGCCGGCCACACCGGTTGTGCACGAAGGCGATTACGACTTCAAAATCGGTCAGGCTGAGCTCCTGAGAGATGGCGGCGACGCCACAATCATCGCCTGCGGGACTATGGTGAATACGGCCCTTACGGCCGCACAGACCCTGGACGGCGAGGGTATCCAGTGCCGTGTCCTCAACATGGCGACCCTGCAGCCGGTGGACGCCGAAGCCATCGTGAGCGCCGCCAGGGAGACGGGCGCCATCGTCACGGCGGAGGAGCACCTGCGCCACGGCGGGCTTGGAAGCATCGTTGCTCAGACGCTGGGTGAAAGCTGCCCGGTCCCCATGAGAATGGTCACCCTGCACAGGTACGCTGAGTCGGGCGCCCCTGACGAGTTGCTGGAGAAGTACGGCCTCACCCCGCCAAACGTCGCAGAGGCGGTGCGGCAGGCTGTCCAGCACAAGGCGCAGCTCTCGGCCAACGGCAGGCCCTCCTCCTAGCTCGCCATACCCGCGACCGTCATGGCACAGCCAACCATCCAGGAAGCCAAGTTCCCAAGGGATAGCAGCGCTTCCAAGAGAGCCAAGGTTGCGGTTGTCTACACCCGCCCTGAAACCGTCTTGGAGGACATCGGCAGAGCGATGCGCCTCGCCGACTACCAGACCTACCTTCCTCCCGACATATCCACTCTGCTCAAGATCAATATCTCCTGGCAGTATTACTACCCCGCCTGCTCGACCACTCCCTGGCAGCTTGAGGGGGTCATCAACGCTCTCCAGCAGGACGGTTACAAAGACCTCATCGCAGCGCACAACGGCACTGTGGTTGTGGACTCCTTCGAGGGTGAGATACGGAACAAGCAGAGACCCGTTCAGGAGAAGTACAACCTCCCCAACGTCCACCTGGACGTGCCCCCCAACAAGTGGATACCCTTCCAGCCCAAGGGTGAGATGCTGGTGCTGGACAAGATATTCCCGGAGGGACTCGCCATACCGGAGATATTCCCGGGCAAGAACATTGTGCACCTGCCCACCATGAAAACCCACGTCTTCACCACCATCACCGGCGCAATGAAGAACGCCTTTGGAGGGCTTCTGAACCGCAAGCGTCACTGGACCCACTCGGTCATCCACGAAACGCTGGTGGACCTGCTGACAATCCAGAAGGAGATACACCCGGGCGTCTTCGCCGTCATGGACGGCACACTGGCCGGCGACGGCCCAGGCCCCCGAGCCATGAGGTGGCACGAGAAGAACGTCCTTCTGGCAGGCGCAGACCAGGTGGCCATAGACGCGGTGTCGGCCAAGATGATGGGCTTTGACCCTATGTCCATCAAGTTCATCAGGCTGGCCCACGAGAGGGGTTTGGGCTGCGGCGACCCCTCCCAGATAGAGACCGTGGGCGAAGACATTTCCGGCGTGGACTGGCGGTTCGAGGGAAGCGGCAACACCTTCGCCAGCCGGGGCCAGAAGCTGATCTACTGGGGACCCCTCAAGCCCCTGGAGAACCTGCTGCTCAGGTCGCCCATTGCGCCCTGGTCATTCTTCGCATCCAACGTTTACCACAACTCCTACTGGCTCCGCTTCATCGGGAACCGGCGTGTCGAAGCCGCAATGAAGACGGGATGGGGCCGACTCTTCCAGCAGTACTAGATATCGCCCGTGACCTACGCTTCAGCCAGACAACCAGAGACGGGCCGGGAAGCGCCGCATCCAGCAATTACCACCATCGTATTCGACTTCGACGACACGCTGGTGGACTCCTACGCCGCTCGTTTGGACGCTCTCCAGCGCGTTTTTACCGCGGCGGGCATTCATGATCCGACGGCGGAGGAGTTCGTCAGAGACATGAGAGGCCGACAGCTCGAGGACACCCTCAGACCACTGGAGGAGAGAGAGGGACTGCGTCCCCTGGACCTTTTCCAAGGCTATCGCCGTACCTACTGGACAAAGAAAGCCGGCTTGATAGACCTCTTCCCTGGAATCCGGCAGATGCTTGAGGAGCTTCGAGCAAGAGGCCTGAAGATGGGTATAGTGACTCAAAAGGGCTGGGAGTCTGAAGTGGAAGGGCTACGCGTCGGAGCGTTTCATGAAGCCAGGGAACTCGGAATCGACGGTTTCTTCTCCACAGGAGTGGGATTCGAGAGCGTAACTAACCACAAGCCCCACCCGGAGGGCGTGCTGCTCGCGCTGGAACGCCTGGGAGCCGATCCTGGGCAGAGCGTCGTGGTAGGAGACACCCCCGCCGATATGGGAGCAGCGCAGGCGGCAGGCTGCTGGAGCTGCCTCGCCACTTGGGGCATCCCTGCGGCCAACAGCAGCCACGCTCAAACGGAGGCCGATTTCGTCGTCGACAAGCCTGAGGCGCTGCTGGGGCTTCCCATACTTCAATAGGCCATGCTCAGGAGAATGGTCACCTGAGCGCTCTTCCGAATCGGAATAACAAATACAGCATCAGCCCAGGTATGCCCACTGGCAAGAGCAGGAACCCAAGCCAGCCAATGTCGTAAGAAAGTGTATTTATATTCTCTCCGGGGGTGGAGTGCCACAGAAGCAATCCCAAGACGTAGCCCAGTATAGGGATAGCGCCAACCCCACGGGATTCCGACAGAAGGCCCACCAGGAAAGGGCCGACTAAAAACCAGACCAAGAGTACTACGTCTATCCAGGGATGAAGATTGGAGATCTGGGACGGATAATCGAACAGGGCGATTATGCCAAAGGACATAGAGGTTGTAAGTACTAACAGCAACGCCCCGGACGGCAACCCTCCCCAAGATGATTGCGCAATCGGGATCGCGTCCAAAGGCCGTTGCTCGCCGCCGGAGGAGAATTTCGCCAGACGAGCCTCCAACAGGCTGGTCCGAAAACGCCTGATAGCCCAGAAGCTGCCCAATACCATTGAGAGCGTCATCGTGGGCCACCCAAGCCAGGACCAAGATCGCGGGGTATCCGCCTTGTCATCGACAGGAGCCAGCTCAATGTTCTCATCATCTGCAACTCTAACCGGCTCAACAGTAGCCGGCCTAGTAGTAGCCGGCCCAGGAGTCCCGGCGTCCTGGGCCGCAGCCACCGCAGCATTCAAGACCACAATTGCCAGAAGCAGCGCCGCAAACGCGGACGTTCTGAAGAGTAGTTTCATTCACATCCCCGATTCAAAGGATACGGCTCCGCAGGCGGTGTAAGCTTCCACAGCCCAATATATGTCATAATAGCTTTATCATGCCGTCAGAGACCAGAGTGTACGACGACAAGGCCAAGCAAGCGGTCAAGAGCCTGGCCGCGGAACTGGGATTCGACCTCGTTGGAGTAACCTCCGCGGACCCCTTCTACGAAGCCGAGGAGATCACCCTGGAGAGGGTAACCGCCGGCCTGATGGACGGCCTCCCCTGGTACCACGCCGCCAGGGTGAAGCGCGGCACCCATCCGGACGAGATGCTGCCCGGCGCACGCTCCATAATCGCCGTGGCAATGAGCTACATGGAGGAAGACCCGCCACAGATTGACGATCCGACGCCCCTGCAGGGCAAAGTGGCCCGATACGCCTGGGGGGAGGACTACCACAAGGTTATGGAGCGCCGGCTGAAGCTGTTTGTGCAAAGGCTTTCGGAGCGCCTGGAGCAGCTGGTGCAGGCCAAGGTGTACGTGGACACCGGCCCAATGCTTGACCGGGCGGTCGCCGAGCGGGCGGGCGTCGGCTGGTTTGGGAAGAACACCAATATCCTCACCCGCAGTCACGGCTCCTGGGTGTTCCTGGGCCAGGTCATCACCGATTTGGACCTGGAGCCTGACGCGCCATCGAAGAAGACCTGCGGCCAATGCACCATCTGCATAGACAAGTGTCCTACGGGCGCACTGATCGCGCCCTACGTCCTGGACAACACCAAGTGCATCTCCTACCTGACCATCGAGTGCCGCGGCCCCATCCCCAAGCCCCTGCGTCCACTTGTCGGTGACTGGGTCTTTGGCTGCGACATCTGCCAGGACGTGTGCCCCGTCAACCGCAAGGCCCTGCCCACACAGGAGCCCGCCTTCCAGACCGGCGAGCACGGCTTCACCGCCCTGGAGCTTCTGCCCCTGCTGAAGATCACAGAGGCGGAGTTCAGAGAGCGGTTCGCAAACAGCCCCATCAAGCGGGCGAAGCGCGCCGGTATACTGCGCAACGTGTGCGTGGCCCTGGGCAACATCGGCGATCCGAGAGCTATCCCAGGTCTGGTCGAGGCGCTATGCCACGACATACCCCTGGTGCGCGGTCACGCCGCTTGGGCCCTGGGCGCCATAGGCGGACCGGAGGCTGAGGCAGCGCTGAGGGACGCCCTGGCTGCGGAGACGGAGTCAGACGTGCGCGAGGAGATTGCAGAGGCGCTGACTCCCCTACCATAGCCTTCCCTGTTAGGCAACTATCAATTGACTTGGCTCGCTTGTATGCTCCCCTCTCTGACTCTCCCCCTAATGAGACCTTTGCGCAACTCCTCGCCTTATCCTGGAAGAGGCGCTCCAACCGTCATTCCCGTGAACGGAGGCCTTTACATAACCCGAATGTCGTCCCGGGAAAAGCATTCTTCTCTGTCATTCCCGTGAAAACGGGAATCTAGAGCCCTTCTTCCAAGTCAACGCAGCCTTGCAGACAGCGTTCTTAGATTCCTGCCTCCGCAGGAATGACGGTGAGGGAAATTCTTGCTGGATGACGCTATGGGTTATTAGAAAGTCTCTGAAAACAGGAATCTAAGGCGTTGCTCGCAAAGCTACTTTGTCTCGGTTGAGACGCTCCAGATTCCTCTTTCCACAGGAATGACGGGAACATGGGGCTGTGGGACAGGTTATTCAAAGGTCTCCCTAATGGGGGCAAGAAATCCTGCTGACGCCCAAAAAAACCTTCCCCCGCATTGCGGGGGAAGGTCTGGATGTGGGTAGTAAAGAATGGCCTCTGTGCTAAGCAAGAGTCTCCACAAACGAGGGAAGGGACAAGAAGCCCCCACCTTACTCTATGCCCAGCTCCTGCTTCACCTCTCTAACGGCGTCGCTGATCACCTGGAGCTTGGCAATGGACTCATCCACCATTCGCGTCTTCAGACCGCAGTCCGGGTCGATGTAAAGGCGCTCCGGGGTAAGCACTTCCAGCCCCATCTTGATGCCCGCCTTCACCTTCTCCAACGGTTCGATGGCGTGGTTATGAACGTCCACCACTCCCATCGCCAGATACTTGTCAAAGGACGGGTATCCCCGTATCAGGTCCAGGAAGTCGTAGTTGCTGTTGGTCATCTCCATGTCCAGCATGTCCACCGGGAAAGTGGCCAGGTGCGGGAAGACCTTTGCGAAGTCGCCGTAGCAGATGTGGGTGATGGTGAAGGCGTCCAGACCGTCCGTTACGACGGCGAAGGCCTTGGCCGCTATCTCCATCTCCTCAGGCCTGACGGACAGCGCCGGCTCATCGATCTGTATGTACTTGGCGCCGGCCTTGGCAAGGTCCATAGCTTCATCGTGGACCGCCCTGGCGGTGTCCATGATAAAGGCCTCTCTGGTAGGGTAGTACTCGTTGAAAGACCAGTCGACGATGGTGTACGGGCCGGTGAGCATTCCCTTTACGGGCTTGTCCGTGAGGCTCTGGGCGTACTTCCACCAGTCAACGGTCATGGGCTTGTCCCGGCCAATGGGGCCGGTAGCGATGGGCTTGCGGTAGTATCGATTGCCGTAAGAGCGCACGAGGCCGCTGTTGGTGAACCCCGCCATGTTCTCGGCGAAGTAGGCCACCATGTCGCCCCGGTACATCTCGCCGTCCACCACCACGTCCATCCCCACGTCCTCCTGCACCTGGATCCAATGGGCCGTAGCCTGCTTCTCCAGCTCTTCAAGCGCCTCAGCGCCTATATCGCCCCTCAGAAACTGGGAGCGCGCCCTGGTGATGTAGTCCGGCTTGGGATAGCTCCCGACCGCCGTGGTCAATAGTCCCTTCGTCATGACAACTCCTCCTGGGCCTTTTTTGCGCCTTCAACCAGTCGAGTCAGTTTTGCCCTTGCGTTGGGGCGCGGCAGATAATCCAGACCGCAGCTTGGGTTGATGTAGAGGCGGTCCGGCGAAACCGACCCGCTTACGCGCTTGATGGCCTCCGCGATATCCTCCACCGTCTCCAGCCTGGTGTTGCGGGCGTCAACTATACCGCAGCCCAGCTTCTTCTCCTGCGGAAGCTCACCGATAAGGTCGTAGTTGGCGGGCCCCGCCACGAAGTCAAGGCCAATTATATCGACGGGCAGGCTGAACAGCCGGCTGTGGATTCCCGTGGCGTCCCCGAAAATGGTGCACACTCCGGTCGTGGCGGTGACGCCGGCGGTAACGCCCTCAATGGCCTCTGCAAAGAGGTCGATGTCCTCCTTGTGTTTGAGTATGGAAGGCTCATCGAACTGTATAACGGAGGCTCCCGCGCTCTGGAGAGCCTTGGCCTCCCGGTTCAGGATAGGCACAAGGTCCATCACAAGGGAGCGAAGGTCCTCGTAGCAGCCCAGCTGCGATAGCCGCGCCAAGCTGTAAGGCCCGGTGATGACGGCCTTGACGGGCCTCGCGCTATTGGCCGCGGCGAACTCGTAGTCCTTCACCGTGATGGCTCCGTTGGACTGCAATCTGTTCTCCGGTATGGGATGCCGGTAGTAGGTGTTGGTATCGAAGTACCGTATCAGGCCATTAACGGTGAAGCCCTGGATACCGCGGGCAATGTACGTCTGGCCGTCGTCCCACCGGATCTGGCCGTCCGTGACCAGGTCCAGCCCGGAATCCACCTGGTCCTGTATGACCTCCTTGGTGACCTCCTCTTCAACCCGCTTCAACTCCTCCAGGGTGATGCGACTTTCATCGAAGCGGGAGATAGCTGTCCGGAGACTGGGGGCCTTGGCGTCCGGGGAGATTTTGGGGTAGTTCCCCACCATAGTAGTAATCAAACCAGCTTCTCCTTTACTGAGTATTCGGGTGAATCAAGTCCAGCACACAAAGCCCAATTTGAGCGCGCGGCTAGCTCACGTTGTACGGTCCTACTGAAAAAGCAGTCGGGTGCAGCCTGAGGCTCATCCCGAGCACGAGCAGAATCCGCTTCCTAGTCTGTGGTTTCCCCGCACGAGCAAGGGAAACGCCTGCCGAATGCCACTAGATACTATCACGACGGGACGAATGAGTCAACGCGGGGAAGAAGGCCGCCTAATGAGGCCAGCGGCTCCTATGGGTCCATGATTGATTCTGGGAACTATGGACAGTGGGTCGTTGAGAGAGCGCCCTCCTCCATTTGATTCGGAAATATTGTTCTTGCAGGACAAGGGACGCTCACTCCTGTTGCAATGCTTACCTTTAAGTCAATCCAGATTCGGAATGACTGGCAGTGGCAGAACTCACCTGTGCGCTAAAGAGTAATTAGCGCTATTACACAGAACGTAAGTTCATCTATTTCGTGGCCTCGTCGCTTCCTTCACAGTCCCCACCGCAACGAGACGCATTTCATCGTCTCGTTCCTTTAGATTAGATCCCTTAAACTTAATCAGCTCGTAACTGACGAATAGAAACATAGTATTGCCCGCGCCAAAAGCGATTGCGCCCATAAAGAAAGCTATGCTGTTCAATATAGTCAAGGTAAGGTTCTCATCCGTACCCGGATTCGAGGATGCTAAGGCCGGTAACATCATCCCCAGTAGACTGAAGCCAAGAGCCGATATGAGGTACAGAATCCCCATAATAAGTATCTTCCGCCGGAGGAATTCTGGTACGACCCCGCCGGCGAAGCCTCCGGCCAACCCAAATCCCCCGAATATCGAAACCACCTGAGCAAGCGTAAAGGGCGACCCGGTGACAAAGGGGTCCTCATCCGTATTGAGGAACGTCAAGAACCAAAGAATCACGGCAAACCAAGTCACAAAAAATACAAGTGGCATCAAGACTACCAGCAGCATCTCAGCGAGTTGAAGCAATAGGCCAGACCCTTGTTTATTATTGCTCATGGCACGTGATGGCCTCCTTCCCATAGACTGGTGTACAGGTACAGCCTGGAGCCACTCTACAGACGGGCAAGGTACTGCTCGTCCGCATCGTCAGCTTGTAGCCCGTGGCACCGGAACAATTCGGCTTCACCTATAGAGGAACATAAAGACAGGAAATAGCAGGCACCAACATAGCTTAAGAGAAGTAAAGGACGCGAAGGAGAAATTGAAACCACACAGCGCAGCCGACGGATGGAAACCATCCACGGGCTCAGCTAGCAGCCCTGTCGGCTACTACTATAGTACAAAGTCGAGAATTACTTGTCAACGAGTAGCCGTACGCTAGACATCACCTGGCAGAAACTTCCTTTTCAGCCATTCCAGCGCCACTCCGATGGCGGTGGCTTCGCTGCGGAAGCGGTGCCCTACGCCCGGCAGCATCTGCATCTCCTTGCCCTCGCCGGCGCGCTCGAAGAGGGTGTAGACGCTGTCCGGCGACACCACGTCGTCGGCGTCTCCGTGGAGCAGCAGCAGCGGTCTGGGAGCCACCTTTCCAATCCATTCCGATGGACTGAGCGCCGCGCCCTCGTTGGCCCACTCCTCCAGGGACGGCGGAAAGCCGGGGTCGCGGATTATGCCCATAGCCCTCATGCGCTCCACCGCCTCGGCCGGCTCAGCGCGCGGCCTCGACACCGCCGGGCCCGCAAAGGAGACGAGACCTGCCACCTCCGGGCGGTTGGCCGTTACGTAGATTGCGATAGTCGCCCCCATGCTGGAGCCCAGCAGAATCACCCTGGCGGGGTCCACCTCCGGCCTCTGGATGATCCAGGATACCACCGCGTCCGCGTCCTGCGCCCAGCCCAGGGCATGGAAATTGCCGCCGCTATCGCCGGTGCCGCGGAAGTTGAATATCAGGGTCGCAAAGCCCTCCCAGGCGCACCACTCTGCCAGGCCCGGGTACTCAAGGCCATCCCCCACTGGAGCCGTATCCGATCCGCCGGTATCCGGTCGCGGGC
Source organism: Dehalococcoidia bacterium (assembly GCA_965222415.1). Lineage (GTDB taxonomy): Bacteria > Chloroflexota > Dehalococcoidia > Lucifugimonadales > UBA2985 > DAOUJW01. Next base: position 641,447 of record CBDCTU010000005.1, on the reverse strand, counting down.
CCGCGGGCATCCCGTGGCATATAACCAGCGCCGGATGCGGCCCCGGGCCGGGCGGTACAAAGAGCGTGGCGGCCAGTGATATGCCGCTGCTGTCCAACCTGTAGTCCTGTCGCGTTACCAAAGCGCCTCCTTGGAAAAGTGAATGATCTGGGTGGATACGTCAATATCCCTTCCCTCGCTTGCGGGGGAAGGTCAGAGCCTGCCCCGTACTTGATACGGGGATGGGGGCATACTTAAGGGCGTTCTCACCCACATCTCAATCTTCCCCCTCGAGGGGGAAGAGGTCTTCCTCTCTGGAGATTTGCCTCATTATAGCATCGCTTTCCTGAACACCCTCGCTGTTTCCCGATACTGGCTCGGTAGCGTATAATCTAGTGCAGCCCAATAAGGGAGGAAGGACAGACCATATGACCACAGTCTCAGCCTATCGATTGCCCACCACCGTCCAGCCGCTGAAATACGCACTCACTTTGACGCCGGACCTGGACAGCTTCAGCTTCGCCGGAGAGGAGACCATAGAAATCCAGGTGACGGAGGCCACTTCCAGCATCGCCGTCAACGCCATAGAGATTGACATCCTGGAGGTGCGGTTAGCCTTGGAGAACGGCGCGTCCCTGACCGCCCAGAACATCGCTCTGGACGAAGAGATGGAGACCGCAAGCTTTGCCTTCGGCCAGGAGATACCGCCCGGGAACGCGACACTATACATAAAGTTCAACGGGACTCTGAACGACCAGCTTCGGGGCTTCTACCGGAGCCAGTACACCGACCCGGAGGGTGAGCAGAGATACCTGGCCACCACGCAATTCGAGGCCACTGACGCCCGCCGGGCCTTCCCCTGCTGGGACGACCCCGCAGTCAAGGCTACATTTGACGTTACCCTGGTCGTCCCTTCAGACCTAGTGGCTATCTCCAATACGTTGATTGTAAGCGAGACTCCTGTGGAAGGAGACGCCAAGATAGTGCGCTTCGCCGAGACGCCCAAGATGTCCACGTACCTGCTGGCGTTCATCGTGGGCGACTTCGCCTCCGTGGAGGAGAGGGCCCCCAACGGAACGCTGGTGAGGGTCTGGGCTACGCGGGGCAAGGAGGAGCAGGGGCGCTTCGCAGTGGAGAACGCCGTCGGTCTGCTGAACTACTTCAACAGCTACTTCGGCATCCCGTATCCCCTGGAGAAGCTGGACCACATAGCCGTCCCGGACTTCGCGGCGGGCGCAATGGAGAACTGGGGCGCAATCACCTATCGAGAAACCGCCCTGCTCTACGACCCCGAGAACTCCTCGGCGGCGACCCGGCAGCGCATTATGGAGGTGGTGTCCCACGAGATGGCGCACATGTGGTTCGGAGACCTGGTGACGATGGAGTGGTGGGACGACCTGTGGCTCAACGAGAGCTTCGCCTCCTGGATGGGCGACAAGGCCGTCGACCACCAGTACCCGGAGTGGAATATGTGGACGCAGTTCGTCTTCCAGGACACCAACTCCGGCCTCAGCCTGGACGGGCTGCGAAACTCCCACCCAATCGAGGCCAGGGTGGAGAATCCCGCGCAAATCCGGGAGCTCTTCGACGCCATCAGCTACAGCAAGGGCGGCGCGACTCTCAGGATGCTGGAGACCTTCCTGGGCGAGGAGACCTTCCAGAAGGGACTCCACGGCTACCTTTCCGCCAACCAGTACGCCAACGCCCGCACAGAGGACCTGTGGGCGGCCCTGGAGGAGGCCTCCGGCCAGCCCGTTACCGCCATTATGAACACCTGGGTCAAGCAGATGGGCTACCCGGTCCTTCAGGCTGAGACGCACAGGCACGAAGACGCCCGGCATATCGGGCTCAACCAGCGGCGGTTCCTGTACGACCATCTGCTGGACGAGGGCGAGGAAGACCCCACTCTCTGGCAGGTCCCTGTCAGCGTCGCCAAGGCAGGCGACTCCGACACGGCCTCCCTCCTGATGGACCAGCGGGACGCAGATGTGGAGGTGGACAAGGACGCCGGCTCCGAGGGCTGGGTGAAGGTGAACTCCGGTCAGACCGGATTCTACAGGGTGAACTACTCCCCGGAGGACTGGTCCAGACTCCAGGGCGCGGTGGAGGCGCTCGAACTCCCGGCCATCGACCGGCTGGGACTCCAGAACGATGCCTACGCCATGGTGCGCGCGGGCTTCCTGCCGGCCACCCAGTTCCTGTCCCTTGCCGAGGCTTACAAGGCCGAGGCGGACACTTCAGTGTGGAGCGACCTGGCCACCAACCTCCGCGGCATGGAGAACCTGCTCTACGACGAGCCATGCATAGACCAGTACGAGGGTTTCGCGAGAGGGCTGTTCGAGCGCATCGCCGGGCAGGTTGGATGGGACGCAGGCGCGAACGAGGGCCACCTGGAATCCCTGCGCCGCGGGATTGTCCTGGGCCAGTACGGGGCCTACGGAGACCCTGGAACCATCGCAGAGGCCAAGGGCCGCTTCGACAGGTTCCTGAGTGACCCGGCGTCCCTGCATCCCGACCTCAAGGGCGTGGTCTACGGCCTTGTGGCCCAGGAAGGGGACGAGTCCACCTACGACACGCTGTGGCGGCTGGAGAGGGAGGCTGACCTCCACGAAGAGCGCATGCGCCTTCTGGGAGCGCTCACCCGTTTCCAGAGCAGTGAGCTCCTCCAGGATATGCTTGAGCGCTCCCTCTCATCCGAGGTGCGCTCCCAAGACTCTGTGCTGGTGATTGTGTCCCTGGCCGGCAACCGGCACGGGAAGGACCTGGCGTGGGAGTTCATCAAGGAGAACTGGGACGAGCTAGACAGGAGGTACGGGCGCGGCGGCTTCGCCATTATGAGGCTGGTTGGGGTAACCGGCTCGTTCACGACGCCAGAGCGCGCCAGGGACGTTGAGGAGTTCTTCAACAGCCATCCGGCTCCCTCGGCGGAGAGGACCATTCAGCAGTCACTGGAGAGGATTAGATTGAACGCGACCTGGCTGGAGCGGAACCGGCAGGGCATCGCCGGCTGGCTCGCAGCGAGGGGCTGAGGGCGCCACCCGGACCTCGGCTATTGCCCTTTATTGAGGCCGTGCTATAATGTTGCCAGACTATGAGAGGATGTGCCATGCAAGATTTTGAATACGTAGCTCCGACCACCCTTGATGAGGCCGTCCGGTTGATGGCCGAAAGTGGCCCCAATGCCAAAGCCCTCGCAGGAGGCACGGACGTCATCGTCCAGTTGCGCGGCGGACGCTTCCAGATAGACCGCCTGGTGGACGTCAAAAAAGTCCCAGAGATGAACGAACTCTCCTACTCGGAGGCCAATGGCCTGACAGTGGGCGCCGCCGTTCCATGCTGCCTGGTCTACGAAAACGAGACCGTAATCGAGCATTACCCCGGTCTCGTGGATGCGGCTTTCCTTATCGGCGGAATCCAGATCCAGGCGCGGGCCACCCTTGGAGGAAACCTCTGTAACTCCTCTCCCAGCGGCGACACAATCCCGGCGCTTATGGCTCTGGGCGGGGTTGCCGATGTGGCCGGACCCAACGGTCGCCGGTCCATCCCCGTTGAGGAGTTCTGCACTGCCCCTGGTAGAAACCAACTTCAAGACGGCGAGTTGCTGGTGAGCATGAACTTCCCAGCCCCCAAGCCCAACTCGGGAGCCGCCTTCCTGCGGTTTATACCCAGAAATGAAATGGACATCGCTATCGCAAACTCCGGGGTTTCAGTCGTTCTGGACGACGCTAAGGAGAAGGTCGTTTCGGCAAAGATAGCGGTGGGAGCCGTAGCTCCTACACCCAGGATGGCCCAGGCTGCCGCCGACGCAATGGTCGGGAAAGAGGCCAGCGAGGCTACCATCGAGGAGGCCGCTGAGGCCGCCAAGGCCGTGGCCAGCCCCATCAACGACATGAGGGGCACCGTCAAGCAGCGCATCCACCTGGTTGGCATCCTGACCAAGCGAGCCCTGCGAACAGCAATTGCAAGAGCCAAGGGAGAGGAGTAGATATGGCAGAGAAGATCCACGTAAGAACCAACATCAACAATACCGAAGTAGATTTCCTGTGCGAGAGCCGCCAGAGTCTTCTTGAGAGCCTCCGTGATATAATAGGACTGACTGGAGCCAAAGAGGGCTGCAACGACGGCAACTGCGGCGCATGCACCGTCATACTTGACGGCAGAATCGTGGATTCCTGCTGCGTGTTGGGCGTTGAGGCTCAGGGCAAGACCATCACCACCATAGAAGGCGTGGCCACCCCCGAGGGGCTGCACCCGCTACAGCAGGCGTTCCTGGAAGAGGCCGCCCTCCAGTGCGGCATCTGCACTCCCGGCTTCATCGTGGCAGCCAAGAGTCTCCTGGACAGCGAGCCGGACGCCGACGAAGCCCGCATCCGCCACTGGCTGGCCGGCAACCTCTGCCGCTGCACCGGCTACGATAAGATCATCCGGGCGGTCCTGAAGGCAGAAGAGATAGCGAAGGCATAAAGCCCTTCAACTAAATGGAATCGAGCGAATGGCCTGCATCCCTATGGGATGCAGGCCATTGCTGTATGTTCGGACGAGGATTTCCCCGGATTACTAGAATCCATGAAACTACAAAAGATTGACGTTGCAGATATGCCCAAAGCGACGTTGTACTGGTGGAGCCGCTGATCCACCTGCCGCAAGGTGAGAGCGTGGCTCCACGAAAACGGTATGGAAACTGAGGAGAGGGACTTCTTCCAGGACAGGTTCGCCGAAGGCGAGCTCCAAGAGCTCCTTGGAGAACGTAGAGCTGCGGAAGTCTTCTCATGGAACAGCCCCTCATTCAAGGCCCTCGGCCGCCCGGCCGAAAGCCTCTCCGAAGAGGAACTGGTGCAGCTAATGCTCCAGGAGCCTCGTCTCATACGGCGGCCCCTGGTGGTGGTCAACGGGCAGTTGGTGATCGGCGGTTCGCAGAAGGCGCTGGAGGCGGCGCTGGCTTAGGCCGTTCGGACTCCGTATTCTCGGATTACTTGTAGAGCGGCCTGTTCAAATCGGTGGTGAAGGGATCTTGCGGCTGGTTGCTCTTCTTGCCCAGCTTCTTCAACTGGGAGATGGGCCACCAGACGGGAAACGTAGCAACCTTAATGAGAATCCCAATGAAGTGCACCACCGCTTCGATTACATGCATGCTGTTCCACATCACGTCGGTCAGCCCGCGGGAGGCGTCGCTGTGCTCTGGCCAGGACTTGGACGATGACACAGACATCATGGTGACCTGTTGATCCACGTCGGCCGAGTGTCCCCAGTGGAATGGGTTCATAGTTGCTCCTCCTGCTTCATTATGGTTCCAAAACCATTGTAGTATGAGGCCTGCCTAAGAGCAGACTAGCAGGAGCCGCTCGTCTACTTGTAGAGCGGCCTGTTAAGGTCAGTCGTGTAGGGGTCTTGCGGCTGGTTCTTCCCCTTCTTGCGCTTGTTCCACCGGGAAATCGGCCACCATACGGGAAACGTCACAATCTTCACGGAGGTCTCCATGAAATGCCAAAGAGCGTCGGCGGCCCTGAGGTGTCCGGTGCTGTACTCGCCGTTCCTGGTCTGCTCAGAAACCCGATCCGCCCAGTACTCCATCCGCTGGTGTGATGGGGATCGAACATGTTCATGGCCGCTACCCCTTCCGTGTGGACTCGCGCCCATTAGAGCACAGATTCGGCTCTAAAGCAAACGCGGGAGACCGGTTACAGGGACGATGGGCGATTGACGTGGGGTTGTCTGGACGCCCAGGCTATTTGTAAAGGGGCCTGTCCAGGTCAGTGGAGAATGATTCGCTTTACTGGACATCCACCTTCTTCCGCTTCGCCAAAGAAAGCGCCTTGGAAACGGGCCACCAGACTGGAGAGGTCACGATCTTCAGGTCATGCAGTATCTCGTGCTTAATCCTTCCGGCTACTTTGTGGCGCCGCTCTCTCTTTCCGGACCGGTGTTGCTCCGCCAACCGCTGCTTCGCCATCAGTTCTGCCAAGATGAGATCGGCCTGTTGTGGGTTGAATAGGTTCATCGCCCTTACCCCCTTACTTTCGTCCAGGTGCCGCGCCAGTGTAACACGCTATCGGTTTGTACACAAATGTATGCTTTATGACTATTCACTGGTATTGAGCCGCACAGCCTCCTGCACCAGGGAGGCGAAGACCTCCGGCCGAATATCCTCCGTCGTCCTCACCTTTATGTGACGCATCTTCGCTCCAGTGCCCTCAATCAGCCCATCCGGGTTGTTAAGGCCGGCGCCGTTGAAGAACCCCAGGTTGATGTGCCCCTTGTTGGCCGCCAGGTAGCAGACGTGACCGCTCTTGGCGTAGTTGGGCGTGCCCCACTTGATGGACTCGCTTATGTCCGGAACGGCTTGCAGGATAATCCCTCTTAAGGTCTGAGCTATCTCGCGCAGGGACGGGCCCAACTCCTCCATCCAGGAGTCGACTGTCTTCTTGTCAGCCATTGCAGAACCTCTACACTGCTGCTCGTTCTACCGCGCCGAGGTCTCCCAGTGCAATAGAGGTGGGGTAGCTTTCTACCTCTTTCTCTATGGAGGCCCGCCTGCCTGAGACTTCCCTAATGGCCAGCACTGTGGCCTGGCAGTTTTCGCACCAGATGCTGTCCCGGGTTGACAGCATGAGGTTCTCCTTCTTCTCGGAAAGAGTCCCCAACTCCGCATGGCATACTGGGCAAATCTGAGTAACTGTTATCGTCTCTCGTGGCGGCATTTCTTCCTCCCCGTCTCGCTACAGCATTGCTGGGTCTCGCTAAAGGACCCGTCAACCAAGGCGTTCCGCTAATCGCGCCATCTGCGGTTGCAGCCGGCGCATCGATAGCTGTGGGCGCTCCTATAGTATGCCACACCCACCACGATTGTAACCAGTCCGTAGGCCGCCAGTCCGACTAGCCACAAAAACTCCCCGGTCAAAATAGCCGGCGCTATCAGAGCGAGCGAGGTAAGCCAGAAGAAAGCCAGGCCCCAAAGCATACGCCTGCGTCCAGTAACCGATTGCGGCTCCCAGGGGACATGGACCGCCGGGCTCCGGCAGTCGGGGCACTCCATGAACCGTTTTCGTGGGGCGGGTTCCATGACTCTTCTTCGAAGCGGACTTACGCGACGACCGCTCGCCTCAAAGGGCCAGCTTCTCCACGAGCCTTGCAGCCCACCGTCGCATCTCGTTTTCCACGTCCGCCCCGCAGTGGGGGCACTCGTAGTCCCCGAAGCGGAGCCTGGTGCCGCACTGGTCGCACGACACAAACTCGTACATGCTGGTCAACGTCTTGCCAATCAGAACCTCTTTATCCAATCATCGGCCCTCTAGTGTTCATTGGTATGCGCAGCGCCAAGTCTACCGGTGAAGCCGACCGGCTCTCCATCGTTATCCACGGCGCTCCGGTCGCCCCAAAGGTAACCTCCGCAGGCGATGTTGGCAAGAGTTTCTTCAATTTTTCTTCAAAGTTCTCTTGTATGCTGACCTTCCAATATCATCAAACCCGGGTTGTGAAAATGAGACCGCTCGCATATGCTAGACCGCAGCTTTATTAGGCTGTAAACTAATACTGAGTGTAGAGAGGTACTGAGAAGCAATGGAAGACACTTATAGCCAGAGCAATCAAGAAAACACCCCGCCAGCAGGAGGTCGCAGGAACAACACAGTTGTGTGGTTTGGAGTAACTCTCATTGCCGCCCTGCTGGGTCTCGCAGGAGGGCTGGGACTAGGAAGCCTGATCTTGGACCCGAGTGAGACGACGGCCCCTAGCGCCACCCTGGCCGAGCTTTCCCAACTGCAGGAGCAGGTGCAAGGGCTGCAAGCTGACCTGGACACCAGGACGGCGGAATCCCTTGGGCTCGCCTCAGACCTGGAGACGGCCGGCGCGCTGGAGGCTGATCTGAGGGCGCAAATCGCTCAGAGAGACGCCCAGATGGGCGCAGCGCCTCAAGAGGACGTACTCGCCCTGGGGAACTCTGTAGCCAACCTGGAGGAGCAGCTGCGTCTCGCTCTCACCCAGCTGGAGTCGGGCAAGGGATCGGACATACTGAGCGTGATCAAAGAATCGGCGAACACCGTCGAGAAACACCGGCTTCTGGTGGTGGAGATGAGGAGAGACATCCCGGTCGGCAGAGAAGAGGCTCGCGCCTACTGGAGCAACCTCAAGTCCATCGCCGCCGAAGCCGACCCGTCTCTGGTAACCCCCATAGACCGCATCATTCTGAGAATCGACAACTACTTCGATTGGGACGAAAGACAGCCCAGTCTGAACGTGTCCGTGGACGACACATACCTGGCCTGGCTGGAAAGCTACTCCCTGTCCGGAGCCAGCGAATATGGCACATATGTGGACGTCTTCACCAAGGGCGCCCTGCTGGCAATCATAAACCAGCTGGACTCCATTGTGACGCAGCTGGAGTGATACCAGGTTGACGGCTGCGCCGTCGCCGCGTGTCGCAAGTTTTCGGATTACCCGTAAGAGGAACACTTCTAAAGTAAGGTGGACGCATAATGGCTCGTAGATTTATTGCGCTGGGAACCATCCTGACCCTGCTCCTGCTGGTAGCCTCCCTGCCATCCACTGCCCTGGCAGGAGGAGAAGGAGGGGAACCCAGGCTCTCCTCTCACCAATCCCTGGAAGCCGCTTCTCTGATTGAGCCAATCAGCGACCACCTCTCCGGCGCCGCGTGGCTTGTGGCCAACGGACTGGACCCGCGCCTATCTTCGGCTAAGGACAGTCCTCTGGGAAGCGCGTTCCCCAGCCAGGAGCCAAAGGTGAGGGGAATCTCCGCGCAGGCCGGCGGAGGCCAGGGACCGCTGGTGCCCTACCGAAGCCCGTCGCCCAAGTTCAGCCGCAACATCCTGGTAACCAGGGACTTCGGCCAGTATCCCTACCAGACAGAGCCAAGCCTTGGCGTCAATCCCAAGGACCCCGAGCACGTAGTCCTGGGAGTCATCGACTACAGCTTCCCGGGCATAACAACCTACACCAGTATCGACGGTGGCGTTACCTGGGAAGGCCCGTCGCAGGTCAAGTATCCGTCTGAAGACCTGGGAGGCGCGGGCGACCCCGTGATCGCCTTTGACAGAGACGGCAACGCTTTCGCCGCCGCCATATCCCTGGACATCGAGGACTTCACCATCGGCAACGCCATCGGCTCTGCTGTAATAGCCGCCATTCCCATAGCGAAGTCCGAAGACGGAGGCTTCAACTGGGAGGAGCCTATCGCATCCTCGCGAAGCCACATCACCACTACCACACTTGACCCGGACGAGGAAGGCCGGGACGTGTACGAGTTGTCCCTTCCCTTCCTGGACAAGCCCTGGCTGACCATTGGACCCAACAAGGAAAAACCGGAGGAGGACGTCATATACGTCACCTACACCAAGTTCGTTACGAAGATCCCGGTTATACTCCTCTTTGGCGTCGACCCAATAACTCAGGCCCCTCTGACCGAGACCAGTATTGAGTTGGTCCGCTCCGAAGACGGGGGCAGGACGTGGAGTGAGCCCATCGCCGTAAGCCCGGTGGTCATTAGCGCTTTCGGGCAGGACGACCAGAGAGTAGTGCAGGGTTCGCAGCCCGCCGTGGCCCCGGACGGCGCCCTCTATGTGACATGGATGGACAGCACGGACGACGACACCTTCGAGGGTCGAGCGGAGGTGCACGTGGCCCGGTCAGATGACAACGGCCGCACCTTCGTCACCAAGCAGGCAGCGGACTTCAACGAGGTCGCTTACAGCCCGCGCAACTCCCTTTTCCGCTTTTGGGCATCCGGGTTCCCTCAAATTTCCACCGGCCCGCAGGGAGAGGTCTATGTCGTCTACACGGCCAAGCCACCGGACGGAAAGAGGGACGACGGGGACATTTTCTTCCTGGCCTCCACGGACCAGGGAGAGACCTGGTCCCGCAAGCGCCTTAACGACGACGCCACCGACCGGGTGCAGTTCTTCCCCTCTGTATCAGCAGGCCCGGACGGGATGATCCACGTCATGTGGGGAGACATGCGAGACGACCCCGTCGAAGCCAGATACCACATCTACTACACAAGCTCCGAGGACGGCGGGGAGACATGGATAGAGAACGCCCGGGTGACCGACTTTCCGTCCAACCCCAACTACGCCTTCCCCGGAGGAGCTTTCATCGGTGATTACTTCACCATCAAAGCAACCGAGACGGACGTTTACATGGCCTGGCCCGACGCCCGTCTAGGTGAATACGGCCCGCTGAACCAGAAGATAGGATTCGCCCGCAAGGAGCTAATGCCTCTGCCGTCCATATTCCTCTCGCCGCCGTCCGGCGCAGGAGGCAAGGACATCACCATCCAGGGGTCAAACTTCCAGCCGGACCAGGACGTGTACCTGGAGATAAGCGGAGCCGTCATCAGCACCGTCAGGACAGACGCCGACGGCCGGTTCGCCGCCCGCATCTTCATTCCCATATCGGGTGAAGGCGCCCACGACTTCCGGGCCATCGACGCCTCCGGGAACATTGCGACCGGGTCCTTCTTCATGGACTTTGGATTTGACACCATCCAGGAGGCCGTAGAGGACATCGCGACACAGCTGGACTCCCTACAGCAAGGCTCAGGCGGAGGGGGCAACGGGCCTTCAATGCCCACCACCGACACCTCACCGCCTTCTGACATCTCAGCCCAGCTCCAGAACATCCAGGAAAGGCTCGGCGGTCTGGAGCTGGAAGAACGGGACGAGGAATCGGACAGCGGGTCCATAATCGTAGTCGTGATAGCCGTGATAGCCGCTTTCCTGGCCGCAACCGTGGGCGTGGTAGTAGGCACACGGCTGGCCCGTCCAAGACAAGTGTAGAGAAAGTGACTCCGTTTCTCGTAGCGGCTCCGCTTAGTCTGTAGTAGACTATGGGACTAGCGGAGCCAGACCTAGTAACAAAGGCTAAGAGAGTGAATATGAGAGGCAAGAAAGCCGGAAGATACCTGCTGACTGCGATAACGCTGGCGCTCCTTTTCGTCTTCCTGGCTCTTGCACCGCCTAGCGACTACGTCCCCCCCCACGACCGGCCGGGCCCGGCCACGGACACAATCAACTTCAGCGCCTTCGACGTAGACATAGCCTCCAGGGAGTTGGAGGCGGGCGCTATGGACATGTACATTTTCGGCCTGAAGATACCCGCAGCGCAGCGTCTGGAGGACAACCCGGACATCACCGTCTACCAGGCGCCGGCCACCATGATCTCGGTCATACTCAATCCCGCCCCTGCGCCTGAGGGGGAGTTGAACCCCCTCTCCATTAAAGAGGTGCGGCAGGCTCTCCAGTACATCGTCAACAGGCCCTTCATCTCCCAGGAGATATACCAGGGCTTCGCCAGGGAGATGCTCACCCACGTCAGCCCAGAGGACTTCGACTACCTAACGGTGTTCGATACCGTTCGGGGGGCCAAAGTCCGATACGATCCTCAGCTGGCAAAGGACATTGTAGACCGCGCCATGACCCAGGCCGGGGCGGAGATGAGAGACGGGCTCTGGCACTACAACGACAGGCGCATCGATCTGAAGTTCATAGTGAGGACGGAGGACGAGCGCTTCGACATCGGGAATACCTTGAGGACGGACCTGGAGCAGCTTGGGTTCTCAATAATTCCCATTCCACAGCAGTTCGGTCCGGCCATATTCACCGTATACGGCACTGACCCGCAGCTGTTCCAGTGGCACATGTACACCGAGGGCTGGGGCCGAGGGTCGCCCCAGAAATACGACTTCTCCTCCATCAACCAGATGTGCGCCCCCTGGCTTGGCAATATGCCGGGCTGGCAGGAGGTGGGCTTCTGGCAGTACGAAGCGCCCCACATAGACGAGATCGGGCAGCGCATCTTCACCGGTGACTTTAGCGGTCTGGAGGAGAGGAACAACCTGTACGCCCAGGCCACAGAGGCGTGCCTGGAAGAGTCCGTGCGCCTGTGGGTTGTCACTGCGATCAACAATTTCCCGGCCAGGGCGGACATCCAGGGCGTGACGGAAGACCTGGTCTCCGGTCCCAAGAGCCTCTGGACTCTGAGGGAGGCCCACGTCCCAGGCGGCACCGGGGAGTTGAACGTGGGCAACCTGTGGGTGTGGACCAACAGGACTACGTGGAACCCCGTGGGAGGCTTCGGGGACATATACAGCGCCGACATTTGGGGCAACCTCCACGACTCGCCTCTGGCTACCCATCCCTTCTCCGGGACACCGATACCCTTCCGCGCCGATTACGAAGTGGAGACGGCCGGCCCGGGCGGCAAGCTGGACCTGCCCTCCGACGCCTTCATATGGGACGCCGGCACGAGTACCTGGACCGCAGTTCCCGCCGGGACCCGGGCTACCAGTAAGATAACCTTCGACTATTCCAAATACTTCCAGAGCACCTGGCACCACGGGCGGCCCATTACTATGGCCGACGTTATCTACCCCATAGGCCAGCTCTTCGATACGGTGTACAACGAGGACAAGGCCAAGATAGAGTTCTCCATCGGCACCACCAGCAAGCCCTTCACGGACACCTTCCGCGGGTTCCGTATAACCCCTGACAACAAGCTGGAGGTCTACGCGGACTTCTGGCACTTCGAGAACGATTACATTGCCCAGTTCTCCAGCGTGTCGGGTGTGAGTATGCCCTGGGAGGTACTGGCAGCCATGGACGACCTGGTGTTCGAGCAGAGGAAGCTCGCCTACAGCGACACCTCCGCGGCGCGGTTCAACGTGAACTGGGCCAGCCTTGTCCAGGACGGGGACGCCCGGCTTGTGAGGAACACGCTGAGGAGCTTCACGGAGGACGGTTTCGTGCCGCAGGACGTCTTGACCGTCGGCGGAGAGTCGCTTGTGAGCGAGGCGAAGGCGTTAGAGAGATATGGCGCAGCCATAGACTGGTTCGCAGAGAAAGACCACATGGTCATAAGCAACGGTCCGTACCAGCTTGAGACCTTCGACAGCAGCGCGCAGTTCGCCCGGATAACCGCCTTCAGGGACGCTAACTACCCCTTCAAGCCCGGCGACCTCTACTTCGGAACGTCTCCCGTAGTACAGATCAGCGGCATAGAGGGTGGCAGCCTGGAAGAAGGCACGGACTTCTCGGCGGTGGTGGAGTTGGAGGGACCGGGGCAGCTGGCTGTACAGTACATATTCCTGGACCCGGCAACGGACGAGATAATCAAGTCCGGCTCTGCAGAGGCGATGGCCGACAACAGGTTCCGGGTGCAGATGCCCGCCTCAGAGGTGGCAACCCTCGCCGGTGACTTGTACCACCTCTACCTGGCGGCCTACAGCGATGAGCTCGCGTCGGTACTGGAGCGCAGACTGGACATCGAGTTTGGAGCGCCTCCATTCCAGCCACAACCCTCTCCCACAGATGGAGAGATGCCGGGAGGAACTGAGATTACGCCCACAGCCACGGCCCCCTCCGGTGAAGATATGCCGGGAGAAGAGGGTGACGATGGCGGCGCACCGGTCGGGCTGATCATAGGGATAATCCTGGCTGCCGCAGCCGGAATAGGGATCAGCCTCATCCTAATAGTTATGAGATCGGGCAGGAAGACCGGGGCCGGACCTCCCGCGTCCTAAGCCTCCCGGTAGAGGCGCCCCATCGGTGGTGCCAAGATGTCCATTGCCAAAACCCTGGCAATACGAGCGTTAACCCTCCTTGGCGTACTGTTCGCCGTCCTGGTGCTTGTGGCGGTGACCCTGGGCGCTACCGGGTTCTCCGACCGGATGTTGACGGCCATCGTCAATGAGGAGGTGCGCGGGCTACGCCAGGGGCTGGCCCAGACCGTCAGAGACCCGGACCAAATCGAGCAGGCCATCCAGGAGCATCGCCGGGAGCTGGAGGAGTCCTACGACCTGAACAGGGCATGGTACTTCCGGCTGCCGCAGATGATAGGCCGGGTCATCATGCTGGACCTGGGCGAAGCCAGGACCCTGAAGACCGCCGACGGCAGCAGCAAGATAACTTCCCTTATAGCCGAGCGCCTTCCCAGAACCATGCTCCTGGCGACCACCGCTTCGTCCATAACGGCCGTGCTGGGGCTGTTTTTCGGGGTGAAACTGGCGACCAAGGTGGGCTCCAGGGTCGACCGCATAGCGTCCCTATTCTCCGCCACGTCCAACGCTCTGCCAGCATGGTGGGCCGGAATTCTCCTCATCCTGCTCACATATCTGGTACTCTCCGCTTTCGGGGTGAGGGTCTTTCCGCCAGGCGGTATGTACAGCGTTCCTCCCCCTGAAGGGTTCCTCGCCCGATTCATCGACCTGATGTGGCACGCTGCCCTTCCCATTATCACCCTAGTGCTGATATCGGTCGGCTCGTGGACGTATGTTGTGCGGACAATGGTTATGAACACCGCCCAGGAGGATTTCGTGACGGTCGCCAGGGCCAAGGGCCTGCCCGAGGGCAGGGTTATGCGCCACCACATACTTCGAGTCGCCGCGCCGCCGATCCTTACGGGACTCATCCTGGGCCTTGCTTCCTCGGTAGCCGGCGGCATCCTCACGGAGACGGTGTTCAACTGGCCCGGCATGGGACGCCTCTACTACGAAGCCATCCTGGCCGTGGACGAGTCCGTGGTCGTGGCCCTCACCTTCATGTTCACGCTCATTTACATCACCGCCAGGTTCACTCTGGAGGTGCTCTACATAGTTGTTGACCCAAGGGTGCGATACCAATGAGGGGCGCGCTGGGCAATACGCTCAAGGAGCTGCTCTCCTCCACCACCGGGAAGACCGGCGTAGCCTTCCTTATTACTATGCTAGGGATCTCGATATTCGCCCTGACCACCAACCCCCTGGACTTTGGCGCACGGCTGTGGAACAACCCATCCGTGTGGGCGGACAACCCCAAGAGCGTGCCTCCCGGCTGGTTCGGCGGCGGCGTCAAGCACACCGTATTCGAGGCATACCAACCGACGGAGGTGCGACAGACCGCTCGCGGGATAGATAGCGTCTACATTTTCGACCTGGACTACGACGACGACGACGCGCCCACGTTTACGTCATTCTCCCTGGAGGGGGTATCCTACGACACCAGGCCTACCACTGTGACCGTCTCCGTGGAGCGACCGGACGGCAGGACCGTCAGCCTCTTCAGACACGTCGTGCCCGCCCCAAGACCCGGCGAGACGTCGCCCGTGGTGAGGTATGAAGAGACGCCCTTCCGGGTGTTCCTGACCGGCGAGACCTCCGTCGCAGGGGAGGTGTCTCAGTTCTTGCAGGACGAGTTTGGCGCACGGGTGCCAGCCAGTACGCTGGTAGGCGAGACGGACCAGGCAATTTTCGGCACGCCGGACGACCAGATTGACGGAGAGTTCCAGCCCCTAAAGGGCGACTACCGGATACGGGTGCTGGCCAGGTCGTCGAGTCCCCAGGACTCCATAGGTTCTGTCAGGTTCGTCCTGGGCGGCGGCAGCTTCGGGCTGATGGGCACCGACTCCATAGGGCGGGACCTGGCCAGGGGACTCATCTTTGGTTTTCCCGTTGCGCTGACAATAGGGCTGGTCACGGCCATCATGGCCACCACAATAGGCACCACAATGGGCATAATCAGCGGCTACACGGGAGGCAAAACGGACATCTCCATCCAGCGCTTCTCCGACATCCTGACCAACATACCCCTTCTGCCCATCCTGCTGTTCCTAGCCTTCATCCTGGGCCAGAAGCTGTGGATAGTAGTTGCGATAATGATCGTCTTTGGCTGGCCCGGCCTCGCCATAGTGATCCGGTCGATGGTGCTGCAGATCAGGTCGGGGCAGCTTGTGGAGGCCACCGCAGCCCTGGGCGCATCGCGGTGGCGCATCATGTTCCGGCACATCTTCCCGCAGATGGCCCCCTTCGTCTTCGCCCAGATGATATTCTTCACCCCCGCTGCAATACTGGCTGAGGCCGGTCTCAGCTTCCTGGGGCTTGGAGACCCCTCCATACCCACGTGGGGACAGATCCTGGACCAGGGCTTCAGGACCGGCGCGGTCTACGTCGGGTACTGGTGGTGGGTGCTTCCTCCGGGCATCCTCATTGTGATAACCGCCCTTACTTTTGTGCTCATCGCCCTGGGTATGGAGCGGGTGGTTGACCCCAGATTGCGGATGGCGCGCCAGTGAGCCTCCTGGAGGTCAGAGACCTGCACATGTACTACACCACCCGCGAGGCGGTGGTGCGGGCCGTGGACGGCATATCCTTCGACCTGGAACGCGGGCAAGCCCTGGGCATCGTGGGCGAGTCCGGTTCCGGGAAGACCAGCCTCTCCCTGGCCCTCATGCGCCTTCTTCCTCGAAACGCCACCGGGTATCGAGGCGAGGTGACGCTTGAAAATGAGAGCATTGCGGCCCTGCCGGACGATGAGTTCCGGCGGCTCATTCGCTGGAAGAGGATGTCCATGGTCTTCCAGGGGGCTATGAACTCCCTCAATCCGGTGCTGAAGGTGGGTCACCAGGTGGCCGAGCCATTCTTGCAGGAGAACCGCGGCCGCAAAGGGCCGGCCCAAGAGCGGGTTCTGGAGCTATTCGACCTGGTGCGTCTGCCCGAAGAGGTCGTCAACAGGTATCCCCACGAGCTTAGCGGCGGGATGAAGCAGCGAGTGATGATAGCCATGTCCCTGGTACTGAACCCCAGCCTTGTGATACTGGACGAGCCAACCTCGGCCCTGGACGTCAGCATTCAGGCCCAGATGATGAACTTGCTCAAAGACCTGAAGCGGGACCTGGGCATCTCCTTCATCTTCATCACCCACGACATCGCCCTTGCCAGCGACCTTTGCGATAGAATAGCGGTCATGTACGGCGGACAGATTGTGGAGCTGGGCAGCTCGGAGGACGTCTTTCTCAGCCCCAAGCACCCATACACCCAGAAGCTCCTGGACAGCATCCCCAGGCTGGCGTATAATGAAGCGCCCGTCTTCATCTCCGGAGCGCCTCCGGACCTCTCCAGCCCTCCTGTGGGCTGCCGCTTCAGCCCTCGATGTCCCTTCGCCTTTGAACCCTGCGCAGACCAGGTACCCTCGGCCTTCATCGTAAGAGAGGGGCACGAGGCACGATGCTGGCTTCTGGACCAAGGCCAATGACGGAGCTAATCAGGATAGAAGACCTGAAGGTGCACTTCCAGGCCAGGAAGGGCTTCCTGGGTTCCGTCGTCGTGAAGGCGCTGGACGGCGTCTCCCTCAGCCTTGAGCGCGGAGAGACCCTGGCCGTGGTTGGCGAGTCGGGCAGCGGCAAGACCACACTGGGGAGAGCGGCTCTGAGGCTCCTGAGACCCACCGGCGGGCGCATCTTCTTCGACGGCGAGGATATAGGACAGACCCAGGAGTCCAGGCTCAAGGAATTCCGGCGCAGGGCGCAGGGCGTGTTTCAGGACCCATACTCCAGCATCGACCCCTTTATGAGCATAGCCCAGACCCTGGAGGAACCTCTGGTGATTCACGGCTACGGCAGCGCAGACGAGAGGACGGCGCTGGTTCACCAGTCCCTGGAGGACGTGAACCTGTCGCCGGCGGAGGAGACCGACGCCAAATACCCCCACATGCTCTCCGGAGGCCAGCGGCAGCGTGTGGGGATCGCAAGGGCGCTTATCCTTAAGCCGGACTTCATCCTCGCGGACGAGCCGGTATCGATGATCGATGCGTCCAGCAGGGCTGAGATTCTGTACCTGATGCGGGGTCTGCAGAAGACCTACGGCATCACATTCCTGTACATCACCCACGACATCGCCACGGCGCGCCACTTCTCCGACAGAATCGCAGTGATGTACGCCGGGCGCATTGTGGAGATGGGGCCTTCCGACAGGATTATAGAGGAGCCGCTTCACCCCTACACCGCCGCCCTGATACGGGCCATCCCTGAACCCGACCCGGCGAACAGGCTACGTCAGCGCCCCGTGATACCCGGCGAGCCTCCCAGCCCCACCGAGCCGCCGCCGGGCTGCCGCTTCAACCCCAGATGCCCTCACGCCATCTCGGGTACCTGCGAGGTCATTGACCCACCTCTCATCGAAGTAGCGCCCAGACAACAGGCGGCCTGCCACCTGTGGCCGACGCCGATTGGGAAGTAGGGAGAACCCAATTTTAACCGGGACCACTCTCCCCATCAGCCTAGAACCACTCTCGCTTTCCCTGAACATAGACCCTGTCAAATTCCTCATCTGACTTGGTGAGGTATAAGATCCCCTCTATTATGCCTATTATCGCCGCTATGAAGGCGGGAATTATCAAGAACCATCCAATTATTCCTGCACCAAGCAGAATAACACCCGGAACCGGGTACCCAAGGTAGAACTTATGGATGCCCAACCATCCCAGGAAAATCCCGAATAGGCCCGCCGCAACTTTGGATTTGGACCCCGTGCCAAGGGACTGTGTTGCGCTTGAGCCGGAATACGGGGTTGTCCCTGTGCCTGAAGGTTGCTCACTCAATTCGTAGATGTCCATGGCCTCGTGATCATCCGGCACGAAATCCACGTGCATTCCGGGTTGAGGAGGAGACTGCGGACGCCACTCCTGGATTATGAAACTATACCTGCTGCCGTTGTCTCCTGAGATGACTCCTGTGCCCTCTTCTTCGTCGAACGCCAGAACACGACCCTGCGCAGCGCGTGCGGAAGCCGGGCGCCTTATCTCGTCGGTAGAATGCTCTTGGAGGCGTCTGCCGCACTGCGAGCAATATGCAGATTCGTCAGCATTTTCCTTGCCGCAGCTTGGGCAGAACATACCTGTCACCCCGTTAGAACTGAGGAAAATGAGACCGAATGGTCGGGGTGGTCGGATTTGAACCGACGGCCCCTTGCACCCCATGCAAGTGCGCTCCCGGGCTGCGCCACACCCCGTCCACCCGTAGAATAGCATAGAAGCGCCGTTCGCTTCAAGCTAAGGGAGGCCGGCTTCCCGCTCATATACAGTTCGACTGGCTCAGCCCCGTATCAAGCAGACTGTGAGTAAGTCAAATGAATTACGTAGGGGCGGTTCGCGAACCGCCCCTACAGCAAAGGTGCTCATTCGTCATGCCTGTAGCAACAGGCATCCAGGATGTGTTGGGTGTGGCAGCATTTGAAGATGCGCCTCAGTCTAACTCCTTCCCAGCAGGCCTTCCACCTTCTCAATCAGCAGCGCCACGCCGCGAAGATGGGCTTCAATGTCACCCGCGTCCAGAAAGCCCTCGTAGAAATTGCTGTGCAACTCACCTGCTACCGCAAACAAGCGCCGGATGTCTTCATCATTGGTCTCGGCAACTAGCCTGCGCACCACGTCATACAGGCTCGCATGCCGGCCGTGCTCCCAGCCGCGAGCGTCGGCTGCTGCCTTGATTATCTGAGAAGCTGCCCCCCAGCCCTTTTCAGAGGCTTGCCGAATATCGTGCCTGTTCAGCTCTTCGGACGCCTGGGCCAAGAACTCTCTGCTCTGGTCTTTGTATGTTGTCTGGTTCATTGCTTTCCCCTAGTCGTTGCTGACATTACAAGATTAATCCAAACTAAAGGGGATTACAACTATCCCGCCGCTAGCCTTGCTACTCCCCTACCCCAACGCCTCCTCCAGGCCACCTTCCCAGGCAGACTGCATGTCGTCTATGGCCGTGTCCAGCAGCGACGGCAGCAAGAGATTGTCTCCGCCGACCTCACCCAGGCGCACCCACGGCACATCCTCCTCCGTGGCCAGCGCCTCAAAACGGGCCCGCGCTTCAGTCGCCAGCGATACCACAATCCTGGATTGCGTCTCTCCAAACAGCGCCGCGTCCCATCGTCCCTGCAACGAGAAGTCGCCCTTGAAGCCGATATCGCCCGCTATGCACGACTCGGCTAGGCACACCGCAAGACCGCCGTCCGCGCAGTCGTGGGCCGACTTGAGCAGTCCTTGGTCAATGGCCCGTCGGCAAAGGCGCTGTACCCTCGCTTCCAACTCCAGGTCGATGGCCGGCGAGCCCGCGACTTTTCCATGCGCGACCTCCAGATAGGAGCTGCCTCCTATAGACTCAGGACCTGCATCAACCCCGCTTGCGCCTATCAGAAGCGCCACGTCGCCTGTGTTTTTGAACGCGGACGTACAATGCCTGCTTGCGTCCTCCAGCAGGCCGAGAGCGCCCACGACGGGAGTGGGCCACACAGCCTCGCCCATTGTCTCGTTGTACAGGCTGACGTTGCCGCTAATCACCGGCACGCCCAGGGCCTCGCAGGCCCTCGCCATACCCTTGATGCACTCCTCCAGCTGATAGTAACCCTCCGGCCGCTCCGGGCTGCCGAAATTCAGGCAGTCTGTAAGGGCAATCGCCTCAGCGCCGACGCACGCCAGGTTGCGGCACGCCTCGGACACGGCAATCATCCCGCCGGTAAAGGGGTCCAGGTAGCAGTAACGACCGTTGCCGTCGGTGGTCACGGCTATGCCCTTCTGCGTGCCCTTTACCCGCAGCACAGCAGCATCCCCACCCGGCCCCTGTATGGTGTTGGTCTGCACCTGGTGATCGTACTGCCGGTAAATCCACCTCTTGCTGGCGATGTCGTGGCTCGACAGCAGACGCAACAGGATTGAGCCAGGACCGTCTTGTGGAAGGGGCAGGGACTCCGCATCGAAGTTGCGGGTCTCTGACAGGTAAGCGGGCGGCGACGCCTCCAGTCGATAAAGAGGCGGGTCTGAGAGGACGTCTATTGGCAGAGAGACCTCCAGGCTGTCGCCATCGTAAATGTTGATGAGACCATCGTAGGTGACGTGGCCGATGACGTTGCTCTCCAGGTCCCATTTGTCGAACACCTGCCGCACGGCGTCCAAGTTCTCCTTGGTGACAACCACCAGCATCCTCTCCTGGGACTCGGATAGCATCACCTCGTAGGGGGTCATGCCCTCCTCCCGGCGCGGAACCCTGGATATGTCGATTACGGCTCCTGCCCCGGCGCGGGCTGCGGCCTCTACGATTGTACTCGTAAGTCCCGCAGCGCCCAGGTCCTGCATCCCAACTATGATATCGGAGGCCGCCACCTCCAGGCACGCCTCCACCAGCACCTTTTCAAGAAAGGGGTTGCCAACCTGAACCGTCGGCCTCATCTCCCGCTCATCTTCAAAGGTGCGAGAGGCCAGCCCGGAAGCGCCGTGAATGCCGTCCCGCCCGGTATCAGCGCCCACGAGCACGAGCAGGTTCCCCTCACCGGAAGCCTGGGCCTTCACAAGCATGTCCTTCTGCACAAGGCCAACGCACATTGCATTCACCAGGGGGTTGCCCGAGTAGGAGTGCGAAAAGCACACCTCGCCACCCACGTCCGGGATGCCAATGCAGTTGCCGTACCAGGATATGCCGCCTACTACGCCGCCGAACAGGTAACGGTTCCGGGCATCGTCCAGCGGACCGAATCGCAACGAGTTCAGCAGAGCGATTGGCCTCGCGCCCATTGCCAGGATGTCGCGCACTATGCCACCGACCCCCGTTGCCGCTCCCTGGAACGGCTCAACGGCGGAGGGGTGGTTGTGGGACTCTACCTTCATCACGACGGCCAGCCCGTCGCCAATGTCGACAACCCCGGCGTTCTCGGCTCCCGGCGTAACCAGCAGCCGTGGGCTCTGGGACGGCAGCTGACTGAGGAGCAGTTTGGAGTGCTTGTAGCCGCAGTGCTCGCTCCACAGAGCGCCAAACATCCCCAACTCCACCGGGTTGGGCTCCCGGTCCAGCCGTTCCTCAATGAGCCGGTATTCCTCCTGGGTGAGGGCTATTTCGTCCAGGACCTCTTTGGATACAGGCATAATCTACTCACACCAAGGTTCGCAGCATCGACTCGAAGATAGACCTGCCGTCCGTTCCACCCAGGGACGGCTCGCAGCAGCGCTCCGGGTGGGGCATCATCCCCATCACGTTGCCCTGCTCGCTGACGATGCCGGCAACGTTCTCCAGCGATCCGTTGGGGTTGGCCTCCGGCGTTATCTCGCCCTCCGGCGTACAGTAGCGGAACACAATCTGGCCGTTGGCGTTCAGGGAGGCCAGGGTTTCATCGTCGGCGTAGTAGTTCCCCTCGCCGTGGGATATGGGAACGCGCAGGACCTGGCCTGGGTTGCACCCGGACGTGAAGCCCGTGCGGCTGTTCTCCACCCGCAGGTCGACCCACTGGCAGCGGAACTGCAAGTGTTCGTTGCGCATGAGCGCGCCCGGCAGGAGGCCGGCCTCACAAAGTATCTGGAAGCCGTTGCATATGCCCATCACCAGACCGCCCCTTGCGGCGAACCGCTCCACCTCTTCCATCACCGGAGAGAAGCGGGCGACCGCGCCTGTCCTCAGGTAGTCGCCGTAGGAGAAACCGCCCGGAAGTATGAGGCAGTCCAGGCCCGACAGATCCCTGTCCTTGTGCCAAACGTACTGCGCCTCGTGGCCCAGCACGGAGTCGACCACGTGGTAGCAGTCGCCGTCGCTCCAGGTTCCCGGAAAGACTATGACTCCGAACCTCATATCATATCTCCGCCGGTGTCAGGATATTCCAGGGAATAAAGAAGAGCGCCTCCAGTTTCCCAAGGCGCTCCTTCTGTTCACAATTGGCGGGGCCTGTACTCTGCGATAGTTATAGCTGTTCAAGGAGCTGCGATACCACCTGATTGACCACCGTGCCTTCGGCCTTTCCCTTGACCTGTGGCATCAGCTTGCCCATGACCTTGCCTCTGTCCGCGGGGCCCCGGGCTCCCACGTCTTGTATGATTTCCTGAGCCAGGGCTGTGATCTCCTCAGGCGTCAACTGTGCGGGGAGGTAGGCCAGCAACATGTCAAGCTCCGCCTCCTCCTTCTGAACCAAGTCCTCCCGTCCGCCTTTGCGGAACTCGCTGATGCTCTCCCTATGCCTTCTGACCTGCTTGGATACAACCCCCAGAATACCCTCGTCGTCCAAGGATTTCTGGGCGGCCTTCTCGTCGTTCTGGATCTCGGAGCGCACCATACGCAGGACTGAGCGACGAAGCTCGTCGCGCTCCCGCATTGCGCTCTTCAAGTCCTCTTCGAGTCGTTCTCTGATACCCGGGGCAGGCTCGGTGTCGCTATGTCCGGCGCACATCACTGCTGCTTCGAGAGCTCTTGCGCCTCTTGGCTGCGGCCTTCCGCTTGCGCTTCACGCTGGGCTTCTCGAAGTGCGCTCGACGTCGCGCCTCGGACAGGACGCCGTCCATCTGCACCCTCTTATTGAAACGCCTCAAGAGGCTGTCAAAGGTCTCTCCCTCTCTGACTACGACCTGCGACAAACTCTCCCCCTTTCTGCCACTCTGAGAAACTGCAAAAAAGGGCCTATTAGACCCACTAGTCGATTATAAGTTAGACGCCAAGAAGGTGTCAAGCTGAGCGCGCTCGCCTTAACAGAAGTGTTGACTATAACACATCTGTTGTGTATGCTTAGTCCAATGAACTCCCGCCAACTCCAAAGGTGGCTCAGAAGACAGGGTTGCACCTTTCACGTGCACCGGGCAGGCAGCGGGCAGGCAGCGGTCACATCACCGTCCGGCTTGGAGACCGCACGACGCAGCTGCCAATGCACAGCGGTCGCAAAGAATTGGGACGCAAGCTTGTGGCAAAAATAATGAAAGATTTGGGGCTAGACTGATGCTACGCTATCCAATACAAC
The DNA here is from genome assembly GCA_965222415.1 of Dehalococcoidia bacterium. Lineage (GTDB taxonomy): Bacteria > Chloroflexota > Dehalococcoidia > Lucifugimonadales > UBA2985 > DAOUJW01. The sequence goes on along the minus strand of CBDCTU010000005.1, from coordinate 617,959 downwards.
TCGAAGATGATGACGACGCCGTGCTGGCAACCTCTCCGGACTTTCCGGAGCTAACCACCTTCGGAGTCGACCGAGACGAGGCTGTTGCTCGCGCTGCCTATGCTCTCGAAGAAGCGATAGCGGCGCGCATCCACGACGGTAAGGACATTCCCCTGCCCTGCAGCGGGCCGGACTACGCCGTGCTGTCCACACTCACCGCGGTCAAGGTAATGCTGTACCGTGGGATGAAGGAGCAGGGAATCGGCAAAGCTGAACTGGCGCGACGCCTTGGATGGCATCTACCGCAGGTGGACCGTGTGCTAAACCTGCGGCACCACTCGCGACTGGACCAGATGGACGCAGCTCTAACAGCTATCGGTCGCAGGCTGAACGTAAGCGTCTCCTGATAGAACCAGCCCCTCAGCGCCTCTGACCTACCTCTTCCTGGCCCAGACGGTGTGGTAGTTCTCGCCGCTGATCACTGCGCCAAGCTCGTTCTTCTCCAGCCGGCGCACCTCTTGCAGCACGTCGTTGCACGCCTGTATAGCCTCTTTGTGCCCCGAGTAGGCGAACCGCTCAAGCACCTTCGACCATATTCCGAGCTGGACCAGGCTGTCCACGTACTTGGGCCACGGAACGACAGTTATGCTTTTTGGCCTTGGAAACTGAGGCCGCAGCTTTCTCAGGGAACGCTGGCGCTCCTCAAGGGAGCCGGCCATGGGCACAATCCGGATCATTGGAGGGTCTTCCGCCGTGAATCGGGTGTCGATCAGAATGGTCTTTCTGAGGACGGGGAAGTATATGGATACGACATCCGCGGTGTTGACGTTCTTGAGCAGATCATCCAGATCTATTCGAAAATCGCCATCCATAGCCGGACCGACCTCCCGGAGCAATGATTTCACCCACAATAATCCGGGCTAAGGGCACAGGCACACATAACCCCTGTGCCCTTAGCCCGGGATACGGAACCAGATCATTCAGAGCGGAAGGTACCCGCTCGACTTGCTGGTCTACTCGGCCAGAAGCTCCTTCACCTTCGCATGGAAGGAAGGGAGGATCTCCTCCCAACGGCCCACTACGCCGCACTCGGAGTGCCTGAAGATGGGCGCATCGGGGTCCCTGTTGATGGCCATTATGTGCTTGGAGAAAGTCACACCCGATATGTGCTGGCTTGCGCCGGAAATTCCCACGGCCAAGTACAGCTCAGGCGCAACGGACTTGGATGTGATGCCAAGCTGCGTATCCATTGAGCAGTAGCCCTCGTCACATGCCCCGCGGGTGGAACCAACGGCGCCCTTCAGGTCGTCTGCCAGTTCCTCCAAGCGCTTCCAGTTATCGGTGCTCCCGAGGCCTCTTCCCCCACCAACAACTATACGCGCGTCCTCCAGCTTGACGCCTTCGGCCTCCACCAGCATCATATCGACCACATTGGTCTTGGCGTTAGCGGGGTCTACGTCCACGTCAAGGGAGATGACCTCGCCCTGGCGAGAGGGGTCCGGAGTAAGGACTTCCTGAGACTTGATGCGCACTGAGGCCATGGCGGGCCGGACGGGGCCGCAGTCCACTTCGGCCAAGGCCTTGCCGCCGAACACCGGACGGGTTGCAATCAGGCCCTTGCTTGAGGGGTCGATGTTAAGGTCTGTGCAGTCCATAGCCAAGCCCGTCCGCAGACGGCAGGCCAGCCTGGGCGCAAGGTCTCTGCCCATATAGGTCACACCAACGACAACCGCGTTGGGAGGCGACTCCTTGCACATCTTCTCAAGGATTGTGGCATATGACTCCGGCTGGTACTGCTCCAGAATAGGGGCGTCCGCCACGTACACCTTGTCCGCTCCCTGGGCAAATGCGCCCTTGGCCGCCTCGGTGACGCCGTTGCCAAAAAACACCGCAGAAAGCTCTTCTCCAAGGGAATCCGCCAGCTTCCGACCCACTCCCAGCAACTCGCCTGTGACGCTTGCGATGGAGCCGTCCAGGAACTCTCCTACAATCAGTACACCGTTTCCGTCTGCCATATTCTAACCTCCTGAATCCGGATAAGGTTTCGAGCGCCTGCCTAGATGATTCTCAACTCTCGGAGCTTGAGGGCCAGGTTAACACCCATCTCTGCCGGGCTCTCTCCTTCGATGATTTCGCATTCGCTTACCTTTTCCTCCACATACAGCCGTTGCACCTTTGTCAGGGCCCCCGCGTCTCCCACAGTGGAGGGGTCGATGTCCAGGTCCTGGGCGTTCCATATCACGGGCTGCTTTCGCCCGGCGGCCATAATGTCCCGCAGCTTGGGATACCTGGCTACACCTACCTCGTCTCCGGCCGTCACCAACGCAGGCAGCGGCGCCTCTACAATCTCTCGCCCGTCTCTAATGGTGCGGTCTCCGCGTATATTACCGTCCTGCACCTCCAGGCGTCCGATATTGATAATGCAGGGAATCCCCAGAAGCTCCGCCATGTAGGAACCCACCTGTCCATTGTCCCAGTCTCCGGCCTGCCGGCCCGTCAGAATCATATCGTAGTCGCCTATCTTGTTGGCGGCGGCTGCCAGAACCCGAGCGGTGGTGAAGGCGTCTCCGCCATCGAAGGCCGGGTCCTGAAGGAGGATAAGTTCATCGGACCCCATTGCCAGGGCTTTCTTGATGACGTTCATAACGGGGTTGTTGCAGAGACTCACCACCGTTATCTCTCCACCAAGTTCGTCCCTCAACCGGAGCGTGGCCTCCACCGCCAACTCGTCGTAGGTGCTGACGGCGGGGGAAGATCCGGAAGGTGGAACAATGTTGTTGGTCTGAGGGTCTATTCTAAACTGGGTCGGCGGAATATCCGGATCCGGAATTTGCTTAATGAATACCAGGAATTTCATACGTGTACCTCCCCAGATAATGACGTAAGGTTTATTAGTGATAAATTTAGCACGCAGCCATCCTGGTGTCAATAACACTATCGACCCTCTTAACACTAGGTCTAGCCAAATCCTGCAAGTAGCGTTACCATAAATCGGCAATGATAGTCAGACGCTTGATTTCAGACTTGCTGGAGCAGGCCATGCAGGAGGCCAGGACATCGGGCCTGGTGCCGCCCGGCACCGCCGTAGATGTGACGGTGGAGCACCCGCAGAGCGAAGAGCATGGAGACTTTGCGACCAGCCTGCCACTGAAGCTTGCCCGCGCTCTGCGTATGAACCCGTTAGAAATAGCCCAGCGCATTGCTCCCCTCATTCCTCCCGCCGACGCGGTGGAGAGGGTGTGGGCCGAACCACCCGGCTTCATCAACTTCTCCCTCAAACCCGCATGGCTGGCATCCCAGTTGGAAGGCATAATTGCGGAGGGAGACGAGTACGGCAACATTGACCTGGGCAAGGGTGAGCCTGTCCAAGTGGAGTTCGTGAGCGTCAACCCCACAGGCCCCATTCACGTGGGCCACGCCCGGGGCGCGGTGCTGGGAGACGCCCTGGCGTCGGTCCTCTCCGCCGCCGGCTACAACGTCACCAGGGAGTACTACGTCAACGACGCCGGAAGCCAGATGGAGTCCTTCTACAACTCCCTCTTCATCCGGTACCAGCAGGCCCTGGGTCGGGACGCGGAGATGCCCCAGGGCGGGTACATGGGCGACTACATGGTGGAGTTGGGAAAGGACGTTGCGGAGGAGGAGGGAGACCGCTTCCTGTCCATGCCTGTCGAGGAGGCCGTGAACGAGATTGGCCATATCGGCCTGGACCGGATGCTTCAGAACATCCAAGACGATCTGGAGAACCTGAGGATACGTTTCGACGTGTGGTTCCGGGAGTACACCCTCTACGATGGCGGACAGTACCAGAGAGCTATGGACGCCCTGAACAACGACAACCACCTCATGCAGCGGGAGGGCGCCACCTGGTTCGTGTCCACAGCCCTGGGAGAGGACAAGGACAACGTAGTCGTCAGGAGCAACGGCACACCAACCTACTTCGCCTCCGACATTGCCTATCACTACAACAAGTTCCTGGAGCGCGGCTTCTCAAAGGTTATAGACGTATGGGGCGCGGACCACCAGGGCCACGTCTCCAGGATCAAGGCCGCCATTGGAGCGCTGGGAATCGATCCCCAACGGCTGACCGTCCTGATTGGTCAGATGGTGACGCTCAAGAGAGGCTCCCAGTTGCTGCGGGCCTCCAAGCGCACTGGTGAGTTCATAACGCTGCCGGAGCTTCTGGAGGAGGTCGGGCCCGACCCCTGCCGCTACTTTTTCCTGGCAAGGTCGCCGGAAAGTCAGATGGAGTTTGACCTGGAGTTGGCAAAGAAGGAGTCCGCGGAGAACCCCGTCTACTACGTCCAGTACGCCCATGCCAGGATATCCAGCATCCTTCGCCTGGCTGAGGAGCGCCAAATCGACTTTGACGACGGGGACGTCTATCTCCTGACGCATCCGGGGGAGTTGAGCCTAATCCGCAAGCTGGTGATGCTGCCGGAGCTTGTGGAGTCCATGGCCGTCAACCTGGAGCCGCACCACCTGCCTCACTACGCTCAGGAGCTGGCCACCGCATTCCACTGGTTCTACCAGCAGTGCCGGGTGGTCTCCAGCGAGCCGGGGGATGAGGCTATTACCAAGGCCAGGCTCAAGCTGGTGAAGGCGTCAGCCGTAGTCCTTGGACGGTGCCTGCGTCTCATGGGAATGGAAGCCCCGGAGCATATGTAAGTCCTGCCCCGGTCCAAAGAAGCGCAGACGCCTACTCCTCTACGTCTGGCCTCCAGGCCGGCTGGCCTTCGTGGAGGTTGCCTTCGGTAATCCGCACCTGATTAGTCCCGTCGGCGTTCATTACGTAGATCTCCCGGGTGTCTTCCCTGTCTGACGTGAACACAATCTGCGAGCCGTCGGCTGAGTAGGCCGGGTACGTGTCCCGCGCCGAGTTGAAGGTCAGCCGACGCACATTGGAGCCGTCAGGCGCCATCTCGTATATCTGGGCGTGGCCGTCTCTCTCCGAGGCGAACACTATCCTGCTACCGTCATGAGACCAGTTTGCGGATAGCTCATGCTCCGGGGTGTTGCTCAAGTTCACCTGGTTGGAGCCGTCAATGTCCATAACGTAGACTTCCCAGTTGTCATCCCGGTTGGACACGAACAGGACTCTTTCGCCGTCCGGGGACACCCGCGGTATGGAGTCTCGAGCAGCATTCTCCGTGAGCTGTACCGGCGACCCTCCGTCAGCGTCCATCACGAATATCTCGTCGTCGCCGTCTGCGTCGGAGTTGAACACGATCTGGCTGCCGTCATGGGACCAGGATGGGAACCCCTCGGCAATCTCCGGACTGTTGGTCAAGTTGGTCGGGAGATGTCCGTCCGAGTCCATCATGTAGGACTCCAGGTTTCCGTCTCTCAGGGTATCGAAGGTTATATTGACGCCGTCGAAAGACCACTGCGGAGATGCGCTGTCGTCAGCTTCTGCAGTGAGTTTTATGGCGTCCGTGCCGTCAGCGTTCATACGCCATATCTGCACAACATTCGGCTCATCTTGAGCCATGCTATGGTAGGCTATCGGGCGGCCTTCCATAGCTCTGTGCGCAGGGGATGCTTGAGGAGAAAGGTCATCCGCCGAGCTTCGCGTCAGAAACTGCTGCTCGCTGCCGTCCGGATTCATGTAGAACACGTCCGGGTCGCCGTCAATCCAGGATACGTAGTAGACCTTGCTGCCGTCGGTGGACCACGCAGGCTCCAGGTCTTTGGCAGTCTGCCTTGTCAGCCTCTCGACCCCGGAGCCGTCGGCGTTCATGACGTAGATCTCGAAGTTTCCATCTCTGCCGCGCTCAGCCCGGTCGGAATGGAACAGGATTTTCAGGCCGTCCGGCGACCAGATGGGAGACCCGTCAAAGTATTCGTTATCGGTGACGCGCGTCTGCTCTCCGGTCTCCACGTCCACCGAGTAAATCTCGCTGTTGCCGTCTGCCTCCGATTGAAAGGCGATACTGGAGCCATCCGGAGACCAGACGGGGTTGAATTCCCACTCGGAGCCGCCCGTAAGCGCTCTCTCATTAGAGCCGTCGGTGTCCATAACGAAAATGGCGGCATCCCCGTCTCGGAAGGACCAGAAAGCAATCCTCCGGCCGTCCGGAGACCATCGGGGTGAACCTTCCAGTGAATCGTTATTGGTCAGGCGTTTGAGGTCGAGGCCGCCGGAGTCAATGGTGTACAGCTCCCATCCTCCGTCGCGGTTGGAGGCGAAGGCCAGCCTGGTTCCGTCCGGCGACCAGCTGGGCTCCCTGTCGGAAGCCGGGTCATCAGTCAGCTGGCTTTTGACGCTGCCGGCGGCGGTCATCAGGAAGATGTCCTGGTTGCCTGTCTGCGCTGAAGAGAAGGCCAGCGCCCCGTTGTTGAGCACCCCGCGGTCAGCGGGAATCAGCGGCGACCAGGCAGCTGCGGCGTCACTTGCCGGATTGCGGGTCAGGCGGAAGAGATTGGAGCCGTCCGGGGATGCCATATAAAGTTCCGCGTTGCCCTCGTGCTCTGAGCGGAAGATTACGGCCTCCCCGTTCTGCGCCCATACCGGTGAGCGCTGGCCCCCGGGCAGGTCCAGCAGTTTTGCCTGGCCCGACCCGTCGGCGCCGATTACGTATATGTCAAAGTCCCCATCGACATCGGACTCAAAGGCTACTTTCTCACCATCCGGAGACCAGGCCGGCAGTAGGCTGAGAGCGTCGTTGCTGGTCAGTTGCCTTACGTTTGAGCCGTCTGCCTCCATAACGGCGACTTCCAGCCTCCCATAACGGTCTGTGGCAAAAGCTATGGAGCTGCCATCGGGAGACCACGCCGGGCCGTAGTCTTCTCCCGGGCGATCTGTCAGGTTTGTGTGCCCGCTCCCATCGGAGTTCATTACGTAGACGTCTTTATTCCCGTCACGGTCCGTATCGAAGGCTATGCGCGCGCCGTCCGGCGACCATGAAGGGTGGGCGTCCAGGGCAGCATTGGCTGTGAGGTTCCTCTGCCCAAGGCCGTCCGTATCCATCACATAGATCTCGCCATTGCCGTCGCGGAAGGACTGGAAGGCTATGAGGTTCCCGTCGGGAGACCACGCCGGGGACTCATCCCGAGCCTGGCTGCCCGTCAGCCTTGCAACGTGGTTGCCGGACGGCTCCATTCGATAGATATCCGTCTCTCCAGACCTGTCGGACACAAAGGCAATGGAGGTGTTGGATGGCACGGAGGGCATATCTCCGGGAAGGGCGCCCCAACGAGGATACACCTTCAGCCCCCCTCCCATAGTTATCTGACGCTTCTCACTGCCGTCCGCATTCATTACGAAGAGTTCCAGAGGACCAATCGCCAGCGCAACGGCGTACACTATCTTTGTGCCGTCGGGAGACCAGTCGGCCATTAGCTCACCCTCAGGTCCACTGGTCAGAACTCTCACGCTGCCGCCGTCCGCATTCATCACGTAAACGTCGGCGTTCCCCGCCCTGTCAGAGTCGAACACTATTTTCTGTCCGTCGGGAGACCATCTGGGAGACCCCTCCGTCCCTTCGTCGTTGGTCAGGCGACTGGCATTGCCGCCGTTGATGTCCATCACATAGACCTCGTCGTTGCCGTCCCGATTGGAGATAAAGACTATCTTGCTGCCGTCCGGGGAGATATGCGGGTCGCGATCTTGAGCCTCGTTTTCGGTCAGCCGCACCTCGTCCGTGCCATCGGCGTTCATAATGTATAATTCGTCCGTCTTTACTTCGTCTTCGATGGAATCTCTGTCACTGGTAAAGACCAGCTTCTCTCCCTTGGGACCCCAGGAGGGGCGCAGTTCGGCCCCGCGACTGTGAGTAAGGCGCGTCTCACTTGAGCCGTCCGAGTTGGCAAGGTAGATGTCCCAGTTTGCCGATAGGCCTCGAGGGGAGGCATAGACAATCCTGGAGCCGTCCGGTGACCGCTCCACGTATGAGCCGGATATCTTCTGCCTGGGAATCACCTCTTCGCCGTTGCCCTCTTCATCGGTGGCGAAAAGGAACGACTCAGATAGGGTGGTCTCCAGCCAGGTGTAGAGTATGTCCCCTCTTACCGAGACTGATACGTCCGCTCCCTCCCTCAGAGAAGGCAGCACACCCTTGACGTAATCCACCGTGGCTATAAGCCCGGTAGCCGTAGCAAGGCCGACCATACTGCCGTCTTCGGCCACAGTAGGGCCGCCAACATATCCCGGGGCAAGGTAGTCGTCGGGGTTGATGTACGCTATACCCCTCCTGGGTCCGACCGTGAACCACTGGAAGGGAGGATCATTAAGCTCCCACTCGATCTCGCCGACGCCGCCCTGCGCAGGGAAACCCAGCGTCAACAGCGCGTCGCCTGCCTCCAACGAGGAAGCGTCGCCCAGTGGGAGGCTGGAGAAGCCATCGCCGTCAACCTTCACCAAAGCCAGTCCGGCTACGCTGTCGACGCCCAGCACAATGCCCGTTCTCTTGCTGCCGTCCACCATCTCAACCAGCACTGTGGGGTCACTACCGGCTGCCCGAAAGCCGGTGAGCACCAGACCATCCTCATCGACTATCACTCCCGATCCAACGGCTCCTGAGCCAATGACCCTGACCACGGTCTCCCTTAAGGCAAGTATGGTATCGGCCGCAAAGGGCGGCTCAGGCGTAGGGGACGCTGTAGACTCAGCTGCAGGCGTTGCCGTGGGCGCAGGGATTGGCGTCGGTGTTGCGGTAGGCGTCGGTGTAGGTGTCGGAGTCGGAGTGGGTGTAGATGTGGGCACCGGGGTGACCGTGGGTGTGGGAGTGGGTTCAGAGGTAGGAGTTGGAACGGACGTGGAGGTCGCCACAGGCGCCGACGTGGGTTCGGACTCGCAGGCCAGAAGGAGCAGCAAAGGAAGCAGGATGACGGTCAGGAGAGTCCAATGCCCTCTCATCTAAGCGGTAACCCCTTCCCGATGTAACCGGCGCACCTCAACAGAGCCAACTCCCTCCGACTACAGATTGCGACACGGGAGCAATGATAACCCTATCACTACGGGTTGACAACTGTAGCGGTCCCACTTCTGCTAGAATAGGCTGAGGGGCGAAGTCCCCAAAAGGCAGGGTGCAAGACCTGCTTGCAGACCTGTGATACCGGAGAGGTGTTATGGAGGATGCGACCGCCGCCCGGCGGGCCCACAATCTGCTCCAGCAAAGCGCCTTCGACGAGGTGGCCGGGGGCTTCGGTCAGCCGGTGCCGGAGGACATACTTGAGCGCCTGAACGCCGTGGTGGAGAGGGCGCAGATCCGCCCCGACGAATCGGTCTTGGATGTCGGAACCGGCGCAGGCGTCCTACTCCCCTTCATACTAGAGCGCCAACCTGCGCGGGTAGTGGCCTGCGACCTCTCCGGTGAGATGGTCAAGCTGGCCCGGCAGAGGTTCGGCGAGAGCGTGACCGTGCTTCAATCGGACGTGGTGGACATTCCCGGCGAGGTTGGCCCCTTCGGCGCGGTGTTCTGCAACGCAATGTTCGGGAATGTGTACGACCAGAGGCAGACCATAGAGGTCATTGAGCGCCTCCTGGACCCGGGAGGACGCCTGGTCATAAGCCATCCTTTGGGCAGCGATTTTGTCAGAAGGCTCAAGGCGGGAAGCCCCCAGTACCATCTGAAGGAACTGCCAGACAGGTCGTTCCTCAATCAGCTGGTCGAAGGCGCCGGCCTTGCCGTTACGCATTTCGTAGACGAAACCGACCTGTACCTCGCTATATGCACAAAAACGGACGGCTAGGCGAGTTGGCATTGCATCCGAGTCCCCCTTTGACTAAAATATAGCAGTGCGACTCCACAATGAGCCGCTCTCAAAGTTGCGCGGAAACCTTACGTTGCCATGACATCAAACCGGGGCTCAGATAGAAACAACTTTAGAAGGGGGGACCATCGATGCAAGACCTTACACCGGAACGGCTGAGAAACGTAGTACTTTTATCTCATAGCGGGGCGGGCAAGACATCTATAGCAGAGGCCCTCCTCTTCTCCACGGGAGCAATCACTCGTATGGGCCGCATTGAGGACGGCAACACAACTTCCGACTACGAGCCGGAGGAGGTCAAGCGTGGAGGTAGCACGCAGATGTCCCTGGTCCCCTGCCTCTGGAACAACCACAAGGTCAACCTGATAGACACGCCGGGATACGCCGACTTCATGGGAGAAGTCGTCTCAGGTCTACGGGTTGCCGATGGCGCTGTTGTAGTTGTGGCCGCGCCCTCCGGGATAGAGGTCGGCACTGAGCAGATGTGGGACCTCCTGAAACAGAGTTCCACGCCCAGAATCGTGGTGATAAACAAGATGGACCGGGAGAATGCCAACTTCAACGGCGCGGTGGACGCGCTGCAAGAGCGCTTCGGGCGCCAGTGTGTCCCCACTCACGTTCCCATAGGAAGCGAGGCCGACTTCAAGGGCGTTGTAAGCTTGCTGGGATCCGACCAGGATATACCCGCGGACATGGCCCAGGAAATCGAGGAGGCCAGGGAGCGGCTGACGGAGGCCGTGGCGGAGAGTGACGACGATCTGGCCACCAGGTTCCTGGAGGGAGAGGCCATCTCTGAAAAAGAGCTGAAGGATGGTCTGAGAAAGGGTGTGGCATCGGGCCAGATAGTGCCTGTGCTGCCCTGCTCCGCAACTACGGAGGTCGGGGTAAAGGAGCTCATGGACGCTCTCGTGGACTACATGCCCTCCCCCAGCGATGTCGCGCCTCCTGTGGCACAGAACGCGTCCACCAACGAGGAGGCTACGCTTCCCGCCGAGAGCGGCAGCCTGGCTGCCCTGGTGTTCAAGACCACCGCCGACCCATACGTGGGTAAGGTATCCTACTTCAAGGTCTACAGCGGCGCTTTCCAGAGCGACTCCCAGATATGGAACAGCAATAAGGGGCAGGGGGAGCGCGTGGGTCAGGTGTTCACCGTTCGGGGCAAGAATCAGGAGCAGGCCCCTCAAATCACAGTTGGGGACATCGGGGCTGTCGCCAAGCTATCCACCACCACCACAGGTGACACCCTTTGCCAGAGGGAGGAGCCGTTGGTCCTGCCCGGCATATCCTTCCCGGGAGCGAATCACACCGTGGCCGTTTATCCCAAGAGCAAGCAGGACGTGGACAAGATGTCCAGCGCTCTGGCACGCATCGCGGAGGAGGACCCCAGCCTGAGGGTGTATCGAGAGCTTGACACCACCGAGATCCTGCTGGCAGGCTTGGGCGACGCTCATGTGGAGGTCGCAGAGGAGAAGATAAAGAGGAAGTTCGGTACGGACCTGATACTTCAGACGCCCAAAGTCCCCTACAAGGAGACCATAACATCCCCCGCCAAGGTCGAGTACAAGCATAAGAAGCAAACGGGCGGTCACGGGCAGTACGGCCACGTCTTCCTGGCGCTTGAGCCTCTAACCAAGGGCACCGGCTTTGAGTTCGGGTCCAAGGTGGTTGGAGGCAATGTGCCCAGGGAGTATTTCCCTGCGGTGGAGAAGGGAGTGGTCAAGTCCATGGAGGAGGGCACTATTGCAGGGTATCCCGTGGTGGACTTGCGAGTGGTGCTGTACGACGGCAGCTTCCACCCGGTAGACTCCTCCGGCATGTCCTTTGAGATAGCAGGCTCCTACGCGGCCCGAAAGGGACTGAGCCTGGCAGAGCCCGTGCTGCTGGAGCCGATTATGAGGGCTGAAGTGAAAGTACCGGACGCCTTTACCGGGGACGTCACCGGAGACCTGAACACCAAGAGGGCGCGCATCCTGGGGATGACGCCTCAGGATGGTCACACCTTGATTGATGTGGAAGTGCCACAGGCCGAGATGCTCAGGTACTCAGCTGATCTGCGCTCCCTGACCCAGGGCAAAGGCACATTTTCCCTGGACTTCGATCACTACGAACCGGTCCCGGCACACCTCACTCCGAAGATAGCTGAAGAGGCTAAAAAGGCAAGCGGATAGTTCGCGCCGCTTAGCTTCATTAATAGCCACACAAGTAGGGGCGAATCGCGATTCGCCCCTACTCTCTCCATCAGTCCCGCCTCCGAGCGGGAATCTAATATGGCTGCTCATGGAAAGCTGGATTCCTGCTTCCGGAGACCTTTGCGTAACTTGCTCAGAAGCTCCATCATATGTCATTCCGAGCGCAGCGAGGAATCCAAAGCGTTCCATCCAAGGAAATGCAGCTTTATAGGCATAGGCTTTAGATTCCTCACTTCGCTGCGCTACGTTCGGAATGACAGTAGGCGCGCCTCTTCTAAGAGATACCCCGGAGTTTCGCAAAGGTCTCCTTCCGCAGGAATGACAGACAGGAACACCACACTGCCTCTACCATGAGCGTGTGCTGACAACCCGGAGCTTTCGTGTCACCTGCATCTCCAGCCCTCAGCCCATTGACTTAAGCAGCACATCACGCTTATCGTAGAATTACTATGAACATAATTGTACGCCTGCTGAGGCCATTGTTGCGCATCCTCGCGGCTACGGACGCCGCACTGTTCGGCGGCACCGGTTTTCCCTCCACCGCTTCTTGAGGATACGATGCCGTTTTGGGAAGCCCGGTCTGGGTTTCGAATCTCCGCAACGACATAGACACCGAGCTTGGGTTCAAGTCCGGCAGAAAGCAGGACTGAGGCCGTCAGCCTGCCATGCTGTACAGGCAACTATCCTTGCACCGAGCAGGACCCAGCTCCCGGCGCGTCGCTGGCCGCGCCTGCGGGTTATGATAATATTTTCACAAGTGGTTGACTAACCTTACGCCCGCAGATAAAATTAAGCTACCACTTTCCCCCAAACAACGCTTTGCTCCGAGGTTGTGGACCCAGCATGCAGAGAACAAGAACTGAAAAGAGGCTTGGCGTTTTCCAGCCTCGCTTTTACACAGTGTTAGGAGAGGGGCAGAAGCCACAGGTTGGATATGGCCGGCAGCTCTGACCTGACTGAAGGTGACGTCCCGGAGGTTGTAGTCCTGCGTCTCCCCCAATACGTCCGCGCGCTGGCAGACCTGCTCAGGCGCAACGTTCAAGTGGTGAGTTCCCAGCAGTTGGGCGCCCAGCTTCAGATGACGCCCGCACAGATCCGCAAGGATCTTAGCTATTTCGGTCGGTTCGGGAAGCAGGGCCGGGGCTACCCGGTCAGCTACCTGCTGGGAGAGCTGCGACAGGTGCTGGGTCTGAAGCGGACATGGAATACGTGCCTGATAGGCACTGGCCGGCTGGGTAGGGCCATCATCAGCTATCCGGGCTTTACCCCTGAGGGGTTCAACATAGTCGCCGCCTTTGACGCAGCGTCCAGCGAGGTTGGGCAGACCATTGGCACACTGGTTGTCCAGCCCTTCTCAGACCTGGACAGCACCATTAGGGAGCGCGACATCCGGATCGGCATTGTTGCAGTTCCCTCAAACCACGCCCAAGAAGTGATAGACCAGTTGGTGAAGTGCGACGTAAGCGCTATCCTGAATTATGCCCCGATAAGCCCGCAGGTGCCGGAGGGTGTGCACGTCCGCAACATCGACCCCATTCTCTCCCTACAGTCAATGACCTTCTACTTGAAGGTGACCTAGAAGCCGGGCCTTCGCTAGCCCTACTGAGATTGGGGCGGCCTGCTTCTCCGCCGCTGCACAACCTTGAGCCTCGCCTGTGAACGCCGCAAGGATGCCACCGCACGCTCAAGATCCATGTCGGATGAGTGCATTTGAATCCGCTCCTCTGCCCTCTTCAAAGCCTCCTGAACCCGCGCCTCATCGATCTCATCGGAGCGTTCGGCGGTGTCCGCCAGGATGGTTACCTTGTTGTCCATCACCTCAAGAAACCCGCTACTCACCGCCATGAACACCTCTTCACCATCTTTGCGCACCCGAATCTCGCCCGGCTGAAGAGCCGTCATGAGAGGAGCGTGATGTGGAAGGATTCCCAGTTCGCCCTCACTGCCGGGGGCTACCAGCACGTCCACGTCGTCGGAGTAGACCTCTCGCTCCGCGGTGATGATCTCAAGTCTCATAGGCGCCATGTCGTCACCTTTAACATTTTGTAGATGGGAGCTTCTCGCGCTTACCTGTCCGGCCTAGTTGCCCTCTGCCATCAGTCGCTCCGCTGACTCCACCGCCTCCTCAATACCGCCCACCATGTAGAAGGCCTGCTCCGGCAGATCGTCGTACTTGCCCTCCAGAATCTCTCCGAAGCCTCTGACCGTGTCCCGGATGGAGACGTATCGGCCTTCCCGCCCCGTGAAGGTCTCGGCAACGAAGAAGGGTTGGGAGAGGAACCGCTGTATCTTGCGCGCCCTGGACACGGTGACCTTGTCATCCTCCGACAGCTCCTCCATACCGAGAATTGCGATGATGTCCTGCAGGTCCTTGTACCTCTGGAGCACCTGCTGCACACCGCGCGCCACCCGGTAGTGCTCATCCCCGACTACGTTGGGGTCGAGAATGCGGGAGTTGGACGTCAGGGGGTCCACTGCGGGGTACAGCCCCTGCTCAGCGATGGAGCGCTCCAGGGATATGACGGCGTCCAAGTGGCCGAATGTGGTCACAATCCCGGGGTCAGTGTAGTCGTCGGCGGGAACGTAGATTGCCTGGAAGGACGTGATGGAGCCGGTCTTGGTCGAAGTGATGCGCTCCTCAAGCTCACCCATTTCCGTGGCTAGCGTGGGCTGGTATCCCACCGCCGAGGGCATTCTGCCCAGGAGAGCGGACACTTCCATGCCTGCCAGGATGTACCGGTAGATGTTGTCGATGAACAGGAGAACGTCCTGGCCTTCTCGATCCCGGAAGTACTCTCCCATAGTCAGCCCTGTGAGCGCTATTCGGAGCCGCACGCCAGGAGGCTCGTTCATCTGGCCGAAAACCAGCACCGTGTTCTTCATAACGCCGGAGTCCTGCATCTCGTGCCAGAGGTCGTTGCCCTCTCTGGACCGCTCTCCCACGCCTGCGAAGACGGAGTAGCCGGAGTGGACCGTAGCGATGTTGCGGATGAGCTCCTGAATGATGACCGTCTTGCCCACGCCGGCGCCGCCGTAGGCGCCGATTTTACCGCCGCGAGTGAAGGGCGCCACCAGGTCGATCACCTTGATGCCCGTCTCCAGCATGTCAATGGAGTTCTCCTGCTCCTCGAAGGCGGGAGCCTCGCGGTGAATCGGCCACCTCTCCTCGGCCTCCACCTCACCCAAGTTGTCCAGGGGCTCTCCCAAGACATTGAACAGACGCCCCAGCGAGGCACGGCCCACTGGCACAGCAATTGGCTGGCCCATGTCCGTGACTTCCTCTCCACGTCGCAGGCCCTCAGTGGGGCCGAGAGCCAGGCACCGGACCCAGTTGTTGCCGATGTGCTGTTCCACCTCCAAGACCAGACGCTCGCCGTCGTTGTCTATCTCCAGGCCGTTGTTGATCTCGGGAAGCGCGTCCGGGGGGAACTCGGCGTCAATCACCGTGCCAATCACTTGAACAACTCTACCTTTGGATCCAGCTGGCATCTTCTCTCTCCTCTCGACTTGGGAAACGGCTACCCCTCCAGGGCCACCGCGCCTCCCACGATATCCAGGAGATCTTTGGTAATGGTCTCCTGGCGAACTTTGTTCATAAGCAGGGTAAGGGCCTGGATCATGTCGTTTGCGGCGTCCGTTGCGTTGCGCATGGCCACCATACGGGCAGACTGCTCGCTGCCGATGGACTCCAGCAAGGCGTGATATATCTGCATCTCCACGAAACGCGGGACAAGGGAAGTGAGCACCTCCAGGGAGTTGGGTTCGTAGATGTACCCGCTGGCAAGATGTGACTCCATCTGAATCGGCTCAACCGGGAGCAGTCTCTGTATAGTGGGACGCTGCACCACCGTGGAGACGTAACGTCCGTATGAAACATACACCTCGTCGGCATAACCGCTCTCGTAGTCGTCAATAGCCAGGCGGGATATTGGCAGTGTGTCCATCAAGGACGGACGGTCGCCGATATCCACGAAAACGGCGCGCACCTCGCTTTGGGAGCGCATCATGAAGTCTCGTCCCTTCCTGCCCACAGGGATCATGCTTACAGGCACGGATTGGTCTAGAACAAACCGCCCGGCCGCTCGATTCAGGTTGGCGTTGAGACCGCCGCAAAGCCCGCGGTCCGGCGTGATGTGGATTACCTCCACTCTCTGGACCTCTCGACGGCTCAGAAGGGGATGCCCGCTATCCGCTATGTCCCCGGACTGGGCCGCCAGATGTCCCATCACCTCAGTCATGGTTTCTGAATAGGGGCGTCCCGCCAAGAGGCGCTGCTGGGAGCGTCTCATCTTGGATGCGGCAATCATCTCCATCGCCCTAGTCACCTTGGCGGTGTTCTGGACGCTGCGAATGCGTCTTTTGATTTCTCGTATATTGGGCATATTACTATCTCACCGGCGTCATGCTAGTACGGAACGGTCCTCCGGAACTCCTCAATGGCGCTGACCAAGGCCTCCGTTAGCTCGCCGTCAAGCTCCCGCTTCTCCAGGATGGACCTCAGAAGGTCGGAGTGAGCGCTATCCAAATAGCGGTGGAAGGCTTCCTCAAACTCCTTCACTCTCTCTACGGGCACCTCATCCATGTAACCGTTGATTACGGCGTACATTATTGCGACCTGCTTCTCCAGGGTCATTGGCTGGTACTGGAGCTGCTTCAGCACCTCGGTGATGCGCTGTCCTCGATCCAGCTGTGACCTTGTGGCTGCGTCCAGGTCTGAAGTGCCAAACTGGGCGAATGTCACCAGCTCCCGGAACTGTGCCAGGTCCAGTCGCAGACGACCGGCCACCTGTCGCATGGCCCTGGTCTGCGCTGCGCCTCCCACGCGGGACACGGACAGGCCCACGTTGACCGCCGGGCGAATGCCGGCGTTGAACAGGTCGGCCTCCAGGTAAATCTGCCCGTCGGTAATGGAGATAACGTTGGTCGGAATGTACCCGGACACGTCGCCGGCCTGGGTCTCGATGATTGGCAGGGCCGTCAGGGAGCCGCCGCCGAACTCGTCGTCGATCTTGGCAGCCCGCTCAAGGAGGCGGCTGTGCAGATAGAAAACGTCTCCCGGGTACGCCTCGCGTCCCGGCGGACGTCGCAGCAACAGCGAGAGCTGTCGATAGGCCCACGCGTGCTTGGACAGGTCATCGTAGATTATGAGGGCGTCCTTGCCCTGCTCCATGAACTCCTCCCCCATAGCGCATCCGGTGTACGGGGACAGGTATTGAAGTGGAGCCGGGTCGGAGGAGTTGGCGGCCACAACAATGGTGTGCTCCATTGCGCCATTCTGCTCCAGTATGCCAACGGTCTGTGCGACTTTGCTCGCCTTCTGACCGATGGCTACGTAGATGCAGACCAGATCGCCGCCCTTCTGATTGATAATAGCGTCCAGGGCAATGGCCGACTTTCCAGTGGAGCGGTCGCCTATGATTAGCTCACGCTGGCCTCGCCCAATGGGAATCATGGCGTCGATGGCCTTGATGCCCGTCTGCACCGGGGCGTTTACAGACTTGCGCATAACCACGTTTGGAGCCACTCTCTCTACTGCCCTGTTTTTGTCCGACCTTATGGCGCCCTTCCCATCAATGGGTCGGCCCAAAGCGTCGACGACCCGGCCCAACAACCCATCACCCACAGGGACCTCAACAATGCGGCCCGTGGAACGGACCTCGTCGCCCTCCTTGATATTGGAGTCGTCGCCTAGGAGAACTACGCCCACGCTGTCCTCTTCAAGGTTCAGGGCGATGCCCATAATATCCCCGGGCAACTGGAGAAGCTCCGTATATCGGCATCCCGCCAGACCCTGGACCCGGGCGATTCCGTCACCCACCTCCACCACAGTCCCCATGTCCACCATCGTGACCTCACCGCCGAACTCCTGGATCTGCCGTCTGATTACCGAGGTGATATCCTGTCCACGAACTGCCATTGTGTCACCTCTAGCGAAAGATTAGTAGGCTGCCTCAGCCAAGGATTTTCTCAAGTTCAGGAGCTTTGTCCGGGCGCTGCCGTCTATCAGCCTGTCCCCCACCCTGGCCAACAGGCCAGCCACAATGCTCGGGTCAACGGTGGCGGTCAACTCTATCTCCTTGCCCATCAACTCCTGTAGGTATTTCGCCAGTCGCTCCTTCTGCTCGTCTTCCAGGGGCACGGCGCTTACCACGCTTGCCCTTTCCAGACCGCGGTGCTGGTCCAGGAGGTTTCCGTACTCCTCCCTGATGGATGGCAGGGTATTAACCACGCCTCTCGCGACCAGTAAACCCAGGAGACTGTGAGCCAGAGGGTTCAGGTCGGGCAGAGCCTCTTGTATCACGCTCATTTTCTGGGTGAGCCTGATTCTGGGCATCCCCAAGAAGGAGGCGAACTCCCTTTCCTGGAGGGCCTCATCCAGTACCTGCAAGTCCGTCTGCCATCTCTCTATCTCATTCCCTTCCTGGGCCAACTGGAAGATGGCAAGTGCGTACCGCTTTGACGAAGGTCTTCTGGGCATGGCTCCTTCTCTATCTGCCGCCTATACTGGGGCTTTCCTCCAGCACCTTCTCAATAATGTCCCTGTGAGAGCTCTCGTCCAGGGAGCGCTCGATCACCTGCTCGGCAGCCAGAATGGCCAATTCCGCGAAGTGACGGCGAACCCCATCAATGGCCTCGTCGCGCTCACGCTGTATATCAGCCCTGGCGCGGGCCACAAAGGCCTCGGCCTCCTGACGAGCCTTCTCACGCTCCTCTTCTCTGTACCTGTCGGCCATCTCCCGGGCCTGGGCGAGAAGGTTCTGTCCTTCCTGCCGGCCCTCATCCAGCCGCTTCTCCAACTCCTCCTGCTGCTGCGCCGCCTCCTGCCTTACACGCTCCGCCGTCTCCACGCTCTCCCGTATCCGCTCGGACCGCTGGTCCAGCATCCCCAAGATGCGCTTGTAGCCTACGAAGTACAGGATGGTCAGCAGTATGATGAAGTTTATTAGATAAGCAATCAGGCTGGGTATGTGGAATCCCAGTTTTGCCAGTTCCGCCATACCTTCCTCCTGTTGATTTCTGCGCTACGTACGCGTGTGTGGCTCTACGCCACGAAGATAAGCAGGAACGCCACGACGAGCGCGTAAATGGCGATTGCTTCTGCGAAGGCGATGGCCAGGATCATGTTGGTGAGAATAGGGCCTCTCGCCTCAGGATTGCGCCCGATGGCGGTCATGGCCGCGGCTCCCAGCACACCAATGCCCACTCCGGGTCCTATGGCGCCAAGCCCAATGGCTATCGCAGCTGCCAGCAACTTCATAGTTTCCGCTTCAATCATGACTCCTCCTCTAGGTCTTTGCTATTCCGAATGTTGGCTCTTCGCCTCACCTACTCCATCTTTGAGAACACCGCCATCACGCCGGCCAGGGCCGCCGCCGACAGTCCCACCGACACTATTACCAAGGCCAGAGTAATTACTTCCATGCGCTTGACCTCCGACTAAGAATGCTCTTCCTCTGAATGAGGTGTTACCGCCACAACCACGAACACCAGGGTCAGACCGGCGAATATGAGGGCCTGAACAAGGCCCACCAGGAGCTCCAGGCCATAGAAGACCACCACCGCAACAAAGGGCACCAGGTAGGTTATCACCAGTAGCACGATCTCCCCTGCGGTCATGTTGCCGAAGAGCCTGAAGGTGAAGCTGACAATTCGCACGAATTCGCTGAGCAGCTCCAGCACTCCCACGAAGAGGTCTATGGGAACCTGCAAGAAGTTGCCTTTTCGAAGGTTATCCAGGCGGACGAACTTGCCCAAATATTGCAGCTTGAGCAATTTAAGTCCCCAAAACTCCACGAATACAAAGGACACCAGGGCCAGAGCCAGGGGCATGTTCATGTCCGTCCCGGCGGGGCGCAAAAGGTGGGTGTGTATCGGCTCGGTGGTGAAGAACGACTCCGCGTCGTAGCCCAGCGTGGGATAGATGGGCAGGAGGCCGATCCAGGCGTTGAGCATCACAAACATGAAAATGGTGGCGATGAGCGGCAAGAACCGGCGGGCGTTTTCCAACCCGGCCACACTCTGGACAAAGTTGTAGAGCGCCTCCACTCCGGCCTCCATGAAGTTCTGCAGGCCGCGAGGCACTATCTCCATTCGACGAGTGCCAAAGTAGAACAGGGCTATGAGAATCAGGGATACAATCCAGGCCGAAAGGAGGGTGTTGGTAATCACGAACCCGTCCTTCTCGGTTATATCGTACTTGGCCTTGTCGTCGGGCAGGCACGGAGGAGCGAAATAAGTATGGTCCTCAGCTTCGCATTTGGAGACAGACAGCTTCTGAGGGGGAATGTGTGGCGAAGGCTGAGATACGAAAGGCGGGTCCGCGTCTTCACCGGAAAAGAGGGCCGTCCCGATTGCTCCGGTCACAACACCGGCAAGCAAAAGGGCCACTACTACTATACCGCTCAGCGCTACTATCTGCTTGGCTGAACCCGACATAGTGCGGTTATCGCTCCTCGTTCCCCTTCTCTGTTTCGTCGCTACTATTTGTCATTAGTGGCAGGACCAACTTGTATATACCGTAGAACGCAAGCACGGTACCGAACAATATCCCGGCAAGGGTGAAGACCGGAACCATGTCCAGCTTCCTGTCAAGCCACAGCCCAACCCCCAAGCCGCCAATTATGCACACAGCGACGTACCACCCCACACCCACCAACTGCAAGACTATGGCCAGCGTTCCCCTACCCATTCAAACCCTGCGCCGCGTTTTGTGCATACTATCACATACTTTTCGTCTGGTCAACGCCAACAACCCCCGGCAAAACGGGTTTCCTGGAAAATAGCACAAGGAAGCCGCCAAACAAGTTTACCGCCGCAAGGGTCAGCAGCGGCACGGTGTAGCTCCCCTGAAGATCGAAGAGGTAGCCCGCAAACAGGGGCGCTATGACCGACACGCCGCTCAGGAAGAATGCGGAGAGGCCGAAGATGGTGGCGAAAGCCTTTCGCCCGAAGTAGTCTCCCCTGAGAGCGGTGAAGAGCGCGCCCCGCCCACCCCATCCAAATCCGAACAGCACCGCAAAGGGCAGTGCCGTCGCAAAGCTGTTAATTCCCACAGCAGCCACGACACCGATGGCCTGAATGGTGGCAAATACGAATATTATCACCGGCTTCGGGAACCGGTCTCCCAGGTAGCCTCCAACTATGCGAGACCCCATGCCAACAAAGGTGTAGACGACCACCACGGTGCCGGCAAGCCCCAGGGACAGCCCGGCGTCGTGGAGCATGGGGATGGAGTGCACCTGGAGCGCGCCAACTATCATAGCGCTTAGGCCGTGGCTGAAGGTGATCAGCCAGAAGGCAGAGGTGCGCATCGCCTGGCGGGCAGTAAAATCACCATCTCCGTACGCGGCGACTCGGCCCTCCGACCCGCCCGCTCGAGACCTCGGTTCAGGGACATCGCCGTCCGGCATCTGACCGTATTCCTCCGGCCGATTTCGTATCAGCCGCGTGAGGGGAAAGGCCAGGGTCAGGAAAAGCGCACCGAGACCGAATGCTATCGTTCGCCATCCCAAGAGGCCTATTCCCAATGCCAGGACCGGCACCAGGATTCCGCCCAGGTAGTTGCCCATTCCGGCCGAGGCGATGGCCATGCTCCGCCGCCGCACGAACCAGTTGTTCACCGCGGCTATCATCGGCAGGAAGCCCCCCAGTCCCATGCCAACGGCGATCACCATGAACGCCAGGTAGAAGCTGACAATGCCGCTGGTGAAGCTGAACATGAGGAATCCCAGCCCCAGGATAGAAAACCCCACAAGCACCATCCTCCGGGAGCCAAAACGGTCGGTAAAGTATCCCTCCACGGGACCCATCACGGTCCCTTCCAGACGCGCCAGGGCAAATGCGCCGGACAGGACCGTCCTGCTCCACCCGAAGTGGCGCTCCAGCGCCACAAAGAAAACACCAAGCCCGTGGGCAGCCGCGCCGTTCGACAGGGCTATGGTGAACATGGCTACGCCAACAAGCCACCATCCGTAGAACAACCCGCGAGGCTTGTCCGCGGGTCCGGCAGCTGTGGGTGACCGTTCCATAGGTGTCGCCTTCCTTAAATCCCGATGGGGTAGTGCCCACCAACGCGGGCCATACGCATTATGCCACACAAAGGCATTCCTCCCAACAGGAATGCAGCGAAGGAATCTCGAAGATGAGGAGCGGTTTCGAGCAACATGGCCGAAAGCGCAAGAAAGCACATAAAAGCGCAGATAAGAGCTGGAAAGAGCTAGTCGTTCAAATTGCCGCGGTCGACCCGCTCAAATGGTTCGACAGGCTCACCATGAGCGGGTCTGGTGATGTATGTAGGGGCGGTTCGCGAACCGCCCCTACATCAATGGCGTTTTTCGTCATGCCCGTGCAGACGGGCATCCAGGGGAGGGTGGGCTCCCGTCTGCACGGGAGCGACGGAGGGAGACGCGCTGAATTAAGTGAGCGGAGCTGACTAACTCTCCAGAATTATGTCCCCGCTCTTGCCACCAGTCTTCTTCACAAGCCTCACCCCTTCTATGCGCATACCCCTGTCCACGGCCTTGCACATGTCGTAGATGGTGAGGGCGGCCACGGAGACGGCGGTGAGAGCCTCCATCTCGACGCCCGTCTTTGCGGTTGTCCGGGCCGTGGCTGTGATTCGCACTTCGCTCGTCGACTCGTTCAGCTCCAGGGCAACGTCAACCTGGTCCAGCGGCAGGGGATGGCAGAGGGGGATGAGCTCAGAGGTGCGCTTGGCCGCCATGATACCGGCTATACGGGCCACGGCCAGCACGTCCCCCTTCTCCATGCCGCCGCTCTTGATCAGCGCGAGGGTCTCATCCTGCATTGAGACGGCGCCCCTGGCCACGGCCTCCCGCTCCGTCTCCGATTTCCAGCCCACGTCTACCATTCTGGCCCTGCCCTGCTCGTCCAGATGGGTAAGTCTGGGGGTGTCTTCGATCACGTCGGCCCTGCCGCTAGCTAGCATGTCGGCGCGCTCGTTCTGGGGATGGCCGGCATGGCCGCGCACCCACTGCCAGCTAACGTTACGGCTCGCAACCAGCGCGTCCAGGCGGTCCCACAGGTCGATGTTGACGTTGCGTTTCCACCCCTTGGTCATGGTGTTCACCAGGTAACGGCTGTCGCTGTGGAGAGTGACGCTGGAACCCTCCGGCGTGGCCTCCAGCCCTTTGATGGCGGCAAGAATCTCCATCCTGTTGTTGGTGGTCTTCGCCTCTCGGCCCGACAACTCCCTGCTACCGCCGTCCTCCTCAACAATTGCACCCCAACCGCCCGGGCCGGGATTGCCCTGGCAAGCGCCGTCCGTGTAGATGTTGATCATGCTGTGCCTACATTACCATCGATCTATTCTCGGGGGGCAATATCTCTATTCTACTAATAGAGTTCCTGCTGAGTAAGATCCCTGTATCATCTTCTAGGCCAACCCAATCCTCTTCTTCTGTATCCCAAACGAATGCTCTTGTAAGATAGAGTTCTTGGTCATGATCGGTCAATCCGGTGGAGGAATACTCGCTCCAACCATGAAGTAAGTCCCCATCTTTGAGGTACACCCTCATATATGATGAGGGGGAAACCACGCGGTCCCAAATGTCGGAGTGCTTGGTAATGTCAATCCCGAGTTTCTGCAGCAGCCAGGACATTACTCCGATTCTATCAGCCGAATCCACAATCTGGCCGCCCATCCATCCTAAAATGGGGGCAGATATGTACAACCCCGCAAGTAGTCCTCCAGGAACGCTCTTGGGATCTCGAAGCATGTCCATTAGACTTGGCCACCCAGTATGAGACGAGTAAATCAAAGTAAAGATGGGGTAAACCGTAACAAACAAAACAAGGCTCCCTACTAGACTCCAAGCTGTACCTTGAAATCCTGAAAGCCTCCTAAATCTACTGACCAGAAAGCCTACATTAATACAAATGAAGCCGGGAAGAACCAAGAACAACAGTAGCGGAATAGCGGTTAATTCTATGCTATATCGGCCTCGTGCCGCTTAAAGGCTATCTAGTTCTCCTGGGTGGGACCGGGGGAGGACCAGGCCTCTCAGATGGACCTTCTGGCGGGGGGTTGTGACGGTAGCCCTTCTTTCCTGTATTCTCCCTTTGGCTATCTCTATCTGCTCTATCTGTTCTATCTCTCCTTATCGTCATTATCCCTCCATTCCTACCCGCCGATCTGGTACATCTCCACTTTCCTCTGCGGCGGCGTCGACAGAGAAGCCCTTATCTCAGAGTATCTGTCCACGCGGCGGTTCCACACGTCCGTGATGAGCACCTCAAGCTCCGCGTCGGTTGCCCCTGCCCTCATTGGGTCTCTCAGGTCGCGGCCGTCGCTGGCGAAGAGGCACGTAAACAGCTTGCCGTCGGTGGAGAGCCTGGCGCGGGTGCAGTCGCTGCAGAAAGCCTCCGTCACCGACGATATGAACCCTACCTCACCGCTGCCGTCCAGGTATCTGTACCGGTCCGCCACCTCTCCTCGGTAGTTCTTGTCAACCGGCTCTATCGGCATTTCCGCGTTGACCAGCTTCACAATATCCGCCGAGGGCAGAACCTGGTCCAGCTTCCACCCGTTGAGGTTGCCCACGTCCATGTACTCTATGAATCGAACTATGACGCCCGTTCCCTTGAAATGTCTGAGCATGTCCAGGAGCGTATGGTCGTTGACGCCCTTCTGGACAACAGTGTTCACCTTTATGGGGTCAAGGCCCACCTCTCTGGCTGCGTCGATGCCCTCAAGGACCCTTTTGACCCCATATCCGCGCCCGTTCATCTCCCCGAAGATCTCGTCGTCAAGGCTGTCGAGGCTCACCGTCACCCTCTGGAGTCCGGCGTCCTTCAAGGCCTGCGCCTGTTGGGCCAGCAGGTAGCCGTTGGTGGTAAGGGTAAGGTCTTTGATGCCATCCACGCGGGTGAGCAGGCTAACCAGGTTGTCGACGCCGCTTCTCACCAGCGGCTCCCCTCCGGTCAGCCTTATCTTGGTGGTCCCCAGACCCACGAATATACGCGCCAGGCGGGCTATCTCCTCGAAAGTGAGTAGGTCAGCCCTGGGGAGGAACTCGTACCTCTCGCCGTATATCTCCGCCGGCATACAGTATGGACAGCGGAAGTTGCACCTGTCGGTGACCGAAATACGCAGGTCCTGAAGCAGTCTGCCAAAAACATCTCTAATCATACCTGGGTCTACGCCCCCTTCTGTTCAGCCTCTGCCTTCAGATTCTCCAGCGCTTTCCTCGTAGCCATACCTCGATGGCTTATGCCGTTCTTTTCATCCATGTCCAGCTCGGCCATATGCCTTCCCAAGGTCGGAATGTAGAAGATTGGGTCGTAGCCAAACCCCTTGGCTCCGCGAGGCTCAAAGGCGACAACACCCTCGCAGGCTCCTTCAAAGAGCCTCACCTCTCCCTCCGGGTGAGCCAAAGCCACCACCGAGCGGAACCGCGCGCCCCGCTTCTCCCATTCTATATCCTCCAGCTTGCTCAGTAAATAGCACACCAAATCCTCCTCCGAGGCGTCCGGCCCCGCGTATCGAGCCGACAACACGCCCGGCTCTCCGCCAAGGGCGTCCACCTCAAGGCCGGAGTCGTCAGCGAGGGTGCAGAGGCCGCTGGCCCGCGCGAAGGCCACAGCCTTGAGAGTAGCGTTATCCTCGAAGGTAGATCCCGTCTCCTCCACATCCAGGACAATGCCCTCGTCCCGAGGAGTCGTGACGGTAAAAGGAGTGTCTTTCAGAAGCACAGCCAACTCTCGAATCTTCCCTGGGTTGTTGGTTGCCAGAAGCAGCTTACTTGGTGCGTCCATTACCTGATCATCTGAGGTTAGCTGTATGGAGTTGGAGTCCTTCGGCGGCGGCGACCCGATTGTGGGTCACCGCCGCCTCAAGGATTGCTGAAGCGAATCTTGTCGCTACGGAGTGGTAGGAGGCAGCGGGGATAGTCTCTATGTGGCCTCCTGCACGGCAAACTGACTCAGCAGGCCCTCCACCGTGTCGCGGAAGCCGCTGTACTCCAGTTCGTTGTACGGGAGCATAGCAGCGCCGGACCAGCCCTGGTCTCGCATGGCCAGCGCCTTCTCCTGCGCCTTGGTGCGCACGTAGTCCCAGGCCGGGTTGTCGAAAATGTCTATTATGTCGTCCGAAAAGTATCCGTCTGCGTCCAGAGAGAAGCCCGCGCATGACACCAGAGGCAGGCAGTAGATGCCCGTAACCGGCGTGTTGAGCGGCACGGGCATGAGGGGCATGACGTGAGAGCCCCGCGCATCCCCGCCGATGTAGTGGGCCTTGGTGAAAGGCGACACCAACTCCTCCGGCGCGGGGAAAACCCCCTGGGTACGCACCAGAGCCACCGGGTCGTCCTTGCCGGTGTAGGCGCCGGCAATGTTGTGGAGACGCTGCGCAGAAACAGATACCGCCCGCTCGTCATAGGTGCGGGAGTAAATGCCGTCTATGCCGAACCGCTCGTTGTCCCGCAGGAGCATGGCAATCTTGTAGGAGTCCTCAGGAGCGTTCAGCTCGATGATGCTGTCGCCCTCCGTGTGGTCCATGTCGATGATGCGGAACTTGAATCCGCCGATCATCCTGGGGAGCATCAGCCCCGCGCAGTACATGGGATCGGCGAAGCCCAGGAATAACGGTAGGTTGTAAGCCCCGGGGCCGCACTTGTCGGCGGCGAACATCAGGAAGGACTCGGCTGGGCGCACCCGGTTGGTCCTGACCGGATCGTGATCAAACTCGACCTCGGCCACGGCAGGCCCTGCGCCCCGGATGTTCCCGGATGGGGCGTCCACCAGCAGGTCCTGACCCGCGCCGTACAGTCCATACTTCTGAGCGATGGCCGTGCCCTCCAGGAAGGTCCTCCACGCAAACTGGTGGATGTCGTCGTTGTCTGCGCCGCGGGTGTGGGAGACAAGCATGGCTATGTCATCGCCCGTGTGGGACACGAAACCGTCAATGATCAGCTTGCTGTCTATGGCCGCCTGAACCGCCTCCTCCGTAGCAGCCATCATCTTCTCGGACGGTTTCGTGTGGCCTCCTATGGAACCAACGTCTGCCTTCAGAATGGACAAGGTAATTTTCATATATCCTCCCTCAATATCGGGTCTAGTGCAGTATAGCAACCTCGACATACGAGGGTCAACAAACGGAAGGTGCGCAGCGGTGCAGTTCGGAGAGCCGCGTAAGGACATTATGAGAGACTAGCCATCCCCCACCAGTACAGGCTATGTGCCTACAGCTGCCCCTCCCCGCTCAGCCGGCGCGCCACCTCCTTTGCGCTGTAGGTGATGATTATGTCCGCCCCGGCGCGCTTGATGGCGGTCAGGATCTCCAGGGTGATTGCCGGGCCGTCGATCCAGCCGTTGGCGGAGGCAGCCTTGACCATCGAGTACTCGCCGCTGACGTTGTACGCGACTATCGGATGGTGGAAGGTCTCCCTTGCCCGCGCGATTACGTCCAGGTACGCCAGGGCCGGCTTGACCATAATCAGGTCGGCTCCCTCCTGGATGTCCGTTTCCATCTCCCGCAGGGCCTGCCGCACGTTTGCCGAATCCATCTGATACCCGCGGCGATCCCCGAACTGGGGCGCGGACCCGGCCGCCTCCCTGAATGGGCCATAGAAGGACGAGGCGTACTTGGCGGAGTATGCCATGATGGGCATCAGCGAATGCCCGCCTTCGTCGAGGGCGCGCCGTATCGCCGCCACCTGACCGTCCATCATCGCCGACGGCGCCACTATGTCCGCCCCGGCCTCCGCGTGGGATAGGGCGACCCTCGCCAGTATCTCAAGGGTAGAGTCGTTATCCACCCGGTCATCCACTATCAGGCCGCAGTGGCCGTGGTCCGTGTACTCGCAGAGGCACACGTCCGTGATAACCAGTAGGTCGGGCGTGGCCTGCTTGATGACTCGAATGGCCTCCTGGACTATGCCCTGGGAGTCATAGGCTTCGGTCCCCTGAGGGTCTTTGTGCATTGGGATGCCGAAGAGCAGCACAGCAGGAATACCCAGCTGGGCTATCTCCGTAACCTCGTCCAGAAGCCGGTCCACCGACAACTGGTAGACGTCCGGCATCGCCTCTACCGGCCTGGATACGTCGCGGCCGTGGGCAATGAAGAGTGGGTAAACCAGGTCCCGTATGGACAGGGAAGTCTCCTGCACCATAAGTCGCAGAGCGCCGGACTCTCGAAGCCGCCTTAGTCTGGATTGAGGGAAGGAGGCCATAGCTTCATCCTCCCAAAAAGGAGATGTGCTCGACCAGCGCATCCACCAGTCCGGCGGTAGTGGACTTCCGGGCCACAACGTCCACCTCAAGGCCGGCTTCCATTGCGGTTTGCGCAGTTATGGGACCGATACAGGCCAGCTTCACACCCTTGAGTGGCGCGACATCGCCTCCCAGGAGAGCTATCAGGTTGGTCACGGTGGAGGAGCTGGTGAATGTCACCACGTCCAGCTGGCCTCCCGACACCAAGTCCTGAATGGCCTCCCGGGACTCCTCCGGCACAACAGTCCGATACACAGCGACGTCGTCCACGCGGGCGCCCCCCTCGGAAAGCCCGCCAAGCAGCATGTCGCGGCCGACTTCGGCGCGCAGCAACAGGACTGATTTGCCGGCCAGCTCCGTCTCGCCGAGTCCTGCCACAATGGCCTCCGATACGGCCGTCTGCGGCACGTAGTCGGCTATAATGCCCCGCTCTCCAAGGGCGGCGGCTGTGGCAGAGCCGATGGCGCACACCCTTGCGCCGCTGAAGGCGCGGGCGTCCATTTCCAGATCTCGCAGCCTGTTGAAAGCCTGCGCCACGCCGTTGACGCTGGCAAATACCACCCAGTCGTAGTTCGACAGTGATTTGAGAGCTGCGTCCAGGCTGGCCGTGTCTTCCACAGGCTCAACCTTTATCGTAGGTATCTCCACTGGGTCCGCTCCCTGCTCCAGCAGCAACTTGGACAGCGTCCCGGCCTGCTCTCGCGTCCTTGGCACGAGAACGCGCTTTCCAAGCAGCGGTCTCTCCTCGAACCACCCGATCCTGTCTCGCAGCTTAACCACCTGCCCAAAGACGGCCACCACGGGCGCCGCAAGACCGGCCTCTCTCCCCTTCTCAACGATGTCTCCCAGGCATCCGACGACTGTCTTCTGGTGCGGTTCGGTGCCCCACTGCACCAGGGCTGCCGGAGTAGAAGCGTCCATACCGTGCTGCATAAGTGTCTCGACAATGCCGGGCAGTGTCTCCCAGCCCATGAGCACGGCGATGGTGCCGTTGCTTCCGGCCAGGCGTTTCCAGTCTACGGACGATTCGCCCTTGGTCGGGTCCTCGCTGCCGCTGACGATGGTCACGGACGACGATACCCTGCGATGGGTCAGTGGTATGCCGGCATAGGCGGGCGCAGCTATGGCCGATGTAACGCCTGGGACAATCTCAAAGGGCACTCCGGCCTTCGCCATGGCCTCCGCCTCCTCGCCGCCACGCCCAAAGATGAATGGGTCGCCACCCTTCAGACGGACCACCCTTTTCCCCTCCAAGGCCTTCTCCACCATAAGTTGGTTTATCCCCTCCTGCGGCTCCCGATGAAACCCCCTGGCCTTGCCCACGTCCAGCATCTCGGCTTCCGGAGAAGCCTCACCCAGCAGGCGCTGGTCGACCAGGCGGTCGTACAGCACGACCTGGGCCTCCTGCAGGCATTGCAGACCCTTTGCCGTTATCAGTCCCGGGTCTCCAGGCCCCGCCCCAACCAGGTATACCTTCCCCTGCTCGCTCAACTCTCCTCACCTTCCCGTAGTATTTCCGCGGCGCCGCCTGCGAGTAGCTTATCCGCCAGGGCGCGGCCCGCAGCGCGAGGGTCGTCCGGGCTGAGGCTCATGCGCTCCTTTATCATACGGTCTCCGTCCTCTGAAGCCGCCATCGCCACCATGACCATCGCGTTGTTCTCCAGCGCTCCGTAGGCTGATATGGGTACCTTGCAACCGCCGCCCATGCCCTCTACAAATGCTCGCTCGGCGATGGCAGTTACGCTAGTTTGGGGATCTTGAATGCCCTGCAGCAGCTCCAGCAACTCCGTATCCCCGGAGCGAATCTCAACGGCCAAGGCGCCCTGGCCCGGCTCCGGGATCATCTCGAAGGGGTCGAAGTACTGGGCCACGCGGTCCTCCATCCCAAGGCGGGCCAGACCGGCCGCAGCCAGGACTACCCCATCGTAGTCGTCTCCCAGGGCCTTTGCAGCGCGCGTCTCAACGTTGCCCCGGACCGGTTCAACTCGTATGTCGCTTCTCATCGCCCGAAGCTGCACCGCGCGGCGCGGGCTGCTGGTCCCGATGACTGCCCCGGACTCCAAGCCGGCGAGGGTACGGTCTCCCTTGCTCACAAGGACGTCCCTGGGGTCCTGCCTCCTGCATACCACTAGGACCGTGAGTCCCTCCGGCAAGTCCACAGGCAGGTCCTTGAGGCTGTGGACAGCCATGTCTATACTCCCGTCCAGCAGGGCCAACTCCAGGTCCTTGATGAAGATGCCCTTCCCCAATCTGGCAAGGGGCGCTTCCGGCTGCCGGTCGCCGGTTGTCCTGATGGTGACAACGCTGGTGGACGGTGGATTGCTCAGCCCGTTCAGCGCCGACAGCACCTCATCGGTCTGTATGAGAGCCAGACGGCTTCCGCGTGTCCCAACTACGATGTTCATTGCAGTAGCTCTGTGCGGCGTTCCGGCAGTGGGCCAGGTTCCCGGTTCAAATCCAGCGCCCTGAATGGATGGATGGACAACATATGAGGCCGCGACAATAGTTCTTCCGAAGCCGGCTTCAGGAGTTCTTGTCGTTCAGCCCGAACATCCTCTGGGCTGTCTCCATGTAGCCGGGGTTCTCCTTGATGGTCGCAATCGGGTTGTGCAGCAGCTTCTTGACTATGGATCGGCTCAGCGCCTCGATGCGGGCTGCGTCCTCGTCAGTGAGATTGGGCAGCTGCTTCAGGGTCTTCTTGATCTCCCTGATGCGAAGCGCCTCGGCGTGCTCCCTGAGCTGGGCTATCCCCGGGGCCACCCGCAGTGAGTCCCACCAATCGCCGAACTTGCCAACCTCCTGGTCTATGATCCTCTCAACCTGGGAGACCTCCTTCTCGCGCTCCAGCCTGTTGGCCCTGGAGACGCTCTGCAGGTCATCCATGTCAAGCAGAGAGACGCCGGGCATCTCCCCGATTGCGGGATCGGCGTCCCGCGGCATGGCTATGTCCACCACCAGGAGAGGGTTGCCGTTTCGCTGCGACCTCGCCCCATCTACCATCTCCGTTGTGATAATTATCCCCTGGTAGTCGGTGGAGCTTACCACGATATCCACCTTGCCGAGCAGCTCCGGCAGACGCTCCAACGGAGCGGCCTCCGCCTCAAGCTCCTGGGCCAGGTCCTGAGCGCGCTCAAGGGTGCGATTCACCACCGTCATCCAGCCCACGCCGCGGTCCTTCATAGCCTTGGCAACCAGCTTGCCGGCTTCTCCGGCGCCGACCACCGCTACCTGACAGCGGCTCAGATCCCCCAGGGTGTCACGAGCAGCCTCTACCGCCGCGGAGCTTATCGACAAAGCATTCTCGCCGATGCGCGTCTCCCGGCGGGCCCTCTTTCCCACCCTGAGCGCGTGGTGGAAGACCTTGGATATCAGTCCATTGGCGCTCCCCTGGTTCACGGCAGAGCTGTAGGCCTCCCTCACCTGACCAAGCACCTGGGACTCGCCCAGTATCAGGGAGTCTAAGCCCGACGCGACTTCAAAGAGGTGCCTGACAGCCTGCTCCTGCTCGTAGAAGGCCAGGTAGCTCGAAAGCTCCTCTTCCGCCAGGGATGTCTTGCGGCCCAATAGGGACGTGAAAGTCTCCTGCACCCCGTCCGCCTCGGGAGCGACGGCGTACAGCTCGGTGCGGTTGCACGTGGATAGAATGACGGCGTTGTCCAAGGCGCCGTTGAGAGCCTGCAGAGCATGAGGCAACTCCGCCCTGGTAAAGGCCGCCTTCTCCCTAACCGCAATGGGAGCTGTCCTGTGGCTCAGCCCAAGGGCAAACACCCTCATACGGCAGTCACCTTCGCCAGATGCGGGTCCTGCAACAGCGCCTCTTTCAGCGTGGTCTTTGCCGCGTCCCTGTCCCTGTAGAATAGGTCGAGCAATTCCTGGGTAAGGCACGCCTGCCAGTGGTCGGCATTAATCACGTTTCCCTCCCCTCGCAGCTCCCCGCGCACCTCTGCAAGCAACGGCGTCATGTCCGCGTAGTCCAGAGTGTGGCTGACCTCCAGCGTCTCCCGGAGCTTCCGCGCGAGTGCCGGGCTGAGGCCGGCGGTGGATATAGCTACCGTAACCTCTCCCTTTCTGACAACGGATGGCGCGATAAAGTTACACAGGTGGGTAACATCGGCTACGTTCAGCAGCACCCCGATCCTCTCGGCCTCATCGGCTATCCTGCGGTTGACAGTGTTGTCGTTGGTGGCCGCTATAACAATGAAGGCTCCCTCCAGGTCTCCTTCTTCGTATACGCGCTTCTCCAGGTGGATTACGCCGGTATCGGCCATATCCTGAACGTCTTCCGTGACATCAGGGCATATCATCCAGATGTTGGCGCCGCACTCCAGAAGCGAGGCTATCTTGCCCTCGCCTATTGGACCTCCGCCGATGATCACGCACAGTCGATCCTTGACATCCAAGTATACGGGATAGTATGGGGCCATGGCTGTTCCACTCCTCTTAGACGAAGTATCTGACTCGTGTCTTCTTATACTCTCTGGTGCTGTATATCAGCTGGTAGTCGGTGATTCCGGTGTTCTCGGATATGTCACTGACGGCATCCAGGCACTGCTTCTTGCTGGTGCCGTGGATCATGGTGAAGTGAGTGTAGGGCCAGTCCGGGAATGTGGGGCGCTCGTAGCAGTGTGTGACCCAGGGGGATGTCGCCATTATGCTGCCAACCTCCTCGGAGCGCTCTTCAGGGACCCGCCAGACTGCCATAGCGTTAGCCTTGAAGCCCGCCTTGCGGTGATGCAGCACGGCGCTGAACCTTCTCATCATCCCACGGCTCTTGAAGGCGGCGGCCAGATCAAACAGCTCGGAGGGAGTCATGCCCAGGCGTCCGCTCATAGCATCGAATGGCCGCGGTATCAGAGAAATGTCTTCCTGAAGCTCTCTGATGGCCTGTATCTCGGCCTCCGTCACCTGCTCGGCCCGGTTCCACCCCTCTCCCCCGGTCTCATTGGTTTGGTTGTAGCCGTCCGGGCTGTAGTATTTGTGGGCGGCTCCCACCTCTTGCACCATATCAAAGTTGACCCCTATCTTGAAAAACCGGAGGGTGGGCATTATGCGGCACGACTCCGCGCCCGTACGCTTCGCCATATCCTCCACCGTCTCCTCCAGGTCTTCGTATGGGGGTACGGCCAGGGTGAACCAGAGGTTGAACTGGCCCGTACGCCCATAGTTGTGGCTCACTCCGGGGTGCTTATTGATGACCTTGGCGCTCTTGGCCAGGCTGTCCGGTGGGAAGCGCATAGCCACGAGGGTGGTCTTGTACCCCAATCGCCTGGTGTCGAAGATGGCGCTTATCTGCCGGACGATGTTGACCTTCTTGAGCTTCCCGGTCCTTTCTATCGCCTCCTGCTCGGAGATCTCCAACTGCTCCCCCAGGCAGGCAAAGGGCTCTTCGGTCAGCGGGAAGCCCGTCTGGATGATGTTGAGAAGCTGACGGTCAGTCAGATCCATTTCGACCTTGGATGCCATTATGTCTCCTTGATTTGCTGCTCTGAATTGGTCGATAGCCTGGAGTCGTAGCAGGAGGCCATCGACAGCAGCATCTGGTCCGCAAGCAGGTTCACGGAGCGCCACAGCTGTACAGGCTCCCCCGATGCTCCGTAGCCGCTACCAATGACGTTCTCCAGGAGGAAGGTCCGGAAGAACACAAAAGCCTCCAGCGCGTCCCGCAAAGACGTGCCCTGCCTGGTCATCTCGGCCCCGTACTCTTCGCCGATAAGCCGCGCCTCCTCTATCAGGTCCGCCCGCATCCTGTGCTGAGTCGAGTAGTCTGCGGCAATGGAGAGGAGCTTCCTACCCAAAAAGCGCATCCGGGAGCGGGTATCATCGTCCATGGACTGGTACCAGTGCTGAGATGAGGTCTGACTGCTCCGGAGCCTGCGCCTGACACGCTGGATTGCGGTGTCGGTCCAGCGAGGTTCCTTGCCGTTGACGGCCGGCTCGCTGCTCCTGGCGATGATGGAGCGCACGGCCTCCGCGGAGAAACGCCGGTGCCCACCCGGAGTTCTGTACGCTCGTATGCGGCCACTGTCGGCCCACTGGCGCAGCGTGGTCTCGTTGACCTCAAGGAGACTGCACGCCTCTCCCAGTGACATCCAGCGCTTTGTTTGTCTGCTAGTGGTAGTGGCCATGAGCGGCAAAATCTATGGAAATCTTAAGATGTGTAAGCCTTCTCGGATTTGCCAACTGAGATTAGTATATTGCATAGTGAAAGTCAACACTATGTTGCTGGTCGCCAGTGTTTATCCCCTAGACTTGTGTACAGGGTCCAGCTAATACTACTTTTAAATGATCGAAAGACCATGCCCCAGCGCTGAGCACCCATATCCTGACATGCACTATCGTGATATGATCGGCAGCACATGGAAGTCTTGGACCTAAAAATAAGGGTGCCGAATCATCCAACGCTCGACCAGTCCACAAGAGAGTCCCTAATGGCAGGGGAAGCGTTCAGGCCATTGCCGCACAGCTTGCAAAGGCGGTTGTTGGGGCAGATAGCATCGGGGAATTGGCTGACTGCTCAAGTACAGAATTCGGCGGTTTTCATTACTGAAGATTGGGTGGTCTCGATCCATGGGAAGAGATTCATTAATCGTGTTTACGCTATGACGGTGCTTCTAAATTCCATAGGCCAGGAGTTGGATGCACCAGTCTCGGTTGACCTTCTGATTTATCAGAACGGAAACGATGAGACCTTACATCGCGCATTGGAACGCGAGTCCAAAAAGGAGCGTGTTATAGGCGCCATCAAATGGGGGTCAACTATCATAGTTAGCGTAGTAATGGGCGCGTTGTTCCAGTGGTTGTTCTCAGGAGGTATGTTGCCATGACGCGGATTTTGGAAATCAATTTCATTCCCCAAGTAGCGGAAGCCATTGTTGGGTTGGGATACAAAGTGACCCGCGAACCTTCCCGCATTCCCAATCGAAAGTTGTGGCAGGATGCCCCAGTTTCGTTAGTTCGTGGCCCCAGACTTAGACCGGACATTCTTGTTGAACACAAAGAGGAATTCGTCATCGTAGAAGTAAAAACGCGTCCCGTTCTGTTGGGAGGCGTCATCCAGGCCCGTCAATATGCGGACTATTTCGATGCGGCGGTGATTCTTTGCATTCCAGATGATGTTTTCCCCGAGATTCCGAGGAGCGTCAGAGAATTTGCCAACGAGCAAAGCGTCCGTTTGTGCCCGCTGGCCGAAGTTGGCGACGCTCTGGCAGACCTGTTGGATTAGAACCTAAGAAGGCTCGAACCGCTCATATAGGATTGATGTGGAGAGTTATCTCTTAGCACCCGTGAGCTATCTGGTTGAATCAAAATCTACAACCCGCGAGTACCGCAGTACTTGGCGTCGATCGAGAAATAGGCATTGACAGGCTCACCACAAGCGGGATCTCTCAGCGTACCCCAATTACAACCCCAGCCGTGCCAGAGGTACAGCGTCTCGCCCAACGTTGCGCCTACCCAGACGCCTCCTCTATGATCCGGTAGCTGTTGGTCAGCTTGCAGTCTTTGTTCAGGCTGGCCGCAACGGAGCAGTACCTGGTCTCGGACAGCTCTATGGCCCGGCTGATGGCCTTCTCATTCAGGCCGCTGCCCCTGAGGATGTACTCCATGTGTATCTCCTCGTACCCCCAGGGAGCGTCCGGCGCCTGCTTGCCCGTGACGTTGATCTCCAGCCCAGTCACGGCCTGCCGCTGCTTCAGCGAGATGGCTGCCACATCAACCCCGGCGCATCCGGCAAGGGCCGCCAGCAGCAGGGCGGGAGGTTTGAACCCATCAAAGGGCGCGCCGTCCTCAGAAGGGGCGTCGGTGGTGACCGTGTGGCCGAGTCCGTCGCCGGCTGAGAACTTCATCCCTCCCTGCCACGTGCTGCTTACCGAGATTGTCGTCTGGTCTGGCATCGTCATCTCCTGCGTGTTTCGTGTTGTCCGTATCCTAGCACGCAGCGAATCGACGAGCTACCACCCATACTGCCGGCCGACGCCCTTCTAACATCCCCCGTCCTGCCCTATACTCTTGTGCATATAGACTTGGAAAGGATCGCATTCTGCCAATAATGGCCGGCCACTTTCAGGTTCACGCCGTAGATGGACGCGCCCGCACCGGGGTGCTTCAGACTGCCCACGGTGCAGTCGAGACGCCCGCGTTCATGCCGGTGGCTACTCTGGGTTCTGTGAAGGCACTCGCCCCGGACGACCTGTCGTCGCTGGGAGCCAACATTCTCCTCTCCAACACCTACCACCTGATGCTCAGGCCGGGCATCAAGCTGGTCAGCGATATGGGCGAACTCCACGCTTTCATGGGATGGGACGGCCCAATTCTCACGGACAGCGGCGGGTTCCAGACCTTCAGTTTGAGCCGCCTCAAGAGGATCTCCGAAGACGGCGTACTCTTCCAGTCGCACATTGACGGCAGTGAGCACTTCCTCTCGCCCGAGGCGGCCGTGGAGTACCAGGGTCTCCTGGGAGCCGACATCGCTATGGTCCTGGACGAGTGCTCTCCCCACAACGCAGACGAGGCCGAGTTGCGCCGGGCAATGGACAGGACCCATCGCTGGGCTGGACGATCCAAGGATAGCCACCGCCGGCAGGGGCAGCACTTGTTCGCTATTGTACAGGGCGGGGTATCGCCCGATATGCGACTGGAGTCCGCCGCCTCCCTGTCGTCAATGGACTTCGACGGGTATGCCGTCGGGGGGTTGAGCGTAGGTGAGCCCAAGGCCGATATGTACGGGATAGTGTCGCTGATGGGAGAGACGCTGCCGGCGGGCAAGCCGCGCTATCTGATGGGCGTAGGCTCCCCGGAAGACCTGGTGGAGTGCATTGCTCGTGGAATGGACATGTTCGATTGCTCCCTGCCGACCAGGGTCGCCCGCAACGGCAGTATCCTCACCAACCGCGGGCGGCTGAACTTGATCAACGCTTCCTACCGGGAGCAAAACGGCCCCATGGACGCGGACTGCGACTGCTACGCCTGCCGGAGCTTCTCAGCAGCCTACCTGCACCACCTCTTCAGGGCAAAGGAGCTTCTGGCCTACCGCCTGGCCTCCATCCACAACCTGCGGTTTCTCATGCGGCTGATGGAAGACTCTCGCCGCGCGATCACCGAGGGCAGCTTTGGCGCTTTCAGGGAGCGTTTTATCGGCGGCTACAGGACTACCGACGAAGAGGTCAGACGTCTCCAGAAAGACAAGTGGCTTGAGGCCCGCCACAGGGGCGAGTCCCAAGCCGCCGAAAGGTAAATCCACCTGGTCTGCTAAGAGGCGCCGCCGGCAACCGCAGGCACGATGCTCACCTCGTCGCCTGTGTTGATGCCGGTGTTCAGGCCCTCCAGAAACCGCACGTCCTCTCCGTTGACGTAGATGTTCACGAAAGTGCGCAAGTCGCCAGACTCGTCGCACAGCCTCTCCCTGATGCCCGGGTACTGCTCCTCCAGGGAGTTAATTATCTTCGCCAGGGTGTCACCCTCCGCCGAGGCCTTGTCCAAACCGTTGGTTGCCCGGCGCAAAGGTGTGGGAATACGGACCACTACACTCATCTTGTTAACCTCCTGCGTCCTTAGCGCGAGCGGTTGTCAATGCCGCTCCGTTATCTCTTCATTGATGTCAAACTACGTGAGCCTTCTGCGACGCTGCCGCCATCAGCTCTCCACAACGTCCCCGCTCACCGGGTCCACCCTGACTCCCATTGAGTTGACCCAGTCCAGCCCCCTCTCAATCTCATCCTCGTCCCCCTCCAGTTCCAGTATGACCCAGCCCACGTCCTCCCGGACGTCCGCCCGGCGTATGTTGGTCACGACTCTGAAGTTCTGTCCAAGGTCATAGATTACCGGCTGGGTAATCAAGCCCGTGGGAAAGGTGAATTTGGCCCGTCGATTCGCCATTATCTACTCCTCCATCGGAAAGCTGCCAGCATTCGGGCCCTACGACCTCACGCTAAGCGTTTCTTCAAAGGAAGCGAAGGTGGGCTTTATGAGCACGGGACCTACTGAGTCCTGCACCACCTCCTGTGTCTTGAAGCCGTTGCCGGTTATGAAGGCGACCGTGGTCTCCGAGGGTTTTATCTGCCCCATCTCGGCCAGGCGCTTCAGCGCGGCCACAGTCACGCCTCCCGCAGGCTCCGTGAATATGCCCTCCGTCTGGGCCAGCAGCTTTATGCCCTCGGCTACCTCCTCCTCAGGCACAGCGTAGGCATATCCTTTGGACTCATCGATCACCTTGAGGGCGTAGTAGCCGTCGGCGGGATTGCCGATGGCCAGGGACTTGGCGATCGTATCCGGCTTGACGGGCCTTATAGCGAAGTCGTTGGCCTCAAAGGCGTTCACTACCGGCGAGCACCCGGCCGCCTGTGCAGCGAACATACGCGTGGGTACGGAACCGATCAGGCCCAGGTCCGAGAACTCGTTGAGGCCCTTCCAAATCTTGGTGAGCAGAGACCCGGAGGCCACAGGCACAATGCAATTGTCGGGCGCCCTCCATCCCAGCTGCTCTGCCACCTCGTACCCCAGCGTCTTACTGCCCTCGGCGTAGTACGGACGCATGTTGATGTTGACGAAGGCCCAGTTGTAGTTGTCAGAAAGCTCGCTGCACAGCCGGTTAACATCATCGTAGCTGCCGTCGACAGCTATCAGCGTGGGGCCGTACACCGCCGCCCCCAGTATCTTCCCGCTCTCCAGGTCCGCCGGGATGAACACGAAGGCCCGCATCCCGGCCCTAGCCGCATGGGCGGCCACCGACCCGGCTAGGTTGCCGGTGGAGGCGCAGGCCAAGGTGTCAAAACCGAACTCCAGGGCTTTGGTGCTAGCCACCGCAACCACGCGGTCCTTGAAGGAGAAGGATGGATTCACGGTATCGTTCTTGATGTACAGGTTGTCCAGGCCCAGGACGCGTGCCAGATTTTTGGCCTTGATGAGTGGGGTAAACCCGGCGTTGATATCGACGGCGTTTTCGGGGTCCGCAGGGAGCAGGTCGTGATAGCGCCAGATGCTGTGGGGCCCCTGTGAGATCCTCTCCCGGCTCACCACACGCGCTATGGCTTCGTAGTCGTAGGTGACCTCCAGGGGACCGAAGCAGAAGTCGCACACATTGAGAGGCTCCGCGGGGTACTCGCGGCCGCACTCCTTGCAAAACAGGCCCTTTATATTAGACACCGGCTGAAGTTTCTCCCTAGTCCATCTTAATCCGCCAGGCGGCAGAGGCACAGCATTCGGGCATAGCCTCCCAACCTAAGACTGCGACTGATGTTACAAGAGGCGCTCTGGGATTGTCAAGGCAATCCGCCCTCTCTCACCACACTCGGCGCGTATCCTACGCGCAAAATAGCCATTGACAGGAGTGCTTAGATGGCTCAGTATTCTGGTAAGACTCGGTAACAACCAGAGGTGAGTATGCCGCGAACAACCAGGACCATCACATTCTCCCTACCCCCTGAGATGGCGGAGCGGGTTGACGAGGTGATGAAGCAACAGGGACGCACCAGAAGCGAGGTCCTGCGAGAAGCGCTGCTACGGTACATTGAAGAGTGCGAGTGGAAGGAGTTGCTCAGCTACGGAGAGCAACGTGCCAGGGATCGGGGTATTGAGCCCGGCGAAGTGATTCCATTGGTGGAAGAATACAGAGCTGAGATCGACTCCACGCGGGCATGAGGGTGGTCCTGGACACCAACGTCATCATCTCTGGCTTGAATTTCCCCGGCAACGAGCGCCTTGTTCTCGAGTTGGCTCGCAGAGGGCGTTTTGACCTCTGCCTTTCCCCGTTCATCCTGGAGGAGGTTGCCGGGGTCCTGGCGCACAAGTTCGGCTGGGGCGAGGAACGATCGTCCCAAGCTCTCCAAATGCTCCGAGATGCGGCCACCATCATTGACCCTCAACGACGTCCACCAGTCATTGAGGGTAATCAGGCTGACAACCGCATCCTGGAGTGCGCGGTCGAGGCCTCCGCAGACTACCTGATCACCGGAGACCGGCGGCATCTTTTGCCCCTTGAGGAGCACCTGGGCGTTAGGATACTCAACGCTCCCCTTTTCTTGTCAGCGCTGGAGGGGTAAAGCCGCCTCTCTACCCCTTCCTCAGCATCTTGCGTTGGTTGGCCCCCTACCCCCTCAGCCCTTTGAGCCGGACCGCTGGCAGCCGTTTGAGAGTCTGGCTGCTCGGGTCCACCTCTATGCCCACCGACTCAAGCGCCGTTACTCCAAGCAACGGCTCAGCGTCTTCGTCTCCAAATATTATTGTGGCGCCCACGAACTCACCCATGAACTCCACCCGCGCCGCGGCGATGTCAAAGCGGACCGACTTGCCGTCTGCCAATTCGTACAGGCGCTTCCCTTGGGGCATAATGCCGATTGCCTCCAGATGCTGCCTGGGAACCAGGCAATCGGTCGCGCCCGTGTCCACCAGGAACAGGCCATCCCACGTCCGGTCCGGCTCTGCCATGTTGCGAATGGTTACTGTTACGTGAGTCGCTCCCATCGTATACCCTCCTATTCTTCTACCCCGGCCCACCTGCTCGCCCCCTACCCCTCCTTTAGCATACGGCGGAGGACGGTGTGCAGCACGCCTCCGTTGCGGTAGTAGTCCACCTCCACCTGCGTGTCGATGCGGGATAGGGCGGTGAACTCGAATGCGCTGCCGTCCTCCCGGACCACCTTGAGCTGTATGTCCTGCCCCGGCTTGAGCCCCTGGGTGATGCCAATGATGTCGAAGGTCTCGCGGCCCGTCAGCCCCAGGCTTGCCGCGCTCTCTCCCGGCTTGAACTGAAGGGGAAGCACGCCCATGCCTATCAGATTGCTGCGATGTATGCGCTCGTAGCTCTCGGCGATGGCCGCCTTCACGCCCAGCAGGATGGGGCCTTTGGCTGCCCAGTCCCGCGAGCTGCCAGCGCCGTACTCCCTGCCGGCGATGACTATGGTCGGGATGTCTGCGGCCTGGTACTTCTCGCCCGCCTCGTAGATGCTGGTCTCCTCGTTCTCCGGATAGTAGACCGTCCAGTCGCCCTCCTTATCGGGAGTCAGAGCGTTCCGCAGCCGGACGTTGCCGAATGTGCCGCGCATCATCACCTCATGGTTGCCGCGGCGTGCGCCGAAGGTGTTGAAGTCGCGCTGCTGCACACCCTTGTCGACCAGGAACTGCCCGGCCGGCCTGGTCAGGGGTATCGCGCCGGCAGGCGAGATGTGGTCGGTCGTGATGGAGTCGCCCAGCATCACCAGAACGCGAGCGCCCGTGATGTCCATGGGCTCATCGATGTCGCCACCGAAGTCCTTGAAGAAGGGCACTTCCTGGATGTAGGTGGAGTCCTCGTCCCAGAGGTACAGAGCGCCCTCCGGCACCGGCAGACTGTTCCACTCATCCGGCCCGACTGAGACGTTGCCGTACCGTTCCTTGAACATCTCCGGGTTGAGTGAGCTGGAGACGGTCTCCCGGATCTCCGCCTGGCTGGGCCAGATATCCTGCAAGTAGACGGGATTGCCCTGGCTGTCCTGCCCGATTGGATCTGTGGTGAGGTCGATGTCCACCGTGCCGGCGAGGGCGTAGGCCACCACCAGCATCGGCGAGGCCAGGTAGTTGGCCTTCACATCCGCGTGCACCCGGCCTTCGAAGTTGCGGTTGCCGCTGAGCACGGCGGCCACGGCCAAGTCACCCTCCCTGATGGCGTCGGAGACCGGCTCAGGCAACGGGCCGCTGTTGCCGATGCACGTGGTGCAGCCGTATCCGACGTTGTGGAACCCCAGGTCCTCCAGGTACGGTGTCAGGCCGGCGGAGTCCATGTAGTCGGTGACCACCTGGGAGCCGGGGGCCATGCTGGTCTTCACCCAGGGCTTCCTGGTCAGGCCGCGCTCTACAGCCTTCTTCGCCAGCAGCCCGGATCCCACCATCACCGACGGGTTGGAGGTGTTGGTGCAGCTTGTGATGGCAGCTATAACCACCTTCCCGTTCTCCAGCGACTCCTCCTGGCCGTCCAGGGTCAGCGTAGCAGAGCCGCCCTGCTCTCCGAAGTTGGAGTGGAAGGCATCCCTCATATCGCTCAGGACCACACGGTCCTGGGGTCTCTTTGGACCGGCCAGGCTCGGTATAACTTCGCCCATGTCCAGCTCCAGTGATTCTGTGTACACAGGGTCGGGGGTATCGTCGGTGCGGAATATGCCCTGCGCCCTGGCGTATCGCTCCACCAGCTCCACTTGGCCTGCGTCCCGGCCGGTGCCTCGCAGGTACTCCAGGGTAACAGCGTCGATTGGGAAGAAACCGCAGGTCGCTCCGTACTCAGGAGACATGTTGGCGATGGTCGCCCTGTCCGGCAGAGGCAGGTTGCTCAGTCCGCTGCCGTAGAACTCCACGAACTTCTCGACGACGCCCTTCTCCCTGAGGATCTGGGTCACCGTGAGCACCAGGTCTGTGGCCGTGACGCCCTCCCGCAGAGCGCCGGTCAGCTTGACGCCGATGACCTCCGGAAGCTGCATGTAGTAGGGCTGGCCTAGCAGCACAGCCTCCGCCTCGATGCCTCCGACGCCCCAGCCAAGGACGCTCAGTCCGTTGATCATGGTGGTGTGGGAGTCCGTCCCCACCACAGTATCGGGGAAAACCATCAAACCGGCATCCGACTCGCGGGTCGTAACAACCTTGGCCAGATATTCAAGATTGACCTGGTGGACTATGCCCGTCCCGGGCGGCACCACCGAGAAGTTATCGAAGGCCTTCTGCGCCCAGCGGAGGAAGGTGTACCGCTCCGTGTTGCGCTCGAACTCCCGCTCAACGTTGAGCTGGAATGCGGTGGGAACGCCAAAGAAGTCGACCTGCACTGAGTGGTCTATCACCAGGTCCACCGGCACGATGGGGTTGACCTTGTTGTGATCGCCGCCTGACCTGGCAATGGCGGATCGCATGGCCGCCAGGTCCACGACGGCCGGCACCCCAGTGAAGTCCTGCATGAGCACACGGGACGGCATGAATGGGAACTCCCGGGAC
This sequence comes from Dehalococcoidia bacterium, assembly GCA_965222415.1. Taxonomy (GTDB): domain Bacteria; phylum Chloroflexota; class Dehalococcoidia; order Lucifugimonadales; family UBA2985; genus DAOUJW01. The sequence goes on along the minus strand of CBDCTU010000005.1, from coordinate 574,901 downwards.
GACTGCGACTTCGGCTCCCAGCTGGCGACCGCCATTACGTCCTCTTCCGTGACCAGGTAGCCGTCCAGGTTGCGCAGTGCGTTCTCCAGCAACACGCGGATGGAGAAGGGCAACCTCGAAAGGTTGACCAGGCCCTCTTCCTCCAGCGCCGCAAGCCGCGAGTAGCCCACGCTCCCCTGCGCGGTCTCCAGTGTAGAGTGTGCTTTCTGTTGAAGGTTCTGTGTGCTCATATTTGCGAATTCTCCCTATAGAGTGGTCTCTGTTGACGTGTTAAGATTATGCCACAGGCCGGGTAAGTATGCCAGAGCAGAGGACGCGGGCAGCCCGCTTTGGCATCCGTCATTCCCGTGAAAAGAGACCTTTGCATAACTCCGGTGTATCTCTTAGAAGAGGCTATCTTCTCCGTCATTTCCGTGAAAACGGGAATCTAAGGCCCCTATTCCAAGACATCGTAGCCTTGCAGACAGAGTTTTAAGATTCCTGCTTCCGCAGGAATGACGGTGTGGCAATTCTTGCGGGATGACGCTATGGGTTACGCAAAGGTCTCTGAAAACGGGAATCCAGGAGGGGTGGGGAATTGGCGTGAGCAGGCACAGTGTGAGTCAATCTAAGGAGGACTAGGATTTGCCGGAGACGCCGCCGAGAATGGTCGTTCTCACGGAGTCAGACTTGGACTTCGTCGTGAGTGAAGCCGCCCAGGGATCCACAGACACGGACCGCCTCAAGCTCCTTATAGAAGAGGACGAGCAGTTCCGCGCGGCCATCCTTGGGGACGAGAACGTGTTCCAGCGGCTGATGGCCGACGAGGAGATGTTCGTAAAGGTCTCCCCTGCCCTCTACTTCGAGGTGCTGCTCAGGCAGTCTCTCCGGGACCTTGAGACAGCTAGTTACACCGTGGAGCGGGACGGCCGGGCCGACCTACCTGTCTTTGACACCCCGGAGGTCGTCAGGTTCCTTTCCATTCAGGGGGTGCTGGACTACCTGGCCCACATGCTCGCCTCCTTCACCCGTATCAACAGCTACGCAGTGCCCGTGCGAATCCGGCGCGGCATCCGCAGGCGGGTTGTATACAACGACATGGACATCGACAGCCTGGCGCGCCTCTGCGCCACCGCCGACTGGGAACAGCGCTTCGGGTACTACAAGCGCATCGCCGATGTCTGTCTCTTCATCTCCGGCGTCTTCCCCGACTACGCGTCGCCTGCCATGCGGTACTCCGTCCCCAACCGGATGCGCACTGCCGTGTCGGACAGGACGCGGCGCAGTTTGTCGGACTACGAAGTCCAGGGCAGTCAGTTCTACGGCCTAGCCGAAGAGCACGACTCCGCTCAACACCTGGGACTGTCCGGGGTGTTCCGCCTGCTCAGAGACCACTTCGCAACGGCCCGCAAGCCCCTGAGCTTCATCGCCTCCAACTACCTTCATGGCAGCAGGGGCCGGCTGTTCGGCACCCCGTCCTCCTGAATAGGCTGGCAACCCGCCGTATGTTCTGGTAGACTCCCGTAGTTCGAGTGCAAAAACGAATTCGATCACACTGAGATAAGGAGTAGCCATGCCCAAGCAGTACAACGCACCGCCGCCAATGTCCATCGACCCCAACGCAAAGATCACCGCCACCATGCACACCAGCAACGGGGCAATTGTCTTCGAGCTGTTCGCTTCGGAAGCGCCCAATACGGTGAACAACTTTGTGTTCCTGGCCCGGGAGGGCTTCTACGACGGCGTGATATTCCACCGCATCATCAAGGGGTTCATGTGCCAGAGCGGCGACCCGGAGGGCACCGGCATGGGTGGGCCTGGGTACAGCTTTGCGGACGAGCCCGTCACCCGGGACTATCTGGCCGGCACACTGGCGATGGCCAACGCCGGGCCCAACACCAACGGCAGCCAGTTCTTTGTGGTACACCAGCAGGCCGGCCTCCCCAAGAACTACACCATCTTCGGACAGGCCGTGGAGGGCTTGGACGTTGTGGACGCCCTGGCGAACACCGCCGTCACCACGTCCAACACGGGGGAGCGCTCAAAGCCCGTAGAGCCCCCGACCATAGATCGCATTGAGATTTCCGAAGTGTCCGGCTAGCATCATTACCTGAAGGCTATGCTAAGGGTCGTCCGTGGCATTGTAGAGTGCTACTGGGCTTCCCGGTCCGTTTTGGGCGGGACGTACGACTCTTCTGGGTCGCAGGCGAGGAGAGCCGCAGGAAGAGCCAGCGCAAGGATAAGGGTAATCAGCCATCTGGTCATTCGCGGCATTTCATTCACCCACGGCTTGATTAACCAGGTATGGCGCCGTCTCCCCGCGCCGGGGCCAGTTGCGGACTATGTACCACACGAGCAGCGTCAGCGTAACTATCGCTCCCGCGACGGCCACCATCAGGCCAGTCTCCAGGTCCTGAAAGTCCACCGTTCTACCTTCGGCCTCTCACCTGAGGGCTATTGCGCTGAACCCGGAGGCCACCAGGTTGTTCAGGAAGTGGGCGGCCATGGGAACTATCAGGGTATTGGTCTTGATGTAGAGCAGGCACATGGCTACGCCAAATGCAAAGGCGCCGAAGAAGCCGACGTGAAAGAGGCCAAACACTACCGACGATCCGATGACGCCCGAGGTCGGCCCCCACTTAAGAGACCAGCGCGTCATGAGCATACCCCGGAAGAAGGCCTCTTCAACCACCGGCGCTACGAGCACCGTAACGAGGAAGGCCTGGATGTTGTGGAGGCCGGCGTAGTCGCTCTGCTTGCCGGTTACGTAGACATCTTCATTGGCGAATACGTCCACCAAATGGGTCAGGTAGACAGATATAAAGTACAGGAACAGCCAGGATGTGAATATGGTGAAGAGCATCAGCAGGCCGACTACCCCGACAACCGAACGCCACCGGTAGCCGGATGGCACGCGACCGATAAGCAGCCGCATATCGACCCGGTTCCCAGAAGCCTTCCCCAAGACCCAGGCCACCATGAGGCCGTAGAATCCGGCGTTTATAATGAGCGTTTGAAAGAAGGGGTCAAGCCCACCGTCAGAGCGACCGACAAAGAGGTTGGCGAGTACGAACATACCAACCACTATGGGGATTCCAGCGAGCACCCAGAGGACCAGGCTGCGGGCCCTGATCCTGTGAAACGGGTTGTCCGGTGGGATCACGGGGGCGGAGAGCGTCTCGGATAAGGGTCTCCCGCATGAAGCGCAGTAGAGACTTCCAAGGCTGCTCTCGAGTCCGCAGTGCCGGCAGTTCAACTCGCTGTCACCCGACGCGCCACCGCGCCCGCGTTGAATTCAGCTACAGCCTAAAGGCTGCGGCTGCGGCTCATCTCAGGACCAGGGCCAGGTCGCCGCGGCGGGCCTTGTACGTCTCCACAAGAACGCGGAACCGCTTGCTATAGGCGTCGGACGCAATGGCGTCCGTGGTCATTATGTAGGCGTCCTCATTGTTGTCAGTGTAGTACCTCTTCCGCAGGCCCACCTCTTTGAATCCGTACTTGGTGTACATTGATTGGGCCACGTGGTTGGACACCCGCACCTCCAGGGTCACCACGCGCGAGCCGCGGTCCAAAGCCAGCTCGACCGAAGCCAGTAGCAGCAGTTCACCCACGCCGTTGCCTCGCAGCGCTTCCCGCACGGCTATACCAGTTATGTGGGCCTCGTCGGTCATAAACCAGGTAGCCACGTAGCCGGCAAGCTGGTCTCTGCCCAGAAGCGGAGCCGGGGCCGGCTTGCCTCTACCGAACAGGCGTCGCAGGATACCTCTCAGACCGCCGGGGGTTGAGGTGTTGCCCGCGACTGGCGATTCAGGATCCGCTTCACTCAGCGGCGCTGCTTCGGCCGATGGGTCGTAAGCGACCAGAACGCTTGCCATTCTGTTGGACAAATCCCGTTTGAAGGGGGCTGGAGGCCAGTTGGTCGGGAAGGCTTCCCGCTCTATCTCCGTTAGCTGGGGAACATCCTCTTCCCTGGCAGGCCTGATGGCGTAGGGCATGGCTGTTTCTCTCTGGGTGGTAGTTGCAACCGGCATTCGGATTCTATCACAACCGAGATACCGCTGCTATCCTCGGACATAGCTTGGTAGTGGCGAAACGCTAGCCGCCTAAATGCCTATGCTATACTTCTAAAGAGACGCAGCTATCCAGGATGGGAACAATGGCAACAGAATCGGAACCTAGACCAACTATAACAAAGGTGTGGGCCAAGAACTTCCGCAGCATTGAGTACGCCGAGTTGGAGTTGGGCCCCCTGACAGTCCTAGTTGGACCCAACGCCTCAGGCAAGAGCAACCTGCTGGACATTCTGGGCTTCCTTGCCGATGCGGCGCGCGAAAGTCTGGAAGCAGCCGTAACTCGACGAGGAGGGATTGGCTCCATAGGGCGCAGGTCTCCTGATGGCAGAGTGCTAGCGCCTGAAATTGGTTTCCAAGTCGAGCTTGGAAAGGGAACGCTTGAGTACAGTGTTTCACTGATGACCCGTGGAAACGTGGGATATCGGGTCAAACGGGAGTACGCTAAGCTGGAACCCACCACGTCCAGACCCGCTCCATGCGAGATTGAGGTTGTCAATGGCCGCCTTATCAAGCCTGACCTGAACCAGATTGCCAGGAACTCGGAGTCCATGTCACCTGATTTAGTCCGCGCCTTTAACCGAATCATAAAAGAGGAAACAGGACCCCTGAACCCCAATCTGATTTCTGAGAGAGTGGCGGAGTATGGCTTATTGATAGCTCTTACGGATACTGTAACAGAGCCGGTTGAAAATAACTCCTACGTTAATCTGGGGTTTGTGCTTAATACTGCAAGGATATTTTGGGGTGAAATCAGCGTGTATCACATCTTCCCCAACTCATTGCGTGCTCCGCAGAAGATGGCAGAAAGCCATCCCCTGGCAGCCGGTGGAGAAAACCTGGCCTCCACCCTGCGGGACATGGTGCAGAGGAAGAGCCTCTTACTCCCCGAGTTGAAAGAAGCGCTGAGTGTTGCGGTCCCAGGTGTCCGAGATATTCGTGTCGTCCGGGCCGGCAGCTACTATGTAGTGGAGCTTAGGCATGAAAGGGATGGGGGAACTCCAAGAGGTTCTTGGTTTGACCTGTCCTATGAATCCGATGGCACTATCAGATTGCTGGCTATGCTGACAGCCTTATTCCAGGACCCCGCCCCGTCGCTAATTGGGTTGGAGGAGCCGGAGTTGGCCATTCACCCAGGGGCAATGGCAGTGTTGGCAGACACAATGAAAGAGGCATCTCTGCGGGGGCAGGTGTTGGTTGCCACACACAGCCCTGACTTGATTAATCTATTGCCAATCGAAAGCATTCGGGCGGTGACTGCCCAGGACGGCTCGACCAAGGTTGGCAGAGTTGCGGAACACCAGCTTAAGTCAGTGAAAGACAACCTGTTTTTGCCAGGAGAGTTGCACAGCATGGAGGGTCTCCAGCCGGCAGGCGCTGGGAAACCTGCAGAATGACCACCATTATCCCGGTGGTGGAAGGAGTTGGAGACGCCACTGCGTTGCCGGGTTTGTTAGGCAGGATACTATTGGAAAGGTACAATCGGCCGGACGTCATGGTGGCTCAGGGCAGAACCAACGTGGTGACAGCCAACGGGCGGCAAAAGCTGGAAGGCAAGCTGGAGAATTTCCTCCAACACGCTCAAAACAAACCGGAATGTGATGCAATCCTGATCCTGCTGGACACGGACGGTGACTGCCCTGTAGAGCTAGCCCGAAGTCTCTTACAACGCTGTAAGCAATTGGGCTTGACCATCCCGGTTGAGATAGTATGTGCTCATAGGGAATATGAGTCCTGGTTTCTCGCCAGCCTGGACACCATCAGGGGCCGGCGCGGAATCAGCGACACCGCAACGCTGTCTCAGAATGCTGAAGACATTCCGGATCCTAAGCATTGGCTCACTGACCATATGCCCTACGGCCAGGCCTACAAGGAAACAACCCATCAAGCTGCGCTTACTCAACATATGGATATAGACATGGCACATAGCAATTCACGATCCTTTCGCCGGCTATGTCATGCTCTGGAGCTGTTGCTGGACAGCACATCCTCTCCGACAACTTAATCATACCAAGGGCGCCCAGGCTGATTGACCAACAAGTTGAGTTAACTTATCATTCCTGCCACAGACTAGACGTAACCCCGGGCCAGCCAAGAGAGCGCTTCCGCGATCCACGCCATTGCATTCCGATATGGAAGAGCTGCATTTAACCGAAAAGCGTCCCAGAGATATCCTGGGAGGCCTGTCCCTGTTCGTAATGCTGGCTGCCCTGTTGGCGGATCAGCTTTCCAAGGCCCTGGTGCTGATGACAATGTACCCGGGGCAGTCCATCCCGGAGTCCGGATTTTTTCGGCTCACCTACGTCAAGAACACAGGCAGCGCCTTCGGACTGTTTCCCAACCAGACCCTCTTCCTCATCTTCGCGTCTTTTGTGGGAATAGCTATACTGCTGGTCTTCTACCGCATCCACAGGGTCAGCAGCCCCATTCTGCGCATCAGCCTGGGGTTGCAGCTAGGAGGCGCGATAGGCAACCTGATGGACCGCCTGCGCCTCGGCTATGTGGTAGACTTCATTGACGTGGGAGCGTGGCCCGTGTTCAACCTGGCAGACTCGGCCATAGTGGTTGGCCTGGTCGGGCTGATGATAACAATGCTGACGACCAACAGCCAGCCGGAGCGCTACTCGGCGTCAGAAGCCTTCCTCTATCCGGTTGCGCTGGAGCAGAGGGAGGACTCTCCAAGCGTCGATGCAGAGATGACACCGGTGACCGAAGACACCGGATTGGAAGCAAGGGAAGAACAGTGGAAGAAGTCCGCCGAGTAGTGGTCGACGTCCGGGACGAGCGTCTCGACAAGTTCCTGGCCTCCCGCGAGACCGACCTGTCCCGCGCCCAGATAGCGGGCCTGGTGGCCGGCGGCCTGGTGAAGGTGGACGGCGCAATCGTAAAGTCTTCCTACAGGCTGCGGGGAGGAGAGACGGTGGAGATGGAGATGCTTCCGTCTCCGCCCTCAGGCGTGTCTCCTCAGGAAATACCGCTCTCGGTGATATACGAGGACGAAGATATCCTGGTGATAGACAAGCCTGCGGGTATGGTGGTGCATCCCGCTCCGGGACACCGCCGTGATACCGTCGCCAACGCCCTCCTCGCCCGGCTCCCCGACATCGAAGAGGTCGGGGATGAGCAGAGGCCGGGCATAGTGCATCGCCTCGACATGGACACCTCCGGGCTAATGGTGGCAGCCAAAAACCGCAGGGCGCACCGCCACGTATCCGGGCAGATCAAGGACAGGAGCGTCCTCAAGGGGTATACTGCCTTAGCGAAGGGAAACATCGACCCTCCGGAGGGCGTTATCAAGGCCCGGATAGGCAGGGATAATCGGAACCGAAAGCGCATGGCAGTGGTGGATCTTGGGCGCGAGGCGGAGACCTCCTACCGCGCCGTCGAGAGTACGCCGGGCTACACCCTGCTGGAGGTGGTCCCCAAGACGGGCAGGACCCACCAGATAAGGGTACACCTTTCCGCCCTGGGATACCCCATCGTTGGAGACGCTCTCTACGGCGGAAAAGACCCACGCCTGGAGCGTCAGTTTCTTCACGCCCACCTCTTGGGCATAAGATTGCCGGGGACAGGCGAGTACATGGAGTTCACATCTCCCCTGCCGGCGGACTTGAAAGCCTTCCTCTCCCAACTGAACATGAACGGAGCAGAGGCCGGACAAACCATTATAGAAAGGTCCTGAGACACATGGACGAGAGAGTCAGAGTACGCTACGCACCAAGCCCTACGGGAGATCCCCACGTAGGAAACATACGCACCGCCCTGTTCAGTTGGCTGTTCGCCCGTCACACCCAGGGCGACTTCATAGTTCGAATCGAGGATACGGACGTCGCCCGCACCGTTGACGGGGCGGTGGAGTCCATCATGGACTCCCTCCGGTGGCTCGGTCTGGACTGGGACGAGGGCCCTGATGTCGGCGGCGCCTACGGCCCATACACCCAGTCAGAGCGGTTGGAGCTGTACCAGCAGGCGGCGGCAGGCCTGGTCGAGAGAGGGCATGCCTACTACTGCTACTGCTCGTCAGAGCGCCTCAAGGAGATGCGCGAGGAGCAGGCGCGCCAGAAGCTGCCCCCTGGCTACGACCGCCTGTGCCGGGATATGGGATATGGGCAGTCCGCGGATCCGCGCCCGGTGGTGCGTTTCAAAATGCCCCTGGAGGGGGAGACCACCTTCCACGACATCATTAGAGGCGACGTGACCTTTGCCAACGCGACGGTGGATGACTTCGTTATACTCAAATCGGACGGGTATCCGACCTACCACCTGGCCCACATCGTGGACGACCACCTCATGGAAATCTCCCACGTGCTCCGAGCCGAGGAGTGGCTGCCCAGCGTCCCCAGGCACGTCCACTTGTACAACGCCCTGGGATACGAGATGCCCTACTTCGCTCACCTGCCCATCATTCTGGGTCCAGACCGCTCCAAGCTGAGCAAGCGTCATGGCGACGTGTCGGTGCTCCAGTATAGGGATATGGGCTACCTGCCAGAGGCCATGTTCAACTTCCTGTCCCTTCTGGGCTGGTCCCTGGATGATCACACGGAGATTCTCTCCCGGGAGGACCTGATACGGCACTTCTCCATCGATCGTATAGTCAAGTCCGGGGCCATCTTCAATCTGGAGAAGCTGACCTGGATGAACGGGATGTACATACGCAACCTGAGCGACAAAGACTTGGTGAGTCGCATCCTTCAAGTGCTGGACAATTCGCTTGCAAGAGAGGTGCCACGCCCTATTTCGGAGGACTACGTTAGCGCCATCACTCCCCTGGTGCAGGAGCGCCTCAAGACAATGACTGAAGTCCCACAGCTAATGGACTTCTTCTTCCTGGAAGAGCTTGAATACCCGCCGGAGGACCTTGTTCAGAAGGGTATGGACAGGGAAAGCACCACACTCGCCCTTGAGTCTACGCTACAGAGGGTAGCGGGCCTGGACGCTTGGTCTACCGAGTCACTGGAGGGAGAGCTGAGGCCCCTTGCGGAGGAGCTGAACATCAAGACAGGCCAGCTTTTCGGAGCCATACGCGTGGCCGTGACGGGGCGAAAGGCGGCCCCGCCGCTGTTCGAGACTATGGCTGTGCTAGGCAGGGACAAGTCTCTTTACAGACTTCAGAAGTCCGTTCGCGGCCTTCGCGAGAGTTGACTAAGAGGGCCTGCGGTCTTACACTTTATATAGCAGGTTTGTAATTGGCCTTTCTATTCTGTAGCCAAGAATGGCCTCCGAAGTTGCTTAGTCAGGGTTATCATAGATTAGGAGGTTCCGACATGTCCCTACCCACACCCGTAACCGACCAGGATTTTGATCAGGAGGTACTGGAAGCGGACACCGTTGTTCTGGTGGACTTCTGGGCCGAGTGGTGCGGTCCCTGCAAGATGGTCGCCCCAGTTCTCGACGACCTGTCACAGGAGTACGACGGCAAGATCAAGTTTACCAAGGTTGACGTGGACGAAAACCCCGAGACTGCAATGAAGTACGGCATCAGGAGCATCCCCACCATGCTGGTCTTCAAGGGCGGCGCACCCGTGGACCAGGTGGTTGGCGCGGTCCCCAAGGCGGTACTCAAGAAGCGACTGGACTCCGCTCTCTAAACGCCCTCTATCTTCCGGAAGGGCCACACCGTGGGAGTGGATGGGCTCTGGTGGGCTTCGCGGACTTCAAATCCGCCGGTGGGCGCCCTACGGTGTCCACGGGGGGTTCGACTCCCTCCCGCTCCCGCCGCTACTGAAGGCAAATCACTTCAGGATAGGCTAGGTCTAAGCTAATTCTGCTTTGGCCTGGCTTGTTTTTTGTCCTATAAAATATTGGCATATCCCGTATAGTCCGAGTATTATAAGTACACAAGAATGTACACTTGGAGACGTGAAATGCCGGCTCTCAAACATAACGCATTAAACGCAGCCCGTGTTCGGACACTGAAGAAACCCGGGGCATACACCGATGGGAATGGGTTGACACTCAGGATAGATGCGAGAGGAGGCAAACGCTGGATCCAGCGCGTTTCCATTGATGGCAAGCAACGAAATATCGGATTGGGCGGCTGGCCAAGGGTAGGCTTAGCCGAGGCACGGGAAGCGGCCCAAGCCAACCTTCAATCAATCCGACAGGGCCAAGACCCAATTGCATCAAAGCAACGGGCGCGGGAAGAGGCACAACGCCCTGTAGCGCCAACATTCCGCCAAGCTGCTGAGAGCGTCATTAGGTTGCGACGGCCTACCTGGAGCAGCGACAGGCACGCCAAACAATGGACCGAGAGCCTCACCAACCACGCCTACCCAGTCATTGGCCACAAATCCGTCGAAGAGGTTACGTCGGCTGACACACTGGCTGTTTTGACGCCGATTTGGACCGATAAGGCAGAGACAGCAACGCGCGTCAAGCAACGTATGGAGGTAATCTTTGATTGGAGTATCGTCCAGGGATGGCGCAGTGACAACCCAGCCAGCGCAATTGCTCGAGCATTGCCGCGAAGACCCAGGTTGAAGCAACACCATCCCGCCCTGCCGTACGCAGACGTTGGGGCAGCTATCCAACTGGTACGGGATTCCAGCGCCGACACTGCCACTAAACTGGCTTTCGAGTTTATGGTATTGACGGCGGCGCGGACTGGTGAGGTGCGGGGGATGAATTGGGACGAGGTCAACCTGAACGGCGCCACTTGGACCATTCCAGCGGAACGTATGAAGGCGCGCCGTGAGCATCGTGTACCGCTTTCGAACCGGGCTACCGAGATACTAGTTGAAGCCCTATCGCTCGGTAAGAGCGGCAATGTATTTCCAAGCAAGCGCGATGCTCGTATGCCAATGTCGAACATGGCCTTTCAAATGTTGTTGCGTCGTCTTGATATTGACGGGACGCCGCACGGAATGCGGTCAGCATTCAAGGATTGGTCAATCGAGACCGGCCAAGACTGGGCGACAAGCGAAGCAGCGCTAGTGTCCTGTATCCGTAGTTCCTCGCATTATTCGAGGGCTTTCTGAAAGGACAGAGAATCGGATTCTTGCTCAAACCAGGGTAGTGGATCAGCATCGATCACCCCTTTATTTGCCAATGTACTTTGGTTACACCACACTAGGAGCCTGTCCGAGAAACACGGTTGGCGAGTGGTTGGGTGTATGATAGGGCGCAGTCCAGTAGCGGGGAGTTGTTGATGAGCAAGACCTACCTTCCCTACGAACCCGACCAGCAGTTGCTGTTGCCAGCGGCGTTGCAGGAGTGGCTGCCTGACGACCATCTGGCCTACTTCATATCCGACGTGGTGGACCAGTTGGACATGTCGGAGATCACCGCTCGCTACGAGCGGGAACGGCGTGGCGGGTCGCCGTATCATCCACGGATGATGGTCAAGGCGCTGCTGTATGGCTACTGCGTCGGGGTGGTGTCCTCACGCCGCATCGCCCAGCGTCTCCACGAGGACATCGCCTTCAGGGTGTTGGCGGCGAACAACACACCGGACTTCCGGACCATCTCCGACTTTCGCAAGGATAATCTGGATGCGCTGTCGGGCCTGTTCATACAGGTACTGGCGTTGTGCCAGCGGGCGGGGCTGGTGAAGCTGGGGCACGTGGCGCTGGACGGCACGAAGGTGAAGGCCAACGCATCGAAGCATAAGGCGATGAGTTATGGACGTATGAAGGAGAGGGAAGCGCAGTTGACGGCGGAGGTAGCGGAGTTGTTGCGACAGGCCCGGGCAGCGGACGATGAGGAAGACCTGCGGTACGGCAAAGACAAGCGTGGAGATGAGTTGCCGGAGGAGTTGGCCTTTCGAGAGGGTCGGTTGGAGAAGATACGGGAAGCCATGGCGGCGCTGGAAGCCGAGGCGCAGGCGGCTGCCGAACAGGCCGAGGCCGAAGGTGGTAAGCGCCCGGGTGTGCCCGACGACAAGGCCCAGCGCAACTTCACCGATACCGAGTCGCGCATCATCCCCGCACCTGGAGGAAAGGACTTCCTGCAAGCGTACAACTGTCAGGCGGTGGTGGACAGCGCTCACCAGGTGATCGTGGCGGCGCGGGCCACCAACCAGACTTCGGATAAGCAACAGGCTGCGGCGATGATGGAGGAGACCATCGACAACGTCGGCGCAGTCCCCAGGGAAGTATCCGCCGATGCTGGCTACTACTCGGCAAAGGCAGTCGATGAGCTTTATGCTCTGGGCGTGGACCCGTTCGTCGCGCCGGAGCAGACCCGCCACGGCCGGGTTGTGCCATCTGCGCCCCGAGGTCGCATACCCAGCCATCTGTCTCCCAGGGACCGGATGCGACGGAAGTTACAGACCAGGCGGGGTCGGCAGCGCTACGCTTTGCGGATGCAAACTGTGGAGCCGGTATTCGGCCAGATCAAGCAGGGCCGGGGATTCCGGCAGTTCCTGCTGCGGGGACTGGAGAAGGTGAACGGCGAATGGTCGCTGATCTGCACCGGCCACAACCTGCTCAAGCTGTTCCGCTTTGGGGTCAATCTGCACAGGAAAGCACGGGGCGATGGGCCAGCCCAACGCATCAGGAACTTTTGCCGAGGTAGTGAGCACGGCGCTATTCGCAAAGCTATCTGGGGGCTGGCCGGGGCAACCGGCACAATTAGTTGTCGCGATCCATTGTCGCTGACCCGCAACCACAGTTAGCTAATCCTCGGACGGGCTGCTAGGGCATAAGGACACTGTGGCGGCTATGGGCGTCTGCCACGACGACGATGATGTAGACGCCCTGTACGACCAGGTTTACCGCGAGCTCATCTTCTTTATGATACAGGACCCCAAGACCATCCAGCGCGCCACTTACCTGCTGTGGGTGGCGTACGACCTGGAGCGCGTCGCCGACCGGGCAACCAACATTGCGGAGCGGGTGATCTTCATGGTGACGGGGAAGACGGTTGAGATCAACTTATCCTCTCACTGGAATCCGTCCTGACTGGCCCGTACTCAGCGTTCTGGAGGCGGGGATAGTCCTGCCTCTGAGTTCTTCCCAGGCGCGACGCACAGCCACGTCACAGGACCCCCGGCGAGGGCAGGTAAGTTTGTTTGTGGCTTGGAGCGGGTGATGGGGATCGAACCCACGACAACTTGCTTGGGAAGCAAGAGCTCTACCACTGAGCTACACCCGCCTGGCTAAATTGTAATTCTGGCGTCTTTGGGTGTCAAACAGAACTTCACCGCAGCTTCTGTATTTTGACGCACGGCCTCTATGGGTGTAGAGTATCAGTATCACTCCATTAGACATACTCACTTCGGCGGTATGAGAGGATTCTCGGGGTAATCTGGACACTTTGAGCGGCTTCAGAGCGGAGTAACTCTTCTATCGAAAGTACGCGGAGGCATAGAGTGACAACAGAGGCTATACCATACGGCCAGCAGGCGTATATCTTCCTGGAGAAAGCGAAAGAAGAGTTACAGGCGGGCGATTTACGCCAAGCCTCCGAGAAGGGTTGGGGTGCTGCATCGCAGATGGTCAAGGCAGTGGCCGACTATCGAGATTGGCCGCACACTGTGCACGGCCATCTTGTAGCCGTTGTTGAGAGTGTAGCCGATGAGTTGCAGGACAGGGATTTGCGCATATGCTTTGACGCAGCTCAGGCGTTACATCGTAACTTTTATGAAGGTGGACTGTCTCAACCCGGTGTTGCATTGCGTCTGGCGCAAGTAGATGCTCTGCTTCCAAAGCTGCGAAACTACCTGGTACACCACTGACCCTGTGTATTTTCAATATAGGGTCGCAAGCAAATCGTATGTTAGCTGTAACCTAAATATAGGCGGCTGGAGATGTCAATCCGAAACCACTTGAGACAGGGCGAAGCCATCATATCGGACCATAACCCGTTCTATGCGACGTCCCATCGCGTCATCCACTACGAGGAGAAGGACGGGAATGAGGAGCTTCAGGAGTTGCCATACTCCCGGTTGACCTCTGTGGAGGTGGTAAAGCTGGCCCGGCACAAGATGATGATCGCTGGGACTATGATGGTTATAGGCGGCGTCATCATGGCGGTGACCCTGTTGTTCATCACGTCCTGGATTACCATAATAGCCGGCATTGCGGTGGTGATTTATGGCGGTATAGGCAGGGAGGCCTACTACCAGTTCCACGTCGAAGGCATGGACAAGGAGGAGGAAGCCCGTTGGCGGCTGGCATACTGGGGCGGAGGCAGCTTTGTTCGTACTGTACAGACCGTTATGGGGGACGGCTCCCGGAGATAGCTTGCCGCGGCAGCCTTCCGGAACTCTGCAACCTTGCTAGCTGCGTCCTCTTGGGTCGCCTTGCCGCCACTTTGGTCTCCTCCGGCTTGGCCGACCACGCCGCCATACGGATCAGGGAAGAACGTGTAGTTCCGCCTCGTCCCTCTCCGTGATCTCGCCCACCACGCTGACCTCCACTACTCCCCTGGCGGATAGAGATTCCAGAAGCTGTGACACCTTGTCGGAAGCGACGGCAATCAGCAGGCCACCGGAGGTCTGGGCATCGGACAGCAGCAGCTTGTCCTCTTGGGTGATAGATGCGTCCCAAGAGGTAACCCTGTCGATGGACTCCAGGTTACGGTGTGTACCACCCGGAGCGACTCCCGCCTCAACCAGCTCCCGTGTCCCCTCAATCAGTGGCACTTGGGACAGGTGTATCCTGGCTCCTGCTCCGGAGGCCTCAACCATAGATTGCAGATGACCAAGCAGGCCGAACCCGGTGACGTCGGTGCAGGCGTCTATGCCCACCTCCATCATGGCTTCTGAGGCGGCTTTGTTTAGGGTTAACATCACCTGAATGGCGCGAGAGACGGTGTCCGGGTCGGCTACGCCGTTCTTGCCTGCAGTCGTAATTATGCCTGTGCCCAGGGGCTTGGTAAGCACCAGCCGGTCGCCAGGCTTCGCGCCGGCGTTGGTAACGTGCCTGCCAGGCTCCACGAATCCGGTCACAGCCATGCCGTACTTGGGTTCCTGGTCGTTCACCGTGTGCCCACCCACAATCAGCACACCGGCCTCCTTGGCCTTAGCGGCGCCTCCCTTGAGGACATCTCCCAGGATGTCCACCGGCAGATCTGCGGGGAAGCACACCAGGTTGAGAGCCAGCACGGGCCTGCCTCCCATAGCATAGACGTCGCTGAAGGAGTTGGCCGCGGCAATGGCGCCGAAATGCCAGGGGTCGTCCACAATGGGTGGGAAGAAGTCCACGGTGAGGATCAGGGCCGAATCCTCGCCCATCCGGTAAACGGCGGCATCGTCTCCGGTGGAGGTCCCAACCAGGAGGTTGGGGTCCTCAAAGACAGGCAACTGACGCAGGACCTGCGCCAGGTCGGTCGGACTGAATTTAGAGGCTCAACCGGCGCAGTTGGCCAGGCTGGTCAGGCGAATCGATTCACTCTGCATTTCGCCGCCCTCCGTTTGCTTTGAATGGGCTCCCAGTGACAGAGATGATAACACATGCGCCTGGTTCTGGATAGAAAAGCGGGATATGCACGGAGCTGCTAAAGCGACGTGTAGACGTAACGCTCGCCGTTGTCCGGGAGGACTGTCACGACCGTCTTGCCCGGCCCCAGGCGTTCGGCCAGACGGACGGCGGCAAAGACGTTGGCCCCGGAGGATATTCCCACCATGAGTCCCTCCTCCCGCGCAAGGCGAAACGTCATATAGTAGGCGTCCTCATCCGCTACGCCAACGATTTCGTCTATGATGTCCAGGTTGAGAACCGGCGGGACGAAATCTGGACCCAGCCCAGGGATGCCGTGGTTCCCGGGCAAGCCGCTTTGCAGCAGGGGCGAAGCCGCCGGTTCCACAGCCACCACCAGGGTATCCGGGTTGACCTCCTTGAGAGCCTCCCCTACGCCCGTGATTGTGCCGCCGGTGCCGACGCCGGCCACAAAGGCGTCCACAATTCCACCGGTGTCCCGCAGTATCTCCCGTGCAGTGGTGTCCCGGTGCACCTTGGGGTTGACCGGGTTGTCGAACTGGTTCAGCATCAGGTAGGTGGGGTTCTCGCGGACCAGGGCCTCTGCGACGCGGATTGCCCCGGGCATGGCTTCCGTGGAGGGCGTAAGGCGGAGGTCGGCGCCGAAGCGCGTCAACAGCCGTTTCCGCTCCGACGGGGCGTTCTCAGGCATAACGATCATCAGGGAGTAGCCCTTGGCCGCGGCCACCATCGCCAGGGCAACCCCGGCATTGCCGCTGGTGGGCTCCACCAGTGTGTATCCCGGCAGGAGCCTTCCCGACGCCTCGGCATCCTCTATCATGCCCAGGGCGATGCGGTCCTTTATGCTGCCCGTGGGATTGTAGCTCTCCAGCTTTCCCAGAATGGCGGCGGTTCCCTCTCCCGGTATACGGTTCAGGGAGACCAGTGGAGTGTTGCCTATCAGGCTCAGGATGCTATTGGACACAGGGCCTATTCCTCTATACAAGACGATGCCTCATTTTGCCCCGCGCTCATAAGGGAGTCAACCCGGAATCTAACTGAGTTGCCTGGCCCAGTAAAGGCGTGTTATATTCACACCTGCATATTGCAGAGCCGCAGCATACGGCAAACACCGGAGGCGCTAATAAGTGGACAGGCTCAAGGGGAGCTTCCAGGAAATTCGCAAGAGGGGTACTCCGGGAGTCATCCCGTACCTCACCGCAGGCTTTCCGTCGATAGAGGAGACCGTTCCACTGCTGACTGCTCTGGTAGACGGCGGGGCGGACGTAATCGAGTTGGGAGTGCCCTTCAGCGATCCCCTGGCTGACGGGCCGACCATCCAGAGATCCAGTTTTCACGCCCTGAGCCAGGGCGTCAATCTGGGAACCTGCCTCAATATATCCCGGCAGTTCAGGGACCGTGAAGAGAGCGTGCCACTTGTGTTTATGGGCTACTACAACCCCATTCTCAGCTACGGACTTGAGCGGTTCGCGGAGGACGCCTGCGAAGCCGGTGTCGATGGAGTGATCGTCCCGGACCTGCCCTACGAGGAGGCCGAGACCCTCCAGACGATATGCGGACGTAGGGGGATTCATCTGATACCGCTTCTGGCGCCAACCAGCACCGACGAGCGCATCGCCAAGACGTGCGAGAGGGCTGAGGCCTTCGTCTACTGCGTGAGCGTGACCGGAGTCACCGGGGCCCGGCAGGAGCTGCCGAGCGGCATCCCGGCCCTGACTCAGAGGGTGAGGAAGCACACCGACCTGCCCATTGCGATTGGCTTTGGAATTTCCGAGAGCAGGCACGTTCAGGCGCTGGCTACCTGGGCTGATGCGGCCGTGGTGGGGAGCGCCCTGATAGACTTGGTGGAGAGAACTCCTTCGGGAGAGCGAGAGAAGGCCGTAAGGGAGTTTGTGGCCGGCCTCAAGGCTGCGCCGTACGAGAAGGAGGAGAGCTGACTATGGCGATGGTCTGTCGAGGGATCCGAGGCGCGACGACCGCGGACGAGAACACCAAAGAGGCCATCATTGAGGCTACCAAAGAGCTGTTGGCGGGCGTTGTGGAAGCCAACTCCTTCAATACGGAGGACGTTGCCGCCACTTTCTTCACAACCACTCAGGACTTGAACGCCGAGTTCCCGGCGGTTGGCGCGCGCCAGATGGGGTGGGTGGACGTCCCCCTGATGTGCGGCCACGAGATGAACGTGCCCGATGCTCAACCCTTGTGCATACGGGTGCTGGTGTTGTTGAACACGGAGAAATCGCAGAAGGAGATGTCCCACGTCTACCTGAAGGGCGCCACGGGCCTCAGGAACAGGGGCGTTTCCCAGTAGATATGCCTGTGCTCCCGAGAATTCACGGGTGCGTTCACTCTAGCCAACTATACCGCTCATCCTGAGCTTGTCGAAGGACATGAGCGGTGGCAGATTTCGGACAGTTATCCCGCTCATTTGGTTCGACAGGCTCACCATGAGCGGGAATACATACGGCCGGACCAGTTGGCCGTGCTTACCTCAGGTATATCACCACTCCCGCTTGCTGAAAGCTCACCTCCAGGGTGGCGCGCATGTCCCTTTCTGCGGTGGCCGAGTAGTCTTCGTATCTTGGATCATCGGATGGCAGTTTGTGGAGGCACTCCTGCCCCCGCTCCTCCTGGCGGCATAGGTGTGCGCCGTCGGCCTGAGAGTCCCAGAACGCCACAAACCTCATTGGGAAGAAGAGGGTCTCGGCCACGTTTCTGAGATCGGCCATGGCCTCCGTGGCCCGAAACGCCCCCTCCGTATCTATGCTTATGCTGACGCGTTCCATAACGCAGGTAGTATAGCACGGGGGAGTTGTCCAGCTCTTTAGACTAATATATAATGTTTCTACCCTGGTTTAGGCAGTCTTCGGAATGTCTCCGAAGGTTGAGGCCGCTCCGCGATAGTTCTTATAGTGACTGAATTGTGAATGGGATAGCAACGCAGGCGCTTGGCGATTTTCGGAGCCGTTATATCCCCCGCCCTCCAACAATTTCTTCTGGTCAACGAAGTGAAGAGATGAAACTGCTTGGCCGTGAAGATGGTCTTCGTCTTCTCGCACCAGCTCCTCTAACCGGCTTCCGGCCAGGATCCCCTCCTCTTTCACTACATGACAAGGGTGCTAATCGCTATCTTTGGGTTATAGACTTACTGGGTATCCCGTACATCGTAGAGGTATCCATACCCGAAATCGGCAATGTATATCCCAAGCATACTAACCTTACGGGAGGGAAAGAAGCATATCTCGGTGGTGAAATGTGGTTCAAATCCAATGTTTCCCTGTACATCTCAGGAGGGTCTGGCCGGTATCCGCCGGTGGACGGAAGTCAACTTGAAGCTGCTAAACAAGTTTTTGAGGCATTTGATTATGAAGTCATCTCGCTAGGCTGGGACGACTCCTCTGGACAAGCTAATCGGGCTCTGGAGGAAGCTCAATGAGAGACCTGACAGTTGCCTTTGGCCCTGATGTAGGAGCACACTCAAATGCGGATGCTGCAGCAAGGCATTCAAGCAGAGAATTCGTCCGCGGTGAAGGCGGGTTGGCCGTATACGAGGCTGCCCGTAAGCCGACTGGACACATTCTCACGGCTTGGGAAGCCTACACCAGTTTCGGTTTGGACGTCCTTGAAGAGGCTGTCGAGTACGGCTCTGCAATTCTGAGACGTACGACGAATTCCACTGCAAAGGCTCTTAAAGGTCGTAGGGAAGCACTTGGTCTGACTCAGACGTCCGTTGGAAAGGCAGCAAAGGTGAGTGAGTCAGAAATTAGGGCTGCGGAATCCTATCCATCTAAGATCCCTTTCAAGAATTTGGAACGCATTGCATTCGTACTTGGATTGGATGAGCGGTTTCTTGCATTCAAAGAATCCCCAGGGGGAGACCCTCAACTCGCTTATCGCTTAAAGGAGCTATCGAGAAAAGGGCAGAGTACGTCTGGGACCATCTCAGCCGGAACTGCGCTCCTGTTTGCCGAGGCGGCATCTATTATTCGGGCGCAGCACAGGCTACAGAACTGGCTTGGGCTTCAGGATGGGCGCGATGAATTCAGTCCAAACTCGGATTATGGGACGCAACAGAACCCTGCCTTCAGAACAGGATACAAACTTGCTGAAGATACGAGGAACGTCCTGCAGCTTGGAGACTACCCGATCGAATCGATGCGTGATCTGGTTGAGAAGCGTCTGAGAATACCGGTCATGCAGGCACGGCTCCCCAGCCGGATTGCAGGGGCGACGATAAAAACAGCCGACGAAAACGGCGACCAGCTGCGGGGTGTGGTCTTGAATACAGTTGGAGACAATGAAAACGTTTGGATTCGTCGAGCGACGCTGGCTCACGAGCTTGGCCATCTGTTGTACGACTCGGATTCAAACCTCAATAGTGTCCGAGTCGATTCTTACTCGGACAATCGGAAAGACCCTGAGAATCGAGCGACAGACTTTGTGGAACAGAGGGCAAACGCGTTCGCGATCGCCTTTCTTGCTCCGAACGAAGCCGTACGAAAGATCGCGCCGACTCCTTTTTCTGAGGAGTCAGTTGCCAACTTAATGCGCACGTTTGGGATCAGTCACACTGCGGCACGTTATCATATTTCTAACTGCCACTATCGTGTATATGACGTCCCAACGAGTTTAGATAACACGACACCATCGGATGAACAGAAGGCAGCTGAGAATTTCACCGTAGACTACTTTCCTATTCTTGATACACCAGACCAGCGCCGAGGCCGGTTCGCGGGCCTAGTGTTGGAGTGCTACGAGAAGGGGCTTATATCCCAAGATACTGCCGCCCTGTATCTCAGATGTTCGGCAAAATACATCGATGAACAAATTAGAAACCTGCGAGAAATCTACACCATTGACGGAGCATAACAGAGTCAGTGGAAGAAACGGCGTCTGACTACAAGGTTCTGTTGCACGCACCATCGACCAGCAGTTAGGCTCTGACCGTAACGTTCCGTTGGGTATCTCCTAATTAGTAATACACTATTCCCATTTATTTTTCTTAATTCCCGCGAGCAGGCTGCCTTGGCCCACCCCTTGACGCGCCAACACTCCGTGCATATCATTAGACCGACCAGTCGGTCTACAACGTTTGACTCACATCTAGACCTGTTAGAAAGGGATCAAGATAGTATGGCCACAGCAGCGGTTTCGCCTGAGATTCGCTTTAGCGACCAGTCGCTGGCTCCCATCTGGGAGAAGGTGCGGGAGGGAGAGCGTATCTCCTTTGAGGACGGTATGACCTGCCTCCAGACCAGGGACGTAATCTCCCTGGGCCGGATGGCGGACTTCTCCAAGCAGAGGCTGTGGGGCGACAAGGTCTTCTTCGTGTTCAATCGCCAGATTAACCCCACCAACATCTGCGTCCTCTCCTGCACGTTCTGCGACTTTGCCAAGAAGAAGGGGGACGCAGACGCCTACGAGATGGGCATGGAGGAGATTCTGTCAAAGCTGCACGAGGATATGCACGAGGTGCACATTGTGGGCGGTCACCATCCGGACTGGCCTTTCGAGCGGTACGAGGGCATAGTCAAGGGCATCCACGACGCGTTCCCGAGTATACGCATCAAGGCGTGGACTGCTTCGGAGATAGACTACTTCTGCAAGCGGTTCAAAATGTCGGAGGAGGAGGTGTTGACGCGGATGAAGGAAGCGGGTCTGGAGTCGATGCCCGGCGGCGGCGCAGAGGTCTTCTCCAACCGTGTCAGGAAGGAGCTGTTCCCCGGCAAGAACACCGCCGAGCGCTGGCTGGAGATACACCGGCTGGCCCACAACATGGGGATTCCATCCAACGCCACTCTTCTCTACGGGCACATCGAGACATACGAGGAGCGCATAGCGCATATGATGATGTTGAGAGAGCTCCAGGACGAGTCGCCGGGATTTCTGGCCTTCATACCCCTGGAGTACCAGGTCGGGACTACAAACCTTGTCCAGCGCCAGGCATCCTCCATGGAGGATCTTCGCACCATTGCAACGTCCCGCCTTATGTTGGACAACTTCCCCCACATCAAGGCCTACTGGGTGATGATCGGTGAGGAGACGGCTTCCATTGCCCTGAACTTCGGCGCGAGCGACCTCGACGGAACCATTGGTGAGGAGCGAATAGCACACGCCGCCCTAGCGGCAAGCCCGGTGGGACTGGCCAGGGAGCGGATGCTTCGCCTCATTCGAGACGCCGGCAAGACGCCGGTTGAGCGGGACGCCCTCTACAACGAGATCAATGTCTACGATAGCTAGAGTAGGGCAGATACCCTACCTTAACTGCGAGCCCTTCTACCACGGGCTTGACTTGGAGGGCGTTGAGCTTTGCCCAATGCCGCCTAGCTACATGGGCCCCTTGGCGCAGGCGGAGAAGCTGGACGCCGGCCCTTTCTCCCTTGTCCAGAGCTTTGACCTCGAGGACAGGTACGAGTACCTGGGCAGTATGGGGATCAGCGTCAAGGGCCCTGTGTTGAGCATACTCTTCTACTCCCGCGTTCCAATGGAGGAGTTGTCCGGCGCGCTGGTGGGCGCGACCCGCGAGTCGGCCACGGCGGTGCAGCTTATGAAGGTCATCCTGGAGCACAGATCCGGAGTGCGTCCAAAGGAG
Organism: Dehalococcoidia bacterium; assembly: GCA_965222415.1. Classification (GTDB taxonomy): domain Bacteria; phylum Chloroflexota; class Dehalococcoidia; order Lucifugimonadales; family UBA2985; genus DAOUJW01. The sequence goes on along the minus strand of CBDCTU010000005.1, from coordinate 552,879 downwards.
TACACCGCCCTGGACTCGCCCGGCCTGGACGCCTTTCTGCTAATCGGCGATGACGCCCTTCTTACTCACGGGCGGGTGAAAGGGTACCCCTATCGCTATGACCTGGCGGAGGAGTGGCTGGACTGGAAGGGCCTGCCCTTCGTGTTCGCCGTGTGGATGGCGCGTCGATCGCTGGACGACAGTGTGAAGGGCCTGCTGGCGGATGGACTAAGGGAGAATCTGGCCCGGAACTTTAGAGATAACCTGAAGACCATAGCCGACAAGCGGGCGTACATGGGTATGACGTACGAAGAGGTGACCGGCTACTTGCGGGCACTTCGATTCACCCTGGACAGGGAAGACATGGAGGCCATCGACGTGTTCAAACAGGCGTGGCGCTCCCTTCCCGCAGCAAAGGAGGCAACTGCATGAGTAATTCGGTTCAGATGAAAGACGTTGCGGAAAAGGTACGGTCAGGCGAGAGGCTAAATCAGGAGGAGGGACTCTACCTGCTGGAGGAGGCTCCCCTTCTGGAGCTTGGCTCCCTGGCCCAGGAGGTACGCTACAGGCACAACCCGAAACAGGTGGTGACCTTTGTCGTAGACACCAACCTCAACTACACCAACGTATGCGACGCTTACTGCACCTTCTGCGCCTTCTATCGCACGGAAAAGGACGACGACGCGTACACCCACTCCGTGGAACAGGTGATGGAGATGGTGGGCCAGGCGGCCAGCAAGGGCGTGACTACTGTGCTGCTCCAGGGGGGTCTCAACCCCAAGCTGCCTATGGAGTACTATGAGGAACTTGTGCGGGAGACCAGGGCGCGCTATCCACAGGTGCTGCCCCACTTCTTCTCCGCTCCGGAGATCCAGAAGATGTCCCAGGTCTCCGAGACGCCCATCTCGGAGGTGCTGCGTCGCCTGAAGGACGCCGGCCAGGAGACACTCCCGGGCGGCGGCTCCGAGGTTCTTTCGGACTCGGTCAGGCACCGGCTCAGCCGCCTCTGGCCCAAGGCCACGGTGCAGGATTGGGTCGACGTGCACCGGGAGGCCCACAAACTGGGCTACAGGACAACAGCCACCATGATGTACGGTCACGTGGAGAAGCCCCCGGACCTGATCGAGCACCTGGAACACACGCGCTCAGTGCAGGACGAATCGCTGTCCGGCGGCTTTCCCGGTTTCACAGCATTCATTCCCTGGAGCTACAAGCGCGAGAACACCGCGCTGAGCGCCCTGGTCAAGACGGAGTCCGGCCCCAACCCCTATCTGCGCATGATCGCCCTGTCCAGGATATACCTGGACAACGTGCAGCACATCCAGGCGTCCTGGTTCTCAGAGCGGAAGAAGACTGGAGAGGTCGCCCTCAACTTCGGAGCGGACGACTTCGGCGGCACCCTTTTCGACGAGAACGTTATGCAGGAGGCGGGGTTCTACAACCGCACTACCGCCGATGAGATCAAGTCGATAATCCGGGACGCAGGCTTCACGCCCGCGCAGCGCACAACCAAGTACGAGATATTGCAGGTGTTCGACGGCGAGTAAAGCCGACTCGATGGAGGAAGTATGTCCATAATCCGCATAGGCCACAGCCCAGACGCCGACGACGCTTTCATGTATTACGCCATTGCCCACGGCAAGGTGCGGGTGGGGAACTACGAGGTGCAGCACGTGCTGGAGGACATTGAGAGCCTCAACCAGAGGGCGCTCAGCGGCGAGCTGGAGGGCACGGCCATCTCGGCGGGCGCGTATCCGCAGGTGGCGGACAAGTACCGCATTATGAGTGTCGGCTCCTCAATTGGCCGGAACTACGGGCCTATGATTGTGGCGCGCTCCGACCGCGCCGGTACTTCGCTTCAGAACGCCAGGGTCGCCATACCCGGGACGTACACCACTGCGTATCTTCTGCTGCGCCTTTACGCGGAGGGCTTTGAGGCGGTCCCCATCGACTTCGACAAGATTATGCCGGCCGTCCAGAACGGAGAGGTGGACGCTGGGCTTCTCATCCACGAGGGCCAGGTTACCTACGGCGACGTGGGCTTGGTAAAGCTGTTGGACCTGGGCGAGGCATGGGGGCAGGACACCGGCCTGCCTATACCCCTGGGACTGGATATGGTGCGCCGCGACCTCGGAGAGGAGATGGCTGTGCTGATGGCGGAGTCACTGCGAGACAGCATCCAGTACGCTTTCGACCACGAAGACGAGGCCATGGACTACGCGATCAAGTTCAGCCGGGGCATAGAGAGGGAGACCTGCCGCCGCTTTGTGCGGATGTACGTCAACGACGACACGCTGGACATGGGCGAGGAGGGGAAGCGGGCGCTGGAGACCCTCTTCTCCAGGGCGCTTGAGCGCGGCATTATCGATGCCATTCCGCCTATTGACCTAATCTGACCCCTGCGAATCTGCTGAGGTGGATTTCAGGGACACCCGGATGTCGCGTGTCACCTTGCGCACTGCTTTCGTGCGGGCGGAGGCGGTCAGATCAGTGTGTATCGGCGTTATGGAGACTCGCCGCCGCCGGATGGTCCACACGTCCAGACCCTTTTCCAAAACCCATCCCGGGCTCTCCCTGGTAATCCAGTAGAATTTTCGCCGCCCGTTATCCTCCTCCTTTACCACGTCCATGTAGGTGCGCTGTCCCAGGTGGGTCAGGGAAACGCCCTTAAGCTTTTCCTGGGGCACGTTGGGCACGTTTATGTTCAGGAGAAGGGGAGGGGCAAGGAAGCCGCTGCTGACCTCCTGGGCGATCTGACGGATTACATTTGCGGCCGGGGTGAAATGCACGTCCTTGAGGGCAGTCACTGATACGGCAATAGCGGGTATACCGCGGAAGAACGCCTGCAAGGCTGCTCCTACCGTGCCTGAAATGAAGACGTCATTGCCCATGTTGGCGCCCGGGTTTATGCCTGAGACCACAAGGTCGATTTTCTCGCCCACCAGGGACTCCACGCCGAGGATTGTGCTGTCTGCGGGCGTCCCCTCGACTGCGTAGGCCCTGACGCCTTCGATTAGCGGCATGACCTCTCTGACGTGGACTGGGTTGTTCAGAGTGATGGCGGTACCCACGCCGCTCTGCTCCCGGTCAGGCGCTGCCACCACCACATCTCCAACCTCCCGAAGAGCCTGAACCGAGGCCCAAAGCCCGGGGGCGTATACGCCGTCATCGTTGGTAGCCAGGATTATCAAGGGTGTTGCCTTAAGTATCGGTAGTCCATCTGATTTCTTGTATACTTTGATAAGCACGGCAACTATGGCCCGTGCATTTGTTGTTTAAGGTCTGTACTATATCGGCTTCTCCAGTTTAGGCAGAGGCTTGTCGAACGCTTGGCCCTTGGCTTCTGCTTCCTGCCGGCACTCGTTCCAAGCCTCCCATTCCCTTTGCCGCTCGGCCTTTCCCTTGGCCTGCCCCTCGGCCTGCCCCGCCGCGTACCGCTTCTGAAGAAACCGATCCGCTAGCAAGTGTGACTTACCCTCGCTTGTCCAAGGCAGGTGGTGGCTCGTCGAATGTCTGGCCGTTTGCCTCCGCTTCTTCTCGGCGCTCGTTCCAAGCCTCCCACTCCTTTTGCCGTGTTGCATGTCCTTTGGCCTCTCCTCTCACCTCTCCCTCGGCAAGGCCCGCCGCGTACCGCTTCTTGTTAAACTGTTCCGCTAACATGGCCGCTCCTTCCACTATAACGTATGCCAGCGCCGTCGATATGACAACGCAGTAGGACATCCCCATGCCTATCGCTATAGCTGTGTCCCATCCATCGTCTCCCGTCTCGTGACGTACTTCGTACCATATTACCAGCCCCAAAGATGCAAGGAAGAATAGCACAAAGAGGATTAAAAATTGACCCTCTCGCTCCCTGGCGATGGCGGGCACCTTCCTACCTCATCCCCGGACTAGCTTGGAGGCCTTGAGGCGTGCTCATGTTCGATTGGCGGGAGTGTTCATCTCCGCTTGAATCGTGCAATTTGCGCCAAATTCGGAGGCTGTCTCAAGTCGCGCCAGCTTGCCCAAGACCATCTCTCCTTGCATTATCAATAATACCACAATAGGCTGTAGTGTAACGATTGGAGATGCAGAGGTCGATTGTACGCGGGCAGGGATGGGCTATGCCTACAACCCCTCTGCGCCCAGGACCACGTTATCTATCAGACGCGCCCGTCCTATCCTCACGGCCAGGGACACCAGCGCGGGGGTCTGCACCGTATCCAACTCCTCCAGCGTTTCGTGGTCGGCAATGCTGACGTATTCGGGCTGGGCCAGTGGCTCGGCATGGATGAGCTCGCTCATGGCGTCCCTTATTCTTGACGCAGACGCGATGCCGTCGTTGTACATCTCCCGGGCCAGGCACAGTGAGCGGTAGAGGACCAGGGCTGCCTCGCGTTCCTGGGGGTTGAGATAGGCGTTGCGGCTGCTCATAGCCAAGCCGTCGGCCTCCCGCACCGTGGGCATGATTACCGGCTCAACTCCCAGGTTCAGGTCGGCGTTTATCCTGCGTATGACCTGGGCTTGCTGAGCGTCCTTCTGACCGAAGTAGGCCCGGTCCGGCCTGACGATGGTGAACAGCTTTGTCACCACGGTGGCGACGCCCCGGAAGTGACCCGGCCTGGACTCACCCTCAAGCCGACTGGCTATGCGGTCCACATCGACCCAGGTGTCGAATCCGGCGGGGTACATGTCCTCCGGCTCTGGCAGGAACACCAGATCCACTCCACACTCTTCCAGCAGCGCCAGGTCTCGGTCGAGGTCCCTGGGATAGGAGCGGTAGTCCTCATTTGGCCCAAACTGGGTGGGATTGACGAAGATGCTCGCCGCAGCGGTGGCGTTCTCCTCACGGGCCCTATGCACCAGTGACAGGTGTCCTTCGTGGAGCGCGCCCATAGTGGGCACAAGGCCCAAGGGCCTGGCCACCTCCCTCTGGGCCGCCGTCATTTCAGCCACCGTGTGGATGAGCCTCATAGGGCTAGCGCACTTGGGCGAGCAGCTCTGCCAGGACTTCCTCTTTGAGGTGGTAGCTTTGATCAGGGCCGGGGAAGCTCTGCTCTCTCACCTCTGCCGCGTATTGCCTTAGCGATCCGGCAATGGTATCGCCCAGGGTGGCGTACCGCTTGGCGTGCTTGGGAACAAAATCGTTGATCATTCCTAGCATGTCGTGGAACACCTGCACCTGGCCATCGCACTCCTTGCCCGCGCCTATGCCTATGGTCGGTATGGAGAGGCGATCCGTGATGAGCTTGGACAGCGATTCGGGCACGCACTCCAGCACTATGGCGAATGCCCCCGCCGTTTCCAGGGCCCGGGCGTCTTCCATAACCCTGACCGCAGTCTTGAGGGTCTTGCCCTGGACCTTGTAGCCCCCCAGCTGGTTCACAGACTGGGGCGTAAGCCCGATGTGGCCCATAACCGGGATGCCGGAGGAGACCAGGCGCTGCACCGTCGAGGCCATCGCCACGCCGCCCTCCAGCTTCACCGTCTGTGCTCCGGCCTCCTGCAGGAACCGTGCGGCGTTCCTCAGGGCGTCGGTGGAGCCGGTCTGGTAGGACATGAAAGGCATGTCGCCCACGATAAGGGCATTCCTGGAGCCGCGGGCCACGGCCTTGGTGTGGTGGATCATTTCGTCCATAGTGACCGGGACGGTGGAGTCGTATCCCAGCATAACCTGGCCCAGGCTGTCTCCCACCAGTATCATGGGGATGCCCGACGCGTCCACAATCCGGGCCGAGGTGTAATCGTAGGCAGTTATCATGGGGATCTTCTCTCCCCTTGCCTTCATATCTTTGATGTCGCTGATGGTTACCCGCATGTCAACCTCCTACACGCCCTCTCAGGTCGCGTGAATTTAACTCACGAATAGTCCACTGGCTCCGGAGAGCCTCTTCTCCAGAAGATGAATGAGCTCTTGCTCTACTCTACCATCGATTCCTCCCTTTTCCCTAGACAGGGATACTGCTCCCAGAGCGGTCCGGCAGTAGATGGGCAGCACAGATGGCGCCCGGCTTTCCAGAGCGTCCAGGTGCTTGATTACGGTGCTTATGTCGCCTCTCGATATGGGGCCGGTCAGGGCTGCCGGGATCCCGCGGGTCTCCAGGCTGTCCACGGTGCTCCTGAGTATAGGAAGCAGAACCTCCTGCCCCTCCTCTCTGGAGTACCCCATAACCCTCCAAAGCTCTGACGCCTGAGCCATCAGAGCGACTACGGCGCCGCAGGCCAGGAACCCGGAGAGGTGGTAGAGCGCCCGGTCTTGCGGGTCTATCTCCACCGGCCATCCTCCCAGCGCGTGGGCCATCTCTTTAAGCGCGTCCGCCAAGGGCGGCGGCCCCTCCACTGCGTAGGCTATGCCCGACAGGCCGGCTGCGGCGTTCTCCGTCCCGGGGAAGGTCTGCATGGGGTGGAAGGAACCAACCAGCGCTCCCTGCTCGCGGGCAGCCTCCAGGATGTCGGTAGACTCGGCGCCGGAGCAGTGTGCGACCCACGTACCGGCGCGCCATCGCAGCTGTCTTGCCACCGATTCTATCGCGGAATCAGGGGTTGTAATGAAGACCAGGTCGCAGGTATCGGCCACGCTCTGGGGGTCAGCGTAGTACGCGCATCCGTCGATCCGTCCTGCCAGCGACTCCGCCGATGACGGCGTGCGGCTGGACACGGCCGCGATGCTGTAGCCCTGCTGCTGAAGCCCCAGCGCCAAGGCTGTGGCGGCCCGGCCCGCGCCGATGAATCCCAGCTTCAAGTCGCTACTGCTCACTGCTTTTCCTCCCAAGAAGGTAGCGCGCCACAAGCATAGTCGCTCCCCCTACCAGCGATCCCAAGCCCAGCAGCGCCAGCGAGGGTGTGTCCTCTCCGACGAATGCGGCGACTATCAACCCAAATCCAAGTCCGGAGAAGGTCATTCCCCACGACAGCAGCCTTGGCGCAAGACTATTCAACATGAGCAGCGAGACCTCTCATCCTACCCTGTTATCTCCCTGGCCGCAGGCACTCCGCCAAGGCCATCGGCCATGAGAGCGCCTCTTACCAACGCCTGGGCTACGGCTTGTGTGGCTGCGGAGCAAAGCTGTCTCATATCCACCTCTGCGTTGCTTCGCCCTGAAGCCAGGCAGAACACCACGTCGCCGTCTGCCATTGTGTGGCACGGGCGTACGGCGAGGGCCAGTCCGTCGTGGCCCATTTGGGCCAGCTTGTTGGCCTGCTCCTTGTTGAGAGTGGCGTTGGTGGCAACTACTGCGAGGGTCGTGTTGGTTGGCGCGCTCTGCGGCTCGATTTTGCTCTTGGGATTGGTGAGAATGTCCGTGGAGCGAAGGAAGCCCCGGTTGTCCTCGTCCCTGGGGCCTGCCACGACGCGGCCCGTGTCGGGGTCCACGACGTCGCCGATGGCGTTGACCACCGCCAGCGCGCCTACGATTATGTCACCGAGGTTTATGCTGGAGGTTCCGAGTCCTCCCTTTGTGGCCCGGTCTCTCCCCAGGACTTTGCCCACCGTTGCGCCAGTCCCGGCTCCGACGCTGCCCTCTTCAGGCGGGTCGTCGGTGGCGTTGATGCAGGCTGTGTAGCCGTTCTCAGCCCCAGGCCGTATCTCGTGGGTCACCAGGCCCAGGTCGAAAATGATGGCCGCGGGCACAATGGGGACGACACCTGTGCCCATCTTGAATCCGAAGCCCCTTTCCTCAAGGTAGCGCATGACGCCGGACGCGGCGTCGAGTCCAAACGCGCTGCCTCCGCTCAGGAGTATGGCGTGCACCTGCTGGACGAGGTTGCCGGGGCGCATGAGGTCGGTCTCGCGAGTGCCGGGGGCGGAGCCGCGAACGTCCACGCCCGCGACGGCTCCCTCGGGGCAGAGCACGACTGTACAGCCGGTGGCGGCCTCACGATTGGTGAAGTGCCCTACACTAATGCCGGCTACGTCAGTTATGGCGTTATGCACGGCGCGGTTCCACAATAAAAACAGCCTTCTCCCGCCTTGGAGAAGGCCTGTCGAGTTTCTCTCGGTAGCTATCCTGCCGTCGTGGTCTCACTGATCCCCGCGGCTCCCTGCTGGAGTTGCCGTTTACTCACCGCTCCAAAGAGTCGATGGTTGTTGGATTGTAAGCATGAGAACCGGGGTTTGTCAATGTCAGGTTGATTTAGCGCGGGGCATCATATTCAGACACCCAATCTGTCTGGTCGCTCCATCATGAAGCTCCGTAGGCGTCATGTGCCTTTTTCTCCCCGTCAAACCGCGCTCCTTTATATGGTCAACTCTGGCGTGGGAATCAACTTGTGGTGAGTGGTATCTGCGATCAATCCAAATATTTGCAAAGTTACAGCCCCTAAGAGGAATCTCTCCTCAGGACCAAAAATGACAGGACTAACGCGCTCTTCGTGTTCGATGCGGACACGAATATCCCCAATCCCCAACCACTGTTTCCGTCCGTCTGCCATTGTGAATTCACTCCGCTTGATAGGCACGACATTCAACTCACGCAACAAACTAGAAGGCAACATGGTGTATATCGCTCCCGTATCAACAAGTCCTTCCACTTCCCGAAAAGGGCCTGCCTCATCGCGTCCAACTTTGAAATCTATGTTAAACGTGCCCATTCAACTTACCTCTCTACTAATACTACTATTATACGCAGTCTTGCTTGTCTTCGGTACCCTGTTGCGCCACTTTCCCTTTTGGTTATATCAGTGGCTCGCCTGAGATTCCTCGCTGCGCTCGGAACGACTGTGGGTTGTTGCCCGCTCTTGGTGAGCTTGTCGAACCACATGAGCGGGTGGAAAAACTGATAGCAGTGACGGGTATCGGAGCCCTACCGCAGCTCGGCGGTGAAGAACTCGGTCATCTGGTGGGCTAGCTCGCTCTCTAGGCTGGCCCAAGTGTGGTCCGCGCCGGAGATCATGCGGCATTCTACTCCCTGAGACGACACCGCAAGGCTAATCAGCTCGTCTGCCGGCGCCATGCGGTCCAGCCCTCCCGCGACCAGCAGCTTCCCGCCCTTGAGCTTGTCCAGCCGCGCCCTCTTCATGGCCGCCACAGTCGGCGACACCACGGCCAGTGCAGCCTGGCCCCGGTGCTTGGTGAAGAAGTCCAGGGCCACCACCGCTCCAAAGGAGATGCCGGCCACTCCCACGCTGTTCTTCTCGACGCCGGGCCACTTCTTGAAGGTGTCGAAGGCCGACTTCAGGTCGTTCTGCTCACCCTTCCCCTGGTCGAAGCTGCCTTCGCTGCCGCCAACGCCGCGGAAGTTGAAGCGGAAGGTCGCTATTCCCGCGTCGTCAAGGGACTGGCAGAGGGCGTGCATAACATCGGAAGTCATGTTCCCGCCGAGAACGGGGTGGGCGTGGCACACGACGACCCCTGGGCAGTCTCCACTGCCGCCCGGCGGGATGGTAACAATTCCTTCCAGGGTGAGCTTGCCGCTCCTGAAGGCGATGCTCTGTTGCCGCATGGCTATGCGGATGCGCTGAGCCGATGCTGGAAGAAGACCGTCACAAGCTCTGCAGCCTCCCTCTCCTGTCCCACAAAGAAGTGATCCGCTCCCGGAATGACGTGCATCTCCGGCGGTGTGGTAAGCCTGGATGTCAGGTCCGTGAACTGCTCCTCCGGCATGAGCCTGTCCTGGTCGCCTATGATGAACTGGATGGGAAGGGAAGGTATCCTGCTGAAGTCGTCTTCGGCGTCGACCCTTGCGCGGCCTATGAGCGAGAGGGCTTTGGTTACGCCGCCCTTTTGCGCCGTCTTCATGGCAACGCCTGCTCCAAAGGAGTAGCCCGTCAGCCCTACGCCGTCGCTCGCTATCGACTCCTGCGACGCCGCGAACTCAAGGGCCGCGAGCAAGTCATCCATCTCACCTCTGCCTTCGTCATACACTCCCTGGCTCCTCCCCGCGCCGCGGAAGTTGAAGCGGAGGGAGGCGATCCCCGCTATGAACAGGGAGTAGCAGACGCCCATGACCACGTTGTTGTTCATGTCCCCGCCTATTTGTGGGTGCGGATGGCACACCACCACCCCCGGGAAAGGCCCGTCGCCTTCCGGCAGGTGGAGGAATCCTTCCAGCGTTCCGGCCGGGCCCGGTATTTCCAGTTGCATTGTGCTTCCTCCTTACCTCCATCCCCGCATCGAGTACGGGGCAGGCTCTGCCCTCCACCCGCCAGGCGAGGGAGGGGATATTATGTTGCCGACCGGGCGATTCTCTCCCTCATTAGAGAGACTCTCGGGTAACCTTCTGAGTCTCCCCAAAGGAGGCGTGTCCACCGTCATTCCTGCGGAAGCAGGAATCTAAGGCCTTTGCCGGTAAGACTGCGCCAGTTTCGGTGAAACGCTTTGGATTCCCGTCCCTGTATCGGAGTACGGGGCAAGCTTCACGGGAATGACGGGAGTATGGGGCTGCGGTATAAGTTAGGCAAAGGCCACCTGAAGGTGGAGACCCAACGCGCTGGCGCTCTCTTTACAGGCTACAGAAATGGCTCACGTACAGAGTGCGGCGGGACTACAGCCCCATTGCGGCGATGCCCTTGCGGGCCAGGTCCTCGTCCTCCTGGGCAGCCAGCCCGCTTACACCGACGCCGCCCAGAAAGGCGTTGTCGCTGGGCCTCTGTATTACCACGCCGCCCTGTACCGCGCCATATTGGTGTCGCCGAAGTCGCTGATGCTCCGTCCATTGCTCCTGAAGCGCTCGGCAACGTCCACGGTGTCGCTGCGCATTACGGCGGCAGTGTAGGCCTTCTTGAAGGCTAGCGACTGCGGCAGGAGGCGGCAGCGGTCCATCCGCGCAAATGCGACCAGCCTCCCGTTGACGTCTACTACGGCCATTGCAAGGGGCCTGTCCGGTTCCTTCATCGCCTCGTCCAGCATTGCCTGTATGGCCTTGCGGGCGTCCGCCAGTCCGATGATTACCTCGTCGTACATGGATTCCTCCTTAAGCTGGGTCTGTATAGTTTCGAAGCGGTTTGATTATACCGCGTTGTGGGCAGTGTGTATCGCAGTAGAGTACATTCTGAGTTGTAACCGGCCGAAATAACGCCGCCGCCCTGACCCAGTACAATACCTTGACATTCCAATTGGGCGCTGATACCATCTCTCTTGAATGAGCGCCGCAATGTGCCTGTGTAGCTGCTGTTGTTGTCTGGAGGCCAGATGGCCTTCTGCTTCGACACGCGCGCCGCTCATCGCCTAGCGCCGAAAGTTCAGAAGAGAAAGCATCTGGCCCCCCTTCGCACGCGGAGGGGGTTTTCTTTTGCCCGAATATTCCGAGAAGGAGCTCCGGATGACAATAACAGAGTCAGAGAGATTGGGTGTGCAAGAGATTGCCGATCAAAACGATCGCTCCGAATCCTGGCATCTCCGTGCCCTTGAGTCGGAAGCGCTCTACATCATTCGGGAAGTGGTCGCGGAGTTCGATCGGCCGGGCCTGCTCTTCTCCGGTGGCAAAGACTCGGCCGTGCTTCTGCATCTCGCCATCAAGGCGCTCCGACCTGCCCACCTGCCGTTCCCTGTGGTCCACATCGACACCGGCCACAACTTTCCCGAGGTCATCGCTTTCCGAGATCGCGTCGTCGAGCGGCTTGGCCTCGACCTGGTCGTGGGCTCGGTTGACGACGCAATTGCCTCAGGGAGTATTCCCACCCCACCAAGCCCTGATTTCCCTCGCAACCGCATGCAGACACCGGTGCTGCTGGAAACCATTCGCCGGGGGAAGTTCACCGCGGTTTTCGGCGGCGCGCGGCGCGATGAGGAGCGATCGCGCGCAAAGGAGCGTGTGTACTCCGTGCGCGACGAATTCGGACAGTGGGACCCACGGAACCAGCGCCCAGAACTCTGGGGCCTCTACAACGGCAGCATTGGATTTGGCCAGCACATGCGCGTCTTTCCGCTCTCCAACTGGACGGAGCTGGACATCTGGCGCTACATAGCCGAGGAGAACATTGACCTGCCGGAAATCTACTACGGTCACCAGCGCGAGGTATTTGAGCATGACGGAATGCTCATGGCGCTATCGCCGGTGATGCAGCCTCAACGTGGCGAGCCGGTGGTCGTCCGCAGTGTGCGTTTCCGCACCGTCGGTGACATGACCTCCACGGCGGCCGTACCGTCGGAGGCTGCCACACCCGAAGCAGTCATCGCCGAAACGCTGACAGCCCGCATCTCCGAGCGTGGCGCGACGCGGGCTGACGACCGGACTGCCGAGGCGGCGATGGAAGACCGCAAGCGCGAGGGGTACTTCTAGCTTGGACCTCCTCCGCATCGCCACCGCCGGATCCGTGGACGACGGCAAGAGCACGCTCATCGGTCGTCTGCTGTATGACTCGAAGGCCCTCGACGACGACGTACTCGCCGCCGTCGAGGATGCCAGCCGGCGCCAACACGGCGACTACGTGAACCTCGCTCTCGTCACGGACGGCCTCCGCGCCGAACGGGAGCAGGGCGTCACCATCGACGTTGCCTACCGCTACTTCTCCACTCCAACGCGCAAATTCATTCTGGCAGACACGCCAGGGCACGTGCAGTACACGCGCAACATGGTCACCGGGGCGTCCACCGCCGAGGCGGTGCTCATCATGATTGATGCGCGCAACGGCGTGGTGGAGCAATCACGCCGCCACGCCGTAATCGCCTCGTTGTTGGGCATCGATCGCATCGTCGTTTGCGTCAACAAGATGGACCTCGTTGGCTATGAGGAGCGGGCCTACGAAGCAGTCCGTTCCAAATTCACTCCGCTGATGGAGCGGCTCTATGTGAACGATGCGACCTTCATCCCCATGTCGGCGCTCAACGGCGACAACGTGGTCGAGCCATCGGCGAACATGCCCTGGTACCAGGGCGGCCCGCTGCTGGCCCACCTCGAAAGCCTGCCGGTGCGTGAAGGACTCGATACGCTGCCCTTGAGAATGCCTGTTCAATACGTCGTCCGCCCCCACCGCGAGGAGTACCACGACTACCGTGGCTATGCGGGGAGCGTCGCGTCGGGTGTCCTGCGCGTGGGCCAGCGAGTGCGCATCGTTCCCTCCGGCGTGGAGAGCGTCATCACGGCCATCGAAGCGCCTTGGGGCGCCGTGGAGGAGGCGCGCGCTCCAGACGCCGTGACCGTCCAGATTGCCGACGATCTCGACGTTACTCGCGGGGAGATGATCTGTGGAGCGGACGACTGGCCGGCGATGGCCCAGGATCTCGATGCGGTCGTTTGCTGGATGGACGAGCGCACCGCGCTTCGTGCCGGTAATGTGTACCGCATCAAGCACACCACGCGATCGGCGAAGGCAGTGGTCACCGACCTAGTGTCGTTGTTCAGCATCACGTCGCTCACCGGCGAAACGGATTCTGATTTGCTGTGGCTAAACGAGATCGGCCACGTCAAGCTCAGGGTCAGCGCACCATTGGCGGTCGACGACTACACCAGCAACCGCGTCACCGGCAGTTTCATCCTCATTGACGAAGGAACCAACGCTACCGTCGCTGCGGGGATGATTGGCGAGCCTGGATTCGCGTTCTCCGTTCCCACGGGACACCGCTAGCCTGAGGCACGCGGGGCAGAGGGCGATGTGGGTTGCGCTAGGCTTTGTCAGGGTCACAATATCGGATAGGATTTTGGGCGCGGCGAGGTCGGTAGCACTCTGGCACCCGTTTCCTCACGTACTGTTGCCAAACGACATCTTCGGCGTCGTTGCCCACGAACCCCATTCGGTCTGACTCATCTGGAAGTCTTTCAATCTCTGGGAAGTTTTTCAGAGTAGCAGGGAGCCATTTTGAAGGCCGGTAAGCTCCAACAACCAGTCCCCTTAGAACCGCCAAAACCAGCCTTTGGCCAGCACGTTTGGTGTCGATTTTCCATGCACACCGCACAGCATCATAAACAGTGCGCCGCTGGTAATACTCGAGGCCTATGGAAATCAACAATAGGGGTTCCTTGACCTCGAACTCCTCCGCGCTGTACTCCTCGATTATCTGTTCCACGTGTCGGCTGCCATAATCCTTGGATCCATTTCCTCTAACTTTGTTCTCCAGCCCTGGGTAGGCGTCTATCAGAGCCGCTTCGACCACACCTGCAATCCGATCCGTCTCGATTCCATGCCGGTGGATTACATGGCCTACCTCCAGATCGGCAGCACTAATCTCTCTGATGCGCTGTAGTTTAGGATCTGCGATTCCTTTGTCTTCGGCGTCAAGAACCCCTTTGACGTGGTCGAATATCCGGTTTCCCTGACCTTTGCCCACATAGAAAGTCTCGCCATTACGGGGGTCAATCAGTCGATAAACGTACCGTTTCAGTTGATCCGCGACACCATCTGGAAACCTGTCTCTCGGCATATATTCTCACACTGACCCTCTCCATTGAGGGAGAGGGGTTTTATTGAGTCATTAGCAGCTCAGTAGAGAAACTACCTTGAGGTAAATGGACGCAAGCGGGAGTGGGAGGAATACGAATTAGTTGTCAGCCAGCTTAGAACAACAAAGGAAAGCGCGAATACGGGTAAGTGTGTACTAACCTGTGTACTATCGCGGTTCGTATCAGGTCTAGGAATCCTCTGAACAAGGGGTTACGGGGTGTCTTTTGGATGGTCGGGTTTTCCAACAAGGTTTTGAGGTCGCCAAATGGGCTCATTTTGGGGTGATTTTGGGCCCGTACTCACCTTAATCCGGCTCTTAGCCTGGTCTTGGACACACTGTCCCCCAGGTCAGCCTCCCAAGTAGCGTTGGGAGGTGGCCAGATTGGACAAGCCCAGCAACAAGGCCAGGCGTTCCGTGTTCTTGGCCAGACCTCTGTAACGTACCCCCGCTTTCGCGAGGGCAGGCTCTCGGCATAATCGAACAGCTTCTTCACGTTCAGGAAGGGGTGTTCCACCCCCCGATCGGAGTCGGGGGCAGGCTTTTCGCACGGATAGACGCTTTGGCTTTCTCTGTCAAGGCAGCCAGGCTCCCCGGTTCCAGCTTCCGTCGTTGCCCAGGTTTCAGCGCCACTTGCCACTCGACCCCCAACTCCAGATTCTCCTCTCGCTTCTGTACCCCCAAGTACCCGGCATCACCCCACACTTGAGTCTCATCACCATGCAACAGCCGGTGAGCTTGAGTCACATCATGTACATTGGCCGATGTGGTTGTGAAGCTGTGCACCAGACCCGTTTCCGCATCCACTCCAATGTGTAACTTCATACCAAAGTGATATTGGTTCCCCTTCTTCACCTGACGCATCTCCGGGTCCCGCTGCCCAGTCCGATTCTTGGTCGAGGACGGCGCCTCTATGATGGTGGCGTCCACTATGGTCCCTTCCCTGAGCCGCAGACCTTGGGACGCCAGGTGCTCGTTGATCTCCTCAAACAACCCCTGGCTCAGCTGATGACGCTCCAGCAGGTGTCGAAAGTGCAGTATCGTACTTTCGTCAGGCAACTGGTCGGTCAACCTCAAACCCACAAAACGGCGCACCGACTCCGCCTCGTACAGCATATCCTCCATCCCAGGGTCGCTCAGATTGTAAAACAACTGCACACAGTGAACCCGAAACATCACCGATAGATCATAGGGTCGTCGGCCTCTACCCGCTTTCGGGTAGTAGGGCCGGATACGCTCTTCCAACCTCTCCCAGGGAATCAGATCGTCCATCCGCTCCAGAAAAGCCTCTCGCCGAGTCTTCCGCTTCTTGTGCTGGTAATCCAAGTCGGCAAAGGTTGGCTGGTCCGTCATTGCGCCCTCCCTACCATTGGCGTGATTTCCTCTCAGTATGCCATAATCAGGACGACCTGTTCAGAGATTCCCTAGTGTCCTGTATCCGTAGTTCCTCGCATTATTCGAGGGCTTTCTGAAAGGACAGAGAATCGGATTCTTGCTCAAACCAGGGTAGTGGATCAGCATCGATCACCCCTTTATTTGCCAATGTACTTTGGTTACACCACACTAGTGTCCTGTATCCGTAGTTCCTCGCATTATTCGAGGGCTTTCTGAAAGGACAGAGAATCGGATTCTTGCTCAAACCAGGGTAGTGGATCAGCATCGATCACCCCTTTATTTGCCAATGTACTTTGGTTACACCACACTAGGAGTCTGTCCGATATTTGTTGTGGACTGGACGCAAGGAAAAGAGTGCGGGCTACAGTGGGAAGGGTTAGACTAAGAGGCAACATGTGGGAGGTGTGAGATGGCCAAAGAGTACCGCCCTTATGGACTGGAACAGGCCTATCTGTTGCCGCAGGCGCCTCGTGAGTGGCTCCCGGAGGGTCATTTGGCCCTGTTCCTGGAAGACGCGGTGAGCCTACTGGACATAGAGGAGATTGCCGTGCGGTTCAAGAGAGGGCGTGGACCCCGGGCTTACCATCCCAGGATGCTGCTTTCTCTCTTGCTGTACGGCTACTGCACGGGAGTCTACAGTTCCAGGAAAATAGCGGCGGCTTGTGAGACGGACGTGGCCTTCCGGGCGCTGTGTGGAGGCCAATTCCCGGACTTCCGCACCGTGTCCGATTTTCGCAAGAACCACCTGGAAGTCTTTGCGGGTCTGTTCATCCAAGTACTGGGAATGTGCCGGGAGGCAGGTCTGGTGAAGATGGGACACCTCTCCCTGGATGGGAGCAAATACCAGGCCAACGCCTCGAAGCACAAGGCCATGAGCTACGGGCGGATACAAGAGACGGAGCCCCGGTTGGAAGCGGAGATAGCGGAGTTGTTGCGCCGGGCCGCCGAGATTGACGAGGCGGAGGATGCGGAATACGGCGATGATGCTCGGGGGGATGAACTACCTGAAGAACTGCGGCGGCGGGAGGTGCGACTGGCCAAGATGAGGGAGGCGAAGGTGCGGTTGGAAGAGCGGGCCAAAAGGCGTGCGCTGGAGCGGGCTGAAGGAGGAAGGGCTAGACCCGAAGAGGCGGAAGCTGCGGCGGCCAAGGCTGTGCCCCGGCCCAAGGAGCAGAGCAATTTCACAGACCCGGACAGCCGGATCATGAAGAGTTCCCACGGTTGGATACAGGGCTACAATGCTCAGGTTCTGGTGGAAGCGGGGAGCGGAGTGATCGTAGCCCAAGAGGTGACGCCCCAGAGCGCCGACAGCCCCAGATTGGGCCCTATGCTGGAGATCTTGGACCAAAACCTGGCAGGTATAGGAGTCCCGGCAACAGAGCGGTGTCCCCTGTTATTCACGGCAGATGCGGGATATTGCAGCGAACGCAATCTGGGTATGCTCGCCGAAAGACAGTTCGATGCCTACGTAGCCACGGGTCGGGAGAGACACCACCAAGCCGGGATAGGTCAACAGGTAAAGGTCAGGACGCCGCTGCGCTCCGCCATGCGGTCCAAGCTGCAGACGCCTGAAGGACGGGAGGTGTATGCACGTCGCAAGGTCATCACTGAGCCGGTCCACGGGCTTACCAAACATGCTCGGGGCTTCAGGCAATTCCTGCTCCGTGGCATCCACAAAGTGGCAGGGGAGTTCACCCTGGTGTCCTTGACCCACAACCTGCTGAAGCTGTGGAGGGCAAACCCGGTGGCCGCGGGTTCGGCAAACCCGGCCTGAAACGCCAAACCCTGTCCAGCAGGCCCCTTTCGGGGGGCCGGAGCGAGGGTGTAAGACCCCACCGGTCCAAATCTGGACTAACTGCCCAGCCCAGACCACCACCAACACTGCACATCACACCCACCACCCAAACCGCTCCTGGGAATCTTCAGACACACTCCTAGTCGTTTCCGATGGCGCTGTGCTCACCGTGCTCGACCTTTTGGAGGAGATCGCTTCGTTGTCAGTGAAGGTGGCCGGACGAGGCGCTTTCGCCGCTGAGCTAGAGCGATTCGACCCCCGCACCGGCGCGGCGCTGCTTACCATTAGAGCTGAAGGCCTGGTCGTGGCCCCTGGGGAGCACACGACGGTATCGCATGGTGAGCCAGTGTTGCTCCTGGGGCGTGACCATGACGGTGGCGAGCTCGTGGTGGAGGACACCTTCGCCAGCCCCAGTGTCAACGCGCCGGACGATATCTTCGCCCTGCGTGCGGACTACACGCCCAACCCCCAATTGGGCGTAGTGGTGGTGGCTGCCGATGGGACACCCGTTGGTCTTTCGGGCCACGGGCGGAGGTGGTATGGCCAGCAGATCGTACTTGGCGGGATTGGCGGTATTGATCTGCCGGCTGTGCTGCTGGACTCGGCGATCGGGCTGCTGGAGCCTGCCCCTTGGGATGCAGACATAACCCCAGCCTCAGTCGCCTACTACAGGCCGGACCTAGCCCGGCACGTGGACGGACCAGCGACCCGAGAACTGTTGGCGGAGCCGGTGCAGGAGGCGATTACGGGCTTGGGAGAACCGGTTTCATTGGAAAGCCTAAGACGGCGGCCAAGATCCACGCTCCCTCCCGAGTTGGGCACGATACTGGAGTTGCTCTACGCCACTCCCCAGGAGTTGCGAGGGGCCGATGGGGAATTGCTGGGCAGTGCGCGGTACATCGCGCTCTGGTGGGACAGGGAGGGTGGTGCACCCGACCTTATCCTCTGTGGCACGGACGATGGGAATCACCTGGGAGCCGCCTTTGCCACCAATGGCCTGCGCTCGTTCGAGGCGCTCATGGAGGGAGTGCCCTCCAGTTCGCCGCACTCGATGGTAGCCGCTACGCGTCTCCTCCCGTCAGGCTACTCCAGTGACGACTACCAGTACCCCTACGAGTGGGGGTTGAAGACCGACAAATCGGCATACGTCCAGGACGAACCGGTGACGCTGACCTTCACGATCACCAACACCAGCGATTGGCCGGTCACCCTGGACTACATGCCGCCAATGGTGACTATTAGAAGTATTCAGGAAGCCCGAGATGTGGCGGTCCTGCGCTACGGCGACGGGCACCGCGTCCTGCAGCCCGGCGAGGCCGCCTCTTTCACCATGACCTGGGATCAGGTGCATTTCGAGGGCGGTCGGGCAGCTCCAGGACACTACGTTGCCCATGTACACCTGGCCAACCTCGTCAACAACTGGAAGCTGTCTTCGGGGCCGACTGCCTATGAGCTGATCTTGGAGTAGACGCGATGACAGGAGTCGCAGTCAACACGATCATGCACCTTCGGTTCGATCTTTCATCGCTGCATTCGCAAGTGTGGAGGCGATGCGCGGCCGCACTGCTCCTCTGGACGCCATCCAAGTCGACAGCATCCCCGTATAGCTACCGGTCGGATGCGTGGAATGAGCGAACTGACCGCCCTCTCAGTATCCGACCTAGCCCGGCGCATCGCCGCGAAGGAACTCTCTGCCGAGGAGTGCAAGACTTTTAGTCTTTCGGTGGATTATCGTTCCAATGCTGTGTCGAGGGCAGGTTAGGTCATGCTGACGATAATCGCTAAGATCATCAATGCCACCGCTCCGGGCAATCGGCTGGGGGGACACTAATGCCAACGAGGCAATCCTGCATTCGCCGCCACTGCCACCGGAAGCCCAACGCCTCCGGCATGAACCCCATTCCATCGCGAAGGACGAGAGCTTCCTGACGCCACCCGATGGCTGGGCAATCCTGATGACCTACCAGGCGCCACCTGGCACTACTCGGGATGACATTTTGGACTTCTACACCTCTCGGCTGTCACCGGAGTGGCACTGGTGCATGCACTACATTCAAACTCGGAATGTTGAAACGGGAGAGAGGGGAGTTGAACTGGGGGGAGCCGATTTCACAAATTAGAACTCAGGCCCCAAGGCGGCGGCGCTCCCGGCCTACCACGCGCTTTCGGCAGTTGCCGAGAGCTTGGGGCCCGATGTGATGAAAGTGGTCCAGAAAACCGGCATGAGCTTCCGCAGGAAGAAGCAGTTTGCGCTTATCCAAGCGCCCTCAGCAAAGCGCTTACGGCTGGGACTGAACCTCGCCGCAACGCCTGACGACCCCCGAATCGTTGCGGCGAGCGGCATGTTCTCGCACAGCGTCGACGTCACGAGCCCGGATGAGGTCGATGCGGACGTTGCAGCGTGGGTCCGGGCCGCCTACGACCGGGCTGGGTAGGAAGCGAAAGGCGCGTTAGCGCACAAGGCAGGGAGAGCAGGAAGAGGGCTGCGGGGCGAAGGCTGTGATGGGGGCCGACGGGAAGCCATCCCTAAGGGCCGAGCGCTGCCCTTGAAAACGAAGCTCGTCTGCCCTACCATTGGCGCTATGCTGCTCACCATCTCTACTACGCATCAGCCTGCGACTGATCTTGGGTACTTGGTGCATAAGAACCCCGGTCGATTTCAGTCGTTCACGTTGCCATTCGGGCGGGCTGATGTTTTCTATCCCGAAGCGGAGCGCGACCGCTGCACGGTGGCCCTTCTCCTGGACATCTATCCGATAGGTCTGGTACGCCCGAAGCCCGGTGCGTCAAATGCCGGCGTCTGGCTTGAGCAGTACGTGAACGACCGCCCCTACGTCGCATCATCACACCTAAGCGTAGCGATTGCCTCCGTATTCGGCAGCGCGCTCGCCGGCAGAAGCCAGGAGCGCCCGGAGCTAGCGGAGTTGTCCATTCCGCTTGAGGCCCGGATCGCAGTGGCGCCCTCCAGAGAAGGCGAGGACCTTATCCGGAGCTTGTTTGAGCCGCTCGGCTATGCCGTTGAGATTCAGGGACACCCACTGGATGAGTGCTTTCCTGAGTGGGGCGCGAGCCCGTACTTCAGCGTGCGCCTCACGTCGGAAACTCGGCTCCGTGACCTACTGGCTCACCTTTATGTGCTTCTGCCCGTGCTGGACGACGACAAGCACTACTGGGTCGGCGACGATGAGGTGGCCAAGCTACTGCGCTTCGGCGAGGGGTGGTTGAGCGGCCATCCGCAGCGGGACCTCATCTCACGGCGCTACCTGAAGCATCAGCGAGGCCTGGTGCGCCTGGCGTTGGCCCAACTGCTTGACGCCGGTCACACCGACCCGGGTATCACTGCGGCACGACATGAACGAGAAGAGGAACAACTTGAGGCCCCAATTCGATTGGGAGAGCAACGTGTACAGGCAGTGCTGGCCACACTCCGCCAGCTCAGTGCAACCAGTGTGCTCGACCTTGGTTGTGGTGAGGGAAGGCTGATAAGCGAGCTGCTCGGGGAGCCTGCAATTCGTTCAGTAACCGGCCTCGACGTATCGCACCGGGCCTTGGAAGTGGCGAGCGAGCGCCTGCGCCTGGATACCCTGCCCGCGCCACAGCGGGAGCGCATCACCCTGCTGCACGGATCCATCACATACAGAGATAAGCGACTGTCGGGCTATGACGCCGCAATAGCCATGGAGGTAATCGAGCACATAGACACTCCACGTCTTGACGCGTTCGAGGAAGTCGTATTTGCGGCCGCGAAGCCGGGTGCAGTCATCATTACTACGCCCAACGTAGAATACAACGCGCTTTTCGGCGGGCTGGTCCCAGGAGCCTTCAGGCATAGGGACCACCGATTTGAGTGGACGCGGGGGCAATTCCAGGCTTGGTCGCGCCAGGTAGCGGACCGCCGCAACTACGATGTACGTTTCCAGGACATCGGCCCTGCGCACCCCAGTTACGGCACGCCAACCCAGATGGGTGTATTCACCCGATGAAGATCGCCATTCCTGAACTGTGTCTTGTGGCGCTCATTGGCCCTACGGGTTCGGGGAAATCCACTTTCGCCTCCGAACACTTCAAGACCACCGAAATAGTGTCTTCGGATGCCTGTCGAGCGATGGTAGCGGATGATGCAACCGACCAAGCCGCAACGCCCGACGCATTTGCATTGCTCAACTTCATTGCGGATACGCGCCTGAGAGCCGGACGCCTCACCGTCATTGACGCTACCAGCGTTCAGCCGGAGGCGCGTAAGTCTCTGGTGGCACTCGCCAGGGAAAACGACTGCCTGCCGGTGGCAATCGTGCTGAACATGCCAGAGGCCATATGCCTGGCCCGCAATGAAGGGCGTCCTGACCGGTCGTTTGGTCCGCGGGTTGTGCGCCAGCAGGCGGAACAGCTCAGGCGGTCGCTACGCGGGCTGAAACGCGAGGGCTTCCGGTACGTCTTCGTGCTCAACTCCCCTGAAGAGGTGGAGGCGGTCACCATCGAGCGCGTACCGCTGTGGCCCAACCTCCAGCACGACCACGGACCCTTTGACATCATCGGTGACGTTCACGGGTGTTTCGATGAACTCGTCATCCTCCTGGAACACCTCGGGTACGAGGTGGAGACCCGCGCTGACGCTGCCGGGGGAACCGCCTTATCAGTGACTCATCCGAAGGGGCGCAAGGTCGTATTCCTTGGCGACCTCGTAGACCGCGGCCCGGGCGTCGCCAAAGTACTCAAACTCGTGATGACCATGGTGGCGGACGGCGCGGCGCTGTGCGTCGCCGGCAACCACGAGTCCAAGCTCGTCCGTAAGCTCCAGGGCAGAAACGTTCAGGTATCCCACGGACTGGCAGAATCACTCGCGCAGCTGGAGCTGGGGTCCCCAGCGTTCCGGCAGCAGGCGGCCAAGTTCCTGGACGGACTGATAAGCCACTATGTACTTGATGGTGGGAACCTGGTGGTGGCCCACGCGGGAATGAAGGCGGAATACCAGGGCCGGGCGTCCGCGCGTGTTCGGGATTTCTGCCTTTACGGGGAGACCACCGGAGAATCGGACGAGTTCGGGCTCCCGGTGCGCGTCAACTGGGCGGCCAGCTATCGTGGTCGGGCAATGGTGGTCTACGGCCACACCCCGGTCGTGGAACCCGCCTGGCTCAACAACACCATAAACATCGATACGGGCTGTGTCTTTGGTGGCAAGCTGACCGCACTCCGATACCCGGAAAAAGAGCTTGTGTCGGTTCCGGCAACGCGGGTCTACTATGAGCCGGAGAGACCCTTGCCCGAGCCTGCCCAGCCTGAAGACCCCGTCCTACCAGCCGATGATCGCGCGGCGAACCTTCTTGACATCGACGACGTGCTCGGGAAACGTATCGTGTCGACGCGGCTCCGCGGCAGCATTACGATTCGCGAAGAGAACGCGGCGGCTGCGCTGGAGGTGATGAGTCGATTTGCCCTGGACCCTCGCTGGTTGGTATACCTTCCGCCCACGATATCCCCGTGCGACACCTCCAAACTCCCCAACATGCTTGAACATCCATCAGAGGTGTTCGCCTACTACCGCAATAACGGCGTGTCCAGCGTGGTCTGCGAGGAAAAGCACATGGGTTCACGGGCCATCGTCGTGGTGGGCCGAGGCGCCGCAGCTATCGAGCGGAGGTTCGGCATTTCCGGCGACAGTATCGGCACCTGCTACACGCGAACGGGACGAAGGTTCTTTGGCGACCGCTCTCTTGAGGCCCACTTCCTGGAGCGCGTCTGTGCAGCGCTCACGGCAGCCGGCCTTTGGGCCGAACTGGAGACCGACTGGGTGGTGCTGGATAGTGAACTCATGCCATGGTCCGTCAAGGCGCAAGAGTTGCTCCGCGAGCAGTATGCGGCGGTCGGTGTGGCAGCGCGGACCAACCTCACAGCCGCGGAGGCGATCCTTCAGCAGACGACGGCTCGTGGTATAGACACCGGTGACACCCTGCTCAGAGTCGAAGAGCGGCTGCGCCTCGCGCAACTCTACAGCGACTCGTATGCCCGGTACTGCTGGCCGGTGACGTCGCTCGCCGACATCCGGCTTGCGCCATTCCACCTGCTGGCGAGCGAGGGCCAACTGCACACCGATAAGGACCATCTGTGGCACATGGACGTGGCCGCGCGCCTGTGCCAGACCGACCCAGCGTTGTTCCAAGCTACAAAGCATAAAGTGGTGCACCTGGACGCCCCGGATGAGATTGAGGCTACACGCTGGTGGGAGGAGCTAACAGGCAACGGTGGGGAAGGCATGGTGGTTAAGCCTATGGCCTTCATTGCGACTGGCAAGCGCGGTCTGTTGCAGCCCGCCATGAAGTGTAGAGGCATCGAATATCTCCGCATCATTTACGGTCCAGAGTACACCCTGCCGGAGAACATAGAGCGTCTGCGAAATCGAGGCCTCTCCACGAAGAGGTCACTGGCGATTCGGGAGTTTGCGCTGGGCGTGGAAGGTCTCCGGCGTTTTGTTGAGCGGGACCCTCTCTACAAGGTGCATGAGTGCGCCTTCGCGGTACTCGCACTTGAAAGCGAGCCGGTTGACCCTAGACTCTGATGGGCACCCCGGCGATTGGGCCACCGGGCTATGTATCGTATCCACCCAAGAAACTCTATGGACACCGAGCGGGAAATCGCGAGTGCTCATGCAGCTAAGTAAGATCATGACCAAAGGGAAT
Source organism: Dehalococcoidia bacterium (assembly GCA_965222415.1). GTDB lineage: Bacteria > Chloroflexota > Dehalococcoidia > Lucifugimonadales > UBA2985 > DAOUJW01. The sequence continues at coordinate 528,743 of CBDCTU010000005.1, read as the reverse complement.
CCGATGGGGCTTGGCCAAGGATCAGCCCTTTAAGAGCACAGTTACTCGCGCTTTGGTAGTCTCGAATCTCGCACTCTCCACCTAACTGGACAAAATCAAGAACTTTCACCTTGAGATTCAGGCTGGTACTATAGAATCCTGGGTTGACCCAACACTTGGATACGTCATGAACGCCGGCGGGTCGAGCGTGAGACAGTTGACAGACAATCCCAAGTGGGATGGGTACCCAGCCTGGTCGCCTCAATAGCCATGAGCCAAGCGCGCAGCTATGATGAGGATAAGCGGACAAGCGTTATGGTCGACAGGACACTGACCCGTAATGAGTGATAGGGACTGGGTTCACAAGAAGTGGGTGGGGATTTCGATCCTGCTCACACTGTCGTTGATCATGGCTGTCGTCGTGGCCTGTGACCTCTTGTTGGTCCCCACGCCGCCGCCAACGGCTACCGTGGCCGCACCGGTGCCCACGGCGACCCCCTTGTCGTTCTAACTACCCCTACGGCTACACCTGAGCCGTTGAATGAGGTTATTCTCGTCCCCGCAGAAGTGGTCCTTGTCCCTGTTGACGCTACCCCTACGGCTACACCTGAGCTGTTGAAGGGAGAGCCACAGATATACAATGACAACGTGTTCATCCTTCCCATTGCAGAAGACCTTCTTGCTGGTCCCATCTGGCCACAACGGGAATCAGCAATGCTTTTCTATGAGTACTTTGAGGACCGGTTCGACTTCCTAATATTAGTCGGTAATTTGGACGGATCCGAAGCGGTGGGACGCGAAGGCTTTAAGCTAACCTATTCAGCCTTGTCGAATGATGTGCGGGGGATCGGTATGGAGATTACTTCATCTTTTCAAAGATGGGGATCAGCGGGCAAGCTTCAGGGAGTAGTCAAACTTAACTCCTACGAGAATATAGCCAGGCCCGGGTGGCTACTGCATGAGCTAATTCATCGCTGGGGGAATAACATCATACCACCCTATCACCATTGGGGAGCACTTAGCAGCGCCAACGGATTGCTCGGAGGGTTTGATATCGCGGACATGGTGGATCACGGCGGCGGTCGGTATACTCTCAAGGAAAGTTATGTGCCTATCCCATATAGCCCTATTGAATTGTACGTGGCGGGTTTCATACCACCTGAAGATGTCCCCGACCTTTGGGTGGCTGAGGACGGGAATTGGATCTACACAGAAGAAGGCGCCCGCGTCAGGGACGACAATGGGCACTTGATATTCACTGCAAGCAAAGTCAGAACATATACCATTGAGGATATCATAGCAGAGCATGGGGAGCGGATTCCGGACGCATCGCAGTCCCAACGGGACTTTCGAGCGGCGGTGATTCTGCTGGTTGATGAGAAGCATCCCGCAATTGCGTGGCAGCTGGACAAGTTGAGCCGCGACGTAGCCGCGTTCAGTCACCCTGGGCCGGATGAACATGATTACTGGTTCAATTTTTATGAAGCAACGGGCGGAAGAGCTACAATCACGATGGATGGTCTGTCACAATTCCAGAGGTCAACGGAATAACCAGACATACACAATAGGGCCCATCACCCTGCTGTTCAACTGCCGCCCGCCCACCTAGCTATACTCGAACCCAAGATCGGTGACGTCGCAGCGGACGTTCTTACTCCAATTTGCATTGCCCATGCGATTCTAGGAAACCTCTGAATAAGTTGCTGGAATGTTCCAGGCTACGCCTCAGCCAAGCACGATTCCAACAGAGGATTGCCGTCGTTCCTGACTTGTTCAGATGTTCCCTAGATCTACAGCCCAAGAGTAGGTCATTTTTTGGTTGCTATTGCGTCCCGTCCAAGAAAGATGGTGGAAGTGCAATAGTAACATACTGAACGCCATTGTAATCGCCGCGGACAGAGTCCTCAATATCCTCGGGCTAAGAGGATGCCCATCGATTCACATTTACATGCCCATTGCTCTGGGTTAGACTTCAAAGCCAAAACGAGCTCTAAGGGTATGCACGTGCGATTCATATTTGCGGTACTTCTACTTTTCGGGGTCCTCGCCGGATGTTCGGAGGATGGCACGGAGAACCAGAGTGGGCCCAGTTCCACCTCAGCTACTATAGCGACGAGCACTACGACCTCTATACCAATGGAATCAACATCCCTGCCGACACTGGCGCCGACACCAACTCATACTCCGGCCGAGGCGCCGTCCGCTACTCCTGTTCTCCCTGTTGCGAATACCCCTACCCTACCGCCGACACCGACGAGTGAGGCTACTGGGACGCAGCAATCAGTCGAGGCCGCAAGTCCGACCTGGACCCCGCAGGCCTTACCGGGTACTTGGCGGGACCTGATAGTGGCCCCGGAATACCGATGTTCCCCGTACGACTCTGACGACTATCCCTACAGCCAGTCGGTTGAGAACCGCATAGTTGAGTCGATAAATGGCCTGGTCTACGGGCCTTACACCGGAACCCATTTCGAAGATACGCGCCAGACGGACATCGAGCACATTGTCGCACGGTCCGAGGCCCACGATAGCGGCTTGTGCGCCGCGGATGCTGAGAACAAGAAGCGGTTTTCCTCTGACCTCCTCAACATTACCCTGGCCAGCCCGGAGGTCAACCGTCACCAGAAGAGCGGAAAGGACGCCGCGGAATGGCTTCCGGACCTCAACCAATGCTGGTTTGCAGACCGGGTCGTGCAGGTTCGCCAAGAATACGAACTCACCATAGACGAGACAGAAGCCGCCGCCCTTGAGAATCTACTGTCTGGATGCTCGTCGGTTGATATGGTGATCAGCGACACCAGCGCCGGCCGCCCCTCCACTGCTACACCATACCCCACGCCCGTTGCTGATGCGCTAGCTATGTACGATGACAACGGCAACGGACGCATTACCTGCGCGGAAGCAAGGGCCCACGGGATAGCGCCCGTGCGTTCGGACCACCCGGCCTACCCGTACATGAATGACGGCGACGGTGACGGGGTAGTCTGCGAGTAGCGAAAGTCCGCAGCCGATGCCAGGTTTCCAATGGGAGTTTAAGAGGACTCGAGTTTAGGGTTTTAATCTGCAAGTCCTGCAATTGCGGCCCCGAGCCTGGTCGGTGTGCCGACGAAAGAGTCCGTCGCGGCCGACACCAACATGTCTGCGATTGGGTCGCCGCCGGGGTCCCTCACCTCTCGCCGCGGCTCACCTTCCAACAGCCTTCGTCGGCGGCCTCTGGAAAGCGCCGGACTATGCAGCTTTGCCAATCCGGAACATCTTTGTGGAACAGACTGGGCATACGCCCTGAGTGGCAGGGCGGCCATTCTTCATCGTGATGGCCTGGGCGTTGCTCATCTCCCTCTTGGTCCGGCACTTCACACAATAGGCTTCCAAGGCTTTCCTCCAAACTTGTAGTAGTAAAGTCTATCCTACAATATGACCAGGCGTAAGTCAGCAATTGCTCATACGCTGGAGAGAAGGCAACCGTCCGTGCGTTCCCTTGAACATTCGCAGTACACAATTGACGCAAAACCTGAGGTTCTCATGGACAGTCGGATTGGGTGCGGTAGAATACGTTTCCTCTTGGTATCCTAGACTGCACCAGCGCCAGTGGTGAATCTGGCCGGGTTTCTCTCTTTGGCGGCCTTTGGAGACCTCGTCCGACGCCGGTTGCTGAGAATATTGTAGAATGCGATGGATATATGGCAAAAGGAGATTAGGATGCCAAGAGCAACTCTATCCTTGGGAGGCGCCGCAGGACAGGCGGCGGTCAATGGTCAGTGGAAATTCGCCCGTGGGTACGTGCCTGGGCAACCCAACGAGGGCCTGTTGGAACAGGCGCAAGGCAGCCCTGCCCGGCTTGCGGACTATGATGATTCCGGGTGGGAGGTGTGCACCGACCTGACCCAGCGGGTGTCCAACGGGTTCAGTTTCATGTGGTACCGCATCAACGTCACTCTGCCAGAAACGGTGGAAGGGCATCCGGTCAATGGAGTGCGAGTGCAGTTTGAGACCTGCATCGACGACTATGGGGAGATTTGGGTGGACGGCGAATGCAACCGGGAGCGGGGAGCCATACAGGGTTTCAACGTGCCCCAAAGGGTCCTGGTCACTGACAACGCCGTCCCAGGCCGACAACACACCATCGCTCTATTGGCAGTCAACGGTCCCTTGGGATCCCCCGGCGGCGGCATTTTCGTGCGTTACGCCACCCTGGCTTTCGAGTGGGCCGGGGCATAGCAGCAGCGGTCCAAGACCAAGCATTTTCACCTAGTCCCCGGGGTTGGTCTGCATTCCCATCGACCAGTTGAGCAGTGACCTCATAGGAACCTGGCCATAGGCACACGAGGCAGCGGTGGAACTCAAGTGGCCCTGCCTTATGCTAGAGCGTGTGTTGCACAAGATCATCGCTGCTCCTCCCGGTCCTGTGCCATGAGACAGTTGACGGATAGAACGTGTGTTCCTTATGATGCACTCCCACACCACCCCAACAATGCATCACGGGAGGAATCTTGAAGGTAGCCTGTGTTCTCGTCACCCACCTGAGGGCCAAGGTGGAGATACGACGCCACCCCCACCTGAGAGACAGGCCCGCCGTCATCGTGGACCGCTCCGGGCCAAGGCCGGTCGTAGTAGACCATCTTCCCGCGTGCAGGGGCGTTGCTGCGGGAATGACCCTGGAGCAGGCCCTGTCCCGCCAGGGAGACGCCGTGGTCCTGGAAGCGGACGATCAGTCCTACCGGAAAGTGTTCAGTCAAATGCTCGCCTCCATGCAGGGGGTCAGCGACCGCGTGGAGAGGTCCGACCTGGGTGTAGCCTACGCAGGTCTGGACGGCCTGGAGGACATGTACGGCGGCGAGGCCCGGCTGGTGAACGCCCTGCTCAACTCCGCGCCCCAGGACCTGGCGCCAAGGGTGGGAGTGGCCCACGCCAAGTTCCCCGCCCTCGTTGCGGCCATGTCCAGTACGCCTCTTGGAGCGACCAGGGTTCCCGCCGATGCCGCGTCCTTCCTAGTGCCCCACTCCATCAACCTACTCCCCGTCGACTCCACGGTGAAGGCTGCGATGCACCGCTTCGGACTGCACGTCATGGGAGACATGGCCGCGATGGCGTTGGAAAAGATGGTGGACCAGTTCGGTCTCACAGGCAAGGCGGCGTGGAACCTGTGCCATGGCGTTGACGACAGCCCCTTGGCGCCCATGAAGCACGAGGAGTCAGTCGTAGAGCGCATCTCGATGCCCTGGGTCTCCAACTCGCTGGAGTTCCTGCTGGCGGCGGTGGACACCCTGCTGAAGAGGGCCTACTCCCGCCCGGAGATGCGGGGCAGGTACGCCGGCAGGGCCGACCTGCGGTGCGCCCTCTACGGGACGGCCGCCTGGGAGAGGGTCGTCCACTTCAAGCAGAGCGCTGGAAATCCGGAGCGGGCGTCCTTCGTCATCAGGAGCCGGCTGGAGAGCGACCGACCACAGGCGCCGGTTGAGGAGGTCACACTGGCCCTCGCCGGTCTCACGGGAGAGTCGGGGGTGCAGATGGGCCTGCTGCCGGACGTCCGTGAAGGAAGGGAACGACGGCTGGTGGAGGTGGAGAGGCAGCTCCAGTCCCGCACGGGGGGTGGCGGCGTTCTTCATCGTGTGGCGGAGGTCGCGCCCAGGCACCCCGCTCCGGAGATGCGCTCCGTGCAGGTCCCGGTCGACTCACGGGGGAGAGAGGGTCTCAGACCCATATCCACCCCCGTTGCAATCGAGGTGCGCGGCGGGCCGGAGGGCGAGCCTGTCGAAGTGCGCGCCGGCAATCGCTGGCACAGGGTCGCTCACGTAGAGGACACCTGGAGCTTCGACCTGTGGTGGATGCCCCGTCCCCTCACTCGCACCTACTACCGGGTGAGCCGCGAGGATGGCCAGATGATCACCCTCTTCCTGGACCACCGGGACGGCTGCTGGTACAGGCAGCCCGCCTAGTGACCCGGGGCCTTGCCGTGACCGCCGGGTACGTCGAGCTGCACTCCAAGAGCTTCTACTCCTTCGGTATGGGTGCGTCCCACGCCCACGAAATGCTGTCCAAGGCAGTGGAGTTGGGATATCCCGCCCTGGCCCTCACCGACACCAACCTGTGCGGCGCCCTGGAGTTCGCTCGCCTGGCCGGCAGTCTGGGCGTACAACCCGTAACCGGGGGCGAGCTGACGCTGCTGGACGGGTCAAGGCTTGTGATGTTGGCTAAGACAAGAGAGGGATACGCCAACATCTCCCGCCTCTTCACCCTTGCCAACGCCACGGACCGCCGGAAGCCCCGGCTGGACCCGGCTCTCATGCGGGAGTATTCCAGCGGGGTTGTCCTGCTCACCGGCGGGCGCGGAGGGCCTCTCACCAAACTCCTGTTGGGCGGCCGCCGTGAGGATGCCAGGGCGCTTCTTGTAGACTACCTGGAGTGGTACGGCTCGGGATCAGTGTACGTGGAGTTGCAGCAGAACTTCCTTCAGGGGGATACGGAGCGCAACAGGGAGTCGGCGAGGCTTGCGAAAGAGGTCGGCGTTCCCGTTGTGGCAACCAACGACGCCCTCTACCACTCGCCGGAGAGGTACAGGCTCCAGCACGCCCTGGTCGCCGCCGGCCTCAACACCACCATCGACCAGGCCCTGCCATCCATCAACCCCAACCACCACCTGCACCTCAAGCCGCCGGAGCAGATGGCGCGCCTCTTCCGGGACTGTCCGGAGGCCGTCGCCAACACCCTGAGGGTCGCTGAGCGTTGCTCTTTCAACCTGTCCACGGACCTGGGCTACACCCTGCCCGATCCCGCCGTGCCGGAGGGGTACACCGCCGACACCTACCTGAGACGGCTGTGCATGGAGGCGGCGATGAGGCGCTACGGCTCCATCTCGAAGCGGGTGGAGAAGCGTCTGGAGGAGGAGTTCAGCCTGATTGCCAGGCACGGCATGGCCGGCTTCCTCCTACTCTACCGGGAGATAGCCCTCATCGCCCAGGGCATCATGGAGGAGAGAGGGCTGACTAACCCGGAGACCCCTTTGGAGGAGAGGCCGCCCGGCAGGGGCCGGGGCTCCTCGGTGGCTCTGCTGACGGGTTACCTCATAGGCATAAGCCATGTGGACCCCCTCAGGTGGAACCTTACCCTGGAGCGGTTCATCTCCGAGGACACATCCCTCCTGCCGGACATAGATCTGGACTTCCCCCGCGGCCTCAGGGACGAGCTGATACAGCGAGTCCACCGTCGCTTCGGGCCGGACCACGCCGTCCTCGCCGGGGCCATATCCACCTACTCCGTGAAGGGCATCATCCAGGACCTGGGCAGGGCTTTGGGGTTACCAAAGGAGGACCTCCGGCTCCTCTCGAAACAGATCCACTCCCACGACGGCGCAGACCTGCGGGAGGAGATGCTGGGGCTTCCCGCCTTCAGGGAGCGGGTGGACGCCCCGGGCTGGCGCGACTTGTTGTATATGGCCCCGCAGTTGATGCACGCTCCCAGGAGCCTGGGGCAGCACGTCGGCGGCATGGTGCTGAGCCACGCCCCCATCTCTGGCATGGTCCCGGTAAGGGAGGCCGCCATGCCGGGCCGGTACATCATGGACTGGAACAAGGACAGCGTCGCCGACGCCAACTTCGCCAAGATAGACCTCCTCTCCCTGCCGGTGCTGGACCAGCTTGAGGAGGCCCTCGATCTGATAGAGAGGAGCGAGGGTAGCAGACCTGACCTGGCTCAACTTGATCCGGAGGACTCCGAGGTGTACGACATGATCAACGAGGGCCGCTCAAAGGGTGTCTTCCTTCTCCAGTCCCCTGCCCAGCTCAAGATGGCCCAGCGACTCAGGTCTCGATGCCTGCTTGACCTGGCCTACCAGGTAGCTCTCATCCGACCGGGCGTCGGCGTCCAGGGCAGCGCAGTCTCCCAGTTCGTGGAGCGGTACAGGCACGGAGCGCCCTGGGAGTACGACCATCCACTGGAGAGGCGGGCCCTGGAGCGGGGCTGCGGCATCATAGTCTGGCAGGAGCAGGTGGTGCAGCTCATCATGGACGTGGCGGGGGTGACGGCGGCCCAGGCTGACGAGGTGCGGCGTGCCTTCTCCAGGCCCAACGCCGACCACCTGGTCGCCATGCACCGGCAGAGGTTCATCGAGGGGGCCCAGAGAAACGGCGTGCCGGAGGAGACGGCCTCCGGGATTTTCGACAAGATCAACGGCCACTACATGTTCCCGGAGTCCCACTCCCACGCCTTCGCCGTCACCGCGTACCAGGCCGCGTGGCTCAAGCGGTACCACCCCCTAGAGTTCTTCGTGACCCTGGTGAACAACCAGCCTATGGGTTTCTACCCCCTGGAGACCATCAAGGAGGACGCCCGGCGATTTGGCGTGACCTTCCTCAACCCGTGCGTGAACCGCAGTCAGGCGAGGTGCATCCCCGACGGGGGCTATCTCCTGCTGGGTCTCGGTCTCATAAAGGACGTTGGTGAGGAGTCCGCCAGGGCCATAGTCGATGAGAGGGAGCGGCACGGCCCCTACACCACTCCGGCAGACCTGGTGAGGCGCACAGGCCTGAAACCCCAGGCCGTGCTATCTCTGGCGATGGCCGGGGCCTTCGACGGCCTCAACCCCAACCGCCGCAAGGCGCTGTGGAAGGCCGGTCTCTCTGCTAGACCCACTAGGAGCGGTCAGAGGGCCTTCCCAGTCTCGGTGGAGGACGGCATGCCGGACCTGGCCGACTTCACCGCCTTCGAGAGGATGACGGGTGAGTACAGGGTCATGGGCATCTATCCCAGGGGGCATCTGATGGAGTTCGTGAGGCCTAGCTTGAGCCGGGACGTGCTGCCGGCGTCTGCGGTGGAGAGCATGGACGAGGGCCGGAAGGTCATGGTGTCGGGCTGGCCCGTCGCCAGGCAGCACCCCAGGGGCCAGGAGGGGACTGTGTTTGTGACCATAGAGGATGAGACCGGCGACGTGCAGCTCATACTGTGGCCCAGGGTCTTCGCCAGGCGCCGCGGGGAGCTGAGGAGCAGCGTCCTCCTCGTAAAGGGCGTCGTCTCCCGGTGGGACGGCACAACGAACATCGTCGTCTCTGACCTGCGTCGCGTGGATACCGGCGTGTCCATGCCCGACGGCCACGACTGGCATTGAGGGGAGATAGGCCAAGACGGCAGATGTCGAAGTGAAAAGAACAGCCTCGGGATGGGATAATCCGAGGGAATGCCGGAGAGACTCCAGCCAGAGTCAGAAACACTTACTCAGCATTGCGATAGAGAGGGGAATACGGCGCTGGCAGGATCGAGGCTCCTGAGACGTTGGTTGCGGCGGTAAGGCCAACAGGGAAAGCGCCTGCCCGGAGGAACTATTGGCCGCCGAGCACATCAAGGGGCGATTCGATTCAATTGGCTATTCAGCCCAGATCCAGTCATTTCCTCAGTCCTAGAGGGCTGGCGGCGGGACTTCAATTAGGTCAGACCCCGCAGCTCATTGATGGGCAGGTCGCCAAAGGAGTATGCTGAAGCGGTAGCTGCACTCTACTAGCCTCTGATACTAATAACGGGGTAAGGTCATAAAGTACATAGGAGTGGCAACAATGAAATTGTCTTTTGTCCTAATCTTGTTGGTACTCTCATTAGGTGTGTTGGCCTGTGGCGACACCACGTCACGTGATGATGACCTTCGAGCCAGCGTAGAAGCGGCCTTAGATGCCTTTGCGGCGGAGCTTGTGAGTGATCGACCGGCTGACGTAGAAGCGTATAACGAACGACTACTGGCTTACTATGAGGCCAACCCCGATATCTTTGGTGCGGGCTTATTGCTTCATGACCAGGATGGCAACATCACGAACATGCTATACGTCCACGATACGGACGACGGGTACATCAACAAGGACTTCTACCCGTCCTACCCGCAGCCTGAATTGCAGGAGTGGTACACCGCACCCCTGGAGGCCAACGCAGGTATTTGGACGGCCCCCTATTTCGACGCGGGTGGGGGTGAAATTTGGATGATTACCCGCTCCGTACCCCTTCGAGATACAACAGGTATCTTCGCTCTTGTGGTCACTGATTTGGCAGTCGAGGCACCTTAATTTAATGATGGACAAGTCTTGTAATGTGCAGGTCTTCAGCGAAAACGGGACACCTCTGAGGCGTGGCAGAAACCGAGAGGTTTGATGGTGGGTTAGCTTCCTGGATGAGTTCAAGTACTTCAGAGAGAAGCGCAGAGACTGCAAGAGGAGGTGGGGCGTGCTCACGGCGGATTGCATGCGATACCTCAGTTTTCGCCTGCTAGAAGAACTCGTCCAGCAGCTTGTAGTATTCGATCTTGTCAGCGTCAGGACTCGAAAGGCCGTACGCCTCGAAAAAACTCGCGCGGATGTCCCTTCCGCTTGTGGCTTCGAGACTCCGGACGACCAGTGCGATGTCTCTGTAACGGTCGGCTATTCCCGCCCGACCCCAGTCGAGGAACCCAGAGACCTCCTCGCAGTCGATCATCACATTTGGAAGGCAGTAGTCTCCGTGTGTGAACACCAGGTCCTCTTCAGGCCGGCTTCTGTACATCAATTCCTCGAACACCTCCGTCGCTGAACGGCCGAGGCGCTCTTCGTCGAAATCTGCATCGTCAACGAGATCGTCCGCCACGTTTCGGCTCGCCATTTGGATCATCCGATTCAGGGACATATCGAAGGGACACTCCTCCATTCGGAGAGCGTGAATCGAACGCAGCCCGACGGCCAGCAGCCTCACCACCCTATCGTCCGGCCTGTCGCCGCCAAGGCTGGCCGCGTCCAGTCCCGGCAGTGCAGACAAGACCAGGTACTCGTTGCGGAGGTCTGTCTCGTAGCCAAGCACCTCGGGGACAGGCAAGCGCCCGCGCAGCCACTCCGTCCGCTCCTTCTCATGCAGTAGCTCTCTTCGGAGCCGCATCGGAGAGACTTTGAGATAAAGCGGCGTCCGACTGTCATGGTCGAGACGGAAGGTATCCGCCAGCGACATGCCAGTCGTGATCCGGGTCCAGCTACGGCCTTCGACGAACGGCCGAAGAGGCTTGGGTATCCACTTTACCTGCTGGAGGGCAGGACCGACGAGCCGCTCCCTATTTTTGCCTGCCATGTCGAGCGTCCCCATGCGGCGGTTGATACCGTCGATGTCTTGCAGTAGCAAGATGCGTTATTCTGCGCATAAGTCCCCCCCTGACGGCTATTCGGCCCGTTGGATTGCCTTTACCATTATAGACTGAAGCACTGCAGTTCGCCAAAACGGATCCCGCCGCTACGCCTGCTTGAGGTCTCCGTTGCAGTTGGCGACTGTGTCGGTGGAGCTGTGCATTCGGCCTCTATCATGCTGGGGCAATGGAAGCCGCGCCAGCTTCTTGGAGTTCACCGGAGTTTCCCCCATTGGTGACGCTGCTTTGGGAGGAGGCCCGGGTGGGATTATCGCAGTCCCATTATCGCTGACAATCTACAGTGAATACTTTACACGAAGGAAGTGGTTCTATTGTGTCTTTATGCCAAACTATTATGACCTCTCTGTGCCTCTCTTGTTCACAGAGTGGTATAATCTCCGACATACATAGTTTATTGGTAGAGTCCATGCTCTTTGGGAGGCTCCATGGCCCTGAGTGAGAACGACGCACTGCGACGGGAGAACGAATCGCTGCGGGAACGGCTGTCCAGGCTGAGCGGGGCCAGTGTCCGCATTAGCGAGAGCCTGGACTTCGACGCGACGCTCCAGGATGTGGTGGACAGCGCCCGTGCGCTGACGGATTCCCGCTACGGCGGGATGGCGGTCTTCGACGAATCTGGAGGGTTACAGAGCTTCGTCACGTCCGGGTTTAGTGCGGAAGAGCAGCGGCGATTCTTGGACCTTTCGGAGGGGCAGGCGCTCTTCACCTACTTCAGACAGTTGTCCGTGCCTCTCCGAGTGCGAGACTTCCAAATGCACATCCGCTCGTTGGGTTTTGCCGGTCTCCGGTTCTCCATGCGTGTGGGCGAGGTGTTCTCCTTCCTCGCGGCGCCCATCCTGTACCGGGGCGAGAGCATCGGCAACATCTACTTGGCGGAGAAGGAAACCGCCGAAGAGTTCACCAGGGACGACGAGGAGATCCTCGTGATGTTCGCCTCCCAGGCCGCGTTGGTCATTGCCGACGCGGGCCGATATCGCGACGAGCAGCGGTCGAGGAGCTACCTACAGGCCCTGATAGACACATCGCCCGTGGGTGTGGTGGTCCTTGACGGCAGGACGGGGGAGCCGGTGTCATTCAACCGAGGAGCGCAGCGGATATTCGAAAGCCTCCGGCTTCCGGATCGCCCTCTGGAGGCCCTACTGGACACGATGACCATCCGGCGTGCCGATGGACGGGAGGTCTCCCTGGAAGAGTTCACCGTTGCCCAGGCGCTGAGCGAAGCCGAGACTGTGCGCGCTGAGGAGATCGTCCTGACCGTACCGGACGGTAGATCTGTCAGCACTCTCCTCAACGCAACACCGATGCGCTCCGAGGACGGTCAAGTCGAGGACGTGATCGTCACCCTGCAGGACATGTCGTCGGTTGAGGAACTTCAGCGGCTGCGCGCAGAGTTCCTGGCCATGGTGAGCCACGAACTGCGCACGCCGCTCACCTCAATAAAGGGATCAGCAATCACCTTGTTGGAGGAAGCCTCCTCACTGCATCCCGCCGAGATGCGCCAGTTCTTCCGGATTATCGTCGATCAGGCGAAGCGCATGCGCGGTTTGACCAGCGACCTTCTCGACGTGGCGCGTATAGAGACGGGTACGCTGCCGGTTGACCCCAGTGCGGTGGATCTTATCGACCTTGTGGACGAGGCTAGGAGCTCCTTCCTGAGCGGAGGGGGCGGGAACGATATCAACATTGACCTGGCCGCCAAGATTCCGCTGATAATGGCAGACCGGCATCGCATATTCCAGGTGCTGAGCAATCTGCTGTCAAATGCGGCCAGGCATTCGGAGGAAAGGTCACCCATCAAGATCAGCGCGGTGCGGGAGGGCGTCCATGTCGTTGTCTCCGTGACCGATCAGGGACGGGGCGTGCCGGCCGATAAACTACCCCACCTGTTCAGGAAGTTCTTCCAGCTCGAGAGTGAGGACCAGAGAGACGACACGGGCTTGGGCCTTGCCATCTGCAAGGGGATTGTAGAGGCGCACGGGGGCCGTATCTGGGTGGAGAACGACGGACCGGGGTTGGGCAGTCGATTCACCTTTACGATTCCTGCGGTGGAAGAGGTCACTAGAGATGCGGGGAGCGGGCCACCTCAGCTCCCTACACGCCTGCGTCGGCCCGAGACGGAGCCTCCACGCATCCTGGTGGTTGACGACGACCCACAGGCCGTGAGGTATATTCGAGACGCCCTCTCCAAGGCGGGCTATGCGCCCATCGTCACCGGAGACCCGGAGGAAGTCTCACGTCTCATGAAGGCCACTAATCCGCATCTGGTCCTGTTGGACTTGATGCTGCCTGGCACCGACGGATTCGAGTTGATGCGGGATGTCCTTAGGGCATACGACGTGCCTGTCATCTTTCTTTCCGCCTACGGCCAGGAACACAATGTGACCAAGGCCCTTGACATGGGCGCCACCGACTACGTCGTCAAGCCCTTCGCTCCGAACGAGTTGGCCGCGAGAATCAGGGCAGCCTTGCGGAAACGGACGTCTGGCCCGTTCGGGCTGTCAGAGCCCTACACGCTAGGTGGTCTGACGATCATGTACGCCGAACGCGAGGTGTACGTCGGCGTCCGTCCGGTCGAACTGACACCCACAGAGTACCGCCTGCTATACGAGCTGTCCGTAAACGCCGGTCGGGTACTGACTCACGATCACCTGCTGAATCGAGTCTGGGGATCGGGCCACGCCGGCATTTCACAACCCATACGCTCCTTCGTCAAGAAGCTACGCCGCAAGCTGGGCGACGACGCGAGGAACCCGAAGTACATCCTCACCCAACCTCGCGTCGGCTACCGCATGCCTAAGCCGGAAACACAGAGACAGCATGACACTTGATCGGGTTTGCACGACATGGAGTCCGTGAGGTGGACCCGGAAAACTGGACAGGTAGCTAAGAGAGAGTTCTGCTCCTAAACTAAGTACAGCTATTGCTGTCAGGAAGGAGAAGGACATGTTGAAGGGACGAAGGAAGCACAGTCCGGCCTTCAAGGCCAAAGTGGCCGATCGAGGCGGTGAAGGGGGACGAGACGGCAGCTCAGTTGGCGGCCCGATACGAAGTCCACCCTGGCCAGATTCAAGCTTGGAAGAAGGCTCTGACGGAGGGTATCGCCGGTGTCTTCAGCAACGGCCAAGACCAGAAGGCCAAGAACGACGCTGCCCTGGGGACTCGATCATACCAGGAGATCGGCCAGTTGAAGGTAGAGCGGGATTTCTTGGCGGAGAGATCCGGTCCATGAGCCGGGCACATCGGCGGGAGATGGTGGACCGGGAGCATCCTTCACTGACGATAGTGCGGCAGTGCGCCCTGCTGGGGGTTAGCCGTTCCAGCCTGTACTACCGTCCCAGAGGGGCATCAGAAGATGACCTGTCCCTGATGAGTGAGATGGACCAGCACTACCTGGAGACTCCATTCTATGGGTCGAGGCGGATGAATGCTTGGCTGGAGAGGCAAGGGAGGCGGATAAGCCGTAAGCGGGTGCAGCGTCTGATGCGCATCATGGGGTTGCGGGCTATCTACCGGCGTCCGCGCACCAGCCGACCGGCGGCTGGGGTCCGGGTCTGCCCCTACCTGTTGAGGAATGCAAAGATCACTCGTCCCAACCAAGTGTGGGCCGTAGACATCACCTACCTGCCCATGGCCCGGGTGTTCCTCTACCTCGTGGTTGTGATGGGCTGGCACAGCCGCTACGTGGTGGCTTGGCGATTGTCCAATATACTAGAGGCGGGATTCTGTGCCGAGGCTCTGACTAAAGCGCTGGAGAGGGGAGGGCCTGAGGTGTTCAACACCGACCAGGAGAGCCAGTTCACCAGCCGGGAGTTCACCCAGATCCTTCAGGACCGAGGGGTGAGGATCAGCATGGATGGTAAGGGGCGGTACGTCGGCAACATCTTTGTGTAGCGGTTGCGGCGCACAGTGAAGTACGAGGAGGTGTACCTGAAAGCCTACGCCAACGCCCTTGAGGCTCGGAGGGGGCTGGGTGAGTACTTTCGGTTCTACAACGACCAGAGGCCCCACGAGGCCCCTGACTACCGGACCCCGGCCGAGGTGTTCCACGAAGGTCAGGTGGTCCTCGAGGATGAGACTAATGAAAGAAGGTGTTCACGTCAGCCAGTGTCGGTATCACTGACAGGAGCAGCGGGACTCTCACCTAGTTCCGCATCGATCCAGTCCAAATAACCGGGTCCACCTTAGTTCCGGATCACAAGGCACATCCTTAACATATGCAAACGGGATCTCTAAGAACATCTCCAAGGAGCTCGAGAATGCAACCATTTCGACTAACAAGCGTCTTTATACTCATCTTACTGCTGTGTTCGGTCGTAGCCGCGGCCTGCACCAACGACGATGGGCCATCAAATGTAGCAGAAACGCCGCTTCCGGCGGAACCCACGCCGGATGTCGAGGCCATCGTCGAAGCGGCCGTGCGAGGGGCCTTGCAAGCAATACCCACCCAGGCCCCTGCGCCTACGCCCGATGTTGAGGCTGTAGTCGAAACAGTCCTTGAAAGGGCAATGGACGCCTTGTTGGAGGCGGCGGATACAGTTCGCGGTGTTGAAAACGGGATTACTGAGGATACAGAGTTGCCGGCAGAGCCCCAGGGGCAAGCAGTCGAAGCCCAGTCTTTCCTTGCGCCTACGTCTGGAGCGTTTGTATCCTTTGGTAGTACCGGCTTCGGTGCACCGTCCATCTCAAAGGAGCTTAGCGAGGCCGGGGGTCTCACCGTGACAGCTGTTGGTTCGGTGACAGCATTGGCGAACGAGGCCTACGTAATCGTGATCCCCGAGCAACTCTATGGCCCCGTGGGCCCAGAAAAGCTATCTCACGAGGACCGTGACGATGTAGTACAGAATCTTATTGACATTGGTATCGGCGTGGATGAAATCGAGTTCGAGTCCGGTCAGCAGTACGACCCGGAAACTATTTCCGTGGAAGTACAGATCGATGACCTGCCGGAGATCGGTGACCTCATCCTCAATGCCGTAGAGAAAGTGACCAGACGCACTGAGCGCAGTGGAGCTCTATTTGGCGTCATTGGGCAAGAATGCGACCAGGCGCTCGCGGCAGCCCGCCAAGAGGCTATTGCGCGGGCCGAAGGAGATTCGCTCGATCTGGCTGAAGCACTCGGTGTGGTCCGAAGTGGAATCATAACTGCGGTCGAAAGCCCGGCCAACAGCTTTAGCCCGGCGCTCCCCGGCCTGGACAAGTGTGGTGGCGGAGAGTTTCACCCTTACCTAACGCCGCTAATGCCGTTCGACGCTGATCCAGATGTTCAAGTTTCACTACGGATGCAGATTACCTATGGCCCCGATTCCGAACAAACTGGAGGTCTTACAGCTACAGCTAATGGCACAATCACGGCAATGGCGACCGAGGCCTACGTAGTTGTGATACCCGAACCCATCTACGGCCCTGGAAGCCCAGAGAAGCTATCCAGCGAGGATCGTGACGATGTCGTACAGAGTCTGATGGACATCGGCATCAGTGAGGATGATATCGAGTTCGAGCCCGGGCAGCTGTATGAGCCGGAAACTATTTCGGTGGAAGTACAGGTCGAGGACCTGCCCGAAGTCGGTGACCTCATCCTTCGGGCCGTGGAGGACGTGCTCAGACGTCCGGGGCACGGCGGCGTACGTTTCACCCTGTCCGAGGAGAATTGTGACAGGGAACTTGGGCTGGCCCGCCTGAATGCGATTTCCCAGATCGATAGGAAGGCCAATGACATGGCTGCGGCACTTGGTATGGTACGTGGGGGAGTGATAGGTGCAGTTGAATATCCGCTCGTTAATCTTGGATATGGCCTGGCTAGTACTGATAGATGTGGCGGATCATTCCAGTACGACCCCTACGCGTTACTGTCATTAGACGCAGACCCGAGCGTAGACGTCGTCTTACCACTGCAGATCACTTTCGCCCCGCAGTCGGACGAGACCGGCGGTCTCGTGGCGATCGGCAGCACCTCCCTGACTGTTGAAGCCGACGAAGCCTATGTGGTCGTTATCCCACAACTCTTCTACGGCCCCAGGGGTCCAGAGCCGCTCTCCAGGGAGGATCGTGCGGACGTGATAGACAAGCTCACAGGGATCGGGATCGCCAGCGACGATATCGAGTTCGTTTCTGGACGCCAGCCCTCCGAACCGGTCCAGATATCCGTAGGGGTACCGCTCGTGGACCTGCCAGAGATCGGCGAACGTATCCTTGAGGAGGTAGAAGGGGTACTCAGGCACTCCGAAAGCAGCGGGGTCCGTTTCGGCTTATCGGAAGAGAGTTGCCGCGCCGGTCTGGCGCTGGCCCGCCGGGATGCAGCCTCTCAAGCTGACGAGAACGCCAATGGTCTGGCTGAGGCAATTGACGTGGTCCGCGGTGACGTCGTGAGTGTCGTAGAGTCCTCTCTCGGCGGCTTCAACTATGGCTCAACCAGCGCCGCGTCGTGCGATGGGCAATTCCAAGACCTGCTGTCATTTGACGCCGAGTCCAAAATAGAAGTTGCCGTAGAGCTGCAGATTAGCTACGCTATCTCAAGGTAGAAGCAGCCTAACGACAGACCTCGAGGGCTGTGAGCAGGTCTATGCCCATTTACTAGGACTCGGACCAACAAATTATTGCGCTCGAGGTTGAAGTTCCTTGGCCCAGCGCATCTGTTGCTCGTGTGGCAGGCTCAACAGAGACCGCAAGAAGTGAATCCCACACCGCTTAACCTTGATGGGGTCACCGAGGGCAACAATGACATCCTGCAATTCTGGTGCTAGTTGGAGGAGACTTAGTACTCGTGTCACATAAGCTCTGCTAACGCCTTTTTGGCGGGCTAGTTCGGCTCTGGACGCAATCTCCCCTGTTGCTAGCAACTGCTGCCAGCTTTGGGCCAACGCGATTGGATTTCGGCGATGCTTCCGGGCCGTATTGGTTGGGGATCGATGATATACTGGCTGTGGCAACTCGAAGGCGGCCCAGATATATGTACGTAACGATTGTCGCAAAGGGGAGCCTCTCGCTTAAAGAACCTAATGCAACAGCTTCAAAGTGAAGACTGAGATGGACCCGGTTAGTTGGACAGAATCAATGCGGAGTTAGGTGAGGGTCCCGCCACTCCTGCCTATGATACCAAGACTGCTTCCGGTGTGCACCTCCTCGCCTTTGATTCTTCCTTCCGGAGGGCCGGCCCTCCGTGGAACACTTCGGCCGGGGTCTGGTAGACCAACGCCTGATGGGGTCTCTGGTCATTGTAAAACCGGAAATAGGCTCCCAGCTCCCTGCGGGCCTCACTAGAGTTGGCGTAGGCTTTCAGGTAGACCTCTTCATACTTCACCGTCCGCCACAACCGCTCCACGAAGATGTTGTCGGCATACCTACCTTTCCCATCCATGCTGATCTTCACTCCGTGGTCCTGTAGGACCTGGGTGAATTCCTGGCTGGTGAACTGGCTCCCTTGGTCGGTATTGAACACCTCCGGCCTCCCCCTATCCATCGCCTCGGACAGGGCCTCGACGCAGAAGCCTGCCTCAAGAGTGTTGGACAGGCGCCAGGACACCACGTACCGGCTGTGCCAGTCCATGACCGCCACCAGGTAGAGGAATCCCCGGGCCATTGGCAGGTAGGTGATGTCGGCGGCCCAAACCTGATTGGGACGGGTGATTTTGGCATTCCCCAACAGATAGGGATACACCCGACGCTGCGGCGCCGGGCAGCTGGTCTTGGGACTTCGGTAGATGGCGCGCAACCCCATGACCCGCATCAGCCACTGCACCCGCTTCCGGCTTACCGGGAACCCCTGCCGGTTCAGCCAAGCCCGCATCCGCCGTGACCCATAGAAGGGGGTCGCCAGGTATTGCCGGTCTATCTCCCGCATCAGCGACAGGTTCTCTTCCGAAGCCCCCTTGGGGCGGTAGGATATGCTGGAGCGGCTCACCCCCAGCAGGGCGCATTGCCCCACTATCGGCAACGAGGGATGCTCCCGATCCACCATCTCCCGCCGCCGGGCCGGGTTCATGGACCGGGCCTCTCGGCCAAGAAATCCCGCTCCACCTTCAACTGGCCGATCTCCTGGTACAACCGGGCGACCAGGGCGTCGTCGCTCTTGGCCTTCTGGTGCTGACCATTGCCGAACACACCGGTGGCGCCCTCGGTCAAGGCCTTCTTCCAAGATTGAATCTGGCCCGGGTGGACTTCGTACCGGACGGCCAGTTGGGCCACTGTCTCCTCCCCCTTCACTGCATCCAGGGCCACCCTAGCCTTGAAGGCCGGGCTGTGTTTCCTTCTTCCTTGCGCCATGTCCTTCTCCTTCCAGACAGCAACAGCTGCCCTTAGTTTAGAAGCAGGACTCTCACTTAGCCACCTGTCCAGTTTCCTGGGTCCACCTCATGGATCGGTAAGCTGACAGATTGCTTACAGGAATTAGTAAGGTATGAGAGACACTTGGAAAGCGAGTTGCTGTTTGCTCAGCAGCGGATCAAAAGGCTTTGGGGAATACCGAGTGGCGCCAGCCGCGATTCAAGAGACAGTGCTAGGCAACGAGTATCAAGCTACACATTTTTGAGTCCGCGTCGTCAAAACCATCATTCAGAATATAGCGAGTACGTTTCCCAGAAGCTACACACATTGCTTGAGGTATTGCTTGAACATCCAGGAATAGCGAAAGCATCGGATTGTTCAAATGGAGAATGGGTTGTTGGTCTCGATTTAGGTGTATCACGGATAGATGGTTTCCAGATGACGTTCATGCTGCGGAGTTTGGTTGATTATGCCCTTGAACATTCACCTGAGTCAGCCGCCAATGGCCTTGCTGAACTGATCCAGAAGGGCGACGATAAGGATCTGAGTATATATTCGATAGTCATCTTTCGCGGCCTGCATGTTGAAAGCAGATATGACTTTCCAAGCGGCCTGTCCATCGTTTCCTTCGAAGAAGCTCGGCAATATATGTCGGAGGACTTGGTTCACTCCTTGCTCCGAGGAAATGGCGTCACCAACGATGGGCCTATTGGTGCAGTGATTTCCGAGGTCAAATGGGGACCGGCATTTGTGCCAGTTGGACACAGTATGGAGTACGATTGGCCTCTTAAGTCAGAGACCTTTCGGGACGACGCGCTACTATTGGTAAACCTCCTGGCGTTGACCCATGAACTGCGAGTCGTCAGCGCTGGATGGCGAACGAGCGGGGTGGAGCGCCAGATTGAGCGTCTTGTAGGTAGGGCCCCATCCTTCGACTTCGCGTCTCGTTATGTGCCCGGCCGTTACGAGGTGAACTTGAAATCTCCTACCACCCCCGCTGTTTCTACAGATGGGTTAGCCGATTGTGCTCAGTTGTATTCTAAGATGCCCAGAGATGATGTCGGATTGAGACTGGCTTTGTCTAGATTAGCTTCGTCATTGTCTCGAACGGGAGCGCATGCAGCCTTTGACAAGATCATCGACGTGGCGATCGCGTTGGAGGTAATGTATGAGCTAGTGTGGTGTAACCAAAGTACATTGGCAAATAAAGGGGTGATCGATGCTGATCCACTACCCTGGTTTGAGCAAGAATCCGATTCTCTGTCCTTTCAGAAAGCCCTCGAATAATGCGAGGAACTACGGATACAGGACACTAGACGCATCACGAGGAAAGGGCGATCAGCTTTCTCGCCGAGCTCGTCATCTAATTGGACGAGACCGCGAAGACAACAGATGGATCAACAAGACTGCCAAAGCGTTTTACGGTCTGCGCAGTGACATTGCTCATGGGACACTTCCAGGAGACACTGAGCGGGCTTACCTAGATGGCCTGCGCTTGGGCCGTCGAACGCTAGCTCACCTAATCCATTCAGGACCACCCTCCGACTGGGATAGACGATAGTGAGCCAAATACGACGGATTGAGAAACCACCTCCACTCCAACGAGGCAGTCCAGATTACGCCCTAGCAGCCTGTCCGAGTAACCCCTGAGGCCAACGACTTGCATAGTTAACGTGGTGATGATATACGAATAACGTTCTGCGCTACCTTACCAATAGTCTATTTACGTGTACGTTATGACATATATCGTCTTACTCGGACAGGCTGCTAGTGTGGTGTAACCAAAGTACATTGGCAAATAAAGGGGTGATCGATGCTGATCCACTACCCTGGTTTGAGCAAGAATCCGATTCTCTGTCCTTTCAGAAAGCCCTCGAATAATGCGAGGAACTACGGATACAGGACACTAGCCTGCGCTGAGGTCATGCGCCTACATCCACGGCGCTTAGGCTTACCTGGCCCGGTGAAGCGCAAGCCGGAGTTGTGGTGAGCGGGAGGACGGAGTGAATCACCTGTGACGACTGGCGAGCAGCGGTATGTAGCCCTTCTTCGAGGCGTCAACGTCGGCGGCAAGAACAAGCTGCCAATGGCGGACCTGAGGGACATATTCACTGCGGCCGGCTACGCGGCGGTGCAGACCTACATTCAGAGCGGGAACGTCGTGTTCGAAGCAGCGCCGGACTTGGCCGAACGGATGCCTGAGATTGTGACTGGGGCCGTTCGCCGGCGGTTTGGCTACGAGACGGCCGTCGTCGTGCGTTCGAGAGAGGAACTGCGGCAGGTTGTGGCCTCAAACCCATTCGATACTTCCGGCGATCCGCGACTCCTCCACATGGCGTTTCTCGAGAATGCTCCGGGCGCTGAAGCTGTGTCCCGTCTCGATCCGGAGCGTTCGCCGCCAGACGCGTTTGCGGTGCGAGGGCGCAATGTCTATCTGCACTACCCCAACGGCGTCGCCCGCAGCAAGCTGACGAATGAGTACCTTGCCGCGCAGTTGCAGTCCGTGAGCACCATGCGGAACTGGCGGACCGTCCTCACACTGCTGGATATGATCGAAGCGCCGTAGTGGCTTATGCCGTGGCCTGGCGCTCGGCGAAGGACAACGGGCCGTATGGTCCTGATCCAGGCCGCATTGGCGTAGTCACGAGCAGCCCCGCTCCCACACTCAATGTGTGGTATCCTGCGCCGCGTTACGAGGTTCAAATAACCCGGACCTGTGCCGACGATGCCCGCGTTGTGTTAGGATACTCTGGACATGATGAAATGGACTCTTGAATGGCCGGCGTCTCGCTAGAAACTAAGGAAGAGCAGACCAGGTCCCGCCGCGTTTTCTACGGGTGGTGGATTGTCTCCGGCGGCTTCTCCCTCCAGATGATTGTTGGGTCATTGATGATCCACAGCTTCACCGCGTACTTTCCGTTGCTGCAGGCCCAGTTCGGCTGGAGCCGGGCATTGCTCTCAGGCGCATTTGCCCTGTCCCGGGCCGAGAGCGGCATTCTGGGACCTCTGCAGGGCTGGCTCATCGACAGGTTTGGCCCCAGGATTATGGTCAGGGGCGGTATGGTGCTTTTTGGCGCCGGGTTCATAATGTTCAGCTATACCGACTCCGTCCTGGACTACTACTTAACATTCCTGCTAATGGCACTGGGTTCCAGCATCGCAGGGTTCCTGACGGTGGCGACGACGGTGGTGAACTGGTTCGAGAGGCGGCGAGGTGTGGCTATGGGCATTGCCATGAGCGGCTTCGGGATTGGCGGTCTGCTGGTTCCCGCTGTGGCGTGGTCTCTCACCACCCTCGGCTGGAGACCGACCGCCTTTATATCAGGGGTCTTCATCATCATGATCGGGTTTCCCATAGCCCAGCTGTTTCGCCAGAGGCCGGAGCAGTACGGGTACCTGCCGGATGGCGATACCGTCCCTGGTCCCGGCTCAGGCGGAGACTATTCGCGGGAGTCCCCGGAACGCAGCGCAACGTCCGTAGGAGGCGAAGTCGGCGGCTTCACAGCCAGGGAAGCAATGCGGACACCCGTGTTCTGGCTGCTCAGTATGGGGCACGGCATGGCCCTGCTCACGGTTGGCGCAGTCTCCCTGCACCTGGTCCCACACATAATGGAGAGCGTCGGCCTCACCATAACGGCGGCGGCCGGCGCGGTGTCGGTGATGACCGTATTCAACATTCTGGGACAGGTGGGGGGTGGATTCCTGGGGGACCGGTTCAGCAAGCGGATGTTGTGCACCATAGCAATGCTGATGCACGCCGCTGCTCTGTTGATCCTTGCCTACGCCACCACCATTCTGCCAGTATTAGTCTTCGCGGTTCTGCACGGTACGGCCTGGGGATTGCGAGGGCCAATGATGACCACCATACGCGCGGACTACTTCGGACGCGCCTCCTTTGCGACCATCATGGGATTCTCGTCACTGGTAGTCATGGTGGGAATGACGGGCGGACCGCTCTTCGCGGGCTTCATGGCCGACATATTCGACGGGTACCGCATCCCCTTTATAATCATCGCCGCGCTCACGGGCGCAGGATCGCTCTTCTTCGCCGTGGCAGCGCCTCCCAGGCTTCCGGAGCGCCTTCGCCGTTAACGATTCCCTCAGCCGCCTACCGTTATACCGCTAGACCGTCAAAACGTCTCGGCGTCCTCGTCGAACCACTTCTTGATGAGGGCGTTCAGCGAGCCGTCCTCTTTCATCGCGGAGATGGCTCCGTCCAGCTTGTCCTTCAGCTGACCATCGTCTTCCCGGACGCCTACTCCGATGCCGGAGTCAAGTATCACATCAGTGCCAACGATAGTCAGCCTGTCACCACTTTCGGCAATGCTGTCCTGGGCGAACTCGCGGTCGACGAGGGCTGCGTTCACCTCACCACTCAGGACGGCATTAACAAGCTCTTCGGCTAGGTCGTACTCAACGAGCGTCGCGCCGGACTCGGACAGGTGGTCGGCATGGATGGTGGCCACCTGGGCGGCCACTTTGCCGTCGATCACCTCGTCGCCTGACCCGGACAGAGCGATATAGACTGACGGTGTTGGAGGGGTGTACGGCTGCGTGAAGTCGATGACCTCGTCCCGCTCGTCGGTGATGCTCATCCCTGCGAGGATTGTATCGTACTTGCCGTCCACCAGGTTGGGTATGATGCTGTCCCACTCGTTGGTCACCCAGACGCACTCCAGATCCGCCCGCCGGCACAGCTCGTCACCCAACTCCCGCTCGAACCCGTCGACGTCACCGCTGTCGTTGATGAAGTTGTAGGGCGGGTAACCTCCCTCCGTTCCCATCCGGACCTCTTCCGTTCCTTCCGCGCACGCCAGGCACGCGATGAACAGTAAGGCAATTGCGAATGTCCACTTGATCATTGAATGCCTCCACCTCAAAGAGTATTTCAAACAGAGGCTCTACTACCTAAAGATTACCTGCAATTCAGGCGCCATACAACCCGACGCGAGGCCGGCAATCACTACCGGAGATGATACGACAGAAAAACCGGGTGCTACGCGGACGCTAAACTAGGTCGCAGGGGGTTTTTCCGCTGTTATGATTGCCAGCTGCGTGGGCAGGGCTATTTGCCTGATTGCACTAAAGCCGGCTTCGGAGAGCCAGGAGGCATACTCATCCCCGTGACGGTCCCCGGCTTGCGGGTCGAACCCAATCAGTACGTACATATCCATCATGGTGTCCAGGAAGCTTCGCCTGGGGCTGTGGTCCACCCGCATGAAGTCTTGCAGGATGATGATGCCACCCGGCGCCAGGGCTTCATAGGCGCGACGGAACAGGCCGCGGCACTCCTCTTCGGAGATGATAAGCGCGACCCCGGATATTAGAACAACGTCACTGTCATCGCCCAGCGCGACTTTGTCGAAGTCGCCTTCTACCAGTTCGATACGGTCCTCAAGTCCATTCTCGGCTACAAGCCTTGCGGCGATTTCCAGGGGTTCCTTCCGATCGATAACGAAGGCATTCAGGCCCGGGTTGGCGTTGCAAAGCGCCATACTGTAGCTGCCTGCTCCTCCCCCAAGATCCAGCAACTTGCGTTTGCCGGTGAGGTCTACGCTCTCTACCAGGTTATCCGCCTGACCGGACAGGGCTCGATTGTGCTGGCCCTTCATGTAGTCCGTCCAATAGGTGGAAGCATCCGTGAATCCGTTCTGAAACGGCAGCTCTGTTCTACCTTCAACAATCAGCCTGTCCAGATTGCCCCAGCTGTGCCAGTAGTTTGTTATGTGCATCACCAGGTCTCCGACATACTCCCGCTTTCCGGGTACAAGATAGGCGGAAGACATGGCTGAGCACTTGTACCCGTCGTCCCCGACATTGTCCAGCAGTCCCAATGCAACGTTCGCTTCAAGGAAGGCCTCTACAAATCGGGGGATGGCGCCCAAATGGCTAGAGACTTCTGCCGACGTTAAGGCCGATTCCTCCAGGAGCGGAAAAATCTGCAATCTGATGCCCGCCCTTACAATCGCCGAGTTCCAGAAATGGCGGCTCAACTCGTTCACCCATTCCGGGTTCGTTTCGGTTGGTAGATATGCTGTGGTGTTAATCCTGTAACCTCCCGTCTTGTATTCTGCGCTTTGCGGAAAATGGCCCCAAACCTATTGCGTCGGGCCCTTCCGCCGGCCGCGCGATTATCATACACCAGGCCGTTCGAGTCGGGCGAAGGCGTGAATCACCCACAGGAAGTATTACGGCTGATTTGAGAGGCTGGGCAGGGAAGCAGCAGAACGTATTGGTCTCCGCCCGAAGTTGTTTGTACTATTGACGCAGTACCTTGAATGACACTAGGATTAATGGCTAGATATGAGATTGATGAGCGGGAATCTGAAGTCAGCGTTAATCGTTTTCTTTATCGCGCTGATGCTGGCGGCGTTGATTGCGTGCGACCCCGAACCCACGCCGACGGCAACGCAGGCGCCAACAGCCGCGCCGGCCGCTACGTCAATCCCAACTCCGACTCTCACGCCTGAACCCACAGCTACGGCGACACCAACGCCCACCCCAACTCCGGCGCCCACGGCTATGCCGACACCGGCTCCTACCGCCACACCTGAGCCCACAACTACGCCGACACCGGAGCCCACCGCCACCCCCGAGCCGGACACCTCTCTGGCCTTCGATCCTCTGGTGCTCCGCGGCACTCTTTCCAACGGGCTGAGCTACTACATCAGGCACAACGAGGAGCCGCGGGACCGCGCCCAGATTGCACTGGTTGTAAAGGCAGGATCCGTCCATGAAGAGGAGTCCCAGCGAGGGCTGGCGCACTTCGCTGAGCACATGGCGTTCAATGGCACGGAGCGCTTCGCCAAGCAGGAGATTGTTGAGTATCTGGAATCCATTGGAAACATCTTTGGCCCTGACGTGAACGCACAGACCGGCTTCGATGACACGAGGTACTGGCTGGAGATTCCGACCGACGACCCCGAAATCACAGAGACCGCTTTCCAGATTCTAAGCGATTGGGCCTACGGAATATCCTTCGATCCGGAAGAGGTGGACCTCGAGAGCGGTGTGGTCCTGGAGGAGTGGCGCCTTTATCAGGGGTTCAGTTCCCGGCTACAGGACAATCTACTCCAGTTGCTATTCGGGTCCTCTCTCTATGCCAACCGGAGTCCCATTGGCCTCCCGGAGGTGGTGGAGAACGCGACGGCAGAGCAACTGAGGGAGTATTACGAGCGCTGGTACCGCCCTGACCTGATGGCCGTGGTAGCCGTTGGCGACTTCGATGTTGACGAGATGGAAGCCAAGATTAAGCAGCACTTTGCGCCGCCACCGGAGGGCGAGGCCAACCAGGAACCCGCCGCCATCGGTCCCTCCACCGACAGGCCAAGCATCGAGGTTCCCGGCCACGAGACGCCGTGGATCGAAGTATTCACGGACGCCGAGTCGCCGGGTAGCCAGTTTGTTCTGATCCAAAAGCTGGCCCCGGACATGGGTCAGGACCAGGCGGCGTTTCGTCGCTTCGTGGTCGAAAGACTCGCCTTTATGATGCTGAACGCGCGACTTTTTGAGCGGGGCCAGGTCGAAGATCCACCATATCTGTTTGCTCAAGCCCTTCGTTCGCCGTATGTGGAACCGCTGGACATCCTGCAGGTCGCCGCGTGGGTGCCGCCGGATGGGATCGAGAGCGGGTTGGCGGCTGTGTTGGAGGAGCTGCAGCGCGTCAGGCAGCACGGCTTTACCGACGGCGAACTGGCCCGGGAGAAGAGCAACATGTTGCGATCGGCGGAGAGCTTTTACAAGCAACGAGACCAGATACCGTCACAAAACTTCGTCAACGAGTACGTGGACCACTTTCTGACCGGGACACCGGCTCCGGGAATCGAGGCTGAATGGGAGCTGTACCAGGAGCTGCTGCCGCAGATCACCCTGGCGGAGTTCGCTGCCGTGGCGGAGCCCTGGACCAAGTCTGAGGACACGGCGCTACTGGTCGTCAGGCCCGAGGAGACTGAGGCCATCTCGGATAGCGAACTGACCGCAGCGACCCTGGCGCAGATCGAAGCTGCAAGCGCCCTGGAGGTGGAGCCCTACGCAGACGTCCTTGGGGATATCCCGCTGCTGGAGACGATTCCGACTCCGGGCAGCATAGCGGATGAAGAGCAGATCGAGTCCATAGACGCTCAAAAATGGACTCTGTCCAACGGCATTACCGTGATTGCCAAGCAGACCGACTTCCGCGACGATGAAGTGGAGTTCAGGGCCTTCAGCCCCGGCGGGCACTCGCTGGTCGCGGACGAGGACCACGTGTCCGCTCTTAACGCCGCGGATCTGATTGACGGAAGCGGCGTCGGTCCACACGACAGCGTGGCTCTGGATAAGCTGCTGGCCGGAAAGAGGGTCTCGGTGTCCCCCTTTATTGATGAGCTCTTCGAAGGGTTTAGGGGCAGCGCCTCACCGGAAGACATGGAGACACTGTTTCAGCTGATCACGCTTTATGTAACCGAGCCCCGGCTTGACCTGGTCTACTTCGCAAGGTATGAGGAGCAACTGCGCAGTATCGCCGAAATTAACGCCGCTCAGCCGGACTCGGTTCTCATCGACACTGCCAGAACTGTGCTGCGCCAGAACCATTTCTGAGCTCGCCCCCTCACTGTCGAACTGCTGGAGGAGCTGAGCCTGGAGCGAGCGAAGGCGGTCTACGCCGACCGATTCGCGGACCTTGGCGACGCAACATTCGTCTTCGTGGGCGCGTTCGACTGGGATGATCTGCGGTCGCTCTCCGCTACGTATCTGGCCAGCCTGCCTACAACCGGACGAGCGGAAGAGTGGATGGACCACGGCATCGACCCGCCGATGGGCGTGGAAGACCACGAAGTACGCAGCGGTATCGAGCCGCGCAGCAACACTGTGCTGTTGTTTGCCGGGGATATGGACTGGAGCCGCGGGGAGGCGCTCGCCCTCAACGTGGCGGGCGAAATGCTGGGGATCCGCCTGCGCGAGGTAGTACGTGAGCAGTTGGGCGGCACCTACAGCATTTTTGTGAACGCAGGCGCTTCCACCCTTCCAGACACGGAGTACCTGGTTCAAGTCATTTTCGGCAGCGACCCCACACGCGTTGAGGAGCTGTTTGAGGAGGTGATGGATGAGGTGGACTGGCTGCGTGAGGGGGGTGAGCAGAAATACCTGGACACGGTCAAGGAGCAGTTGCGAACGTCACGGCAGGAGCAATTGAGAGACAACGGGTTCTGGCTCGGCCAGATCCGGGCCGCAGCGCAGCGGGGCGAGGCCTTCACGGAGATAACCGGCTTCGATGAGTTGTTGGAGGCCTTGACCCTGGAAGACGTCGTCGCCGCCGCCGAACGCTACTTCACTCCCGAAAGCTACATACGGGTTGTTCTGTTCCCGGTGGAAGAGGAGTAGGCTTCCAGTACGGATTGTCCGCGCGCGCTGGGCCGTGACAGGCCCAGCGCGCAACGCGTCTGGTTGGAGGAGGAAGTAGGCCTGACTAGAACACAGGCGGTACTTGGAAATGTGGCTGGGGGATCTCTAGAGTTGCCGAAGTCATGGGCTCAAGCACTGCGGCGCTGAATAGTACGGAATTGAGTTGATCATCTACACGACTCATCCCTCGTACTTTGGCCAATGTGGCAACGGGCATTTGAGGGTATATGCAGGCCAGACGCAAGTTGGCGCCGAACTCCCAGATGACGACAAAGACCCACTGACCTGCCCCCCCAGGATATTGAACAGGTTAGCTGAATTTAGGGTATAATGAAATCCTATGAGGAGGGGTTAGTATGCCTAGAGAAGAAGCAACACCAAATCAATCGAGCCCACAGAATAGTCATGCCTCATCAGACACCGGAAATGCTGGTTCGGGAGCAGGGAATTCGGGGGCTGATAGCGCAGGTTCCCAAGCCGAACCTGGTTCGGTACCGGTCATCAAACCAATTGCATTGGAACCTCACCGGAGGGGGTTGTTTGAGATCCCCAAAATATCCAGACGACGAGAGAAATAATTGCGAGAATTTCCACCGCCAACGCCAGAACAGCCCAGAATATAGCTCTCGATTTACCGTCCAGGACCTTTTGGTTCACTTGGGCGGCTTCTGTGAAATAGTCTCCCACAGTAGATTGCAACAGCACCCCAGACTGCATATCGGTGAGGTGCGGATAGTTCGTCCGAAGGTTCTCCATCCGGTCAGACAATTCACCAAGTGGCGGAAAGCTGTTCCAATCTCCGGTGCGCAGGACTGAGAGGCAAAGCGCTGCAACCATAATGGAGGCCAATATAGCTATCGTCCCCAGGCTGATCAGAGGCCAAGCCCACTCCAAGTGTTCTATCCTAAAATTGATGACAACGCCACCGGCTACGAGGATGGCTACACTTAAGTTGAGCAGGTTGAAGGCCCTGTCTGAAAACTCCCGGTGGAGCGAACTCAGGTAGAGGATTGTATCCTTACCGGTTTGGTAGTAAATCTCACTTGGAGTCAAGGTTACTTCCCGTAGTAAGGTTACTTCCCGTAGTTCGGTAGTCTCGCCATTCTACTATACTATCACTGCTTGCCACTGACCATCCTATTGATCTGGGCCAAAAATGTGAGCGTATTGTGTGAAGTGCTGGTCCAAGAGGGAGATGAGCAACCCCCAAGCCATTACGATAGAGTATCTTATGCAGTGCCATCCGTGGCTGGTCTCCCTCAAGCCGTCAAAGTCTACTAAACGAGTACAGCCGTTTGACGGGACGTGACCCGGGGTGTCATACTGCTATCCGATACAGGGAGGTGTCCTATGTTGCCGAGAGGAGACTGGAAATCCGCCGCCGCTGACAAGCTGCAACGCATAGGCCGCGGTGACAGCGCCAAGGCGCTGTACGGAGTCGGCGACCAGAAGGGGCGGCCATCCGGCGAGTTGCGGGCGTCCCAACTGAGCGAAGAAGGTAAGCGACGTGCGGCAATGGCCCGCCCAAAGTCACGGCTCGCCCGGTTGCGGGCCTGGTTCAACCTCTAACACTGCCTCGTACCCCTTAGGGCGTGTCCAAAACCTGCTAGCAGCGAGCGATGGCCGTCGCCGCCGAACGCTACTTCACTCCCGATAGCTACGTGCGCGTGGTGCTGTTCCCGGTGGAAGAGGAGTAGGCTTCAAGCAATCTGTCATCCTGCTCGACGGGTGGGTTGCCGTCGATGCTCAGCCAAGCTGTCCGACCCGGATGTTCAAGACGGCCGGCATGACTCAGCATCAAACAGTCATGGTGAAGAGAGAGGTATGCTATGAGCCTCTCTCTCGTTGCTGAGTCACATAACGGGAGGTGTTCCAAGACTTGCGGGTGAAGTGGTGGCCTAAGGATCTCTCAATCTCACGCCATTTTCGCTCTTCCTCCAGGGTGACGAATGTTATCGCCTCTCCGGCGCGGCCCATGCGTCCGGTCCGGCCGACCCTGTGAGTAAACAGCAACTCCGAGTCCGGCAGATCAAAATTGATCACCTGGCCAATGCCCTCAACGTCCAGTCCCCTGGCGGCCACATTTGTTGCCACCAGGATAGCCACTGCGCCGGACCGGAAGGACGCCAGGACTCGTTCCCGTGCGCCTTGGCTTAGATTTCCCTGGAGCGCGCCAACCGGGTATCCCATCGAATCCAGCTGCTTCGCCAGCTTCTTGACGCTGTGCTTGGTCTTTCGAAAAACGAGAACAGAAGAGCCATCCCGTTGATTCAACAGCGTCCGGAGAGCATCAATCTTGTCGCTCTGTTCAATGTTGTAGACCAGGTGCTCAACGCTGGGCAGAGCTTGCAAATCTGCGTCCACTTCCACTGTCACGGGCCGGCGCAGGTGTTTCGCTGCGGTCTGGGCTACCCACTCCGGCATGGTTGCGGAGAAGAGGGCCGTCTGTCGCTCTCTGGGCGTCCGGTCAATGATGGCCTCGACGTCCGGGGCGAATCCCTGGTCCAGCATTTCGTCTGCCTCATCCAGCACAAGGAATCTTACCGATTGCAACTGGAGAGTGCCCTGACGCAGGTGGTCCAGGGTACGGCCCGGTGTCCCAACGACTATCTGGGGGCCCCTCATCAACGCCGTATACTCCGGCTTTAAGGACCGGCCGCCGTAGAGCAGCGTCACGCGGAGTTGATGTGGAGAAGCCAGGGCTTCGATGACTCCCGCCACCTGGATGGCCAGCTCGCGGGTGGGCACCAGCACAAGCGCCTGGATTTGTCGTAGCGATGCGTCGCACTGCTCGACCATGGGCACTGCAAAAGCCAGCGTTTTTCCGGATCCGGTACGCGCCTGGCCTATCAAGTCCCGTCCCTCAAGGAGATTTGGGATGGCCTCCTCCTGAATCGGTGTGGGTTCCGATATGTTCATCCGGAGAATTGCCTTCCTGGTAGCGGCCTTCAAAGGCATTCCGGGGAACGCCGATACACCGTCAGGAGTGCTGTCAACAGGGGGGTCATCTACGGAAGTGAGCTTTCTGTTCACGGGCTCGTTGACGGTGGAAGAAGGGACGCTCCGATAGGCCTGGAAGCACGGGCGGCAGTATACCGGCTTACCTTGGATTGGCCGGAAGGGGACGGTCGTAGTCGTGCCGCAATCTGTGCAAACAGCGGGGTGGCTCTGGGCAGGATTAGACGTAGATGGTCGACTCGATAGAGGTTTAACAAGCATACGGAAAAGACTCCTTAGAAATAGAGGTGACACATGTGATTCAGCGCGGGGCGAAAAGACGAGAACGAGGAGTCTGATGGACCGTTGCTGTGCGAAACCCTGGCGCCACTATATGGCGCAATTCGCAGTATAACAGACATGTCCAAGGGTGTATACAGGTTTGGATGGCAGCTTTGCACCGTCCCTGGCCGCAGAGGGCAGAATCCACTGGACTGAGGCAACTCCAATTGCGCCCCTTATGAAAGTCCAGCAAGTCGAACTGCAGGTGGCCGCATCTGAGGCGTTCTGATTGGTGACAACTAGAGATCCCAATTTGCCGGTTTACACTACGCCCGAAGTTTTGTAAGCTAGCGTATACTCCAGGAACCCTCTGCATACGCCCGTATTCCTCAATGCGTTTAGGCTTGCTTAAGGTGGCAGAATGAATTCCACAGACAGTGGTATGGCTCAGCTTTTCAAGGCTCAAGCCGCGGAGACTCCGGATAATGCGGCGATAGTCTTCCGCGGTGAGCAGATATCTTACGCTCAACTGGACCGGGAGACGGATGCGCTGGGCGCGTATCTTCGACGATGCGGTGTGTCAACCGATGACCCGGTGGGCATATTCATGGATACCTGCCCGGAGTACATCGTGGCAAGCATCGGGACCTTGAAGGCCGGCGGCGCCTTTATGCCAATGTCCCTTGACTCCCCTGAACCTTCGCTCCGTTCCGTAGTGTCAGAATCGCAGCCCAAGGTGGTGATCACCAAGGCAGGGTACTCGTCCAGACTGAGTCAATTCACAGGGACGCATATATTGCCCGTCGACAGCGATCAGTCCTGGAAGCGCTTCGAGGCGGAAACCCCCGAGGTTGACCCCACCGGCGATAGTTTGGCGTTTATCCCTTACACTTCCGGCACGACCGGAGACCCAAAGGGAGTAATGCTGACCGGCGGCTCTGTCATCTCGTCCTACTTTGCCAGGTACGAGTTTAGCTCTTACAGCGTTGGAGACAGGGTTGCATGCAACATTTTCTTCCCGTGGGAATTCATTCGTCCGCTGTTGAGGGGGGGAACCGTATATGTAATCCCTGATGACGTTATATTCCTGCCCCGCGCTCTCGCCGCGTTTATCTCGGAGCACCGGATTTCTGAGATTCTGTTCACCCCCTCTCTATTGCAGGGAGTCTTGAACTCGGCAGACCATCAACTCTTACGCGACAGGCTGTCGTCGCTTCGAGTGGTCTGGCTGAATGGCGAGGTGGTGCCAACCAGCCTGTTGAAGCTTGCGCTGGACACTTTGCCCGATTCAGCCCGCGTGTTCAACACTTACAGCATTAGCGAGACCCACGATGTTTGTACCGTCGACCTGACGGACTTGCGCCTTGATGGTGTGAGTGTGTGCCCGGTGGGTCTGCCGATGGACGGAGTGAAGGTCCGAGTGCTTCCTGAGGGGGAATCGACTCTCACCTCACACGGCGCCGGTGAGTTATTCATAGGCGGCCGGGGGCTGGCCCGGGGTTACCTGAAGAGGCCCGACCTGGATTCCCAGAGTTTCGTCCA
Source organism: Dehalococcoidia bacterium (assembly GCA_965222415.1). Classification (GTDB taxonomy): domain Bacteria; phylum Chloroflexota; class Dehalococcoidia; order Lucifugimonadales; family UBA2985; genus DAOUJW01. The sequence goes on along the minus strand of CBDCTU010000005.1, from coordinate 495,226 downwards.
CTGGAATGGGGAGAGGTATTACGCCACCGGCGACCTGGCCGAGGTCGATTCGCAGGGCATGACCACAATCATCGGGCGGAACGATTCGATGGTCAAGATCAGGGGCTACACTGTTTACTTGGGCGCCATCGAGGAAACGCTCCGGAAGCAGTGTGATGTGGCAGATGTGGCGGTGTTGGCTGAAGCCGTAGACGAGACGACCAAGCGGCTGGTGGCTTACGTTGTCCCCGCGCCACAGGCGACGTGGAAGGTCGATGCCAGGAGCGGGACAAGCAAAGACCTGCGGTCGATTTTGGAGCGGTATCTGCCGCTCTACATGGTGCCCGGCCAATTCGTTCAACTTGAAGCGCTTCCAATAAACCAGCAGACGGGCAAACTGGAACGAAAAGCTCTTCCGGTAACGCGGGCAGCGAGGCCCGGCGTTGAAGAGCGAAAACCGCTCCCAATGCACGCCACGGCGGCAGAGCGCCGTCAGGCTTTGCGAGAGTTATGGGGTGGGGCCCTGGATGTTGACGGCGACTCGCTGGAGGACGACTGGGACTTCTTTGATCTTGGCGGCCATTCACTGGCAGGCTTGGAAATCACCCTAGGCATTGAACGGGTATTTGGAGTTGAACTTAGCGGAACCGAGGTCTACGAATACCCAACCATTGGCGGGCTGGCGGCATACTTGCAGCATAGAGGGGCCAACATGGAATCAAGAGTTTCGCTGGCCGAAGACTCGATACTAGACCCGGAGATTTCACCGAGGGACAACGTGAGGGCTACGCGTTTGAGCGAAGCGTCTTCGATCCTGGTTACGGGGACGACTGGCTTCCTGGGAGCCTTCCTGCTTGACGAGTTGCTGCGGACCACCGGGCAAAATACCAAGTATTACTGTCTCGTAAGGGACCAAACTACAGGGCTAGGAAGGCCCAGCAACCGAGTGTTGGAGAATCTGAAGTTCTATGGTCTGGCCGGTCAGCCCGATGAAGACCGGATCATCCCGGTTATGGGTGACCTCACTCAACCCCGTCTGGGACTGAAAGACGACGAGTATCGGGAATTGGCGAACGAGATAGACCTGATATTTCACTGCGCCGCCTCTGTCAACTATGCCTATCCCTATTCCGCGGCCAAGCCTCACACCGTCGGCGGGACTTTGGAGGTGCTCAAGTTTGCCTGTACTGGCGCGACAAAGCCAATCCAGTACATTTCATCCAACGGCATCTTTCCGGGAGGAGACGACACTCCCTACCTGGAGAACAACCAGATTGACGGCTTTGTCGACAGGATGGAGGGGGGCTACAACCAGTCCAAATGGGTTGCGGAACGGCTCGTGTGGTCGGCCGTGTCTCGAGGACTACCCGTCTGCATCTTCCGGCCGGGCAACATAGGGCATCATAGCGCCACGGGCGCAGTCAATCCCAATGACTTCCTGTCGTTGATAATCAAGGCCTGCGCTCGACTGGGGTGTGCTCCCTTAGCGCCGGACTGGTTCATTGAAATGACCTCTGTCGACTTTCTGGCATCTGCCATCACGAGAATGGCTGACGATGCGAGGCACTTCGGGAAGGTCTACAACGTGGTCCAACAGGACCCCATTCCCGCCGACCACGTTTTCGCCTATATGGAGAGCCAGGGATACGTAACGGAACGCGCTCCAATAGGGGAATGGAAATCAAGATTGGAAGGAATGGCCGACCGAGAGGAGGACATGGAGTTGAAAGTTGTTGTCCGGTCCCTGGAATCAGTCGAGCCGTACCTGGCCGACACCAGCGTCTACGACATCAGCCAGTTCACCAAGACCATTTCGGAGATTGGCCTGACTTTGCCGACGGTCGATGTAGAATACGTGACCAGATTCTTAAGAAAGTAACCAATGCAGCGCCACCGGAGCCTGGTCTTCTCCAGACTGGCCCATTATAGCTGACAGTCTACAGCCGGAAGGCGCTCATCTGCCCAACCGGAGCCGTTGAAGAACCACCGGCCGCGCCCTCAACTCAGCCGGGCTATCAGAGCGTCCTCCTCCGAGAAGTCATACTCGCGTTGCTTGTCCAGCCCCTGTGCCATGAACCACTCGTAGGTCTGCTCAACCGCCGACTCAAAGGTGTAGAACGGCTCATATCCCAGATGATCCCACAGCTTCCCGATACCGAAGAGAGTGCTCTCGTCCCAGCGATGGATGTAGGGTGCGAGCCGCTGAATCAGGGGCCGCCGAATCTCCGGCGATGCCGAGTCCATGACCTCAGCGGGCACGAAGACCTTGTCGGCCTCCACTCCCACGGCCCTGGCGCAGGTATCCACGGACCCCTCATCGCTGAAGTAGTCCTTTCCCGTGACGTTATAGATCTCTCCGTACGTTCTGGGGTTGAGGGCCATCATGCGCAGTGCCCTGGCCTCGTCGTCCACGTGGCCGACCTGGCCGAGCGTGGCGCCCCGGCCCGGCACCAGTATCTTGCGCCCCCTCAGCAGGCGCACGAACATCCTCTGCTCCCGGTCCAGGATTCCGTTGTCCGGCCCAAAGACCATCGAGAAGCGGGCAACCGTCATGGGGAATCGGCGCTGCCTGAACGCCCTCATCAGAAACTCCTCGCAGATGAGCTTGTTGCGCCCGTAGTCGGACTGGCGGGGAGTGCTGTCCACGGGAAAGTCCTCGTTCATGGGCAGAATGTTGGAGGCGGCGTATACCACTGTGGAGCTGGCGAAGACGTAGTGCCCAGTCCGCCCCTCGAAAATGTCAACCATGCTCTCGACGTCCTCCAGCACGTAGGCGCTGATGTCGAAGACCACGTCGAACTCCTCAGACCCCAGCGTCTCCCTGAGCTGCGGCACGTCCTTCCGGTCGGCGTAGAGACGGCGCACGTCCCTGGGCAGCCGGGCCTCCGTGACGCCCCTGTTTAGGGTGGTGACCGTGTGCCCGCACCGCACCAGCTCGTGAACGAGGTGCAGGCCGTTGAACCTTGTGCCTCCCATGACCAGCGCGTTCATGTACTACCTCCTGTCAGTGATCCGACTGCGGCGGTCCCCGCGCTGAATGCCGGCGGCCAGTGCGGGTCCCCACGGGGACGACCTGATGAACGGCTCCATTCTAGCCTGCGAGAGGGCCGCAGTCGAGGGGAGGCCCAAGCCCTGAGCAGTCCCAGCCCGCTCACGCGGTCGACTTTGGCAGGCTGAAGGGAAACTCTGTGGCGTCACCATGAGTGGGCAAAGTAGGTCTTGTTCAGCCCTTACCGAGGATATCCCAAGCGTGTTCTTGCCAACGTCACCCGTATGAGGTGTGGCAGGGGCTGGTTGAACAGGTATCCCTACTCGTTGTAGGAAACGTGGTCAGGCTGCGTGTTGCCCTCAGTGTCAGTGGCCCGCTTGCCCGGCTCCGCGTCCCAGCATTAGCGCCAGGCATTTGGGTCCACCACCGGCCTTCAGGAACTCGCTGACGTCCACTTCATGGACATCATATCCCCGGGCCCGTAGTTCCGCCCGGACCACCGGGCAGTTTGAGTTGACTACGACGTGGTGGTCTATGACGACGGAATTGCAGGCGAACCGGCGAGCCTCCTCCTCCGGGACTGGAATCGCATTGGGAAAACGCTCAACAATTAGATTGCGGCCGGCTGCCGTGAATGCGGGCGGATAGTAGAGGATGGCGCCATCCGTGAGGGGACACGCACAAGTGTCCAGGTGGTAAAACCAGGGGTCGGCCAGCTCCAGGGCCAACACTTCCTTCCGCAGCAACCCGCCTACCCGGTCGATCGCCTCCCGGTCGGTCCGGCGCCGGAAGCCTGCTATGATCAAATCACCATGGGAGAGCAGGTCACCCTCTCCCTCGAAGTACAAACCGGAGGGGAGTCGTACTACGCAGTACCCCTTCGACTCAAACCAAACCTGCCAGTGAGGCTCTTCCCGCGCCCTCTCGGGATAGCGGAAGTTGGAGGCGATAAAGGTGTTGCCCACGAGCAGCCCGGCGTTGGCCGTGAACACGAAGTCGGGAAGCCCAACGACAGGGTCGATGATTTCCACCGCCGCTCCGATTTCGCCCGCAAGCAGTTGGTACAGATTGTCCCACTGCTCCCTCGCCACAGCCTGGTCGACACTGACCCTTCTGTTCATCCAGGGGTTGATCTCGTAGTCGACATCGAAGTAGTGCGGGGGACACATCAGGATGTGAGCCGTACCACTTCGCGACTCTGTTGGCGATTCCACATAGTTCATGCCTTTAGTGACTGTGGATAACATATTGCGTCTCTTTCTTTGTAATGATGTCCGTTGCCATTCGCTCCGGCTAGTAGACGCTCCACTTGATCCAATTGTACCAAGACGTAAAGGAATGCGTCAAAATAGTTACTTATATCACAAGGAACCACAAACATATAAGTTGATATCCACGCATTCAAGTGAAGCAAATCACGAAGCCGTTAATCTTGTCCCGTACTGGATACGTGTGGCAACGGGCGCACTGAGCGAAGCTTCCGCACCGACGAGGAGGAGTTCTGCCAAGTGGAGGACCTCCCCGCTGATCTGGGCTGGCCGGACAGGCCCTGTTAGCCTGGAACCGCACTGACGAGACGGTGCGCCCCCATCAAGCCCTGGATTACAGGACACCGGATCAGTTCTATCACCACCGGCTCAATACTAAAACCACGGGGAAGGAGGTCTTGTCCGATATCTATCTGACCCCGTACACGTTGTTGACCTGGATAGGGAACAATTGGTAAGGTGATATAAACAACTGCTACAGGGAGATCTACCACACGCTGCTGGAAGCGAGGGCGCTGACAGAACAGCACGGGCAGACCTGCAAACGCATCAGGACTCACTGATCACTCTGGGCAACCGGCCTCCGGCGGCGGAGGCCTTCTTGCCTGCCGATCCTGCTCCCATCCCAGTCGAACAACATAACGGGTGGTACATCATCGAGGGCAAACCAGGGGAACCCGGCTTAGCCAATGCATCGGAGTCGGCCAGTCTATCCAGAGTAGACGCCGGCTTGACACTCGTGTGCCGAAACCTCTGGAAGGTGTTTGGGGACGGGGCCCGGGACCTTGCGGACTCCATAGACCCTGCCCTTTCCAGGGAAGAGGTGTTGGCCCAGACGGGCTGTGTGCTCGCCGTCAGGGATGTCTCCTTCGATGTACGGGAGGGAGAGACCTTCGTCATCATGGGCCTATCCGGCAGTGGCAAGTCGACTCTCGTCCGCTGTCTCGGCCGTCTCATTGAACCGACTCGCGGCGAGGTACTCATAGACGGCGAGGACTTGCTCGCGATGAACAAGCAGCAGTTGCGGGACATCCGCCGCCACAAGATGGGCATGGTCTTCCAGCACTTCGGCAACTTTCCCCACAAGCGGGTCCTGGACAACGTTGTGTACGGTCTCCAGATTCAGGGCATTGACAAGGCCACCCAACTCAACCGCGCCGCCGAAGTCATTGAAATGGTGGGGCTCACGGGGTGGGAGGAACGGTACCCGCACGAGCTGAGCGGCGGAATGCAGCAGCGTGTTGGGCTGGCCCGCGCCCTCGCTGTCGACCCGGAGATACTCCTCTTCGATGAGCCGTTCAGCGCTCTGGACCCCCTCATTCGGCGGGACATGCAGGACCAGCTGATCGGGCTCCAGCAGCTGGTCCAGAAGACGATGGTATTCATAACCCACGATTTCCTTGAGGCCCTCAAGGTTGGGGACCGGGTGGCCATTATGAAGGACGGCGAGTTCGTTCAGACAGGCACGCCGGAGGAGCTGGTCTCCAACCCGATCGACGACTACGTGCGGGACTTCACCCGGGACGTGCCCAGATCCAAGGTGCTCACCGCACGTTCTGTCATGACCCCGCCCCGAGTGTACGCCACCGCAGACGAGGGGCTAGCCGATCTGATGAGCAGGCTGGCGGCCCAGGAATGCGACTGCGCGGTGGTGGTCGATGGGCAGGACCGCTTTATCGGAGCGGTGCTTTTGGCGGATGTGCCTGGTAGCGGTGTGGCGCACTCCAGCGTCGCCTCCGTAATGTGGGACTCCTGCGCCATCGTTGAGCCGGATACCCGCCTCGAACGGCTGATTCCCCTGGCCATCGACGGCGCCGCCCCCATCGCTGTCCTGGACCACGGCCGGTGCATCGGCACCATCAGCCGGGAGGCGGCAATGGCCGCCCTCGTAGGCGACGAGGGTGTAGCGACGTGATCCGCACGGAGGCTCTCCAGATTCGCCCTGTCCGGGAGCGCCGGCACCAGGCCATTCTGTGGACGACCATTGCCATCGCCGCGTACATTCTGGCCTATTCACTGGCGACCACCAATGCTAGCACCGACTTCGGAGACTGGCCGCGGAGCTGGGAGCCTCCCATCCAAGAGCCGATCGACAACTTCTTTGAGTGGTTCGGCGACACACTCGCCTGGTTCTTCAATCCAATCTCCGAGGTCATAGACACGTTCCTCGCCGGGATAGACGCGTTCCTGCTCTGGCTCCCCTGGACCGTTGTCGTGGCGGCGGCATCGATGTTGGGGCTCAGGCTCGGCGGCAGGTGGCTGGGGCTTTTCTGCGGCGCTGCTACTCTGTTCATCGGCTTCAACGGGTACTGGGACTCCGCGATGCTCACCTTAAGCGTATTGGGTGTTTCAGTGATTATCGCCGTAGGGATTGGTGTGCCGATCGGTATATTCGCTGCCTTCAACAATCGCTTCGAGGCAGGCGTCCGCCCGATTCTCGACACCATGCAGGTCCTGCCTGCCTTTGTATATCTCATCCCAGCACTGGTACTATTCGGAGTGAGCGGCACCCAGGGCGTCTTCCTTACGGTGGTCTACTGCATTCCTCCAGTCATAAGGCTCACCAACCTGGGGATCCGCCAGGTCCCCCAGGCCGCTATGGAGACGGCCCACTCGCACGGGTCGACGACGTCTCAGACGCTGTTTCAGGTCCAGCTGCCGCTGGCAAAGAGCTCGATCATGATGGGTGTCAACCAGACCATTATGATGGCAGTTGCCATGGTGATCATAACTGCCCTGGTGGGAATAGATGGGCTCGGCAGGGACGTATGGCTCTCGCTGAGGGAGGTGGACGCGGGGAAGGGACTGGAGAGCGGCATCGCCATCGTGCTCCTGGCCGTCATCCTGGACAGGCTCAGCTACGCCCTCGCGAATTCCGGTCCAGACTCAGCTACATCCGTCCAGGCAATCGGCCCGCGCTCTCACGAGACGGCCGGACTGAGCCTTAAGAGCATGGCTGCCCGCTATGCTCTTCCCATTGCGGGCGTGGGTCTGATAGCCGTCATGCTGGTCATTGGCTCCCTGGTCGGGCCCCTGAGAGACTTCCCGGACGAACTGACCTTCTCGATGGCGGACCCCGTCAACAGTGTCTTCGGCTGGATGGCCGTTAACCTCCACTTCATCACAAGTTGGGTGCGGGACAGCCTGTTCCGGGAACTTGGGTATTCACCCATTAACACGCTGCTCCTCTGGCTCCCCTGGCCTGCGCTCATGGTCATCGCGGCCGGACTGGCCTACTTCACAGCTGGATGGCGGGTGGCGCTTCTCGCGGTGGCAGGGCTGGCCTTCGCAGGCATCGGCGGGGTTTGGGACGTGACAATGGACACCCTGAGCCAGGTGCTGACCGCAGCGCTGTTCACAGTGGTGGTCGGTATCGGGATTGGCGTTATAGCCTCCCAGAGCAGAGCCTTCGAGTCGGTCCTGCGGCCCATCCTGGACACCATGCAGACCATGCCGATCTTCGTTTACCTGATACCGGTCATAATGCTCTGGGATATCGGGCCCCTGGTCGGCATCATAGCCACGGCGGTGTATGCGCTGCCTCCGGTGATCCGCATGACCAGCCTCGGCATCAAGGAAGTGCCGGCACAGGTGATTGAGACGGCCCAGGCCCACGGCTCGACCGGCCTTCAGACCATGCTTCAAGTCAAGATACCCCTGGCCTTCCCGACGATAATGATGGGTGTCAACCAGACCATCATCATGGTGTTCGCCATGGTGATCATCGCAGGGCTTGTGGGCGGTGGGGGCCTGGGACAGGAAGTTTTCATAAACTCCATCTGGCTAAGGATGGGCGATGGCCTGATTGCCGGGATGACCATCGTCTTCATGGCGATGGTGCTTGACCGCATGACCAGGGGCAAACAAGGCGCTGCAATACCTCTTGCGACGCTGAGGTAGCGAAAATCCGGCACATGGCCCGCGAACCCGTACAAGGAGGGATGCCTATGAGACGATATGGCATGGTGCAATCTGGCAGGATTGTCTAATACACTCCTGACCCTGAAAGGAGAAAGAAAATGAAAACAGTGAAGAATTGGTGGATTGGTCTTTCTATGATCGTGGTGATGTCCATGGTACTCGCAGTAGGATTGGCCTGTGAACAAGAAGCCGACGAAGTCGTCGATGAGCCGGAGGCCAGGGGCACCCTATATCTCGTTGACCAGGACTGGAACGGCCAGCTGGTCACGACGGCTGTAGCGCAGATCCTGCTGGAGCAGGAGATGGACCACACCGTCGCGACCAAGTTCGCTCCTGCCGACTCAGCTCCCCTCTTCATAGGTCTCGAACGGGGCGACTTCCATTTCGTCTGCTGCAACTGGCCTTCCTACAGCGCCGAGCTCCTGGATGAATACGTGAACGCTGAAGACGCCGAAGTGGAGCGCATGGGGACGGTGGGCATAGTGGGTGAGACGGGCTGGTACGTTCCTTCCTACGTCATCAATGGCGACGCCGAACGGGGCATCGAAGCCGTCGCGCCCGACCTACGCACCGTCAGCGACATGGATCAGTACAAGTCCGTTTTCGCCACGAGCGACACCGGCGCCAGCGGAAGACTCCTGGAGTTCACTGCGGCGTGGGACACGAGGCCCGAGGAACGACTAGAAGCCTTCGGCGCCGACTTCAAGCCGGTGTTCGCGGGGTCCGAGGGCGCAGCCCTGGCTCAAGTAGACGCTGCCTTCAAGAGGGGCGAGCCCGTCCTCACGTACCTCTGGGAGCCACACTGGGCACACGCCAAGTACAACCTGGTGCAGATTGAGATGCCCGAGTGGACTTCGGACTGCTATCCCGACGGTGACAGTTTCAACTGCGGCTTCCCAACCGACGCCGTAGCCAAGCTGGCCTCGCCAGGTCTCAAGGACGAGTTTCCAGAGGCATACGAGTTCCTCTCCAGTTTCCAGATGACCAACGAGCAGCAGAACGAGATCGTCCTCAACGTCACCGAGAACGACCTGACCGTACGCCAGGGCGCGCAGGAGTGGGTTGACGCCAACGAGTCAGTCTGGAGATCCTGGATTCCCTAGATAGAAGTCCCGCCTTCGGGTAGGGATCCGAAGCAGTTATCAGGCGGATTGTAAATTGACGGCCAGGAAAGGGGGCCGACCCCTTTCCTGGCCTGATTTGCTGTGGCTAGAGTAGGCCGTCAGCGATAAGCGATAGTGGGACACAAGCGAGGGAGGAGAACTTGCGAATCATTCTACAGAGCGCGTCGTTCATGGAGTGCAAGGCATTCCTCGCCTCGTTTGTCAGACGGTTGGAGTTTGACGGGCAACAGGTCAGGATTGAGTATACGATCCCAGTCACGCTCGGCGATGAGTCAACTGCCAGGAGCGAAGCACCTAATGTTGGAAGAATTGGCTCCCCGAGTAGGATTCGAACCTACGACCTAGCGGTTAACAGCCGCCCGCTCTACCGCTGAGCTATCGGGGATTGAGGCTTCTTGGAGCTGGAGGCCCAAAGGCATCCAGTCCTTAAATCGGATGTATTGTAGCATCAGGACAGACGCCCAACAAGCGGTTGTTATCGGTGTCATCTTCGTGGCGGTGGCGTTCTTGCCAAAATTCACGGCCTTGTTGATAGCTATCCCCGTACCCGTTGCCGCCTCATACATCACTGTTCTCATAGGGATGCTCTTTGTGCAGGGGATGAAGATCGTCATACAGGACGGCGTCGACCACCGAAAGGCCGTCGTTGTCGGGCTGTCTTTCTGGATCGGCACGGGCTTTCAGAATGCGTGGATCTTCCCGGACCTGCTCGGCAACGGCATGACCTCAGGCGCTCTTGTCGCGGTGATATTGATGGTGTTGATAGAGCTGACATCCCCGCGGCGCAGGCGACTGGAGGTCGCTCTGGACTCGGACGCCCTGCCGAGCTTGACCGAGTTCCTTCGCGGGTTCGCCTCCAGGGCCGGATGGAACGCCGCCTCGACTGAGCGACTGGTCCTTGTGGCTGAGGAGGCGCTGACGAGCCTGCTGTCGGAAGATGGAGAATACCCGGAGACGGACGAATGGGACAGGCCGCGGCGCCTGGTTGTCACCGCCCGCACCGGCGTGGGTGGAGCGGAGCTGGAGTTTGTGTCAGCATCCGAGGGAGAGAACCTGGAAGACCGGCTGTCGTATCTGGGAGAGACGCCGGATATACCGGACAACCGAGAGATATAGTTCCGCCTGCTGCGTCACTACGCGTCGTCGGTGCGCCACCAGAAGTATCACGGCGTGGACATCGTTACGGTCAGCGTAATTGGGTCTCGCTAGCCCTCGACGCATGGCAGTCTTCGCAGCCTTATACTCGTAGTCGCAATGGCGCGACACATTGAGCAGGGGTATAATTGCCAACCGTTGATACTGTCGAGAATACTGTAATTGATTATGAAGTACTTCCTGGAAGACATGCTGGAGACCATTGCCCTTGCCCTGCTGATGTTTTTGGTGCTCCAGGTCAGCGTTCGCAACTACCGGGTGGAGCTTTCCAGCATGGAGGCCACCCTTTTCCCCAAGGACAGGCTTGTGGTGAACAAGCTGGTGTATGCGCACGTGGATTCAGAGATTGTCGATGGACTGGCGCCCTTTGTGGACGTCTGGGACGATCAGGCGGCGCTGTTCCCGTTCCACCCGCCCAGGCGCGGAGACGTTATCGTATTTCGATACCCCAAGGACCCCAGCCGGGATTTTGTCAAACGGGTCATCGGTCTGCCCGGAGAGACGGTGGAGATACACAGGGGCGCTGTGAAGATAGACGGCGAGGCGCTTGAGGAACCATATCTGGAGGAGCGTGATTTGAGCAGTCTGGGACCGACCCTGGTGCCGCCGGAAAGCTACTTTGTAATGGGGGACAACCGGGACGGCAGCAGCGATTCCCGGCACTGGGGAACAGTCCCTCTTGAGAACATTGTCGGCAAGGTGCTGGTGCGGTACTGGCCGCCCTTTGAGTTCTCATTCCTCTCTGCGCCGTCAAGGGCATCGGTTGATAATCCGCCATAGCTAATATAGAATCGGCCTACACCTCTTGGGCCGTTAGCTCAGCGGCAGAGCTCCGGACTTTTAATCCGGGAGTCCAGGGTTCGAATCCCTGACGGCCCATCACATTCTCACCGACCCCCGCGTCGGCTACCGTATGCCGAAGGGGGCGCCGCCAGAACGCTCTGACGCCTAACGAATTCACTGGACTTTGGAAGAGCACCATTTACTACACTCAATTGACTGGCCTTGCAGGACCTGAATATGATGCTAGCATCTCGTTTGGATTGCCCTTTAAGCCTGAAGACTGCCAATATGGGAAATCCCGGTGAACATTCCCGATGTCCGATATGGCGCTGACAGGATGGGAGACTGAAGTATGGGTGATGAAGAGCGACGCATCAAGAATGTCGCAGAATATCGGGAAGAGCTCTTGGCGATCGCAGAACACTGGCGCAGCCCTGTCCTAGCGTTTCGCGGTCAAAAAGACAGGGACTGGCTTCTGGAGTCTTCGGCGGAGCGCCGTCTGAAGAAGGGCCTGAAGGGTCGAGGCAGGATCCCTGATAGCCGGTTTATCGAGTATCACAGGAACAATCTAGTACAGAAGGGCAAACTGCGGAACTACGACAAGCGGGAAGGAAAGCAGCTAGCCGACTTGGAGCTCCTCGCTGACCTTCAGCATCACGGGGCTGCAACCTGTCTCCTCGACTTCACTCGAAATGCTCTCGTCGCTCTGTGGTTCGCCTGCGAAAATTCTCATGGAGAGTCTGGGGGCTTTGATCAAGAGACTGCGGAAGGGCTTGGAGAATCCCATAAGGTATTTAACGACGGCAAAGTGTTCGTAGTCAACACAGCCGATGAGCGTGGAGGATTTCAAGAAGTAACACCCAGAGATATCGCAGGTAAGTCAATTGAAGATGTGCTCAGATTCAAGACACGTGATGAAGACTCAGCCAGGGAGCGCACAGATCAAGACTCGTTGAAATCATCCTCGGATGAAGCGAAATTCTGGTACTGGACTCCGGCTCATTTGAACGAGCGCATTACGGCGCAAGACTCCCTGTTCCTTTTCGCCCCTCCTTCCTCAGGCAAGCCGAGTTCAGAGGACATAGTTGTCGCGGCAGAATGCAAAGGACAGATCAGAAAGGAACTGGAGACTCTTTACAACACTCACGAGGAATCCCTATTCCCAGATTTTGTCGGTTTCGCCTACACTCAACGCCACGATGCCCCTATCGATATCCCAGATTCTGAAGAGTATAGGAGGCGCGGGATTGAAGCAGAGCAGCGTGGAGAAAAACAACAGGCGATCGGACATTATACCAAGGCGATAGGGCTACAGCCTAAGGATAGCAATACTTACTTGCTACGTGGGCGTGCTTACTATGACATAGGAACTCACGACCTTGCCATACAGGACTGGAACAAATCAATCGAGTTGGACCCAGGCAACGTACTCGCGTATTTGGCTCGCGGCCTTGCTCACTATGGCAAGGGCGAACTTGATCTTGCCCTACAGGACTATACCAAATCACTCGAGTTGAACCCAGACAGCGCAGTCACGTATTGGAGTAGCGGCCTCGCCTACTTTGACAAGGGCGAACTTGATCTTGCCATACAGGACTATACCAAATCACTCGATTTGAACCCAGACAACGCACTCGCGTATTGGAGTCGCGGCCTCGCTTACGATCGCAAGGGCGAACTTGATCTTGCCATACAGGACTATACCAAATCACTCGATTTGAACCCAGACAACGCATTCACGTATTGGAGTCGCGGCCCCGCCTACTATGACAAGGGCGAATTTGACCTCGCCATACAGGACTATACCAAATCACTCGAGTTGTACCCAGACAGCGCAGTCACGTATTGGGGTCGCGGCTCCGCTTACTATAGCAAGGGCGAACTTGATCTTGCCATACAGGACTTCGACAAGGCATTGGCTTTGGACCCGGACGATTCCAACTCCTATTTCAGCCGCAGCCTTGTGTGGCTGTGTATGTCAAAATGGACAGATGCCGAGTCAGACTTGACCTCTGCCAGGAGTAAGGGACACGACATCACGACGGCATTCTCAGATATGTACCGGAGCGTTGAGGACTTTGAACAGAAACACGAAGTCAAGCTGCCGGTAGGGATCGCGTCAATGCTATCAACTGAACCATCGGCTTAGCTCCTAGCAGGCTGCCTTGGTGAAGACAGCAGGGGGCACTGATCTCCCAGGCTAACATTACCACCGCCACCAAGAAGGAGAAAGGATGATGCCTGCGCGCAGGGAGAGCAAGCGTTCCCACCCACCGGAAAGTTCGCAGTTCTGTACGCTTCGGCCCACCAGTACCTCGAAGGGACGGTCCAAGAGAACCCGCCGGGACATCTTGCCGAAGCTGAAGAGATAGGGGCGCTCACTCCCTTTGCACAGGGAGCCGCTCTGGGCATCATGATGCACCATGTGCAGTTGCCGGGGGTTCCCTTTGGCAGGTCTTTCTGCATACACTCGTAGAGTGAATGAAAGATTGATCGAGACTGGAGAGTCAACATGAGTGAAGTCTACGACGTAGTCATCATAGGTGGCGGCACAACCGGGCTTAGCGCCTGCATTTACACCCTTCGATACGGCCTGAGCACACTTCTCGTTGAAGGGACGGTCTTTGGGGGGCAGATCATCAATGCTGACACCATAGAAAATTTCCCAGGCTTTCCGCAGGGAATCACTGGGCCGGACCTGGTAGCTGCTCTCCAGGAGCAGGCGTCAGATTTGGGAGTGGAGTATGGATTTGGCCAGGTGCAAGCGCTGGATGTCCAAGCTCAGCCTCTGTCGGTTCGCACCGAAAGCGATGAGTTCCCGGCTAGATCTGTCATCATCGCGACCGGCGGCGAGCGGAACAAGCTGGAAATACCCGGCGAAGAAGAGTTCGAAGGACGCGGCGTTTCCAGTTGCGCTACGTGCGATGGCTATTTCTTCGCAGATGGGGAGGTGGCGGTTATCGGAGGGGGTGACACTGCGCTCGACGAGAGCCTCTATCTAACTGCGATATGCAGCAAGGTCACGTTGGTGCACAGGCGGGATCGACTCACTGGCAGCAAGATTCTTCAGGAACGAGCCTTCCAGAATCCCAAGTTGGATATCCGTTACAGTACGGTCGTTGAGTCAATCTACGGTGATGAGGTCGTTCAGGGCATCGTGCTGCGCGACTTGGGGACAGATCAGGCGAAAGAGCTGCCGGCTGCCGGGGTATTCGTATGCGTTGGATATCACCCCAACACCCGCCCATTTCACGGCACAATCCCCATGGACGACGGAGGGCACATAAAGGTGGACCTTAGTATGGCCACGGAAGTCCCGGGTGTGTTCGCCGCCGGAGATTGCCGGTGGCGCTCGGCCCGTCAACTGGGCAGCGGCGCAGGAGATGGAATCACGGCTGCTCTGTCCGCCTACGCTTATCTGAACGGCAGCTGAACTGAGGTTTCCCGTTCCCCTTGACACCTGTTTACCCTCAGCTATAATTAAGCTAGTCCACAGTGGTTATCTGGAAATACCTTCCAAGGGAGGTCTGGTGACTACAAAGGCGCTTCAATCGGCTCAGTACGAAGTGGATAGCGTCGCGGACGCTATAGAGTTCTACTACGAAAAAGGTTGGACCGATGGCCTCCCGGTCGTTCCTCCAACCGAGGAGAAGGTCCGGGCTTTCCTTGCAGCAGCGGGACTTGATCCTGACGCTGTCGTAGGGACTTACGAAACTCGAAAACGCGTGGTAACGGCCGAGAAGGTCGCTATCAATTCAGTAATGGCGGGCTGCCTCCCTGAGTACTTCCCGGTGGTGCTAGCCATTATGGAACCAATACTGGACCCGCGATTCAATCTCCACGTCCCGAACTCCACCACCGGAGGAGCGGCTCTTGGCTTCATCGTGAATGGCCCGATCCGGGACAAGCTGGGTATGAACTACCGCGGCAATGTGTTGGGGCCAGGCAATCGGGCCAACTCCACGATCGGTCGGGCCGTGAGACTTTGTCAGATCAACGTCCTTGGTTCCTTGGCGGGCGCCGGAACAGAGGACCCTCTCGGGAGGCCGGTATTCGACAGGGCGACTATCGGACAGCCTGGCAAGTATGCCGGCTATCACATTGTGGAAAACGAGGACGATTACCCATCACTACTCCCGGTACACGTTGAACAGGGACTCAGCCGGGACCAGAGCGCTGTCACCGTATTCTCCACGGGTGGCCACGTGCAGATATCGGCCCATTCCGAGGATTCCGCTCAGAAGATAGCTGACACGGTTGCCAGGCATCTTGTAGGCAGCGGAAGGCTGGTCGCATCCGGAGGCTTTTGCATTCTGGTGATTCCCCCTGAGAACACAGGCTACCTCATCAAGGACGGCTGGTCTAAAGCCGACTTTCGACAGGCGGTGTTCGAGGGAACCAAGCGTACGGCCGAATCGCTAAGCGCTCAAGGCTGGCCGGTCCGAGGAGGAATCACCCCGGAAAACAGCCAACAAACGATGGCCGTTACGGGAAGCGCTGATGACATTTATGTTGTGACCGCAGGTGGGCCGGCAGGAGGCTTCATTCACTACATGTTGCCCTACGGCGGATCAGTTATGACACGCGAGATCAGATCTTAGGCGCGTCTCACCTGGATTCCAGAGATTTAGATAAGTCTAGTGGAAGGAGAAGAAGATGGTAGTAGCAGAGCGATTACGCGTACTTGACCCAACGTCGGAGGCGGTGATAGAGGCCGGGTCCAGAGCAGCAAGAGTCGATACCCTTGACGGAAAGGTACTGGGGCTCTTCAACAATCAGAAGCTCAACGCGCCTCAGTTGCTTGAGATGGTCGGGGAGGTCCTCAGCGAACGGTACAATCTGAAGGGGATTGTCCGAGGGACGTACAGTTCCAGTCAGCACCACTCCTGGAATGAGTGGCAGGAGAAAGGGGCGTCAGGGTGCGACGTCGCGATCCTGACCCACGGTGACTGAGGGTCCTGCAGTTCGAGCGGTCTGCTCAACAGCATAGAAATCGAGAAGCACGGAACACCTGCAATGTTGATTGCCACAGATGCTTTCATCAGCACCTGCAAGGGTATGGCCCGCGTCGGCGGAATACCTGATATGGAATTCGCCATTGTGCCTCACCCGGTCGGGAGCCTTCCGCCTGAGGCGCTGATGGAACGGGCCAGGTTAGTCGCTGACCAGTTTGTCAGCATTATTACCGAAGTCCAGGACTAGCCGGCTACCCTGGAGGGAGGCTAGCGAAGCACGATAATAGCCAGAGACCGGCGCTGATGTGAGGTGTCGGTCTCTGGCCTCTGCCTACCATTGAACCAGGCGAGTTGTGCATTGACCTGTTCTTGGGGGTCAGTAACCCCTTCTTGACCGTGGCAGCCGACTTTGCCCGGATGTCCTCACAGGAGGTCCTTACCTCGAAAACTGGTCCACCAACTGCTGCCACTCTTGAGCCAACACTGCCGGATTTCGGCGTTACTTCTGGATTGAATCGGATGGAGACCGGTGATATACTGGCTTTGGCAGCTCAAAAATGGCCCAGACGAAAGTACGTAATGATGGTCGTATCGGAGGGCCAATACTTCCAGTGCTCGATACAGGAGCTCGAAGATGTTGACACGGCTACGGCTTGAGAACTTCAAGTCTTGGCAGGATACAGGTGATATAGCTCTCAAGCCTATCACCGGATTCTTTGGGCCCAATAGTTCTGGCAAGACAAGCCTGTTCCAGTCTCTGCTCCTGATGAAACAGTCTGCTGAGCTAATTTACCACGGTGCGATGTTTCACTTCGGCAACGAAAAAACACCTGTTGACTTAAGGGACTTTAGGAGCGTCGTATATGACCATGACACTACAAGGATACTTAAGCTCCGGCTCGGCTGGCAGTCCAGCACTGAAATCGAGATACCCGATCATTATGCGGGAGGGACTGTTTCGCAAGGCGACAGCATTGGGTTTGAGGTGGAATCACAAGGAGATGTCACCTCACAGGAAACGTCGCGTACATTGGATGCAATGGCATACTATATTGCCGGAAGCCGGCGATTTGGTGTGCAACGTGAACGCGATCCTCTCGCCTACAATGTATTTGCGCGCGGGCCTACCTTCACAGACTCCCGCCATTTAGGAAGAGATGATGTTGGATTGCATCCCACCAGCTTTTGCAGCTTTCCGTATAGCACACGCATTCCTGCACAGTATCAAACGTTTTTGTCCAATCTTGAATACTCTATGCGGCTGCTATTGCGCAATCTGTACTACTTGGGTCCTCTCCGTGCGTTTCCGCAGCGCCTCTATGTGTGGTCGGGGGCAAGTCCTCCAGATGTTGGGCGAATTGGAGAATACGCTGTGGATTCCATGCTATCGTCTCGCGAATTGACACATTTTGGGGAGAATGGGTTGGATTCGCGCTACCAGTCTATTGACGAACAGATAGCTGTTTGGCTTAAACGCCTCGGACTGGTTCACGACTTCCGAGTAGGTGCGCTTGCTGAGGACAGGAGGGTATTTGAGGTCAAAGTTCGCAAATCTCCTCAATCAGCCGAGGTACTACTCACTGACATAGGCTTCGGTGTTTCCCAGCTTCTTCCGGTGCTTGCGCTGTGCTTCTATGCGCCCCAAAACTCCACTGTTATCTTAGAACAGCCGGATATGCACCTGCACCCGTCTGTGCAAGCCGGCCTCGCTGATGTTTTTATAGACGCATGCAAAAGCCGAGGTGTACAGATCATGTTCGAAAGCCACAGTGAGCATCTGCTTCGTAGACTACAGCGCCGCATTGCTGAAGGGGACATCCAGGAAGAGGACGTTGGTCTCTACTTCTGCTCAACGGATGACAGCGGTAGCTCAAAAATAAGCCAACTCAAATTCGACCAATTCGGAAACATCTCCAACTGGCCAAAGGATTTCTTTGGGGACCAGTTCGGCGAGATTGCCGCAATGAGTGAGGCCGTGCTGAAGAGACAGGGTCTTTCTGGATGAGGGTAGGCAAGACAGAGGTGGTAGTAGACACCAACGTCGCCGTCGTTGCAAATCATGGAACACCTCAGGCGAGTCTAAACTGCATAAATGAGTGTATAGCCAGATTGAGCTACATAATTGATGAATGCCGCGTCCTCTTGGACGATGGAAATTTGATGTTCAGAGAATACCGAAATAACCTAAGCCCATCTGGGCAGCCTGGGGCTGGTGACTATTTCTTTAAATGGCTTTTTGAAAACCAGGCCAATCCTGAGCACTGCCGGAAAGTTACATTAAATCCTAACGCAGGTCGCGACTTTGAGGAATTCCCCAATGACCCGGCTCTCAGCTTGTTTGACCCGGACGACCGGAAGTTTGTGGCCGTAGCGTTGGCAAGTAGAACAAGTCCAGAAGTATTGAACGCATCGGACACGGACTGGTGGTTCTATCGCAATGAGTTGCGACAGCATGGGATAAAGGTAGTTTTTCTTTGCCCAGACCTTATGCCTGCTTGATGGCTTGATATAGGATCCATCTGTGCTCAACAGCTAATCGGATTTTGGAGGTGACCACGCAGTGCTAAACTCATTTGCGGAGACGCAGCCGTGAAGCTGGGCAACCCGATTCGCGTCGCTGAGGGCGTCTTCCAGATCCGCGCCATTGGGGCTCGGATTACGGTCCTCACCGAGGGTGATGAGGTTATACTCGTCGACGCCGGGATGAAGGGCAGCTCCGGGTTGATAATCGACAGCCTTGAGTCCATCGGGCTTTCCATCGACATGGTGAAGACCCTGGTCATCAGCCATCGTCACCCGGATCACGCCGCCGGCGCGGCCGAGCTTATCGATGGAAGAGACATCTCCGTAATGGCCCACCGACTTGAGACCGGCGTTCTGACCGGCAGGGAGCAGTCCCCCAACCCGATTCAGAACAAGCTTATGGCGCGGATCGCGGCGCCTGTAATCGAAAGGATAATCGGCAGCCCCACCAATGTGGACGTCGAACTGGAGGACGGGGATGTTATCCCCTTCGCCTTTTCCGTGCAGGTGGTGCATCTTCCCGGCCACACTGCGGGCAGCATAGCGCTGTTCCTGCCTGACAGGAAGCTGGTCATAATCGGTGATGCGCTCCAGTACAAGCTGTCCCTGAAGCTCTATCCTCCGGCCCCCGGTGTTACGGAGGACCCTGAGCAGGCGATGGAGTCTCTGCGAAAGCTCCTCAACCTGGACTTCGATACAATCTGCTTCAGCCACTTTTCACCGATGCGCAGCGGGGCGCGAGCCGAGCTAAGCAGCATGATGGGGCAGCATAGCCTCATTTAGGCGCAAGAGCGTAGTGCAGACCTGCGGATTGCGCTACAATGACGCCACCCCAAACAAAGCCAAGAGAAGTAAATGAACCAGACAAACCAACCCGGCGCCTCGGCCGGCGCCACTCTTGTAGAGTTCCTGCGGAATACTGTCCGTGCCCACGGCCCACGCGACGCCCTGCTGTTCAAGCCCGGCTTCCGATACCAGCGCTGGTCCTATGAACGGCTGTGGAGGGAGTCGGGGCAAGTAGCGACACTGCTCCAGAGCCGGGGACTGACAAAGGGAGACCAGGTCATCCTGTGGGGGCCGAACTCGCCGCAATGGGTGCTAATCTTCTTTGGCTGCCTGCGTGCGGGCGTCATCGCGGTGCCCCTGGATCTCCGCAGCGCACCGGACTACGTGGAGCGGGTCATCTCAAGAATAGCCCCCAAGCTGGCATTCACATCGCGTTTCACTCCCAAGAACGACGTTGACCTCGGCCTGCCCGAGATCACCTTCGAGGAGCTGGAGAGCGCTATCCACGGCCTGCCTGAGCCGGCTCCGGTGGAAGTTGCGCCGGACGACCTGGCTGAAATCATGTTCACATCCGGCACAACGGGCGATCCCAAGGGGGTGATGCTCACGCACCGGAACCTGACCGCGAACATCGAGGGCATCTCCCAGTACATTACCTGCGAGACATCCAGCCGCCTCCTCTCCATTCTGCCTCTGAGCCATATGTACGAGCAGATGGGCGGTCTGCTCGCGGTGCTGTACTTCGGGGCCAGTGTAACGTATCCCACCAGCAGACAGCCGACAGTGCTGGCCCGCACCATGCGCGAACGTCAGATAACCACCATGCTGCTTGTCCCCCAGGGGCTTGAGCTTCTGATGAACGGGATAGAGCGTGAGGTCAGGCGCCAGGGAAAGGAGGCGCTCTGGGGCAAGCTGCTGAAGCTGGCTGAGAAGACGCCATTTCCCCTCAGACGACGCCTTTTCGGACGGGTGCACAAGCAGTTCGGCGGGAAGCTGGACTTCATCGTCTCCGGCGGAGCTGCTCTGGAACCGGAACTCGGCAGAAAGTGGGAGCTGCTTGGCGTGAAGATAGTGCAGGGCTATGGCGCTACGGAGGCCTCGCCCGTGATAAGCAACCACACCATAAGGGAGCGCAGGCCGGACTCGGTTGGCCGCCCTCTGCCCAACGTTGAGGTGAGGATCAGCGAAGATGGGGAGATACTGGCCCGCGGCGACAACATCTCGCCCGGCTACTGGAATGCGCCTGAGCAGACGGCCGCGACTTTCCAGGACGGATGGTACAAGACCGGCGATCTGGGTTACTTTGACGATGAGGGCTTTCTGCACATCCGCGGCCGTATGAAGGACATGATAGTCCTTTCCAGCGGACAGAACGTCTACCCCGACGATGTTCAGGCTGTGCTCAACCGGCATCCCAACATCACTGACTCGGCGGTGGTTGGCCTGACTCGGGGCAGTTCGGTGGAGGTTCACGCCGCCCTGATACTCAACGGCGTCGAGGATGCCGAGCCAGTTGTCGCCTGGGCCAACGCTCAGTTGGCGGAACAGCAGAGGGTCAGGGGCTTCACCGTCTGGCCGGAGGAGGACTTTCCGCGCACCCACACGCTCAAAGTCAGGAAGCCTCTGCTGATAGAGAGGCTCCAGGGCAACATAACCCCCGTCGAGGCTGCTCCGAGCCGTCCGGCGGCGGCGGGAGGTCAACAGGGGGCGCGGGGCTTGGTGGACATCGTCGCGGAGGTGGCTATGCTTGACACCACAGCGGTAGAGCCGGACATGACGTTGGGTGACGACCTCAAACTTGATTCCCTGGCCAGGGTCGAGCTGCTGTCCGCTATTGAGGCCGACCTTGGCGTGTACCTGGACGAGAGCCAAATCGACCCGGAGACCACCTTGGGACAGCTGGGGCAAATCCTGGAGGAGGGCGCGAACAACCCTCCCGTCACAAAGTTCCCGGACTGGGGCATGGACTGGTGGTGCCGCATGACGCGGGGCATCATCCAGCGACTGGTCGTGTTTCCAGTCATGCGGCTTCCCTACGGCCTCAAGGTCACGGGGCGAGAGAAGCTGGAAGGTGTTAGTGGCCCCGTGCTGTTCGCATCAAACCACGGTCTGGGCCTGGACAACCCTCTGATTATTAAGGCGATTCCTCCGTCATTGCGCAGGCGCTTGGCGATTGCCGGCGCGGCAGCCCTGTGGAGGAACCCCGTTTTCTGGGTGCTCAACCCGCTCCTGGGCAACGGATTCCCCATCTCGCAGCAAGGAGCGGTCAGGCCCAGCCTCGAGAACATGGGCAAGATACTGGACAACGGCTGGTCGGTGCTGATCTACCCTGAAGGGGAGTTGACCGTCGGAGGCCCAATAAAGTCCTTTATGAACGGGACTGGCATGGTGGCAGTCGAAGGCAGGCTGCCAGTCGTTCCAATGAAGCTCCACATCAACCGTCTGGGATCGCCCGCGCGGTTCCCGATACTCAAGCGCGGGTCTGTGGAGATCCGCTTCGGCGAGCCGATGACTTTCGCCCCTGCCACGGCCTACCAGGACGCAACCAACGCCATAGAGGACGCGGTCCGAGCGTTGTGAGGGGCGTGTGTGGTGAACTCCACCGCGACAGGGTGTCCCGGAGGCCGGTCTAGTCCCGTTGCTGCAAATCCGGCAACTCTCTCCGAACGGCGTTCAGAGAGGACACTCCCTCCCGCTCCATGAACCTCAGCAGGTAAACGTTGATGTTGTGCATCAGGGCAGGCCCTTGGTATATGAAACCCGTGAAGAGCTGCAGTGTGTTCGCGCCGGCTCTGATAGCCCGGAGTGCGTCCTCGCCAGATGATATGCCGCCGCAGGCGTTGATCGTGAAGCTATCCCCCGCGTACTGGCGAACCTCTCGCAGGATACGCACCATGTGGGGGAATAGAGGTTTGCCGCTCAGGCCGCCTCTTCCCACGGCCAGGCGCTCATCGTCTACGGGCCAGGTGTTCACCAGGGTCACGCCCTCTATCGAGTGGCTTAAGCACAGGTCTACAAACTCCATAGTACGGCTTCTCTGTTCCTCTCCGAAATGAGGAGGGAGCTTCAGGAAGAGGGGTTTCTCCTTCAATCGCTCCAGCTCTGCGAGCAACTCGTCCAGCCTGTCTGGTTCCTGAAAAAGCCGGACCCCCTCGGAGTTTGGGGAGCTTATGTTCAGCTCCACTCCGGCAACCAGGGGTTGGAGGGCGCTGTAGCACCGGACGATATCGTCTATTGAGAAGCCTGAGATGCTAACCAGGAGTGGAACATCCCCTGTGGAGGCTTTCCGGAGCTTCCGGGCCGCCGCCGCCAGCCCCTTGCTGGGAAATCCCAGGGCGTTCACCATTGAGCCGTTGGTCGGGTTGCGGAATATCCTCGGCTTGGGGTTACCCTCACGCGGCTCTACTACCACGGTGCCACCGACCATGTACCCGAAGCCCAGGTTGGAAAGAGAGCCTGTCCGAAGGCAGTCCTTGTCGTACCCGGCGGCAAGACCCACCGGATTGAGCAGTGGTATTCCGCCCATGTCGGTGTGGAGTCGCCCGTCTCTCACCAGAAGGCGAGGTCGTAAGGGGCTCCAAAGCGGCTTCGGCCACAGGGCCACGTCCGCCAGGCGATGAGCCCTCTCCGGAGGCAGTGTGAACATCAGTGGCCTTACCAGGTTTGTGTATATGCCCAAAGCTTCTCTCGATTCAGTGCGGTCTATTGTACATAATAAAGCGATGCACTCAAGCCCCATGCGCTCGCCGGTTTGCTCCGTTGAGCCGGCTAGTGGTATATTCCAGTGTATTCCAAGCTAAGAGATGGGAGCGCTAATGTTGGGTTTTCTGGGGGGCACGGGACCTGAGGGCCGGGGTATCGCCCTCAGGCTGGGTCTGGCAGGCGAGGCGGTTATGATAGGCTCCCGCGACGCGGCCAGGGCCGAGGAGGCTGTGCGGGAGCTCAAGAGCCTTCACAACCTGTCGGAGGTGTACGGCGGTCTGAACGAGGACGTGGCCCGGATGTCAGACGTTGCTTTTGTCACGGTGCCATTTGCGGCGCAGAGGAGCCTTCTGGAGCCGCTGAAGGGGGCGCTGGACGGCAAGGTTGTCGTGAGCACGGTCGCTCCTCTGGGCTTCTCGGGTGGGCAGGCGCATATGCTGCCCGTTGAGGAGGGGTCGGCGGCGATGCAAGCCCAGGCGCTGCTTCCCGGCTCAAGAGTGGTCGCGGCGCTCCAGACCGTCAGCGCCCACAGCCTGCTTGAGCCTGCGACTGCAATTGAGGGGGACGTGGTAACCTGCGCCGACGACGAGGAGGCAAAAGTCCTGGTGATGTCCCTGGTCGAGCGTATCAGCGCGCTGAGAGCAGTAGACGGGGGCGCGCTGGCGAACTCGCGCTACGTAGAAGGTATTACAGCTTTGCTGATCAACGTCAACCGGCTGTACAAGGCGCACTCAGGCATAAGGATAGCCGGGGTCTGAGAGGGCAAACCCGCCTCTTCCGGGACAACGAATTCAATCCGTCCTTGCTATAGAAAAGACCTTAAACTATAATCCCCTTGATTCCAAAGGCAGCTTTTGAGGAGACGCTTTGCTCAAGTCCACCAGTTGCGGCGCCGTTCGCAGAGATGATGTAGACAGCGAGGTTACCCTGGCGGGCTGGGTGCACCGCCGGCGAGACCACGGCGGACTTATCTTTATCGACCTTAGAGACTGGAAGGGCATTGTCCAGGTGGTGTTCAACCCGGAGATTGCGCCCCAGATCCACGACATAGCCCAAGGCCTCCGCAACGAGTGGGTTCTCCAGGTCAAGGGTAAGGTGTCCCCGCGGCCGGAAGGAACGGAGAATCCCCGATTACCTACGGGCGAGGTGGAGGTGATAGCCCAGGAGCTCAACATCCTCAATCCGTCCAAAGTCCCGCCCTTCGGCATTGAGGATGAGGCTCCGGAGGCTGACGAACTGGTGCGCCTCCGGTTCCGTCACCTGGATTTGCGGCGGTCTGCCCTCAGGGACAACCTTGTTCTCAGGCATAACATCGTAAAGTTCATCCGCGACTATCTGAGCGATCGCGATTTCATAGAAGTTGAGACACCCATCCTTACCAAGAGCACACCGGAGGGAGCGCGGGACTACCTTGTGCCCAGCAGGGTCCACCCGGGGAGCTTCTACGCCCTGCCTCAGTCTCCACAGCAGATGAAACAGCTTCTGGTGATGGGAGGCGTGGAGCGCTACTTCCAGATAGCCCGCTGCTTCCGCGACGAGGACCTGCGGGCTGACCGACAGCCGGAGTTCACCCAGCTGGATCTGGAGATGGGCTTTGTGGAGGAGAACGACGTTCTCCGTATGATAGAGGAGCTGTTCACGGGCCTCGTGGAGGGCATAGCTCCACACAAGAGGGTTCTCAGGCCCTTTCCCCGGCTTCCCTACAAGGATGTGATGTCAAGGTTCGGGTCGGACAAGCCCGACCTGCGATTCGGTATGGAGATAGGCGACCTTACGGACATCGCCGCGGAGACCGGCTTCCAGGTAATGCGCAGCGCTGCCGAGTCCGGCGGCTCGGTGAAGGGCCTGGTTGCCCCCGGATGCGCCGGTTACCCCCGCCGCCAGATAGATGAGCTGACCGCCTTTGCGCGGGAGCGCGGCGCCGCGGGCCTAGTCACCATAGCCCTGGACGGCGACCCCGACAGCTCGCTGGAGGACCTGACTGAGGAGGACGTGCGGTCGCCGGCTGCGAGGTATCTGTCACTGGACGAGGTGCGCCGGCTTGCCTCTCGCCTGGGTGCGAAGCGCGGCGACCTCCTGTTGATAGTGGCCGGGCCTACGGAGGCAACCGAGCTTGTTCTGGGGCATCTCCGCCGCGAGATGGGCCGACGCCTGGAGCTGGCAGACCCCGATCTGCTGGCTTTCGCTTTCGTGGTTGACTTTCCACTACTGGAGTGGATGCCGGAGGAGAGCAGATGGCACTCCCCCCACAACCCCTTCTCATCGCCCAAGGATGAGCACATTGCACTCCTGGACGCGGATCCTGGCAGCGCCCTGGCCAAGCAGTACGACCTCGTTTGCAACGGCCTGGAGATAGCCGGAGGCAGTGTGCGCAACCACACCCGGAGCGTTCAGGAGAAGATATTCAGCCTCCTGGGTCACAGCCCGGAGGCGATGCAGACCCAGTTTGGGCAACTGCTGGACGCCCTGGAGTACGGCGCGCCTCCCCACGGCGGGTTCGCCAGCGGCATAGACCGGGTGGTCATGCTGATGGGCGATGAGGAGAATATCCGGGAGGTCATTGCCTTCCCCAAAACCCAGAGCGCGACCGATCCCCTATTCGGAGCGCCGTCACCTGTAGAGCAATCGCAGCTTCGGGAGCTGCACCTGCGTCTGCTCGGCGAGTAGAGCGCCGTGCTGACGTAGAACGCTTCACATTGTGACCTCTCGCACTTATAATGGTAAACAGAGTATCTTTAGGAGCGGACTGTGAAAGTATCCCAGGCTGAACTATACCAGAGTCAGGTTGTGCTCAACATTGAGGTGGAGCCTCCGGAGTTGGAAGAGCACTTGGACAGGGTGTACAGGAGCGTTGTGCAGCGCGCCAACATACCCGGTTTTCGCAAGGGCAAGGCGCCCCGGTCGGTAGTGGAGAGGTTTGTGGGGCGTGAAGCGCTCATTGAGGACGCGCTTGAGACCCTGCTGCCACAGCTGACGTCCAGGGCCATAGAGGAGCAGGAGTTGGATGTGGTGGCTACTCCCAGGGTCAAGGTGCTCCAGGATGATCCCCTGACCATCGAGGCGACGGTTGCCGTGCGTCCCGATGTGGCGTTGGGTGACTACTACGACATTCATCTGGAGCAGGAGCCCGTAGAGGTGACCGCCGATGAGGTGGATAACCGGTTGAGTCTGTTCCAACGAGAGAGCGGCACCTGGGAGCCTGTGGAACGCCCCGTTGAGATGGGTGACATGATCACTATAGATGTGCGGGGGGATGTGGACGGCGAACCGGTGGTGGAAGACGAGGGAGTGGACTACATCCTTTTGGCGGGTTCGCCAAATCCTCTTTACGGCTTTGCCGAGGCGCTGGTGGGCGCTGTCATGGACGAGAGCCGCGAGTTCACCCTTCCGTTCCCGGACGACTACTCCGATAGCGAGATGATTGGGAAGGAGTGCCAGTTCAGCGTCGTGGTGGTGGAGGTGAAGGAGAGGAAGCTGCCGGAACTGGACGACGAGTTTGCCAAGAGTCTGGGTATGGAAACGACGAGCATGGATGAGCTAAGGGAAAAGATTGAAGAGGAAATGCTCCAGCAGAGCCGACAGGCCGCCGACCACCGATTTGAGGACCTGGCTATACAGGCTCTTATAGACATATCGGAGGTTGAGTTACCCCCGCTTCTGGTGGAACATGAGGTGGATCATATGCTGTCGGACCAGGCGGAAGCCATGAGAAGGCAGCAGTTGAGCATGGAGGACTATCTGAGCACTGTGGGGAAGAGCGTTGAGCAGATTCAAGAAGAGGCGCGGCCCCAGGCCGAGGAGCGCCTTATCCGGAGCTTCACCCTTCAGGCATTCAGAGAAAAAGAGGGTTTGGAGGTGACTCCCGAGGAGATTGAGGAGGAGCTGAACTCGATGGGAGTGGAATCTGAGACTGGTGAAAACCCCCTCAGACAGGCATTGGACACGGAGGATGGCCGGAGATACATCGAGAATATGCTCATCAACCGTAAGACACTGGAGAGTCTTGTGAATATAGCAAAAGGCGAGGCCATTGAAGCGGCCATGTCGTCAAGTGAAGTCCCAGAAGTCCCCGAGGAAGAGGGTCAAGAGGACTCTGAAAGAGGTGCATAATATGCTGTATCGCCCCGAAGACCTGATACCTATGGTGGTAGAGACGGGCGCCAGAGGGGAGCGGGCGTTCGACATCTACTCATTGCTGCTCAGAGAGAGAATCGTTTTCCTGGGCACACCGATCTCGGACCATATCGCCAACCTGATTGTGGCCCAGCTGCTCTACCTGGAGCGGGAGGACCCTGAGAAGGATATCAGCGTCTACATCAACAGCCCGGGAGGAGTCGTAAGCTCCGGGCTGGCCATCTACGACACCATGCAGCTCATAAAGCCGGACGTTTCCACCATTTGTGTGGGTCTCGCAGCCAGCATGGGCACGGTGCTCCTTTGCGCCGGGGCCAAGGGGAAAAGGTTCGCTCTTCCCAACTCCACCATACACATGCACCAGCCTATGGGCGGCGCCCAGGGGCAGGCTTCGGACATAGAGATAGCCGCGAGGGAGATACTGCGTTTGCAGGACTCGCTGCGCAACATTATATCCCGGCATACGGAACAGCCTTACGACAAGGTTGCCTCGGATACGGACAGGGACTACTACCTAACTGCTGACCAGGCAATGCTCTACGGCATCGTCGACGAGGTGCTGGCCAAGTCGGCAGTCGAAGAGGTCGCAGCTACGGCTTAGGCTCCTCCAAGGAGGGTGTGTGCCAAATCACGTTGAGACTCCCCCAAGGGTGGTCTGTTCTTTTTGCGGAAAGGACCAGGTCCAGGTAAAACGGCTCATCAGCGGGCCGGGCCGGGCTTTCATCTGCAACGAGTGCGTTGGCCTGTGCCAGCAGATCATCGATGAAGAGTCGCCTACGCGAGTCGTTGCCTCTCCGGAGCCCCCAAAGCTGAATCCCAAGACCATTTACGAGAAGCTGGATGAGTACGTGGTCGGCCAGGACAGGGCCAAGAAGGTCCTGAGCGTGGCGGTCTACAACCACTGCAAACGCATCTGGTCCGGCGACTCCAGTGACGATGACGTTGAGCTACAGAAGACCAACATCCTTCTGGCCGGGCCTACCGGTAGCGGCAAGACCCTCCTGGCCCAGACCCTGGCAAGGACCCTGGATGTCCCCTTCTGCATCGCTGACGCCACAACACTCACTGAGGCCGGGTACGTGGGTGAGGACGTCGAGAACATTCTGCTGAGGCTCATACAGGCCGCGGACTTCGACATAGCCCGGGCCGAACGCGGCATAGTCTACATAGACGAGGTGGACAAGATTGGACGCAAGGCCGCCAACCCGTCCATCACCCGGGACGTATCCGGGGAGGGCGTCCAGCAGGCGCTACTGAAGATCATAGAGGGTTGCACCGCCAATGTGCCTCCACAGGGCGGGAGGAAGCACCCGCACCAGGAGTTGCTCCAGATCAACACGGAGCACATACTTTTCATCTGCGGCGGCACCTTCGAGGGTCTGGATAAGATAGTCACCGGGCGCATGTCCAGGGAGCGACAGGGAATTGGCTTCCGGTCCTCCAGTACGGCAAGCAAGGAGGGCGACCAGGAGAAGGTGCTCCAGCACCTCATTCCCGAGGACCTGCTGGCCTATGGCTTTATCCCGGAGTTTGTGGGACGTCTTCCTCTGGTGATGAGCCTGGATTCACTGGACAAGGATGACCTGGTGAGGATACTGGTGGAGCCAAAGAACGCCGTCGTTAAGCAGTACCAGCGTCTCTTCAGCCTGGACAACGTCGATCTCACCTTCAGCGAAGATGCCGTTGAGGCGGCCGCGGAGGAGGCGTTGGAGAGGAAGGCCGGCGCCCGAGGGCTGCGAGCCATCATTGAGCAGACGCTGCTGGACGTGATGTACGAGCTGCCGTCAATGACCGGCGTCCGCACCTGCGCCATAGACGCTGAGGTCATACGGGGTCGCAGGTACCCCGTTCTCCTGAGCGGCGCCGGGACGCCCGTAGAGACTGAGATTGCCAGATCCACCCCACGCTTTCGCGCCGGAGTCCCAGAGGCGTCGGACGTCCCAAGAGAGAAGACGGCGTAGGGATTTACAGAGAGGCTCGTGTTATGACCACAAGGCACACCGATTCTAGTGAAACTCTCACGCAGGCGCAAGAAAAGCGCAGAGCCGTCGTGGTGCGGATGCTCGCTGAGAGAGACAAGCGCCCAAGAGCATCCCAGGAAGAGATTCGGAAAATGCGCGGCGAAGGCCGCTTTTGATGGCGGGTGTCATTACCAAGAGGAGGATGCTGTGGCAGGCCGTGAATACGAACCAGGGGAAATAACGGCCCGTGGGGAAGCCATCTATCGGGAGTTGATCGGGTCTCAAATCGGACCCGTGGAGAAAGGGACATTTGTAGTCATCGACGTTGATAGCGGTGACTATGAGATCGACGCTAGAGACGCAACAGCCACACGTCGGTTGCTTAAGAGGAGGCCGGCCGCAGTGACATACGGAGTGCGCGTCGGGCATCGCGCCGCGTACAGCCATGTGGGCGGCTTCCGGATGCCTCGGCACGATGATTAGGGGAAAGGTAAACGTTAATCAACAAGCATTGATTAACGTGGACTTCATGGATGGCGAAGGTCGCCCCCGACCTCTGGAGGTCATCCTGGATACCGGGTTTACGGGCTATCTGTCCTTACCACGGGAATCCATCAATCAACTCGGGCTGTCATCCGTAGGTCAAAGAACCTTTGAGTTGGCAAACGGAGAGCTCTTTGAGTTTCAGGTATATCTTGGATCAGTGTCTTGGCATGGACGTCCGAGCGACGTACTGATATTGGAGTCGGATAGTGTTCCGTTGCTGGGCATGACCCTGCTCTGGGGTAGTCGGGTTACTATGGATGCTTTGGATGGTGGAGAGGTTACGATTGAGGAACTTTCACCTGCACAGTAACACCGGTCCCTTTCAAGCCTTCTACTCCCCCACCCGCTTCGCCATCATGATGTCCGGCTTGCCAAAGCCGTTGGCGTCCGGTATCACGCCCACGATGGTGAAACCGACCTTCTGGTAGAACTCGTATGGGTGGTTGTTGAGGTTGCGTATTTGGGCAAGGTGGTCCAGCACGTTGGGATACAGATCAATGCCGCCGAGGGATGTCTGGTTGTTCTCGTCGTCCGTGCCGAGCCAGATGGTGGAGCCGCCGTGCCGTCTGACGTGGTCTTCCAGGTCGGTGACCAGCGCTCTCCCTATACCGCTCCGTTGATAGTCCGGGTGCACCACCAGTGGGTGCAGCTCCCAGGCGAATCCCTCGTAGTGGTCGGCTCCGATTCCTCCAATCCAGCCCAGAACAATGCCCGTATCGTCTACAGCTATCCGGCTTATGCGGTTCTCTGCGAAGGACTCTTGGACTTCCTTCAGGGCGGAGTCCATGTCGGGCCAGGCGTTGGGGTGATGCTCACGGAAGACCTCCACCAGCAGCGTGGCCGCCTGGTGAACGGCAGCCTCGTTCTCCGGAAGAAAGTCTATGATGTTCATTGTCGTCCCTATCCTAACCTTCCCTCGCAAGCGAGGGAAGGGACCTTGCGTGCCCGGTCGGTATTCTTTTGAAGTCTAAGCCAAGGAGGCTAGTCGTTGTCCCGGATTGCAGTATCTATAGCCTCGTTCAGGCACAGACCGTCGCTTGGGTTGCCGGAGTTGTCCAGCACGCGGCGTCCTTCCACGCGGATGTTTCCCTGGGCGAAGGCTTTCAGGGTCTCCAGCAGGTGCGGGCGCTCCCGCCTGACCCCTTCCTGGCGTATGAGCTGGAGCAGGGGGAGGCTTTCGCCGTCGTTTGTCTTGAGGTCTTCTATCGTGCGACCCTCGACCTGCTGCCAGAGGGGGTCGAAGGCTCCGCCGCGGATGGGGAAGGAGTACCAGGCCAGCACGGGGCCGCGGTCCAGGTCCTCCGTGGCAAGGTGGATGTACCCCCCGGCCTCTTCGGCGCCGTCCTCGACGAGCCTCCAGATGACATCCTGCCACGTTCCAACCGGCCCGTTAGGCGGGGCTGGGTGGAAGTTGAGCATGGTGTACCGGTTGCACAGCTCCGTGTCCGTTATAAGCATGTATCCGGCCAGCACGCACATGTCTGGCTCGTAGTCCTCCAATTGCTTCATCACCTCGCGGTCGAACTCCAGGCGATGCCTGGAGAACGGGCCGCCGCCCCTGCTGCGCCGAAAGCCCTGTGACGAGAATGTGACCAGGGGTATGTCGTAGTCGCGTACCTGCCGAAAGAAGCGATCGCTGCCCTCTCCCTCTCCCGCCTCTCGGTTGCTGAATATGAACCGGATGCGGGCGTCAAGCTCCCCTCGCAAGATGGCATCTTGCACCGTTTTCAGAAGGCCCAGGGAGCCTTCGCCGCGGCCCGTGGAGAACCACCCTATGTCAATCACGGAGCGGCGCTCCAGACCGCCTGCGCCAGAGGCGGGCGAGCCTCTTCTGGTTCTTGGTGAAGGTGGTGAGAAAATGAATGAGGGGCGTTATCTGACGTCGCACAAGAGCGGCCTCGCTCAGGGATTGCATAAAGCCCTCCGGCGTGCTGTCGAATTCCGGCATCTCCACGTATGTGCGCCCCATCTCTACTAGCGTGTGGGAGTCGCTGACGGCTGAGGTGAGGATACCGTGCTCCCGGGCCAGTTCCTCCGCCTTCCGGTTGTCTCCTTGGAGCGTGTTGCGGGCGTTAAAGGCCTCCACAATGTCCACGTAAGGCAGCGCCTCGTACAGGGCCTCTTGGCTGATGACGGAGCGGCGGAAGTGGTCGAAGGGATGGGGTATCGACACCAGCCCTCCCTGCTCCTTGATGAGCTTGACCGTCTCCAGGGCCGGAAGCCCGCGTGGAACGACCTCCTTGAGGAAGAGGCCGATTATCTCCCCGCCTGCGCTCTTGATCTCCTCACCAATGATGACTCGAAAAGGGGCCATCGCTTGCACCTTCAAGGCCCCCTGTATCGTGTTGTGGTCAGTGACGGCGATGCAGTCCAGGCCGGCCTTCACGCATCTGGCCACAAAGTCCCCCAGATCCGTGGCGGAGTCCGGGGAGAACCCGGTGTGCATGTGGAGGTCAGTCCTCAGCGTCCTGCTCCCTATCTTCCGTCAGGAGTCGCATCTGCTCGCCGTAGGCCGTCTGGAGGCGGGTTATCCGAAGCTCCGCGGAGCTTAGAAGCTCGTTGCATATGCGGGCAAGCCGCGTTCCCTCTTCATAGAGGCGGGTGGCCTCGGCCAGGGACAGCCCGCCCTCTTCCAGGGCGCGCACCGTCTCCTCAAGGCTGGTGTACGCCTCCTCGAAGGAGGTTTCTTCGTTGTTGGGGTTATTGGCGCTCATAGCCTGGTCACGCGGGCAGGACGCGGCCTGGGAAGCTGCCGCCCGCTACGGTGATGTCGAGGTCGTCTCCGGGGCTGACTTGCTCAACGGATGTCACAGGCTCCAGTGTGTCCTGCCGCTGCACCACGGCGTATCCCCTGGCCAGCACGCTGGAGGGGTTCAGGGAGGCCAGGCGCATCTCCAGGGCGCCGATCCTCTCCCCGCGCAGGGTCAGATAGGAATCCAGGGCGCGCGCGTTGGCCTGGGACAGGTCGTCCACACGCTGCCTCCACGAAGGTATGT
Source organism: Dehalococcoidia bacterium (assembly GCA_965222415.1). GTDB lineage: Bacteria > Chloroflexota > Dehalococcoidia > Lucifugimonadales > UBA2985 > DAOUJW01. Next base: position 462,404 of record CBDCTU010000005.1, on the reverse strand, counting down.
CCGGGGCGTAACGCTGGAGCCTCCAGGCGGTCTGGTCCACGTCGCGGCTCCTGTCGCTCAGGTCGCCGGACATCCACTGGAAGGCGCTCCTCTGGCGTGACTCGACGCGCTCAAGAAGCTCGTCCTGGTCTGGCGCTGACAGCTCCGCAGCAGCCGAGGGAGTGGGAGCGCGGCAGTCGGCTACCATGTCTGCTATTGTGAAGTCCGTCTCGTGGCCCACGGCGCTGATAACGGGAGCGCGGCTTGCGTAGATGGCTCTGGCGACTGTCTCCTCGTTGAAGGGCCACAGGTCTTCAAGCGACCCTCCGCCGCGTGCCAGGATGACCAGGTCTATGTCATCTTCAGCGTTGAGGGTGTCAAAGGCGTCTACGATTCCCCCGGCCGCCGCGTCGCCCTGGACGGGCGTGGGCGCAAAGGCTAACTCCACGAGGGGGTATCTCCGCCGGATGATGTTCTGGATGTCGTGCCAGACCGCGCCGGTGGGAGACGTCGCCACTCCGATGCGCTTGGGGAAGACGGGAAGTGGTCTCTTGCGGGAGACCTGGAACAGGCCCTCGGCCTCCAGCTTCACTTTGAGGCGCTCCAGCTCCAGGTGCAGCTCGCCAACGCCCTCCGGCTGTGCCAGGTCTGCAATGAGCTGCAGGTCTCCCCGGACCTCGTAGAGCGAAACGCGTCCGTGAGCGATGACGGCTCCGCCCTCGGCCAGGTGCTCGCCGCCGTGAGCAGGGCGGAACATGACGCACCGGACCTGGCTGGCTGAGTCCTTGAGGGTGAAGTAGAAGTGGCCCGCCGCCGAGCGCGTCAGGTTGGAGACCTCGCCGCGCATCCACAGGTCGTTCAGGAAGAAGTCGGCTTCCAGCGAGTCCTTGAGGTATCGTGTGATCTGACTGACGGAGTAAACGGGCAACTCAGCTCACCCTTTCAAGATACTCCCCCGAGCGAGTGTCTATCCTCACCGCATCGCCCACATTTACGAAGAAGGGCACCTGCACGTCCAACCCAGTCTCCAGTTTGGCGGGCTTGGTGCTCCCCTGGGCCGTGTTGCCCTTCGCCGACGGAGGGGTATCCTCCACCCGAAGTTCAACGAACGTGGGCAGCTCCACGGATATGGGGTCTCCCTTGTATAAAACCAACTCCACCTGGTCCTGCTCCTTGATGTACAGGAGGGCGTCTCCCAGCCTGTCGGTGGTGAGGGGGTGCTGGTCGAAGGTGCTGGTGTCCATGAAGTAGTAGAGGTCACCGTCGCTGTACAGGTACTGAGCCTCGCGGGTGTCCACCTCTGCAAGGGTGAGCTTCTGGTTCCCCGGCACGTTGCGCTCCATAGTGCGTCCCGTGCGCAGGCCGCGGAGCTTCAAAGTCAGCACCGGGGCCCGCTGCTGCATCTTGGTGTGCTTCCAGTCGAGAACCTGCCAAGGCTCATCCTCCAGTTCGATGACTGTGCCTCTTCTCAGTTCGCTGTAGCTGATCGTCATTCTATACTCCGATCCTGTCTTGCTTCGGGGCTTTGCTGATTACCCTGGCCCTGCCGTTCTCCAGCACAACCACGTCCTCTATGCGGACACCGCCCCATCCTGTGATGTATATGCCCGGTTCAACGGTGAAGGCCATCGTGTCCTCCAGCACCATCGTGGAGCTGGGCCCCACGCCAGGCAGCTCGTGGACGGCCAGGCCGACGCCGTGTCCCAGGCTGTGGCCGAAGTTGTCGCCGTAGCCCGCCTCCTCGATCACCGCCCGCGCCAGCCCGTCGGCGTCCCCGGCGGTCATGCCCTTTTCCACCGTGGCAATCGCCGTAAGCTGCGCTCCGAGAACGGTGTCGTAAATCTTGCGGAAGGTGTCGTCATACTGGCCCAGGCAGATGGTGCGGCTGAGGTCACTGCAATAGCCCTCGTACTTGGCGCCCATGTCGATTATCAGGGGCTGGCCCTCCAGAATGGGCACGTCCGCGGGCCTGTGATGGGGCAGGGCGGCGTTTGGCCCGGCTGCCACAATGGTCTCGAATGAGACCGACTCCGCTCCAAGCTCACGCATGGCCCTCTCCAGCATCCACGCCACCTCAACCTCCGTGTGGCCTGGCCGGATGGTCGGGGCAACCTGGGCAAAGGCCTGATCTGCAATGTCTACGGCTCTGGTGAGTATTGCCATCTCCTCGGGGTCCTTCACGGAGCGAAGCTCTTCCACCAGTCCGGAGGTAGCCACGAGAGAGACGTCCAGGCTGGGGCTGCTTTCGCTGATGGACTTGAGAATGCCTGAGTGGGAGGCAACGGTAACGTGCTGGCTCTCGAAACCCAGGCGGTGAATCCCCAGCTCGCCCAGGAGACCGGCGAGCCAGTCAACGCCGCCCCTCATGCGGTGTACGCGAAAGTCCGGCGATTGCTGACCGGCCTGCTCCACGTAGCGGAAGTCTGTGGACAGCACGGCATCCGTTGCGGTTATGAATAGGGAACCGGCCGAGCCTGTAAATCCCGACAGGTATCGCCGGTTCTCTCCGGACGATATCATCAGGGCATCAACGCCTGCCTCCTCGAACTTGGCTCTTATCTTGTCCAGTCTTGCTTTCATCCGGTTGCTCCTTCGTTTATTCTGGCCGTCAGGAACTCCAGGGCGGCTACGTATCCCCTCCAGCTGAGGCCGCTTATCTGGCCCACGGCCACGGGGGCCACCACGGAGCGGTGACGCCATTTTTCCCTGGCGTACAGGTTGGAAAGGTGCACCTCTACAACGGGAAGCGCTGTATCCACCAGCGCCTCTCTGAGAGACAGGCCGTAGTGGGTTAGCGCGCCCGGGTTTATCACTATCCCGTTGGCGGTGGGAGCCTGCGCCTGGAGGTAGTCAATGATCGATCCTTCGCTGTTGGACTGGAAGAAGCTAACGTCCGTCCCAAGCTCCTGGGCGCGGCGTTGCACCGCCTCCTCTATGTCGTGCAGGGACATGGAGCCGTAGATGGCGGGGTCGCGCTGCCCCAGCATGTTCAGGTTTGGCCCGTTGATTATCAGGAGTCTCAATGCAGTATTTAGCTCCGATAGTGATTTTGGCGAATCCGGCTACTGAGTACCCGGGGTTTCATCGACTCTGGCTCTTGGATGCGCCTTCAGGTACTCCTTGCGGGACTGGGCCATGCTCACGTGTGTGTATATCTGGGTGGTGGCCGGGGATGAGTGCCCAAGCAGCTCCTGTACGATGCGCAGGTCCGCGCCTCCATCCAGCAAATGCGTCGCGAAGGTGTGGCGCAGCATATGCGGGTGCACCTTGGTGTCAGTTGACTGGAGGCTGTAGCGTTTGACCATCTCCTGGACGGAGCGCTTGGTGAGACGGCCGCCAAAGCGGTTGAGGAACAGGGCGTCGGTTCGACCACCCAGCTTGGGACGTCCCTCGTTGATGTAGCGCTCCAGGGCCTCTTGCGCCGGCTTGCCGAAGACCACCTCTCGCTCCTTGGATCCCTTGCCTATAGTCCTGACCCGTCGGCGCGCCATATCCACGTCCTTCATATCCAGCCCCGATAGCTCGCTCACCCTCAGGCCGGTGGCGTACAGCACCTCCAGGATGGCCCTGTCCCGAAGCTGCATTGCCGGGGACTTGGGCTTGCTCTTGGTATCCGGGTCGTCCGGTGTGGTCAGAAGGTCAACAACCTCCTCCTTGCCCATGATACGGGGGAGGGTTTTCTCCGCCTTGGGTATCAGTGCCCTGGACTGGCGGCTGCCACGCTTCCACAGGGGGCTGGGTGGCACAACTCCCCTACTTACCAGATAGCGGAAGAAGGAGCGGAGGGCTGCCAGGGACCTGGTGACGCTTGCCCTCTCATGTCCCCGCTTTATCTGGGATCGGCCCGTTTGGATGGGCCGGCTGGACATGAGCCAGGCAACGTAGCGCCTCAGGAAGCCGCGATCGACCTCAGTGGGGGATTCGACGCCCTGCTCCTCCATGAACTGGAAGAACGGGGCCAGGTCGTTCAGGTAGTTGCGGACGGTGTACTCGGACAGGCTGCGCTCCCCGCGCAGGTGATCCCTGTACTCCTGCAGGTAGCCCCGCTCCTTCGCCGGAGACAATGTCATACGGCCACCTCAGCCACCTCGGCCACCTCAACCTTGTCCTGTTCCTGCTCCGATTCAGGGGCGTCTCCCTGGAAGTCGCAAGCGGTGCAACGCGCCCTGTTCCGTGCTGCGGCCAGGAGCAGAGCACCGCACTCGGGGCATGGCTGTGGCAGGGGGCGCTGCCTGACGGAAAAGTCGCAGGTGGGGTAGTTGGAGCAGCCGTAGAATGTCGAACCCCGCTTGCCGCCGCGCCTCTGCACCAGGTCGCCGTCGCAGCGTGGGCAGTTCGCCCCGGTGGGTATGCGATATGGCTTGCTGCTCCTGCACTCCGGGAAGCCGGTGCAGGATAGGAAAGGCCCAAAACGTCCCATCTTGATGGCCATTGGCCTCTCGCACTCCTCGCACATCTGGTCCGTCAGCTCGTCCTCCACCTTCATCCTGGGGATGTCCATCGCCTCTTCAACGGACTTGCTGAAGCCCTGGTAGAATTCGCCGAGCATAGGCACCCACTCGCGGTTGCCCTGGGCTATCTCGTCCAGGTCCTCTTCCATCTGGGCGGTGAATCCCGCGTCCATAATGTCCGGGAAGTTCTGGTTGAGCAGATCGCACACGGTGATGCCCAAGGCGGCGGGCGTGAAGCGCCCGGCCGTTTTGGTGACGTAGTGTCTGTTCTGAATGGTGGAAATAGTGGGCGCGTACGTACTGGGCCTGCCGATCCCCTGCTCCTCAAGAGTCTTCACTATCGATGCCTCAGTGTATCTGGGAGGAGGCTGTGTGAAGTGCTGCTTTGGGTCAAGCCCCAGGCACTTCAGGACGTCGTCCTCCTTCATCTCCGGCAGCAGGGCCTGATCGCCCTCGTCCGAGGAGTCGTCCACGTCTTCAAGGTATAGCCGGCGAAAGCCGGGGAACTTGAGGACGCTCCCGGTAGCCCTGAACACATAGGCGTTGTCGGACGTGGTGGAGGCGTCGATGTCCACGGACGTGGAGTCCAGCAGGGCGTCGGCCATCTGGCTGGCCAGTGTGCGCTTCCAAATCAGGTCGTACAGCCTGAGCTGGTCGCGGGACAGTAGCCTGGCGATGCTGTCGGGATCTCTTGGAATGGAGGTAGGCCGTATGGCCTCGTGGGCCTCCTGTGCGGACTTGCTCTTGGTTTTGTACGTTCTGGGCGATTTGGGGGCGTACTCAGCGCCGTACTGCTTGCGTATGTACGCCTGCGCCTCGCGAAGGGCCTGGGACGAGAGGGTGGTGGAGTCGGTGCGCATGTAGGTGATGAGCCCCACCGAGCCCTCGTCTCCCATGTCCATCCCTTCGTAGAGCTGCTGGGCGAGCATCATGGTCTTGCTGGTGGAGAAGCGCAGCTTCCGCCACGCCTCCTGCTGGAGCGAGCTTGTGGTGAAGGGCGCGGCCGGCCTCTGCCGGACCTGCCGGGTCCTGACCCTGGAAATCTTGTAGGCGGCTCCCTCCAGGTCGGCGACCAGCTTTGCGGCGTTCACCTCCGACGGGATTTCCAGCCTGCCCCTCTGCCCGCGCAGGGAGTGGAGGGCCGCTTTGAAGCCGCGAGCGGCCGCCGCCGTGGTTTCAAGGTGCGCATCGATGGTCCAGTACTCCTTGGGAACGAAGGCCTGTATCTCCCGCTCCCTGTCCACTACGAGGCGCAGCGCCACCGACTGGACGCGGCCCGCGGAGAGGGCCCTCCGCCGGGCGTAATGGTGTACAACCTTCCGCCACAGGACGGGGCTGAGCTTGTAGCCCACCAGCCTGTCCAGGATGCGACGCGTCTGTTGTGCATTGACCAGGTTCAGGTCAATGTCCCTGGGCTGCTCGAAGGCCTCCTTGAGGGCATCCTCAGTGATTTCGTGGAAGACCACTCGCTTCAGGGACCTATTCTCAAGCCCGGCAGAATGCACCAGGTGCCAGGCAATGGCCTCCCCCTCTCGGTCCGGGTCGGTGGCAAGGTAGATGGTGGTGGCGTCTTTGGAGTCCCGCTGTATGTCCCGCACCAGCTTCTTCTTGTCCTCCATCACCTCGTAGCTGGGTGTGAAGCCGTCGTCCACGTCCACGCCGAGCCCCTTCTGGGGAAGGTCGCGCACGTGACCCAGTGAAGCGACGACGTTGTAGTCGTCGCCCAGGAATCTTCCTACGGTCCTGGCTTTGGCCGGGGACTCAACTATTACAAGATTTTTAGCCATGGTATCTCATCTCGGCGAGACCTGGTATTCGGCCTGCGCCTCTCGCGTTCTAATGTAGCTCATTCCTCCCACCTGTCTCACCAGCCCCTTGATCTCCATCATAGCCAGGGAGCTGCTGACGGAGGCCACAGGAAGGCCGGATGTCCTCTGGATATCGTCTATGTGCAAGGGCTCGAAGGTGATGTATCTCAGCAATTGGGTCTCCTGATCGTTCTGGGGTAGGATGGGGAGCAGCTCTATCTGCTGGCCCAACGCGGAGAAGTTCAACTCCTCCAGGACGTCGGTATAGCTCAGAACCGTCTTCGCTCCCTGCTGGATTAGCCGGTTGGCCTCCTTGCTGGCGGGCGAGAAGATGCTGCCGGGCACGGCCATGACCTCCCTGTCCTGGTCCAGGGCATGCCTCACGGTCCACAGCGCGCCGCTTCCCTCGCCGGCCTCCACTACAACCGTGCCGGGTGTCAGGCCGCTCAGGATTCGGTTTCTGCGGGGGAAATTCTTGGCCTCCGGTCGGATGCCGGGCGGGTGTTCGCTTATCAGCGCGCCGCTCTCGGACACTTCCCGCGCCATTGAGGCGTGCTCCGGGGGATACACGGTGTCCAGTCCGTTGGCGAGGACGGCCAGGGTGCGACCTCCGGAATCTAGGGCGACGCGATGGGCAATGGAGTCGATGCCCCGGGCGAGGCCGCTCACTATGGTGACGCTGTTCTTCGACAGGTCCTCGGTCAACTGGCGGGTCACCTCCCGTCCGTAGGACGTGGTCTTGCGCGTCCCAACTATCGTCACGGAGCGCCCGTCCTCAGGCAGGATATTGCCCTTGGCGTACAGCACAGGAGGGTAGTCGTACACCTCTCTGAGCAGGCCGGGATAGGCGGGATCTCTGACGGTGATGGCGTCTATGCCCAGCTTCTCAAGGCGTTCCCACTCGGCGTCCGGGGATATGGACGGTCGGCGGGAGGCGATGGCCCTCACGGAGCGCTGGTCCAGTCCGGCGCCGGCCAGGTCGGAGGATCCGGCGCGCCAGGCCGTCTCCAGATCGCCAAAGTAGCTCTCCAGTATGGCAAACCTGGCCCTGCCGATGGTGGATATGCGGTTGAAGGCCACCCAGTACTTGGCCTGGTCTGTGCTTGTAGTCATAATCACACTTTAGGATAGCACAGGGGCAAGGGGTGGACAACTCCAGATAGCGCGCTCCCAGGGTCTTTCGATTGTCACCCCCGCATCAAGTGCGGGGCAGGCTCTGAGTGATAGCGAAGGGTCTAAAGCCCTTGCCTACATTCCTTCTCTTCAATACTCGGACCAAGTTCTTACTGAAGGATTTTAGATTCTTCGCCTGCGGCTCAGAATGACATATTCTAACAATCGAAAGACCCTGGCGCGCTCCTACAGGCTATGGACGCGGCATTGGCATGGGGCGTCGAACCCAGGTCGCGCCAAGCTGTGTTGACGACAGACGCTACGGGTCGATGAACGTCATCAGGGAGTGTTTCACATCATCAAGCACAGGAGTTTCTCCCACCGAGAGCTTGACTCCAAGGGGTCGTGTGACGAACTCGAGCAGGTTGGCTGTGCTCGCTGAGTCGACGACTATCTCAGATGGTAATATGCTCACCTTCTCCAGCAGTCTCACAAGCGCGCCTTGACGTTGGGTAGTCGAAGGGATAGCCCCCAAGGCCTCCGTACCCAGTATTAACGAAGAACCCCTGTCCACGACGAGGATCATGGTCGGGAAGAAGGGTCGTTCCCCTCGCTCCTCCTGGATCGGTGTTTGCAGATAGAAGATGCTCAGCTCCCAGACCAACGGTCCCCTGGGCTTCGACTGAGCCAACTGGTGGAGCCGCTCCGAGTCAGGATAATCAGGGACTGGCTCAGCTGGGCGGGGCGGCATGAAGGCTTCCCATCGGTCTTGCCATGCACCGTCCCGAAAGACGCGGGTCAGGATCAGGCTTGGGTCGCTTTCCGCGTAGAGGACCTCTTCGCCTCCTGCCGTTCTTGAAGCTATGTCAATCACGTTTCTCAACGCTATCGTCAGGAACTCAGCCTCGTCCGAGTTCAGGCGCCAGGGCATATAGCCTGTGGCGATACTGCGAAACAGAGGCCACTTGCCTCGCCCCCTGTACCTGAGTCCCAAACCACGTATGACGTCGCGATCCGCTGTGTCCAAGTCTTCTCTGTCGGCAAGCATGGCAGACAAGGCGCGCATCATGTAAAACGCTTCTAGTGACTCCGGGTCGACATCTCCCGTCATCAGCGTCAGGTAGCCTGCCAGTCCCTCGTCGCCGATATGTACACTCAGCCCGTATTCTATCTCGCTACTGCCCATGACAGCACAGTAACCCTTGTACTCTCCGGATGGGTTCTCAACGGCCACGACGTCCGTGTCTCCCAGCCACAGCCAGGGTGTTGCCGCACAGTAGTCCATAAACGCCTGGTGCAGGTCTAGCCACTGTTCTATAGTCGGTTCGGTCATTACTGCTCCATTGCCAAACATCTACCGGAGCCAGGATAGCGCTCAAGGCGCCGTTGCAGTGAGCGCGGTCTGCCGGCCCTGTTCGCCCGCCGGTCGTTCAGCCTGGCGGCGTGATCTCGCTGAGGAGGTCCTCAACCTTCTGCCCAATGACGTCCCTTATTGCCCTGACCTCCTCGATGGGCTGCCCCTTGGGGTCCGGCAGTCCCCAGTCCTCCACGTCTCTCAAGAATATAGCAGGACAGGCCTCCGAGTCGATGGCGCAGCCCATTGTGACCACTCTTTGTGCCTGCTCGACCATCTCGTCAGTAAGCAGCTGGGGACGCTCGGTCCGGAGGTCGAAACCCACCTCCTGCATGGCCGTGGCTACAATATCGTGGACTCCCTCTCCGGGCTCCGTCCCGGCCGACTCGGCCCGTACAGCCAAGCCGCGCTCAGAGGCGATTCTGTTGAACATCGCTTTAGCCATCTGGCTCCGGCCGGCGTTGTGGACGCACACAAATAGTATCTCTGCCATGGATAGCCTCCTATTCAGCTTCCTCGGCTTGCCGCTTCCGGAGTGGTCCCAGGATGAACTCGTGTACGGCCGCGCCTATCGGCCCGCCTATGAGTGGCCCGATGATGTAGACCCAGAAGCCGGACGACGGCCCGGGTATCGCTATTGCGTCCCAGCCGGCCAGGTAGGCGACTATGCGCGGGCCGAAATCGCGCGCGGGGTTCCAGCCGGCCTGTGTCAGAGGGGCGAACAGGCTGATGAGCGCTGCCACCGTAAAGCCGATGAAGAAAGGCGCCAGGTGCTTGGTGGGCAGGGCGGCGTTGTGGCGGTCTACCAGGGAGAATATCATGAGCACCAGGACGGCCGTACCGAAAGCCTCCACCACCAGGGCTTTTGCCGGGGAGATCAGGGAGCGAGCGGCTTCGTCTGTGCCGAATACGGCAGGGTTTGGGAAGTACTCCCCGAACACCATCGCCGATAGCTGGCTGCCGGGTTCGCCTCTGACCAGCCCCTGGACAGCCTCAAACTCTGTGATGAAGGAGCCGAACAGCCACAGTATGGTGAGCCCGCCAAGGACGCCTCCAACCATTTGGGATATCCAGTAGGGGAGCAGCCGGTTCACGGGGAACTCGTCGCGGCGGAAGATGGCGAAGGACAGGGACACCGCCGGGTTCAGGTGCGCCCCCGATATGGCCGCCGTTGCGTAGATGGCCAGGGTTATTCCAAAGCCCCAGACTACGGCCACCTGCCACAGGCCAACCTGTGCGCCAGTCAGCACGGCGGCGGCCACAGACCCCGTGCCGAAAAGCACCAGCAGGTAAGTGCCCACAACCTCCGCAACGCATATCTGTGCCAGGCGCGTTGGGGTCATGCCGGTGCCCCTCGCGAAGGGTCGTTCGAGGCCGCGTGTGCGGCCAGCAACCCAACCCTCCTGTCGATGTCGTTGTACGCCTCTTCGAAGGCCTCCAGCGTGCCGGACTCCGCGGGGTCGGGCACCGACCAGTGGAGGCGCTCTGCCACAATATCCGTCAACTGCTCGTTGGCTCTGTCGCATACGGTGACGACAAGGCCGGCATTCTGTGGCGTGTCCGGCATTGGGCTGGGGACGGCGTCCGATAGGTCCAGGCCGTGTCGCCGGGCTACCCGGACGGTCATGGGGTGGACCATCGTTGCCGGTTGCGTGCCCGCGCTATGGGCCGGGATGCCGGAGGACCGCCGCCACAGGGCCGCGGCCAGCTGGGAGCGAGCGGAGTTGTAAGTACAGACAAAGAGTACGCTCAAAACCCGGAAATTGGCGGAAGATGCCAGGGATTCCAGGGACTCGCGGCGCAGATGCAGGTAGCGTCGTCTCCGATCCCCGGAAGAGCTCAGTCTCTCAACCAGCCCGGCGTCTACGAGGACCTGCAGGTGGTAGGCCAGCAGGTTGGAGTCCATGCCAAGCCGCTGCCCAAGCTCCGATGGCGTGTGCTCAGAGTGGCGCAGGGCATCGACAATGGCCAGGCGACTCGGCTCGCCAAGGGCGGCGTGCAGGTTGGCCCTGGTCTGAAGGGTTGGCGCATTCAAGGGCATTCTTCACCTCATTGGTCTACAGTGAAGAATAATACTCAAGAAATCTTGAGTCAATAGGCAGATGGCGAGCTCGTTGTCTGGCTCAGATGTGGGGTGCTGGCGTGGGTAGGGGCGGTTCGCGAACCGCCCCTACGAGACACGTACATTTTCGTCATTCCTGCGGAAGCAGGAATCCAGGCGGGGAGGAGGTGTGTGGGCTCCCGTGTTAACAGGAGCGACGGCTGGAGATGCTCCCTCTGTCCCTACGCCCCTTCCGCTTCTCGCCAGAGGTGGTAGTCCACCAGGCGCTTGACGGCTCGGGATGCGCGGCCCATGTTGGGGAAAATGGCGAATCCCCTCTCGATGCAGTGGCGTCGCAGCTCCTGGGTGGCCTCGAACTGGCTCGGGTCCTCCGGCGTGATGTCGGATATCACCAGAGCCACGGGCTTGCCGAGGTTCTCTGCTATGTCCGCAGTGTGGTCAATCATCCGTGTCGCCCTCTGCTGCCTCGCAGGGTCAGGTCCGGCCCCTATATTGTTGACCACGACGTCGTATTCGGGGCTTTCCCCTATAAGCTGAACCACGTCGTAGGGGGTCAGGTTGCTGCCGCCCATTATTGAGCTGTCCACGGGGTTGGTCACCCACGCGCCAAAGAAGGGGTCCTGCCGTTCCAGCTCCTGGCGCACGTCCTCGGGGATTTGCTGCAGATGAAGGCCCTCCTCCTCGCACTCGTCCGCCGAGAGGACGCTCCTTCCTCCCGCGCCTCCGCCGACCAGGAGGTTGAAGCCCTTGGCGGGCGGCATGGTGGAGAAGGCAACCAGCATGTCCATCAGCTCATCAAGACTCTGCGCGTTGGTGACACCGGTCTGACGGCACATGGCCTCCCAGACCTCGCGTGTTCCAGCCATCGAAGCCGTATGGGAGGAGACCATGTGGGTCCCTGCCTGCGTCCTGCCGCCCTTCAGCAGGACAACCGGCTTGCGCTTTGAGGCGTTGCGGAGAGCCTTGAACAGTCGTTTGCCGTCCCTCACGCCCTCGATGTACCCGCCGATGATCTCCGTCTCCGGGTCTTCGGCGAAGTAGTCGATAAGGTCTGCTTCGTTCAGGTCCAGGGCGTTGCCGTAGCTGACGACCTTGCTGAACCTGAGACCGCGGCTGGCCCCGGTGGAGATGATCTCGCCTCCGTTGCCGCCGCTCTGGGAGATGATGCCCACGTTGCCGGACTCCTGGGGGAAGTCACGGCCCCAGGCGATCCCCTCTTTCGGATAGTAGAGGCCCATGCAGTTGGGGCCAAGGATGCGCAGACCGCCGGCCCGCGCCTTCTCCAGCATCTCGTACTCCAGCTGGGTCTCCCTCTCGAAGCCCGTTTCGCTGAACCGGGCCGTGAACAGGTGAAGCACCTTGGCGTTCTTGCTGATGCAGGCTTCCACCAGGTCTATGATGTCCCGGTTGGGGATGGCGGAGATGACGTAGTCCACGTCCTCGGGGAGGTCGCGCACGGACTTGTAGGTGGGGACTCCCAGGACTTCGGGGGCCCGGAAGTTGATGGGGTATGATTTACCCTTGAAGTTATCAAGTACGTTCTTGAAGTAGGTGTGGCCGGTCTTGTCCGGCGATTCTGAGGCTCCGGCAACGGCAATGGAGCGGGGATGGAATAAGTAGTCTATTTCAAGTCCCATGATTCCTCCAGCGAAGGCTTCGAGATGTATTGTTGTTTCGTATTATTCGTCTTCTAGGACTACCCGGGCGTCCACGGCGACCAGCCCGTCGGAGTAGCAGAATATGGGGTTGAGGTCGAGCTCCTTCACCTCTTCATGCTGCTCCAGGAAGCTCGACAGTTTCAGAAGAGCCTCTTCAATACTCTCCAGGCTGCAGGCCGGGAACTGGCGGTATCCCTGGAGAAGGGGAAGGCTCTTGATCTCGCGCACCATCTCGCGGGCGTCTCGTGGGGTCAGGGGCACCAAGCGAAGGGACACGTCTTTCAGCATCTCCACGAGCACTCCGCCAAGTCCGAACATGATGACGTGACCGAACTGGGGGTCCTTGTTGGCGCCGATGATGATCTCTACGCCGGGGTCGGCCATCTTCTGCACCGAGACTCCCAGAATGGTCGCCGACGGAACCGCCTCCTGGGTGGAGGATACTATGGAGTCGAATGCGCCTCTGACCTGCCGCAGGCTGTCGAGGCCGACCTTGACACCGCCCACGTCGCTCTTGTGGGTGACCTCTGGGGAGACCACTTTCAGGACTACGGGCAGCCCCATCTGCTGGGCCAGCTTGGTAGCCTCGGCCCTGGTGCGGGCCAGGAGGGTGTCCGTCACGGGAATGCCGGACTCCCGCAGCAATTCCTTTGATTCCACCTCTGTGAGGAGTGTCCTGCCATCCTGGCGCGCTTTTTGAAGAACATCAGCAACTGTCATATGTCTCCTTTTTCACAATCAACTTGTGGAGATTAACAATTTGCCATTCTCTTGTCAACTTCTGGCAGCGCCGCGCGGTAGTCCAAGCATGTGGTGGTTATGGCGCACGACACCGCTCATACTGAGCTTGTCGAAGTAAATGAGCGGTGGCAGCTACGCCAGCAGTCTACCCGCTCGTATGGTTCGACATGCTCACCCCCGTATCAAGTACGGGGCAGGCTATGAGCGGAAAGAGATGTCGGTACAAAGAACTTGGGAATATTGGGAAGGCGTCTGGTCTTGTTCCATTTCGTCCAGAGTCCTATCCTTATAACCATAATCAGATGATTGCAAGAGTCTCAAGCGCTATTGTATAACCATAATCAGATGATTGCAAGAGTCTCAAGCGCTATTGTAGGTATCCCTCTGGTGCTGGCTGCCGTCTGGGCAGGCGCGCCCTGGTTCTCCCTGTTGGCGGCAGTCGCGGGATCTCTTGGTGTGCTGGAGTTCTACAGACTCGCGGAGGAGCGAGAGGCGCGGCCCGAAGTCGTCTTGGGCATCGGGTGGACGCTGTTCCTGATAATCAGCGGGCACCTGGGCGGCTCGTTGACTATGTGGGCTCTTCTTGGTGGAGGAGCGGCCGTCTTTGCATGGCACCAACTGGGTCGACTGAGAAGACTGTGGGGAGCGCCGCCGCTCGGCTTCCGGGACGCCATGCGCGACTACGGCTACACCGCTGCGGGCGCCATCTACCTTGGGTGGCCCCTTTCTCTGGCGCTGGTCCTGCGCTCCGAGGTGCAGGGCCTGGAGTGGATTCTGATAGTCCTGTTGGGGACCTTCGCAACCGATACGGGGGCTTTCTTCACGGGCAGGGCCATCGGCAGGCGACCGCTGGCGCCCAGTATAAGCCCAGGCAAGACCCAGGAGGGAGCTGTAGGAGGCTTCCTGGCGGGCGTCGCGGCCGTGATGGCCCTGGCGTTCTGGCTCGATCTGCCCGTATCTATTCCGGAGTCGGCTGTGCTTGGGGCGCTGGTTGCCGTGGCCGGCCAGGTCGGCGACCTTGTGGAGTCGAAGATCAAGCGGTCAGCCGGCGCGAAGGACGCGGGCGGGCTTATCCCGGGCCACGGCGGAATTCTGGACCGGCTTGATAGCGTTGTGTTCGTAATTATCGTGGTATATGCTTTCTTTGTAATCGTTTCTCTGTAGGACGGGCAATGTGAAGAGACTGGCCATATTGGGATCTACAGGCTCAATAGGAAGGCAGACACTGGACATAGTACGAGCCTTCCCTGAGGAGTTCTCCGTGGTAGGGCTCTCGGCAGGGCACAATCTCGATCTGCTTGCAGAGCAGGCTCGCGAGTTCCAGCCCAGGGCGGTCTCCTGCGAGGAGCCTCCCGAGTCCCTGGCGTCCAGTCTTCCCCCGGCGTGTCTGGTGGTCTCGCATGAAGACATCGCGAGCCATCCCGATGCGGACACGGTCATGGCGGCCAGCGTTGGCAAGGCGGGCCTGGCGCCCATATTGGCCGCCATTCGGGCGCAGAAGACGGTGGCGCTGGCCAACAAGGAGCCGGTGGTCATGGCGGGGCATATAGTCATGGGCGAGGCAAAACGCTGCGGGGTGGATATCCTCCCCGTGGACAGCGAGCCCAGCGCCATCTGGCAGTGCCTGCGCGGAGAGCAGAAGGACCTGTCCAGGGTCGTGATAACTGCTTCCGGGGGGGCATTCAGAAACCGGCGCCGGGATGAGCTGGCTACGGTGACGCCGGAAGAGGCTTTGCAGCATCCAACCTGGAGCATGGGCAGGAAGATAACCATAGACTCCGCCACACTGATGAACAAGGGCTTCGAGGTGATTGAGGCCCGCTGGCTCTTCGACCTGCCCTGGGAGAAGATAGACGTTGTTGTGCATCACCAGAGCATCATACACGCCATGGTGGAGTTCGCAGACGGCTCCGTGAAGGCGCAGCTGAGTCCTCCCGATATGCGCCTGCCCATCCAGTGCGCTCTCTTCTACCCACAACGAGTGGAGAACGGCGCGCTGCCTCGGTTCAACCCGGTGGAGACGGGATCACTCACCTTTGAGGCGCTGGATACCGACAGGTATCCCTGCTTCCGACTGGCGTTGGAGGCCGGGAAGAAGGGAGCGACCTACCCTGCGGTGATAAGCGCCGCGGACGAGGTGGCCGTGGCCCTTTTCCTGGAGCGTCGCATCGCGTTTACGAGCATCCCGGATCTGGTGGAGGACGTCCTCTCGAAGCACACGCCCGTGTCCAACCCTGGCCTGGAGGACATTCTCGATGCGGACGGGTGGGCCAGGGAGGCCGCCCGCGCCTGGACAGGTTAGGTAGATATGCTGGGCGGCGTCCTCGTAATAGTGGGTTTCTTCGTGATTCTGATGATTCACGAAGGCGGTCATCTGGTTGCAGCCAAGGCCTTTGGGATGAAGGCCACCAAGTATTTCCTGGGCTTTGGGCCCACCCTTTGGTCCTTCAAGCGCGGCGAGACAGAGTACGGCATCAAGGCTATTCCCGCCGGCGGGTTCGTCTCCATTGTAGGTATGAACCCCCTCGAGTATGTGTCGCCGGAGGAGGAGCATCGCACGTACAGGGGCAGGCCCTTCTATCAGAAATCGGTGGTGGTGATGGCCGGCGTGGCTACCCACTTCATAATAGCCTTCATCCTCATATGGACTGCCAACGTTCTGATTGGCCGTCCCGACCCGGACCAGCCTCAGCTTGAGATAGCCCGGATTGTGGCGGAGACCGCCGATGGATCTCCCACTGCCGCTGCCGAGGCTGGGCTGATGGCTGGTGACATGGTGCTTGCAATTGACGGGACGCCCCTCGAGAGGTGGAGCGACCTCACTACGGTCTTGCGATCCAACCCCAACCGCTTCGTGCGGATAGAGGTGGAGCGTAACGGAGAGCGGTTGACTCTGGGTGGGACGTTGACCTCACGCATAGACCCTGACACGGGCGAGGAGGCGGGATTCCTGGGCGTGTCCCCCGAGATAGGCAGGATCCGAGACAACCCCATCGCGGGGGTCGGCACTGCCGCCGGCAGGGTTGCCACTTTTGCGCAGCTGAGCGTCAGGGGGGTATGGGAGCTTGTCAGCAACTTCGGCGGCTATGTAAGCGCCGTCTTCAACAGCGACGATGAGGCCATTAGCGAGGTGCGCCCGGTGAGCGTGATAGGCATTACCCAGTTCGGCGCGGCCACCCAGAGGTCCGGCCTCAACTTCACGCTGGAGCTGATAGCCTACGTAAGCGTATTTGTCGGGGTGCTGAACGCCGTACCTCTGTATCCATTCGACGGGGGCCACTTCGCGGTCGCCCTCTACCAGAAGGTCACAGGGAGGCAGCCGGACATACGAAAGCTGGCGCCCATCGGCGCGCTGGTGTTCTTCTTCATAGTAATGGTCGGTTTACTGGGCGTCTACTTTGATATTGTCCACCCCCTGGACTTCGGCTAGCTATTAGGAGGATGAAGATGCGCTTCAGACGTTTTACTCCCGTTGTATTATCGGTCATCTTCAGCTTGCTCGTACTGAGCATAGCCGCCTGCACCAACGACTCTGGAGCAGGGCCTACGCCACCGCGGGAAGGCGCGACATCCACCCAGACTCAGACCCCAACACCCACAACTAGACCTACTTGGACTCCGAGACCAACGCCCACGCCCATTGTGCAATACCCGATAGATGCTTCTGAGATAGAAGCCTACTACGAGCTTGGACCGGGTAGAATCGACATAAAGTGGGCGAATCCGGCGGACGGCCAATACTTCCTTTCACTGAGAACGGCAGACTCGGATGGCTGGAATATCTACTTCGGCGGGCACTCGCTTGAAAGCGCGGCAGTGGTATTCAGAGAGTTCAATCTTTCGGGGACTGAGACACTGGTAGGTTTCTTTGGAAAATCTGCCTTGGACGGGCTGCCCGTGGCGGAATATGCTTACTTCACCATTGACCTGTCTACGGCAGATGACCCTGGAGGCAGCTCTAAGCCGCTTGAGCCAACCGCGACTCCTACCCCGACACTGACACTGACGTCTACTCCAACCCCGGTGCTGACATCCACGTCTACGTCTACTCCAACCCCGGTGCTGACACCCACGTCTACGTCTACCCCCACGCCAATACCTACTCCCACGCCCACTCCGGCGCCGCCCGTTCAGTACCCGATAGAGGGTTCGGAGATAGGAGCCTACTACGAGGTTGATGTAGGCAGAATCGATATAAAGTGGACCAATCCGAATGATGGCACTTACACCCTTTCACTCAGAACGGCAGACTCGGACGGCTGGAATATCTACTACGGCGGCCATGAGATTGAAAGTGCGTCTGTGATATTTAGTGAGGTTAACCTTTCCGGGACTGAGACCCTGGTAGGCTTCTTTGGAAAATCCGCCTTGGACGGGCTGCCCGTGGCGGAATATGGATACTTCACCATTGACCTGTCTACGGCAGATGACCCTGGGGGCAGTTCTAAGCCGCTTGAGCCAACCGCGACTCCTACCCCGACAGTAACTCCCAGTCCAACGCCAGCGCCAACACTCGCGCCTAGTCCAACTCCGGCGCCACGCTGGACGAATCCGACTGCGCCTAACGACCTGACCAAGTACCTGTCCGGGGATTTCACCGACTCCGACGGCGACGGTATGACGGACGTGGCCGAGCGCAAGTACGGCTATGACCCAATGGATGTCTCCAGCTTCCCTGCTGAGCCTGAGGTGCCGATTGAGACGCCCACTGTACAACACCTAATACGGCGTGCGGCAATGGGGGCATACTACGAAGTTAGCCCTGGCAGAATCGATATCAAGTGGACTAACCCGGAGAATGGTAGTTACTCACTCAGATTGAGAACGGAAGGCTCCTACGGATGGAACATCTACTACGGCGGCCACCGCACAGGATGGGCTGAGGTGGAGTTCAGTGAGTTCAACCTTTCCGGGACGGAGATCCTGGTAGGCCACTTTACGAGATACGACCTTGCCAAAAAGGTTGTAGCGTCCTTCCCCTATTTCAGGCTTGACCTCTCAGAAGTGGAGTTCCCCAAAACCCCGGGTGTAGGCGACCCGGCCAACAGGCTTAGCTACACCTTCTCAGGCGGCTTCCCCCGGTCGGCCGAGCAAGAGTACAGGGAGTTTCTTAAGCGGGTGTTCCCCGTTATGTACGAGCATCTTGGGCCGCCGGCCGAGACCTTCACCGTTCATTTCAACCCCACGGGCACGTATGGCGACAGCTTTGAGGTGATTGACGACGGGCGGATACTTCTGAGCGATGCAAGCTTCATACCCAGGCTGATAGTCCACGAGCTCGTGCATGCATGGAAGGGCAGGTACACCATTACCAGCAACGAGGACTGGGACTACGACGCCTCCCTTAGCGGTTTCGAGGAGGGAATGGCTGACGCCATGGCCTTTGAGATTATCCAGGAGTATGTTCGCAGCTATCCCGACCATTCAACCACCCTTGAGGTGCTGGACTACAGGTCGCACCAATACTGGGGCATAAGGACCAATTCCTACGACGCCATAAAGAACGTAAGGTGGACCGGAGCTGGAGATTTCTGGACGCATACCGATGGGCCGCCGAACAGGTACACCATTTCCGCCGTGACCGTCCAGATGATGCTCCGAGAGAACCCGGACGCTATGAAAGAGTTCATGGCCAGGTACTACGAGGCCATTCGAGAAGACCCGGACTGGCGTCCCTATCGCGATGACATTGTCGATATGTGGGCGTCTGTAGTGCCGGAGATTAACGGATATCCCCTCGGAGAGTACCTGGACGCTCTACCGGTGTTCAACGGACGGTCGCTGGACGAGGGTGTCTACGTGCTTGAAGTCATCCGGCCGTACGGGGAGAGCGGGGACCAGCAGTTTGCCGTGTCCTATGCGATCCCGGACGGCAGGTTGGAGTGGGGCGTACGAGAGGACGAGCTTTACAGCGTTCCTTTATGGATAGGGAGGAGCCGTGGAGACGACGGATATTATTACATAGATACGCAGAACTCCCAATTCACCGTGGAAATCACCGATGCCCACGGCCGGGAGCAGGCCACATACAATTTCGTGACTAAACTGGACAGGCGCTCGGACGGGACGCCGCGCAGCTTGGGGTGGTATTATGCCGACGAGCTGGAGATGGAGAAGTTCCCCGTCGGTCTGTACAGGGAGACCGTCACCTTTACGGACTACATTGAACACGATGAGGGGGCGCGTGAAGACTTCTACTTCTTCGGCCTACAGAACTTCGAGCAGGACAAGAGAAACGAGTACGTCATCATGATAGGTGTTGATGGCGTGCCGGAGGGCACGGCGGAAATAGTCATCGATGGCGTATCGGACACCGCCCCGATAGAAAACGGCGCGGCAGTCTTCAGGTCCCGGGAGTGGCCGTTCGACATGCAGGGCAGGTTTCCCATAACTATCACCAACGCCGAATCGGTGTCGCAGAGCTACTACAGAACGCTGCTTGAGGCGGGCACGTTACGCGGCTATTTCCAGCACCAGTTCATCATAGTCGACACCGACTTCAACGGCGTAGAAGACCAGTTCGAGTAGGCCATAAGCCTCCCCGTACACCGGACCACGCAGAAGTGACAAGGCCGCAAATTGACCCTTGCCCCTTCATAGGGTAGACTACCTTTGAGCCGTAGCCAGGCTTGGGTCAGGCTGCGAGCAATTGGATATAACCGAAGGAGGATTGAAATGCCAGAGCTAGAGCAGGTCCCCTATCTACTGTACGAAAAAGAGGATAATGGCATCCTCTGGATCAAGTTCAACAGGCCGGAGAGGTTGAACGCCGTCATCGGCGGTTCCGACAAGAACGGCACCCTGACCAAGGTGGTTGAGTACATGAAGGCCGGCGACGACGACCCGGAGGTGCGGGTCATTGTCCTCACCGGCATGGGGCGGGCCTTCTGCGCGGGCGTGGACATCAGGGGTCTTGAGGACTTCGACAGCGGCGGACCTTTCCTGGGCCAGACGCGCTCGGAGGGACCGGACGCCACTCGCCAGGGCTTCTACTACGCCACGACCAAGACCATGAAGGACATCTCCTACATAAGGAAGCCCACCATCGCTATGGTCAACGGAGCGGCTGCCGGTTTCGGTATGGACATGGCCCTGCAGTGCGACATCCGCTATGGCTGCGAGAACACCCGCTTCATCACCTACCAGCAGGTGGGACAGATCATCGAGAACGGGGGCTGCTACTACCTGCCCAAGCTTGCCGGTCTGGGTCGCGCCCTGGAGTTCGCCTTCACCGGCTTCCTGGACGCTGAGACTGCGCACGATTGGGGCGTATTGAACAGACTCTTCCCCTCCGAGAAGCTGGAGGAGGAGGTGCGGGCCCTGTGCCAGCGAATTATCAACAGCCCGCCTCTGACCCAGTGGATAAACAAGCGCATAATCAGGGCCGCCGTAGATAGCAACCTGGAGACCACCGCCGTCCTGACCTCCAACGCAGCCGTTATTCTGGGCCTGTCCGAGGACTCCAAGGAGGCCCGTCAGGCCCTGACCGAGAGACGGACGCCGGTCTTCCAGGGCCGGTAGCCGTCGGCTTTGCAAGAGTTTAGAGGGGAGGCGTGTTCCAAATGAGGCCTCGAAGAGTTTCCAAAGCCATCCAGGTTGGCGATGTCACCGTGGGGGGCAATGCCCCCATTACGGTCCAGTCCATGACCAAGACGGACACCCGGGACGTGGAGGCTACGGTACGGCAGATTAAGGAGTTGGAGGAGGTTGGGTGTGAAATCATACGGCCTGCCGTTCCCGATATGGAGGCAGCCCACGCCCTGCGGGAGATAGTGAAGCAGGTCAAGATACCGGTCATCGCCGATATTCACTTCCATTACCAGCTTGCTTTGGAGTCTATCGCAGCCGGGGTGGATGGACTTCGCCTCAATCCCGGAAACATCCGGGACAGGGAGAAGGTGGAGATGGTTGTGCGCGCCGCCAAAGAGAGGCAGATTCCCATACGCATTGGGGTCAACTTTGGCAGCCTCCCACCGGTTGGACAGATAGGGAAGTTCCGCGGGCTGCACAGGCACGCGGACGGCGTGAACAAGCTGGCAAAGGCGGGAGAGGCCGGCGAGGGCGAGTTCTCCGTCGTGGACCACATGGTGGCCACAGCCCTCTGGGAGATAAGCATCCTGGAAGACCTGGACTTTGACCTAATCAAGATATCCCTCAAAGCCTTTGACGTGCCCACCACGGTGGAGGCGTACCGCAGGCTGGCCTACATGGTGCCGTATCCCCTGCACCTGGGCATCACCGAGGCCGGGACCGCCATGGCGGGATCGATTCGCAGTTCCGTGGGCCTGGGCTACCTGCTGTACGAGGGCATCGGCGACACCATACGGGTGTCGCTGAGCGCGGACTCCAAGGAGGAGATCGCGGCCGGGTACGAGATCCTGAAGTCCCTGAATTTGAGGGAGAAGGGCACGACCCTTGTGGCCTGCCCCTCCTGCGGCCGCGCCGACGTGGACGTCATCAAGCTGGCAAACACGGTTGACGATCTGCTGAAGGCCAAGAACTACAACGTGAAGGTTGCGGTGATGGGCTGCGAGGTGAACGGGCCGGGCGAAGCCAAAGACGCCGACGTGGGCATAGCCGCCGGCGTAGGCCGCGCCATCATCTTCCGCAAGGGGCAAAAATCCCGTGTGGTGGAGGAGGCCGATATGCTGTCCGCGCTTATGGAGGAGGTGGAGATGGTGGTTGCGGGACAGGAGGCGTAGCAGCCGCCCTCGGGTGCGGATAGCATGGCTCTCGACGTCGAAAATCACCTCGACGCGGTAGAGCGGTCCGTGTCGTCGCCGGAGCGCGATGGACAACCCGCTCGCGCTGTCACTCTCACACGCAGCTACGCGACGACGGTTGAGGGCTTGTGGGACGCCGTGACGAACGGTGAGCGTATTCCGCGCTGGTTTCTGCCGGTCAGCGGTGAGCTTGAAGACGGCGGCCGGTACCAGTTGGAAGGCAACGCCGGCGGCGTGATCACGGCGTGCGAACGCCTATCACATTTCGCGCTCACATGGGAGTTCGGTGAGGACGTCAGCTGGGTGGAGGTGCGTTTCTCGGAGAATGGAGCTGGCCGCTCGCGGCTTACGCTCACGCACACAGCGCACCTTTCGGAACACTGGAGCGAGTACGGTCCGGGCGCAGTAGGCGTCAGTTGGGAGTTGGGCCTAATGGGACTCGCAATACATATCGAGCAGCCGACTGAGCCAATGCCGGATGAAGTCGAGTTCGCCACTTCACCGGACGGCAAGGCGTTCATCGCAGGCAGCAGCGAGGCGTGGGCACAGGCGGCGATCGATGCCGGAGCGGAACCAGACGCCGCGCGGGCGGCTGCAAGGCGCACGACCGCGTTCTACACCGGTGAATCGGCCGAGCCTGCCTGATGCATGGGCGCTGTTCCATTCGCCTCTATCTCAATCTTCCCCTCTGATGAGACCTTTGAATAACCCCATTATCGTCACTCCCGTGCAGACGAGAGTCCACGCTCCACCCCGCCTGGATTCCCGCTCGGAGCCTGCCCAGTACCCCGATACGGGGGCGGGAATGACGGGAACACGGTGCTCCAGACCGATGGTACGCAAATGTCTCCTAGGTGGGGATAGGTTTTGGCGCCTGACAAAGGGGTATTGCGAGGGGAAGTATATACCTGTGAACACCGAGAGTCGCTTGCCAAGTTGGTGCAAAGGAAGTTTGCAAAGCTTTGCACCGGGCTATACAATAGTGTTATCACCATAACATTTAGGCATGGTTAGGAGGTTGACTATGGCAGAAGGAAAACCCAAGGGTAGACCAGCCCGTCCTATGCCTCCGAAGATTGATGCTTCCCCGGAGGAGATTGCGGAAGTGGTGCTAGGCGTTCCGTATAGGGAAATCGAGGCATTGCTGGAGCAAGAGAAGCGCCAAGACAACGAGTAAGCTGTCTTCGGCACTAGGGTCACATGAATGAAGACCGCATTCCCATTTGGAGTGTCACAAGCCGGACAGCGTTGGCGTATTTCATACTCTTCACGGGACAGATTGTCATTGGTGTGTGGCTTGCAGTAGATACAGGTTGGAACTCGACAGACTCCGTACCGATCAACCTCCTCAAAATATGGAAACAAATTGGCTCATTGGTACTTGCATCGGTTGCGTTTTCGACCATTGTAGTGGAAATTGGAGCGTGGGTAATGGTACTGACGAGAAATATCAGAGAACGGTTGAGGGAAGAAGGAAGGAAGGAAGCACAGGCTAAGTGGGAGGAAGACCGGAGGCGCCTAGAGGAGCGCATAGCTGCCTTGGAGGGCAACAAGAATCCTCCCGACAAAGCATCCTCCAGTTAAAGTGAACAGTCGGTAAGCTCTTTAGTGCCGAAGTCGCTTGCCCACTGAACCTTGAGCCATGCTAGCCATCTGGTCGGTTGTGTCCAGTGGTCGCACGTTGTGCCTTCCCGAAAACTCGCCCACGTACAGCCCCAGATGCTTGGTACTGACGTGGTGATAGGTTCCGTCAATCCCGCGCTTGAGCATTGCCCATAGACTCTCTATCCCGTTGGTGTGGGTTTGCTGTCGCACGTACTCCCCAGCACTATGCCGAACAACCATGTGAAGACGATTATCTATGCCCGCATAGGCTGGATGTTCATCAGTGTAGACGGCAGAACCAGGGTCGGTGTGCTCTAGGACAAAGCCTTGCAATGTGGGCTTGTCTAGGGCTAATTGCCTTGTTCTGTTATCAGGACAGGATAGTCAGGGGCCCCATTCCACTACCGGCGGAAGGGTCCAGTTGCGCGGCCAGCGCCTCCGGTTCCGTCACCGGCTGCTGGCAGGCGTAGTTCTGGCAAACGTAGGCGGTGGGGAGCCCGGCCAGCATTACCTTGTCCTCCAGCAGGGGGAGGTCCTGCTCAAAGCCGTCGGAATCCGGGTCGAGGCCCATTACTATCTTGTTGGGCAGGTAGCGTCCGTGTACCGTATCAAGCAGCGCCTTCGCGGCCGCGTCCTCGGTTGGACCCACAATGGCTATCTCCTTTGGAGATGCCAGATAGAAATCGAGAGCGCCCAGCCAGTGCCCGAAGCCCTCCGGTACGCGGGCCATGTACTCCCGCACCGACCTGAGGGCCGAGGCGGCCTTCCGTCCGAAGTCGGGTTCGTCCATGAAGAGGCTTAGCCGCAGAAGCACGTCCGATGCGACCGAGCTCCCGCAGGGCATGGCGTTGTCGCTGAAGTCCCTGGGACGGACTATCAACGTCTCATGATCGATGCCAGTGTCGTAGAACACGCCGTCTCCGTCGTCCCAGAAAAGGTCTATCATCTGCCGGGCCAGGGCGTCGGCCTCGCTGAGCCAGCGCGAATCAAAGGTCGCCTCGTACAGCGTAATGAGGCCGTCTATCAGGTGGGCGTAGTCCTCCAGGTATGCCTTGAGCTTGGCTTCGCCGTCCTTGTAGGTGCGGAGCAGCCGTCCGTCGTCTCTCATGTTGGCGAGGATGAAGTCGGCGTTGGCGACCGCCACACCCAGGTAGTCCTCTCGATTGAGAACAGCCGCGCCCAGGGCCATGCTGTGCAGCATCATGCCGTTCCACGATGTGAGGACTTTGTCGTCCGTTGCAGGCGGGATTCGCTCGACCCTGGCTTCCAGCAGCAGCTTCTTGCCGCGCTCCACGACGTCCGTCAGTTCCTCTACCGGGAGGACCTGTTCATGGGCGAACTCGGAAAGCGGTTTAGGCGTGTGCAGAATGTTCTGACCCTCGAAGTTGCCCTCGTATGTGACGCCAAAGTACCCTTGAAGGATGGCGGCGTCTCGGGGTCCCAGTATCCTCTCCATCTCGTGCGGCGTCCAGACAAAGAATATACCCTCCTCGCCCTCGCTGTCGGCGTCCTGGGACGAGTAGAAGCCTCCCTCTGAGTGGGTCATCTCCCTCAGCACGTAGTCCAGGGTCTCCTGGGCAATGTCTCTGTAAAAGGGATTGCCGGTAGCCTGGTACGCGTGAAGGTACAGCCGGCTGAGAAGGGCGTTGTCGTACAGCATCTTCTCAAAGTGGGGCACCAGCCAGAATGGATCCGTGGAGTAGCGATGGAACCCTCCTCCAAGCTGGTCGTAGATGCCTCCCCGGGCCATGCGCTCCAGAGTGACATCCACCATGCTCAGCGCCTGCGGCTGCTCACTGAGGAGATGGTATCTGAGGAGGAACTCCAGGACCATAGGCTGGGGGAACTTGGGCGCCGTTCCGAATCCCCCGTACTCTGCATCGAACTTGTCCCTGAGGCCGTTATAGGCGGAGGCGAGCACGTCCCTGGTCAGCGGTTCCATGCCTTGAGCCGAGCCGGCCGACCTCTGCATAGCGGTTGTTATCTCTTCAGCAGACCGTGCGATGTCGGCGCGTCGGTTCCGGTACGTCTCGGCGAGCGCCATGAGGACTCTGGGGAAGCCGGGCATCCCGTGGCGGTCCTCCGGCGGGAAGTAGGTTCCGCCGTAGAAAGGCTCGCCTGTGGGTGTCAGGAACATCGACATGGGCCATCCCCCACGGCCGGTCATGGCCTGTACTGCGCCCATGTAGATGGAGTCCAGGTCCGGTCTCTCCTCCCTGTCCACCTTTATGTTTACGAAGTGCTCGTTCATTATGAGGGCGATCTGGTCGTTCTCGAAGGACTCCCGCTCCATAACGTGGCACCAGTGGCACGCCGAGTAGCCGATGCTGAGGAAGATGGGCTTGTCCTCCTCGCGGGCCTTCTGCAGGGCCTCCTCTCCCCAGGGATACCAGTCCACGGGGTTGTTGGCGTGCTGCACCAGGTAGGGGCTTGTCTCGTTGATAAGTCTGTTGGGCATGTTCTCTCAGCCTCAGTTGATGGGTGCATTATATGCGCTTCCTATGGGTTAGGCTACCAAAAATGGGGACGGAGAAAGTGGGCCGCCTTGGATTCCGAGCATAGTGGGGAAACGGCGTGGGGGCGGTTCGCGAACCGCCCCTACAGACGAGGCAACCGAATGTAGGCACGTCGTCATGCCCGTGCAGAGGGATCCCACACCTCCATGGATTCCTGCTCGGAGGCAGGAATGGTAGAAAGGGATGTGGACTTACCCGGCCCCGTACCTTCGCTTGTAAGAGCGCAGCGCCACACGGTGGAGCGTCTCATTCTCCTCTCTAACGCGGTCGGCCCTATCCCCTAACACATCGGCCTCAATGTAGTCGGCCAGGGATTCAATGGCGCGGTACAGGCGCTGGGCTCGCAGGCACACTTCCAGGCGCCGGCTGAAGCCCGCATCCGGCGTGTACGGGAGCAGGTCTTTGAGAGACGTCTCCGGATTCTGTTCGAGCATAGGCTCAAGCAGGACGGCAAACTCCAGAGCGGGGTCTCCCAGAGCAATGTCGTCCCAGTCGACAATGCGCCATTGGCCGTCGTCCGCGACCAGGATGTTGTCGTTCCACAGATCGCCGTGCACCGGCGAAGACGCCTTGGGGAAGAATGCCTCCATACCGGCCACCATACGCCCAATTTCAAGGGTCTCGCCCCTCACCCACTGAAGGGTTTCGCCGGTCACGAAGGCGGGAGGCTGCGCCTCAATGATTGCCAGGTCCTCTTTGAATCTCCGTATCCACACGCTGTTGAAGTAGTCTCCGCACGTACCATCCGGGGTGAGAGGCAGGAGCGTGGCGCGCATCTCCTCGTCCCCATGTAACCGGGACGCCAGGTCGACTATCTCCCGCGTAAGGCGGGACGATGCGCCAAGGTCGGCGGGCTGGCCGGCGACGTGTTCACACAGGAGGCCGCTGAAACCCGTGTCCGGTATGTCAATCCAGTCCACTATCAGTGGCGCCCGGTATCGCTCATGGAGCGCCTGATTCAGGCCGTACCACTTGCGCAGCTTGTCAATGTGGTCTGGGGAGTAGGCCAGCTTCAGGTGATATTTGATTTCTCCATCGGAGATGGTGAGGGAGCGTCTCTGAGTGCTTCCGGCATGAGACAAGTGCTCAACGGACATGGCCGGTCTTTCCAGCCCGTAGCGCGGGGCAAGGCCCTCGAAATGGTCTTTGATCAGTTGGGCGAGCTGCTGCGGTCCCATATCCGGCATAGTTTAAAAGCGATGCTGAATCGGTTGCGTGGTAGGCTGATATGCCCAAATCGAATGCTGCGGTCGGCTCGCTTTCCTTGACCGACAAGGGGTTGTATTATACAATCCTCTTTACGCGATATGAATGGGGGAACTATGGTAGTAATTGGGCTAGCAGGCGGAATTGGCACAGGGAAAAGCGAAGTGGCCCGTATTTTGGGAGAGTTGGGAGCTGTTGTCCTGGAGGCGGATAGAATGGGTCACGCGGTATATCTTCCTAATTCGGACGGATTCCGTGAGGTGGTGGACACGTTTGGCGAGGATGTTGTGGGAGAAGACGGGGAGATAGACCGGCGCGCGCTGGGCGGAAAGGTGTTCGGGAATCCGGAGGCTATGGAGAAGCTGAACGGCATAGCATGGCCCCGGATCAAGCAGATGCTGGCGGACGGCATCAAGGAGAATCAGGAAGCCGGCGCCCAGGTTGTTGTCATGGACGCGGCCATTATGATTGAGGCGGGATGGACTGATCTGAGCGACGAGGTGTGGGTGACCGCTGCGCCGATAGAGCATGTCATTCAGAGGGTGCAGGCCCGCAACAACCTCACTGAGGAGCAGATACGCTCTCGCATAGATTCCCAGATGTCGACTGAGGAGCGCGTGAAGCACGCCCATGCCGTTGTGGATAACGACGGGGACATTGAAGACCTGAGGAACAAAGTAAAAGAACTGTGGGAAAATCGACTGGTCAGTAAAGGCCTGGTTGGGGGGCAAAATGGCTGAACACGAGAATTACACGTCCTATCTTGCTGAGGAATACATAATAAAAGAGGAGCCCTTTTACCTGCCAGTGGGCGATGAGATAGAGCTCTTCGAGGTGGCGTACAGCCAGAACCTGCCGGTTCTGCTCAAAGGTCCTACAGGTACAGGCAAGACCCGCTTCGTGGAGTATATGTCGTATAGATTGGGGCGTCCCATCACCAAGTTAACACCGAACAAAGGCGGGAGTGCCCAGGAGGAGCAGAAGAGCATACCTCTGATGACCATCGCCTGCCACGAAGACCTCACTGCCAGCGACCTTGTGGGCCGCTACCTGCTTGAGGGAGATGAGACGCGATGGGTCGACGGGCCGCTGGCTCGCGCGGTGAAGGCAGGGGCTATATGCTACCTGGATGAGATTGTTGAGGCCCGGAAGGACACGACGGTGCTCATCCATCCCCTAACCGACCACCGCAGAATTCTTCCTATAGACAAGCGTGGCGAGGTGCTTGAGGCGCACGACGGGTTCCAGTTGGTGGTGTCCTACAACCCCGGCTACCAGAGCGCTCTCAAGGACCTGAAGCACAGCACTCGACAGCGTTTCATGGCCTTGGAGTTGACCCACCCCCCGGCGGATCTTGAGGCCAGGATCGTCCAGCACGAGAGTGGGGTGTCGGAGGAGATGTCCGTTGCCCTGGCCAAGCTGGCAGAGAAGGCGCGCAACCTGAAGGACCACGGCCTCCAGGAAGGGGTTGGCACCCGGCTGTTGATTTACGCCGGCAAGCTGATAGCCCGCGGCATTGCCCCCAGGCGTGCGTGCCAGGTGGCGGTAACCTGGGCCCTTACCGACGATCAGCAGGTGCAGCGCAGCGTGGATGAGGTGGTCAACTCCATATTCGAGTAGACAGTTCTAACCGAGAGCCGTCAGTCCAGGAGAGCGTTATCAACAAGCTAGAACTGGCTATAGATTTCATAAGGGATTCCCTGAGCCAAGCAGGCACAGCGTACTCTGCCGACGACCCCGGCTTGACCTCCGCGGGCGTGATGCTCCTGCTTTATACAAAGCAGGGGGAGATGCGAGTGCTGCTGAACAAACGCACGGACCGCGTGGAGCACCACAAGGGGGAGATATCCTTCCCCGGAGGCGCTCGGGACCCGGAGGACGTAACCATTCTTGACACTGCTCTGAGGGAAACCGAAGAGGAAATGGGGATTCAAGAGGGAGGACGTGGAGGTGATTTGCCAGTTGGACCAGGTGTCCACCAGGAGCGGCTTTGCCATTACTCCCTTTGTCGGAACCATACCGCCGTCCTATCCCTTCTCCGAAAGCAACATTGAGGTGGCTGAGATACTGGAGATTCCGTTGGCGGAACTTCTGGACCCGGTCAACCGGCGTGAGCAGTCGAGCATCCGCGACGGCGGCCTGAGCATCGATTACTCTTATGCCTATGAAGAGCATCTGGTGTGGGGCGCCACGGCCAGGATTTTGACCCAATTTCTGGGGCTTGTAACCCCGGGTTTGCGGTAGGTGAATAGTGACCTTTCCAACGTATGAAGAAGAGATCCAGTCCTTTCCCAACGAGTTGACAACGGCCTTCAGAGAGGCCAGGGACTCTGTTGCGAATACCCTTGCCAGTGAGGAGGAGTTCAGGTCGTGGGCCGATTCCGGCCTTGCGATAGCCCGAAGGGCAGGGCGCTCCTGGGAGGCGGCCAAGGAGTACTTCAGGGTGAGCCCTGAAATGGTACGCGTCCTTCCGTTCAATCACTTCCAGCAGTGGGTCTACTGGGGCGGTGCGCTGTCAGAGGATTCCCCGGTGATCGCAGGGACGTACTTCAGGGTTGGCCCGGAGGTGGCGAAATCTCTCAAACCCTGGGACGTGCCCGAGTGGGCTCAGATAGGCAGGAAGCTCTACGGCGGTGGAAGGCGGTCCGCCGCTCTATGCGCCCGTTTCTTTGAATCCAGCGGCGATCTGCTGAGCGTCCTCTCATTCAGCGAGTTCCAGCATCTGGTGCTTCTGGTGGAGTCTGTCGCAGAGAAGTCCGCAGACGAGGCTATCAACTTTCTCACGCTATCCAGGGAGGTCCTGCCCTCGCTGAGGGAGGACACCAGGTCCTGCCTGTCCCTCATCTCCACCTTGGTTAGAGGGGACTGGCAGCAGGCCACGGGGTCACTTCAGGTGGTTGGGGAGGCGCTGGCCAGGATTGAGAGGGTGGAACGTGCCCGGTTCCTCGCTCTGGCAGGCCAGATAGCCGAGGGAAGCGACGTCGACATCCCGGTATTCCTGCAAGAGGGTTCCGTTGCCTTGGGTCGGATAGAGGGTTTTGTACACGTACACGTTCTGAACCTGGCTGAGGGCTTGGTCAAGCTGGACGCCGGGGTTGTGCCGGACTTCGTGAAGGGCGTACCCTACATCCTCCAGCATGTCAGCGTCAACCAGCTGGAGGCTTGGTACGACGCAGGCGTGGGTATCCTGACTGAGAACTCCGAAGGAGGCGCTGCCTTCTTCAGGGGCGAGTCCGCCCGCTCTGAGGAGGTGCTGGAGAAGCTCTCCATGGGTGTAGAGTTGGGCCGCGTCAAAGAGGTAATCCGCATGTACTGCCGCGCCCTGTCGGCTGTGGACGTGGAGATAGCCGTACCCTCCGGTGAAACTGCACAAAACAGGGGATGGGTGGCACTGGAGAAGATGATGACGGAGGGCGCTACCGTATACCTTCCGACCGTATCAGAACGTTTCGGCAACAAGGAAGAGAACTTCGACTGGTACAAGGTGGTGGCCACGCACCAGGTGTCCCACCTTGAGTTCGAGAGTTTCGGCTTCTCCTTTGACCAGCCGGCAGCAGTTTTCTCGGACCAGAAGTCGGGGCTGCTGGAGGAGGTCGGCGATACGGCCGTGGCCTGGGAAGGCAACGGTGATGGCGATCTGCAGGCCCTGGAGTTGCCGGACCTGCATCGCTTCTTCTCCCTGTTCGAGGACGGCGTACTGGCCAGGGACATCTTCACCGCAGTGGAGGACTGCCGGCTTGACCACCGTGTCCTGTCCGAGTACCGGGGCATACGCCAAGCCTACAAGAGGGTGCAGGACCAGTCCCTGTCGGAGCGACCTGCCGTAGAGGAGATGCGCGCCCGGGAGTCCATGGTGGAGCTTCTCATACGCTTCAGCCTCCAGCAGGGAGACGACCTTGCCGTGCCGGAACGGTATTCGGAATGGGCGAAGGTGCTCTGGGAGATTGTGCAGCCCCTGTCCCAGACGAGGGCGTCGGTGGAAGACAGCGCCGAGGCCACCATTCGTTTGTACGATCTCATCTCTCAGATCCCCAACGAGGAGATAAACGAGGGAGACTGGGACGTTCTGAACACCAACGAGTTCCAGGATGATCAGTCGGAATCAGAGTCTGAGGCGGAGTGGGGCGACGACAAGATGGATGAGATCATGAAGAGGCTTATGGAGTTGCAGCCTCCCGATCCCGACGCCGAAGGCCAATCGTACCAGTCTCCTCCCCAGGTGGACTATCGCGGAGACTTCAAGCCGGAGTTGATGCAACTCATATCTCTGATAAAAGACGCCCAGAAGGAGAGGGGCGCCAAGGGCGAGTCCATGACCCCGGAGGAGATGGAGCAGCTTCTGGCGGATCTCAACCAGCAGTCCATTATGGCCGAGTCGGGAGAGATAGAGCAGGGCGGCATGTTCGGCCCCGACACGGTTGTGGAGATTGGCTCCAAGGGCTCTCCCGAGGGAGCAGTTAAACAGATCAACTTCCCGTATGACCCGGTCTTCGACGAGGAGGAGCGAGGCGGACCTCTGGAGGTCAAAGAGCCCCTGTCCTTCCTCTATGACGAGTGGGACTACCGGATGTCCGACTACCGCCCGCGCTGGTGCCTCCTGCGAGAGAAGGAGATGGCTGAGGGTGACGGGTCTTTCTACAACACCACCCTGGAAGGCTACTCACTGCTCGCCTCGCAGATAAAGCGCCAGTTCGAGATGGTGGTGCCCCAGGGCTTCCAGAAGATGAAGCGGCAGCAGGACGGGGACGAGTTCGAGCTGGACGCCATTATAGAGGCCGTGGTGGACAAGAAGTCCGGCACCTCCCCATCCGAGAAGGTGTACACGCGCCGCAACAAGGTGACGAGAGACGTGGCTGTGGCCTTCCTTCTGGACATGAGCGCATCCACCGCCGAGGCAATAGACGAGACTCGAAGGCTGGCGGACGAGTGGGACGCGCCGGACGATCCGCTGGAGTACATGTTCTGGCTGCGTAGCCGCCGCGGCGAGGGTGTGCGCCGGAGCTACAAGCGCATTGTGGACCTGGAGAAGGAGAGCGTCGTTCTCCTTATCCACGCCCTTGAGACCATCGGCGACACCTACGGGATCTACGGCTTCTCCGGCTACGGCCGCGAGAACGTGGACTTTTTCGTCATCAAGGACATCAACGAGGCTATGTCCGATAGGGTCAAGCGCAGGATAGACAAGGTTTCGCCCCTGCAGGCCACCCGCATGGGGCCGGCCATTCGCCATACCATAACCAAGCTGGAGAAGCAGGAAGCGCGCACCAAGTTCTTCTTCCTCATCAGCGACGGCAGACCCCAGGACCGGGGGTACAGCCGCGAGGGCGTGGAGAAGGAGTACGCCATCCACGACACCAGGCTGGCCCTGACGGAGGCCCGTCAGAAGGGCATCATCCCCTTCTGCCTGACGGTGGACAAGGAAGGCCACGACTACCTGAGGGCGATGTGCCAGGACATGGGCTATGAAGTGCTGGCTGACATTCACGCTCTGCCCAAGCGTCTTCCCGCGCTGTACCGCAGCCTGACGGTATAAGCTGGCGGTATACCCGCTCAAATGGTTCGCCAAGCGCGGCTCGGCTTATCGTAGAGAGCTTTGAATAACCCTTGGAGTCATCCCGCAAGAATTGCCCTCACCGTCATTCCTGCGGAGGCAGGAATCTAAGGACGTTGTCTGCAAGGCTGCGATGCCTTGGAAGAAGGGCTTTAGATTCCCGTCCCCGTATCGGAGTACGGGGCAAGCTTCACGGGAATGACGGAGAAGACAGCCTCTTTTGGGAGATACACCGGAGTTATGCAAGGTCTCCGCTTGCGTGGGAAGGTCAGTGCCCTGCCCCGTACTTGATGCGGGGATGGGGCCATCAAGTTGTGTGTCCTTCACACGATCCACACCCCACCCCACCTGGATTCCCGCTCGGAGGCGGGAACGACAAGAAAGATGTGGGGGCAGGCTATGAGCGGGAATCTGATGGCGTGCTATAGGCGAGCCACTACCCGTCCGTCTGCCGGAGAAGGTTCCACAGCTCCATCAGCGCCTGAACTGCCGCTCTCTGCTTGACCAGCGGCCGCTGAGGCGGAAAACGGCGGCTGTGGGACAGCACAACGTCTTTGGACGCCAGCCCTATGTGCACCGTGCCAACCGGCTGTCCCTCAAGCTCATCGGGGCCTGCAACGCCGGTGATGCCTATCCCCAGGTCTGCCCCCATGCGCTCCCGGCAGGCCCGCGCCATATCCTCGGCCACCTGTGGGCTGACTGCGCCATGCTCCCGTATCAGGGCCGGATCGACCCCCCAAGCTGCTTTGACTTCGTTGGTGTAGGACACTATGCCACCCATGAAATAGTCGGAGCTGCCGGGGACCTGGGTAATGGTGTGAGCCAGGAAACCGCCTGTGCACGACTCCATAGTCGCCAAGGTGAAGCCCTGTCTCCTTAGCTCCTCTCCCACCTGCTCCTCCATCACCTGGTCGTCGACGCCCCAGATGTTGTCACCCAGGCGGCGTCGAAGCTCTTGCTCTACTGGGTGTATCAGCTTCTCGGCCTCTTCGTCACTATGCGCCCTGACCCGCACCCTGACCTGAACGCCCTGCCACTGGGCGTACATACCCAGTTCGGCGTCCGGGAGGTGGAACAGGGGAGCGATCATCTCGTTGATGGCAGACTCTCCCAGGCCGTAGGTCTTCAGTGAGCGGGTCTTTATGATAGGCCCGGTTGCGAGGAGCCTGAGCCGAGGCTGTACCTCCACCTCCCACATACGATGAAGCTCGAAGGGCGGTCCGGGCATCGCCACGATTATCTTACCGCCACTCTCCACCCACCACCCGGGGGCAGTGCCCGTAGCGTTATGGACGGTCTGCCCGGACGGGATGAGGTTGGCCTGCTTGACGTTGGTCACGACCATAGCCGTGCCCCTCTGACGAAAGGTCTCCTCCAGATGTGCCAGGGCCGAAGGGTCTGTGTAGAGGGTCTCGCCAAAAAGCTGGGCTATAGCCTCGCGAGTGAGGTCGTCATCGGTGGGGCCGAGGCCGCCGGTGGTCAGAATGAGGTCGGAGCGCTGCTGCGCGTGCCGGAAGGCGTCCACCAGCAGGTCCAGGTCGTCTTTTGCGGCGCTGATTCCCTGCAGCTCGATTCCCATAGCCGGAAGTTGGGCCGCCAGGTATGCTGAGTTGGTGTCCACCAGCTCCCCCATGAGAAGCTCGGTGCCAATAGCAATGATATCCGCTTTCACGGCCGGCCTCAGCCTCCCTGGGCGGTGGTATCGGAAAGTGGAAGTTGGGCAACTACGGCCTGAATTCTGTCGAACCAGTCGGCGTTGACGGAGAAAATATCCTGGATGATCTCCTCCCGTTCTGTCTGGCCGTAGTAGGTGGAGCCGTCCTCCGTTGCGTCCCCGAAGCGCAGGATGGTTGTGGATATGAACCTCACGCCCTCCTGGCTGACCTCGATGGTGCGAAGCAGCAGCGTGAGGGAGGGTTCGTCAAGGCCGTACTCTGCAAGGTCGACGGGTCCGTATGCAGCCAGGGACTGAACGGGCTGCTCCAGGGATGCCAGGAGCTCGTCGGCCAGCTCCTGGTCGATTGGAGTCATCTCCTCATCGTTTAGATGCCAGCCCTCTTCGCCAATGCTGAGTTCCGCCTTTCCGTCCGGCGTCTCAAGCTCAACGTCCTGGAGCGAGGAAGTGTTGATTTTGTAGTACCACTCCGGGTACGGGGGTTCATATATCAGACGCGTGTGGACGTCCTTCCAGCTCTTTACAATAGTGTACACTTGGGGGAATCCCTCCACCTGGCCGTAGAAGCCAACCTGATCCGGAGTAGGGAATCCCATAAGAACGTTAATGGTGCGGCCGTCCTTCAGGTCTATGTCTATCCTGGAAGACGGAGAGGCCAGGCCGTATTGCTCAAGGTCGGTGGGTTGGGCGTCCACCAACTCGCGCCGGGTCTTGGGGCCGCTCAGGAGAAGCGTTACGCCTCCCCAACGGTCCAGGCCAACGGGCAGGCCGTCCGTGGAGTCAATGCGCCAGCGGTTGTCGTTATTCAGGAAAAAGGCAGCCTGCTCTCCACCCTCCGTGATGGAAATGCGCGTCATATCGTTAATGTCAACGTTGTAGAACCAGGGCGGTTCGTCATCAGGCTCCGGCTGCTGCCCGACCTGTACGAACAGGACGTAGCCGGCCACCATTACCAGGGCAATGACCAGAATTATGGATGTGCGGACGCTCACGGTGTCAGCTCATCGCCTTCGCCACCAGGAAATGCCTGCCAGCAGTACAATGCCGGCGGGCAACAGGAACCAGCTGGAGTATCGAATGAAGTCGAACTCCCTTTGATCTATGACAAGTTGGCGGAAGGCTATGGGCTTCGATCTTATGGATATTAGGTCGTACTTCTCGGCCAGCCAGCCCACCGAGTTCAGGAACAGGTCGCTGTTGCTTAGGGCAAAGTAGAACTGGTTGGATGCGAAATCCGAGTCCCCGAAGACTATTATGGAAGTCCGCTTTATCTCCTCTCCCAGCTCCGGCCGAACAGGCGCTTCCCCAATGGGCGCGAGGGCCTCTATGACCATAGCAATGAAGTGCGGGCCGGGGAGGTCGCCCTCCAGGGCGCAGCTGGACGAGTCCGGGTCCGTGGTGACGCAGCTGAACAGGGAGGAAGAGGCTAGGGGAGTGAGAGTGATGTTCAGCTCGTCCGGGTTGGGAGGCAGGTTCTGGGGAGCCCTCTCTATAACGTCCAGTATGCCCGTGGCGTGGGTGAAGAAGGTGTCGTCCAGGGGCTTGGTTATGGGGCTTTCTTGGTTGTAGTCAGAGCGACGTATTATTGGGCTTCTGGGGTCGGTTGTTACGGAGCTGCCCACGTCTACTATGGTGCCAGGGGGCAGATTCACGCCCCAGTTGTTCAGGATCTTGTTCAGCTGCGGGTTGATGGCGTCGTCCAGGAGGAACATCGCCCGTCCGCCGTCTCTCAGGTACGCCTCTATCTTGTCCCGCTCGTCTACCAGGAAGCTGCCGGTTGGCCCTGCGACTATCAAGACTGCGGAGTCCGCGGGGATGGCCCCCACCTGCTTCAGGTTGAGAGTCCGTACAGCGTAGTTGTCCCCCAGCAGCCCGCTGCGAGCGAAGCCGTAACCGCCGCTGTCCTCTTCCGAGTCGGCGGAGTTCCGCTCATTGTGCCCGGTGGTAAAGTACACAACCTTCTGCTGCTCACCGGTGGAGATGAGGATGGCGCTTACCAGGTCCTGCTCAGACAGCACGAACTCCTCCCCGAAGAAGAAGGGAGTCAGGAGGTAAGGGTTAAGCTGGGACTCCTCGGCTTCAAAGACGATGGTGGGGTACTCACTGATGCCGTCCTGCCGCGCCTTGGCCGGCGTCAGGTCCGGGTCTATGAATTCGTAGTTGAAGTCCCTGCTGCGTCGGCTGAACTCGTACAGGTAGTCTTCGGCCTGGCGTCTGATACGCACCTGCCGGGCGTCGTCCGGGGTGGTGTAGACCCGGGCATTCACCCTCTGGTTCATCTCGTCCAGTATCTTCTCGGTCTGGGGCGCCAGGGTGAACTGGCGGGTGGCCGTCAAGTCAATCCGGGAGGAGTTGGAGAATGATATGAATCCCAGCAGCGCCAGGATGAGCAGGAACGCCGCCACCATCACTATGGTGTTGGCCGCGTACCGCCCGCTGCGGGCCGTGAGGGCGTCTCTCACAGTGCGGAGGTGGGTTACAATGGGTATGGTCAAAAGCACAAGTGCGACGGCTATAAGGACAAGGCCGGGTGTGCGTAGCTCGGGCACCGTGAGCCATACGACCAGACCACCCACCAGCACCACCACTCCCGCGAAGGAGAGGGTGAGCGCTGCGTCGACCAGGGTAGTGGCTATGCTACCGGGTGTGAGACGCGCCTTCAGCCCTTGGGTAAGGCTTGCCCGCGGCTGCTCTTCGCTTGTGCGCTGCTGTCCCCTTCTGCGACCCCCCTGCATACTATCTCCACCTCCGGGATTCCAGGGAGCGAACGGTTAAGAACAGCAGGAAGGCGGTGAAGATGAGGTAGAAGACCAGGTCGTGGGTATCTATCACGCCTCTTGAGAAATCCTGGAAGTGATTGGTCAAAGATATCTGGAGCACCAGTTCCGTAAAGATGCCGCTGACGTAGGAGGAGGCCAGGTCGATCACCGATAGGATGAGGAGGATGCCCATGGCCACCACGGCGGACAGTATCTGGTTTGCGGAGAGGGAGGAGGCGAACAATCCGACTGACAGCGTGGCCATTCCAAAGAGAACAAGGCCGAGGTAGCCGCTCAGGATTGGGCCGGTGTCCGGCGTCCCGAACAGGAACAGTAGGAAGACCAGGTAAACGGTTGGTATCAGCATGGACACCAGGCTTGCCAGGGCGGCCAGGAACTTGCCCAGGACTATTTCGTAGTCGCGAATTGGAGCGGTCATTAATAGCTCCAAAGTGCCCAGCTTCTGCTCCTCCGCCAACAGCCGCATGGTGATGACCGGGGACAGCAGGGCGAATATCAGGGTGCTTGGGATCAGGTATCCCCTGACGGTCGCCTCCGGCAGGATACCGCTGATGCTGGTCACGAAGTAATAGGAGGCCAGACCGGCGTATACGGCCATGATTATGTAGGCCATTGGGGACGCAAAGTAGGTCTTGGTCTCTTTCAAAGCTATTGTGAGGGTGTTCTTCATTCTAGTTTGACTCCGAGTCTGTAAGGCGCAGGAAGATCTCTTCCAGGCTCATCTGTATGGGCTGCAATCTCAGCAGCCCCCATCCCTGTTTGATTACCAAGCCGGCGATTTCCTCCCCGACTTCTGCGCCGGCGTTGGACTCAATATGGTAGCTTGCCACATCCCCTTCACCGGTCCGCGTCACTTCCCGCACCCCCGAGACGTTGCGCAGGGTAGTCATAACCTGGGCGACGGGCCCGCGTATGTCAACTTCAATGCGCTCCGGTCCCCTGAGGCGCTCGGACAGGTTTTCCGGCCTGTCGATGGCCACGACCTGGCCTTCGTGGATGATGATCACCCTGTCGCAGACCATGCTGACCTCCGGCAGGATGTGGGTGCTGAGAATGACGGTGTGTTCGCCCCCGAAACCCTTGATGAGGCTGCGGGTCTCCACCACCTGTATGGGGTCGATGCCGATGGTAGGTTCGTCCATTATGAGCACGTCCGGCTCGTGGAGAATGGACTGGGCTATGCCTACGCGCTGGCGGAATCCCTTGGACAGCTTGCCTATTAGGGAGGACTGGTACTCGCCCAGCCGCGTAATCTCTATGACCTCTGCGATGCGCCGCCGCCGCCAACCCTTGTCCATGCCTCGTATGCTTCCCATGAAGTCCAGGTAGTCCTCCACCGTCATCTCGGTGTACAGAGGCACCGTTTCCGGGAGGTATCCGATGCGCTTGCGGGCGTCCAGTGAGTCGCCCACAACGTCGAAGCCGGCCACCTTGGCAGTCCCGGAGGTGGGCGGAATAAAGCCGGTGAGTATGCGCATGGTGGTGGTCTTGCCGGCGGCGTTGGGCCCCAGTAGGCCCAGGATCTCGCCCTTGTTTACTGTAAAGCTGATGCCTTCAATGGCGGGAAAGTCGCCGTAGTACTTGGTGAGGTTGTTCACCTCAATCATTGTAGATTCTGTTGTGCCTTGCATTGCTGCTTTCTTGGGGGCTGTAGGCCCCGGCTGAAACGTATTGGTGAATTATACGCGTTATCCACACCTATGAGCAATACGAAGATTCGGATTTCGGCGGCGAGTATAGTGTATGGCCTTGATGCAAAGAAAATGTGAAGGGACAGGAGTATCGCCTGCCCGGGTTACGCAAAGGGATTCTGTACGGTCAGGTCTTGTATCTGCTGGCCGTGTTGCAGGTCCTCAGTGTAGAGTCGGACGCAACCTGCTTCAAGGGAGGCTGCCACAATAAGCGAGTCGTAGAAGCTGAACTTGTACCGGTCTTGTAGAGCTACGGCGCTACGGTAAAGGGCAGGTGTTGGATAAATCTGCCACAGCGGAATCAGAACGTTGTCCAGAAGGCGTCCTGCAACTTCGGGTGTTGCTCCCAGTTTGCGGGTGACTACGTTTAGCGTCTCTTGGACGACCTGATAGCTTATACACCCGGTTCCGTTCTCCAGGCTGTGGTATACGAGTCTCTCCGCTCTTTTGCGCTTCTCCGTGTCGGTCTCTTCAAACAGATAGACCAGCACGTTGGAGTCTATGAAATCCTCAGCGCTCATTCATCTCGTCTCGAGTGAACTTGCGTCCACCGGTGGATATTGAGCCGCGCAACGCCTGAATGGTCTCTAGAGCAACGTCAGCCTGCCGCCTTCGGTCTAAAGAGTCAGGAAGTCCCAACTCAACAGGAACCATCATGCCGTTTTGGAATCTTCTGTCAGGGCCTTTTTCTGCCGTGGCAAGGATCTTGCTAGCTAGCTCTATGCCGCGTACCTTATCTATGTTGGGGTAATTGATGTCGTAAGACTTGGCCGGCTCAATGCAGTTCTGGCATCCCAATCGGCACCCGCATTGACTGGCAATCTCAACACCTTTTCTTAGGGCGGTTTGCCATACATTGAACAACTTCTTGGCAACACCTATGCCTCCACGGTAATTCTCGTAGTAGAATGCTGCTGGTTCGTCACCAAGTCTGGAGTATGTGCTAGTGTCAAATCTATCCGCTGGTATCACAAACATTGCACCTACGCGAATCAAGTGTTCCAAAGCACCGATACCGGCGGTAGCGCTCGCATCTTGAGGAACGTTGATCCAAAACGCGTGTCGATTGTTCTGAAAATCCGCGTCGCTCGTGCCGCCGGAGTCTTTCACTTCTCCTGTGTTCTCATCCACCAACTTGTAGCCGGTAAAATTCATAACGATGTTCAGTTTCCCTGAATACACCTCAATATCCCCGAATCCAAACCCATCGAATACGTCCGCTTGAGATAGGACGGAGTAAAAGCCTGGATCAGTCCTCAGATTTGGCTCAGCGTCCGTAAGCACAACTGCCTTCTCCTCATGGGAATGGACACGGTACTTTTGGCCAAAGAAGGTGAAGATCGCGCCGATGTATGCTTCGCGAAAGCGCCTCGTTGCAGAGATTTGCCCTAACTCTTCGTTTCCTCGTTTCAACTCGAAAGACGGTCCAATACCACCTCGCATATTCAGATACATTTGCGGGCGGTAACCCTTTAGTGGCTTCCCGGCATTCCTTTGCGCTGTTTCATAGAAGTCCTCACCTATGATTGCTTCGTCGTCTGGATGCAGCTTACCTTCAGTTTCCGAAACGAGTGACGCAAGGTGGTTTTCTATCAGCTCTTCGTTAGCCGGATCTACTACCAGTTCATCGAACGGTTTGTTTAGGAAGGCATCCAGGTTGCCCACGAAAAAGCGGTCAATAGGATCGTTCATGGCGTAGAATAGTACCATGGAGTCTTTATCCCAGCCTCTTCCAGCCCTTCCGATTTGCTGCCACGCGGACATAGTACTTGGTGGAAAACCGGCTAAAATAACTGCATCTAACCCGCCGATGTCCAGTCCTAACTCCAAAGCGTTGGTGGTGAACACCACATCTATTTCCCCGGATTTGATTTTTCGCTGTATGTCCTGTCTGTCTTCGTTTTTTAGGTCGGCGTGAAACGCAGTTATTCTTTTTGGGTCAAGCCCCAATCTTTCTGCCTTTAGCCGACAGTTGTGAAAGGCAGCTTCGAGGAATCGCTTTGTAGGGCAGAATACCAAGGTTTGAAGTCCCTCAGCTAGAACGGTGAGTGCCGCCTGCTCAATACGCAATTGAAGGATATCCCTGTACCTATAGTCCGGAATCGCAGGGTTGACAAACACGAAATGACGCTTTGGGCGAAATACATTCCTTGCTGAGATTACCTCCATCTCACGATTGGTGAGGTTTCTGGCGTGTTCTGCAGGGTTGGAACATGTTGCGGTTGACAGGAAGATTCGCGGAGTTGCTCCGATACGCTTTAGGTGTAAGAAGAAGCGCCGCAATAGGAGAGCCATATTACCACCAAAGAACCCCCTGTATTCGTGCATCTCGTCAATGACCACGTATCTCAGGCTTCGCAAGAATCCCTCCCACTGTTGCCGCCAGCCCAGAAAAGACATATTCAGGTATTCTGGATTGGTTAACAGAATCTGCGGTGGACTTGCCCTCATTGCATTCTTGTGTTCATTCGGTGTGTCACCGTCATAAGGCCACGATTCAATCTGTAGAGATTCACCAACATTCCGAATCTGCTCTCTTTGGTCGAAGGCCAAGGCCTTCATTGGGTAGATCATAAGCGCGTGTGAATTTCTATCCTGCACAAGGGAATGAAGCATCGGCGCTGTGAATGCTAGCGTTTTGCCGCTGGCAGTAGGCGACTCCAAGACTATATCTGCTCCGCTCAGTGACTTGCTGATGGCTTCAGATTGATGCCGGTATGGTTTGGTAATGCCAGTCCTGACTAGCGCTTCTCGGACCTTCTGGTCTAGCTCTGGAGGCCATTCGTCCGCGTAATGTGGTTGGATACGATCGAGCGTATCTATCTTGATATCGTCATTTTCACGCAGGGCATCGAACTCTCTAAGTCGCGCTTCCAACTGTGCAATATCTATCATTGTCTTGAGCCTTGCTTAGTACAATCACGATTCAGACTGAACCAATCCTTATGATAGCATCTTCTAGCCATTGGAATATATGAGCCCGAACTGTGTGCCTCCGTCTAGCCCCTCTACTGGTCAGACCCTGGCAGGTACTCCTTGCCGATGATCTGGTCGGCTTCAAGCTGCGATATCTCGTCTTGGGACAGGCCAAGCAGGTTCCCGAAGACGTGCTCGTTGTGCTCACCCAGGCAGTTGGCTGGGATGCGGATGCTCAGAGGCGTCTCGGAGAATTTCCACACCACGCCGGGGTAGCGGTGCGTCCCGGCTTGCGGGTGGGTGACCTCCTGGAAGAATCCCCTTGCGTCTATGTGCGGGTCGTCGTACACCTCGCCGTGGTCAAGGACCGGTCCGACAGGGACCCTGACCGACTGAAGCAGGCGCATGATCTCGTAGTGGTCGTGCTGGACCGTCCACTGCTCAACGAGCTCGTCCAGGGCGTCCTGGTTGCTGTGGCGGTCGAGGGACGTGGCGAAGCGCGGGTCTTCCGTCCAGGGTGGATTGCCGATGGCCTGGCAGAACCGCTCCCACTCCTCGTCATTGGTGACGGCGATGATCACCCAGGAGTCGTCGCCCTTTGCCCGGTAGCAGCCGTGGGGCGCAGCGGATTCGTGCCTGTTGCCGCGCGATCCCTGGACGCGGCCGTTCATCGTATAGTCCAGGTATACCTCTCCCAGGTGGCCCATGTAGGCCTCGCACTGACCGAAGTCGATGAACTGGCCCTTGCCCGTGCGGTTGCGGTAGAAGATTGCGGCCATTGCGGCGAAGGGCGCGGTGGAGGAGGCGACGGCGTCGGAGTGGACGGTGCCCTGAAGCCCAGTGGGGTCCTCACCCAGGTAGCCCCGCAGCGTGGCATGGCCGGAGATGGGGTCTGCCGTGCTGCCCAGCCCCTTGTATTGGGAGTAGGTCCCGTAGTTGCCAAAGAGGGGCATGGAGATCACGATGATGTCCTCCTTGACCTCCTTCAGGTCATCGTAGCCTAGGCCAAGCCTGGCGAAGACCCCGGTAGCGTAGTTATCGATGACCACGTCGCTGATGGCGGCAAGTCGCTTGAAGAGGTCCTTGCCCTGTGGGTCGCGCAGGTTCAGAGTTATGCCCAGCTTGTTGCGATTGATGCCGTTGTAGAGAGCGACGCGGTTCCAGGGCTGGGTGCCCGGCGTCCTCGGCACACCGTCGGGGTAAGCCCACATGACCGGCGGCGTGCCGTCCGGGCGGGTGTCCGGCGGGTTGAGCTGGCCGCGGCTGCCGAAGCGCTGTATGCTGTCGACCTTGATGACCTCTGCGCCGAGGTCTCCCAGCAGGGTGCAGGTGTATGGCCCGGCCCAAACGTCCGTGGCGTCGAGGATTCGAATGCCCTCAAGTGGCAGCTTTGTCATGTCCGGTCCCTCCTGAGTTGAAGCTCCTAGATAACCCCGGTCTGGCGATACTTGACCAGGTCCTCTTTTGTGCGACCCAGGCGGTCGCAGTATATCTCCACGTTGTGCTGGCCCAGCAGGGGAGGAGGACGGCGTATGTCCCACGGCGTCTCTCTCATCTGGAAGGGAGCGCCTCCGTACCTGACGGGGCCGGTCTCCGGGTGGTCCACCTCGACGAAGTAACCCCGGCTGGCGAAATGCTCGCTCTCCACCACCTCGCCGACGTCCAGCACCGGCGCGGCGAAGACCCCTTCGGCCTGGGCGGCCT
Source organism: Dehalococcoidia bacterium (assembly GCA_965222415.1). Classification (GTDB taxonomy): domain Bacteria; phylum Chloroflexota; class Dehalococcoidia; order Lucifugimonadales; family UBA2985; genus DAOUJW01. Next base: position 418,871 of record CBDCTU010000005.1, on the reverse strand, counting down.
CGGCGATCTGGTACTTGCTCCGGTCAAGCAGCCAGGGGAGTATGATCGCGTCCAGGTCGTCCCTGTGCACCCCGCGGTCGCCGGGCGTAGCGAAGCGAGGGTCTTCCATGAGCTCAGGCATATCGAGAAGCCTCACCACCCGGTTCCACTGACGCGGCTGGACGAAGTTGGCAGGGAACTGGACGTACCCGTCCTGGCAGAACTGGAACCCCGCGGCCGGGTTGTCGCCGCGAGTTGCGACCTCCTTGGTGTACTCGGTGAAGAGCAGCCTGCCGTCGACCGCGCCCAACAGGGTCTCCTGCATGGAGACGTCCACATGCTGGCCGATGCTGTGGAGGGCTGCTCCCATCAGCGCGCCCATGCCGGAAGTCGCGGCCTGGGTGCCCGCCAGATACTGGGCAGCGTTCCCTCCCAGGGGGTGAGGCTCCCGTCCCATCTGGCCCGTGATGCTCATCCGGCTGCCCATCGCCCACGCGGTCAACTCCGTAAAGACGAAGTCCTTGTACGGACCGGTCTGGCCGAACGGGGTGACGGAGACCATCACAAGTCGTGGGTTTATGGCCTCCAGTTCCTCGTAGGAGAGTCCCAGGGAGGCCATTGTCCCGGGCGGAAAGCTCTCAACCACCGCATCGGCGTCTCTGACAAGCTCTTTGAACAGGTCCGCGCCAGTAGCGGTCTCCAGGTTGAGGGTGATGCCCAGCTTGTTGGTGTTCAGGTGCATGAAGAGGCCGCTTCGCTCAGGGTGAGGGTCGTCGTTGAGGAAGGGGCCTGCGCGCCGTGACGGATCGCCCTCAGGTGGCTCAATCTTGATGACCTCGGCCCCGTAGTCGGCGAAGAGCTTGGTGCAGTAGGGGCCGGAGATGTTCTGACTCAGATCCAGGACCTTGATTCCCGTCAGCGCTTGGTCCGCCATAGTGCACCTCCAGACAAAATCGGCTGATTGTGGAGGGTATCTTCTACCCAGGGAGTGATTGTTATCATAGGAGTACACTCCGGGTTTGACAAGAGGAAAAGGGGGACTGCGCCCTGGGATATCTATCGAACACGGAAAGCATCTGGATAGGAGTCATTGGGCGACGCATCTCGTAGGCACTATGTGATATACGGCACAATGTTGACAAGGAAAGCTACAGGGCCTATATTACCCGCAAGGTCGTGCGGCCTGACTGTGTGTTGTTGGTATGGACGGCAAGGCTGCGCGGCATTGGGGCCTTGATGAGGCACGGAGTGAAGGCCCCTGGTGGATTAGCTAAAGAACATAGAGGGGCCGTGTCGGAGAAAGGAGCGCGAAATGGATTGGGCATTGCCGTATACACCGGAGCAAGAGGAGTTTCGGAAGGAAGTGCGCACCTGGCTGGGTGAGAACATTCCTGAAGAGATGAAGGATCCTGTAGACGCCCGGGACTTCTCCAAGGAACACTACCTGTTCTGGCGAGAGAAGCATCGGGATATGGCCGCCAAGGGCTGGCTGTATCCCACCTTCCCCAAGGCGTACGGAGGAGGCGGCCTGTCAGGAGACCATGAGACCATTCTGGATGAGGAGTTTTCCAACGCCAGGGTGGTGAGGGCTATGAACAACCAGACGGGCTTCCCTGCTCTCTTGGTATGGACCACCGACGAGCAGAAGGAGAAGTTCCTCGCCCCCATACTGAGGGGTGAGAAGATCATGTGGCAGAAGTACACCGAGCCCCGGTCCGGCGCAGACCTGGCCAGCTACACCAGCCGCGCCGTTCGGGATGGTGACGACTGGCTACTCACCGGTCAGAATGTCTTCATCAGCGGAAAGCCACGTCCCGAGTGGGACGCGGAAGGCCCCGACTACCTCTTTGGGCCGATGGTCACGGACGATGACGCGCCCCGGCACAGGAACATGGGTTACTTCATGATCCCGATGCCTTCGGAGGGACTGGAGGTAAGGGAGATGGAGTTGCTCGTGGGACACGACCAGCACGCCATCTTCATGGATAACGTGCGCGTTCCCGGCGACCATCTCATCGGCGGCGACCACCAGGGGTGGCAGGTCGCCAACACCGGCCTGGAGCAGGAGCACGGCGGTCGAGGCCGGGCCTTCCCCAGGGACGAGGTCGTCGACAACCTGGTGGCCTACGCCCGCGAGACTGAGCGCGACGGATGCGTCCTGGGCAGCGACCCGGTGATGCAGCAGACGACGATGGACAACGTCATCGACGCCCACGTGCAGAGCCTGTTGCTGCAGCGCACCTACTGGATGTACACAAACCGGATGGAGGTGCAGTACCAGGGCAACCTGTCCAACGTCCACGGCAGAGACTCCAGCCTGCGTATCACCAAGCGGGTCAGGGACGTCATGGGAATGTATGCCATGGTTGACAGGAACGAGCCCGAGGTGCCCTTCGGCGGTACCCAGGAGGTCAACCAGCGGAGCAAGGCCGGGCAGAACCACGGGGCAGGCAGCACCAACATCGCCAGGGTGATTCTGGCGAGACGCATCGGCATCAGCCGGACCCCGGAGAGGCCGTACCCGACTGCCGCTACGGCCACACAGCATCTGGGTTAGAAGGATTGAAGGTTGGGGCAAGGTCGAAGTCGACAGGCGTCAAAGGCCTTGCCCCGGCGCTTGGCATGGGTTATTATGGCGCGGGCTTGAAGGCCCCAAAGGGGGTCTCGGTCCGCGATCGGATATTGAGATGAAGGAGGATACCTGTGGATTTTGCATATGCATACACCGAGGAACAGCAGAGGTTCCGCCAGGAGGTCAGGGACTGGATAGCCAAGAACGTCCCTGAAGAGATGAAGGACCCCAATGATGGCCGGGACTTCACGGAGGAGCAGTGGGGCTTCTGGCGAGAGAAGCATATTGAGATGGCCGCAATGGGATGGCTGTTCCCCACCTACCCGTCGGAGTACGGTGGCGGCGGGCTATCCGGCGACCATGAGTCCATTCTCGGAGAGGAGTTCCGGGATGCACGGGTACCGTGGAGCGGGTCGTCACTGCTCTTTGCAACCCTGCTGGTGTGGGGCACGGAGGAGCAGAGGCAGAAGTTCTTGGTGCCGTTGCTGAAGGGCGAGAAGACGTCCTGGCAGAAGCTGACTGAGCCGAAGGGCGGCGCGGACCTGGCTAACTACCAGAGCCGTGCGGTGCGCGACGGCGACGACTGGCTGCTGACCGGTCAGAACGTCTTCATCAGCGGTCGGCCGCGTCCCGGATGGCAGCCTGCCGGTCCGGACTACCTCTACGGTCCTATGATGACTGACGCGGACGCTCCGAGGCATCGGAACCTGGGATACTTCATCATTCCTGTGCCGGCGGAGGGGCTGGAGGTAAAGGAGATGGCGCTTTTGCCTGGGCATGACCAGCACGCCATCTTTATGGACAACGTGCGGGTTCCCGGTGACCACCTGATTGGTGGGGAGACGCAGGGTTGGCAGGTGATGGGCGCTCACCTGGAGCAGGAGCACGGCGGTCGAGGCCGGGCCGTTCCCAGGGATGAGCTTGTTGACGACTTGGTGAGCTACGCCAAAGAGACGAAACTCGGCGGAGGCACGCTGGGAAGCGACCCCTTGGTGCAGCAGACGGCTATGGAGGCCGTTATCGACGCTCACAGGGACGACCTTCTGGCTCGCCGCACCTACTGGATGTACCAGAGCCGGATGGAGATCAACTTCCAGGGCAACATGTCCAACGTACACGGCAGGGAGTCCAGCCTCCGCAACGCCCGGAGAATCCGGGAGGTTATGGGCATGAACGCCTTCATCGATCGTAAGGAGCCCGGCGTACGCAACGGCGGCGCGCAGGAAGTGAACCAGCGCACCAGGGCCGGTCAGAACCACGCCGGCGGCAGCACCAACATTGCAAAGGTCATCCTTTCCCGGCGCATCGGCATCAGCCGGACGCAGGAGAGGGCTGCCCCCACGCCTTCCACTGCCACCGCCCACGGCAGCTAGGCGCCCACGGCAACATACGGCTGAAAAGAGCAGGGCCTCCTTTTGGGAGGCCCTGCTTTGTCAATGAGGGAATCAGCTAGGTAAACCGCGCGGTGAGTGAGAGATTCAGGACTACCTAAACGGGTACTCTTTCCGGTATGATAGGCGCAATCAAGCAAAACCTATGTGCGAGGCTTTTCTTGGTTGGCTTTAAATATAGGCCCGGTGACAATACATAGGAACTCATCGAACTCGGCCTTGTCAAGGGTGGTGAAGATACCTTTGGCTTGGCCTTCTTCTTCCGACGGGGTTGCTTGTTGGATGCCGGAGCGATTCTGGCATAGCGCCTCTACAGATAGTTCTGCAACTCCCATAGGTGCTGCAGGAGGAAACCGTGATGCAGCGACAGAAAATAACCATAGGCGTCCGACTAATCGAGGCCGGGGACTACCTATTCGCTTCAGATTTGCTAGAAGCGTGGAACAACCTTCTACGCTTACTATCAGAGGTTGATCTAGCTCTTTCGGTTCAGTCTACTAGAACGATCGACTGGTCTGTGAGCCAATTGTCGCGTAGTAGCCCTGCTTTGTTGACACTAGAGCCTGTGGTCAGAGATGGGCAATTGGATAACCGAGAAACGGTTATACGAACTGCTATGTCTGGTATAGCAGCATTGAAAGAGCGCGACGAGCGCCCCAAATATTTTTCTGACCAAGCTCTCACTAGTGCCAGAGGATTGGTTTCTATCCTCGGTTCGCGAGTACACACGGTAGAGGTGTTTACCCCAGAAGATAGAGTCATATGCACTGAAGCAATCGCATCCAATATTCGTGAAATCTTGCGTCCCGGGCGTGAAATGATGGGGTCTACTGAGGGAGTACTGGAGGCCATGAATTCACATGGTAAATTTCAGTTCTCGTTGTATGAACCTGTGCTTGCAACTCGCATTGGTTGTGAGCTTGATAAGGATGCCGAGCCAGGGCTCAAGGCTCGTATTGTCGAACTCTACGAGCAACGTGTTCGAGTTTCAGGTGTATTGCGAACGAACCGACATGGCGAGGTCCGTTCGGTTAGGGTACGACAAGTGACAGCCTTGCGAAAAGAGCCAAGGTTTGAGCGCGTTGAAGAAATAGCAGGAATTTACGACATTACGGGTGGCCTTGATGCCGAGGAGTACGTGCGGAGACTGCGCGATGCCTAGGTTCCAGCGTTCCTATTGGGACGCCAGCACATGGATAAAGTTAATCTCCAATCTACAGTCCCAGCAGGCAACTGAGGACCGCTGGCACTGTGAGCGATTGTTCGAGGAAGCGCTGAACGGTGACCACCAGATTCTTACTTCTACTATGTCTATTGTAGAAGTTCTACGGGCTGAAACAGAGCAGGGTGTGTCCCCTCCGTCCATTCCTCCAGAAGTCAAAGACCGGATTGAAGCCTTATTTGACGAACCGTATATAATTCTGATTCCACTTGACCCAGCAAGGGCACAGGAAGCGCGAGATTTGCGCTGGACATTCCCTTGACTAAGATCGGCCTATGCTGTCCATATAGCAAGTGCGGTTTATGCTCAAGCAGATGTACTATATACATTTGATGGTTCTGGCGGACAACCCCGTCGTATGCTGGATTTGGATAGAAGGGTAGGCAACCCGCCTCTTCCGATTATGATTCCATGTTGGGAAGGCCAACTATCCATTACTTGATGTCAAGGGACAATTACCTTTCTGTCTAGCTATTTGGCAGTTTATCCCGTATTCTTCCGCAGCTCCAACAAGTAGTTGAGACCCTCTATGGACGCCGGGTGGATGAACTGATTCGCTTTCAGAAGGGACGCAATCTCCTCCTGGATGAATGCGAGGACGGCTTCGTCAAGGCTTTCCCTAGACAAGGTGTTCACCCTCTCCTGGAAGGGATATCTGCCGGCCTTGTGGTGGTCCAGCTTGTCCGCGAGGAAGGCTATCTTGGCCACCGGCCCCAGACCCCGGTTGAAGGTGGAGTGCCAGTGGACGGCCTCCAGTATCTCCTGGTCTTCCACTCCGCATTCCCGGCGCAGTATCTCCGCGCCCACCGGGCCGTGGAGCAGGACGGGCGCCTCGTGTTCCACCGGATGGACCGACAGTCCGTAGGCCCGGGCGCGTTCTCTCAAATCTGCTTCCTTCATCGCCCGGGCGATGTCGTGGGCAGAGGCGGCGATCTCCACCTTCGCAGTATCAATACCGTGAACGTCGGCCAGCTCCAGGGCCTTCTCACGTACCGTGGCCGCGTGCTGTCTCAAGCCTGCGGGCAGGCTCTCCAGCAGCTCTTCAAGTCTTGGGTTATGTGGAGACAGCGTAAGCATTGGCTTCCTCCGATCGCATGGTCATTCTATAACGTTCTTTGGTGCGTTTGAAGGGTTGTACGTCCCAGGCTGGCGCATTCCGCGTTGACACCCCGTATACCCTCTGATAATCTTCTCTTAAGGGCGCCCTTACTGGGGGTGATATGATCCTGGTCACCGGATCCTCCGGCTTCTTGGGAAGGAACGTGGTCAAGGCCCTCCGCACTCGTGGAGAGTCGGTTCGTTGCCTTGTCCGCAGTCCCTCCAAGGCGCGTGTGGTAACCGATTACGGGGTGGAGTTGGCTTACGGGGACGTACTTGATCCCGCGAGCCTGAAAGATGCCATGAGCGGCGTGGATGCAGTGGTGCATCTGGTCGCCATAATACGCGAGAGAGGGCGCAACACCTTCGACCGTGTAAACCGCCAGGGAACGGAGACAGTCGTCCAGGCTGCCCGTGACGAGGGGGTGCGGCACATAGTCCACGTGAGCGCCATCGGTGTTCAGGAGAATCAAGCTTACCCTTACCTGTACTCCAAGTGGCTGGGCGAGCAGGAAGTTATCAGGGGCGGTGTGGCCTACACCATCATCCGACCGTCCATTCTGTTCGGGCCCGGAGACGAGTTCATAAACACCCTTGCCGGTGTGGTGAAGTCCTTTCCCGTAGCGCCTGTGGCGGGAGACGGCAGGGTCCGGTTCCAGCCGATATCGGTGGAGGATGTGGGTGGAATCGTCTCGCTGGTGGCGGGCAACCACCGCTTCGGCGGCAAGATTATAGAGGTTGGGGGGCCTGACCACCTCACATACAATGAAATTTTGGATATAATAGCAAGGACCCTGGGGGTCAGGCGTGTCAAGGTGCATCTGCCGGTGCCGCTTATGAGACTCCTGACCAGAGTAATGGAGGCCGTAATTCCCAATCCTCCGGCGACCACAAGCCAGCTGGAGATGCTGTCGCTGGATAACGTGACGGACTTGGGCTCGGTTGAGCGAAACTTCAGGATGCGCCCACGGCCTCTGGAGGGCAACATAGGGTACATTCGAAACGCGTCCCGGCTGGACTCGTTGAGAATTGCCCTTGGCTTCCCGCCTAGACGTATGCGAGACCATTAGGGGGTTGGATGGACTACAGAGAAGCCGTAAACAGGATTATGGGGCTGGTGGACTACGAGCGGCCCAGCACCATTCCCGGGCAGCAACCCCGCTATGACCTTAACAGGATTGGGGCGTTTCTGGAGCTGCTGGGCAACCCCCACCTGCAAACCCCTACGGTTCACGTTGCAGGGACGAAAGGCAAGGGCAGCACGTCTGCTATGGTGTCGTCTATCCTGACCGCCGCGGGCTACAACCCGGGCATGTTCTCGTCGCCACATATGCACACCTTTCGGGAGAGGATTCGTGTTAGCGGAGAGCCTGTGCCTGAGCAAGAATTCGCCGGTCTGGTGGATGAGCTTTGGCCCACTTTGGACAAAGTGGTTGCCGACGGTCATGGCCGCGTTACCCTCTTTGAGCTGATAACGGCTATGGCGTTTCACCACTTCCGCGGCCGTGGGCTGGGCGCGCAGGTGATAGAGGTCGGCTTGGGCGGGAGACTGGACACGACAAACGTAGTTCAGCCTCTGGTCTGTGGCATTACCTCAATTGGCCTTGACCACACGGAAGTCCTGGGCGACACCATTGAACTGATAGCCGGAGAGAAGGCCGGTATCATCAAGCGAGGCATCCCGGTGGTGACCTCCCCACAGAAGCCGGAGGCGCTGACTGTCATACGCGAAGTCGCCGGGCGGCATGGGAGCGCGCTTACGGAGGTGGGAAGGGATATCAGGTGGGAGGAGGGAGACGCCTCCCTCGACGGCCAGCGGTTCAGCCTTGAGACTCCCAAGAGCGCTTACCGGCTGGAGACGCCGCTTCTGGGCAGATACCAGCTGGAGAACGCCGGCGTGGCCGTGGGGCTGGTCGAGTCCCTCATCGACAGCGGTATAAAGATCACCTCGGAGCATATTCGGGAGGGCCTCAGACGAGTTGAGTGGCCGTGCCGAATGGAGGTAATACAGAGAGACCCGTTGCTGATAGTGGACGGCGCCCACAACCCGCACTCCGCCGGTCGAATTGTGGAGGCGGTCAGGGATATGTTCCCGGAGCGCCGCGTGGTGCTTATAGTCGGGGTCTCCGGCAACAAAGACCTGCCGGGGCTGGTGGAAGAGTTGTCCAGATTGGAATCGAAGGCGGTGATAGCGACGAGGTCGCGTCATCCCAGGGCGGCTGCGCCGGAGCGCATAGCCCAGGCCTTCTCAAGCTATACCGACCGGATCCACCAAACGGACGATGTGACGCAGGCGCTTGAGATGGCCTTCGACATGGCCGGGGAGATGGACCTGATTCTGACAACAGGGTCCCTTTTTGTGGCTGCGGAGGCGCGGGAGGTAATCAAGGGAATAGAACCGGAGCTTTATCCGGTCATTGAGGCGCAACCGACTTCGACTGCCCCGAACGGCTAGGCGTGACGCCGGTCGGGTGCAGGTAAACAGGACATATTTGGGGAGAGAGTTTGATGAAAGACAGAACGCGAGTTGTAGTTACTGGTATGGGCGCGGTCACTCCGTTGGGCAACACGGTGCAGGAGTTCTGGGATGGCTTGGTGGCGGGGCGGTCGGGCATAGCTCCCATGACCCTCTGCGACCCGTCGGCATATCCGTGCCAGATCGCCGGCGAGGTCAAGGGGTTCGACCCCGGCGGCTATGTCAACCCCCGTGAGGCCCGGCGAATGGCCCGCTTCAGCCAGCTGGCCCTGGCGTCGGCACAAATGGCCGTTGATGACTCCGGTCTGGACCTTGAGCGGGAAGACCATGAGAGAATAGGGGTCCTGCTGGGCACCGGCATCGGCAGTCTGCCGACGACCCAGGAGATATGCCAGGAGATGTTATCCAAGGGCGCTATGAAGATAAACCCATTCTTCATCCCAATGATACTGCCCAATATGGCCTCCGCGAACGTTGCCAGGATCTTTGGGGCCAAGGGCTACAACTCCACTGTCATCACTGCCTGTGCGGCGTCGAACCAGGCCATTGGAGAGGCCTCCGAGGCCATCCGGCGCGGCGTGGTCGACATTGTTCTGTCGGGCGGCACCGAGGCCAGTATAAGCGAGTTGGGGTTGTCCGGATTCTGCATCCTCAAGGCTCTGAGCACGCGCAACGAGGAGCCGGATAAGGCCAGCCGCCCCTTCGACGCTGGGAGGGACGGCTTTGTGCCGGCGGAGGGATCGGCCATTCTGATCCTGGAGAGCCTGGAGCACGCCCTGGACAGAGGCGCCACAATTCTGGCGGAGGTGGCGGGCTATGGCACGTCCTGCGACGCCTTCCACGCGGTCCAGCCGGACGAGACCGGGGAAGGAGCTGCCAGGGCTATCCGGTGGGCTCTGGCCGACGCTGAAACGCCTCCCGAAACAATTGACTACATCAACGCCCACGGCACGTCCACGCAACTCAACGACGCCATCGAGACAATGGCCATAAAGACTGTGTTCGGAGAGAGGGCCTACAAGGTGCCCATCAGCTCCACCAAATCGATGGTGGGGCACGCCCTCGGCGGCGCGGGAGCGCTGGAGGCCGTGGCCTGCGTGAAGAGCATCCTGGACGGCGTGATACATCCCACGGTGAACCAGGAACGCCCGGACCCGTCCTGCGACCTAGACTACGTGCCCAACACGGCGCGCCAGCAGAATGTGGATGTTGTCCTGTCCAACTCCTTCGGGTTTGGCGGGCAGAACACCTGCACGGTGTTCAGGCGTTACACGGAGTAGGGAACCTACGCGCCCAGGGCTGATTTCAGCGACGCCAGCAACGCATCCTCTTCCGTTGTAAGCACAGTCCGAGGGTCGAGGAGCACCCGGTCGTCCTCTATGCGAGCTATGACAGGGGTGTCAGCCTCCCTGAGGCGCTTGGCCAGGCCCTGCGCACCCTCAGGTGTACCCTGGGCCCCGATGGAGAGCAGCCAGGTCGGGATGCTCTCCCCTGGCAGGCTGCCCCCGCCAATGGCGGACAGGCCCTGGACTACCTGAGCCGTACCCCCGACGCTCTTCTGCCAGCTTCGGACCTGTTCCTCAAGAGCATCGACGGGGGTAGAAATCATCCTCCAGATGGGGACCTTCTCCAGCGACTCGCCCTTCAGGTAGTGGAGAAGGGTCGCGGTGAGGGCTGCCAGGCTCAGCTTGTCTATGCGCACAGCCCTGGCCAGGGGATGTCTTGCCAGGCGCGACACAAGCTCCCTCTTTCCCGCCACGATGCCGGCCTGGGGGCCTCCCAGGAGCTTGTCGCCCGAGAAGAAGACCAGGTCTGCCCCGGCCGCGATGCTGTCCTGCACCATAGGCTCGCGGGCCAGCCCGAACCGGGTGGTATCCAGAAGGCAGCCGCTGCCCTGGTCGTGGAGGACGGGAGTCCCGCGGCCGGCTCCCAAGGCCGCAAGTTCTTCCACGGTGGCTTCATGGGTAAAGCCGATGACTCGGAAGTTGCTGGTGTGCACCTTGAGCATTGCGGCTGTATCCTGGGTTAAGGCGTTTTCGTAGTCGGCTAGGTAGGTGCGGTTGGTCGTGCCCACCTCCACCAGCGCCGCTCCGCTCTGCCTCAGCACGTCGGGTATACGGAAGCCGCCGCCTATCTCCACGGCCTCACCCCTGGATACGATGACCTCTTTGCCGCTGGCAATTGCCGAGAGGCCCAGCAGCACCGCCGAGGCGTTGTTGTTGACCACCAGGGCCGCCTCTGCGCCCGTTATCTGGCACAGCAGGGACTCGACGTGACTCTGGCGGGAGCCCCTTGCTCCGTCGGCAAGGTCCAATTCCAGGTTTGTGTACCCTCTCGCGGCCTGGAGCATAGCCTCCACGGCCTCGTCGCTTAGAGGGGAGCGTCCCAGGTTGGTGTGAAGGACAACCCCGGTGGCGTTGATGAGGGGTATGGGCTTTGGGCGCCAAAGGGATGCGGCCTGGGAGGCGATGCTGTCCACCATCTCATCGAAAGAGGGGGAAGGCTTGCCCTCGGCGATCTCTTGACGCACCTGCTCCAGGGACCGGCGCACCAGGTAGACCAGCGACTCCCTGGAGTAGACGTCGATTAGCTCCTCGACGCGGCTGTCCGAGAGGAGTTTCTCAACGCTGGGTATACTTCGATAGCCGGTGGACATAGGCGTAATTGTTTGGAGGCTTGACCCATTCTAGCACATCGCAGGCAAACAACTGTCCGACGCTTTCGATTACACAGAGGAGCTGTGCCTCACTATGGAACCAGGTCCAAGGCCTTCAGCGCCAGCAACCGGACGTCTTCAGGTGGTGGTCTGGCCGTAGCGCCGTCGGAGGCTAGAAGCAGATTCGCTTCAAGATCGGATCTGCTCACCCAAAACCAGCCTTCGTTCAACGGATGGGGTAAGCTTACGAGCCGGCAGAAGTAGATCATGTCGATGTGCTGGTGGTACCCTTCCACTGGGTCTTGGATATCCTCCACCATTATGGTGAATGGAGGTTGGACTTGAGTCGGATAATCCAGGGTTAGGAGATTCCCAGTCGGGACGACCTCGGCGGATACGCCCGTCTCCTCATTTATCTCCCGCAGAACGGCTTGGACGGGGTCCTCGTTGTCCTCTATGTGTCCGCCGGGAGGGAGCCATTCTTTGACCTTATGGTGCCAGTGCAACAGTACGGCGTCGTCATGCGCTACGAATCCGGTTGCGGTGAAGTGTCTGACCAAGCTCATGGGAGAGCCATTGTAACTGGCTTTATCCGTATCAAGTCAAGGAGGTAAACCGGGTCGTATTCTCGGTGTGTGTTGGTAATGGCAATAACACCACCCAAGCGCCAGACCACCCCTGCGGAAGCAGGGGTCTATCGTTCACAATTACGGGAGTCCTGGATTCCTGCTTGCGGAGACCTTTGAATAACCCATAGCGCCATCCCGCAAGAATTGCCCTCACCGTCATTCCTGCGGAGGCAGGAATCTAAAAACGCTGTCTGCAAGACTGCGATGCCTTGGAAGAAAGGCTTTAGATTCCCGTTTTCACGGGAATGACGGAGAAGATAGTCTCTTCCAGGAGCTACACCGGAGTTTTGCAAAGGTCTCCTTGCGCAGGGGTGGGGGAATAGAGAGGTAGTATCCGAACGGAGTTGGCAATGCCAACACGTATCAGGAATACCACCGAGCGGCCCGCATAGCTTTAGCCGTAAGCGCCCTGTATAATGGGCGCATCTCCGAGCCTACTTCTCTGCAACGTGATACTAAGAAATATCGACCTACTCTTCGACGACCCGTTTTCATTCGTCGTCGTTTTCGTTACTTCCCTGGCTACGGCGGGTATTGCCCTGCTCATAGGCATCACTGTCCACGAGTTCAGCCACGCTGCGGTGGCGAATCGCCTTGGTGACGACACAGCCCGGCGCTTGGGCAGGCTCTCTCTGAACCCCGTCAGGCATCTGGACCCGGCGGGCACCATCCTGCTCCTGATGGTGGGCTTCGGTTGGGGTAAGCCTGTGCCGGTGAACCCGAATCGGCTGCAGGGCAACGCCTGGAAGGGCATGTCGATTGTGGCGGGAGCAGGGCCGATATCAAACCTCATGACCGCGACGGTATGCGCTATACCCATAAGAATTGGGCTGCTCCCCTGGCAATCGCCATTCTACTTCAGAGGCTTTGAAGGCCAGGGTCTGGAAGGTCTTGCGGCAGACCTCTTGGGCTTCGTCATCTTCTACAACATCATCCTTGCCGTGTTCAATCTCATTCCGCTGTTTCCACTGGACGGCTCCAAGGTGGCTCTCGGGATACTGGGGAACGTGTCTCCTCCCACGGCCGCCAAGATGGCCCGTTTTGAGGCTACAGGCCCTGCGATTCTGCTTGCGGTGATAGCCATAGACCTGTTTACAGGGTTGAATTTGCTCTGGAGGGTTCTAAATCCCCTAGTCGATGTGGTAGGCTTGTTGATAATGGGGCGCACTCTTTAGCGTGAGGACGTAAACCGGAGTGCAAGAGCAAGGAGACGTGAAGTGGACAAGATTACAATTATAGGTATGGGACTTATCGGTACCTCTCTGGGAATGGCCTTGAAGAAGGCGCAGGTGAAGGCGGAGATAGTGGGCAGCGACCGGGACAGGGGAGCCGCCAACCGCGCCCAGAAAATGGGAGGCTCCGATTCGACCGAGACGAACCCCCTCAGGGCGGTGAAAGACGCTCGAATCGTGGTTCTGGCCACGCCCATAAGGGCTATAGAAGAGGTGATGAAGCTCATAGGGCCCGAGCTGGAGGATGGCTGCGTGGTGACTGACACAGGCAGCACCAAAGTCTCCGTGCTCCAGTGGGCTGAGGAGCATCTGCCCTCCAATGTCAGCTTTGTGGGAGGGCATCCCATGGCCGGCAAAGAGGATTCCGGCCCGGAATCCGCGCAGGTGGACCTCTTCCAGGGCGCCACCTACTGCCTCATACCGGCCCGGAACACGGGGCAGGACGCTCTTGCAACTGTTGTCAACTTGGTGGAGGCAGTAGGAGCCAAGCCCTACTTCATTGACCCAGTGGAGCACGACAGCTACGTTGGAGCGGTGAGCCACCTTCCGATGATTCTCTCTACCGTATTGACCAGGCTCACCTCCAGCAGTCCGTCCTGGCCGGAGATCGCCAGGCTGGCCTCATCCGGCTACAGGGACGTCAGCCGTCTGGCGTCCCAGGACCCGGCAATGAACAGGGACATTTGCATGACCAACCAGGATGGGCTAATGCATTGGATAGATGAGTTCATCAAGGAGATGTACGGCTTCAGGAACCTGGTGAAGGAGGGCGGTGAGAAGACACTGGGTAGCGCCTTCGACGCCGCCTGGGAGGCGCGGGACAGATGGGTCCAGAACAAGGTGACGGCTCCATCGTCGCATCCGGCGGTGGAGATTCCCACCACTGCCGAGACTATGGGCGGGATGTTCCTGGGGGACCGGGCGGCCGGGCGCGTTCGCGAGATGATGGAGTGGTGGAAAGACGACAACAGGAAGAAGCGCGGGTAAGGCTATGAAAAGATCTGCTTCTCCAACCGCGAAGCTGGAGGGCGTCATATCCCCTCCGGCGGACAAGTCCGTTTCCCACAGGGCGGCCATTCTAAACAGCCTGGCCTCCGGTGAGGCTGTAATCGACAACTTCTCGGTGGGGCAGGACTGTCGGTCCACCCTCCGTTGCCTGAGCGCCCTTGGCGTCTCTGCGGAACGCGTTTCTCCTGAAGACAGCCCTACGGGGACGTTGCAGTTGAGGATCACGTCTCCTGGCCTGGAGGGCCTTACAGAGCCCGGAGACGTGCTGAACGCCGAGAACAGCGGCACCACAATGCGGTTCATCATGGGCCTTCTGGCGTCGACGCCATTCGTCTCCGTGGTGAACGGCGACCGCTCTCTGCGCTCCAGGCCAATGGCGCGGATAGTGCAACCCCTTCGCCAGATGGGGGCAGAGGTCATGGGAAGGGGAGGGGGATCGCTGGCCCCCCTGACCATAAGGGGAGGAGACCTGCGCGGGATGGAGTACACCATGCCTGTTGCCAGCGCACAGGTGAAGTCGTCACTCATAATTGCATCCCTCTTTGCCGGCAGCGAGACGGTGCTGCACCAGCCCGCCCTGTCCAGAGACCACACGGAGCGGATGCTGCAGGCCATGGGCGCGACCATTATAGAGGATGGGCTGACACTGGTAGTGAAGCCCGGCTCCGAGCTGAAACCCCTCGACGTGAAGGTGTCCGGAGACATTAGCTCCGCGGCCTTCTGGCTGGTGGCGGCCTGCGCCCATCCCAACGCGAGGGTAAGGCTGACCAACGTGGGCGTGAACCCCAGCCGCGCAGAGGTGCTGGAGATACTGAAGGCAATGGGGGCCAACATAACGCTGGAAAACCCTCGCATAGAGGGCGGAGAGCCGGTTGCAGATATTTATGTTGAGTCCAGCGAGCTTCGGGGTGTTGAGATAGCCGGAGACCAGATACCAATAGCCCAAGACGAAATTCCGGTGCTGGCCCTTGCCGCCTGTTTCGCTCAGGGGACCACCGTCATAAGGGACGCACAGGAGCTTCGGGTCAAGGAGTCGGACAGGATAAGCGCTACTGCAAGAGAATTGAACAAGCTAGGCGCAAAGATCACGGAGCTTCCGGACGGCATGATAATCGAGGGCACGGGTTCTCTAAAAGGCGGGGCCTGTCTCAGCCATGATGACCATCGCCTGGCGATGACCCTGGGCATAGCCGGACTGCTGGCTGATGACGATGTGGCGCTCTCTGGAGCCGAGGTGGTGGACGTGTCCTACCCCGGTTTCTGGAAGGATCTGGAGGCGCTGACGTGCGAGTAAGAAGGGGGAAGCTTTGAGACCAACGGAAGAGCGCCTGTATGATATGCCGACTCCGGGTCCGATGCTGGTCGTACTTTCGGGCCCCTCCGGTGTGGGCAAAGACTCAGTGCTGAGGCAGCTTAGGGAGCTTGACCAGTACTGGCACTTCACGGTTACGGCCACCACTCGTACTCAGCGGCTTGGGGAAGAGGACGGCGAAGACTACCTGTTCATGGACAGAGACAGTTTTCACCAGATGGTGCGCGAGGGCGACTTTCTGGAGTGCGCACAGGTGTACGGCAACTGGTACGGCGTACCCAAGTCCCAGGTGAAAGAGGCTATGGACAAGGGGATGGACGTGATTATGAAGACCGACGTCCAGGGCGCCGCCACTATGAAGGACCTGGCTCCCGGTGGAATATTCATCTTCCTGATGCCTCCTTCGCCCCAGGAGCTGGAGCGGCGTCTGCGAGAGCGCAAGACGGAGACTACGCCGGACCTTGAGCTGCGTATCCGCACCGCCATGGACGAGATGCGGCAGTTGTCCCAATTCGATTACGTGGTGGTGAACGACGACCTTGAAACGGCGGTAGACCAGATAAAGGCTATCATCACCGCAGAGAAGTGCCATATACCCCCTCGATGGGTGTATCTATAGTGGTACGTTCTCAAGCCCAGTGATAGAATGCCTGATAATCAAGAACGCGCTGGAGGTTGACCTTGGCGGATTTTGTTAAAGTAGCCAGTACCGACGACCTGTCTCCCGGGGACCTGATGCTTGTTGAGCTGGACGGCGATCGCGTTGTCCTGGCCAACTCCGAGGGCCAGATATACGCCCTTGCGGAACTATGCACTCACGCAGAGTGCCCCCTCTCCGAGGGCGAGTTGGACGGCGAGGAGTTGGTGTGCCCGTGCCACGGGAGTCGCTTCAACGTGAAGACCGGCGAGGTGATCAGTCTGCCCGCCAACGAGCCCCTTGCAACATACAACGTCAGCATTGACGGCTCCGACGTCCTGATTGCGCCGGCCGGCTAGGCGTTCCTAAGACGAGAGGCGTGTGACTGCGATGGGGTTGAAGCTCGTATCGTAGTCGTAGTGGTCCAGTCCCTCACGCCGCTTTATCCAGCCGACTACCAGGTACGTCAGGGGAGTGGTGGCGGCTTCGTAGATGACCTTTGCGGTCCACTGGGTCAGGATAAGGCGTACGAGCGCGACCTCGCCGCCCGCAAAGGCCAGGGTGATGAACACCGCGGAATCACCACCATGAAGGTGGGAGTCAGCCTGGGCTGACTTGTCGCGTCTCCGGTCACGTTAGTCTCACGTGGCTTGGTAGGCTACGTCCACGGTCGTGTGAATGCCGCCACGGGTCTTGTAGTCCAGTGATACGGCCATTCTACGGGGCAGGCACGCTGACACCAGGTCTTTCAGGATGCGGTTGGCGGCGTGCTCCTGCACAATGCCAACCTGCCTGTATGATAGCAGGTAGTACTTCAGGGATTTCAGCTCCAGCAGCTTCATGTCAGGAACGTAGCGGATGGTCAGGGCGCCAAAATCCGGGAGGCCTGTCCAGGGACATACGGCAGTGAACTCGTCGGTGTCTAAAGCTATCTCGCTTTCCTGCTCCGGGTACTCGTAATCGAAGGCCAGGAGGCAGGAGGCGTCTATGGCCTCCTCTCCCTGTATCTCGAAGCTGTGCTCCAGCTTGGCGTACGCCTCGCTCAGGCTGTCCACGTTAGTCATGCCAAGCCTCCTTTTCAGTTATTATAGCGGGTATAGTATATGCTGAGCAGGGAGTTGGGAAGTCTTGGCGCACAGTTGGACAGAGGCATTTCCGCAGCATGTGCCTCTCGTCATTTCTGCGGAAGCAGACCTTTGCGTAACTCATTTATCAGCCAACAAAGCCTCTTCCCCCTCGAAGGGGGAAGATTGAGATGGGGGTGAATCTTGTTGGTGACACATCGCTTGTTTGCCCCCATCCTAACCTTCCCCCGCTTGCGGGGGAAGGTTAGGATGGTTATGCAAAGCTCACCGGAAGAAGGAATCCAGAGCGTTTCACATGATACGCCGTGGATTTGTGAGCAAAGGCTTTAGATTCCTCACTCCGCTGCGCTCCGTTCGGAATGACAATAGACGCGGCCCTATTGGAGATACACACGATTTGTGCAAAGGTCTCACGACTCCAGAAGCTCCCTGACCCTGGCCGTTACGTTCTCCAGGATCACTAGCTCCGCCTCGCTCTCTCGGCGCAGCTTCACCTCCGCGCTGCCCTGTCGGAGGTTTCGCGGGCTGACCACAACGCGCACCGGGAAGCCCATCAGATCGGCGTCGTTGAATTTCACGCCCGCCGTCTCCGGGCGGTCGTCGTACAGGACTTCAAGCCCGGCGTGTTGCAGGCGCTCGTACAGGTCGTCGGCGGCCTCAGTCACCTGGCTATCCTCTACGTTCAGAGCCACCAGGTGCGCGTCGTAGGGCGCAACTGAGGGTGGGAAGATGATGCCCTTGTCGTCGTGGTTCTGTTCTATGACGCCGGCCAGCAGCCGCCCGACGCCAATGCCGTAGCAGCCCATAACAATGGGCTTCTGTGCGCCGTCACTGTCCAGGTAGGTGGCATCCAGCGTCTCGCTATAGAAGGTGCCCAGCTTGAACACGTGGCCCACCTCAATGGCCCGCATGGCCCCCAGGGGAGTGTTGCAGCGATGGCAGGCGTGCCCCGGCTCGGCGAGGGTGATGTCCGTGATAACGTCCGGCTGGAAATCCCGTGGATAGTTGGCGTTGCGCAGATGGTAATTGGGCCGGTTGGCTCCCACTACGAAGTTTGCCCCCAGCATTATTGAGTCGTCGGCCACGGTGCGGACACCCTCCAGGCCGATGGATGATGCGGAGCCGGCCACCAGTCCCGCCACTTCCACCTCCTCCGGCGATGCCAAACGCAGCTCCCGGCAGTGAAGGAGGTTCTTCAGCTTGATCTCGTTCACCTCAAGGTCTCCCCGAATGGTGACAAAGACCATATCAGCGTCGGCGGCGTAGAAGACGGCCTTCAGCGTCTTGCTTTTGGGTATTCCAAGGAACGACGCGAGGTCCTCGATGGTCTTGATTCCCGGAGTGTGGACGTCCTCCAGCGGCAGCAAGTCCTCCGTCTCCTGAGGAGGCTTGATAATCTGGGCCCTCTCGGCGTTGGCAGCGTAGCCGCAGCCGGGGCACACCAGGACCACGTCCTCGCCGCTCTCCGTCGGCAGCAGGAACTCGTGGGAGTCTTTTCCGCCGATAGCGCCGCTGTCGGCCTCCGCCTGCACTGCGGGCAGGTGGAGGCGTCGGTAGATGTTCTTGTAGGCTTGCACCATCACCTCATAGCTGCGGTCGAGACCCTCCTCGTCCGCATCGAAGCTGTAGGCGTCCTTCATATCGAACTCACGCACCCTTATGAGGCCGCCACGCGGCCTGGCCTCGTCCCGGAACTTGGTCTGAATCTGGTACAGGATTTGAGGTAGGTCGCGATAGCTGTGCACGTTGGCCTTCACCGTAAGGGTGATAACCTCCTCATGGGTTGGCGCCATCACCAGCGACCTCTCGCGGCGGTCCTCCAGTGTGAACAGGTTCTTGCCAAAGGCGTCCCTGCGGCCGCTCTCCTCCCACAGCTCCACGGGATGGAGCGCGGGCATCCTCACCTCCTGGCTTCCAGCCGCGTCCATCTCCTGCCGGATGATCTCCTCGATCTTGCGAAGGGAGCGCCAAGCCAGGGGCATATAGGTGTAGACGCCGGCGGCAACCTGGCGGATCATCCCCGCTTTCAGCAGCAGCCGATGGCTGGGGGTCTCCGCCTCGGCGGGTTCCTCGCGCAGCGTCTTGCCAAAGAAATTGGTCATTTTCATGGGACGGGCTCCAAATACTTCCTTTTTTGAGACCCTTGAATAACCCATAGCGTCATCCCGCAAGAGTTGCCCTCACCGTCATTCCTGCGGAAGCAGGAATCTAAAAACGCTGTCTGCAAGGCTGCATTGCCTTGGAAGAAGGGCGTTAGATTCCCGTCCCCGTATCGGAGTACGGGGCAAGCTTCACGGGAATGACGGAGAAGATAGCCTTTTCTAGGAGTTACACCGGAGTTATGCAAAGGTCTCCTTAATTGCGGGTAAAGGTTACCAGAAATAGAACGATAGGGGAAATACGACCGGGGGAGGCGCTTGGCTCGCCGGCGCGGGCTAAGAGTCCCAAAAGGCGAAAGCGACAGGATAGAGAAGCCGGAAATCAGTCTAGCGGCGGAACATGCCTTTCATGCGGTCCATAAAGGACTTGGACTTGAACCCTTGCAGCATTTTGGCCCACTCAACCTCCGCGTCGGAGGAGCGCTTCAGGTCTTTCACGCGCTGCTTCATGATATCCAATACCCGCTTCTCTTCGCCGCTGTCCAGCCAGAAGCCGTGCTCATTGGGGCAGAAGTCAAGCTCAAGGTCGAAGGCGCGATAGTGGAACATCTGCATACCGTTCTCGCATGTGGGGCAGTGGAGGTCGCCGACGTAGGAGCGGAACATCATCGAACCCTTCACCTCGTCGTCGTCCATCTCCTTGTCCTCAAGCTGGTCCATTTCGTGGTACTCCAGCCATATCCCCTTGCAGCCGGGGCACCGGTCCACTTCCACGTCTTTGAACTTCTCGACCGAGAGATCCGAGTTACACCTGGGACACTTCATATCTGCTCCCTTCACATCGCCTTTCCGCTACCAGAATCTCCAGACGCCCTTTATGTGAGGTTAATGCCCATAAGCGCGGTTGTCAATCGAAGGGGCTTTCCGGTCCGCTCGACTCATACCTGGCTGCGCAGAGGTGTCGACTGGGGTTAGGCTCCGTACTATAATGGACTCTCACGGGTTGAGGGGCGTGAGGTCCACACCCGCTTAATCGATTCTCTAAGGAGGCAGTTTGAAGTACCGCAAACTGGGCAAGACTGACCTGGATATATCCGAGGTGGGCTTTGGGGTGTGGACTGTCAGCACCGGATGGTGGGGGAAGCTGGAGGAGAGGGACAGCATTGCCCTTCTCAGCCGCGCATTTGACATTGGCATTAACTTCTTCGACACGGCGGACACCTACGCCGAGGGCTACGGCGAGGAGATTCTGGTCAAAGCTCTGGGAGGACACCGCCGGGACATGGTGATTGGGACCAAGTTCGGCTACGACTTCTACTCCAATGAAACCAGGACCGGCCACAGCGAACGACCCCAAGACTTCTCGCCCAAATTTGTCAGGTACGCCTGCGAGCAGAGCCTGCGTCGCCTGAACACCGACTACATAGACCTGTATCAGATTCACAACCCGCGTATGAGCGCCATTGAAAGCGACGACCTTTTTGAGACCCTGGAGAATCTGGTGAAGGAGGGGAAACTCCGTTACTACGGCTCGGCCATTGGGCCGGACATCGGCTGGTTCGAGGAGGGTGAGGCGTCGATGAAGGAGCGGAAAGTGCCGTCCCTCCAGATAATCTACAGCATCCTGGAGCAGGAGCCTGCAAAACGGTTCTTCCCCATTGCCGACGCGGAGGAGACGGGCCTGCTGTCCAGGGTTCCCCATGCCTCCGGTATGCTGGACGGCACTTACACTAAAGACACGGTCTTTGACCCCTCGGACCACCGCAGTCACCGCCGTCAGGAGTGGCTGGACGCCACCTTGAAGAAGGTGGACACTCTGGAGTTCCTGACTCAGGAATCCGACGCCACGATAGGCCAGATTGCAATAAAGTTTGTCCTGTCCCGAAACAGGATTGCATCCGTGCTGCCCAACATCATCAGTGAGGAGCAGCTGCTGGAGTTCGCCGGGGCCCCGTATACGCCCGACCTGGCCGCGGAAGCGCTGGAGCGCATCGACGACCTGTACGAGAACAACTTCTATCTGGAAGAGGCGGCCGGGCGAGCGACAGGCTAGACGGGCGGCGAGGAGCTACCGGGCTACCGGAATCCTCTCCGAGGCGGCCCTCTTCATCTCCCATTCCAGTAGCTCAAAGTCGTTCTTGGGCAGTATGTGCAGGTTGCCCTGGAAGGCCAGGGGCCAGAGTTCAGGGGGCCAGTGCCGTATGTACTCCATGCGCGGGCCTATCTCCTTGGCGTCCAGAAACCTTTCTTCGTCCAGGACGGCCTCCGCCTTGATGTTCACCCGCCAGGGAAAGTCGTCCGCTTTACCTTCGCTCTTCCACACGGTCTTATGGTCCTCGAAGCACTTGGAGGTCACCGTTGCCGTTGCCCCGAACCCCTGGATTCCTGTGATGTAGAATAGAAGCCTGTCTCCGGACTCCATGCGCTGCGCCTTGCGGCGCTGCCTGGAGGCCATGCCCTGGACGGTGAAGCCCAGCTCCCGGGTGATGCGGAAGTTTTCCACGGAGTCTGCCACCATCCAGTAGGTCTTTCCTCTTGGCACTAGATGCTCCCCTTTCGCAAGCCGTAAGAATATTGGTTGATTTTGAGTAGATTATAGCATCTTGCGCCTTGGGGAATAGCAGTATATGGCCGAATCTACGTCAAAGAGAGCCGCCCGTGAACATCCGCCGGCAAAGGTCGGGAGTCCCTCCGGTGTCAGGCAGGACTGGCTATCTCAGGCTATCGGCCAGGTTGGCGCTGGAGACTGGGTCTGCTCACACGGAGTTGCGGATCACGGCCACCACCTTGCCCTGGACCTCAATGTTGTCCGGGTCCACGTAGATGGGCTGCATTGTGGAATTGGCCGGCTGGAGGCGGATGCGGCTTCCCTCGTGGTAGAGCCGCTTGAGGGTGACCTCCTTCTCTATCTTGAGCCAGGCCACAACCATATCCCCGTCGCTGATGGACGTGACGGGTCTCACTATCACCGTGTCGCCGTCGTCTACAAGGGCGTCTATCATAGAGGTGCCCTTCACCCTGAGGGCGTAGGCGCCTTCGACATCGCTCAGGAACCCCTGAGGGATGTCCAGCATGTCCACCGGCTCAGTAGCGGCCCATGACTCCTGAGTGGGTACTGGTATCGGCTCGCCGGCGGCGATGGAACCCAGGACAGGCACCCGATTCGCCTGTACCCTCTGTCTGTCTCCCCCCAGCACCTCAATGCCCCTGGACACCTCCCGGTCCCGGCGGATATAGCCCTTCCGCTCCAGTATCTTCAGGTTATAGTCCACCACGGAAGTGGAGCTAATGGTGCAGGCGTACTGTATGTCCCGGATGGTGGGGGGATAGCTGTGCTCTTCGTCAAAGCCGTTTATGAATTCCAGGATCTGCTTCTGTCTTGCGCTCAACTCTTCTTTGGCCAAGGGAATCTCCTTAAGGAACTAATGTTCGCTGACAAGGCTAGCACAGGCAAATCGACTTGTCAACGGGCTAAAATGTCTGTGGAGCGGCTCTCCGCCTATTTGGACAGCCAGGGAACGAACTTGTCCCATCCCTCCCGAATGGGTTTGTGCAGAAAGAGGGAGTAGGGGTTCAAACGAGGGGGGCGCGGCTCCTCCGCGAGGCGCATCCCGGCTTCCTGGGGCGTGCGCCCGGCCTTCCGGTGGTTGCAGGCTATGCAGGCGCTGACCACGTTCTCCCAAGTGTGCGCCCCTCCCCGGTATCGCGGCACAACGTGGTCCAGCGTAAGCTGCTTTGTCTCGCGTCCGCAGTAGAGGCAGGTGTACTTGTCCCGCAGGAAAATCTCTCTGCGAGACAGCCTGCGCTGCAGGACGGGCCGCCTGATCAGGTACATCAGTCGTATCACCGATGGGACGGGCATGGCGTAGGAGGCTGTCGATATCTCGCCCTCAGCGTTCTCCAGGGTCTCTGCCTTTCCCACGCCCAGCAGCACCACTGCGCGGCGCACCGTGCATATGTTGAGCGGCTCGTAGTTCTGGTTCAGCACAAGGACCGGCGAGCTGATCATTGTGCGTCAGTCTCCGCTACATCAATCTCCATCTCCAGAATGTTCAGCGCCCACCAGAAGTCCTCAGGGATCGGGCTCAGAGCATAACCTGGAAGGGAGTCCTTAGCGTCCAGATAGACCGGAACCAGGCTGGAGTCTACCAGTGTATTGCGCATATTTTGCTGTAAATCCGACCTCTCAAGCAGGATCATAGTCGCTTCATTCTCGGAGAGTCCATTGGGAAGGTCGGTGGAGTATCTGGCCATCACTGTGACAATAGCTCCGGATAGAAGGAAGCCTGCCGTAAGCCCGAGAACCATCCCGCCCACGGGGTCCACCCAACCCATAGCGACCCGCTTGAGTCCTTCGATCAGGATTGTCCTCAGGATTTGGGCCGCAGTGAATACCGCAGCCAGGATTATCACGTAGGCGATAACGGTAGCCAGGGTGTCGCTGGAAACGGAGTCAGTGAGAAGGTCCGCGATGTTGTCGCTGAAGCGAGCCGCAAGGAACACGCCCAAGGCTGCGCCCCCGGCTGCGAATATGGCGCCAAAGAGCCCTATCCTCCATCCCAGAAAGAGGCCTGATATCCAGGTAACCGTGATGACTATATCTAACCAGTTCACCACTTGCTCCTGTGGAGTGTACCCGCTTTACTGGACTTCGACCAGTTTAGCATAGGCACTTGATTGGAGCAAAACTACGACGCATTGTGCTACAATGCACAAGCACGTCAAGGACGATTGAAAGTCGATGCCTGAACGCATTCTCATAGGAGTGGCTTGGCCCTACGCTAACGGCTCCCTTCACATGGGGCACATCGCCGGGTGCTATCTGGCCGCGGACATCTTTGCCCGCTACCACCGGCTGAAGGGTGACGACGTGCTCATGGTATCCGGCAGCGACCAGCACGGCACGCCCATCACCCTCAGAGCGGAGCAGGACGGCGTCTCTCCCCAGGAGGTGGTGTCCCGCTACCACAAGGAGTTCCTCGAATCGTGGGAGCGCCTGGGCATAACCTTCGACCTGTTCACGAACACCGGAACGAACAACCATCGAGAGGTCGTACAGGACATCTTCCGTGTGCTTCTGGAGAAGGGCTACATCTACACCGCCACTACTCCGCTGCCCTATTGCCAATCCTGTCGCCGGTTCCTCCCGGACCGTTACGTGAAGGGCACATGCCCCCACTGCGGCAACACGGACGGACGGGGCGACCAGTGCGACCAGTGCGGCAAGCCGCTGAACCCGGAAGACCTTATAGGCATCCAGTGCCGCATCTCAGGAGACATCCCTGAGATACGCGATTCGGAGCACTTCTTCCTGAAGCTGAGCGCGTTTCAGGACTCCCTGCTGGCCTGGGTAAGGGAGCAGAGGCACTGGAGGCCCAACGTGCTGAACTTCACCCAGCGCTACCTGGAGGACGGCCTGAAGGACCGGGCCATATCCAGAGACCTTGAGTGGGGCGTACCCCTGCCGGTGGACGGCTACGACGGGAAGCGCATCTACGTGTGGTTTGAGGCTGTCATCGGCTACCTGTCCGCGTCCAAGGAGTGGGCCAAGCTCCGGGGAGAGCCGGAGGCGTGGGAGCCCTTCTGGCATGGCGACGCCAAGGGGTACTACTTCATCGGCAAGGACAACATACCTTTCCACACCATCATCTGGCCCGCAATGCTGGCGGGATACGGCGGGCTGGACCTCCCCTACGATGTGCCGGCCAACGAGTTCCTCAACCTGGAGGGCAGGCAGTTGTCCACCAGCCGCAACTGGGCCGTCTGGGTCCCAGACTACCTGGACAGGTACGATCCGGATCCCCTGCGCTACTATATGTCAGCGACTATGCCCGAGACCAGCGACTCAGATTTCTCGTGGCGGGACTTCGTGCGGCGCAACAACGATGAGCTTGTGGCCACGTACGGGAATCTGGTGCACCGGGTGCTCACCTTCACCTATCGTAACTTCGAGGGACGGATACCGCAGCCCGGCGACCTTGACGATGGATCTCGGGAGGTACTGGCAAAGGCGGAGCAGGCCTTTCAAGCCGTTGACGACAACCTCTACAAGTGCCACTTCCGGGCTGCTCTCGGCCAGGCCATGTCCCTCGCGCAGGAAGCAAACCGGTACCTGGACCACAAAGAGCCCTGGAAGACCGTGAAGCAGGATATGGTGACCACTGCAACAACCCTTTGGGTAACTCTGTCGGTCATCAACTGTCTGAAAACTGTCCTCAATCCCTTCCTTCCCTTCAGCTCGGAGAAGCTGCACGGATTGCTGGGCTTCTCCGGCTCCGTCGCCGAGGGAGGGTGGCATTGGGACTACGCACCGGAGTCGCTTCCGCCGGGCCAGAGCATGACTCCGCCGGCGCCGCTGTTCTCCAAGCTGGACGAGGACGTGGCGGAGGCGGAGTTGGAACGACTGGGACGGGGAGCAGGCTAGAGGACTTTCTCACGTCAGGAGGCCGTTGAGCACAGTCGACTTATACGAACCCATCCAAGCGGAGTTGAATGAGGTGG
Source organism: Dehalococcoidia bacterium (assembly GCA_965222415.1). Classification (GTDB taxonomy): domain Bacteria; phylum Chloroflexota; class Dehalococcoidia; order Lucifugimonadales; family UBA2985; genus DAOUJW01. The sequence goes on along the minus strand of CBDCTU010000005.1, from coordinate 392,974 downwards.
GGGAGAGGCTTGCTAGCGTCTGGATGCAGGAGGGCTCCAGAGCCGATCCGTCGATGCTGGACGGCATCCTGGGTCACGTGCTGGATGCCCCGGGCAAGCGCACCAGGCCGGCTATTACCATCCTGGCCTCCAAGTTCCATCCCTACGAGCACGATCTGCCTCTGATTATGGCCACCGCGGTGGAGCTGCTGCACATCGCCACTCTGGTGCATGACGATACGGTGGACAACTCAGACGTGCGCAGGGGCAAGGCGACGGTCAGCAACAGGTGGGGCAGGAACGTCGCCGTCCTGGTGGGCGACTACGTCTTCGCGACATCGGCTACCTTTGTGTGCGACACGAAGAACGTCCGCGTCATCCGGCGCTTCTCGGAGACCATCATGGAGCTCTCCAAGGGCGAGTTGTCGGAGATTTTCGACGCCTTCAACTGGAATCTGGGCCGTGATCGCTACTGGCAACGCATCTACGAGAAGACGGCCTCCCTTTTCTCCACGGCCGCCGAGTCGGGAGCCGTCCTCAGCGGCGGCCCTGAGAGCCTGGTGCAGTCGCTGAAGACCTACGGCCACAACCTGGGCATGGCGTTCCAGATTGTCGACGATATCCTGGACTTTGAGGGGACCGAGGAGGAGATTGGCAAGCCGGTCGGCAACGACCTGCTTCAGGGAACCCTGACCCTGCCGACCATACTGCTGATGGAGCGATACCCCAACGACAACCCGGTGCAGAAGCTGTTCCAGGACGTGGAGCCGGACGACAACCTGAAGCGCGCCGTGGAGATGATCCAGAACTCCGATATCATCTCTGAGGCCTCATCGATTGCCGCAGACTTCTACCGCCAGGCAATTGAGGCGCTGGAGCCACTGCCGGAGAACGTCTACAAACGCTCCCTGATTGAGCTGGCGGCGTACGTAATGGAGCGCCGGAGCTAGGGGGCGGGTTAGACGACACCTGCCAATCGCAGCAAATCAGCAAGGTGCACACTTGCACTTTTTGATATTTGTAGCCTACACTCGCCTCAAATATGCCCTTGACGGCCTACACGGAAACGGGTAAACTTACTCCGAACTAATGGTCTATGTAAACCTTCACAGAAAGAGTGAGGAGTCAAGTAGATGCCTGATGCGATGACTACCTTAACTGGGGAAATATCCTGGCGTTCAGAAGACAGCCTCTCTTACCTTGAAAACGCCATCTTGGCGTGCGAAGACAACCTCGTTTTCATGGAGAAACTTCGCGATGCTCAGATGAAGTTGGTCGTCACTTCACCCCCCTACAATCTGGGCAAGGACTACGAGGCCAGGACTTCACTCGACGAATACCTTGAGGCACAGGAGCGCGTGATAAGCGAGTGTGTCCGAGTCCTCCATCCTCAGGGGTCGATCTGTTGGCAGGTCGGGAACTACGTAGATAACGGAGAGATCGTCCCTCTTGACGCTGTTCTCTATCCCGTGTTCCGAAAGCATGGGCTCAAGCTCCGCAACCGAATCGTCTGGCACTTCGGGCATGGGCTCCACTCCAAAAAACGACTCTCTGGGAGATTACGAGACTATCAACTGGTGGACGAAGAGTGACGACTACACATGGAACCTCGACCCAATCAGAGTTCCATCGAAGTATCCAGGCAAGCGCCATTTCAAGGGTCCGAACATCGGCAAGCTATCGGGAAATCCGAATGGCAAGAATCCGAGCGACGTATGGGAATTCCCGAACGTGAAGAACAACCACCCGGAGAAGACGATTCACCCGTGCCAGTTCCCGGTTGAACTTGTGGAGCGTCTCGTCCTCTCCATGACAAATGCGGAAGATGCGGTATTCGATCCCTACATGGGGGTCGGATCGTCGGTCATTGCTGCGCTTATGCATGGCCGCGCCTCCTACGGATGCGACATCGCGCCGGAGTACGTGGACATTGCTCGGCAGCGAGTCTGGCAACTCCACGAGGGCAGTCTCCGCACCCGTCCCATGGGCAAGCCTATCTACGACCCGGCGAAGCCCAATGGGGGGCACTGATGCAGATCAAGGCTCGCTATTCACACCTGAACGGCGAAGAGTATCTGATCGTCCACCGCAAGCAGTTATGGGAAGAGGTTCAGACCGTCATAGCAGAAGTGGATGCCTTCTCCTGTCGGACCAAGGTCTCAAGGGAAAAGACCATGCAAGGGAAAATGCTGTTCTCTCCCGCCGACATGAATCAAGCGTTTAAGGGCAGCTTCCAAGCGAGAGAGTGGACTGAACGCCGGAATACCTTCTGGGTAACTGCGGATGAGAGACTTCTACGTGGTATCTACGGTCGACCGGAGAGTGAGCAGAAGAGGGTGATTGAAGAGGCCGGCCTAACCCCGATCATGTCTTACAACCAAACTGACTTTGTGAAGGATCGTGTCGCGGTGGAAGTCCAGTTTGGCAAATACGCGTTTGTCGCACACGACCTGTTCGTCAAACATCTCAGTTTCTATGTCTCGGACATCATAGACGTAGGCATAGAGATACTTCCTATGAAGGAACTGGAACGGGAAATGTCCTCCGGCGTTCCCTACTATGAACGAGACCTGCTGAACGTACTCCGGCAAGGGCGAGGCGTTCCGGCAGTCCCGTTGGTGCTCATAGGAGTAGCCCCGTGAGAGGTTGTACTGCGTGGTGTTGGAAGTTGACCATGAGAGAGGGGACTAAAGGCTATGCCGCGCAAGAAGAAAGAACGGGGCAGGCTGGTACGGGGATACCCGCCCCGGATAGACGCGACGCCAGACCAGTTGGCGGAAGTGTTATTGCGAGTTGGGCGGCCAACTGAGCCCATCGACGATAGCAAGGTCTATCGGTGCGTAGTTTGCAAGCGGGACGTCTATTACCCGGACACGCTGTATAACGACGGGCGATGCCCGGAATGCCACGCCGCCCGGTCTGGCTAACCGGGGGAGGCTTTGGATAAAATTCGCTATGATTCCCATTCCCACCCCCCGCAATCCAGCCCTACCTCCCCTCCCACACCACCTCGCCGCGGGTTATGGTCATAAGCACGCGCGTGGCTCTGATCTCCTCCGGGTGGATGGCCGTGAGGTCGCGGTCCAGCAGCGCCAGGTCCGCCCTCTTGCCATTTTCGATGGAGCCGGCTGCATGCTCTTCAAAGGAAGCATAAGCGCTTCCGAGCGTATACATGCGCAAGGCACCCTCCACGCTCAGAGCCTCGTTGGGGAGCACCGTGTCTCCCGACTCCGCCCGACGAGTCGCTGCCGCGTAGATTCCCGTGATGGGGTCCAGTGGAGCGACCGGGGCGTCTGAGCCGGCGGCCAGTGGAATGCCTTTAGCGTTCAGAGAGCCGATGGGGTAGAGCCAAGGCAGTCTGTCTTCGGCAACCTCTGATAGATACCGCTCTCCGCTGTAGTAGATAAAGCTCGGCTGCGTCACCACTGTTATACCGCAGCCGGCCAGCCGTTCGATAAGGTGAGTAGGGCACTCGGAGCAGTGCTCTATGCGGTGTCTGCGCCCCGTCCCGGACTCCTGGGTTTGCAGACATATTGCCTCTATCGCCTCCTCCACAGCCTCCATCTCTATTGCATGGATGGCCACCTGGAAGCCGCTGCGATGGGCATCTCCAACGATGGTGTGAAGCTCCTCCCTGGAGGGATTCAGAGACCCAGTCGTCATAGTGAGTACAACCTTTGCGGCGCCCAGTCGCATCCCAGGCCCGCTTTGGCCGAAGGCGAAGCCATCTTCCAGGAAGCGCGTCAGATGGGACGCTCCGGCCATGATGGTCAGAGACGGGGTGAGAATACCCTGATCCTTGATTTCCTGGAACAGCCTCCACCGCTCAACTGAGTTTCCCGGCGTGGCGTCCTGAAGTGAGGTTATGCCCGAGGCGAAGCACTGCTCGTTGAAGCGTTTGATGCCTGCGTAGATTTCTTCTTGGGACAGCGGCGGTACTGCGCCCTCCAGGTATTCGTCCATCTCCAGGAGAAGGCCGGTGGGCTCTCCCGTGGTCGTGTCGCGCTCTATGATGCCGTAGGCCGGGTCCAGGGTGTCCCTGTGTATGCCAGCCAGCGCCAGGGCGCGGCTGTTGAGCACAACGGCGTGCCCGGAGCGATGCGTGAGCCTCACCGGTCGGTCGTGTACGGCGGCGTCCAGATCCCAGCGAGTGAGGTGACGATTCTCCCGTAGATAGAACTCGTTGTAACCCGTCCCGCGTATCCACGATTCTGGAGGCGCGTCTGCGGCGCGTATCTTGAGCTGCTCCGCGATGTCTTCGATGGAAGTGACAGCGGAGGGCGAGCAGTCCACCGCCAGCAGGGAGGTTGCCGTAGCAAGGATGTGGCAGTGGGCGTCATTGAAGCCGGGGATCAGGGTACCGCCCTGACAATCGATGGCTCTTGTCGCGCCACCCGTCAGTTCCCTGGGCGGGCTGCCCAAACCCACGCCTGCTATCAGCCCCCGGCTTACGGCTACCCAGGACGCTCTGGGTAGAGAGGCGTCCTGGGTGATGACGTTAGCGTTGTACAGGACCAGGTTTGGTGTGGATGACCTCATGGGAGCGGTGAGGCTGCCCTGTCTGGGACGCGGGCTTAGCGCCTGGCCGCGGCGGACTGCTCGTCTGCGTGGTAGGAGCTGCGCACCAGAGGGCCCGAAGCCACATGGCGGAAGCCCAGCCGTTCTCCTTCAATCCGCAGATCGTCGAACTCTTGGGGTGTGTAGAACTTCTCCAGAGTATGGTGTTTTGGAGAGGGTCGCAGGTACTGGCCGATGGTGAGGAGGTCGCAGTCGACGGAGCGCAGGTCTTTCATCGTCTGGACTATCTCATCCCACTCCTCGCCCAGGCCAACCATCATCCCGGACTTGGTCACGCCCTCCGGCGCCATCCCCTTTGCTAAGGCCAGTAGCTCCAGCGACTGATGGTAGTCGCCCTTGGGCCGCACGGAGTGGAACGTCCGCTCGACGGTCTCGATGTTGTGGTTGAGGACGTCCGGTGCGGCGTTCATCACCGTGCTCAGGGCCTGCTCCGAACCCTGGAAGTCGGGTATAAGCACCTCCACCTCGCAGCCGGGAACCCTTCGACGGATCTGCCGAATGCACTGGGCGAAGATGAAGGCCCCGCCGTCCGGCAGGTCGTCTCTGTTGACGGAGGTTATCACGCAGTAGCGCAGGGCCAGCTTCTCGACCGTGTGCGCCAATCGCTGAGGCTCCTCCAGGTCGAGGGTCAGGGGTTTGCCGGTGGTGACGGCGCAGTAGTGGCACCGCCGCGTGCAGATGTCACCTAGTATCATGAAGGTCGCGCTGCGCCTGTCCCAGCAGTCCCCGATGTTTGGGCAGCGGGCCTCCTCGCAGACGGTGTGCAGCTCGCTCTGACGCAGCAGGTTGTGCAGCTCGATGTAGTTGGCGCCTCCGGGCATGGGCACCTTGAACCAGGGTGGGAGGCGTCGGCGGGGGCTTTCTTCCGTCTCTAGTGTTGTTGTCATTGGTGCTTCTATGATACCAGACCATGCGCTTGGTGTCTTGCACGGCTTTGGATTTTCGATCCATATGAACGGGCTTCTCTCGCATAGTCAAAAATCGGTGTTGACCGAAGCGGGATCTGAGGCTATAATTGCTCGGAGACTAAAACAGGGGGACTAAAGTTGGCCAACGAGACGGGGAAAAGGTATTTTTGCAGCAAGTGCGGGGCCGAGTTCATCGTCACCACCGGAGGCGAAGGTGCCATGATGTGCTGTGGAGAGCCTGCACAGAAGAAATAGCTACTACGTAGTCCCTCGAGTTCCCGAAATTCAGGGAAGCGAAGAGGGGGGAGGACTTCAAATGGCGAATCAGCTTGGTAAGAGATACCAGTGCCCGACTTGCGGCACAGTAACCCTTTGCACCAAGGCCGGTGAGGGCGCAGTGGCCTGCTGCGAAGCCGATATGGCGTTGCAGGACCCGCGCAAGCTGCCCTCCTCAGATTAACCAGCCCGGCTAGAGCCTGCTTCGGCCCGTAGCGGGCCTCTGTTCTAACCCTTGGATTCCTGTGGAAGCAGGAATGACTATAGGGCATGGTCTGTCTATTCGCTCATCTAGAGCCAGTCGAGAGTTACTACTAGTAGGGGCGATTCGCGAATCGCCCCTACTTTGCGTTTGCCTCCTCTTTTGTGACTCGGTAGCTTTACTATGCCTGTTTCATCCTGATAAACTAGACGTAGAGTCTTGCAACAGCCGGGAGGTGTGTCCATGGGTGGACGCGATTACAGGCACCGAGAGGAAAAGAAGACCAAGAAGACGGACAGGTCCATCAAGGTGGAGGCCTTGACGCCATCCCCGGAGGTGGAGGTGGCCAAGAAGAGGAAGGCCAAGAAGGAACGGGAGACAGAGACGTAAAACGTTGGAGGATGTGACCCTTCGAGTCGAAGTGCGTGGTAAGGTCCAGGGGGTGAGCTTCCGCTACTTTGTGGTGGAAAAGGCCCAGAGCCTGGGTATCAAGGGGTATGTCACCAATTTGCCAGACCCGAGATCACTGGAGGTTGTAGCGGAGGGGAACAGGAATGTGGTGGAAGAGCTCCTGGGTCATATTCGCCAAGGCCCAAGATGGGCCAGAGTAGACGAAGTTGAGACCTGCTGGTCGGAGGCTTTGCAGGCATACCCGGACTTCCGCGTTCTTCACTGGCATTCCGTTGGGGTGCCACTGAGCGGAGTGGGCCAGGCCGCCGGGGCTAACTCGGCGAGTAAAGGCGTGTTCAGCAACTACTCCGCGTCGATAGACCCAAGCGGCATGTTGCCGCGGCTGCGAGCTACTGTATAGAGCAGAGAGTTATGGCAATGAATTTACCAGAGGGTACGCCCTATATGCTGAGCGTAGAGGAGGCCAGGAGCAGGATCCTGGAGATGTTCCAGCCCCTCGAATCGGAACGCAAGCCAATCCTGGAGGCCCTTGGGCAGGTGCTGGCCGAGGACGTGTCGTCTCCCATGTTCATCCCTCCTCTGGCCAACTCCGCAATGGACGGCTATGCCGTCCAGTTCAGTGATGTTACAGGAGCGACCCCGGATACCCCGACGTCTCTGCGGGTCATTGGGCAGGTGGCGGCAGGACAGCTTCCACAGAATGAGGTGGTTCCCGGGACCGCGGTGCGTATCATGACCGGCGGCCCCATACCTCCGGGAGCGGATACGGTGGTGCCTTTCGAGGACACCGATGAGTATGATCTCAAGAGCAGTGGCATTGGGCTATCTGACATTGCCGAAATCAAGGTAAACATTGGCGCGTCGGAAGGGTCCAACGTGCGCCCCGCCGGACAAGACATTAGCAAGGGTCAGACCGTGCTCAAGAAAGGGATGCTCTTGCGTCCCTCTGAGATCGGTGTGCTGGCCTCCGTCGGCAGGGATATTGTGGAGGTCGTTCGCCGGCCAGTGGTGGCGGTCATTGCTACGGGCGATGAGCTTATGGAGCCCGGAGGTCCGATTGCGCCCGGCAAGATCTACGACAGCAATAGCTACAGTGTGACGGCGGCCGTCCTTCGCTATGGAGGCGTGCCCCGCTTTCTGGGCATTGCTCGCGATAACCTGGAATCCATGAACGCCAAGCTGGAGGAGGGTCTTGATGCGGACCTTCTGCTGACGTCCGCCGGCGTGTCCAGAGGCGACTACGATATCGTCAAGGACTTGCTGGCCAGTCGCGGCAAGGTTGCTTTCTGGTCAGTCAGGATGAGGCCCGCCAAGCCATTGGCCTTCGGGGTGTTTCCCAGGCCGGGCGGCAGGCAGGTGCCCCACGTGGGCCTGCCCGGCAATCCCGTCAGCGCGCTGGTTGCCTTCGAGGAGTTGGTGCGTCCGGCCATCCTGCGGATGCTGGGACGTACTGACCTTGAGAAGCCCACCATCAGGGCGGAGCTGGAGGAGGACGTCGTCAACACCGACGGTCGGCGGGTCTTCGCCAGGGTCGTGGTCACCCGAAGGAACGGCCGTTACTACGCCTGCTTAACGGGCGACCAGGGTTCTGGAGTGCTCACTTCAATGGCGCTGGCGAACGGGCTGGCCATCTGCCCGGAGGACGTGCCTCGCATGAAGGCGGGCGAGGAAGTGGACGTGCAGATGCTGGACTGGCCAGAGGGGGTCTTCTAGCAGGATCAGGGTCTGCTCAAGCCTTCGTCCGCCTGGTCTGCCGTTTCCGTGGATAGGACAGGTTGTCCGTCGCCCGGTTGCTCCTGAGCTTCGGTATTCTCCTCATGGTTATGCGACCGCAACATACTGAGTAGGGTGATTCCCTCCCTGGGCAGCAGAATGCCGGCAAACACCATCGGTGGGAGGAAGAGCAGGATGTGCATCACCAGGGCGTAGGGGAAGGCCACGTTCTTATCGATGCCGAAGAACAGGTCCATAGCGGTGATCATTGCGAACTCGAAGGTGCCTATACCCGCCGGAAGCGATGGGGCGCTGGTTGCGAAGAATATGGTGGCCAGCACCACCAGCACCGCTTGGGGCATGGTGAGTGGAATGCCCATATCCAGCGCCACAATCCAGCCGCAGACTCCCAGGCAGACCCACGTGGCAAGGCTGACCAGCACGGAGGCTAGTAGCCGTTTCTTGTGTCGCTCCAGCTCCGCAATAGAATTTGCAAAAGAGGCTATTACCTTCACTCGCCTGAGGAGTGACGGCCCGCCGCCGCTCCTGGCCAGGACAATCACCAGTAGCAGCAGGAGCAGAGAGAACATAAGCGCACCGGCAGCGTAGCGCGTAAGCTGCCCTCCGCCCAGTCCAAAGAGAATCCCCAGGGCCAGTAGCAGCGTAGAGGCCCAGATGTCCATTATCCGGGTCATTCCCAGCGTAGCCAGAGCGGCGCCGCTGGTGATGCGGTCTCGCACCGTGAGCAGGGTGAACTGCACGGCCTCGCTGGCGACCCGCACGGGAAGCAGGCTGTTTACGCCCAGGCCGATGTTCTCTATAACGAACAGCCTGGGAGTGGAGATGCGCTCGCTTACGAAGAGTATCCGCCATCGGTAGGCGCGGCACAGGTTGCTGAAGATGAACACTGCCAGGGCAAGCAGTATCCAGAGAGCGGACAACTCTCTGGATGCGTCCAGGACCTCATCCCAACGCAGCCCTCTACCGGCCAACCACCCCAAAGCCACGCTTGCCAGTATCCCCAGGGCAAGACTTATGATGGTGGACTTGCTCTTGAAGTTGATTCTGGGGAGGATGTGGGACTCCTCGCGGTTACATGTTTATAACGTACTTTACGAAAGCCGCCGTTGCGTTTCGCTTGACACTTTATACCTTAAGTCCCTGGATGAAAAGACCCAAATAGAACACCTTTGTGAGGGCTTTGTGAGAAGTTTCGACCGGTGGATTCTGGTAGATGGTATACTCGGCGAAGCTGTGAGTGGGCCCTGTCAGGTCGGAAGGAGACAGGATGTTTAGACCGGTCCTACCGGAGTGGGACTCTTCATACCCGGACCCCGTAAGACTCCGCCGAGAGGTCGACGCGATGGTGGACTCCTTTGTGGAGGGGCTGCTGGGTGAGATGCCGAATGAGGCCATCCAGGGTATATACCTGAAGGGGTCCGCCCATAAGGAGTGGGACTCTCCAATCGACTACGTTCCGGAGATCAGCGATGTGGACATACACATCCAGTTCTACAGCGACGAGGCCTGGCGGAGTCATATCGGGACCTTCGCCCAAGCGATGAAGATCCATCGCGAAGTCGAGAGGTTGTACCTGTCGAAGATAAGGGAACCGCTGCATACGCCCAGGCCGCAGCTAATCGTCGTCAACAAGATGGTGCGGGAGCTCGAGTTTGTCCATTCGCCAAGGGAGACGGTCAGGGTGCTCTACGGCGAGGAGTACCCGTTGGCGGACTACAGCGATCCGGACTCCATAAGACGCGTGGAGTGTGAAAGGCTGCTGGCCGACGGCGCATATCTAGCCGATTACCCGCTGCACATAATCGACAGGTTTGGCAGCTACATCTGGGAGTCGCTGCGCACTCTGGCCTGGCGCGTCTCCCCGGCCGGGCCGCGGGCGCTGCACATCCTGGGAGTCGATACTGCGCCGGCGTGGAGCGTGAACCGCACGCGCATAGTCGCCATGCTGGCGGAACTGGGTGAAGCCGAGTTAGCCGACCGTTATCTGGAGTTCTACATAGCGGGCTGGCGGTACTTCAACTCCCGCTACGAGGACTACGACGCGGGCCGCGCCGCTATAAGCGCCGGCGTTGAGGCGCTGGGCCGCGCTACGGAGATAGCCGCGCAGTGGCTGGCAGGTCGAGGGTTGAGTGATGTCTAGCGTGCGTGCCTGGACAGAACAAACGCCTCTTTTGAACGGCTTGGTTTCGGAGTAAACTGGAGGGGAGCGCCCGTATAGAATGCGGGAGGATAGACTATGGTGGACCTGTTTGAGAACGAGCGGAACAAGGCTATGAGCAGGGAGGCGCCTCTGGCCGCCCGTATGCGCCCCCGCACCTTCGACGAGTACGTGGGCCAGCAGCACATAGTGGGGCCCGGGAAGGTACTGCGCCTCAGTATAGAGGCCGACAACCTGCCCTCCATCATCCTGTGGGGGCCGCCCGGGAGCGGCAAGACAACCCTGGCCCATCTCATAGCCAACCTTACGCAGTCCCACTTCGACCCCGTCAGCGCGGTTACAGCCGGCGTCGCCGACCTGCGCAGCGTCGTGGCAAAGGCCAGGGAGCGACGCGGCATGTACGGCCAGCGCACCATCCTCTTTGTGGACGAGATCCACAGGTTCAACAAAGCCCAGCAGGACGTGATCCTGCCCCACGTTGAGGAGGGAACGGTCACCCTGATTGGGGCGACCACCGAGAACCCTTCCTTTGAGGTCGTGGCGCCACTGCTGTCTCGATGCAGGGTGTTCGCGCTCAAGGCCCTTACGGACGAGGACGTGGCTGCCGTAGTCCACCGCGCCATTGAGGACGAAGAACGCGGCGTTGGCTCCCTCCGGGTTGTCCTGTCGGATGACGCTCTGAGTCACCTGGCTGTTATGGCCAACGGCGATGCGCGGATTGCCCTCAACGCTCTGGAGATGACAGCCTCTGCGACTGCGCCGGACGCCTCCGGGTGTCGCAACGTGACCCTGGAGACCGTTGAGGACGCCCTTCAGCAGCGGTCACTGCTGTACGACAAGGCGGGTGACCAGCACTACGACACCGTTTCGGCCTTCATCAAATCGGTGCGCGGCTCGGACCCTGACGCGGCCGTCTACTGGCTGGGTCGTATGATAGAGGCGGGGGAAGCCCCTATGTTCATCGCCAGGAGGCTGGTTATCCTGGCGGCGGAGGACGTGGGCATGGCCGATCCACAGGGGCTGCCCATCGCTGTGGCCGCTCAGCAGGCGGTCCACTTCATCGGAATGCCGGAAGGCGCGATCCCGTTGGCCGAGGCCACGGTCTACCTGGCCACCGCGCCCAAGAGCAACTCGGCCTACGTCGCTCTGAATCAGGCGATGGAGGACGCTCGCAACACCCGCAACGAGCCAGTTCCAATGCACCTTCGCAATGCGTCAACACGCCTGATGCGGGATATGGGCTACGGCGAGGGCTACAAGTACTCCCACGACTATCCCGGTGGCTTTGCTCCTATGGACAACCTGCCGGAGTCACTGAGGGACCGGCGTTACTACAAGCCCACCGATCACGGCCACGAGAAGACAGTTGCTCAACGCCTTGAGGAGTGGTGGGGAACGCGCCGGGGCGGAGACAAGGACAAAGAAGAGGGAGGAGAGTAGCCCTCTCCTCCCTCTCTACAACTGCATTCGGAACCATTCCTGCGGAGGCAGGAATCCAGATTGTATGTTGGATCCAATTGACTCGTCTTGGATTCCCGTCCCCGTATCGGAGTACGGGGCAAGCTTCACGGGAATGGTTATAGTCTGCTACTTCCGCTTCCAGACGGGCTGGCGCTTCTCTGCGAAGGCCGTCACACCCTCACGGATGTCCTCAGTCTGGTCGATCATGTACCGCTCTGCGCGGTGCAGGGCAGTGGCGTACTCCGGCGGGATGTTGCGGCCGATGTCGATGATGCGCTTGCAGGCCTCAATGGACAGGGGAGCGCCCAGCTTGATGAGCTCGGCCACTCGCACCGCCTCGGCCATGAGAGCGTCGCGGTCAGGCACAATGGCCTGGATGAGTCCGATGTCGTAGGCGCGCTGTGCGGTCATGTGGGCCCCGGTGAACTGTATCCACTTGGCCTCTCCCAGGGGAATCATCCGGCTGAGCATGAGCACGCCGGTCCCGGAGGTGCGGCCCCGCCTGACTTCCGGCAGGCCCAGGCTTGAGGCCTCGGTTGCGATGCGGATGTCGCAACGGAGGGACAGCTCCAAGCCTCCGCCAAGGGCGTAGCCGTCGATGGCGGCGATGGTTGGCTTATTGCACTCGGTCTCGTCGAACCTGAACTCCGGCGGCGGCTGCTGGTCCGGGCGGACCCCGGAGTAGTACTGCTCCGCGCCCTCTTTCAGGTCAGCGCCTGCGCTGAAAGCCCTGCCGCCTGAGCCGGTGAAGATAACCGCGAGTATGCTGTCGTCGTCTGCGGCGTCCTTGAGGGCCCGCGCTCGCGCGGAACCCAACTCACGGCCCAGAGCGTTCATCCTCTCCGGGCGGTTCAGGGTTATCCAGGCGATTCCGTCGCCCTTCTCGTACATGATGGTCTCCGACTTGGTGACTTCAAATCCCTTGGTGGTCATTTCTCCTCCTTCTCTAAATACCTGTGCGAGGCTGAGCCCCGCTATTCTCCTGGATCCGATCGGGTGGCGTACGATGTCTCTAGCGCCTCTGCCACACGGCAGGCCGCTTCTCTGCGAAGGCCCTGGCTCCTTCCCTGATGTCCTCCGACCTGTCCACCAGCGCCCGCTCCGCTCTGCCCACCATCTGGGAAAACTCCGGCGATATCCACGCGGATGCGTTGATCACCCGTTTGATGGCCTCCACCGAGAGGGGAGCGTTGCCCTTGAGTATGCCGGCCAGGCGCACCGCCTCAGCCATGAGTGCGTCCCTGTCCGGCAGCAGGGCCTGGATGAGACCGACGTCGTAGGCTCGCTGGGCGGTCATGTGCTCGCCGGTGAGCTGTATCCAGCGCGCCTCTCCCATCGGTATCATGCTCTGGAGCATGGTCAGGCCGGGGCCGGGCATCCTTCCGCGCTTCACCTCCGGCAGTCCGAACACGGACTTCTCCGTAGCGATACGAATGTCACAGCGCAGGGTGACCTCCATGCCTCCGGCCACGGCGTAGCCGTCGACGGCGGCGATGGTGGGTTTGGGGCAGTCGCCCAGGTCGTAGGTGTCGGTCGCCCGCTCCTCCTGCCCGGGAGCGATGCCGGAGGCATGGGCTTCGGCCACTGCCTTCAGGTCATTGCCCGCGCTGAAGGCCCTGCCTCCCGCTCCGGTAACAATGACGGTGTAGACGCCCTCGTCCTCGCTGGCGTCTCTCAGAGCCCGGGCCATAGCGCCGCGCAACTCCGCGTTCAGGGCGTTCATGCGCTCGGGGCGGTTCAGCGTAACCCAGGCAACTCCATCGCTCTTTTCGTAGAGAATCGTCTCGGAGCGCGTCACTTCCGTTCCTGCGACCATAGCTCCTCCTTTTCTGAGGCGTTTAGAGTGTGCTCAGCATAGCATTGCAGGCGCGATGGCGCAACTCCAGGGTTTGGTATGTATGCGTAGCAAAATGCCTTGGGTTCGCGGCCAGACCAATGCAAGAAAAGCGTCAGCAAGGAGTCTGGTTAATGTGGTAGTTGCTTTGTATTTGGACTTGGGCGCGTTATAATGGCAGCAGGAATACATGAGGCCTTGAGGCAATAAAATGGTTGAATTGCTTACAGACGATCACATTACTAAAGAGGAAATGGAAGCTGAGCGGTTTGATGATGTGCAGGAGGGTTCTGGCACAAGCGCGTCGGAACAGGAGTTCCACGAAGCAGCGTTGCGGATAATCGTTCAGAGAAATGACTTCCTACTTCCGAATCTGATCGATATGATTACGACTCATAAGACAGTAGATGTCACACCTTACTACCAGCGCCGCGCCCGGTGGGATACCGCTCGCAGAGCTAGGGAATCTCTGAATAACAGGACATCAGCCGGGTTTAAGTTGACTGTGCCTGTTTTGCGGAAATGTTCCGCCACAGATGGGGCGTCATAGGGACATTGGTGGCCTTGTACCGGCCCCACCAGGGGTCTCCAGCCGGAGTTGAGCCCACTGCTCCCACTTCAGGCCGCCAATCGGCTCTCGGCGGTCAACAAGTTACCCAATCCCAACAGCAGCGCCAGACGTTGGGTGTTCTTGGCCAGACCCCGGTAGCGGACTTTGGCATAACCGAACAGCTGCTTCACCTTCAGGAAGGGATGCTCCACTTTGGCCCTAATGGATGCCTTGCGCTTCTCCGTCAAGGCAGCATTACTCCCCGGATCCAGTCGCCGCCGCCGCCCCGGCTTCATAGCCACCTGCCAATCCAACGCCAACTCCCGATTCTCCCACCTTTTCTCGACTCCCACGTACCCAGCATCCCCCCATACCTGCGACTCTCCGCCGTGCAGCAACCGGTGGGCTTCGGTCACGTCATGCACGTTGGCCGGGGTCGTCGCTAAGCTGTGCACCACACCCGTATCCGCATCCACCCCTATATGCACTTTCATCCCAAAGTGATATTGGTTCCCCTTCTTGGTCTGGCGCATCTCAGGGTCTCGCGCCCCAGCCCGGTTCTTGGTGGACGACGGCGCTTCTATGATGGTGGCATCCACTATGGTCCCTTCCCTCAGCCGCAGTCCCCGGGACTCCAGATAACCTTTGATCTCCTCAAACAGACCCTCCCCCAACTCATGCTTCTCCAGGATATGACGGAAGTGCAGTATCGTGCTCTCGTCTGGCAGCGCCTCCGACAGCCGCAGTCCCACGAACCGCCGCACCGACTCCGCCTCGTAGAGCAGAGCCTGCCCCCGTGAAAACGGGGGTCCTCCATCCCAGGATCGCTGAGATTGTAGAACAACTGCACGCAGTGAACTCTCAGCATCACCGACAAATCATATGGCTGACGCCCTCGACCAGCTTTAGGGTAATACGGGCGGATACGCTCCTCCAGACGCTGCCAGGGAATCAGACCATCCATCCGTTCCAGAAATACCTCCCGACGGGTCCTCCGCTTCTTGCTCTCGTATTCCACGTCTGCAAATGTCGGCTGCTCCATCATCTCTTCACTCCTCCATCACCATTGTTTGCTCACCTCTATTATAATGCCTCAACCCACAGACTTATTCAGAGATTCCCTAGGTTGATCGAGTCTTTTTTGGTTAATATCCCCGTGCCACCAGTCTTTCTGTACGAAAAAGACTTTGCTAGATATGAGGTAATGGATGGCCAACAGCGGGTAACAGCGATTCTGGAGTATTTCGAAAACCAATATGCACTCCGCGGACTGAAAATTTTGACTAGCCTAATCGGTAAGCGATTCCATGACCTTCCAAGGGAGGTGAGGGCCGGCCTTGAGCGTAGGTCCTTGCCAGCCATAATCCTATTGAAAGAAAGTACTCCTTCTAATGAAACGGCAATTCTGCTAAGGAGACAGGTATTTGAGAGACTCAATACAGGAGGAATTCGCCTCAACGCACAGGAGGTGAGAAATTCTGTACATTCAGGTTCATTCAATAACTTATTACTTGAATTATCCAGACACCATCTGTTCACTACCATGTGGGACATACCTCCTCTTGAGCCGAATGAGAATGCCGAACCCAGTGGTAAGCTTCGTAGAAATGTATGGTATAGGCAAATGAGAGACGTTGAGCTAGTGCTAAGGGTATTTGCACTGTTGGATCCTGAAAACATTGGCGGTGGGATGAGAAGTACCCTAGACAATGCAATGGTAAGATACTCTAAATATAGCGAATCTGGATTGCGCCATTTGAAAACGCAATTCTTGGACTCTCTTACATTGGCCCATGCAATCGGGGGGAATGGTGCATTTCGACTCCCTTCTCCGGGTCCGAAGCGCGGCCGTCTCTCCGCATCTCTTTTCGATGGAATAATGGTGGCCTTGATGCGGAAGCTGGATCATGCAGATCGCGTCAGAGATTTTGCTGCGGAAATAGGTGAGTTGCTACAATCAGAGTTAGCTAATCCTAAATACTACAGCTTAGTAGCAGGCAGGGCTAACACCCGAGAAGCTACCCTAAGACGATCCAAACATATTGAGGACTTGATTGAGTCCGTAACAGGGGCCTAACTGCGCTGTGGCCAGTCCTGATGCGTATAGCTTTCTCTCCCGACTTAAGATCTATTGAGAGAACAACCGGGCTTCTCGACGTCCTCGTAGAATTCGGAAGGGCATATCCCAGGAATTTGAATCCCGCAGCGGCAAATCTTCGCAATTCAGTGCGGGGTATAGGACTATCTGGCATGCAGCCGATCTTAGACGGCAGCGTCTTACTGATTGTGGCTGCGTTTGAGCAGTTCGTTTCTGACGTCATGATTGCTTTTGCTGCGAATGTTCCGGACGTAGTTCCTTCTTATGATGACTTACCCACTGCCATACGGTCCGCTAATGAGCGTCAAACCGGTGAAGCTATCAGCCGCTACCGCTCAAGATTTACTTACTTTGAATTGCAACGCTTCGTCAAGAACCTTGGAGAATGCCAGACAGGATTCTCTCCATACACCCTTAATGGGGAGGCGCTGGCGTTGAATGATCGTAATCTGGACGCAGGTACGTTAAGAGATTTGTTTAGCCGCTTGGGGATAGGGGACATTTGGCTCTCGATTGCTTCTTCGCACACACTTAAGCGTTGGTCAGGGCCTGACGGGGCAAGGGTTGCGGGATCTCGTGCCAAGAATCAACTGAATCAGATGATTCAGGACCGGAACCAGATTGCACATAGAGTCGGAAGTTCGATACCTGGACCGCAAGAGATACTCTCCTACATGAGATTCGAAAGAGCCTTGGCGAGGTCTTTAGTGAAAGCACTTGAAGATTACTCTAAACAGTTACAAAGTGACACCGGAAGGCGGGCTACCCGCAGATCGAACATGGTCAGGTGAAGCTGGTGGAACTTCTGTGACTATGTCTTTGCCTAATCTTGAGCACTATTCCGAAAGTACACCTGGGCGCTATCTAGATTTCAAATAGAGACATTACCGAAGCTCATTTGACGTACCCCGCGTGACATTCTATGATATTCACGGAGGTCTTCCGACTCTGACGCCAGCGTAGCTCAGTGGTAGAGCAGCGGTTTCGTAAACCGCAGGTCAAGGGTTCGAATCCCCTCGCTGGCTCCACGTATGCAACAGCATCTCAGAAGAATCTATAAGGAGGCTGTGATGTTCAAGCGCATCCGCTACTTCTCCATAGCCGTAACGGACCTGGATGAGGCTGTAGCCAAGTATGAGAAACTCTTTGGGCTGAAGTTGATGTCGGAACCAAACGTTCAGAGGTGGGGGTTCAAGGGCGTCATGATCGGCAACGGAGAGGACCGGATGGTTGAGGTGATACAACCGACCGACCCCGACAGCGCGCTGAGCCGCTTTATGAAGGAGCGGGCGATCCCGTCCAACCCCAGTGGCGAGGGCATCTACCTGGTGAGCATTGAGGTGGACGACATCAAGGAAACGGTGAAGCAGATACAGGAACAGGGAGGCCGCGTGACAGTGGATGAGCAGTCGCCCAACACGGCGTGGGTGCATCCCACTTCCAGCAACTTCGCCTTCATGGAGCTGATGCAGCCCTCCGAGTAATCTTGGCTGCTGAATGAGGCAAGATAGCAGTAGGTTTTCCCGTATGGCTGAGAACAAGACCCAGAAGACGGGAGCAAGCGTAGACGAGTTCCTGGCGGCGGTCCCCAACAGGCAGCGTCAAGAGGATGGCCTCGCTCTCCTGGCAGTGATGAAGGATGTAACTGGGCTGGAACCGGAGATGTGGGGGCCGAGCATCGTAGGGTTTGGGGAGTACCACTACAGGTACGAGTCCGGCAGGGAGGGCGATATGCCCCTAGCCGGCTTTTCGCCAAGGAGCCGGAGTCTCTCCCTGTACATCATGGACGGCTTCGACGGGTACGACGAACTCCTTGCCAGGCTCGGCAAGCATCGAAAGGGGGTGTCGTGTCTCTACGTCAACAAGCTGGACGACGTGGGCTCGGAAACGCTCCGGGAGCTGGTCGCTAGGTCGTATCAACACATGAGGGACGCGGGACATTCAGCGCCTTGGAGGTGATGTTACGCCCTCAGTTGGCATTGCGCCGGTGGAGTCAATCACCCGCATGTGGTATAATTGTGAATAGCTTTACACAGATTGGTCAGAGGGAGCAATCATGGAAGAAGTATTGAGAGAAGCCAAGAATCTACTGAACAAGGGTGAGCCATTTGTGCTTGCCACGGTGGTGGGCACCAAGGGATCCACTCCCCAGAAGCCGGGGGCCAAGCTCCTGGTGCGCGAGGACGGAACCGGGGTGGGCACACTGGGTGGTGGCTGCGTGGAAGGGGACATCTGGTTCGCAGCCAAGATGCTGTTGAAAGACGGCGGCGAGGCCATGGTCACGGACTACACTCTAAACGAGGATGTCGCGGCCAGGGAGGGCCTGGTTTGCGGCGGCACTATGTACTTCCTCATAGACCCGGTGTTCGACCCCAAGCAGGTCGAGACGCCCATCAGCAACATAGTGGGCGCCTACGACGGGAGATCCAGCGTGGGCATGGCCACTCTTCTGAAGCCATCGAAGAAGAAGGGCAAGATTGGTGACAAGCTGTACATTGGGCAGGACGACAAGGTCTACGGTTCCCTGGGCGATCCGGAAAGGGACAAGGAGGCCGAGGCTTCTCTCCGGGAGCTTGTGGACTACGGCCGCGTAAAGTCTATGAAGACTCAGGATGGAGCGGAGATCTTCATGGAGGGCTTTACGATGCCGGCCGCTGTGGTCATAGCCGGTGGAGGGCACATCGGGAAGTCGCTTGCGCCGCTGGTGAAGATGCTGGGACTGCGCCTGTGGGTGGTGGACGACCGGCCGGAGTTCGCCAACATGGAGAGGTTCCCTGAGGCGGACGGCGTCATTGTCGCCGACTACGCCGAGGGCTTAACGCAGATCGACATGCGCCCCAACACCTCCGTTGTGGTGGCTACCAGAGGCCATCGCCAGGACGACCTGGCCCTGGAGGCGGCCGTTCGCAGCCCCGCAGGGTATGTGGGGTTGGTGGGCAGCAAGCGGAAGACCATCCTGATATACGAGGAGCTTCTCAAGCACGGCATCCCCTTGGAGAGGCTCAAGGCCGTTCACGCCCCCATTGGGCTGGACATTGGCGCCAAGACGCCGGAGGAGATAGCCGTGAGCATCGTGTCCGAGATAGTGGCCTTCCGAGAAGGCCGACCCGGCAAGGCGCTTACGATGGAGAACCGATACCTCCAGAAGTCGGCCAAGAAGGTGGGGGTCCTCGTCTAAGCGGGCAGCCATGTCCGGGGTCTCCGCCATTATCCTGGCCGCAGGCGAGTCCACCCGTATGGGGCGTCTCAAGGCCCTTCTGCCCTGGCGGGGCCAGACACTGATTGCGTACCAGGTGGAGTCCCTCCAGGAAGCCGGGGCTGACCAGGTCGTGACTGTTGTCGGCCATCGATGGGAGGAGGTCGAAGCGCCTGTGAGAGGGTTGCCCGGCGTTGACACGGCGGTGAACCCGGACTATCTACAGGGCAAGACTACTTCCATCAAGGCTGGCCTGCGGTTGGTGTCGCTATCCGCCCAAGCTATCGTTGTATTGGCGGTCGACCAGCCCCGACCCGTCGGCATTCTGAAAGCCCTGATCGATGCCCACCTGGAGCGGGACAACCTTATCACCTGCCCGGAGTACGGTGGTCACAGGGGGCATCCCTTCGTTTTTTCCGCCACGCTCATGTCGGAGCTATTGGCCATCTCAGAGGAGGGCCAGGGCCTGCGTGAGGTAGTAGATCGGCACAGGGAAGACACCTACCGGATGGAGGTGGACAACCCCATAGTGAATGCGGACATGAACTCCCCTGAGGACCTGAAGGAGGCGGAGAGACTGTTTGAGGCATTGTGAGACGGTGAGGATGGGCTGTTTTCACCGCTCATGTGGTTCGACAGGTTCACCATGAGCGGCCATCTTTGTCATGCCCGTGCAGACGGGCATCCAGGAGGGGAGTGGTGGGGTTTCCTGGAGACTGGATAAGGCGCGGAGCCTAGATGACCTCCTCCTCTCGCAGAGAAGCGATCTCCTGCTTATCCATACCCAGCAGGTCCCGGAGCAGGTCATCGGTGTGCTCGCCCAGGTCAGGCGACGACGAGTCGTTTCCGGTGGGAGTGCGTGAGAGCTTCACGGGGGTGTTAACCGCCCTGACCTTTCCCAGACGGCTATGGTTGTACTCCTTTATCATCTCCCGGTGGTTCACCTGCGGGTCCTGGGCCACCTTGTCTATGGTGTTGACCGGCCCGCACGCGATCCCCAGCGCCTCCAGCGCCTCCAGCCATTCCTGGGAGGTCTTCTTCATCAGGGCCTCCGAGAGTATGGGCTCCAGCTCGTGGTGGTTCTGGCTCCTGGTCCAGCCGGTGTCGAAGCGGGGGTCGTCTATGAGGTCAATCCGGTCTATTGCGGAGCACAGCAGGGGCCACCGCTCCTTTCGACCCTCTATCAAGGCGATGGTTATGTAGCCGTCCGAGGTCTGGAAGACCTGGAATGGAGCCGTGACCGGATGCCTTGTGCCCAGGCGCGTGGGCACCTCCCCGGTCGCAAAGTACCTGGCAAAGGCGTTCTCCTGGATGGTCACCTGGCAGTCCAGCATCCCGATGTCCACCATCTGCCCCAGCCCGCTCCTGGTCCGCTCCTGTAGAGCCGACAATATGCCGATTACGGCGAAGAGGCCGGCTGTGATGTCGCCCTGAGACACGCCGGGACGAATGGGCGGGCCGCCCGGTTCGCCCGTGATGCTCAGTATGCCCCCCATGCCCTGAACGACCACGTCCAGGGCGGGCTTGGACGAGTACGGCCCGTCCTGCCCAAAGCCGGATATGGCGGCGTAGATTATCGCCGGGTTGCGGTCTCGCAGGACGGGATAGTCCAGGCTAAGCCTTTGCATTGTCCCCGGCGCGAAGTTCTCCAGGACAACGTCCGAATTGTCGACCAGTTGCAGGAAGAGATCCTTACCCTTGGGCTTGGACAGGTCGATAGAGAAGCCGAGCTTGCCGCGGTTGACGCTCATAAAGTAGGTGCTCTCGCCGTCGATGAAGGGGCCGCTGGAGCGAGAGCGGTCCCCGATTTCCGGCTGCTCCACCTTGACCACCTCAGCGCCCAGGTCGGCCAGGATCATGGCGGCAAAGGGGCCGGCCAGAACGTGAGTCAGGTCCAATACCCTGGTTCCCTCCAATGGTCCCGGCATAATCCCTCCCTTTCGATTCTGACTCGGTTGGTATTTTTCTTCCTACAGCTTGCGCAGGCCGATGGTGTTCCCTGCGGGGTCTATGAACACGGCGATATGTCCCTCGCCTCCCTGAATCGGCATAGGCATTGGCGGGACCATCGTTTTTCCGCCCAGGCTCTCGGTCTTTCTCAAAATCCGTCTGCATTATCGCACCGGACATCAAGGACTTCAATGAACCGACCGGCGGTGTACAACACCATTGGCGCATTGCGCGTTGCGATTTATTTTTGCCCTCAAGTCTCTGTTGACAAACAGTCGACAGGCCTATATATTTCTTATTTGGCACATCGCTTTCAATTTATGAGTTCATGGTGCTGGCGCCAAGGAGTGCGTAGATATGCCTACGGTTAATCAACTGGTAAGAAAGCCCAGGGTCAAGGTCGTGAAGAAGACCAAAGCCCCGGCTTTGCGGTATGGCTTCAACTCGCTGAAAAATCGCGTGAAGCGGACCACCGGCTCCCCGCAAAAGAGGGGCGTCTGTGTCCAGGTGCGCACCGTCACTCCCAAGAAACCGAACTCCGCCTTGAGGAAGGTTGCCCGTGTGCGCCTGGCCAACGGGATGGAAGTTACGGCGTACATCCCCGGAGAGGGACACACCCTTCAGGAGCACTCCGTTGTCCTCATACGAGGCGGCAGGGTAAAGGACCTACCTGGGGTCAGGTATCATATTGTTAGAGGCGCTTTGGACTGTACCGGGGTGGTGAATCGGAAGCGTGGGCGGAGCAAGTACGGCACCAAGGCAGCCGCGGCGCCGGGGAGGTAGGCGAATCATGGCTCGCCGAAGACGCGCAGCAAAGAGGGAGATAACGCCTGACCCTAAGTACAACAGCGTGTACTTGGCCAGCTTTATCAACAGGGTGATGACCCGGGGCAAGAAGACGACCGCCCAGCGCATCGTGTACGAGGCCCTGGACATAGTTGAGAAGGAAGGCTCCCGGGATTCGATGGAGACCTTCAATCAGGCGATGAGAAATGCCACCCCGCTGCTGGAGGTAAAACCCCGGCGTGTGGGCGGCGCCACCTATCAAGTGCCGATCGAGGTGAGGAGCAACCGGCAAATGGCTCTGGCTATGCGTTGGATCCTCAGGGCAAGCCGCGCCCGGACGGGGCGTCCCATGGCGGAGAGGCTTGCGCAGGAGTTGCTGGAGGCCTCCAGAGGGCAGGGTGCGGCAGTTAGAAGGAGGGAGGAGCTCCACCGTATGGCCGAGGCCAACAGGGCCTTTGTTCACTACCGGTGGTGAGGACGCTCTCTTAGGTAATCGACGGGCTTTCAGGGACGGAGGAATTTCCCTTTGGACAATATACGAAATATAGGCTTTATCGCTCACATTGACGCTGGCAAGACCACCGTCACGGAGCGCGTGTTGTTCTTTTCCGGGCGCACCCACAAGATAGGTCAAGTGGACGACGGCACAACCGTTATGGACTGGATGGCCCAGGAGAGGGAGCGAGGCATCACTATCACGTCTGCGGCCACCACCTGCGAGTGGAAGGACTACCGCATAAACATCATCGACACGCCGGGACACGTTGACTTCACCGCTGAGGTGGAGAGGAGCCTTCGGGTCCTGGACGGCGGCGTGGTGGTGTTCGACGCGGTGGCCGGCGTCCAACCCCAGTCGGAGACGGTGTGGCGTCAGGCTGACAGATACCGCGTGCCGAGGATCTGCTTCATTAACAAGATGGACAGGACTGGTGCGGACTTCCAGCGTACGATTGACATGATTGCGCATCGTTTCAGGGCAAACCCTGTGGCGGTGCAGCTTCCCATGGGCGAGGAGAGTGAGTTCCGGGGAGTGATAGACCTGCTGGAGCAGACCGCTATGCTGTTTACGGAGGACGGGGACTACACCCCGCAGGAGGGGCCGATTCCGGCCGAGATGCTGGGAGACGCCCGGGACTTCCGGGAGCGGCTGGTTGAGAAGGTGGTTGAGACCGACGATACTCTGATGGGAAAGTACCTGGAGGAGGAGCCCATCTCCACGCAGGAGATAAGGGACGCCCTGAGAAGGGCCACCATTAAGAATGCTCTCGTCCCGGTGCTGTGTGGCAGCGCCCTACGAAACAAGGGTGTTCAACTTCTACTGGACGCAATCGGTCACTACCTGCCGTCGCCGTTGGACGTGCCTCCCGTGATGGGAGTGCATCCAAAGACGGAAGGAGAGGTGCTGATGGAGGCCAGTGAGGACGCGCCTTTCTCCGCCCTCGCCTTCAAAGTTGTGGCGGACCCCTTTGTGGGCCGGCTGGTGTACTTCAGGGTTTACTCAGGTCAGGTGAAAGCGGGCACGTCGGTGTACAATTCCACCAAGGGCATACGCGAGCGCATGGGACGCGTGCTCAGTATGCACGCCAACCGGCGGGAGGAGACGGAAGTCACCTATGCCGGGAGCATCGCCGCCGCCGTGGGTCTGAAGAACACCTTTACCGGCGACACCATATGCTACGAGAACTCTCCGGTGATCCTGGAGACCATACGCTTCCCCGACCCGGTGGTATCCGTAGCCATTGAGCCAAAGACCAGGACCGACCAGGATAGACTGGTGGACTCCCTGGTCAAGCTGGCCGAGGAAGACCCCACGTTCAAGGTCAAAGTTGACGATGAGACCGGCCAGACCATCATGTCCGGCATGGGCGAGCTGCATCTGGAGGTTCTGGTAGACCGCTTGAAGAGGGAGTTCCAGGTGGCCGCCAATATAGGACGGCCCAAGGTATCCTATCGAGAGACACTGACCGGCTCTTCGAGGGCCGAAGGCAGGTTCGTGCGCCAGACGGGAGGCCACGGTCAATACGGCCACGTGTGGCTTGAGCTCCAGCCAATGGAGAGGAACAGCGGTTTCAAGTTCGAAAACAAGGTGGTGGGAGGGACTATTCCCCGCGAGTACGTCCCCGCGGTGGAGAAGGGTGTGAAGGAGGCGCTGGAGACCGGCGTTCTGGCCGGCTATCCGGTGATAGACGTAAAGGCGACCCTTGTTGACGGCAGCTTTCATCCCGTGGACTCGTCCGAGATTGCTTTCAAAATGGCAGGCTCTATTGCCACCAAAGAAGGTGTGAAGAGAGCGAAGCCTGTGATTCTGGAGCCTATTCTGGACGTGGAGGTCGTCACCCCGGGAGATTTTCTGGGAGAGGTCCTCGGCGATCTGGGAGGTCGGCGCGCCCGCATCCGCAGTATCGAAGGGCAGGGGGCGGTGCAGGCCGTTCGCGCTCTGGTGCCGCTGGCGGAGACCTTCGGGTATACCACTGACCTGCGATCTATTACCCAGGGAAGGGCAAGCCAGTCAATGGAGTTTAGCCACTACGAAGAAGTGCCGCAGGGTGTGGCACATGAACTGGCAAAGGTGTAGTGAAATAATGCCTCAGCAGAAAATTCGCATAGTGCTAAAGGCTTTCGACCACAAGATTCTGGACGTATCTGCCACTCAGATAGTGGAGGCCGCAGAGCGGACGGGGGCCGGCGTGGCCGGGCCCGTGCCGCTGCCCACATCTATCAAGAGGTTCTGTGTCATTCGCTCCCCTCACGTGGACAAGGACTCCCGGGAGCACTTCGAGCTTCGCTCGCACAAGCGCCTCATCGATATCCTAGACCCAAGCTCAAAGACAATCGACGCGCTTACTCGGCTGAATGTGCCGGCAGGCGTGGACATCTCCATAAAGCTGTAGGAAGAAGGAAGTCTCTTGAAGGGCATATTAGGCAGAAAGAAGGGTATGACCCGCGTCTTCTCGGAGGGCGGAGTTGTGGAGCCTGTGAGCGTCATCGAGGCTGGTCCCTGCATAGTTACGCAGGTGAAGACCAGTCAGGCCAACGGCTACGAGGCGGTGCAGGTGGGCTACGAGGCGGCCAAGAAGCTCAACGAGCCTGAAGTGGGTCACCTCAAGAGGCTGCCGCCCCTTCGCCACCTGAAGGAGTTCAGGGTGGACGACTTGGGCGATGCTCAGATAGGGCAGAGGATAGACGTTAGTATGTTCGAAGCCGGGGATATAGTGAACATCAGCGGGGTATCCAAAGGAAAAGGATTCGCCGGTGGTATGAAGCGGCACAACTTCAAGGGCGGGCCCAAGACCCACGGGCAGTCGGACCGGGCGAGGGCGCCGGGTTCTGTGGGCGCGGGCACAACTCCAGGCAGAGTGTGGAAGGGCACCAAGATGGCCGGGCATATGGGTAACAAGAAGGTCACTGCTCTCAACCTGAAGGTGGTGAAGGTGGACCTGGAGCGGAATCTGCTGCTGGTCAGGGGCGCCGTGCCCGGCGCAAGGAACGGTATGCTGGTGATTAAACCGGCCAAGCGGGGGGACAGATAATGCAGCTTCCTCTGATGAACTCATCCGGGCAGAGCGTCGGGACAATTGAGGTAAACGACGGCCTGTTCGACGTTCCAATGAACCAGGCCTTAGTGCATCAGGTGGCCGTGGCCCACAGGGCCAACGCGCGCCAGGGCACGTCTGCCACCAAGACCAGAGGTATGGTGTCCGGCGGAGGCGCGAAGCCGTGGCGTCAGAAGCACACCGGCCGCGCTCGCCAGGGTAGCCGTCGTGCGCCCCAGTGGAGAGGCGGCGGCATAGTCTTCGGCCCGCAGCCGCGGGACTATTCCCAGCGCATCCCCAAGAAGATGAACCGCGGGGCCATTCGCTGCCTTCTGTCCCAGAAGGTGCGGGAAGAGAAGCTGACGGTGCTGGAAGGGCTTGAGTTTGAACAGCCCAAGACCAAGGAGATGGTGGCAGTCTTGGCCAACCTGGGTATAGCAACTCCGGTTCTGGTCGTGACTCCCACGCCACAGACTGATATAATACTCTCCGCTCGCAACCTCCCTCGTGTAAAAACCCTGCCCGTGTTCCAGCTGAACCCCCTGGACCTGCTGAATCACGATCGCGCAGTTGTGACGCTGGAGGCGATTCGGCGAGCCGAGGAAATGTGGGCTGCGGACAGCGCCAAAGTGGAGGCGGACGACCAAAGCCCTGAGGAGAGCCAGGAAGAAGCGTAATGCACACCTTTGAAGTACTGAGAAGGCCGTTGATAACGGAGAAGAGCACCATTCTACAGGATGCTCAGAACAAGTACGCTTTTGAGGTCGACACTCGGGCCAACAAGGTCCAGGTAAAGTCGGCTGTGGAAGAGGCCTTCAGTGTCAAGGTTACGGACGTGAACATAGCCACCATCAAGGGCAAGAGGAAGAGATTCGGCCCCAAGTTGGTGAAGCGACCCTCCTGGAAGAAGGCCGTGGTGAGCCTGAGGCCGGGGGATAGAATTCAGATATTCGAGGGGGCTTAGGTGCCGCTAAGAAGTGTAAATCCCACATCTCCCGGGAGGCGCGGTGTAGTCCTGCCCTCCTTTGAGGAGATAACCAAGAAGAAGCCTGAAAAGTCGCTGCTGGCGCCTCTGAAGAAGCATGCCGGCAGAAACTCTCAGGGCCGACTGACCGTGCGCCATCGCGGGGGCGGCTCCAAGCGAAGGCTGCGTATCATCGACTTCAAGCGGGACAAGGTTGGAGTTCCTGGCAAGGTGGTCTCCATAGAGTACGACCCGAACCGCTCCGCCCGAATTGCCCTCATCCAGTACGTCGACGGGGACAAGCGGTACAATCTGGCTCCCAATGGTCTGACTGTGGGAGCGAAAGTGGAGGTGGGCCCCAATGCAGAGGTCAAAGTGGGCAACGCCCTCCCCCTGAGGCTCATACCGTCAGGGAACACCGTCCACAACGTGGAGATGCACCCCGGCCGAGGCGGGCAGCTTGTGAGGGGAGCCGGGACGTCGGCCCAGGTGCTGGCCAGGGAGGAGGAAGGCTACGTCTTGCTGCGTATGCCGTCCGGGGAGGTGCGCCGCATCAATGCAAGCTGTATGGCCACCATTGGACAGGTGGGCAACGCAGACCACAAGAACATCAAGCTGGGCAAAGCCGGCAGGACGCGCCACTTGGGTCGCAGACCCCAGGTGCGTGGCTCTGCAATGAGCCCACGGGATCATCCGCACGGCGGTGGCGAAGGTCGCTCCGGCATTGGAATGCCCGGGCCAAAGACCCCTTGGGGTAAGCCGGCCCTGGGATACAGGACCCGCAGGCGCAAGGGCGTAAGCGGAATGATAGTAAGGCGCAGGAGCAAGGGCGGCAGGCGATAGTGGCAATGGTAATGGAAGGAAAGGAATAAGGGATGTCCAGATCCATCAAAAAGGGGCCTTTTGTGCATCCCAAGCTGATGAAGAAGGTGGAGGTCCTGCAGAGGAGCGGGGTCAAGGCCGTAATCAAGACTTGGTCCCGAGCGTCCATGATCATGCCGGAGATGGTAGGACTGACCATTGCCGTGCATGACGGACGAAGGCACGTACCCATATTCGTTACCGAGAACATGGTGGGCCATCGCCTTGGAGAGTTTGCCCCAACCCGGACCTTCCGGGGCCACTCCTCCAAGTCCGAGCGCACCACTCAGGTGAGGAACACCACTCCGGTGAGGAGATAGACAGGATGGCTGTGCGGGCTATGGTGAAAAACGTGAGCGTCTCGCCCAAGAAGATGCGTCGGGTGGTGGATACCGTCCGGGGCAAGAAGGTGGAGGTTGCCCTCGAAATACTCAGTTTCCTGCCCACGCCGGCAGCTCGACATGTGGCAAAGGTGGTTAAGTCCGCCGCCAACAACGCCGAGAACAACAATATGATGGCCCAGGGAGACCTGAAGATAGTGTCTATCTACGCCGACCCGGGCGCTACGCTCAAGAGGTTCAGGCCCAGGTCTCGCGGCAGGGCCAGCCGTATACTGAAGCGCACATGTCATATCACCGTGGTTGTTGACGAGGAAGAGGAGGCTTAAATGGGCCAAAAGACTCATCCGATCGGGTTCCGTCTGGGTATAATCAAGGACTGGCAGGCAAAGTGGTACGCGGCCAAGGGATCTCAGTACCGCGAGCTTCTGCAAGAAGACCTCAGCATCAGAAACGCCATACGCGCCCGCCTGCCTGAAGCCGGCATCTCCAAGGTCGAGTTGGAGCGAGGCGCGCAGGAGCTGGTGGTTACCATACACTCGGCCAGACCCGGCATAGTCATTGGCCGGGGTGGGCAGAGAGTGGAAGAGGTGCGCCAGGTGGTGGAGGGGTTGACTCACAAGCGGGCCAGGCTCAACGTCCAGGAAGTGCGTCAGCCTGAGCTTGATGCGCAGCTTGTAGCCGCAAGCATTGCGGAGCAGCTGGGGCGCAGGGTCGCCTTCCGCCGAGCGATGCATCAGGCCGTCAACCGGGCCATGCAGGCCGGGGCGCTGGGCATGAAGGTCATTTGCTCCGGTCGGTTGGGTGGTGTGGAGATAGCCCGCCGGGAGAAGGTGATGCAGGGCCGCGTGCCGTTGCACACCCTGCGGGCGGATATTGATTACGGCCTGGCTGAGGCTCGGACCACGATGGGACGTATCGGAGTGAAGGTGTGGGTGTACAAGGGCGACATTCTGCCGGAGCCGAAGGAGATTGAGGCCGAGCCGGACGCGGAAGAGCTGCAGATGATAGAGGTAACCGTGGGAGGCGAGACGGAAGCCACAGAAGGATCCAGCGATGTTCCAACCCAAGAGAATTAAATATCGTAAAATGCACCGGGGGCGCCGACGCGGCACGGCACAGACCGGCAACCAGGTGACGTTTGGCGACTACGGCCTGAAGGCCGCGTCTAACGCCTGGGTTACGTCGAGACAGATTGAGGCTGCCCGACGAGCCATAACGCGCCACTTCCGGCGCGGCGGGCAGGTGTGGATTCGTGTCTTTCCGGACAAGCCCATTACCTCCAAGCCGGCGGAAACCCGTATGGGCAGCGGCAAGGGCAATGTGGACTTCTGGGTCGCCGTGGTCAAGCCCGGCCGAGTGCTCTTTGAGGTGGCCGGAATAAGGCAGGAGATGGCTCAGGAGGCCCTCAGGCTGGCCTCACAGAAATTGTCGGTGAGCACAAGCTTCGTATCGAGGAACGATATGCAGCAGGCTTCGGAGTAGAGGGGACTCTTGGATATTATCGAAGTTAGAAACCTTACGGACGAGCAGCTTGGCTCGGAGTTGGACAGCTCCTACAGGGAGTTGATGAACCTCCGCTTTCGCCTGAGCACTCGCCAGATCGATAGTCCCAAGGAGCTGAAGAACGTTAAGAAGACGATAGCCCGCGTGAAGACGGTGATGCGTCAGAGGGGCATGAGGGAGAGATAGATGGACAGGGGGAGAAGGAAGACCCGAGTAGGACGCGTAGTAAGCGACAAGATGGACAAGACGGTGGTAGTGGCCGTGGAGTGGAGACAGGCCCACCCCCTCTACCGGAAGCAGGTTAAGAGGGTGACCAAGTTCCACGTCCACGACGAAGAGAACAAATCCAAGATAGGGGACTGGGTCAACATAATGGAGACGAGGCCGCTGTCCAAGACAAAGCGCTGGAGGGTCACGCAGGTGCTGTCCACCGGAGAGCCCGCTCCCACCGAAGAGGTGCTGGGCCTTTCCCCTGAGGAACTGGGACAGATTGATGACGAGGTTGAGGAGGCGACTGAGGACGGAGAGGAGCAAGAGTCATGATTCAGATGTACTCCAGGCTGACGGTCGCCGATAATTCGGGAGCCAAGGTCATCATGTGCATAAACGTTCCGGGCGGCACGCGCAGGCGCTACGCCAGCCTGGGCGACATAATTGTGGCGTCGGTGAAAGAGGCGGCGCCGGCCGCGGCCGTGAAGAAGGGGGAGGTGGTTAGGGCGGTCATAGTGAGGATCGCCGCTCCTCATCGTCGCCCCGACGGGTCCTACATTCGCTTTGATGAGAACGCCGCGGTGATCCTGACGGAAGCTCTGAACCCGCGCGGCACTCGCATCTTTGGGCCGGTGGCTCGCGAACTTAGGGAGAAGGCGTTTATGCGCATAGTCTCCCTGGCGCCGGAGGTGCTGTAGTGCGGATAAGGCAGGAGGACACCGTCCAGGTTATAGCCGGCAAGGATAAGGGCAAGCGCGGGAAGGTGCAGAGGGTGATGCGGAAAGAAGGTCTATTGTTTGTGGAGGGGACTAATGTCGTTAAAAAGCACGTTCGTCCTCGCCCTAACGTTAGGCAGGCCGGAATAGTGCAGATGGAGGCTCCCCTGCGGATGTCAAAAGTGATGCTGGTCTGCAACCACTGCGATAAGGCAGTGCGGGTGGGCCAAAGGTTTCTTGAAGATGGAAAAAAGGTTAGGGTGTGTAGGTCATGCCAGGAAGTGATAGATTAGAAGAAGATAAGGCCGAGGACGCTCAGGAGGCTCCGGCAACGGAGTCCGCCGAGGCGTCCCAGGAGCCGGCAGCGGAATCGGCCGAGAGCGCCGAAGCTCCTCCGGCCAGGCCGGCGAGGACAAGGCGTACCCGCGCCGCCTCGACTACCGAAACTACCGAGTCCTCAACCGAAGCGGCGCCGGCGGCTCCAAGGCCCAGGCGCACGAGTCGGCGGAGGCAGGAGGAAGAGGCTGAGCCGGAATCGACTCCGGCGGTCAAGAGAGTGCCGCGCCTGCTGGAGCAGTACCGCTCCCGCGTACGGGACACGTTGCGGGAGGAGTTCAGCTACAAGAACGTCATGCAGATACCTCACATTGAAAAGGTGGTCCTCAACATAGGTCTGGGGGAGGAGAAGCAGAACCCCAGGGCCTTGGAGAGCGCTACCCGTGACATTTCTCTAATCTCCGCCCAGAAACCGGTTACAACCCGAGCGCGGCGTTCCATAGCCGGGTTCAAGCTGAGACAGGGAGAGGCTATTGGGACGTCGGTGACCCTCCGAGGGCATCGCATGTACGACTTTATGGACAGGCTGTTCAATGCGGCCCTTCCTCGTATCAGGGACTTCCGGGGTGTGCCTCGCAGGGCCTTTGACGGCAGAGGCAACTACTCTCTGGGGATAAGAGAGCAGGTTATCTTCCCGGAGATAGACTACGGCCAGATAGACCGTATCCGAGGATTCCAGGTGTCATTTATAACTACGGCATCCACGGATCGGGAGGCCATGCGCCTTCTGGAGCTTATGGGGATGCCCTTTGCCAGAGATGGCTCTCAAGCCGGTGTGAACGGCAACGTTTAGATAGAAGGTAGGGGCATTTGGCTAAGACATCAAAGCTGGCTAAGTGGAAAAAACCTCAGAAGTACGCCGTGCGGCACCACAACAGGTGTAACCAGTGCGGTCGGCCAAGGGCGTACATAAGATATTTTGGGCTCTGCCGGATATGCTTCCGGACCCTGGCACTCAGGGGAGAGATAACAGGCATACGAAAGGCCAGTTGGTAGCTGCGATATGAGCGTTACAGATCCCATTGCCGATATGCTGACCAGGATAAGGAACGCCGTTGCTGTGCGCCACGACGCGGTTGCTATGCCGGGTTCAAACGCGAAGGTGGCCTTGGCGCGTATTATGAAGGATGAAGGCTTTATAGACGACTTTGAGGTGCTGCGCAGCGGCGTACATCGCACGCTCAGGATACGTTTGAAGTACAGAGGTAAAGAGGAGCCGGCCATATCCGGGTTGAAGCGAGTGAGCAAGCCGGGGCTGAGGATCTATATTGGCAAGAAGGAGATACCGCGCATTTATGGCGGGATGGGCGTGGCCATTATATCCACATCACAAGGAGTAATGACCGGCTCGGACGCTTGGCGACGCGGTATAGGAGGGGAATACCTGTGTTATCTGTGGTGAGATATGTCCAGAGTAGGTAATAAGCCAATACCGGTTCCAACCGGAGTGGAAGTTGGAGTGGGCGAAGGTACGGTTGTCGTGAAGGGCAGCCGTGGTACGCTAACCCAGTCCTTTAACCCGGACATCTCCATCTCCCAAGAGGGCGACTTCCTTCGCGTGGCGAGGCCGACCGACCAGAGGGAACACAGGGCCTTTCACGGCCTGACAAGAGCCCTTTTGTCCAACATGGTCATTGGCGTCAGCGAGGGATACCGGCGGACGCTGGAGCTGGTGGGCGCCGGATATAGAGTCCAGCAGTCGGGCGATAACGTGGTGTTGCAGGTGGGTTACAGCCACCCTGTAGAGATCATTCCATTGCCTGGACTGACCCTCACAGTAGAGGGCAACAACCGCGTCCATGTTGAGGGCATCGACAAGCAGGCGGTGGGCGAGATGGCGGCCCAGATAAGACGGGTGCGTCGCCCCAACGCATATACTGGCAAGGGCATAAGGTACGCCGGAGAGCGGGTGCGGGTCAAACCCGGCAAGGCGGCAGGGAGGAAGACGTAGTCATGGCCAAGAGTAAGAGTACACGGCTAATGCGTCTTGTCCGTCACGAAAGGATACGACAGAAGTTACGTGGCACGTCTAACAGGCCTAGATTGGCTCTTTTCAGGAGCCTGAACCACATCTACGTCCAGATAATCGACGACGAACGCGGGCATACACTGGTCGCGGCCTCCAGCCTCGACCCGGAGGTGAAGGCCAACGGAAACGGCGGCGGCAAGGGCAAGGTCTCCGGGGAGGTGGGCGCCCTCGTGGCCCGTCGAGCCAAGGAGAGCGGTATCAGCCGCGTTGTTTTCGATACTGGTGGATACAAATACCACGGACGGGTAAAGGCTCTGGCCGAAGCAGCCAGAGAGGGAGGATTGGACTTTTAATGGTCTATGGTTTCGATCAGCGAAATAGGGAGGACCAGTCCGATGGGCAACTTACGGAAAGAGTCGTCAAGATTCGCCGTGTGACCAAGGTGGTCAAGGGAGGAAGGCGACGCGGTTTTAGCGTCATGGTGGTAGTGGGAGACGGCGAAGGCCGCGTGGGCATTGGTTTGGGAAAGGCTGACGCTGTCCCTGACGCCGTGCGCAAGGGAGTGTCAATCGCCAAGAAGAATCTGATAACTGTGTCGTTGAAGAACACGACCATACCACATGAGGTGTTGGCCAATCACTGCGCCTCCTCGGTGCTGCTGAAGCCCGCCCCATCCGGTACAGGAGTGATAGCGGGAGGAGCCGTTCGTGCGGTGGTCGAGTTGGCAGGGATACGCGACATCCTCACCAAATCCCTGGGTAGCGGCAACCCCATAAACGTCGTAAGGGCTACCCTGGCAGGTCTGGAGCAGCTCAAGGATCCGGTCGAGGAGGTGGCGAAGAGAAAGGGCGTTAGAAGGGAACAGGGATAAGCGCAGCAAGACTCGGTGGCTAGTGGCGCGCTTGCGCTGACATGACGCCAATCAGGGAATCAATCAGTAATTCTGTAAGAGGGCATCTTGGCTAAAATACGCATACAGTGGAAGAAAAGCGCCATAGGGTACCCTAAGGAGCAGGGCCGTGTTATCAGGGCCCTGGGGCTCAGGCGGCTCAACCATGAAGTGGAACGGGAGGACAGCCCCACCATTATGGGGATGGTCCACAAGGTTCGCCATTTGGTTGAGGTGAAGCGAGGAGAGGAATGAGACTGGACCAGTTGAAAGCGCCTCCCGGGGCGCGTCGCAACCGCAAGCGCGTAGGGCGGGGCAACGGCAGCGGGAGCGGCACATATTCGGGACGCGGTATGAAGGGCCAGAAGGCCCGGGCTGGCGGCGGAGTGCGCCGCGGGTTCGAGGGAGGCCAGCTACCCGTCATAAGACGGCTGCCGACCCAGCGAGGCTTTACAAACATCTTCAAGAAGGAGTACTCCGTCGTTAACTTGGATTCCATAGAAGAAAAGCTCCCGGAGGAATCCGAGGTTACGCCCGAGGTGATGAAGGAAGCCCGTCTGATCAGGGGTCTAAGCCTTCCGGTGAAGGTGCTGGGCCGTGGTGAGGTGGACAGAGCTATCACCGTGTTGGCCCACAAGTTCTCAACGGAAGCCAGGCGGAAGATAGAGGCTGCCGGCGGACAGGTGGTGGAACTCTAATATGATACGCCAGACCCAGACGGCGAAGTCGGAGGGGGCAACTCCCAGGTTGCTTCAGGCCGTCGTGGACGCTATGAAGGTGCCGGACCTGAGGGCGCGGCTGCTCTTCGTGTTCGCGATGCTGGTGATATTCCGCTTCCTGGCCCAGGTGCCTGTGCCTGGCGTGGAGCGGGAGGCTCTGGCGGACTTCTTCCGCCAGAACGACCTCTTCGGTTTCCTGGACGTCTTCAGCGGTGGCGCTCTCCGAAGTCTGAGCGTAGTAGCGCTGGGGGTATTTCCCTACATTACCTCCTCCATCATTATGCAGCTTATGGTGCCCGTTTTCCCGCAGCTGAAGGAGCTCAGCCGCGAGGGGGAAGCCGGCCGCCAGAAGATAAACCAGATTACCCACTACCTGATGGTGCCCATAGCGGCACTGCAGGGCTTCGGGCAGTTGACGCTTCTCCAGCGCGGAGGAGCCATCAGTGGGGTCGGTACGTCCGGCAGCGAGCTGCTGCCCACAATCGCTATAATACTCTCGCTGGTGGCAGGTTCGGTGTTTCTGGTGTGGATAGGGGAGTTGATAACCGAAAAGGGCATTGGCAACGGCATATCGATGATCATCTTCGCGGGCATAGTAGCCACGTTCCCACAGATGATAGGGCAGGGCTTCCTGGAGAGAGACAACATCTTCGGGCTGGGCATCCTGGTTATCATCGGGGTTCTGATGGTGGCCCTGATAGTGATGTTCACCGAGGCGGAGCGGCGCATACCGGTGCAGTACGGACGAGCGATATTCCGCGGCGGGCGGATGTACCGGCAGGGCGGTTCAACGCACCTGCCCATCAAGGTGAATTCCGCCGGAATGATTCCGTTGATTTTCGCCTTCTCCATCATGATATTTCCTGGGGTGGTGGCCAGCTACTTCATCGACCCTGCGAGCACCTCCATCATCAGTCGGGGGGCGCTCTTTGTGCAGGGCCTCTTTGACCCCACCAAGTTCTTCTACTACTTCTTCAGCTTCATACTGGTGGTGGCCTTCACCTTCTTCTACGCGATCATAGTCTTCAGGCAGCAGAACCTGGCCGAGAGCCTGCAGCGCAACGGGGGGTTCATACCGGGCATAAGGCCGGGCCACTCAACGGAGGAGTACCTGAACCGAATCATCGTGCGAGTGACTTGGGGAGGCGCCCTTTTCCTGGGGCTGGTGGCGGTGATACCCTTCATTGTCACAATCCTTACCGATATACGCGCCCTTCAGCTTCCGTCAATAAGCCTGCTGATTATGGTGGGTGTGGCCTTGGATACGATGAGGCAGCTTGAGGCGCAGCTCCTTATGAGAAACTATGAAGGATTTATCCGTTAGGAGGCAGTCTTGCGCATCATCCTTTTAGGACCGCCCGGAGCGGGAAAGGGCACCCAGGCAAAGGCCATGTCCGAGGCCGTTGGCGGAATTCACATATCCTCGGGCGATCTCCTGCGGGACCATCAGGCCAGAGGGACCGAGTTGGGTAGCATGGCACGCTCCTACATGCAGCAGGGACTGCTGGTGCCCGACAATGTGATTATTGGGATGATTGAAGACAGGATAGGCGCTCCCGACGCCACGTCCGGCTACGTGTTGGACGGCTTCCCGCGCACGCTGGAACAGGCCAGGGCGCTGGAGGAGGCCCTGAGTAAACAGTCTCAGGGCATCGATAAGGTGGTGAACATCCAAGTGTCCGATCCGGAGCTGATAAATCGATTGGGCGGCAGGCTGATATGCAGACAGTGCCAGCAGCCCTACCACGAGGTGAACTCGCCTCCCGCTAAGGATGGCGTCTGCGACGCGTGCGGCGGAGAGCTTTACCAGAGAGAGGACGACACTTCGGAGGCGGTGATCCGCAGGATCCAGGTGTACGCGGAGCAGACCGCTCCGTTAATAGACTTCTATAAAGAAAAAGGGAACCTGGTGGAGGTGGATGGTGAGGGCACCATTGAGGGAGTGAGGGAATACCTGCTGACCCTGGTGGGGTAGGTCAAGCGTTATGAATAAAGAAGCGATGTTTGCCGGCGTAGCGGTGAGGGAGCGTGGCATTACGGTCAAGTCTCCAAGGGAGATAGACTACATGCGCCAGGCAGGCAAAGTCGTTGCCAGCGCCAAGGCCGCTGTGATGGAGGCCATAAGCCCCGGCATGACCACCAGAGATCTGGACGATATAGCGTCCGCGGAGATCAAGAGGCTTGGGGCGAAGCCGTCCTTCAAGGGATATTTGGGATTCCCCGCAACCATATGCGTATCCATCAACGAGGAAATAGTACACGGGATCCCTGGTGAGCGGGTGATCCGGGACGGGGATATGGTGAGCATGGACGTGGGAGCGGTAGTGGAGGGGTTTCACGGCGACTCTGCCGTGACTGTGGGCGTGGGACAGGTCTCGCCGGAGTTGACTGCTCTCATAGACGTGACCAGGGAGGCGCTGGAGAGGGGCATTGGGGCAGCGCGCCACGGCTCTCGTGTGGGAGACATATCCTGGGCTGTGCAGTCCTATGTGGAGAACATGGGCTACTCAGTTGTTAGGGAGTACGTAGGCCACGGTATCGGCAAGGCCCTCCACGAGGAGCCGCAGATACCCAACTACGGCTCTCCCGGCAAAGGCCCTATGCTGAGAAAGGGCATGGTCATTGCCATAGAGCCAATGGTCAACATAGGTGGCTGGCAGACCAGGGTGCTGGAGGATAACTGGACAGTTGTGACCGCAGACGGCAGTCTGTCGGCGCACTTCGAGAACACTCTTGCCATCACAGATGGTGATGCAGAGGTGCTGACTCAATTATGATAGAACGGATTCTATAGATGGGGGCTGTTTAAAAATATGCCTAAGAAGCCTGGCCTAGAGGTTGAAGGAACAGTGGGGGAAGCACTGCCCAACGCCATGTTCCGAGTGGATCTGGCCAACGGCCACCAGGTCCTGGCCCACGCTTCCGGCAGGATAAGAGTGCATTTCATAAGGGTACTGCCCGGAGACAGGGTGCTGGTGGAGCTTTCGCCATACGACCTGACCCGGGGCCGTATCACTTATCGGTTCAAGTAATGGAGGTATCATGAGGGTGAGGGCCTCGGTTAAACCGAGATGCGAAAAGTGCAAGGTGATCCGGAGACACGGAGTGGTAAGAGTCATCTGTGAGACCCCTAAACACCGTCAGAGGCAGGGATAAAGAAGAGTACAGGAGAGACGTATGGCTAGGGTGGCTGGAATAGACATACCGGATAACAAGCGGTTGGATTACTCTCTACGCCGCATCTATGGCATTGGGCCTGTGATCGCCCGTGACATAGCTATCAAGGCAGACGTGGAGGGCAATCCTAGAGTACAGGACATGGGCGAGGACGACCTGACCCGGATCCGAGAGATCATAGACCGGGAGTACATGGTGGAGGGCGACCTGCGCCGTGAGGTAAACGGCAACATTCGCCGTCTGATAGATATCGGTTCTTACCGCGGTCTTCGCCATCGCCGCAATCTTCCGGTAAGAGGCCAGCGTACTCGCACAAACGCCAGAACCAAGCGCGGCACGCGGAAGACCGTGGCCGGACGCCGCCGGGCCGGGACCAGGAGGTAAGATACACATGACCAGCAGACGAAGACCCAGAGCCAGGAGACGGGAGCGAAAGTTCGTTCCCCAGGGGAAGGTATATATCCAGTCCACATTCAACAACACAATCGTCAGCCTCACGGACCCGCAGGGCAACCTGCTGGCGTGGGGAAGTTCAGGCACGGCCGGCTTCAAGGGCTCTCGCAAGGGCACGGCGTTTGCCGCCCAGCGGGCCGCAGAGGGCGCAGCCAGGAAGGCGATGGAGCACGGCCTACGGCAGGTTGAGGTGTTTGTCAGGGGCCCCGGCTCCGGCAGAGAGGTGGCGATTCGCTCCCTCCAGGCCGCCGGGCTCGCCATAACCAGCATTCGAGACGTTACCCCGATACCCCACAACGGCTGCCGCCCCCCCAAGTCAAGGCGGGTGTAGTAGTGGCGGAACTGCCATTATCCGCAGCGATAACGGCGCTAATGAGGGACCCTAGGGAATTAAGAGGGAGATAGTATGGCCAGGTATACCGATGCTGTTTGCAGGCTCTGTCGAAGAGCCGGAGTTAAGCTCTATCTGAAGGGCGAGCGCTGTTACACGCCCAGGTGCGCGGTGGAACGCAGGCGTAAGCCTCCGGGCAGTCAGCCCATGAGAAGGCGGCGTACCTCGGACTGGGGGACGCAGTTGCGGGAGAAACAGAAAGTGCGCCAGATATACGGCGTTCTGGAAAAGCAGTTCAGGAAGTACTACAGCGAGGCCCAGCGTCGTCCGGGGATGACGGGGCAGTACCTGATGCAAATCCTGGAAGAGCGGCTGGACAATGTGGCGTATCGCCTGAACTTCGCCGACTCCAGGAACCAGGCTCGCCAGTTGGTCAGGCACGGTCACATTACGGTAAACGGCCGTAAGGTCGATATTCCGTCGTACCGGATCAAGGTGGACGACGTAGTGGGATGGAAGGAGTCAAGCAAGGGCACGGGTATCTTCGCCGTAATGACCGGGGACATCCCCAGGCGACCCCTTCCCACCTGGCTGGGGCTGGACGTGGAAAACATGGCCGGGCGCGTGCTCTCCCTGCCGGAGCCCTCGGATATAGACACCGGGATAGACGTGAGGCTGGTTGTGGAGCACTATTCCAGATAGTGTAGGAGATGCTTTTATGGTTCAGATAGGAGGGGTCTTGGAAGAGACTCCCAAGCCAGAAATAAGGGTCCTGGAAGTCCAGGACGACTACGGTAAGTTTTCGGTGGAGCCGCTGGAGCCGGGGTACGGGATTACCCTGGGTAACCCCATGCGTCGGGTGCTGCTCACCTCTATCCCGGGCACCGCAGTGACGTGGGTCAAGATAGACGGCACTCTTCACGAGTTCTCCACGGTCCCGCATATGAAGGAGGACGTGGCGGAGTTCCTGGTCAACGTGAAGGCCATTCGCCTGAAGTCAATGGCGGACAGACCGGGCAAATTGCGCCTGGAGATAGCCCGAGAGGGTGACGTGAAGGCGGGGGACATATTAGTCTCCTCCGACTTCGAGATAGTAAATCCAGACCTTCACCTGGCGACCCTGGACTCGCCCGACGCCCAGTTCTTCGTTGAGTTCAACGTGGAGCAAGGCAGCGGCTACGTGCCTGCCGGCAACGCCGACGGCCTGCCTATCGGCGTCCTGCCGGTGGACGCGATTTTCAGCCCGGTCCGCAAGGTGAACTACATCGTAGAGAACACCAGGGTGGGGCAGATTACCAACTACGAAAGACTCATTCTGGACGTATGGACGGACGGCACGGTGTCGCCTATAGAGGCGGTGAAGAAGGGCGCAGAGACCCTTCTGGAGCAGTTCTTCCTCTTTGCCAATGCGGACAAAGCGGGAGAGGGCACGGCGGAGAGGCCATCATTCACCGCAACCATACCAATGGAGCACTACAACGCCCCTATTGAGAAGCTGGAGCTTTCCTCCAGGACCCTCAATTGTCTCAAGAGGAGCAACATCAACAAGGTGGGCCAGGTCCTGGAGATTGAGGAAGCGGACCTTCTGAAGATACGAAACTTCGGGGAGAAATCCCTGGACGAGCTGTACTCGAAGCTCAGCCAGTTCGGCTTCCTTCCGGAGGACGCTGTCCGGGAGAGGATCTCGAACGGAGTTGCCTCGGACACGGAAGACGATGACGACGCGTTTGTAGAGGACCTTGAGACTGAGACAGAGGTTGAAGTTGAAGTCGAAGCTGAGACCACTTACGAGGAAGAACAGGTATGAGACACGGCGTAGCGGGACGTAGACTCAGTCGCCTGACCGGTCATCGCATGCTGATGTACCGTACACAGGTGACGGACCTGATCCGCCACGAGAGCATTCGCACAACCGAGGCCAAGGCCAAGGAGGTGCGGGGCATGGCGGAGAAAATCATCACTATGGGGAAAAAGGGTTCCCTTTCTCACCGCCGTCAGGCCCTGGGCTTTGTTACGGACGAAGATATGGTGCGAAAGGTGTTCGACGAGCTGTCCGAGCGGTACGCGAATCGCGCCGGCGGCTATACCAGGATTGTCAAGATGGGCCCGCGCAAGGGAGACGGCGCCCAAATGGCCCTTCTGGAGCTTATGCCGTGACGGAGCTTACTCCGGGGATGGAGGAAGCGGCTACGGGACGACTCCGCCGGCTGGCCTTGCTGGTGGAGTACGAGGGCACGCGATACCACGGCTTTCAGTCCCAGAAGAACGCGGACTCCATTCAGGACGCCCTGGAAGGGGCGCTGTTCCGCCTCACCGGAGAGCGAAAGCGCATCAGGGGAGCGGGACGCACCGATGCCGGAGTCCACGCTCAGGGGCAGGTGGCGTCCTTCGATACGGGCGCTCTCTATGCCCCGGAGGTGTTCCTCAAGGCGATGAACCACTACCTGCCGGAGGACATCTCCGTGAAGGACGCGCAGGAGGTCTCTCCAGACTTCGATCCCCGAAGGTGGGCCGTCAGCCGGGAGTACCGCTATCGGATTCTGAACAGCGATACGCCGTCGCCGATGATGCGCAGGTTTACTCATACGGTGAGGAAGCCGCTGGACGCGGAGGCTATGAATAACGCCGCTGCGCTCCTTGAGGGCGAAAGGGATCTGGCGCCCTTCTCGGGGCCGTTGACCAACGGCAGACGTAGCACAACTCGAAGGGTGTACAGGTGCTCCGTCGAGAAAGAGGCCGGCCTTGTAACGCTGAAGATGGTCGCAACGGGATTTCTGCCCCAGCAGGTGCGACGCACCGCGGGCGCTCTGATTGAGGTTGGACTCGGTCGGCTAAGCGTCCGGCAGTTCGAGGACCTTGCCGGCTGCGGCGTTCTTGGGACGGCCAACAGGGTAGCGCCGGCAAAGGGGCTGTCCCTGGTGAACGTAAGCTACGCTGTCCCGATATTCCCACAGAAGAAGGCGATCTCGACAGCATTCGACGAACTGCTTGAGAGTCTGTCCGGGAGCCTTATTGCGGGAGACGAGACATCTTCCCCTGGCATCGGGGACATATGGGAAGAGAAATATGAAAATGAGCCGGTTGTAACAGGAACGAGGGCCACATGAAGACCTACTCGGCAAAACCCTCTCACGTAAATTCCAAATGGCACGTGTTCGATGCCAATGGCAAGACGCTGGGTCGTCTGGCTACTGAGATCTCCGTGCTGCTTCAGGGAAAGCACAAGCCCATTTACACCAGACACATCCTGACCGGCGACTTCGTTGTGGTAGTCAACGCTCGCAAGATAAGGGTGACGGGCAAGAAGCTCCAGCAGAAGATGTACCGGCGCCACAGCCACTACCCGGGCGCTCTGCGAGAGACGCCCCTGGCCGTGCTACAGGAGAAGTACCCGGACCGCGTCCTGCGGGCGGCTGTCCAGGGGATGCTGCCCAAAACCACCAGGGGTCGTCAGATGCTGCGCCGGCTCAAGATATACGCCGGAGCGACACATCCCCACGAGTCCCAGGTGAAGCAGTCCGAGGAGACGGAGATCACGTCGACAATCCAGGAGGCGCAGGCCGAACCGCAGGTCGTTGTGGAGACGGAGGCTCCGGAGGAGGAGCAGACTGTCGACGAAACAACTCCTGAGACCGCTGAGGATGGCGTAGAGGAGGCTCCATCGGACGAGCTTCAGACGGAGGCCGCCGACGAGGTTGAGGAAGCGCAAACGGACGCCGAGATGTCAGAGCAGGTCGAGGACTCGGCAGAGGAGCAACCCGCGGACGCGCCAACAGAGGAATCTTCTGAAGAGAAGGCGGGGAGTTAGCATGACCGCACAGCAGCACTACTACTACGGAACCGGCAAGAGGAAGACGGCGATCGCCCAGGTGAGGTTGTACCCGGGGCGCGGCGGGATAACCGTCAACGACAAGCCTCTGGAGGAGGCCTTCCCTTGGGCTGCCTGGCAGGCGGTTGTGCTTGAACCGATGAAGGTTACGGACAGCCAGAGCAAGTTCGGAGTGACGGCCAAGACTCACGGCGGCGGAGTGAACGGCCAGGCCGCGGCTCTGCGACACGGCATCGCCCGCGCCCTTCTGGCCTCGGACGAGGGCCTCAGAGGCGTTCTGAGGCAGCACGGGCTTCTTACCAGGGACTCCAGGATAAAAGAGAGCAAGAAGTACGGCCTCAAGCGCGCTCGAAGGGCGCCCCAGTACACCAAGCGATAACGCTTCTACGGCTAAGCCGCTTGCAGATGCTATCCACTCTGCTGACGGCAGATGGTGTTTTCAATGAAGTTCCGCGTGTACATAGCGGCGAGCGGTGACGGTTTCGTAGCAAGCGCCGATGGAGGGGTCAAGTGGCTGGACTCCTTTCATGCCACTGACAACTACGGCTTCGATCTGTTCATCCGGCAGATAGGCGCTATCGTAATGGGCCGTAAAACCTTTGATCAGGTCCTGGGTTTCGGCCCCTGGTCCTTCCAGGAGAAGGATACCTATGTGCTCACGTCGCGACCGATAGACAACCCTTCCCCCGCGGACCGTCGCTTGGAGTGATGGCCCCGCACGGCTCGTCGAGCGCCTCAGAGGTATGTCATTGCAGGGCGACGTCTGGCTCTTTGGCGGACCGGAGAGCATAAACGCCATTCGCGAGCTCGGCGCTGTGGATGAATACATTGTGCACGTAATGCCTGTGCTCCTGGGCGCCGGTATTCCCCTGTTCGCGGAGAGTGGCGCCGCCACATCGATGACCCTTGTGGACTCCTACGTGTATGAGGACGGGGTGGTGAAGCTCGTCTACCGGCCGGCGTGAAGTACGGGCCAAGATTGACAACCGGATGAGTTGACGGTTCTTACACAGAAACCCACGCGGATTCCCCGTGAGGGTCAGGCCGAATGGTCTCTGCTCATGCGCGGGCATACTCTCCCATCGCTTATTGGAGCTTGCAATAAGCCGTCGTCTGTATTACCATTACACGTAAGTATAATACATCGAGGGGCAAGTTACGTGACAACTCAAAACGAAACTAACCATGTTGAGGCGCAGGCTGAAGCTCAGGCGGGGGTCAAGACCAGGATCAAGGACGCCGCCCGGGAGGAGATGGAGGATGTTAACAGGGCCATGCGCGAGGTGTTGGGCAAGAGCAAAGACGTTGCCTCCAGCGTTGGGGAGTCTTTGCGGGACACCATAAAGTCGGTGCGGACTGCCCGGGATTCCGTGGTGATGATCAGGATTAGCAAAGAGAGCCTCCGGAAGCTGGACGCCCTGGTGGACTGCGGTCTGACCAGGAGCAGGTCGGAGGCGGCAGCTTTCCTCATTTCCGAGGGTATCAAGGCGAGGGCAAGCATGTATGAAAAGATTGCCGAGCAGTCGGAGGTGATCCGCAACGCCCGGGAGGAGCTCAGCCGCCTTTTGGACGAAGACTTCGAACCCGAACCCGCCGACCCGGAAGACGACGGGAGCGTCAGGCACATACCGCTGAGCTAGCAGTTCGTAGTTGCCGTAGGGAGCAGGCAGTATGGCTGAACGCATATACAACAGAGGCGGTGACGGAGGGCTTGAACCCCTTCAGGAGCAGCCTTTCGCGGCTGAAGATGATCTTCAAGCACTGATTGCCAAGCATCCCGCGTTGCTCGATGGAGAGCAAATGCGCCCGGGGAATCCCCTGCGCTGGTTGCTCATCACTCGTGAAATGGGAATCGCCGAATCCCATGATTTGGCCCCACGGTGGTCGGTTGACCTTCTGTTAGTTGACCAAGACGCAGTGCCGACGCTGGTTGAAGTGAAGCGCGGTTCGAACCCCGAGATCCGCCGCACAATTGTCGGGCAGTTGCTGGAGTATGCGGCTTACGCCTCTCAGACTTGGACGGCGGATGAGCTGCGCAACACGTTTGAGCGGTCGGCTCAAACTAGAGAAGTCGACCCAGGTGAAGAGCTCGCCATTCTCTTGCAGTCGGAGGGAGAGGCGGATGCGGAAGTATTCTGGCAGAACGTGGCAACAAACTTCGTGGCAAAGCATCTGCGCCTCCTGTTCGTTGCGGACGAGATTCCTGACCCCCTTGAGAGGGTAGTGGAGTTTCTCAATGCTCAAATGCACAACATCGAAGTCCTAGCGGTGGAGATCAAGCAATTCAGGGGAGAATCTTCACAGACGCTAGTTCCTCGCGTCCTTGGGAGGACCGCGGCATTAGTAGCCACTGGCGCTTCCGCCTCGCGACGTAAGCTGACTCGCGAAACCTTCCTGGAAGAGGTTGAGGGCGAGGAATACAAGAATGTCGTAGACAGGCTCATCGACAAGGCCCGCGAACACGGTGGGTTTCCTGACTGGGGGTCGAGTAGTGTTAGCATACGGATACGTTGTGTAGCTTGGCAACAACCCGTCACTGTCGCCTGGATATTCCCGCCGGAAGTGTCAGGGTGGATGGGTTTCAGAAATATTACATTCGGCGCAGCCATATTCAGCTACGATCCACCACCTGGAGAGGAGCTGCGCGAGACTCTGGACCGGTGGGTTGCTCTATTCTCAGGCGATGACTTTGCTAAGGACGTCTCAAGAAGTGGGACCAAGGCTTGGGAGG
This sequence comes from Dehalococcoidia bacterium, assembly GCA_965222415.1. Taxonomy (GTDB): domain Bacteria; phylum Chloroflexota; class Dehalococcoidia; order Lucifugimonadales; family UBA2985; genus DAOUJW01. Next base: position 348,291 of record CBDCTU010000005.1, on the reverse strand, counting down.
TTGACTATGCCAATACCGTACAAAATATCGAAATGCTGGAAGCCCGCCTCGCCTCGGTACTCTCTGAGTTAGGGTCGCTGTAAACTGTGCCACGCTCCCTCAGACGCTCAGTACCACCTTGCCAAAGAAGTCCGACTCCTCCATGACCCGGTGGGCCTGATTAGCCTCCTCTAGGGGGAAGACGCGGGCGACCACCGGCTTCAGGTCTCCCCTGGCAAATAGTGGCAGGATTACGGGCATGTCCTCCCGTGGCTTCATTCGGGAGCCCATTATGGTAAGCTCTCTCGTCCACAGCTGGCCCAGGTGGAACTCCGCCCGGTATCCCGCCGACACGCCGCAGTTGATGAATGTCCCGCCGGTCTTGATGCTGGCGAAGCACTGCTCCCATACGGAGGCCCCTATGTGGTCCAGCACCACGTCCACGCCCTGGCCGTCGGTGAGCTCGCGGACCCTGGCGGCCATGTCCTCCGTCTTGTAGTTGATACCCGCGTCCGCTCCCATGCGCTCGGCTTTTTGAAGCTTCTCGTCCGTGCCTGCGGTGGTGAGCACCCGGCAGGACGCCAGTTTCGCTATCTGTATGGCAGCGATGCCGACGCCGCTTCCCCCGGCCATGACCAGCACGTCCTGCCCCATAGCGATCTCTGCCTTGCACATCAGCAGATGCCAGGCGGTAGCGAAAGATACGTAGATGGAGGACGCCTCCTCGTAGCTCATCCCGTCGGGAATCGGGTACAGGTCCATGTAGTGGGACCTGGCGTACTCGGCGTAGGCCCCGGGCATTCCGCCCAGCACCCTGTCTCCAACCCTGAAGTTGGGCACTTCATCTCCCACCTGGACGACTTCCCCGGCGCCCTCCATGCCCAATACCAGGGGCAGCGAGGTCCGGGTGCCGTGGGATCCCTCTCGCACGAACATCTCCCGTCTGTTCAGGGCGCACGCCCGCACTTGCACCAACACCTGCTCCCGTCCAATCTCCGGCTCCGGCGCGTCCCCGTAGACCAGCTTGTCAGGCCCCCCGTACTCCGATATGTAGACCGCCTTCATTGCTCCCCTCCCTTATGCCGTTTGACTTGCGAGTTAAGTCCGACTGATATAGCTGCATAATCCAGGGTCTCGGATGCTGCGTCAAGCGGCAGCACTTGTATTTGCAGGTTCGTTCTACCTGGGCTGACAATGGAATCCTTTGCGTAACTCTCCGGTGCAATTTGCGTACGCCTTGTTCACCCCCATCCTAACCTTCCCCCGCAAGCGAGGGAAGGGATTTCACGAACCCTGGCGAGGGCTTCAAAGGTCTGACGCTTCCGAAGGGCGCTCGTTGACCGCACACACCGCAATGTCGATAATGGAAGACAGGGGAACGTTATGACCACATGGGGACGCACAAGGCGAATCGACGCTCTCTCATCCGGGAGACTTTTCTTGCGATCGGCCATACTTTGCCTGTCGTTGCTGGCCCTCGCGGGAGGCCTGACCGGAGTCAGTATGGGTCGGGGAGACCACGCCCTGCTCGTGGAGATCGACGCCACAATCAACTCCGTTACCGCCGGCTATCTGGACCGGGCTATGGAGAAGGCTGCAGAGGACGAGGCCGAGCTTATCATAGTGCAGCTGGACACACCCGGCGGTTTGCTGGACTCCACAAGGGACATGGTATCCAGCCTCCTGGAGTCCAGGACTCCGTCCGTCGTTTACGTTGCCCCCGGTGGGGCCAGAGCCGCATCCGCGGGCACTTTCATAGCGGCGGCGGCCAACTTCGCAGTTATGGCCCCCGGGACCAACATTGGCGCTGCAAGTCCCGTAAGCTCCGAGGGAGAGGAGCTGCCGGAGACAATCAAGAGCAAGGTGACTGAGGACGCTGCAGCCCTGATGAGGGACATCGCTACTGAGCGCGGGAGAAACGTCGAGAAGCTGGAGGAGACGGTGCTCCATGCCGTGGCCTACACCTCCGAGGAGGCCGTTGACCTGGGCGTGGTGGATTTCGTTGCCTCCGACCTCACAGAGCTGCTCGAGAAACTGGATGGCAGGGTGACGGAGATCCTCTCTGACGAGGTTACGTTGAACACACATGGGCTGGACGTCCGCAGGCTGGATATGACCTTTGTGGAGAAGTTCCTGCTCATTCTGTCCAACCCCAACATCTCATTCCTGCTCGTAACCATAGGCGGATTGGCCATCATGATTGAGCTGTTCAACTTCGGCATGATAGTCCCGGGTTTCATCGGGGTCACGTGTCTCCTGCTGGCTTTTGTCGCGCTGGGGAACCTGCCGGTGAACTGGGCGGGAGTCGCCTTCATCCTGCTGGCTATGGTGCTGCTGGGTCTGGAGGCGATGGCGGCGGGCATAGGTGTGCTGGGCGTTGGAGCGGTGGTCAGCTTCGTCATTGGCGGGCTGCTCCTCTTCCATAGTTTTGGCCCGACGTCTCCGACTTTACCCGATGTAAGAGTGAACATCTGGCTGATTCTAGGTACGGCGGTCCTACTGCTGGGCGGCGGAGGGTGGTTTGTAATGACTATGGTGAAGTCGAGGCAGACGGACAACCCTTCCACGGCCGATGCGGTGGTCGGCGAGGTCGGTATGGTGACGTCGGACCTGGCGCCCATCGGGATGGTCCAGCTTCCCAGCGGGCTGTGGAGCGCCATCGCAGACAACGATGAGGTTATAATGACCGGAGAACGGGTCAGGGTGGTGAGTATGGAGGGTCTCACCGTTAACGTGCAGAGGGCAAGGTAAGAAAGGAGACGGTATGGTTTTCTGGAGAATAGTCAAGCAGTACGAGCGAATGGTGGTGCTGAGGTGGGGCAAGTACATGAACGTGCGCGGACCGGGACTGAGGCTGGTGGTTCCTTTCATGGATCAGGCGGTAAAGGTGGACATAAGGGAGCAGGTGGACAGGGTGCCAACCCAGAAGTACATCACCGCCGACAACGTGGTGGTGGACATGGACTTTGTGATCTACTACAAGGTCCTCCAGGGTGATGACGAGGTCAGGAGGGCCGTCATGGACATAGAAAACTACAGAATGGCTACGATTAACCTCTCCTTTGCCACCCTCAGGGCCGTGATAGGCTCCACAAGCCTGACGGAGGCGCTATCTGAGCGGGAGAGGATTCGCGACCAGCTTCAAGTGCGTATGGACGAGGTCACCGGGCGTTGGGGTATCAAGGTGAGCCAGGTGGAGATCAACGAGATTGACCCGCCGCCCGGCGTGAAGGCCGCTATGGAGCGGGAGAAGTCCGCCGCGGCCATAAAGACGGCCGAGATCACGGAATCCGAAGGCTCTCGCCAGGCCGCGATCAACCGGGCCGAGGGCGAGAAGCAGTCGGCCATTCTTACGGCGGAGGGATCGCGCGAGGCCGAGATCCTTAACGCGGAGGGAGACCAGCAGGCGGCCATCCTCCGCGCCGACGGCTTCAGCACCGCCCTGGACAGGATAAACGCTGTTGCCCAGTCCGCGGACGCCAGGACTATGAGCCTCCAGTACTTCGATACGCTGAGGCAGATGGGCAACAGCCCTGCAACCAAGTTCATATTCCCTATGGAGTTCACCAGTATGCTGGAGTCTTTCATAGGCTCAACGACACGGCGGCCGAACGATCAGTAGAACTAGAAGGTTGGAATTGAGCAACGTGCGCCAGTGGATCTGGGGTGGATTGGGTACCCCCAACGTGTGTTGGTATTACTCTTCGGCTTAACAAGAGTTTACTGAGAATGCCTTATTCCCCGCTCACCCTGAGCCTGTCGAAGGGAGTGAGCGGGGGCCGCGTGGCTGTTGCATTCCCGCTCAAATGGTTCGACAAGCTCACCATGAGCGGGAATCAGGTGGTATTCTCTACGATTGTTTCCATTACCAACCCAACCCGGAGATACTGCCAGTTTGACGCCATTATCAGGGGGTAGAACCGTGGCCACAGCACATCTGCTTTCCCAGGCGCAGGAGTACATGGCGCGGTCGGGCGTGGACGGCTGGCTCCTCTACGAGTACCGCGGGATAAACCCGTTTTTCTCGCAGGTCATGGGCCGGCTGTCCATGGTCACCCGCCCCGTCTTCCTTTTCGTGCCGGCGAATGGCGGGGCCGTGTTGCTGACGCATCACGTGGACGGAGGCAGGTTTTCCGGGCTTGACGAGCGGAAAGTGGAGTACACTGGCCGCGACTCTCTCCTGATGAGCCTGGGCGAGGTCCTGAAAGGCAGCAGGAGAGTGGCTATGGAGTACTCTCCTATGGGAGCGCTGCCTCGCGTCTCCCGTGTGGACGCCGGGACCCTCGATATGGTGAGGAGCCTGGGAGTGGATGTGGTCTCATCGGCGGACCTGGTGCAGTACGCCACCCAGCGTTGGAGCGATGCCCAGCTGGAGTCGCACAGAAGGGCGGCGGAGAAGCTGAGCCTCATTGCGGCGGAGGCGTTCGAGTTCATGGGGCAGCGCCTGAGCGATACGCCGTCGGAGGTGGACGTGGCGCGCTTCATCCTGCGCCGTTTTGAGGAAGAGGGGCTGGAGACACCGGACGGCCCGGTCGTGGCTGTTGACGAACACAGCAGCGACCCACACTACCTTCCCACAGAGGAAGCCGCGTTCGCCGTCCGACCCGGAAGCTGGGTGCTGATAGATATGTGGGCCAGGGAGGCGTCTCAAGAAGCGACCTTCGCCGACATCACCTGGGTGGGGTACGCGGGCGGTGAAGCGCCGCGGCTCCACCAGGAGGTTTTTGACGTAGTCACAGGGGCAAGGGACGCGGCCCTGGACTTCCTTGGCGACGCCCTCCGCAGGGGAGACACCGTGCAGGGGTGGGAGGTGGACCGGGTGGCGCGGCAGCACATCTCCTCCCGGGGATACGGGGACTACTTCACCCACAGGCTGGGCCACAGCCTGGGCTTGGAGGTACACGGGGACGCGGTTAACCTGGACGGCTGGGAGACCCACGACACGCGCCTGCTCATTCCCCACATCGGGGTTACCATTGAGCCCGGCGTCTACCTGCCTGAATTCGGGATGCGCTCCGAGATAGACGTGTACATCTCAGCGACCGGGCCGGAGGTGACCAGCTCCGTGCAGAGGGAAGTGGTCATCATAGGGTAGCTCCCGCGGGGAAGACCTTTGGACAATCTTGGTCTCGGTGTGCCCCCTCCCTATATCGGAGTACGGGGCAAGCTCTGTCTCTTCCTCTGAAGAAGACCTTTGCAAAACGTTCTCTAATCATGACCACCCCTGCGAAGCTTGTCCTCGTGGAAACGGGGAGCAGGAGTCTACTGTGTGCTATCACGGGTGCTCTGGATTCCTGTTTCCGGAGACCTTTGAATAACCTCGCTTAGGCGCGACCACCCTCGTCGTCACTCCCGTGCAGACGGGAGTCCACGCCCCACCCCGCCTGGATTCCCGTCTGCACGGGAATGACAGAGAAGTTCGCCTCTTCTGGTAGATACACCGGAGTTGTGTAAAGGTCTCCCTCCGCAGGAATGACGGAGAATAATGCTTTTCAGGAGGACATCGGTTTATTCGAAGGTCTCCTGAAGGGGGAGAGAAGGTTAGCCGGAGCGCCTAAACCCCTTCCCCAGGATTTCGGGGTAAGGTTGGGATGGGGGCACTCTGAGAACCCCGGGAAGTTACGCATAGGTCTCTTGGGTACAGGTCCCATTTCACAAGACAGCGCTTGAAAAGACTTGGCTTCGGTCTGTGCAACAGCAGCCAGCTATGAGGCCTCATACCGGTCGATGGCTGCTCGCGCGGCTTCAGTGTTGAAGGCGCACAACACAAGACGGGTGTTGGTGCCCATGTACACCATATCGATGTTGACACCGGAGTCGGCCATGAACCGCGCTACCTTGCCGAGCTCGCCGGGTCGGTCCTCCACGTCCACGGTAAACACCTCTCTTTGGTGTTCCACTTCAACGCCAATCTCGCCCAGAGCCTCCTGGACGCCATTCATTTCGTCGACCAGTATGTGGAGGAAGCTCTTGCCTGCGGAGGGAAAGGAGCAGTATCCCTCTATGTTGATGCCGGCCTTTCCCATTGTCTCTCCCACCAGGGCCAGCGCTCCGGGAATGTCATTTATGACTAAAGTTACGTCGTGGGGCATACTATCTTCCTTTCTCCAGCCTTATGCGGCTGCTATTGGGGGGTTGTATGTTGAGATGCTGCGGGACTAGGGGTCTATCGACTCCCTGCCCACATAGCTCTGCAGCACGTCCGGTACACGTATGGAGCCGTCCGGCTGCTGATAGTTCTCCATAATGGCTATGAGGACCCTGGGCAGAGCCAGACCCGAGCCGTTGAGTGTGTGGACATACTGTGGTCTTGCGCCCGCCTGGGGCCTGAAACGAATATTGGCGCGTCTGGCCTGGAAGTCGGTGCAGTTGGAGCAGGAGCTGACCTCCAGCCACTCGCCGCATCCCGGGGCCCACATCTCCAGATCGAAGGACTTTGCTGACTGAAAGCCGATGTCGCCAGTGCATAGCTCCAGGACTCTATAGGGGATGTTCAGACGTCGGCACACCTCCTCGGCCGACCTGACCAGCTTCTCCAGCTCCTCGGCGGAGGTTTCGGGAGTAACGAGCTTGTATAGCTCCACCTTGTCGAACTGGTGGACGCGCTTGATGCCCCTGGTGTCCTTGCCCGCAGCCGCCTTCTCACGGCGGAAGGACGGTGAGTGGGCCACGTAGTACATGGGAAGTGCGTCGGGCTCCAGGATCTCGTCGCGGTGGAGGCCGGTAAGGGGTACCTCAGCCGTGGGTATGAGCCACAGGTCGTCCTCCTCGTCGTGGTACAGGTTGTCCTCGAACTTGGGTAGGTTGCCGCTTCCCTGCATCACCTCTCTGCGCACCATATAGGGCACGTACACCTCGTTGAAGCCGTGCTCCTGGACGTGCAGGTCCAGCATCCAGGAGATGAGGGCGCGTTGCAGCTTGGCTCCCTGGCCCGTCAGGGTGAAGAAGCGGGAGCCCGATACCTTCGCGCCCCTGGCCAGGTCTATTATTCCAAGGCTCTCCCCCAGGTCCCAGTGAGGCAGTGGCGAGAAGCTGAATTCAGCCGGCTCTCCCCACGTTCGTATCACCCGGTTGCCGGACTCGTCCTCTCCCACCGGCACGTCCGGGAGAGGCAGGTTGGGCAGCTTCAGCAGCTCCTCCTCCAGGCTCGCCTCCGCCTCCTTCACCTGCGTCTCCAGAGTCTTGATGCGGTCTCCCGTCTGCCGCATCTCCTCCAGTAGGTGGACCGGCCTCTCCGACATACGGCCTATCTCTCTGCTGACCTGGTTACGCTTGGCTCGGAGGTCATCGGCTTCTGTGAGGTGGGATCGACGCAGGGCGTCCAGGGACAGGATGCTCTCAAGAGGGGCTTCTTCGCCCCTCCTGGCCAGAGCCTCTCTGACAGCCTCAGTGTCCTGGCGTATCTGCTCTATGCTGAGCATATTTACAAACCTCCCGTTGCCGGCAGGACGTTACCTCTCTCTCAGCTGTGGGAACAGGATAACCTCGCGTATCGACTGCTGCCCGGTCAGCAGCATGGTCAGCCGGTCGATGCCTATCCCCAGCCCGCCCGTTGGAGGCATTCCGTGTTCCAGGGCCAGCAGGTAGTCCTCGTCCAGCCGGTCAAGGTCTTCGTCTACCAGGCCTCTCAGGGCCTCCTGCTCCATGAACCGCCTGCGTTGCTCATCGGGATCGTTCAACTCGGTGAAGGCGTTGGCTATCTCCATGCCCGCGGCAAAGCCCTCGAACCGCTCCACCATAGTGGGGTCGTCCGGGCTCTGCTTGGCCAGCGGGGACATGTCCAGGGGATAGTCCAGCAGGAACGTCGGCTGGATGAGCTGCGGCTCTACGCAAGCCGACACCAGCTTGTCGATGAGCCTTCCGCGGCTGCTTCGTCCCTCTGCGACAATGCCCAGCTCCTTTATTCTCTCCTCAAGCGCGGCGGCGTCCGGGAAGTCCTGGAAGTCGATGCCCGCGCTGCGCTGCACCTCCTCCCTGAGTGAGACCCTTTTCCAGGGAGGCGTGAAGTCGATTACGTTCTCGCCGTACTGGACCTGCGCCGTGCCCAGCACTTCCTGGGCTACTGAGCAGACCATCTCCTCCACCATGCACATCACGTCATTGTAGTCGGCGTAGGCCTCGTAGCTCTCCAGCAGAGTGAACTCAGGGTTGTGGTCCTGGTCGATGCCCTCGTTGCGGAACACTCTGCCGATCTCGTACACCTTGTCCAGCCCGCCAACTATGAGGCGTTTGAGGTACAGCTCCGTTGCAATGCGGAGGTAGAGGTCGCGGTCAAGGGCGTTATGGTGAGTGGCGAAGGGCTGGGCCATCGCGCCGGCGGCAACCGGCACAAGCACGGGTGTCTCCACCTCCATGAAGCCGCGGGCGTCCATAAACCGGCGTACGGCTCCGATGATACGGCTGCGGGTCTGGAAGTTCTGCTTGGCCTCCGGGTTGGTGATTAGGTCGAGGTACCTTTGCCTGTGACGTATCTCCACGTCGGCGAGGCCGTGCCACTTCTCCGGCAGGGGGCGCATGGCCTTTGCAAGGAAGGACACCTCGTGGGCTTCCAGGGTTATCTCGCCGGTCCGGGTGAGGAAGAGAGGCCCCTGTGCGCCCAGGAAGTCACCCATGTCCAGGTCTCGGACCAACTCGTACTCCTGGTCCAGGATATCCCTTCTCAGGTGAACCTGAATCTGGCCTGAACCGTCCTGGAGGTTAATGAAGGAGGCTTTGCCCATTCGTCGCAGCGTCATGATGCGCCCGCCCACGGACACCGGGGCCGTGCGAGTCTCATCGCCTCCGTTGGCCGCCTCTTCTCTATAAAATGCTACCGCCTCCGCGATGGTGTGGCTACGGTGGTAACGATTCGGGAATGGCTCTACGCCTCTGTCCCTGAGCCGCTGGAACTTCTCTCGACGGCTCTGGAGCAGGTCTCCGCCTCTTTTTTCCATAACGATGTGATGTGTCCGGCGTGGTGGTCAGTTGATGCTTGATATGGTGAGGGTCACTGTGCCGGCGGGAGTGTTTACATTCACTTCCTCACCGACTTTCTTGTTCAGTAGGGCTTTGCCCACAGGGGACTCGTTGGAAATGCGTCCCTGGCCCGGGTCAGCCTCGGCGCTGCCCACAATGGTGTACTCCTCCTCGGCCTTGTTCTGGTTCAGGACTGTAACGTGCGCTCCCAGATTCACCTTATCGGAGTGGGTAGCCTCATCTCCAATGAGTATGGCGCCGTCTACGATCCTCTCCAGAGTGAGGATGCGCCCCTCAACAAAGGCCTGCTCGTTCTTGGAGTCGTCGTACTCTGCGTTGTCCACCGTACCGCCGAGCTCCTTGGCTTTCTGAATACGGTCAGCCACCCCCACGCGTTTAACGGAGCGTAGATGCTCCAACTCAGCCTCCAGCTTGGTGAGGCCTTCCTTTGTGAGATAGCTACCTTTCTGCGGCACGGCACCCTCCATAATACGAAAAGACCGAGAGCATACCCTCTTTCAGCATGCCTCAGTTCGCACTCATTTTATAGGTACTACGCAGGGATGTAAAGCAATGTGGCGGACTGGTGCTGCTCGGTTAAGTGCGGTCAGCATCTCATAGCCTTCCTCGCGGCTTTAGTTTTCAGCGCCAATGTAGTTAGTAATTATGGGATATCCCCCAGGGAACTCGGGAACCATATCATATGATTCAGTAAATATCAGGGGTTTAGTATCAGCATATTGCCTTGCAACTAATAGTATTGAAGTGGATATTGCCACAAAACAGATATTGCACTGGGAGAGTGGGCTCCTATGGTAAAGTGTCCACGAATGTCTACACTTCCTACTCGCTTTCTCAATATCCTTGAGTTGTCTAGCGTTTCTACGGTCTTTCAGCCAGTCATTGATGTCGAATCTGATAATGACACGGATGGCTATTAGGCTAAAAGCCAACACCAATATGTAAACTGGGAGCCTATACCACGGCTCAAGTAGAACTTCCAAATTCATGTTTATACATTTCCTTACCGCAGCCCTTCCCTCTCAAGCAGGGCGATGAACTGCTCGTGGGTACGGGTGCCCTTCTTGGAGTTGCAAGCGCCGCATAGCAGTTGGAGGTTGTCCAAGTGGTCCGTACCGCCCCTGGACTGGGCAACCTTGTGGTCAATGGTGAAGTTGCGGAACGGGAACATCATCCGGCACCCGGTGCATAGCCCTTCCTGCCGTCCAAACAGCGTATGCTTGTGAGTCTTGTAGGGAGGCAGATTGCCCACGTCCGTCCGGCGTGGAATATCAGTACGGACCACCACCTTGCCCGTCCACAACCGGACCTCCTTCTCCAAGCGGTTCTTCACCTGTGTCTCCGCAACGGGCGACAGGTCAATGCCAACCCACTGGCGGGCCAGCTTCTCGGCAGCGACCATCGCCGTTGCGCATCCGCAGAACGGGTCCAGGATCACGTCGCCCTCGTTGCTGGACGCTTTGATGATGCGCTCCAAGAGGGCCAGCGGCTTCTGAGTGGGGTAGCCCGTGCGCTCTTTAGCCATAGGGTTGATTGAGGGAATGTCATCCCAAATGTTGTGAACTGCTTGACCATCCAACTCATCAAGGTATCGCTTTAGCTGGGGAATGGCGCTGTCAAGATAAATGCGCCCCTCTGCCTCTAGTGTCCTGTATCCGTAGTTCCTCGCATTATTCGAGGGCTTTCTGAAAGGACAGAGAATCGGATTCTTGCTCAAACCAGGGTAGTGGATCAGCATAGATCACCCCTTTATTTGCCAATGTACTTTGGTTACACCACACTAGCAGCCTGTCCGAGAAACACGGTTGGCGAGTGGTTGGGTGTATGATAGGGCCAGTCCAGTAGCGGGGAGTTGTTGATGAGCAAGACCTACCTTCCCTACGAACCCGACCAGCAGTTGCTGTTGCCAGCGGCGTTGCAGGAGTGGCTGCCTGACGACCATCTGGCCTACTTCATATCCGACGTGGTGGACCAGTTGGACATGTCGGAGGTCACCGCTCGCTACGAGCGGGAACGGCGTGGCGGGCCGCCGTATCATCCACGGATGATGGTCAAGGCGCTGCTGTATGGCTACTGCGTCGGGGTGGCGTCCTCACGCCGCATCGCCCAGCGTCTCCACGAGGACATCGCCTTCAGGGTGTTGGCGGCGAACAACACACCGGACTTCCGGACCATCTCCGACTTTCGCAAGGACAATCTGGATGCGCTGTCGGGCCTGTTCATACAGGTACTGGCGTTGTGCCAGCGGGCGGGGCTGGTGAAGCTGGGGCACGTGGCGCTGGACGGCACGAAGGTGAAGGCCAACGCATCGAAGCATAAGGCGATGAGTTATGGACGCATGAAGGAGAGGGAAGCGCAGTTGGCGGCGGAGGTGGCGGAGTTGCTGGAGCGAGCCCGGGAAGTGGACGATGAGGAAGACCGGCGGTACGGCAAAGACAAGCGTGGAGACGAGTTGCCGGAGGAGTTGGCCTTTCGAGAGGGTCGGTTGGAGAAGATACGGGAAGCCATGGCGGCGCTGGAAGCCGAGGCGCAGGCGGCTGCCGAACAGGCTGAGGCCGAAGGTGGTAAGCGCCCGGGTGTGCCCGACGACAAGGCCCAGCGTAACTTCACCGATACCGAGTCGCGCATCATCCCAGCGCCTGGAGGAAAGGACTTCCTGCAAGCGTACAACTGTCAGGCGGTGGTGGACAGCGCTCACCAGGTGATCGTGGCGGCGCGGGCCACCAACCAGACTTCGGATAAGCAACAGGCTGCGGCGATGATGGAGGAGACCATCGACAACGTCGGTGCAGTCCCCAGGGAAGTATCCGCCGATGCCGGCTACTACTCGGCAAAGGCAGTCGATGAGCTTTATGCTCTGGGCGTGGACCCGTTCGTCGCGCCGGAGCAGACCCGCCACGGCCGGGTTGTGCCACCGGCGCCCCGAGGTCGCATACCCAGCCATCTGTCTCCCAGGGACCGGATGCGACGGAAGTTACAGACCAGGCGGGGTCGGCAGCGCTACGCTTTGCGGATGCAAACTGTGGAGCCGGTATTCGGCCAGATCAAGCAGGGCCGGGGATTCCGGCAGTTCCTGTTGCGGGGACTGGAGAAGGTGAACGGCGAATGGTCGCTGATCTGCACCGGCCACAACCTGCTCAAATTGTTCCGCTTTGGGGTCAATCTGCACAGGAAAGCACGGGTCCATGGGCCAGCCCAACGCATCAGGAACTCTTGCCGAGGTAGTGAGCACAGCGATATTCGCAAAGCTGTCTGGGGGCTGACCGGGGCAACCGGCACAATTAGTTGTCGCGATCCATTGTCGCTGACCCGCAACCACAGTTAGCTAATCCTCGGACGGGCTGCTAGCGCCAACATCTTCTCTTTTGTCATTCGCCAAGCCTTTGTAACGCCATGATATTCGTATACTGGGCCACGCCCGCCCGGTGGATTCAAATCGCTGAGCCTGAAACGCCGTCCATCAGCATCCCTATGGGTGAATTTGGTGTCAACGTAAGCCTTGGAAAACGGCACTCTTGGCCGATTGAAGCGATAGGCGTCAGTCTTGGAGTAGAACAGCAAGGCATCTGATACCCGCCCAAACCGCTTAGCATCCGAGTGGAAGTTGAATCGCTTCCAAACAATTGAGTTGCGAAACTGTCCAGCCCCAAAGACTGCATCCATGAGCAACTTTAGGTAATGAGTAGCGGTGTCATCACAATGCAGGTAAATGCTTCCCGTTGGCTTCAGCAACCGCCGCATCTCCAGCAGACGGACAGCCATCATAATCAGGTACGACTGCATACCCTTGCCGTGAGCCAATCCCGCAGCGTCTATGATTTTGTACAGCGCGGGCTCGGCTTCCGCTATCTCCCCGTGCCACGCAAGATCCACGTCATCCAGTGTCCAGGTGTCCTTGAAGGCAGCGCCGGCCGCCGCGCTTCCTATGGGCGCGGCGTAGCTCTGGTTGGAGTTGAAAGGCGGGTCCAGGTATATCAGGTCAACGCTCACGGAGTTCATGCCGCGCATTACGTCAAGGTTGTCCCCAACGAAGAGGGTCCCGTTAGGCCAATTGGTAGTCATTTCGTACCTCCAAGCTCCCTACCTTGTCAACGTCCCGTTGTGCCACGCTTAGCCGAACAGAACCAGCGGATTATATCGCGCAATTTGCCCTTGGGCTGCTATAGCCGGCTTGCCCGTTCCAGCAGCTCTGCCGCGCAGAGGACGGCGCTTGTTACGTCCTCCAGCCGGATGTTCTCGTTGGGGGCGTGAATGCGATTGTCCGGGTGGTTCAGGCCGGGGCCGGTGGAGACGGGAAGTCCCAACTCGTCGGTAAAGAGGTGCATGGGGCCGCTCCCTGCCATTGACGGGGCGAGAATCGTGTCATTGCCGTAAGCCGCCGATGCCGCCTGGGCCACAGTGGCCACCCACGGGTGGTCCAAGGGCGTACGCGCGGCCGGTTCGCCGTGCCACCAGGCTATCTCCACGTCCTGGAATCCCTGGTTGTCCAGATGAGACCTCACCTTGTCAACCAAGTCTTGCGGGTCCTGGTCAGGCACCAGTCGAAAGTCCACCTTCACTCGCGCCTCTTCCGGCAGTATGGTCTTTGCTCCATCCCCGGTATAGCCGGATATGATGCCGGCGATGTTGCTGGTGGATTCCATCTGGAGTCGCCTCTCGTAGTCGGCGCCCCGCACGCCCTTCACGAAACCGGAAAGGCCGAGGCTGTCCATCAGCTGATGCTCCTCCGGCGGGATACGGCCCAGCGCCTCAAGCTCCAGGTCCGTAGGCGGACGGACGGCATCGTAGAAGCCCGGTATCAGGATTTCCTCGTCCGCGTTCTTGATGGAGGCCAGGGCCCAGACCAGCCGCCAGGCGGGGTTGGACACCACCGCCGCGTAGGAGGAGTGTACGTCCCGGTTCGGCCCTCTCGCTGCGAGCTCCATATAGAGGATTCCCTTGAGTCCCAGGGATATGGAGGGAGCGCCCTGCCAGTTGACTCCACCGCCCTCCCAGATACAGCCGTCGGCCTTCAGCAGGTGGGCGTGGTCTCTCACCACGGAGGCCAGATGCGGACTGCCTATCTCCTCCTCGCCCTCCATGAAGAACTTCACGTTACAGGGAAGCCCGTCGCCAGCGCGCACAAAGGCCTCGATGGCCGCCAATCGCACCGCAATCGACCCCTTGTCGTCGGAGACGCCGCGGCCGTACAGCCTGCCGTCCCGGACGGTCGGCTCGAAGGGCGGAGACGACCAGAGCTCCAGCGGCTCCGGGGGTTGCACGTCGTAGTGGTCGTAAAAAAGGACGGTGCGATCCGACCGGCCCTTTATCTCGGCGTATATAACGGGATATCCGGTCTCCGGCGCGGGCGCCGTCGAGACCGTTGCCCCCAGCTCTGTCAGCATGTCAGTGACAAGCTGGGCGCACTCGTGAATGCCCAGGCCCTGAGCGCTGACGCTGGGCTGCCGGCAAAGGCGCACCAACCGCGCCATCGTGGAATCGTGCGAGGCTTTGATGTACTCTTCTACTCTATTGTCCATCTCGGTTTCACCACGTTGCAGATGGATAGAGATTACTTCTACACCACGATTGTTGCAATAGCCTGAAGAGGTTAGGATGTGTAGAGACCATTCAGCTTTGCCGGCACCAGCCTGCGAAGCAAAACCATACCCGGGAGTTGACTATGAGCAAAGTGACCGAGAAGTGCGACGGCAACGTTAGGCCCGTCGTTATCTGCGACTTCTCGCCTCCCAGGGGAAGCGATCCAGCTCTCCTGTCCGGGGCGCACTCCGTCTCGCCCGACTTCATCAGCGTGGCATACAGCCCGGGCAAGGCGGTCAGGTTGGACCCCGTCATAGCCGCCCACGCCATAAGGCAGCAGACGGGCAGAGACGCGATATTCACTATGGCCACCAGGGACATGAACAGGCTGGCTACACAGAACCACCTGCTGGGAGCCGCCATGCTCGGCCTGGAAAACGTAATAGTGGTGGGCGGCGACGCCTTTACGGAGAGAGACCTGTCCGCGGTCAAGGACGTCAGGGACTTCCGGCCAACGGAGCTGATTGCGGCCATCAAGTCCATGAACGAAGGCGTCGATTACAAAGGGCTGAAGCTGAGATCGCCAACGGACTTCTGCGTTGGCGCGACCATAGACCTGGGGCGCAGCATTGAGAGGGAAGCCAGACTTACCCGCGCAAAGGCCTCCGCCGGAGCCGACTTCTTCATCACCCAGCCCATCTACGACCTGGACCAAATTGAGCGATTCCGGGAGGGCTACGAGGCCGCTGCCGGAGAGCCGCTTGCAGCGCCGGTCTTCTGGGGGTTGCAGGTCCTGGACGCCAGGGGACTGGTGTTCGGGGACGTTCCGCAGTTCATCAGGGAGGAGCTGGATGGCGGGAGGGATGGTGTCGATATAGCTGTAGACCTGATGGAAGAGTTTCTGGCGGCGGGCATCACTAACATCTACCTTGTCCCGCCCATCCTGAGGGGCGGGCTGCGGGACTACGAAGCGGCCCAGAGGGTGCTGGACGCTCTTGAGGGGGTGTGATAAGCCAAACCTCTTCCCATAGGGAGACCTTTGCATAACTCCGGTGTATTTCCTAGAAGAGGCTATCTTCTCCGTCATTCCCGTGAAGCTTGCCCCGTACTCAGATACGGGGACGGGAATCTAAGGCCCCTCTTCCAAGGCATCGTAGCCTTGCAGACAGCGTTTTTAGATTCCTGCTTCCGCAGGAATGACGGTGGGGCAATTCTTGCGGGATGACGCTATGGGTTATGCAAAGGTCTCCATTGAGGGGGAAGATTGAGATGGGGGTGAACAGGGCTTTACGCAGAGCGTATCAGACTCTAGCCTCCCAACTCTCCTGCTTCGTACATGACGGCGGCGGCCATAGCCAAGCCTGCCGTCTCGCCTCGGAGGATGCGCCGCCCCAGGCTTACCACAGCCACGCCGGAAGCCCTGGCCTCCTCCACCTCTTCGGCGTCGAATCCGCCCTCCGGGCCCACAAACAGGCTGAGGCCCTCTCTCCGGATCCTGTCCATGCTGGGCAGCACCGCCTCTCTGAAACCCACTCTCGTTATGCCATTCTCATTGCGGCGCTCGTCCGGGTCTCCCTCCCAGGCCATGAGACGGACGCCGCGAGCCGATGTCGATGCCTGCTGCCACGTCATCGGCGCTCCCAGATACGGGATCAGTGAGCGCCCGGACTGCTCCGCCGCCTCGGTGATTATCTTCCGCCAGCGGGTATATTTGCTTTCCGACCAGTCTCTTGACGAGCGCACAACGCTCCTCCGGGAGACCACTGGCACGAAGGCCGATATGCCAATCTCCGTCCCCTTCTGCAGGACGGTCTCCAGCTTGTCGCTCTTGAGCGCTCCCTGGTAGAGGGTAAGGACTATCCCCGGATCACCACTGCCTCGACTGCTATCAACCACATCCCCTTCCAGGCGGGAGGAGGTTACTGAGCTGAGTCGCACAGCGTACTCCCACCCGGTGTTGTCCAGAAGGGCTACCAATTCCCCCGGCCGCAGGCGCAGCACCCGGGCTGCCTGTCGCGCTACAGGCCCTACCACCGAGGCGCTGGTCTCCTGAATGCACGAAGGGTCGACGAAGAAGCGGTGCACATCTACACCCGAGTGTTCTGCGCCACAATTACGGCCCAGTCGCCCTCGCGGCCAGTACGCAGTATGGCGCACCCCTCTTCGCTCAGGCGGCTCTCCACCTTCGGCGCTCGCTCCGCCATAATGCCGGAGAGGACCATCATGCCCTGCGGGGCAACCTGGGCCACAAGGTCAGACGCCATCTCCAGGATGATCTTGGTGTAAATGTTGGCGACCACCAGGTCGAAAGCGCCCCGTGTGCTCTTGTGGGTTGCGAGAGCGCGGCGGCTTACCTTGATAGTCGAGCGGAGGCCGTTGTACCGGACGTTGGCGCGTGCCGCCTTTATCGCTATTGGGTCTACGTCCAGGGCCAGGATTTGTTCTGCGCCGAGCCTGGCGGCTGCTATGGAGAGGATGCCGGAGCCGGTCCCAACGTCCAGCACCTTTGCGCCGGGGACAACCAGCTTCTCCAGCTCCAGCAGGCACATGTGGGTAGTCGGGTGATGGCCTGTGCCGAAAGCCATCCCAGGGTCCATGTCAATCACGATGTCTCCGTCTTTAGCGTCGTATTCCATCCAGGTCGGCCGAACGACAATCCGGCCCACTTGCAGCACCGAGAAGTGGCTCTTCCACATCTCCATCCACTCCCCCTCATCCAGCACGCGCTCCTCCAGTGGGGACAGATCGCAGAGTCGTGAGATCAGGTCAACAGCTATCCTGATGTGCTCCCTGCGGTCGGCTGTGGTCCCGTCCACAGGCAGGTAGGAGCGAATTATGGCCGTGGTGAATTCGGGTTCCTGTTCGTCCTCGTCAGGGTTGAAGCCCCCCTCCTGCTCCACGGCCACACCACCGTAGCCGTATCGCTGGAATATCACCGAAAGAGGCTCAACGTACTCCGATGGGGCCCTGAGGCTCAGCTCCAGCCACTTCATAGCCAAGAGGCTCTAGGAGTCTTTCCCAAGGGCGTCCTTGATCTTCCCTAACCAGCCCTTGTCCTCCCTGGAGCCGCTGCTAAGGGTCTTGGCAAGCTCCTGAAGGAGTTGGCGCTGGTTCTCATCCAGTGATTTGGGAGTGACCACGCTCACGGTCACCAGGTGGTCGCCCCTCTTGCTCCTGGAGTATGGTACGCCCTTACCCTTGATGCGGAACACAGTGCCGGACTGGGTCCCTTCGGGAATGCGCAGGCTTTCGGGTCCGTTCAGGGTGGGCACCTCCATCTCGTCTCCCAGGGCGGCCTGAGCGAAGTTTACGGGCAGATCGTAAAGTATGTCGTGGTCGCGCCGTTTGAAGACCTCGTGGGGCTGCACTCTGAGTACGATGTACAGGTTGCCGGGCAGTCCGCCGTTGCTTCCAGCGTCGCCTTCCCTTGTGAGGCGCACTTGGGTCCCGTCCTCCACGCCCATCGGAATGTCCACCTTCATCTTTCTGCGCCTGCGCTCGCGTCCTGAGCCGCTGCACTGTGTGCAGGGGTTGGTGATAATCCTGCCTTCGCCGTTGCACTGGGTGCACGGGCCCACCTGGGTGAACTGGCCGAACATGCTGCGCTGCACACGCCTGACCTGTCCCGTTCCCTTGCAGTGCTGGCAGTCCACCGTGGTGCTTCCGGGCTCGCCGGCGCTGCCGCTGCAACGACTGCAGACTTCAACGCGAGACACGTCTATATCGGTTTCCACTCCGAACACTGCCTCCTCAAAGGAGAGTGTGAGGTTGGTCTGCAGATCGTTTCCGGTCTGGGGCGCCCTGCGGGAGCGAGTGCCGAAGCTGCCAAAGAAGGCGTCGAAGATGTCGCCAAAGCCTCCGAAGTTCTCCGCACCCTCGAAGCCTCGGCCTCCGCCGTTCCCAGCCCCGGCGCCTGCGTGGCCGAAGCGGTCGTACTGGGCGCGCTTCTGCGGGTCGCTGAGCACCTGGTAGGCGGCGTTGATCTCCTTGAACTTCTCCTGGGCCTGGGGGTCTTTGTTCCTGTCTGGGTGATAATCCAGGGCCAGACGGCGGAACTTGGTCCTGATCTCCTCCTGGGAGGAGTTCCGGGAAGCCCCCAATACATCGTAATAATCTCTCTGAGTGGTCATATTCCCTGTCTTCTGAATCTCAAGTTGGCCTGCGCTACATTTTACCCTATGGCTGAAGTACAGCCAAGGGGCTGCGCGCCGTCCTTCTCCGGGTCAAGGCCAAATTTCTGCTACGCAGCGGATTATGGAGCTTGCCCCACGATTGGTACAGGGATATGCTCGTGCGGGGAATATACCCGTCACTCCCGAGAAAGCCTGCCCTGTACCTGATACGGGGTCGGGAGTCCACACCCCCCGCACCTGGATTCCTGCCTCCGCAGGAATGGCTGGGGCTGTGCGCCGTCCTTCTTCGGGTCAAGGCCAAATTTCTGCTACGCAGCGGATTATGGAGCTTGCCCCACGATTGGTACAGGGATACGCTCGTGCGGGGAATATACCCGTCACTCCCGAGAAAGCCTGCCCTGTACCTGATATGGGGTCGGGAGTCCACACCCCCCGCACCTGGATTCCTGCCTCCGGAGACCTTTGAATAACCCTTAGCGTCATCCCGCAAGAATTGCCCTCACCGTCATTCCTGCTTCCGCAGGAATCTAGTGTGGTGTAACCAAAGTACATTGGCAAATAAAGGGGTGATCGATGCTGATCCACTACCCTGGTTTGAGCAAGAATCCGATTCTCTGTCCTTTCAGAAAGCCCTCGAATAATGCGAGGAACTACGGATACAGGACACTAGAAACGCTGTCTGCAAGGCTGCGAAGCCTTGGAAGAGGGGCCTTAGATTCCCGTCCCCGTATCGGAGTACGGGGCAAGCTTCACGGGAATGACGGAGAAGATAGCCTTTTTTAGGAGATACACCGGAGTTATGCAAAGGTCTCCTTCCGCAGGAATGGCTAGATCTGTGCGCCCGTCCTGAGCTTTAGCCGGGGACTTGTTAAAGCGCGGTTCAACCTGAGCGTCAGCCGTCATTGCTCGAACGGGCCAATCGGGGTGTCGGTGGGCAGGAGCCGGTATTCCACTATTCTGAAATCGCCGGTCAGCGTTCGAGCTCCGGCCTCGTCCGTGGACCATGTGGCGCTCCGGTAAAGTAACGGCCTGTCCACCACGTGCTCATAGCTGTCCACGAACACCTCTTTGACGGACGTCTGGTCCGGTGAAGTACCCATAGCCTCTTTCTGCGCGGCGGTGAAGTTGGAGATGTTGATAGAGATCGTGCGCGTATCTTCGTAGATGGCGGTTGGCTGCCCGTACCATCGTCCCGTGCCCACAAAGTCATACCCCGAGTCCAATAGCCTAGTCCCAGTTTGCCAGACATTCAACACCCACGACGCCAGGGTGGCTTCATCATCCATCGTAATCGAGGTCTTGTCTCCTGTGGCTACCCACGTACCCACCCTATGGCCGTTCTCCAGTTGCGAATATGACAGCACCTCGCCTTCCGCGTTGCGGGTAACAGTGGTAAAGATGGCGGGGGCGCCACTATCATCTTGCGCCATCCAAATCTCGCCCAGGACACGCTCCGGGAGTGCCCAGGCGCGGCCAGGAATGCCAGGATCCTTTCTTTCATACTGAGTACTCTTGAGATACAGGATCTGGCCCGCAGAGACTCCCTTTAGGATCTTCTGCTTCTCCTGCGTTGCCTGCTGGGTGGGTATCGGCGCGCCGGCTGAATCCGTCTCGAGGACGGGTAGAAACCAGGATAGAGTCAGGACGGACACCAGTGTGAGCGCGCCGACGCCAAACCGCACCCTACTCATACGCGAGCGCTCTCGGCATTGGCGGAATCCCGCTTGTGCAATTCCAGCGGCAATTGGCCTCCTGGTCGCGCGGCTTTAGCCGGAACACTCGCGATTCGATCCATTCCCATACATTGCTATGCCTGGCGAGAGTTGTCAATCCTGCAACGCTTTAGACCGGCAGAAGGGTGGGGGAGGGAGGATAGAGGCCTGCGTCGTTATCCCGAATGTTGTTCAGATGGTATCTCGAATTCAAAAATCGGCCCTGAGGCGTGTGCTACAATCCCGCCATGCGCGTCCGTATAACCATCGTCGCCGTCGTTCTTCTCACTGCAACAGTGGTTCTTCTGTGGCCGTCACAGGAGGCCCGTCTGACTTCTGAGGAGGAGCTGAAACGCCTTGTGGACGGGATCACCGCCGGGCAAGTCCTGTATTTGCGGGACGCAGACTATAGACGGCCAAACCCGGAGATACCGGCGGACTCCCCTTGGGCCAGCCAGGAGCATAGACGGGGTGATGTCTGGATGGCACAGGATGAAAACGGCGATACGATCCTCTATACGGGCATTTCCTACAACCTGGAAGGTGAGGTAGTAGCGTATTCCAGAATTGAGGATGACCAGAGGGTATTCTACAACCTTGCTACCGGCGCCCAAATGGATGCGCCCTTGTATGATGATGACAGTACCATCGCAGGGTGGGTGCGGGCCGTCTGGCGGGCAGCGGCGAGGAATATACGGGAGGGTTACACCTTCGTGGATACCGGAAGCTGGCGGGGCCAGAAAATCTCGACGTATGAGACAATGCGGGATCCCTTCAGCTTTGAGTCCGGGACGATTATTGACCTCTACGAGCACGTGGTGGACAGGCCCCTGCTCTTTCGCAGCGCCAGATTTGAAGAGGACGAGGAGGGAAACCGCACGCTGGAATCCGATCACCGTATCTTGGAGTACCGGCTGCTGCCCGTAGCAGATATTCCCCAGATACAGGTTACGCCCTGCGTGGTAGACAGGGAGTCCTTACTAGCGTCAACGTGCTTACGGCTTGAGACCCCCAACTAACACCGGGCGCCCAATTGGTCCACAATTGACCTCCGAATAGCGCAAAAAGACTCCACGTACCAATACCCCGTGACTGCCAGGGTTTGCAAATCCTGGAGTGACTATGAGAAACAAACCAAAAATGTGAACGTGGAGGCGTTCTCACCCCGGTTGGCGATTCTCGCCATTGCGCCTGCTCATTTTGTCGGGCGCGTCTCACGCCGACGAGCGGCTCCTTTACTCGTTTCGCAATTCATTGTCGCGCGTAGTCGCAGGTGCTATAATGTCTCAGTATTTTTGCCGGATAGGGAGAAACCGATTTGAGGTATTATGAGCTAATGATGGTGGTGCCCCAGACGGACGACGAGGGGTTGTCTGCAACACTGGAGCGGGTGAACAACGACATCGGGGAGCGCGGCGGGACGGTTGTCAGACAGGAGCGCTGGGGGGGCTTGAGGCGGCTGGCGTATCCTATAAACAACCACAACGAGGGCAGCTATGTGCTGACCCACCTGGAGCTTGACCCGGAACGCGCCGGTGAGTTGGAGGCCAACTTGAGGGTGTCGGAGAACATTCTGAGGCACCTTCTTCTCAGAATAGACTCCATCCCGGAGGCCAGGGTGACGCCCGTCCAGGAAGCCCCCGCACCTGTAGCGGAGGCCGCGCCCGCAGATACTTCGGCGACGGCAGAAGAGGGCTCTGCGCAGGAAACCGCGGAGGCCGCGCCCGCAGATACTTCGGCGTCGGTAGAAGAGGACGCAGCACAAGACGCAACGGAGGCGGTTGCAGCCGGAGACGAGCCGGTATCGGAGGCTCAGGGAGAGGCTGCAACGGCAGAAGCCGAGCCTGCGCCCCAGGCGGAGACTGAGTCCACTGCAACCGACGACGTGTCCGAGGCCGAGGCGGCAGACGAAGCCGAGAAGCGGGAAGAGTGAGGCAGCAACTGGAGCGCGCTGCGCTGGGCATGGGTAAGGAGAACTGAGATGGCCAGCTTGAACAAGATGCAAGTAATAGGCAACTTGGGTACCGACCCGGAGATGCGGTACACTCCCAACGGCAACCCGGTGACCTCCTTCAGTATTGCTACCAACAGGAGGTACACCGATTCTCAAGGGGAGAGGCATGAGGAAACGGAGTGGTTCAGAGTCGTTGCGTGGAACCAGCTGGCGGAACTGTGCAACCAGTACCTGAGCAAGGGTCGGCGCGCCTACGTTGATGGCCGGCTTCACAGCAGCACCTGGGAGGGACAGGACGGCCAGACCAGGTTCCGCAACGAGATCATAGCCGAGAGAGTGCTGTTCTTGGACCGCGCCCCGGGTGGGCCCGGTTCCCCGGAAGGTGAAGGAGAAAGTCCAATTGACGAGGACTCCCTGCCGTTCTAGGCCGGGTTCTCGACGGAAGTTTGAGGTTATAGTAAATGGTTAGCAGGTTTAGACCGGGAGGTCCACAGAGAAGGCGCGGTAGGCCCAGATTCTACACTAGACGCAAGGTGTGCGCGTTCTGCGCCGATCACGTGTCTGAAATAGACTACAAGGACTTGGGACGGATTCGGCGCTACGTCTCCGAGAGGGCCAGGATGGAGCCCAGACGCAAGACGGGAACGTGCGCCAAGCACCAGAGAGCCCTTTCAACGGCGATCAAGAGGGCGAGACACCTTGCTCTCCTACCCTTTTCACAGGCTCACATTCGGGTGGGCAGGGATGCCGGTTCCTAGCCCGGGCCGCCGGTTCGAATGACGTGCGTAGTATATGTCGCCCATAGTATCGTGGGCGATTCCGTTTAACTGTAACCCAAGGAAAGGGATATGGCGAGGCAGAGAGACGCTATAACGATTCGCCCAAGTCAGAGAAGGCAGCAGTCCAAGTGGCAGAGGGAACGCAGCAAGCAGCGGGCCATTCTCTTTGCCGGAGTGATTGCGGTCCTCTTCATATTGGCTATTCCGGCCTACGGCTATTGGTCCAACTTCGTTGTGCCACCCAGAAACGTCGTGCTGCGTGTGGACGATACCACGTACACGCTGGGGTTCCTGACAAATTACATGAAGGGCCTTCAGGAGTTGGGCGCTCAACCCAACCTCTCTGTGGAGCCTTTCAGGGTGTTGCAACTGCTTGAGGAGAACGAGCTGGTAAGGACGGGGGCGCCCGGCAGGGGCGCTCGTGCGACTACCGACGAGATTGACGAGGAGGTGAAATCCAGGATCATAGGCAGCTCGCCGGAGCTGGCGAATGTGCTCCCCGACCAGTTGGACCGCGAGTTCGGCGAAAGCTACAATCGGTACCTGGAGACGGTCAACCTCTCAGAGGAGGAGCATCGCAAGCTTGTCCAGGCCGACCTGCTCAGGGGGAAGCTCACGGAGATACTGGGACAAGAGGTGCCCACCATAGGGAAGCAGGCCAACGTGTCCTGGATAGTCGTCTCCACGGAGAATTTCGAGCAGGTGAGTGAGGTGTCGGAGAGACTGGAGGCCGGCGAGGAGTTCGCTGTCGTGGCGGAGGATCTCTCCGCGGACCGCACCACGGCGGTTGAGGGAGGGGTGTTGGGCTGGGTCCCGGAGCTTGCATACCCACCCCTGGACGATACAATCTTTAATCTTCAACCCGGTGAGACCAGCGGGTCTATTAACCTGGGAGAGACCACCTATTTCGTCAAGGTCACAGATGTGGAGGACGCCAGGACCATTGAGCCGGAGATGCGGAGCCGTTTGAAGAACGTCGCCTATCAGCAGTGGATATTCCAGGAGCGGGGCAACCACAGGATCGAACTGTGCTTCGGCGGTGGCTCGGCCGGCGGGGAATGTGACTGGCAATACGACTGGCTGATCAAGCAGGTTCGTGAAGCGCAGACCAGGCAGAGCCTGGATGCTGGCAGCTCATAGAGGTCGTAGTGAATCCCAAGGATAGGGTCATCAACGTGGGCCTTTTGGGTCTGGGAGTTGTGGGCAGCGGCGTAATGGAAGCCCTGACCCGGAAGAAAGCCCTGATTGCCAAGCAAGCCGGGATTCCTGTTAGAGTCAGCCGGGTCCTGGTTAGAGACTTGGTAAAGCCGCGCTCCGCCGGCACACCCACGGACATCCTCACCACCAACCCCGAGGACATTCTCCAGGACCCTGAAATAGACGTAGTGGTGGAGGTCATGGGCGGTGAAAAGCCCGCCCTCGACTACTTGAGGCAGGCCCTGGAGGGCGGTAAGTCTGTGGTGACCGCCAACAAGGAGGTGATGGCAAAGCACGGTCCAGACCTGCTGGCCCTGGCCTCCGCGAAGGGAGTACAGCTCCTGTTCGAGGCTAGCGTGGGCGGAGGCATTCCCATTCTCAGGCCGCTGATGAAAGACCTGAGAGCCAACGAGATCAAGGCGGTGCGCGCCATAATCAACGGCACCACTAACTACATAATCACCAAGATGACCTATGAGGACGTAGACTTTCCCCAAGCGCTTCGAGAGGCCCAGGAGTTGGGCTATGCGGAGCCGGACCCCACCAACGACGTGGAGGGATTCGATGCAGCGTACAAGCTGGCAATCCTGGCTTCCCTCGCCTTTCAGACAAAGGTGAGCCATCAGAGCGTCTACCGGGAGGGCATATCACGCCTCACGGTCAACGACTTTCGGTACGCCAGGGAGTTGGGATACACCGTAAAGCTCATGGCGATCGCCAAGAGGGAGGGGGCTGAAGTGGAAGCTCGGGTACACCCGGTCCTGGTTCCACAGGAGATGCCCCTGGCCAAAGTGGACGGTGTGTTCAATGCCGTGGAGTTGGAGGGAGACCTGGTTGGCAAGGTGCTGTTCCACGGCCGCGGGGCAGGCTCAATGCCAACCACCAGCGCCGTTTTGGGAGACGTTCTGGAGATAGCGTGGGGCTTGACCGGGGCGAACACGCCCGCCTCATCCGTGCCTATGGACAGCGAGACGACCACCCGCTCTATATCAGACCTCGTAACGCGCTACTACATTCGCATGACCGTCGAGGACCGATCGGGAGTGCTGGCCCAGATGGCGGCGATCCTGGGTAGCCTTCGGATAAGCATTGCCTCCGTAATCCAGAAGGAGGCCGATCCCCAGGCTCAGACGGCGGAGTTGGTCATCACGACCCACCCATCACGGGAGAGGGACGTGCAGCAGGCCCTGGAAGAGTTAGCGACACTGGAAGTTGTGAAGGAAATAGGCAACGTCTTGCGGGTAGAGGAGTAGGGTCACCCAAGGAAGGATACATATGGGAGAAGGGGTCCTCATGCGCTATAAGGAGTTTCTGGAGATCACTCCAAATACTCCTATGCTCAGCATGGGCGAGGGCAGCACGCCTCTGGTGAAGTCGCGCTATCTGAGCAGTGTGCTGGGGTGCAGCGAGCTTTACTTCAAGCTGGAAGGGTGCAATCCAACGGGGTCCTTCAAGGATCGCGGTATGGTGATGGCGGTGGCGAAGGCCATCGAGAACGGCAGCACGGCTATAATGTGCGCCTCCACCGGCAACACCAGCGCCTCGGCTGCGGCGTACGGGGCCTACTGTGGCCTCACCACAATTGTACTGGTTCCCAAGGGCGATGTTGCAGCCGGGAAGATGGCCCAGGCCCAGGCATACGGCGCCAGGATAATGGTGGTGATCGGCACTTTCGACCAGGCCCTCGAAACCGTGCGCGCATTCACCGAGAATCACCCCGTAACCCTCGTCAACTCGGTCAACCCGTACCGACTGGAAGGGCAAAAGTCGGCGGCCTTTGAGGTCGTTGACGACCTGGGAGACGCGCCGGACTACCTCTTCATCCCCGTTGGGAACGCCGGCAATATCACGGCCTACTGGAGGGGATTCAAGGAGTACTGTGACGTGGGTAAAGCGGACACAAGGCCCAAAATGATGGGTTTCCAAGCGGAGGGCGCTGCGCCCATCGTAAGGCAGGAGCCCGTGGCGGAGCCTCAAACTATCGCCTCCGCGATACGAATAGGCAACCCTGCAAGCTGGAGTGAGGCTCTTGTCGCTCGCGACGAGTCCAATGGCGTTATAGACGCGGTAACGGACGACCAGATACTGTACGCCTATAGGCTGCTGGCGAGCAGAGAGGGGATCTTTGGCGAGCCGGCTTCTGCGGCGTCGGTGGCGGGCCTCATCAAGCTGTATGAGCAGGGCGTGGATTTCACCGGCCGGCGAGTGGTGTGCGTGATAACCGGCAACGGCCTCAAGGACCCCGCAGTCGCTTCCCAGCAGACGGATGCGTATCTTCGGGAGCTGTCTCTGGAGCCGGGCGAGATGGAGAATACGCTGGAAGACGTGCTGAGGGAATCGCGGAGTCTGGAGCGGAGCATACAGAGATGAACGTCCGCACCTTCTGAGGACGGCGCTGGTCGCCGGGAGAGATAATGGCATATTCGTATAGTGTAGAGAGCTTTGAGGGCATAGAGGCCGAATGGGAAGGCCTCCTTAAAAGCAGCGTGTCCAACACAATTTTCCTCACTCCCTACTGGCAGAAGACCTGGTGGGAGAGCGTCAGACCAGACGGGCAGGAGTTGAAGGTCCTCAGATTCAGGGACGACGATACGACAATCGGGATTGCGCCCCTCGTGCTCCAGGATGGTTTGATTACCTTCCTGGGCAGCACCGACCTGTGGGACATCCACGACTTTGTTGTGGTGAAGGGTCGCGAGGAGGACTTCTTTCAGGCCTTCGCCGGTTACCTGGAAGAGGAAGACTGGACTGAGTTCAAGCTGGAGTCCATATTGGAGGGCTCCCCAACCCTGGAAGGCATGATGGGCTTGGCTGAAGCGAAGGGATATCGAACGGAGCAGGGCATCGAGGGGGAACTGCTCGGGGTTGACCTTCCCGGGACCTGGGACGAGTACCTCGCCGGGCTGAGAAAGAAAGACCGCCACGAACTGAGGCGGAAGCTGCGCAAGCTGAGCGGAGAGGTCGACTTCAGCATCCAGCGGCTGGAGGACGTCGATAGCATATCTGAGTCCATCGACGAGTTCCTGAGCCTCATGGCCCAGAGCCGGGAGGAGAAATCGGAGTTTCTCACCGAGGAGAGAGGGGAGTTTTTCAGGGACGTCCTCCTCGAGATGGCCGGCCGTGGATACCTGAGCCTCTTCTTTATGGAGGTGGAGGGAGTCCGGACCGCCGCTACAGTGTGCTTCGACTACAACAACGTTCTATCGCTCTACAACAGCGGTCACAATCTGGAATACGCCAGCCTGGGGACGAGCTTCCTTCTCAAGGCCCTGTGCATACAAGGGGCCATCAGCGACGGGAAGGAGTATTTTGATATGCTCCGCGGTACCGAGCAATACAAGTATCACCTGGGAGCCAAGGGAAAGCAGCTGCGTCACCTATCTCTGTTTCGATAGGACTGCAAGCCCGATGGGTGGTCTTGAATTGGCCGTTTCCAGGTACGCCTGCAGGGTCATTGCATGAGCATATCTCTGGCCGAGCGCTCAGTGAAACGAGTTGCAATAATCAGCGTCCACGGCTGTCCAATAGCCCGGCTTGGGAGCAAGGACACCGGTGGAATGAACGTCTACGTCCGCCAGGTCGCTCAAGAGCTGTCCGGCAGAGGGATCTACGTAGACATCTACACGCGAGACCACGAGCCGGACGACCAGCAGATTGTGGCTCTGGGCGAGAGGGCTAGAGTAATCCACGTCAAGGCGGGCGACCACTCTCGTCAGAAGGAGGACCTGCCCGCCTGCCTCCCGGAGTTCGTGCACGGCCTCCTGGACTTCACCCGACAGCATGGTCTCTCCTACGACGTCATCCACTCCCATTACTGGCTATCGGGTCGAGTGGGGGCTGTCCTGGCGCGCCACTGGCGCGTCCCACACGTCGCTACATTTCATACGCTGGCGGAGGTCAAACTGCGCGCCCGGGCGGGTGAGAGGGAGCCGGACGTGCGAGCAGCGGGAGAGCGCAAGGTCATAGCCTCGGCCGACCGGATAGTGGCGTTCAGCGAGCACGAGAGGGAAGCTATAGCCCGCCTCTACAACACCGTGGGAGACAACATAGAAGCTGTACCATGCGGCGTGGACGTGGAGCGCTTCCGGCCCATTGACAGCGACCAAGCTAAGAGGGACCTGGGTTTGCAGGGCAGCAAGGTGGTGCTGTACGTTGGCAGGATTGAGCCTCTGAAGGGCATAGACATTCTCCTCAAGGCCGTCGCTCAGCTGGAGCAGCCGGAGAGCGTGAAGACCCTTATCGTAGGTGGTGACTCCGGGAGCGACGGGGAGATGGAGCGCCTCAAGACGTTGGCCGGCGAGCTTTCCATCTCATCCCAGGTCAGCTTCTTGGGGAGGGTGGAGCAGCAGGAGCTTCCGGCGTATTACAGCGCCGCCGACGTGTGCGTTGTGCCGTCTTACTACGAGAGCTTTGGTCTGGTCGCTCTGGAGTCGATGGCCTGCGGCACTCCGGTTGTGGCATCAAGGGTTGGAGGGCTGCCCACCATAGTCAAGGACGGGGTTACCGGCTACCTGGTCCCCTGGCGATGTCCTGAGCCATTCGCCGACAGACTGGAAATTCTCCTCAGCAGTCCCGTCATCAACAGGAGTATGGGCGAGGCCGCTCGCAGCAGGGCCTTGACTATGGGATGGTCGGCTGTGGCGGACAGCCTGTTGTCCCTGTACGGCTCGCTTCTGACCACAGCCTCTGAGCCATCCGATGTTCGACCTGCATAGCCACATCCTCCCGGGCATGGACGACGGCCCATCCAATATGGAGGAGTCCGTCGAGATGGCGCTTATGGCCTACCGGGATGGTACGCGTGTCATGGCTGCTACTCCCCACAACCGGGACGTGGTGAACAGGTCATCCATATCCCGCGCAAAGGCCTTGGTGGATGAGCTAAACCGTGAGATGGAGACGCGCTCGGTAGCCCTCAAGGTGATTTTTGGAATGGAGAATCACCTTGAGATGAACACGCCGGAGCAGGTGGACATAGGCGTGGCTTTGCCCATAGAAGGGACGCGCTTCATCCTGATTGAGCTGCCCTTCGAGATATACCCCTTCCACGCGGAAGAGACGTTTCAGAAGCTGCTGAGCAGAGGATTGCGGCCAATCGTCGCGCATCCTGAGCGGAACATCCCCATCCAGCGCAGCCCTCAACTCCTAGCGGACCTGGTCAGCAGAGGCGCCCTTGCTCAGTTGACGGCGGGGAGCCTTGTCGGGTCCTTCGGTGAAACGGCCCGGGAGGTCTCAGAGGAGCTTCTACGGATAGGCCTCGTTCATCTAATCGCCTCGGATTGCCACGCCGCTCAGGGAGACCGTACGCCGATTCTCTCGCCTGGCGTGGACGCCGCCGCCAGGGTGGTGGGCGAGCGGGTTGCCCGGCGATTGGTGGATGACATTCCGCGCGCCATATTCGAGAACCGGGCCGCAGTCGTAGAGGAGTTGGCAGCGCCGCCCGATGGACGTTAGGGTCTTGGCAGTCGCCGCTCAGGCGACGCAGAGGAATCGCGCCAGCCGCAGACATAGGGTTGGCACCGGCTCTATAAGCTTAAGAACCAGGGATACGAGGTAGGCCGCTCCGAGGCCGATGAGAGCGCCTCCCAGCACGTCCAGCGGGTAAAATACCCCAGCGTAAACCCTGGAGAAGCCGTAGGTTAGGGCGACTATGAACATGGCCGCGCCGATCTTCCTGTTCGCCATCCAGACGCCGGTTGCCATTGCTACGGTTATCGCCACAGGGTTGGCCGGGAAGGACGAGTCCGTTGGTGGATAGAACAGCAGGTTGACTTCGTAGGTGTCAAAGGGCCGGTGTCGGAAGTAGAAGGCGTTGGTGATCTTCACCGCAGCGTTGGCTATGCCGACGCCCATGCCTGCCACAATAACCCCTCTCTGATGCAGCTCCCTCATGGCCTGGTCCCGCCATCCGAACCATAGTCCCAGAAGGATTGTGGAGAACACCAGGGGTATAAGGTAGTCGCTTACTACCCACTGGACTATCCTGTCCAGGAAGGGAGCTGCGCCTACCCCGCCGTTCAGCCAGAGGAATATCTCTGCGTCAGCCTTCGATAAAGTTTCCATAGCGCGCCCAGGTTGTTCATTAACGCCTGTACAAAGGTGGTCTCTCTCAGAGACGGGAGACCGTCCGCCGTATCCGAGACGTTTTCGTGGTCGTAGCCCGCGCCGATGTGGTGGTTGGTAAAGGAGGTTGTCAGGAAAGTAAACAGCAGGGCCAGGAATCCGCCCAATCCAAACAGGCCGAACTGGGAAGCTCCGGCGATGCCTCCATCGGTATCAGACATATTGCGACCTCCGGTGTAGAAGAACCAGACCAGAGAGCCTGCGATAAGCCCCGTACCCAAGACGGCGCAGACGATCCGGCTTTTGAAGAACAGCAGCCCCTTGAGGCCGCCGTAAGCCGAAGCCACCTGTATTACACCGCTACACAGAAAGAATACTAGAAGCAGGTATTCTTGAGTGAACGTCACCTTGTCTCTCCGTGAACCTCAGCCT
Source organism: Dehalococcoidia bacterium (assembly GCA_965222415.1). Taxonomy (GTDB): domain Bacteria; phylum Chloroflexota; class Dehalococcoidia; order Lucifugimonadales; family UBA2985; genus DAOUJW01. The sequence goes on along the minus strand of CBDCTU010000005.1, from coordinate 317,546 downwards.
GTCACCAACCGGAAGTCGACGGGAACATCGTCCTCACCCAAGGGTTTCTTCGCTTGTTGCATAGGCGTATTGGGAGCCGGCCTTAACATTTTGGAAGCTCTGCTCGGCATCTAGGATGCCGGCTGTGCTACGGGAGTCGGAACGGGTGTGCACCAGTGGAGGTACTTGGACACCCTGCCTCTGATGACGTCAAAGTAGATGTTCTGCAGCTCCTTGGTAATCGGGCCCAACTCGCCGCTACCTATATCGTGGTTGTCAATCCGTCCCACCGGCGTGAGGTGGGCGGCCGTCCCCGTGAGGAAGCACTCGTCTGCGGTGTAGAGTTCGCTGCGCCGCACGCTCCGCTCCACGGTCTCCAAGCCAAGCTCGTTCTTCGCCAGTTGGATAACCACCTGTCTGGTGATGCCTGCCAGGATATTATCCGATACGGCAGGGGTCACCAGCTTGCCGTCTACGACCATAAAGATGTTCTCCCCAGCGCCCTCCGAGACGTAGCCCTCCTGAGTCAGCAGAATGGCCTCATCGAAACCGGCCAGGGTTGCCTCGGTCTTGGCCAGTACGCTGTTGACATACAGCCCGGCGATCTTCACTCGCGGCGGTATCATGGTGTCCTCCATGCGCCGCCAGGAGGACGTGCAGCAGTTGGCCGCCTCCTCCAGGTCCAGGTAGGCCCCAAAGGCAATGGTGAAAATCACCAGGGAGTCGGACAGGTCCTGGAGCTTCAGGACCGCTACCCTCTCTGCGCCCTTGAAAGCCAGCGGGCGTATGTAGATGTCCTGCTGGTATCCGCACCTCTCCACAAGATCCACTGTGATGTCGGTAAGCTCATCGGCGGTGTACGGGACGTTTATCCGCATCACCTTGCAGCCCTGGAGCAGACGCTGGTAGTGCTCTCTGGGCCGGAATATGTACATCTTCTCCTGCTCGGGATTCCAGTTGCCACGTATGCCTTCAAATATGGCGGTGCCGTAATGGAGGGCGTGGGTCATTACCCCTACCTTGGCCTCTGACAGGGGCATGAATTCACCGTTCATAAAGGCATACGTCATATTCGCGGCTTCTTTTCCGGGAAGTTGGGGAAATTATATACGTGGTTCAGATACTAGGCAATCCCTGGCGAAGCGGGGCAAGGGATGAACTCGAAGCGATGGGCATTGCCGCCGCCGGCGCCTACTTCTTGGCAGCTTCCAGGCACGAAGGGCAGGGGCCTCTGGCCCACCACGCGTCGCGGTAGAAGAAGGGCGTATGCCAGTGATCCCCCTCTTTGTAGGCGCGGTGCTCAGTACGACCGCACACGGGGCAGTAGTTTACAACTACGTCGTCTTCCTGGGGTGTTTCCGAACGTTCTGTTACCATTGGACTCCACAACCGACGCCCCCACTCTAACGCCAGGCCATTTGGATGTCAACCTGAACGGGAATTTAGCTCCGTGGTCTGAGGCGACGCCGAAACGTTGCTTGAGTCGGCGCGGAGATTGACTTTGGGAGCGGATTGTCTTAACCTTTTAGCCAGGCTTAGGGGTCTAGTTGGAATGGACCGACTTGGAGAGTCTAGCGGGAGCTTGGGAATGCCAGGCTGAGAGGCTCCGGCGCATCGGGGCGACCGTCCGTACCTGAACTGGGTAATGCCAGCGAAGGGAGAAAGCGTTGGACATGCCTCTTGATGCCGCCGGTAGGCTAGGCGGCGCTCTCTTCGCCTGATTCCCTGGCAGACACTGGACCTGTTGCAGAGTAGATCCCATAGCGTCTTTGCAGGCGCAAAAATATCACTAAGGAGCGACATTATGCCAGACCTAATCTACGAGAAGAACCCGGAGGGACACTACGCAACCTTCACAATGAACCGGCCGGAGCGGCTAAACGCCCTTGGAGGTCAGATGGGCCGCGACCTGGATGATGCGTTGCGGGACTTTAACAACGACAACTCGATGTTCGCCGGGATTGTCACCGGCAACGGACGGGCCTTCTGCGCCGGGGCTGACCTCAAGGAGATGACCGAGCGCAATGACAGGGTCGCAGAGATCCGCGCAAAGGTGGAGAGCGGTGAGATGACCGATGAGGATGCCAGGCGAGAGCTGGCTCCTCCCGGGGGAGGCGGAGGTGGCCTGGGCGTATTCTCTACATCCCCCAAGCCGATAATCGCCGCGGTCAACGGCCTGGCCATAGGCGGAGGTTGCGAGCGGTCCATGGACTGCGACATTCGTATCGCTTCTACCGAGGCGTACTTCGGCCTCTATGAGGTGCAGAGGGGCATCATGGCGGGTTTCGCGGTGCACCACGGCGCACGCGTCATGCCTTTTGGCGAGCTTAGCTATCTCCTGTACAGCGCCAGGCCCCTGAGCGCCCAGGACGCCTTCCGCATCGGCTTTGTCCACGAGGTGGTGGAGCCGGACGACCTTTTGCCCAAGGCAATTGAGATTGCCCAGGACATCGGCAGGAACGCGCCCCTGGCCGTCCAGGGCAGCAAGGCGATTGTCCAGTTCTGGCGCCAGTTCGCCATGACCCAGTCCCAGCAGCTTGGCGCAAACGTGGGCCGCTGGGTGCTCAACTCCGAGGACTCCAAGGAAGGCCCCAGGGCCTTTGCCGAAAAGCGGGCTCCTAACTGGCAGGGTAGATAGCTGCCGGGCAGGGTCGATAGCCCGAGTTGAAGAGTAATACTGGATAGACCTGCGCTCCAACCCGACGTCGTTCAACTGACGCTGGGTTGGAGCGTTTGGTACAGTGGCGTAAAGAGGTCCACATGCGCAGGAATGGTCGTTGCAGAGATGCACAGGTAGGTACAGGTCGATGTCTGACAATCTGATCATCGCCGGAAAAGAGTTCAAGTCGCGTCTCATATTGGGGACCGGCAGGTATCGCACTATGGAGGAGATGGTCAGCGCCGTTGAGGCCTCCGGCACGGAGATGATAACCGTGGCGCTGCGACGGCTTGACCTGGACGACCCCGACAAGAAGACCATTCTGGACTACGTTGACTGGAGCAGGTATCAGATACTGCCCAACACCGCCGGGTGCCGTACGGCGGATGAGGCCATTACCATTGCCCGTCTGGCCCGTTCAATGGGACTCTCCAACTGGATAAAGCTGGAGGTGCAGCCGGACGCGCGATACCTTCTTCCGGACCCGGTGGGCACGCTGGAGGCGGCCAGGACTCTTGTTGACGAAGGGTTCGTTGTGCTGCCGTACATCCACGCCGACCCGGTCCTGGCCCTGAAGCTGGAGCAGGTTGGATGCGCGACGGTGATGCCCCTGGGTTCGGCCATTGGCTCCGGGCGCGGCATACACACTGCCGAGGAGATACAGATGATAGTAGAGCAGGCCTCAGTGCCTGTGGTGGTCGACGCCGGACTCGGCGTCCCATCCGATGCCTCTCAGGCGATGGAGATGGGGGCCGATGCAGTTCTGGTGAACACGGGCATCGCCCAGGCTGAAGACGCCACACTCATGGCGGACGCATTCCGCGAGGGAGTGTCGGCAGGACGCAAGGCCTTTCAGGCTGGACGCATCGCCAGGAAGAACTACGCCTCTGCCAGCAGCCCCGTCGAGGGCGTTGTGGGGCGCGGCTAAAAGCCGAGCGAGAGCCGTGCAAACTCTGCCTTATCCCTGTCTCTGCCTGGTTACGGACAGAAGTCTGTGCGCGGGATCCCTGGATGAGAAGGTGGCGGCGGCTGTGTCGGGTGGGGTGGACGTGGTGCAGCTCCGCGAGAAGGACATGCCCGGCGGAGAGCTGCTGGAGTTGGCGCTTCGGCTGCGCGCCGTCACGGAAGGCAAGGCTCTTCTGCTCATCAACGACCGCCTGGACGTAGCCCTGGCTGCCGGTGCAAACGGTCTTCACCTTCCTGAGGCCTCATTGCCGGTCTGCGCCGCCAAACGGGTTGCGCCGTCCGAACTACTGGTGGGCAAATCGGTCCACGGGCTTTCCGCCGCATCCCTGGCGTCAGAAGAGGGCGCTGACTACCTGGTTCTCGGCACCATATTTGCTACGGCTTCGAAACCCGGAGCGGAAACGGGCGGTCTCGACCTTCTCTCCAGGGTTGCAAGTCAGGTGGATACGCCAATCCTGGCCATCGGCGGCATCGACTCCCGGAACGTAGGCTCCGTGATGGAGTCCGGCGCTCAAGGGGTTGCTGTCGTCAGCGCCATACTTGGTTCACCGGACCCTGAAGGGGCTGCGCGTGAGCTGAAACAGCTAATGTCGGCTGCCGCAGAGAGTCGTGCGGCGCAGCCGTCGCATTCGTGATGGTATAAGCGTTGATTACCCTGACTGTCAACGGCAAGTCCAGAGACCTGGATGGGCCGACGCCTCTCCTTGAGCTGCTGCGCTCCAGCGGCGTTAACCTACAGTTTGTCGCCGTGTGCTACAACGGAGAGGTCCTGGACCGGGAGAAGTTTTCCCAGATAACCCTGAACGAGGGCGACCAGGTGGAGGTGGTGAGGCCGGTCGGGGGGGGATAGTCGATAACGCAATGACATCTAATAGTCGCGTCATAGTCATAGGCGGGGGAGTCATTGGGTGCTCCATAGCGTATCACTTGGCGGGAGCCGGGGTGGAAGTCACGCTGGTGGAGCGCGGCAAGGTTGGAGGCGGCGCTTCCGGCGTGGCAGCCGGCATGATAGCGGCCCTCTCGGAGGCCATACCCGTGGGCCACACCCTCGATCTGGCGTTGATGAGTCGCTCCCTGTTGCTGGATATGCTGCCGCAGCTCCAGCAGGAGTCGGGGATAGACGTCGAGTACCTGTTGTCCGGTATCCTGCACGTGGCTTTTACGGAGGAAGAGGAAGCCGATCTGAAGGCGCGCCTGGAGTGGCAGGCCGGACTGGACATGGGGGTTCGCTGGCTGTCTCCGGAGGAGGCGCGTAGTATGGAGCCGGGCTTGGGAGAGGGTGTCAGAGGCGCTCTCCATTCTCCGCAGGAGGGGCATCTGAACAGCCGTCGACTGGTGAGGGCCTTTGCCCAGGGAGCCGCGAGAAGAGGAGCCACCTTCCTTCAAGACACAGAAGTTGGGGGACTGCTGTCTTCCGGAGACCGCATAACCGGCGTGAAGCTGCCCGCGGGTGACTTGGAAGGGGACTGGGTGGTGCTGGCTTCCGGGGCGTGGGCAGGTCAGTACGGCGACTGGCTTGGGGTGGACCTGCCGGTGAGGCCGGTTCGCGGTCAGATAATGGCGGCCCGCATCCTGCCTGCGCCCATTTCTATGGGCGTCTGGCGCGGGATGACCTACCTTGTGCCCAAGGCGGACGGCTCCATAGTCCTGGGGACCACCCAGGAGGAGGCGGGCTTTCGTGACAAGGCCACGCTACAGGGCATAGCCGGGATTCTGGCCGGCGTTATTGAGCTTGTGCCGGCCGTTGCCGGCGCGGAGCTGCACAAGATATGGGCGGGGCTGCGCCCCGCTTCCCCGGACGGCGCGCCGATTCTGGGAGCAGTGCCGGGGTGGGAGGGCGTGCTGGTGGCTGGGGGACACTTCAGGAACGGCATACTCCTCAGCGCAGCCACGGGCAAGCTTATAACGGACTACATCACTAGGGGAGACGAGGCGCCTCTGCTCCCGTTCTCCCTCTCCCGCTTCTCCTCCTAAGAGGTCTCCCGCGCCCTGAGCTCCTCGGAGAGTGCTTTGATCTTGTCGACCAACGCCGGAAGGATCTCGCCCGACGGCCCTCGCAGCGCCAGTTCGCACATGTGGGTTAGGGGAGTGTCGTCCGTGTTGATCTCAATCAGGGTGGCTCCGCGCATTTTTGCCTCCTGCGGGAAGGCCGCTGCCGGGTAGACCACGGCCGAGGTGCCGATGATGATCATGCAGTCGCACTCCATCGACTCGCGGGAACATACGGACAACACGTCTCGCGGTATGGGCTCCCCAAAGGCCACACCATCCCCTTTGATGAGGTCGCCGCACTCCGGGCACCTGGGGGGCAGCACCTTGATCTCGAACTCTTCCCGCATCCAGCGCAGGTTGCACCCGATGCAGCGAAGCTTGTTCCTGTTGCCGTGGATCTCGGCCACTTTGTGGTTTCCGGCGTCCAGGTGAAGGCCGTCCACGTTCTGGGTGATGATGTACTTCAGGATGCCCATGTCCTCCAGGTCCACAAGGGCGTAGTGGCCTGGGTTGGGTCTCGCGCTCTCAATTGCCTCCCGGAACTCGCTTTGCGGGCCATCCGTCTCCGGGTTCAGGATATTGCGCCAATGCGCCTCCGGGTCCTCCAGGAATCGCTGGTAGCCTCTATTGTCCGGTTGTCCTACACGAGTCCACAGACCACCCGTGCCACGGAAGGGCGGTATCCCGCTCTCCACGGACATCCCTGCGCCCACCATCGCCACAGTGTAACGGCTGCTGAGAATCTTTCTGGCGGCCTCTTCTATCGCATTATCCAGCTTCTCTTCAGGTGAGGTCATTAGCTGCCTCCCAGTGTCGTAGTTCCATCGGGAGAAAGCTCCCGGGCGCACGTATCTTATCACAAGAGGACACGAACTGCCGGGAGTGCGGTTTCAGATCGATTTCACGGCGCCGTTTTCCACCCGAAACTTGGCGGCGCTGCCAAGGAAGCTCTCGCCCACGCGCTCCAGGTCCGTGGTGGAGATGAAGGCCTGCTGGCTTCTGGACACGTACTCCAGCAGACGATGGCGTCGAGAAGGGTCCAACTCCGATAGCACGTCGTCAAGGAGGAGAATAGGCGACTCCCGGCGCTCCTTTTCAAGCAGCATTCCCTCGGCCAGCCTCAGGGCAATGGCAACGGTGCGGGCCTGGCCGCGTGACGAGTAGATTGCCGCCTCCATTCCGCCCAGCAGCAGCCTTACGTCGTCCCTGTGAGGCCCCCACTGGGACGACCCCAGAGCCAGCTCCCTGTCCCGGCCGGCGTCAATGGTGCGCTCGAAGGCGAGGCGGATGTCTTCCCCACCGGCGTCATTCAGGGCATCCACTGGTATGTTGGATGCGTAGTCGGCAGTCAGCTCCTCCTGGTTTCCCGTCAACTGGCAGTGCACCTCCTCCATCAGGCTCCTTAAATCCTTGATAACCTCGCGCCTTCTCAGGGTTATGAACGATCCCTCTTGTACTATGGCCTCGTTCCAGAAGTCGATCTCACCGGTCCGGGCCCTTCCGTCGCGCAGCAGACGGAGCAGGTGATTCCTCTGGTACATCACCTTCTGATACCTCTGAAGCGCCCGGAGGTAGCTGCGGTCCATCTGTGATATAAGGATGTCCAGGTAGCGGCGGCGGCCTGCCGGAGGTCCTGTCACCAACTGGATGTCCGCGGCGTCGAAGAGGACGGCGTTGACGACGCCCACCAGATCCGAGGCCGACCTGGGTATGCCGTTTACCCTGATGTCCTTGCGCAGATGAGGCGGGATCCCCTCCCTCTCCGGAGCTTCCAGACGCATGTCCACCAGTATGCGCACCCTGTCCTGGCCGCGCTGGACCACGCTTGAGACCTGGGCGTGGTCCGTGTCCTCGATCGCCGTCTTGCTTATGGCCTCTCTATCGCTGGCGGCCCGGTAAGCCTTGGCCAGGCATAGCATGTACACCGCCTCCAGGAGATTGGACTTTCCCTGTGCGTTGTCTCCGTAGAAGACCAGAGAGCCCATAGGCAGGTCCATCTCCAGCCGATGGTAGTTGCGGAAGTTGACGAGGTTGAGGTGTGAGGCGTACACGAGATTTATCTTCTGATGGCCGTCCTGTATTGCCTTAATTATATCAGCAGGGGTGATTCGCGAGTCGCCATTGAGTCCCGGTTTCCGGCCTCCGTGCGGTAGCATATAGGCAAACGTTTATGGAAAGTTGACCAAAGTTAGCGGTATTTAGGTTGACAAATCTGCTCCCAAAAAGCGAGAATGTAAGCAAACGATTACTTGCATATTAGGCTGACTATAGGTATGACAAGACAGAAGACGCTGGTGCGCCAGCACCAGATAATAGAAGCGGCTAGGAACCTCATCGCTGCCAAGGGTATGGATGGCGTGACGATTGACGCCATTGCCGAGGAGGTAGGACTGACGGAGGGGGCCATATACCGCCATTTCGCCAGCAAGCACCAGATCCTCTCCCTTTTGGTCGATGACATTGAGCGCAACCTGCTGGACACCGTCGAGAGCGCCCAGACGGAGGGATCGTCGGCTGTGGATAGCCTGGAGCATATTCTGGAGGCGCATCTGAGCGACGTGGAGGGCCACCGGGCGGTATCCTTCGTCGTCATAGCAGAGGCTATGGGGTTTGATGGGACGACGCTTGCTCCAAAGGTGTCACTAATGTTCACTCGCTACCTGGAGCTTATCCAGGCAGTCCTTGATCGGGGCATCAGAGAAGGCAGTATCAGACCGGATATAAACGCCAACGCAGCGGCTACCACCTTCTTTGGTCTGATACAGAGCACAGCCACTCTCTGGGCCCTGAACGGATACGCAGGCCAGTTGGCCGAATTCCGCTCTGATATGTGGGATATCTACAGGAAGGGAGTCGTCTCTTCGGACTGATACCCTCTTCATTGATCTCCTCCGGGGCATGTTCGCGCTGAGCGTTTTCGCCCCGTACTGGAGATAGATTCCGGCATCCAGGCTTCTAGCGGAGATACTTGAAAAGCCAGACGCGGCGCCCTCGCCTGTGGGGGGATGGGACTGCCGTCTCGGAGGCTGAGCAAGGAGACAGATTATGAGTATGGAAAGCACATTATTGACCAACGGACACGAGCACTCGCTTAATGGGGACCGCATCTCCGTTAGATCCTTGTGGAAGGTGTTTGGGAAGAATCCCCAGACGGTAATGACTCCCGAATACGCGAACAAGAGCAAGGCGGAAATCCAGGAAGAGACGGGCTGCGTGGTGGCCTTGCAGGACGTCAACTTCGATGTATCTCTAGCGGAGACCTTCGTGGTTATGGGACTATCCGGGAGTGGAAAGTCCACCCTCATCCGCTGCCTGATACGGCTGATTGAGCCTACCTCGGGGGAGATAAGGATCGACGACGAGGACGTTTTGAAGTACAGCAGCCGCGAGCTGACCCAGTTCCGTCGGCAGAAGGTTGCAATGGTGTTCCAGCACTTCGGGCTCCTGCCCCATAGAAAGATAATCGATAACGCGGCGTGGGGGTTGGAGGTGCAGGGTGTGGAGAAGAACCTACGCTACGAAAAGGCCAGGGAGGTGCTGGAGGCGGTGGGGCTGAAGGGCTGGGAGGAGTCCTTTGCCGGAGAGCTGAGCGGCGGAATGCAGCAGAGGGTGGGGTTGGCCAGGGCCCTGGCGGTGGACCCGGAGATCCTCCTGATGGATGAGCCCTTCAGCGCACTGGACCCGCTGATTCGTCGCGAGATGCAGGACGAACTCGTTGACCTCCAGAAGCGGCTTCACAAGACAATTGTGTTTATCACCCACGACCTGAACGAGGCCCTCAAGCTGGGGGACCGGATTGCCATCATGCGGGACGGCATGATAATCCAGCTGGCCAGCCCCGAGGAGATTGTGGAGAATCCGGCGGATGATTACGTGCAGGACTTCATTCGCGACATATCCAGGACCCAGGTGCTGGGCGCAGGCAGCATTATGCAGCAGCCCAAGACTGCCTTCTTGGGGTCGGAGAGCCCCTCGGTAGCATTGAGGGCCATGCAGGCCGGCGACGAGGTGTACGCCTTTGTGCTGGGGGAATCAAGGACACTCCTTGGCGCCGTGAGCTTGAGCCAGGTTGCGCAGGCTGCGAATAATGGCGACACACTCCTTCAGGACTTGTCAATGACTGAGTCCCCAATGTGCTCGATGGTCGCGCCGGACATGCTCATCGATGAGCTTATTCCCCTGGCTGCGCAGACCGAGTGCCCCATAGCAGTCGTCAACGACGACGGAAGACTGATGGGCGTAATACCAAGGACTGCACTGCTGGCCAGCCTGGCCGAGAACCAGTCATCCCAAGGCAAGGAAGAGGCTTATACCAGAGTCTAGAGCGCTGGATGCTAGCCAAAGCTATGCCCTGCCTGTAAGGACTTTGAGGAGATTGAAATGGATATTCCACAGTCGATAAAGGCCATTCCCTTAAGCAACGGCGTTCTGGGCGCGATTCGCAGGCGGGCTATCCCAATTCTGGGCGCAGTGGTCCTGGCCGTTGTGCTTTGGGATCTGGCCGACCATAGGGAAGGACGCGCGCTAGAGGTCTTCTTCCCCAGGCTTTACATGTGGATTTTCGGCGCGTTCGCAGTGGCCCTTGTGTGGAGCACCCTGAAGGCCATTCGAGTGCCTATGTGGCGGCTAGGAGTCGCTGCTTTATTGCTTGCGATGGCTGTGGTTGCCGTGGTGGGCACGCCGGACTCATTTCCTTTCTACGCACCTGGACAGGACGAGCACGTAATTGAAGGGCAGCGCGTGAGGCAGATTGATGATTTGTCCGCTAATCTGCTTGGCAGCGAAATCACACCCAGCAAGCTGGACAACAAGGTGGACGACGTGGTTAGCTGGATGAACGCCAACTGGAAGCCCTTCTTCCGCGGACTCACCAACAACCTGCTCAAGTTAATGGTGCCAATGAACAGGGCGCTTCAGCAGATGCCTATGTGGCTCTTCATAACGGTATCCGCCCTGGCGGCATGGCGCGTGAGCGGCCACAGGATTGCGATCATCACCATAATTGGACTGCTCTTCATAGGGGTCTTTGAGTTGTGGCCTGAGGCCATGCTCACGCTGACGGTTGTGAGCACAGCCACCTTCCTGTCGATTGCGGCGGCCATTCCGGTGGGCATTACTATGGCGAAGAGCGACAGGATGGAGGGAATGATCCGACCAGTATTGGACCTGATGCAGACCATGCCCAGCTTCGTATACCTTATACCGGCCATATATTTCTTGGGTATAGGACTTGTGCCGGCGGTTATGGCGACCATGATCTACGCAGTGCCGCCTGCTATACGGCTCACCAACTTGGGAATACGCTTGGTGTCGCCGGAGCTCATAGAGGCCGCTCGCGCCTTCGGCACCACGCCGATGCAGTTGCTGCTGAAGATTCAGCTGCCCCTGGCAAGGCCTACCATAATGGCCGGTGTGAACCAGACCATAATGATGGCTCTGGCCATGGTGGTTGTAGCCGCTCTTGTGGGCGCTGGCGGTTTGGGCGCTGAGGTCTACGCCGGCATCCAGCAGCTTGAGTTTGGACGCGGCCTCAATGGTGGCCTTGCCATTGTTGTGCTGGCAGTCATTTTGGACCGTGTTACCCAGGGCATGGCCAAGGACCCGCGAATGCAGAGAGATTCTTAGGCTGACATCTACAGGCGACTGAGGGGTGGTCTGTTCAGGATCGTTTCCGGGCGGGCCACCCCGCTGCTTTTGGGTGAAGACTGAGACAACCCAAGCTGAAAATGCGCCGGGCCTTGTAGCTGTATGTATGGAGACCAATGGTTTGATATAGGCACTGGAGTGTGAGGGAATGTGTTTCCTCGTTTGTACTTTGCGCCGCCATACATATGGTCTATAATGGACTAGTAAGCCTTCCTCCAGGGGGTTCAAAGAATGACCAATTTCAATCGCCATCGAGTGTGGACTGTTGCTGAAGCCAAGGCCCGCCTGTCGGAAGTGCTGCGTCTCGCCGAATCTGAGGGTCCACAGCGTATAGGGACAAGGCGGGTCTTTGTCGTTGTGCCTGCCGAGGTCTGGCGCAAACAAACCTCGTCCCGCAAGCCACTGGGCCGATGGCTTGTGGAGAACATGCCGCGAGGAGTAGAGCTTGAGCTCCCGGAGCGTCGCGATCCAGGCCGGGACATTCCGTTCGTCACCCAGGAGGATGATTGAGCGGGTTCCTTCTTGACACCAACGTCGTCTCTGAGTTGGTGAAGCCCGCGCCTGAGCCAAGAATCATCGCATTCTTGACCAACCAAACTGACCTGTGGCTATCGACAATTGTCCTGCACGAGCTTGACTTTGGACTGAATCTGCTCCCGCGAGGGCATCGCCGCGACCGACTTTCCTCAGTTTTGTCTACATTTCTCTCTGAGTACAGCGACCAAATCATATCGGTGGATCGTCGAGAAGCTGAGCAGGCGGCTGCTATGCGGGCACAAGCCCGCCGTCTCGGGCGGGCGCTCTATCTTGCGGACGCGCTGATAGCTGGTACGGCCAAGGCCCACGACCTCAGCTTGGCAACCCGCAACGTCATGGACTTCAATGACCTGGGCGTTGAGGTCACAAACCCTTGGGAGCCGATGTGACCCGCGAGTAGCTGTACCATCGTCGCTGTAGTAAAGTAACGTTATGCCTAACCCAACGTTAATCATTGGCGGGCCCGGCAGCGGCAAGACCGATACGGTCATATCCAGGCTGGCCGCCCTCTACGAGACCGACCCACTCACCGAGGCCGTAGTGCTCACGCCCACCCTGCGTCACGGCGACCAGTTCCGCCGAAGGCTTGTTGAGCGTTGCGGAATCGCTCTGCGGCTGCGCGTATCAACCATAGGCCAGTTCAGCCGTCAGCTGGCCTCCGATGTGTGGGCGCCATCCGGCGCACTGGTGGAAGAGCTGCTGGCGCGAACTATCCGGCGCGAGATTCAGAGTGGGCCTGCCTCCTATTTTGCGCCCATCGCTGCAACCAAAGGACTTTTTAGCCTTCTGCGCTCCTCCATCAACGACCTGCTAGCAGAAGCAATCGACCCGCGGGCATTCGCCGCAGCCGCAGAGGAGTCGGAGTCCCGCAGCCTCAGGGCGCTGGCAGCCGTCTACGATGCGTATCGCTCCGAGCTTCAACGGTGGGGCTGGTTGCACCCCATGCAGACCGGCGAGACGGCGGCCGACACCGTGAAAGCGGGCGCTGCGCTCCCTCCCACCGTTATGCTCGACGGCTTCCAGCTATTCCGCAGAACGGAGCTAAAGCTCCTGGAAGCCCTGGCGGAACGGACTGAGCTTGTCGTCACACTTGACCCCAAGGCGGGGGCGCGGGCCGAACACGACTATGACAGGCTTCGCAAGCTGTTCCCGGACGCGCAAATAGAGGATAAGGGCGACGTTTTGACACAGACCGCGAAGGTGGTGGCGGGCAGCGCCGCCGACCGCGAGGGCCAGCTGCGCGCCATCGCTCGGCAGATCAAGCAGCGCTTGACCGATGAACCCTCGTTGCGCCCGTCCGACTTTGCCGTCACATTCAGGCAGGTATCGCCCTACCTTGGTCTTGCCCGGCAGGTCTTCGCCGAGTATGATCTGCCCCTTGATCCTGCCGCCGGGGAGCGCCTCAGCACTCGACCGCTGGGAGCCTGGCTCAGACGACTGCTCCACCTACCCCAGGAGGGTTGGCGTCTCCGGGATGTGGTATCGGTGCTCTCCAGCGGCTTCGCCGACCTTGGCCGCTGGCACATGTCCCGAGACGACGTGGCGCGCTTCGCGCGGTGGGCGCGAGAACGCCACCTCTGGACAGGACTGGACAAGCTGGAGCGCGCCGCGGACGGGCTGAGGGCGGAGGCCGACAAAGACAGCACACCGGAGACCACCCGCGAAGAGCTGCGCCGGGCCGCTGGCGTGATGACGGCGGCGCTTGTGGATCTACGCTCCATGCTGGAGCAGCCACCTGCCACTCCGGCCGAGCACGCGCGCCGCCTTGAAGAGGCGCTGTTTGGCGACAATGCCCTCATCATCCCGGACACGCATCGGATGCCCGGTGGAGAAGCGGAGCTTGACGCACTTCGAGGCTACCTGCGCGACATCGTATCTACTCACGAGACGCTGGGAGGCGAGCCTGAGCCTTTCGAGTCATTCCTGCTCAGGTTGGAGGGGAAGCTCGACGCCCCGGCCGTGTTGCTGCGGGAGGCCGGTGGCGTGCTACTCGCGCCAATGCACACCATGCACGGCCTGCGTTTCGATTTCGTAGCCGTGGGCGGGCTGATAGAGGGTGAGTTCCCCGTGCCGCGTAACTCCGCTGCTTTGCTCGACGGCAGCGCCATAGAGCAGCTGAATCGCGCTGGCCTTGGCCTTCCGCCGGAGCCTCGCCTGTCTGAGGATGAGCTTTGGTCAGCTGTATCCAGCCGTGCGGACCGCGCTATCGCCCTGTGGAGGACACGCCTCGACGAGCGCGGACGCCCTGCCGCAGCTTCCTACTACTTGGACCGAGCTACTCCAAGCGAGGTCATAGAAGCGAGAGCGCCTGCGTCCGATCAAGCCGCCTCGCGTCGAGAGCTGACCATAGCCTGCACGCGTCAATGGCTGGACCGGGGCCTGCTCCGCCCTCTGGGAGAGCCTGCGTGGCCCGTGATACGGAAGGCGGTCTCTGTAGAGCAACTCCGCCGCTCCTTCAGTAACGCCAATGAGTACGAAGGCCGTCTCGCTACCGGTCTTGTGCCCAGGCTAACTGGGACCGACGCTGTGTGGAGCGCCAGCCGTCTTGAGTCCTATCGTACCTGTGCCTTCCAGTTTTTTAGCCACTACGCCCTACGCCTGCGGGAAATGGATGAGGAGATGGATGGAGCGGATGCCGCTATGCGGGGCACTGTAGTTCACGAAATCATGCAGGACGCCCTTGAGCCGCTTGTATCGCATGGGCGCGCCCTGACCTCCGATACGCTGCCTGAGGTGACCGAGCGGCTCCGGTCCAACGGCGCGGAGATTTGGAACAAAGCGCCGGAGAAGAATGGCTTTGGGCGGGCGGCTCTGTGGCGGCTGGATGCGGAGACCACCCTGCGGCAGATAGAGCTGATGCTGGAGAGGGAGGCCGGGTTCAGCGAGGCGATGGGCGTGACCCGCATTGTGGGCGCGGAGGAGCAGATCACGGCGTCTCTTAACTTGGATCCGCCCATGCGCGTTACAGCCGCAATCGACCGGCTGGACGAGGGCAACGGCCTCGTCGTTATCGTGGACTACAAGTCCGGGCGCGAGATACCGCGGTCCCACGTGGCGGACGGGCGTCGCTTGCAGCTTCAGCTCTACGGATACCTTGGACGGGAGCGAGCCAAAGCCGAGAGAGTCGTTGCCCGCTATGCCTGGCTGGACCCCAACATCAAGCCGTGGGATATAGACTCCTCAAAGGAGGCGGACGCGGCCATACTGGACAACGTTGTTTCGGTGGCCGAGGAAGTGCGCAGCGCGGTTGAGATGGGGGACTTCAGGGTCTTCCCGCAGGTGCAGCCCTGCCCGGCGTACTGCTCCTTCAAGCACATTTGCCGTGTAAACGAGTTCAGCCGATGGAAACGCTGGGACTGACGCCGGAGCAGGCGGAAATCGTCGCCCATCGCGGCAGCGACATGCTGGTCACCGCGGGTGCCGGCAGCGGGAAGACCCGCGTCCTGGTCGAGCGCTACCTGTCCCTGCTCGGCGAGCGCCGTATCCCGGAGATGGCTGCAGTCACCTTCACTGACGCCGCAGCCACGGAGATGCGTGAGCGTGTGCGCCGCGAGGTGCACGGCAGGCCGGAGCTGGCCCATCACCGGAGCGACTTGGACGAAGCGGTCATAGGAACCATACACTCCCTGTGCCTGCGGATACTGCGCGAGCACCCCGTGGAGTCGGCGCTTGACCCCGCCATACGAGTCCTCAGCGAAGACGAAGCGGAGCTTGAGCTTATCAAGGCCTGCCACGACGCTCTGGAAGAGGCCGCTGAAGCCGACGATCACCGCTCGCAGGCGCTGCGAGAGATGGGAGTCTTTACAATGACCAATAATCTCTCGCAGTTGGTAAGGCAGCGAGATGAAATTGAGAAGGCATACCGGGCGATGCCGGGAGCATCGGTGGAGGCCTGGGCAGATCACGCCCGGACGTTGATGGACGCGTTTAGGAGCGAGGCAGTAGAGGAAGCCCGCCCGGAGCTTGCCGACCTGGTCTCGTGGCTCAAAGAAGCTCACATCGGGGATTCGGACGCTCTCCATAATAGCCTAAGCGATGCTCTGGAAGCCCTGGGCGACCCCAACATGGGCGACTGGGCAGACCTGCTGGAGCGCGCCTCTGCCGCCGCCGGCAGGGTCAAGCTGAACGGCGGAAGCCCCAAGAACTGGGGAACTGACATCTCGGAGGTGAGGGGCGCAATGCGCCGACTTCGTACTGTATGTGAGTTTCTGAGGGATCTGCCCGCCTGGAACGAGCACGACGAGCTTGCCCTTGAGACCGTTGCCGCGCTGCGTGGCCTCCTTGAGGACGCCTGCGCCAGGTATGAGGCCCGCAAGAGAGAATTGGCGGCCCTGGACTACCTTGACCTGGAGGTCAAGGCGATCACCCTGCTAAGCTCGTACCCGGACATCGCCGCTTCCTACCGGGCGAGGTTCCGGCACCTTATGGTGGATGAGCTTCAGGACGTCAACCCGCCCCAAATCGAGCTGCTCCGCCTCCTGGCCGGCGGCGATGACGGCGTCCCGAAGGGGCCGGAGCGCTTCCTCGTCGGGGATGTCAAGCAGGCCATCTACCGCTTCCGTGGAAGCGACGTTCGTCACTTCGCCCGGCTCCGCAACGAGATTGATTCCACCGGCTCTGTACGCGCGCTCAGCCGGTCGTTCCGCGCCCACGACCCTCTCGTGGAGACCCTGAACGTCATGTTTGAAGACGTGTTCCGCGACCCGCGAAAGGAGTTCGAGGCTCTCATGCAAAGAATGACCGGGCGCGGTACGGTCTCGCCCGGATCGCCACACCTTGTGCTTCAGCCGGTCTCGGACGCCAGGCCGGACGGCGAGAAGGCGTCCGGCAACGAGCGCCGGAGAGTTGAGGCCAACGCAGTCGCCGCGGAGGTCAAGTCGCTGCTGGATCGGAAGACAGCCGTCTGGGACAAGGACACCAGGCAGAACAGACCCGCCAAGCCCTCTGACGCCGCGATTCTCCTGCGCAGTCTGTCCAACATTCACCTGTACGAGCAGGCGTTGGAGAGCCACGGCGTTCCGTACAGGACGGCGTCCAGCGTTGGGTTTTTCACCCGGCAGGAAGTGCTTGACCTGACCAACCTCCTTGGCTGGTTGGTGGAGCCGGACGACGACATAGCCCTGGTGGGTGCTCTGCGGTCGCCGCTGTTCATGGTAGACGACGAGTCGCTGCTGGCCCTCCGCTCTGCAGGCCGCGACCTTTTGGTCGCGCTCGGCGATCCGCCGGACACCATCCCGGCGGAGGTCCGCTCCTTCTGCCGCCGCGCCGCCGAGGTGCTGGCCGACCTGCGCAGCCAGGTCCCATTTGCCGCGCCGGACTCGCTTCTGGAGCGCGCCCTCGCACTCACGGGGTTCGAGGCGGCCTGGGCGCCCTTGCAGGGAGGCGACCAGGCCCTGGGCAACATACGGAAGTTCGTCGGTCTTGCGCGAACCCTGGAGGGCCACTCGCTGGACGAGTTCGTCACATACGTGCGGCGTCGGCGGGATGACCTGTCGGCACGCGAAGGCCAGGCCGTCCTGGACGATTCGGACGCGGTCCGGCTGCTCACCATTCACGGCGCAAAGGGCCTTGAGTTCCCCATCGTCTTTGTGCCGGAGGCCCACCTGTCGCATCGGGATATGGAGAGCTACGACCCTGTGCGGTGGAGAGCCGAGGAGGGCATCTCCCTCACCATGTCCAGGGATATAGAGGCCGGCGGGAGCCGTCGGCGTCCCGGCTTCTACGCCTATCTGATGGAGCGCGACCGGGAGGAGGAGGCTGCCGAGCACAAGCGCCTCTTCTACGTGGCGGCAACCAGGGCGGCGGATATGCTGTACATCAGCGGCGACGATTCCGGCCGGGAGGGAAGCTGGCTCGCCTCTGCGATGAGCGCCCTTGCGCCCAACCCGCCGGACGGCGTGGAGGCGCGACCCGCTATTGAGGTCGATATTGACGCCATTGCCAACAGGCCGCTTCCCGCGATGGTGGAGGCGCCACCGGACGACCGGGAGGTGGACTTCATGCCCGCGCTGGTGGCTAGACCGCGCGTTATCCCCCTGCGCTCCAGTACTCCCGTCACCGCTCTACAGGCCCCGTCGCCGTCACGCGGCCACAGCGGTCACGGCGACGGCCTCGGCCTGATACGTGGCAGCCTTGCGCACCAGGCCATTCAGTCGTGGTTCAATACAGGAGTCCGGCCCGACCTGGCCGCTATGGCCCGGAGAATGCAGGACGGACTGGACGAGCAGGCGGTCGGCCGGATTGCGGTCGACGTGGAAGCGATGCTTGACCTGCTGGACGCCAGCCCACTCGCGTCGACCCTGCGCGACCAGGATACCCGCGCCTACTTTGAGATGCCCTTCAACTGGGACTGGAACGGTGTGCCAGTGCACGGCGCAATCGACCTGGTGTACCAAAGCGAGGGCAGCTGGCGACTCATCGACTTCAAGACGGACGACATTCGAGACAGGACGTTGGCGGAAGCGGCGAAATCGTATCTTCCACAGCTTGCTTTGTATGCGGCTGCCCTGGAGAGGGCTATCGGGCAGCGCCCGGCCGCAAGCCTGCTGTTCCTGCGGACCGGGGAATTCTACACGCCACCGGACGCCGACCTGGACCAGGCTCTGGCCGACACCCGCGCTCGCATAGACGAAGGTCAAGCGCTGGAGACGCCGCCCTTCGCAGACCTGGAAGACGAGCCGGTACAGATGACGGGGCTGTAGAAAGGCGCTGCCCCGGACTGCGAGACCTTTGCCCTATCAATGTGTACCTCCAAAGGGGTCGCATACACTGTCATTCTGAGGAGCAAAGCGACGAAGAATCCAAAGCCACTGCGCGACCGCTGCGTATACACCTTGTGAAGCGAGACTCATCGGCTGTACATAAAATCGGAGAACCCTGGGTCGATAGGCCTGAGCGCTGAGTAGTCTGAGGCTCTGGATTCTTCACTGCGTTCAGAATGACAGGAAATTCCATCATATGTCATTCCGAGTGTAGCGAGGAATCCAAGGCGTTCCATCCAAGGAAATGCAGCTTTATAGGCATAGGCTTTAGATTCCTCACTTCGCTGCGCTACGTTCGGAATGACAGTAGGCGCTCCTCTTCACGGGATGATACCCGGAGTTGTGCAAAGGTCTCTCTGCACAGGAGCGACGAATGAATATGCCCTCCGTAATCAGGGGCCTGTCAGTGTCTCGCGATTTGTGGTACAAATATCGGGGACGCGCCGTCGCAATAGCCACCGCCGTCTCCTATTCGTTGCTTGGAAAACGGCGTCAGACCGTGCATCTTGCCAAGAAGGACGAGGCTAATGGACATTTATGACATCTTCCCCAGGGGCCTGAACTTTGGCGACGCCCTCAATCTGCTGGAGCCCGTTGGGGTCTACGTCTTCAGCATGGCAGCTTACGCGCTCTTCGTCTTCAGGTTCTACCGGTTCGTGGCCACCAGGGATATATTCGAGTTGGACCTGTCCAGGTATGAGGAGTCGAGATTCCGCCTGATGCGGCTCTTCCTCCACTTCATCCTGTACGTGGGGAAGTACCTGATCCTGTTTCCGGTCTTCGCGTTCTTCTGGTTCGCAATCCTGACTGTGATACTCACCTTCCTGTCGGAAAACCGGACGTTCCCGGACATACTGCTGATGGCGCTGGTGACGGTCAGCACAATCCGAGTGACCTCGTACCTCAGCGAGGACCTGTCCAGGGACCTGGCGAAGATACTCCCCTTCGGAGTCCTGGCAATCTTCATCATCGATGCGTCCTTCTTCTCGGTGGTAGCCTCTCTGGATGTGCTGAGGGATATCAGGGACCACAGCGAGCGTATCCTCTACTACCTGCTGTTCCTGATTGCCCTGGAGTTTGCGGTGCGACTCATAATGGGGTTCGCGAAGTTTGTTCTGGTCCGCGGCAAGGAGCAGGCTCCGGAAGAGCCGGAGCCTGCTGCGAAGCCTGAGCCCCCGGTGGAAGAGGCAAAGCCGCAGGACGATGCGGAGGCACCGACGGGACGCTGAGTGGGCGCGCCCCATCCGTCATGCCCGTGCCGACGGGCTCCAGGAGTGGTCTGGGGGCGGACTTCAGCCTATGTATGAAGTGCGATTGTGCTATACAAACTATAGGGGAGCAGTAGGCTCCCGTCTGCAGAGACCTTTGCGTAACTCCTCGTGGTATATCAGCAGAGGCGCTCTTGCTGTCATTCTGAACGGAGAGTAGCGAAGTGAAGGATCCAAAGCCTTAGCTCGCAAAACTGCGCTGTCTTGGGATGAAACCCTTTGGATTCTTCGCTGCACTCAGAATGACATTCAACCGGGCTGCCGCGTGGGTTACGCAAAGGTTTCTCTGCACGGGAGCGACGAGACAGGAGCGGGCGCGCCCGTCCGTCACGCCAGTGTCGGCGGGCATCCAAGGGTGGTCTGGGGGTGGATTTCTGCCTATGTATGAAGTGCGATTGTGCTATACAAACATAGGGGAGCAGTAGGCTCCCGTCCCCGTATCAAGTACGGGGCAGGCTTGCACGGGAGCGACGAAATCTGCACACTACCCCGGTACATGGTACAATGCTGGCGTGAAATTCAGGCACACCGGATTGCGGAGATTCTGGGAGCAGGACGACGCCAGCCGCTTGAATCAAGACCACGTGGCCCGCATTGCCCGGTTGCTGGATGACCTAGCCGCCGCCGAACATCCGGCGGACTTGGACTTACCGGGTCTGCGGTTGCACCAGTTGACCGGTAATCGTCGATGAACCTGGAGCGTTCGGGTGTCTGGCAATTGGCGGCTTACCTTTAGCTTCGTGAACCTGGAAGCCGTGGACATAGACCTTGAGGACTACCATTAGCGAGGTGTGACTGTGACAGCTAGAATCCCAACCCATCCAGCCGCCAGTCTCCGGGATAGCCTGGAGGCCGAAGGCTGGAGCGTCAACGAATTCGCTGCCCGCCTGGGAGTCAGCCGGAACACCGCTTCCCGTCTGTTGAACGAGAAAAGCGGCATTACGCCAGCCGTGGCCTTGGCCCTGGAATCCATTGGCTGGAGCACTGCGGATTTCTGGATGCGCCGCCAAGCCAACTATGATCTGGCTAATGCCCGCCGTGCACAAGCGGGGATAGCCCGTCCCTGAACCGCGCCCCGTCCGTCATGCCCGTGTCGACGGGAATCCAGGGGTGGTCTGGGGGTGGACTTCTGCCTCCGCATGAAGTGCGATTGTGCTATACAAACATAGGGGAGCAGTAGGCTCCCGTCTGCACGGGAGCGACGAAAGAGGAACGGGCGCGCCAATTGCCATTCCTGCGGAGACGGGAATCCAGTGGTGGGATGGGTTGCCGTCAGAACTGGAACGGCATTGGGGGGGGTGTGCAGACGGGCGCATAGGTAGTAGAATAGGCGGGAACAAGTGTGAAAAAAGGGGCAATAACCCCTACCCCGTTATTGACAGGAATGGTACAATCTGTAACCGGGTATAATACTTGTTTCTCGTTTGATGGAACATGGCGAGACTGCATGGACATTATGCTGAGTAAGCACCTTGAGGAGGTTCGTTAGATGCGAACTATAGATTCATCTATCTCGGTACTAAAGCCTTCCAACTTTGCCTGGTGGCACAGCAGTTGGACAGGGCGATTTGTGCTGGCGGCCCTGCTCATTGCGGCTGCCGCCTTTGCCCTCATGCCGGACAGGACGTCCGCGCAGACACCCCCGGGAATCACGGACTACTGTAAGGCTAACGGCGACAACAATGGCGACATATCTGCCGCCGATGTCGACGGCACCAACGGCAAGATAGCTCAAGGCGACTTCAACAAGGGCCTGCAAAGAGACTGTATCGCTCTGCTGAATGCGGCAGAGGACTTGAAGGACGTGGGTAGCGACTACGACTGGATAGTAACCGAAGATGATACAGTTGATGTAGGTGATTTCGCTAACGAAGACATTGACAACTGGTACGGCGTCACGCTTGCTGATGTCAACGACGACGGCGACGACACCACTCCCAATGTTATGAGGGTCACCGAGGTCAGTCTCACCGATGGGATGTTGACTGGCACGCTTGCACCGGAATGGGCGGACCTGGATGAGCTGATATTGCTGAACATTTCAGGCCATTCGAATGATGACACCGACGGAGTAGACCCGGACGAATCGCACAACGGGTTGACCGGAAGCCCCACCCGTAGCCTCTGGGCCTTCCTTGGTGATCTGGAAACTCTGAACCTCAGCGGCAACCCCGACCTGGCCCCTTCCCCGGCACTGGGTCTGACGGCCGTGGTTACGAAAGAGGATGCCGGAACGCAGGTCGCTCTCACATGGGATGACATAGGTTGGTACACCAGCAACGAGAACACTGTCGCGGCTAACGGCCCAACCGTCACACACAAGTTCAAGTACAGGCGCCTCACCGGCGTCGACGCCGAGGGCGAAAAGACTTGGGGGGAGTATAATACGTACGTAGCTGTCGGTACTGACACTGACAAAGGAAGCGTTTCAGCCACTGTAATGGAACTCCCCGTCACAGCCGACACCCATAGTCTCCAGGTGGTGACGGTCAAGACCGTCCTCACCGACGAAAATGATCCTGTTACTATTACTGATGCCACAGATGACACAGTTACAACCGAAGAGAGTGAAGTCTCCCAGATTGACGTGATAGGGCCGCAGACCCTGACGGCGGAGTCCATGTACCCCCTGAACCTGGGCGTGGACTACTCGCTCGCCTTCACTGAGGATGTGCCGGCTCCTTCGGAACAAGTCCTTGTAGTTACAGCGGTGGAAGAGGAGGGACTCAACTTTGATCCCAAGGTTGCCGCAGATTCGGTTATCATAAGGGTCACCCAGGAAATGGATGGTGAGACCCTTCCCCACACCTTCCCGGTGGAGATACTGGCAGCCTCAGCCGCGCCCAAGGTGTCAAGGATACCCAGCCAGGAACTTGTCCAGCAGTCGCGGGCCCAAACGGTGGACCTATCCAGGTACTTCCAGGGCGATGACCTGACCTTCGCCATAACCTCCCAGCCCAATCCCAACATCGCGACTGCTAACATTGTCGGCTCGAAATTGGAGATTACCACCAGGCGAGAGGGCAGGACGACTATCACCGTTACCGCTAGAGATGGGGACACTAAAGGGACAAGCTCCCAGGAGATCAGGGTGACGGTCGTGGCCCCCAACAACCCTCCTCAGCTTGCAGGCAACATCCCGGACCTGACGCTGTACCTGGACGACGCGGGTACCCAGGTGGACATGGCACAGTACTTCCGGGACCAGGACAACGAGTTCCTGCGCTTCATACCGCAGTCGTCCAACCCGATGGTGGTGACGGCGACTTCGGTGGGCAGAAACGTAATCTTCAACGTGAATAGCCTTGGCGAAATCACAATGACCATCATCGCGCAGGACGGGGCCGGAGCCACGGCGTTCGGCAGCTTCAAGGTGACTGTGCTCGATCCCAACGCCGCTCCTCAGGCGGTGGGCGTAATACCGCCGCAGACGATTCGAGTGGGAGACGAAGGGCTGGCCCTGAGTCTGGGCTCCTACTTCACGGACGCCAACAACGACCCGCTGACGTACAGGGCGGTGTCGGCTGACACGTCGATTCTGACGGCGGAGGTGACGGAGGCCGTCGTAACCCTGACGGCGGTGGCAGTTGGAGAGACCACGGTGACGGTCACGGCCACGGACCCGGGAGGAAAGTCGGCCACTCAGACAATTGTAGTCGTTGTCCTGCCGGCCAACAGGCCGCCGGAGGTTACGGGCCAGATCTCTGACCAGACGCTGCAGTACAACGACGAGCCTCTGGGGCTGGACGTGACCATGTACTTCACGGACCCGGACGGCGACGTGTTGAGCTACGTAGGTCAGGGGACAGACGAGGCAGTGGCTGAGGTCAGGGTACACAGCGACGGCTTGGTGCGCATCGATCCCATAAGCCGCGGAGAGATTGAGGTAACTGTGACGGCCAGGGACCCGCTGGGTGCGTCTGTATCCCAGTCGTTCATGGTGATGGTGGAGGGCAACCTGCCGCCGGAAGCGGTGGGGGTCATAGATGACCAGGTGATGATTGAGGGCGGCAGAGCTGTGACGATCAACGTGGAGGAGTACTTCAGCGATCCCAACGGTGACGAGTTGACCTACATGGCAACGTCGTCTAACCCGGACGCAGTGCAGGCCGTCGTTATCGACGGGAGCACTGAACTGGTGCTGAGGCCCTTTGCCCCTGCGGAGGGAGTGACGGTAACTGTTACTGCGATGGACCCGGATGGTGAGACGGCGGCGCAGCTGGTGACGGTGACAGTGGCGGCGGCCGCGCCTCCACCGACGGCAACACCGATGCCGACGGCCACGCCGGAGCCGACGGCCCCACCACCACCACCGCCGACGGCAACCCCGGCCCCGACAGCGACGTTTGTGCCGACAGACGGGGGTGGCGGGTTCCCGGTAGGGCTGATAATAGTGCTCCTGCTGGTGCTGGCCGGTGTAGCTGCGGCAGTGTTCATAATCCAGCGTCGGCGGTAGACGCCCGCCGGTAGCGGCAAACTAGGCAACCAGCAGACCCCCCGCTAACAACGGGGGGTCTGCTTTTTTGCGAGGGCGATGACCTTCATGCCCGTCAACATATGCATCCCTGCCTTAGTCATGGTTAGTCATGGGTGCGAAGGCGGGCGTACGGGAGTGGTGAGCGAGTGTGCGGGGGCGACTATGGATTACTCGATGCGTTGCGTATGCAGGGTGTAGAGGCGGTTCGCGAACCGCCCCTACGGGGAACGTGCGTCTTCGTCATGCTCGCGAAGCTTGCCCCGCACTTGATGCGGGGGCGGGCATCCAGGGGGAGCTGGGAAGTGGGTTTCCGCCTGCAGAGACCTTTGCGTAACTCCTCGTGGTATATCAGCAGAGGTGCTCTTGCTGTCATTCTGAACGGAGCGTAGCGAAGTGAAGAATCCAAAGCCTTTGCTCGCAAAACTGCGCTGTCTTGGGATGAAACCCTTTGGATTCTTCGCGTAGTTTATCCTGAGCGTAGCCGAAGGGCTCAGAATGACATTGGCGCTGTCATGCTCGCGAACGCGGGCATCCAGGGGAGCGGGGAAGTGGGTTCCCGTCTGCACGGGAACGACGTTTTCGATGGCTGCGGAAGCAGGCATTCGGGGGAGGAGTTGGCTCCCGTCTATACGGACGCGACAGAGGGAGGATGGGTGCCTGAGCGGTCCAGCGCCCCCTCTATATATCCGCCGCCCAGCACCTCGTCGCCGCGATAGAAGACAACGGCCTGGCCCGGCGTAACCGCGCGCTGCGGCTCACTAAACCGGATCTCGGCCCAGTCGCCCTCAGGTATGAGAGTGGCCGCGGCCTCGCCGGCTTTGTAGCGTATCTTCGCTTCAACCTCCATCGGGCCGTGGGGTGCAACGCCCGAAAGGTAGTTGACGCCGGAGGCCCACAGGCTGCTCTGCATCAGGCCCTCGGGCGGGCCCACTACAACCCGGTTGGACTCCGCATCTATGGCCAGCACGAACATGGGCTTCTCGCTGTGGATTCCCAAGCCGCGCCGCTGTCCAACGGTGAAGCCCTGAATGCCATCGTGATGCCCCAGGACAGCGCCGGATCTGTCGACTATGTCCCCAGGGGTTGGACTAAACCTCTGAGCGAGGAATGCCCGGTAGTCGTTCTGGGGTATAAAGCAGATCTCCTGGCTGTCCGGCTTGTCCGCCACGGGCAGACCCTCCGCGCGAGCGACCTCCCTTATGGCCTTCTTTGAGTGCCAGCCCACCGGGAGCAGGAGGCGCGCCGCCTGGAGCGGGCGCAGGTTGAACAGTACGTAGGACTGGTCCTTGGTGGCGTCAATCCCCTTCAGGAGCCTAGGCGCACCGGCCGAGGCGTCAAGGCGGGCGTAATGCCCCGTAGCGACGTAATCGATGTCAAGGGCGGCGGCCTTCTTCATTAGGAAATCGAACTTTATCTTGTCGTTGCAGGCCAAGCAGGGATGCGGCGTGCGGCCCCGCAGGTACTCACTGCAGAAGTAATCGATTACGTGGGCCTGGAACTCCTGCTGGAAGTTCATAACGTAGTGGGGCGCGCCGATGATCTGGCACACACGGCGGGCGTCCTCCACGTCGTCCAGGGTGCAGCAGCCCCGGGACTGGCCCGTACGCTGCGCCTCCGCCTGCTCGTCGTTCCACAGCTTCATGGTCACGCCCACAACCTCGTAACCCTCGTCCTTCAGAAGGCACGCGGCAACGGAGGAGTCCACTCCTCCGCTCATGGCTACAACCACCTTGCCCTTGCTCATCAACTCCAGTATACCCTCAGTGGTCGGTCCAGGTGAAGGCCTATTCGCTCAAGGCCGGGTTATCCGTCGACTTTTGGTGGTGGAAGTCTTGCTCGTTAGGGTATATACTATGCCTGTAAGGGGTAGCTGAGTGTCAGAGCATCCTATCCCGAAATCGCACTGCTGGGCACCCAGCTGGAGGAGAAGTTTGAGGATATACGTAGGAAACCTGCCGTACGAATCCACGGAAGAAGACTTGACGGAGGCATTCTCGGCTCATGGCGAAGTGGAGTCGGTTACCGTCATTCGGGATAGAGACACGGGCCGCTCAAAGGGGTTCGCTTTTGTGGAGATGCCAACCAACGCGGAGGCCCAGGCAGCTATTGCAGCCTTCAATGGCCAGGAATTCAGCCGACGCACTCTGACTGTCAATGAGGCCCGACCCAGGGCGGAGCGCGGCTTTGGCGACGGTGGTGGTGGAGGCGGCTATGGTGGAGGCGGAGGCGGAGGAGGCTATGGCGGCAGTGGTGGTGGTGGCGGTGGAGGTGGACGGAGCGGCGGAGGTTCTCGCTGGTAGCCAAAACAACCACCTTCTGACGCGGCGGAGGAAATCTATTGGAGTCCACCTCCTTACGGGAGATAGATGTCCAGGTCTTCTCAGCCTTTACCGGTAGGGTCACGAAGTCGTGGCTGAGGATGGTGGCAAGGCAGGCTCTCCAGCTCGAAGATTCGGGCGAGTCGTCCAGCATCAGCCTCGTCATAGCCGACGATGAGACCCTTAGGGGGCTCAACTTGGAATACCGCGGGCTGGACGAGGCCACGGACGTGCTCTCTTTTTCGCTGGTGGAGACCGTTGACGACGGCCACCCGGACGGAGGATTCCCCGCCCATCCTGACGAGGCGGCACATATGGGAGAGATAGTGATATCCTATTCCCAGGCAAAGCGCCAGGCCCGGGAGGCAAGGAAGCCCCTGAAGGCTGAGCTTGCCCTGCTGGTCGTCCATGGCGTACTGCATCTTCTGGGCTACGACCACGCAGAGCCTCAGGAGGAGAAGGTCATGTGGGCCAAGCAGGACAGGGTCCTGGCGAACGTCCCCCTGAAGTAGGAGCGTATTCAGCATTGACCCAGGTGTTCTATCGAAAGTGGCGTCCCAAGACGCTGGAAGACGTGATAGGCCAGGACCACGTCGCAAGAACCCTCAAGCAGGCGGTGGTGCAGGGCAGGATTGCCCACGCCTACCTGTTCTGCGGACCCAGGGGCACCGGCAAGACCAGCACGGCCCGCATCCTGGCAAAGGCGGTTAACTGCGCCAGCCCCAACGACGGCGATCCCTGCAATCTGTGCGCACCCTGCGTA
Organism: Dehalococcoidia bacterium; assembly: GCA_965222415.1. Classification (GTDB taxonomy): domain Bacteria; phylum Chloroflexota; class Dehalococcoidia; order Lucifugimonadales; family UBA2985; genus DAOUJW01. The sequence goes on along the minus strand of CBDCTU010000005.1, from coordinate 290,180 downwards.
GCAGTAAACGAGGGCAGGGCCCTGGACCTGGTGGAGATAGACGCCGCCAGCCATCGCGGAATAGATGACATACGCAATCTGAAGGAGAAGGTGCATTTCACCCCCGCGGAGGGCGCCTACAAGGTGTACATTGTGGACGAGGTCCATATGATGACCTCGGACGCCTTCAACGCTCTACTGAAGACGCTGGAGGAGCCTCCCGCCCACGCCATCTTCATCCTGGCCACCACTGAGGCCCACAGAGTTCCGCCCACGGTGATCTCCCGGTGCCAGCGTTTCGACTTCCACCGCATCTCCAATCGCCACATTGAGGAGTGCCTTGCCAAGATATGCGACAGTGAAGGCATCGAGGCTGAGTCCCAGGCGCTGAGGGCCATTGCCGGCAACTCCTCCGGTAGCCTGCGAGACGCCGAGAACCTGCTGGAGCAGCTGGTGATCTCCTACGACTCCCACATTACTCTGGCCCACGTGAGGGAGCTACTGGGCCAGGGAGACGATGAGTTGGCTCTGAACCTGGTGAAACACACGCTCAGAGGAGAGATATCGGAGGGCCTCAAGACCATCATCGCGGTGGCGGACCAGGGACTGGACCCTCGCCGCTTCCACAAGCAGGTGGTGGACCACCTGAGGGGCGTCCTGCTCATCAAGGCCGGCGCTGAGGATGCCCTGGACTATCCACCGGAGACGATGGACGCCATCAGGGCCGCTGCCGAGTCCTGTACCCTGGAGCGGGCGTTGAAGGCGGTTCAGATGTTTGAGCAGAGGCCGGTCTCCCAGGACGGCTTTCCCACGCTACCCCTTGAGATGGCGCTGGTGGAGACATCACTGGAGAGCGAACCTACCCGGCAGGAATCGACTGGGACCCCGCGATCTGCCCCACGCACCGCGCCGGCTCCCGCGAACAATGTCCCACAGGAAGCAGCCCCCAAGAGCGCTCCACCTCGCTCAGCCCCGCCGCCACGTCGGGAGGTCGAACAGCCTGTCGCAAGGGCGGAGTCGTCCCCTGCGCCCGTGGAGCAGACGGCCCCGTCGACACCGTATACGGCGCCCGTAGCGCAGGAGGCTGCATCGACAGATAGTGTACAGGCGGCTCCCGCGGTGTCAGGCGAGCTTATGGCGGAGGCCCACTGGAACGCCATATACAAGGCCATGAAGCGGTTTAAGGGCCAGCGGTACAACATCGGGGCGTTGCTTATGGACTGTGGGACCAGGTACATAGAGGACGACTCCCTGGTGCTGGTGTTCAAGAACCGCCCCAATTTGGAGCGGATGGAGGGCGAGTTGGAGAACCCGGACACCCGCAGACAGATTCAGCAGACCGTGCAAGAGGTTACCGGAGTGTCGTACAATCTGCGCCTGAGCCTGGCAGACCAGGGTAGCGCAGGCGGGGGGGCATCCAAAGGCCATCTGGTGCGGGCGGCCCTGTCTATGGGCGCGCGGCTTGTCGAAGAAGAGGAGAAGCACAATGAATAGGAACATGATGCGCCAAGCGCAGCAGCTTCAGGCTCGACTGGCCAAGGCCCAGGAAGAGCTTGAGAGCGCCGTTGTGGAGGCCTCCGTCGGAGGGGGAGTGGTCAAGGTGACAGTGACCGGCAAGCTCAAGGTGCAGTCCATTGAGATTGCGCCGGAGGCGGTGGATCCTGAGGATGTGGAGATGCTCCAGGATCTGGTGATGGCGGCGACCAACGAGGCCATCGACAAAGCCCAGGAGCTGGCCCAGACCCGCCTCAGCGCCATCACCGGCGGCATGAAGATACCGGGGCTGACGTAGAGAGCCTGCGCGGTAACGGTGCGATGACCTACGATTTCCTCCCCGCCGTGGCCGCTCCACTGGCCCGTCTCATTGAGGAGTTCCACAAGCTGCCGGGCATTGGCCCCAAGAGCGCCCAGAGACTGGCCTACTACCTGATACGGATGCCCACTGAGGAGGCCCGGTCGCTGGCCGAGGCTGTTCTGGCGGTCAAGGAGCGGGTAATCTATTGCAGCATCTGCCAGAACATCACCGAGAGCAACCCCTGCTACCTCTGCTCCCACGAAGGCCGGGACAGGTCCCGCATATGCGTGGTGGAGGAACCCCTTGACGTGCTGTCCCTGGAGCGGACCCAGGCCTACAAGGGGTTGTATCACGTGCTCCACGGCGTTATATCGCCCGCCGGTGGCGTTGGCCCCGACGACCTGAAACTCCGGGAGCTTATGGAGCGCCTGAAGGACAACCAGGTGGGAGAGGTCATACTGGCGACCAACCCCAGCCTGGAGGGAGAGAACACATCCATGTATATCCAGCGGATGCTCTTGCCCCTGGGGCTGCGAGTGACGCGTCTCGCCCGGGGTCTGCCCGTTGGGGGAGATTTGGAGTACGCTGACGAGGTTACACTCAGCCGCGCCCTGGAGGGACGCCAGGAAGTGTAGGCTGTTGTCGTCTATGACCACTACGCCAAAGACATACAAGACCGAAGCCATTGTCCTCAGGCACATCCCCATTGGAGAGGCCGACTACCTTCTCACCCTGTACACCCCCGGCAGGGGCAAACTGCGAGCGGTAGCCAGGGGAGCGCGCAGGATAAAGAGCAAGCTGGGGGGCCATGTGGAGCCTCCCATGCGCACGTCCCTCTTCATGGTCAAAGGTCAGAATCTGGATTCGGTAAATCAGGCCGAGTCTCTGGAGGGGTTCCGGCCGCTAAGAGAGGACCTGCACAGGCTGTCCCAGGCTTTGTATATGCTTGAGTTGGTGGACGCCTTCTCCCAGGAGGAGCAGCCCAACTATCCCATCTACAGGCTTGTCCTGGACTCCCTGCGCTCGTTGTCCGGGGATGCTCCGTCCGCGCTGCTGCCTTACTTCCAACTGCGTCTCCTGGACTACAGTGGCTTCCGGCCCGAGCTGCACAGGTGCGTGGAGTGCGAGTCCAGCCTGGAGCCGGGGCTTCACTCCTTCTCGCCAAACCGGGGAGGCGCTCTGTGCGACTCCTGCCACCCTCCCGGCGTGAGCATCCTTCCCATGTCTCTGAACTCCATCAAGGTGCTGCGATTCCTCCAAAAGGAGACGATGCCCAGCGCAGAGAAGCTCTCCCTGGGGCAGGGCACCCTTCTGGAACTGGAGAGGCTTCTGGGCGCGTTGCTAAGGTTCGTTCTAGACCGGGATGTGAAGGCGGCCCGATTCCTGCATCAGGTAACGCAAAGGGACGCGAGTGAGCCGGTGGGCCTATCAAACTCGGACCGCGCCAAGAGATGAATATTCCTGAGAATCTGGCAGAAGGACTTAACCTCGCAGGAGCGGGCATGGCCGTGGTCTTCGCAGCGCTGGTGGTCTTTATGCTGATACTCATGGCGCTCCAGAAGCTCTTTCCAGGTGAAGAGATGGAGTTGGAGGTCCTGGAGCCTGCGGAGGCGACTGAAGCGCCGCAAGTCGCCGTGGTCAACTCCGATGAAGAAGCGCCGGAGCCTGTCGCAGTCATGGACAACGGGGTCGGCGGCAGGATACCGGGGTCGCAGATAGCGGCGATGGCCGTGGCGCTGTACCTGGCAATGGAGCAGGAAGAGCAGGCTCAGCTGACCCCTATCGCGGTGACGGAACCCGTTTCCGCCACCGCGCCCGTCCCAACTCCTACCCCGGTCGCTGCCCCGCATGGACGGAGCAGCTGGGGTCGCATAGGAAGGGAAGCGCTTCTGGATACCCAGGGACGCAGGGCGCCGTCGTACGGCAATCGACCACAGAGCGCATACAACCCCAGGGGAAGCGAGAGGAGCTAGTACGTGACTCAGGAGCTCCTGGGAGCGTTCCCAGACATAACCCCCGGCAACGTCGCGATGATATGCATTGCCCTGGGGATGATCTACCTGGGCGTAGCCAAACGTTACGAGCCTCTGCTTCTATTGCCCATCGGCTTTGGGGTCATGCTGGCCAATCTCCCGTCCACGGGCATCGCCGACGATGACGGGTTCCTGGGACTGCTGAGAAAGGCTGGGTTGGACAACGAGCTTTTCCCTCTGCTGATGTTCCTGGGAGTGGGCGCGCTGACCGACTTCACGCCCATGCTCCAGAGGCCGGTGACGGTGCTTCTTGGCGCTGCGGCCCAGTTCGGGATATTCGCCGCCCTTATCGCCGCGCTCTTCCTGGGCTGGAGTATGGAGAACGCAGGAGCCATAGGCATAATAGGCTCCGCCGACGGCCCGACCACCATCTTCGTCTCCACACAGCTGGCCGACGTGGACCTGTGGGGGCCGATAGCCGTGGCCGCCTACTCCTACATGGCTATGGTGCCCCTGATACAGCCTCCTATAATGCGCCTGCTGACCACCAAGAAGGAGCGCATGGTCAAGATGCCGTATCCGTCCCAGAGGGCGTCCTTCCGGGCCCGCATACTCTTTCCCATCATTGTCATAATACTGGGGAGTCTCATTGCTCCCAAAGCGGCTCCGCTCATCGGTATGCTTATGTTCGGCAACCTGCTCCGTGAGGTAGGAGTGGTGGACCGGCTGTCGCAGGCCGCTCAGAACGAGATGATCAACGTCACTACCATATTCCTTGGCCTCACGGTGGGGTCAACGATGACGGCTGACAGGTTTCTGGAGCCTCAAACCCTGGGCATATTCGCTCTGGGACTCTTCGCCTTCGGTATTGCGACGTTTACCGGGGTCCTCTTCGGGAAGGTTATGTACTACGCGTCCAGAGGCCAGATAAACCCCCTCATAGGAGCTGCCGGAGTGTCGGCGGTGCCCATGGCTGCCAGGGTTGTCCACAGGGTGGGCCAGGAGGAGGACTCGGACAACTGGCTCATAATGCACGCAATGGGTCCCAACGTCGCAGGGGTTATAGGCTCTGCCATTGCCGGAGGGGTGATACTGGGATACCTGCTCTAGGGTTGCCCTTGCGTCGCAGTCGGCAGCGACGGCGCCTCCAGGACAACCTGCTTGCCCATAGCCCGCATAGCATCGTTGAGACGACTAACAGACGTCCGATGCCTGGGGTCGAGCATTCTCTGCACAACCTTTCTGTCCACGCCGAGACGCTCCGCCAGGGCAGCTTGAGTCAGGCCGCTGGCGCGAAAGACCAGGGCCAGCGCGGCCTTTGCTGCCATGTCTATGGGCAACGTGACCATGCGTTCGCCAGGTAGAGGGGCGCTGGGTGCGGGGATAGGCTCGCCGTCGTCGATACGCCCGGCGACGGCCTCCTCTAGAGCGTCCTCTGCTTCAAGAAGGGCCTCGGCCACGTCCTCACCGGATGTGAGGCACTCCGGCAGGTCCCGGAAGGACACCACAATCTCACTCTCGCTATACTGCCTCAGTTGCGCCGGGTATGTGAAACGCAAAGCAACCCTCCCCCTATCTAAAGTCGTTTCGCTGCAGGCCAAGCTGCCGAATCATCGAAGAAAGCAGGCCCGGGCCCAACTCTTTGCGTCGTTCCTTGATAATAGTCTTGCATGACCCATAGTAGACCGTAACGTGGCTCCCCTTGCCGCGCTTGGGGTCGATGAGTACCTCAACACCACGCTCTCGTCCCAGTCTGGTCACTCGCTCGATGAACTCCCGACCTGTCACGCGTATATTATGGGACAGACGTGTCCCTTTCGTCCATAGTCTACGGGATAGCCCGGACTGAACACATACCGGGTAGCGGTTGCCCGTTAAGCGGATTTGGCTTACTATGTCTGAGTTATAGAGGGCCCTTTCCATGAGATTTTTCGATTTTTACGCAGATAACCGACCGGCCATCTCCTTCGAACTATTCCCTCCCAGGACAGAACGGACCCTGGCTGAACTAGAGGAGCGGCTGCCCAGACTGATTGGTCTGGGGCCTTCCTTTATGACGGTGACCTACGGCGCGCTCGGCAGCACTCGTGACAGTACCCTGGAGGTGGCCTCCAAAATAAAGCTGGAGTACGGCATGGAGACTGCCCATCACCTGACGTGCGTGGGGTCCAGCCGTGACGAGATTACTACAGTTCTGGAGGAGATACGCAGCCACAACATCGAGAACATCGTGGCTCTTCGGGGAGACCCGCCTCGCGGAGAGACGGAGTTCACGCCGCCGGAGGACGGCTACGGCCACGGCAATGAGTTGGTGGAGCACATCCAAAGCATTGGAGGGTTCAGCGTCGCTGTGGCCGGGTATCCGGAAAAGCATCTGGAGGCGCCGGACTTCGAAACTGACCTGCGAAACCTGAAGCGCAAGGTGGACAGCGGCGCCGACAGCGTAATCACTCAGCTTTTCTACGACAACAGCGATTTCTTCAGATTTGTTGACCTGTGCAGGGCAATGGGCATTGAGCAGCCCATAGTGCCTGGCCTCATGCCCATCCTGAACGTGCAGCAGATCAAGCGCATCACGGAGATGTGCGGCGCAAACATCCCCGACAGCCTCCTTCAGCAGCTTGATGGCGCGGAGGAGGACGAGGAGCGGGTGCACCAGATAGGGATAGTGCACACGGCTAACCAGGCCATAGAGCTGTTGGATCAAGGGGTCCCGGGAATCCACTTCTACGTGTTGAACCGGCACTTCCACATCGCCGAGATCATGGAGCGCATCCAGCCTGCGTTACAGCGTAGAGGAGGGGTTGCAACGGCTGAGTAGGTGGGCGCTGAAGTTGACAATCAGAGGGGCATTCTCTAAACTAAATATTGTAGAGACTGGCTTTTCGCCTGTTTCCGTCTGACAGTGTGGCGTACCCGGGAGAGCTACAGTAGTGCGATACGTAGCTCTCCCTCCATTTGAGGCTTTGTAGAGCAGCTTTAAGGAGGCCCAATGAGCACATTGCAAGAGCAGGACCCTGATATAGCCCTGGCAATTGAGAAGGAGTCTGAGAGGCAGAGGAGGAACATAGTCCTCATCGCCTCGGAGAACTACGCCAGCCAGGCGGTGTTGGAGGCCCAGGGTTCCGTACTGACCAACAAATACGCCGAAGGCTATCCGGGTCGCCGCTACTACGGCGGCTGCGAGTTCGTGGACATCGCCGAGCAGCTGGCCATCGACAGGGCCAAGGCCATCTTCGGAGCGGAATATGTCAACGTGCAGCCACACAGCGGGGCGCAGGCGAACATGGCAGCCTACTTCGCCATCCTGGAGCCTGGAGACACGGTTCTGGGTATGCGACTGGACCAGGGAGGACACCTCACTCACGGCAGTCCCGTAAACTTCTCCGGCAAGCTCTACAACTTCGCGGCCTACGGCGTGGACAGGGAGACGGAGTACGTCGACTACGACGAGGTGGAGCGTCTGACTCTGGAGCACAAGCCCAAGGTAATTGTGGCCGGCTACACGGCGTATCCCAGGACCATCGATTTTCCCAGGTTTCGGGAGATAGCCGACAAGGTTGGCGCTCTCCTCATGGTGGACATGGCCCACATAGCCGGTCTCATAGCGGGAGGGGTGCATCCTTCTCCGCTGCCCCACGCGCATGTCGTAACCTCCACCACTCACAAGACGATGAGGGGACCCAGGGGAGCCTTTATCCTGTCCACTCAGGATCGGGAGCGCGCAATAAACAGCGCCGTATTCCCGTTTAGCCAGGGCGGCCCAATGATGCACGCCATCGCCGGCAAAGCGGTGGCATTTGGCGAGGCGTTGCAGCCGGAGTTCAAGGAGTACCAGAGCGCCGTCGTGGAGAACGCCAGGACACTGGCGCAGGGGCTTACGGACGGCGGGTTGAGGGTCATATCCGGCGGCACTGACAACCATCTGGTCCTGGTGGACCTGACGCCTATCAGCGTTACGGGCCAAGAGGCGGAGGACGCCCTGGGGAAGGTGAACATAACGGTCAACAAGAACGCCATTCCCTTCGATACGCGTCCGCCCAGGGTCACCAGCGGCCTGCGCCTGGGAACCCCGGCGGTTAGCAGCCGGGGCTTCGGCAAGGAGGAGATGCGGGACATATCCGGGCTGATAGTGAAGACGCTGGCCAATATTGGGAACGCGGCGGTGGAGAAGGAAGTCAGAGAGGACGTGGAAGGAATAGCCTCCCGGTTCCCTGTGCCTGGTCTGGATATGTAAGGGGACAGGCTCAGAGCCTGTCGAAGGGAGTGTGAGCGGGGGAAACGTCCACTTACCCGCTCATACGGTTTGATAAGCTCGCCACAAGCGGTGCGGTAGGGAATACCTCTGGCCAGGCTCGGGGCCAGCCGGGCTAGGCGTCAGTTCGTGAAGGGAACGAGCGTACGGGTTTGGCCGTTCACAGCCGGCAGCGTTGACGCTATGCGCGGGTCTGGTTATCATCGATACACCATGGCGGAAGCAGAGAAAATACCCCAGGCTTGGGGATGGGCCACGCCCAAGGCTCTTGTATCCTCGATGCGTCCGCGCCAGTGGACCAAGAACCTCATAATATACTTCGCCTTCTTCTTCACAGTGGGTCAGGGGTGGCAGCTTGAGGATACGGGCGAAGCCGCGCGCCTTTTCGCCAGGACCACCATAGCCTTTGTCCTTTTCTGCCTCGCCACCAGCGCCGTATACCTCATAAACGACGTTCTCGACGCGGAGAAAGACCGGCATCATCCTGAGAAACGACACCGGCCCATCGCCGCGGGTACTCTGGCGACCTATCTGGCTTTGGTCCTGGCGTTTCTACTGGCCGCCGGAAGTATAGCGCTGGCTGTCGTCCTGAAGCCGATGTTTGCCCTGGTGGTGCTGGTCTACTTTGCCGTTATGGTCGCCTACTCCACGTATCTGAAGCGGATGATCGTAATCGACGTAATGACAATAAGCGCCGGGTTCGTACTGCGGGCCGTAGCGGGAGCGATCATACTGGACGTGTCCATATCGCCCTGGCTCTACGTCTGCACCAGTCTTGGAGCGCTGTTCCTGGGCTTTGCCAAACGCCTCAACGAGGCGGTCCTGACCGGAGAGGACGGGAGTCTTCAGAGGGAGACCCTGGACGACTACAACCCCCGCTTCCTGGAGCAGCTCATCGCCATCGTGGCGCCGGCCACCCTTGTCTCCTACATACTCTACACCTTCACTTCGGAGAACCTGCCCGATAACCACGCCATGATGCTTACGATACCCTTTGTCATGTACGGCCTCTTCCGTTACCTATATCTGGTCCACAGCAAGAACCTGGGAGAAAGCCCGGAGGAGATCCTGCTTACGGATAAGCCGCTGATGCTGAACATCGCGCTCTGGCTGATAAGCGCCTCGGCAGTGCTGGTGGTGTATCGGTAGTGAGGATCGACGTAGTGGTAAGACCGGCGATCACTCTATCCTGAATTGCCTGACAAGGAGACCTTTGTATAACTCCGGTGTATCTCCTAGAAGAGGCTATCTTCTCCGTCATTCCCGTGAAGCTTGCCCCGTACTCCGATACGGGGACCGGAATCTAAAGCCCGTCTTCCAAGGCATCGCAGCCTTGCAGACAGCGTTATTAGATTCCTGCTTCCGCAGGAATCTAATAACGCTGACTACAAAGCCACAGTGATTCGTATGAAACGCTTTGGATTCCTCTCTTCGCACAGAGAATCGAACCTCAGGACGAGTTACGTAAAGGTCGTATGATAAGAGGGTAAATCGTTGAACAGACACATCACAGAGTTCCAGTATTGTCCAAGGTGTGGAACGCGCATGGGAGAATCGTCCATCGACGAGAGCGGCGTTCTGAAGTGCCAGGACTGCGGCTTCACGCTGATACGCAGGCCGGTGGTGGGAGTGGGCGTGATAGTCCTGGACGGCAATAGGGTAGTTTTGGGACGCCGGAATCTCATGGGAGGTCGTCGTTACCAGGGACATTGGTGCGTCCCGTGCGGCTACCTGGAGTGGGGCGAGGAGGTGCGCGCTGCCGCGGCGCGGGAGTTCCTGGAAGAGACCGGGCTTGAGGTGGAGATAACAGGCGTTTACGCTGTCCACTCCAACTTCCACAACCCCAACGACCTGACTGTGGGCATATGGTTCAATGCGAACGTCGTGGGAGGCGCGCTCCAGGCCAGCGACGACCTGGACATGGTGGGATACTTCCCACTGTACGACCTGCCGGAGCCGCTGGCCTTTCCCACTGACCGCCTGGTGCTGGAGCAACTGCGACGGGAGATGGGATAGATCTGTTTACCTACGACCTGCCGCTCTCGTAGTCCCTTATGCCTTTCAGATAGGCTTGGCTTGCGCTCGCTATGAAGTTGGTAAGGCCGCTGCACAGGTACTGGAAGCCCCGGCTTCTCCAATGCTCGTAGGCCTCAGGGCTACCAGCAATGGTTCCTGAGGCTTTGCCCGCGCCCACTATGGCCCGACCTGCCTTCTCGATGGCAGCCAGCACGTCGGGATGTGTGGGCTGGCCGGGATAGCCCATAGCGCTGGACAGGTCAGTTGGGCCAAGGAATACCAGGTCTACCAGGTCGACACTAGCGATCTCCTCCACGTTTGCCAGCGCCTGTATGGTCTCCACCTGTACCGCCACCAGGGTCTCCTCGTTGGCAATTTTGACGTACTCGGCAAAATCGACGCCCGCTCCGTAGCTGGTGGCGCGATTGGCCGCCAGGCCGCGCTGTCCCAAGGGCGGGTACTTGGTGGCGGCCACCACCATCTCCGCCTCTTTCCTTGTGTTCACCATTGGGATCTGGACGCCCGCTGCACCGGTATCCAGGTATCGAAGGATGTTCTGGGGAAGGTTCAGGGCGACACGGATCATCGCAGCCATGCCGGAGGCGTCGCAGGCGCGTACCATGTGCTCGCAGGTATCCATGTCTACGGGACTGTGCTCGGCATCAATAATAATGTAGTCGAATCCGGCTATGCCCAGCATCTCCGCCGCCGCCGGGGACGGCAGGTTGCAGAAGACGCCCACCGCGGCTTCCCCTGCTCTCAGCTTCTCTTTGATAGGGTTCTTGTTCATTCTCACTCCAGCTAGCAATATATGCCGACTTCACCACTTTATCCTAGTAGAAAAACTGCGTCAACTGATGGTCGGCGCTTCAATGCGCTCCAGAAACCATTCGCGCTATAGTTGGATTACGAGTAGTGAAACTATAGCAGACAGCGCCTTTATGAGAGAGCCTGTGAAAATCTTATCGTGGAACATTGCTAGACGGGCTGAGCCGTGGCGCCGGTTGCTGGATATGGACGCCGACGTTGCTCTTTTGCAGGAGGCCGCGCCGCCACCGGATGGCGTTGTGCAGCTCCGGGATGCGGCGCTCCCACCCGCGGAGGGCGTCGGCCCCCTGGACATCGGCCCGCGAGAGTCGTGGGACTCGCATTCGTGGAACTCCGACTGGTGGCGCGGGCGCGCCAATGCGCTGTACGACCGCTGGCCGATGGTGGTGAAGCTGTCGGACCGGGTCGAGGTAGAGTGGTTCAAGCAGGTCGGTCCGACAGGCTGGCCGGAGCCAGAGCAGGACGAGATCGCCGTGAGTGGCATCGGGACGATAGCGGCCGCCCGCGTCACGCCACATGACGGCTCGACTGAGCCGTTCATCGTCGTATCTATGTACGGCCGGTGGATCGGGTCGCATCCGAGCGTCAAAAGGGGGCCAGGCTTTAATTGGGGTTACGCCGACGGCTCCGCCCACCGCATCATCTCGGACATCTCGGCCTTCATAGGCCACAGGAATACGGAGACGCATCGCATACTGGCCGCCGGTGACCTGAACATCGCGTACGGGCACGGTTATGGCGACCACCACTGGAAGGCGCGCCACCGGACCGTGTTCGACAGGATGGAGGCCATTGGGCTGGAGTTCATGGGGCCGCAGCTGCCGGATGGCCGGCAGGCGGAGGTGCTCGCGATCGGTGAACCCGCCGACTCCCGTAACGTCGTCACGTACTACCTGCCCGGCAAGAACCCGGAGACGGCTAGCAACAACCAGCTTGACTTCGTCTTCGCCTCTCGCGGGTTCCACGAGAGCATCAGGGTGCGCGCACTGAACTCCGTCGAAGAGTGGGGTCCCAGCGACCACTGCCGTATAGAGATTGAGGTGTCCTGACGGCTGCCTGCGCTTCTCCAAATAGGCCCTTTGTTGTATAATTACGTTGGATAGATATTGCCGGATTGTACCGCGATTCTCTGAGCACACTCTGAACGTAAAGGTAGGTGGACACTTGTCTGTGCCGGTTATAGGCGTAGCAGCCTCAGATGCAGATTGGGCTCGTACATATAGGGAAGCGGCTGAAAGGGGCGGGATGGAAACGCGTCTCCTTCTGCCGGACGACCCGGATAATGTTCAGGAAACGCTGGACTCCCTTGACGGCATCCTGCTGACCGGCGGCGCGGATATAGACCCCAGCCACTACAACCAGGAACCGGACCCTGCGGCCGGGCTCGACAAACCCAATCACCCGCAAGACAGGTGGGAGATAGCCCTGCTGGAAGCGGCTATGCAGGCGGATATGCCCGTTTTGGGCATATGTCGTGGTATGCAGCTAATGAACGTGGTCTTTGGAGGCCGTCTTATCCAGCACCTTCCCGGCCATCGCACTGAGGACGATTCCAGGAAGTCGGCCTATCACCGGGTATACATATCCCCAGGCAGCAAGCTCGCTGCAATACTCGGCTCCGGGGGATTCGTGCAGGTGAACAGCCGGCACCACCAGGGTGTGAGCGAGCCTCAGAAGGCGCCTTCTCTGATGGCCTCCGCCTACTCATTAGAGGACGGCATCATTGAGGCCCTGGAGAGCCCTGCTCACGACTGGGTCATAGGCGTTCAGTGGCACAACGAAAACGTGGAAGAGCTGCCCAAGAACTTCGGCAATCTCTTCCTCGCGCTGGCAGAACGAGGGGAGATGTACTCCCGGAGAAGAGCGGCCGGCCCTGCATCCAGGGCAACGGCCCAGATATAGCCTCAGACCAGAGAGGATAGATAAATGGCTACATCTTCGGAAAATATAAGACCTGTACGCATCGAAGAGGAGATGCGCAACTCCTATCTTGACTACGCCATGAGCGTAATCGTTTCCAGGGCCCTCCCGGACGTGCGAGACGGGCTGAAGCCGGTGCAGCGTAGAATTCTGTACGCCATGGACGACCTGGGCATGAGGGCCGGCACCGCTTATCGGAAGAGCGCCCGTTTGGTTGGCGACGTTCTGGGAAAGTACCACCCGCACGGCGATACCGCCGTCTACGACGCTCTGGTGCGAATGGCGCAGGACTTCTCCCTGCGCTATCCCCTGATCGACGGGCAGGGTAACTTCGGCAGCGTCGACGACGACCCGCCCGCAGCCATGCGGTACACCGAGGCGCGTCTGGCCAACATCGCACAGGAGATGCTGGCGGACATTGACCGTGACACCGTGGACTTTGGCGTCAACTTCGACGACTCCCTGAGGGAGCCTCTGGTGCTACCCGCGCGGCTCCCTAACCTGTTGATCAACGGAGCCTCGGGCATTGCCGTCGGCATGGCCACCAGTATTCCTCCCCACAACCTAAGGGAGGTCTGCGACGCCATTATTCACCTCATAGACCATCCGGAGGCCACGGTGGACGACCTGATAAAGTTCATCCAGGGCCCGGACTTCCCAACCGGAGGCATCATCATGGGGCGGGAGGGCATCCACAGCGCCTACTCCTCCGGCCGCGGTCGCGTGGTGGTGCGAGCCAGGGCTGCCATCGAAGATATGGCGCGAGGAGGTCGCAAGCAGATAGTCGTAACTGAGATACCCTACCAGGTCAACAAGGCGACCCTTGTGGAGAAGATTGCCTTGCTAGCCAAGGACAAGAAGGTCGACGGGATAAGCGATATACGGGACGAGTCCGACCGCCATGGTATGAGGGTTGTCATAGAGCTGCGTCGCGAGGCTCAGGCGGAGATAGTCCTGAACAACCTGTACAAGCACACCGCCCTGCAGTCCGCATTCTCCGTCAACACACTGGCCCTGGTGGACGGCCAGCCCCAGGTGCTGCCCCTGAAGCGCATCCTGCGGCACTACATCGACTTCCGTCGCCAGGTCATTACACGCCGCGCGGAGTTCGACCTGAAAAGGGCCCAGGATAGGGCACACATTCTGGAAGGACTGCGGGTCGCCCTGAACAACCTGGACGCGGTGATAAACCTCATCCGCCAGTCCGCCCATGCCGACGCCGCACGCCAGGGGCTGATGCAGCAGTTCGGCCTCACCCAGGTGCAGGCGCAAGCCATCCTGGATATGCAGTTGAGGCGCATTGCGGCTCTGGAGCGGGAGAGGATCGAGGAGGAGTACCAGGGTCTGGTGAAGACCATCGCCGAGCTTCAGGCGCTGCTGGCGGACCCGCAGAAGATACTCGCCGAGATAAAGACGGAGACCCGGAAGCTGCGGAAGGACTATGGCGATAACCGTCGTACCGAGATCACCGGTGAGGAGGCCAGGAGCTACACGCCGGAGGAGCAGATACAACACCAGGAGATGGTGATTACCATAACCCAGCGCGGCTACATCAAGTGTATGCCGGCCAGCACCTACAGAGCGCAGCACCGCGGCGGCAGAGGCATCACAGGTATGCTACCGAGGGAAGCTGACGTCCTCCAGCACCTGCTGGTGGCCGATACCCACGACACCCTGATGTTCTTCACCAATCGCGGGAAGGCATACTCTCTGAGGTGCTTCGAGATACCGCCGGACAGCACACGGACCACCCGCGGCACTCCGGCCGTCAACCTGCTCTCCCTGTCGGAAGGAGAGCGGATTAACGCGGTGGTGGTGAAGACCGGCATAGGCGAGGGGGGGTACATCCTGCTGGCGACCCGTATGGGCGAGATCAAGCGGATGGAGTTTTCCGCACTGGCCAACATACGGAGCAACGGGCTTATTGCAATGGACATTGAGGACGGGGACGAGGTGGTCTCCGCCTGGCAGGCCGGAGAAGGGGACGAGGTGGTGATGGTGTCCGAGATGGGCATGGCCGCCAGGTTCCCCATCTCAGATATACGGGTGAGCAGCCGAAAATCCGGTGGAGTGAGGGGAATGCGCCTTGATCCCGGGGATAGAGTGGTCTCCATGGATGTAGTGATACCCGGGGCGCAACTGCTGGTGCTAAGCCGCAACGGCTTTGGAAAGATGACTCCAATCCAGGCCTATCGGAGGACTGGTAGGGGAGTCAAGGGCGTGAAGACACTCAGGGTAACGGACAAGACGGGGCCTGTAGCGGTCGCTCACCTGGTGGTAGACGCCACCGAAGTGTTGCTGGTCTCCGAGAAAGGCACTATAGAGCGTGTGCTGCTCTCGGAGATATCCGTGCAGGGGCGCACTACCCAGGGAGTGACAATAATGCGGCTGGGAGCGGACGACTACGTGGCGACGGCTGCCAGTATCAACGGTAGCATGATAGCGCCCAAGTAGGCGGACTGGTTCCTACACCCGCAAGTCGGTATTCCCAAGCGTGCGCCATAATCAACGCACGCTTGGGAATACCACGGTTGCAAAGATATTGACCACTGGCAGGGTTGTGAGGTAGTGGTGTCGCTGGGTTTAATGACTAGGCGCGTCGGGTGATTGAAGACCTCACTAATGACTCAAACGCGGATTATCATCGTTGTCCTGGCAGCTCTCGTGGTGGCTGCGCTTGCCGTCGGGTGTGGGTCGGATGACACGCCAACCCCGCCCATGGCAACGTCCACGCCGACAGCGCAGGTAACTTCCATGCCGACGGAGGCCTCCTCCACCGTGACGCCCCCGCCTACCGTTGCGCCCGCGACGCAGGCAGCCCCAACACCGGCGCCCACAGCCGCCGCGACGTCGGAGGACACCGGCGAAGGCGATCCCAGCAACGCCTACTTCGCTCTTGATAGAGTGCTGGACATCTCCATTGAGATAGCGCCCGAGGACTGGGATACGCTGCGCCACCAGACCCGGACGTTCGAAGACCTGATGGCTGAGATTGAAGAGTTCGGGCTTTCCCAACCCTTTGCCGACATCTACACGTGGTTTTTGGGGACGGTGACCGTGGACGGCGAGACCCACAGCGAGGTCGGCGTCCGGAAGAAGGGGTTCTTGGGTTCCCAGAGCGACACCAAGCCGTCGTTGAAGCTGCGGTTTGATAAGTACGTTGACGATCAGGCCTTGGGCGGGATCATGGAGCGAATGACGCTGAACAACAGCATCCAGGACCCCTCAATGGTGAACACCTGCCTGGCGTACCAGGTGTTTGCCGCGGCGGGTTCGCCATCGCCGCGCTGCAACTTCGCGACGGTTTCGGTCAACGGAAAGGATTTGGGGCTCTACGTTCACGTGGAGGAGATCAAGAAGCCATTCCTGGAGCGGCGTTTTGACAGCGCCGAGGGCAACCTGTACGAGGGGACGGTCAGCGACTTCACGCCGGAGTATCGCGGGACATTCGAGAAGAAGACCAACGAGGACGCCAATGACTGGTCGGACATAGACGCCGTGACGGCCGCGCTGCAGGACCCGTCGGAGGCCGGACTGGAGGCGCTGGCAGAGCTAGTTGACCTGGACCGATTCCTGTCCTTCTGGTCCACGGAAGCGCTGGTGGGCCACTGGGACGGGTATACCGGCGATCGGAACAATTACCAATTCTACCGGGAGCCCCACTGGAAATTCGTGTTTATCCCCTGGGGCGTGGACGACACATTCCACCTCAGAGACGATCCCAATCCCTTTGACCACGTGACCGAGCCGCCGCCCTCCGTGCTGGCGCTCGCGGCCATCCCCAACCGGCTCTACAACAACGCCAACTGGCGAGAGAAGTACGTGGCACGCCTGAAGGAGTTGCTGGACACGGTCTGGAACGAAGAGGAGATGCTGGCAAGCCTTGACGAAATGTCGGCCATTGTGCAGGAGAATGCGTTGCTTGGCAAGGGGCAGGAGAGGGCCGCCGACACGGATCGAGTGCGTAAGTTCATCCTGAAGCGGAAGGGCGAGATCCTGGCCGACCTCACGCCACAGCCGCCGGAATGGCCGGACGCGCCGGGGGCCGCAGGACCGGCAGGCGGTGGTGAACCCGTCTTGCTGGAAGTGGATTTTGAGACGGAATTCGGAACCAACCAGAGCGCGAATCCCTTGGGAGAGGGAGAGGTGACCCGGCTTCTGCTTAACGAGGTGGAGGAGCCCGTCATAGGCATTGCGGCCTTAGCCGGTTACTCCAGCCCCGAGGAGCAGGGATTGCTTCCGAGGGTAGCCAAAGCTGTATCGGTGGTCATTTTCGGGGTTGAGCCGGATGGTTCCGTCAACGGGATGACGCTGGCGATTTCCGTTGACAGACTGACGGACGGGGCCACGCTTGTCATAGGGGAGGATGAGATCTCCGGTGGGGTCTGGTCAATACCGCCGGGAGCGTCCACGCCCAACAGCTTCCTGCCTTTTACGGAAGGTCGGCTGCAACTGCAGAGCGCGGGCGCCCAAGAGGGTTCCACAATTTCAGGCAGCTTCTCAGGCGTTTATGGAGGGAGTCCACCTCTCACCGGGGTAGACGAGAGCGGGGTGGACAAGGCGACTCCAGGTGTGTCATCGGCGGACGTGGGGCTGGTCATAAACGAGGTGGCCTCCAAGGGCGATCCGCTGGACTGGTTTGAGCTTTACAATGCCTCGGACTCGCGCCTGGCGCTGGCGAACTTTGTCGTGGCCGATGATCTCAACGACGCCGGCAAGCGTGTGGCCTTTCCCGGCGACTTGGTGATCGCGCCGGGTGAGTACCTGCAGGTGGAGATGGACAAGGACGGATGGCCCGGTTTCGGGCTGGGCGGCGACGAGGAGCTGGGCATCTGGACCGCGGACGGGATGCCAGTGGATAGCGTCGACTGGGACGAGGGGCAGGCGGGCGAGGGAGAGAGCTTCGCCCGGGTGCCGGACAGGCGCGGGGAGTTTCAGACTGTCAACAATCCCACTCCGGGAGCGGCGAATGAGGCCGGCAACTGACTAAGCTAAGCCTCAGTTGATAATCGCCAGAACCGGGATGTGCCCGATTTTGGTATTCCCGGGTTGTGTTGGCATTGCTAGAAAATAAGGGGGTCATTCCCGCGCAGCTTAGCCTCGTATCAAGTGCGGGGCCCGCTCCGTTCCCCGATGTGAGCTCGCTCCGTATCTGATACGGGTATGAGCTGGAAAGGAAGGTCGCCGGGCGTCATCCGTAGGGCGGTGGCATCATTCCCACGGGCACTTCAATGAGTGTCGGCCCATTGGCGGCAAGGGCATCCTCCAGAGCGGCCTCCAGGCGGTTCGGGCCGTCGGCGCGCACGCCCCTTGCGCCGTATGCCTGCGCCAGCTTGACGAAATCAGGGTTGTGCAGCTCCGACCCTATGGGCCTGTTGTCGAACCGGTTGATCTGGTCCCGCAGGACGTTCCCGAAGGCGTTGTCGTTGAACACCACGGTCACAAGGTTGATGCCGTACTTCACGGCGGTCGCCAGCTCCTGAGAGTTGTACAGGAAGCCGCCGTCGCCGCATATCGCTACCACCGCCTTGTCGGGCTGGGCCACCTTCGCGCCCAGGGCGGTAGGGAAGGCGTAACCCAGGTTGCCGAAGTAGGAGGAGGTCATAAACGTGCCCGGCTCGTAGACGGGGTAGTGGACGCGGCTGTAGTAGCTGATCTGGGTCATATCGGCGACAAAGATTCCGTCGTCCGGGATGACTTTTCTGAGGGCAGCTGTCAGAGACTCCTGTGGCTCCACCTTGTGAGCCGTCCTTTGCCTCTCCGCCTTGAGGGCCTCCATCTTGGCTTTGCGGCTGGGCCTGGGTGGTTGAGCAGCCGATAGCTCGCGGTACAGCTCCTCCAGGGTGCGCCGGGCATCTCCGACAAGGCCAATGGTGTCCTTGTGGTTCCGTCCTATCTCCTCGTCGTCCACGTCTATCTGAATGACCTGGTGTCCCTTCAGCAGGTCGGGGTTGGCGAGCCTGCTCCCGACGGCCAGCACCACGTCGTGACCGGACAGCTGCTCGCCCCGTCCCGTGACGGCGCCGGCGGCCAGGTAGTGCCTGTCGGAGATTGCCCCTTTTCCCTCGTTGGTGTAAACGACGGGCGCCTGGAGGTGCTCGGCCACCTTGAGCAGCATCTCCGAGGCCCCGGACCTTATCACGCCTCCGCCGGCCCATATGATGGGGTTGGGAGCATCGGCGATCAGCTTTGCCGCTTGCCGCACCGCCTCGTAAGCGGCCGCCGGGCGAAAGTAGTCCCCCGGCTCAAGGAGATGGACGTCCGCCTCTTCCGCCAGGGTCTCCGGCGGAATCTCTATCTCTACCGGGCGCGGACGGCCGGTCCTGAGCTGGTAGAAAGCTTCGTGGACGGCGTCCGGGATCTCGGCGGGGTCAAGTATCCTGCGCGCCCACTTGGTCACCTGCTTTATGGCCTCCATCTGGTCGTTGACCTCGTGGAGCATCCCGCGGTTTACCCCGATCAGCTCCCTCTGTATCTGCCCTGACACCAACAGAACGGGGCTGGATGCGGCGTAGGCTGTGCCCACTGCCGCGGCAGCGTTGAGTAGACCTGGGCCGGGGACCACAAGGGCCGTCCCAACGTCGCCACTGGCCCGGGCGTAGCCGTCGGCCATGTACGCCGTTGCCTGTTCGTGACGGGTGGTTATGAACTGAATGCCCGGTTCATCGTACAGGGCGTCCATTGCGTGATATAGCTGAACGCCGGGCAGGCCGAATATGCGTCGCACACCCTCCAGGTACAGCGACTTCATCAGTATCTGACCGCCTGTCATTTTGGGCATGACTGCTGTCTCCCTTCTTGTCGGAGAGCAGGATTGACGCACACTCAACGTCTGAGTGCAGCATACCAAAAAGGGCCTGGCAATTGAAGGGCGGACAGAGGACGCGGTTGTCCTAGCGCTGACGCAGGGCGCGGGCCACGACGCAACTCCACTGGAAGTGGATGCTTCCCGCATCGTCCTGGCGAATGTGGAAGGCCTCCACAGCCTCCGGAGAGGCGTTCAGAAAGTCGCGCCGCAGGCCTTCGACCACCGGCTCCGGGGTGCCGGAGCGACGCACCCAGTCGTCGAACTCCATGGGCACTGGCGCAAGAGCGGTATCGGTGATGAGAAAGCCCTTGGACTCCAGGAGGGAAATCCACTCCGATGGCGAGAGGTTCAGGACGTGGCTGGGGTCCCGCCGCTCCTCAATGTCGTTCATCCAGTCGGCGGTGGGTCCGTCCTCCGGGCATGAGGTGTCTGCCATAATCAGGACAGCCTCCGACGCGATGACTCGATGCCATTCGGAGACGGCTTTGTCCAAGTCCTGGAAGTGGTGGGCAGCAGTCCTGCAGGTGAGGAGGTCCAGTGAGCCGTCCTGGAAGGGAAGCTGCTCCGCGGCTGCCAGGACGTAACCCAAGTTGCTCAGGCCGCGCTGGTCCACCTGCTTCCGGGTCTCCATGAGCATAGCCGGAGTGATGTCTACCGCCAGCACCAGATCGGCATAGGGCGCCACGGTGAAGGCGGTGAACCCGGTCCCAGTGCCGATGTCCCCGACGAGGGCGTACCTGTCTCTGGATGCCCAGTCCTGGACTACCTGCAGGCTCTCCCCGGAACTGTGGACAATGCTCTCCGTATAGAAACGGGCCTGCCTCCCAAACTGCTCCTGGGATGTGACCTGCGGCGGTATGTTCTGCTCGGAAGACACCTTTGAATGTTAGCCCAAGGTCGGCGATGTTGCAAGAGGCGTGAGCCCCGGTTCAATCCCGCGCTGCGATCATACGGCCTTGAACGCCTGCCCAAGTCGAAGTCCTGCAGCCACTGCGGACAGGCCAGTTGCCAACTGTAGGAGCACGTAGGCCGAACCGACCAGGTAGGAGCCGTCCCTGAGAAGCCTGACGGTCTCGATTCCGAACGCCGAGAAAGTCGTAAACCCCCCAAGCACGCCCACAATCAGGAACGCCTGCGCCTCTGTGCTGAGCGGCTGGCGAGCGTCCGCGAAGCCTATGATTAGACCTATCAGGAAGCAGCCCAGTGCATTGACGGCCAGGGTGCCGTAGGGAAAGACGGAGCCTCCCATTGCGCCGCCTGCTCCGACCCAGAGAATCAGCAAGGTTCGCCCATGCCCGCCTCATACCGGCCTGCGTATTCGCAGACCGGGAGTCTCTGCAAGGCTGTGTCAACGCGTGCATCCATCTCTGTCACCTGTCCAAGGTAGTTTTACCACAAATCAGGAGACTGGGGTAGGTCTACTGGGTCTCGTCTACGCGGGAGTACGATAGGACTAGACCGGCAAGCCGTTGACCGCATATCATTTAGGCATAATCGGACAGAGGTGAAACATGTTCCTGGTCCCCAAGGTAATGAGCACGCAGCATCCGGACAATGCGACTCCGGCCCCCTTTGCCGACGATGCCGGAGTGCTGAAGGGCGACGGCGAGGTCGACGAGGCCGTCGATGTGTTCGCCCTTGGCTGTGACGAGCAGATGTGGGACTCCGAGGGCAAGGAAGCCGACAACCAGGTCGTGCGAAAGCTGCTCACCAATTATCCCGACTTCTTCCAGGGCAATCTCCAGCTTGGACGCGACGTGGCCCTGACGCTGCGCGTCCCCAACCCACGTATTGAGAGTGACATGCGCAAGTCTATGGTGGAGGCCCTCCAGAGCGTGCCCTCCGCGTGGGATATGGCGCACAGCTTCTACGGCGACGGGAACGCCGCTCCAATCCAGGAAGTCATCCTTCCGTTCACAACATCCGCCGAAGAGCTTTCGCTGGTTGAGGCATACTACAGAAGGGTGATCGTCGGCCAGGAGGACCAGACGCTGCTCGACGGCCATGTCGTCAGGGACTGGGTTGGCGAGTTCTACCCCAAGAGCGTCCGCGTGATTCCGCTCATTGAGGACGTGGAGCACCTGTTCCACTGCGACGACATTGTGGAGGAGTACGTGCGTGACAGGGACTTGCCGGGACAACGGGTGTTCCTGGCCAGAAGCGACCCTGCTCTTAACTACGGCATAGTGGCTGCTGAGCTTGCGCTGAAGGCGGCTCTGCGGCGCCTTTATGACCTTGAGGGAAAGTTGGGCATTCCTCTGTATCCCATCATCGGCGTTGGCTCCGTGCCCTTCCGTGGCCATCTGAACCCAGTCAACGTCAACCGCGCTTTCACCGAGTACCCCAGCGTCCAGACCCTCACGGTTCAGTCCGCCTTCAAGTACGACTACGATAAGGAGACCGTCCGCGACGGCATAGCGCAAATCCTCGCTCACGAACGCGCGGAGCCAATGCCGGTTGACTACGAGCGCGCCCGCGAGCTAATACGCAAGACCACCACCGAGTATCAAAATCAGGTGCAGAAGATGATACAAATCATCAGCGCTGTGTCGTCGCACGTCCCCAAGCGGCGCGAGCGTAAGATGCACGTGGGCCTCTTCGGCTACGGGCGCTCCCTTGACGGCGTGGGCGGAGTGACCCTGCCGCGAGCTATCGGCTTTACCGCTTCGCTATACTCCATTGGCGTTCCGCCGGAGCTGCTGGGCCTGGCTGCGCTGACCGATGTCGACCTAGCCTTTGTGCGGGAGGTCTACCCCAGCCTGGACGAAGATCTCCGGGCTGCCCTGCGTTTCACCAACGAGCGTCACGTAATGGAGCTATTGGGCGCGCCGTATATGCGACTGGTGGAGCAGTTCGCGGGCGATATAGACCGCGTCCATGAGGGACTGACCAGCGCAATCCGCGCCGGCATCGACAACAACGCCGGCGTAAACATCAGTCACTACGTTGAAGAGGCCGCCCATCTCCGCCGCTTCCTCGGCTAGCCGGATGGGCTGCGCCTAAGCCTCCGCTGGCACAATCCACCATGACGCCATGTGTCCTGCGCGTTCAGTCTCCTCTCCGTCGGAAAGTACGGTTCTGCGGCTGGGTCTTTTCATTTTCTGAAGATGTCATTCTGTGCCGAAGGCGAGGAATCCAGAATCACCCGGGAAGAACTTGGTTCTAGTATTGAAAAGAGGGAATGCAGGCAAAGACTTTAGACCCTTCGCTATCGCTCAGAGCCTGCCCCCGCATCAAGTGCGGGGCAGGCTCCGCTCCCCGATCGGAGTCGGGGACAGGACTTGATGCGGGGGTGACAATGAATAGACCCTGCCTTTGCGGCGCACTTGGTTTACCCTCCAAGCCGTATGTGCTAGAATTTCCTCAACCGAGGAATAACATCTATGCCAATCTACGAATACCGCTGTCAGAGCTGCAAACGCAAGTTCTCCGTGTTCTTTCGCAGCTTTTCTGAGACCAGCGAGCCATCCTGCTCCCACTGCGGCGGCGAAAACCCAACTCGCATCATCTCCCAGATAGCCGTCATCAAGAGCCCAAACGAATTCATGGGTAACCTGCCCTCTTGGGAGAGCATGACCGACTTTGACGAAGACGACCCGCGAAGCGTTGCCGATATGCTGCGTACGATGAAGGACCGGACCGGCCAGGACATTGGAACGGAAGGTGAGGAGTTGCTGGCTCGTATGGACGCGGGGGAGATGCTCAGCGATATGGGGGACTCCGGTGACGACTTTGGGTTCTAGGTTCGTCGGGCAAGCAGGGCTTCGGTAGGGCTATGTCATCACCCGAGCGCCAATCGACGGCTGAGAAAGTGAGGGGCTTGTACGTCATAATTGACGCCCAAGCGGCGCGGGACAGGGATTTGGTCGATTTGAGCCGCGCAGTTCTCCGGGGAGGCGCTAGTGTCTTGCAGCTGCGTGACAAGATCAACGACAAGGGAGATGTGCTGCCCGTCGCACGCGCCATCCGGGATCTGTGCGACGACTACGGCGCCCTGCTGATAATCAACGACCACGCAGACTTGGCCGCGGCTTGCAACGCCCACGGCCTGCACCTGGGACAGCATGACCTACCCGTAGAGGAGGCCAGAGCTATACTTCGCCCGCACCAAATAATAGGCACGTCTAACGCTCTTCTGGAGGAGGCGATGGAGTCGGAGAGGCGTGGAGCGGACTACTTGGCGGTGGGCGCGATCTTTCCCACTGATACCAAGGAGAGGACAAGGCCTGCCGGCTTGGAGACCCTCAGCAGAGTCCGTCAGAGCGCGTCTCTGCCGCTGGTCGCCATTGGGGGCATCAAAGAGGACAATATCCCCCGTGTCGCGCAGGCGGGCGCCGATGCGGCGTGCGTTATCTCCGCAGTAGTGGGCGCCCCGGACCCGGAGGCGGCCACCCGCCGTCTGGTGGCGGCGATGGAAGCAGCGAGGTAAGGCGCTTTAGCCTCGCTGATAGGCTGGTTGATGTAGCTCACCGCATGAAGTATCATGTAGTGTGACGGGAAGCACAATCGTCGGACTCTACCACAATAGGACATTATGGACAACGTACAGCAGGAAGACGCCTACGCGCTGCCGGAGCCGGTAGGTGAGAGGTCTGTCCGGACACACCGGGTGTGGCTTCTCATGGCAAGCGCTGTGTTTGTTATGGTTCTGGGGTACCTTGGGTTCACCGCGTTCCAGAGCGCCAGCGCTTACTACCTGACTGTGAGCGAGCTCACGGCCAAGGGCACTGATGCCTACGACAAGAACCTGCGGGTCAACGGCACGCTTGTTCCTACGTCATTTGAGAGAGACGCCGGGGGCACTCTGATGCACTTCTCTCTGACTGACGGCCAGGACACGATAAACGCTGTCCACGATGGAGTGGTGCCAGACCTGTTCTTCAACGAGCATTCGGAGATCCTGCTGGAGGGCACATACGGCCCGGAGGGCATGTTTGACGCAGAGGCCATCATAGTCAAGTGCCCGTCCAAGTACCAGTCCCTGGAAGATACGGCGTAGCGCACGCGGCAAGCGATAGTGACAAAGAGAAGCGCCCCTCTGTGAGGGGCGCTTCCGTTTTACCAGTCAGAGCATATAGACGATTCGTCTATATGGCGAAAGCCTCCACCTGGTCCTCAAGGCTCCTGGTCCTTACCTTCTGGGCCATCACCTGTACGCGCTGTTCCATCGGCTCGGGATTCTCCTGCTGGTAGACCAGGCCAAGAGGGATCCCTCCTTCCTGAAGCAGACTATAGGCTGCCCGTTTATCAGACGCGTCGTGGTCATCTGAAATGTCCCACGTAATGGGGGCGATTTCCTTCTTCGGGTTGCCCTTCAGGATGTCGTAGTTGTCGTTGTATGTGGTGCAGGGCGACTGCACGTGTATGATGGAGAACCCGGGATAGTCCATGCCCTGCTGGATCAAATTGGCCAAGTCCCTGACCTTGCTGGAGAAGCCGGAGGCAATGAAGTTGACACCCAGAGTCAGGTACATCTCCAGCGGGTTGAGAGCATTCTCCACCTTACCGTAGGGCGTGGTGGGTGTGATAACCCCAAGCTCCGTGGTGGGTGAGCTCTGACCCTTTGTCAGCCCGTATACGCCGTTGTCCATGATGATGGCCGTGACGTTCAGGTTCCTCTGCGCCTGGGGCGCAATGTGCTCTCCGCCGATGCTCAGGAAATCGCCGTCCCCGGACACTATGATCACGTTCAGGTCGGGCTGGCCCATCTTAACGCCGAAGGCCACCGGCAGGGACCTGCCGTGGAGGCCGTGGATGCCGAAGGGCTGAACGCCGTCCAGCAGATGAACCAGATTGCCGGAGCATCCGATACCGGCCACCACCACGGTGTTGACCATAGGCTGCTCCAACTCTATGTTGCGCTTCTCTACGCCCATCTCCAACGCCCGCTTAACGCCGAAGTCGCCGCAGCCTGGGCACCATTTGAAATCGTATTCAGGATTCTTCTTGCTCATACTTGTACCAACTCCTTCTGTCGGGCTTCGACTCTCTTTGTGATCTCTTCGACAAGGTCTCTGACCTTGAAGGGCTTGCCTGTGTACTGGGTTATGGCCTCGGCTTTTATTCCCTGGGCTCGCAGGATAGTTGCCAACTGACCCAGGTAGTTCAACTCCGGAATCAGCACCAACTCCTTCTGCTTGAGCTCCTCCAGCAGCTTGGGAGGCATGGGGTTGAGCTGCATGGTGTAGTACCATCCAATCTTCAGCCCCTGCTCGGTCATCAGGGCATACGCCTCTCGGGAGGCTCCTTTGGTGCCTCCCCAAGGCAGAATCGCTATGGGTTCCTCAGTGTTTTCAGCCTCGTAGGCGCCGTCTTCCAGGAGCTTCAGCTTGCCGAAGCGCCTCTCGGTCATCTCGACGTGCCGGATGGGGAGGTGAGTGGTGTCGCCCAGTGGATCGTGCTCGCTGGCGTTAGCCACGTAAGGGCCAGGGCCGCCGGGTATGGGCATGGCCGAAAGCTCTACACCGCCGTAGCGCTCGTACCCGTTATCGCCCCTGTACACATTCCTCTTCTCCGCCACAACCTTGGTCAGGTCCGGCTTGCGGATGTTCTGCGCCTGCTCCGACAGCCCATGGTCGCTGAGCAGAATCACTGGGCCCTGGTATCTCTCGGCCCAGTTGATGGCGTTGATGGCCGCAAAGTAGCATTCCTCCACGGTGCCGGGAGCGATTATAGGGAGGCTGGCGTCCCCGTGGGCGGGGTGTAGCGCCGCAAACAGATCGGACTGCTCCACCTTGGTGGGTAGTCCGGTCGCCGGACCGCCCCTCTGCACGTCCACTACCACGCAGGGAATCTCCGCCATCCACGCCATTCCAAGTCCCTCGCTCATGAGGCTGAGACCGGGGCCGGAAGTGGAGGTCATAGACTTCTTCCCGGCGTAGCCCGCTCCGACTATGGCGTTTATGGACTCAATCTCGGAACTGGCTTGGTAGACGAACTTCCCGGGTCCTATCAGGTTGCGCTCCATGTACACCAGGACGGTAGTGGCAGGGGATATGGGGTAGCCGACAAAGAAGTCCAGGTCCGCCGCAATCGCTCCGATGGCCAGGGCGTCGTTGCCCTTTATCAGGATCTGCTCGTAGTCCGGGGGCGTCGGGTCGGCCAGCTCGCCCAGGCTGAAACCGCTCTTCTTGGCCTCTTCGCGTCCCAAATCGAGCGCCATAATGTTGCCCTTGATTATCTCCTCGTCGCCGGGGCGCCCTCTGGTGAACCGCTTGGTCACGAACTCCGGCAGGTAGTGCTCGGGCATATGCACCAGGTGAGCGATGGCGCCAAGGATGACCATGTTCGCCGCTCGGGGGTTCCCGGTTGACCTGGCCAGTTCGTCTATGCGCATTCCGAAGCTTTTGCCGTCCTCTTCAAGTTGAAAGTCCTCGGAGTTGTAGACAATGACGCCACCCTCTCGCACCTCTTCCTGGTGGGTGTCGTACGCCTCGCGGTCAAAGGCCACCAGCACGTCCAGGGCGTCGCCGTAGCTCTGCACCGGCTCAGTGGAGATACGTGCCTGAGCGAATGTGGGCCCTCCCATAATCTGGGATGGAAAAGTCACGAACGTCGTGACGTGATAACCCACTTGGGCGGTGACCTGAGCGAGCAACTCAGCCGAGGTCACCAAACCTCCGCCTCCTTCACCAGCAAATCGAACCACAAAGTCTGTATTCGCCATCTACTACCTCGCTTAAGAGTATTGATTCAGGAACAACGACGCGACGATAGTCGGCCTTTCGCCGTACCTGTATGGGGAGTCGCATACCGTTCCCGTGAAGTGGGAAGAAAGATGAGGGCAAACAAGGAAGCTGTTACTCCCGCCGCCGCCGCTTCGTGCGATACTGTATTCACACATGAGCAAGAGATCCATCCTGGCTCTGCGTTGCTACAAAAGCCCACAGTGGCTTTCCTGCGGGTTTTCGTCTCTATCACCTGAATCCAACTCTAGCATCCTACTATATCGTTGTCAATAAGATTTCGTAACGATTTATATCGTGGAATCTTTCACAAATCGTAGCGTTTTACATAGTGGGATATTTCACAGATTGACAGTGTCGGAGGGCAAATGATATATTTCATTGCAATGGACGTTGGGCTGCTTCGGGACGAGCCGGGTAATCTACTTCCCGCAGAGAGACCCATCTGCTCCTCTCGCAGCCTTACGCTAGAGACACTGACGGCTTGCAGCGTCGCACCAGGTTAGGCTACTGCTACCGTCAGCGGTGTCTTCGCGGGGAAGTGCGGGGAGCCGTAGTCAACTCCACATTCTTGGACCTTGGACGAAACTGCCGGAGGGGATGAACATGACATCGGAGATTGAGCTTAGAAGAGGACTGCGGGATGTCTACATTGACAATACCCAGTCCAGCTTCATTGACGGCGATATAGGTAAGCTCCTGTACAGGGGCTACTCAATACACGACCTTGCGGAGAAGTCCACCTTTGAGGAGACCGTATATCTCCTGCTGTACGGAAAGCTGCCTACACATAAGGAGTTGGACGATTTCGACGTGGTTCTCCGCGCCAACCGCAGCATTCCCGACGAGGTAGTCAAGGTAGTGGAGCTCGTTAAGAACAGCCATCCGATGGACGTACTCCGCACTGGCATGTCAGCTCTATCCGCCTTCGACCCCGAGGTGGGCGACAACTCAATCGAAGCTACTTTGCGCAAGGGGATCCGGATGACGGCTATGGCGCCTACCATAGTGGCGGCCCACCACCGCTTGCGCAAGGGGTTGGAGCCGGTGGCCCCCAACCCGGACCTGAACCAGGCCGGCAACTTCCTTTACATGCTCCTGGGTGAAGAGCCGGACCAAGAAACGATGAAGCTACTGGACGTAGACTTCATCCTCCACGCAGAGCATGGAATCAACGCCTCCGCATTTGGAGCAAGGGTTACCGCCTCCACCAACTCCGACCTCCATTCGGCCGTTGTAACGGGCATTGGCGTCCTCAAGGGCCCGGCCCACGGCGGGGCAGCCGAAGAAGTTATGAAGATGTCCCTTGAAATAGGCAACCCGGAGAACGCCGAGGAGTACTGCCGCAACATCCTGGACAACGGCGGTCGAATAATGGGGTTCGGTCACCGGGTGTACAGGGCGGAAGACCCGCGAGCCCGGCACCTGCGAGAGCGTTCCCGCGACCTCAGTGAGAAGGTGGGACAACCCAAGTGGTTCCAGATATTGACCTACGTGGAAGAAGTGGCTATGGTGCCCTATCGCGAGCGGGGCATCTACGTCAACGTGGACTTCTTCGCCGGCTCCATCTATTACCTTCTGGGTATCCCTGAGGACCTGTTCATATCCATCTTCGCCATGGGCCGCATCCCCGGCTGGACCGTGCAGGTCATGGAGCAGTTCTCCGACAACATCCTGCTGCGCCCCCGCCTCCTGTACCAGGGACCGATGGATGTTGAGTATGTGCCCATCGACCAACGCAGCTAGCCAGGCTCACGGCAAAATCTCTAGACCTGTAAGGGACGCCTCTCGACCAGGGGCGTCCCTTTGTATTGATGGGACGAGATATGGCTAATGGAGCGCTGAGCGCAATTCGCAGTCTCATCAGGGAGCATGGCAGGATCACATTCGCCGAATTCATGGAAAAAGCCCTCTATCACCCAGACGGGGGTTATTACACTTCTCCTGAAAACAGAGTCGGAAGAGACTTCTACACTGCGCCCGCTGCTCACCCGGTCTTCGGCGCTCTGATAGCGGTCCAGCTGGAGCAGCTGTGGACGGCTATGGGCACACCCTCTCCCTTCTACGTAATTGATGTGGGCGCAGGCACGGGCGTCCTCGCCCGGGACGTTCTGACGTACTCGTCCGAACTGTCCGCAGACTTCCACCGCGCCCTGGAGTACGTCGCAGTAGACTACCAACCGCCTGCGGACTCTAGCGGCAGCGCCCAGTGGGTGGAAGCAGACGGCCTCCCCTTCAGGGACGTGGAGGGCTGTATCCTCTCCAACGAGCTCCTGGACGCCTTCCCAGTTCACCGTTTTGCTGTCCAGGGCGGCCGCGTGATGGAGGTGTACGTTACGCTTCGAGACGGAGAGCTTGTGGAGGCGCTGGACGAGCCGTCCACGCCAAGGATAGAGCAGCGTCTCGCCGGCCTTGCCCTCGACCCTTCTGAGGGGTTCAGGGGCGAGGTAAATCTGGGCATGGACTGGTGGACCGGAGAGGTGGCTCGCGTCCTGAAGAGAGGCCTTGTACTCACTTTCGACTACGGCCACGTGGCTGCTGATCTGTACTCCCCCTTACGCTCTCGCGGCACCCTGCGCTGCTACTACGGCCACACGCTGACGGGCGATCCGTACAGGCACATTGGTGAGCAGGACATTACCGCCCACGTGGATTTCACCTCGCTGATGGCGTCCGGAGAGGAGCGCGGCCTCACCGCTCTTGGACTGACCAACCAGCGGAGCTTCCTGTACAACCTGGGCTTCCAGCAGCTCCTGGACTCGCTGTACCAGATGGGGCTTGATCAGCGACGTATGGACGCCAACCGCATGGCGATGCTGGACCTGGTCAAGCCGGGCGAGATGGGCGACTTCAAGGCGCTGGCCCAAACCAAGGGCCTGCCCGAAGACCTGCGCATCATCGGTCTTACAGGCGGAGGCGAGTCAAGAGCCGGAGGGTATTCTCCGCCTGCGCCGCTCCTCTCCGATAGTCATATGGAGCTTATGACCGCCCGCTATCCTCATTTAGGCTTGCAGTTTGAGCACCTCTGGCCCTTTGGCAAAGAGGACTAAGACCCCTCTGCGACCAGACCCAACTCCGAGGCCACCGGCTTCAGGGCGTCGGCCACAAACTCTATCAGGTCGTCGAGTTCGACACCCAACTCTTCGGCCCCTTGCACCAGGTCGTCACGGCAGACGTTGCGGGCGAAGGCCTTGTCCTTCATCTTCCTGCGCACCGACCTGGCCCCGGTGTCCGAAAGGCTCTTGGATGGCCTGACGAGGGCCACCGCTGTGACGAAACCGGAAAGCTCGTCCACCGCGAAGAGGGCCTTCTCCATGAGGCTCTCCCTGGCAATCCCCGTGTGGTTCCCGTGGGAGAGAATGGCCCTGACTATCATCTCCGGGTAATCTCGCTCTCGCAGAATCTGGGCGCCGTACTGGGGGTGCTCCTCCTCAGTTGGGCAGACGTCCCAATCGAAGTCGTGAAGCATTCCCGCTATTCCCCACACCTCCTCATCCTCGCCGGCCTTGCGAGCGTAGGCCCGCATAACCGTCTCCACTGAGAGACAGTGCTTTAGCAAGCTCTCCGACTTGGCGAATTCCTTGACCAGACCCCATGCGCTTTCTCTGTCCACTTCTCTACCTCCTGTCGAGGGTTCCAGAGGCTCAATCGATTTCGTGCGCGTCTTCTTCGGCTGGAGGCGTCTCCTTGGCGGCGCACTTGCGAGCGGTGGTGATGAATCCCGTGTGCGCCACCATCCTATGCACCGGCCTCACGCTGCGATGGCTGACGGACCAGGGTCGCTCCAGAATCTCCACGGTTTCCATAAGCTCAAAGTTTGGGCTCTCTACCAGCGCGGTTTGAAGCTCGTGGATCTGGAGGACGGTGGGCAGGTAGCTCAGGAAGATGCCGCCGGGCGCCAGGACCCGGGCCGCCTCCGGGACGACATGCCACGGCTCCGGCACGTCAAGGACAATCCGGTCCAACTCAGGCTCGTCTATGTCCAGGTACACGTCCTTGAGCTTGATGTCGAAATTGTGGGGGTTGGGAATGAACGCATTGATGTTCGTCCTGGCTTTGTCGACCATGTCCTGCCTCACTTCGTAGGAGACGACCCTTCCCTCGTTCCCCACTGCCCTGAGAAGGGCGAGGGTCAGCGCGCCGGACCCTACCCCCGCCTCAAGCACTCTTGCGCCCGGGAAAATGTCCCCGTGCATGATTATCGCGCCCATGTCCTTGGGGTATACTACCTGGGAGGGATGGGGCATCTCCAGGATGTAGTCTCCCAGAGTGGGACGGAAGGCCAGCAGGATGTGGCCGTTTGACGTCTCGACTCTGCAACCCGCTTCCTGCCCGATTATGTCCGCATGGGGCACCGCGCCCATATGGGTGTGAAAGCTCTTCTCGGATGACAGCGTGAGCATATAGTGGCGCCCGCGCCTGTCTACCAGAAGGGCGAGGTCGCCATCGGCAAAGTGCTGTCTCTGCATTACGGATTTGCGCCAAACATGGAGTTCAAGACTACATCAAGAGGCAGCGCCACTTACGAGGGCAGCGCTGCCTCTGCATCTTCCTAAGTCGGTATCCCTCTACAGCTTGTCCAACTCGTCCAGGATCTCCTGGGGGTCAGGCAGGCCGCGGTCATATACGCGCTTGTACCGGATTACGCCTTCCTTGTCAATGATGATAACCGCCCGCTTTCCCACACCTCGCTCCTCATCATAGATGCCGAACAGGTCGAAGACGTGGCCCTTGGGGTTGAAGTCGGCCAGGAGCGGGTACGGGATGTTGCCCAAGCCGGAGGCGAAAGCCCTCTGCGTTGGTGCGCTGTCTACGCTCATCCCCAGCACCTGCGCGCCCTTCTCCTCAAATTTTCGATTTTCGATCCGGAACCCGGAACACTGGTGAGTTCAACCGCCTGTAAAGGACAAGAGATGGGTCTGGAGCACGACGGTCTTCTCTCCCTGGTACTGGCTCAAGGTAACATCCTCCCCGGCGTGGGAGCGGAGAGTGAAGTCCGGCGCCTTGTCTCCTACTTCTGCTGTCATATCTGCCTCCTGTGTCTGTCAAACTTGGCTGCGCCCATTTAGTCTACCCCGCGCGCCTCAATGACGCAATGAGGACATCCCGGTAATCCAAACCTCTTCATCCTAGGGTTCATACATGTCCCTTCCCCCGCTAGCGGGGGAAGGCTAGGATGGGGGCAATAAAGGCGAGTCCCCGTTCAGTCACCAAGCCATTCACCCCCATCTCAATCTTCCCCCTCGAGGGGGAAGAGGATTTGGAAACTCCGAATAGCTCTTATGTGGCTGCCGTTCTATTTTAGGGCAAGGGCTATCGGGAGTGGTGACCTTACCTACGAGTCGTCTGCCGCCGCTCTCTTCCAACCCAGGTCCGGCCTTCTGGCGGCGCGGGCCTCGTCCAGGCGGCTGTTGGGCGTGTAGTGTGGCGCGCTCTTCACGACCTCGGGGTCTTCGTCCACCTCGCGGGCGATGCTCTTCATCACCTCAATGAAGTACTCCAGCGTCTCCTTGCTCTCGCACTCCGTAGGCTCTATCATCAGGGCCTCGTCCACAACCAGAGGGAAGTACATCGTGGGTGGGTGAATGCCGTGGTCGATGAGGCGTTTGGCTATGTCCAGCGCGCTCACTCCCTTGGCCTTCTGCCTTCGAGCTGAGAAGACCACCTCGTGCATACACGTCCGGTCGAATGGCAGATGGTAGTAGTCTTTCAGCTGGCTGAGGATGTAGTTGGCGTTGATGACCGCGTTCTCGCTTATCTCACGCAGGCCGGAAGCGCCCATGCTGCGAATGTATGTGTAGGCCCTTACCAGCACTCCGAAGTTCCCGTGGAAGGCGGCCGTCTTCCCGACGGTCTGCTCGGGCGACCCCAGGCGGAACTTCTCCTCTTCGTTGTCGTCGAGGTAGCGCTCCACTACCGGCGAAGGCAGGAATGGGGCCAGCCGCGGCCCGGCGGACACAGGCCCGGCTCCCGGGCCTCCGCCTCCGTGGGGGGTGCTGAAGGTCTTGTGGAGGTTGAGGTGGAGCACGTCCATGCCCAGCTCGCCGATCTTTGCCTGCCCCAGAAGGGCGTTCATGTTGGCGCCGTCGCCGTACACCAGCCCGCCGGCTTCGTGAATGGCCCGTAATATCTCCAGGATGTTGCTGTCGAACAGACCCAGGGTGCTGGGGAGTGTGAGCATCAAACCCGCCAAGTCGGAGTTGCAGGCCTCTTTAAGAGCGGCCAGGTCCATGTTTCCGCTGCTGTCCCTGGGCACGCTCTGGACGCGGAAGCCGCACATGGTCGCCGAGGCCGGGTTGGTGCCGTGGGCGCTGTCCGGGACCAGGACGGTCTTGCGATGCCCCTCGCCGCGGGAGAGGTGGTAAGCGCGTATCATAAGCATTCCGCCCAGTTCGCCCTGAGCGCCTGCGAGGGTCGCAAGGCTGGTCGCCTCCATCCCCGTAATCTCCGAGATGTAGCCCTGAAGCAGGTAGGCCAGCTTCAGCGCGCCCTGGACCGTCTCTTCTGGCTGAAGGGGATGAATCTGGGAAAACCCGGGCATTCGGGCTGCTTCATCGTTTATCTTGGGGTTGTACTTCATAGTACAGCTCCCCAGTGGGTAGTAGTTGGTGTCCACGGAGAAGTTCATCTGGCTCAGGGTGGTGAAATATCGAACCACCTCGCCCTCGCTCACCTCCGGCAGATCAAGCTCTTCCCGCAGCAGTTCTTTGGATGGCAGGGGCTGCTCCGGCACGTCCAGGGGGGGCAGCGATGCGCCCATCCTGCCGGCCACGCTCCGGTCCATCAGCAGGCGTCGGTCACGCTCCAGGCTGTCCATGGACTCCTTTCTTATTGCTCTGAGTGAGGCTGTTCATCTCTTCGGCTCAGGACGAGGCGATGTCTTCCAGCGCCTTCGCCAGGGCCTCGATCTCTTCTCTGGTGTTCATCTCCGTGACGCACAGCAGTAACCCGTTTGGGATGCGGTCGCTGACGTCCAGTCCTCCGATGATGCCCCGCTCAAGCAGGCGAACGTTCACCTCCGAGGGAGGGATGGGGCACTGCACCACAAACTCCTGAAAGAATGTGCCGTTGAGAGGCAGGCTGTATCCGGGGATCCGGTCTATCAGGGACGCGGTGTAGTGGGCCTTGTGATAGGTGAGCTCGGCAATGTGGCGCAGCCCCGCTTTTCCCATACACGCCAGGTAGGCCGCTACCATTGTTCCCACGAGCGCTTCGCTGGTGCAGATGTTGGAGGTGGCGCGCTCCCGCCGGATGTGCTGCTCCCGGGTCTGGAGCGTGAGGACGTATCCAGTCCTTCCCTGGGTGTCGACGGTTCTGCCCACAATCCTGCCTGGCATCTGTCTCAGGAACTGGGACCTGCAGGTGAAGAGGCCCACGTAGGGGCCGCCGTAGCTCAGGGCCACGCCCAGCGGCTGGCCCTCCGCCACTGCTATGTCCGCTCCGTAATCGCCGGGAGAGTGGAACATACCCAGGAACACCGGGTCGGTCGACACCACCAGCAGAGCGCCCTCATCGTGGGCGGACTTCTCCAAGTGTTCCATCTCTTCCAGGTAGCCGTAGAAGTTTGGGTTCTGCGTGACCAGGCACGCCGTGCCCTCTCGTATGTCCAGGCTGCCGGGACTGGTGAGATACACGTCCAGCCCCTGGGGTTCGGTGTATGTTTTGATGACCGACAGGTTAGCGGGCGAAACGGTGTCCAAGACGGCAATCCGCTCCTTGCTGGTGACACGGCAGGCCATCAGCGCAGCCTCGGCCAGGGCAGTCGCGCCTTCGTACATGCCCGCGTTGGCTACATCCATACCCATGATTTGGCTCACCAGCGACTGGAACTCGTATGTGATCTGCAGTGTGCCCTGGGCCACCTCCGGTTGGTAGGGAGTGTAGGATGTGGCAAGTTCGCCCCTGGAGGCTATGTGGCTCACAGCTGCCGGAATGAAGTGGTGGTACGCTCCGCCTCCCAGGAAGGAGGGCGTGCTGCCCGTGTTCAGGTTGAGGTTGGAGAGAGCCTGAAGCTCCCGGCGCAACTCGAGCTCCGAGAGAGGCGCAGGGATGTTCAACGACGGGCGGACGTAGTCCACCGGAATATCCTTGAACAGGTCTTCTGCGGAGCCGACGCCGACGGTCTGGAGCATGGCCAGCCGGTCGGTGTCGGTGTTAGGAATATAGGGAGAGGAGGAGTTTCCCCGGTCCATCGGCTACTCTTCCAGAGACTCCAGGAATGATTCGTAATCTGAGGCCGACATGAGGTCGTCCAACTCGGCGGGTCTGGCGGGATTGACTCTGACAAGCCAGCCTTTTTCGTATGGGTCCTCGTTCACCACTTCCGGGCTGTCCATCGCCTCCTGGTTCACCTCCACAACCTCGCCCGAGATGGGGCTGAAGATGTCGGAGACGGACTTCACCGACTCCACCTCTCCCAGTTTCTGCATCTGGCTCAACACCGTTCCAACCTGGGGAAGCTCGAAGAAGACGATGTCTCCAAGGTGCTCCTGGGCGTAGTAGGTTATCCCCAGCAGCACGTTGCCGTCATCCTCGGCCTTGGCCCACTCGTGATCCCTCGAGTATTTTCGGTCAGTCGGATACATACTATCTCTTCCTGGTGTAAAAAGGAATTGCGACCACCTCCGCCTCCGTCCGCCTGCCCCGGATGTCTATGGCGATCCCGGTACCGGGATTTGAATGTTCCATGGAAACATAGCCCAATCCTATACCTATGTCAAGGGTAGGGGAGTGGGTGCCGCTGGTGACTTCTCCTATAGTATCCTCACCCCTCAGCATTGCGTAGCCGTGGCGGGGTATTCCCTTCTCAGTAAGGCGAAAGCCGACCAACGTCCTAGTCAGCCCGCGATTGGCAATAGACTGAAGGGCAGTCAGGCCGATGAAGTCGTCCTTGTCCCAGCTTACGAAGCGGTCCAGCCCCGCCTCCAGAGGCGTCAGCGTGGCGTCCATGTCCGACCCGTGAAGCAGCAGACCGGCCTCCATGCGAAGCACGTCCCTGGCTCCCAGGCCGCACGGCGTCGCGCCTCCGTCCGCGAAGCTGCGCCAGAGCGACGGCGCGTCTGTCGCCGGATAGATGATCTCGAAGCCGTCCTCGCCGGTGTAGCCCGTACGGCAGACTACGGCCGGGGTCCCGGAAACCTGGGCCTCCACGGCGCGGAACGGCCTGATAGAGGCCGGATCCACGGAGCACATCGGCTGAAGGATGCTCTGGGCCAAGGGGCCTTGAAGTGCAATAAGAGCCGTCTCCCGGGTGCGGACATCGATGTCGACGTCCATCGCCCACTCCTGACGCCATCGTCTGAGCCAGTCCAGGACGGTGTCCGCGTTGGAGGCGTTCACGATGAATATGAAACGCTCCTCGCCCATGCGGTAGAGAATGGTGTCGTCAATGATGCCGCCCTGCTCGTTGCAGACCAGGGTGTATCGGGCGCGGCCCAAGGGCATGTTGATCACGTCCGCCGTCACCAGCCGGTGAAAGAACAGGGGCGAGTCCGCGCCAGTTATCTCAAGCCGCCCCATGTGGGACACGTCGAAGATGCCGGCCTTGGAGCGCACGTCCCTGGCCTCCGAGAGGATGCCGGTGTACTGAATGGGCATCTCCCATCCGGCGAAGGGCACCAGGCGCGCGCCGGAGGAGGCGTGCTCCTGGAAAAGGGCGGTGCGCTTAAGCTCGGCTGACGGAGATTCGTTTTGGTGTGTCATAGGATTTGGAGCAACGGAAATCGTGATGGCAACGCGGAATATATTATGACGGATGGGGCGATTACGTCAACGTCATTTTGTCTGTTCACAAAATATGGTACATGATTGGTCAATGAGATATTATGAGACTCCCGAGAATACTGGAGTCACTGTGGAATGACATCCAAAAGACACGTCACCGTACACACGGACGGCGCATGTATCGGCAACCCAGGACCGGGTGGTTATGGGGTGGTGCTCGAATACGGTGAGAACCGCCGGGAGCTTAGCGGTGGATACCGTCATACCACCAACAACCGTATGGAGTTGATGGGCCCGATAAAGAGTCTTGAGGCTCTGAAGGAGAGTTGCCGCGTTACACTCTACAGCGACTCCAAGTATGTGGTCGATGCCGTTGGGAAGGGTTGGGCCAAGCGCTGGCAGGCTAACGGTTGGATGCGGAACAAGAAGGAGCAGGCAATCAACCCGGATCTGTGGGTGCAGCTTTTGGCTCTGTGCGAACAACACGACGTGGAGTTTCGCTGGGTACGCGGACATGCCGGCAATACAGAGAACGAGCGGTGCGATCAACTTGCGGTACAGGCTGCCCAGCAGAATAATCTACCCATAGATGATGGGTACGAATCACCCTCAATAGTTAATCGTAAGCTGGGACAACTCTGACATTCGAGGTATACCAATTCTCTCTATGTCATACCGGCGCGCTCATATAGCCCGTCCGCCATCTCCTCCATATCTGCCCTCATTGTAAGCCGCTCCCGCCACTCAGACGGGATTGCCTCCACTCCGTAGTATGCGCCGGCTATCTGACCGAAGATTGCGCCGGTCGTGTCGGCGTCGTCACCGAGGTTGACCACCTTCAGCGCGCCCTCGCGGAAGTTGTCGGTCCTGTGGAAGGCCCAGAGCACCGCCTCCAGCGTGTCCACGACGTAGCCCGTTCCACGGATACCCGGCGGCTCCTTGCGCTTGAAGGACCCGGCGGCAATTTCATCGACCTTCCGGGCAAGCGGGCTGGGTTCCCAGAGACCCTCCACCGGGCAGTAGCGCGGGGACAGCAGCGTCTCCTTATCCACGCCTTTGAGCGCGCCGACCAGCAGGCCGGCAAAGTACCGGCAGGCGTCGACCGCCTCTGTAGCTCCGTGGGTTGTCCGGGAGCTTTCGGCGCTGCGCTCGATTGCCTCTGCGGGGTCGGTGGTGTAGCGCATGGGTACTGGGGCAAGCCGCATCAGGGAGCCGTTCCCGGCGGCGTTGGGATTCGTGGAGCCGGCGAAGGGGTCGCCGAAGCGTTCGAAGTGGGACAGCGCGTCGTGCGTGGTGTTCCCGATGTCGAAGCAC
This sequence comes from Dehalococcoidia bacterium, assembly GCA_965222415.1. Lineage (GTDB taxonomy): Bacteria > Chloroflexota > Dehalococcoidia > Lucifugimonadales > UBA2985 > DAOUJW01. The sequence continues at coordinate 251,884 of CBDCTU010000005.1, read as the reverse complement.
TCGCCCGTGGATGACATGTAGCCCTCCCTGTACCAGCGCACGTAGCGCTGCATCTGGTCAAGGGGGTCGAAGCCGCCTGTCTCAATCAGGCTCGCGGCCAGGCACAGGGCCATTGACGTGTCGTCCGTCCACTGGCCGGGCTGCAAGTCGAACGGCCCCCGGCCAATCATATCGTCAATCGGCGTGAAGGAGCCCGGCTGCTTGAACTCCAGCGTAGTGCCCAGCGCGTCGCCGGTCGCCAGACCCAGCAGGCAGCCGCGGAAGCGGTCACGTGTGGTTATGTCGCTCAGGGATCACCTCACTTTCGGCGGTTCGGTCCACCTGCGGACGTACTCTCTTGACAGGCGCGTCTCGACTTGCCAGGTTGCCGTTTATGAGGGAATTTTAACCTAGTAGGCTGACTCAACTGATTGTTCGGGCGTTCAGAGGAGTTTCTACTACCTGCCCATCCATCAGCTCGACGCGGTACGCTGTCGCTCCGGCCCTGCCGCTGACCACTTCGGACACTTCGGTCCCTACGAAGTGGATCGCAGCGTCATCGTCAATCGCATATCCGGGCGGGAAGCCTTCTGAAACGAGGCTGTGGTAGAGAGGGCGACGCTGCGCTTCGCCATCGTAGTGAGGGCAGTGGGAGCCTGGGAGGAATCCCAATCCGTCGTGCAGAGGCTTGAGCTCGTTCAGGTCGAAGGAATCAGTGGTCCCGCACTCAAACCAGCAGAGGGAACCAGCGCTCCCTCCGCACAGCACGACACCGGCTTCCCAGGCTTCTTTCAACGCCAGGTCAACGCCGTGGACACGCCACACGGCCAGCAAATTTGCCGTGTTGCCCCCCAATACGAAGATGACATCCTGGCTGAGGAGATACTCTCGAATGTCAGTCACCGTGCGTCCAAACAGCGCCAGGTGAGAGGGTTCACAGAGAGAGGCCGGGAAGTTGCTGTAGAATCGCAGGAGGTTGGCCGGGGCGTCTCCGGTAGCGGTAGGGATGCAGCACACTTTGGGCCGATCCTTGCCGGTTAGAGACAGGACGTAGCTGTATAGCGGATGCATTCCGGCCCCGACCGGTCTGGCTCCTCCGAAGGCGACAATGTGCTTTTCTTCCATAATCTCCCCAGTTCGCAAGCTAAGTTGGCTGTTGGCGCGCTGTCAACGGAGAATACCCTACAACTGTGAGTACGACCAACCTATGAACAGTTTGGCTTAATCTACCAGGCTCCAGTCACTGGTAGCTTCTATCAATCTCAACTTGCGGGCAACCGACAGCGAGGCAGAGTTACTCCAGGAAGTGCTGTATAGCGGTATTAGTCCTAACGACCGTATCGCATCCGCCCATGCAGCGGTGACTTGGGGGCCAAGGCCCCGCCCGCGAAACGCGGCCGCAGTCTCCAAGCCCGCCTCCGCCGCTACCGGAGACCGCCTGGCGCTGAAACAGACGCTCACCGCGTGCTCGCCTTGAAGAACGGCCATGATCGGAAGTCGCTGTGGAATCTCTGCCGCGGTCCAACCAGAAAAGTTGCGCTGAAGCAGGCTCAAATCATCGATAGGAGTAACCCCCTCATGTTGATTCTCTGTCTCAGCGGGGAACAGGAATGTCAGGCCCCAGTCAACCTGACCTCCAAGCAGCGACAGATACTCCTCTGCGTGGATGGGCGCCACCCTAAGGTCCTTGGCCGGTGTCTCCTCTTGTGCGAGGCGACCAACAGCAGCCGCAAGGCCTTCCGGAACATCACTGCGTAACGCCCAGGCGCAATCCGAGCTGCTTCGTTGCAACACAAACCGCGGCCCAGGGCGCGGTATTGGTTCTCGGGTTCTCAGGATTCGACCTGAGTCGCTAAGGTCGTATGAAGTTTCCACCAGGAGTTTTGGCGTGATCATCAAGCCTAACCTTAGGCCCTTCGCGAGTTATCAAATGTCTGGATAGGGCCAATCCAACTTTGTGTATTCAGGACTTTCTCCGAGTATTCTCCCCCAGTGTATTCCGCGATGATAGTCCTCCAGAATTCCTGACCGGCAAAGTTTTTGCTATTCTCGCGGACTTCCCATAGCCCCGGGAATCTGTCAAAAGCGTAGAAGGCGGCCCGTCTGCCGACTCCCTGTCTCCGGTATTTGCGCATGACAAAGAACTCAGCTATCGACCTTCCCGCCCCTTGTTCCAGGACCACAGTGTGGGAGTTGACGAGTACGAATCCGGCAAGGTTGGCGCCGCAGTAGATCAGGAACGGGAATCTGTCAGGTTTACGCCAATACTCATCGAAATAACGGTACGTGAACACTCCGTCCGGGCTGGCGTCATCGCCGGTGAATTCAGAGGTGTCGTAGAGATACAGCTGCATGAGACGATGCAACACCGGTTTCTGCTCGATAGACGCCTCAACTACTTGTACATCCATAAGCGTTCTGCCTTCAGACCATCCTTGACCGATGCGCGCTGCACATCTCGTCCTCCAGGATTGCGTAGTGGTAAACGGCTCGCCGGAGACCCTACGACGGCTCTGTCCAGCTGCGGACGTACTCTCGCTGCTCGCGGGTCTCCGGCGAACCGTGATGGTGGTTGGAGGCCAACCCCGATGCGCCGAACAACTCGGCTATGCGTTCCAGGGCCGCGTCGCCAGTGTGCCCATGCCTCACAAGCCAGCACCCGACCACTGTGCCCGTACGTCCCACTCCGCCCAGGCAGTGGAGGTAGATGGTCTTGCCGTCGCCCAGCGCGGCGTCTATGGCGTCGAGGATGCTGGACATATACTGATGGGTGTGCGGAACGCTGCCGTCGACGATGGTGTGCCGCTCCCACCCGACGCTCAGCCCAAGGCGGTCGGCCTGCTCCCGCGCGATATCTGCGTACGGCGTCAGGTTGTCGGGCTCGCCGCGTACGTTCAACCCGGTCAGGTCTACGAAGTGGTTAATGCCCGCCTTGAGGAGCCCCTCCACCTTGGGCGCGGCTTCAACGGGGTCTTTTGCGCCGGGGTATTCCCCCGCGGCAAAGCGTCCGGGGATAACCCAGTAGCTGTATTGTGAAGGGGGTGCTAAAGCGCTCATATAGCCATCCGTTGGAGCAGTCTCTTGATATGCGCTCCTAATGATAGCTCATTTGGGCGCGTTACGCTAAACGGAACGGCGATGCCTGTCTGGACATGGGACCTTTCCCCGCTCACACCGAGCCTGAAATTTACCCTGAGCGAAGTCGAAGGGAAGTGAGTGAGCGGGAGAACCAGGGTCGCAGTCGATCCCGCTCATAGCTTGCCCCGTGCTTGATACGGGGGTGAGCTTAGTCGAACCATTTGAGCGGGCTGGCCGGCTTGATCTTTCTTCAGGGCGTCACGGAAGGGACCGGCTGGGGGTCTTGGCTTGTGTCGGTGTAGGACCAGGCCAGAACGTGGCCGTCCTTCAGCGAGAACAGGTCTGCGCCCACCGGGAGGGGCTCCCACTGCTCCGTCGACCCGTTCCACTGGAATATAAGCCAGTAGTTGGGGGCTTCGTTGGGCACACCCATTATGGACTCCACCCAGTGGGAGAAGAAGGACGCGTAGTAGGTCGACTCCAGCTCGCCCTCGGTAGCCTGCTCAGTAAGCTCGTAGGCGTTGGCGCCCTTGGCTACCTCAAAGTCCCGGAACCATCGCACGTCGTCCTCGCTGACGTGAATTAGCAGACTGACCTGGATGGTCGGGACTGGTGTGGTCGTGGGTGACTCGTCTTGAGTGCACCCCACGACCACCGCGGATATCGCGAAAACCGTCGATAGTACGACCAAGGCGAGCTGGCGAGTCTTCATCGCTCCTTTTCCCAGGGAAGCGCCCTCTTTGCTCTCTCGACGCCCTTGACCAGCGCAGGCCCGATCAGCGCGAAGAAGATGATGTTGCTGCCTACGTGGTAGGCGGAGAAGAGCAGGGCGCCCGGGTTGAAGAGAGCGACCAGAATCCATCGCTTGTACTCGAAGCCTCCAGTCATCTGTGCCCAGACTATGCCCGTGTAAGCGTTGGTAACCGCGTCGTAGGCCAGGGTGCTGACCAGGGCAACCGCGGCCAGGAGAATGCTCCATCGCCCCGGTATTATAGACAGCTGCTTGGGGGAGATCAGCAAGCGCATAGCAGCGCCTGCAAGTGCGTACATGAATTCAGACATCATTAGCGTGGCCAGCAGAAGAGGGCCGGCTGCGCCCCAGGGGTTGAACGTCCCGTATGCCAGCCACGCGCCCGCGGCCACCAGCGCTCCCCGACGGAAGCCCAGGGTGAACCCGGCCGCGAAGACCATCAGGTCGAAGAGCTTGACGTTGGGCTGTGACGCCAGCGCGAAGTTGGATGCCAGGATGGCCAGAATGAAGGCGGCCGGAAGGACCAGTTCCCGCCCAAGGGTCTGGACCGGAATCTCTGCCCATTGCCTTCGTGCCCGGTAGGATGCTGCTGCTATGTAGCTCATGTGCTACCTCCTCTCTGATTTTCCCCCTAAGGTGTGCAAAGAGCGCGCGGTCCGGAGAGGAGGGGCAGGTCTAGGGCAACAAAAAACCCGCCGACGGAGGGCAGGTATAGTAAGCACGTCTGCTTATGCCTGCGCCTTTCCTCGAAGGCCGTGCGACATTGGCGGGGGCAGTGGACCTGGCTCACCGGATACACATCTTCCGGCATACAGTTGCGGGACAGCGCCGGCCTCTCACCGGCTTCCCCTGTTAAGCCCTTTCGGGCACCCACGCCAAAACTCTTAAATTGTTAATGCTGCGCCGCAAGCCGACCGTTTCGGCACAGCGATGGAAGTATACCATATCAAGCGCGTAGTGCAATGGGCCAAGCGACTCGGTTCGCAGCTTTCGATAGCGAGCCTGCGCAACCTGCGTCTCCTTGACCCACCAAATCACCCTACCTATAATGTTACCGCTCAGCTTGGCTGAGGATCAACACTATGACCACCGATGCACTGCTGAATAATCTGGATGAGTTGCAAGCCAGGGCCCTGAAGGAGCTGGAGGAGTCCGCGACTTCGGAGGCGCTGGAGCAGTGGCGCGTGGCTTTTCTTGGTCGCAGGGGCGAGCTCACCCAGGTGCTCCGTGGCCTGTCTTCGATAGCCCCTGAGGAGCGCAGGGCGGTCGGAGCGGCGGCCAACAACGTCAAGGCCACCCTTGAGGAGCGACTGGCCGGAGCGGAGGAGTCGGTTAAGACTGCCCAGCTGAAAGCTATGGCGGAGCAGGGGAGAATCGACGTTACCCTGCCGGGCAGGACTCTGCCTGTCGGGCGTCTGCATCCCACGACTCAAATGGTGCGAGAGATATGCGACGCCTTCGTCTCAATGGGCTTCCAGATTGTGGAAGGCCCGGAGGTCGAGTGGGACCGCTACAACTTCGAGATGCTCAACATCCCCAAGGACCACCCGGCGAGGGACATGTGGGACACCTTGTGGATCGACTACCAGGACGAGAACGGCGATCGGCCGATGCTCCTTCGCACCCACACCTCACCTATGCAGATACGCACTATGGAGAGCAGCCAGCCGCCGATAAGGGTGGTTGTCCCCGGCAAGTGCTATCGCTACGAGGCGACGGACGCCACCCACGAGTGGCACTTCTACCAGATAGAGGGCTTGGCAGTGGACGAAGGCATCACCTTCGCCGACATGAAGGGCACACTGTACGAGTTCGCCCGCCTGGTCTTCGGGAGCGAGCGCAAAGTGCGGTTCCGCGTGGACTACTTCCCGTTCGTGGAGCCGGGCGCGGAGATGTCCATCGACTGCTTTGTGTGCAAGGGCCGGGGCTGTAACGTCTGCAAGGGCTCGGGATGGATCGAGATCCTGGGCGCCGGGATGGTGAACCCCAAGGTCCTGGAGGGCGTGGGATACGACTCCTCCAAGTACACCGGCTTCGCGTTTGGCATGGGGCCGGAGCGCATCGCCATGCTCAAGTACGGGATAGACGACATACGCCTCTTCTACAGCAACGACCTGCGCTTCCTGCGTCAGTTCTGAAAGGCGGCAGGTATGGGTATTACATATGTGGAGGCTGAGGCGACTGGGCCGACTGGAAAGCGAGAGGCTGTGCGCCTTCTGGTGGATAGCGGCACCACCTACTCCCTGCTTCCGGAGGACGTATGGAAGGCTATCGAACTGGAACCTCGGCATGAGATGAGCTTCTCGCTGGCCGATGGCACGCAGGTTGTACGCCGCATATCCGGGTGTTGGCTGTCCCTTGAGCGGGGTGAAGACCACACGCCGGTTATCCTTGGTGAGCCTGGCGACGAGGCGTTGCTTGGGGTGATAACCCTGGAGATTCTCGGACTTGTTCTGAACCCCTTCAACCGCACACTTCAGCCCCTTCGCGCCATGTTGATGGGCTTGGGTCAGCAGCGGCAGTTCTGAGAAAGTGCTTCAATTCCCCAACCCCAGCAGTGAGTAATCCGCTATGAAAATACCTTTGTCCTGGCTTAGAGAGTACGTAGACATAGACCTGCCTCCGGAAGAGCTTGCCCATCGGCTGACGATGGCCGGCACGGAGGTGGGCAGCATCGACGTTGTGGGCGACTCTTGGGACAACGTCTTTGTGGGGTACGTGACCAGCGTCGATCCGCACCCCAACGCGGACCGACTGAGGCTGGCCACCGTCAGCCTGGACGGCGAGGAGATGACCGTTGTCTGCGGCGCTCCCAACATCGCTGCGTGGCAGAAGGTGCCATTCGCCAAGGTGGGCGCCCGGCTCATCGACTCCAGGACCGGGGAGCAGGAGACGCTGAAGGCGGCCAGAATACGCGGCGTCGAATCGGCGGGCATGGTTTGCTCCGAGCTTGAGCTTGCCCTTGGTGACAATCACGATGGCATTGTGGTGCTGCCGGACGACGCGCCGGTCGGCAAGCCGCTTCAGGAGTACCTGGGCGACGTGGTCTTCGACCTGGAGGTCACCCCCAACCGCCCCGACTGCCTGTCCGTGCTGGGCGTCGCTAGGGAGGTCGCGGCTCTCACCGGGGCTTCGATAAAGGAACCCGACCTCTCCTACCTGGAAGAGGGCGAGCCTGTCGAGGGTCTGGTGCAGGTGGATATCGTGGACCCGTCGCTCTGCCCACGGTACACCGCCAGCGTTGTCCAGGGAATCCAGGTCGGCCCTTCGCCCCAGTGGATGCAGGACAGGCTCACCAGGGCTGGACAGCGCCCCATCAACAACGTCGTTGACGTGACCAACTACGTGATGCTGGAGTACGGTCAGCCCCTTCACGCCTTCAACTACGACACCATCGCAGAGGCCAGGATCATCGTGCGGCCCGCCCGTGAACAGGAGGCCTTTGTCACCCTGGACGAAGCCGACCACACCCTCAGACCACCCATGCTTGTCATAGCGGACGCCCGTCGGTCCGTGGCGCTGGCCGGGATTATGGGCGGCCTCAACACGGAGATGACCGACGACACCACCACCGTCCTTCTGGAGTCGGCCAACTTCGACCCCATCAACACCCGTCGCACCTCACAGGCCCTGAGGCTTCGCAGCGAGTCGTCCTCCCGCTTCGACAAGGGGCTTCAGCCGGAGCTTGCGGAAATTGCACTGAGGCGTGCTACCCAGCTGGTGCTTCAACTGGCCGGAGGCAGGGTGTGCAAGGGCATCAGGGACGCCTACCCTCAGCCTGCGGAGAGGCCGACGATGCGCTTCACGCTGGCCAGGCTCAAGAAGGTGCTGGGCATAGAGCTGATGTCCGCGAGGGTGCAGGACATCCTGACATCGCTTGGCTTCACAGTCGTAGTCGAGTCCGACGATGCCCTGCAAGTCACCATCCCATACTGGCGCAGCGATATCACCCAGGAGGACGACCTGGTGGAGGAGGTGGCCCGCATCGTGGGCTACGACGAGCTGCCCATAGCCATGCTGTCGACGCCGGTACCGCACCGCTTTCCCCAGCCGGAGCGCGAGACGCGGGAGCGGGTGAGGGACATTATGGCGGAGTGCGGGATGCAGGAGACCATTTCCTACCCACTGACCAGCGAGGCGGCCCTGGAGAGGGTCCAGCCGGACGTGGAAAGCCTGCGGACATTGAAACTGGCCAATCCCATGAGCGGGGAGCTTGAGCATCTGCGGCCGACCCTCCGCAGCAGCATTCTGTCCACGCTGGCGGCCAACCAGCGCCACAGCCGGGACGGAATAAGGCTGTTCGAGTTGGGCAGGGTGTACATACCACGTCCATCGGATATGCTCCTAGAGCGCCCTGCTAACCTACCACTGGAACGGGAAACCCTGGTGGGCGTTGTAACCGGACCGCGCTTCCCGGAGGGCTGGCTGGGAGATAGTGAACAGATGGACTTCCTGGACGCCAAGGGCATCCTGGAGGCCTTCCTGGGCAGACTCCGCGTAGATTGCTCATTCCAGCCTGCCGAGGATTCGCTGTTCATGTCGGGACGGTGCGCCCGCATAGAGTCTGGGCAGACACAGCTGGGAGTGGTGGGAGAGGTGCACGCCACCGTCCTGGAGCGGTTTGAGATCGACGCCTCGCCGGTTGCCATGTTCGAGGTGGACGTGGCGGCGCTGATAGAGGCGCTGCCACAGGATACGCACCGCTACGCGGCGCTCCCGCGCTACCCCGGCGCCTACCGCGACCTGGCCGTCGTTCTGGACCGGGACGTGACGGCCGCCTCCGTGCAGCGCATCATCGAGAGGCATTCGCTGGTGGCACAGGCCACCCTGTTCGATGTCTACGAAGGCGCGGGTGTGCCAGACGGCAAGAGATCTCTGGCCTACCGCGTGCTGCTCCAGCACACCGACCGGACCCTGTCGGGTGACGAGGTGGACAAGGCCCAGGCGGATATACTGGCCGGCCTGGAGCGGGAGGTCGGGGCGCAGCTTCGCGGCTAGCGCGCTTCAAAGCCATTCCTGCGAAGGCAGGAATCCACATGGGGCGGGGATCGGCTCCCGCATTCATGGGTACGCCTCCGTCACACGTTTGGAGTACCAGACCCCGGCGCTAATTGACACGCTTGCAGTCGTGATATATCATCCCTGCACTAAACAAGGGCGTGGTCGATTTGCGCCCGATTAACGGCAACGTAGCTCAGCGGCAGAGCGGGCGCTTCATAAGCGCTAGGTCGCAGGTTCGAATCCCGCCGTTGCCACCAAAAAGCACAATATGGGCGGACTGCTCAGCGTCGAGAGGGCTTGCCGAGGGGCAGGCCCTTTGGCTGCTATAGTGCAAAGCAAAGGTCAATCAGCTTCGAGCTAACAAAGGGATGACATGGTAAGCCAGACAACATATCGAGAACAGAGCAGGGTGTTCCTGGAGCAGGCGTATCGGGAGCTTCAAGAGGGGGATCTGTATCAAGCCTCCGAGAAGGGTTGGGGAGCCTCGTCTCAAATGGTGAAGGCCGTTGCTGAAGAGCGGGGTTGGGACCATACCCGACACCGAGACCTGTTTTCCGCTGTCTTTAGACTTCGCCGTGAGACCGGAGACAGGGATATTTCAAGGCTGTTTGAGCCCGCTAACCTTCTACACGCCAACTTCTACGAAGGCGAAATGGACCAAGCCGACGTGGAAGACGCCCTTGAACGCATAAGGCAATTCGTGGAAAAGTTGGAGGCATTGCTTCCGCCGATGTGATCTGGCCGGTGGCTTCTCGCCTCCCCTTCGCCATTGAAGGAATTGGGCGGATTGGCTATAATGAGACTTCGGATGGCCATGCTCCGGGGCGGTTAGCTCAGCTGGTTAGAGCGCTTGCTTCACACGCAAGAGGTCAGAGGTTCAAGTCCTCTATCGCCCACCATAGCAGGCGCATCCGACGGTTACTAGACTGGATCATGCCGAAGTGGCGGAATGGCAGACGCGCTGCGTTCAGGGCGCAGTGCCCCTTGCGGGCGTGGGAGTTCAAATCTCCCCTTCGGCACCACCAACTTCTCCTGGGGATGGTTAGCCACAGGGATGAGGCGTGGTGACTCGACTCTTGGTCCGGCGTTGACAAGCAATAACGCCTGATGATAAAAAGCTACTGGGCAAACTGAGATGACTGAGCCGTTTGACGTTTACAGCGATTCTTCCAGGGTCGCAATCAGTTCAGGGGGCGCCTACCTGATTCCGGCCAAGCGATCATGGGGCAATCCCTCATGGGAATTGCTCAATGAGCTTCCGGTAGAATTGCAGGATTCTGGGACAGAAACGTTGGTCGCTACCTGCCTGGCTGTGCAGGAATACGGCATTGGAGAGACGTTTGAGGAGGCCATAGAGGACCTCCTGACATCTCTGAGCGACTACTATGAGTCTCTTGAGGCCCGTGAGGATAGATTGGCGGAGTCGGAGGCAAACGACTTGGCGAAATTGCGTCAGGTCATCGAGCTGTGGGCATCTCGCTAGGTTGCGCGGGATCAAGCTGGAGTGGCGGAACGGCAGACGCGCTGCGTTCAGGGCGCAGTGCCCCTTGCGGGCGTGGGAGTTCAAATCTCCCCTTCGGCACCACTATTTTCTCCCGACAGATCTCCGCTGATGTAGTAGGGTTGGTTTGTTGGAAATACACCCTCGAAAGGAGCGCAATATGACAAACGTCTGGGTAGTACGCGCGGAATATGGCAAGCACACGCAGGACTTCATCGATGGCGGCCACGTTGCTGCCGGGTGGTTACGGAAGTACGACTTGAAGGACTTCAGCAGCAAAGAAGATATCCGGCAATTTTACTATCAGACCTATCCGAACGAGAACCCTAATCGAACAAAGACAGGTGCGAGTCAGATTGCGACGTTTTCCCGAGATATCAAGCCGGGAGACTACATTATCACTCCGGCCAACAATACTAAAGAGCTTCACTATGGAATAGTGGAAGATGAGCCGATGTACTACTCATCTGATGAAACTAACAAAGACGGCTGTCTTTGGCCACACCGATGGAAAGTTAGCTGGTCTGAAAACGTACTTGTACGCCAAGAGATGTCTATACTATTCCAAAGGATGTTCAATGCACCAAAGACTATTATCAGGGTTCACCAAAATGAGGAGTTCTTAGTCAAAATCGGCGTACAAAAAGGGCCTATGGTATCCCCTGCAAGAGATCCCTATCGTGTCGCAATTGACCGGATTCTCCAGCTACACCCAGACTCGTTTGAGGAAATGATTGAAGGCCTGATGAAAGCTATAGGGTTCGAGGCTGAGGTGGTCGGCAAATCAAACGACGGCGGGGTAGACGTGGAGGGGGAGATGGACATTTCGGGTTTGCATACATTGAGGATGTCTGTACAAGTAAAACGATGGAAAAGTAGCGTAGGAGTCGGCGTAATAAAGAACCTGATCGGTTCGCTATCTCTTGACGGGCGGGGAGCAGTCATTACGACGTCCAGCTTTACCAAGGCTGCTAGAGTTGCCGCTGATTCAGATCAGTTAAAGCGCATTAACCTGATTAACGGTCGTCAGTTGGTAGACATGTTGATTCAGCATTGGCATTCTGAGCCTCTAGCAGAGTTCCGTGAGAATGAAGATTTAGGACTCAAACTGGGGTTGATAGTCTCTGGTTGAGGGATAATGATGGAAACACACGATATCAGGGCTGAATATAACAAGAGTTAACCATAGCAATTTCCCCGATACTTTGCATACTTTACACCTACCCACCGTCTTTTTAGAGCCAGTTAACCAGAATCCACTCCACCTAACCCACATCCTAACACGGAGGCAGCAGCATGACAGATAGCAAAATTGCCCTGGGAATCGTTGGAGCCAGCGCCAGCTACGGCTGGGGTATGCGGGCGCATCTGCCCGCGTTTCTCAACCTGCCGGAGTACGACCTGGCAGCCGTATGCACCACTCGTCAGGAGACCGCCGAGGAGTCGGCGAAGGCGTACGGGGCGCGAAAGACCTACTGGGACTTTCGGGAGATGGTCGCAGACCCGGAGATTGACGTGGTCGACGTCTGCGTCCGCGCGCCGTCGCACTACGAGGTAGCGATGGCGGCCCTGGAGGCGGGCAAGCACGTCTTCTGCGAGTGGCCCCTGGGCGCAAACTCCGCACAGGCCGACGAGATGGCGTCGCTGGCCGAGGCCAAGGGGGTGCGCACTATGGTCGGTCTGCAATCCCGCTATGCCCCCAGCTTTCAGCGGTTTCGACAGCTGGTGCAGGAGGGATACCTGGGCAGACTTATATCGGCCAACATGACCATGTTCCTCCCCGGCCTTGGCCGTCCTCGCCCGGAAGGCGCTGTCTGGAGCACACAGAGAGAGGCCGGCGCTCACACCCTGAGCATCGCCACCGGCCACGCTCTGGACGTCTTTCTGTGGTGCCTTGGCGAGCTTGTCGAAGTATCCGCGCAGGTCACGACTCGGATGCCCCAGTTGCCGGTAGCCGACACCGATCGCTTCGTCGATGTCACTTCACCCGACAACGTGTCGCTCTTTGGCCGCACAGTCGACGGCGCAGTCGTCTCCGCGCACGTCGCCAGCGTGCCCTGGCACGGCACGGCCTTCCGCATGGAGGCGTACGGCACGGAGGGGACGCTGGTCGCATCGTCCAGCCAGATGGTGGAGATGGTGGACCCGGTGCTGCGTGGCGCAAAGGGGAGCGACCGGGAGATGCAGATTCTGAACCCGCCGGACGGGTTGCGCTGGGCGCCGCCGGAGGTGCCGGACGGCGTGGCGGTGAACATGGCGCAGATGTTCCGGCGCTTTGCGGAGGCTATTCGCGGGGATGACGTCGATGCGCACCCGGACTTCCGGGAGGCGGCACGTCGACATCACACGCTGGATGCCCTTCAGCGCGCGACGGAGACGGGCGGCCGGGTCGCAGTCGATTCATAGCTGCATCCGGCGTTGCGCAGTCCCTATTCGCAGCGACATCATCGTGACCCAGAACAGGTAGGCGGCGAAACCGATGCGCTCCTCCAGCCCCGTGAGCGTGTCGGCGACGCGGGTGACGAATACGAGGCCGACTTGCGCCATGACGAAGGCCACGATTACTGAGACGACGTAGAGTCGCCGCGTGGACGGGTCGTCGTTCATCGCCATAACAGCCCCTACAACCCCCGTCAGGCCCGCGACGTAAAAGATGTGCCCCGCTCCGTCGTGGAGATTGTTGGCCGTGAGGCCCAGGAGCACCTCATCTGTGGAATCGGCCTGGAAAGCGGCGGCAATCACGCCCATGATGATGTGCAGCCACAGCCCGTAGGACATGTATCGCACCCAGTGGCCGCTCAGCTCCGGCATGTGCGAGGCCCGTATCGCGAAGGGGACGGCCAGCGCGCAGTAGGCCAGCAGGCTGAGGCGGGCGATGGTGGAGTACGCCATATCGACGCTGTGCATCTCGCTGATGGTCTCGCCGATGGCGTCGTACTCCGGCGTGATGACGGCCAGCAGCAGATCGACGACGGCCAGCGTCACGCTGGCAGCGACGCCGCACCAGGGCGCAAGCGGCTCAGCGGAGACGGCGGCGCGGGAGAGCAGGGAGGTGGGTGAGGTGGTGGTCACTGTCTAATTGGGCCTTCCCCAAACACCGCCATAATGTGGTTCTTTAGACTAATATGCAGGTCTTCAGGAGTTTCCCACAGCATATGATTATACTGCCGCGTATCAAAGGCCAGTTTGTCTACCTTGTCTTTATGGCATGTGTAGATCACGCGAAGTCCGAGCCCTAACGCAAACCCAGCCTCAAAATAGACCCCTCCTCGCGCTCCATTGTCGCCTTGTGTAAAGTCGGCTACCAGAAACCTCGATTTTCTTATCTCCGCTATGATCTCGTCGTCAATTTTGTTGACATCCGGTTTGTGGTCTATTCTTAGCGGCTTATACCCAGCTTCCTCAATAGCTGGCATGACGCCCTGCGCATAGGCCTCGTCCATCTGTGGGTCGAACCACATAGCTACAAACGCTTGGGCAGAGTCTACGTCAGTATCTTGTTCCGCGATTCGGTTGTGACCAGCTACTGAAACCTTCATCCAGTACTCACCAACATTTGTGTACTCATATTGTAACCAGCCCATTTCCTTAAGGTAGTCTATGAAATAAACCACCTCATTCCATGTAGTTGACTCAGACCAAGCAAAGGCATAGAGTGGGTGGTAGGATTCTTCCCCAAGCACGACGGTATCCGCAACTGTTACTGCATCACTGGCTACAAATCTGAGCAGTCTCTCGGCGCGCTCATTCACTGAAAGAGCGCGTCTGTTCCTAGTGTGCTGGATAACCTCTACTGTAACAGTCGGCTGGTAATTGCCCTGCATTCTTTGCTCAATAAGCCAGCTAGTGAGCTTGGCCTTATCTTTGTATTGCAGACTATTGACTTCAGCCGCGATCAAGACATCGTCAATTTCGTATCCACCACCGGCGCGTGGAGACTCTTCTATGCGAAACGTTCGAGTTTGAGGAATATAATGCCCTTTTGCCTTAAACTCTTCACCCCATATCGGGCATGTACTAATACTTTCTGCCATAGCTGGTAGCCCTTATATCTTGTCAAATCTTGAGTTGCGCCCCCGGCATCACTTCCGCGACGGACTTGCCGGTAAGCTGCATGTACAGGGCGTCTGGGCAGAGTTCAATGTCTTCTCCCCAGGCGATGCTCCCTGCGGGTCCTATATGCACGGTCTCAAAGCAGGCGGGGTCGTTCCAGGCCTTGAACACGCCGCGCCCGGCCAGGTGCGAAAGGTCTACCTCCCCGGCAGCGCCATCCGAGTACTGGAGCCAGACGCGGTAGCCGTCTCGCGGCTCTACTTCTACAGGTCGGATCATTTTCCCGACTCTTTGTTCCTAGATTATTTCACATTTCTTAGGCGCGAAAACACCCCCTTTACGGAGGGCGTCTCAATCAATCTCTCCAGTTTAGTGGCGCATTTTCGCCGTGTCTGCTGGAGTGATGCGCCTCAAGGTGAGGAAGTGGTTACGCCACTCGCACCACCACACTCACAGGCAAGCGTCGTTGCTGTGCCATCCCGACCCGCACCATGCTCAACTACAATGAAACCCTGTGTGATTTTATCAACGCTGCGACCTACACTACCATTCATAAACGACCAGCCATCATTCTCGGACACTTCGGCTTCGCCTGGCTTCCCGCAGTCTAAGCACTCTAACACCCACTTGTACCTGTCCCTTGCAGACATCTCACCCTCCGAGTTGACGAGTAAAGTATGACAGGATGCTATAATATCCTTGGCTAAAACTCAAGCAACATCGTTCTCCGTCCCAGGGTCTTTAGATTGT
Organism: Dehalococcoidia bacterium; assembly: GCA_965222415.1. Lineage (GTDB taxonomy): Bacteria > Chloroflexota > Dehalococcoidia > Lucifugimonadales > UBA2985 > DAOUJW01. The sequence goes on along the minus strand of CBDCTU010000005.1, from coordinate 236,771 downwards.
TGGAATATGTCATTCTGAGCCGCAGGCGAAGAATCTAAAATCCTTCAGCAAGAACTTGGTCCAAGTATTGAAGAGAAGGAATGAAGGCAAGGACTTTAGACCCTTCGCTGTCGCTCAGGGTGACAACCGAAAGATCCTGCTCTTCGGCCTTAGCCCTGGTCGTTACGACTGCCCGCCCGCCTCGCCTCGGAGCGCGGGTCCAGCAGGTCGCGGAGGGCGTCGCCGAGGAGGGCGGAGCTGAGCACGGTCAGGCTCAGCAGCAGGCCGGGGAATATCGTGGCCCACGGCGCGGCCTCAAAGTACTGGCGCGACCCCTCTTGCAGCATCCTTCCCCATGACGGGAAGGGCGGGGGCACGCCCAGTCCCAGGAAGCTCAGGGCGGTCTCGGCGACGACTGCGGCCCCGAAGTACCCCGTCACCTGCGCCAATACCGGCGGGAAGCTGTTGGGCAGCAGGTGTCTCAGTATGACTCGATGTGGCGCCGCGCCGATGACCCTCGCCGCATCCATGTAAAGCTCCTCCTTGACGTACAGCGCGCTGGCCCTGGAGAGGCGGGCAATCTGGGGAGACAGCGCCAGGGCGATGGCGACTACGACTGAGTTGGCCGACGGCCCGAGCGCCACGACCATGACGATGGCCAGGACAAGGAGCGGGAAACCCAGCAGGGTGTCGACGGATCTCTGGACTACAAGGTCGAAGGGACCGCTCCAATAGGCCGACAGCGTGCCGAGACCTATCCCGGCCACCGACGCCATGCCAACAGATAGCAGCCCGACGTACAGCGACGCCCGAGAGCCGTGCACCACCCGGCTGAAGACGTCGCGCCCGAAGCCGTCGGTGCCGAAATAGGCGTCCGGCCCCGGCGGTCGCAGGCGGCGGGCCACGTCCTGGGCCACCGGGTCGTAGGTCGCAATGGCGTCGGCCAGGAGCGCCATCGTGACAATAGAGCCGAGAACCAGAATGGCGACGAAAGCCACCGGTCTGGCCCTCGCGAATGCCCAGACACCCATAGCCGCCCGAGCGGGCAGGCGGGCGCTTGAGAGCGAGAGGCTGGAGTCGTTTCGATTACTTTGTCTCATGGTCAGGTCGAGGCGCGAGGGTCGATAAGCCTGTTGATTGTGTCCACCACCAGGTTGACGAACAGGGACAGGAGCACCAGCAGGGCTGCGAGGCTCTGGATGACGGGATAGTCGCGGGCGAGGGCCGCCTGCACCAGACCCCTGCCGATGCCGGGCAGCCCGAAGATGGTCTCCAGGATGAGCGCGCCGCTGAGGAGGGCGCCAAGCTGTAGGCCGATCATGGTGACGGCGGGGACAAGGGCGTTGGGCAACGCGTGCTGCCACACGATGGCGCGCTCCGGCAGCCCCTTGCCCCGGGCCGTCGTGATGTAGGCCTGGTTGAGGGCCTCCAGCACGCTGGAGCGGGTCACGCGCACCAGGTGGGAGCTCTGCTCCCAAGCCAGGATGAGGGCAGGCCAGACCATCTTCTGAAGGTGGACCCAGGGGTCGGACCAGGGCGCGGCGTAGACAAGCGGCGGAGACCATCGGAAGAAGATCAGCAGGAACAGGATCGTCAGTAGTGCGACCCACAGGCTCGGGATCGCCAGGCCGCCAAGGGTCATCAGGCGTACGACGTAGTCGGACCACCGGTTGCTCTTGGCGGCGGCCAGCACGCCCAGCGGCAGGGAGACGACGACGGACAGCAGGAGCGTGTATCCGGCGAGGAGGGCGGTCACGGGCAGCTGCCGCCCGACGATGGAGCGTATCGGCTCACGGGTCTCCAGCGAGCGGCCTCCGAACTCGCCGCTCACCATGCTCCACAGCCACCGGCCGTACTGCACGACCAGTGGGTCGTTGAGGCCAAGCTCCTCCTCCAGCGCCTCGCGCACCTCCGGGTTGACGACGGTGTCGCCGGAGCCGCCCAGGATTACCAGAGCCACGTCTCCCGGCAGCGCCCGCATGACAACGAATATGACCACGGACGCGGCCAGGAGCGTCGGGATTATGAGGGCCAGCCTCCAGGCGATGTGTTTACGCATGGCGAGTCTCTTACCTAGTTTACCCCATCCCCGTATCAGTGTACGGGGCAGGCTCTAACCTTCCCCCGCAAGCGAGGGAAGGGATTTCTGGTGCTTTTGTCTTGGGCAAGACCTCTGCGCAACCCTTAATTGTCTCCAAATGGGTGTACTTACTGTCATTCCGAACGGAGCGAAGCGGAGTGAGGAATCCAAAGCCTATGGATACAAGGCTAGGCTGTCTTAAATGAAAGGTCCTGGATTCCTCGCTTCACTCGGAATGACAGGAGATGGCGCTTTGGAGCGAGAATCGCAGAGGTATCGTCTGGGCAAGGCTTCTCCACAAGCGGGGGCCTAGCCCTTTCCGTCCAGCCACACGGTGGCAAAATCTGTGTTGGTGTGGCCGTCCTCAGTGGGTATGGCCAGGCCCTTGACGTAGCTGCGGTACGGGACAACGTTGATGGACTCAGCAATGGGCACAATGTAGGTCTGCTCCACAAACAGGTATCGCTCAACGTCTCGCCAGGTCTCCACACGCCTCTCGAAGGTCAGGGAGTCCCGCAGCAGGCGATAAAGCTCGTCCACTCTGGCGTCCTCGTGCTTGGCGTAGGCGTCCTGGTTCCTGCTGTAGCGCCCGTAGACCGATTCCGTCCCCTCCGGTATGGGCGACGGGGTGAGACGCCCCTGCTGGCTGTCGTAGTCGAGGCTGAGGCGCGCCCTGTTCCACTCGCCCTCCTCCACCAGTTGCAGTCGCAGATCGATGCCAAGGCCGGCAAGCTGGGCCTTGAGGAACTCGCACGGCGCAGTGTTCAGGGCGCGGCAGAGGTGCCCCATCGAGAAGCCGTCGGCGTACCCGGCCTCGGCCATCAGTCGCTTGGCTTCCGCTTGCTTCTGGTCGAGCTGGCCCAGATCGAACTTGGGCCAGTTTACGAAATGCCTGGGAACGGGAATGTTGGGAGGGCCCAGGTCCGGCGAGGTCCACCCGAAGCCGCCCAGGGCCGACGCTATTGCCGGCTGCTTGTCGATCCAGAGGGCAATGGCCCGCCTCACCACCGGGTCTTGCCAGGGGCCGGGCTTCAGTACATTGAAGGCCAGGCGGAAGTTGCCGCCCTCCATTTCAGCGAAGAACACGTCATCTCCCAAGTTGCGGACATAGCCGTCCTTTCGCTCAGCCGTCAGGTAGTGCGCCTGACCTCGGGCGCCCCCGTCCAGCCGTCCCGTGCGAAAAGCCACGTCCATGGTGAAGGGGTCCGGCGTAACCACGTAGTCGATGCCGTCCAGGTAGGGCAGAGGAGTGTTTTCCGCGGCCTGCTCCCAGTACCGGTCGAAACGGCTCACACGGACCACGCTTCCCCGCTCGTTTCGCTCTATCCTGAACGGCCCAATGCCCACCAGCCCCACGTCTACGGGGCTGATGCTGACTTCGCCCTGCTCAAGCCGCTGCTGCATCAGGTGACGGGGGTGAGCTATCCTGAATCGGGGGTTGGCGAGCACGTCCAGGAAGTGGGGATTGCGATGCCGAAAGGTGATTTGCAGCCTGTCGTGGGGCAGCACGTCAACGCTTTCGATATCCCCCAGCTCTCCCTTGAAGTAGGCCGGGGCGCGGATGCTGTCTCCCGCCAGGCCGCCGGAGTGGACGAGGTCAAACCAGAACTTGGCGTCCTCCGTAGTAAATGGAGTGCCGTCATGCCAGTAAACGTCGTCCCGGATGGTGAATGTCCACTGGGTGAAGCCCGGACTTGCAATCCACTTGGTGGCCAGGTAGGGGCATATCACGTACATGTTCTCACGGCACCGCATCACCAGGTTGCCGGGGCCGAAGAGCGCGCCGGCGATGTGGTGGAGGGCAATGCTGCTGGTGCGTAGGGTGTCGAAGCCCGCCGGGGGGTCGCCGCGATTGGCCAGCACGAGGGCGCCTCCGTACCTCTCCCCAAGGCCATCCGGCAAGATCCCGGTGGCTGTAGGCGTGGTCACAGGCGCGAGTGTCGGCGACGGCTGCGGCGATCCCGGCTGTCCCGGACTTGGTGTGACGGCCGGCGGCTGTTCAGTGGTCGTCGTCTCGCCGCTGCATGAAAGCGCAATGCTCCCCAGTAAGAGGAGCGCTGCAAGAGCTATGAGCCTTGGCAATGAATTATTCCTACGGTGTTTAAGCGCCAGTCGCTACGAGCCGGGGATTACTGGCAGGATATGGCAGCAGATACGAGGAAGGCCACCCTGCGGACGTGGTGTGGACATATGGCGAGTGTCCCGGGGGGTCCTTGGCGCTTAGCTGAAGTCGGACAGCTCAACCAGCCAGGCACGTTTTTCTGTGGGAGTCAGCTCCAGGATGGCCACCTGGCCCAGCCGCCGGATCTGCTTGGGCAGAGACGGGCTGCCGGGGTTTATGAACAGTACCCCTTGATGCTCCTCCACAACGGCCTCGTGGGTGTGCCCGAACACTACGATGTCTGCGGGGCTGCCGAAGAATTTCTCTACAGCCTTCGGTAGGGAGACCGTGGCCGGTAGCCGGGCCGCAATTACCCCGGCTCTCACCTCAGCGGAGAACCCTGGGAGCATCAGGTCGTGGACCATGCCTATCGTGTGGCCCCCCAACTCCAGGACCTGCATCTCTTCAACCCTGTCGTCGTGCTCGAAGTGAACCCCTGCCCCCAACTCCACTCCCTTCACGGGCGCAATGCGCTCCAACCAGTCAATGCAGGAGGGCTGGTAGATGTCGCCGGCGTGCAGTATCAGCTCCACGCCCTTGAAGGCGGGGATGATCTGCTCCGGCGGCTCTTTCGCGGCCGATGGGTTATGTGTGTCCGAAATTACGCCAATTCTCATAGTTTGAAAGCCACTCGGAGCATTATAGCGTCGCTTGCCCAACCCGTCAAATCCTTGTGATTGAGACTCTGAAGCGAAAGGGGTAGTATAATGCTATTGAGTCTTGGCTGAGGGCTGCGAATGATGCTGCGGATGCCCACCCGCCTGGCACGTTGATTATGGAGGTGAGGATATGGAAGCAAAAGACATAATGACAAGCCCGGTGGTCACCATCTCGACGGAATCAACGGTTGGAGATGCTGCCAGGACAATGATAGAGCGCGGCCCCAGCTGTCTCCCGGTTGTGGACGAATCCGGGCAGCTGGTGGGCATACTTACTCATACCGACTTCGGATTCCATCGCAAGTTCATGCCGATGAACTCCAATCCCATGTACACGCTCATGGGTGCGTGGGTCCAGCCCGACACTCTGGAGGAGGTGGCCAGGTCCGTGAGTGTCAGAAAGATCAAAGAGGTAATGAGCCACCCGGTAACCACAGTCCAGGAAGACGCAACAATCGCCCAGATCGCAGACCTGATGCTTCAGAAGGGCGTGAACAGGTTGCCGGTGATGCGCGGCAAGGAGCTTGTGGGAGTTATCACCAGGCACGATATGGTGAAGCTGATGATGATGGAGTTGGCCAAGGACTAGCCTTTGATGGATGGCGCAGGTACAAAGAGCAGCACCTTTGCTGTCGGCAGCGGCAGCCTGCGCGCGGGGGTTTTGGGAGTCAACGACGGCCTTGTGTCCAACTTCAGCCTGGTCATGGGTGTGGCCGGCGGGACTGGAAACCCGGATTTTGTACTGCTGGCGGGGATCGCCGGCCTTTTGGCCGGAGCGTTTTCAATGGCTGCGGGCGAGTACGTTTCAATGCGCTCACAGCGTGATGTGTATGAGTACCAGCTACAACTGAAGAGAGATGCCATAGAGACAAGGCCGGAGGAGGAGGAGGAGGACCTTACCCTTGTCTACCAGTCCAAAGGTCTTTCCCGCCCCGACGCCCAGCTTGTGGCGCGGCACGTAATGGCGGACCCGGAAGTGGCGCTGGACACCATCGCGAGGGAATCCCTGGGGCTGGACCCGTCTCAGTTGGGTTCGCCGTGGGGCGCGAGTATAAGCTCCTTTACGGCTTTTGTGGTAGGGTCTTTGGTGCCCATTCTCCCCTACGTCTTTGGTGTTGAGCATAGGGCTGCCCTTATCAGCGCTGTACTGAGCGCCGGAGCGCTGCTGTGTGTTGGAGGGCTGATGGCCTGGACGTCGAAGAGGAGCGTCCTTTGGGGAGCCTTTAGGATGCTGTTGGTGGGAGGACTGGCCGCGTCCGTCACCTTTGGCGTCGGTCGGCTGATAGGCGTCTCCCTGTCCGGGTAATAGTGCGTCTGACCATTCCTGCGGAAGCAGGAATCTAGCGCTTCAACTCCGGTCCATAGTGGTTTCCCGGTACTGCGCGAACGGGCAATAGCGAATCGCCCCTACAGATATTGATGCTTTTGCCCCTAGCTCAGCCAGAAGATCACGAGTAGGCCGACAATGTAGAGTGCGACAAACAGGGGAGGGCTGGGCTCTGTCAGCGAGAACTGCTTGAGGGGGCGCCTCTGCGCCAACTGCCATGTGCCGATGCCCATCAGCAGAACTGCGAAAAGCCCGGCGCTGACGGTGCTGATGCCCGTGAAGCTGTAGAGAGAGCCGTCCGTGTAGGCCAGGTCCGCCGCGGCCAGGGCCACGATGTTGAATGAGTTGGTGCCGTATATGTTGGCTATGCCTAGGTCGTAGGCCTTCATTCGGAAGGCGGCGAAGGTTGTGGTCAACTCCGGCAGGGTTGTGACAAGGGCCAGGCCCAGCACACCAACGAAGCTCGATCCGATGCCCGTTGCCTCGGCGATGGACTCGGCGCTGATGGCCAGCAGTGGTCCTGCCACAAAGACTCCCGCCGCAGCAAGGGAGAAGACCGTCCAGCCCCACATCAGGGAGTGGGAGGGTTCCTCCACTTCCTCCGTAGACTCCTCCGCCTCCATGCTGAACTTCCTCAGAAACCGGGATATGATTACGTAGGCCACCAGTATGCCTATAGCCGGGATGCTGACCGCCAGAATCTTGAAATCGATTTTGGTTGCGGCGAAAAGGGTGACCGCGGCGGTCAGCAGGATCGCGGAGCCGGCCACCCAGGTCTGCTGCGGCGCCACCTGTCGGAACACCTCGCGTCCGCCCCAAAAGGCCAGCAGGATGGCCAGGTTGCTCATGTTGAGCATGTTGGCGCCCAGGATGTTGCCGGCGGCCAGCTCGGCCGAGCCTCCCAGGGCGGCGGCCACGGCGGTAACCAGCTCCGGCAGCGACGTGGCCCCGGCCAGCAGCAGGGACCCCACCCACAAACGTCCCAGGCCCATCCTGGACGCGATGACGTCAGCGGCGGAGGCCAGGAAGCTGGCTGCAACTACAATGACAACGGCCGCAAAGGAGAAGAGTCCCAGGGCTGGGAGCAGGCTATCTGTCATTGGGCGATGGGAGAGCGAGATTGTTCATAGCGTCATTAAATTACACCAAGCATAGAGTCCCTGGCAATGAGGTATCCGAGCGCGCGGTAGATGACCCCGCGAGTCCAGCAGGGGCAATGGTTGTATGATTCCGTCGTTTGGCCTGAAATGTTTGAAGGTTATCGACGGTCGACCGCCTCGTGTGAGACCCTCTTCTAACCTGTGCAGGGTATTGACTTGACAATCCGTTGGCATTAAAATGGGACTGCTTCCGAGACCGTCTTGCACGGATAGCTGGAGGCGCGGTAATTACGCAACTATTTTGGGAAATTAGAGAGGAGATACCTATGACAACACAGGCGTGGTCGGCAGCCAAGTCACACAAAGAACCTTTCGAGAGGACTCCATTGCCGGATTGGCCTCACAAGGAGTTGCTGTACGAGACCATAGATAATGGCAAAATAGCCATTATGACCATCAACCGCCCGGAGCGGATGAACTCCAGCGACCCCGGAATGGGGCAGCGATGGTTCGACGCGTGGACGCACTTTGCCGCCGACGATAGCTGCTGGGCGGCCATCGTGACGGGCGCCGGTGACCGAGCGTTCTCCGCCGGTCAGGACCTGAAGATACGCGACGAGCGGGAGAGGGAGGCGGGCGAAGGACAGGCGCCGGCAGAGGTAGCTCGGACCCCCTATCAGGTGCAACCCCTGGGTGAGCGTCTGAACTGCTGGAAGCCCACCATCGCGGCCATCAATGGCTTTGCCATCGCCGGTGGCTGGTCCACAGCCCAGAACTGCACCTTCCGCATCGCCGCGGAGCACGCAGAGATGAACATCGCCGAGGCGCGCTGGAATCAGGGCGCCGGATTCGTGGGCTGGCTGCCCAGGCTGATTGGAATCCCCCACGCCCTTGAGGTCTGCCTGATGGCCGACCGCAGGCTCTCCGCACAGCGGGCCTACGAAGTTGGCTTCGTCAACAAGGTGGTGCCCAAGGAAGAGCTGATGGACGAGGCCGTGGACTGGGCCAGGACCATTATAAGCATGGCGCCCAGGTCCATTCGCAACTTCCACCAGATGGCCTACCAGTGCTGGAATATGACCATTCCCCAGTCACAGTCTTTCACCTCCGCCCTGGAGTACAACCTGCGGGGTATGAACGACGGGAAAGAGGGCCCCAGGGCCTTCGCCGAGAAGCGGGCTGCCGTCTTCACCAACTCCTAGAAGACGCTCCCATTGTGGGAAACGGGACGGGCGGTTGCCGTTCAGGTCAGCCGCCCGTTCTCTTTTGCTTGCCGCTAATTCAGGAAGAGTCCCGCGGAAAAACCAGGACGCTCAATATTTTCTTGATTCACAATAGACAATGGAAGCAGTATCAATAGCATGGGCAATAAAGGTTCTTGCCATTGGAGAGGGTGAAGATGACTTCGGAACGTAGCACGGACCTGACTCGGTACTTCGGGGAGAAAGCGACAGGCCTCTTCTGGGATAGGCTCGCTGCCTTGGGTGTGGAAGCCCTTGGCAACAACGGAATCATCGAGTTGTCCCCATTCAAGAACGACCTCACTTCGTTCACCAGTGGATTGCTGGGAGCGCTGGATGTCTTAATCAATAACGACCAGGTGTCGATTCATGCGCGGGAGCGAGACTTCTTCCTGGGCCAGCAACGCGCCCCGTTTCTGGATTCGGCTTACGGCCCAGTCCACGAAGCCCTGTTCTCCCTGTCTGAGCGCTACTCTTTCGTGTGGGTGGAGGGTTGGAAGGACTATATGCTGAGGACTGCCCACAAGGCCCACCCCAGCAGCGGCGTGAGTCTCGTGTTGAGCGAGGGCCCAGATCGCCTATTGTTGGGGCAGATGCGTTTCGCCGGAAGCTAGACCATATAGCAGCAAGGCGCGTCAGTCCACCCTGCGTTGTGGTCTCCGCGTGTATTGGCAATCCTATCTCCCGAATACGCGGCTCTGTGAGTACACAGCGCCCGGCGCTTTACCTGCCTCGACGCCTCCACGATTCCCCTTGGGCGCAATGGACATGCAAGCAGCACAAAAAGTACGTGCGAAGGGCATTTCGCACCGGAGAAACTGAAGATGAGTTTGGAACTGAGTATGGAACGGAACATGAACCTCGCACAATACTTTGGCGAGGAGCGAACCCGTATGTTTTGGGAGAGGCTTGCAGCCCTGGGAGTCAATGCCGCCGACAGCGGGGTTGTTGAGCTGGCCCCTTTCAAGAACGACCTGCCGGCCTTTGCCAACGGCTTGGTCGGCGCCCTGGAAGTCCTTCTCGAAAGCGACCAGGTGCCCCGCTATGCCGAGGCAGATTCATTCCCGGGTAAGACGCGCACCACGTTTGTCGAATCGGCGTACGGCGAGGTGCACGCGGCTCTGTTCGCTCTCTCAACCCGAATTGCAAACGTGTGGTTGGAAGGATGGGAGGACTACATGGTCAGAACTGCGCACAAGACCCACCCAAGCAGCGGTGTGAGCCTTGTGACGAGTGAAGGCCACGACCGTCTTTTGCTGGGGCAGATACGCTAGGAGCAGGCAGGACTGAGACAACACCGATCACTGAGAAACGCCGCGACTTGGGTCACACCTCGCGGCCGTCGTGGTCTACGGCGTGGATGGGCAGTCCTATCTCGCGCAGACCCGGCTCAATGGCCTCACGGTCTCCCACCACGATAAGAGTCAGCCTGTCGCTCAGCATATGCTCCTGTGCCGCTCGGCGCACGTCCTCCAGGGACACTCCCTCTATGTTCGCTGTGAAGCTGTGGAAGTAGTCGTCGGGCAGGTCGAAGGACACCACCTGGGCCAGCTGATCCAGCGCCTGCCAGGGTGTCTCGAAGGAGGCCGGGAGCTGGCGCAGCAGTGAGGCCTTGGCAGTCTCGAACTCCTCCTCCGTCACCGGTCTATCGGAGCGGATGTCGTTGAACTCCCGCAGCGTCTCCTGAACTGCCTCGCGGGTGACGTTCGTCTCGACACCGCCGCCGGCCAGCACCAGGGACGACCGTCTGTGCCACTCGAACCAGGAGCGGTAGCCGTAGCTGTATCCCTTGTCCTGGCGCAGATTCATGTTGAGTCGGGCGGTGAACTGCCCCCCGAACACCTGGTTGAGCAGCACCAGAGCGTAGTAGTCCGGGTGGCTGCGCGGCACGCTTAAGAAACCGGCGCGGATAACGGACTGGGCGGCCCCGGGCTTGTCCAGCAGGTACATCTTCGCCGAATCGGCGGACGGGGAGTCCTGCGCATCGTCTGCGTTGACAGCCACGTTGTTGGCGCTCTGCCAGCCGGCCAGCCGCTCCTCCGCGTGCTTTACCGCTTCCTCAAGGGAGACGTCTCCCACGACAACCAGGGTGGCGCTCTCCGGGCCGAAACTCCCCCGCAGGTGGCTGACCAGGTCATCCCGGGAGATGGCCTGAAGGGAGTCCTCCGTGCCGCTTAGCGGGTGCCCGTAGGGGGTCTCGCTCCCGTATAGCAGTGGGGACGTCACTCGACCGGCAAGGGCCGCGGGGTCGTCTCGGATGCGACGCTGCGCGGTCAGCCGCTCCGTCCTGATACGGCTGAGCTCCGCTTCCGGGAAGGTGGGGTTGCGCACCAGGTCGGCTATGATTTCAAGGGCGTTGGGCCAGTGGCGCGAAAGGGTCTCCGCGTCCAGCACCGTACGCTCCCTGCCGGTTGCCGAGGCGAGCTGGCTGCCCATGAACTCGAACTCCTCTGCTATCTGACTGCTGGAGCGGGTCGTGGTGCCCTCCTGCAGCATCGACGTGGTGAGGGAGGCCAGGCCGGGCAGCGTGACGGGGTCTCGGGTTGCACCGGTCTTGAGGATCAGGCCGAAAGCCACGGCGGGAAGGCCGCGCTTCTCCAGCACCATAACCTCCAGGCCGTTGGCCAAGCGGTGTCGTTGAGGGCTGGGGGGCGAAAAGGAGCGCGGCTCAGCCGGGCTGGGCTGGATGCTCCTGTCTATGGACTTCTCGGAGTGGCTCAGGGACGGCTCCGGCAGCACGACCATCTGGACGTGTCTATCTCCCAAGTACGCGTTGGCAACGCGCATCACGTCCTCAGGCCGGACGGCCAGGAAACGCTCCAGGTCCCTGTTAATCATATCCGGGTCGCCGGCAAAGACGTTGAAGGAGTTGAGCCGGTTGGCTCTGCCTCCAAAGCCTCCTATGCCGGCCATCATCCGGACGTCCCGCCATTCTATGCGGTTTTTGGCTCTGGTTATCTCTTCGTCGGTAGGGGGTTGGTTGAGTATTCGCTCGATCTCGGCGCGAGCTGCTAGCTCTATCTCCGCGTCCGAGTGGCCTGCGGCCGCGGTGACCTCCATCTCGAACTCGCCTGCTATCTCAGACGCCCCGTGATGCGCGCCCACGCTCTGGGCAATCCGGCTCTCGTACACCAGAGACCTGTACATCCGCGAGCTCTTGCCCCCGCTCAGTATGGAGCCCAGAATCGATAGGGGCGCTTCGTCCGGGTGGAACCGGGGAACCGTGGGCCATATCAGGTAGAGGCGAGGAAGGAGCACGCGGTCGTGGAGAGTGAGTTTGGCGTGGCCCTGCATGGACGAGTCGGCGCGCCTGGCGCGGGGAATGGCGGGGCCGGACGGCAGATCGCCGAAATACCTCTCGACCATTTCCCGGGTCTCGTCAGGCTGGATGTCGCCGGCAATGGTGAGACTGGCGTTGTTGGGCGTGTAGAACCGCTGGAAGAAGGAGCGGGCATCGTCCAGAGTAGCGATGTCCAGGTCCTCGTGAAAGCCGATGGTGGGCCAGTGGTAGGGGTGTGGCAGAGGGTACAGCGCTTCCTGGAGCCGTATGGAGGCTACTCCGTATGGACGGTTCTCATAGCTCTGGCGACGCTCGTTTTTTACCACGTCCCGCTGGATGTCCAGCCTCTCCTGGTCAAGGGCGTCCAGCAGGTATCCCATCCGGTCCGACTCCAGCCACAGAGCCAGCTCCAGGTAGTTGGAGGGCACGTTCTCCCAATAGTTGGTGCGGTCCGGCGTGGTGGAGCCGTTAAGGGTTCCACCCACCTGCAGGATGGGATCGAAATGGCTGCTGTTGTGGTGGTTGGAGCCTTCGAACATGAGGTGCTCGAAGAGGTGGGCGTATCCCGTTTTGCCAGGTTGCTCGTCCTTGGATCCCACGTGGTACCAGATGTTAACGGCAACCAGGGGCAGCGAATCGTCCTGGTGCAGGATCACGTCCAGGCCGTTTGAGAGGGTGAACTTTTCGAAAGAGATTGGCTCCATATCTTCTCCTGGCACGCAGTTTTGGGCACAGGAATCTCCCGTGCAACGATCTGTCGAGATTATAGCTGGGGCAGAGTTGCTACCGCTACCCGCCCCGTCGTCCTACGCATTGCTGGGCGGCTTTGCTATAACGGCCAACGGGATTGCAACCGCACAGACCGCGGCAAGTACGTAGAGCGAAATCACGTAACTATCGGTCAAGTCGAACACAAAGCCCATCATGATTGGGCCCATCATGCCCGAAAATACCGTTACGCTTCGGGTGAGGCCCTGAAGTGCTCCGAAGCTCCTGGGCCCAAAGTAGTTGCTGACCAGTACGCCCCTGGCCGGGATCATTCCGCCGAATGCCGTTCCGTAAAGCAGTGCGAAGGTGATCACCTGCCAGTAATGGAAGCCGCTCATGTTCGCTAACAACACAAATGCAACTACAAATATGCCAAGCAGTCCGGCCAAAACCAATCGCGCGCTTATGTAGTCCATTATCCAGCCGCCTCCCAGGCGTCCAAAGACGCTGAGGACGGTGAAGAAGGCCAGGACCGTCGCTGCCTGGTTGTTAGAGAACTCAATGGAGAGAAGGTAGGGTATCAGGTGGACAATCAGCCCGCTTACACCCATGGTCTCCGCGGCGAATATAATGGAGAGTATCCAGAATGCCGGTGTTCTCAAGGCCTGCATCACGGTCATGCTCTCTTCGTCCGACCGCTGCTCCATGGCTGACCGCCGAAGCGATGCAGAAGCGGCGTAAGCCTCGGCCTCCTCCGGCGTATCGCCATCGGGATGCATTCCGTACTGGACCGGCCTTGATCTGAAAACAAAGCTGAGGGGTATCATGATGCACCAGGTTGCGAGACCCAGCACAACGAACGCCGTTCTCCAGCCAAAGCTCTCGACCAGCCACACTACGACGAATAGCATTGGGCCGCTCAGTATAGCCCCCGAGGCCCCAATTCCCAGCGCGCGCCCCCGCAGTCTTCGGAACCACTGGACTATGGCCCAGTTTCTGGGAGTGCCGGTTGCGCTGGTGCCAAGGGAGACCAACAGGACGGCAATGTAGAACATAAAGATGGAGTTCACAATACTGAGGTACATTATGGCCCCGCCCATTACTATGGCCCCAGCCAGCACCATCTTTCGCGGCCCGTATTTGTCGACCAGAAACCCCTCGATGGGGGCTATGATGCTTCCCTCCAGACGCTGGAGGCCGAATGCGCCGGACACTATGCCGCGGCTCCATCCGAAAGTCGAGACTATGGGGGTAAAGAAGACCTGCATTCCGTAGACCCAGCAGATGCTGACCCACAGGTGCAATCCCATTCCGGCGGCTACGATGAACCACCCATAGAATACCTTGGGTTTGGTAAGGGCCTCTTGAGAGACTTGCTCCTCTTGAGTCTGCAATTCCCCTCGCTGTAGGGCAGCGTCAACGTGGATATGGTTAACGCCGACCGGATGTATCGGGAAGCTGGGCCGCTTCTGATGATTCATAATAATACAAATTTCAGCAATTTGCTATCACTTCACACGCGTCTTAAACTTGACACCCCTGTAAAAGGGTATAGGCTATGAGAAGTTTGGTATATAAGAGACATTCTTGGGGGGTGTATGAATGGATGACGTAGAACGCCTGCTGGAAGAGATTACCAACGCAAGCGGGCCCACAGGATTCGAGGGGCCTGTCAGGTCCATTATGCAGCGCGAGCTATCTCCCCTGTGTGATGAAATGGAGACCGACGGGATAGGGTCGCTGATAGGCAGGTTGGGCGAGGTCAGCGACAGGCCGCGGGTTATGATGGCCGCCCACATGGATGAGGTAGGCCTGATGGTCAGGTTCATTACCGCGGAGGGCTACGTAAAATTCCAGACACTTGGCGGATGGCTGGACCAGGCCCTCATCAATCAGCGCTGGGTCATCCAGACCAGGAACGGGCCGGTGGCCGGAGTATCCGGTATCAAGACGGTACACGTTATGACGCCGGAGGCGCGGACCCAGATATTCAAGCGAGAGCAGATCTTCATTGATGTGGGAGCGAGCGACAAGCAGGACGCCGAGGAGCGCCTGGGCATACGTCCCGGCGATCCCATATCACCGGACAGCAGCTTCACGCCCCTCAGCGGAGGCAAGCTCTATTTGGCCAAGGCTTGGGACGACCGCGCTGGCTTGGCGACTATGGTCGAGGTGGCGAAGCGCCTGAAGGCTGACCCGCCGCAATGCGTGGTCTACACCGTATCGACGGTGCAGGAGGAGGTGGGACTGCGGGGCGCTCAGACCAGCAGCTACCACATTGGTCCTGACATTGGCATCAACATAGAGGCGGGCGTGGCCGGGGACTTCCCGGGCATGACCCAGGACGAGTCCCAGGAGCGGCTTGGGAAAGGCCCGTCCATCTTCCTCCACGACTCCTCAATGGTGCCAAACCTGAAGCTGCGTGACCTTGTCCTGGATGTGGCAAAGACCCAGGAGATACCGGTGCAGTTCGACGTTCTGAGCGGCTACGGCGAGGACGGCGCGGAGATGCAGCGCTCTCACAGCGGAGCGCCCGCCATCAACATAGCCGTGCCAACGCGTTACCTCCACAGCCACTACGGGATAATCAGCCGGGAGGACTTCGACCACACCGTCGAGTTGGTGACCGCGGTCATTCAGCGCCTGGACGCCGAGACCGTCCGGCAGCTGAAGAGCTTTGACTAGGTGACGCTTGATCCGCGCTTCCGGTTGGCTGTGGCGAGAGCGTTGTCAAATGTCATTACCTCACTTATCCCATGTCGCCGGCAGCTAGCCAGGTGACAGAGGTCTCTCGCACCTAGAGTGGGATACCATTGGATTGCGTTGTAACGCGCACATGAGAGCCGCGCTGTCGCGTAGCCTGATAGCCCAAGCGCCGAAGCGCGTTCTCTAAATCCGCCCCGCTTAAGATCACGGGGCAGCTTCATACAGCAAGGACCTAGTCACGAACGAAGTGTAGGCGGATTATCCCAGGGCGCTTCATCGTTTCGTCGAAGTAACACTCCACCGCCTCTCTGACATTTCTGCGAAGCTCCTCAACAGATTCGCCTTCGGTGTGGATTCCGTATCCCAATGCACTGGCCGAGTACCCGCCGTCCACCTCGTCCTCGTTAACTTCAAATATGATTTCCGAGATATTGCCGGATGTCATAAGTCCCTCCTCTCGATATACGGCGGACTCCGGCGTTGCCATTACTTTCCTTACCTGGATATGTGTGTTCATGTTACATGGCGCCGCCTGGAGGGTCAAACCTCTGAGTCAACTTGAAGACGCGCAGCCTTGATTTGCGCTCCGCAGGTGGTGGGAAGCGGCTGATTTCCGGGTAAAAGGAAAGCCCCGAAGCTTGTTGGTCTGAGACCAATCCCGGTGGACCAGCCGGGGACTTCGGGGCCGGTGCCTGCTGGTATTCCGTAAGCGGATACCAGAGCGCCTGTTGTGTCCATATCCGATTACGCTACAGACACCTCACCAACAGTCCGTTTATCAGGTAACAAAATATGATCACCTCCTTTCTTAGTGTACCCATACCTTACACCCTGTTTAGCCTTATACGCAATACCTTTTTGAATCCATTGTGGTTTTTCTTTCTGCGCCGACGTCCCGGTGGAGTTTCAGTCTACCTCACTATCTTGCATACTCAACTAAGGACCGACGGGAGGGGATACGCAGAAATAATACTTCCGGAACCCAACTGGTACGCCCTGATCATCAGGTACCCCGGTCACGAGGAGGTGCTTTATATGGAGGAGCTGGAGCCTGACAAGACCTACGTGTACAGAGCCGACTCATTCGAGAGGCATCGGAGCCTTGCGGGCGGGCTAGGTAGGCACACTGGGCAACGTCCTGCTTCAGGAGTGAGCCTGGACGGTTTATACCAGCATGTCGAGCAGGCCGTCCGGGAACAGCGACGCCCTGCCCTCGGTGAACTCCGTTAGCGAGACCCACTCCACCCGGAACGCCTGTCCACCCTCGTCTCCCTGTATGGAAGACATCCCGTACAGGGAGCCGTCCACCAGGTCCGCCTCGTAGACTATCACCAACTCATGCTGGGGTACGTCGTATAGAGTGTAGAAGTTCTCGATTACGCCCAAGTATCGAGGGTCGGTGATTTCAACCTGGATCTCTTCCTGGAGCTCGCGCCTAATCGCCTGGCGGCTGTGCTCCCCGAAGTTGATTTCGCCGCCCAGGGGCCGGTAGAAGACGCCCTTACTGCCGGCATAGCCGGGGGCCGCGAGGATCCGGTCCTGATGCCGGATGACGCATATGGTCGAGGTCCTGATACGTCCTTCTTCCATAGACTACCGCCATTTGAGCGCGCATATCCGGTGCGCCGGTCGAAGGTGTAGCTCCAGCGGCTTGTGCCTTCTGCCTGCTTAGCCCTCGCCGCCGGCCGCTTCCTTCTGAACAAGCTCCGCCACCTGCTTGAAGACGTCGTAGGGCTGCGCGCCGGAGAAGAAGTAGCGTCCCATGATGAAGGACGGGATGCCTCGGACGCCGATGGCAAGGGCCTCATCGTACTGGGCCTTTGCCTGGGGAGTGTAGTAGCCGGAGTCGAGGCGATCCTTCATCTCCTGGGCGTCCAGTCCCACCTGCTTGCCGATATCCTGAAGCACCGACAGTTCGCCCAAGTTTACGCCCTCCTCCCAGAACACCTTGTAGCAGGCCTTGTGGAACGGTTCAAAGAGGCCCTTGTCCTTGGCGAACTCGGAGGCCGCGAAAGAGAGGGCGCTGTTTGGCGTGATGGGGGCGCGTCGCATGACAAGACCAGCATCGATTGCGGCTTCACCCAAATTCCCGGTCAGCAGGGAACCCGGCTCCGCGCCGTCCCTGGGCTTCCGCACGATGCCCTCAGGCGGCGTGTCGGGCCGCAGGTAAAAGGTCTTGTAGTTTATCTCCAGTGGAAAGTCCTGCTCCAATTGCTCGAGCCTGGCCAGGCCGACGTAGCACCAGGGTCATATGTAGTCGTACCAGACCGTTACAGGAATGAGTCCGCTCTCGAGGCCGTTTTCGGATGTGGTCATGTCGTCTCCTTTTGGGGCGTGGATCAGGGGGAGGGAGCTTTGCCCGCGATTTTCGTCCTAAGCGACGATGAGCCTATTCTAGCTTACCTCAGCCTTATTTGCCAGTTGCATTTTGGTAATTGGATGGATCGAAGAGGGTAGACAGATATGTATTCTGCGTGGCTTCCACTTGCTCGGGACACTTCTTCCCGTTTACAGGTCGCGCTTTCGGTGATACCCTCCATACTTGGTGGCTGTCTAGCTGGCGACCTGAGAATGAGCTTGAGATGAAGAGAGTCCGGTCGTAGATGAGTAGCAGCCCCCGCATTTCGCCAGCGAGCGGCATTGACAGCGCGCCAGGCACAGAAAGCCGGGTTTTATGAGGAAGAGGATATTCTACGGATGGTACATCGTGGCCGGCAGCGTCGCGATGAACTTCTACCTATCGGTTGTCTTCTTCCAGGGCTTCCAGGTCTTCTTTCTCCCAATCCTCAACGAGTTCGGCTGGACACGCGCTCTGACGTCCGGGGCCTTCTCCCTGCGCCAGCTTGAGTCTGGCATTCTGGCTCCTGTCATCGGGTTCCTGGTGGACCGGTGGGGGCCGCGTGTCATAATTCTGCTGGGCGTGATCATTGGCGGCGCGGGGATGATAGGGATGGCCTATATCAACTCGGTGTGGTCGTTCTACGTGGTGTTCATGGTGGCATCCCTTGGAGTGAGCGGCGCATCCCACGGAGTCTCCTGGTCGGTGGCTGTGGCCAACTGGTTCAATCGATTGCGAGGGCGCGCTCTTGGTATAGCGATGCTTGGGCCAGTGGTGGGCGGTCCCTTCGTCGTGTCTGTGGCGGTACTGGAGGGGTGGTTGGGATGGCGCGTGTCGATGCTGCTGTTGGGCGTCGGCGTATGGATTGTGGGAATACCACTGAGCCTGCTGGCCCGCTCCTTCCCGGAGAAGTACGGCTACCTCCCGGACGGCGACACACGCGGAGGCGCCAACGACGATGATTATGAAGACGAGAACTTTGAAGGCATCGGCGTTAAGGAGGCGGTGCGCACCCGTAACTTCTGGGTTATCACGGTGCTCTTCGGTGCGCAGTTCATAGGAATTAGCGGCCTCTTCGTGCATCTCATCCCGCTGCTCCAGGACCTCAACTACAGTGCGTCGCAGGCGGCGGGAATCCTGGGGCTTGTATTCCTGCTGAGCGGCATCGGGCGTATAGGCGCTGGGACCCTGGCGGACACGGTCGATTACCGACTGGTAATGTCAGTCCTGATAGTCTTCCAGCTTGTTGCTCTTATGCTGCTGACACTCGTCAGCGGTCCCTCCGATTTCTGGCTGGTGGTCCTATACTCGTTCCTCTTCGGGGTCGGCTTCGGCGGCGCGATTCCCCTGCGGCCGTTCCTAATCATGCAAATCTTCGGCTCGCGGTCTTTCGGAGCCCTTCAGGGACTGGTGCAGGGCGGCGCTATCGGCGCGGGTATGGCCGGCCCAGTCTTCTACGGCTGGATATTCGATTCAAGGGAGTCCTACAACATCGCCATCTACGCCACCATCGCGATCACAACGCCGGCGCTGCCCCTCCTGTACCTCCTCCCGAGACCGAGGCTGGTGGGAAAATGGTCCACCGCGGCGGTCGGACACTGATTTCAGAGTGGTACATGGAGGGAATTAGCATAAAGCCGACTTGCCTTGGTTATGCTAACTCCGGTTGTGGAGATTTCCGACTCTTTCGGGCATAGTGAACTTACATGCCTTTCCGCTCATGGTGAGCTTGTCGAACCAATTGAGCGGATACAATAACGTCTGTGCTATCCCCGCTCGCTCCCCTCGACATGCTCAGGGCGAGCGGGGTTACTCGCTTTTGTCATTGGACGGAGTGTAGGTAGAAAAGTAGAGAGGGCTTCACTTGAAGCCCTCTCTACTTTGTCTATGGTCTGGTCGGCTCTAGCCGATGGTGGAGGGAGTGGGCGCGGGCCTCTCCTGGGTGCGGCTGATGCCTATGCGCCGAGCCAGCACCACCTTCGCGATGTTGGTGCTGCCTCCGGCGTGGCGCTGGCCGGCCGCGCCGCGCTGCCTAACCTCCTGGGCACCGCCGAAGGGGGCGCCGGGCTCATCTGCGCCAAGGAAGGTGTACAGGCCCATTATGTCCCGTACACGCATGGCATTGCGAAGCCCCGACTCTCGGCTGTGGACGTTCGCCATGTTGCCTTCGTACCGGATCTCCACTTTCTCCTGGTACATCCAGTGAGTGCGCTTGGCCATCAGGCCCTGCACGTGGGACTCTAGAACGGCGTCCATGGTCTTCTGCTGCAACACGGGGTCGCTTCCCAAGGGGCCTGCGTCGTTCCTGGCCCCTCTGACGAAGCTCAGCAGGTCATCCAGGGTTTCGTCTCGGGGGAAGGCGCGGCCTCCGCCTCCGTGCTCAAACTCCAGGTGAGTTCCCAGCACCTGCCATCCCTGGTGATCGCCACCGATGAGGTGGTCGCCGGACATCCGGACGTTGTCAAGGAAAATGGCGCGCTTCCTGCCGCCCACCAGCAGGCCCATCTCCTTAATGTCAATGCCCTCGGCGGGGATGTCAATGACAAAGTACCCGAGGTTCCGATGGCGGGGCGCGTCCGGGTCGGTCATCAGTGGGCCGACCATCATCTCGGCGTCCTCGTAGCCTCCGATGAAGACGTTTGAGCCGTTGAGGATCCAGTCGTCACCGTCCCTTGTGGCGCGGCTCTGGTAGTCGGCGATATCCGCGCCGGAGTGGGGTTCCGTCAGCTTCTGCCACGTGACCTTCTCGCCGGTCAGAAGAGGGCGGAGGTACTTCTGCTTCTGCTCCTCCGTGCCCCAAACCAGGATTGTGGGGAATATCTGTGTGCTGCTGAACCGCCGGACGGCCTTGGCGTTAGCAAACTCCTCGTCGATGATGGTCTCATGGTCGCCGGTCAGCCCGCCTCCGCCGTACTCCTTGGGGTAGGTGGGTTCCAGCCAGCCCTTCTGCGCCATCTCCTTGTGCTTCTCGCGCCAGAACCAGTACTGCTCCGGGGTGAAGTGGCTCTGGTCTACCGGCTCCTGCATCTCTTCCGGGATGTTCTCCTCCAACCACGTCCGCACTTCCTTCCGAAATTCCTCCTGCTCCGGTGTATAGGGCAATGCGAAGTCCATATTCAGCCTCCTTAGCTTCGTTTTTGCCGACAGTGGGTCTATGGTATCAATCATATTCACCACAGGCAGATGTGTCAAGGTTAGGCGCAATGGCTCGTTTAGGACGATTTCGAGTTATATGCGAGCGGAGTTGCTTCGATTACGTACAGCGCCCTTCGGGATGCTCAGGCCGCCTCAGCCGTCTGGGGCAGCTGCGGCGGTTTGGCGAGCAGGAGCAGAGGAATGGCGAGGGCGGCCACCACCAGGATGATGTATATGGCAATCACGTAGGAATCGGTCAAATCGAAGACGAGACCCATGAGGACGGGACCCAGCATTCCTCCGAACACGGAGACGGTCTGGGTGAGGCCCTGTATCGCCCCGAAGCTCCCCGTGCCGAAGTAGGCGCTGATGATGTATCCCCGGGCCGGTATCATCCCGCCGAAGGCTATGCCCCAGAAGAGGGCGAAGGGGAATATCTGCCAGTACGCGGTCACGTTAGCCATTATTAAGAAGGCAATTACCTGGCAGCCCATGATCGCGGCCATGACCAGCCGGCTGTTCCACATGTCGAAGGCGAACCCGCCGCCCAGCCGGCCAATGGCGCTGAGGAGGGTGAACGCGCCCAGGACGGAGACGGCCTGGGCGGTGGAGAACCCGATGCTTTCAAAGTAGGGTATCAGGTGGATGTTCAGGGCGTTCGTGCCCATTGTCTGCGCCCCAAAAACCAGGCTCAGGATCCAGAAGGAGGGTGTTGCCAGGGCCTGCTTGACTCCCATGCTGCCTTCGGTGGGGAGTTCCGGGGTCCTCCTTGCGGGCTGAGGCTCGCCCTCTGAGGCGTCAGTTGCCGGCTCCGGCTGGGTCTCAGGCTGGTCTCCGTCCGGGAGGTAGCCGTAGTCCTGGGGCCGGCCTCTGAACACCGTTGCAAGAGGCATGTTGATGATCCACACCGAGAGGCCCAGCAGGATGAAAGCAGATCTCCATCCAAAGTTCTGCACCAGCAGCACGGTTATGATCAGCATCGGCCCGCTCAGCACGGCGCCGCTGCCGCCGATTCCCAGGGCGCGGCCCCGCAGCCGCCGGAACCACTGCACCAGCGCCCAGGTGCGTGGTATGCCCAGGGCCATGCTCTGGCCCAGGGATACCAGGAGAATGGAGGCGTAGAACATATAGATGTTGTTCAGGAAGCTGAGGGACATGATGCCCAGGCCGGTTATGAAACTGCCTATCAGCATTATCTTCCGGGGGCCGTAACGGTCCACCAGGAAGCCCTCTATGGGGGAGAGGATGCTGCCTTCGAGCCGCTCCAGAGCGAATGCGCCGGACATCAGGGCGCGGCTCCAGCCGAAGTACATGGAGATGGGCGTGAAGAAGACCTGCTTGGCGTATACCCAGGAGACGCTTATCCAGAGGTGGATGCCCATCCCGGCCGCGACCATATACCATCCGTAGAAGATACGCGGGCGGGCGCCGGTGCGCTGCTCAGCCTGCACGTCCACCTCTGATTGGGAGCCTTTGCTGAATATCCATGCTCCTCTTCAATCTTATGGAGGAGCCATGTCAACCGGGGCTTCAGCCGGAAGGCTCCGGGCAACGTGGCGAAATGAGTCAATGAGTCTAGGTTCCTGTTCCGTAGACTACAAACTCGCCTCTTTTGTGTCAATAGCAGCGGCGGTGCGACGTGTCCGGTTTGCTGCGGAGTGGCGAGGGTGATATAGTCGCCTCTATGCAGGGCAAGGAGTGCTGGACTTGGGCTAAAGCGGGTTCCGCCATCTTTTTCGCCATGCTGGTCATTGCTCTATTGATAGGTATCTTCAAGCCTCCTGACTGGCCCACCCTGTTTGCTCCTGTTGTCTTCGTAGGCGTTGGTCTCCCCTTTCTGATCTTTGGATGTCTCTTGACGGCGCTGTGCCGGTTTGGCCGACTCTAAGGCGCTCCGCTTTTGCTTGACACACCGCGAGGCCGTCCGTAATCCATGAGCGTCCATGCTAACTGGTGGAAGGCAGGCGCCCAGGCGAGTAGATACGCCCCTCCAACCGGACTGCCTCTTCAAATTCCTCCGAAGACTGCTGATGCTCAATCTGGAAGAGCTTGGGTTTACTGTGCCAAAGAGCGGCGACCACGGCGGCTACCAGTGAGTCCAAGCAATCGTCACTCCTAAGGCAGGAGGCCTCAAAACTGGACAGGTTGGGCAACGGCACAGAAGAGCGACTGGAAAGCTCCTTCAGGATTTTCTTGCGCTTTTCCAGCGCCTGTTTCCCCTTCTTGTACCCCTTGTGGGGCAACCCGAAATCTTTTAGCGCAGCCCCTGGCATTGTCTCCAGTAGAGCTAGCTGCCTTTTCGGGTTTGATGTCAGTGGTGGTACAGAGCAGACGTCGTCCCACAGTGAGTTAAGCATTTGCATTCCCCAAAAGGTCATGGGCACCATGTTGGGGTTGACTTTGTGCAGGGGTGAGAAACTTCCCCGGTAAAGGAGATCGGCCATACGCTTCGGTTCGCCGCGATTATTCACGGACTCTTTACGCCACTTATCTACGAACTTATCACACAGGTCCCGGAACTTGCTGAGATCCAATTTAGAAACAGCCTGCCACACGTCCCGCATGGTCATTGCCCCCGGGGCCAGGTGCCGTGCAAAGACTTCCGGTACGGAGAAGGGAAAGTCCAAGGCGGCCACCGCGGGCCCCTGGGTATTGCGCAGCAGATCCTCCAGCTCTCGGCGCTTCACACGACGGCATTCCTCCAGTACCAGACTGCCGTCATTCCGCAGCACACCCTGAGTCAGCCAGGTGTTTCTGTCAGCGCGGGCGCCACTGAAGTCTACGCCAAATATCTGCATCGCAACTCCTTTGGTGGCATCTGCCGGGTTTTCATTGATGGTCGGCTGAGGTAGTCTAGCACGGAACTACCGACAACCAAATGGCGGCGCGCTCCGCCCTTGCTTGACACACCGCGAGGCTGAAAATATAATTCTGCTCACATAGAGCCATGCCCCACTTCAGCGACGCGGGTCGATTGGTCGTTTGGGGAAGGTGGATTAACGCGGGGATCTTCCGCGTAAAAGGAGAGTGCAGATGGATTTCGCATTGCCGTATACCGAGGAGCAGGAGAAGTTTCGCCAGGAGGTCCGCACCTGGCTGACGGAGAACGTCCCGTCCGACCTGAAGGACCCGGTGGACCCCAGGGAATTCACCGTGGATCTCGCCGAGAGGTGGAAGGATGTGCATAAGGGGATGGCAAAGATGGGGTGGCTGTATCCCACATTCCCTAAAGAGTACGGCGGGGGCGGCCTGACTCCGGACCACGAGACCATCATTGAGGAGGAGATGCACCGGGCCAACGTCCCCAACAACTTCACCTCCGGCAACACGCTGCCATCCCTCCTGGTCTGGACCACTGAGGAGCAGAAGCAAAAGTTCCTTGTCCCCATTCTGACCGCGGAGAAGACCTGCTGGAACAAGCTTACCGAGCCCAACGGCGGCGCCGACCTCGCCAATGTTCAGGGCACGGCCGTCCGCGACGGCGATGACTGGCTGCTCACGGGAGAGCACGTCTTTGTCAGCGGTCGAGGGAAGCCCGGCTTCCTCCTTGGCCCTATGAGGACCGACTCGGAAGCGCCGCGGCACCGGAACCTGGGCTACTTCATGATCCCGGTCCCGGACTGGGACCCGGAGACGGGGTCCACTGGCCTGGAGGGACTGACCATCAAGGAGCAGGACCTGCTCAACGGTCACGATCAGCACAACATCATCCTGAACGACGTTCGCATCGCCGGCGACCACCTGATAGGCGGCGACCACCAGGGGTGGCAGGTGGCGGGGACGACGATGGAGTCGGAGCACGGCGGCCGCGGACGAGCCTTCCCCACCGACGTGCCGATTGAGAACCTGATAGAGTACGTCAAGGAGACGAAGGTCGACGGAGGATATCTGGGCGGAGACCCGGTCCTTCAGCAGACGACTGCGGAAGCCGTCATTGACTCCCACATTCAGAGCCTGCTGGTCAAACGCGTCTACGCCATGTACCAGAGCCGCGAGGAGATCAGCTGGGAGAGCGGCGTGGGCAACGTCCACGGACGCGAGTCCACCCTGCGCAACGAAAGGCGAATACGGGACGTGTATGGGATGTACTCCCTGTTGAGCTCCCAAGATCCCTCCTCTCCCCACGGCGGACGGCAGGAAGTGAACCACCGCAGCAGGGCAGGCCAGAACCACGCCGGCGGTAGCACCAACATCGCCAAGGTGGTGCTGGCTCGGCGGATTGGCATCAGCAGGACCCAGGAGAGGCCCGCGCCCACTCCGGCCACGGCCACAAACCTGAGCGTCTAGCTCTTCTGAAGCACACAAAAAGAGAGGAGGGATTCATACGAATCCCTCCTCTCTTTTTGTGTGCGACTACAGCGGCGTTAGCGGGCTGGGTAGGGGGTGAAGTAGGCCTCAGGCTGGGGCTGCTCCGGGTTGCGCCCGTAGTGTGCGGCCTTGCCAACGTGGTAGCCCTCGAGGGGGGTAAAGTCGCCCGCTCGCAGCGCCTCCAGGAGGTCTTGCTGATTGCGTATCTCGCCTTTGAAGACCGTGGCGCCCTTTGCCATGCCCTGGGTAGAGTGGGCGTCGCTGCCTCCCGTGCCCCAGCGCCCCAGGGCGCGCACCACATCTTGGGCAAACCTGTTCTCGATCTCTATGTTTCCGCCGTTGACCACCTCAATCTCGTCCACAAGGTCAAAGATGGGGTGATTGGCGCCCTCTTCCGCGTTTTGAGGGAGAGTGTGTGGGTCCTCAAAGAGCATATTCTGGGTGTGAATGCCGGGAGGGTCAAAGAGGAAGCGGAAGGGGTGGGCCAGGATCATGTAGCCTCCCACTCTCTCAACCTCCGCTCGCAGCTTTCGGACGGTGGCGATTCCACCGGATGGTCCGGTAACGTGGTGCTCCAGGCCCAGAGTGATGATGTGGCCTAGGGGAGTGTAGACTTCAAGCGCTCTGACCAGCACTATGTCAGTGGTGCGGGCGAACGCATCGAAATCTGGGCGGGGCCAGCCGTTGTGTTCAGTCACCATGACCCCGGTCAGGCCCAGGCGTTTGACCTCCTCCACCAACTCATCGGGAGTGAGGGAGCTGTCTGGGCTCCCCTGATTCGTGTGAACGTGTAGATCTAAGATAGAGTCCAACGGCTGAGCAAGCTCCTTCCGCAGGGAAGCGCCCTGCTAGAATCATCGTAGTATTTATAGCCGAATTACCCTATGTAGTCAAGAGACACTACGGAAAACAAAGTCGCTATTGGTGTATAGCCGCTTGGGGAGACCATTGCGCCTCCCACGCTAAACGCTCTTGTATTGCAAAGACTAACTCGCTAGGATAGCTGCGGCACAGTCGGGAATCGTCGGCGCACCACAAAGAAAGAGGGTGGCGATGTCTATCAGGGTTTAATCCGTCTTGGTTGTTATCTTCATCGTTGTTGCGTTTGTGGTGGGTCTCTCGGTTTCAGCGCAGTCGCCCCGAAAGGGAAGAGGAGGATGACGGTGGCAGCCCCCCACCAACGGCCACTCCCTACCCCTGTGTACCCTGGCCCTATTGTAACTGGCGGCCTACGGCGACGCCCGCGCATACGGCAACGCCAATGCCTACAGCTACGGCCACACCCTGCGAAAGTTGCTGGAGACCCGGCCCACAATGCACCTACCCGACCAACACCCCTGCGCCTACAGCCACCCCCGCGCCGACCGCCACGTCCCCCCGCGCCCAACAGCCACACCCAAACCTACCAAAACTCCTACGCCTGAGCCTACTGATACTCCGTCCCTCAGCAAACCGCCGGCTCCACGTAACGTCAGGGCGGTTTCACGGGGAGAAAACTCCATATTGGTGTCGTGGCAACATCGGTCAGGCATCGGAGGATCGGAGGTGCAGGCTCGCAGATCGGACTTGACCAGGGACTCCGAGGAGGCGGACGTTTACACACGGGAGGAGGATGGTGGCGGGGAGGCAAGACGCACACGGACTCTCTCATACCTTCGGTCGTGTACTCACTATGAGATCAAGGTGCGGGAGCGGGGCGACGGGAGGTCATTCCGCAACGCGTGGGGCGCGTGGTCCACGACCTCCGCGACGACTGACTGCCCAGAGGAGCCGACCCCAACGCCAACGCCAACGCCTACCCCTACTCTGACGCCAACCCATACTCCCACTCCCACCCCAACACCCACGCCTACTCCTACGCCCACACCGACACCCACGCCGACGCCGGAACCTGATCCGACTGCCACAACACCCACGCCGCGTCCAACGTCCACGCCGGTCGAGGCGCCAACGCTCAGCGGATCTGTGCGCAAACGCAACATAACGCTGAGGTGGAACCTCGTGACTGGGGCAACGGACTACCAGGTGCAATACCGCCAGGGTAGTGGCGGATGGAGAACCAAAGATGTTCCATCCAACGCTGACCAGACAAACATTGGCTCCCTGGTGGCAAAGCGCGACCATGAATTCCAGGTACGAGCCGCATCCGCAGGCCAGAACGCCTTAGCGACCTGGGGCGAATGGTCTGCCTCGCACCACACGTTTACAGGACCGCCGCCGGCACCCACTAGGCCAGCCGTTGAAAGCAAAACGTCCCGGAGCGTGACAGTATCGTGGCCGCGTGTAGAAGGCGCAGTCTCCTACCGCGTAGATGTTCGCCAAAACCAGGCTAACCAGTGGTACAGAGATGAAGACGAGGCAGGCGCGGCCGTAAGCCAAGTTACACATACAGAGTACTACCTTAGACCCAATACCGGATATGATGTCAAGGTACGAGCCAAGGGCGACGGGGTTAGTTATACGAAAAAGCTTGGACCTTGGAGTGAGGCGTTGAGGGTCAGGACAATGGCAATTAGTTTCACTCCTACTCCTACACCAACTCCCACTCCTACGCCAACACCTACGCCTACGCCACCTCTACCCCAGGTTGTCCCGCCTGATCTCGCGTCGAGTGAGGTCAGCGATCACGGAGTGCTGCTAACCTGGAGATTGAGAACCAATGAGGCAGTGGACTACCGGGTGCACTTCAAGAGACGTGACGACCCGAACTGGACCATGCGAGAGGTTAGCGGCGGGCAAGTGCTGGATGGCCAGCACCGCATCAACAGCCAGCTGGAGGAAGATACCACCTACCAGGTCAAGCTGCAGGCAAAGGGGAATGGGGTCACCACTGCGGCGGGGTGGAGCGACAGGTACAGTTCCATCATTCTGGTGCACACCGGCCCGCCGGACGCGCCAACCGGTCTGGCTGTTCGTTCCAAAACTGAAACAAGCGTGAAGCTGGAATACCATACCGTGACGGGCGCGACCTATGAAGTGGACCACCAAGAAGCCGGCGCCGGCACAAGAAACGCACGGAACGACGAAGACCCCGGATCAACGTCAGGACTTGCCATTCACACAGTGTCCGGACTGGAGTCCGGCACGGAGTACAGCTTCCGGGTACGCGCCACAGGCGACGGCTCCAGGTGGAAGGCGGCGGAGGGGGACTGGAGCGAGACGCTGACGGTGAGGACGACGGGGTTTATTGCCCTAAGGCCTATGCCGGATACAACATGTGAATCCACCGGGAGATCTCGGTGGGCACATTCCCCAATTGAGCAATACACATTCCCCAACGGCTCCACTCATATGGCAAAGGCCTCCATTGAGGCCAGACAAATCAGATTTCCTGTTGAGCTTCTGGGACAATACTGCATTGAGTCTTGGTTCACCAGCGAGTCCACTCCCTTCGCAGACGATATACAGTTGACAGGCAAGCTGTTCCTGACGGAACCCTCAATAACGGCGAGCGATGTCTTGGACCTGACCAGGCTGGACTGGGACGGCTTCAGAGCGTTGTTCAACCCTGTGGAACCCGCCGCTAACGCGGAACCAAGAAGCACAGCGGGTTACCATTGCCAAGCCCCCTGCAGAGGCGGCACAGAGCGGACGTGGTGGACAGCGATATCCCCAAGGTACATCAAGGCCAATAAGGTCTTTGCTGAAGGGGAGCACACCTTTACAGTAGACGGAGTTTCCCACACCCTTAGCACCGAGGTTGGTTGGCGGGTGCCCGGGCAAGCGACACTTGGCTGGCGGGAGTGGGCAGACGGCATAGCCATAGAGTTGGCTGAAGACCTGATTGGCGAGGTGCTTGAGAATACTATCGCATGGGTCGAACAGAAACTGGAAGAACTTTCGGAGGGGAACAGTGAGTAGCGCAAAGACTTTGGGCAAACTCTTCGCTGCTGTAGCAGTGATAGCCTTGACGACCGTCGGGATTCTGCTGTGGCTGTCGCCAAGGAATGTCCCTACCGCCAGTGCCCAAGAGGTGGTGAGGCAAGCCTGTCAGCGTATTCAAGAGGTCGATTCCTTCGATTTCACCGCCTAGATTTCAGGGTCTCTTGACGGCGAGGCTTGGAGGTCCACCTGGACCTGGTCCGGCCGTGTATCCAGCGACGATTATCACACCACCTCAGTCTCAAGCAACGGCAGAACATACGAATTCATCAGGGTGGGTGACCAAGGTTACATGCGTGATTCGGCAAATCCAAGCGGGAATGTGTGGGAACCAATCGACGGCCTTAACGATATTCATACCAGTCTGGACGATCTTGGAATAAACCCGTTCTGCCCTGCCACAGCCGGCTTGACCAGGGTTGCCAGGGATACACAGGATGGCGGCTCCGTCACTCGTTACTCTGAGACTGCTGTGGCTAACGCTGCGGCCTTCGCAGATGTGCCCGCCTCCTTCAGGGGACAGAAAGAGGCGAGCAATCATGAGTATTGGGTAGACGGTCAGGGCAATCTTGTCAGGCATAGAGAGGAAGTATACCACGTTGAACAGTATGATAGCGGAGGGAAGGGTGTGACGAGGACAACGATCAATTCAACCTTCTCAGGCGTGGGGGAACCTAACACCATCACGGCGCCGGTGTTGGGGGGTCAATGAAGGCTTTGGGCGGGTTTGCGCTGGTTGGCGGCTTGCTGCTGGCGGCGGGTGTTGGCTGATGGCTGGTCGCAGAGGGCGTTCCGGAGAATGCGATAGGAGGCGGGATTTTATATCCCGCCTCCTAGTTCTCGTGTGGACGGCTTGCCTATGCCCGGCGCGATGTGCTTTTCGTAGAAATGGTGGGCTTTTGTACGCAATGTGCGCAATGGGGAAGCCAAAAGAGGGTTAGGGGTTGTCACACTGCATCATAAGATGTATATTACGCTTGGCTGAGACCGAAGGAATATGGGTCTGTTTTGTTTGAGAGCAATTTGAAGTATCGAATGCACTCTCAAGAACTGCGGGCAAGCCAAGAAGTAAGGGGGGACTAGTCATGGACTTCGCACTACCGTACACGGAAGAGCAGGAACGGTTCCGACAGGAGGTGAGGGCCTGGCTGGGGGAGAACGTAGACGAGGGTAAGAAGGAGCCCATTGATCCGGAGATGGACTTCACCGACGAGCTGGGCAAATACTGGAGAGAGAAGTATAGGGAGATAGCGGCCAAGGGCTGGCTGTATCCCACATTCCCCACGGAGTACGGCGGCGGCGGTCTCACCGGCGAGCACGAGACCATCATCGACGAGGAGTTCAGCCTGGCCAGAATACCAGCACACGTGAACAACATCCTGGCAGTGCCCGCCATTATGGTTTGGGGCACGGACGAGCAGAAGCGCAAGTTCCTGCCACCCATCCTCAAGGCGGAGGAGGTGTGCTGGCAGAAGTTCACTGAGCCAAAGGGCGGCGCTGACCTGGCAGACTATCAGAGTAAGGCCGTACGCGACGGCGACGATTGGCTGCTGACCG
Organism: Dehalococcoidia bacterium; assembly: GCA_965222415.1. Classification (GTDB taxonomy): domain Bacteria; phylum Chloroflexota; class Dehalococcoidia; order Lucifugimonadales; family UBA2985; genus DAOUJW01. The sequence goes on along the minus strand of CBDCTU010000005.1, from coordinate 206,310 downwards.
GTCAGAACGTCTTCATCGGCGCACACGGCGAGACCGAATGGCTCTTCGGCCCGATGCTCACCGACCCGGATGCGCCACGACACCGGAACCTTGGGTTCTTTATGATACCGGTGCCATCTGAGGGTCTTCAGATCAGGGAGATGGACCTGCTCATAGGACACAGGAAGCGGGCGATTTTCCTGGATAACGTTCGCGTTCCCGGCGACCATCTCATCGGTGGCGACCACCAGGGCTGGCAGGTGGCCAACACGAGCCTTGAGCAGGAGCACGGCGGCCGCGGCCGCGCCTTCCCCAGGGACAAGGTGGTAGACAATATGGTGGAGTTCACCAAGGGGACGGAGCAAGACGGCCGACCCCTGGGCAGCGACCCCATGGTGCAGCAGACGACCATGAACAACGTCATCGAGTCCCACGTCCAGAGCCTGCTGCTCAAGCGCACCTTCTGGATGTACCAGAACCAGATGCACATCAACTACGAGGGCAACGTGGCCAACGTACACGGCAGGGAGTCCAGCCTTCGCATCGCCAGCAGGGTAAGGGATGTTATGGGAATGTACGCCCTTCTGGACACCAAGGAGCCGGGCGCTCCCCACGAGGGAGCTCAAGAGGTCAATCAGCGAGGCAGGGCCGGCCAGAACCACGCCGGCGGCAGCACCAACATCGCCAAGGTAGTCTTGGCTCGCAGGATTGGAGTAAGCCGTACCAGGGAGCAGGCCGCGCCCACTCCATCTACGGCTACAGGTCATGGCAGCTAGAGGCTGTCCGGGAACATAGAAACCGCAAGGGCATTAGTAGATAAGGAGGAGACCAGTGGACTTTGCATTGCCTTATACACCGGAGCAAGAGGAATTCAGGAAGGAAGTGCGGACTTGGCTGGAGGAGAACGTGCCGGAGGAGATGAAGGAGCCCGTGGACGGAAGAGACTTCTCCAAGGAGCAGTACCTGTTTTGGCGGAAGAAGCATCTGGAGCTGGCGGAGAAGGGCTGGCTGTATCCCACCTATCCCAAGGAGTACGGCGGCGGCGGTCTCACCGGAGACCATGAGACCATTCTGGGAGAGGAGTTCCATCAGGCCAGGGCTGCCGGAGCCCCCAATGGCGGGTTGATCCTGTCCACACTACTGGTGTGGGCTACGGAAGAGCAGAAGCAGCAGTTCCTGGTACCAATGCTCAAGGGCGAGAAGAGCTCATGGCAGAAGTTCACGGAGCCCAAGGGCGGCGCTGACCTGGCTGACTATCAGAGCCGAGCGGTTCGCGACGGCGACGACTGGCTGCTCACCGGATCCAACGTGTTCGTAAGCGGACGGCCAAGGCCGGAGTGGAGCTCAGGGCCGGACTTCATCTGGGGCCCAATGATGACCGATCCGGACGCGCCTCGCCACAGGAACCTGGGATACTTCATGGTCCCGGTACCGTCAGAGGGCTTGGAGATCAAGGAGCAGAACCTGCTCAACGGTCACGACCAGCACGCCATTTTCCTGGACAACGTCAGGATTCCGGGCGACCATCTCATCGGCGGTGACCACCAGGGTTGGCAGGTTGCCAGCACTACCCTGGAGCAGGAGCACGGCGGCCGTGGGCAGGCGTTCCCCAGCGACGAGGTCGTGGACAACTTGGTAGTCTACGCCAAGAACGTCAACGGCTCCGACCCGCTGATCCAGCAGGTTACAATGGACGCCGTTCTCGACGCTCACAGGGACAGCCTTCTGGCAAAGCGCACCTACTGGATGTACCAGAGCCGGTTGGACATCAACTACGAAGGCAACGTAGCCAACGTCCACAACCGGGAGCACGACCTCCGCAACGCCGGGAGGGTGCGGGACGTCATGGGCATGTACTCCCTGGTGGACAGTAAGGAGCCCGGGAGTCCTCACGGCGGAGCGCAGGAGGTCAACCAGCGCGGCAAGGCTGGCCAGAGGCACGCCGGTGGCAGCACCAACATTGCCAAGGTTATCCTGGCCCGGAGGATCGGCGTAAGCAGGACCAAGGAGCGAGCGGCTCCCACGCCCTCTACGGCCACAAGCCACGGCAGCTAGGAGCCTAATCGGAACCACAGAGAGTGGTGAGGGAAACCAAGGAGGCTGACATATGGATTTTGCGATAGCTTATACAGAGGAACAGCAGCAGTTCCGCCAGGAAGTCAAGGACTGGATAGCCAAGAATGTCCCGGAGGAGATGAAGGAGCCTGTAGACAGCCGGGACTTCACGGAGGAGCAGTGGGGCTTCTGGCGGGAGAAGCATATTGAGATGGCCGCCATGGGATGGCTGTTCCCCACCTACCCGTCTGAGTACGGCGGTGGCGGGCTGTCCGGCGACCACGAGGCCATCCTCGCAGAGGAGTTCCGCGAGGCCCAGATACCCTGGAGCGGTTCGTCACTGCTCTTCGCAACCCTGCTGGTGTGGGGGACTGAGGAGCAGAGGCAGAAGTTCCTTGTGCCGTTGCTGAAGGGCGAGAAGACGTCCTGGCAGAAGCTGACTGAGCCGAAGGGCGGCGCGGACCTGGCTAACTACCAGAGCCGTGCGGTGCGCGACGGCGACGACTGGCTGCTGACAGGTCAGAACGTGTTCATCAGCGGTCAGCCGCGTCCCGGATGGCAGCCTGCCGGTCCGGACTATCTGTACGGGCCGTTGCTGACGGACCCGGATGCGCCGAGGCATCGGAACCTAGGGTACTTCATCATTCCTGTGCCATCGGAGGGGTTGGATGTAAAGGAGATGGCGCTTCTGCCCGGGCATGACCAGCACGCCATCTTTATGGACAACGTGCGGGTTCCCGGCGATCACCTGATTGGTGGGGAGACGCAGGGTTGGCAGGTGATGGGCGCTCACCTGGAGCAGGAGCACGGCGGTCGAGGCCGCGCCGCTCCCAGCGCAAGGGACGCGTTCGCTAACAATATGATCGACTACGCCCGGGAAACGGAGCACAACGGCAGGAAGCTGGGGAGCGACCCCGTGGTGCAGCAGACGGCTATGGAGGCCCTTATCGATTTCCACCGGGACAACCTTTTGGGTCGTCGCACCTACTGGATGTACCAGAGCCGGATGGAGATCAACTACGAGGGTAACGTGGCGGACGTGCACAACAGGGAGCACCAGTTGCGCAACAACATCAGGGTGCGCGATGTCATGGGCATGTACACCCTTCTGGACAGGCACGACCCGAGGGCTCCCCACGGCGGAATTCAGGAAGTAAGCCAGCGGGACAAGGCCGGTCAGCGTCACGCCGGCGGCAGCACGAACATCGCTAAGGTGATCCTGTCGCGGCGCATCGGCATCAGCCGGACGCAGGAGCGGGCTGCGCCAACTCCTGCAACTGCTACCAAGCACGGCAGCTAGGAATTGGTCTAGGAAACAGCGAGGGATTGGGGCTTCTCAAATGAAGCCCCAATTCCTGTGCGGCCTACGTTTGCCAGAGTGTTGGCTATTAGATAGCGGGCTGTTTATGTCCGCGCGCGTTTTAACGAGTGGAATTGCGTTTCTGGAGGAAGGTTTTGGACTTCGAGTACCACTATACTGAGGAACAGGAGCGATTTCGGGCCGATGTGAGCGCCTGGATGGAGGCGAATTTGCCCCAGGATCTCAAGGAAGCCGGGGATTGGCGTGAGCTGGACGCAGCCGGGTGGGAACAGAGCAAGGCCTTTCAAATGAAGCTGGGCACTAAGGGATGGCTGGCTCCCACCGACCCCGTTGAACGGGGCGGGGGAGGTCTTTCCGCAGACTCTGCCCTGGTGCTTATAGAGGAGTTGGGGAAGAGGGGGATGCGCTGGGCTCTTGAGCAGGGAGCTTCCTCTCTCAGAACTGCCCTCCAGCAATGGGGCACCGAGGATCAGAAGGATAGATACCTCCCAGTCATATCCAGGGGCCAAGCCACTCTTTGGCATCTTCTACTGGAACCCGGCGCAGAGTTGGATATAGGCCAGCTGCAGATACAGGCATACCTGGACGGCGACGACTATGTTCTCAACGGAGAGGGCGTCTTTGCCGGGCCGGGGCCTCAGCCGGACTACCTTTGGACATTGACGGTCACCGACCCGGACGCAACTCCGGACAGGGCTACCGCTACGTTTTTGGTCCCCGCAGGGCTTGAGGGGCTGGAGATACATACCCCCGATACCCTGGTGGCCGGAGAGTCCCATCGGGTCACATTCGACAACGTCTGGCTCCCTTCCATCTGCCTGCTGGGCGATGAGGGCGAGGGCTGGTCCATAATGCAGGACTCCATCATGGAAGAGCCGCTGCTGGAATACCCGCCTGATCAGGACGAGGACGTGGCGAACCTGATCAAATACGCCTCCGAAACGACTCGCTACGGGGTTGCGCTGAGCAAGCAGCCCTTCTACCAGCAGCTTCTCATGGAGGTGTACATAAACAGCGAGATCGTACGCATATTCCGCGTCCGGAACGCCTGGATGGCCGGCACAGGGGAGAAGCTCACCTACCATAACGCGGAGACTGCCCTGCTGGAGAAGCAGGCGGCCCTTCGACTGTCGCAGGTGGTGAGGGAGGTAATGGGGATTTTCGCACTGCTTGGAGCGGAGGACCCGATGGCCCCGGTCAAGGGCAAATTCCAGGGTCACCAGAAGAGAAGCCTGTCCAGGCAGAATCCCACGGGCGGCCCGGAGGTCCAGGCCGGCGCGATAGCGAAACACTTGGGATTCGATCCCCTGGAGGCGAAAGGGACCCTGATGTTTCAGGACGAGGAGGAGGAGGAGGCTAGCGCACTGCCGTCCCAATGATGTATAATCTGCGGGGGTTGGAACAGGCCTGCGTGGGACGCATCGTCGGGAGCCAACTACCTAAAGACTGGAAAGAGCTAAACTTAGAGGAGGTCACCTATGGATCTATCACTTACCGAAACCCAGACAATTCTGAAGGATACAGCAACCAACTTCATGGAGATGGAGCTTCCCAAGCAGCGAGTGCGGGAAGTGGACGAGAGCCCCACGGGGTTCAACCAGGATCTCTGGCAGAAGATGTCCAACCTCCAGTGGCTGGGTATGGTCATCCCGAACGAGTACGGCGGAACGGGAAACGACTACACAACCCTGGCAGTCCTCTTTGAGGTGCTGGGATATCACGCCTGCTCAAGCCCATTCCTGGACTCGTCAGTGCTCAGCGCGAACGTCATCATAGAGGCCGGGAACGACGACCAGAAGAGTAGCCTTCTCCCTGCCATCGCAAGGGGCCAGCAGATCTGCGCGTTTGCATTCACCGAGCCCGAGTACGCCTGGGGCCCCGGCGCCATTAAGATGACTGCCTCCAGCGGCGGCGGCGGCTACACCCTCAACGGCACAAAGGTGTTCGTGCCCTGGGCCCACGTTGCCGACCAGCTTCTGGTAGTGGCCCGCACATCCAGCGGCGCCAACCCCGCCGATGGCATTTCCGTCTTCCTGGTGGACAAGAACGCCAGTGGCGTGACCGTCCGGCAGCACAGCGGCTGGCTGGGCGACAAGGTCTGCGAGATTGCCTTCGACAACGTACAGGTGCCCGCTTCCGGAGTAGTGGGAGATGTCGGCGGCGCTTGGGGAGCTGTCGAGAAGTCCATTGACCGGGCCACCTCCGTCCTCTCCGCCTATATGGCGGGCGGCGCTCAGAGGGCATACGAGATGTGCCGGGACTACAGCACCGAGCGCATCGCCTTCGGTGTGCCCATTGGCACCTTCCAGCGAGTACAGGACCATATCATCGTTTCTTTGACAGAGGCCGAGGCGTCCAAGTGGACTGCCTACGAGGCGCTCTGGAGACTGGACAGTGGCAGAGCCGATGCGACCGTGGGCATCTCCATGGCCAAGGCCGTAGCCAGCGATGGCTTCAACAAGGCCTGCGACGCCTCTCACAACGTCCATGCCGGCGTGGGTGTAGACCTTGACCTGGGTCTGACTCACTACACCGCCCGGGCCCGCACCTTCCAGCACTACCTGGGCGACGCCACCTACCATCGCCGCCGCATGGCGGAGCTGATGGAACTGGGCTAGATCCTTCAGGACACGGCGGGCCGCTTTGCTGGCCCGCCGTGTTTTTTTGTAACCCAGGCTGCCCCTATAAGGTCAGCCGGCACTATACCGCCAATTCAAATGGGGGACTCCGATGTCCTTTGTTGTAGCGCCTCCTCCACATCAGCAGCGTATGCACTTCATGGATGCCATGGAAGAGGAGCGCATTGATTACTCCCGCGAGCCCGACGGATATTACATTTACCTTAGAGAAGGCCAATGGGAGGCGTGGGAGAGTATACGACTTCGGTTTCAGGCGGAAGTGGTGGATGAAGACCCTGCAATGACGGTGGACATCTAGCCGCTCCGCAGTAGCCAATGCGCGGTGAATCGGAGGGCGCTTGGTAGAGACAGGTATAAGCGTCACGGACTACAGGACTGAGGCCCTACCGGAGGGCGAGTCCAGGGAGCGCGTCACTCTCGTGACTACCTTGGGTGACATCGACTGCCTGTTCCATAGAACGGCGACACCGGAAACGGCGGTCCTGTGGGCGGGGTCGTGGAGGGGGGAGGGCCAGTCGCAGCGCAGCAGCCCCATCGCCGCGGCGGTCGCCGAAGACCTGCTCCAGGGTGGGGTCTCATCCCTGATGCTGCGCTACAGGCAGAACACCCAGTTGGGGTCGTGCATCCGCGATACGCAGGCCGGCGTATCGTTTCTGGAGAGCCAGGGCGTACAGCGCATCGCTCTGGTGGGCCACTCCTTCAGCGGAGCGGTCGTCATCTCCGTAGCTCCACTCAGCAAGTCCATAGCTGCCGTAGTCGCTCTTGCCAGCCAGACCTACGGCGCTCAGAGCGTCCCGCACATTCACCCCAGACCCATCCTGCTGGTCCACGGGACTGCTGACCAGAGGTTGGGCGTTCACTGCTCCGAGCAGATCTACTCGTGGGCGAAAAAACCCAAGGAGCTTGTCATACTTGAGGGCGCATCCCACGGCCTGTGGGAGCGCAAGGACGACCTGCTCCCGCTCTTGGGCGACTGGCTCAGGGACAAGCTGCAACCCGGTCCGCAGGCTGTCTAGCATCCCTGCAGCCACCGTTTTCCATCACGCGAGCGCGCCCCAGGACGTGGCAGGCGTATTCCCGGGGTGTGTTGGTAATCGCAAATAGCGCAACCCAAGCGCCGACCACCTCTGCGGAGCTTGTCCTTGTGGAGGCGGGGAGCAGGGGTCTACTACCGTCCACTATTGGAATCCTGGATTCCTGCCTGCGCAGGAATGGGGAAAGAAGGGCTAGTACCCTAACGGAGTTGGCATTAGCAATACGTGTTGAGAATACACGGTGGGCGGTATGCTTGCTTTTTTTCCAACCTAGAAGAGATAATGAGGCCGAAGCGCAATGACTGACAGCGTTATTCTCACGGAAGACCTTACCAAGTTCTATGGCAGGCATCGCGGCTTGGTGGAACTCAACCTGGAGGTCCGGCCCGGTGAAGTGGTCGGCTACCTGGGGCCTAACGGGGCGGGGAAGTCCACAACCATTCGTCTCCTCCTGGACTTTATCCGTCCCACCAAGGGCCGTGCGGAGATATTCGGAAAGAACGCCAGGCTGGACAGCCTTGAGATCCGCCGAAACGTGGGTTATCTGCCGGGTGAACTGAGCGCCTACGATGGCTTGACCGGCTGGGAGCTGCTGACCTACTTCGCAAACCTCCGCGGCGGCGTGGACTGGAGCTATGCGGAGGGCCTGGCGGAGAGACTGGGGCTTGACCTGACGCGCAAGATTCGCACTCTGTCCAAGGGCAACAAGCAAAAGGTGGGGCTGGTGCAGGCATTTATGGCTCAGCCCGAGCTCCTGATACTGGACGAGCCGACCGGCGGGCTGGACCCCCTTGTGCAGCAGGAGTTCTATCGGATGGTCCGAGAGGCCGAGTCACAAGGGCAGACGGTCTTCCTGTCGTCCCACGTACTGGCGGAGGTGGAGCGCATAGCGGACCGAGTTTGTATCATACGCGAAGGACTCCTCGTACTTGATGAGGAGGTGGCGGCTCTCAAGGCCAGAGCCCTGCGTCAGCTGGAGATTCACTTTGGAGAACCGGTATCTGTAGAGGCCTTTCGGGACATCCCAGGCGTCAGGGAGGTTTCCGTAGAGGGCAACGACCTGAAATGCGCCGTATCAGGTTCCGTAGACGCCATGATCAAAGCGGCTTCCAGCTTTGAGGTGCTCAACATATCAAGCCATGAGCCTGACCTGGAGGACATTTTCCTGGACTACTACAGAGAGAGCGATGACGTTGCTTAACAGCGTTTTCCTCAAGACGCTCAGGGACCAGCGAAGGGCTTTTCTGTGGTGGTGTGTTGGGCTGAGCGTGCTCAACATCTTCACCATTCTCCTGTACCCAAGCCTTGCGGACGCGCCGGAATTTGACCAGCTTATGGAATCTATGCCGGAGACTCTTTCCAGGCTGTTCCTGGGCGACATAGTAAGCCTGACCTCGCCCGAGGGCTTTCTGAACAGCCAGCTCTTCATTCTGGCGCTGCCTGTGATATTTCTCATCTTCACCATCGCCCGCGGCAGCGGCGCTATAGCCGGCGAAGAGGAGCGAGGCACCCTGGACCTGCTGCTCTCGCTTCCCATACGGCGGTCGCAGGTGGTCCTGGAGAAGTTCGTTGCGATGGTTGCGGCTACAATGGCTCTTGGTCTTGTGTCGTGTCTGAGCATGGCCGCAGCCGCCTTGGCGGTCGATATGGAGATAAACTTTGTGAAGCTGGGCGAGGCCACGCTGAGCTGCGCTCTACTGGGGCTGGCCTTCGGGGCGATGGCCCTGGCGCTGGGGTGCGCCAGGGGCAGCCGCGGCCTTTGTCTTGGAGTGACGAGCGCCCTTGCGATTGCGGCGTATTTCCTCAACGCCCTTGCGCCCATAGCGGAGAGCCTGGAGCCGGCGCAGAAGCTCTCGCCCTTCTATCTCTACATCGGCGCGGACCCCCTTACGTCAGGGCTGAACCTTGTCCACGCCGGAGTTCTGACCGGGCTGACAACGGCGTTCCTGGCGATTGGGGTAGTCCTATTCGGGCGTCGTGACCTGGCCTAGCTCTGGACTCAGGCTCTCGCAGGGTTGCCCGGAGGCAGAACATCTTCGAATGAGGTCCCAGAATGTCGCCAAATCAGGTTGCAATCCGGGACGTATTGAGCTATAGTTACTTTGTCTCTGGTGGTTTTAGCGTGGTGGAACCACCCGTACCCATCTCGAACACGGAAGTGAAATACCTCAGCGCCGACGATACTGCCCTGGCAACGGGGTGGGAAAATAGGTCACTGCCAGGGGCATGAAGCCCGCACCTCAAAGCGGGCTTAACCTTTACATGGGACCCTTGGGAGTTCTTACAGATTCTCAAGGGGTACTACTCCAGTAGCGGGTTATGTGTTTAAATATTCACAACTTTGCTTTCCCCAGCGAATCCTCCCAAACATTTGTAGAGGACACCACCTTTACATGGCGTTCAGTGGAGACATATAATTGAGCTTAGGGAAAGACAGTGGAAGCGGCACAGAAAGAGCAGTTGCAGTGTCTACCGATATAAGCGCCCCTCTCGAAAACATGGAATCCCTCCTCAAGGAAGCTGACCTGGTCAGGGTCGTCCGGCGAGGTGAGATAGTCCAGGGAATAATAATGAGGGTCGACCAGGAGGGTATCCTGGTCAGCATAGGCAACAAGTCCGAAGGCGTGGTTCCCTCCCGGGAGATGCGTTCCATAACTGAAGAAGAGATGATCTCCCTCAAGGTAGGTGAGGAGATCACGACCAGAGTTCTGGAGGCCGAGAGCGAAAATGGCTCGGCCATACTCTCCGTGGACAAGGCCAGGGAGGAAGTGGGCTGGCAGGAGGTCGAGCGGAAGTTCAACGATGGAGAGTGTGTGGAGGCCACGATAACCGGGCACAACCGCGGAGGAGTCCTGGTTGAGGTGAACGGACTGAAGGGCTTCATCCCCATATCCCACGTCGGTGGGTTCCAGGGCGGCCCGGAAGGAGTCCGGGAAGAGGAGTTGGCCGCTCGAATAGGGGAGCACGTGGATGTCAAGATACTGGAGGTGGACCGCTCCAGGAAGAGGGCGATATTCTCGGAGAAGGCGTTGCTCCAAGAGAGGCGGGAGTCGCAGAAGGAGCGTATTCTCCAGGAGTTGAATGAGGGAGAGGTGAGAAAGGGCAAGGTGTCGGGCGTTTGCGACTTCGGCGCTTTTGTCGACCTTGGAGGAGCGGACGGCCTGGTCCACATCTCCGAGCTTTCCTGGGAGCCGGTGAGGGCTACGGAGGACGTGGTTAAGGTGGGTGACGAGCTTGAGGTCTACGTGATGAAGGTAGACCAGGACACCAAGAGGATAGCTCTGAGCCTCAGGCGCTTGGGTCCGGCCCCTTGGGACACCGTCCTGGAGCGATACCAGGTCGACCAGTTGGTCGAGGGCACCATAACCAAGCTGACCAACTTTGGCGCATTTGCGCGCATAGAGGGGTCTTTAGAAGGACTAATCCATATCTCGGAACTGAGCCATAACCTCATCCAACACCCCAAGGAGGTGGTCAGGGAAGGAGAGGTCTTCACCTTGAGGATACTGAAGATAGAGCCTGAGCGGAGGCGACTGGCGCTCAGCCTTAAGCGGGCGGAGGAGATTTAAGCAGACGAGGAATAGATCCGCCTAGAAGATCGTTCAAAGTAGGGGGATAGCCATGACCAGCAGATTTGAGAAATTCTCAGAGAGAGCACGCAGGGTGCTATCGCTGGCTCAGGAAGAGGCCCAGCGGTTTAACCACAACTACATAGGTACGGAGCACATCCTTCTCGGCCTTGTCCGGGAGACGGAGGGTGTGGCGGCCCGCGTCCTGTCCAATCTGGGGGTAGAGCTGAGCAAGATTCGGTCTGCGGTGGAGTTTATTATCGGGCGCGGCGAGAGGCACACCCCGGGCGAGATAGGACTCACTCCCAGGGCCAAGAAGGTCATTGAATTGGCGGTCGACGAAGCTCGCCGGCTGAACCATCACTACATAGGCACGGAGCACGTCCTTATCGGCCTTATGCGGGAGGGCGAAGGTGTTGCGGCGGGTGTGCTGGAGAGCTTGGGGGTAACGCTGGACAGGGTCCGGGCGGAGACCAGCCGCATACTCAGTCAGAGCGTCGGCCAGGAGCGCGGCGGGTCCTCCAAGGCGACTACACGCACACCTACTCTTGACCAGATGGGCGTAGACATTACCAGCGCCGCTCGCGCGGGCAAGCTGGACCCGGTGGTCGGCAGGGAGAAGGAGATCCAGAGGGTTGTCCAGATACTCAACCGGCGCACCAAGAACAACCCCGTGCTTATTGGCGAGCCGGGCGTAGGCAAGACCGCTATAGTGGAGGCCCTTGCCCAGCGTATCATCAGCGGCGACGTGCCCGAGAACCTCCAGGGCAAACGCCTGGTAACCCTAGACATGGGTTCCCTGGTGGCGGGGACCAAGTACCGGGGTGAGTTCGAGGAGCGGCTTAAGAAGATACTGGAGGAGATACGCGGGTCCGGGCTCTGTGTGCTCTTTATCGATGAGATACACACTATGGTAGGCGCCGGAGCGGCGGAGGGAGCGGTAGATGCCGCCGACATTCTGAAGCCCGCCCTGTCCCGGGGCGAGATCCAGACCATCGGCGCGACCACACTTGATGACTACAGGAAGCACGTGGAGAAGGACAAAGCCTTGGAGCGTAGGCTCCAGCCCGTCTATGTGGACGAGCCTTCCACCGAAGACACCATTGAGATTCTTCGCGGGGTGAAGAGCCGCTATGAGGAGCATCATCGCCTCACCATCTCGGACGAGGCTCTGCAATCGGCGGCGAGCTTGGCGTCACGCTATATCGCCGACCGCTTCCTGCCGGACAAGGCCATAGACCTCATTGACGAGGCCTCCTCCCGTGTTCGGATTCGCAGCAGTTCCACGCCGCTCTCCGTGAAGGAGTCAATGAAGGCGCTTGAGGGCGTCCGGCGCGAGAAGGACGAAGCCCTTGCCAGCCAGGAGTACGAGTACGCCGCCGAGATGCGGGACCGCGAGCTCAAGCTGGCCGAAAAGCTGGAGAGCATGGAGAAGGAGTGGGAGTCCGAGAAGGACGGAAGTGATGTCGTGGTGACCGAGGACGACGTTGAGGAAGTGGTGAGCATGTGGACGGGTATCCCGGTTACTCGTCTGGCTATGGAGGACGCCGAACGCCTCCTGCAGATGGAGAGCGCACTGCACGACAGCATCATCGGCCAGGACGAGGCCATCAAGGTTGTCTCCAAGGCCGTGCGCCGCGCGAGGGCCGGAGTTAAGGACCCGCGCAGGCCAATCGGCAGCTTCATTTTCCTGGGTCCCACGGGCGTAGGGAAGACGGCGCTGGTGAGGACCTTGGCTGAGTTCATGTTCGGCAGCGAAGAGGCGATGATACGCCTTGATATGTCGGAGTTCATGGAGAGACACAGCGTGGCCCGGCTGGTGGGAGCGCCCCCAGGCTACATAGGCTACGACGAGGGCGGCCAGCTCACTGAGGCGGTGCGCCGTCGCTCCTACTGCGCCATACTCTTGGACGAAATCGAGAAGGCCCATCCGGATGTCTTTAACATTCTGCTCCAGATATTCGACGACGGCCACCTGACGGACGCCAAGGGTCGGAGGGTGGACTTTCGTAACTCCATCATCGTAATGACCAGTAACCTCGGCTCGGACCTGATAAAGCGAGACACAGCAATGGGATTCGCGATGAATGCCGACGAGGCCAAGACATCAGAGCAGCAGTACGGGCGGATGAAGGATAAGGTGATGGACGAGGTGAAGCGCTCCTTCAGGCCGGAGTTCCTCAACCGCATCGACGGCACGGTGGTGTTCCACGCCCTGAACAAGGACCACATCCTTGAGATAGTGGAGTTGATGCTCAAGGACGTCCACGACCAGCTGCTCAAGGACAAGAACGTGGAGATGGAAGTGACCCAGGTGGCCAAGACCCTCTTGGCGGAGAAGGGTTACGACCCCAACTTCGGCGCCAGGCCTCTTCGCAGGGTCATCCAGGACGAGATAGAGGACCGGCTGTCCGAGGAGTTGCTGACAAGCCACATGCAGGCGGGAGACACGGTGGTCATTGACGTGGAGGAGGATCAGTTCGTGATCCACACCAAGACCAAGGTGGCCCTTCCCGCAGGCTAGGCAGGCTCCGAGCGTCCCAGAGCCTTCCGGTTCGGCATAGTTCCGCTGGCACACGCGGCTGGTGTTTGCTGTCCTTAGGCGCTCCGGCTACTGAGTTGCCCTAGAGCGCGCCTGAAGCGGCGCGACGGGCTCTGGTATTTATCTTCCACATGCATCTCTGTTAGAATTGCACGACATTCGGGTGAGAGTAGTATGAGCAGAGAGCAGCTACGGACAGTCTACTCGTGCCGGGAGTGCGGAGCAGAGGCCCTGAGATGGGAGGGTCGCTGCCCGTCCTGCGGTGAATGGAATACGCTGACTGAGGTCCCGCGAAACCCTGTCAGAGGGAGCACCTCATGGCTGCCGTCTCGCTCGGAAGCTCCCCAGGAGCTCTCCGGCGTGAGTCTGGAGCAGTGGCCTCGGATACCATTGTCCCCGGGTGAGTTCAACCGCGTGCTTGGAGGGGGGTTGGTGAGGGGTTCGCTGGTGCTGGTGGGCGGCGACCCTGGAGTCGGCAAGTCCACGCTCCTGTTGCAGATAAGCGGCGCCCTCGCCAAAGAATCCGGCCCCGTCCTCTACGTGTCGGGCGAGGAGTCCCTTCAGCAGATCAAGCTCAGAGCCGAGCGGCTGGGCATTGGAGGGCAGGGGCTTCACGTGCTGGCAGAGACGGATATGAACTCGGTGCTTCATCACCTGGACGGCCTTGCTCCCACTATGGCGGTTATAGACTCCATCCAGTCCATGGAGTTCCCCGACCAATCGGGAGGCCCCGGGGCTATCGGGCAGGTCAGAGCGTGCGGGCTTGCCTTGCTGAGGTGGGCCAAAGCCAGAGGAGTTCCCACATTTGTCACCGGCCACGTCACCAAAGAGGGGAGCCTGGCCGGTCCACTTGCGCTTGAGCACATGGTGGACGTAGTGCTGTACCTGGAGGGCGGCAACTTGGGGTCTTACAGGCTGCTTCGCGGAGACAAAAACCGCTTCGGCTCAACAAACGAGATAGGCGTATTCGAGATGCGGGACGGCGGGCTGACCGAGGTGCCCAACCCATCGGAGATAGCCCTGGCAAGCCGGAACAAGAACGCAGTGGGTTCGGTCATAGTGCCGGTGATGGAGGGTACGAGGCCACTGCTGGTGGAGATACAAGCTCTCACCACACCTTCCTCCTTGCCTGCGCCCAGGAGAGTTGCCAACGGCGTCGATATGAGTCGCCTCCTGATGACCATTGCCGTGCTGGTAAAGAGGGCAGGGGTCTACCTGTCCTCCCAGGACATCATCGTCAACGTGGCCGGCGGCTTCAGGGCTATGGAGCCGGCGGCGGACCTGGGAATGGCTCTGGCCCTCGTCTCCAGCGCGCGTAATGTTCCTCTGGCCGAGGGGATGGCAGTTTTGGGAGAGGTGGGACTCGGTGGAGAGTTGAGGAGCGTTTCCAATGTTCCCAGGCGCCTGGGTGAACTGAGCCACATGGGTTTTGAGAAATGTCTGGTACCCGAGTCTGCCCTGCAGTCCGTGGAGACGCCGAGGGGAATCAAGACCGCTGCGGCCGGGACACTCGTGGAGGGCTTGGGCCTGGCTCTGCCCTCAGAAGCTGGCCGAGAGAGAAGTCGTCTTGGGTCTGAAATGCAGCCTGAAGAAACACCCGGAGGGGGATATGGCCGTCGCTAGCGAATCGTTGCAAGAGAAGCTGGATATGCTTGAGGGCATCCTTCAGGAAATGGGATCGGTTATAGTGGCCTACTCCGGAGGGGTCGACAGCACATTCCTCGCCGCTACTGCCCACGATGTCCTTGGTGAGCGGAGCCTTGCTGTGACGGCGTCTTCGCCCAGCATGGCCCCTGACGACCTGGAGGAAGCCGCGGCTACAGCGATACAGCTGGGCCTGCGTCACAGGGTGATTGAGACGAACGAGGTGCAGGACCCGCGCTACATCGCCAACGACGCCCGCAGATGCTACTTCTGCAAGCTGGAGCTTTATACCTGGCTGCAACCCATGGCCGCCGAGGAGGGCTACGACTGGATAGCCAGCGGCACCAACCTGGACGACCTGAAGGACTTTCGCCCGGGTCTGAAGGCGGGCCAGGAGTACGGCATACGCAACCCGATGGTGGAGGCGGGGCTTACCAAGGAGGATATCCGGGTTCTCTCGAAGCGGCGCGGTCTGTCCACGTGGGACAAGCCCGCCCAGCCTTGCCTGTCGTCCCGCATACCGTACGGCATGCCGGTGTCGGTGGAGGCCCTGCAGCGAATAGCGCAGGCCGAGGCGTGTCTGAAGGAGCTGGGGTTGCGTCAGTTCAGGGTGCGCCACCACGACTCCATTGCACGTATCGAGGCGGAGCCGGAGGATATGGCGCTGCTACTGGAGCCGGGGCTACGCGAGAAGCTGGTATCTGATATGCGAGCGCTGGGCTACCTGTACGTTACACTGGACCTTGCCGGCTTCCGTACAGGCAGCCTCAACGCCGCTCTGAAGGTCAAGTCCTAGTATATTCCATAGGCCGTGGACTCAGGCGGCCTTCTTGATGACTTTGTCTCTGCTGCGCCTGGTGGTGTCCTGGCGGTGCAAGCGCGGGGCAGGGGCTATGTCCTCCATATGCCCGCACTGAATGCACTGCTTGTACTGGCCGTAGAAGTCTCTGTCAAAATAGAGATCTCCGCGACACCGAGGGCACGCTTTCAGCATTAACATTATATTTCGCCTCCCTTCGATGTATTTTCGATCCGCTTCTCAAGTCTCTCTTTGATACACTCCTTATAGCAGCATATCCTGAAGAGAGTGTTAAGAACGTATATTGACGCTCGCCTTATTTCCAGTCTGCTCTTGTCAACTACCGCCCTGAGCAAGCTCTCCTTTATTGAGTCTAAGGATATTATACTACTTGACACGCTCTGTATCAAGTCTTAGAATAAACCTATCCCGGATAAGGAATGCCAATCGTCAAAAGTATGCAGAGACCCAGCCAACGCCGTACAGCTCACGTAGGCCCCGATATACCGCAGCGTCCTGGTGGCGAGGCGGGCGGGGCGATTGAGCCACGGGCTGGCAACGCGCCCGCCCGTGGTGGTGCGGAACGGGGGCAATCAGGGCCATCCAGCCAGGGTGATGACAGGGAAGTGACCGGCGGAGTCTACGTTATCAGCGTGGCCGCCAGGATCCTGGAGATGCATCCCCAAACGCTCAGAAAGTACGAGCGCGTTGGCCTTGTCATCCCGTCCCGCAGCATCGGTATGCTGCGCCTGTACTCCATCGAGGACATAGTGCGCCTCAGGCTCATCAAGCACATGGTGGACAACCTGGGGATGAACCTGGCGGGGGTGGAGTTCGCTCTGAACTTTCTGAGCCGCATGATGGGTCTAATGGAGAAGATTCAGGCAACGTCCGGGGCGGATGCGCTGCTCAGATTCGTGGTGGAGGAGTTGGAAGGGATTCTGGGTGAGCTGGTGAATATGCCGCAGCCGGACTCCCGGGGTGCGGAGGAAATATCTAGGAGAGAGAGCCAATGAGCGAGGAAGAAAAAGATGAGTTGAGCCGGACGAGAGAGGGTGAAGCAGTTGGAGATGCCAGCGATTCGGACCTCCGGGCACAACTGGAGGAAGCCCAGCGAGAGGCGACCCAGTTTCACGCTCTGATGCAGAGGGTCCAAGCCGACTTCGTCAACTACAGACGGCGCATGGAGGAGGAGAGAACGGCCTTGCAGGAGCGGGCAAACGAGTCCCTTGTGCTGAGGCTGCTGCCGGTCCTGGACGACTACGAGCGTGCCCTTCAGTTCGTCCCGGCCGTGGAGGAGTTTCGTCCCTGGACTGCCGGGGTGGAGTTGGTGTATCGAAACTTCAGGGGTATCCTGGAGTCCTTCGGGGTGACGCAAATCCAGGCCCTGGGCATGAGCTTCGACCCGATGGAGCACGAGTCCGTCTCCTACCAGTTGAGTGACGACTACGAGGATGGTATGGTGATGTCAGTGGTGCGGGAGGGCTACAAGCTTTACGGGCGAGTCCTGCGTCCTGCGCAGGTGACGGTATCCAGAAGAAATAACAAGGCAGGGGAGTCCCCAAACACCTAGTCCTGGGACCCCCGGAGAGGAGCAATAGTATGCCAAAAGTTTTGGGAATAGACCTTGGAACCACAAACTCGTGTATGGCTGTCATTGAGGTTGGCGAGTCTCAGGTGCTGGAGAACAGCGAAGGCGCTCGCGTCACACCGTCGGTGGTTGCAGTGCATCAAAGCACCGGAGAGCGCTACACAGGCCTTATCGCCAAGCGCCAGTCCGTCACCAATCCGGAGAACACCGTGTTCTCCATCAAGCGCCTGATGGGGCGCAGGTTCGAAGACGCGGAGGTGCAGAGCGCGATCAAGCGGCTTCCGTACAAGGTGGTCAAGGCCGCCAACGGCGACAGCCACGTGGTTATAGCCGACAAGACCTACTCGCCGCCGGAGGTTTCGGCAATGATCCTGCAAAAGCTGAAGCAGGACGCAGAGGCCAAGCTGGGAGAGTCGATTACCCAGGCGGTCATCACCGTCCCAGCCTATTTCAACGATACCCAGAGGCAGGCCACCAAGGACGCGGGACGGATTGCGGGTCTGGAGGTGCTGCGCATAATCAACGAGCCCACCGCCGCTTCCATGGCCTACGGCCTGGAGAAGAAGCAGGAGGAGACGGTTGCCGTGTTTGACCTGGGCGGCGGCACCTTTGACGTCTCCATACTCCAGATAGGAGAGGGTGTCTTTGAGGTCAAGGCCACCAACGGCGACACCTTCCTGGGCGGCGATGACTTCGATGAGAGGGTAATCGACTGGATCTGTGACGAGTTCAAGCGGGAGCAGGGCATAGATCTGAAGCAGGACAAGATGGCGCTGCAGAGGCTGAAGGAGGCTGCGGAGAAGGCGAAGATGGAGCTTTCAACCGTTATGCAGACGGAGCTGAACCTGCCCTTCATCACCGCGGACGCCACCGGTCCCAAGCATCTATCCATGAACCTCAGCCGCTCCAAGCTGGAGCAGTTGGTGGGCGACCTGATAGACCGCACCACGACCCCCTGCCGCCAGGCTATCTCGGATGCAGGCATTACCGCTGACCAGATAGACGAGATTGTCATGGTGGGCGGCATGACCCGTATGCCGGCGGTGGCCGAGAAGGTGAAGGAGATCTTTGGCAAGGAGCCTCACAAGGGCGTGAACCCGGATGAGGTGGTGGCCGCAGGCGCTGCCATTCAGGCCGGAGTGCTTCAGGGAGACGTGCGGGACATCCTGCTGCTGGACGTCACTCCACTTACCCTGGGCATCGAGACCCTGGGCGGTGTGACCACGGCGCTGATCACGCGAAACACCACTATTCCTACCGCCAAGAGCGAGACCTTCACCACGGCCGCCGACGGGCAGACCAGCGTGGAGGTGCACGTCCTCCAGGGCGAGAGGCCAATGGCGGCGGACAACAAGTCCATTGGGAGATTTATCCTGGACGGCGTACTCCCAGCGCCCAGAGGAATCCCGCAGATCGACGTTAGCTTTGACATAGACGCCAACGGCATCCTCAACGTGTCCGCCAAGGACAAGGCGACGGGCCGGGAGCAGCGAATCACCATCACCGCCAGCTCCGGTCTGGCCAAGGATGAGATAGACCGCTTGGTGGAGGAGGCGTCGCGGAACGCCGATGAGGACCGTCGGCAGCGCGAGTGGGTGGAAACCCGCAATATGGCGGACAGCGCGGCGTATAACGCTGAGAAGCTGCTCAGGGAGCAGGGAGAGAACGTGCCTGCAGACCTGAAGGAGGAGCTGGAGAGCAAGATAGCCCTGTTGAGAGAGGCCCTTCAGGCCGAGGACATGGCTCTGGTGAGCCAGCGTTTGCAGGAGCTGCAGGCCTCTCTGCAGAAGGTCGGCACCGCGGTCTACAGCCAGCAGGGCGGGCCGTCGGCGCCTCCGCCGGGCGAAGACGGGGGCCCGGACGTACCGCCTGAGGGCACCGTCGAAGGCGAGTACCGAGAGGTATAGAAACACAGGGGAGCCGCATCGCCAATTGCGATGAGGCTCCCCTTAACTTTGGTTCAGGTCACAGGCTGGACACCCGCAGACCGTGTGTTAAGCCCCGTCCGGCCACTCTCCCAGTGTTACGGCAACCTCCACGGTTTCCCCGTTCCTTTCCACTGTAAGAGTCACAGGGTCACCCGGGTCAAGGCTGTTGAAGTAGTCCACCATCTGGTGAATGGAGGTCACCTCTACGCCGTCAATGGCCTTGATGATATCGCCACCGGCCCCGTGACCTTGTATGGTGTCGACTACCCCGGCGACCAGCCCCGCTTCTTCAGCCGGGCTGCCTGGCGATACCGTCATGACGTAGACCCCTTCAGTGGCGTCGATTCCCAGTATTTCGGCGAGAGTAGGAGACAGGGCCGTGCCGCTGATTCCCAGCCAGGGCCGTTTCACTATCTCGTTATCCGGGAATCGGGTCATCAGGTCCTTAGCCGTGTTTATGGGTATCGCAAAGCCTATCCCCTTGGGGTCGATAATAGAGAATGCTGAATTAGCCTCTATGGATGTGTTTATCCCAATGACCTCTCCCAGGGAGTTCAGCAACGGGCCTCCTGAGTTCCCGGGGTTCAGAGAGGCGTCCGTCTGGATCATCCCTGTGATAGGTCGACTAAGGACACCCGGCCGGCTCCGCTCCACGCCGCTGATCACTCCCACGGTGACGGAGTTGTCCAGACCGAAGGGGCTGCCCACAGCAATGGCCATCTGCCCAGTCTCGATTGCGCTGGAGTCGGCCAGTGGCAGCGGCTCGATCCCGGCAACGTCCTTGGCGTCCACCTTCAGAAGCGCCACGTCGTCCGCCGGGCTTCTGCCAGCTACCTTTGCATCCAGCGTCTCGCCGTTTGGCAGGACCACCTGTACGGTCGAGGCGTCGTGGACTACGTGGTAGTTGGTGAGAATGTGCCCCTCGGTGTCCACCAGGAACCCTGAACCCTGCCCACCATGCGGGAAGAGGAAACCGAACCGGTCTGGGGTGTTTATGACCGTTTCCACCCTCACGACGGCTGGATTGGCCTTCTCGTAAAGGGACACAACCATCTGCTCGTCGTACAAGGGGGGCGTCTCCGACGCGTCGCCTGTACCGGGGCCTTGCATAACACCGATTACCAGGGCCGCCATGCTCAGAAATACAAGCAGCGCGCCAAGGGTGACCACCCATATGGGCAGCGCAACACCTGAGTTTACCTTGCTCATTCTTACTCCCTCTCCTCCCTGCTATTGGCCCCCGGCTGTCAGGGGCAACTCAAATACGAAGCGGCTGCCCTTTCCCGGTTCGCTTTCGGCGTAGATACTGCCTCCGTGGGCCTCCACCAGCTGTTTGGCGATGGTCAGTCCCAGGCCGGCGCCTCCGGTGGACCTGGTCCTGGAGGGGTCTACTCTGTAGAATCGCTCGAACACCAGTGGCAGGTCGTCTGCGGGAATGCCTGTCCCCGTGTCAGCGACTGAAACCCGCGCCCAGCCGTTGGTCGTCACCTCAGATGTGACACTTACCAGACCGCCCTCAGGGGTGTGGCTTATGGCGTTCTCCAGCAGGTTGCCGACGACTTGGGCTATGCGTGTCCTGTCCATCTCCACCAGAGGGAAGTCCGGAGGGATGTCCATGGAAATGGAAATGCCTCTGGACTCGGCGCGGGGCTGGACGGCCTCTATAGACTTGCTCAGCGCCTGCTCCAGTGAGTCGGGATCGCGGTACAGGCGCAGCGCGCCGGCGTCCGCCAGCGCCAGCAGACGCAGGTCTTCAACCAGGAAAGTGAGGTGGAGCACCTGCTGGTGTATGGTGTCAATCGTGCGGTTGTCGGGCTGCATAAGCCCGTCTCGCACGGCCTCCAGGTAGCCCTGAATGTTGGACAGGGGCGTCCTCAGCTCGTGGGCCACGTCCGCCATCAGGCTTCGCCTCTGCTGCTCGGCCTGCTCCAGGTCCTCGGCCATTGAGTTGAAGGTGCGGCCCAGGTCGGCGATCTCGTCCCGGCCCTGAGTCGACACCCTCTGAGACAGATCTCCCTGTCCCAGGAGGCTCGCCGCCGAGCTGAGCGACCTCGTGGGGGCAAGGACGCGGCGCGACAACAGCGACACCAGGAGGACACCTGCGAGTCCTGCGGCCAGCCCCGTCCACAGCAGCGACCGATTCAGCGCAGACGCGAGTATCGATACGGATGGCTCCGTGACCTCCAGGGGCGCAACGCTGGGGGCCATCGCCACAGTGCCTACCTCGAGCCCTCTGCTCAGGAGCGGCAGGTTGAACTCCTCATGCATAGTGGAGTCTGCATCATGGGAGGAGGACGCACCGCCTGAATCGGCTATAACGTCACCCTCTGCGTCCTTTACCACAATGCGAACTCCATAGAGGGAGCTGGCTTGTTCAATGGCCGGCTGCAACCCTCCCCATCCTCTGCTGGCGGCGTAGTATTGGGTAATCATCTGCTCTATGCGAGCGGTCCTTGCCTCTTCAACGTCCCTCTCGAACTGGTCCGTCGCCTGCTTTGCCGTATAGCCGACGTACAGGCTGACGCTGCTCAGGGCGAGAGCCAGCACCAGCGCAAAGGCCGCAATCAGGCGGAACTGGAGGCTGAAGAGCCAGCTAGACATCGCCGAACCTGTACCCTACGCCGTATACGGTGTGGATGTAGCCGGAGCCATCGCTGTTTGCGCCGAGCTTGCGTCGTAGGTTGGATACGTGGGCGTCAACCGTCCTGTCGAAGCCGTCGAAGTCGTAACCGAAGACCCTGTCGATTATCTGCTCACGGGTGAAGATCCTGCCGGGCTCGCGAATGATCATTGCAAGCAGGCGGAACTCCGTGGGAGTGAGAGTGACCTGGTTCTCGCCGGCGTACACCGTGCGCAGTCTCATATCGACCTTGACATCTCCATAGCCAAGCTCTGCCGGGCCCTGCTGGAAGTCGTCCCGGGCGGTACGACGCAGGACTGCTCGCACCCTGGCGGCCAACTCCCGAGGGCTGAAGGGTTTGGTGAGGTAGTCGTCCGCGCCAAGGTCCAGCCCGGCAAGGCGGTCCTCCTCTTCGACGCGGGCGGTGAGCATTACTACCGGCACCTCAGATTCACCCCTCAGAGTGCGGCACACCTCCATCCCGTCCATACCGGGCAGCATCAGGTCAAGCACTACCAAGTACGGCCGGGCCTCTCTGGCCAGGCGCAGCCCTTCTATGCCATCCTGACTCTTTATCACCCTGTGGCCGTCTCGGCGCAGGTAAAGCTCCACTATTTCCAGTGTGTTTGGATCGTCTTCAACTATGAGTATAGTGCTGCTCATGCTCTCCGACCTTGAAGGGGATCGTCACTAAGCTGTCGGCAAGGGGCGGGACTCGCGCCCCGCCCCTCTACCAGTCCGTATGCGCCTGCTGCGATACTGCTCAGGCCTGATTCGTGGTTACAGTTAACTCTGGTGAGCCGTCTTCGTCCTGGCAGAAACCTTTGTCGTACCCAAGTCCGTGATGCCCCCAACGTCCCTTGAATCCACGGCTCCTGAAGCTATCGAGTATACCCTCTGGCCTGGACTCCAGCCACTCCGCGTACTCGGTGTACGAGTCAGCCTGTTCCTGGGTGATCTTCCCACTTTCCACCAGGGCGTCCAGGTCTTCAGCGTCTACCTTCCAGTGATGGAAGCCCATGAACGCGCCATCCGGTTTGGCCTCCACCCACGTCTTGAACTCGTCCGCCTGCTCCTGGGTGATTTCACCGCTCTCCACCAGGCTGTCCAGCTTCTCCTGGAGACCCTCCTGCCTCAGCTCCGTCTTGGCCTGCTCCATCGCGTCCTGGACCTGGGATGTCTCCAGACCCAGGATGGAGGCAACTCTTTCGGCGAACTTTCCCATACGGGAATCGCTATCTGAGTCGTCGCTCTGCGCCAGGACCGCGCCTCCGGTGAGTACAAGCGCCAGCGCTCCAACCATTAGTGAGACAAATATCCATCGTTTTCTCATAGGCAATTGCTCCTCACTCCTTCTGATATACCAGTTATAGCAGCATATCTTGAAGAGAGTTTGAAGAGGCTCACGGGCGTGACCGGGCCTGTGAATTGCACAGTCATCTGCCGACGCCGTCGCTCAGGAGACTTGCTAGTAATAGGTCGCCGCTTCCCATCTCTTCAAACCCAAGAAGGCTATCTCCCATTACGCATCTCCTATGTGCTTGGTATTCCGGCGTTAGACCCTGGCCAGGGCGGCCTCTGCCGCCTCCAGGGTCGCGTCTATGTCTTCCGGCGTGTGAGCGGTGGAGACGAAGGCGGCCTCGAAGGGCGAAGGGGCCAGGTACACCCCACGCTCCAGCATGAGGTGGAAGTACGCGGAGTACCTCTCCCTATCGCTGGCAGCCACGGAGTCCCAGCCCTCCACAGGCCCGCCGTTAAAGAACGCGGTCATTATAGACCCCACCCGGTTGATGGTCAGGGGAACTTCCGCTTTCAGGGCCGCCGCTGCGAGGCCGTCGGCCAGCCGGGCCGACGCGGCCTCCAGTCCTTCGTATGTCCCCGGCGCTGCCAGGGCCTTGAGGGTTGCTATCCCCGCCGTTACCGCAAGCGGGTTTCCGGACAGTGTGCCTGCCTGGTACATATTGCCCAGGGGCGCTACCACTTCCATGACATCCCTCCTTCCGCCGTAGGCCCCCACCGGCAGCCCGCCCCCGATGATCTTGCCCAGGCACGTGAGGTCCGGGGTTATTCCGTACAGGGTCTGAGCGCCCCCGTAAGCGACTCGAAACCCGGTTATCACCTCGTCAAAGATGAGCAACGCGTCGTTGTTGGCGGTCAGCAGGCGCAGTCCCTCAAGGAAGTCGCGAGCGGGTGGCACAACCCCCATATTCGCTGCCACCGGCTCCAGGATGACCGCCGCAATCTCTGCGGGATGAGAATCGAAGAGGCGCTGCACTGAGCTAACGTCGTTGTAGTCGGCGACCAGCGTCTCGCGGGCGTAACCCTCCGGCACGCCCGCGCTGTTGGGGATGCTGTACGTTGCCCCGCCTGAACCCGCCTCCACCAGCAGGCCGTCGTTGTGGCCGTGGTAGCAGCCGGCGAATTTGACTATCTTGCTGCGTCCCGTGAAGGCCCTGGCAGCTCGTATGGCGCTCATGGTTGCCTCAGTTCCTGAACTCACCAGTCGCACCATGTCGACGGACGGGAGAGCATCTACGATCATTTCGGCAATCTCCACCTCTCCCTTCGTGGGCGCGCCGAAGCTGAGGCCGTTTCCCAGAGCGCTCTCGACAGCTTCAACCACGGAGTCGTGGGCATGGCCCAGAATCAGAGGGCCCCAGGAGCCAACGTAATCCACGAGCTCATTGCCGTCGGCGTCCCATATGCGGGAGCCCTTGCCTCTCTGAATGAAGAGCGGCGTGCCTCCCACGGACTTGAATGACCGGACGGGACTGTTCACTCCGCCCGGTATGTGGTCCTGGGCTTGAGCAAAAAGTTCAGCTGACCGAGTTGTATCCACTTTCTTACCTCCCGGCTGCAGGGTGGTCGTGTTGGCTTTGACTGTCGGTTTCACTGTCAAGCCAGGCAATGGCGGTCTGCTCGTCCTGCTCGATGGCTATCTCCACCGCCCGCTTGGCGTATTCCAAGAGGCGCTTGGACTGCTGGCGTAAGTCAAAGGACTCGCGGACCATTACCCGAATGTCAGCTTGCGTTTCTTCTGCAACCAGCGGCAAAACGATGTTGCGGAATTCGTCTTTGCTGATGGCAGTCAGAATCGTGCCGTTACATCCTTTCTTGAGTTGCATTTGCCCGACTATGCTTTTTAATAGCACGAGCAGGGTTTCCGACTTGAGCGCATTTGATTTGACGACATGGAACCCCGTCGAGCAAAGAGCTTGGTCATATTCTTTGACTATCAGGGCAATGCTGGACAATGACCCTTCGATAGAGGAAACGATAACGTCCCCTTTTGACACTAGGCGTCTAGCCCTGCTGGGCAAATCCCGGCCTTGCTCTATCATGCAGCCTGCTATTTCTCCATTGCCGGAGATGTCGGCAAGCTCGATATACAAATACTCGGTCTCGTCCTCAGGTACGAAATTCCGGTCCTTTATGTGGGCAAGGTTTCCCAGCATGTCCCAGCCGCCGGCGTAGTTCTTGATGGCGGCGACTACCTCCTCGTATTTTGGTTGGAAGTAGTCGGCGTCAATGCGCCTGGTGTGTCGTGTATCGGAGAAGTTCTTGACGAAAGAGAGCTTGTGCTTGGGCTGCCAGTTGTCCAAGCCAAGTTCGGACAGGAGTTGTGTTTCTGCTTTTTGGTATTCTTCCTCTGATGCTTGAACTAGGTTAAATGCTTTGTCAAACAGTCGAGTTACGCGTAGTTGCAACTCATTGGATACCAGAGGGATCTCTACTCTCTTTAGTTCCTCCGCGTTGACTTTTGATTGGTTTATGGAAATCCTAGCGCGCCTTTTGACATCGAGCACCCCGTATTTTGTGTTCAAAAAGGCTGTCAGGTACTCCGGTGTGATTATCTTCGGTTTTGGCATTAGGCGAATCAGGTAAGATGCGAACGCAATATTCTCTTCAGAGAGTGCCCTGAATATTCCGGTTCTTCCTACAAACGACTGCGAGTTAGTGCGATTAAAAAGCACATCTCTATCGTGGAGTTTGTAGGCGTCTATGTCGTCAGCGTCTAACTCGGCATACTTTGATACGGTGCTATCGCACAATATGCTGCTGATCTCGTTCATCCTGTAAATCTTTGTGCCTATGCCATCCTCGTTCATTTCAATCGAGGCGCCATATTGGGACGATGCAAGTGTGTCTCCAATGGGAACATACTGGAGGCTGGCGCTAATGTACGGCTCAAAGCACAGATATTCACTGTCCCACCGGTAATCGGGATGTAAAGACAAGTGGGAAAAATTTCTGATTCTATATCGCACTTACAAACCTCTAACCGAATCCAGCGCTAAATCACAATATGGTAATCCCAACCCTGGCAAAGTCCCGTATTCTGCTGAAATCCTGCCTGTTGTAGGTAACCAACTCTGTGCAGTGGGATTCCGCAATGGCGGTGTGGATGCAGTCGTTTATGTTCCTGAAGCCCACGTTAGTCGCCAACTCATAAGCCCGCCGCAACTCCGGTATGCCGTAAACCACCGGTTGCAGCTGCATCAAATGCTCGAAAGCGTTGGACATTTCCCTTGCTCCAATTGCCAACCTGCCCAAGGCGAACAGTGTCTCCTGAACGCTGAGGGTCGATATTGTTGCTGCGCTGTCCAGTTTTGCCAGATCCATAGCTTCAAGCGCCTGGAGATTTTTGCTTTGGTCCTGCACAAAGTAAGCATTGACCAGAACGTCGGTGTCGAAATATATCAAGGTCCAGTGATCTCCGGTATGTCGTACATCTCCTTAATCAGTTCGTTTATATCGATATCCGGGTCTACGTATCTTTGCTGACTCCGGCAAAGGTCCACAAAAGCCTGCCACGCGGCCCGGCGGGACTCGATGTCCGGGTCGACCTCCGCCGGCCAAAAGCTCAAACCTTCTTCTTTAGCCCACTCAATAAACGCCTCAGCAATGCCGGGTGGCAGCTCCCCGTCGTGGCTGTGCAGGTCGTGCTCGACAATCATGTGGCCGTTCTTGTCCAGCGCGCCTCCACCTTTAACGTAGACGTAGTCGCCGGAGTTGTCCTTGCCACCCTTTTCCGATACGGCCAGGAAGATGGGGTAGTCGTCTACCCTGGGGCAGAGCGGGCCCTGGCTGGGGTCGTCGTTCCACTTCTGGAGGAATAGAACGCTGGTCTTGGTGCCGGTGTGAGGCTTGAAGGTGTTTTGGTGCAACCCAACCACAGCCAAGATACGAGCGCGCTCGGCGATATAGTCCCGGATGTACTTGTCCGAGGTGTTATTGAACCGGCCCTGGGGCAGCACTATGGCCATGCGGCCGCCTGGTTTGAGGAAGTCCAGGTTGCGCTCTATGAAGAGAACATCCCGGCCAACCTTGGTTTGCGGTTTGCCGTTCCCCTTGATGCCCAACTGGTACTGGTGCAGAATGCGGCCTTCCTTGATGTCGCCGGCAAAGGGCGGGTTTGCCATAAGTATGTCAAAGCCAAACCGCTTGTTTTGCCCCTGTTCAACTCTCAGTCTTTCCAGGCGGGCAAATCCACTGCCGTAAGTGAGTATCCACTTTGGGTCCTTCGTGGTCCAGTCGCTCCAACGGTTGTAGTCCAGCGTGTTCAGGTGCAGGACGTTGGTCTCGCCGTCCCCGGCAATGAGGTTGAGGGTCCGGGCGACGCGCACAGTCTTTTCGTCAAAGTCTATGCCAAAGACTTTTAATATATCCTGTTTTTCGTTCTCTGTGATTTCCTCGTTGGTAAAAAGCCGCCCGGTGAGCTTGAATATGGTGTGCACCGGAAAGCCGCAGCTACCGGAGGCGGTGTCAATCATGTACTCGCCGCGCTGGGGATTGAGCATCTGCACGCACATGTCAATGACGTGGCGTGGCGTGAAATACTGGCCCTTCTCGCCCCTGGCGGACTTGTTGACCAGGTACTCAAAAGCCTCGTCCACCACCAGCAGGTTGGAGTTGAACAGCTTGACGTCCTGCAAGCTGGACACGCAAATTGCCAGGTGGCTGTCGGATAACTCAAACGTAGAGCCTTGTGGGAAGACGCCCGGCCACTTCTCTATAGCCCGCCGGAACAGGTCCTGGACCTTGTTTTTGAGCTCCGCATCGGTCTGCCCGGTGTTGCGGAACTCCATCACCCTGAAGTTTTCATCCGAAACGTTCGATACTGCCGCCTTGAGGGTTTCATAATCCTGGCCGCCCAGGTAGAGAGCCTGGGGTTCATGTACGGCTGTCCTGGTTACTTGTTGCACATAGTGGTTGACGATCCCTTTGTCTTGCTGGCTGCAAAATTCATCATAGAGCTTGGTGAATATGAGCTTGAAGACCTCCTCAAAAACGTCAACCCCGGCGTTGGCCAGCACTTCGTCTTCCATTTCAAGGATGATGTCTTTTAGAGATTTCCGCTCATTGGCGACCTTGTCCTTGAGGATGAGGTCTTTCAGGGTAAAGCGCTCATTGAGGATGTCCGCAAGGCTCTGGTCGGCCCTTGGAATGTCGCTGATGTCCTCGAAGTAGTTGGGGTCTTTCCGGTTGTAGTGGGAGATTTGCCGGCCGTTTGTCCACACGCCAATGGGGGCTCCGGTGGCGTTGCAATAGGATTTGAGCTGATTTTTCCCGTCGCTGAGCCTGGGCTTTTTAAGCTCGACTATTATGTACGGAGTGTCGGGACGGTCCTTGTCCAAGACGACTATGTCAGCATATTTCTTTTCCAGGCCGAAGTTAACAGGGTGCTCAAAGGCCAGCCGACTTACTGGGTAGCCGTAATGGTTTATGAGCCGCGCTGCGTGAAGCTGACGGACTACCTCTTCTGGCTTTAGCTGGATGTCCTTATCCCGGACTATACACTTCACGAAGGGAATTTCCTTGCCGCGATGCGTTTTGACGGTAATGCGCCTTCGCAAGGCGGCTATTTCATCCTCGCTGTACAAGGCGAGACGATGATGGCTGCCATCAATGGTTCTCTGGATGATGTCAGGTTGCGTCATGGTTTCTCCGTTAAAGCGTTGGTGTATTTTATCGGATCGGATGATAACCGATCATCGGAGTTTGCCAAGAGTGAATATAATACCAAGTTCATCTATTCAATGCCTAGACTGGCCCTGGCATCCCTCTCAACCCTTCTGAACACCTCTTGCAGGGGCATATCCACCCGTTGAGCAATCTCCTTGCAGTCCTCGAACTCCGGCGAAACGCTAACGATGACGTCCGCCTCCTTCTTGACCTTGACCCGCGCCGCGCCGAAGGAGGTCTCAACGGCTACTACCTCCCGCTCCGCCTCGTAGCGATTCAGGGTCTGGACCCTGATGCCCAGCGTGGAGGTCTCTTCCAGTATGATCTTGACCAGGGCCGACTCCATATTCGGGCGGCAGAGCACGCTGAGCTTGACGGCGGGTCTGCTCTTCTTCATCTGGATGGGGCTGAACCAGGCGTCCAGAGCGCCGCGGCGCATAAGCTCCTCCTGGACGTATCCCAGGACCTCAGGACTCATGTCGTCGATGTTCGTCTCCAGAAGAGAGACCTGGCCGAGAGCGCTGCTGCCGACGGTCTCGCCTATCCAAAGGGCCAGGACGTTGGGAATTTCCGGGTTGTCCCTTGTTCCCAGGCCGTAGCCCACCTGCTCCAGGGTGATTGCCGGGGCATCGAAGGAGGCGAGGGTGGTGATGAGCGCTGCGCCTGTGGGAGTGACAAGCTCTCCCGCGGCGACATAAGGGCCTTTGGGAGGAGCGACCTTTGCCTTGGCCATAGCCATAAGCTGCGCTGTAGCCGGCGCGGGCACCGGGAGAGCGCCCTTCCTTGTTGAGACCACACCCCAACCGGCGGGGAGTGGAGAGGAATACAGCTTCTCGATACCCAGCAGCTCAAGGCCGGCCACTACGCCCACAACGTCGATGATGGTGTCTATGTCGCCCAACTCCTGAAGCTGGTGGACCTCGCCGTGCACCCTGGTTTCCGCCTCCTCCAGGCGCTCAAGAACCCTTTGCGACTTGTCCTTTACGGAACGGGAAAGGTCGCTCGCCTCAACCATGTCCAGGAAATCGTGTATAGAGTGGGAGGCATTGTGGCTGCCATCCAGGTCAACGGACACGTGAGTCCCTCTGATGACACCCCGCTGAGCGACGGCGGCGCTGACCGAATATCCCGCTAATGGCAGTCTGGCGAGCTCGCCCTTCAACTCGTCGATGGACAGCCCTGAATCGATGAGAGCGCCAAGGAGCATATCCCCGCTTGCGCCTCCGATGCAGTGTAGATATCCGGTCTTCAAGGTTGTCCTGTCTATCGTTCTCCCGGCTAGCCCAGACCGTCCCAGAAGCGCTCTTCCTTCCAGGGGTCGGCGTTGTTGTTGTAGCCCAGCTCCTCCCAGAAACCCGCCTTGTCTTTGCTCAAAAGCTCCATGCCATTGACCCACTTGGCGCTCTTCCAGCCGTATCGCTTGGGCACAACCAGGCGCATTGGCCCTCCATGCTCCGGCGACAAGGGCTTGCCGTCGTGACTGTGAGCGAAGAGCACGTCGTTGTCCAGCAGCGCCTCCAGAGGCAGGTTGGTAGTGTAGCCTCCGTAGCAGTGGAAGACGACGAATCTGGCATCCGGCTTAACTACAGCCATGTTGATGACGTCGCTGAAAAGGACGCCTTCCCACAGATTTGACATACGACTCCATTGGGTTACGCAGTGGAAGTCCGCAGTTACAGAGACCTGCGGCAGGACCTTGAACTGCTCCCAGTCCAACTTCACCTCCCAATCCACAAGGCCGTAGATGCGGAACCGCCACTCGTTCAGGGAGATCTTTTGGTTATCGCCGTGGGTGAAGACGGGGAATTTCTCAGTGACGAACTGCCCCGGCGGCGCAGCGACAGCCTGCGGCTTAATCTCCTTGGGTTTTTTCGTGGGCCAGGGCCTCAAACGCGACCTCCGTAACGCGCGCGTCCGGCGCTGTGCTTCAGATAAGCTTGGCCGGCTACTCTGTAGTCAATGATAAACTATAGTCAAGCTGAAATAAAGTAGACTATCCTCAAGCAAGTCCCGATATTCTG
Organism: Dehalococcoidia bacterium; assembly: GCA_965222415.1. Classification (GTDB taxonomy): domain Bacteria; phylum Chloroflexota; class Dehalococcoidia; order Lucifugimonadales; family UBA2985; genus DAOUJW01. Next base: position 175,602 of record CBDCTU010000005.1, on the reverse strand, counting down.
CCAATGTGGTCACTGGCTTGTCACAGGCGGGATGCGAGCCGGCGAGAATGGTCGCACTTTAGTCATAGCCGTGTGTTGACGGCTGAAGAGAGTCCCACTAATATTCCATCATATCTGTGAACAGGCTGGATGAGTTATGGTTGAAGGCATGATTGGCATGGAGGACATGGGCCTCATATTCGAGGTCACGGACGCGATGGGCATTGACAGGGAGAGCATCTCGGTCCCTCTTGGAAAAGAGGACCCAGGCGCCGTGCGTTTGCTTTCCAACGGGGAAATCGAAATCGTTGTGCCTGAGTCGACGTCTACGGAGGAGTGGGTCGCAACGCTCAGGGTGGAGCTGGAGAAGCTGGGCTTCGAAATGGAGGAGTGATTGTGGAGGAACAGCGCTCAGTATCCGTCGAGGTGGAGGACAACGACAACTGCTACGGTTTGCCAATGCGGACATACGAGGCGCTCGGCCGGCCGAGCAGGGTCTCCCAGGTTAAGATCGCCGGACCCAGGGGGCCGGAGGAGCTTCACTGGGTAACAGGCTGGCAAAGCGATGGCGACGGCACACCCTGTCCGGCTTACTATGTGCCCGTCTCCGACTCAGGAGAGGGAGCGGCCTACCTGCTGTACGGCGGAGACTGGGGCGTCCGCTTCAGGCCTCTGGACGGAGACGAGGAGTGGAGACTGGAAAGCCCCGAGCAGTGGGGCGAACCTTACCTCTTGCTCGGAGATGTGGCCGATATAGTGGTGGCGGAGCAGTAGTGTACTCGGCGGCGAGGGTTGATACAGCCAAGGGGAGTTAGTATCGTGACTTCCCTCCAAGGCTGCGGGCAACTCCCAAACAGGCGCAATAGGTGCTGACTTACGCCTGAATATAGTGTAGAATATCCCAAATCATATATTTCGGGGAGGGAGTCCATGGAAGCGTATTGTGTGAAGTGCCGGTCCAAGAGGGAGATGAGCAATCCCGAGGCAATCACGATGAAGAACGGCCGACCAGCCACGCAGGGTGTTTGCCCGGTCTGCTCCACAAAGATGTTCAGGATCGGCAAGGCTGCTTAGTCCGGCGGGCGCCGGAGTTCACAGCCAGCGTCGCCAGAGGGCTTATTGGGCTATAGTTCTCCGCGGCGACCCAATCGCTTGCATGAATGCAGATGTCGGTCTAATTATTTTTCCGGCGTCCGGGACCGACGGGGTGATATGGTTGTAGTCCCTGTCTATGGGAGGGCAAGCAAGAGTCTATCTACCGTCGAGCCGTTGTTTTTGCGCCGGAAAGGCGCTCTGGCATAATTTTGTTGAGTACATGGGATGTCTAATTTTGGGAGGAGGCGCCTGATATGGTAGTCCGCAGCTATGAGTTATTGAGTGTTGAGCGCACAGGCCACGTCGCTACGATAACCTTGAATAGGCCGGAGAAACTGAACGCCCTCAATCCCCCCCTGGTTGCCGAGTTTCACGCGGCCCTGGACGAAATCGCATCCGAGGAGGAGATAAGGGTCGTAATTGTAACAGGAGCGGGCAGGGGATTCTGCTCCGGAGCGGATGTCAACCGGCAACTGGAATCCCTGCAGGGAACGGCTGATCCCGCCCCTGAAGGCCCGGGTATCACGGCGCTGGCTCCGCACTTACAGCGCATTCCGCAACCGGTGATTGCTGCCATAAACGGCGTTTCCGCAGGAGCGGGTTTTGGCGTGGCTCTGGCCTCTGATATCCGTATCGCCTCTGAAGCAGCCAGGTTCTCCTGCATCTTCGTCAAGCGCTCGCTGGTCCCGGATACGGGCTCCTCATTTACGATGCTTCGGCTGCTCGGCAAGGGGCTCGCCATGGAAATGGCCCTTACCGGCAGCATCTACGACGCGCAGTGGGCGTTGGAGAAGGGGCTTGTAAACAAGGTTGTTCCGGCTGACAGGCTCCTGGACGCGGCTATGGAGCTCGCACAGACCATAGCGTCCAATCCTCCGATATGCGTCCGCTCCATAAAGCAACTCGTCCACGAGCACGACGGCGACATTGAGAACGTCCTGCATCTGGAGAGCGCCGCCAACGCTCCCGCCTACGGCAGCGAGGACAGGCTGGAAGCCGTCAAGTCTTTCTTGGAGAAGAGGGAGCCGGTCTACAAGGGCAGATAGGTCTCTATTCACACCCTCCTCAGCCGGGCAAGCTTGCGTTGCAGGATTGCCTAGGATATTGAGGAGGGTGTCGATACTTTAGGGCCAAACGCCCTTCGACGCGCGTTGGGTGCCACTCATTTAGGAGGTGATTTGCTATGGCAACGGGTGATTACACAGTCCTTGACCTGGAACTAACGGGCCATGTTGCCACCATAACCCTGAATCGTCCGGAGAGGCTGAATGCCCTAAACACCACCCTTTCGCTGGAGTTCCACAACGCCCTGGACGAGGTGGCGGACAATCCTGATATTCGCGCCGTGATAATCACCGGGGCGGGCAGAGGTTTCTGCTCCGGCGCAGACGTGGGTCAGATGCAGAACACCCTGGAGGGCCAGGGACAGGGGCCGACGCCGCTCCAGCGCTCCTCCGGGATGCCCGCGGGCGTGTCGGAGCTAACTCCCCATCTTCGGCGTATTCCTCAGCCGGTCATAGCCGCGGTGAACGGCGTGGCCGCCGGTGGCGGGCTTGGCGTAGTCCTCGCCAGCGATATCCGCGTTGCCTCAGAGGCGGCCAGGTTCTCCTGCGTCTTCATCCGACGATCCCTGGTCCCCGACAGCTCCGTGTCGTACACCCTCCCGAAACTGGTCGGATTCGGTAACGCTATGGAGATGGCGCTTACGGGCAACGTCTACGATGCCCAGTGGGCGCTGGAAAAGGGCCTAGTGAACAAGGTTGTCCCCGCTGAAAGGCTCTTGGAGGAGGCTATGGAGCTTGCTCAGACCATAGCCTCCAATCCTCCGATAGTCGTCCGCTCTACCAAGAAACTCCTCTACAAGCGCGAAGTAGACCTGGAGGAGATATACCCGGTGGAGCGCGCCGCCAACGGACCATCTGCGAACAGCGAGGACCGGCGAGAGGCCGTCCGCTCCTTTATGGAGAAGCGTCAGCCGGTCTACAAAGGGAGGTAGGGCGAGCGGGTCTGAGTTGGGCGGAGTCGCTATGTGAACCGGCTTACACGTCGTGGCTTTGATGACAGTCCGCCGGGAATATCCGTTCACTTACCCAAAATGAGATACTCCTGGGCGGTTGACCCAGAGACCCGCAGGTAGGGTCAATGGGATCGACAACGGGAGGCTGCAGGCGCAACGGAGATAAGGCGATTCCCCGGAACACCCAGCCTCAACCGGCCACATCCTAGGTGGTCGCCCATCCCGGATTCGGATTCAGGGCTAAGGAGATAACTTGGCAAGAACCGGCTCAAAGACCTCCATACCGCCGCTGATCAAACGAAACACGGCGTTCCTGGCCTCCTCCCAGGCTTTCACCGGCGCTGGCAACCAGATCGTGCCGACGCTGGGGCCGGTGCTGGTAACCCAGATGATCGGTTCGGCTACCCTTGCCGGGATCGGTTCAAGTATCACGGGGTTCAGCCGGCTTATAATTGCCTATCCCATCGGCAGGTTTACCGATGCCTTCGGCAGAAGGGCAGGGGTGATCCTGGGGCTATTCCTGGTAGGCTGCGGCGCTTCCATCACGGGCATCAGTGCAGTACTGGAATCCTTCCCCTTTTTCGTTACGGGCATACTGGTGCTGGGTCTTGGCACAGGCTCTGTCCAGCAATTACGTGTTGCGGCAGCGGACATGTACCCGCCCGACCGTCGAGCGGAGGGATTGGGGTGGGTGCTTTCAGGATCGCTCGTGGGCGCCCTTGCCAGTCCGATTCTAATCAGGACCTCGGAGTCAATCGCCGATGACTTCGGCATGGAGCCAATCGCCCTTGCATGGTTCTTCATACCCATTTTGGTGGTCGTGAGCATGGTTATGGTGCTGCAGGTCCGACCGGACCCCAAGGAGATCGCCTCCAACCTTGCCGACTACTATCCCGACTACAGGCCGTCGGATGCGCCTCAACGGGCCGCAGGCAAAATCGGGATCCTCTACTTCCTTAAGCACCGCCCAAGGCTGACCGCCTTTGCGTCCATGTTCTCCGCACAGGGCAACATGAACATGATGATGGTCATGACCTCTGTCGCCCTGCATCACCACCACTACACCCTCAGCGCTATTTCTGTCTCTGTTGCAATTCACGTCGTCGGGATGTTCGGGTTCTCCCTGCCACTGGGCAAACTTGCCGACAGAATTGGCCGTAGAAAGGTGATGTTCCTGGGGTTGATACTGGCCTCTGCCGGGTCGTGGTTTATAGTGGCGACGTCCGTATACCCGGTCATTACCGCCGGCACCTTCTTTGTGGGTCTGGGCTGGTCCTGCGTCAACATAGCCGCAACAGCCCTCTACGCAGACACCACCAACCCCTCCGAGCGAGGCCGCGTGATAGGCGCCAACGATACGTTTACCGCCGCCGCCGCCGTGATCATGCCCCTTGTAGGCGGCGCAATAGTGGAGTACCTGGGCTTTCGCGTGCTGGGACTCTTTGGCATGGCTCTGATGGCGCCTCCGCTAATCTTACTGCTTAGATTGCATGAGCCCCTTCCCGGCGTGTACCGAGATCGAAGCAAGGCCGAGGCCAAGTCAGGATAAACCCGTCTATCAAGCCCTGTGCCGGGGTATTGGGATTCCAATGCCAAGACTCGGCTAATTCAGAATCCAACTTTCAATTAGCCTATATTGGACGGCCTAAGGCGGCTGATTGTACTGCTTGCTTCCGTAGGAGAGCTTTGAACAACCTTGCTTCGGCGCGACCACCGCGGTCGTCACTCCCGTGTAGAGAGACCTTTGCATAACTCCGGTGTATCTCTTAGAAAAGGCTATCTTCTCCGTCATTCCCGTGAAGCTTGCCCCGTACTCCGATACGGGGACGGGAATCTAAGGCCCCTATTCCAAGACATCGTAGCCTTGCAGACAGAGTTTTTAGATTCCTGCTTCCGCAGAAATGACGGTGTGGCAATTCTTGCGGGATGACGCTATGGGTTACTCAAAGGTCTCTGTAGACGGTGGCAGGGAGCTTTGTCCTGGGTTACGCAAAGGTCTTCGTAGCTACAACCGGTCACGCCTTCGCATAGATTGAGACTTGGGTGGCGCTTGCAGTGGTGTAGGACGTGCGCTGAAATGAATCCCGGCGCTCCCGTAGTAATCGTTGAATGCCTGCGCCTTTCAGGTACCGGAATCTCGCGATGCTGCGCCAACCGCCGGTTTACAACCTGACGTCGATTGTAATACTAGGATCTGTAGGAGAAGACGTAAAGGGCCTTCGGATTTTATAGTAAAATAGCACCACTACATCTTGTGTCTCCGAGTTTCGAGGATGCTATAATTACGGCAGTTTTCCCCAGAGGACGCAGTGTTTACCCACTTACACAACCACACCGAATACAGCCTCCTGGACGGCCTCAGCCGCATCAGCCCAATGGTGCAACGCGCCAAGGAGTTGGGCATGGATACCCTCGCCATCACGGACCACGGCGGGCTGTACGGCGCCATTGAGTTTTACACGGAGTGCAAGGAAGCGGGGATAAAGCCCATAATCGGGTTGGAGGCCTACCTTGCCCAGGAAAGCCGCCACAGGAAAGGCTCGGCGGATAAGAGTCCCTACCATCTTCTGCTGCTGGCCAAAGATATGGAGGGATACCAAAATCTTCTCCGGCTGTCTTCCGTGTCGCATCTGGAGGGGTTCTACTATAAACCCCGCGTCGACAGGGAGCTTCTGGAGGCGCATAGAGGCGGCTTAATCGCCTTTTCCGGCTGCCCAACAGCCGAGGTGCCGCGTCTCGTAATCGAAGGCCGCGCTCAGGAGGCCAGGGATGCAGCCCTTTGGTACAAGAACACCTTTGGTGACTTCTACCTGGAGTTGCAGCGCCACGCGGACGTCCCGGATCTTCCCAGGCTTAACGAGGCGCTCCTGGAGATGAGCCGCGAGACGGGGATTCCCCTGGTGGCGACTAACGACAGCCACTATATACACCAGGACGACGCGTCCATTCAGGACATTCTGATCTGCATCCACACCAACACCAACGTCCTGGACGACAAGCGGCTCAGGATGATTGACGACTCCTACTACCTGAAGAGTTCCGAGGAGATGGAGGAGCTCTTCGCCGACGTTCCCGAGGCGGTCGCCAATACCCGTAGAATCGCAGATATGTGCCACGTGGAGTTGGACTTCAGCCAGCTTCGCCTGCCGGAGTACAAGACCCCGGACGGAGTGAGCTCGGACGAATACCTGGCACGCCTCAGCCGGGAGGGAATGCAGCGGCGGTACGGGGATCCCTCGGAAGAGGTGCGGCGACGTCTGGACTACGAATTGGACGTCATCAGGAACACCCAGTTCAGCAACTACATCCTGGTCGTGTGGGATATAGCCGCCTTTGTCCGGGAGCGCGGCATCATATTCGGCGTACGAGGCAGCGCCGCCGCAAGCGTGGTGCTGTACTGTCTGGGCGTCACCGACATAGAGCCGCTTCAGTATCGTCTGGTCTTCGAGCGTTTCCTGAACCTGGAGCGCCGGGAGATGCCGGACATCGATATGGACTTCCAGGACGATCGCCGAGACGAGGTGATAGCCTACGTGCGCCGGAAGTACGGCGGTGACCACGTGGCCCAGATCATCACCTTCGGGACGCTGGGCCCCAAGGCCGCCATCCGCGACACGGGCCGCGCCCTGGGGATGGCCTACTCCGACGTGGACCGCATTGCCAGGCTGATACCCTTCCGCGTCCACTCATTGGAGGAAGCGGTGGAAGCCAGCGCCGAGCTGAAAGAGGTGTACGAGGGGGATGAGACCCTGAAGGACCTGGTGGATAAGGCCAAACGGCTTGAGGGGGTGGCCCGCCACACAAGCACTCACGCCGCAGGAGTGGTGATATCCAAGGAGCCGCTTGTGGAGTACGTGCCCCTGCAGCGCCCCGTCCGGAGCGACTCGGCCGAGGACATGGCCATGACCCAGTTCCCTATGGACCCCATAGCCAAGCTGGGACTCCTGAAGATGGACTTCCTGGGACTTACCAACCTCACTATTCTGGAGCAGGCGAGGCAGATGGTGACACGCCGGCGGGGGGTCACTCTGGACTTTCAGGAGATATCTCTGGACGACGAGAAGACCTTTTCCCTCCTGTCATCCGGCGAGACCACCGGTGTGTTCCAGCTTGAGAGCGCCGGGATGAGGCGGTACGTCAAGAAGCTGAAGCCGACGTCCCTGGGAGACGTGGCCGCCATGATAGCGCTCTATCGCCCGGGGCCAATGGAGCACATCGACACCTTCATAGACGCCAAGCACGGCCGGGTTGACATTAGCTATCCCCACCCGATGCTCAAAGACATTCTGGAAGAGACATACGGCGTCATAGTCTACCAGGACCAGGTGCTTCTGATTGCTCAGGCATTTGCCGGCTACACACTGGGAGAGGCAGACGTGGTGCGCAAGGCGATGGGCAAGAAGAACCCGGAGATTATGCGGGAGGAGCGGAAGAAGTTTGTCGAGGGCGCACTCGGCAAGGGGTTTTCCCAGGAGCTTGCCGATGAGGTGTTCCAGCTTGTAGAGCCCTTCGCCGGCTACGCCTTCAACAAGGCCCACAGCGTGAGCTACGCAGTGATAGCCTACTGGACGGCCTATTTCAAGGCTAACTACCCGGAGGAGTACATGACCGCTCTGCTGAACGCTCACGCAGGCCAGGCGGAGAAGGTGGCCGGCGCGGTCACCGAGTGCCTGCAACTTGGCATACCCGTACTCCTGCCGGACGTGAGCCGCAGCGAGGTGGACTTCTCCATAGACGTCAACCCCCAGGGCAAGCCGTCCATAAGGTTCGGGCTGGCCACTGTCAAGAACGTGGGAGCCTCGGCGGTCGCGCCGCTGGTGGAAGAGCGAAAGAAGGACGGCCCCTACACCTCCGTGGAGGACCTGTGCCGTCGGGCCGATATGCACGGCGTGAACCGGCGGGCGCTTGAGAGCCTTGCCAAGGTGGGTGCGCTCGACTCCCTGGGTACGAGAGGCTCGATGCTCGCCAGCGCCGACCGTATACTGGCTACGGCCCAGAGGGAAGCCAAGCTGAAGGATTCCGGCCAGTCAACGATGTTCGACCTGTTTGGCGAGTCCGTGGCTGCGCCCGTAACCGCTCTGGAGCTTGAGGAGGGTGAGGTGCTTCAGCAGGAGAAGATGGCGTGGGAGAGGGAGCTGCTGGGCACATTCATCTCGGAAAACCCCTGGAGCGAGGTTGCGCTGAGGGCCAAGTCACACGCCATCATCTCCCGCAACGACATCGATAGCGAGATGGTCGGGGATACCGTGACCATTGTGGGCCAGATATCCTCCCAACGGAGCGGCCTCACAAGGGATGGCAAGCCCTTCGCCGCCGTTGTCCTGGACCTCATGGGTGGCAGCCTGGATGTCATGGTTTGGTCCAGCGTCTACGAGCGCACTCAGGACCTGTGGTACGAGGGGAACTTGGTTGAGGTGGTGGGCAAGATCCGGCAACGAGACGACGAGCTGTCCCTCCACTGCGACGCAGCCAAGCAGTACGTAATCGACGAAAATGAGGACGTCGCCGCACGGGTGGAGCCGGCTCCGGGTCCGGTAGTCTCGAAGGCCGACGATACGCCCGAGCAGGAAACAGCCGGCAGAGAATACAAAGCTCCCGCGGCCCAGGCCGGCGCATTGGAAACCTACGATGGCGGAGCTAACGGGGCGTCTGACGCCGGCGATACCGCGGTCAACGGCGCGACGGAGCCTACCAACGGCAAGGCACAGGGAAACGGCGCGCACGCAGTCGCCTCTCCCAAGCTGTGGATCCGTCTTGAGGAGTCAAGTAACCCCGGGCAAGACGAGCACCTTCTGCGCGAGGTGGTCAAGCTGCTGCTTAACTACCCAGGCAACTGCCCGGTGGCACTGAAGATAAAGACCAACGGCAAGCTGGTGAGAGGAGACCTGCCCTTTGCCTCCGTCAACTACTGTCAGCAGCTCCACGACGACCTTACTGAGATGGTCGGGGAGAGTGGCATCGAGATGGAGGGTAGCGTAGTAAGCGGTGTGGTGTAGAGGGGGCTTTCCAGCGCAGGCCTACCAGACCGTCTCTACGTCAGGTGAAGCCGAAAGCGTTGCGTCGCGTGTCACCACCGGCGCGTCAAGCGCCGCGGACTCGGCAGCAATAAGCCTGTCGTGCATCTCCGGAATATCCGTGAACTGGTCGAGTCTCTCAAGCTGAGCCCTGCCCAGATCCGATAGCTCTATTCCGCTTACGTTGGCCAACGCATCCAGTAAGGTGGAGGGTGCAACGGGCTGCTTCAGCTTGACGGAAAGGAAGTAGAACTCGGCAACGGCTATTGCGGGGACAACAATTGTCGCATTGCCGGTCTCAGCCAGCCGGAAGACGGCGGAGGCGGCGGGCGTGAGGCGATCAGGCGACTGCAAATACCACCACAGGGCATGTGTGTCAACCACGAACCGGGCTGGACTGTCAACCACAGCTATGCCGAGTCTCGTCAGGCTACGGGACCCGAGGTTCCCAAAGCGCCTTTATCTCCACGAAGTCTTCATAGGACGCCTCCGGCAGGCCGGTGAAAGATCCCTTTAGCGTGCTGAGCGAAGGCTTCTCCTCAGTGGGGTTTTGTATAGGGCTGAGCCTGCCACATGGCTTTCCGCGGCGGGTGATGATAACCTCTTCGCCGTAGCTGAGGGCACTGAGTATCTCACTTACCTTGGCCTTGAACTCTCTTATGTTGTATGTGGTCATTTGAACCCCTTGTGTAGTCACCTGTATACCATATAGTGACCACATTGTAGCACAACACCCGAGGTGAGGCAATGCGCGAAGCCTTACGCTTGGGCCAGGCGGCTCACACTCCGCTGGGGGCCGTCCCTCGCTCCAGCCACACTTCCGTCCGGGCCGGAGAAGTGAGAAGATCGTTGACCTTATCCACCACCTCCAGCCTGTCCTGGTGATGCTCCCAGTCCCGCCAGTCCTTGAGGGTGGACCAGTTGCTTATCACCAGGTGTATGCTTGGGTCCGACGCCAGGATGAGGGTCTCACCGGATATGTAGCCTGTCTGCTTGAGGGCGCGTGCCCTGAGCTCCACCAGAAGCTCCTCCAGCTCCGGCTCCCGTCCAGTGTTGACGTGACGCGACATTAGCACCTTAATAGCCATGATTGTTACCCTCCTTCGCGGGCGGCGTCTGATTCCATATACTTCGTTCCATCTCCAGAAGCTCGCGCTTCATCCCAATCCCGTCCGGGCCTCCGTAGCCGCGGAGGTCTCCTCTCTCACCGACTACTCTGTGACACGGTACAATAATGGGCACTGGGTTGGCTCGCATTGCCTGTCCCACGGCTCGAGCGGCCCGGGGCCTGCCCATCTCCCTCGCGATCCATTGGTAGCTGCGAGTTTCGCCCCAGGGTATCGTGCGCGCCGCTTCCCAGGCTCTCTTCTGGAAGTCCGTTCCCTTCAGGTCCAGATCGTCCGGGAAGTCGGCTCTCTCTCCACTGAAATAGAGCTCCAGCCTGTGCCCAAGGCCCCCAAGAGTCTCCGGGTCCAACTCACCTCCGGCGCTCGACTCCGACATCTCCAGGCTGCTCAGGGCCTCTGAAGGATCGGATAGTGGGAGCGAAAGGCGCTGTATCCCTCTTGGCGACGCCAGAATTGCGATCCAGCCCTTAGTTGTGGATACAACTGCGTGGGCTGCTATGTCCTCTTTACGATAATCCGTATTCACCATATCCGTCCTGAAGGCTCAAGAGTATGCTGACTGCTTCCCGTCGGCGAGCCTGCCGACCAGTATACCATTATACCAAGATATGCTCCCACCCAGACACCCGTTGCCGGCCTGCATTGTCAGTGACGCAGAACGGATATATCGCTGAAATGAGCTAACGCAATAGATAGCTGAGTGCCATGTATGCGACGGAAAGTATCTTCAACTTGAGGGTGGGGCGGTACGACTGCTTGACACTACACCGATAGCTGAATATAATTCCGTTCATCGCAGGCGACCACGCCTTCTACTTTGTTTTTGCAGTTTGAGCGGAAGGCAAAGGGATGTGCCCGGAGGCCCGACTCAGATAAGGAGGACAAGTATGGACTTTACATTGGCGTTATATACCCAGGAGCAAGAGCGGTTTCGGCTGGAGGTTAGGGCGTGGCTGGAGGAGAACGTACCGGATGATATGAAGGACCCCATAGACGGGGACGACTTCACTTATGAACAGTACCAGTTCTACCGGGAGTTGTGGAGGAAGATGGGGGAGAAGGGATGGCTCTTTCCCACCTACCCCAAGGAGTACGGCGGCGGTGGAATGTCTGCCGACTACGAGGTGATCATAACTGAGGAGATGTCCAGTGCGAATGTGAAGGCCTGCACCAGCCGCTCCCTGGTTTTCCAGACTCTGCTGGTTTGGGGCACGGAGGAGCAGAAGCAGCAGTTCCTTCCCCCGCTGCTCCGGGGAGATGCGATAGTCTTCCAGAAGCTCACAGAGCCCCAGGGCGGCGCAGACCTGGCCAGCATTCAGAGCCGCGCCACGCAGGATGGCGACGACTGGATTCTCAACGGCAGCAACATCTTCATAGGCGATCCGTATGACGTTGAATACATAGCCGGACCTATGGTCACGGACCCCGACGCGCCCCGCCATCGAAACCTTGGCTACTTCATGATTCCGGTGCCTTCGGACGGACTTGAGCTTAGGGAGATGAAGCTGTTGCCGAGCTCCCGAAAGCAGGCCATATTTTTGGACAACGTGCGGGTCTCCGGCGAGCATCTAATTGGAGGCGTCAACCAGGGTTGGCAGGTCATGGGCACTCACTTGGAATTTGAGCACGGAGGCCGAGGCCGTGCGGTTGCCAGAGACGAGAATACCGACAGCCTGATAGAGTACCTGAAGGAGACCAAGCACGACGGAGGTACCCTGGGCGGCGACGAGGTGGTTCAGCAGGTGGCAATGGATGCCGTTCTGGATGCCCACGTCCAGGGGCTGTTGCTCCAGCGGACCTACTGGATGTACCAGAACCGCATGGAGATCCAGTACGAGGGCAACGTTGCCAACGTGCATGGTCGGGAGTCCAGCCTGCGAAACGCCCGGAGGATACGGGAGCTGTACGGTCCTTACGGGTTCCTGGGAACCAAGGAGCCCGGAGCGCCTCATGGCGGAGCGCAGGAGGTGAACCAGCGCTCTCGGGCGGGCCAGAACCACGCTGCCGGGAGCACCAACATAGCCAAGGTGATCCTCGCGCGGAGGATAGGGATAAGCCGGACCCAGGAGCGGGCGGCGCCTACAGCGTCCACCGCCACCGCCCACAGCAGCTAGTCAGTAGTTACTGAAAAAAGGGCCAGGGTTGAAAAAACCCTGGCCCTTTTTGTTTGCTCCGGTACGAGTCGTCGGGATGCTACGGAAGTTGGCTTCCCTTGACCTCTATCCAATCAGAGACCCCGACTATTCTGCAACGGCTTCGTCCGGCTCCAGCTTGGCCTCAGTCGCCATGGACGCCAGCTTCTCCAAGTGGTCTTCTATGTAGCAGTGTCCGAAGTAGTAGACGTTGTACTCCTTTTCGTCCCTTGTCTCGCTGTACTGGCGCTTTGGCTCCAGGGAGTTGGACTGAAGGTAGCTGTCAACCTCGGCGTCCTCCGGGGTCGGCCCGCTGGGATCAAATAGAAGGAGGACCCGCTGCTCGGTTGGTGCTATGCTGATAACTTCAAGCTTCATAGTGCTGCACCTCCGTAATGCTGAATGCTGTACGCAATTATAGCCCATTCGTGGGAGCGCCACCAAGTAACACCTTACAGATGGACTATATCCAAGTCTCCCCAACTTCGTTGAAGGTACTCAGCCACGAGCCGACGGTGACACTGGTCGGGCTTGTCCTCACTACACAGTAGACATGCGTTGGCAACGGTACGCTTAATCTGCATTTTCTCAATTTGGCGCTGCTCTATGAGCGCGAGAAACTCGCTTTCGTAGATATCCCAGTTCTTGTGGCCCTTGCGGTAGGAGTCCAGCATCTCTCTTGTTGGCGCCAACTCGGGCAAATGCACATATTGCATACGACAGATTTCGCCTAGAAAGTACTCCAGGTCGTCCTTCTTAGAAAACCCTGCAAGCTGAGACATATTGCTCAAACGCACGTCTATAATGCGCTTAGCTCCAGACGCTCGAAGCAGTTCAAAGAAATCTGATGCGGACTTCTTCGTGAACCCAATGGTGTAAACCCTCAAAACCCATCCCACCATTCCGTGTCGCTTTGGGCTGGTCTTCTGCTGACATATGCCACCTTACTCTCCTGAATTCTCAGGGCATCTGCCACCACTTCAGACTTTGTGCGGAACAGGTCACCGTAGGGCGGCAACTTCAAAGCATCTACCAGACGGCTCATAGTGGCGTGGTGATTTTCCAGACTGCCGTCGGCGAGAACATGTTCAACGTCTATCCCGCGTTCCACAAGCGCACGAGCAATTAGCAGTGTACGGTGGCAGTCCAGGGGGTCCTTCTCTGTACACATTATGGCAATCCGGCGGTCACCGGCGTTACGAATCAAATACGCCAAACCGTCTTCAAACAGATCCGTATTCGCTATACGCTCGTAAAGCACACGCCCATCGGCATCGTAGCATGACTGGTCTGCAGGTCTGCCTCCAAGCTCCGCGCCGAGGAACATGTAGCTTATCCCGGCTGCTTCCAGCGCCTTCTCCATGAGGGATTGATTGAATTGCGTCGTATACCGGCTGTATGGTGACGAGCGGACGTCAGCCACCTCATGCACGCTGTGCTGCTTCAAAAGAGCTATGAATTCATCTGGTGAATGATTGGAGTGTCCGACGGTTAGGACAGGGTATAGAGGTGCCTTCATTGCAATAGACCTCTTTCAGAGCTCAATGATAGCTGCAATCAGTTTGTAACAATAAATATAGCCACCGAAATTTACTGGCCCCCCGAGACTTACTGTGACTAATATTTCTCTAATACGGTAGTTGCCATTGGGCAGTTGCAAATACCGGTCTCTAAATATGGGATCGGTTACAGAAAGCGAATAAATGCTCCCTGCGTATCTGAACCTCCCTCGTACACTTCGTTCATCGCGATTATTCAAGGAAACGGATAGTTCCAATGTATTTATCCTGATTAACCTCAGTGAGTCTTCTAAGGATTTAGCATCTGAAAACGGAACGCGGTCGTTTTCTCCATTTGAGCCGCTACTACCGTCAATCCAAAGAGGTTCTACCGGATCAATGTATTGCTCCAAGTCACTTGATGCTAGGCGTTGGGTTCTTACCCAGCGATAATCAGGGTCCAGCAACCAGTTTTCCTGTTGATGATCTAGCGGTTGATGCTTGAGAACCGGCACGTTTACTACATCGAGAATATTGGGTTCGCTGCTGTCTTCATATAGTCTTTCTTCCCCGACCCCTCCTTCTTCTGGCGAGCTTACAGGCCTTATCCATCCACCAAGTCCCCCGTCTGGCAGAACTTCTTTACCTGCTATGCAACGACCGCCAGGCCTATAGGAATTGGCCAGGCACACTATACGCTTAATTTCTACGGTCATAGCCATGAGCCCTATGAAGAGAATTCTTTCCTCAATGTTATACTACCTTAAATATTTCTACAAGCACGCATGTTCAAGAGAAAAGACATTGCCAGTGCCCCGCGTTCGTGCTATACTGAGGCAGCAACAGAATATAAGCCAAAGGCGAAAGGACTGCTCTGAGCAGACCTTTAAATCAGTCCCGAGAGGCTGGCAAGGCGGCAGGGCCAAGAGAATAGAGGCCTTTGGCAGTGACCTAAGACAGTGCCTCTTGCCAGCCGCGGCGAGAGGTTTTTTTGATGGCCGAAAAGCTGCTCATGTCTCCGGACGATGTCCGCAGGGCTCTCACACGCATCGCTCACGAGGTGCTGGAGCGGAACCACGGCGTCGACGGGCTTGTCCTGGTAGGGATGCACACCCGGGGTGTGCCATTGGCGCAGCGTCTTGCTGAGAGAATCGGCCAGAACGAGGGACTGGATATTCCGGTAGGGGCCCTGGATATAGGACGCTACCGCGACGATGTACCGGTCAAGGATCGGATCTCAAACCACGTCACAGAAATGCCTGTCGACATCGGCGACAGGAAAGTTGTGCTGGTGGACGACGTTCTGTTCACCGGTCGGAGCATACGGGCCGCCATGGACGCTCTGATGGACTTGGGCAGGCCATGTCTGATTCAGCTTGCGGTCCTGGTTGACAGGGGACACAGGGAGCTGCCCATTCGGGCAGACTATGTCGGCAAAAACATTCCCACCTCCTTGGGCGAACGGGTTGAGGTGCGACTGAAGGAAGTGGACGGCGCTGACGGCGTGGTTCTGCAGAACAGGTCGGAGGCGTCCTCGAGGGCCCGCAGTCACGCCGTGGGCGCTTCGCGGGATCAAGCTCGGTGATGAGGTCTGCAGCATGAGCCAACTTACCGGCAAAAGCATCATATCCGTGGACGACCTCTCGATAGACGACGTTGAGACGATATTCCAGACCGCAGACGGCATCCTGGAGGACAGGCAGCTGTATTCTGGCAGCGCCACCGGCAGAATAGCGGCCACGCTATTCTACGAGCCCAGCACGAGGACCAGGCTGTCCTTCGAAGCCGCTATGCAGCGCCTGGGAGGTGGCATCATTTCCACACCAGACATGGGGGCGTCTTCTGCGGCCAAGGGTGAATCCCTTGCGGACACGGCGCGGGTCGTCGGATCCTACGCGGACGTTCTGATCGTGAGGCATCCCTGGGAGGGAGCGGCCAGGCTAGTTGCGGAGTATGCCCCCGTCCCGGTTATCAACGCTGGAGATGGCAGCCACGAGCATCCCACCCAGACCCTGTGTGACCTGTACACGCTGAGGGGACATCACGGGACTCTGAAGGGCCTGAAAGTGGCCCTCTGCGGGGACCTGCTCCACGGACGCACGATTCACTCCCTTGCCTTTGCGCTAGCGCGTTTCGGGGCGAACGTCATATTCGTGCCAGGAGACGGCAATGAGATGCCGGACTACGTTCTGCGCAGGCTGCAAAGGGACTACCGGGCGCAAATTCGGAGGGAGCAGCTGGGATTCCTGAGCGCCCTCTTCGACGATTCGCCGGCGGGCGAGGAGGCAGCTACCGTCGACGCCATATATATCACTCCTACAGAGCCACACCAGCTGGCTATGTCCTCCTTAGAAGGCACCACCGTCGAATTCGAGGTTGGTAGCGACGAAGCCCTCTCCATATACGTGACCAGGCGTCAGAAGGAGAGAGGGAGTATTCCCGGCGCGTCCGACAGGTATCCCACCCTTACGGCCAAGACCCTCAAGGCCAGGCAATTCAAGAACATATCCATACTCCACCCTCTGCCTCGTGTCGATGAGCTCAGCCCGGAGGTGGACGAGGACCCCAGGAGCCTCTACTTCAAGCAGGCAGCCCTCGGTATACCAGTCAGGATGGCCCTTCTGTGGCACATACTGGGAGCCGGGGATATGGAAACGAATACGGGATCGGAGGAAGAGTTGAGAGAACTTCGGGGCCTGATCTACTCCAAGCCGGGCTTCGACTGCCTCAACCGGATGTGCGTGACCAACCAGGAGAGGCAGTTTGCCAGACCCAGCTTTGAGATTGTCAGAGACCTGGACTACAAGCTGAGATGCCTCTACTGCGACCACGAGACCGACGCTGCCTTCGCGGGAAACACCGAGTCGCGCTTCTACTACCCTTCCCAGCTTCTGGACAGGTTTCTCCCGCCGGTCAGGCCTGAGCACGTGCGTTTCTTCGCCTCTTCAGACGATGCGGAGACAGCGGGGTTCAAACGAGCCTCCGAGAAGTGGGGCAGCTACCAACCCAAAGAAGACGGAGACGGGAGGCACTGGATCGATCTGGTGTCCGGCGTAACCAGATGAGTCTGCTCATTCGAGGCGGCCGCATCATCGACTCCCTACTGGGATTGGACGTAGTTGGCGACCTGTTTATCGACAATGGAATGGTAGCCGCGCTGGAGCGAAGTATCGACAAGCCGTCCGGGGCGCAGGAGATCTATGCCTCTGGACTGGTGGTCTGCCCGGGCTTCATCGACCTTCACTGCCATCTGCGAGAGCCGGACCCGGAGGACAAGGAGACCGTCGCAACAGGGACCGCGGCAGCCGCCAAGGGGGGATTCACCACCGTTTGCGCAATGCCCAACACAAGACCGGCTATGGACAGGGCAGAGGTGGTAGACCTGGTGTTGCGCAAGGCGCGCGAGGAGGGCCTGGTGAAGGTGCTGCCCATCGGCTGCGTGACGATGGGACGTGAGGGCGATGTATTGACGGATATGGAGGATATGGCGCGGGCCGGGGTCATAGGCTTCAGCGACGATGGCAGCCCCGTGTCGAAGGATCATCTGATGCAGGAGGCCCTTCTTAGAGCCTTCTCCCTGGGACTTCCGATAATGAATCACTGCGAGGACATGGACGCCTCACGAGGCGGTGTGATGAACGACGGAGCGGTGGCGAAGAGCCTTGGGCTAAAGGGAGTTCCGGCCTCAGCCGAGGAGTCCATGGTGCTGCGGGACATCACCCTGGCTGAGTCCACCGGAGGGCGTCTTCACCTGACCCATGTCAGCACGGCCGGCAGCGTGGATATCCTCCGCAGCGCCAAAAAGCGCGGCCTGAACGTAACCGCGGAGGCGACGCCTCACCACCTCTCCATTACCGAGGAGTGGGTGATACCGAGAATGGCAAAAGGGGGACTGACCGGTATCATTGCTCTGCCGGCTTACAACACCGCCGCCAAGGTTAACCCTCCGCTGCGGACAGAACTAGACGTCGCAGCAGTGGTGGAAGGTCTGAGGGACGGCGTAATCGACTGCATAGCCACTGACCATGCGCCACATACCCAAAGAGACAAGGATTGCAGCTTCCAGGAAGCGGCATTCGGCATAAGCGGGCTGGAGGTGGCGCTGGGCTCCCTCATGTCTCTGGTCCACGACGGAAAGCTGGATATGCCAACCATGATCGACAGGCTCACGGCAGGCCCTGCCCGCGTCCTTGGCCTGCCGGATCGCTTCCCGGGATCCCTCAGGATTGGGTCGCCCGCAGACGTGACAGTTTTCGATCCGGAAGCGGAGTGGGTGGTGGACTCGGACGAGTTTGTTTCCAAGGGGAAGAATACACCGCTGGACGGCGCAACCCTGCGGGGCAAGGTAATGGCCACCATTGTGGACGGCTCCATAGAATACAGATATGAGGCGTTGAGATTTGTCTAAACAAGCGTTTCTGGTCCTTGAGGACGGGTCATGGTACGAGGGCGAGGCCTTTGGGGCCGAAACCTTCACCTACGGCGAAGTTGTGTTCAACACCAGCATGACAGGCTATCAGGAGATGCTGACCGACCCCTCCTACGCGGGTCAGATTGTTGTGCCGACCTACCCCATCATCGGCAACTACGGCATAAACGGAGAGGACGAGGAGTCCAAGTCCGTCAGGGTGGCGGGCTTCGCTGTCAGGGAGCACTGCCTGAACCCCAGCCATAGCCAGTCGACCCGCACTCTCCACGAATACCTGGCGTCGCAGGGCGTTTCCGGCATATCCGGCATCGATACCAGGGCCGTAACCCGTAAGCTCCGCATGGCTGGTGTGATGATGGGGATGATTGCCGTGGATGCGTCTCCCCAGGAGGCGCTGGAGCGCCTCAAGGAGATGCCCCGATACGATAACGTGGACTTCGTTGAGAAGGTCAGCACGGATGAGGCGTATCGGTGGGATGCCTCCAGGTCGCAGGAAGCGCCCCTGATTCTAGTAAACGACTACGGCCTGAAGTACAACATCCTGCGCATATTGCACTCCAGGGGATGCAGGGTGATGGCGATTCCTGAACATACCCCCGCCAGTGATATACTGGCCCTCAATCCCCAGGGCATCGTGCTGTCTCCCGGGCCAGGCGACCCGGCGCTCCTGGAGTACGTGGTGGAGACGACCAGGGGTCTGGTGGGCCGTGTGCCGATGATGGGCATATGCCTGGGACATCAGCTGCTGGCCCGAGCCTTTGGGGCGCGGACGTTCAAGCTCAAGTTTGGGCACAGGGGAGCGAACCATCCCGTGCGAGAAATCCAAACGGGACGCGTATACATAACATCCCAGAACCACGGCTACGCGGTGGACGGCGAGGACCTGCCCGCCGAGGTGGAGGTCAGCCACGTCAACCTCAACGACGGGACGGTGGAGGGACTGCGGCACAGGGATCTGCCGATCCTGAGTATCCAGTACCACTCGGAGGCGTCCCCCGGGCCAATGGACAACGTGTACCTGTTCGACAGGTTCCTGGAGATGGCGAAGGATTACAGGGAATGATGCGGTAAAATGGTGTGTTATAATGATGCCATAAAGACGCGCATCAATTGGCGCGCCGGAAAGGTGCGATAGCTGTATGAGAACGACCATCAACATAGACGGCAATCTCCTCGAATCTGTGATCGAAGCCACCGGAGAGAGGACGAAGAGTAAGGCAGTGAACGCTGCCCTGAAGGAGTACATACGGCGCAAGCACGTGCAGGAGCTGATCGACTCCTGGGGCAAGATCATAGTGGACGACTACAGCGAGGAACACGATCGCTTGGACAGAGAGCGACAGGCATACCTTGAATCGCTAAGGGACGGCACGGCTTGATCGTCCTGGTAGACTCATCCGTATTGATCCAAGCTCAAAGGCTGCCCGGCTCCGAAACTACCAGGCAGCTGGGCACCCTTCTTGTCTCTGGAGAAGCCGCTGTGACCGGGCCAGTTATTATGGAGTACATACGAGGGGCGCGGTCTCAGGAAGAACTGGAGTTCCTTACCCAGCGAATCGTCTCCCTCGGCTTCCTGGAAATGGACCAAGCGGTGTGGGTCATTGCGGGGCAATTGGACTATCGCCTAATGCTTGCAGGCGACCCCTTGGCAAACATGGACTTGATTCTCGCGGCCACCGCGATCCGCCATGGAGTCCCTCTCTATACACTGGATCACGGGTTCAGCCGCATCCCCGAATTGGACCTCTATCATCCATCTCCGAATTGAGGACCTCAAGATTAACCTGAAACCAAACATCAATGAAGGGCGAAACTTAGTGGACAGCATCTTGAGTCGGCCAAAGACTTCGCATTTGCAGTACTGCGCCCCAAGTTGAACAAACGAGTATATATTCGGGAGATGCAACAGTGACATCTACAGTCTCCAAAGTTCTGGTTGTAGGCTCCGGCCCCATTGTCATAGGGCAGGCGGCGGAGTTCGATTACGCCGGCACCCAGGCGTGCAAGGCCCTCAGGGAGGAGGGCGTGACCACCGTTCTGGTCAACTCCAATCCGGCCACCATTATGACCGACGAGGGCATAGCAGACATAGTGTACATTGAGCCCCTGACGGTGGATGTCATCGAGCGAATCATCGAGCGGGAGAGGCCTCAGGGGATCCTTCCGACTCTGGGCGGGCAAACGGGCCTCAATCTCGCGGTGGCCCTGGCCGACGCCGGGGTGCTGGACAAGTATGGCGTCCGTCTCCTCGGCACGCCCCTGGAGACGATTCGCAGCGCGGAGGACAGGGAGCTCTTCCGTGACCTCCTGATCGAGATAGGAGAACCGACCCTGCCCAGCGACATCGCTCAGTCGCTGGACGACGTGCATCGCATAGTAGCGGAGATGGGGTTGCCCCTGGTCATACGCCCTGCTTACACTCTCGGCGGTTCCGGAGGGGGTATAGCCAACAACCTGGAGGAGCTGGAGACGGTTGCCAAGAGCGGGCTGGCCGCAAGCCCCATTCACCAGATACTGCTTGAACGCTCCCTGGTGGGCTGGAAGGAGATTGAGTACGAAGTTATGCGGGACGCGGTGGACAACTGCATAACCGTGTGCAACATGGAGAACTTTGACCCGATGGGCGTGCATACTGGTGACAGCATAGTCGTGGCTCCAAGCCAGACACTGACGGACAAGGAGTACCAGATGCTCCGGTCCGCGAGCCTGAAGATTATCCGAGCCTTGGGCATCGAGGGGGGGTGCAACGTCCAGTTTGCCCTGCATCCGCACAGCATTGTGCTGGAGACCCTGCCCGGAAGCTGGGAGGCGGACAGCCCCTACTACGTCATAGAGGTGAACCCGCGCGTCAGCCGGAGTTCCGCCCTGGCCAGCAAGGCGACGGGCTACCCCATAGCTCGGGTGGCTGCGAAGATCGCGGTGGGCAAGCGGCTGGACGAGATACCCAACGCGATTACCCAGCGCACCCTGGCTGCCTTCGAGCCGGCGCTGGACTACTGCGTGGTCAAGATACCCCGCTGGCCCTTCGACAAGTTTGCCGCGGGAGACCGCAGTATTGGCACTCAGATGAAGGCCACCGGCGAGGTGATGGCTATAGACCGCACCTTTGAGGCGGCCTTCCAGAAGGCGGTGCGCTCGTTGGAGATGGGGAGCCACACGCTTCTCTGGGAGGACAGGGAGTGGCAAGACCACGGCGGCCCTGCTCTGGAGAACCTTCCCATCCATCCCACTGACATTCGGCTTTGGGCGGTAATGGCGGCATTGCGCCGGAATGTTGCCCCGGAGGAAATGGCTCGCAGAACTGGCATCGATCCCTGGTTCCTCTACCGGCTCTCCAACATTGTGGATATGGAGAGGCGTCTTCTGAAGGAAGACCTGACGCCGCGGCTGCTGTGGCAGGCCAAACGCCTGGGCTTCTCCGACGTTCAGATCGCCACTCTTGGAGACCGCCTGCCTGAGCAGGTGCGCCAGCTCCGCCGCGATTGGGGAATAAGCCCCGTCTACAAGATGGTCGATACGTGCGCGGCGGAGTTTGAAGCGGCCACCCCGTACTTCTACAGCACCTACGAGCAGGAGAACGAGGCGCACTTCCTGGAGGGACCCAAGGCAGTGGTCATGGGCAGTGGACCAATTCGGATAGGGCAGGGGATTGAGTTCGACTACTGCTCCGTCCATGCGGCCTGGGCCCTCCAGGAGGAGGGGGTCAAGAGCATAATGGCGAACTCTAACCCTGAGACGGTTTCAACCGATTTCGACACCAGCGACCGCCTCTACTTTGAACCCCTGGACGAGGAGAGCGTCCTGGACATACTGGAGAACGAAGCGGAAGAGGGCGCTGACCCCTCCATGTGCCCTCCGTCTATGGTGCAGTTCGGAGGCCAGACGGCGATCAACCTGTCTCAGTCCCTGGACCAGGCGGGTATGCCAATCCTGGGCTCCACCGCAGACGCAATCGACATCGCCTCTGACAGAAGTCGGTTCGAGGACTTCCTGGCTCGCCTGGGTATACCACAGCCGCCTGGAGCGGGCATCACGTCCCTGGAGGAGGCCCTGAAGGTGGCCGACGGGACAGGATACCCCGTTCTGGTGCGGCCCAGCTACGTACTGGGCGGCAGAGCTATGGAGATAGTGCAGAACGCCACGGAGCTTATACGCTACGTCACCGCCGCCGTGGAGATTGGCACGGGTCGTTCCATCCTGATTGACAAGTACCTTAGCGGCCGCGAGGTGGAGGTGGACGCCATCTGCGACGGGGAGACGGTGTTCATACCTGGCATAATGGAGCACGTTGAGAGGGCGGGAGTGCACAGCGGCGACTCTATGGCGATATACCCCGGTGTGACCCTCACCGATCAGGAGGTCAACACCCTCGTTGAGCATACGACACGCATAGGGATTGCCCTGAAAATGAAGGGACTGATGAACATCCAGTACGTGATTGTAGGCGGCAGCCCCTATCGTAGTCCACAGGCCATGCCGGAAGCCGGCGGCGAGTCGACGGTGTACGTTCTGGAGGTGAATCCCCGCTCCAGTCGCACAGTGCCCTTCCTCTCCAAGGTCACCGGTGTTCCAATGGTGAAGCTGGCGACCAAGATAATGCTGGGCAGAACCCTGGCCGAAATGGGGTACAGCGGAGGTCTGGGAAAGCGGCAGAACCTGGTGGCCGTAAAGGCGCCGGTGTTTTCGATGTCCAAGCTGGCGGGAGTGGACACGTATCTTGGGCCTGAGATGAAGTCCACCGGCGAAGTCATGGGGATCGACTCCGACTTTCGCGGCGCGGTCGCCAAGGCCCTGCTCGCCGGCGGTATGCTGTTCCATCCCAACGGCTCCGTACTCCTGAGCATTGCCGACAGAGACAAGGCGGAGGCCATGCCGCTTATCCGCGCTCTCGCAGAGAGCGGCTGCCGGCTGTATGCCACCGAAGGCACCGCCGCGATGGTGGAGGGCCTGGGCATCTCCGTCACCATGATCACCAAGAAGCTCAGCGAGGGCCATCCCAACGTCATTGACATCATTATGAACGGGACTGTCGATGCGTTGGTGAACACCGTGACAGGGGAACGGTCCCACTTGCAGGACGGGTTTCAGATTCGCAGGGCGGCGGTTGAGCGGCGCATTCCGTGCTTCACCTCCCTGGATACCGCAAGGGCCGCTGCGGAGAGCTTGCTCAACGGCCCGGGTGGGTACAGCGTCCGGCGGCGCAGCGAATACCTGGACGCGGAGTGAGTTTATACACCCGGTCGCTCCGCCTCGTAACCGCAAATCGCCTGAGATTGGCTGTTGCGGAATGCTGAGCCAGCGATGACTCCTGGGCGTACGCTTCCCCTCAGCTGGGTGAGCCGGGACGGCAAGATAATCATCCTGGCGCGGTCCGTGCGCACATTCGCCCAGGGATCCATAGCCGTTCTATTCGCCGTTTACCTGGACATGCTGGGGTTCACCCTCACCCAGATAGGGGTGTTCTTCAGCTTCGGCGTGGCGGGGGCCGCCCTTTTCGCATTCCTGGTTTCGCTGATTGCAGAGAAGGCGGGCAGGCGGCGGACCCTGATCGCGCTGACATTGATGACGGCCGCTGCTGGCGTGGTGATGGTCTTGACGGACGACGTCTTGGTTCTGACGGCCTTCGCCTTTCTGGGTTATCTGAGCGGAGTGGGCGGTGGCGGAGGAGCCCAGCCGACACAGCCGATGGAGCAGGCCAGCCTTGCGGACGCGGCGTCCGACGACAGGCGTACGGACCTCTTCGCCGTGTATGGCATCGTCTCCACGAGCGCCGCAGCCGTCGGAGCGCTGGCCGCCGGGCTTCCGGATGTAATCCAGGGACAGTTAGGTTTAACTGAGCTTGCCGCCTTCAAGGCAATGTTCATCGCCTTTGTCGTCCTACTTGTAGCTGTGGCGCTTCTCTATGGAATGCTCTCGTCCGGCGTAGAGGCGCGCCCAGAGGCAAGGCATTGGGTGAATCCCCTAACGCTTCCCTCCAGGCGAATCATTTTCACACTAGCGGCGTTGTTTAGCGTTGACCACTTTGCGGGGTCGTTGCTTCTTCAGAGCCTGGTCGCCTACTGGTTCAACACACGATTTGGGCTGGAACTGGGAACGCTCGCCCTGGTCTTCTTCTTTTCCCACGTTCTCGCGGCCATCTCGCTATGGCTGGCTGCCAGGATTGCCGCCAGGATTGGGCTCATCAACACAATGGTGTTCACCCACATCCCGGCAAGCCTGTTCCTGATAGCCGCCGCCTTTGCGCCCACAGCAACTCTTGCGGTGCTGTTCTGGCAGTTGCGCTCCTTCCTGAGTCAAATGGACGTGCCTACGCGTACCTCGTATACGATGGCGGTGGTCGGGCCAGAGGAGCGGGTGGCCATGGCAGGCATACACATCGTGGGGAGGAGCGTTTCGGGTATCGGCGGTCCGGCGATTGCGACGGCACTGTGGCAGGCGGTCTCGGCCGGCGCTCCGCTGGTTGGGTGCGCGGTGTTGAAGATAGCCTACGACATAGCTCTCTACTTCATGTTCCGCAACGTGAAGCCTCCGGAGGAGGTGAAGAAGGCAGAGAAGGGTGTGGGTGAGATCGAACGCAGGTAGTGGTCAGGTCACACAGCCCCACCGGGTCGAGAGGATGGCTTGTAGTTATGCGTGACCTGGGATTACTATGGTTTCAACCATCTGGCCTTTAGACGAAGGAGCACCCAACTATGATTGAGACAGCCTTGGCCGATCTCCGCAGCCGCAACTTGGTGGCGCGCATCTGGCGCGGAGACCACACCGTCTGGAAGCCGGAGCCGACGGAGATTGCCGACCGACTGGGATGGCTCACCATAACCGACCGGATGCGCGACCGGGTCTCCGGCCTCGAGGCATTTGCCGCAGAGGTCAAGGACGAGGGGTATCGACACGTTGTGGTGCTGGGCATGGGTGGGAGCAGCCTGGGGCCGGAGGTAGTCGGCCAGACCTTTGGCAGCGCCGAGGGCTATCCCAAGCTGATAGTGCTGGACTCCACGCTCCCAGATTCAGTGCAAGCCGTAAACGATGAAATAGATCCGGTCAGAACGCTGTTCCTGGTCTCTTCCAAGTCCGGGACTACAATTGAACCCCTGGCCTTCTACAACCACTTCTGGAGCCTGGTTGATGCGAAGGCCGCGGAGAGGGTGGCGGGCCAGCGCTTTGCTGCCATCACGGATCCCGGGACTCCCCTGGAGAGAGTGGCCGAGTTGGATCGCTTCCGGCGCGTCTTCCTGAACGCCTCCGATCTAGGCGGACGTTATTCCGTCCTCTCGTACTTTGGGATGGTCCCGGCGGCTCTGGCCGGTGTTGACATTGCCAAGCTGCTGGAGAGGGCGGACGGCATGAGGGACTCCTGCGCTCCGTATGTGGACGTCAGCGACAACCCGGGCGCGCGTCTGGGGGCAGTCATGGCCTCCCACGCCACACAGGGCCGGGACAAGCTGAGCCTGGTTCTGTCGCCATCAATTTCCGGGTTTGGGCTGTGGGTTGAGCAGCTCATCGCCGAGAGCACCGGCAAGGAGGGACGGGGCATCATCCCGGTGGTCGGCGAGCCCCTGGCAAGCCCGTCCTGCTACGGGGACGACCGGCTGTTCGTGTATCTGCGGCTGGATGGAGATAACAACGGCGACCTGGACGCAGCTATGGCTGATATGGAGTCAGCCGGACAGCCTGTGGTGAGGCTGGAGCTTGGCGACAAGTACGACCTGGGCGCGGAGTTCTTCCGATGGCAGTTCGCTACGGCGGTTGCCGGGAGCATTCTGGGGATTCACCCCTTCGACCAGCCCAACGTGCAGCAGGCCAAGGACGAGACGGCCAGAGGTCTCCGGGAGCACCAGGAGTCGGGCAGGCTGCCACAGCCGGAGGAGTCCGGCTCGATCCAGGAGTTGCTCTCCCAAGCCAAGCCGGGCGATTACCTGGCTGTACTGGCTTATGTTCGCGAGACTCAGGAGACCAACGAGGCGCTGACGGAGCTCAGGCGTCGGGTTATGGAGCGCTATCATATCGCCACCACCGTGGGGTACGGCCCGCGGTTCCTTCACTCTACGGGCCAGATCCACAAGGGCGGCCCCAACATCGGCCTGTTCCTGCAGATCAGCGCAGAGCGTCAGGATGACATCCCGGTGCCCCGAGAGGCTTACACCTTTGGAGTGCTGGCGGACGCACAGGCGCTGGGCGATATGAGGGCGTTGCAGGCGCAAGGCCGCCGCGTCGCCGGCGTGCGGTTGAAAGGCCAGCATGGAGAGCAGATCAGGCGCGTTGCAGAGCGTGTATAGCCCTTGCACTGGCAAGCGCTGTAAAATGCTGTTATGCGCTTGTAAGCGACGAGGTTAGAACTAAACCGCTATCACGCTTGAATAGAGTCGGACTGATTATAATTTTGGCAATCAACGAAATTAGTCCAATTTTGTAGGAGCGAGTGAATGAATCAAAAAACATTGCACGGGGTGCGGGTTAGACTTACTAAAGACGGGAAGAAGCTTAGGATTACACGAACAACTAAGATGGCATCAAATACAATTACACCCAATGGTAGAACACGGATTGTTAAGTATGAAGATGACGAGGGAATAGTAAGAGCTATCAAAGATTTCTTGGAAACCGTACCATAGAGGCATGGTTGATATAAGAAAGTACAGTGCCGGGGGTTAAATGGCTTAGGGACCTGGGCAAGAAATGATTTCCGCACTTTGAGACCGCAACGGCTGGAAAGGTATCAGGACTATGGACATAGGCATGATAGGCTTGGGACGCATGGGCGGTGACATGGCGCGGCGTCTTATGAGAGGCGGGCACAGAGTAGTGGTCTATGACTCTCAGCCGGAGGCGGTGCAGGCGCTGGTCGACGAAGGCGCAGACGGCGCATCGTCTATAGAAGATCTGGCCGGGCAGCTCCCATCGCCCAGAGTAGCCTGGGTAATGGTTCCTTCGGGGGAACCGACCGAATCCACCATAGACGCCCTCGCGGATGCCCTGTCTCCCGAAGACGTAATCATAGACGGGGGCAACTCCAACTACAAGGACAGCGTTCGCCGCGCCGCGTCTCTGGCGGAGCGCGGGTTGTTCTTCATGGACGCAGGCACCAGCGGCGGAATCTGGGGCCTTGAGGAGGGCTACAGCATAATGGTTGGAGGAGACCCGGAGGTCTTCCGGAGACTGGAGCCGGTCTTCCAAACCCTCGCGCCGGGCTCGGACAGGGGTTATGGGAGAGTCGGCCCCGCCGGTTCGGGGCACTTCGTCAAGATGGTGCACAACGGCATCGAGTACGGGCTGATGCAGGCGTACGCAGAGGGCTTTGAGATGATGGGGGCGAAGGAGGAATTTGGCCTGGACCTGGCCCAGATAGCCGGGATATGGCGGAACGGAAGCGTCGTACGCTCCTGGCTGCTGGACCTGACGGCCGCGGCCCTGGATGAGGATCCGGCGCTGGAGACCATCCAGGCATACGTCGAGGACTCCGGCGAGGGCAGATGGACCGTCCAGGAGTCCGTCGACCTCAACGTTCCGACCCCCGTAATATCTCTGGCTCTGCAGGCCAGATTCCGCTCGCGACAGGAGCAGCCCTTTGGCGCCAGGCTGCTTGCGGCCATGCGCAACCAGTTCGGCGGTCACGCCGTCAGGAAAGCGGAGTAGCCCCACCCAGGGTTGCTCTGTGGTCAGCGTCTACTCAAGAAAAAGAAGAAGGCGCGGTGTTTCCACCGCGCCTTCTTCTTACTCAGGCTAAAGCGATTTACTCAGAGACGGGCTATCTGCCCTTCCAGTCGGGCGCTCGCTTCTCCGCGAAGGCCTTGGGGCCTTCCAGCCTGTCTTCGCTCTTGGAAACCGTCTCCTGGAGGGGTCGGTTCAGCTCTCGCAGGTGGTCCAGGAGCAGGGTCCCGGTTGGCGGAGTGGGCGGATTGTGGTGGAGGCGCACGCCGTTCTTGAGGGCCCTGAGGGCCAGGGGAGCGCACAGCTTCAGGAGGCCGGCAACCCTCTCCGCCTCTTCGATAAGAGCGTCCCTATCGGGAACAAGGGCCTGGACGAGGCCGATGTCGTAGGCTCGCTCTGCGGTCATGTGGGCTCCCGTGAGTATAATCCACATGGCCTCTCCCATCGGGACAAAGCCCATCTCCATGGTGTCCACGGAGTTGATGGGGGTTAGGCTGCGCAGAGGCTCCGGCATTCCAAAGCGGGACTTCTCTGTGGCGACGCGGATGTCGCAGCGGTTGGCCAGCTGCATACCGCCGGCAAGGGCGTAGCCGTCTATGGCTGCGATGGTTGGTTTCAGGCACTCGTAGACAGCCTGGCTACCCGATGGCGTGTTCCGCGACCAAGCGGCGCCGGCGGCAGAGTCGCCCTGGGCCTGCTCCTTGAGGTCGTTGCCTGCACAGAAGGCCCGGCCTCCCTCGCCTATGACTACGGCTACCAGCACGTCGTCGTCGGCTTCGACCTCTTGAAAGGCTTCCGTGATGGCTATGCGGATCTCCGTATTCAGAGCGTTCATCGCCTCCGGGCGGTTCAGGGTCACCCAGGCTATTCTGTCTCGCTTCTCGTACTTGACCGTATTCGACGCAGGCATGTTTCCCTCCTTGCTGTAGTCTTGGTTGGGCCGACGTTCCGGGCAGTCGTCTTGAAGTCCTCGGAACGACCATATAATACACGAGTCACCCGCCAAGCCGCAATGCAGGTGTAGACCTCGCGGAGGGTTCATCCGGCTTGGCTACCCGATATGCCAGGGTTACTCTCACGATCGTCGAGTCCTACACGACGGGAGACCTGTAGGTCGACCTGTCCAGCCACACGGCCAGACTGGGCTCTGTTACCCTTGACCTGAAACCCAGGGAGTTCGACCTGCTGACGCTGCTGGTGTCCAACAAAGGTAGGGCCATTACCCGGGACCAGGTATTGGAACGCCTCTGGGGATACGACTACATCGGCGATACGCGCACCGTGGACGTACACGTCCGCTGGCTGCGGGAGAAGATAGAGGCGGAACCCGGTAGTCCGAAAAGGATCATCACTATCAGGGGTGTAGGATACAGGTTTGAAGGGTGAGATTTCTTCATAGTCTTCAATGGCGTATCGTCCTAGTGTCCTGTATCCAAAGTACGCTGGCAAAAGCGGGCCACACTTGCTAGGATTTGGTCAGCGGTCTTGGTCCATACCAAGGGCTTGGGGTCTTCGTTGGTGACGTCCAGGTAGCGGTAGATGGCAGCCTCCAGTTCGGCGCTGCTCTGATGCACTCCCCGGCGCAACTGCTTTTCGGTGAGCAGACCGAACCAGCGCTCCACTAGGTTCAGCCAGGAGGCGCTGGTGGGCGTGAAATGAATATGGAAGCGGGGCCGCTTGGCGAACCAGTTCCGGATCAGCGCCGTCTTGTGGGTGGCGTAGTTGTCGGCAATCAGGTGAACGTCCAACTCGGCGGGCACCGCGGACTCGATGGCATCGAGAAACTTGCGGAACTCCAAGGCCCGGTGGCGGCGGTGGCACTGGCCAATCACCTGGCCGGTCCTGGCGTCCAAAGCGGCGAACAGGGACGTGGTACCGTGGCGCACGTAATCATGGGTGCGCCGTTCGGCCTGGCCCGGGCGCAGGGGCAAAAGCGGTCTGGTGCGGTCCAGGGCTTGGATCTGGGACTTCTCGTCTACGCACAAGACCAGCGCCCGGTCCGGCGGGTTGAGGTAGAGCCCCACAATATCCCGCACCTTCTCAATGAAGAGGGGATCCGCCGACAGCTTGAAGGTCTCGGTGCGGTGAGGTTGCAGCGCGAAGGCACGCCAGATGCGACTCACCGTGTTGTGGCTCAGACCGGAACCCCGGGCCATGGGCCGGGGTTCCGGTGGGTGGCGTCCTTGGGGGTGGTCTCCAAGGTCAACGCAATCACCCGCTCAACGTCGGCATCGTCAATCATCCTGGGGCGACCGCTGCGCGGTTGGTCCAAAAGGCCGTCCAGCCGTTGCTCCAAGAACCGGGACCGCCATTTGCCCACCGTGTCAATGCATACCCGCAACTCGGCGGCCACCGCAGTGTTGCTCCGGCCATCGGCACAGGCCAGAACAATTCTGGACCGCAGGGCCAACGCCTGGGCCGTTTTGGGCCGGCGGGTCCATTGTTCCAAGGTTTCCCGTTCGGCGCCGTCCAGGGCCAAAGGCGCCATTGGTCTGCCTCTGCCCATATTCATCCTCCTTTTGCCAGGTAATCAGGAGGATACACCATAGCCAGCAAACATGCGACTAACTTTGGTTACACCACACTAGTGTCCTGTATCCGTAGTTCCTCGCATTATTCGAGGGCTTTCTGAAAGGACAGAGAATCGGATTCTTGCTCAAACCAGGGTAGTGGATCAGCATCGATCACCCCTTTATTTGCCAATGTACTTTGGTTACACCACACTAGTGTCCTGTATCCGTAGTTCCTCGCATTATTCGAGGGCTTTCTGAAAGGACAGAGAATCGGATTCTTGCTCAAACCAGGGTAGTGGATCAGCATCGATCACCCCTTTATTTGCCAATGTACTTTGGTTACACCACACTAGCAGCCTGTCCGAGTAAGACGATATATGTCATAACGTACACGTAACTAGACTATTGGTAAGGTAGCGCAGAACGTTATTCGTATATCATCACCACGTTAACTATGCAAGTCGTTGGCCTCAGGGGTTACTCGGACAGGCTGCTAGTGTCCTGTATCCGTAGTTCCTCGCATTATTCGAGGGCTTTCTGAAAGGACAGAGAATCGGATTCTTGCTCAAACCAGGGTAGTGGATCAGCATCGATCACCCCTTTATTTGCCAATGTACTTTGGTTACACCACACTAGCAGCCTGTCCGAGTAAGACGATATTCGTCATAATGCTCACGACTAGCGAGTATAGATGAAGGCAGTACAACGCTAACCGTACCATAACACAATATGCATTATGTACATCGTTGGTCTCAGAGAATACTCAGACACACTCCTGGCTCCTCGTCAAACTCAGGGTCCGAGCGCGAGGCTACCATGCTGTGGGACACCACCGCTGCGCCTAGTGCGAAACTCTCGTTAAAGGCCTCCCACATCGGCTTTAGCCCCGCAGGGCACAGGATTAGTGGTGGCCCATCGTTGGGATAGCTGACTCGAAGCTGGCGCAGAAGTTCAGCTCCGACGAATGTTTTACCCAGGCCTACCACGTCGCCGATATAGCAGCCGCCGTAAGTCTCAATCATCGCCAGCCCGCGCTTCACCGCATCGAACTGGAAATTGGCCAGGTCGCTCCGCGGCGGCAGGAGTTCCTGGATAGCGACATCGGTGTGGTACAGCTCATAGAGGGCCTTCAGGTAAACGTGGTAAGGTGGCGTTCGGGCCAGCACCCAGGACCGATTCAGTTCTGTGACAAGTGCCATGCTAATGTCATCTGAGTCCATCCACAGGGCGTCAAACCACTCCCTCAAGGCCGCCATCTCCGCATCGCCGGTGACACGGACGTTAAGCTCGGTGTTGCCGCTGAAGCCGGCAAGAGTCAGATTGGAGGAGCCGACAACCGCCGCACCCGGCTCAGCGTGGTTGTCGTACCAGCACAGGTACGCCTTGGCGTGAAGCGGGCCACGAAGGTAGGCTCGTACTTCCACTTTCCCAGACTCCACCATACCCCAAAGGGCGGAGACCGCTCTTTCCGAGTTACCGGTCTGGGGCAGTATCGCAACCCCTTCCGCTATGCGGTCCAGTGACTCCTGGGCAATGGCCTCGCGCTGCCGCTTGGGCACAAGTTGGTCGGCTTCTAGCCGCTCCTTCAGCGCTTGCGACTGCTGCAGCCCCGAGGCGACGGCCTCCAGCGTCGGCCGGTCCGTGCGACCAACCAGGATACGCACCTTTTCCATCCTCGAAAGACTGTCAGAAATGGCCTCAAAGCCGGACATGAAGAAATAGCCCACTGCGATGTCCGCGCGTGCTGAACTGCCCAGCATTTCCCGCAGGCGGGTCAGCAGGTCCGGGTCCGTGGTGGCGTGCAGGATGTTCATGGTTCAGACGGAGATGATGCTCAGATCTGGCATTCGCTCAAAGTGCTTGCGATTGTTGGTGAGAAGGGTGAGGTTGTGGCGGATTGCCGTGGCTCCAATGAGTAGGTCCAAATCGCTGACAGGAGTACCGGCGGCTCTTAATCTGCCACGTTCCTCGGCGAATATGTGGCATATAGATTCGTCTAGGTGCACAACTTCGACTGCCGCCAAGAAAGTCTTGAGAAACTGCTCATCGCGCTGGGGATTGCCTGACCCAAGCACGCCGTCATAAAGCTCTGCCAGAGATATTATGCTGAGGCCCAGTCCCTCTGAGGCCAGTTCTTCAAGTCGAAGAACCACCCGGCTGACATTGTGCAAGTGGTCAATGGCCCAATCGGTATCCACCAGATAACGCATCAAGATTCCTACAAGTCAACCGGCTCCCGGGATCCCTTGACTCTGGCCTCGTAGAGCATCTGCTTCAGTTCATCAGGGTCACGGCCACCCTCCCAACCTCCGGCGGATGCTCTGAGCGCATCAAGACTGCGGTCACTCGATGGAAAATCCTCGATAGACACCATCACCTCTTGGCCTTCTTCCAGGTCAAGTGGCTCCAGCGGGGTAAGCACCCCGTTTGAGAATCTAGCCCTAACGCTTTTAACCATCTCAGGTCCTCTCTTCGCTCCAGTCCTTTCGGATACTCGCTCTTGCGCCAATTCTATCACACGCTCGGAGCGCGCTTAGGTTCATAGGTTTACCTAATAAGCGCACCAAAGAGGGTTCTTTGTCCATTCCCTAAGATCACGGCATAGCGAATTCATTCCATGCAGGCTCCGCAGCTCTGTTGTGCCAAGTAGGAATACCAGCCATGAATGATTGAGTCTCGAAACTAAACACATCGGCATCTCGACGAAACAGCTCTTCACACTTGGCTTCAATTAGGCTAACGGTCTCCTCGTTTGAACTCCATTCAACCCCTATGGTTGCCGTAACGGAAGTTCCTGCGCTTCGGTCGACCGACTCAGGCTTGATCTCAAGTCCTTCTACCCAATCACCTAGGAAAGGGGACTTTCTTGTCCCATTCTTGAACTTGAGTGATATACGGCCCTCCGGGTGTACTTCATAATGCCCTGCCAACCACGCACCGGTTGAGGGACCCATTGTGCCCAAGATAGATGCGTTGAGTACGTGAATCAAGTGCCGCCTCACCTTTGAGCAGTCTTGCTGAAGCACTTCAATCTCCTTTAGGCCATGAACAACGTCGTTACGTAGCTCTTCAGCTTCTCTAGCCGCAAAGCTCTCAACTAGGTCACTGGTAACTGACTCCCTAATCCCTTCGGGGATTGACTTCGATTGAGGTTTCTTTGTGAGATAGCGGAATGCGTATTCTATGCCTGCCTTCTTGCGATCTCTGTCTTCGCCTACCTTGTTGTTGCAAGTCTCACAGGGGGCCTTTGGACCATTGGGATGAACTTTACCATCCACTGCTCGACCGATACTTTCCAGTCCCGTCCATGCGGCAACTACACTAACTGTTGGATCGTCGGCGCTAATTGCGATTCCATACCAATGAATTGCCGACTGCAGCAAGTATCTCGTTTTTCCGTCTGTCTTGGAAAACTCTTCGAGGTATTGTTGAAATTGGTGCTTGATTGTCTGGTTGAAGATGGAGAGATTGTGTGATTTGTATCCATACCAATAGTTGTGCTGAGATTTCAAGCACCCGTCAAAACTCATAGAGGCGACTCGATTTAGTCTGACGCCTCCGAGCGGGGAGCCCCCATAGGCAGATACTATCGAGTTGAATTCTCTGCCTACCTTCAATGAATGGTCCTCTGCTTCCCTGAGCGATGGAGCTAGGAACTCAATTGTCAGCGCAAGCTCAACAAAGCCTTCTACTTCAGATTGTTCGTCTTGAGGGCGCATCGTCCAATACCCCTTGTGGATACCGAACCCGCTGTGGTTAGGGATTACATCGCTTATCTCGCGCTGCAGATAGAAATATGAAGGAACTCTCAGTTCCGCCACATAGATTCCTTCTTTTGTCTGACTAATCATTTGGCTCAACCTTGATATCGAGTCATGGACCCCAGGGATTCATGTATGGGCCAGACTCTAGTGTGGTGTAACCAAAGTACATTGGCAAATAAAGGGGTGATCCAGACTCTAGTGTGGTGTAACCAAAGTACATTGGCAAATAAAGGGGTGATCGATGCTGATCCACTACCCTGGTTTGAGCAAGAATCCGATTCTCTGTCCTTTCAGAAAGCCCTCGAATAATGCGAGGAACTACGGATACAGGACACTAGTGTGGTGTAACCAAAGTACATTGGCAAATAAAGCTATGCTGATCCACTACCCTGGTTTGAGCAAGAATCCGATTCTCTGTCCTTTCAGAAAGCCCTCGAATAATGCGAGGAACTACGGATACAGGACACTAGTGTGGTGTAACCAAAGTACATTGGCAAATAAAGGGGTGATCTATGCTGATCCACTACCCTGGTTTGAGCAAGAATCCGATTCTCTGTCCTTTCAGAAAGCCCTCGAATAATGCGAGGAACTACGGATACAGGACACTAGGAGCCTGTCCGAGAAAGACGCTATCCGTCATAATGCTCACGACTAGCTAGCATAGATGAAGGTAGTGCAACGCTAATCGTACCATAGCACAATGTGCATTATGTACATCGTTGGCCTCAGAGAATACTCAGACACACTCCTAGCTCCGCAATGCGGTCGGCATCGTCGGGGAGTTCTGCGCGGCCGGCGGCGCGGAGGTCCAACTGACCGTTCGCAGCGTTGAAGTCCAACACCTCGACGAACAGCCCGCGAACGGCAGCGGCACGATTTTCCGGTGAGGCGGCGAAGATGCGCACCATTCGCTCCTCAACCTCAACGGCGTCTTCACGGCTCCGAATGGGCATGGATAGGCTCCCTGCAAACGTGTGGTTCGATTATACTCCCCCAGGAATATCTTCTGACACCTGCATCTCTAATGGCAAGGGTATGCGGCGGTTACACTCATTGGACTTTGGCAAGGTAGTGGTGGTGATGTTCGCTTTGGTGAGACTGCAAGGAATTGCGCTCGTGTTGTCCAATTGCCCCTTTGCCGTAATCTGGTTCCGAGACGAGGGCTTCGGTTGCCTCAATACTTACGTGCCAACCCATCCTCGATTCCATCTGTGGCCGTTGGGTATGGGTGCGCCGGAATCCACCCTTAGCAGGTTTCAGGAAGAAATCACCGTTTTATCTTTCCCTCCAAGGACCCCCGCCCCTTAAGAAACTCGCTTTGCTCTTCAGTTTACTGCGATGCTGGAGAAGACCCTGCGACAGTATGCGGATTTGCCTCCACTGCTTCCACTGCCTCCACATCAGGCACGATTTGGTTCGAACTGGTGGAAGCAAAGGCGTTTTCGGTGGAAGCAGGGACCTTTGGAGTGGAGGCAACGGGATCTAGCAGGATGTCGGAGATGGCGACGGATATGCTCCGGCGCAGCCTGGATGCTCTAGGAGCCTGTCCGAGAAACACGGTTGGCGAGTGGTTGGGTGTATGATAGGGCGCAGTCCAGTAGCGGGGAGTTGTTGATGAGCAAGACCTACCTTCCCTACGAACCCGACCAGCAGTTGCTGTTGCCAGCGGCGTTGCAGGAGTGGCTGCCTGACGACCATCTGGCCTACTTCATATCCGACGTGGTGGACCAGTTGGACATGTCGGAGATCACCGCTCGCTACGAGCGGGAACGGCGTGGCGGGTCGCCGTATCATCCACGGATGATGGTCAAGGCGCTGCTGTATGGCTACTGCGTCGGGGTGGTGTCCTCACGCCGCATCGCCCAGCGTCTCCACGAGGACATCGCCTTCAGGGTGTTGGCGGCGAACAACACACCGGACTTCCGGACCATCTCCGACTTTCGCAAGGATAATCTGGATGCGCTGTCGGGCCTGTTCATACAGGTACTGGCGTTGTGCCAGCGGGCGGGGCTGGTGAAGCTGGGGCACGTGGCGCTGGACGGCACGAAGGTGAAGGCCAACGCATCGAAGCATAAGGCGATGAGTTATGGACGTATGAAGGAGAGGGAAGCGCAGTTGACGGCGGAGGTAGCGGAGTTGTTGCGACAGGCCCGGGCAGCGGACGATGAGGAAGACCTGCGGTACGGCAAAGACAAGCGTGGAGATGAGTTGCCGGAGGAGTTGGCCTTTCGAGAGGGTCGGTTGGAGAAGATACGGGAAGCCATGGCGGCGCTGGAAGCCGAGGCGCAGGCGGCTGCCGAACAGGCCGAGGCCGAAGGTGGTAAGCGCCCGGGTGTGCCCGACGACAAGGCCCAGCGCAACTTCACCGATACCGAGTCGCGCATCATCCCCGCACCTGGAGGAAAGGACTTCCTGCAAGCGTACAACTGTCAGGCGGTGGTGGACAGCGCTCACCAGGTGATCGTGGCGGCGCGGGCCACCAACCAGACTTCGGATAAGCAACAGGCTGCGGCGATGATGTAGGAGACCATCGACAACGTCGGCGCAGTCCCCAGGGAAGTATCCGCCGATGCTGGCTACTACTCGGCAAAGGCAGTCGATGAGCTTTATGCTCTGGGCGTGGACCCGTTCGTCGCGCCGGAGCAGACCCGCCACGGCCGGGTTGTGCCATCTGCGCCCCGAGGTCGCATACCCAGCCATCTGTCTCCCAGGGACCGGATGCGACGGAAGTTACAGACCAGGCGGGGTCGGCAGCGCTACGCTTTGCGGATGCAAACTGTGGAGCCGGTATTCGGCCAGATCAAGCAGGGCCGGGGATTCCGGCAGTTCCTGCTGCGGGGACTGGAGAAGGTGAACGGCGAATGGTCGCTGATCTGCACCGGCCACAACCTGCTCAAGCTGTTCCGCTTTGGGGTCAATCTGCACAGGAAAGCACGGGGCGATGGGCCAGCCCAACGCATCAGGAACTTTTGCCGAGGTAGTGAGCACGGCGCTATTCGCAAAGCTATCTGGGGGCTGGCCGGGGCAACCGGCACAATTAGTTGTCGCGATCCATTGTCGCTGACCCGCAAACGCCGTTAGTTAATCCTCGGACGGGCTGCTAGGAGTGTGTCTGAAGATTCCCAGGAGCGGTTTGGGTGGTGGGTGTGATGTGCAGTGTTGGTGGTGGTCTGGGCTGGGCAGTTAGTCCAGATTTGGACCGGTGGGGTCTTACACCCTCGCTCCGGCCCCCCGAAAGGGGCCTGCTGGACAGGGTTTGGCGTTTCAGGCCGGGTTTGCCGAACCCGCGGCCACCGGGTTTGCCCTCCACAGCTTCAGCAGGTTGTGGGTCAAGGACACCAGGGTGAACTCCCCTGCCACTTTGTGGATGCCACGGAGCAGGAATTGCCTGAAGCCCCGAGCATGTTTGGTAAGCCCGTGGACCGGCTCAGTGATGACCTTGCGACGTGCATACACCTCCCGTCCTTCAGGCGTCTGCAGCTTGGACCGCATGGCGGAGCGCAGCGGCGTCCTGACCTTTACCTGTTGACCTATCCCGGCTTGGTGGTGTCTCTCCCGACCCGTGGCTACGTAGGCATCGAACTGTCTTTCGGCGAGCATACCCAGATTGCGTTCGCTGCAATATCCCGCATCTGCCGTGAATAACAGGGGACACCGCTCTGTTGCCGGGACTCCTATACCTGCCAGGTTTTGGTCCAAGATCTCCAGCATAGGGCCCAATCTGGGGCTGTCGGCGCTCTGGGGCGTCACCTCTTGGGCTACGATCACTCCGCTCCCCGCTTCCACCAGAACCTGAGCATTGTAGCCCTGTATCCAACCGTGGGAACTCTTCATGATCCGGCTGTCCGGGTCTGTGAAATTGCTCTGCTCCTTGGGCCGGGGCACAGCCTTGGCCGCCGCAGCTTCCGCCTCTTCGGGTCTAGCCCTTCCTCCTTCAGCCCGCTCCAGCGCACGCCTTTTGGCCCGCTCTTCCAACCGCACCTTCGCCTCCCTCATCTTGGCCAGTCGCACCTCCCGCCGCCGCAGTTCTTCAGGTAGTTCATCCCCCCGAGCATCATCGCCGTATTCCGCATCCTCCGCCTCGTCAATCTCGGCGGCCCGGCGCAACAACTCCGCTATCTCCGCTTCCAACCGGGGCTCCGTCTCTTGTATCCGCCCGTAGCTCATGGCCTTGTGCTTCGAGGCGTTGGCCTGGTATTTGCTCCCATCCAGGGAGAGGTGTCCCATCTTCACCAGACCTGCCTCCCGGCACATTCCCAGTACTTGGATGAACAGACCCGCAAAGACTTCCAGGTGGTTCTTGCGAAAATCGGACACGGTGCGGAAGTCCGGGAATTGGCCTCCACACAGCGCCCGGAAGGCCACGTCCGTCTCACAAGCCGCCGCTATTTTCCTGGAACTGTAGACTCCCGTGCAGTAGCCGTACAGCAAGAGAGAAAGCAGCATCCTGGGATGGTAAGCCCGGGGTCCACGCCCTCTCTTGAACCGCACGGCAATCTCCTCTATGTCCAGTAGGCTCACCGCGTCTTCCAGGAACAGGGCCAAATGACCCTCCGGGAGCCACTCACGAGGCGCCTGCGGCAACAGATAGGCCTGTTCCAGTCCATAAGGGCGGTACTCTTTGGCCATCTCACACCTCCCACATGTTGCCTCTTAGTCTAACCCTTCCCACTGTAGCCCGCACTCTTTTCCTTGCGTCCAGTCCACAACAAATATCGGACAGACTCCTAGTGTCCTGTATCCGTAGTTCCTCGCATTATTCGAGGGCTTTCTGAAAGGACAGAGAATCGGATTCTTGCTCAAACCAGGGTAGTGGATCAGCATCGATCACCCCTTTATTTGCCAATGTACTTTGGTTACACCACACTAGAATGGCCGAGCAACTAGGCGTCCCAAAGAATCTCACAATTGAGCATTTGATGCCAGTTAGTTGGGTTCAGCATTGGCCTCTTCCGAAAGGTTCTAACGAAGAAGAGGCCAAACAGATTCGGAACGGCCTAATACACACAATTGGGAATCTCACGTTGGTAACCCAGAAGCTCAACTCATCTTTGTCCAACGCTTCTTGGAAATGTGAGCACGAGACATGCGACGGCAAAAAGTGCAAGCGTGACGCACTTCTCAAGCACAGCGTTATGAATATGAACGCTGAACTAACTAATGAGTCCTTCTGGGACGAAGCCTTAATCCTCAAGCGAAGCGGGGAAATGGCTAGTCTGATTGCGGCACAGTGGCCAGGGCCGGACTCCAAACAGTGGACCTAGCGTAGTTGCCGCGGGCCCGCGCCACCCTAAACCCGGACGCCTGGCACACTGGTTTGTCTATGATTAAGGCGTTGGAAGAACAAGGGGTTCATTAAAGTCAAAGTACTCTGTCCGTAGCGAGTACTCGAATTGCAGCAGTTCGCCGAAGGCCGGATAGGACCCATGAAGCTCATAGGCATGGAGTAGACCATCGTTGATTCCGACCCAACCCGTGAACTCTTCAGATCCAGCTAGAAACTGGCCTCGTGGATCTTCTGAGCCTGCACTTAACTCAGGACTCTGAGTCTTAGGGTTTCCCCAAATCTTCTCTACTTTGGACTGCATATCGATCTTGCCTTGAATTTTGGTGGTTGGAACTCCGTTTACTTGCTCCTCTCCCAGAACGCGAACGTCAATCAAATCGCTGTACAAGTTGAAATCCTCGCGAGGTTCCAGCATCGGCATGGTGGTAGGATCGAAACTGGAGTAACTAGATTGCCAGACTTCATTCGGCCCATTGCGGAAGTGCTGAACGCCGTCAAGCAATAAGGATTCTTGGTAATCGCTCCCCTCCACTCGCGTAATGACGTGCATGCCTTCACCAACCACTACAGTGAATTCTGTAAAGGTCTTATGGTCGGTATCGCCCTCTACTTGTGGAGTCTGCCAGGCATCCATTGTGTATCTGTAAGTTGACACCTTCACTGGTGCAGCTTCGGTGTTCTTCAGGGTTTCCAAAGGGGTAGCTTGTGCAGAGGATGGGCCGGGCGTAACAGTCGGCGTGGGCGCAGATTCGGAGCATGACATCAACAGGGCGACTGTGACACAGCATAGCGTCACCAAGAGCAGAGGAACAGTCCGAGTCATAGACGGTCCCTAAACCCGGACGCTGGGGAGGCTGCTGTGGCCCATGAGGTACTTGTCGATGCCGTGGGCCGCCTGGCGACCTTCGGCTATGGCCCACACCACGAGTGAAGCGCCGCGGACGGAGTCGCCGGCGGCGAATACGCCGGGCACACTGGCCATGCGGTCGGCGTTGGTGACAATGTTGCCGCGGCCGTCCAGGTCCACGCCCAGGTCGGCAACGATACCCGGGTGCTCCGCGTGGATGAACCCCATCGCCAGCAGCACCAAGTCAGCGCCGATAGAGAACTCGCTGCCCTCCACCTCTATCATCGCGGGTCGCCCCGACGCGTCAGGAGGACCCCAGTCGATGCGGACGGCGTTGAGCTGCTCCACCTTCCCGTTGCTGCCGGAGAAGCTCTTGGTCAGGACGTTGTAGTCTCGGATTCCCCCCTCCTCGTGGGCGGGCGACATCCTGAGGATGATGGGCCACTGGGGCCACGGATTGTTGGGGCGTCGCTCATCCGGCGGCTGGGGAAGCAGCTCCAACTGGTAGATCACCTCCGCGCCCTGTCGATGGGCCGTGCCAAGGCAGTCGGCTCCAGTATCACCGCCTCCGAGGATGATGACCCGCTTGCCCTCGGCGGTGATGGTGTCCTGCGGGTTGATGGGCTGGCCCGCAATGCGGCGGTTCTGCTGGGTGAGGTACTCCATAGCCAGGTGAATGCCGTCCAGGTCGCGGCCCGGCACGGGAAGCTCCCTGGCTTCACATGCGCCGATGGTGAGGCAGACGGCGTCGAAGTCACGCTGCAGGTCCGCAGCCGTGATGTCGTAGCCGACGTTGACGCCGGTCTCGAAGGTTATGCCCTCCTCGGCCATGATGTCCGCACGGCGCTGTACGACGTGCTTCTCCATCTTGAAGTCGGGTATGCCCAGTCGCAGGAGGCCGCCGATGTACTCGTCCCTCTCGAATAGGGTGACGAGGTGGCCGGCGCGGTTGAGCTGCTGAGCCGCGGCCATGCCCGCCGGCCCTGAGCCGACGACCGCCACACGCTTGCCCGTGCGGCTGGCAGGCGGCTCAGGCGTTATCCAGCCCTCCTGGAACCCGCGGTCCGCAATGGCCTTCTCGATGTACTCGATTGTAACCGGATCCTCGTTGATGGAGAGGACGCAGGCCGGCTCGCAGGGCGCCGGGCAGATCCTGCCGGTGAACTCCGGGAAGTTGTTGGTGGCGTGAAGCCTTGCCAGCGCGCTTTTCCACTCGCCCTTGTACACGAGATCGTTCCACTCCGGGATGAGGTTCCCCAATGGACAGCCGGTGTGGCAGAAGGGCACGGCGCAGTTCATGCAGCGCGCACCCTGGTCGCGGACGTCCTGCTCGGCCCACTCCAGGTAGAGCTCGCGGGAGTCCTTCAAGCGGTCCTGAACGGAGCGCCTCGGGGGAGGCTTCCGTGAAAACTCCATGAATCCGGTTGGTTTACCCACTGACCGCCGCTCCCACTGCAAGCCCACTTTGCCTCCGTTCCTCGAGGACTCGCCGGTAGTCGTGGGGGAACACCTTGACGAATCTGGGCAGCGTACTGTCCCACTCCGCCAGTATACGCCGCGCCTTCTCGCTGCCGGTGTGGGCGACGTGCTCCTCGATGAGGTCGCGCAGGGTGGTCCTGTCCTCCTCATCGGTGACGGGCTCCAGCCCAACCATGTCCGGGTTGCAACGGCTCTCAAAGCCGCCGTCTTCGTCGAGGACGTACGCGTAGCCGCCGCTCATGCCCGCAGCAAAGTTGCGGCCCGTCGGTCCCAGCACCACCACCATCCCGCCCGTCATGTACTCGCAGCCGTGGTCTCCGACGCCCTCCACAACCGTGTGTGCGCCGCTGTTGCGGACTGCGAACCGCTCGCCCGCAACGCCGCGGATGAACACCTTGCCGCCGGTTGCGCCGTAGAGCACAACGTTGCCGACGATTATGTTCTCCTCAGGCACGAAGGTCGATCCCTCCGGCGGGTAGACCGCAATGCGGCCGCCGGAGATGCCCTTCGCAAAGTAGTCGTTGGAGTCCCCTTCCAGCGACATTGAGATGCCCCTGGCCATGAATGCGCCGAAGCTCTGACCGGCGGAGCCTTTGAAGGAGATGTTTATGGTGTCGTCGGGCAGGCCGTCTTCGCCGTAGCGTTTGGCTATCTCGCCGCTCAGCATGGTGCCCACCACGCGGTTGGAGTTGCTGATGGGAAGCCGTATGTCCACAGGCTCACGCCTCTCCAGAGCGTTTCTGGAAAGCTCTATCAACTTGTGGTCAAGGGCAAGCTCCAGCCCGTGGTCCTGGGTCTGGCAGCAGAAAGTGGCGACGCTATCCGGCACTTCAGGCAACTCCAGCATGGGCGTGAGGTCGAGTCCCCTGGCCTTCCAGTGGTCGACGGCCTTGCCCGGCTCCAGCCTGTCCATGCGGCCGACCATCTCGTTGACGGTGCGGAACCCCATCTGGGCCATTATCTCTCGAAGGTGCTCGGCCACAAAGAAGAAGTAGTTGATTACGGCTTCCGGCTGACCTGCAAATCTCTTGCGAAGCTCCGGGTTCTGTGTCGCAATGCCGACGGAGCAGGTGTTCAGGTGGCACTTGCGCAGCATGATGCAGCCCAGGGTTATCAGGGGCCCCGTGGAGAACCCGAACTCCTCTGCTCCAAGGAGACAGGCGATGGCAACGTCCCTGCCCGTCTTCAGCTGGCCGTCCGTCTGAACCACGATGCGGCCTCGGAGGTCATTCATGAGCAGGACCTGGTGGGTCTCCGCAAGTCCAAGCTCCCAGGGGAGACCTGCGTGCTTGATGGATGACTCCGGAGATGCTCCGGTGCCGCCGCTGTCGCCGCTGATGAGCACCACGTCCCCGTGTCCCTTGGAGACGCCGGCTGCTATGATGCCCACGCCCACCTCTGCCACCAGCTTCACGTGGATTCTGGCGTCCGGATTGACGTTCTTCAGGTCGTGGATGAGCTGTGCCAGGTCCTCAATCGAGTAGATGTCGTGGTGAGGCGGCGGCGAGATCAGCTCCACGCCGGGGGTTGTGTGACGGATCCAGCCTATGTACTCGTCCACCTTGTGCCCTGGAAGCTGCCCGCCCTCGCCGGGCTTGGATCCCTGGGCCATCTTGATCTGGAGGTCGGTGGCGTTGACCAGGTAGTTGGTGGTGACGCCGAAGCGACCAGAGGCTACCTGCTTCATAGCGCTGTTGCGGGAGTCGCCGTTGGCGTCCGGCGTGAAGCGGTGATAGTCCTCGCCTCCTTCGCCGGTGTTGCTCTTGGCCCCGATGCGATTGGTAGCGATTGCCAGGGTCTCGTGGGCCTCGCGGCTGATTGCGCCAAGGGAGATTGCGCCCGTAGCGAACCTCTTGACGATCTCTTCGGCCGACTCCACCTCGTCGATGGAGATTGGCTCATCGGTGGTCTTGAAGTCCAGCAGCCCCCGCAGGGTGGACAGCTGTCGCTCGCGTTCGTCAATCAGCTCGGCGAACCTCTTGTAGGTGGCATAGTCGTTGCTGCCGGTGGACTCCTGCAGCAGGCTGATGGATTCCGGGTTGTACATGTGGTACTCCCCGTTCCGTCGCCACAGATATTGACCGCCCTCGTCCAGAT
This sequence comes from Dehalococcoidia bacterium, assembly GCA_965222415.1. Lineage (GTDB taxonomy): Bacteria > Chloroflexota > Dehalococcoidia > Lucifugimonadales > UBA2985 > DAOUJW01. Next base: position 131,675 of record CBDCTU010000005.1, on the reverse strand, counting down.
CAAGGGTGGCCGATGACCCTCCGTTGGCGTAGCTGAAGCCGTGCCGCTGCTTGGCCTCCTCCTCAATGGTCTCCAGGCCTATGCCCTCGATCCGGGAAGGCGTCCAGGTGAAGTACCGGTCCACCATCTCCTGGTTGAGACCCACGGCCTCGAAGATCTGAGCGCCTCTGTAGCTCTGGATGGTTGAGATGCCCATCTTGGACATCACTTTCAGGACGCCCTTGTTGATGGCCTTGATGAAGTTCTTCTCGGCGGTGTAGGCGTCAACGCTGTCCGGGAGTATGCCTCGGGCCGCCAGGTCGTGGAGCGTCTCAAAGGCCAGGTAGGGGTTGATGGCTCCCGCGCCGTAGCCAATTAGGAGCGCGAAGTGCATGACCTCGCGCGGCTCGCCGGACTCCACCACAAGTCCCACCTTACCGCGGGTTCCCTCCCGTATCAGGTGGTGATGAACAGCGGATGTCGCCAGAAGGCTGGGAATGGGTGCGTGACGGGTGTCCACGCCCCTGTCAGAGAGCACGATGATGCTGACGCCAGCGTTGACGGCTTCAGACGCCTGTCTACAGATGTCCTCCAGCGCCTTCTCCAGAGAACCGGGACCTGCCTGGGTGTCGAACAGGGTTGAGAAGGTGGTCGCCTTCATATTGCCGTAGGAGATGTTGCGCACCTTCTCCAGCTCCACGTTGGTAAGAATGGGCTGCTGAAGCCTCAGCTGGTGGCAGTGTCTGGGAGTCTCTTCAAACAGATTCTGCTCAGAGCCGATGAAGGCCTCAAGGGAGGTGACAAGCTCCTCTCTGATGGCGTCCAAAGGTGGGTTGGATACCTGCGCGAACAGTTGCTTGAAGTAGTTGAACAGCAGGTGTGGCTTCCCGGACAGCACGGCCAGAGGCGTATCGTTGCCCATAGAGCCGACGGGCTCCTGTCCGTTGACGGCCATTGGCTCCATCAGTATGTTCACGTCTTCGTTGGTGTAGCCGAAGGCGCGCTGCCTCTTGATGAGGGTGTCCATGTCCGGCTTTTCAACCTTGGTCGGCTCCGGCAGCTGCTCCAGGGTTACCCTGTTTTCGGCCAGCCACTGGCCGTAGGGCTTTCTTGTGGACAGGCTAGCCTTCAACTCCGTGTCCTCGATTATGCGCGCCTCTTTGGTGTCCAGCAGGAACATCCTTCCGGGCCGGATTCTGGCCTTGAACCTGACCTTCTCCGGGGGTATGTCCAGAACGCCGGTCTCGGAGGCCATTACCAGCAGGCCGTCCGTGGTAACAAGGTAGCGGCATGGGCGCAACCCGTTGCGGTCGAGCACCACGCCGATGCTGTTGCCGTCGGTGGCTGCGATCAGCGCCGGGCCGTCCCAGGGCTCCATAAAGGAGGAGTGGTACTCGTAGAAGTCGCGCTTCTCCCCGCTTATCTGCACGTGCTCCCCGGTTGCCTCCGGGATCATCATCATCAGAGCGTGGGGCAGAGAGCGGCCCGTGGCCAGCAGAAGCTCCAGGGCGTTGTCGAAGGTCGCCGTGTCGCTGGCGCCGGGAGTGATGATGGGGAACAGCTTCGACATGTCGTCGCCAAAGTCGGGCGATGAGAACATGGCCTGGCGGGCGGTCATCCAGTTGATATTGCCGCGCAGAGTGTTTATCTCCCCGTTGTGACAGATGAGACGGTACGGGTGGGCAAGCCTCCATGAGCCCAGGGTGTTGGTGCTGAAGCGGGCGTGGATCATAGCGAATGCGCTGACCACCCTGGGGTCCGACAGGTCTGTGTAGAAGCCTTCAAGCTGGGTGCCCATGAGAAGGCCCTTATACACAATGCGGTTGCTGTAGAGGCTGGGTATGTAGAAGTGCTGCCTTGCCTCGTCGTCAAGCTCGTTTATGGCGCGCTCAATCACCTTGCGGATGACATACAGCTTGCGATCGAACTGCGCATCGTCTTTCACCTGGCTGCCGCGGGCTATGAAGACCTGGCGGATGAGGGGCTGCGACTCGCGGGCTATGTAGCCTATTTCCGAGTCGTCCACCGGGACATCTCTCCATCCCAGAAGCTGCTGCCCTTCGTCCGCAACCACCTTCTCCACGATTGCCTCGCAGGCCTGACGCCGCTCAGCGTCCGGGGGCAGGAAGACCATGCCGACTCCGTATTCGCCAGGCTCGGGCAGGGAGAATCCCAGCTTGGCGCACTCCTGAGACAGGAAGTCGTGGGGTATCTGAATCAGCACGCCTGCGCCGTCTCCCGTAGCCGGGTCGCAACCGCAGGCGCCCCGGTGCGCCAGATTGACCAGTATCTTCAGACCGTCCTTGAGGATGCCGTGAGACTTCTGGCCGTTGATGTCGGCGGCCAAGCCCACTCCACAAGCATCTCTTTCAAACCTGGGATCGTACAGACCAAATTTACCGTGTGCCATCGGTAGCTTCTCCTCTGAGTAAACTCCTGCACCTACAGAATAGGGAGGTACCTCTGTATCTCGTAGTCGGTGACCTGAGATTTGTACTCGTCCCATTCCTTCTTTTTGTTCTGGATGAACGTGTTGAATACGAATTCGCCCAGAGCGCTCTTGACCAGGTCGCTCTGTTCTGCCAGAGCGATGGCTTCCCATAGGTTATCGGGCAGCGTGCGAATATTCCTTTGCGCCCGCTCCTCGTCCGACATCAGGTATACGTTTTCCTCCACTGCATCGGGAGCGGTGTAGCCCTTCTCGATGCCCTCCAGGCCCGCTGCCAGCATTACGGAGAAGGCCAGGTACGGATTACAGGCCGGGTCCGGGGCGCGGTACTCTATTCGTACTGCCTCATCCCGCCCCTCCTTGTAGGAGGGCACGCGGATAAGGTCTCCCCGGTTTCTGCGCGCCCAGGAGATGTATACGGGGGCCTCATAGCCCGGAATGAGCCGCTTGTAGGAGTTTACCCACTGGTTTGTCACGGCGGTGATCTCGGGCGCGTTGTGCATTAACCCCGCAACGAAGTGCCGGGCAATCTGCGACAGGCGGTCCGCGGCGTTGGGATCAAAGAAGGCGTTCTTGTCACCCTTGAAGAGGGACTGGTGAATGTGCATCCCGCTGCCGTTTATGCCGGAGATTGGTTTGGGCATGAACGTGGCGTACACCCCGTGGCGCATAGCCACCTCTTTTATGACAAGACGGTGGGTCATAACGTTGTCCGCCATGGTGAGGGCGTCCGAGTAGCGCAGGTCGATCTCGTGCTGGCTGGTGGCGGCCTCGTGGTGGCTGAACTCCACAGCTATTCCCATCTCCTCCAGGGTTAGGATGGTCTCCCGGCGCAGCTCCGTGGACAGGTCAATGGGGGTCTGGTCGAAGTAGCCCGCGCGGTCCAGAACTTCGGTGGCATCGGGGCTTCTGAAGTAGAAGAACTCCAACTCCGGCCCGACGTAGTAGGTGTAGCCCATGCGGGAGGCCCGCTCCAGGTTACGCTTGAGGACGTATCTTGGGTCTCCCTCAAAGGGCTCCCATTTGGGCGTCAGGATGTCGCACATCATACGAGCGACGGCGTTCTGCCTTGGCCGCCAGGGGAGTATGCGGAAGGTGGTGGGATCCGGCATGGCGACCATGTCGCTCTCGTCCATGCGGGCAAACCCCTGAATGGACGCGCCGTCAAATCCCACGCCCTCAGCCAGAGCCTCTTCCAACTCCTGGGACGTGATGGCGAAACCCTTGAGCGCGCCAAGGATGTCCGTGAACCACAGGCGGATGAACTTGACGTCGTTCTCCCGCACCATCTTCAGGACGTATTCTCTGGCCTGGTCCAAGTCCTGGGACGTTTCCCTTACCATAAAGACCTCTGTAACACCCTTATGAAGTAACTACAAATGTGCGAAGTTTGTATCAAACTTCACACATAGACGCTCATTGTACTTTCCCTGCGCGCCTTTGTAAAGGCGCGCAGGGAAAAAGGCCGTTCGACGGAAATAAGGAAGGGGTTAAGTCGCACAGCATATCCCGTTTGATACGAATTAACCCCTTCAGCCATTACTTAGGCGTCGAAGTACAGGAAGTACTCGTAGGGATGTGGCCTCAGCCTGACGGCGTCCAACTCGTTTACTCGCTTATACTCCAGCCAAGTGCTGATTAGGTCCGGCGTGAAGACGTCTCCCCTAAGCAGGAAGTCGTGGTCCGCCTCCAAGGCGTCCAGCGACTCGCCCAGGCTGCCGGGCACCTGCTTCACCTTGGCCGCCTCCTCCGGACTCAGGTCGTAGAGGTTCTGGTCCAGGGGATCGCCCGGGTCAATCTGGTTGATGATGCCGTCGATGCCCGCCATGAGCATTGCCGCAAAGGCCAGGTACGGGTTGGCGGTGGGATCCGGGCACCGGAACTCGATCCTCTTGGCGTGCGGGTGCCCAAAGTACATGGGAATCCGGCAGCAGGCGCTGCGGTTCCGCTGGGAATACGCCAGGTTCACGGGAGCCTCGTAGCCCGGCACCAGCCGGCGGTAGGAGTTGGTGGTGGGAGCGGCAAAGGCCAGCAACGCCGGCGCGTGCTTCAGCAGCCCGCCTGTGTAGTACAGCCCCATCTGGCTGAAGCCGGCATAGCCGTTCGGGTCTGAGAAAAGGTTCTCTCCACCCTTCCAGAGGCTCTGGTGGGTGTGCATTCCCGTTCCGTTATCGCCGTAGAGAGGCTTGGGCATAAAGGTGGCCGTCTTGCCGTGGGACCATGCTACGTTCTTGAGGACGTACTTGTACGCCATCACCATGTCAGCCATCTTGAGCAGTTCGTCGTATACCATGTCGATCTCGCCCTGCCCGGCGGTGGCCACCTCGTGGTGGTGCTTCTCCACCGTTATGCCGAAGCCTCCCATCACTAGGGATGCTTCTGAGCGAAGGTCCTGGTAGGTGTCAATGGGAGGCGCAGGAAAGTAACCCCCCTTGAGCCTGGGCTTGTATCCCCGGTTGATGCTTCCGTCCACGTTAAACTCGTTTCCGGAATTCCAGACGCCCTCGTCCGAGCCCACGTGGTAGTAGCCGCTGTGGGTATTCTGGTCGAAGCGCACGGAGTCGAAGATGAAGAACTCCAACTCTGGGCCCCAGTAGCTTAGGTCCCCTATGCCGGAGGACTTCAGAAACTGCTCCGCCTTCTGGGCGATGAAGCGCGGGTCCCGTGAGTAGCCCGCGTCCGACTCAGGGTCCTTTATCTTGCAGATCAGGCTGAGGGTCGGGACGGTGAAAAAGGGGTCAATCGTCCCGGTCGTGGCGTCCGGCACCAGGAGCATGTCGCTCTCCTCAATGGTCTGGAAGCCTCGAATGCTGGAGCCGTCGAAGCCTGTGCCCTCAACGAACACGTCCGGCTTTAGCTCCTCCACCGGGATGGACACATGCTGGAACGTGCCCGGCACGTCCGTGAACTTCAGGTCCACCATCTGTATGCCCTTGTCGCGGCAATACTTGATTACATCGTCAGGGTTGGAGAAACCCGGAAACTCGTTTGGGGTTATCATGGTCATCCTCCTCTTGAATTGAACGACTCAAGTACTCTATCTGTCTGGTGTGACTACCCGGTCAAAAAAGCAGACAGGCGACGGGCGTCTTCTCTGTCGCCTGAATTCTCTGCCTCCGGGCAAAGGGTCACGGAGCTAAGTATAGCCGATTGCGTTGCGCCAAGATTGCCTGCTTGTTAAATCTGTGTAAACTTTCCTTGGTAGTGTGCGGCCGCGCGACTGGAAGGCCCTGGACGGCAAAGTCGGTTTGAAGCCTGCACCTTCATATTGACAGCCCAAAGACTGTAAACTAGTCTTGTATCTAGTCAGCATAAGCTTCTCGGGAGGAAGTATGGGCAATAAGTGGCAGGTTCAAGACGCCAAAGCAAAATTCAGCGAATTCCTTGAAGCCAGCTTGGCAGAAGGGCCTCAGATTGTGACCAAGCGCGGTGTGGAGACGGCTGTACTTCTATCTATCGAGCAGTGGCGGAGGTTGGAGAAGCTGACAAAGCCGAGCCTGAAAGAACTTCTTCTCGCGCCGGAAGCGCGTACTGACGCTCTTACTCCGCCGCGACGCCAGTACCACCGCCGACAGCCGAAAGCTTTCGAGTAGACCGGTGTATCTTCTAGACACCAACGTTGTTTCAGAGTTGAGGCGCCCCCACCCGCATGGCGCTGTGCTGGATTGGATTGCTCATGTGCCGTTGGAGCAGATCTTTATATCAGCGGTCACGGTTGGAGAGATACAGGCCGGTATCGAGATCACAAGAGAGCGAGACAAGGCAAAGGCTGAGGAGTTGGAGTCCTGGCTGGACACGGTTCTAGTGTGGTGTAACCAAAGTACATTGGCAAATAAAGGGGTGATCGATGCTGATCCACTACCCTGGTTTGAGCAAGAATCCGATTCTCTGTCCTTTCAGAAAGCCCTCGAATAATGCGAGGAACTACGGATACAGGACACTAGTATCCTACGGCGTACTCCCCATGGACGCCTTCGCTTTCCGGGAGTGGGCCCGCCTCATGTACAAGAGGTCAGACGCCATCAGTGACGACGCCATGATTGCGGCCACGGCCATTGTTCACAGACTGACGGTTGCAACCAGGAACGTGCGAGACTTTGAGCGACTTGGTGTGGAGTTTGAGAACCCCTTCGAAAGCAGGTAGCGGTCGCCTCCTGATTCCCCTCGTTCCCTACTCTTCCCCAGTCTTCCTGTAGGCATTAAGCTAGCAGCCCGTCCGAGGATTATCTAACGGTGCTTGCGGGTCAGCGACAATGGATCGCGACAACTAATTTTGCCGGTTGCCCCGGTCAGCCCCCAGACAGCTTTGCGAATATCGCTGTGCTCACTACCTCGGCAAGAGTTCCTGATGCGTTGGGCTGGCCCATGGACCCGTGCTTTCCTGTGCAGATTGACCCCAAAGCGGAACAGTTTGAGCAGGTTGTGGCCCGTGCAGATCAGCGACCATTCGCCGTTCACCTTCTCCAATCCCCGCAACAGGAACTGCCGGAATCCCCGGCCCTGCTTGATCTGGCCGAATACCGGCTCCACAGTTTGCATCCGCAAAGCGTAGCGCTGCCGACCCCGCCTGGTCTGTAACTTCCGTCGCATCCGGTCCCTGGGAGACAGATGGCTGGGTATGCGACCTCGGGGCGCCGGTGGCACAACCCGGCCGTGGCGGGTCTGCTCCGGCGCGACGAACGGGTCCACGCCCAGAGCATAAAGCTCATCGACTGCCTTTGCCGAGTAGTAGCCGGCATCGGCGGATACTTCCCTGGGGACTGCACCGACGTTGTCGATGGTCTCCTCCATCATCGCCGCAGCCTGTTGCTTATCCGAAGTCTGGTTGGTGGCCCGCGCCGCCACGATCACCTGGTGAGCGCTGTCCACCACCGCCTGACAGTTGTACGCTTGCAGGAAGTCCTTTCCTCCAGGCGCTGGGATGATGCGCGACTCGGTATCGGTGAAGTTACGCTGGGCCTTGTCGTCGGGCACACCCGGGCGCTTACCACCTTCGGCCTCAGCCTGTTCGGCAGCCGCCTGCGCCTCGGCTTCCAGCGCCGCCATGGCTTCCCGTATCTTCTCCAACCGACCCTCTCGAAAGGCCAACTCCTCCGGCAACTCGTCTCCACGCTTGTCTTTGCCGTACCGCCGGTCTTCCTCATCGTCCACTTCCCGGGCTCGCTCCAGCAACTCCGCCACCTCCGCCGCCAACTGCGCTTCCCTCTCCTTCATGCGTCCATAACTCATCGCCTTATGCTTCGATGCGTTGGCCTTCACCTTCGTGCCGTCCAGCGCCACGTGCCCCAGCTTCACCAGCCCCGCCCGCTGGCACAACGCCAGTACCTGTATGAACAGGCCCGACAGCGCATCCAGATTGTCCTTGCGAAAGTCGGAGATGGTCCGGAAGTCCGGTGTGTTGTTCGCCGCCAACACCCTGAAGGCGATGTCCTCGTGGAGACGCTGGGCGATGCGGCGTGAGGACGCCACACCGACGCAGTAGCCATACAGCAACACCTTGACCATCATCCGTGGATGATACGGAGGCCCGCCACGCCGTTCCCGCTCGTAGCGAGCGGTGACCTCCGACATGTCCAACTGGTCCACCACGTCGGATATGAAGTAGGCCAGATGGTCGTCAGGCAGCCACTCCTGCAATGCCGCTGGCAACAGCAACTGCTGGTCGGGTTCGTAGGGAAGGTAGGTCTTGCTCATCAACAACTCCCCGCTACTGGACTGCGCCCATCATACACCCAACCACTCGCCAACCGTGTTTCTCGGACGGGCTGCTAGTGTCCTGTATCCGTAGTTCCTCGCATTATTCGAGGGCTTTCTGAAAGGACAGAGAATCGGATTCTTGCTCAAACCAGGGTAGTGGATCAGCATCGATCACCCCTTTATTTGCCAATGTACTTTGGTTACACCACACTAGGGCGTCTCTGGGTATGCTATAATCGCCCTGATTCGTCCCAACGCAGAGTCCGGGCTTTCGCGCCCCGGCCAGTCACCCAATGAGAGGAACACATGGCGCTGAGATTCGCTGAGGAGATTGTTCTGCTCCTGCTCAACGACGACGATGGAAAGTTCGCGCAGGCGCCGGCTTGGTCTCTGAATTGCGCTCTCGCAGGCGGCGTCCTGATGGACCTGGCGCTGGAAAACCGTATCGACAGTGATCTGGATAAACTGGTCCTGCTTGATGCCGCGCCCGTCGGCGACAGCCTTTTGGATGAGACTCTGGCCGACATTGAAGCGGGAGAGGAGCGCGACGCTCGCTTCTGGGTGCAGCGCATTGCGAACCGCGGCCTGGCTATCCGCGAGGAGGCCCTTTCTCGACTGGTAACACGGGGGATTCTGGAATCTAGGGACGACCGCTTTCTGTGGGTCTTCCGGTCCAGGCGCTATCCGGCTATTGACGGCGAGCCGGAGCGTGAGGTGAAGATGCGCATCATGGACGTTCTATTCAGCGATGAGATTCCGGACCCGCGTGATGTAGTGATAATCAGCCTGGCCCACGCATGCGATATCTTCAATCAGCTGCTGCCCAGAGCTGATATGGATAGGGCGTACGAACGCATAGAGCAGATCCGCAAGCTGGACCTGATTGGCCAGGCTATGTCCCAGGCTATCCATGCCATCGAGCGCTCCATTGCCTCGTCCGTGCATCCGGACATGTACTGGGTCGGCGCTGACAGCCGGCCGGTCACCCGCGACACATTTGGCCCCTAGGCCGCCGAGAGCAACGGTGCTGTAGACGTCTAGGGCGTGTCCAATCGGATGAAAGCTTAGCTTCTCCTCCATTGCAATGCCTTGCGAATCAGTGCGTCAGCTATGGCTCTTTGTCGACGTTGGTCTGCCGTTCTCTGTTGTGCAAGCAGGGAGCACCGGTCTCTCAGTTCCTGGCGGTACTGAGCGAAGCTGCTGACGGCCTCGGCGCACACGTCGTCGTCGGGCAGTCTGACTTGGCCGGTTTGGTGACACAGGGATAGAGCTTCCAGGAACCGGGCTCGGAATGCGCTCCCTGCGTCTATTACTTCGCCGTCCCGTCCTCCAACGCGGATCGTGCCTACCCTCAACAGGCCTCCGACATCGATCAGCGCTTGACCGACTTCGCCTTCGCCCGGTGGCAGGTCAAAGGTGTCTCCCTCGTCAGGTTGGGCGACAAAATCCTCGGGGAACTGGAGCAGGTTTAGTCTGGACTCGTGATCCAACCATAACTCGTCGGCGATGGCTTGCGGTGATGAAGCTGCTCTTTGGCCGGCGTTGCGACGGTCGTGCTGCGCAATGATCTCCCGCTCCCTGATGGCCTGCTGCAGATCTGTGACGTCCCGGTATATCCTTTCCCTGAGCGCTGTCCGCTCGTTAGCGTCATCTATGCCGAGTATCTCCAGCGTCGCGTCGTCGAGCTCACGGCGGTCGTCCAGCGTAAACTCTTCGTACAGGTAGTGCCCAGCGTCCCTCTGAGACATTTGCTCGCAGGCGGCTATGGCTCGCGCTGCTGCGTCCGGGGATGCCTCGCGAATGTCTGGGACGAGCATCGCGTTCACGTCTGTAACATGAGTGTCTAGGTTACCCTCAATTCCCGCGCCCCGCCCAAACTGATGCTTGGATGTCATAACAATCGTTGAATTGAGGGTAGCCCACAACAGCTTCGGGTCAACAGGAGTAGTAATCCAGACGTCGTAGAATCTGTCCTTACACAGGAGGTGGTCACCGTTGAGTGGCACAACGTGCCTGTACTGTTGCGCTTTCGGCCAGAACATGTCTGCACGCTCCGACTTTGGCCTCAATCCTAGGTCATACCAGGGACGTGTTCGGGCGCGGCTGGCAATGGTCGGTCCAGTGTGCCAGCCCTCGCGTTCCGCGTAAGCGACGTAGTCTGCGAAATGGGTCCCCCTGAGCCGAGCCCGCGGGGCGGAAGCGCTGATTACCATGTGTCCAACATCACTCTCTCTGACGACGGCGCGTTTCACCTCCATCGGAGTGTGAAGCTCAGGTTCAAGAAAGCGCTTCTCTACCAGGTGCTCCACGTTCGCTCCGTCTCGCACTATGCGTATGCGCCGGGTGTCCCTGCGTGAGATCCCCCAGCGGTCGAGGAACTTTTGTGGATCAGGCGTGTTGTTGAGATGGTGCTGGGTGACATCGCGTACACAGAAGAACTTGTCGGCGCCGCTGGTGAAGCCTCGGCTGATCGTAACCAACTCCTGAAGCGGGATCATGCGGCTCCCAGCGCGCTCTACAAGCTCGAACCATGAATCGGGCCCGCGTATGTACTGCCCCCACTTGCCGCCCTTGTATTCGCCGGGAGTATCCTCATCCTCCTCACCCTCAGTCCGAAGCGCAAGCCCGTCACGCCAGAGTTCTCTCTGCTTCCTGATGCGTACACGCCAGTAATCGGTGAACTGGGGTTCGTCTATCTCCTCTATGAGGGCGCGGATGGCGTCCATGTCAGCCTGGCGCGTTACCTCGTCCTCATCGCTCGGGGGGCGTTCGAGTGCTTGTGTATAGATTTCGGCGAGTGGTTTTCGGAGTTGGATGAAGCGGACAGGGTTGTCATCCCGCTTCGACGAGTCGGTTTCACGTTGCAGGACGGTGACCGCAGTGGTGACGCGGGCATCCTCGAACCACTTCTCCACCTGGGACTCGATGACAGCGACTATCCTGAAGTTGCGCAGGAAGAACTCCTGGAGTTTGAATCCGTAGTCGGTATCCAGCCAGCCGATGCTGGTGACGAAGCCAAGGTATCCTCCCGGCCTGAGCAAATGGGCTGCGTGGGTAAAGAAGTAGGCGTAGATATCTGACCGCTTGGATAACAATGTCTGGCCCGGCCACTCAGTGCGGAAGAGCTGTGCGTAGTATGACTTATCCACAGAGTTGATGCTCTCCTGACGGATATAGGGCGGATTGCCCACGACCGCGTCCACGTCCTTTAAGGCAATGCTCCGCACCTAGCCGCCCGTCAATGGTATGTTATACAGGGGGATGCCGGCCTGAGCGTCAAAAAAACTGGCCTTGGCCACGCGGGGATAGTTGGTCTGGTCGCTCAGGTGACGGACGGCGAGGTTGATGGTGGATAGCTGGGCCGGAAAAGCGCCAATGTCTACGCCAAATATCTCGCCGAGTAGCCGTTCGTGGGAGAGTGTAGACCCGCTGGTTGACTGTTCAAGCGCACGCTTGCGCGAGTAGGCCCTTACCAGGAACGTGCCGCCGCCGCACGCCGGGTCGAGTACTTGGTCCTCCGCATTTCGGATGCAGAATGCGTTGATGAGATCCACCACATCAGGCGACGTGTAAAACTGTCCGAAACGCCTGCGCTCGCTGGCGCTTATGAGCCTCTCGTACATTTGGCCGATCACATCGAAGTCCAAACTGGAGAAGTCGAACTCTTCGATTCGTCCAATCAGACGCGCCCAGTCTCCGGGGGCCGCGGATGACAGGAACGGAATCGTGTAACCCAGGTCGTTCTCCTCCGGTACGAAGACGGTCTCGTAGTCGTAGGAATATCGGACGGCTTCATTGAACCTGGCGTCCAGGGTCTCGCGGAGTTGCTCTGGTTTATCGATGCCCTCAAGAGAGAGCGGTGACATCTGCCTGAACCGCCTGCGCAACACCTGGTAGAAGACTAGCCGGGTCAGAAGTATGTAGCACGAGAGCCGTGAGGCGCGTTCCAGGTTTAACCGGTGCTGTTCTCGCTGAGACGACGGCTCCCAGCCCTGAGACAGCATCCAGGCGTTCAACTTGTTGTTGAACACGGAATCTGTTCCCGTCCGTATAGCGAGAGTGTCCTTGGTGTGGGCAATTGGGTCTTCAAGCGCACCCTCGAGCCAGCCGATGAAGCGTTGGTCTATAGGGGACGGCTCGAAAGAACGGCGTTCATTGATGAGTTCGGCGAACCGTTCCAGAAAGTCTTTCCAGAACTGCTGGATGGAGTCCCGCGCCCAATCTTGGCTGACGTCGTCGCTGACTGATGCCTCGACCACTTCTGCAGGCCCCTCAATGTGGCGCTGCGCGAAAGGCACACCTTGCATATGGGAGTCGAACAGGACGAACTGGCGAACATTCCAGGTGAAGCAGTATCTGACTCCAGCCTCGAAAGCCTTGCCCAAGGCGTCCTCTACCAGGCTGGCATTAAGGGGATGGTTACCCTGTGCCGAGTCTGGCATCTTGAACTCGCCGGTCAGAACTGGCTGACCAGTGTGACGCCTGTACAATCGGAAGTCGTGCCGCCGAGCAGTGTCTTGGACGTGGTCCTCTACAGACGCGTGACTGAATGGCAGATCAAGCCTATCGTTGAGAAACTCGTTAACCCAGCCGACAATTTCTGCGGCGAATGTGCGTTCGTCAACTGGCATACGTTAATGACCTAAACTCGACTGTTGTACCACTTTCCGTTGCTATTGCCTCGCAAGAATTCAGTCCTCTTCGTCACGCCACGCGGAAGCGGTATCCTACGTTGCGCACCGTCTCGATGAACAGGTGAGTGGCGTCCTCCACTTTGCTACGCAGTCTGCGGATGTGGACGTCTACGGTGCGCGTGCCCCCAAAGTAGTCGTAGCCCCACACGCGGCTGAGGAGCGCCTCACGTGAGTACACCCGGCCCGGGTTGGTGGCCAGGAGGCACAGAAGCTGGTACTCCTTGTAGGTCAGGATGACCCTCCTGCCGGCCACGGCGGTCTCGTAACGCTCCTGGTCGATTACCAGGTCGCCAATTCGTATCACCTGTCCGCTGTCCCAACTGCCGGTCTTCCAGAGGATACGGCGTACCCTGGTGCGCAGCTCCGCGTCTCCGAGGGGGCTGAATATGAAGTCCTCCACCGGCAGAGTGGGATCCAGCAGGGAGCGGTGCTCCTGGGAGACCACGGCCAGGACGGGAAGATGCACCTCCTTGCATCGCTGGAGGAAGGCGCTCAGGTCCTCCGTCGGCATCAAAGCAATGTCCACCACTACGAGGTCCGGGGACTCTTCGAGGGGTATCTCCTCTACAATCAGGGGCTCCTGGTACAGGGACAGAGTGAATCCTTCCTCCTCCAGAGGCCTGAAGCTGCCCCTCTCGTCCTGTGGAGCCAGCAGAAGAATGCGTCTGCCTGATACCATGAGTGTTTGTGACAAGCCTCACTAGTGCGATGTGACCAATACTACTTCAAAACCCCTGGAGTGTCGAGGGGGAGCGCATTCGGCAGCGGCACCGAGTCTGGACGATGTTTGTGTGGCCGGCAGCCTCCAACATCGATGCTTTATAGTACACGTGCAGCGCGGAGCGTGTGCAGGCCCGCTTTCGAGGGTAAGCTGCAATCCGGAGTTCTTCAAAGGGGCCGACCTGCCCGACACGCGACGTATCCTGGAAAGCTCCGGGAAGGCCGGGGCAGGCGCGTGAAAGCTGCCGACCCATAGACTGTTGGGCGCAAGGAAATTGGTGACCTCACCAAGGCGGCCGTCAGGTTGAATGCAGACGCCTGAGGCCTTTCAGCCTCCAGGATTGCCCGCTCCGGTGGCTTCGTCTCGCCCCTGTTAACTGGTGACCCGGTACACCCAGACCCGGTGCCTTACTTCCGGCTCTCCCTTGGGCATCGGCTGGAACTCATCCGTCATCTCCGCCAGCTGCCACTTCCCTTGGGACTCAAGTTCGTTTTGTCTTTCCCTGAACCCGTTGTTCTCGTACACGTCGGGCCGCAGTGAGAAGACAATGTGGCCGCCGGGCTTGGTGACGCGCACCAATTCGTCAAGGGAATGAGCGGGAGCGTGGCCCACGGTCAGGACTCCAACCGTGATAACCGCGTCAAAGGAATCGGTATCGTAGCCCAGGGTCTCGCCCATGACCATCTGGTGAAAGTCCTGGTATACCTGCTTATTCCGGGCCTCGTCCAGCATACCTTGGGACAGGTCCATCGCCACCATTTGGCTGTAGCCCATGTCCGCGAGGTGGACGCCCACCAGGCCCGTGCCCGCGCCAGCATCCAGTATCCTGGCGTCCTTGGGCACGTGATTGGCGAGTACCTCCGCCGTCCGCTGAGGGGCCAAGTAGACAAAATCCTGCGACAGGTCGGTTTCGTAGTCCTTGGACCACTGGTCGTACCGCTCGGCCAGCTCCTGGTTGTCTTTGGAGGAGTATACCCACTGGACCCTGTTCTCGCTTGATTGGCTTGACATCGCGGTCTCCTTGGGAAGTGTAATGGGTTACTTCTCGCACAGGTAAAAGGCCCAGCCAAGCTCGCTGTTCTCCTGGGCGTTCACCATCTGCTGATAGGCGTAGGCCAGGTCCTTGTACTTCTCGTCGTGGCTCTCGCTCAGCCCCTTGGTTACGTTTGCCAAGTGCGTATAGCTGGCGCCCAGGTGCTCGGACAGGTCCAGCGCCTCCAGGACGCGGAAGCCGGTGTCTTTGAGGGCGTCCTGGTAGGACTGGAAGCTGAAGTTGGTATCGAAGTACAGGCGGTCGTAGACGTACGTCCGCGCCGCCTCACTAATATCCGGCTTGGGTTTGATCAGGTCGTCGAAGATGAAGAGCCCGCCGTCGGCCAGCACTCTGTAGGCCTCCCGCAGCGTGGCCTCCTTGTCCGGGATGTGGTATATGGTGGCCTGGCTCCATACGTGACTGAAGGAGCCGTCCCCGAACGGAAGCGCCGTGGCCGACGCCTTCTCGAACCTGACGCGATCTCTGAGCGGCGCCGGCGCTCCTTCCAGGGACTGAATGGCGTTGGTGATACGGACCCCGCTGAGGTCCACCCCAACCACGCTGCACTCGCGAGTGCTGCTCAGCCACATGGCGGTGTTGCCGTTTCCACACCCTATGTCCAGCAGGCTGGAGTCAGGGAGAAGCCTGGCCTTGTTCGCCATGAACTCGTTGAGGTTGGCGCACGCCTTGAGGAAGTCCTGACCGGTGCTCTCGTCAAAGAGGCCCCAGTGCAGACTCCCCTCAGTGTCCCAGAAGGAGCGGTATAGCTCGTCTTCAGAGTCGTAGAACGACTCCGTGACGTCCTCAGTGAACCTTTTCATATTCGGGGATGCCTTCCAGATACTCAATGAACTTGTTGTCCTGGTCGACCAGGATCATCTTGGGTTCTACCGGCTCGTTGGTGACGTCGAAAGCAAGGATGATAACGCAGTCGCCCTTCTCGGCCAGCCGCGCGCCCGCGCCCTGTACGGACACAGTGCCGGAGTTGGGCTCGCCTGCGAGCACGTAGGTCTCCCACCGGGCGCCGTTGTTGACGTTGCAGATCAGGACCTTTTCGTACTCCCACAGGTCAACCTTGTCCATGAGGGCCCTGTCTATGATTATACTGCCGACGTATTCGGGGTTGGTGTCCGTGATCCACGCTCTATGAATTTTGGAGTTAAGCACGATCTTCATGTTCGCCTCCTTTGACTATTTCTGATCCTGGCGCTGACACGCGTGGTAAAGGCGTATCAGGCTTCTTTGGCCCTGGATGGTAGACGGCGTGGAGATACTCCGATTGGGTCTGGGTTGGGACGCTGGTCTGTTTGTGGAGTGTCCGGCTTTGGGGGACAAGGGGCGCGACTATGCGTCCACGCGGGGGTTTGCCTTATACCGGCCAGGGAAATTATACGACGGGGATATCCAGTTGTTGAGCGACTCTGCTAAGGGTCGCAGGGGAGGGAATGCCTGTGACGACGAGCGATGAACGGAGGCCACGCCAGATAGCTTGAAGAGCAGGTCGACATATATTTGCTGATGCTTCCGCACTCTATCTGTCGGAACTGATTGAATCGTATGTAGTAGGGGCTTGGGGGCGCCATGACGGCTCCTTGGAGAGATTGGTTGGGGTCTTTCGGAGGGGTTCCGGTACCCTAATGTACTCTAGGGCATATTATCAGCGCGGCAATAGCTTGTCAATGAGAGGAAAGCGGCGCCAGCACCGGGAGTGAGGAAGCCAAGACAAGCTAAAACCCTGAGAAACCTAAGGATTCGGACGTAAAACAGGTGAGAGACTGCTGGTTTAGTAACCGCTACGACTTAAGCGCATCTGGTGTCCAATTGGGTCTGTTAACCGCTTCCTTGCGCCTGGCGCGTACCGGAGCGAACTGGACTGCCAAAGACGCTACACAGCTGAAATGGGTGTACAATGCGGCGAAGGGAGGCTGATGCCATGATACGTTCCAGACTGACCTTGTTGGTAATTGTGCTTCTGGTGTTGTGCCTGGTCGCGGTAGCCGCGGCGTGTACGCAGCAGGACAGCCCCGGCCCGGGGTCCAGCCCTACTGCTCAGGCAACCGATACGCCGGAACCTACTCCCACGTTAGAGCCAACGGACAGATCTGTGACGCCCCCGGATGTTCCTCCAACGGATACGCCGACGCCGTCTCCAACCATTGGGGCAACTCATACCCCGGAGGCCGTTCCTACTCCTGAGGCAGCTGACACACCGGAGCTGGTTCCCACTATCACGCCAATCGCTATTCCGCCGGAGTGCATGGGTCTCTTTCCCACCAACACGCCCGACCCGAACCGCCCAGAGGGTATCCGCAATATGGGCACCCAGGTCTGGAATGTCACCTCATTCGAGGAGGCGGAGTGCATAACCGTCTACCCAATTGCCCTACCCACCAACTTGCCGGAAGGATTCATTCGAGGCGAGAACATCATAGTCAGCAAAAGGGGATCGGACTACTTCGAAGACAGATTTGTCGAGCACGGCTGGGGCATACCGGGCGATCCAGCTTATGGCTTCAGACTGGAGCAGCACTCACGGCCGTTTGGACTGGGCGGCGGTGAGCTGGCCATGATCAACGGTATTCCGGGAGAGCGCCACCTGCGCCCAGCAAGACCCCCTGACTTCCCGCCGTTGCTGACGTTGTTATGGGAAGAGGGTGAGTACACATTCGCGATTTCGGGTTTACTGCACGGCCCAATTACGGAGGAGTTCCTGTTGGAGGTTGCCGCATCCTTGGAGTTGCCGAACGCGGCTCCCGCCACCCAAACAACCACAGTTCCGCCGGAGTGCATGGGTCTCGACCCAACCAGTACTCCTGACCCGAATCGTCCTGAGGGAATTCTTGGTCGGAATTACCAGTTTTGGAACGTCTCCTCATTCGAGGAGGCGGAGTGCATAACCGACTACCCAATTGCCATTCCTACCAATCTTCCTGATGGCTTCATCCGAGGCGAGAACATCATAGTCCACAAGACGGGGACCAGCCACTTCGAAGACAGATGGGTTGAGCACGGCTGGGGCATACCAGGCGATCCGACCTATGGCTTCAGGCTGGAGCAGCACACATGGAAGTTTAGTCTGGACGGTGAGCCGGCCATGATCAACGGTATTCCAGGGGAGCGCCACCTGCGCCCAGCAATACCCCCTGACTTCCCGCCGTTGTTGGTGTTTTTATGGGAAGAGGAAGGTTACTGGTACACTATCTCGGGTTTCCTGAACGGCCCAATTACGGAGGAGTTCCTGCTGGAGGTAGCCTCCTCCCTCCAGGTACCTGAGGAAGGCTCAGGCTAGGCGTAGCCGCTTGAGGCCAATCATCCCATCCCGTGTCTGCAGTAGAAAAACCGTAGGGGCGGTTCGCGAACCGCCCCTACGGTTAGTTGTGGTTCCTGGTCTCGCCCGTCAATCCACCTTGCTGCTTTCGCGGGGATGCCGGTGTGTACGCAACCCACCGCCACCCTGGATTCCCGCGTCCGCAAGAATGACAGGAGGACGTACGCTCTAGTGGGTGTGCAGGAAGTCGTGGATGGCGGCGGTGAAGGCGTCCGGGTTCTCCAGGTTGGAGAGGTGGCCTGCGCCCGATACCTCCACCAGCTTGGCGTTTGGTATGGTCGATGCCATCATCTGCGACTCCGCCGGGGGTGTGATGACGTCCTGGTCGCCTACCACCAGCAGCGTGGGGACGCTGATGCCGGCCAGCAGGTCGGTGGAGTCGCCACGCAGGGCCATTCCACGCAGGTCTCCCGCGATCCCCTCAACAGGACAACTGGTGATCATCGCCGTCAGCCTGTCCACAACGTCCTGCCGGTTGGCCACAGTAGCCTCCGCCAGCAGCCTGGGGACCAGCCGCTCGGCGATGGGGGCGGCTCCCTCACTCTCCGCAAGCTGTGCCATTCCCTCGCGGCCCGCTTTGCCTTCGTCGGAGTCCGGCTGCGGCCTGGTGTCCAGAAGCATAAGCGATTCGACCCGCTCCGGGTACTTCCGCATGAAGGAGAAGACGGCGTATCCGCCCATTGAGAACCCTCCCAGCGCCACCTTGTCCAGGTTCAGAGCGTCCAGAAGCCCCTTCAGGTCGTCTGCCAGCAGCTCCATTGTGTATGGCCCGGCGACAACCTGGGACTCGCCGTGTCCTCTAAGGTCCGGGGTTATGACGCGGAACTCGCCGGACAGCGCCTCGACCTGGGCGTCCCACATACTCTTGTCCAGGGGAAAGCCGTGAACAAGGACTATAGTGGTGTTGCCGCTTCCCTGGTCGTTGTAGGCTATCTCCACGCCATTGGCGGTTACTTTGGGCATACTATCCTCCTACTAATATTGTGGTGAACTCGCTTTCCTGAAGCCGTCCGCCTTGAGCACGTCCTGCTCAGGTAGAAGGCGGTTACATTGTAAACCATACTCCAGTATTAGGGAAACCGATTACGGGAGGTGGTATTTCTGATGCGTGTTGGTATTGCCAACTCCGTCGGGATAGTATGTCTTTATTCCACCATTCCTGCGCAAGGAGACCTTTGCGTAACTTAGCGCGGCAGTTCCGTTGAATGTCATTCTGAGCGCAGCGAAGAATCCAAAGGGTTTCATCCCAAGACAACGCAGTTTTGCGAGCAAAGGCTTTGGATTCTTCACTTCGCTTCGCTCCGTTCAGAATGACAGCAAGAGCACCTCTGCTGATATACCACGCGGAGTTACGCAAAGGTCTCCGCAAGCAGGAATGGGGATTGGCCCTGTTAGTGCAAATAAACGGGGCGAGTTCTCTCAAACTTCGTCTCAGCGAGACTCCGAACCGGTAGAAAACCTAAAGAGAAGCCGCCGGCAGGTTTCAAACCTGCCGGCGGCTAATTGGGTCCTATTGGCGCAAGTTAGTAGGCCTGCCCACTACGCCTCAATCACCGTCGTGCCCTCGTCTGTGCTGACCGCCTCCGAGAACTCGTCGTAGGTCAGCGTGGCGGTGGTGACCGTGTCCTTCCGGATCTCAATACCGGGCAGCTGGTTGGCTTCCACCGTGATGGTGAAGCTGAAGCTTTCGCCTGTGGCCAGCGAGCCGTCCAACAGGAAGGTTACGGTCCTGCCGTCCCCACCCAGGGTTGCCTGGGTGTCCGACTGGGTGTCCGACGTTAAGACGAAGGTCATATCGGTCGGGATTGGCACGACGACGCGTACATTGGTCATTGGAGACCTACCCTGGTTGCTCACCGACACCGTGAAGTCCACTTCCTCGCCTTCGCTCACCGGGTCAAAGGAGTCGGTGATTTGGATGGTGGCGCCTGGCGCAGGCAGGACGCGAATCTCCAGAGTATCCGAGGCGGTGACGCCCTCGGTCGCGCTTGCTCCCGCCGTGTTGGTTACCGTGCCAACCTGGTCCCCTTGCAGCGTTACTGTGACGGAGGTATCAGCACCCACTGCCAGGTTTCCGACGCTCCAGGTTACCTGGGCGCCATCGTCGGAGACCGTCCCCGCCGGGCTGGATGTGGCGTAGGACATGCCCGTTGGGATGGTATCGGTGATCGTTACGCCTGTCAGCGCCGCGTCACCGGAGTTGCTGGCGGTCAGCGTGTAGGTCACCTGGTTCCCTACGAACATCGCCGGCCGGCCGGTCTTCTCTACGGTTATGTCCGGCACCAGGATGGTGGTGGTCGCTCGGGCTTCCGGCTGGAAGGAGTTTCCGCCGGAGGAGGCAGTGGCAACGTTTACCTTAGCGCCGCCTGCGCCTGCCGTGCCTCTGACCGTCAAGGTGACGGTCTCGGAGGCGTCAGGAGCGAGGTCGCCGACGTTCCACGTCACGGTTGAGCCGCTCGCGGCGCCCGCGGGTTCGCTGCTGACATAAGCCAAGCCCGCAGGCAGGGTGTCGACCACCGTAGCGCCGGTCGCAGCACCGTCGCCGTTGTTGGTGACCGTGATGGTGTACTCGAAGTTGGCGTTGAGCAACGCGGTGGCAGGCCCGGACTTAGTCAGAGCCAGCACCGGCTGGACAACCGTGGTTGTGGCCTCAGCGGAGTCCGTGGCGCCCTCCGCAGAGGTAACCGTCGCCTGGTTCGTCCAGTCGCCGGTCTGGTCCGCCCTGAGGACGATTTCCACGGTAGACCGCTCGTCCGGGTTTAGAGTGCCGAGGGCGATTGTGACTTGACTGCCTACTCTGGTGGACGCCGGGTCCGATGAGACGAAGCTCATACCGGTCGGCATCGTGTCGACCAACCTGACCTGCGTGTTAGCGCCTGTTCCTGTGCTCAGCACCCCAATCTCGTACGTGACCTGGCTGCCTATGGCCGCAGTGGCCGGTCCGGTCTTGGTCAGTTCAAGGCCACCCGGTATTACTTCCGTCGTGGTCGTGGTGCTGGCGCTGAGGCCTTCATCGGATGCCGCTCTGTAGCTGATGACCTGGTCGCCAGTCTGGATACCCTTGGCTGTCAGGCTGACCGATACTGAATCGCCCATTGCCACGGTCCCAAGATCCCAGGTTATGGTGGAGCCGCTACGCGCGGCGCTGTTTGTACCTGAGACGAACTCCAAGCCCGCGGGCAGTACTGCTGTAAGCTGGGTTCCGTTGGCGTCGAAGTCGCCGGAGTTGGAAACCGTTATGTCGTATGCCGCGTTGGTCAGCAAGCCAATCTGGGCAGGTCCAGTCGCGCTGACCTCCAAGACAGCGGACTTCCACCGCTTGACCATGGTCTGTGAGAACATAGTCTTCCCGTTCTGGGCCAGGACTTCAATGAGAACGCCGTTGTCGCCGATGCTTTCGGCTACCTGTTGCAGTGTGACGGACGCCACACCCGCAGCGTTGGTTGTAGTGGTGATAACGTTGCCGTCGCCCGGCGCATTGGCGAAGCGAGCGTCCGGGTCGTCGTCGGTTATGGTCCAGCGGACGGACATGCCCTGGACCGGGCTGCCGTCAGAAACTTGAAGAATGCTTACAGACATGGCGTGAGGCGTGCCGACCGGGTTCTCGGCGTCGCCCGGGAAGTTGGGACATCCGTCTACCCAGTGAATCACGCCGAAGACCTTGTGGGTGCTGTCTTCCTGGATGCCGGGAGCGAAGGCTGTGACGTCGGAGTCACCCGGACGGGTGGCGACGAGGGTTGTGGTGGCCTCGCCGTCGTCATTAGTGTTCACAATTGCAAAGGTGTTGGTCATCTTGGTTGGGCCATTGCCCCCAACCTCAACGATATCCCCCACGGCTGCGGGGAAGCGATTCAGGATGAATTCAATGCGTCCACTTCCTACCGCCCCGGCGCCATCCGTTAGGAGAGCGGTGAGTTCGCGCTGGTCCAGGATGCAACTCCACGCCTCTGACGGGGTCAGCGACACTGCTGTGGGAGTGCGGTCTTGAGGACTAATGGAGCTTTTGGGGTCGGCAGCAGTGGTGATACCAATAAGACCAACCGCTAGGATGATGAGGCCTATCGCGGGCCCGACCAGTCGCTTCACACTGAGCATCGAATCACCTCGTTGTAGACGTTTTTGGCCAGCTTGAAACTGGCGCAAATCTAGTAATAAGCAATCCTAGTGTCCTGTATCCGTAGTTCCTCGCATTATTCGAGGGCTTTCTGAAAGGACAGAGAATCGGATTCTTGCTCAAACCAGGGTAGTGGATCAGCATCGATCACCCCTTAATTTGCCAATGTACTTTGATTATACCACACTAGCATAGTCTGTGACAAATAGTCCATAGTATGTATCCGTTGGTGTTACCAACATGGATTGCCAGTCGTAGCTCATGACTCCTGTTGTGGAGGTATTTCCGTCACCGCCCTCGGCGAACCGGGGTCCCTTTCCGCTCACGACCCGCACAGCACATGACCCCGGGTAAATGTCAGGTGGGTTTGCAGCCAAGGGTATGTTACCATTCCTCGGCGTGGATATGGGAGTCGTCAACGCCAAGCTCCCTCAGGCTCTCCTTGATGTCAACGGGTAGCTCGCTTGGCCCGCAGATGAAGAAGAGCGAGTCCCTATCGACGATGTTCTCCCGCAGCATATTGGAGTCGATCCTGCCGACGCGGCCCTCCCAAGGCTCGTCCTGGTGCTGGGTGATGGTGAAGAGGCACTTGATCTTGGGGTTGTGGGCCGATATGCCCTTAAGCTCATCAAAGAAGGCAAGCTCGGAGGGGTTCTTGGCGCTGTACAGCAGGGTAATGTTAATGTCCAGACTGGCGTGGTGGACGTACCTTATCATGCTCATCAGGGGGGTTATGCCTATTCCCCCGGCTATCAGGACAAGGGACCTGCCCATCTCCTCCCGGTAGAAGAAGTCGCCTCCGGGCCCCACCAGGAAGAACCGCTCGCCCACTTCGGCCTTTTCGTGGAGGTAGATGGCTGACTTTGCGCCCGGTAGCTTCTTCACCGCTATGCTTAAGGAGTCCCTCTCCAGGGGAGTTGAGGTGATGGAGTACCCGGCGGCCTCGTCGAAGCCGGGGGCGTCTATAAAGAGGTCGATGTACTGGCCGGGTGAAAAATCGATCTGCCCACCCTCCAGGTACAGCACAAAGGACTTGACCGTCGGGGTCTCCTCCCCAATGGCGGTCAGCCTGGCGTCGAACTGCATGTGCGGGCTGGGGCTAGACAATCCTGCTCACCCATATGTCGATGCAGAGTCCGAGGAAGATGAGGCCCAGGAAGGGGTAGGCGGAGAGCTTGAAGGCGCGGTACGCAGCGCTCTTGTCGCCGGTGCTAAGCATCTTGAGGGTGGCCTTGACCATGAGTATGCTGCCCACGTTGGCGGCTGTGAAGTAGACCAACCCGTAGTCGCCCAGGAAGTAGAGGGCAACGGAGGCGGCGTACAGGAACAGGGACAGCACCACCGATACCCGCGCGGTCAGGGTTGCTCCTCTGGTGATGGGAAATATGTTTACGCCCGCCTGAAGGTAGTCATCCCTGGAGGCGATCATAAGGTTCCATACGTGAATTGGCAGCCAGAGGGCTATTATGAGGCAGAGAAGGATTGGGGTGGCGGTTATCTCCGGGTTTATGGCGAACCAGCCAACCAGCACCGGGCCGCAGGATGAGAAGGTGCCCAGGAAGTGGGTGGCCCAGGTCTTCCGGGCGATCAGGCCGGCCGTAACGCCCGTCACTCCGGATATGAAGGCGTAGGGGTGAAGATACAGGGCTATGAGCAGGGCCACGACTACCAAGGACGCCGCCCACGCTAAGGCCTTCTCCGGGGGCTGTATGAGGCCAGAGGGCAGCATCCTGCGCTGGGTGCGCAGCATACGGGCATCGACCTTGCGGTCCAGGAAGTTGGTGAGGCCGTTGGTGCCGCCGCTGCCCACCACTATGGCGATAGACGCCAGGGCAAATCTGTCCAGGGGCGGCGAGCCGCCGCCCGCGGCCACGGCCGTACACAGGCCTATGATGGACAGCAATATGGTCTCCCGGGGCTTGAGCACCCTCAGGTAGACCATTACCGTGCGTCCCAGCCTGCCCGGTGACAGTGGGGAGACCGCGTCGGCGGTGGTTGTGCCGGCCTCACGCCGGTTTGTGATGTCTTTTGCCATAGGAGTTTACTTGCAGATGTCCTCCACCGTCCGCCGCACCAACTCCTGGGGCACGTCGGAGCGGACGGTAACCCGGCCTATCTCCTCCATAAGTACCCAGTTGATGGTCTTGGACGAGGCCTTCTTGTCCAGCTCAATTGCCCTCAGCACGCCTTCGGGGTCCGTCCCCGGAGAGGAGGTGGGCAGTCCAAATCGCATCAGCAGCCGGTTCTGCCTCTCCGCCACTTCCGGCGAGAGCAGGCCCATCCGTTGGCTGATCTCCGCGGCGGCCCTCATACCGATGGCCACCGCTTCTCCGTGAAGAAGCTCAGTGTAGTGTGTGACGGCCTCCAGGGCGTGACCTGTGGTGTGACCGTAGTTGAGGAGCATCCGCCTTCCCAGGGTCTCTCTCTCGTCCTCCTCCACGACTCTGGCCTTGATTGCCATGCTGCGGCGTATCACCTGAGCGGATATGTCAGGAGCCAGCTCCATGAGGGCGTCCGCCTCCTCTTCGAATAGTTGGAATAGAGAAGCGTCCAGGATGAGGCCGTGTTTAATTGCCTCAGCCCAGCCGGAGGCCATCTCTCTATAGGAGAGGGTCTTCAGGGTATCCAGGTCCGCCATGACCGCCCTGGGCTGGTAGAATGCGCCCACTAGGTTCTTTCCCACGCTCAGGTTCACGGCGGTCTTTCCCCCGATGGATGCGTCCACCATTGCTGCCAGGGAAGTGGGAACTTGAATGAAGGGCACTCCCCGGAGGAAGGTGGCTGCCACAAAGCCGGTCAGGTCTCCCACCATGCCGCCGCCAAGGGCGATGATGGGGTTGCGGCGCTCACAGCGATGGTCCGCCAGCCACGAATACACGGCCTCCGCGGTGGATATGCTCTTGCTGGCTTCCCCGGCGGGAACGACGTAACAGTGGGCCTCCACGCCGGCGTTGTGAAGGGCGCGTTCGACCCTCTCGCCGTGGGGAGAGGCCACGTTGGAGTCGGTGATGACGAACACCGGGCCGGTGAATCCCAGGTCCCGCAGGCGCTCCCCGATGTTGTCGAGGATGCCCCAATCCACAAAGACCGGGTAGGTTGCCGACTCGGTGGTGATGACAAAGGAGGGGTCGAACTGCCCGGCAGACGGTCTCTCCTTAGAAGTAGAGTTGTTTTTATTGAAGCCGTCAAGGGCTTTTTCCGCCACCTGCTCCGGTGTAAGGGTGTCTGTGTGGATAGTGCACTGCGCCAGGTCGTAGTAACGCTGCCTCTGAGCCTTGATCTCTGTGATCCGCTTCAATGGCTCAGGGCCGGCCAGCAGTGGCCGGACGGCTTCGGTGTCTCCGTCGCAGGCGGCCAACTCCAGCCTGCCGTGGATTGTCTCGGGCGTTGCATCCAGACACACTACCACGCCTGAGGCGGCCATCGCGCGGTAGTTCTCGGGGTCTACTATTGCGCCGCCGCCGGTGGATATGACCTTGTAAGAGGCGGAGCAGGCGCGGGTTACGGCCTGCCGTTCCAGTCGACGGAAGTGGGACTCACCGTCCTGTTCGAAGATGTCGGCGATGGGTTTGCCCGCCTCGCGGACTATCTCTTCGTCCGTATCGATGAAGCCGAGGCCGGCGGCGCGGGCGATAAGTTGCCCCACCTCCGACTTGCCGGCGCCTGAGAATCCAGTAAGAATCAGGTTATGGGCCATTGCATCTCCAGGTTCCGAAAGTAAACGCTTAGAGTTTACTCCAAATGCCTTTCCAAGAGAAGGGTAGCTTTGCCGTTACAGCGTGTGCCACTCGCCCCTTGTCCAAACCGGAGTCGGCTGGGACACTACACGCAAATATATGTTCCATAAAGGAGGTGTGATGGTAGCAAAGATTCGTCCCAACGTGATGGTTGCCCTGATGTGTGGAGCCGTGCTGACCGGTCTGTTTGGCTGGTGGCTTATCGACCGGCTGGACAGCGGGGTTAGCACCGAGATCCTGGCGATGCTGGTGGGCATAGGCGTAGGCGGCCTGTTCACTCTGGCAGGGTTGCTGGCTCACGACCCGCCCCCGCCGTCGGTTCCGGCCTCCACACATGAGTCGGCGCTGTCGATGGTGCTGGAACGTGAGCAGGTTGGGAATAAGGGCGCATAGACCCGAAAAAAGCAAAGGCCGCGATAGAAGAAGAGGGCGGGACTTCTGAAAGTCCCGCCCTCTTGGGCATCCAAAATACTATTGGGTAGTCTAGCCGACCGTCACCACCGATAGCCTCTCCCGGACGGCCGTCCTCATATTCCGGACATCTGGCAGGGTTGGGTAGGCTCCCGTTGCCCTGCGGTCGAAGATGGTCTCGCCGTTCAGTATCACCTCAAGCCTGCCCTCGCCCACTGGGGTCAGGGTCACGGCCAAATTGCTGCCAAACTCTGCGAAGAACTCGGTCGCTATCCAAGCGGCCTGGGGAAGGTACCCTCAAGCAACGCAGTAGGTAATCTCCATAGTGGGCTGGTTCTCTGCCATGTCGTCTCCTCCTTAGTGCAGTCTTCTGTTCCGGAGTCCCTGACTTGGGTTCGGACTCCGCACCTTAGTATAGGTCAAAAGGGCCGTTGGGTAAAGGAGCAGCGCTCTATTGGCTGCTCTCTCAGGGTGCGCTTGCAGAAACATGCGCTGGCAGTGCAACGCCGATAGCTCCAGGCTTCTCCACAGCCTCTACCACCAGGCAAATCCCGACGACCTTGAGAGCGCGTTCGATGGTGCTCATGTGCGAGTGGTGATCCGGGTTGCAGAGCTTGCGCACAGCCGATTCGGTGATACCCAGTTTCTCCGCAAGGGCAACCTTGGTCATGCCGCGCTTGCGCATGGCCGTATTCAGGGCAACCTTTGCTGCTGCGATGGGCCGCAGGGGTATAGGCTGCTGGCCCTCTTTTACGGCGCTGGGAAGGGGGAGGTCCTGCTTAAAGTAGTAGTGAGAGCCCAGGGCGGCGACAAGTGCGTCCTCTGCGTTCTCCAACGCTTCTTCCCAGGACCACCCGCCGGTCGTGGCCCCGTACACATCAGGGAATTGAACCACGTAGGCTTCCCTTCCGGTTGCTGCTTTCTCCTCTTCATCTAGGAGGATATCGCACGGGTAGACGTATCTCATGCTAGTACTCGTTGCTATGGTAAACTACCTGCGATTTAAGTTGCAATCCAAATCTATTCTGCTTACTAGGGGGTTAGATGAAAGCGGTATACATAGCTGAACACGGTGGCATCGACAAGCTCATATACGGCGACAGGCCTGACCCTGCTGCGGGTCCAGGCGAAGTCGTGGTGAGGGTGCGGGCCAGCGCTCTCAACCATCTGGACCTGGGAGTCCGCACCGGCGGAGGAAGGGCGTCGGCCCTGCCAAGGATTCTGGGCTGCGATATGGCCGGGGAGATATACGAAGTCGGCTCCGGCGTCACTGGTTTCGAGATTGGCGACAGGGTGCTGGTGGACAATCGCATCAAGTGCGACGCCTGCCGTCAGTGCCTCCAGGGTCAGGACCAAGTCTGCGAGAACCAGCTAAGGATCGGCGTGGACGTGGACGGCGGACACGCCGAGCTGTGCAGTGTTCCGGCCGTCAACGTGTACAAGTTCCGCGACTCCATGACCTTTGAGGAGGCCGCTGCTATTCCCCTGGCTTTCCATACGGCCTGGCACTGTCTTATGGTGCGTGGACAGCTTCAGCCGTGGGAGACCATCCTCATACAGGCCGGAGGAAGCGGCGTAGGCAGCGCGGGTATCCAGATAGCCAAGCGTATCGGCGCCAAGGTTATCACAACCGCCGGCACGGACGAGAAGGTGGCCCGGGCAAAGGAGATGGGAGCCGACGAAGGCATCAACTACCGCACTACCCCCGAGTTCAGCAAGGCGGTGCGGGAGCTGAACGACGGTCAGGGAGTGGATATGGTATTGGATATGGTTGGCGCTGCGGTTTGGAGGGAGAACCTCTTCAGCATGAGGCCGGGCGGTCGGCTGGTTATAACGGGCGTAACATCGGGGGCGCAGACGGACATGGATCTGTCGATACTTCAGGGCAGGCCACTCACGCTGATGGGCAGCGGCGGGCGCACGCGGCGCTCCTTTGGCGAGATGATGAGCGTGATCAACAGAGGCGAGCTTCACGGCGTGGTTGGACGGGTCTTTCCGCTTCAGGACGTGGCAGAGGCCCACAGGGTGATGGAAGACCGGGATTTCTACGGAAAGCTGGTGATACAGGGACCTGGAGGTTGACCTGAAGGGCTATCCTTTCAGGGCTATGCCGAGGGTAATGACAAGTGCCACGAGGAGGCAGGCGGCGGCACACACGGGTACGGGCATAAACGCGCCGCGCGGATGCTTGCAGCTGCCTATGAGAGGGCTATTGCGAGTGGGCCTTGCCTTCCGCACTGTCCGTCTTGTTGTGAGTATTTCGCTTAGGTTCGCCATCTCTAGCGTCTCGTATTGCCCGACAAATATCTCTTCACTTCAGTCGGGCATTCAGGCTAACGCGATTTGTCGTAGTCCCTCGACTTTGTTTCACTGAAAGAACAGCCTTAGCATAGAGTTTCGTGCAGACTTTGTCAACGCTTTGTCCAGACATTCGCGGGAGCTTAGCATGGCATAGCTCCAGCTGTTTGTGTTATATTGGATTGCTGTAGTCAGATGACACTTGGATATTGAGATTCAAACAATAAATCGTTGAGGAGCACTGAATGATAGGCGATAATCTTCGTGATGCACTTAACCAGCAGATAACCAATGAGTTGAGCGCGGCTTACTTCTACCTGTCCATGGCTGGGTACTTTGAACACAGGAGTCTGCCCGGTTTTGCTAGTTGGATGAGGCTTCAACACAAGGAGGAGTCGGCTCACGCCATGAAGATATTTGACTTCGTGACCGACAGGAGCGGGCGCGTGACCCTCGGTCCCATAGACGCCCCCACTTTCGAGTTCGACTCGGTGGAAGCGGCCATTGGGCAGGCTCTGGAGCATGAGCGCAGCGTTACAGAGCAGATCTATGCCCTGCACGAAGTGGCGCAGCGCGAGCGCGACTACGCTGCCCACGTTCTCCTGGAGTGGTTTGCAGAGGAGCAGGTGGAGGAGGAGAAGACCCTGGAGGAGCTTATGGATCACGTTCGCATGGTCGGCAACGACGGAGCGGGGCTGCTGATACTGGACGCACGGCTGGGTGGCCGGATCAGCGCGGAGTAGCGCGAGGGCCTTCGGTATGACGCAAGACCAGCAGCCGGTAGCGCACACGTCACATACGGAGATCACCCTGGACCAGCTGGGGAATATGCAGCCTGGCCTGGCCCGGCTAATGGCTGAGGTGAGCGACAGGTACTGGATCCTCTACTACGCGGCCAAGGGCGGGAACTGGAAGCTGGCGGCCCTCCAGTCGTCGGAGCTTGAGAAGGCGCTCCGAATAGGAGAGGTAACGCGACCCAGGTATACGGCTCACCTGGAAGCCTTCATCAAGGGCCCCCTGACCGCCATCAACAAAGCCATTGAAGAGCGGGACTGGGACGCCTTCGAACACGGCTACCAGATCGGCATCACCGCAGCCAACGTCTATCACCGGGAATACAACCACGAGGAGATAGTCTGGCAGCTGCCGGACGAGCCTCCCAAACACCTCAGGCTCACGCCGAGCTAGACACGATGCCTGCGGAAATACCTTCGTCTGCTAACCCAGAAGGGAGTACGACCTGCCAATGAGCAACGCAGCCGTTTCAGCCGGAGAGCGATGGCGGCTTATGGTGGAGGAGGAGCACGCCCAATCCGAGAGCGTGCGGGAGCAGGGAGACGCGCCGTCCGACTCGTGGGTACCCTTCGCGGAGCGGTTCAGGCCGTCGCCGGACACCCGGGATCCCATAGTGCTGCGTCTCCTTAAAGGGGTTGACTCGCAGCACACCGTACTGGACGTCGGCGCAGGCGGAGGGCGTGTTGCTCTTCCCATGTCTATGCACTGCCGATCGGTTGTCGCAGTGGAGCCCTCGGCCAGCATGGGAGCGGTCCTGGTGGAGGAGGCTCAGCGGCATCGGCGGGACAACATATCGCTGGTAGAGTCCACCTGGGAGGAGGCGGAGGTCGCGCCGGTCGACGTTGTGATATGCGTCCAGGTGCTCTACACCGTGAGGGACATTGTGGCCTTCGTAAGGAAGCTGGAGTCCCACGCCCGGGAGAGGGTGCTAGTGGTGTTGGGCGAGAACCCGCCCTACACCCAGTCGAATCCGCTTTGGCCGATGGTACATGGGCAGGAGCGCCTCAAGCTGCCGTCCTTGCGAGAGCTGATACCGCTTTTGTGGGACATGGACATCTACCCGGACCTGGAGATGCTGCCTCCCCAGACGCCGCGGGGCTTCGAAAGCAGAGAGGGAGCGCTGCAACAGGTCGGGAATCGTCTGATGCTGGAGCCTGACAGCAACGGGGAGAGTCGTTTGAAGGAGGCGCTGGACGATATGCTGGAGGAGGTGGACGGCCGGTTCATGGTGAGGGGCGCGCCCACGTTCTACCCTGCGCTGGTGAGCTGGAGACCCGTGCGGTAGAGTTCGCCGAAAATAGGCCATCAAGAAGGTCGAAAAACCCCTTGACTATGCTGTGGGGCGAATGTATACTTCCCCTTACGTCCTGATTAAAGAGGTAACAAAAGCTGAATACCTGAGGACATACGGCAAGTTAAGCTGATGCTAATTCCCCGACGGCTGGAAGCATTCAGTCGTCGTTTTTTGTACATTAACAACTGAATAGAGGTTTACGGGCCTGAATGTGGGTTAAGTTAATACGGGCCCACGGTGGATGCCTTGGCGCCAAGGGCCGAAGAAGGGCGTGGCAAGACTGCGAAAAGCCTCGGTGAGCTGTCTAGCAAGCGTAGCCGGGGATTCCCGAATGGGGAAACCCGTTCCGGCAAAACCGGGATAGCCCTATCTGAACCCTTAGGGTAGGGCGGGTAAGCGAGAGAACTGAAACATCTCAGTACCTCGAGGAAAATAAATCAACCGAGATTCCCCTAGTAGTGGCGAACGAACGGGGAAGAGCCCAAACCTCTGGAGCTTAGTGGACTGGAGTCCTATGTTTCAGGGGGGTTGTAAGGCGCATCATGGAGAAGCTCCAGTTTCTCCAAGGGAGTCAAAAACCTCTTCTTTAGCCGAAGGCTCTGGAAAGGGCCGCCATAGCAGGTGAAAGTCCTTTAGGCGAAAAGGAAGAGGCTTCCGATGCGTTCTTGAGTACCACGGGACACGAGAAATCCCGTGGGAATCTGGGGGGACCACCCTCCAAGGCTAAATACCCTTGGCGACCGATAGCGTACCAGTACCGTGAGGGAAAGGTGAAAAGAACCCCGGGAGGGGAGTGAAATAGACCTGAAACCGTGGGCCTACATACGGTCGGAGTCTCTCCGCAAGGAGGGATGACGGCGTGCCTATTGAAGAATGAGCCGGCGAGTTAATTTCAGCGGCAAGGTTAACTCCGTTGACGGAGGAAGCCGAAGCGAAAGCGAGTCTTAATAGGGCGAATGAGTCGCTGGGATTAGACCCGAAACCAGGTGAGCTACCCATGGCCAGGGTGAAGCCCCGATAACATCGGGGTGAAGGCCCGAACTCGTGGTCGTTGCAAAGATCTGGGATGAGCTGTGGGTAGAGGTGAAATGCCAAACGAACTTGGAGATAGCTGGTTCTCCCCGAAATGCATTGAGGTGCAGCCTTGGGGATGAATGGTGGAGGTAGGGCTCTGGATGGGCTAGGGGGCGTGAGCTTACCAAACCCAACCAAACCACCAATGCCACCATATCTTACCCCGGGAGTGAGACAGTGGGGGATAAGCTTCATTGTCGAAAGGGAAACAGCCCAGACCATCGGCTAAGGCCCCTAAGTGCGGGCTAAGTGGTAAAGGAAGTAGGATCGCCCAGACAGCCAGGAGGTTGGCTTAGAAGCAGCCACCCTTTAAAGAGTGCGTAATAGCTCACTGGTCGAGGGATCCTGCGCCGAAAATCCAACGGGGCTAAAGTCCGCCGCCGAAGCCGTGGCTCCGATGAGCTTTGCTCATTGGGGGGTAGGGGAGCGTTCCCCGGGCGTTGAAGGTAAATCGTGAGGTTTGCTGGAGCGCGGGGAAGTGAGAATGCCGGCATGAGTAGCGCAAACCAAGGTGAGAATCCTTGGCACCGAAAGTCTAAGGTTTCCTACGCAACGTTGTTCGGCGTAGGGTTAGTCGGTCCTAAGCCGAGGCCGAAAGGCGCAGGCGATGGACAACGGGTCAATATTCCCGTACCGCCTTCATCTCGCTTTAAAGCAAAGGGGGGACGCGGAAAGGTAGGCGGAGCGTGCCCATTGGACATGGTGCGTCCTCCTCCGTAGGCCATGCCGGGACAGGAAAATCCGTTCCGGCGTTACGAGCTGAGAGAGGAGGGAACTCCGAGGTTTCCTCGGGGAACTCCGTTGAACCTATGCCGCCAAGAAAAGCCTCGTTGTTATGGGATGCGGGCGACCGTACCGCAAACCGACACTGGTAGACAGGGGTGAAAGCCCCAAGGTGTTCGAGAGAACCCTCGTTAAGGAACTCGGCAATCTAACCCCGTAACTTAGGAAGAAGGGGTGCCCTGGGGGTGAAAGGACTTGCTCCTGGAGCCCTTCGGGGCCGCAGCTAATTGGGCCAAGCGACTGTTTAACAAAAACACAGGTCTCTGCCAAGGGGAAACCCTATGTATAGGGGCTGACGCCTGCCCAGTGCCGGAAGGTTAAGGGGAGGGGTGAAGCCGGCTTAGGCCGGGGGAAGCTCTGAACTGAAGCCCCGGTGAACGGCGGCCGTAACTATAACGGTCAACCGGAGCAGCGCGAGAGTGGGGGACTGGGGAGAGATACCCAGAATCCACCTTAGCTGCCAAGGCCGTTGGAAAATCTGGCTATATGCTGGGATCTCCGAGTATCCGGCGCTAGTCCAACAAGCTTGGACTGACAATGCGTCCGGTGCGGACAATCAGCAGGAAAGGCCGAGGTGAACTCCCAGGCCGGGAGCGCTTCGGAATCCTCAGAGACCATACGCCAGACCCGCCCTTGGAAAAGGCGGGAAGAGATGGTCCGATCTGCATGGCGACATGCAGAGGCCGGCAGAAATGACCGGCCCGCCCCAATGGGAGACCGGGGCGGTAACAGAATGCCTAAGGTACCGAAATCCCTTGTCGGGTAAATTCCGACCCGCAGGAAAGGCGTAACGACTTGGTCGCTGTCTCAACGAGGGACTCGGCGAAATTGCAAGGCCCGTGAAGATGCGGGTAACCCGCGACAGGACAAAAAGACCCCGTGGAGCTTTACTGCATCTTGGCATTGGACCGGGGTCAGGGATGTGTAGCATAGGTGGGAGGCTTTGAAGTCCCGACGCCAGTCGGGATGGAGCCAACGTTGAAATACCACTCTTCTCTGTCTTTGGCCCTAACCCTGGATAGGCCAGGGGACCGTGCCAGGTGGGCAGTTTGACTGGGGCGGTCGCCTCCCAAAGTGTAACGGAGGCGCCCAAAGGTCCCCTCAAGGTGGATGGAAATCACCTGTAGAGTGTATTGGCATAAGGGGGCTTGACTGCGAGACCTACAAGTCAAGCAGGGACGAAAGTCGGGCAAAGTGATCCTACGGTTCCGTGTGGAAGGGCCGTGGCTTATCGGATAAAAGCTACCCCGGGGATAACAGACTAATCTCGCCCAAGAGTTCATATCGACGGCGAGGTTTGGCACCTCGATGTCGGCTCGTCGCATCCTGGGGCTGAAGGCGGTCCCAAGGGTCCGGCTGTTCGCCGGTTAAAGCGGCACGCGAGCTGGGTTCAGAACGTCGTGAGACAGTTCGGTCTCTATCCGTCGCGGGCGCAGGAGATTTGAGGGAGGCTCTCCCCAGTACGAGAGGACCGGGAGGGACAGACCTCTGGTGTGCCGGTTGTTCCGCCAGGAGCACCGCCGGGTAGCCACGTCTGGTGTGGATAAGCGCTGAAAGCATATAAGCGCGAAGCCCTGCCCAAGACTAGATCTCCCATCCTCCCTCGGGAGGAGTAAGGCCACAGAAAGACTATCTGTTTGATAGGCCGCAGGTGTAAGTCTCGTAAGGGATTGAGCCTAGCGGTACTAATCGGCCGAGGACTTAACCCGCATTCAGGCACGTAAATCTCTGTTTCAGTTGTTGCACACTTCGGTGCGGGGTGGAGCAGTGGCAGCTCGTCGGGCTCATAACCCGAAGGTCGTTGGTTCAAATCCAACCCCCGCTACCAATAATGAATGAAGCGCCCCCTTTTCAAAGGGGGCGCTTCGCGCTTCTCATTACTGGCAGACAGTCTCTTTCATCCATGCATTTTAGGCTGCCTTGTCATGCCCCATAGCGGTGTGCCGTTCGGCAACGCCGTCTCCGCCGTAACCCGAAAACCGAATCGCTCATAGTAGCCGAGGTTGTCCGGCTGGGACGTATCCAGGAACGCGGGCAGGGCATCGTCATCGATGCGCGGGAGCATGTGGTTGATAAGGGTGCTTCCCAGACCCGAGCGCTGCGTCGAGGGGTCGACGCCTATGCTGTTCAAGTGCCAGCATGGGTTGGGTGGCGCCAGCGCAGCGAGCAGGGGGTCAAGGGTCCTGCGGCGTCGCCAGGCCGGGATGCCGAGCCGGACGGGCATCGCCCACAGACCGGACCGCAGCAGAGTGAGGACGCTGTGCTTGCGCCGCTCCGGTGTACCCCAGATAGCGACAGCCAGCACGGCGCTGCCCGGCGCGTCGTGTGCGACGTGGACGACTCCGCCGGAGTGGATGGAGGCGCGGATGGTTGCCTCCCAATACCAGGGCAGTTTCGCGTGCCGCCGCGTGTCGTCCGGCAGCAGAAACGTATAGCGGGGAGCATTCGCGAAGGCGTAGGCCATCACGCGTGCCGCATGGGGGATCTGGTCCGGGCGTATTGGGGAGATGAGAGGCTCAGTCATGGGCATAACTCAGAGAATAGTATACTATTCTACACGTCGTAAGCTAAGAAAATCGCTTGGACTTGAGGTGGAGCAGTGGCAGCTCGTCGGGCTTATAACCCGAAGGTCGTTGGTTCAAATCCAACCCCCGCTACCAATCCCTTGCTGGGTGTTCCTGCTGTGCTACAGTTCATTGGTGGAGGCATGAAGGAATGAGCGCGTTTCTGCGATGGTGCAGCCGGTGCGAGACCAACTTCACGCGCACCAATTGGCAGTTGCATGGGCACAACCCCGCACAGATTGACTGCACGTCGCGGGACTG
Organism: Dehalococcoidia bacterium; assembly: GCA_965222415.1. Taxonomy (GTDB): domain Bacteria; phylum Chloroflexota; class Dehalococcoidia; order Lucifugimonadales; family UBA2985; genus DAOUJW01. The sequence continues at coordinate 96,443 of CBDCTU010000005.1, read as the reverse complement.
CCGTCGTAAGGCGGTAGGGTATAGCGGCTCTGAATACACCCCGACTCCGCTGTGCGGAGAGCATTTGATGGACGCTCGTCGCAACGGAAGCGGGGTTACCTTTGTGGACGGCCGCGTCTGCCGCGTGTGCGACGGCCACGGGCGGGTCAATGCACAGGAGATACGGGTCCGATTCTCCGGGTGGCCAGTGGCCGAGGTGTCCCGAGTGCATGGGAACAGGCTATGACCCTACTTTGAGATTGCCGTCTGCTTCCCAAGGAACTCAAGCTAGAGAACCTACTTCTGGGGAGGGGACACGCAGCCAGGAATCTCCATCGGAGAGGAGAATCAGAGAAGCTGAACGGCGGGCTGCCCAAAGCCGGTGGTTTGAGAGGGAAGTTGCTCCTCTAGCAGATCCGTTCCCCGGAAGACAGACTTCCGGGGCGCAGTCCCAGGGAGCGGGGCAGCCCCCATTGCCGCGCACAACTCCTACACCGTCCCAGCCGCGTCCTGGGCCAAGGAGAGGCTCGCAAGTTCCATCGGGTCCGAGTTTAGCTCCAGGATCTTCAGCCGCGGATATTAGCGCCTTTGAAAGAATGTCTACTCGTGCACATTATGGAAGAGTAGGTCGACGAAAGACCAAGTTCCTGTTCCAAGCCACTTTGGCCATTCTTTCCGGAGCCGTATTGGGCATCCTCTTCGTACTTCCGATTCTCCCTGATTCTGCTGCTGACATCGTGATTGATATTCAGCAGAAGGTTGGCGCGGTTTTTGGCAGATGAGTGCTTGAGTCAATTATGAAACCGTTTCTACTTCTAATCCTCTTCATAATTGGCGTCGTTGTGGGTATGGTTATAATCCCGTTGCTCCCGGACGGTGTCCAGAGAGGAATTTCCTCATTCCAATTAGAGATCAGATATCAGGTTGGGTTAGAAGAACGGCTAGGTGAGATGCCACTTTCGTCAACTCCGACTCCCAGACCCGGCGAAACGGCTTCACTTCTGTCAACTAGCACCCCGACACCTATACCATTGCCAAGAATAAGAGTTTCGCCTTTGCATACGCCTACACCCACGCCATCTTCCCTTCCGCGTGTAGTAGTTGTGCCTTTGCCCACGCCAACTCCAACTGCTACCCATACCCCTACGCCTACCCCATCCCCGACACCTGTGCCCCCGCCCGACCAGCGTCACTATGCATATAAGGTCTACATGCTGGAACTGATCAATGAGGAAAGGGCGAAAGCAGGAGTACAGCCAGTAACTCTGGGAGACAACATAGCGGCGCAATTGCACGCCGAGAGTTCCCTCGCCAACTGCTTCAGCAGTCATTGGGGAGTGGACGGGCTGAAACCCTATATGCGCTATTCCCTGGCGGGAGGTTACCAGAGCAACGGGGAAAACGGAAGTGGCTTGGACTATTGTATCAAGGCATCCGACCGCTATCGCGCCCTAGGAGTGTGTCTGAAGATTCCCAGGAGCGGTTTGGGTGGTGGGTGTGATGTGCAGTGTTGGTGGTGGTCTGGGCTGGGCAGTTAGTCCAGATTTGGACCGGTGGGGTCTTACACCCTCGCTCCGGCCCCCCGAAAGGGGCCTGCTGGACAGGGTTTGGCGTTTCAGGCCGGGTTTGCCGAACCCGCGGCCACCGGGTTTGCCCTCCACAGCTTCAGCAGGTTGTGGGTCAAGGACACCAGGGTGAACTCCCCTGCCACTTTGTGGATGCCACGGAGCAGGAATTGCCTGAAGCCCCGAGCATGTTTGGTAAGCCCGTGGACCGGCTCAGTGATGACCTTGCGACGTGCATACACCTCCCGTCCTTCAGGCGTCTGCAGCTTGGACCGCATGGCGGAGCGCAGCGGCGTCCTGACCTTTACCTGTTGACCTATCCCGGCTTGGTGGTGTCTCTCCCGACCCGTGGCTACGTAGGCATCGAACTGTCTTTCGGCGAGCATACCCAGATTGCGTTCGCTGCAATATCCCGCATCTGCCGTGAATAACAGGGGACACCGCTCTGTTGCCGGGACTCCTATACCTGCCAGGTTTTGGTCCAAGATCTCCAGCATAGGGCCCAATCTGGGGCTGTCGGCGCTCTGGGGCGTCACCTCTTGGGCTACGATCACTCCGCTCCCCGCTTCCACCAGAACCTGAGCATTGTAGCCCTGTATCCAACCGTGGGAACTCTTCATGATCCGGCTGTCCGGGTCTGTGAAATTGCTCTGCTCCTTGGGCCGGGGCACAGCCTTGGCCGCCGCAGCTTCCGCCTCTTCGGGTCTAGCCCTTCCTCCTTCAGCCCGCTCCAGCGCACGCCTTTTGGCCCGCTCTTCCAACCGCACCTTCGCCTCCCTCATCTTGGCCAGTCGCACCTCCCGCCGCCGCAGTTCTTCAGGTAGTTCATCCCCCCGAGCATCATCGCCGTATTCCGCATCCTCCGCCTCGTCAATCTCGGCGGCCCGGCGCAACAACTCCGCTATCTCCGCTTCCAACCGGGGCTCCGTCTCTTGTATCCGCCCGTAGCTCATGGCCTTGTGCTTCGAGGCGTTGGCCTGGTATTTGCTCCCATCCAGGGAGAGGTGTCCCATCTTCACCAGACCTGCCTCCCGGCACATTCCCAGTACTTGGATGAACAGACCCGCAAAGACTTCCAGGTGGTTCTTGCGAAAATCGGACACGGTGCGGAAGTCCGGGAATTGGCCTCCACACAGCGCCCGGAAGGCCACGTCCGTCTCACAAGCCGCCGCTATTTTCCTGGAACTGTAGACTCCCGTGCAGTAGCCGTACAGCAAGAGAGAAAGCAGCATCCTGGGATGGTAAGCCCGGGGTCCACGCCCTCTCTTGAACCGCACGGCAATCTCCTCTATGTCCAGTAGGCTCACCGCGTCTTCCAGGAACAGGGCCAAATGACCCTCCGGGAGCCACTCACGAGGCGCCTGCGGCAACAGATAGGCCTGTTCCAGTCCATAAGGGCGGTACTCTTTGGCCATCTCACACCTCCCACATGTTGCCTCTTAGTCTAACCCTTCCCACTGTAGCCCGCACTCTTTTCCTTGCGTCCAGTCCACAACAAATATCGGACAGACTCCTAGTGGAGGCGCATGTGGGCCGTAACTGGGCCGGGAGTTATGGAGCGGGCTTTGGGTTTGGAACGCGGTCCACTTTTACGATTCCGGTGGTGGAGGGGGGTTGGAACAGCCCGGCGGTAAGGTCCGCTTAACCGTTAGACGACTCGTGGCGGAACGATAGGGAGCAAGAACCCATCCTTGCGGTATACGATCATCCCTGGAATGTTCGGTACGTTCGAGACGCCCTCTCCAGGGCGGGCTAAGCTCCTTTAGTGACCGGCGACCCGGACGAGGGGTTTGGCCTCATGGAGGCGAGTGATCCGGAATTGGTCGTGTTGGACCTGATGCCGTGATGCTTCCAGGAACCGAGGGAATCAAATTGAGCCAGGATATTTTGGAGACGGCCGACGTGCCAGTGATCTTCCTGTTCGTTGGCGGACAAGAAGATCAGGTCACCATGGTCTTTGATATGGATGCGGTCGACTGCATCGTCAAGCCTTTCGCTCCGACGGAGTTTGCAGCTAGGATCAGGGCGGCATTGCGCAAGGGTTCGTCTGTAAAGTGGCCTAACGAACCCAGTCTGCTGGGAGATCTAACTGGCGACTACCCCCAACGAAGCGTAACCGCCGCTGGTCGTCCGGTGGAGTTGATTCCCTATCGAGTCCGACTGCTCTACGAGCTCTCAGTCAACGCCGGTCGTGAGTTGACCCACGATTACTTGCTGAGACGAATCTGGGGACCGGAATAGTTAGGCTACTAACAGCCCGCACGCTCCTTCGTCAAGAAGCTTCACCGCAAACTGGGCGACGACTCGAACAGCTCGAAGCACATCTATACCCAGCCTCGCGTCGAGCGCCGCTTGGGGAATGGTGTAGGATCTCGGGAGGAGACTGGGTGACCGCCAGTGTCTTCATAGAGGCGCAGCTGCAATGATGTGAGGGATTGTTCAAACTCCTTCGACAAGGGGCTGCTCGCGGAGAAATAGGCACGTTGCGCCAATGCACTCCCTCGATGAGTCGACAGAGCCTTCATCCCTGGCGGACGAGAGGGCTTATCAGGACAGTGTTAGGGTCGCCTGACGACTCACTACATTGGAATATCCCAGCGAATCATTCGCAGTGAAGTACGCTTAATTACCCCTTACTATAACTCGAATCAACAAATTGTTGCGCTCGGGGTTGTAGTTTCCTGGTCCAGTGCATCTGTTTCTCGTGCGGCAGGCTCATCAGAGGCCGCAAGAAGTGAATCCCACACCGCTTACCCTTGATGGGGTCACTCAGGGCAACAATGACATCCTCCAATCCTGGCGCTAAGTGGAGGAGACTCAGTACTCGTGCCACATAAGCTCTACTAACGCCCATATTGCGGGGCGGTTCGGCCCTGGCCGCAATCTCACCTGATGCCAGCAGCAGCTGCCAGGTTTGGGCCAACACGATTGGATTTCGGCGATGCTGCCCCTGCTGAATTGGTTTGGGGATCGATGATATACTGGCTTTGGCAACTTGAATGTGGCCCGGAAAAAGGTTTCTAATGATGGTTTTGTCTGGGAGGGTTTGGGTATATGGGTGGTATTTGCTATAGGTGAACCCCTTCGCGATGGGCTGTTGGTAGGGGTAACCTTGCGGGATGGTCATGATCGGATCCAATTCAGTCTGCTTAGGGTCATGGTCATCCAGTTAAGGGCGAGCGTGGTTGGAGCGTTGGGAAGGCAGTGCATTTGAGTAATTGGACGGTTTTCCGTGGTAGAGTGGCAACGTCTTTGCAGGGTGGGTAAAAGGATTGCCTCCCCGGTGACTTTGAGGGATCGTTGTGGTCAAAGATTGAATCCGGAGGAAGGGGCGCAGGGTTCGGTTGGTGCGCGGCAGGGTCGACTTGCGGTATCTGTCCATCTGTTGGGAGATATATCGGGGCGCGTTGCCCAATTGACTGCGTGACGAAGGAGGAGCCCGTTCGCAGCGGCGATAGCTGAGTTGGTATCGTGGTACTGGAGCTTTCTCATACGCAGTCGATTCCGCCCATCCAGTCGCCGCCCTCTATTTAGTACACCGCAGTGTAGGTGTGAAAGACGCCCAGGACCACTGTGAGCGCGGCCAGCGGCACATAGATGACTACCCACGAGGCGGTGAAGTAGCGACTATTGACTTTGACGCCCAATGGACTCCCTACGCCAACCAGCATGCTGCCTAAGAAAGTCCAGCTCAGCGCTGCTAGGTAGCCTAGCCTATCTCCACGCTGTGGGCGTAGATGAGGAGAGGGACTAGCGCGCACGTCCGCTGGTGCCAGACCAGGAGCCGCGGCAAGATACGCCTCTTGAGCCCTGCATAGGAGAGCCACCACTGCCAGCCGAGGTACGACAGCAGCCCGGCGCCGGTCACATACTTGAAGGCGTCCACGGTCTGGAGTTGGGCAAGCCACTCCCACCGCAGGCCCAAGAGGTCCTGCGCCACATAGAGGAGCGCTCCCATAACCCATGCCACTCGCCAGCGCCACACGGCTATCACGGCTATCGGCAAGGCGGGGGGTATACTCTTACGGATGTAAACCTGACGCCTGCCTTCACCATTGCCGGGGTCAGCAGCGTTCATCATGTTAGGGCCTCCAGCGTAGTTGGACGCTCTGCCACGTCACTCCTCCCCACGATGGACTGCCAACAGCCACCGCAAGGTGTTGGCGGAGGCCTCACCTCCACCTCCGCAATGATACCGCAGGCGGACGGAAGAGAATAGCCGTCAGCCGGCCATCGGTCGCCGATAGGCGGGGGATCGGCAAAGGTGGCGGACTTGGCCAGATAGTGCTCTTAGGCCTCGCGGACGGCCTGGCACGATGCCAGTCCCCGCGCCAGCGCCTCAGCAATGCTGAAATAGCTCTCCGGATAAGACCAGGAGTTGGCGCCCATGATGTCGCCCAACCGCCGCTCGATCTTGTGAGAGTCCGGTTCGCTCTTGTGGCAGACCACGCAGGCCTCCGCTGAGGCGATGTCCCAGAACATAGGTGTTTGCAAGCCGACCGCCGGACCCAGGAAGAATCGAGGCTTGCCGGTGCGCTGGATCTCCGCAAGATTCTACTTCCGTAGCCCGGTGAAGCTATTGGCGTCATCGAGAGGGAAACCGGAGGCCAGGAAGGGATAGAGGGACGCCGGGTTGCGACGAAGCTCTCGGCAGTCTCCCGCTGAAACAGAGCCGGCAGCGGCCCGGCGTCCAGTCTCTTGTCGCGCCAGTACTTGTCGAAATGCATCCTCCTGCTACTGGTCCGCTCCCACGTAGTCCTTGGACCACAACTGGCGTACAGTGTAGTTCTCTGCCTCCAGCGTTACAAGAACGGCATTGATGGGCACAGGAGGCGCGTTCACCATAATGAGGGCCACGAGGACAACGGCAACGGCGTTGACTACGACTACAGTCCTCACTGTCCACCGCCTCTTCTGGTTTTGGACGACTCCACGTACTTCTCGTTCCCGGAGGTCGATGGCCCACCCGCAAAGTAGCTCCATATTTGCGCCTCAGGCACAACGCTGTCAAGGCTCACCGGTTTGTGATCCAAAATTCCCCTCGACAGGCAATTTTGGATCAGTCCATGATCTCTGATCCAAAATCGAGAGACTGGAGGGGCAAGTTGGCAGCGCTACCGGTTCTGTTGCATTCCACGGGGTAAGGTCAAACGACCATGCCGTACTCGTAGCGAGTGTTAGGCCGGAGGGTTGAGTCAAGATACGAGAATTGGCCGAGAGGTGGCATGGCAATTGGGATACCGCCGTCCTTATAGATAAACTGGAGCTTGGGCTTGTCCACATTGAAGGACCAAGTGAGCCTCAGTTCGGTGGGAGATAAATGAACGGCTTCAGGGGCAAAAGCTAGATTCCGGGGTGGAGTAGTCGATGGCGCCGGGGCCGACATAGCTGTCGGTGCAGAGGTCAGTGTGGCGGCTCGCGGTGGCGTCGGAGTAGCCGAAGGCGCCGGAGCCAGTGTGGCGGTTGATATTGGGACTCGCTCAGTTTCGTTTGCGGGAGGCGCTGTGGGTTGTAAGAGGAGAGCTGTTCTCGGTGTTGGTGTCGGCTCAGGCGTGATGGTATCCAGGATATGCTCTATCGTAGATGTTGATTGCGGTTCATCTACAGTAGTCGCCTCTCCGCCACACGCCGTCAGGAGAAGAGCGACTATCAGACATTGTGTAGTGACACTTTCGATCTGACGGTCCCTTGTTACGAGCCAAGAGCCAGAGGACAGAAGGACGCTCAACTTAATGGCCCTGTTACAGGTGAGCAGGGAGCGTCAGTTCTGGGATAGGCTAGAGTATGGCCTACCGTCCAAACAGTCAACAGCTGTCTTCCAATCGCGCTTAGACACCTAAAGATCCTTGCCTGTACTCCTCGGCCGCCCGCTTCTTCGGCAAGAGGATGGCCAAGATCAAAAGAGCGACTCCCTCAACCAGAATGATCCATAAGAGGGGGAGGTTGTTGCTGTCGCTTATAACTGTTGCAGCAAAGCCGGTGAGCAATGCTCCCGACACGCCTCCAACATAGTGGATGAGTAGCGCCAGCTTTGCGAAGTTGCGGGTGGGCAGCAGCTCCGCCATCAGTATCCAGGGGAGGCAGATGAGGCCGCCCCGGGCGAGCCCAATCGCCAATAGACCCACGGCAACCGCAGGTAGGCCCCCGGCCGCCAGGTATGCACCCGCGCCCAGCAGTAGCAGAAGCGCCGTTAGAAGCAGCACCAGGCGCACGCTGAAGGTGTCACTGGCTATCCCCCACATCAGGACGCCGGCAGCAATGAAAACGGGTGCGGTCAGAACTTGCAGCACTGGGCCTTCATGGTCCGAGGTTGTTCGCATCATCAGATCTGGGAGATACAAAGATGCGGCAGTTCTTATGGCAAGAGCGACGGAGAACGCCAGTGTCACCCATACCAATGCCTTCCAAAGGCCCGGCGTTGTGGGCTTCCCTCGAAGCGTCTGGTCGGCCTCGCTGGCGCCCGCGAACACTCGTGGCAGCAGAACGAATAGCAGCGCTGCGCCAGCCAGGGTAAAGGGCGCGCTGGCCGCGATTAGCAACCAGGTTTCATCGGTGGACCATTCGACTGCGTCACCGGCATTCAAGGACAACGAATAGATCGCGCCCAAGGCCCCGATCAAGGCGCCCCTATGACGCGTCGCTCCCTTTGCCACAATCGCGTAGAATACCAGTGAATGGACTGCAATACTTCCTACCCAGGCAACACCGAGCGCATACGCCACTGGGACGTTGGACAGGCCTGCGATGGTGAGTCCCAGGGCAGCGGCGAGAGCGCCGGTCGCCATCATGGTGTGTGGGCCTCCGGTCTACCCAGATAGCCGCAACGATCAACGCCAGAAGCCCCAGGCCGCTATACAGCCCCATCCAGGTTAATGACACTGGAGGGTCGCGCAGCGCACCCACGGCCGCCACGTTACTGCGGGAATCGCCAAGCTCCAGTAGCGCCACCGCCGCCACCAGCACGAACCCCAGCTTCAGGTCAGGGTGAAGTTTACCAAGTGTCACAACGCCCATTGTAAGGGAGCAGGGTTGGAACACCAATCATTGCCCTTCGCGATTCGCTCGATTCTGCGGGCTGCCAAGCGCCAGAGCTCAAGAGTAAAGTTAGGGAATCTCTGAATAACAGGACATCAGCCGGATTTAAGTTGACTGTGCCTGTTTTGCGGAAATGTTCCGCCACCGATGGGGCGTCATAGGGACATTGGTGGCCTTGTACCGGCCCCACCAGGGGTCTCCAGCCGGAGTTGAGCCCACTGCTCCCACTTCAGGCCACCAATCGGCTCTCGGCGGTCAACAAGTTACCCAGTCCCAACAGCAGCGCCAGACGTTGGGTGTTCTTGGCCAGACCCCGGTAGCGGACCCCCGCTTTCGCGAGGGCAGGCTTTTGGCGTAACCGAACACCTGCTTCACCTTCAGGAAGGGATGCTCCACTTTGGCCCTAATGGATGCCTTGCGCTTCTCCGCCAAGGCAGCATTACTTCCCGGATCCAGTTGCCGCCGCCGTCCCGGCTTCATAGCCACCTGCCACTTCACCGCCAGTCCCCGGTTCTCCTCCCGTTTATGCACTCCCTGATACCCGGCGTCGCCCCACACCCGTGACTCCCCACCGTGCAACAGACGGTGTGCTTCGCTCACGTCATGCACGTTGGCCGGGGTCGTCGCTAAGCTGTGCACCACACCCGTATCCGCATCCACCCCTATATGCACTTTCATCCCAAAGTGATATTGGTTCCCCTTCTTGGTCTGGCGCATCTCAGGGTCTCGCGCCCCAGCCCGGTTCTTGGTGGACGACGGCGCTTCTATGATGCTGGCGTCCACAATCGTTCCTTCCCTCAGCCGCAGTCCCCGGGACTCCAGATAACCTTTGATCTCCTCAAACAGACCCTCGCCCAACTCATGCTTCTCCAGGATATGACGGAAGTGGAGTATCGTACTCTCGTCTGGCAGCGCCTCCGACAGCCGCAGTCCCACGAACCGCCGCACCGACTCCGCCACGTAGAGCAGAGCCTGCCCCCGTGAAAACGGGGGTCCTCCATTCCAGGATCGCTGAGGTTGTAGAACAACTGCACGCAGTGAATTCGCAACATCACCGACAAATCATATGGCCGGCGCCCTCGACCAGCCTTAGGGTAGTACGGGCGGATGCGCTCCTCCAGCCGCTGCCAGGGAATCAGACCATCCATCCGTTCCAGAAATACCTCCCGACGCGTCCTCCGCTTCTTGTCCTGGTATTCCGGGTCGGCAAACGTTGGCTGCTCCATCTGCTCTCACCCCTTCAATCACTTTGCCTTGTCCACACTCAGTATGCCACAAGAAACCTAAACTTGTTCAGAGCATCCCTAAGTCCCGGCGGGTTTGCAAATTCCCAGACATCGGTGATCTCCAGAGCATACGCTATAGACTGTCCTGCGTAATAGGCGTCGAAGTCATCTTTGTTGACGCCAGCCCATTCGGACACCTTCTTCCAGATGTCCTGCGGCGACCCTGTCCATACCTCTCCGACGCGGAACCCTCCCCGCACCTGCATGATCGGACTGGTAACGCAGACGAACACGTCGCGCCCCTCCATCTGCACCAGAGCTCGCCTCCGGAGCTCGGCCTTCTTAACGCCCTCAAATATCAGGTCTGCGTAGCGGGGTTTCAGTGAGAGAAGCAGGGGTTTCGGTGACTGCTCCAGGTAGTCGTCGAGTTGCTGGACGTACTCGGCATTCGGGTTGAAGCCTCCCGCGGTCCCGATACGGCGCTTGAACTCGATGAACGTGTCGAGGGCGGCAAGGTCTACGGCGCGACGTTAGCCTTGGGCGGGCGGGTTCTCCTCAACGGTCTCATCGGCCCTCACAAGCCCCGTGAGGATGAGGAAATCGCGCACCGCGCTGGTGATGTTCGCCTCGGGCTCGCGATTTTCTTTCCGACGTAGAATCTCGGCGGCAGCCTCGGCGTACCGGGGGTCGTTGTAGTCTATCTGAATGGACACCTAGGCCCTCAGAGTATTCAGATTTCCAATAGGGCAAGCCTTAGGACGAGACCACACTCCGGGGGGTTACCCATTCGAATCAGCCCTGCCCGCTACTCCGGCGCAACGAACTCCCCTAACCAGCGTATGTTGTCAATGCTTGGGCTTGCCGCGCGATAGAACCTCTCGTCGGCGGTCCACAGCTCGCAGCCGACACTCTCTGCCAGCGCCAGGTAGTGGGCGTCGTAGGCCGCGTTCTGTTTGAGTTGGCTTGCAAGTTGAAGGGCTTTGACATGAAGGTCGGGCGGCTGATGGAGTTCGAGCTTCGACTCAAGCAGCCGTGCCATCATGCGGATGCTGTCGACGACGTTTAACTCCCCGCGCAACACGCGCCGGTGGAGAGCGTTGGCGACCTCGAAGGGCATCAGGTGCGGGGCGATGCGGGTTACGTCCCGGGCGACCCAGGATTGGAGGACTGCGTGAGCTTTGTCAGAGTCATCCTCTTCAACCAGCCACTTGACCGCCAGGCTTGCATCGACGACGACGGACCCGTTCACGCCCACCCCGCGGTCTCGGCATCCCTGATCTCACGGGCCTCCCGGATCAAGTCGGCGGAACTCCCAGGAAGAGGCTTGCCTCCGAATATCTCCTGCCGGAGCTCCGCAAACAGTTCATGGTCCGGCTTGTCGGACAACAGTACGGCCATCCCGTTGGCTTCGTCCCTTGTCAACTCCCGATCAATGGCAGCTTGGCAATACCCACGCATGCTGACACCTTTGAGTGCGGCGATGGCTTTGAGCCGTCGCTGAAAGGTTGGGTCCAGGTCTAGGGTCAATCTCTTCTTTTTGGCTTCCATCGCCTGCGCCTCGCTAAGTTGATACTGTAAGGTAAGAATATGACAAACACGGAAAGACAGTCAATACACCGCTAAGGGCACGAGGTTCGCATACATGGAACTGGCAGGGGGAGGCCGTAGCATTCGGCCTTTGGGAAACGATGTTGGTTCCACTTGCCTCTTGGGAATGGCAACCCGGCAGTGGAAGGCTTGGTCCACCGGCGACCCGATTTGAGCGTCCCTATGGGCCAACCAAACTGGACAAAATCAAGAACCTTCGTCTTGAGGTCCGTTCTAGACTTGTAGTCAGAACTGATCCGTCCCCGTTGACCTACCCCCTATCGTAATCCGATTTTCGCTGACAACCTACACAGCGAAGGACCTCAGAAACTCTCGATAAGGGCCTCATATTCCCACGCTACAGCCCCTCTGAGAGTTCCACCCATAACCATTCACTACTCTCTTCCTTTGCCTCGCTTTTTTCCAGCCCTGCGCTAACGGCAGCCCTTCGCGCTGTCATGGGCTAGGTATTTTCGCGGCCTCCCGCCGCCGACGCTTGTAGGCCGCCTTGGCGCGCCGGGTGGCCACAAGGGTGTTCACGTCGGCGCTGGCCCTGGAGCACGTTACCCCAGAGGGCCACAGATCGAGGCGGTCTTGGGGGCTGCGGCTTCAGCGGGTCATGGCTGCTCCGGAGCGTGACACCAGCAGGCGCAGGTGGCCCTGTCCTGCTGCGAACAGATAAGTATCAGGGACGCTATACACAATATCAACTCCAACATCAAGACTGCTCAACTCTACCTTGCGGGCTATGCTCGTGACAGATCGTACTTGCCGGTTTCCAGGCAAGTACGCTAAACTATGATGACCTCGCTACAATCATGACTACGAATCCAACGGCCGAATTCCGGGATCCGATTCACGGCTTCGTTGCCATATATCCGCATGAACGCCGAATTATCGACACATCGGAGTTTCAGCGGCTTCGCCGCATACGCCAGCTGGGACTAACTCACTATGTTTATCACGGGGCAGAGCATAGTCGGTTCGGTCATGCCATCGGTGTGATGCATTTGGCGGGCAAGGCGGTTGAAGGGGTCATTGGCCGGAATGTCGAGCTAGTCCAGAGCGCTTTGCAATGGTCCCAGGACGAGACATCCGACCTGACACGGCGGCTGGTCTTATTGTCGAGACTCGCTGGGTTACTTCACGATATCGGCCATGCCCCGTTTTCTCACACTGGGGAGTCCAAGTTGTTTTCGGAAGGCGATAGCCATGAGGGCCATGGAGCCGCAATTATTCGGAACTCGGAAATCGGCAAGATAATTGATACAGACCAGCTATGCCAGCACCTCAACATAGGCAGCCGCGATGTGGCAGATCTCGTTGTTGGTCAGGCGGCATTGTCGGCAGGTTTCGTTCAAGAACTAATATCCAGCCCGTGGGATGTGGACAAAATGGACTACCTGCTGCGCGATTCGTACTACTGCGGCGTGCAGTACGGTACTTTCGACCTCGGTCGTACCCTCAACACATTGACATTGGACGGAGAAGCGGATGAAGGGAGCCTAAAGCTGGCGATTGAAGAAGACGGGATTCATGCTCTTGAGGCCTTCGTCTTGGCCCGGTATTACATGTTCACCCAAATCTATTTTCATGATGTAAGGCGTGCCTACGACCTTGTGTTGACTGACTTCATCGCCGAACTCCTTGGAGACGGAAATGGCCGTGGCAAGTATTCAGGAGTCGACAATATCGAAGAGTATCTGAAATGGGATGATAACCGAGTCTTTTTCGAGGCAAGTAGACGATATGACAAGGTAAGGAAAAACCTCGCTTGGAGGATAATTGATCGCCAACATCCGAGAGAGGTGTATGCCACCGAAGATTCGCCAGATTCCGGATTGGTCAGGAAGGCCGAAACACGGCTGCTTGAGTCGGTCAGGATGAAATTCCCCGATTCCCAGTTCTGGATGGACAGAGCCATTGACCATCCAGACAGGTTTAGATTGGAAGACATGATGGTCAAAATCACTGGAACACCGTCAATCTGGAGGGAGTTCCGGAGAGAATCGCGTCCACTTCAAGGACTGCAAGAAATAGGCAAGTACAGATTGTATGCAGACGTGCGCGGCGACGTAGATCTGGAGAACCAAGTGCGGACCTTCTGTCGAACGCTAATGGCTTAGCGGCCTAAGGAATCTTATTGGTAGGGGAGGCACGAATATGGGTACTCAGGAACTTCAGCTAGCGATTCTTCACGACGTAACTTCTCGGTTAGGTGACGTAGGTAAGATTCGGCTTCAAAAGCTTGCGTATTTCTTGCAGGAGGCGTTCGGAGTTCCGACTAAGTTTTCGTTCAAGATGCATCACTACGGGCCGTACGCGGAGGCACTAGAGACGAATACGGCACGGCTGAAGTTGGCGGGCTACATCGATGTCAAACCCGACGTTCAGGGTTACGGATTCCATATCACTGCAACTGATGCACCTCGAGAGGAATGGCAGAATTTGGTCCAGCCGTACGAGGGTTCGATTGACCGTCTGGTAGAACACTTCGGCCAACGCCCGATCTCCGAGCTGGAATTGGCCGCGACAATTCACTACGTAAATAGGCTTCGGCCCGAATTGCCAAATGATGAACTTCTCATGATGGTCAGAGCACTCAAACCCAAATATGGAGAAGGCGATGTTTCCAACATTCACTCCGAATTGAAAGGACTCGATTTGCTGGGGTGATGTGTTGGCAACCAGCACCGGTTTGGACCGGATCCCGATAACGGACCGGGCTAGGCTGCTGAGCGACAACGACCCCGGATACGTATCAAGAGCCTTCAGGGACTACCTGGGCATGGTGGGGCATCAGGCATACACCATACACTGGCGAGTCCCTTCCACTCTCAGACCAACGGCAAGCTTGAGCGTTACCGCCAGACCCTGAAGCGCGACGTAAACCAACTGCCCTATGAGGTGCCCTCCGACCTGGAGGTGTAGTCCGTCAGCGAAAATGGGACTGCGATAATCCCACCCGGGCCTCCTCGGCTCGGGCCTGACCCATAATGGGACCGGCGCAATGCCCTCAAAGTGATCTGTCGACTCGTTCTCGAGGAGGCCCACCAAGCCCATCGACGGGATGAGCAGTGACCTTATAGGAGCATGGCCAAAGGCCCCCTCGCAGTCCCGTCCGCTCTCCCGGTCGGCTGGAGCTAATTCTGTCGCGCATGAGGAGAGAGCTGTGACAAGTACTAACCCCTTAGGTGCTACCAGGGTCATTGTCGGAGTCGACACACACAGGGACGAACATGTAGCCGTGGCCATTGACTGCCTTGGCGGCCGGTTGGGTCAGCGCCGGCTGCCGGCTGCTTCTGGGGGCTACGAGGGTCTCCATTGCTGGGCATCAGGGCTAGGAGATGTAGTTGCCTTCGGTATCGAAGGTACGGGCTCTTACGAAGCCGGACTGTCAAGATACCTGGTCGGACGTGGTCACACCATCATCGAGGTCAACCGGCCCGACAGGTCTACGCGCCGCAGACTGGGTAAGAGCGACCCTGTAGATGCTGAGATGGCAGCGCGGTCTGTCCTCGCTGGAGTAGCCAGGGACTACCCAAAGTCAGGTCTCGACGGTGTGGAGATGGTCAGGATGCTCAAGATCGTCAAGAGCTCGGCTATCAAGGCCCGCACCCAGGCCATCAACCAGATTAAGGCGCTTATCGTCACTGCACCTCTGGACCTGAGACACGAGTTGGTCAGTCTCGATGTCTCCCGGCTTGTGGCTCGCTGCGCCAGGTTCCGCCCCGGTTATCTGGCGACACCAGCCGGGGCAGCAAACTACTCCCTTCGGCTACTGGCCCGTCGTCATGGCCAAATCACCTCTGAGATTGAAGGTGTATATGACGAGCTGTTACGCCTCACCGCAGAGACGGCTCCAGCATTGGTGGACCTCTTTGGTATCGGACCTGACACGGCTGCCACCCTCCTGGTCACCGCAGGAGGCAATCCAGAACGACTGAGGTCTGAGGCTGCATTCGCCGCCCTGTGTGGTGTGAACCCGGTCCCTGCCTCTTCAGGCAGGACCAACCGCCATAGACTCAATCGAGGGGGCGACCGCCAGGCCAACGCTGCCCTCTATCGCATCGTCCTCGTGCGCCTGCGCTACCATGAGCCAACGAAGGAGTATATGAGCCGTCGTACGGGCGAAGGAATGACAAAGCCTGAGGTCATCCGTTGCCTCAAACGATATGTCGCTCGTCAGGTCTACTCCATCCTGAGCGACATGGGACGCAAGAACCTGGCCGCGGCTGCAATTTGACATGTATAGGAGCATCATCTGAGGGGGTAGAAAAACCCGAGAGATACAAAGTGGGGTAAGCTCCAGTGAGGGATGATATGGGCAGGATTGTAGGTATTGTTGGGGAGCCAATTAGCATGGGCGGGGGAGAAGTCCCAGGGTGGTTTGCAGATGAGTTGGTTGGTGAGCCTATTCTGGACTACTGTCCCAGTCCACCCGGTTCGTACTGGATTGTCGGAGACACATATGAGTTGGCCCTAGATTAGCGGCCTGATTCGACTGCACATCGAAGGACTAAGGGGATTCATGAGACTCACGCGCCACACCTCGCTGCTTGTCATTCTCTTGGCGGTCGTGGCTGGGACGTGGACTGTGGCATGATCTCAGAGCCACGGACAGCAGTTCAGGGAGCGGGTGCGAGTGCCTGGATACGTACCTGAGTACCTTGGCATATGGCGGCGCCTCGGAAACGAACGAACGAGACCTGAAGAGGGGTGAGAAGACAACTCTCTACATATCCTGGCACTGACTGGGAAACGCTCCATCCTTGATGAATCCGCCTACAGGCCTCCGGGAGTGAGACTGGTTCAGATAATGGCGCAGTTCGATCTGGACCTGGGGGGGAGCGGGAGCAAGTCGAGGTGGACGGCGTAGAGGGATGGTTGACACGCCTTGACCGCGATGACTTCTACCCACCAGAGATCGAGGGGGACCTTCGAGCAGTTGAGAATGGTTGGCCGGAGGGAGCCTCGGGTCTCAAGAGCTACAGCAGCATCCCGTTCAATCGCCACCTTACCGGTCAATCTGATCTGGCGGCGTCGGTTGATGCGCCGAACTTGGAGGACCCGGTTGCATACCTATCAATCGAGAGTGCATGTGACGAGCCATACGTAGAGTTCAGGTTTGCTTGTGTTCAACGCGAGGACGTCTGGCCCACCTACACTCTCTTCGGAGAAGCCATCGCCCTCCAGTGGAACCGGGAAGGCGTGCATCATATACTCATAGCCCAGAACAAAGAGCCAACTGCCGTGAACGACCTTCTCAATATGTCCAACAGCATGATGCCACCGGAACTGCCATCTCCCCATGGTAGAAACTGGTTGAGGGCCCTACGCGTGTCATTGGGCGACTGAAGAGGGAGTGCTCCGACCGCTAACCTTGCACACCAATGGTTCTAGGGTACAATGACGCCGAGGTTGCTGCCATGATACGCTCCAGACTGCTCACTATTGGGATCGCAACTCTTGTGTTATGTGTGGCCGCGGCTGCCGGCGGCTGCACGCAGCAGGACGACCCCAGCCCGGAAGCCACCCCAGCCCTTCGGGAGACAAATATCCCGGAGGCCATTCCCACTTTAGAGCCAACAGACAGGTCGGCGCCGCCTCCCACAACTCAACCAACCGACACGCCGACCTCTAACCCGGCTGGTCGACCAACCCACACCCCGGAGGCCGTTCCCACTCCTGAATCCACCGATACCCCAGAACCGGACCCCGCAAGCCAGGCAACCGTTACACCGGAGCCGGAACCAGTTCCCCAGATTACCACTGCTCCGCTGGACTGCGTAGGCCTGTTTCCCACCAGCACCCCCGACCCGAATCGTCCGGAGGTCATTCCCGGCAAGTTCTCGGAGTTCTGGCCCGTCTCCTCATACGAGGAGGCGGAGTGCATTACCGGCTATCCCATCTACGTTCCTACCAATCTTCCCGACGGCTTCATCAGAAACGACGATATCTTCGCCTTCACAATGGGAACAGAGTACTTCGAGGCCAGACACGTAGAGATTGGCTGGCGTTTACCAGGCGACCCGTCCTATGGATTCATGCTGTCTCAGCACTCGAGGAAGTTCAGTCTTGGCAATGGTGAGCAGGCCGTCATCAACGGCATTCCGGGCGAGCGCTACCTGCGGCCCGCTATTCCCCCTGAATTTCCCCCCTTGCTGGTGTTCCTATGGGAAGAGGATGGTTACTGGTTTACCATATCGGGTTTCCTGGGCGGCCCAATCACGGAGGAGTTCCTGCTGGAGGTAGCCGCCTCCCTGGAGTTGCGGGATGACCAACCCAAGCGTGAGGTGTTGTAGTACCGAACACGCCCATGAGACTCCCACGCTTGACCCTGCTGTTTATCCTTGTCCTGGCCACAGCGGGCTGCGCTTTTTCAGAGCCTAACGACCAACAGGAGTTCCGAGACAGCCTAAGGCTTCCGCAGTACATCCCGGAGTACCTGGATCACATCGGCGTGTCTGAGCAATCCTTCGCCGGTGTAAACGATCTTGTGAAACCGGGCGCTCAATGGAGCTGGGAGGGAAGCAACCCTGCTGGCTTGGATAGCACGGGCTACGCCTCTCCTGGCGTTATGATGGTCCAGGTGGGCTGGGAGTTTGTTCTGGACATGGGGGGAGAGCGGGAGCCTGTGGAGATGGACGGCGTACAGGGATGGTTCACACGGCTAAGCCCTGAGGACTTCCATCCCCCGACTGACGGAAGTCCTATCTTTACCGTAATGAGGAGCTGGCCGGACGGCGCCAGAGGGGAGTCCGGCTATGTGGGTGTCCTCTTTGAGCGCAACAGCCCCGGCCCCAGAGAAGTACCTCCAGGAATGGTGGTGGTGTCGGACTACCTGCTTTGGGGTCAGGCCATAGCCCTTCAGTGGAACCGGGAAGGTGTACATCACCTGCTCATTGCCCAGGACATAGAGCCTATGAATGAAGACGAACTCTTCAAGATGGCGAACAGCATGGCGCACTCGGACTCCATCCTGCCTCATTCGTGAGGTACAAGTAGGGCACATTCGCCGCTATGGTACGCTTCAGAATGATCAGATTTGGAATCGCTGTCTTGTCGCTATGCGTAGTCGCGGTTGCCTTAGGGTGCCCCCAACAGCAAAGCGCCAGTCCGGAGGCCGTCCCTGGACTCCAGGCGGACGACACTACTGCAACCAGTCCCGTTACTCCGCCAATTGAAGCGCCGAGCCCGGAGCCGCTTATGCTGCCAACCCAAACTCTGGAATCCGCGCCCACCCATGACTCAACCACCTCTACGGAAACTGGCTCTACTTCTTCTCTTGCCGCCATTCCGCCGGAGTGCATTGGCCGCTTTCCCACGAATACGCCCGACCCAAACCTTCCGGAGGGCATTCGCGGCATGGGCACACAGACCTGGTACGTCTCCTCATTTCAAGAGGCGGCGTGCATAACCGGCTACCCGATATCCGTACCCACCAACTTGCCTGACGGGTTCATTCGAAGCGAGAGTATCGTGGTCGGCAAGAGGGGGTCGGAGCACATCGAAGAAAGATCTGTCTGGCACTCCTGGTACATACCTGGCGACCCACCCTATGGCTTCAGGCTGGAAGAGCACTCATTGAGGATTAGTCTTCTCGGTGGTGAGCCAGCAATCATAAACGGGATTCCAGGAGAACGAAGGTTGCGGCCTGAACAACCCCCGGAGGTTCCCCCATTGTTGACGCTGCTTTGGGAAGAGGGCGGTCACTGGTACAAAATAATGGGTTTCCTACAGGGCCCTATCACGGAGGAGTTTCTGTTGGAAGTTGCCGCCTCGTTGCAGGTCATCGTTTACAGCTCCAGTTAATCTGTCCTCAGTGCAAGCGGACGCATCTGCCGTGTCCAGCATGACGCGAAACCATTGCCGCTATTGGCATAACTCATGACATGATTTGAGTGATGGGACTATAGGCTAGAGGCTGCTCGGACTTTGCGGGCGGATATTTGTCGTTCTGGACATGACGCTATTCGTGTTCGCTCCAGGCTGTGCAATGGCATCCCTCCGCCCAGTCTGGAAGAGTCTCATGTCCAGGTGTGAGGCACACCGGCCTCTACCACCTCTCCAACGTAAGAGCAATTGCTGACTTACGCCTGCTCATGTAGTAGGATAGGCCTCAATACTACAGGTTTGGAGTGATCCCATGGAAGCATATTGTGTGAAGTGCCGGTCCAAGAGGGAGATGAATAATCCCCAGGCTATTACGCTGAAAAATGGCCGTCCAGCTACTCATGGTGTCTGCCCAGTTTGCTCCACAAAGATGTTCCGGATCGGCAAGACTGCATAGTCCGGCCCAACGCCAACACCCCAATCGGTTGTTGTGGGAATTAGCGTTGGGCGTAGCGGGGATTGTCCTGGGCCTGCCGCCGGTGATTTTGGCGATCATGTTCGTTCTTCTGACTCAAATGAGCGCGACATCCTTTCCCCCAGGCGGTTACCTATCAGGCCAGGGATGACGTCTAAGTGCGCGGTGATTGTCGCCCTAGTGTTGGCGGCGCTGGCCTGTCAGTCACAGCCAGCCGCTAGCCCCACACCAATCGCACTGCCGGATCTGAAGGTGGTCGAGTTGGGCTCGGACTACTGGCCTACTGACCTGTCCGAAGAGCGATCCGTAGGGGTCGGCCCGGATGGTGAGGTCTACCTGGCCAACGTTCGGACCGGGGAGAAGCGGCAGCTCACAGATGACGGGCACTGGAAGAGGCGACCCGTCATATCCGGCGACACCGTCGCCTGGACCGACCAGAGCAGGGAGATCGATACGCACGATAACGACTCGCGCACGGCGAGGGGCCTCGCAGACGACATTTTCGTGCTTGACCTTAACACCGGCGAAAGGCGCCGGATCACCGAGGTCCCTGCGAAGCGGCACGGACTACAGATTTCGGGGAATCGGTTGGTGTGGCAGGACAATAGGAACGAGTTCGGCGAACACTACACTCACTACGACATCTACGCCTATGACCTGGAAGCCGACGAGGAGATAGCGGTCGCGGTCGCACCTGGAGCGCAGCATTGGGTCGCGATCGAAGGGGACAGGGTCGTCTGGGCGGACAATCGGAACGGCGCGACACTGGGAACTGACCGATCCGGCTGTTTCGCATGTCCAGACAATCGCTTCGACATCTACCTGTACGACTTCACCACCGGGGACGAAGTCGTACTGGACGAGTCGGGTGCAAACAATACGATGCCAGACATCTACGGCAACCGTGTCGTGTGGCGAGACTTTGATAGAGAGGGCCGAATCGCCATCCGACTCTACGATCTCGACACCGGGGAAACTCGCTCGCTCGCTTCACCGAGCCTCAGCGGAGTAGACTGGCCCCTGGTGTCTGGCGACTACGTGGTGTGGACAGTGGGGCGTGCGTGCGACGTGGTAGGCGGGCCGGCCGGCGATGTGTCGACAGGCGCGTTTGCACATGACCTGAGGACGGATGAGGTGAAACAGCTGTCCAATTACGTCGAGCCGTCAATCACTCTCGACGGGACGGTGGTGGTAGTACATGAGGGCTGTCAGGCGGGCGGACGGGCATACGCCGTCTTCCTTGGACGTAGTGCCAACACGAGTTAGTCTGGCGCTCAGACCCGAGCTGTGGATGCGGTTGGAGAGGAAGCCGATGGAGGGGCGAACTCCCTCTCATCGGGTACAACCCAAACTTATCCGCCGATGCCGAGAGGGCCAGGGCTAAAACAGTTCAATGACGCACGGCCGTCGCCGGACTGGAGGATAGTGGAGGCTCCGGGATGGTCGAACCAGACGGGATTCTCCCTGCGGCTGCCTCCTGGGTGGGAGTTGACTGAGCTTCAAGGCACCGATTCCTGGGTCGGCGAAGTGACAGGCGATGGAGTGCGCCTGACCTTCGACTGCGGCGAATTCTCATGGAGCCCGGAACCGGCCGACGATCCGGCACGCACATACACCATGGTCCATGATGACATCGGCGGCGAGGCGAAGCTGCCGCTTTTGATGGAGGCCGGGAGCGGGTACGCCGGCGCCTATTTCGCCAACTTGGGCGGTCCCGGCCTCAACCTTGAAGGCGAGGGATTGACGCCGGAGCAACGGCAGACTGCTCTGGCAATGTTCAGGAACCCACATGTCCGGTCGCGAAACGCTTGACAACCCGCAGGGCGAATACAGCATGGCCCCCGGCCTCATGGTATAGTGCTTTGAGCAATGTCATCTGGCAGGTCCCAGGGGTCGCGTGGACAGAGTTGAACGAAGTGAAGAATCGCATCGAAATCGGCATGCAACCATGGCGCCGGGCACGTAAGGAGATGGAGGCTGAAATGGCGACGGTGGATGTACCGCCGGGGCTATTGTGATTGACGTTGGATGTCCGGGCATCAGCCGTTGGCCTCTTGACGGCGGGAACCCTCCCGACGAGACGTTCGTCCGTGCCATCGGCTACTCACTGGATGTGGTGGGCCAGGCTTCCTATGGGGAGACGGTGCGGATGAAGCTGAGGTTGCTAAACGCAAGCGATGAGCCGGTGACCTTTGCTCGGCGGCAGGCCTCCACATGACTTCGCGATCTCGACCTCCGCCGGCGAACTGGTATGGCTCTGAAAGTGTGCCAAGATTTCCCTCTCGGTTTTACACAGAGAAACCCTTTGGCCCTGTGAGGAAGTGGACTTCATCGGCGAGTGGGAGCAGGTGGACAACCGAGGAGAGCCAATTCCTCCCGGCACCCACGTGGTGAGTGTCATCTTAGAAATGAATCAACCTGAAACGCTCGTAACACCGCCCCACGAGTTGGAGGTGCTCGCGTGAGATGTACGGTGCTCTCTGCCTCGCTCGCCATGGCACTACTCCTCGTTACTGCCTGCGCCACCTCCACACCAACGGCCGCTCCACCGTCGCACATCGACTCCGTCAACGCCTGCGCCTTACCCGCCCCGGAGCAGACTCCTACTCCATATCTGAGGCCGCCGCGGTCCGCCCCGTTCCCAAACGCTACTCCCATCCGCTCCACGCCAGAAAGGCCGTCGGCGGATGTAGTGGCCTACCCCGATCTGCCGCCACCCGCGCTGCCGGCGTCCGTCGAATCCTGGCAGGACGCCGTGGTGGGCGTGAGTGTCGAACTGGCCAGCGGCCGCACTCGGAACCAGCAGGGGCTAGGAGTCTGTCCGATATTTGTTGTGGACTGGACGCAAGGAAAAGAGTGCGGGCTACAGTGGGAAGGGTTAGACTAAGAGGCAACATGTGGGAGGTGTGAGATGGCCAAAGAGTACCGCCCTTATGGACTGGAACAGGCCTATCTGTTGCCGCAGGCGCCTCGTGAGTGGCTCCCGGAGGGTCATTTGGCCCTGTTCCTGGAAGACGCGGTGAGCCTACTGGACATAGAGGAGATTGCCGTGCGGTTCAAGAGAGGGCGTGGACCCCGGGCTTACCATCCCAGGATGCTGCTTTCTCTCTTGCTGTACGGCTACTGCACGGGAGTCTACAGTTCCAGGAAAATAGCGGCGGCTTGTGAGACGGACGTGGCCTTCCGGGCGCTGTGTGGAGGCCAATTCCCGGACTTCCGCACCGTGTCCGATTTTCGCAAGAACCACCTGGAAGTCTTTGCGGGTCTGTTCATCCAAGTACTGGGAATGTGCCGGGAGGCAGGTCTGGTGAAGATGGGACACCTCTCCCTGGATGGGAGCAAATACCAGGCCAACGCCTCGAAGCACAAGGCCATGAGCTACGGGCGGATACAAGAGACGGAGCCCCGGTTGGAAGCGGAGATAGCGGAGTTGTTGCGCCGGGCCGCCGAGATTGACGAGGCGGAGGATGCGGAATACGGCGATGATGCTCGGGGGGATGAACTACCTGAAGAACTGCGGCGGCGGGAGGTGCGACTGGCCAAGATGAGGGAGGCGAAGGTGCGGTTGGAAGAGCGGGCCAAAAGGCGTGCGCTGGAGCGGGCTGAAGGAGGAAGGGCTAGACCCGAAGAGGCGGAAGCTGCGGCGGCCAAGGCTGTGCCCCGGCCCAAGGAGCAGAGCAATTTCACAGACCCGGACAGCCGGATCATGAAGAGTTCCCACGGTTGGATACAGGGCTACAATGCTCAGGTTCTGGTGGAAGCGGGGAGCGGAGTGATCGTAGCCCAAGAGGTGACGCCCCAGAGCGCCGACAGCCCCAGATTGGGCCCTATGCTGGAGATCTTGGACCAAAACCTGGCAGGTATAGGAGTCCCGGCAACAGAGCGGTGTCCCCTGTTATTCACGGCAGATGCGGGATATTGCAGCGAACGCAATCTGGGTATGCTCGCCGAAAGACAGTTCGATGCCTACGTAGCCACGGGTCGGGAGAGACACCACCAAGCCGGGATAGGTCAACAGGTAAAGGTCAGGACGCCGCTGCGCTCCGCCATGCGGTCCAAGCTGCAGACGCCTGAAGGACGGGAGGTGTATGCACGTCGCAAGGTCATCACTGAGCCGGTCCACGGGCTTACCAAACATGCTCGGGGCTTCAGGCAATTCCTGCTCCGTGGCATCCACAAAGTGGCAGGGGAGTTCACCCTGGTGTCCTTGACCCACAACCTGCTGAAGCTGTGGAGGGCAAACCCGGTGGCCGCGGGTTCGGCAAACCCGGCCTGAAACGCCAAACCCTGTCCAGCAGGCCCCTTTCGGGGGGCCGGAGCGAGGGTGTAAGACCCCACCGGTCCAAATCTGGACTAACTGCCCAGCCCAGACCACCACCAACACTGCACATCACACCCACCACCCAAACCGCTCCTGGGAATCTTCAGACACACTCCTAGAGCGGCGTTGGCTCTCGATACCTTCAAGCACAAGCCTCAACCTTCCCCTCGTCAGGAGTCTATACAGGGGTGAAGACTCCAAAGAAGCGGCCAGAGAGGAGTCACTCGGCCATTCCCGTGAGTGAGCCGTCTGTTCCTTTAGGTAATGAGCCACTACCTTGTCTGCATTCTGAAGTCCGTGCTCAAGCAACTTGCCAGCAAGTCCCAGGATCAGTTGGTTGTAGTCTTTGGTGGTCAACTGGCAAATCATACGACGGACTAGAAAGCTTTCCAACGCACTAAAGGCGCTTATGCGCTTATCGTGGTCAGCCGACAGCAGCTGCAATAGGACAGGAGTAATGACACCAACTTGCATAACCCCTACTCTATAATAGAACTGTTCTTCTTCTGGAGAGCGAGGTCCTATCTCAAAGCGTCTGTAGCTGGCCAGATCACTCTTGATGTCTGCCATGACGGCATCTATCACTTTGCCTTCAGAGTATCTACTGAATGTACCAAAGACCCTCGAAGGAGGGATTTCCGGTGTAGGAACTTCCGTGGAGGTGCGCATTGCCAGCCAGTAGTTGAAAAGCATATCCAACCTCGAGCGGAAGAGGCGGCCTTGCCTTACTTCGCGTCGCCACCACGGATCATCCAGATTACCCCACCGGTCGTTTTTTGGATTCCCTTCCATTCTGGATCTCGAAAGAACGAAGTTTTTGATCAAGTCTGACTGCGCCAGCGGAGTGCCTCGGGCATTCAAGGTTTCAAATATGACATTCGGGTCGTCCTGAGTATTGAGATCTATAACAACCATTTGGAGTAGCATCGTAATCGCCGTCTCTAACGCATCAATCATGTCGAGGTTCGGGGCAATTGGCTTCTCAAGCCACATGCGCACCTGTTGCTGGAAGAACTCATGTGCCTGTACAATCAGCGATTCTTCGAAGTCGTCGGTCGCCAGCCCATTGTCCATGGCGTGTCTGAATGCGTCGCGGTCGGTTCTGGTAGGCCAGAGTTTGAAGATGTGGTGACTCTCTTCTCCTACTAGGTCTCTGTCATTGGTGACTAGCTTTGACAGCCGAGTAGCAGGCTGCCTAAATCCCTTCTCCTCACATATCTCCTGGATTGCGTCGAGTAGTAACTGGAGTGTAGTTACTCTCTGCTGTCCATCAATTACCTCTCTTTGCTCTATGTCCCTAGCCGCCGTTGGAATTTGTTGGAGAACAACGGCACCAAGAAAATGAGGTTTTGTCCGCTGTTGCGCCTTCACGCTGTCGTTGCCTGCATGACCCAACTCATCCAAGTACACTTCAGCTACATTACGAACATCATTCCAAAGGGGATCCCATTGATTCTCTTGATTCCAGACATAAGGGCGTTGAAACTCTGGAATGGTATATCTGACGTCCTTTTGAAAGAGGGCCTTGGGACTAAGAATGTTAGTGTCCATTTGAGCCTCCTAACCAATCCACGGTAATCTACTACCATGCAGACCGCATTACAACACTTCGGGTAGTGAGACTGGACAACGCTTTAATCGCGCCAGCGCCGCCTTGTGCTGGCCCCGCTCGAATGGTTCGACAGGCTCACCACGAGCGGGTTGGATTCACGCTTGTCCCCTACCAAGCCTCTTGCAGGAACCGCGTCAGCTCTGCTGCGTCGGTGATGCGGCGGGAGCCTTCGCCGAAGGATGGCTGGGCAGCGTCGTCACGGGCGATGGCCTCAAGGTCGGATTCCGGCACATCCAGGTCTCGTATTCGAGACGGCGCTCCAATTGAGCGCAGGAAGCTGTCCACCGCTTGGGTAGCCTCCTCGGCGGCCTCGGCGTCTGACATACCACTCGTCCTGACACCCATGAGGTCAGCCAGTCGTGCCTGTCCCTCCAGCGCCACCTCCCGGTTGTGGCGCATCGACGTCGTCAGCAGCACCGAGTTGGAAGCGCCCTGTCCAACGTGGGAGTAGCGATACCGTATCTGGCCGGTCAAGGGTGGTGCCTGCGCCCCGGCCTCCGCCGGAAGGCGCATCGGCTGCGCGGTTGGAGATAATCGCCGCCGCGCCCAGCTGGATACGAGGCTCCGGGTCGTCGGGGTGGGATACCAGCCTGGGCAGGTACTCCAGCGAAAGCTCCAGGGCCTGCCGCAGGTCCGCGTAGGCGAAGGGGTTCAGTCCCGGGGACTGGAGCGCGCCCACGACGGCGGTGAAGGTGTTGGTGGCCGTGTCCAGGAACAGGGGCAAGGGAGCGGTAAGCAGCGCCTCGCCGTCCAGGATGATGCAGGTTGGGCGCGCCTTGGGATCGAACAGCTCCAGCCGGTACGGGGGCTTGTCGTCCATAACGGCGGCCCCTCCGCGATTTGCGCCGTTGGTGGGCGTCGTCAGCACCAGGATGTTTGGGATTTTGGGCTGCAGAAGACGGGGGCTGACCGGCGGCTGCCCCGGTAGGTACTTGGTGCACAGCTCCTGGGGAGTCCCGTCCTCGGCCATCAGGATGGTAATGGCGCGGGCTGTAACCACTGCGCTACCGCCACCGACAGCGACAATCACATCCGCCTCCGCGGCCTTGGCAGCCTCGACCCCGGCCATGACCAGGGGAATGGGCGACTCCCTTTTTGCGCCGTCGAAGGAGCCGGCGTACAGATCACCCAGTGCCTCCTTGGTGCGCTCCAGCAGGTTTGTGGTGCGGGCGACGGTCTCGCTACACACCACAAAGGCGCGGGTCGCCTCCAGCCTCTGCGCCTCCCTGTACAGGTTGGACAGCGCGTCTACGCCTGCGTAGAGCCGGGCCGACGGGCTGAGGTATCGAAAGGAAGCGGTCAGGTCCATGTTGATTCTCCTTCTGCGAATCTAAGGCACGTCCGGCATCATGTCCATGCCGATGTGACCCTCCGCCTCCAGACGGGCGTACTCCTCGTCCGAAACGCCCAGTATCTCCTTGTAGACGTAGGGGTTGTGTTCGCCTAGGAGGGGCGCGGCCTCCCTTAGCCGGTTGGGCGTCTTGGACATCAGCCAGCCGGGGCCGTGGTACTGCAAAGTCCCAACCTCCTCGTGGTCAAGGGACTGGTAAAAGCCCCTGTCCACCATCTGCGGGTCCTCCAGAATCTCTAGGTCGTCCAGCACAGGCCCAGAGGGCACTCGCGCCTCCTGGAGCGTGTCGAAGACCTCACGAGGCTCCATTTGGCCTGTCCACTCGTTGATGATGGGGTCGAGGTCATCCTGGTTGTTCCAGCGGGTAGCAGCGTTGGCGAAGCGGGGGTCGGCGGCGAGCTCAGGCCTGCCCATCGCCCTGCAAAGGCTCTCCCACTCCTCGTCGCTGCCAACAGCGATGGTCGCCCACTTCTCCTCGCCCCTGCACCGGTATGCGCCGTGAGGGGCCATATGGTGGTCACGGTTGCCGAGGGTGCCGCGCACCCGGCCGTTCATGTTGTAGTCCATGATGGGGTCCGCCATGACGGGAATGAAGTTCTCCGACAGGCACATCTCCACCATCTGCCCCTTGCCCGTACGGTCGCGGTACCAGAGAGCCGAAAGCACAGCGAAGGCGGCCGAGGTCCCCGCCGCGGCGTCCGCGGCCACGGTGTCGCCGCGCTGGGACGGGTCCACGTCCGGGTAGCCCTTGATGTGGTGGTGGCCGACAACGCCGTCGACGTGCAGCCCCAGGCACCTGTAGTTTGAGTACGGCCCGGTCAGCCCGAACGCGGGCATACGAATCATGACGATGTCGGGTTTCAGCTCCTTCAGCCACTCGTAGCTAATGCCCAGACGGTCCACGGTCTCCGGCACGTTGTTCTCGATGAAGACGTCCGCCGTACTAACCAGCTTGCCGAGAATCTCCCTGCCCTCCGGCCTCAACAGGTCAACCGTCATGCTCTTCCTGCTCCTGAGAGTGGCGGTGAACTGGGTGAACCTGTTCCACGGTCGGGGGCCGGCTTCCCAGTTGGGGAAGACCATCCCGGGCGCGTTGGAAGCCCTCGCCTGGTCCACCAGCGACTGAGAGACTTTGGCGTATGCGCCGCGCGTCCCGGGCCTCATGGTCTGCAGGGTCTCCAGACGGATGACCTCGGCGCCCCAGTCGCCCAGGAACTGCGTCGAGTAGGGCCCCGCGGCGATCTGGGTCAGTTCGACGATGCGTATGCCATCCAGAGGAAGCTCAGCCATCACTCCAGTCCTCCCTTCACAACATTGAGACGATTGCGTAATTCAGGTGTCTCGCCCAAAAAACACTGAGGTCTCTATTCCTGCGGAAGGAGATCTTTGAATAATTGAGGCGTCATCCCGCAAGAATTGCCCTCACCGTCATTCCTGCGGAAGCAGGAATCTAAAAACGCTGTCTGCAAGGCTGCGATGTCTTGGAAGAAAGGCTTTAGATTCCCGTCCCCGTATCGGAGTACGGGGCAAGCTTCACGGGAATGACGGAGAAGATAGCCTCTTCTAGTAGATACACCGGAGTTTTGCAATCGTCTCATATCACCCCCTGCCCGGACAGCCGCGCAAGCTCCTCCGGGGCGTATCCAAGGGCGTCGCAGTACACCTCGCGGTTGTGCTCTCCAAGCTGCGGCGCGGGCCTTCGAAGCTGCCAGGGAGTCTCGCCCATGATAATTGGCCGTCCAGGGTACTCGAACTTGCCGGCCACCGGGTGGTCGATCTCCACCCACATGCCCCGGTCCCTGAAGTGGTCGTCCGCCAGCAAGTCGGCAGAGGTGAAGATAGCGCCGGAGATGATGTGGTGCTCCTGGGCCTTGGCCCACGCCTCCCGCATGGTGTGCTGCATCGTCCAGGGCAGCATGATGCCCTCGTTGAAGGCCACCACGTTCTCCGGCCTCAGCTGAGCCTCGCGTGTGGCGAAGCGTGGGTCGTCCACTAGCTCAGGTCTGCCGAGCATGGCAAGGGCCTGGGGAAAGCGCGCTCCGCCCGCGCCCATGACGATGTAGCCGTCCTTGCACGGAAAGGTGCCGGAAGCGATGGTGGAGCCGGGTTCCCGCCTGGGCCGCACCTGGTTTATGAACTGTGCCGCGATAATATCAGGGGAGCGGCCGTCCCTGCTGTGGGCCGCCGTCTCAAAGATAGAGACGTCCACGTGCTCGCCGCCACGCTTGCGCCGGGCGAATAGGGCGGTCATTGTCGCCAGCGCGCCTATGAGACCGGCTTGGTGGAGCACAACGTTTGTGCCGTACTTGACCGGCTCCCTTCCGGGCAGCCCACGAGAGTGCATCGCCCCGCCCATGCCGTACAGCACCATCTCGCTCGCCTTGTAGTCGCGGTAAGGCCCCGTCTGCCCGAAGTTTGAGATGGACACCATGACCAGTCCGGGGTTCGCCTCAGCCAGGCTCTCGTAGGAGAGGCCGAGGGATGACATCACGCGAGGCGAGAAGCTCTCCACCAGCACGTCCGTCTGACTCACCAACTCCGTCAGCATCCGTTTGCCCACGGAGGTCTTCAGGTCCAGGGTTACGCCGCGCTTGTTAATGTTGAGCATCAGGAAGAGGCCACTCTTCTCCGGGTGTGGAGAGTCGCCGGGGAATGGCCCCAGCCTGCGAGCGAAATCGCCTCCGTCGGGACACTCAACCTTAACCACGTCCGCGCCGTAGTCGGCCAGCATCTTTGTGCAGTAGGGGCCAGCTATGCCGTGGGTGAGGTCCAGCACCCTTATGTCCGACAGCGCCATATCCATAGCAACACCTCCGCCTTTCATTTGCCGTCATTCCCGCCCCCGTATCGGGGTACGGGGCAGGCTACGAGCGGGAATCTAAGGCATTGCACCAAGTCTACGCAGGCTTTAGATTCCTGCTTTCGCAGGAATGACATAAAGGCGCTTCTTTGGGGTGACCCCTGTGTTATGCAAAGGTCTTTTCGGAGCGGGAGTGGCCGGAGTCCTGCCTCTAGGCGGGCTTGAACACCGGAACGGTAACCGTCTCCGACCTCTCCTCGAACACTACCTCCACGGGCATCCCGATCTTGATGTTCATGCTCGGGTCGGCCGGGTCGATGTCCACTTGCACCAGGTTGGTGGGCATCTTGCACCCCTCCTCCAAGTCCACCATTGCCACCACGAACGGCACGTCGTCCGCCCAGCCTCGATGCGGCGGCCTTATCACCACGCCGAAGGTGTGCAGGGTGCCCTTGCCGGAGCACTTAATCCACTCGGTATTGCGGGAGAAGCAGTCAGGGCAGAAGTCCCTGGGATAGAAGTAGGCCTGGTTGCAGTCGTTGCACTTGCGCACCCAAAGCTCCCCCTCCTTGCACTTGTCCCAGTAGAACTGCGTCTCCTGGTTGGGTACGGGCGCAGGCTTGGCTGCCGGTGGGCGTTGCTGTGTCATAACTCCCTCCTGAGATGATGAAGTGATGGTTGGCTGAACGCTAGTCTACGGCCAGGACCGCCGTGCCGCCGGACGACAGGGATCCCCCTGTGCCGTGACAGAAGGTCAGCTTGGCGTCCGGGACCTGCCTCGCTCCGGCCTCGCCCCTGAGCTGCCGTACCGCCTCTATCATCAGGAAGATGCCGTAGGCGCCCGGATGGGTGTAGGATAGGCCGCCACCTGCGGTGTTCAACGGGAAGTTGCCGCCGGGAGCGGTGCGCTGGCCTCGCACGAAGTCCGCCGCCTCACCGCGGCCGCAGAAGCCGAGGCTCTCCAGGGTCAGCATCACGGTGTAGGTAAAGGAGTCGTATATCAGGGCCAGATCGAAGTCGTCGTGGGACACGCCGGCCATCTGGAAGGCCTTGGGACCCGTCTCCCTGGCAATGAGGGACGTGAGGCTTGGCATCTGGCTGATCATGCCGTGGTCGTGACCCTCGCCTGCGCCAAGGATCCAGACGGGGGGCTTCTTCAGGTCCCGCGCCCTCTCAGGCGTGGTTATGACGTAAGCTCCGCCCGCGTCGGTCACAAGGCAGCAGTCCAGCAGGTGGAAGGGCCAGGATATCCAGCGGGAGTTGTGGTAGTCGTCAAAGGACATGGTCAGAGGTATCTCCGCCGCCGGGTCGTGGATGAGGGCCCTGGGATTGAGGGCCGCCCACTTGCGAGTGGACACCGCTATCTCCGACATCGCCTCGCGGCAGCGGTCCTCTCCAAACTCGTGCATATACCGCGCGCACGCCATCGAGTAGTTGATGGGAGCGCCGATATACCCGTAGGGCGTCTCGAACTGGCCGCCCGGGGACGCCGGCCCGCCGCCTTCGATACCGCCTCCGCCTCCGAAGAACCGCCTGGAGTGGCCCGCAGAGCCGTGAACAACCAGAGCCGTCTCGCAGTAGCCGGCCGCAATGGCCGCCAGCGCGTGACCCGCGTGTATCACGAAGGAGGAGCCGCCGACGGACGTGCCGTCGGTGAACCTTGGAATAATGCCCATGTGCTCCGCGAACCCCATGGTGTTGCCGGAAGAGAAGATGGCGTCAACGTCGCTCTTCTTCAGCCCGGCGTCATCAAGGGCGTTGGAGGCGGCCTCCACAAGAAGCTGAAGGTCGGATTTCCTGTTCTCCAGGTATCCCAGCTCGTCGGATTCCGCCGCGCCCACTATAGCCGCCGCTCTACTGATATTTGCCATGTCTACCTCCCTGTTCTCCGTATCAAGATAGCTGGTAGCCCATAATATGCCAGTCTCCGTTGAAGCGAGCATAGCACCTCAGCACAACGCTGGCAACCATCTTGGGACGCGCGCTCCGCCCTGCTCGGCTCCCATCCTAACCCTCCCCCGCAGGCGAGGGAAGGGATTCTACATGCCTGAAACGTGGTTACTCAAAGGTCTCCCTGTCAGGAGTCCAACCATCGTCCCGCTCATGGTAAGCTTGTCCATACCTATTTATCAATCAACACCAAAAACTACGGTACTCGTGGGTCGCCGACTTGGAGACAGCTAGCGGAAACGGCCGTATACCTAATTTGTTCAGCGCACGAGACCAGCGGGCTAGCGCTGCACGGAATGCTTATCTGGTCCGAGTCTCGACAGGTGGACCCCATCCGTCGAACGGTGAGAGTGCTTAAATCTGACCATAGAAGGCCACACTGTAGTAGATGACTAGAGTTCGGTTCTACAATCTCCTCAGTGCATCTTCAGGCGAAACAACTGTTAGGCCGTGGGCAGATTGAATCCCGGACGATATGAGGTCTTCCCGAAGTGAACCGTCTGTCGTGACCAAGATAGCCTGTGCCTCAACCGCTAGTCTAACGATATACGTGTCGTCCTGGCTACCAGGTGGAATGGACCCTTCGCCACTGAAAGCGGGTGAAGTGTGACCCAAGCCCATCACTTTTTCGGGGATGGTGAGCGCATTCCAAAGGACACGCATGAGGTAAGGGCCAAGTTGAGGGTTGTGATAGCCTGGACGATTAAGTTTGTCGTCGAATTTATCCCATAGAACGTCGTCCACCACAACGGTGTGACAAATCTCGATTATCTGTTGGACCAAGTCAGAACAGACAAGGCTGGGACCATCATTCTCATCAAGCCCGCGTTGGGCAAATATTACTACGTTCTCGTCGAGGATGAACCGGGACGTCATGCTCTGGCGCGCAACGCATCCACATAGCGCCGCATCTCGTTCAAGTCAGCCTCAAAGAAGCTCTTGAGGCCACCCTTGACCTGACCTTGATCGGTTACTTCGATTTCATTAGCTGAGCAGACCCCATCTTTATCCTTTTCGAAAGAAAAGATGGCTACCTCGTTCGGTGATAACTTATTCTCCGCTACCAAGGTAAGCAGCCTTCCCACAATATGCTCGCTGTGTGTGGTCATGATCACCTGCTTATCGGCGGTCTTGGCTTCTTCGACCAGTACAGATGCCAAGTCGGCTTGCCCTTTGGGGTGAAGGTGGACTTCGGGCTCCTCAACCAACAACGTAGCTCCCGGAACGGACCTGACCAGTTCGAACAAAAGAGGGACCAAGGTGTTAGTTCCGAATCCCTCGGCTACAAGGCTGACCTCACCCGCGGGGGATTCGGAGAGCAGCATTACGGATTGAGGCGGTACAGTATCTGTCCTGAACCCGACTCCTGTCACTCGTTTCATCAGATTGGACACCTTCTCAACTTCACGTCGAGAATAACCCAACGTCGTGGCGATGTCCTCTTCCTGTTTACCCAGACCATCGGCACTCGAGATACCCATAGAGAGTTCAGCCCCCAATTGATAGAGTCCGCGGGATAGGGCTCTGGCAGCAGGAACTATCTTCATGTTGGAGATAGTATCCGAGGGAACTTCGGAAATCCTCTCCCAAAAGGGCCGGAAATCTTTTTCCACTCCAGAGATAGATCTGATATTGAATCTGTTGATTCCGTCCGCACCTTCGTAGGCAATTGAGCCTCTTGGAGTGTTAATTTGCCGCAGGGTGGACCTGTTGTCGAATAGGAGCTCGCACTCCCACCCAGAAACACGAAACTTCGTCCTTCCCTCTCTATTTCTTAGAACAGCGTTGCCGGAAAAACTGAGGTGGGTCTCGAACTCCACCTGGTCTTCCACTCCTTCGGAGTTGATAGGCCAATACCCTGATAACGACAGTTTAACATCGTTCAACGCAGGGTCGAGACCGTGAAACATAAAGTCTTCTGGAATAAACCTAACTAGGTCACCATCCAAATCCAAATATTGGTTCGCGTCTTTAGATTGCTTTAGTAGCAGCAATGCTTGCAGCACGCCCGACTTCCCGGTACCGTTGGGGCCAATCAACACCGTAACCAACTTCGGGTTAAGATCAAGGTGGCGGAAGCATTTGAAGTTTTCCAGAGAAATGTTCGTTATCATGGTGACCACCCTCTGGGCCGATTATAACACGGAGTTGTCCCGCTTTGGTGGACACCCGAAAATTAGGTATGGAGAAGATCTATGAGCACATTTTGCTGGCGATAGGCTGGATTCCTGCCTCCGCAGCAAAGCCGAATGTAGGGGCGGTTCGCGAACCGCCCCTACATTCCTTGGGAGCAGGCGACGCCAACAAGACGAAAGCGCACCCCTACGCCTTTGGAAGCGCGCGGTAGATGTGCCAGAAGCGGTGTAAGGACGTAAAGGCCGCAAAGACAGCGATGATTACCAAGGCTACTGTGACCTGGTCCAAAAGAAGGCCCGCCGCCAGCACCAGCACCCTCTCCGGCCTCGTCATGATCCCAACCTTGCAGTCGATGCCCAGGCCCTCTCCGCGGGCGCGCAGGTAGCTCACCATGAAGGAGCCTATCAGGGCAAGGTTTATCAGCACCACCTCCGGTATCGAAAGCGGGTCCAGGTAGAAGACCAGCAGCCCCAGGAAGACCACCGCCTCAGCAACGCGGTCTATGGTGGAGTCCAGGAGCGCGCCCCTCGGTGAAGCTGTGCCAAAACGACGCGCCAGAGCGCCGTCGGCCATGTCCATGACCGCGGCGACCAGTAGCAGGATGCCGCCTCCGAGGAAGTTGCCGGCGCTGATCCAGTACGCCGTCGCTCCGCTGACGAGCAGTCCAAGCAGCGTAACCTTGTTGGGAGACAGGCCTATCTTTCCCAACGCAACCGCAAGGGGATTCTCCAGATAGCGGCTGGTCAGAAGGCGGATCCGGGTCCTGATGTCCTGCCAGGATGCCATGGAAGCTAGGGGATGACGCCTTCCTTGGGGTGGTCCAAGCTGCCGTTGGAGCTCGTTGAGCCGGCTCGTTTGGTCATAACGAATTCATAGTACTCGGTAATCCGAGCCGCTACCTGCTCCCAGTCGTACTGGACGGCAGTCTGCCTCCCTCGGTTGCCCATTTCCTCTCTCAGAGCGGGGTCTTCCAGAAGGGTCTCCAGGGCCTCTTCCAATCCCTCTTCGTCATTGGGAGGCACCATCAGGCCTTCGCGGCCGTGAGTCATCACCGACGAGTACCCCTCTATGTTCGTTGCGACTATGGGCTTGCCTGCCGCCATAGCCTCCAGCAGGACGATGCCGAAGCTCTCCTTGCCGGTGGCCGGCGAGCAGAAGATGTCCGCTGTCTGGTAGTAGCGCGGTAGGTCCTGGAAGGACACGGACCCCAGGAAGACCACATCCTCGATGTGACGCTCAGCAATGAACCGATAGGCCTCCCGCTCCGCGTCACCCGGCCCCACCACCAGCAGGCGCGTGTTCGGGTATTTCCACTTCAGCTTGCTGAACGCCCCAAGCAGGAATTTAAGCCCCTTCCGCTTCTCCAGGCGTCCCACGAACAGGATGTTCAGCTTCCCGTCCTGGAACTCCTCCATGGGTGGTGCAGGAGTTGCGAAGCGGGACACTTCAATGCCGTTGGGGATGACTCTGTAATCGCCGGGGAAGTGTCTACTGACGTAGCTAAGGGCCGGGTTTGAAACAGCGATGCGGCCGTCCAGCTTATTGAACCACCGATTCAGAATGTATTTGCCCACCCAGTAGATATGCCCGCTGCCGTTGAAGGCGTGGAAGGTGCCCACGTTCACGGCGCGGGACTCCTGAAGTACGAACAGCGGCAGCATGGGCGTCAGCGGCTCGTGGAGGTGGATCACGTCGAAGTTCTCCTCCCGCAGCATCCGCTTAATGCGCGGCTCAAGCCACACCGAAAGGGAGATTCTCGCCGTGGTACCGCCGGTCGGGACCGGTACGGACCTGCCCAACCGAATCAGCTCCTTATCGAGGATGCTGGGAGTCCCCGAAAGGGGCGCGATGACATTTACGTGATGACCCGCTTTAATGAGGTGCTGGCCCAGATGGGATATATGGGCCATCACGCCACCGGGGTAGGCGTAATCGTAAGGGGATACCAGGGCTATCTTCATCTAATGTCGCCCGTTCCCTCCTGTCCGGCAGACGGTCGTATCTAGTTCTCCTCTATGAACGCCTCGACCATTCGACGGGCCTCATCGTCGGAGTACT
The DNA here is from genome assembly GCA_965222415.1 of Dehalococcoidia bacterium. GTDB lineage: Bacteria > Chloroflexota > Dehalococcoidia > Lucifugimonadales > UBA2985 > DAOUJW01. The sequence goes on along the minus strand of CBDCTU010000005.1, from coordinate 60,512 downwards.
GAACGGGCGGGGATTTCATGAAATAGGCCGCCGGCCCCTTGAGGGTGCCGCCAATGCCTCGGTCCAGCGCCAGCTTGCAGCATCGGATGGCGTCCACCACCACCCCCGCGGAGTTGGGGCTGTCCCACACCTCAAGCTTGAGCTCCAGGTTTATGGGAACGTCCCCGAAGGTGCGCCCTTCCATGCGTATGTGACACCACTTGCGGTCTCCCAGCCAGGGCACGTAGTCACTGGGGCCTACGTGTACGTTGCTCTCCCCAAGGTCGTAGTCAAGCTGAGATGTCACGGAGTTGGTCTTGGATATCTTCTTGGACTCCAGGCGGTCCCGCTCCAGCATATTGTAGAAGTCGGTGTTGCCGCCGAAGTTCAACTGGTAGGTGCGCTCCAGCTTAATGCCTCTCTCCCTCATCAACCGGGTCAGCACACGATGAGTGATGGTCGCCCCAAACTGCGACTTGATGTCGTCGCCGATAACGGGCAGGTTCTTCTCCATGAAGCGTTTCTGCCAGAAGTCCTCCCGGCCAATGAACACCGGAATGCAGTTGACGAAGCCACAGCCCGCCTCCAGTACCTGCTCCACGTACCACTTGGTGGCCGATTCACTACCCACTGGAAGGTAGTTTATCACCACGTCGGTCTCCCTCTCCTTGAGGATATTTACAATGTCGGCGGTGGAGCCGGGGGCTTTGACAATAATCTGTGACAGGTACTTGCCCAGGCCGTCGTGGGTCATGCCTCGCTCTACGGGCACGCCCATAAAGGGCACGTCAGCGAACTTCATGGTGTTGTTGGGCGGCTCGAAGATAGCTTGGGACAGGTCCTTCCCAACCTTGTTCTTGTCTATGTCAAAAGCTGCAACGAAGTTGATGTCTGATATGTGGTAGCCGCCCAGCACAGGATGCATCAAGCCGGGGATGAACTCGTCCTCGGGCGCTTCCTGGTACTTGTACACTCCCTGCACTAGAGAGGAGGCGCAGTTGCCGGCGCCGATTATAGCTACGTTGATACCAGACACCATTGACTCCTTACACTACGCTTGTTCCGAATTCAGCCGAAATTGGGCTGTCGATTTGTCGGTTGAGCATATCATTTTTTACCTGGCAAGTCGAGAGGATGCCGATTGCGCTCCCTCCCTGCGGTACAATCCGCGTGCCGCTCGTGTGGTGCCCAATTGCATTGGGCAACTAGATGGGAGGCGCTTGCTTCTTGTCCAACCGCTTTCGGTGCATCACCTCCAGGCCAATGCCCATAATCAGGGGAACAATCCCCAGGACGAATCCCCCTATGATCATAAATGCGCCCATGCCGATGACCACGCCGTTCCACAAGGCGGTCCACCTGTGGCGCTTGATCTGGCCGACTTCCGGCCCCTCTGACGGTCCCTCTATTTGTTTCCGTTCCTCCATAGGTCTGACACCTTCACTTTGCTTTGGACGTCAGTAGCTAGTCACAGAAGCCTGGATTATGTCACTGAGTCTGAAGAAATATAGTGCTACACTAACATTGTTGAGGTGTTATAGCAAGTTAGCGGAGTTGCCTTGCCGCGCGGTTTGCCTTAGCGACATGACAACTAGCGATTTCCGGAGGAATCCCCGCGGCGAGCTAGGCACCCGCCATATCATCCCGCAGCCCACCATCATCAGAAGAGCCGCCCGTTTTGCGCCTGTGCACCGGAGCGTGATTAGTACAGACGGCCTTGGGCCAGCCGGCCGGCGTCACCACTTGGTGGACTCTTCCGCGTACACGTGGTCGGGCAATGTGTAGCGGATCCCTTCCTCGTCGAACAAGGACGTATCAAGCAAGGACGTGAACCTAGTGAAGTTGCTGTCCTGGCGACGCTTCGGAAACAGCTTGCTCAGGATTTTGCCATAGCGCTGCTGCATCCTGAACCACCAGACAGCGCCAAAGGAGGATAACGGCGGATACATCAGTGAATCGGCAACCTCGTTTCCGATAAGTCCGCGGGAAACACGATACACGTACCCGGCTAGCTCACGGCGGTCCTTTGGCTCTGTCCTACCGGCAATCAACGGAGCTGAGTTGACCAGGGAGTGTGCCATGACCACCGACTCCAAGGGGGAGTCAAGCTCGCACGTGAGGGAGATCTCCCACAGTCTCAGCGCTTCATCGGCATCGCGGAATAGGATGGTCTCGGGAATGCCCATCAGATACCCCGAGTAGCGCCAGACGGCCATGAAGCTATCGTACTCTTCATCATTGTATTGAGCGCCCAGGGTTTTCATGTGTTTCAGCAGCCTTGCAGAAAAAGCGGAGATGGCGTAACCCAAATGCGCAGCGCTGATCGGTGCACCCCAAGCTTCGGTATCCCACTCTTCCGAACGGTTCAGGAGGTGTCTTAGCTGTGCGTGAACTAACCTGATGCGGACGGAAAGCTTCCAGCCGTCTCCGTCCCTGTACAGACCGCCGGGAAGGAATATCTCAATCATGTGGCGGTTATTTTGCCCCAAACGCCTGACGCCCTGGTCGCGCAGCCGCCCGGTGATGAAGAAGGACATTGCTATGTTGGTTGTAAAGCCTTCTATAAGAACGCCTGCTACGAATGCCGCCAGGATCACCTGTGAGTTCCTGTGAAACATGCGGACACCCGGGGCGAATGCCGAATAGTCGAGCCATTCCGGTAGAGTTTCCGCTTCTTTGAAGAGTTTTCGAAGGGAGGCCGGCGCTTCTCGTAGAGCCTTCTCCCCTTCGTTGTCCATAGCATTTTGGATGAGTATGCTCACCTCTTCCGGCTTAAACTTCGAGAGGTCATCCGTCATCTCTTCGCCCAATGGGTCACCAACGTGTGTGTGAGCGATGTATTTGTCTGCTATATCGGGCGCGATGGCGCGCGCCTTTTCGTAACCCGGCATGTAATCAGTCGGTATTTTCATTGGCGCTTACACTCCCAAGCAGTTCTGCTCTTGACAATATGAGCTTAATCTTCCAGAGGCTCCACTCGCAGATCCGGAAGCCAGCTCAGCCAAGATGGCAGGTACCAGTTTCGTGCCCCCAGCATCTCCATTGTAGCAGGAACCAGCACCGACCGAACAAGCGTCGCGTCCAGAAGTATCGCTACGGAGAGGCCAAAACCCACCTGCTGGTTGATGATGGTCTCACCGGAGGCAAATGCGCCGAACACCGCGACCATTATAAGAGCGGCGCCCGTGATTAGACCTGCCGTCGACCTCAACCCGTAGGCCACCGCCTCTGCGTTGTCCCTGGTCTGGTCGTAGCGCTCCCGGATACGGCTCAGCGGGAACACGTGATAGTCCATTGAGAGGCCGAAGAGTATGGAGAAGAGGAACAGGGGTATCCACACGTCGATGACCTCGGCGTGCTGGAAACCCAGCAGCTCCGTGCCCACGTCCTTCTGGAACACCAGGACCAGCAGACCATACGCCGTGCCCACGGAGAGCAGGTTCATTGCAACGGCCTTGATGGGAATGACTATCGAGCGGAATACCAGCATCAGTATGATGAAGCTGAAGCCCAGCACGAACGCGAAGACAATGGGAGTATATGTGGCGACTATAGAGAAGACGTCCGTGGCCTCCGCAGTCACCCCACCGACCAGGGCTTCAGCATCAACCCCTCCAAAAGCGGAAGGGATGTACTGGTCGCGGATCGTGGTCACTACGTCTACGGCCGCCTGGCTGCTGGGCTCCCCGGGGATGATTACCGTCAGCAGGGCCAGGTCCCCGGAGGAATTGACCTCAGGGGGAACGGGTGGGACCAGCAAGCGGCTATCGCCCATGAGAGAGGCCTGCAGCTTGCCAATAGCCTCCTGCACGCCGTGGCTGTTTATATCACCGTCGATGACGATTTCCGTGGGGTTGACCAGCCCAAAGGAGAACTCCTCTTCCATAACGAAGAAAGCCTCCCTGGTCTGGGCGCCTTCGGGGAAGGCGTCAACACCGTTGAGCCCCGTCTTGATGTCGAAGTAGAAGAAGATTGCGGCAAGCATAGGGATGCCTATAGCCAGGACGCTGATGATGGGGAACCTGGTTACCTTGACGGTTACGAACTCCCAGAACCCATGATGCTGGGCCTCTGGGGTTTCGACCTTGCCTCTACCGATGAAGGGAATTGGCAGCAGGTTAACTCTCGACCCCATCAACGCGAGCACGGCCGGCAGAAGCGTCAGTGTAGCCGCCAGTGCAACCAGCACTACGAGGATAGCCCCCAGAGCAAGCGACTGGAAGAAGGAGAAGGGGACTATCAGGAGCCCGCAGAGAGCAACGACTACTGTGAGGCCGCTGAAGAGCACCGTGCGGCCCGCCGTTGCACCCGTTCTCGCGGTCGCCTCGTGCTTGTCCAGGCCGCGGCCCATCTCGTCCCTGAAGCGGGATATTATAAGAAGCGAATAGTCGATGCCCACCGCAAGGCCAATCATGGTAATCATCAACGTCACGAAGAACACCAGCTCGAAGACCTGGCCTATGAGCGCCGCCAGGCCCAGCGCGGCGATGATGCAGATAACGGACAACCCTATTGGCACCAGCGCGGCTACGATTGTGCCAAAGAGCACCACGAGGATGAGAAGCGCCACTGGCACTCCCACGCGCTCCCCCTGCTCCAAGTCATGCCTGGCAAGCTCGTTGGTCTCCACTGAGATGGTGGCAGTCCCCACAATGAGCACGCGGAATTCGCTTGCCGCGTCCGCTTCCTCAACAATTTCCAGGACGTGCTCGACGTTTCTCTCTGCCTCTTCCAGGTCGCCGGTCAGCGCCAGGGGGCATAAGGGTGGTCGTGCGGTCGGGGGACACCAGAGCCTCGTTGTTCAACTGGTAGTAGTGCTGCCCCAAGGTTACCTGGTCGTCACCCAGGGAAATGATTTCGTCGTAGAGCGTTTCCACTCTTTCGCGGAATGCTGGGTCATCCACGGTCAGGGACTCCGACTGAACGATAACCGTTTCGGTTATCGGCTCAGGGCCTCGGAGCCTGTCCTCCAGTAGGCGCGCCGCTCGCACGGACTCCGCGCCGCCGCCCATTCGGAACTCAGTGGTAGTGCCGCTCTCCAGCAGGCTCCCGCTGAGCGCCCCTCCAATCAGGGCCACGAGCAGCCAGAGTGCAATGGTCAGCAACGGCTTTCGGGAGCTGCCGCGGGCCAGAAACTCCGTCAAGAGGCTACTCCATTCATTTCAGCCTGAGTGCGAGTTTATAGCATACACCCAAATGGTCGGCTATTAGAACTCCCGCTGCGCCTGGGCTGCCGCCCGTCGCCGCTTCCCAACCAAGGGTCGGATACCCTCACTGAAAAGACGGACGGAGAAACGGGTGGCAGGCTCCTCGCTATTCCCCGCCAGGCCAATGTAATATAGCATCAGTGGTGAATGCGGTCGCAGACCTGACATCTCCGGAGTCGCAAGTATTATGGCCTTTCAAGTTCACCAGGAGCAGCTCCTGAGCTATCCCATTGAGCAGGTCTTCCGGTTCTTCGCCTCGCCCGAGAACCTCAACCTGCTCACGCCTCCCTGGGTCAACTTCTCAATACTCTCACCGCAGTCCATAGAGATGGCCGTCGGGACAATCATAGAGTACAGGATCAGACTCCGGGGCGTACCGGTAACCTGGAGGAGCGAGATAACGGAGTGGCAGCCTCCGTTCGCGTTCTGCGACGTGCAGCTTCGCGGCCCCTACCGCTTCTGGGTACACCGGCACACGTTCGAGGAGAAGCCGGGTGGCACTTTGGTGACTGACCACGTGGACTACGGCGTCCTTGGAGGAGCTCTGGTCAACCGTCTCTTCGTAGCGGGTGAGTTGAAGAGAATCTTCGGCTACCGCAAGACAAGGCTCTATGAACTCTTCCCAGATACGGGGTGAGCTGCTCTCCTACCGTTCAGGACTACGGCTTGGTGGCTATAGCCTCGCCAAAGGCGAAGGCCCCGAAAGCGCCGGGGTGGTCGCGCCAATCGTCCAGGCTCTGACGCCACTGGGCGAACTGCTCGCGGCTCGCCAGCCCGAACTGCAACGCCGCCTCTATGACACGGGGCGAGTAGAACCAGTCGTCGATGAAGGCGCGGAGGAAGGCAACATCCTCCGCCGTGCTGAAGTAGTCAAAGGAAGCGAAAGCCTGGACGTCCGTGAAGCCGGCCTCCAGGAAGGTGTTCTTGAGCTCCTTGCCCATCTGGGGATGGCCGCCGTTGCCCTGGAGAAGCCTTGCAAAGGTGGTCCACGCGCCCTGCGTTTCCTCAGCGCCAGGCTCCAGGAACGAGGACGACACAAACATCTCGCGGCTGCCGATAACGCCGCCCGGCTTCAGGACTCGCTTTATCTCGGTCAGCACCTTGGCGGTGTCCGGGACATGCATCAGCACCGCGTGACAGTGGGCCGCGTCGAAGGAGTTGTCATCGAAGGGAAGCGCGGTCACGTCGCTGACGTGGAAGGTGGCGTTAGCGTGTCCGCCCGCCTGTGCAGCCGCGCGGGCGACGTTGATCTGCGACTCCTCCATATCTATGCCGTGCAGCTCCCCCGGCTCTATCGCCTTGGCCAACCCGACCGAGATGGTCCCTGGACCGCAGCCGAAATCGAGCACGCGATGGCCGGGTTTGAGATGCGGTAGCAGGTATGCGGCGTGGCTTCCCGCGCTGCGCCGGCGAAGAAGCTGCTGAAAGTTCTCGTCGTAACCCATTGTGTATTCGGATGGCTGTTCGGTCATAGTCAGGTCTCCTTTCGCGGTTTTATGCAAGTCACCACTCTCTACATCTTAGACCAGGCGACGCCGCGCAATCTGTCCATACCAGCGGCTACGTGACGGCTGACGCGTCTATCGCCGCCACTCGGCGATGTTCCAAAGCTCGCTGTCCCAGCCGTTGATCTGGACGCCCTGAAGTGTGTTCAGGTGAGCTGAGACCAGGCCTCGGTTTACCAGGGGAATCTCGTAGTAGTTCTGCACGTGGATGTCGTTCAGCCGAATGACCAGGGCGTCCCGCTCCGGCCCTGCGCCGGTCTCGGCCAGCAGAGCATAGACCTCATCGTATTCGGGGTTGCAGGAGCGAGCAACGTTTTCGACGGACCAGTTGTTCTCCCGCGTCGGGATGTGCTTGCAGAGCTGTCCCGACAGGTACTGCTGCGGGTCTATGTCCGGCCCGGTCGCGTACATCTGGAGGTCTGCGAAGAACCTGCGATACGTAGCCTCCTTGTCGGCAACAGGGTCGCCGCCGAAGAAGACGCTGGCATCGTGGTGTATTACCTCCGTCTCGATGCCTATCCGGCTCCACCAGTCGCTAACGAGCGCCTGGGTGTCCTGCCGGATGGCGTTGGTGGAGGTCTGGAACGTAATGCGAAGGGGCGTTCCGTTGTACTCGCGCACTCCGTCACCGTCCGTGTCCAGGACGCCGTTGTCGTCCAGCAGCCGGACGGCGCCATCAATGTCCTGCGTGAGACACCCGTCATTCGCCGTGGAGACGTAGGTGGGAGGCCCCGTAATCACGTTGCACGCCGGCTCTCCGGCAAAGCCGTAGAGGTCAGCCGATATCTTCCCGCGGTCAATGGCCTTGGACATCGCCTGGGGAATCGGGGTGAAGGCCAGGAACGGATGGGGGTTCTGTCCCTCCATGTACTCGGAGCGGTCGTCACCCAGCGCCGGGTCCGGGTTCGTCTGATTGACCACAATGCGCTCCACCAGGCTTGAGAAGGCGGTAACGATCTTGCCGTGTCCCGCCGACTCCATCTCCGCCAGGATACCCGGCTCCACCTGCAGGTTCCAGGCGTAGTCGGCCTCGCCCCTCTCCATAACGACGCGGGCTGCAGAGATGGCGTCGCCGCCCCCGATGATGACTACGCGGTCGAAATACGGCGTCGATCCCCGGTAGAACGGATTGCGCTCATAAAGCGCCTCCTCATTGGGCTTGAAGCCGGTGATGCGATAGGGCCCTGTGCCCAGCGGCGCGGTGTTCTGCGCCTCGCAGGTCGCCGCGGCCTTGCCCACGCAGTCGGCGAACTGCGCCCGGCTGATGATGGGCGCGCCGGTGCTGACAAAGGGGGTGTACGGATAGGGCGTGGGCGCATCGAAAGTGATCCTGACGGTGAGGTAGTCAACGGCCTCCACCGATGATATGCCATCGAAGGAGCTCCCCGCCGTGCAGCCCGTTTCCACGTCCGAGCAGTAGCGCCAGGTGAAGATGACGTCCTCCGCTGACATATCGCTGCCGTCGGACCACATCAGCCCCTCTTTCAGCTTCCACGTAATCGACATGAGGTCCCCGCTGACGCCGCCGTTCTCCAGGGTCGGGATCTCGGCTGCCAGCGCCGCAACGAGGTTGCCGTTGGGACTGTACTTGGCGAGAGGCTCCAGCGTGACTGCGCCGGCGTCCCGGTCCTTATAGCCGGACGACAGGTACGAGCCGGGCAGGGAAGGGGCCTGCCAGTAGAGGATTGTCAGGACCTTCTCTTCCATCATGGGCTCTGTGGGAACAGACGTAGGGACCGGGGTAGACGTGGAAGGTTTCTCGGTCGGCGCCTCTGTGGGAGCCGGCGAGGATATCGGGGTGGCCGTGGGCGGCTCCGTGATAGGGGTCTCTACGGGAGTTGGCGAAGAGGCTGGGGTAGCCGTGGGCGTCTCCTCGCTGGAGGAGGTGCAGGCAATAAGGAGCAACAGGGCCGACAGGACAATGGCAGATCGCAGGTAGGTATACATAGTGCAGTGTCGGGGAATCCTTTCACTGAGATAATATATCAAATTTTAAGTCCAGCTTGGCAACTTTTACAAGCGCGAGGGCGGGCAAGGATGCGGTCTGCTAATTAGTCGCTGGTCCTCCGGCCCAAGTGAGAGGCTCCGCCCTTGACTAACCACCAATGAGTCAATTAGACTACACACATGGCTAAGAGACTGCAAGTCCTCCTGGACGAAGAAGAGTACAAGGAAATTCAGGGCGTTGCCCGCAGGCAGCGAGTAACCGTAGCGGAATGGGTGCGCCAGGCGCTGCGCCGGGCAAGGGATGACCACCCGGGTACCGCCGAAGCCAAGCTGCGAGCCATCGCCGACGCGTCCCGGCACAGTTTCCCAACAGCCGATATAGAGACCATGCTCGGTGAGATCGAGGCCGGGCAGCAACGCCTCCCGTGATCTTCATAGACTCCAATATACCTATGTACCTTGTGGGCGCTCCGCACCCCAACAAGGACCACGCCCTGGCTGTCCTGACGCAGTTGGTGGGAAACGGGGAACAGCTGATCACCGACGTGGAGGTCTACCAGGAGATACTCCACAGGTACACTGCTATCCATCGCCCGGACGCCATCGATGCAGCGTTTGAAAGCCTTAACGCCATTGCAGATGACGTCCTGACCTTCGGCATGACCGAGGTCCGCGCCGCCAGAGAGATCATCGGTTCCGTGAACGGCCTTTCCGCACGGGACGCCCTTCACGTGGCCGTAATGCGCAAGGCCGGGGCCAGCCACATACTGAGCTTCGACAGCGGCTTCGACGCCTGCCCCGGAATCGAGCGTCTGGGCTGAGGCGCGAGCGGAGTATTGAACTCCCAAAGTGCTCTTAAGTAGCAAGAATAAACGCCTCCGCGAGGGAGGCGTCAGGCCAGCGATGCGATCGCTGGGGTAGTAACATAAAGTTAGCAGATATGCTAACATCTGTCAACCATCTGAGGAGCACCATGGCAGTTCAGCGAGTGGCAGTATACATTGACGGCTTCAATCTGTACTACGGTCTCAGGTCCAAGGGCTGGCGCCGCTACTACTGGCTCGACCTTCGCCACATGGCCAAAAGCCTGCTGCGATCTGGCCAGGAATTGGTGATGGTCCGCTATTTCACCACCAGAGTCTCGCCTGAGCCTCAAGATCCGGGCAAGGCGACTCGGCAAAACACCTTCCTAGAGGCACTGGAAACACTCCAGGACTTGTACATCCATCATGGAAAATACATACCGAAGGACCAGACCTGTCTAAACTGCGGATCAACCTGGCAAACCTATGAGGAGAAGATGACAGACGTGAACATTGCAGTGGAAATGCTTTGCGATGTACATAACCAAGCCTTTGACACCGCAATTGTGGTATCGGGGGATAGTGATTTGACCGGACCTGTAACTGCTGTTCGTAGTCGATACCCCAACAAGCAAGTCATCGTCGCTTTCCCACCCGGCCGGGTTTCCAAGGAGCTGCGCCAGGTTGCCACGGCGTCCTTCGTCATAGGCCGAAAGAAGCTGGCCGACAGCCAACTGCCAGACCGTGTCACCAGATCCAACGGCTACATACTAACGCGGCCTCCAAGCTGGCGCTGAATAGAGTATGCCACACCAGACTGAGCCAAGCGCCAACAACGCCACGGGCGGCCTGCTCCAGGCCATGCTGCCCCGCAGCAGCGTCCGCTCCGAGAATACCCAGGCCATCTCCGGCCACCCGGGTCTGCGCCCCGACATCCTCATCACCGCGCCCGGCCGCGCGCCCGTAGTCGTCGAGGCGGAGTATATGCCTGCTCACACCGTCGAAGTCGAGGCCAGGTCTCGTCTTGGGCTGGAGGTGGCATCCAACGGGCGCGTCATTGAGGCCGCCATCGCCCTGCGGTACCCTGAGGACATCCGCGAGGCCCACGACCTCCACGCCGCGCTGTCGTCGGCCCGCCTCTCCTACTGCGTTTTCACCGAGGGCGCTGAGGACGTGCATCGCTTCCCGGAGTCCGGCTGGCTGGACGGCGACCTTGAGGACCTGGCGGACATGGTGCGCCTGGTGTCCGTCCCACAGCGAGCCGTCGACAGGGCGACCACCGCGCTCCAGGAGGGCATCGACGGCGCTGCGAGGCTCCTGGACGAGCTGAACGAGACCAGCGCCGGGATCACCACGGCCATAGCCCGCCTGCTGGGTATGACCAACGTGCCCCAGACCCGCCGCATGGCCTGCGCCATAATCGCCAACGCCCTGGTGTTCCATGAGCGCATTGCCGGTATGCACGAGGGCGTCAACCCCCTGGCCGTGGTGTGCGGCGACGGCGTGGACAACCCCCAGGGCGAGGCGCTGGCAGCATGGGAAGACATACTGAAGATCAACTACTGGGCCATCTTTGCCATTGCCAAGGATATCCTGGAGCAGCTGCCCTCGGGCGATGCGGCCAACATCCTGCGACGGCTGAGGCACACCGCCCAGGCCGTCGATGCGACGGGCGTGGACAACGCCCACGACCTGACCGGCCGCATCTTCCAGCGACTCATTGCCGACCGCAAGTACCTGGCGACCTTCTACACCCTGCCCGCGTCGGCGGCGCTGCTGGCACGGCTGGCCGTAGCCAAGCTGGAGGGCGTGGACTGGTCGGATGCCGGGGCCATCGGCAGGCTGCGAATCGGGGACTTCGCCTGCGGCACCGGGGCGCTGCTCTCGGCGGTGTACGAGCAGATTGCCGCCCGCCACGAGCGCGCCGGTGGTGATGCCGCCGCCCTCCACAAAGTGATGATGGAGGAGGTTCTCTACGGCTGCGACGTCATGCCCTCCGCAGTCCACATCACCGGCTCTACCCTCTCCGGCGTGGAGCCGTCGGTCATCTTCAACGAGTCCCACCTGTACACCATGCCCTACGGCCGGATGCAGGACAACAGCGTGATGATAGGCTCCCTGGAGCTTCTCCAGTCCTCCAACGTGCTGACCCTGTTCTACACCAGCGACCCGGCCATGCGCACCGGCAGCGCAGGTGAGGAGACGGCCGCACAGATACGCGCCGAGGTACCCGACGAGGGCTATGACCTGGTGATAATGAACCCGCCCTTTACCAGCGACACCAAGCACAGGGATTCTGAAGACGGAGTCTTGAATGCGGCCTTTGCCGCCTACAACGCCAGTGACGATGACCAAGAAGATATGGCGAACCGGCTGAAACGTCTTGCCAAGGACACCTCATATCATGGTCATGCTGGATTAGGTTCTGCTTTCGTAGCGCTTGCAAATAAGAAAGTGCGTCACGGTGGGATAGTGGCGTTTGTGCTGCCATTCACTACAATAAATGGGGCGTCTTGGGCCAAGTTCAGAGAGTTGATAGCCAAAAACTACACCGACGTTACAATCGTAAGCATTGCAGCAAATGGTCACGACATGTCCTTTTCCTCCGATACGGGTATGGCAGAATGCCTGGTAATCGGCCGAAGACTGGCAAGCGGTAAGAAGCCCAGCGGAAGAGGAACTTTTGTATCTCTGCGGCAAAGGCCTGACAGCTTTGCAGACGCTCAGGAACTGTCCAAAGTCATAAGCTCCAACAGGACAATTCGTAGACTGGAGGATGGACCTTACGGAGGTGCCTCTATTTACTCCGGAGACGCCTTGGTTGGCGAGATGCTTGAAGCTCCTATTGAGAGCCACAAGAATGGATGGGGTGCTGCCCGTATCATAGACATGTCAGTGTCCCAAGTCGCCCACTCCTTATCTAACGGCATACTGTGGCTACCTGCGGAACTGGAGAGCCACGAGCTACCTCTGAGCCAGTTATCTTTAGTTGGGCAATTAGGTGTCCATGACTCAATGTTGACTATGCAGACGCACAAAGGGCCTTTTGTAAAAGAACCTCCAAGTCCAACGGCGACTTATCCGTCTTTGTACAACCACAATGCCGAAATGGAAACAAGGCTGACTTGCGAACCTGATTCACAATTAAGTGTGCAACAAGGAATGGAAGAACGGGCAGCAGAACTTTGGGCAACAGCAAGCCGCGCTCACTTGAATCGAGACTTTACGTTTGGCTCCCAAGCCCTAACTGTTGCTTTCACCGATAGGGAGTCCATCGGCGGAAGGGTATGGCCCAACGTCATCTTCTCCGACAAAAGATACGATTATGCCTTCTCGGTGTGGGGCAACTCCACACTGGGCCTGCTTTCGTACTGGTGGCACTCCAGCCGTCAGCAGTCAAGCAAAGCCAGTATGACCCGGCTCTCAGCGGCGTCTCTCCCCATCCTAGACCTCCGCGCCCTGACAGATGAGCAGTTGCGCACGGCTGAGGCCATCTTCAACGAGTTCCGTGACAAAGACCTGAAGCCCGCCTACCTCGCGGACGCAGACCCCAACCGCGCCCTCCTGGACCGGCGCGTCGTCTGCGACCTCCTCGGCTTTGATGAGGACACCTACGCCGCAGTACGTCGTCTAGCCGCCAAGTGGTGCGCAGAGCCGTCGGTCCACGGCGGCAAGGCGCGGCCAAAGGGCGCGACGCTGGTGGTGTGAGAAGAGGGCGGACGACCAGCCCGCGTAAAACCGACCAATAAATACCGGGAGTAATACGCAGTCCAGATATTGCGCAATAGTCTTTCGGTCGTGCATACTCCTATTACGATCTAAGTACGTCATCCAACTAAAGCGAGATGGCACAAAACACCATTGCAGTTATTGCCGATTGTGACGGTACGCTGGCCCCGGACACCACTAACCAGCTCCTGACTAGCTTCGGCGTGAAGCCTGAAGAGTTCTGGCCAGATGAGGTTCAGCCTCTGGTAAGAGATGGGTGGGACGAGCACCTGGCTTACATGCAGAAGCTCATAGAGCTTTCCCGCAGAGGCGGACCTCTGGAAGGTTTGACCAAAGATAGACTCGCCAAAATCGGAGCGACACTGGAATACTACCCAGGTATACCTGATGGTCTAAATACCCTCCGCGATGAAATTCAAGCAACCCCGGAGTTCAGAGACGCAGGCATCCGCTTAGAGTATTACGTCATATCCGCAGGGATCGGCGACATGTTGCGGGCCAGCCCCTTGGCAAAGACGCTCATCAAATATGGGCCTGTGATTTCGCATACGATGAAGATGGCAGACTTTCCAATCTGAAGAACGTCATTTCGTTCACCGACAAGACCCGGTTTATATATATGGTGAACAAGGGCAAAGTCGGTGAGGAGTACCTCAATCGACAGTATGTAGTGAACGAACCCATGGATTCCAAGGAACGTCCTGTACCGTTTGAGAACATGGTCTATATCGGCGATGGACCAACCGACATTCCGTGTATGTCACTCGTTACCGCAATGGGCGGCTATGTAATTGGCATCCTTGGCAAGAACAACCCTAACAAAGCTTGGGCGCTTGGATACGGGCGCAGGGTCAACGCAACAGTTCCCCCGGAGTTCTCCCCGGGCGAATACGGCTATAACCACTTAAAGGAGGCCGTGCAAAACATTGCAATGGCTATCAGAGCTCAGACGAGTTCGTCGGGGCCGCTTCCCAGCCACTAAGCGCGGCATACGATATACGAAATAGGGGGTGATGACATGGCACGACTGGCTGAACCACTTATGACGGAAGCTCTGTCCAAGGCTGCCGGTGAAGATGCGCCAAAGAGATTTGAGGTGGAGATTGGCAAGGGCCGTAATGCAGATCTGGTAGTCTTTGGCAATCGTATCAACGTTTTCCTGGAATCCAGCGAAAACCCCGTAGCAACTCTCCGCTTTGGAGGCCCGCATTCCGGGGCCTTGTGGCTAGGGGACAACCTCATTGGGGAATTCATAAAGGAACACGCCACAGGCACCTTCGTGGTGGTTGAAATTGAGGAGGGGTTCAAGAAGCCGATCCCTATAAAAGGCAAAGACCCAATACGGTATCTGCTGGAGCGCCTGTAGTCTCTCTAATGTTTCCGGTTTCATTTGAAACGCGTTCCGCCAGGCTTGCTTACGGTCCATCGGTTAAAGTGTGAGAGTAGATACTCCGTCAAAGAGGCTCACGCAATGGGGACTTTCACCTGGCCGCTGCGGATATCCAGCATGGACGGTCAACAGACCCTGGACATAGAAGCAACGGTTGACACCGGCGCCTTCTACACCACGCTGCCCGCTCGACTGCTGCGCCAGTTGGGGATTGAGCCCATGGGAAGCCGCAGGTTCCTGGTAGCCGACGGGCGGCGGGTGGAGATGGAGTACGGGCGGGCGTGGGCCACGATAGACGACGAGAGCGAGGTTACAATCGTGGCCTTTGGGCAGGATGACTCTCCGCCACTGCTGGGAGCCTACACCCTGAATGGTCTGGCTCTGGCGGTAGATCCCTCCTCGCAACGGCTGGTCCCCGCCAATCTCATCATGTACTAGCAAGGGCAGAGCATCTCGCGCCACCGTCGTTCCAGCCCCCGTATCGGGTACGGGGCAGGCTCCGAGCGGGAATCCAGGCGGGGTGGGGCGTGGACTCCCGTCTGCAGAGACCTTTGCATAACTCCGGTGTATCTCTTAGAAGAGGCTATCTTCTCCGTCATTCCCGTGAAGCTTGCCCAGTACTCCGATACGGGGACGGGAATCTAAGGCCCCTATTCCAAGACATCGTAGCCTTGCAGACAGAGTTTTTAGATTCCTGCTTCCGCAGGAATGACGGTGTGGCAATTCTTGCGGGATGACGCTATGGGTTACGCAAAGGTCTCTCTGCACGGGAGCGACAGTTGAAACGTCATGCCCGTGACGCTTGCCCCGCACTTGATGCGGGGACGAGCATCCAGGGAAGGGGCGTCCGCTCATGCACGCATCAAGTTACTGGTCTATCCGGTTTGATGTATACTATGCGAAACTTTGCATAGGATGTTGATATGAGTTCCTCTTCTTCGCAGAAAGTGCTGTGTGTCCTCTACCCCGACCCGGTGACTGGGTTTCCTCCCAACTACGCCCGCGAGGGTATACCCGGCCTCACTCACTACCCGGACGGTCAGACTCTACCCTCGCCGGCCTCCATAGACTTCAATCCGGGCCACCTTTTGGGATCGGTTTCCGGCGGACTTGGGCTGGGGAGTTTCCTGGCTGAACGAGGACATCGGTTCGTCGTAACGTCGGACAAGGATGGGCCGGACTCCGTTTTCGAAAGAGAGTTGACGGACGCCGATGTAATCATCTCTCAACCCTTCTGGCCCGGGTACCTCACCGCCGAGCGCATTGAGAAGGCCTCCAACCTCAAAATAGCCATAACGGCCGGCATTGGCTCGGACCACGTCGACCTCCAGGCGGCCATCGACAGGAACATCACCGTGTGTGAAGTGACGTGGTGCAACAGCATTAGCGTCGCAGAGCATGCGGTTATGCAGATGCTGGCGCTTGTCAGGGACTTCATCCCTCAGTACGGTTGGGTGGTCAGGAGCGGTTGGAATATTGCCGACGCCGTTTCCAGGTCGTACGACATTGAGGGAATGGACGTGGGTGTTGTGGCCGCCGGCAGGATCGGCCTGGCCGTCCTGAAACGGATGAAGCCTTTCGACGTCAACCTCCACTACACCGACAGACACCGGCTCACCCCCGACGTGGAGCAGGAGCTGGGACTGACATTCCACGAGACCGTCGAGTCGCTGGTCAGCGCGTGTGACGTAGTCAGCATCCACTGTCCTCTCCACCCGGAGACCGAGAATATGTTTAATGATGCTCTGATCAGCAGGATGAAGCGCGGGTCGTACATCGTAAACACCGCCAGAGGCAAGATCTGCGACCGGGACGCCATCGTAAGGGCCCTGGAAAGCGGCCAGCTGGCAGGCTACGCGGGCGACGTCTGGTTCCCTCAGCCGGCTCCCAACGACCATCCCTGGAGGTCGATGCCCAACCACGCCATGACACCCCACACCTCAGGCACCTCCCTTTCGGCACAGGCCCGCTACGCAGCAGGAGTCCGAGAGATTCTGGAGTGCTGGATGGATGGACGGCCTATCCGGGAGGAGTACCTGATAGTGCAGGAAGGCGCCCTTGCCGGCGCTGGAGCCCACTCCTACAGCGAGGGGGATGCTACAGGCGGTTCGGAGGAAGCGGCAAGGTTCTCGGCGAGTTAGGCAATGACCATCGGAGCTATGATACATTTGTCATCTCATCCATCACAGGAGCGTAGAGGATGAACGTCATCTGGGTAGTTGCTGACACCTTCCGCAGAGACCACATAGGCGCGTACGGCAACCCGACGATTCGGACGCCCAATCTCGATGCGCTGGCGGCAAGGTCGGTGCGGTTCGACAGGCACTACTCCGGCGGATTCCCCACCATGCCCACCAGAGCAGACCACCAGACGGGTCGCTGGACAATGTCCTTCATGGGTTGGGCGCCCCTGCCTGAGGGCGTGACCACACTGGCGGAGATGCTGGCCGAGCGCGGTCTGCACACGGCGGCGTCGGTGGACACACCCTACTACCTGCGAGACGGAATGAACTACGACCGGGGGTTTCAGTCCTTCTTCATGAACAGGGGACAGGACACCCTGTGGTCCCTGATCCCTCAGCCCGGCTATCACAACGAAGCCCTGGACGTCCGCGCTGCATGGCGATACGAATCGGACCGAAACGCGCCGCGCACCTTTACGACGGCCATCCGGTGGCTGGAGCAGCACTACAAGGAGGACTTCTTCCTCTACGTCGATACCTGGGATCCCCACGAGCCCTGGGACGCGCCTTCCTACTACACGGAGCTCTACTGGCCGGGCTACGACGGCGAGCAGGTGCTGCCGCTGTACGGGAACTGGCACGACGTGCCGGGATACGCCGAAGACAAGATGCGTAAGGGTCACGCCGCCTACTGCGGTGAGATCACTATGGTCGACACGTGGGTGGGTCACCTGCTGAAGTCCGTCGAGAACATGGGCCTCACTGAAAAGACCGCGGTTATCTTCACGACGGACCACGGCTTCTACTTTGGGGAGCACGGCGGCCTCTTCGGCAAGATGAGCGGTGACAAGTACCCGGACGGGACCCTCAGGCCCTACGGAGAGCCGGGATCGATGTGGACGCACTCTCCGCTCTTCGAGGAGCTTGTACGCATCCCGCTTCTGGTCCACGCGCCCGGAATAGCTCCGGGAGTGTACACTGGCTTAAGTTCCGCAGTAGACGTGATGCCGACCGTGCTTGACCTGTTGGAGATGGATATTCCCGACTTTGTCCAGGGCAGGTCGCTTGCGCCGCGAATGCGAGACGGCTCGATCCCCGGAAGAGAGTATGTAGTCAGCAGCATTCCCTTTGCAAATCCCGGCGATCCGATCCAGTCCGTAGACAACCTGCTGCGCACCCTCGTGGACCATCCCGTCACCACCATCACCTCCGTGGAGTGGAGCCTGCTATACAGCCCCCAGGAAGGCGCCTCGGAGCTTTACAATCTGACCTCCGACCCCAGTCAACTCCAGAACGTGATAGGGACCCGCAAGGACGTTGCAGGAGAGTTACATCAGCTTCTGGTAAAGTTCATGCGCGAGACCAACGTGCCGGAGCGTCTGATGAGACCCCGGTTGGAGCTGCGAATTTAGGTGCGTTGAAGCAGGCAGGAGCAAGAATAAGCAGATGGTGCTCAAAGATAGGGTAGCGTTGATTACCGGCGCCGGTCGCGGCATAGGACGGGCCATTGCCCTGGCCTTCGCCAGGGAAGGCGCGCGGGTCGCCGTCACCGGACGCAACATGGAGCGCCTGGCACAGGTTGTCGACGAGATACGCGCCGGTGGAGGAGACGCGGAGGCCTTCGCCCTGGACGTGACCAGCGAGGACGATGCGGCCCGCGTTACGGAACAGGTCATCGAAGCCTGGGGCCAGATCGACGTACTCGTCAACAACGCCGGTGTCATCACCTATCACACCCCCGTTTGGGACACTACCATAGAGCAGTGGGACGAGGTGATGAACACAAACCTGCGGGGGATGTTCCTGGCCTGCCGAGCGGTCATACCCCACATGATCAAGAGTGAGAAGGGCGTCATCATCAACATCGGGTCGTCGTCCGGTCGGGTGCCCGAGGGCGATTACGGAGCGTACGTGACGTCAAAGTATGGTGTCGTCGGCTATACGGCGTCGCTGGCCCACTCCCTTCGTCCACACGGCATACGCGTTAACGGCATCAACCCCGACTGGGTAGATACCGACATGGCCAGGGCCTACGACCCCAACGGAGACCCGGACTGGATAACCGGGGAGGAGATAGCGCACGCGGCCCTGTACCTGGCTGCCCATGCACCCAAGCTCATGACCGGACAGTTCATCGACATCTTTGGCGTCTGAGTACCATCCAATCAAGTGAGGTTTTAGCTATGAGTCAAAATCCTGATTTCTCCGAGTCTTTCTACAGAGACCACGCACAGCGATACGCCGAGGTGAGCCACAACTTCATCCAGTCCGTCTACACGGAGACCTCCCACCCTGGCCTCAACGGCGATACAGACCTGATGGTACGCCTCCAGGAGCTTGTCCCCGCCGGGTCACGCGGCCTGGACGCCGGCTGCGGCGCAGGCGCCCGCGACGTCTACTTCTACTGGCAGAATGGATACGACATCCTTGGGCTGGACTCCGTTGAGGAGAACATCCTGGAGGCGCGCAATCTTCACCCGGAGGTCGCCGAGAGGGTGTCGGTAGCCGACCTCCGCGAGCCGCTCAGCCATCCGGACGCCTCCTTCGACTTCGTCCTGTGCAACGCGGTCATCCAGCACATAGACCCGGACATAGCCCTGGGGACTACGCTGCCGGAGTTCACCAGAGTCCTGAAGGCCGGCGGCGTTCTCCAGCTTATGTTCAAAATCGGACAGGGCATTGCGACGGTCTACGACAAGGACTACGGAGCGAACAGGACATTCCAGTTGTACGGCGTAGACGAGGTTGTCGGTCTACTGGCAGACCGGGGCCTGAGTGTAATTCCGGCGGAGGGTGAGAAGCTGGGCGGACTCATGTACTTCAAGGACCCCAAGCCAATGGACCACTGCGTCCTTTTCGCGCGCAAGGCCGGATGAAGAAGAGGCGCTTGTATCTAGTATCCAAATCGGCGTCCACAAAACAGCCATGACCAACCTGACAGTCCCCAGAGGCCTGCGGGAGATTACCCCCGCCTGGCTAACCCAGGCCCTTCAGAGCAGTGGGGCATCGGGCGGCGCGTCCGTGGCCGGGTTCTCGGCTGAGACCATAGCTGAGGGTAAGGGTTTTATGAACCAGCTGTTCCGGCTGAGCCTCGACTACGACTCCGATCCCCCGGACCTGCCGCGCACCATTATGGTCAAGCTCCCATCCACAGACCCTTTGCTGAGGAGGGTCTTTGGCAGGCTGGAGCAGAACCTGCGCGAGGTCAGGTTCTACCAGGAGCTGGCGAACAACGGTCAACTGCAATCCCCTCGCAGCTACTACTCCGCAATAGATTTGGCGACCGGAGACACCGTTCTGCTGCTGGAGGATATGAGCGACGCAAGACAGGGCGACAGCGTTGCCGGCTGCTCAATGGCTGAGGCCCAGAGCGCCATAAGCCAGATGGCCAGATTCCACACCTCCTGGTGGGACAGTCCCCAACTGGACCGCTTGGGCTGGATGCCTTTGAAGGACTCCGAGACCGTCTCCTACCAGTACATTTACATGGATGCGTGGAAGTCCCTCATTGAGAAGGCCGGCGACGGGATGCCTCAAGGGTTGCGAACGCTCGGGGACCGCCTGAACCCTGAAGTACCGAATATAAAGGCAAAGCTCACGAAGCCTCCCAAGACGATTGTCCACGGTGACTACCGCCTCGATAATTGCTTCTTCTCCACAGATGACGACTCTCAGTTGCCTGTAGTCTTCGATTGGGAGTTCTGCGTACGCGCCCGGGGCGCCTACGACGTCGCAACCTTCGTCAGCGAGGCGTTCCCCACGCAGCAGCGTAGGGAGGTGGAGATGGGTCTTCTACGCACGTACCACTCCGTCCTGGTGGACAACGGCGTTAGCGGCTACACTTTCGAGGAGTGCCTGGATGACTACCGGCTCTCGATGCTGGAGATATTTGTGTTCTGGATAATCTCCGGAGGCTTCTGCAACTACGAGGGTGAACGGGCCACTGTATATCTGCACAACACGCTGGCGCGCTTCGACGCCGCCATATCGGATCTCGCATCCACAGAGCTGCTTTCCGGTTAAAGCCGCAGCCAGGGAAAGGTCGCCATCCAACTTCAACAAGTCAGTCGCTATCGGTGGGTCATTGCGGGAGCGATACTGCCTCTTCAGGTAGCTATGGGCCTCAACCTCTTTGCCCCCGCGCCCATGTTCCCTCTCATCATAGAGGACTACAACCTGAGCAGAGGCAGTGTCAGCCTCATGATGGTAACGGCATTCCTGGTTTTCACCATCTTCCTCATACCGGGCGGCATTATATCAACCAAACTGGGCACAAGGGGGGCCATCCTGGTGAGCGGGCTGCTGATGACCGCCGGCGTCTTCGCCCCGCTTACGTCCAGCCTCCCGGCCATCCTGCCACTGAGGGTGGCCTTCGCTATGGGTAACGCCATTCTGCTTCCGGCGACCGCCGCCGTCATCGTGCAGTGGTTCAAGACCAGCGAGCGTCCCATAATGAACGCCGTAAATCTCGCAGCGCAAGGGATGGGCGTTGCCACCGCCATGTTCCTGAGCGTTCCGCTGGCTGAGGCCCTGGAGTGGCGGACCGTTCTCATGGTGTACGGAGTCTTTGCGTCCCTGGGCACTGTGATATGGCTCGTCTTCGGGCGCGCCGTCCAGCCCGGCGCAACCTCTGAAAATACCCTGTCCTTGATTGCGATCTTTGGCGTCATTAAAGAGCGGAACACCCTGCTGCTGTCCCTAGCCTTCGTTGGGCCCTTCGCCATGTTTGTCAGCTACAGCTCATGGCTGCCCACATACTACAACGAAGAGTTCGACATGCCCCTTCAACAGGCGAGCGCCATACTGGCCCTCCTGCCCCTTATGGGGGTTGTGGTGAACGTACTCTCGGGATTCCTACTGGCACGTCTGGGACTGCACAGGCCGCTTCTTATGGTTCCGGGGCTTCTGTTCCCTATTGGCGCCTTTGGGGCCTTCTACTTCAACAGCATCCCGATAATCATCGCCGCCATTCTGGTGTTGGGCTTCTGCTTCTGGGTATTCCTGCCCACCGCGTTGACCGTAGCAATGGAACTGCCTGGGGTAACGATGGAGAAGGTGGCTCTGGTAACCGCTGCGGCCCTCACAATCGGCAACGCCTCCACAGTGGTCTCGCCATTCCTGGTGGGAATGGTCACGGACATGGTTGGGTCCTACGTGCCAAGTTTGTCCGTGCTGGCGATTCTCCCTATAACAGCGCTCATTGCAGCCGTCAAGCTCCCGGAAACAGGACACAGGGCCAAGGGACGCCTCTCCGTCCGATGAGGATTTTGTATGGGATGCCCACACAAGCCGCTAAAGGACGGAGACAATCATAATACACCCTTGCTGAGGTAGCATCGGCTACCACATGGCAAAGGCTTAGAAAGGATAAAAGGCGGACGCCTTAAAGGTGTCCGCCTTTCGCTTGCCCTTCTGTGACGCCCTAGATACCCAGTTTACTGGAAAGAAGCTCTCTCAGGTCAAGCACCGTCTGCCTCTGCCAGTCGGGGAACTTGGCGTTGGTCCGGTCCCTGCGGACCTCTCGGACTTCTGCCTCTTCCTTGCCGGCCATCTCCGTGTCTATGGCCTGGTTTAACTCGGCCATCTCCTTGGTGACCGACGCCGGCCGCTCTATAAAGTGGCACAGATACTCCTGGTCGGCGTTGTAGAAGACAAAGACGGGTATCGACCGAAACTCGCCCCTGTTCAGAAACTCGTCCGCAATGTCCAGGTGCTCGTCCCTGGGAAAGACGCGCATGTCCATACCGGACACCTCTGCGATGCGTCCAATTACGGGCATACCACGATATACGTCCGGGCACCAGTCTTCGCCCAAGACCAGCACACGGGAACACCCACTTTCTACAGCCTTCTTGAAGAACGAGGTATCCTCGTCAGTGACGGCCTCGGATGCCGTGTCATAGTACCGGGCAAACCGGTCCTGGTTGACCTTGATCTGCGCCAGATAGTCCGGGTATGCAAACCCCTGGCTGAACCTCTCTGCATTTACCACCGTTGTCTTCTCAGTCATAGCTCTCCTTTGCTTGCTTTGAAATCTCGATTTTCTTTTGCCGAGGCGGTATGGCTAGCCTATAAAGCAGCCGATGCCACCCTCAAAGCCTTCTTCTACCCTTCCGTCCGGGTAGCGTATGATGGGCACAACGTCTCCATAGCTCCTCGCCTCATCCATGACCTCCTGGCTGAGATCGGCGCGGCGCTCCTCGTACTCCACTCCCTCTGCATTCCACTTGTTCGTCAGCTTCACACAAGCGTCGCACCCCTGAATCGTGTAGACAATGGGAAGAGAAGAAACCATACCACTCACCTCTACGGAAGAATTGGCGCCTCAGTAGTTGACGCCTCCGATGGCCGAATTATACAGCCACTATCCCGTCCTCTGCAACGCGCGTCCGGTCCAGTCCAGTGCAGCCAACCTGTCAAGACCGTCTCGTTTTGGCCTATCTCTCCCCAAAAACATTCAGCCCGTCCCGCACGGTCAGGAGCGCTGCCGAAGACTATCAGCCTTCTGAGTGGTAGCAGCTCAGACACCGCTCGTGTGAGCGAATCCTTTAACGCACCCGTTGTCGTAGCAGGATGACACCCAGACGCGCCTGCTCTCTGCCAATCGCCCGCTGGTCAGGGAGCAGGCGCCATATGGCTAAGCGTGACCGAAGGACTTGACTGGCTGATGCGATAATGCGATGATGTCAATATGCGCACTACCTTAACCATCGACGACGACGTACTTGCGGTTGCACGGGCACTGGCGGAGCGGAATGGAAGCAGTCTCGGCAGGGCTTTGTCGGAGTTAGCGCGACGCGGCTTCAAGAGCGGTGACGCTGCTCGAGACGACAGGGACGGGACCGTCTTTGCCGTTGCTCCTGACGCCGAGCCTATCACCAGCGAAGATGTATATCGGGCACTGGGCGAGTGGCCTTGACCGCCCTGCTGGATATCAACGTCCTCATAGCCCTCGCCTGGCCCAACCATGTGCATCACGCTGCCGCCAGAGCATGGTTTGAAGAGCATCGACAGGATGGCTGGGCAACCTGTACCCTGACGGAGGCAGGCTTCGTCCGACTCTCATGCAACCCAGCCGTAGTGCGTCGCACCGTCACCCCTCTTGATGCAATCTCTGTCTTGAAGAAACTGACCGGGTTAGCATCCCACTCTTTTTGGCCTCTGAACCGGTCCGTCGTCCAAATGCCGGATGAGATCGGCGCCCGTATCCAGGGGTATCGTCAGATTACGGACGCTGTACTGCTGGCAGCAGTCATGCAATACAACGGTCAACTAGCTACTCTGGATGCGGGTCTGGAAGGGCTGGTCGGGGAGAGCGGGCGCTCCTTCCTGTGCACCATACCGGTATGAATCAGTCAGGGTTGAGAAATCGGAGACACCGAGCGACGCTTCAATCGCGGCGACATCGGCAAAGTGCGCAGGTATTCCTGGCTCCCATGGCTAGAGCACGGAAAGCCGGCGTAGCCACGAATCGGACATGCCCCAGCCCCCCTTCACTCCTCAGGCCCTCGTGCTAAAATGAAGATAGAACAACCAGGAGGATGCGCTTAATGCTGCCAATTGTCGAAGTTGCCCGGAACATGGGATTGGACGAGGAGTCCGTCATACCCTACGGCCGTTTCAAGGCCAAGATCAGCCTGGACGCAATTCCATCTAACGGTCGCAGGGGCAAGTTGATCGTTGTGACTGGAATGACTCCGACGCCGGCTGGCGAGGGCAAGACTACAACCACCGTGGGACTCACCCAGGCCTTGGGCCGGCTGGGATACCGCTCGACGGCCACGCTCCGGGAACCATCGCTGGGCCCGATATTCGGCATTAAGGGCGGCGGCACGGGCGGCGGCGCGGCCCAAGTTGTGCCTGAGGACGAGATCAACATCCACTTTACCGGAGACGCCCACGCCGTTGCGTCGGCGCACAACCTGCTCGCGGCGTTGACCGACAATGCCGTCCGGATCGGCAGCGCCGACGGCCTCCTGCCGCGCGGGATCACCTGGCGACGCGTGGTGGACGTTGAGGACAGGGCGCTGCGATCCACAGTAATTGGCCTTGGAGGCGGCGCCAACGCCCCTCTCAGGGAGTCCGGCTTCGACATAGTCACCGCGTCGGAGGTCATGGCGATCCTCGCCCTCGCCTCCGGCCTTGACGACCTCAGGCAGCGGCTGTCCAGGATAATCGTCGGATTCACCGGCGACGGGCAGCCCGTGACTGCCGGAGACGTTAACGCCGTGGGCTCAATGATGTCGCTTCTCCGCCACGCTATCCAGCCGAACCTGGTGCAGACGCTTGAGGGCCAGCCTGTCCTGGTGCACGCAGGCCCCTTCGGGAACATCGCCCACGGCTGCAACTCCGTGGTCGCGGACCGCCTTGCCCTTGCCCACAGCGATTTCGTGATCACAGAGGCGGGTTTCGGGGCGGACCTGGGGTTCGAGAAGTTCATGCACATCAAGGCGCGCTTCAACGACCTTGAGCCGGACGCCGCTGTGCTGGTGACCACCGTACGGGCCGTCAAGTCCCACGGCGGCGTCCGGCTCAGGGACCTGGACAGCCCCAACGAAGAGGCTGTGGAAGAGGGGATGTCAAACGTGGAGCACCTAGTGGGCGTCATCCGGTCATTCGGGCTTCCCGTAGTGGTTGCCATCAACCGCTTCCCCACCGATACGCCGGGCGAGGTTTCGATTGTGAAGGTCCGCTCGGAGGCCGCGGGCGCGAGGGCGGCGGTGGAGAGCGACGTTTTCGGGTGCGGCGGCGAGGGCGGCATCGACCTTGCTCACGCCATAGTTGAGGCCTCCGGCGGGCCCAGGCCCCAGGTGCAGTACCTCTATCCGGAAGACGCCACCATTGAGGAGAAGGTGCTGGCGCTGGCCCACAAAGTGTACTGCGCCGACGAGGTTGCATGGAGCCCGGAGGCCCGGCGCCGGCTGCGGACTTTCGCCAGCCTTGGCTGGGGCAGCCTGCCTGTGTGCATGGCCAAGACCCACCTGTCCATCTCAGACGACCCCAATCTCAAGGGGCGGCCGTCCGGCTACACCTTTGAGATCTCCGAGGTGAGAGCGTCAGTAGGCGCAGGCTTCATCTACCCCATCTCGGGCTCCATAGTCACCATGCCCGGCCTGCCAAACTCGCCGCGCTCCCTGGACGTGGACGATAGGGGCAATATCCTGGGCCTGTAGCACCACAGTAGAATTTTGGCATTCCATCTCATCCCCTGAGAAGACCTTTGCAAAACGTGTCCCGCAGCCCCATGTTCCCGTCATTCCTGCGCAAGCAGGAATCTGGAGCGTCCCATGCAAGACAAAGTGGCTTTGCGAGCAACGCCTTAGATTCCCGTTTTCACGGGAATGACAGAGAAGTTTGTCTTTTCTGGAAGACATGCCGGAGTTATGCAACGGTCTCCTCAATGGGGAAGAAGATCTGGTCTCGGGAAACTGGTCTCGGGAAATCAGTACTCAATGGTCTTCCAAGCGGTTGACCATGAACTAACTTGAGGGTCGGATTCGGAAGAGGCATACCCCTTCCCCCGCAGGGCGGGGGAAGGTCAGAGCTTGCCCCGTACTTGATACGGGGATGGGGGCGAACGTAAGCGCTCCCTCTATTGCCCGATGGTTTACAATGGGCTGAGCATAACGATTCAGAGCAGCCAACCCGCAGCGGACGGCGCGGACGTGAAGGCTCCTCGCTTTGGAGGTGAGCAATGGGTCGACTGGAAGACCAGGTGGCCATCGTCACAGGGGGCGCACAGGGCATCGGGGGCGCAGCATCGAGGCGGCTGGCGGAGGAGGGGGCAAAGGTGCTGATTGCGGACATTGACGCTAGCGCTTCGGAGGCCAACGTCGAGACCATCCGGAAGGCGGGCGGCGTCGCAGATAGCCTGCGGGCCGACTTGGGTGTTCACGACGACATCAAGGCCATGATCGACAGGGCGACGCAGCTGTGGGGCAGGCTGGACATCCTGGTCAACAACGCCTACAGCCCCGCTCACGGCGGCGGGCAGGGCGGCGCGCTGGAGGTGACGGAAGAGGCGTGGGACGCCGGAATGGGGTTGCTGGTGAAGTCGATATTCCTGGGCGTCAAGTACGCCGTACCGGAAATGCAGAAGACGGGCGCTGGCAGCATCGTGAACATCTCGTCGGTGCACGGGATGCTGATGGCCGAGGGGAAGCTGGTCTACGAGGCCGGCAAGTCGGCGGTGATAGGAATGACCCGCCAGATGGCGATCGACTACGGGCCAATGGGCATCAGGGTCAACGCCATCTGCCCCGGACACATAGCCACGGAGCGCATCCAGGCCAACTGGCGCGAGAACCCGACGGGAGAGCGCTTCTTTGAGGACCAGTACCCGCTGAGGAAGTTCGGGCTGCCGGTGGACATTGCCAACGCCATCGTGTTCCTGTGCTCGGACGAGGCGTCCTTCATCACCGGCCACTCCCTGGTTGTCGACGGCGGGCTGACCATCCAGCTCCAGGAGGACTTCGGCGTCCGGCAGGCGCACTACATGCAGGACAACCCGGACACCCAACTTCCGTTCTAGCGCCTCACGGCACGCCGAGATAGTTGAAGTAGCCGGCGGAGAGCAGTCCGTGGATTTCCTTGTTGTCCTCGTACACGCGCTCCAGGAGGCCCTCTTTGTCCTCCGCGTCAAGCCACGCGTAACGAATCAGGGTGCCTGTATTTCCGGCCAGGCGCTGCGCCGTCGCCACGGCCCGTTGGTCAGTGCCCGGGCCTATGGCGGCCAGCTCCTCCATGATCCTCTCAATGGAGTGGCAGAGGGAGTGGGGCAGCAGTGGGTCCGTTACCAGGAGGTCAAGCACCATTTGGGGCTGCACCTCAACGCCATAGCCTCTCATGTACGCCTCCACAGCGTGGTGTATGCGCAGCAGGCTTGTCCACTCGGCCTCCTGATGATCGCTGTCCTTGATGTCCAGAGCAATCTGGGTCAGGAGCAAGAAGACTCCAAGCTGCGCGCGCTCTATGAAGCGCCCAAGCTGCATGAAGCGCCAGCCCAAGTCGCGGTACATCGTGGCGTCTGCCGTGCCCATGAAGGTGTTAATCTCCGCAGACGTCTCGGCGTAGAAGCTCTCCGGGGAAGTTCGCCATATGTCATTGATGTCCAGTTTCTGGATGCGAAGGTAGGCAAGGTTGAGGCGAATCCACATTTCGCCGCTGATGAAGTGACGCATATTGCGAGCATTCTCCCTACCGCGGGCGAAGCAGCTCCAGATTGATTCCGGGTTGGAGGACTCAAAGGTAAGGTCGTCGGCCAGCATATAGGAGTCGGCCAGGGTGTATTCGTCACTGCGCACCATCTCCAGGCTGCCCCTGGGAGGCAGCCGCTCCAGGCTCTCATATATGCGGGCCCACCCAAAGTGTATCTCCGGCAGGGGACGGTCCACCAGAGCCTCAGCCTGCAGCCTCAACATTCGACACAGGTGGTCCGCGCGCTCAAGGTAACGACCCATCCAGTAGAGGCCCTCTGCGCTGCGAGCAAGCATGATTCAGTCTCTCAGCACCCACACGTCCTTGCCACCGCCACCCTGGCTCGAGTTGACCACAAGGCTGCCCCTGGGAAGGGCCACGCGGCAGAAAGCGCCGGGCACCAGCCGGTTCTCGCGGCCCTGGAGCACAAAGGGGCGCAGGTCCACGTGTCTGGGCTCGAAGCGGCCGTCAATGAGGCAGGGCGAGCGAGAGAAGGGGAGAACCGGCTGCGCAATAAAGCCGGCGGGGTCGGCGCGCAGTCCTTTGGCATAGTCGTCGCGCTCCTCCTGCGTTGCGTGAGGCCCGATGATCATGCCGTATCCCCCGGACTCGCCCACGCGCTTGACCACCAGATTGTGCAGATTGTCCAGGGTGTACTCCAAGTCCCGGGGCCGCCGGCAGAGGTAGGTCTCCACGTTTGCCAGAATCGGCTCCTCACCCAGGTAGTAGCGCACCATGTCCGGCACGTAGGCGTAGACGCTCTTGTCGTCGGCCACGCCCGTGCCGGGAGCGTTGGCGATGGACACATTGCCGCTCTTGTAGGCATCCAGCAGACCGGGCGCGCCCAGCTGGGAGTCGGAGCGGAAGACCTGGGGATCAATGAAGTCATCATCCACCCGACGGTAGATGATGTCGACACGCTGCGGGCCCCGGGTGGTGCGCATATACACGAAGCCATCTTCCACCTCAAGGTCGCGTCCCTCCACAAGCTCCGCGCCAAGCTCTCTGGCAAGGAACATGTGCTCATAGTATGCGGCGTTGTACACGCCAGGGGTGAGCAGGGCGATGGTCGAGTCGGACTTGCCGCCTGGGGCGAGCTCACGTAGTGTGGCCAGCAGGGTTGCGCCGTAGTGCTCCACCTCGCGGACGCGGGAGCTCCTGTAGAGACGGCGCAGGCTGCCCTTGACCGCCTTGCGGTTGGCTATCATGTAGGAGACGCCGGATGGTACGCGCAGGTTGTCCTCGAGTACGCGGAAGCCGTCGTTGGTGCGGACCACGTCGGTGCCGCAGACGGCCGCCCACGCGCCGTGGGGCGCCGAGAAGCCGCGCATCTCCAGGCGGTACTGGGGACACTCCATGACCACGTCCTCCGGTATCACGCGGTCCCTGATAATCCGGCCTTCGTTGTATATGTCGTCGATGAAGAGGTTGAGGGTCTTGAGACGCTGGGTCAGCCCCGCCTCCAGCGTACGCCAGTCGTCGGCTGAGACGATGCGGGGAATGCTGTCAACGGGGATGATGCGCTCCTCCTCCTCCTCGTCACCGTAGACGGTGAAGGAGATGCCCTCATTGGAGAATGAGCGGTTGACGCGCTCCTGGATGCTGACCATAGCCTCCGAGGTGAAGTCGGAAAGCGCCTGGTTCAACAGACGGCAGTGCTCCCGGGGCGCGCCGTCCGGCAGGAACATCTCGTCGTAAATGGCTGGGTCTATGCTGTAGTCGTTGAAGTCCACGGCAGCATCTACGCGGTGGGGTTAGGCTCTCACAAAGCAAAGCGCCTTACGACGTTCGCAGGCGGCCTATGGCACATCATAGTGAGTATGCCTGGCCTTGTCCAGCAGGCTTGCTAAGGAGAATTCCCGGAGTGTATTGATACGGTTGATACCACCCGCTCATCCTGAGCTTGTCGAAGGAAATGAGTGGGTACATCTACACCCGCACTCTTCCCGCTCAAATGGTTCGACAGGCTCACCATGAGCGGGAATGAAGTGGAGTCCTAACGGGCGTCGGCGTTGGCAACACATTAGGAATAATCCCAAGAACCACCACTAGGGTGCAGGCTGCTCTTCAGGTGGCAGGGGTGGCTTGGAGACGTTGATCACTATGGCCCCAAGTATGTAGACACAAACCAGTATGAGAAACGCCCCCACGTAGGAGCCGGTGATGTCAAATATTAACCCGATTGCTACGGGTGCGCCCATGCCGAACACCATGGACATAGGCCGGCCAACGCCGCGTATCGCTCCTATGTGTCGCCGCCCGAAGTACCGCGCCCACAGGAACTCGCTGATTGGGATTGTCCCGCCAAAGCCCAGCCCGTACAGAAAGAACCCTATCCAAAGCACCGGGACGCTATCGATGTTGGACGACAGCACCATGATCAGGACCCCCGTTGCCGACGTGCAAAAGGCCGCGCCCGCGAGCCTCCGGGCATCGATTCGCTGAAGGCCGTAGCCCCAGACGCCCTTAGCGGTGAGATTGCCAAAGCCGTTGATCATCATACCCGTCGCTGCGATGATCCGGGTGAAGCCAACGCTGCTGGCGAAGGGAATAGCGTAGAAGGACACGGAGCCCAGGGCGATGGTGTTCAGGCCGTACCCCAGGGTGAGGAGCCAGAAGCCCGGGGTGCGTATCGCCTGGCTTCGCGTGTGGGTCTGGCTGTCGTCGGTGGCTATGGCAGCCCGGGCACGCTCTTCTCCGGCGCCGCCCTGACCGCTCCGGCTGATGCCGTCCGGCAGCAGACCCACGTCCTCCGGCTGCCGTCGCATAATAAAGGCGATGGGAACAATAACGAGGATGACTATCCCCGCCATCGTCACGTATCCCGTGCGCCATCCGAAGTTGTCGACCACGTACGTCATCGAAATCGGCGCGATGATGCCGCCAAGAGACACTCCCATTGAGCCGATGGCAAGGGCCCACCCCCGATTTACAACGAACCACTTGGTCACGGTGGCATTCAGGACCGGCCCTCCGTAGAGGTTCGGTCCCAGGGCCCGGTTGATGGCCTGAAACAGGAAGAAGAATATGAAGGCCGACTGAATGGACAACCCCACCAGACCAATGGCGCTGAACATGGCTCCCGCCAGCATGAGCCGCCGCGGGCCAATGCGGTCCACCAATGGCCCGATAAAGACCATGGATATTCCACCCAGGGCCGTGGCAAGGGAGATGGCGGCGGCGAACTGCCACACCTCAATCTGAAGCGCCTCGACAAGGGGATCAAGGAAGACGCCGGAAACCATCTGGCCCGTGCTGGTTGCCATGAACTGCGCCAGAATGACGCCGACCAGGATATACCAGCCATAGTAGATCTTCCTAGCAGGGAGCAGCTTCATAGTCCGCCTCCTGCCGAGATTCTAACACATTCCACCACTGGAGACATTGGTTGTGTGGAGATTCGCCTTGCCCGATACACTGACCACTTCTATAATAGAAAACGAAGCGGGCGCTGGCGCGCCGCTAAAGATGCAGCCGGAGGCGCTATGCAAGATCAGTACGTAGGCGACATTGGGGACTTTGGCAAGTACGGGTTGCTGCGTCACCTGACGGGTATGAGGAGCAACGCAGCTTCTGGCGACGCGTTGAGCTTGGGCGTGGTCTGGTATCTCTTCCCGGACGGAGGCAATAATGACGGGAAGTTTACTAAATACCTATGCAACCCCTCGGCAAAGCACAAGAAGCTCCGTGAATGTGACCCAGAACTCTACGATGATCTCTATAAGATAGTCATAGATAAGAAGGATCGAAGAGTCGTTCGAGTGCAGGAGAGCGGGATACTCGCGGAAAACACAGTCTACTATGAGCGATGCCTATCCTACGAGCCTGGGGAATCCCCGTCTTCCAAGAACCTCCGACGGGAAGCTTGGCTGGAGGGCGCTCTGGAAGCGACTGCCAAAGCAAATGTAGTCTTCGTTGATCCGGATAACGGGATTGCCTCTGAAAAGGTAACCCCGTGGCACAAGAAGGGTCCTAAGTACGTGTTCATGGAGGACCTTTGCCAGTTCACCAAGCGGGGCCAGAGCCTGGTCATCTATCACCACTTGGGGCGTTGGGCCAAAGCTGAGAAGCAAATCAGGGACGGAGCCAAGAGGCTGCAACAGTACCTCGACCTGCCTGATTTGCCGTGGTCACTCTGGTACCACCGGGGTACGGCGCGGGCCTATTTCATAGTGCCCCTCGAACGCAACAGGGCCGTGCTTGAGAGCCGCCTGAAGAGTTTCCTGGATAGTCCCTGGTGCAAGCAGGGCCACTTCGAGCGTGTCACTTAAGGACATAGGATAACCTAAAGAGTAGCTCCACTGGCCCATCGCGCCAGCGCCTTCTCCGGCGCGGCGATCTCGCTGACGGACGTATAATAGTAGTCCTGCCAGCCCTCCTCCGGCAGGCCCTCCTCCGGCAGGCCCGTGAACAGCATCAGGTTCAGGGGATACTGCTCGCTTTCGACAACACGGCGGAAGTCGTCTCTGAACAGGAAGGTGGGTTTGCCCAGCGCAATCGCCATACCCAGCTCCACCATCACGCCCTCGTCCGGCGGAACACCGTTGACTACGGCGAAGATGGCGTCCGACTCTACAACGTCGCGGAAGTCCCCCTTCCCAACGCGGTAGGCCCACCCCGCCACCAGAAAGTCCACCTGGTTGTTCCGCGCGAAAGGCTCCCACACCTCCAGGCCAAGCTCCTCCAGAGCCGCCACTATTGGAGGGAGTAGCAAGTCCTTCTGCTGTGCGGAGAACCCGTAAGGGTTGGCTAGATAGATGGTCTTTGCCATAGTAAATCAAGCCTGCCAGCGAGGTATCGCGGACAGGCTGGTATGTTGATGTATGAAGTGCAGGCCTCGGCACGTGGCTGAGGCGCGGACGCCAAATCTAGGAGACTTCGCTGAGCCGCCCGGTCGCGCAGTCGTAGACGAAGCCGCGAATCTGGTCTTTGACCGGGACAAAGGGACTGGCCTTAATGCGAGCGATGGACTGGCGCACGTCCCCCTCCAGGTTACCGAATGCCTCCATCGCAAAGGAGGGCCGGAGGCCGGTGTCGGCCAGTATTGCGTCCTTCACATCGTCATCCCGAAAGGTCAGCATCCCGCAGTCGGTGTGGTGAATCAGCACCACTTCGCGTGTGCCCAGCAGACGCTGGGAGATAACCAGCGAGCGAAGCACGTCGTCGGTGACCACACCACCGGCATTTCGTATCACGTGCGCGTCGCCTTCCTGGATCCCAAGAAGTTTGTGGGTGTCGAGGCGCGCGTCCATACACGCCACAACCGCCATGTTGAGCGCCGGCGGCAGTGGCAAGTCGGCTTTGTCAAAGCCCTCGGCGTACCTTTCGTTATTCTTGAGGACATCATCCGTCGCAGTCATCAGGGCCTCCTTTGGGAATAGAATGAGTCATGTAGGTCGATTTTACCCACATCCGCCCGCGAAGTACACCACGAATTGACTGCGAGGGACTCCCGCAGGCCCTCATCTGACCGCCATGGAGTACGGCTATCCCGCCGACGCAATCGCGAAGGCGTACACGCTGCCTCTCAGGGTACCCACATACAACATGCCGTCGGCAATGGTGTAGGACGGGACGCCATCGAAGTAGCCCTTGCGGAACGACCAGACCTCCTCGCCGGTTGCCGCGACCAGCGCCCTCAGGTTTCCATCCTGGGACTCCGCAACCAGGAAGCCGTTGACCACAGTCGGCGACCGCAGCGCCGAGTCCGTGTTCTCCCAACTCCAGACGGGGCCGCCGGTGGCAGCGCTAAGGGCGTGGAACACCCCGGATTCCGACCTCACGAACACCATGCCTTCGGCGACAACGGGCGCGTCTGTGATGAGACCGTCCGCCGGGTAGTACCAGTTCATGTGTCCCGTAGTGACGTCCAAGGCATAGAGGTTGCTGTCAGGCGCGAAGTAGTAGACGCCGTCCACGACGACTGCCGGGTGGTCTATGGCAGGGAACATCTCTGTGCCGTAGCTCCAGATCTCCTCCCCGGTGGCCTCCCTCAGAGCGTAGGCAGTGTTGACCGCAGTCAGGTAGACCACTCCGTCCACCACTGTGGGTGGGGACTCCGATCCCATGCCGACGCTGAGGCTCCAGAGCACTTCCCCTGTTGATGCGTCCATAGCGTAAAACTCGCCGGACGCGCCCGGCGCGTAGAGCTTGCCGTTCGCAACTGTGACAGCAAACTCAGCGCCGTAGGGGTATGGCACTCCGGCGGCCCACACCTGCTCCCCGGACATTGCATCGAGAGCGTGGACACTGTAGTCTACATCTCCCTGCGCTCCGATGTAGACCACTCCATCAGTCACGACGGGTGAGTACTGCACCGCTTTGCTGGTGTCGTGCTTCCACAGCATCTCTCCGGTCGCGGCGTCCAGTGCGTACACGAAGTTGTCGTTGGACCCTACGTACACCGCTCCGCCGGTCACGGTTGGCGAAGACCTTATTATATCGCCGGTCTCAAAGCTCCAGAGCATTGACCCGGTCGCGGCGTCCAGTGCGTACACGAAGTTGTCGTCAGAGCCGGCGTACACCACGCCGTTGGCCACCGCAGGCGCATTGACAACCCGGCCACGCGTCTCAAAGCTCCAGAGGGACGCATCGTCGGTCGGTGTAGGATCTGTAGGAGCTCCGGGGCCGTCCCCTCCCATAAGGGCTGACATCATCTCTTCCGGCAGACAGGTCAGCAGCCCAAAGCCGAACTGCATGGCCGCCGCCTGTTCAGCAGGACCGGCCTCCGGCAGATCGGAAGCGACGAGGGCCGCTATGTCCGCATCCTTTAGCAGACCTCTCACACAGGCTTCAGATTCTTCAGGCAGCGGAGGCAACTGCGCAGTAAAGGACGCCAGGAAAAGTTCGGAGGCCGTCTCCTGGGACAGGCAGCCGACAATCGATACCTGCGATGGCTCGGTGGCGCCTTCCGAAAGAACGAGCCTATCCCTGACAGACGCCAGTTGATCTCCCAGCTCGTTGCTGATGCACGCCTGCTCCGGCTCGCTTAGCGCGTCGTACAGGTCTCCCCATCGCATGTCCGGGCCAAATTCGAATGCAGGCATAGCGGGCATCGTGTCCGGCCCGGGGGTAGGAGCGACGGTGGGCGCGATGGTGGGCATAGGCGTTGATGTGGGCGCTGCGGTGGGCGCAGGTATTGACGCCGCCGTAGGGGAAACGGATGAAGTTGTATCTGTGCCAGCTGGAGCGGGGCTGCCCTCAGAAGCCTCAGTGGCGATAGGTTGCGCCTCACCACCGCACGCCGCTACAAGAGCGACGGCCAGCAGGCCCATCAATCCAAGCAATGCTAGTTGTCTAAGTGAGTGTCTCATGAGACCCCCTATACATGTCGTCAACGCCCGACGGACGTTGCGAATTTCGTTGGTACATACCTAGTATCACATAGTAGGAGAACGCCGGTCAAGCGAGGCTGAGTCTGCGGTGGCTCATGGGGGAGGTATGCGGGCTAGTATAATGAGGACGTGGAGGGAGATGGTGGGTTGCAACGTGCATAGCCAAAGAGCTGGTAGCGCTAGCATTGACATTGTATTCCAATGTAACTACATTATAGTAACCACAACAGGATAAGCAATTGCACTGGACATGGGACCCCGAAAAGAACGAGGAGAACCGACAGGCTCACGGCATCAGCTTTGAAACTGCAATGCTTGTCTTTGACGATCCCATTTCTGCAACCCGTGAGGACCCGTATCCACACGAACAACGGTGGCGGACAATGGGCATGATAGGCACTGTGGTTGTGGTGGTCGTTCATACTTGGCCAGAAGCTGACTCGGAAACCGGCGATGTGGTCGGGCGCATTATCAGCGCGCGCAAAGCTACGAGGAATGAGAGGAAGGCTTATGAAGAAGAGGGATACTAAGCTTACAAAAGCTCAGAGGGCTGAGCTTCAGTCGCTGGAGATTCTGCCGGATGACCAGATTAACACCACCGACATCCCTGAAATACTTGATTGGTCAAACGCAAGGCGCGGCGTGTTCTACCGGCCCGTGAAGCAGCAGATCACTCTGCGGCTGGACGCAGACGTTGTGGCATGGTTCAAGGCCCATATCCACCATGGACGAGGCTATCAGACTGACATCAATCGCGCTCTTCGGGAGCACGTGGAGCGGTACGAAACCGAAGAGTCCCAATAGAAGGCTGTGATGGGCGCCTCACTCTAGTACCGCACCCGGGAGCCCCGTGGAGTGATGACGTCACACACCGGGCCGCTGGCGCCGCTCAGCTTCCGGTCGAGGGTCAGCAGTGGGCAGTTCAGCGCCTCCGCCAGCGCCACGTACCAGGCGTCGTAGCTGGTCAGGTTGCTCCGTAACGCCCATACCCGCTCGGCGAAAGGTGCGAATGGGAACAGCACAAGGTCAAGGCGCAGCAGGTCGGCTTGGGCGCTTGCGGCCTCAAAGCGGGATATCTCTCCGGCCAGCTCCAGCCGTCGCAGGGTGTTGGTGGCCTCTGCCAGGGCCAACTCCGGGCTTGCGATGACATCGCCGGCAATCGCGTATTCCGCCCACCTGCCTTCCTCACCTGAGTCCACCAAGGCCGCAACCAGCACGGAGGCGTCTATGACCGCCGTCACGTCCGGTCCGCGTCACGGGCGCGAAGAATACTGTACGGCTGTACCCTGGTCTCCGCAACTGCCTTGCGCTCGCGGACTCCCTGCAGCCATGCGCTCAGCGAAGGCCGCGAAGCTATGCGCTCCAATTCACCGCGGAGGAACTCCTGCATGGACTGACGCTGGAGAGCGGCGCGCGCGGCAAGCTGGTCTCTGACCTCTTCCGGTACGTCCCTTATAGTGATCTGTACTGGCATGACTGCATTATGCCATTTTTGCCAGCGTTTTGCAACAGGCCTGGGACCCAACGAGCATACCTATCTGGAAAGACTGGCAGTCTACCGGGGAGGGTTCGTGCGCCTGGTGGCGGTGTCGGCGATGAAACTGGAGAGGTTCAGGGCCGTGTGGATCAGGCCTATGTGGGAGTAGGCCTGCGGAAAGTTTCCCAGCTGCCGGTTGTCGGTAGTGTCGAACATCTCGGCGAGTAGGCCCACGTGGTTGGTATGCTTTGTGATGACCTCGTGGAAATAGTCAAGCCCGCGGTCGGTCTGTCCAGTGTAGATGAGATTACCAATCAGCCAGAAGCTGAGGAGAGTGAAGGCGCCCTCCTCCTGGCCCTCCAGGCCGTCGTCCGTCTCCCCCGGGAGGTATCGCCACACCAGGGGGCCGTCCGTCAGCTCCCGCTCAATGGCGTCAACGTTTTGCCTGACACGAGGGTCATCGCGCGGGACCAGGCCCAGGAATGGAATAATCAGATTTGAGGCGTCCAGTGCGTCGTGGCCGTACCTCTGCCGGAAGGCCTGCTTGTCCGATGACCAGCCGGCGTCCAGAATCTCTGACCTGATGCGGGCGGCGGTCCGTGACCATCGATTATACAGACTCCTTTCGCCCCTTGCGGCGGCAATGTAAGCGGCGCGGTGTAGTCCCACCCAACACAGGACCTTGGAGTAGACGAAGTGCTGCATCTCGCCCCGCACCTCCCAGACGCCGCGGTCCTTTCGATGCCAGTTTGCCATTATGACCTCAGCCATGCAGTGGACCAAGTCCCAGGCTTCCGGTAGTATGTCGCCCTCAAGTAGGAAGAGGGAATGGACTGCGATAATCACCTCTCCAAAGACGTCCAGTTGCAGATGCCTGGCGGCCCAGTTGCCGACCCGGACCGGGGGCGAGTCCTCAAAGCCACTGAGGTGGTCCAGGTTGTACTCTCTGAGCGATGATGTCGGGGTGATCCCGTAGAGGATGCGGGTCTTCCGACGCGTCAACTGGCACTGCTCCAACAGCCAGTGGATATACCGGTCCGCTCCATACACGTCGCCCAGGCGGTACAGGATGTCCACCGTGAAGGCGGAGTCGCGCAGCCAGGAGTACCGGTAGTCCCAGTTGCGGGAGCCGCCAATGGTCTCTGGCAGGCTGGTGGTTGGCGCAGCGACAATGGCCCCGGTGCGCCGGTACATCATCAGGTGAAGCACGAGGAAGGAGCGGACAACGGCGTCCCGCCAGAGGCCTTCGTAGTTCATGCCGGCCACCAGCCCTTGCCAGTAGTTCCGCGTCTGTCTGAGCTTCAGTGGAGTGCGAAGCCGTTCAAGGCTTGTCGCGCGGCCGTGACCGTACACAAGCACGAAGGTTACGGTCTGCCCCTCTCTGAGGGTGAAGTTGCAGCCGACGCCCCGGTCGTCGAAGGGCAGGGGGATGCTGGCGACAAGGGTCATGGTCTGTCGACCGCCCCGGGCCTGGACGGTTCCTTCGCGCACCTTCCGAAACTCGGGCGCCGTGCGGGCGTAGTCGTGTATGGGGTTGAAGTCGCAGCGCATCTCAACACTGCCGGATATACAGGTGACGATGCGGTGAATTTCGTGGGAGGCCGCAAAGGGAGTGGCCGGGTCGTCGTCGTGGTCGCTGACGGGCATGAAGTCAGTGATGGTAACTATGCCCGCAGCCGTGGTGAAGGTGGTCTCCAGGATGTTGGTGTCCGGCAGATACGCCTGAGCGGTGCGAAAGCCGGAATCAGTGGGACTGATGCGAAAGCGTCCTCCCTTCTCCTGGTCCACGATGGCGGCGAAGACGCTGGGAGAATCGAAGCGTGGAAAGCAGCACCAGTCTATGGCGCCGTCGGTACCGACAAGCGCCGCAGATGCCATGTCGCCTATCAGTCCGTAGTTATACATAGTGGTTTGGGTGAGAGCGACCGACGAATGGCAGGAGTTTACCACTGGCGCGTTGCGTATGCAAACGAAGGGGGCGAAGGGGGAGGGATGACGACTCCGGCTTATATTGAACGGCTATGATTGCTTTAGCGGATATTCACAGCCTCTCGTTCCACGTAGGGGCGGAACTCAGGACGCAGCGCCTTCTCGGTTACCAGGTCCACCGGGCGGCCCAGAAGGAGAGTTCGCTTCAGGGCCTAGTGAGGCCTCGCTCCGACATCTGTGATG
The DNA here is from genome assembly GCA_965222415.1 of Dehalococcoidia bacterium. Classification (GTDB taxonomy): domain Bacteria; phylum Chloroflexota; class Dehalococcoidia; order Lucifugimonadales; family UBA2985; genus DAOUJW01. Next base: position 21,590 of record CBDCTU010000005.1, on the reverse strand, counting down.
TGAGAAACTGACGGCAGGCGGAAGCGAACTCTCCCGCCGCAGATATAAACGTATCTATGTGTAGCCATAGTGCTCGCAAGGCAGCAGGCTCGGCAGCCGAGCGCTCCACGATATCAAGCTGCCGATATAGGTACTCAAGAACCTCCAAGCGAGCGGAGACTAGATCAATTCGGTTTAGCTTCAACACATTGATTGTTATGTCTGCCCGGGGCCCACCACGGGCCAGTGCCATAGGTCCCCCAAATGCAACCTGCTGCTCAACATCATCGACGTAGGGGTCTAGCAGGGGGCATTCTGGGTCGTCGTAGTCGCTCTTGTTTGTGTTGCACCTTGAACAGGCGATTGTCAAGTTGTGCCAGTCACAAGCCAAGTGAGGGTGCTTTCGCTTGGGTAATTTGTGCTCAATGTGGTCATACGCAACATCGTTGATCCGGCCTTCACAATACGCGCACTTTGAACTTGTTTCCAACTCTAGCGCAGAGCGGATTTCCTGGTGAGCGTATCGCCGCGGTTCCGGCCCGGCCGGATTCTGGCACCATTTCACGTATTCAGCAGTCCACGCCGTGCCATTGTCGACGAGGACCTGAGGCTGCGCGCCTTGATTCAGTCGGATCACCTCCTACGACCCTACCCTGTACCGCTGGCCGGCAGAAGGCGGTCTACAACCTCCGGGAACAGGTGGCCTAGGCCGACCGATATGAGCCGCTCTCTAAGTGTAGTGAGAAGTTCTGTGGTGAGTTCCTTACCTGCGACGGAGTCAACAATGTTTTCGACTTCGTTCTCCACCCAGAGGGGAGCAGGAAACGGTACCCCGAGAACGTCTGTAAGAACCCGATTTGCACTGGCAGACCGGTCGACATCCTGAAGCTGCGTTGACCTCACGCGTCCGTTGAAGAAATCGAGAACTACAACGTTTGACTCCCGAACCGACGTAACGACGAACGGATTGTGTGTAGAAACAATGAATTGCACTTGAGGAAATGCGGAAAGTAGTCCAGGAAGCACGGACCGTTGCAGGCTTGGATGGAGGTGGTTTTCAGGTTCATCCATAAGCACTGTGAAGGTCCTATCCGAACGGGACCTCATGTAGATCTGCCAAGCGACGTCCACAAGTGCAGCGATGCCTCCCGAGGCCGCGTCCAGCGAGAAGTCACCGGTCCCCGTTTCCAGGATCACCTCTGGCATTCGGATCACGATCCCGCGAAAATCGAGATCAGGCGGTAGCACGCTGCTGAGGACGCCCGAGAATCCCTCGAATATCTCGCGCGCCTCGTTGTTCGGTGCAACGATTTCGTTCCCATAGCCGAACATTGCCAGAGAGATCAGCGCAGCCTTAAGTCGGTAGCTGGGGGACTCAAATCGCCCGCCTGGTTGATAGAACTGCCGAATGGTATTCAGGTACTGGTTGAACAACTCGTCGCGCGCTTCCACCTGGGTGGGGATCTGGGCCACCGTTTGATAGGTGTAGACTGGACGATGCGAGGTTATGTAGATGCCGGGCACTGTTTGCGAGGGATGGATTCTGACCTGGAACGAGGCACCCTCTGTAGGTGCCTGAAGGGACGCAACTGCTCCGTTGTCATAGGTGAGTGTTCCCACAGCGACGTTTTCTTCGGCAACGCTATTGGTGACTCCGGAGAAGTACCTTCGAGCACCCTTGGCGTCAATTCGGAGAGTCCCTATGAACGCCGGCGTCCATCCGAAGTGCTGACTCAAGATGTTTAGAAGCGTTGTTTTGCCAGAGCCATTCGCACCCGTAATGATCGTCGCCCTAGGATGGAAGTCGATCTGAACCGACCCGAACTGGCGCCAACCAGTGACCTTAAGCGCCTTGAATTTAGTCATCCTTGGCCTCTCGAGGCTTCCATGCACTACACCGACGGCACTCGCTCGCATTAAGACGACCGTGGTTTTCAGGAAGTCTAAAGCTTGCGTTCATCGGACCGGTCACCAGCAACAACTCAGTAGCACGAGGTCTACCGCATCATATTGCGTGCTCCATATTGCCTGCACTCGACTTATGTATAGCTCGAACGTCAGCATGAAGGTTCTCTCTTTTGTCGGTGGTGGGCCTGACTTGACGGTAGACAGAACCGAGCCGTTCAGCACCATGTCCTCGGTTCTCTTCCCTGGTATGGGGCTGTCGTCCGGCATGGGCACCGTATACCGGACGACAGCCTTGCCGGGCATGACGACGATCTCCTTGACGAAGGTCTCGATGAAGGCCCTGCGCTCGGTCAGCTCGCTGTCCTTCAGGAACTCGCTCATGTCCTGGGCGTAGGTAGTGATGGTCTCCACGTCGTCCAGGACCTCCCTGCGCTGGGAGAGAATCGCCCTTGCCTCTTCCGCCGAAGCCTCTAGGCGCCGCTGCCGCTCCCGGTGCTCTTTGATGCGGTCTGAGGCGTCGGCCATGTCGGTGTCGGTGGTCTCCACCAAGTGCCAGATGCGGCCCAGCTTGCGCTTCACGTCCTCAAGCTCATCCTCGATGGTCTCCAGCCGCTTGCGCTGCTCGCCGGCAACGCCGTCCATCCGCTCGTCCACCACCTTTACCAGGGCGCGGATGTTGCCGTCGGTGAGGATGTTGGAGCGAATGTTGCCGACGATCATCTCCTCGAATCGCCGGGCGTTGATCCTGGGCGAATCGCAGGCTTCCTTGCCGCGCTACATGATGGACTGGCAGACGTAGTAGGAGAACTGGCCGCTCTTGGCCTCCTGCCCGCTGAACGCCCTGTCGCACTCCTTGCACTTGATCAGACCGCTGAGCAGGTAGGTGCTCCCGACGCGGCGGGGGTGAGTCCTCTTGGGCGCCCTTGAGCGCATCAGCCGTTTCACGCGGCGGAATTGGGCCTTGGATACGATGCTGGGGAACGCCTTCTCGACGCGCACCGGGTCGGCCTTGTCCTTGGCGCTCGTGCCCCAGACCAGAGCGCCTGTGTAGGCTTCGTTTCTGAGGAGGAGATGGACGCCGTTCTTGGACCAGAGCTTTCCTGCGGGGCTGGCGATGCCCTCGTCGTTGAGGGCGCGGGCGATGTCCAGCATCCCCCTACCGGCCTCGGCCATGTCAAAGGCGCTCTTGACGACACGGGCCGCATCCTCGTCGGGTTCCAGGGTGGGGCGCTTCTTGGCCCCGTCCTGGACGTAGACCTTGCGGAATCCGTAGGGCACCCTGCTGGCGACCCAGAAGCCCCTGGACGCCGCTTCGCGCATCCCCCTGGTGACCTCCTGAGCAAGATTTTCGCTGTAGAATTCGTCCACGCTCTCGATGATGGCCTCCATGAGCTTGCCGGTGGGGGTGTCGTCGGCGTGCTCGGTGATGGAGACCACGCGGACGCCCTTGCGCCGGAGCATGGACTTGAAGGCGACGGCGTGCTCGCGCTTTCGGGTGAAGCGGGAGAATTTCCAGACCAAAATCTCCTGGAAGGGGGCATTGGGCTTGGCGGCTTCGTCGATCATCTTGCGGAACTCGGGGCGGTCGGCGATGCGCCCGCTCTCGGCCTCGTCAACGTACTCGCGGGCGACGATGTAGCCGTTCTTCTCGGCGTAGTCCCTGAGCGCCCGCAGCTGGGCGGAGATGGAGAGGTCCACGTCCTGGCGGTCGCTGGAGACCCTGGCATAGAGCGCTGCGGGGGTGTAGTCGGTCTTATCATTCATGGGTGCGTCCTCCTTGCTCATTCCTGGTCGTTTCGGCGGGCCTCGGCCCGTTGGCGGCACTCCCGCCGCAGCCACTCCCGCTCGTCCATGTACAGGCGGATGGCGTCTCGGAGGAACTCGCTCATGGTGCGGTCATCCTCCTTGAGCATCTGCTGCACCTGCTCCGCCAACTCCGGGGGCATGGAGAAGCTGATGACCTTCGTGGTCCTGGGCATATTTTTTACCCTTTGCAGTCATACCTAGTCATACCTAGTCATACCTCTATCATGCACGAACCCGCCTGCCGTTGTCAAGGGTCCGGGCATCTGTAAGAGGGCCTCCAAATCGGGTAGAATGGGAGGGTAGAGACTGGGACGGAGAGGCTTCCTTATGGGGACATTCAAGTGGCCGCTGCGGATTGCCAGCATGGACGGCCAACGGGCGCGGGAGATAGAGGCGACGGTGGACACCGGCGCATCGTTCACGACGCTCCCTTCGAGCCTTCTGCGGGAGCTGGGCATCGAGCCGATGGGCAAGCGCGGGTTCCTGCTGGCCGACAGCCGGCGTATCGAGATGGACTACGGGGAGGCGCGAGCGACCATCGGCGGCGATACCGTGACGACCATCGTAGTGTTTGGGGAAGACGAGGCCCCTCCGTTGCTGGGGGCGTACACCCTGGAGGGTCTTGCGTTGGCGGTGGACCCGGAGGCTCAACGGCTGGTTCCCACCCACATGATCCTGTACTAGGACGCTGCGGCGCTCTCTGCGCGCATTCTTCCCGCTCCTGGCCGCCATGCCGACCTCCTGACTCCTACGGGGGTTTCGGCCCCGGCCTCACACCCCACAGTGCCCCTCGCACTCGTTGCCGAACCCGTCCGCCTGCCCGTCGTCTCCCAGGGCCGCCTCGTCCAGCGCGACCGCCTGGGCAAGGGGCATTCGCAGGGAGTGCAGGTAGGGGGTCTTGTCGAGGGCCAGCCCTTTGCGCAATCCGGCGTCTATCTCCACCGCCTCGGCGAACAGCTCCGGCCACCTGCGCTTGGTCTCCACCCATCTGTGGCGGGACTGGAAGGGGCAGGCGACGCAGGCCGAGCGTTCCAGGGGCCTGTCGTAGCGGGCCGTCCACCACTCCAGGCAGTCCCTCCGGGACATGCCCGCCTCGACGAGCGGGTAGCGGTTCGTCATCCACCGGTCCCGCGAGGTCTTCATGCGGATGGCCTCGTCGGTGGAGATGCCGAGCCACAGCTCGACGGCCGTCCCTGCGGGAACGCGCTGTCTTCTTCTGAGTCCGAGCAGCTCGCGTATCTTCTTGCGGATGGGCCTGATCTTGTAGTTGTCGGTGCACTGGCGGCGTCCGATGCCGTCGCCCTCTCCGTCGCTCCCCTTCAGGTAGACGGGGATGTCCACGTAGTTGCGGGAGCCTGAGTGGTTGGTGAGGGCCTTCACGTCCTCTCGGAGGCTGCGCCCGTTGTCCACGACGTACGTGGGGAAGCTCAGTTGGTCTCTGAGCCATTCCAAGTGCTCGTAGACGCTGGGCGGCTCCCAGCGGGTGTCGGCGAATATGGCGCAGTCGGGAACGCGGTCGAACGCGCCCCGGCTCGCCATGAGCGCCATGACGGAGGACTGGACACCTCCGCCCAGGCTGATGACGGTGAGGCTCGGAGGGGCGTGCATCAACCCTCCTCCTCTATCGGCCCCGGCTCGGCGTCCTCCCCTGACGAAGCGGGCCCCTGCCGCTCGATGTGGGCGCGGACGGCGACGTCCGCCAGGATGCGGAACCCCTTCAGGAAGGTCTCCCGCTGCTTGGGGGTGTATCCCGCCAACAGCTCGTCCAGGGTCTCGTCCGGGGCTTCCCCGTCCGGCCTCTCCCGTCTCTTGTGTTGATTCTTTCCGGTGTCATCTTTCATGGTGGGTAGTCGCAGCGGCGGGTCGTGGGGCCGCTGGCCTCTCGTTGCGAGTCTGGAAATGGGCCGCCGGCGTCGGACGGACCGGGCGAATGCCGGCGGCCCCTACGGGCCGGGTCTAGCGCTCCTCTTCCTCCTGGTCCTCGTCGTCCTCCGTCTCATCCTGGTCGTCCGTCTCCCAGAGGTTCATCTGGAAGCCGTCGCCCATGAGGATGTCCAGGCCGCCGGGGAACCGGCCCGCGAAGCGGTAGAGGGACTCCATCGCTCCGCCGGAGGGCTCGACGCCCTTCCTGCGCCAGCGGCGCACCTGCTTGCGGTCCACGCCGATGGTCTGGGAGAAGGCGCTCCAGGTGAGGCCGCTGGCCTCCTTGAGGCTCTCCAGGCGGTCCTTGAAGTCTGCGGACAGGACGCCGCTCTGGTAGGGCAGCATCCGTCCGTGTCCGGTGGTCCGGTCGGTCCCGTCGAAACTGGGTTCAGCGTTGTGGTTCGTCATCTGTTACCTCCAATCTGAATATCTGGTGAAAGTCGTTCACGCCGAGGGCCTTCTGCATCCGTTCGCGGATGCGTCCCGAGGGCGCTCGCCCTTCGTTGACCAGCTTGGAGACGTAACCGGGGCTGACCCCGATCTCCCTGGCGAGCCAGTTCTGGGAGCGGTTGAGCAGAGCCAGCCGCTTCCAGACGGCCGCCGTGTCAAGCCGGACGACGGTCCGTCCTCGACGCCTCCGGGGGCCGCTCGAATCGCCGGTGTTTGGGCGCATAGCTTCTCGTTCTCCTATCGGGAGGGGAACGGCGCAGAGGCTCCCGCTCCCGTCCGTTGGGTGTCGTTCATTGAGGCGGCAGGGCCTGGGGCGACTGCCAGTCGCCGGGGGTGCGCCAGGCGCGTCCCAGCGGCCCAAGCTCGCCTATGGCGGCGCCGTGGGAGACCCACAGGGGGACCGTCACCCCCCTCGCCCCCATCTCCTCCCGCGCCACGCGCAGGAAGTGGGTGGCCGCGATGTCGTCTTCGAAGACGACCAGCACGTCGGGCCGGACGCCGTGGTCGTCGGTGGGCCTGTGGGACGAGTAGTAGCGCAGGTAGGGCGCGAGGCGCTCCGACATGGTTGAGGGCCGCACGGCCCTTCGCTCCCACTCCAGGAAGAAAGGCCAGGCCGTCTCGTCCTTGCGCAGGACGCCGAAGGCGTCGGGGTGGATGGAGCGCATCCCGCCCTCGTGGCGGAAGTACCGGGAGGCCCTCCGGGGCGGGTCGAGCTGGGCTATCTCCCAGCCCAGGAAGCCCGCCTGCCTCGCCAGGGCCGCGACGAAGGCGTGGACGGCTGCGGTGTGCTCGACGTTCCTGAGCAACTGCCTGCTCCTGCCGCCGGACACGTTGCGCCAGTCGAAGGGGTCCTTGGGGACCAGGGCCGCGACGCTCCACCGCTTCCTGGCGACGGCGACGGAGGTGCGGTCCCTGCGGGCCAGCACCGCCAGCCCCCGGTCGGTGAGGGTCAGGCGTCCGCCCGCGCCGGGAAGGCGGGTTGCCAGCCCAAAGCCCTCCAGGGGGTTGACCAGCTGGGACGCTCTCGGAGCCGAGACTCCCAGCAGTCCGGCCAGGTCCTTGAGGACGATCCAGGGCCAGTCGGAGAGGAGGTCCAGTGCTCGCTTCTCGGCGGGCTTCAGGAAGCAGGGCAGCATATGGTCGGGCACGTTCCAGCCCGGACCCTCGACGGCGAGGTCGGCGGGCGCCGACGCCTGGGACGGCTCGGGCTCCGCCGGAAGCGTGCCTCCCGGCTCCGCCCGGTCGAGGACCGAGCGCAGGTCGATGGCGGCGTGGACGGCGGGCGGGCTCCACACCGGGTCGCCGGGTGTTGCCGCGACCGCCTCCCGCTCCAGGGCCAGGAAGCAGGGAACCGGAGCGCCGGTGAGCATCCTGCGGGCGTGTCTCAGCCCCACCTCGTCGGGCATGAGCACGAGGACGGCGCCGGGGAGCGGTCCGTCGCGCAGCCTCCGCATCCGGTTGGAGAAGGCCGACCTGTCGGCGGTGAGGCCCCGGCGCACGACGCCGACGGTGCGTCCGTCGGGAAGGGCGAGGGAGGCGTCCAGGGGGCTGGCCCGGAACCACCGGAAGCCTATGGGATAGGCCACGCCGGAGACGGCGGCGGCCAGCCGGTAGATGACGGCCAGGGCGTCGAGGCGCTCCATCAGGATGCGCCGCCACGCGGCGGAGACGGGGCGGTCTCGGACCAGCTCGTCGGGGGTCGCGTTCTCCTCCCCGGCCAGGCGTTCAAGCCCGTCGGCGGTGAGGTGGAACCTTCGGGTCGGGGGCACGAGGTCGGTGGCGTGGGGGACCGATGCGGCGTAGCCGCCGCTCTCCAGCCTCTCGACGGCCTCGTAGACCGCGCCCCTGGACCAGCCGGAGACGGCGACCATCTCCAGGCGGTCGAGAAATGGCATCTCTACCAGGGCGCGGAGCAGCTCCTCTTCACATCCGCCGGGCTTCATTCCTTCGCCTCCTCTTCCGTGTTCTTCTCGGCGGCGGCGCGGTTCCGCTTGCTGACCTGATTCCTGCGCTCCGGGTCCTGCGGCGGGGCCTGCCCCTCCGCCTGCTCGCCCTTCTCCAGGGCGTCGGCCTTGTCCCGGAAGTCCTTCGCCTTCTTCTGAGCGTCGGCGTCGGCGTCCGAGATGTCGTGGGCCGTCAGGGTGTACCTGGAGGCGGCGGCGCGGATGCGGTCGGCGACGGCGGGGTCGCCCTCCTCCGGCTTGCGCACCATCATCGAGAAGGCGGGCATACGCTCCTTTCCCACGGTGGCGCGGACGTAGCAGTGGTGGACGGGCAGCGACGTGATGTCGTCCTCGGTCACCCGCTCCTTGCCCAGCTCCCAGACCAGCGTCCTGGCGTCATTCCCGGCCACCTGGAAGACGGCCAGGCAGCCCACGTTGGCGAGGAGGGTGTCCCGCATGGTGCGGGAGAGGTCGTCGAGCTTGGCGAGGCTCTGGGTGGCGAGGATGAAGGAGGCCCCGAACTTGCCCAGCTCCGAGAGCATCGACTCGTAGTCCACGCCGGGCATCGACTGCATCTCGTCCACCACCACCAGCGCCCCTCTGCGCTTCTCAAGGGGCAGGCTCTCCTGCTCCCGTATCACCGAATCGACCAGGTTGAGCAGGGACGCGCCAACCAGGGCGGCCACGTCGCGGCCCACGCTTCCCTGGGCGGTGGAGACCAGCAGGATGCCGCCCTCCAGGATGGTCTCCCGCAGGTCGATGGTGGAGCGGCGCTGGCCGAGGATGGCCCGCGCCCTCTTGGACGACGCGTAGTAGGACAGCCGGGTCTGCACGGGGGCGAGGGCCTCGGCGCGGTACTGCTGGTGCCAGCTTCCGAAGTCCCTGGCCCACCACTCAAGGAGGTAGGGGTCCTCTATCCTCTTCAACACCCCGTCCCGGAACTTCCGGTCGGAGAGGAGCTTGAGGCCGTCGAGGATGGTGTGCTGGCTGCCCTCGTCGGTCTCGGGGTGCTCGTTGGCCTCGTGGAGGGTCTTGACGGTCTGTTCGAGGATGGACTGCATCCTCGGCCCCCACTGCTCCCACAGCCCCTTCGCCACCCTGACCACCGAGTCGGCGGTGCGGTCGCGGTCGGAGAAGATGCGGGTGTCCAGCAGGTTGATGCCGGGAGCGCCCCTGCGGTCGGCCAGGTCGATGAGGCGCACCCGGTCTATGAGGGACTCGGGGACGTGCTCCATGAGCCCGGCCACCAGGTCGGCGTGGGGGTCTATGACGACGATGGCGTCGCCGTCCCTGCCCTCGGCCTTCTCCCGCATCTTGTGGGCGGCGACGTGGTGCATGAGGGTGGACTTGCCCATGCGGGTGCGGGCGACGTAGAGGTGGTGCCGCCGGAGCAGGTCTTCGGGGAAGCGGATGGGCTTGGGCTTGCCCGCCGTGGTGTCCCCCACCAGCGCGCCGCCCCGGACTCCTTTGGCCGAGGGCATCAGCGCCCTTGCGCCGGACCGCTCGACCAGGGGTGTCTCGTCGCCTGCGCCGGGCGGGTGCCACAGGCAGGCGGCCTCGCGGACTCCCAGGACGCTGCGCCCGCCGAACAGGCCGGGGCCTGCGGGGTTCATCATGTCGGGGTTGGGGACGGCGGGCTTCACCTTCCCCACCTTGAACCGCGCTCCTGCGGGGTTGTCGAAGTGGCGGTAGGCGGCGGCCACCGGCCCCAGAAGCTCCCCGGCCCGCTGCGGCGCCGTGTCGAGGGGCAGAACGGCGACCACCTGTAGCTCGGCGTCGAAGGCGATGCGGGACACCTTCTCCTGTATCAGGATGGGGTCGTGGACGCGGCTTCTGGCCTTCTTCCACCGCCACCAGGCCCAGCCGCCGGCGGCCAGCCCCAGGGCCGTGCCCGTCCCCAGGAGCGCCGCCTTCCATATCTCCCCGTCCTGCACCCACAGGTAGCCCTTCAGCGCGGCCAGCGCGCCCAGGCCGAGCACGGCCATCGTCACGCCGTCCATCTGGAGGGGCTTGGTCTGGAAGGTGTAGGCGGGCTCCCGAGGCTCCATGCCCGGCCGCTTGTGGGCCTTCTCCATGTGGGCCTGCGGCCAGTCGGGGCCGAGGGAGCGCAGCATCAGCCGCGCCACCACCCGCTCCCCCTCGTTCAGCTCGGATAGAGCGCCCATCAGGGCGATCAGGGGGTCGGAGCCGGGATCGAGCAGGTCGTCGTCCCGGAAGGTCCTGAGGGGGACGTACTCGGGGCCGTCGGCCCGCAGGGTCATGCCCCACGCCTCCTCCCCCTCTTCGAGGCGCAGGGGGTCGTCCTCCTCGTCCACCCTCCGTATGCGGGCCTGGGGGTAGTGGGCGGAGAGCTGGCCGCGCACCACCGCTCCGTCCAGGCAGCGGGCCATGAGGGTTACGCCGTCCATGTCGGCGGCCAGCTCCAGGGAGAAGGGTTCCGGCACCGCGATGGACTGGAGCAGGTTCTCGACGCCCAGCAGGGTGCGCTCCCCGGCGCGGGGCGGCGTCACCGCCAGCAGCACGGGCTTCTTCTCTTCTCTATCGGTTCCGAATAGAAGGTCCTTCGTGTTCAGCTTCATAGGTGCTAGTCCTTTCTCTAACGGGGTCTCTCTAATGGCGTCCGGGTCTCCACTCGATTACTGCCGTCTCCTCCGGCGTGGCCTCGATGCGCACGGGGAAGCGGTTGCCTTTCGCCAGCAGCAGGCCGTCTCCACGCGGGCATGAGAGGAGCCAGCGTTGGAGGTCCTCGGGCAGGTCGAAGGCGTCGCCCACGGTGCTTATGGCGGCGGCGTCCTGCTGAAGGAGGAGCTTGAAGGCGGCGTTCTGAAGCAGGGCGCGACCGGAGTGGCCGGTGATGGTCCTCGACGTATCCTCGGAGAGCAGGTCCTGGACGTCCTGGGTGATGAACTGCAACCCCAGCCGGTGCTTGCGGGCGCGCTTCGCCATGCTGACCATGAAGGCGGCGCCTTCGGGGTGCTGCATGATCGACCACACCTCGTCCACCACCAGCAGGCGGGGCTTGGGGTCCTGGGCGGCGGCGGCCCACACCGTCTCGGTGCAGACCATCGCAGCGGCGGGCCGGAGCTCCGGCTCAAGCAGCCGCAGGTCGAAGACGGTGACCAGGGCCTCGTTGCCCAGCAGGTCGTCGCCCTCGTCGGAGAGCAGGTGTCTCAGGCTGCCGGTGGCGAAGGGCCTGAGCAGCCGTGCGAGGCCGGGGTCTCCCGCCTCGCTCTCTTGCAGATACTTGTAGAAGTCCCTGAAGCCGGTGCGCTCCCGTGGCTGGGCGTAGTAGCCCGCCAGGGCGTGGTCGAGGGAGGCCCTGCGCTCCGCTCCGAGGCTCTCGCCCACCATCACCTCGATCAACCGTCTCAGGCTGCCGATGCGCTGGAGAAGCTCCTCGGAGTCTCCCTTGTCGATCACGAAGGGGTTCATGCCCTCGCCAGGGACTCCGGGGGACAGCACCCGTCCTCCCGCTGCCCTCGCCATGTCCGCGTACTCCCCCTCGGGGTCGATGACGTAGGCGGTGATGCCCCTGGTCAATCCCCTGAGCACTCCCAGCTTGGTGGCGAATGATTTCCCTGATCCCGACCGTGCGAGGACGGCGGTGTTGGCGTTGAGGTGCGTCCCGTCCCAGGGGTCGTAGACGACGGGGGAGCAGGCCCGCATATCGATGCCGTAGAGGGTGCCGCTCCGGGTGTCCAGGTCCGGCGGCGAGAAGGGGAAGAGACGGGCGATGCTGGACGTGTCCAGGCTGCGCCACTCGGCCACGGCGTTCAGGGCCAGCGGCAGGGTGGACAACAGACCCTCCCTCTGCCGGAAGGCCAGGTTGTCGAGCTTGCCCAGGGTGGCGCCGAAATGGGCCTTCGCCCGCTGGGTCATCTCCTTCAGGGACGCCTCGTCCTTCGCGTGAAGGGTCACGGACAGCGACGCATGAAAGAGCCGCTCCCGTCCCCGCTGCACCTCGTCCCTGAGCCGGGTGATGTCCTCCAGGGCGATCTCCGCCTCGGGCGACATGGTGCGGCCCCGCTTGAAGGAGAGGGACTGGGCCGACTCGAACCTGACCTTCTGCCACTCCAGCGTCCTCGCCGCCTGCTCCGCCGGTATCGGCCCGACGTGGACGGACAGGTCCATCGGCGCTCCCGCCGCCATGAGCCCCTGGAGGAAGCCGGGGGCCAGCGAGCGGGGCCAACGGCCCAGGTGAAGGGAGCGCACGAGGCTCCCGCCCACGCGCGTGTCGCGGCGTTTGATCTCCACCTCGACGGGCTTCTCCTCGTCGAACTCGGCGGGGGAGCCTCCCAGTGCGGCCGATACGAGCATCATCCGAAGCTGCCGTCCTCTCAGGGGGTGGACGGAGAGACCGGCCCTGGCCAGCAGGCCCCGCAGGTCGTCGATGCGCCCGAACTCGCACACGGCGTAGAAGCGCCGGTCGAGGATGCCGTCGCGGGCCTCAAGCTCGGTGAGCAGGCGGCGGAGCGACTCGCTGGCGGCCCTCGTCTGCGAGGGCAGGTCTGCGGGCTGGGTCTCCTTCAGCTTCTCACGCATCCCTTCCAGGCGGGGCGCGTGCTGCCTGATGAGCAGCTGCGCCGGAAAGTCCAGGGCGTTGAGCGCTCCGGCGAATGCCCCCAGCTTCGGCTCGTCCAGCTCCAGGCCCATGACCTCGCACACTCCGAGCTTCACGCCGTCCAGTCGCACCGGACCGTCGTCGTCCAGGTGCGACAGCATGAAGAACAGGGGCAGCTCGGGCGGGAGCTTGGGAGGGGTTGGCTCGACGGCGCTTCCGGGTGTCTCCTGTGGAGCAGCGGACTCCCTCGTTGCGGTCACCGTTCCTCGCCTCGTGATTCGTTCAAGCAGCTTCTTCAATTCGCTCGTTTCCTTTTCTCTACGGGGTTGGGAAGTCCACGAGGCCGCTGCTGAGCAGCGCGGCCACGCCCTTGGCGGAGAGCACTAGGACCAGGCCGACCACCGCCATGACGACGGCGGCCTTTGCCTTGCCCCCGCCCCTCTCCTCGCCGCCCTCGGCCATCAGGACGAACCCCGCCCAGACGATGGCGAAGACGGCGAGCCCGGCGCCCGCGTAGGCCATCGCCGTGAGCACCCGGTCGAAGGCGGCCAGCATCGCCTGCTCCTCCGCCGGGGCTGCGCCGGTGGTCGCCAGCGCAGCCCCGGCCAGAAACGTCGCTGCCAGCCCGCGCCTCACCAGGGCCATTCCCATCCCAGCAGGTCGAACCAGCTGCGAATGTCGTCTGCTGGCTCCTGCTCGCCGGGCGGGTCTTCCGGCTCAGGCTCCGGCAGCGCCAGGGCCTCGTAGGGGTCGTCGCTGCCAATGCCGGACGCCAGGGACAGGGCCTCGTCACGGCTCCGGGTGATGGGCGAGCGCTCCACGACCTCAGCCTTGACATGTTCCTTGTGCAGGATGTCCACCGTCACCTCCCTGGCGATGGTGGCGCTGGGGACGTAGGCGTAGGCCGTCGCGGTGGCGGACGACGTCGTGGCGGCGGATGACTCAGTGCCGTCGTCGCAGGTGACCGTCACCGTCTGGCTGTCGTAGTCGCTGTCCCCCGGGCGATGGAGGTGCACCGTCTTGGTGACCTGCTCCACCCGCTCCGTGTGGTGGGTGAGCTGCGTCAGCGAGGGGATGGGGATGTGGAGAGTCGCCTCAAGGCTCACGTCCACGGTCACGGAATGGACGGCCATTCCCCCTCCGACGGGAAGCCGGAAGCGGGTCTCTCCGTTGGGGACGAAGGCGACGCTGGTATGCGACGCTCCGGTCGCGGCGGCGACGGTCCCCGTGATGGCCGTCACCTGGGCGTCCATCAGGGCCGTCTCGGTGACGCTCTGGTGCCCGGCCACCGTCTGAAGCTCGACCGGGTGCTCGGTGTGCGTGACGCACTCGGACTCGATGACGCCGCTGACGGCGCCGGGCGTCCAGCCCAGGGAGGTCATGCGAAGGTCGCAGAGCTCGCCCTCCACGGCGGGCAGGGGGTACGGGATCTGCTCGTGCTCGAAGGTCAGCGCCCCGGCCTGGCCGAGGGTGTCCTCCCAGGACACGGTGAAGGACGGCTTCGGTCCGTGGAGGGGGAGCGAGTAGTCGATGCGCTCCCCCTGGGCCAGGGTCGCCGAGTCCCAGAAACGCAGCCACGTGCCCTCCGGCCCTCCGAATGCCCGCACCCGGATGTCCAGTTCCGTGGCGGCCCGAAGGGTCACGGCGGCGCGGTCGCCAGTTACTGACAACCCCTCGACGAATATCCTGCGCCCCTCTACCGGCTCCTCGACCTCGAAGTCGATCTCGTCCCGCCAGGGCTCGTGGTCGTCTGCCAGGGCCGAGTCCGGGACGGCCACGACCGCCGCCATCAGGACGGCCAGGGCCACGACCGGAATCCAGCCCATGCGGGGCTTCCTCCGCCTCGTCTCCAGGGTCTCGGCCCGGTGGTCTTGGCCGTGGCTGTTGCGCCCGTCCTTCCCCCTGCGCTTGCCGAACCAGCGCATCCTTCCGTTGCGGCGTTCCTTGTTCTTGCGGGTCTTCCTGCGCTTGCGCAGCCTTCCCAGCCCGCGCCCGGCGCGTTTCGCCATCAGGCTCAGGGGGCCGGGGCCGCTCTTGACCGGCTGCGCCGGCGCGGGCGGCTCGCTCCTCACCAGCTGGGACACCGGCCCGGCGTAGACCCGCGCCCCCAGCCGGTACTTCAGCAGGTCGGCGGCCACCAGGGGCAGCCGCCGACCGCCTATCTTCCCCACCACCATCGCCACGCCGAAGAGTCCGAAGACGACGGCCAAGGCCATGCGCACCTCGGACGGGCCGACGGGGGCGTAGCGGTATGCGCCGTAGGAGATGGCGCACACCGCCATCACCGCCACGATCTGCGGAAAGGTCAACCCCAATAGCACCCGGTCCTCGGCCTGGACGTGAGTCGGTACCTCGTGTTCTCTCATGTGTCTCTCCTCCTCACGTCGGCCTAGCCCGTGGGCTCGGGTGTGGACGCGTCCGGCGCTTGCGGTTCGGGCAGCACGTCGTCGATGTCGATTCCCGGGTCGACGACGGCGTTCATCACCAGCTCCACGACGCCGTATGCGACCAGGGCCAGGACGATGCCCGCCAGGGCGGTCATCATTGCGCTCTTGCCGCGCTCCATCTGGTTGGGCGCTCCGCTGGCGGTGAGGTACATGTACGCGCCGTAGATGAAGAAGCCGACGCCCACCGCTCCCACGACGCCCAGCAGGATGCCCACCAGGTTCGATATGGTCTGTGTCAGTTGTTCCATTCCTTTTCTCCTCTCTGCCGCCGGCGCCCTCTCACGGCCCCGGCGTTCATCTCTTCGTTTTTCCGACTCGGTGACTCCCGTTAGCTGCACATGGCTCCTCCTCCGTCGTGGTATTGGTCGGCGCTCTCTCGTCCGCGCCCGTTCGTTGTCGTCGTTACTCCCCGCTGCTCCTGGGCTCTCCGCCGCCGTCGCCGCCGCCTGCCGATGGGGTGGCCATCGAGGCCGCCGAGCTGAGACCGCTGGCGGCTGCCGAAACGCCCGCGCTGGCCGCCATCGCTCCCACCGCCATGCCGCCCGGCCCTCCCGCCGCGCCGCCCGCCACCAGCCCGATGGTCCGGGCCGAACGCGCCAGCGACGAGGGCAGGTTCATGCCGAAGTAGAGCATCGAGAGCCATGAGTCGAAGGTCCCAGAGTTGCCGAGCATCGAGGGGACGCGGGTCGCCATGTAGACGAAGGCCAGGGACAACAGCAGCTTCCAGATCAGGTCCTGCACCGGCTCGAAGGCGGCGATGCCCGCGAACTCCTTCAGGAAGCCGAAGCCCAGGGCCAGCGCGATGAGCTGGATGGCCTGCTGGAAGGTGGTCGTCATGAACAGGCGCAGCCAGTGGCGGCCCCAGCCCGTCGTATGGGGCAGAATCCACAGCCCCAACGCGATGGGGGCCAGGGCCAGCAGGAGGTCGATCAACGCCAGGCGCAGAACCATCTGCACGATCACGTAGAGGACGAAGAAGCCGTAGACGAGGTAGAGGACGGCAAGCAGCAGGGCCATGCCCACGCTCCCGGCCTGCACGCCGGTCATCAGGGTGTGGAGGGTGGAGCGGAGCAGGTCGCCCGCCGTGACGTTGAGGGAGACGGCTATGAATCCTGACACGGCGTCGGCCACGTCGAGGACCAGGGCGCACCACCAGAGGGACGATGCGGCGGCGACGAGGCCGAGGACGAGGCGGGGGACCATCTCCCGCCAGCCCGCCTGACGGGTCCCCAGGTGCTCGGCCATGATGAAGCTCAGCCCCATCCAGCCCAGGATCACCACGAGGGCGCCGGAGGTGATGGCCCAGACGACCATCCACGCCTGGCGCACCAGGTCGTGGGCGTAGGTGAGGTCGGGGGGAGTGCCGGTGAGGATGTCGCTCATCTGCCGGATTCCCTCCGGCAGTTGTCGGCGTCCTCGCCGCTGGCTCTTTCAACCACTCCGCAGAGGGTCCCGTGGACGCCCTCGATGACCCAGCCGGCGAAGGCCCTCGCCCAGCGTCCGGGGTTGAGGGCGGAGAGGATCTTGTCCCAGATGCGGCCCGGCTCGTGGAAGGGGATGACGGCGTAGAAGTCGCCCCTGTGGTTGTCCACTGACTCCGCCAGCATGACCAGCAGGTAGGCCCGGTCGCGGTCGAGATCGGGGTGTTCGTCCAGGTCGGGGTACTCCCAGGAATACTCCCAGCCGTCGCTTCTCTCCTTCTCGCCGCCCCTGACCCGGTACATGGCGCTTATCCAGTCGCCGGTGTCGGCGTCCCGGACGGCGTAGAAGAGGTTGGCGATCTGCCGGTCGAAGAGGGGCCGGGCGACGAACTCGCCGCCGCCCTTGCGCTCGACGAAGTCCCGGTCGGCGTTGACGAGGGTCAGCTCGTCAGGCGGGGTCTGGGCCAGGGCGATGTTGCTTGCGGGGATTGCGAGGAGCGCCGCCAGGAGCAGCGCGGTTGCCAGGGATAAGAGCCGTCTAATGGACCGGAGTTTCGATCTCAGCGCCAACTTCGTTCACCTCTCTTCTGCGGTCTGCCGCCAATGGCCGGATTGCGGCGGTCGCAAAAAAGTGTGACCAAATGAAACTGGAAATAAGACCCCTCATAGCTCTGCGCACGGATGCGGGGCGTTACGGGCCGTTCCCCCGTGACTCTGCGCAGGGATGCGGGGGGCTTAGACCCTCTTTTTTTCGGCCCCTTTCGTGCAGTATTGGGGGTGTACAGGAGTTTGAGTTTTGTAACAGAGTGGCCAGAGTCGTGGTTTCGTAGCTGAAACAGGGGTAAATCACCCCCCTACAGGACGTAAACAGGAAACACTTTGTCGAATCATGGTGTTCCGGACTGCAATGACAACGCCAAACGTGGGGCATGACATCGGCGGGCCGGTTGGAGCGGCGTCTCGATGACATTAGGCCCAGGAAAATGCGCTTGAAGTGGGGGTGCATGACGTCCCCAAAAACATGGTCAAAGACCGGGGGAAAGCCTGGACCGCAGGTGACCGGAGACTTGGGTGGGATTTCGAGAAGGAGAAAAGAGCCATGAAGACCACCGAACACGGCATCGAGGACAGCAAGGACATCGAGAACATGCACCACATGCGGCTGATGACGCTGCTGCAAGAGCTGGTGCGGGACAAGGGCTTCAAGGGCGCGGCGCGGGTGCTGGAGTTGGACCAGCGGACGGTGGCCGAGTGCGCCAAGACGGGGCAGCTGTCCCGGCGGGTGCGGCAGGCCCTGGAGCGGGCGTTGCAGGAGGGCGTCGGGTCGGCTGCGGCACGGCAGCGGCACGGCAGCGGGAGCGCAACGACAGGCTGGAGTCGCGGGTCGAGGGCTTGGCCGGCGAGGTCAAGGGCGTGGCGGGCGAGGTCGAGGCCCTGGGCAAGGAGGTGCGCAGGCGAATGGCTGCCATCGAGGGCCGGGTCGAAGCCCAGGGGACCGGGGCCGGTCATGCCGGCGCCGGTCCCTCCCAGGCGGAAGCAGGTGCGTCGGACGCTGGAAGGAGACCCTCGTCGAGGCCCAGGATGAAGCGGGAGTACCCCGACCTGGTGACCCTTGAGCCTGACGAGGACGACGAGGAGGTGTTCGGCGATGCGTGGCCGATGATCGTCGAGTGGCGGGGGCTGAAGGACGCTCACTCCAACGAGGGCAATGGCCTGGACTGGCTGGCGGAGGAGGAGCGCCTGCGGGCGGTGGAGCTGGCATTGCTCGAAGACCACGGCATGACCCTTCCGCCGGAGAAGCGGCCGCTGCGGGGGTTCGACCGCGACGGGCAGATCAACTGGCGCAGGACCGCGCTCTTCGACACGCGGAGAGCGCGGCGCAAGGCTGAGCTGCTGGGGCGCCTGACCTTCGGACTGTGGGGTCGGTAGCCTGGCCGGGAGTGCGGCGGGTTTGCGGTTAACTTTAGTGAACGATTTGGCGGCAGTCTTCGAAAGGGGTGTTGCAGGCCCTCTTTTGCCGGTCTCCGAGCCGTGATAATGACTGCATTGTTAGGCTTTTTCCAAGGTTTCCGACCATAGAAACCCTGGGTGCGTGATCCCTGTTGCACGGGTACGACCGGAGGATGATTCGCTCTCCTGAATGGTCGCCCACGAGGGAATTGCTGCCGATGCGGAGTTGACGTTGGTCCTTTGCAGGCAGCGCGGGTCGAAACGACGGAGTTGACGCTGGTCCTTCGTCCTCGGTCCAGTCCGGCGGTTGGAGTTTGACGTTGGTCCTTCTCCCGCTGGACATCAGTCCGGCGAGTTGGAGTTGATCGCTTCGGTCGCTGGACACTCGTCTGGCGGTTGGGGTTGGTCGCTTCACTCGTTGGACACTGGTCTGGTGGTCGGAGTGGATCGCTTCCTCCGCCGGGCAACTGGGACGGACCGCTCTCTGCGCTTCGTCCTCACTTGGTCGGTCGAATTGCGCCTGCCTGTTGCAGACAGGTCTGTCGCTTCGACCGGCTTCCTCATGCCTGCGGCGTGGCTGTCTCTGACAGCTAGGCCGCACCTTCGACATGCGCTGGTCTGCCGTTCCCAGCAGGCTGGCCGCTTCGCGTCTCGCAGCTTCCCCTCAACGCGGACGCTACGCACCCTGGACAAGCTGCGTTTTCCTCACCATGCGCCGGTCTGCGACTGAGACGTAGGCTGGCCGCTTCACGTCTCGCAGCTTTCCTCCCAACCTGCACGCTACGCACCCTGGGGCAAGCTGCGTCTTCTCTCATGCGCTGGTCTGCGATGAAGCCGTAGGACAGCCGCTCCCCTCGTAGCAGTTCCCTCTCTGACGGTATCCACCCTGGGCCGAGCTGCGTCTTTTCTCACCCCGCTCCGTCTCCCGCGTCCGGCATCCGACCGTGGGCGGAGTGTGTCTTTCGTCAACCCCATCACCAACGACTCCCGCCGTGGATGTCCTGCGCGGGGCAACAACAGAAACAACTGAAAGGAGGAGTCCATGCACGTCAACGAGGTCCATCGCCGCTGACGGCGGGGCCTCCGGCTCTCACAACACATCCCAACGCACAAGGGTCGTTCCCATCCGGGGACGGCCCTTCTTCTTTGCCCGCAAGCGGGCGCAGGCCACCGGCAACAAAACACAAGAGGAGGACGGACCGATGACGACGGCAACGATGGCAACCGGAACCAGGACGGCGGAGACCGAGCTCAGGGCTGCGGCGAGGCGGCGCGGGCTCACCATGAAGGAGCTGGCGGCCCGGATGGGCGTGGGCGCGAGTTACCTGTCACGGCTCGCCAACGGGGGCAGTCCGTGGACGCCCGTGATGCGGGAGAAGGCAGCGGCGGTGCTGGGAGAGGTACCCGGCCAGGGGATCGTCTACCGACAGGGCGGCGTCGTGACCGGCGAGAGCAGCTTCATCCGGGAGCGCGCCCGCGAGATGGGAATGACCATGCGGGACCTCGCCGACAGCGCCGGGGTGTCCTACGGATACATGTCGGGGGTGGCCCGTGGCCGCGTCAACATGGGCGTCAAGGTCCAGACCCGGATCGAGTTGGCGCTCAAGGCCCCGGCCAAGATCGCTCCCGCACAGTGCGCCAACCGCCCGGCGAGCGTGGTGAACGGGCAGAGCAGCTACGTCCGGGAGCGCGCCCGCGCCCTGGGCATGACCATGCGGGAGCTTGCCGAGCGGGTCGGCGTGTCCGCCAGCTACATGTCGGAGGTGTCCCGCGGCCGCAGGGGCATGGGCGTGAGGGTCCAGGCGCTGGTCGAGGCGGCGCTGGAGGCCGAGGCGACGGTCGCGTCAGCGCAGCTTGCCTGCGTCGACACGAAGGCCGTGTGGGACCGCATGGACGCTCACGGCTTCAGCCAGAACGAGGTCGCACGGCGGGCCGGCATCAGCTCCTCCCACCTCTCCCAGATCATGAACGGCAAGTCCTCTCCGTCGGCGGGCGTGCTGAAGAGGCTGCACGCCGTGCTGTTCCGGCGCGCGAAGTCGGAGGAGCGGGTCATGCCCGCCGAGGTGAAGGTGCTGGGCTGGCGGAAGGGCGAGCGGAGCGGGATGGTGGTGCACGGCGCGGGCGGGCCGGGGCCCCGCGGAAGGTCCGGAGGGCCCGCCGTCCGGGTCGGCGGCCGGGTGCCCTGGGGCGCGAAGGCGGAGTACGCCTACCGCGCCGGGTACGACGGCGCGGGCCGGTTGTCGATGACGCCCGTCCTGATGCCCGGCTACTCCGCCATGCTGAAGCAGCCGGAACCGGCTGCCGCCTAGTGAGGCGTGGGCGACGGCCCGGCGCAGTACCGCCAGGCCGTCACTCTGGGGGGAGGCCGCCGTCGATGCGGCAGCGGCCTCCCCCGGGCTTCCCATGTATGCCGCCCTTTTTTGTTGCCCGAAATCATCGCTCGTCTTCCCTGTCTCCGGAGTAGAGGCAGGGGGAGCCCCACCTAGAAGTCACGTCCGCGCGGCGGCGCTACCGCGCCGCCTGCCCTCGCCCGAGCCTCCCCGCATCTCCAGCGCCTCGCGGGCCAGCTCCCTCGCCCCCCGCGCCGCGGCGTGCCCCGGCTCGATGCCGAGGATGGCCTCGAAGTCCTCGATGGCGCTCTCGAACCGGGCCGCGTACATGCGGGCGATCCCCCGGCTGTAGAGGACATTCCTGTTCCGGGGGTCGAGGTCGAGGACCCTGCCGTAGTCCTCTATCGCCAGCTCGTGCCGCTCCAGGCTGGCGTGGGCCAGCCCCCTGGCCCCAAGGGCCTCGGCGTTGCCGGGGTCAAGCTCCAGAGACCGGTCGAAGTCCCTGACCGCCTCGTCGTAACGGCCCAGGCTGCCCAGGGCTATGCCCCTGCCCCGAAGCGCCGAGGCGTTGTCGGGGTCGAGTCCCAGCGCGGCGTCGAAGTCGCCGAGCGCGGCCTCGTGTGCTCCAAGATTGACCCTGGTGATCCCCCTGGCGTAGAGGGCGAGGCCGAAGCGCTCCTCCAACTCGATGGCGGCGTCGAAGTCCTGAGCGCCCTGTCCATCCGGCCCATGTCGCGGTAGGCCATGCCCCGGTGGTAGCGGGCGTCGGCGAGGTGGGGTTCAAATCTATGGCTCTGCTCAGGTCCTTCACCGCCCGGTGGCGCTGCCCATCGCCACGTGGGTCAATCCCCTGTTGTAGTGAGCGTCGGCGT
>CBDCTU010000004.1:0-322667 GCA_965222415.1 Dehalococcoidia bacterium | reverse complement strand
GTCGTGGGGGCCGTGGGCGTCGGCTTCTTCATCTACGGCGCGTACATGTACCTCACCGCCAGCGGCGCGCCCAACCAGATGGAGCGCGGCAAGAGCGCAATGATGACCGCCCTGGCGGGCATCGTGCTGGCCCTGGTCGCCTATGGCGTCGTGGAGCTGGTGATGAACGCCGTGGTGGACCCGGCGGTGGACGTCGATCTGCCCGACCCGGCCACCCCAATCCCCGCCCCCACGCCCGACGGCGGATAGGGCGACGTGAGGAAGGAGAACGAGAGATGAGAGAACACGAGGTCCCAACTCACGTGCAGGCCGAGGACCGGGTGCTGCTGGGCTTCACCTTCCCGCAGGTGGTGGCGGTGATGGCCGTATTCGCTTTGTCCTACGGGGCCTACCGCTACGCCCCCGTCGGCCCGTCCGAGGTGCGCATGGCCCTGGCCGTCCTCTTCGGACTGGTGGGGATTGCAATGGTCGTGGGCAAGATCGGCGGTCGACGGCTGCCCCTGGTGGCCGCCGACCTGCTGAAGTACCGGCTGGGGGCGCGGCGCTATGCAGGGCAGACCGGCCAGCTGGTGCGAAGCGAGCCGCCCGCGCCGGCGCAGCCGGTGAAGACCGGCCCCGGCCCCATCCGGCTGATGGTCAGGAAAGCCCGGCGCGGCCTGAGGAAGCAGCGCAAGAAGACCCGCCAGAGCAGGGAGCGCCGCAACGGACGGATGCGCTGGTTCGGCAAGCGCAGGGGCAAGGACGGGGGGAACCTCCAGCGTCACGACCACATGGCTGAGACGCTGGAGATCAGACGCCGGAAGCCCCGGATGGGGTGGCTCTCGGTCGTGGCCGTCGTCCTGGTGGCGGCGGCCGCGACGGTCCCCCAGGCGGCCCTCGCCGACGACCACGAGCCCTGGCGGAACGAGATCGATTTCGAGGTGAAGGAGCCCGTCCCCGGGCGGCGGATATTCGTCGAGGGGCTCACCGTCTCCGGTGACCGCGCGGCCGTCACCCTGCGGGTCGCCACCGCCCTGGACATCCGGGTGCGGGCCTTCGGCGGTCCGCAGGGGAACTCCCTCCGCTTCTGGGGCTCGGCGTCCCTGGCCGAGGGGGAGCGCATCGACTACTCCCTTCCTCTCCAAGGACCGGAGCCGTCCTTCACCGTCTCGTGGGAGGACACCCTCGGCCAGGCCGGGGCGCTGACGGTCAAGCCCGAGCAGGTCCCGTACCCGCTGCCCGCGGTCGAGGGCGAGCTTTGCGACCTTCGCATGACTTCCCTGGGCTGGACGCCGGACGCTGTCAGCGGCGTCATCGAGTCCGACTGCGCCGCCGCCGTCGAGGAGAGAGTGGAGCTTCAGACGGTGGCGGGACACGCCAGCGTCACCGAGACGACGGCGATGGACGCCCGGGTCACGGCCATCGCCGGGACCGTCACCGTCGCGGGCGGCGGCGGCGAGACCCGCGCGGCCTTCGTTTCCAATGGCGAGACCAGCTTCCGGCTACCGGTCGCGGCAGGCGCGGCCGTCCACAACGTGACCATCAGCGCCAGCCTGGAAGCAACCCTTCGGATCACCATGCCGCCCCTGACGCAGTTGACCCACCACCCGGCCCGGGTCGAACAGGTCACCAAGACCGTGCACCTCCAGCGCCCGGGGGACAGCGACTCCGACAGCGACACGGCGACGGTCACCTGCGATGACGGCGCCACGTCGTCCGCCACCGCGACGGCGTACGCCTACGTCCCCAGCGCCACCATCGCCAAGGAGGTGACGGTGGACGTCCTGCACAAGGAGCACGTCAAGGCCGAGACGGTGGAGCGACAGCCCATCACGAGGACGAGGGCGGAGAGCCTGACCCTGGCGTCCGCCGTGGGGTCGGACGCCCCCTTCGAGGTCCTGGTCCTGCCCGAGCCCGAGCCGGAAGAGCCGCCCGCCGAGCAGGAGCCCGCCAACGACCTCCGCCGCTGGTTCGAGGCGTTGGGCTGGGAGTGGCCCTGGTGAGGCGCGCGATTGCGGTCACCCTGCTGGCCGGGGCTGCGCTGGCATCGACCGGCGCGGCCCCGGCCGAGGAGCAGGAGATGCTCCGCCAGTTCGACCGCGTGCTCACGGCGATGGCCTACGCCGCCTCCGGCATCTGCGTCTTCGCCATCGTCTGGGCCGGGTTCCTCCTGATGGCCGAGGGAGCCGAGGAGCGCGGCGGGGGCAGGGCAAAGGCCGCCGTGGTCATGGCGGTGGTCGGGCTCGTCCTGGTGCTGTCCGCCAAGGGGGTCGCCGCGCTGCTGAGCAGCGGCCTCGTCCCCTTCCCAACACCCTAGAGCAAAGGAATCTATCGAATTGAAGAAGCTGCTAAAACGACTCACGAAGAGCGGAACGGAGACCCCGCAAGAGGGACTCCTGGCCAACCCTCAGACCGCCGAATCTGCGGCTCCGGCGCTCAAGCCGCCGCCCGAGCTGCCCCTGTTCTTCATGCTGTCGCACCTGGACGACGACGGGCCGGTGCGCCTCGACGGGGTGAAGCTCGGCGTCTGCGAGGTCATGGGCCTGGAGCTGGACGAGCCGAAGCTGGGGGCCTTCGCCGGGGCGCTCAACGCCCTGGACTTCCCGGCGCAGTTGCTCATCAGACAGCACCCGCCGCGCCTGGACAGCCTGAGAGAGAACCTTCAACGGACGCAGCCGGAGGACCTTCCCCCGCAGACGAAGGCGGCGGCCGAGTCCCTTGGGCGCCTGCTGACCGAGCTTGAGTCCCGCGACGGCATCCTCGACCGGCGCTTCTACGCCGTGTGCGAGTTCGGGCGCATCGACGATCTGCGCGGCCTGCTGGCAAGGGCCGGGTTGTCCGTCCACCGGCTCAGAGGGCGGCAGCTCCGCATGTTTCTCGTAGCAGCCGCCCTGGGCGGCTCCCCCGCCGAGATGGACGAGGAGACCCCCGTCGAGGTGGAGATGGGCCGCCGCGACATGCGCATCGGCGGAACCCTCGTGCGCTCCCTGCACCTAGGCAAGTGGCCCCGGTCCCTTGCTCCCGGCTTCCTCCAAGGGCTGATGGCGCCGGGCGCGCCGATGGACCTGTCCGTCCACGTCGGCCCGATTCCCACCGAGCAGGCGGCGAGGACGCTGGAGTGGCAGAAGGTGCGGTTCGAGTCGGCCCAGTCCCTCTCCTTCAAGCGCGGGCGCACCATGTCCCCGGAGGCGGAGATCGCCCTGGAGGACGTGACCCGGCTCAGGGACGAGGTGCAGCGGGGGCGGGAGCGGCTCTTTCACGCCTCTCTATCCATCACCCTGCACGGCAAGGACGAGGCTGCGCTCAAGGAGATGACCCAGCGGGCGAAGGCCCACTTCGCCGCGACCCTGGGCAAGCTGGACGACCTGGCCTTCCGCCAGCGCGAGGGGCTGCTTGCAACCCTGCCGCTGGCCCTGAACGCCGTGGCCGAGTGGCGGACGCTGGATACGTCCAGCATCGCCCGGCTCTTCCCCTTCTCGCCGCCGGACCTGGACACCAGGAGCGGGACCCTCTACGGCATCGACATGCGCGCCTGCTCCCCGGTGGTCTACGACCCCTGGGACGGCACCCACCTCAACGCGAACACGGCGGTACTGGCCCGCTCCGGTTCTGGCAAGTCCTTCGCCACCAAGCTGGGGATGCTCAGGGGCCTGTGCCGGGGAGTGACCGCCTACGTCATCGACCCCGAGGGCGAGTACGCGGACATGGCCCGCGCCGCGGGCGGGCGGGTGCTCTCCCCCGGCGTTCCCGGCCAGGGCATGAACCCCTTCGTCATCGACAGGGGGGACTCCGAGGAGCTTCTCCAGCGCATCGGCAGCCTGCGGCGGCTGATTGAAGTCATGGTGGGCGAGAGTCTCGGCGCGGAGCGCCGCGCAGCCCTCGACCACGCCCTGGCGGGCTACTACGCCCAGCCCCGCGAGCGCACCGGCTTCCGCGACTTCTACCAGTACCTTCAGGAAGACGAGTCTGGAGACCCCGGTCTCGCAAGGCTGCTGCGGCCCTTCGCCACGGGCAGCCTGCGCAACCTCCTCTCCGACGAGGGCGACGACCTCCTCTCCAACGAGGCGCTGATCACCGTCTTCGACCTGCACCTCCTGGAGCCGGAGCTTCGGCCCGCCGCCGCGATGGTCTGCACCGAGACGGTGTGGGCGGCGGCGGCCCAGGACCCCAAGCCCCGCCTGCTGGTCGTCGACGAGGTGTGGAGCATCATGCAGCATCCCGAAGGCGCGGCCTTCATGGTCAGCATGGCGAAGCGGGCCCGTAAGCACCGGCTCGGCCTCCAGTTCATCACCCAGGACGTCCAGGACCTCCTCTCCGAGGATTCTTCAAGGACCATCACCGGCCACTCCGGGCGCGCCCTGCTTCAAAACGCCGCCTTCAAGCTGCTGCTCCAGCAAGACGCGGCCGCCATCAGCACGGTCGGCGACGCCTTCGACCTGCCCAAGGACCTCCAACGCTGGCTCCTGTCATGCCCGCGGGGGGACGGCTTGCTGCTGGCGAAGGGCAACCGCTTCCCCGTGCGCATCGAGGCCACCCCGGAGGAGACGGCGGTCATCGAGTGGAGGCCGGGCCAGCACGGGCAACGCCCCTTGCCGCCGCCTGTCGGAAGCGCGACGACGGACGCGTAGAGAGCGTCCATTAGAGAAGGGAGTAGAGCATTGAAGCTGAACCCGAAGAACATCCTGTTTGGAAACGACGAGGGCAAGAAGGGTCCGGTCCTGCTGGCGGTGACACCGCCAAGGACTGGGGAACGCACCCTGCTGGGCGTCGAGAACCTGCTCCAGTCCATCGCCGTCCCCGAACCATTCTCCCTGGAGTTGGCCGGGGACATGGACGGCGTGACGCTCATGGCCCGCTGCCTCGACGCCCAGGTGGTGCGCGGCCAGCTCTCGGCCCACTACCCCCAGGCCCGCATCCAGCAGGTTGGCCCCGACGACGATCCGCTCAGGCTCGAAGAGGGCGAGCAGGCGTGGTCAATCACCCTACGGGCCGACGGCCCCGAGTACGTCCCCCTGCGTACCTTCCGCGACGACGACCTGCTCGACCCCGGCTCCGACCCCCTCATCGCCCTCATGGGCGCGCTCTCGGCCCTCTACGAGGGAGAGCGCGTCGTGGCCCGTTTGATGCTGCGCTCCCTCGGCCCCGACTGGTCCCAGGCCCACATGGACAAGGCCCACAAGCGGCCCGGCATGGAGCCCAGGGAGCCCGCCTACACCTTCCAGACCAAGCCCCTGCAGATGGACGGCATCACGATGGCCGTCCTAGGCCTGGGCGCGCTTGCGGCCCTCAAGGGCTACCTGTGGGTGCAGGACGGCGAGATCTGGAAGGCGGCGCTCCTAGGGGTGGGCACGGCCCTGGGGCTGGCCGTCGGCGGCTGGGCATGGCTCCGCTGGAAGAAGGCCCGCAACCGCGTTGACGACCCCATCCTGATAGGCGAGAAGGTCTCCCGCATCGCCTTCGACGCCGAGCTTCAGGTGACGGCGATCCTGCCCCCGGACACGATGCCGCAGCGGGCCGGGGAGCTTCTCGGCCCGGTCGCCGCCGCCTACCGGCACTACGACAACCCCGCCGGGGCGCGCTTCAAGGTCGGCA
This sequence comes from Dehalococcoidia bacterium, assembly GCA_965222415.1. GTDB lineage: Bacteria > Chloroflexota > Dehalococcoidia > Lucifugimonadales > UBA2985 > DAOUJW01. Next base: position 317,096 of record CBDCTU010000004.1, on the reverse strand, counting down.
AAGTCCGGCCCGCCGCGCCCGACCCATCCATGCTCCACCCGGCAGGTCCCGGCCTGTTCGGAAAGCGCAGTGTACTGGGCGTCCGCGAGGTCGCCTGCCTGTGGCACCCGCCCGGCGCCGGCGACGAGACGCCCCTGGTGGAGCGGTCCGGCGCACGGACGCTCAGCCCGTCCGCCAAGGGGGTCCGGGGCGGCGCGCTGGTGGGGGACACCACCGCGGGAGCCAAGCGGGAGATCCGCTTCCCCGAGGACCTGCTTAGGCGTCACCACCTCTACGTCGCCCGCACGCGCATGGGCAAGTCCACGCTCATGCACCACCTCGTCACCCACAAGCTGCGGGAGAAGGCCGAGGGCAGGGACCCGGACGCCATCGTTGTCATCGACCCCCACACCGACCTGGCGGCCGGCATCCTCGAACACGTGCCCGCGTCCCTCATCGACCGGGTGCGGCTCATCGACCTGTCCGACGAGACCCGCTCCCCCGGCATCAACCTGCTGGACACCCGCGTCTTCGCCGACCGGGACCGCACCGCCGACTCGGTGGTGCGCGTCGCCAAGGGCCTCTGGGAGCAGTGGGGGCCGAGGATGCAGTCCATCCTCGAACAGACCGTCAAGACCCTCCACGAGGCCAACGAGCAGGTGGAGGCGGAGCAGCAATACACCATCCTCGACGGGCTGAAGCTGCTGTCCGACGAGCCCTTCCGCAAGGACGTGCTGAAGAAGGTCTCCGACCCCTACCTCCTGGAGTGGTGGGCCAGGGACTTCGGCAGGTGGCACGCCCAGTACAAGGCCGAGGCCCTCGCCCCCGTCCAGACCCGCCTCTCTTACTACGCATCGTCCAAGCGGGCAAGGGCCATCCTGGGCCAGCGCCGCTCCACCATCGACATGCGCCGCACCATCCTGGACGGCGGCGTCCTGCTGGTCTCCACCTCCCAGGGGACGGTGGGCAGGGACGTGGCCGCCCTGGTGGGCGCGTCATTGCTCAACTTGGTGGACGCCGTGATCCGGGAGCAGGGAAGCCTGCCGTTGGAGAAGCGGCGCGGCGCGCTGGTGGTGGTGGACGAGATGCAGTCGATGCCCGGCGTGGACTACGAGTCGATGCTCTCGGAGCTGGGCAAGTTCGGGGCCTCCTTCATCCTCGCCACCCAGAGCCTGGCCAAGCTGGACGACCTCTCCCGCACCATGCGGGACACCCTGCTCGCCAACGTGGGCTGCCTCGCCGTCTTCCAGGTGTCCGGGTCCGACGCCCGCCACTTGGTCTGGGAGCTGGGCAAGGAGCGGGTGACCGAGGACGACATCACGTCGCTCCCCGTCCACCACTGCTACGTCCGCGCCACCGTGGGCAAGGAGCGGATGCCCGCCTTCTCGATGATGGTGCGCAAGCCCGAGGAGGGAGACCCGGAGACCGCCGCCCGCATCCGCGAGGCGGCAACCGCGTACACCGTATCGGCCCGGCAGGCGGACTACGCCGACGCCGACGGCCACCGGAAGGTGGGCGACTACCGCAAGGGCGTCGAGGACATCGAAACCGCCAGGCAGGAGGAGCGGGCGGCCGAGCCGGACCCGGTGCGGAGGAAGCAGACCAGCAAGCGGAGAGCGGACGCCGCGGGCGCCGGGAGGGACGGGGCGGGCGAAGCCGCTGACGAGGCAGAGGAGGCCGTGGAATGAAACCCGCAGGATGTGAGGCCGACCTGCTCCGCGCCCTGGCGTCAATGCCCTTCCTCGACCGGCTGGAGATGGTCTCCGTCTGTGGCTGGTCGAGGGGCGCCGTCTACGAGGCCATAGCGAGCCTGGAGTCCGGCGGGTTCTGCGCCTCCGTGCCCCACGCCGTAGACCCGCTTCCCCCGGCGCGGAGGTTCCACCTCACCGCCACAGGCCTGCGCAGGCTTGCCGGAGAGGAGGGCGTCGCCCTCGACGAGCTGGTGCGCTCCCATCCGGTCTCCGCCCAGTGGCGGCGCATCCTGATGGACAGGCTCGACCCGCTCGCCTCCGTCTACCGCGTCGCCTCCGCCCTCTCCAACGTCGCCTACCCCATCCGGTTCCGCTGGTACCGGGCCATGCCGATGGACGCCGCCATGACGCTGCCGGACGGCAGGACCGTCGGGATCATCAGGCAAGGACTCACCGCCGACCGGTCGGGCTTCTCCAAGCGGCTCTGGCGGCTGCGCGACTGACCGCTCCCCGGAACGCTCCTCATCCTCATGGCCGACGACGTGCGGCTCAGGCACGCCCGCAGGCTCCTCTCGACCACCGACGTGCCGGCTCTGTTCGCTCTCGAACGCGAGGCGGTCCTGGCCGGAGCGGGCGACCGGATATGGAGCCCCGTCAAGGTCTCCGCCGCCATCGACCTGCGCTACGAACTCGACCGGGCGGCCCCCGGGGGCGAGCTGCCGCGGGAGCCGGAACCGGAGCGGGCCGACCTCCCCGCCGATCTCCCCGACAGGGGGGCGGCGGCGGACATGTCCGACCATATGCTGCCCGTCATCCTCAAGTCCGCCGAGAAGCGCGCCCTCGACCTGGTCTCGGACTGGCCCTGGGTCGCTCTCCAGGAGCTGGCCGGGCTGATGGGCGTCTCGCCCCAGAGGGCCTCCCAGCTCGTCAACCCCCTCGAAGGCTTCGGCCTCGTGAACCGCCCCCGAGACGCGGGCGGACGCATCGTCCTCACCGACCGGGCGCTGACGCTCCTAGCCCGTAGGGACCGCACGTCCGTGGGCGTGGCGAAGAGACGGTGGAGCGTCGCCCTCGAAGACGCCGAGACCCCCCTGGAGTGGCGCAACCTCTCCGGCAGGAGAACGCGGCAGCTGCTGAGGAACGCCGAGCACACCTCCGCCGTCCACGGCTTCCTTGCCGCGCTGACGGTGCAGGCCCCCCTCCTGGGGTGGGAGGTCGCCCAGCTCGACCCGCCGAGAAGGGCCTCCCGCCACTTCAGGCACGACGGCGGGATGCGCGCCGTCAACCCCGACGCCTTCGGCGTCCTCACCAGGGGCGACACGCGCTGGCCCTTCTTCCTGGAGTGGGAGCGAAGGGCCGTGCGGCCCTCAACCATGTCCGACCGACTCGCCCCCTATCTGCGCTACTTCTCATCGCACAGACCCACCGACGACCACGGCGTCCGGCCCGCAGTCCTGGTCGTATTCGACGACGACATCGCGGCAACCCACTTCCTGCGCGTGGCGCGGGAGGAGATGCGGGCGGACGGCGTCACCGTGCCCCTGTGGGTCTCCCACCGGGTGGCCATAGACGCCCTGGGGCCGCTGGGACGCGCCTGGCGCGCCCCCACCGACTGGGAATCGCCCCAGGCCCTGCCGCCTCAAAGAACGACTGGAAACGGAACGCCATGAATTCGGAAAATATTCACAAAAAGCAAGGCCACCGGAGGCGTAGAGGACGGAACGTTGTCCGGCTCGACACGGCGGCCCTCTGGAAGCGGTTGGCACTGCTCAACCGCTCCCAGAATTGGCTCGCCAGGGAGACCGGGGTCAGCCCCGGATACATGTCGATGCTGGTCAACGGGGAGCGCTCGCCCTCCGGACGCATCCGCCGCCGGATGCAAAGGGTCCTCGGCGTAGACGACTTCAACCAGCTTTTCACGATGGAGGATAGACATGACCAACACTAATGTTTCGTCCCGTTTGGACGGGCTTCACACCACTGGAGAGAAAGGCGCCCAGCCCATGCAGAGCGGCGTCCTGCCGGAGGACTTCGGTCAGCGCCTCGAACGCCTCAAGGAGGCCAGCGGCCTCAGCTGGCGCGGATTCGCCAAGGCCCTCGGCGTGGACCCCAAGCAGCTGCTCAGGTGGCGCAAGGGCGTCGAGCCGTGCGGGGGAGCGATGCACTCGATCTTCCGCTTCGCAGCCCGGTTGCCCGGCGGCCTGGAGATCCTCATCGGCGAGGGCTTCCAGATGACCTTCTTCAAGGACTGACCGGAACGCCCCGCCGCGCGCAGGCGCAACGGCGGCAAGGCGGGGCATGAGACGGCACGGAGGCCGCCGGCGCTCGCCCATTCCGTCGGCGCCGGGCGGCCCAGCCACACACCTATAACGAGAGGCCAGCGGCCCACGAACCGCCGCTGCGACTACGAGCATGAAAGATACCGAAGGAAAGAAGAGACGAAAGAGGTCCGACGAGCAGCCTCCCGAAGCCTCCCCGGACAGCCCGGAGGTGTCGTACACCCCGGAGCAGCGGCGAATGATCCGCAACGGGCTGCGCATCTGGGCAAGGGTCGCCATCCGCTCCTATATGCGCAAGCACGGGGCCGCGTTGCCCCTGCCCGAGGCGGCACCGGACGGCGGCGAGGAGGAGGAATGATGGCTCCGCAGGACGCGGGAGACTGAGATGTGCAGGAAGAAGGCACGCGGCGAGCGCCGCAGCGTCCTAGTACAGGATCATGTGGGTGGGAACCAGCCGTTGAGCTTCCGGATCCACCGCCAACGCCAGACCTTCCAGGGTGTAGGCCCCCAGCAGTGGAGGGGCCTCGTCCTCTCCAAAGACCACGATGGTGACTACGCTCTCGCCGTCTATCGTAGCCCACGCCTGGCCGTAGTCCATCTCGACGCGCCGCCCGTCCGCCAGCAGGAACCCGCGCTTGCCAGTAGCCTCAACGCCCAACTCCCGCAGCAGGCGCGAGGGCAGGGTGGTGAACGATGCGCCGGTATCCACCGTCGCCTCTATGTCCTGGGCCTGTTGGCCGTCCATGCTGGAGATGCGCAGCGGCCACCTGAAAGTCCCCATAGGGCAGCCTCCTCGCCGAAGTGTCTACCACCCCATTTTACCCGATTTTGAGGGCCTCTTACAGAGGCCCGGACCTTGACAGCGGCCTGCCGTTTCGTTCATGATAAGGATAAGACATTGTATTACAATAAGAGGCAAAGAGAGAGTGTCCACACCCAGAAAGTCGAAGGTCATCACCTTCTCCCTGCCACCGGAGATGGACGAGCAACTGCGGCAGGTGGTCGAGGAGGAGGGCCGCACCGTGAGCGAGCTTCTTCGCGAGGCATTCCGCCTCTACTTGGAGGAGAGGGCATGGCGCAGACAGGAACGGATGCAGATGCGGCGCTCACGCCAAACCGACCAGGAATGAACAAGGAGGACGCACCCATGAACCAGAACACCGACTACACGCCCGTGGCCCTCTACGCCAGAGTCTCCAGTGACCGCCAGGACGTGGACCTGTCCATCGCCGCCCAGCTGCGGGCGCTCAGGGACTACGCACAGAAGAACGGCTACATCGTCTTCCGCGAGTACGTGGATGAGGCCGAGAGCGGTCGCATCGCCGACCGCCCGGAGTTCCGCAAGATGATCGACGCAGCCGCCAAGGCCAACGGACCGTTCCGGGAGATTCTGGTCTGGAAGTTCTCCCGCTTCACCCGCAAGCGGGAGCACGCCGTCGCCTTCAAGTCCATGCTCCGGCGCAAGGGAGTTCGAGTCGTCTCCATCACCGAGCACGCCGACGACACCCCCACCGGCAAGCTGATGGAGGCCATCATCGAGAGCGTGGACGAATTCTACAGCGAGAATCTCGCCCAGGAGGTCACGAGGGGGATGCGCGAGTCTGCCTCTCGCGGCTTCTGGGTCACCAGCTACGCCCCCTTCGGCTACAACCGGGTGATGGTGCAGGACGGGCCTAAGAAGCGCCCCACCTTGCAGCCCGACCCGGATGCCTCGCGCATCGTCAAGCGCATCTTCGACCTTGCCGAGGCCGGCAGCGGAATGACGGACATCACCAGGACCCTCAACGACGAGGGCATCCTGAGCCCCAAGGGAAAGCTCTGGGGCAAGACCAGCGTCCATACCATCCTCATCAACGAGTCCTACACGGGGACTCTGGTCTGGGGTACGCATTCAAAGGACAACGCCGAGCCAGTGCGGGTGGAGAAGGCGTTCCCCGCCATCGTCACCAAGGCCCAGTTCAGCGGCGTCAACAAGCTGATGCACTCTCGCGCACCAAAGCAGTCCCATCCCCGAAGGGTCGGGAGCACCTATCTCTTGAGCGGACTGGTCAAGTGCAAGGCGTGCAACAGGGCGCTCAGCGGTCAGGACGCCAAGAGCGGACAGTTTGCCTACTACGTCTGCCAGTCGATCATGAAGCGCGGCAAGGATGCCTGCGACACTCCCAGGCTCAACGCCCGCCGCTTCGAGGAGCTTGTCGTCGACAAGATTCGCTCCAACATCCTCACCGAGGGGAGCATCACCGAGTTGGTGAAGGTGGTGGACGAGGAGATGGATGGCATAGCCCAAGATCAGCGCAAGAGGCTTCGGATCATTGAGGATGAGCTTGAGGACGTGAAGCGGCGGCTCGGTCGCATCTGGAACGTCATCGAGACGAGTGACCTTGATATGGCCGACGCCTCAGACAGGATCAAAGAACACCGGGAGCGGAAGGAGCGTCTTGAGGATGCGGCGGCGGATGCGAGAGCGATCCTCTCCGAGCGTAGGGCGCACCTGGACGACGTGAAGACTATCTCCGCCTACGCCAAGGACATGAGGGACTTCCTGAACGAGAGCGAATTGACCGAGCGCAGGGCCTTCATCGAGTCGTTCGTCAAGGAGATCATCGTTATGCCCGGCGACGCCCTGATGCGATACACCGTGCCTATGCCAGACGACAGCCTGATACCCGGCAGGGCCACCGAAAAGGTGGCCCTGAACAGCTCAGTTCTGTCTACCGTACATGATGGTGGAGCTGGGGGGACTCGAACCCCCTACCTCTTCAATGCCATTGAAGCGCTCTCCCAGCTGAGCTACAGCCCCACGCCCGCACAATATAGCAAAGGCCAGGCGTACGCGCAAGCGCAGTACAAGTTGAGCCTACTTCACACGGCTCGCAGCCATGAATACAGCTATCGCCAGCGACAGAAGTAAAAACAGGTTGCCAAAGGAGATGGCAAAGAGGAATGGGCTGACAAATCCTGCCACCACGTAGCTGAGGGCCATGCAAGCTCCCGCGATGTATTGGAGGTCTCGCCCCCTCTTGCGGTTCACCGAAACGCTTATGCCCTCACCAATCAGGAAGCCGACGCCTACTGTCGCTATCCACGGCAGGAAGGGGACGCGAATTATCTCAAAGAAGAGGAATCCCCAGATGGCGCCGGTCACTGCGGCAAGGACAACTCCCGCTCCCACTGCCCTGAGATAGGTCGAGGCTCCGCGCTCGTAGGTGGGCAGCCTCCGCACATTGGCGCACTCGGGACACCTGGCGCCAACGGGAGTATGCACCAGGCACTGGGGGCATATGAAGTCGCCACACTTCCCGCAAGCCAGTCGCGACTCGACCCTGGGATGGCGGGCGCAAAAGGTAGGCCCTCTCTCAACCATCCTCTTGGCCCTCAACAGGCGCTCTGTGGACCCATTCGTCTCTGCTGGAAACGTCTCTGTCGTAGAGCAGACGATGCAGATAGATTCTCCAACCGCCGTCTCCAAGTGCAGGCAGGTCGAAGTTGGACACAAGCCTTTTGATCGCCAGCAAGACGACCAGGCAAATACATAGAACGGTGATGTGCTCTGCCTCCCTGAACACAACGCTCCATATTGGAAGCGTCGCTACACCGATTCCCACCCACAGGGCTGAGTTGCGGAATACAATCCACCCGGCGATGACCACGAGACTTGCGGCCGCCAACTCCTTCAACGCTAGGAGCAGGAGCACCCCCAAGACCACCGTAATGCCTCTCCCGCCGGTGAATTTGAGATAGACCGACCAGTTATGGCCTGCTATGGCGGCCAATCCCGCGAACACCGGTAGCCACGGGCCACCACTCAATTGCTGAGCGAGGTAAACGGAGAGCGATCCCTTAACCAGGAGGTCGAATACGGCCACGGGCGCCACCACCAACTTGCCTAAATGCACCCATGCGTTGGACGCCCCCACGTTCCCGCTGCCGTAGCGCCGAATATCGATATGTTTGACCATTCGGCCCAGGATGTAGGTCATGGGAACGGAGCCCACCAGATAGGCCGAGAGAATTATTGCCGCTTCCTTCATAGGACCAGTCTTTTCAGATGAAATTCTCCAAAGGTGGTATCAACTGTAACCTAATGGGTGGAGCCTGCAAAGGTGGGGCAGGGGAGGGGTGCAAAAATAATTGACATGCGGGTTATGGTCGGCCGAAACGTGGAGTGCATGGGTTGAGACATGGACGGCTACTAGAGGCTGACGCCGGCCTCCCGTCCAGAAAGGGAGAACAGTCTTCGGGCGATCTCCAGGGGAGGCCCAACGCTGCCCGGCTCCACCTCGTCCGGTGTGCCGAGGGCGTGGTAGTCGCTGCCACCCGTGGGGATGAGGTCGTACTTCTGGCAGAGGCCGAGGAGCTCCTCAACCTCTACTGGCGTGTAGTCCTTGTAGTGGACCTCCATGCCCACGAGGCCCGCCCCTTTCAGGACCGGCAGGTGCCCTTCGGGGTCCTTCACGTACCGAGCCGGATGCGCAAGGACTGACAGGCCGCCCACGTCCAGTATCATCCGCACCGCGTCTCCCGGCGCAAGTTTGGGCCGCTCCGCATAGGCCGGACCGTTGCGCCCTATGTACTTATCGAAGGCTTCCTGGGGATAGGTTATGTACCCTCTCTCCACCATAGCCTGAGCGATGTGAGGGCGTCCCACGGCGCCGCCGTCTGAGATCTCCAGTACACGCTCCCAGTCGATGCTGACGCCAAGTCCTTCCAGGTTTCTCACCATCCGGCGCGCACGATCCAATCTACCTTCGCGGAACTCCGATAACGTCTCCTGAAAGCCGGCGTCCTCGTAGTTTATGAAGTAGCCCAGAACGTGGATTTCGTTGCCTGGGATATCTGTGCTTAGCTCTATGCCCGGGATGATGGTAAGGCCGGGGTATTTTTCGGCGGCTTCCAGCGCTTCCCCAAGGCCCTCGGTGGAGTCGTGGTCAGTGATGGCCACAACCCGAAGTCCCCGCTGGGCAACCAGATCGACAAGCTGCGTCGGGGTCAAACGACCGTCGGAGTAGGTGGTGTGCAGATGCAGATCTACTTCGGCCATCGCTAGTCAATCCACCTGTCTACTCGAGTAATGGCGGTTGCGCTACCGGAATCCTCGTCAATCTCCATCATGACAGAGTTGAACTGAAGCGGCCCGCCTGCCACGGTCAGCCTCCTGGGCGTTTGATCCAGAAAGCGCACGAGTACGTCCTCCACGGCGCTTCCGATTACCGAGTCCCTTGGCCCGACCATACCAAGGTCAGAGACGTACGCGGTCCCCTTGTTGAAGAGTCGATTGTCGGCTGTACCCACGTGGGTGTGGGTGCCCACAACGGCCGTAACCCTGCCATCAAGGTACCACCCAAGGGCCATCTTTTCAGACGTGGCCTCGGCGTGGAAATCCACCAGGATTACCTTGTAGCTATCGCCCACTCGCTCAAGCAAGTTGTCCATAGCCCGGAAGGGACAGTCGAAGTTGCCCACGAACACACGGCCAATCAGGCTCACCACCAAGACGTTCCCCACAGCGACACACCCTCTGCCGGGCGTAGTAGGTGGGTAGTTGAGGGGCCGAAGGATGGGGAAGTCCTCATCCAGATAGGGGATAATCTCCTTCTGGTCCCAGATGTGGTTGCCGGAGGTGATGACGTCTACGCCGCGGTCAAATAGCTCCTGGGCTACGTCTATGGTGATGCCGAAACCGCCGGCAGAGTTCTCTCCGTTTGCCACGACCAGGTCGATGCCATACTCCTGGCGTAAACCTGGAAGAAGGGCCTGGACGGCCCTTCTTCCAGGTTTACCTATGATGTCCCCAACCATCAGGACTCGCAATTATCTATCTCCGGCACAATGCCATAACAGGGCAGAGCACAGCTCATCAACCACAGCCGATGCAGAGGTCTTTCCTCGAAGGCAGTCCTCTCCTATCGGGCGTACTCCACCGAGCGTGTCTCGCGTATAACTGTGACCTTTATCAGGCCGGGGTAGACCAGGGTCTCTTCAATCTTCTTCACAACGTCCCTGGCCAACTTGGATGCCGTTACGTCGTCGACCTCCCCGGACTTCACCATGATCCGCACCTCCCGGCCGGCCTGTATAGCGTAGCACTTCTCCACGCCGGGGAAGCTTTGCGCCACATCTTCCAGGGCCTCCAGCCGCTTGGCGTAGTGTTCCAGGGTGTCCCTGCGGGCGCCCGGTCGGGCAGCGCTGATGGCGTCTGCGGCGGCAACGATGAATGCCTCCTCCGACCCGCGTTCCTCGTCGTGGTGCTCCATAATTGCCCGCTCAATCTCCGGGGGAATGCCGTATCTGCGGGCTACGTCTGCGCCAATCTCCGCGTGGGTGCCCTCCACCTCGTGGGTCAGGGCCTTGCCTATGTCGTGCAGGAGACCGCCGATTTTGGCAACCTCTACGTTGATTCCCACCTCGGCGGCAAGCATCCCGGACAGCAGAGAGACCTCCACGCTGTGCTGGAGGATGTTCTCTCCGTAGCTGTAGCGATACTTCAGCCTGCCCAGGAGCTTGACCAACTCCGGGTTCATGCCGCGCACACCGGCGTCGAATACCGCTTTCTCTCCCTCCTCGCGGATGTTTTCCTCCACCTCCTGTCGGGTCTTCTCCACCACATCCTCTATGCGAGCGGGATGGATCCGGCCATCCGATATGAGCTTGGTGATGGCCTGCCGCGCCACCTCCCGCCGGACGGGGTCAAAGCAGGAGACTGTAACGGCCTCCGGGGTGTCGTCGATTATGAGATCGACGCCTGTCGCGCTTTCTATAGCGCGTATATTACGTCCCTCGCGCCCTATGAGACGTCCCTTCATGTCGTCGTTGGGTAGGGGTATTACCTTAACCGTGTTCTCAGAGACTACGTCAGAGGCCAGGCGATGAATGGCCAGTGTCACAACCTTGCGGGCTTTCTGGTCCGCATCTTCTCTTGCGTGCTGCTCTATGTCCCGGTAGCGACGCGCCACCTCGTACTGGATCTCGTCGTCGGCCCTTCTAAGGAGAAGCTCTTTGGCATCATTTATGGAAAGGGCTGACAAGTTTTCCAGGACTTCCAACTCCTGGCGCTTCAGCTCCTCTAAATGAGCCTCTTTGTCCTCAAGGCCTTTCTCTCGGTCTGCCTGTGCCTTTTCCCGGCGATCCAGGTTGTCCGCACGCTTCTCCGTGTTCTCTTCTCTGTTGGAGAGCCTTCTCTCCTGCCGTTGGAGCTCCGACCGACGCTCCCTAAGATCTTCCTCCGCCGAGGTGCGTATCTTTATGGCCTCCTCCTTGGCCTCGAGAAGAACGACCTTCTTCTCCTCCTCGGCATCCTCCAATATGCGGGAAGCCTCTTCACCGGCATACTTCACACGCCTGCCTGCGACACCAGCTCTGACAAAGAACCCGGTTGCTGCCCCTATCCCCAGGGCGGCCAGGACGGCAAGGACAAGTATAAGCGCTTCCACTGTCCTTCACCTTCCTTTCTGTCCAGGCCTGTATTTGGCCTGGAAAATTAACATGCCCGCAAAGCAAGGGCATAGGGCAATGGTAATCCTACCCAGTGGAGGGTGTCAAGGACGGGCAGGGCCGGGAAGGGCCAAAAAGCGCTGGCGCAAGTTTATTTTTGAGTGTGCGCGTGGGTCTGGTTCGACCTAGACAGGCAACTGTGGAGGGCTGTCAGACCGAGGGAAGTGAGGAACCTAAAGCCCACGTGTGTTGCCGTGAAACACCTGTGGATTTCTGCCATAGCGCGCTATAGACCCCTGCTCCCCGTCTCCACGAGGACAAGCTTCGCAGGGGTGGTCTGTTGGTTAGGCGTAGCTCTCCCGCTGAAGAAGATCTCATGATCTTTCCCTGTATCAAATACAGGGCAGGCTATGAATGCTGGGCTAACGCTCTGAGATAAGGCCTATTCCTCGCCGGCGTAGCACTCTGCGCAGCGGCACAACTTGCGAAGCAGCTCAAATGGGTATATGCCCGAATCGTGGGTGTCGCTCCACAGGAATTGCAGGGCATATCGTCCAATCTGCATCCAGTCCAGCGCCTGAACGTCCTCGCGCACGTCTTCTTCCGCAACTCTTCGACGGCCCGTCATCTCCTCCACACAGGCGGCGCAGCAGCACTCGCCTCTCAAGTACCGGTGAGGGTACTCGCTGGAGTGGCCGTCGTCCCACAGAACATGAATCTTGTCTTCTAGTAGTCTGACTTCTGTTGCCTGCAACTCACGGCCTTTCTGATTGAAGATTGCCTCAGCCTTCCGCCCCCAGGGTACGGCCGCCCAGCACGTGCAGATGCAGATGTGGCACCATCTGCCCCGCGTCCTGACCTTGGTTGATGGCCAGCCTGTACCCGCTCTCTATCAACCCCTCCGAGCGGGCCATGTCCCTTCCAACGAGGAGCAGGTGGCCCATGAGGGTCTCCTTGTCTGCGGAAACAGTGTCCAGGTACGTTATGTGCTCCAGTGGTATCACCAGCAGGTGGGTGGGCGCCCTTGGACTGATGTCCCGAATGGCGATTACCGTGTCGTCGCGGTGCAGGGTGTCGCTGGGTATCTCCCCGCCGATAATCTTGCAGAAGATGCAGTCCTCAGCCACGCTTGAGTCTCCTATGGACCCGCAGCCCCTCCCATGCTCCACAGGCCGGAGACGGGGAGATTCCGAGCTGCTATCCCATATTCACCGATAGGTAAGTTGTGGTGCGCTGTATGCCGCCGATGGTGTGGATGCTCCCCGTCACCAGCACACCGATGTTGTTGAGGCTGTCCGCTTCAACTACAGCTACGATGTCATATTCCCCGGTAACGGCATCGGCCTCTCTAACGCCATCTATCCCCCGAAGGGCGTCCAGCACATCCTTGGTCTTGCCCACTGCCGTCTCAATCAGGACATAAGCCTTTGTACCCATGGCATCCCTCCTTGCCTCCAGAGTTCTTGTGTGCTTTACGCTGAGGGTAGTCAGCTACCTCATCAGCCTGGGGCCAAAGCACACCTTATTAGAGGCTCATTCTAGGTTGACCATTGTCTGCTGTCAATTGACAGCGCCCCTACCTCCACGCCTGCTAGTTACCGGCATCTGCCGTGTTCCATAGATAGCGTCCGGTGGACAGGCTGACTATCACGAAGATGGTGTCCACCAGAGGGAAGTAAATCAAGTGAGAGGTTACGGCGTCCCCCGTCTCGCTGTCGGGGTTCAGCGTCCAGAGCCACCCCCAGAAGAAGAGCATAGCGAGCGCGATGGCGGCGAAGTAGGTTGTGCTGACAAGCAGGTTTTCAATGTCGGTGTACCTCCAGTCGCCTATGGCGAACCTACGCTTGAAGTTTATTATCAGCGACAGGACCACCGCGGCCGCCATGAACCAGTTGAGAATTTGCCAGACCGGGTAGTCAGACGAGCCGTCGTGGTACAACGGAGTAAGTATAAGGTTGAAGAACACGGCGAAAGCCGTTAAGACGAGATAGACTGCCAGAATCCGGCTTAGTACAAGCATACTGTCTTAACACCTCCTCGATCTATAACCACAGTTTTACCTGCGTTCTAAAGCTCCCTCATCGGGACGTCTCTTGCAATTGTCCTCTATTTGAGTTGACGCTGTCAAAGAGTTCCAGCACCTCTCTGGGCGGCTCCGGTGTCAAACGGGAGACCACGATTGCCACCAGCAATGCTACCAGGAAGCCCGGGGTGGCCGGCTGTATATCCCATATCCCGGAGGGGCCGCCGTCCAAGTACCACCAGATCGAGGCAAGCGCCGTGCCCGCCACGATGGACGAGGCAGCTCCCCAGAAGTTGAACCTGCGCCAGTACAACGCCAGTATCGTAACCGGACCAAAGGCCGCGCCCATTCCGCCCCATGCGTAGCTGACGAGGTCGAAGATGGACTCCGGCCACAGTATAGATATCGCCACTGCAATCCAGCCTATGACCACCAGCAACAGCCGTCCCAGCCACACCCTTGCGTTGGCAGTGATCCCGTAAGCGATCTTCTTGATGAATGGCATATCGTCTGTGGCGACGGCGGACGCAAGGAGCAGCTGTGAGTCCGCAGTGCTCATCACGGCCGCGACTACCGCTGTCAGCAGCACCCCTGTTACGACGGGATGGAAGAAGACCTCTGACACCATCAGATAGATGCGCTCTGCGTCGGATAGCTCCCCAGCCGTTCCCGCTTGGGCCAGGGAGGTATGGGCCAGAAGGCCGATCGTTATCGCAAGCCCATACACGGATACTAGCCAAATCATGGATATGTTCCGGCTCTGAGCAATCCGGTCCTCTCTCTCAATCGCCATGAAGCGCTGCAATATTCGCTGCGCGCCAAAAGCGCCGAAAGCCCATCCCGTTGCCGAGAGCAGAAAGACGAAGGTGATGGCCGCTCCACCTTCGCCGGTGAGGGGGTTCAGGAAGTTTCCGCCGTGGCCTCCCGCGTCCGTGAACTGGCCGTCCAACGAACCGGTCAGAACGACGACGATTAGCAGAAGACTGACCAGCATCAGCAGCGCCTGGAATACGTCAGTCCTGGATACGGCCAGGAATCCGCCAATCAGGGTGTAGGAGGCCACGGCGAAGAAGGTAAGAAGGACGCCGGTGTTTGCCTCAATCCCGAATATGGTCTCCAGCAGCTTGGAGCCGCCCACAAGGCCGGAGCTAACGTAGAAGACCACGAAGAAGACGGTTATGAATGAAGTGAGCGATCTCAGGATTCCGGTCTTGTCTCCAAACCGCACCTCGAAGAACTCCGGAATGGTGAGGACGTTGTTCGCTTCAATTGTGTAGCGGCGCAGCCTCCTGGCGATGACCTGCCAGCTCAGCAGAACCCCTATGGCGGCGGCGATCGGGACCCACACCGACACTGCGCCGTCGGTGAAGGCTAGGGCGGGAAGCGCGAGCATTGTCCAGGCGCTGGTCGTCGAAGACCCGGCGCTGAGCGCGGCCGTGAAGCTGCCCAGCCGCCGGCCGCCCAGCACGTACTCGGACATGTCCCGCATCCGGCCGGCTCCCACCAGAGCTATGACAATCAGCAGAGTGAAGTAGGTGGTGAAGCCGATTATCAGCCACGGGCTATCCACTGCGCTCCCGGTCTCCGGCTAGTGAGCGCCGTATCAAGGTCATAGACCACCGGCGCTCCGGCTTGCCAGGCTGCATCAGGGCAACGTGCTCTCGATGACGCCGGGCCGAGACTTGGCAATCTCCATGAGCGCCGTTGCGAGCTTGTCCGGATCGTGGCGCGTCCGAATGTCCTCATCCACAACGTCGGCGAAGACCACCTCGCCTCCAAAGCTGTCGATGCGCTCAAAGGGGGCTATGGCCGTCTGTCCCCAATCGTTCGGGAGGTCTTCAACGTTGCTGTTCACAAGGACATGGGTCACTGCTACGCCCGAATGAGCCTGGAACGCATCCAGGTGCTCCTGGACGCCATAGCCGTCGGTCTCGTGGGGCTGGGTAGCGACGTTGCAGACAAAGACCTTTGGCGCTTGAGAGGCGATGATCGCTTCGCCAATACCCTGCGGCAGAAAGCAGGGGATAACGCTGGTGTAGAGACTCCCCGGCCCAATGACTATAAGCTCTGCCCGGGCGATGGCTTCCAGAGCGTACTCGCCGGCTGCTGTTCCTTCAGGTTCGGTCCAGACGCGCTCCAGGGGATCAGGCGCCTGTCCCACTGACGACTCGCCCGCAAGCACGTCGCCGGAAATGGTCCTGCCCATCAGCACCAGACCTGTCTCATCGGACACCGGCACAACCCGCCCTGACAGGGCCAGGAGTTTGGCCGCAGCCTCAAGGCCCTCGCTAAAACCTCCGGTCTTCTCATACAGGGCTGCGAGCAGCAGGTTGCCCAGGCTGTGGCCGTCCAGAGAGGAGTTCCCGTTGAATCGATGATTGAAGAGCTCCTCCATCATGGGATCTCCCTCTGAAAGCGCGACCAGGCAGTTCCGAGCGTCTCCCGGTGGAGGCATCTGAAAGTCCTTCCGCAGACGGCCGGAGCTCCCGCCGTCGTCGGACACGGGGATTATCGCCGTAAGGTCCGGTGTCTTGCGCTTCAGGCCCCGCAGCACAGTCGATTGCCCGGTGCCTCCGCCAATGGTTACTATGCGCAGTCCGTTTTCTTTGTGCTGGTACATGTCTATTGAGGTCGGCGCGACCTCGTCTCTCCTTGGGGAGAAGTCGGGGGCAGATAGTTGCTGATGTATTATAGATAGTATGACTTGGAGGAGGCAATTTTGCCATACGCAAAGCTGGACGAGATAGATCTGTACTACGAGGAGGCGGGCGAAGGCTATCCCATCGTGCTGGGCCACGGCGGCTTCAGCGATATAACGGAGTGGGACCCCCAGGTGGAAGCGTTGTCTAAACGCTTCCGGGTTATACGGTACGACCGGCGCGGGTGTGGTCGGTCCCGGCCCAAAGACGTGCCTCAGCTAGCCGAGCTGTGGGTGGAGGACCTCCGGCGGTTCATGCTGGACCTGGGCCTGGAGCGGGCCTACCTGGGCGGCGTGTCCTACGGAGGGATGCTGCTAATCGAGTTCCTGCTGAAGCACCAGGAGATGTGCAGAGCGGCGTTGATAGTCAGCGCGACGGCGCGGGGCAGGGAGAAGACCTCTGAGAGATTGATGTACTTTCCCAACAGACTGGACGAGCTATCGCAGATTAGTACGCCCGCGCTGGTGATTCAGGCCACCAACGACGCCACGTTCCCGCCGGAGCACGGCGAGGAGATGGCGCCTCGGATGCCCAACGCAGAGCTGGTTGTACTGGAGGGCGGCCACACCATCAACAACCAGAACCCGCACGAGTTCAACCTGGCAATGCTGGAGTTCCTGGAGAGGCAGGAATGAAGTGGCGGGGTAGTAGACAACGGTGGCCGGTGTTAATGCGGCAACAAGCTCTGACACCCTTTGCCGTGTTAATATAAGCGTTAAAATGAGGTAAAGCAGGTGTGAAGTACGCAGTCATCATAGAAAAGGGGCCGAATAGCTACGGAGCTCAGGTGCCGGACCTGCCGGGGTGCATAGCTGTCGCAGAAACGCGGGATGACGTGTGCCGGCTGATTCAGGAGGCTATTGAGCTCTACGTTGAAGCGCTGGAAGAAGAGGGCCTGTCAGCCCCTGAACCGCAATCCTACGAACTGGTGGAGATACCGGCATAGAACCCCTCTTTGTCTTCAACCGGGCGGTTCTGGAGTTCCTGGCGAGGCAAGATTGGATCACTTAGGGAATCTCTGAATAAGTCTGTGGGTTGAGGCATTATAATAGAGGTGAGCAAACAATGGTGATGGAGGAGTGAAGAGATGATGGAGCAGCCGACATTTGCAGACGTGGAATACGAGAGCAAGAAGCGGAGGACCCGTCGGGAGGTATTTCTGGAACGGATGGATGGTCTGATTCCCTGGCAGCGTCTGGAGGAGCGTATCCGCCCGTATTACCCTAAAGCTGGTCGAGGGCGTCAGCCATATGATTTGTCGGTGATGCTGAGAGTTCACTGCGTGCAGTTGTTCTACAATCTCAGCGATCCTGGGATGGAGGACCCCCGTTTTCACGGGGGCAGGCTCTGCTCTACGAGGCGGAGTCGGTGCGGCGGTTCGTGGGACTGCGGCTGTCGGAGGCGCTGCCAGACGAGAGCACGATACTGCACTTCCGTCATATCCTGGAGAAGCATGAGTTGGGGGAGGGTCTGTTTGAGGAGATCAAAGGTTATCTGGAGTCCCGGGGACTGCGGCTGAGGGAAGGGACCATAGTGGATGCCACCATCATAGAAGCGCCGTCGTCCACCAAGAACCGGGCTGGGGCGCGAGACCCTGAGATGCGCCAGACCAAGAAGGGGAACCAATATCACTTTGGGATGAAAGTGCATATAGGGGTGGATGCGGATACGGGTGTGGTGCACAGCTTAGCGACGACCCCGGCCAACGTGCATGACGTGACCGAAGCCCACCGGTTGCTGCACGGCGGAGAGTCGCAGGTATGGGGGGATGCTGGGTACGTGGGAGTCGAGAAAAGGTGGGAGAATCGGGAGTTGGCGTTGGATTGGCAGGTGGCTATGAAGCCGGGGCGGCGGCGGCGACTGGATCCGGGGAGTAATGCTGCCTTGACGGAGAAGCGCAAGGCATCCATTAGGGCCAAAGTGGAGCATCCCTTCCTGAAGGTGAAGCAGCTGTTCGGTTATGCCAAAGTCCGCTACCGGGGTCTGGCCAAGAACACCCAACGTCTGGCGCTGCTGTTGGGATTGGGTAACTTGTTGACCGCCGAGAGCCGATTGGCGGCCTGAAGTGGGAGCAGTGGGCTCAACTCCGGCTGGAGACCCCTGGTGGGGCCGGTACAAGGCCACCAATGTCCCTATGACGCCCCATCTGTGGCGGAACATTTCCGCAAAACAGGCACAGTCAACTTAAACCCGGCTGATGTCCTGTTATTCAGAGATTCCTTAGGTGTATTACTCTCTTGTGTTTATCATTTCCTCGTCAGTAACATAAAGAGAATTGGAAAACTGGGAGCACCAAAATGGGAAGACGAGACCGCGAACGTCGGGAACGCTTGATAAACGGATCGGAACGCATGAAAGAATCCGGCCTACCTCGGGCTGACGAGCGGTATCGGGACTTGGCTAAAATGAGAGGGTGCGCGACGGCAGATGAGGCTCAACTGTTCATGTACCTCTCAATGGGCAAGGAGTGGGGACCTGTTGAATGCCCTCACTGCGAGGAAGTGCAATCGATTGAGGAGTTGCTCAAGGACAGACCACCATGTGAGGAGATAGGCCACCCCGAGCAACTCCAGGCAGTGATGGCTGGAGGCACTACGATTCCCTGTGTGTTGTGCGGCGAAACTCCGGAGTATGATCCTGCGGTGTGAGATATTGGACACGACCCACCAGCTACGTTTCAGATTGACAGAAGTCTCGTTGATGGGCAAATGTTTCCCAATCCAAGCCAATTCATAGGCCAGATGTTTATCTCGGACGCCTTTCGGAGTCCGTCCTAGGCGTAGCCAAACGCGACTATCCCCGTTGCCTTTGCGCTCTCACCCCGCCAGAGCTAGCATACGCGTCACGAACTCACGGACAATCTCAGCGTTGGGCTCCAGGTCCTCGGTCTCCATGAAGCCGTGATAGAAGTTCGCGTGGAACTGCTGCGCCACAGAAATCCCCGCCTTTAGCCAGACGTCGTCCAACTCGTCGGCTATCTGCCTGGCCGCGTTTATCATCAGGCGGTGCGTCCCGCAAGGCTGACCACGCTGCAAAGCAACTGCCATGATCGCGTGGGACGCCGCTCCCCACATCTTCTCAGATCCCTGCAGTTCGTCCCCGGCCTCGAACTCCCGGGCCGCGTCTTCCAGGAACGCCTCAGCAGCCTGCGCGTGCTCTTGTGTCAGCAATGCAACGCCTCCGCCCTGTGTATGGATGAATTATAGCAACTCTGGCGCTTCTCAGAAAAGCGCTGCGCCTTCGTATTAACTACTCGTCATTGAACCCCTGGGCTGCGTGTAGTAACATAGCTCGCGAATCCATTCACCACTCAGTCCCCATATTCGAGAGGACGGCCATGAACAACTACAGGTATTCGCAATGGGACGGCTCCCAGCAGGTCTTTGAGCCAACTGAGGACGAAATCATGGAGGAAATGGCCGACGACCTCATGAATCACGGCGACGTGATGCGGTCGCTGCGCAGCCTCTTCCAGCGCGGAATGGAGGGCGACATGGGAGAGCGTATGCAGGGGATGAGGGACATGCTGGAACGCCTGCGCTCTCGCCGCCAGGACCGTCTTGAGCAGTACAACCTGGACTCGGTGATGGACGACCTCAAGGAGCGCCTGGACAAGGTCGTCGACACCGAGCGGCAGGGGATAGACCACCGTCTGGAGGAAGCCCGCCAGCAGATGCAGCAGTCCTCGCCTGAAGAGGCCGCGGACAGGGAACAACCCATGAAGCTGCTGGAGGAGCGGGCCGCGCGCAATCAGGAGACCCTGGACAACCTGCCTCCCAACCTGGGCGGCGCCGTCAAGGAGCTTACCGACTACGAGTTCATGGACCCGGACGCCCAGAGCCAGTTCCAGGAGCTTCTGGACATGCTGAAGCAGAGGATGATGGAGAACACCTTCCAGAATATGCGCCAGCAGTTGCAGGACATGACGCCCCAGGATATGGCTGCGCTCAGGGAGATGCTGCGGGACCTCAACCAGATGCTACAGGACCGGATGCAGGGACAGGATCCGGACTTTCAGAGCTTCATGGACAAGCACGGCGAGATGTTCGGGGACAACCCGCCGCAGGACCTGGACGAGCTTATGGAGCGACTTCAGCAGCAGATGGCCCAGGCCCAGTCTCTCATGGACAGTATGTCGCCGGAGATGAGCCAGGAGCTGCAGGAGCTCATGGGATCGGCGATGGACCAGGAGACGCTGAACGAGATGGCGCAGCTGGCGGCGGCCATGAACCAGCTATATCCGCCGGACGAGCTGGCAAACCGCTACCCGTTCATGGGAGAGGAATCCCTGACCTACGAAGAGGCTATGGAGCTTATGGGACAGCTCCAGGGCATGGACGAGCTTGAGCAGCAGATACAGCAGGCGATGCAGCGTGGCAACATCCAGGATATAGACCCGGACAATATGGAGGCGCTGGTGGACGAGGAGAGCCGGCGCAGCCTTGAGCAGCTACAGCGCCTCGCCAAGATGCTGGAGGACGCCGGGTATGTCACGCGCAAGGGCGACCGTTTGGAGCTCACCCCCAAGGGCATTCGCAAGATAGGGCAGAAGGCGATGAAGGACGTCTTCTCCCAGATGAAGCGGGACCGCCTTGGCAACCACGACCTCTACTTGCGAGGCGCAGGGGGAGACCACACGGGCGAGACCAAGACCTACGAGTTCGGCGACAACTTCGATATTCACCTGGAGCGGACGGTCAGAAACGCCCTGCTGAGAGACGGCAGCGGCGTTCCCATCAAGCTGACGCCTGCGGACTTCGAGGTGCATCGCACGGAGCACGTGACCCAGGCTTCCACTGTGTTGCTCCTGGACCAGAGCCGCTCCATGGGGCTTTACGGCAGCTTCCAGTCGGCCAAGAAGGTTGCGATGGCCCTGGCATCCCTCATTCGCTCCCAGTTTCCCAGGGACAAGTTCTACATTGTTGGGTTCTCCGACTACGCCATTGAGCTGAAGGAGGATGAGCTTCCCCAGGTATCGTGGAACGACTGGGTCTCGGGAACGAACATGCACCACGCCTTCCTGCTGTCGCGGAAGTTGCTCTCCAAGGACAAGACGGGGACCAGGCAGATAATCATGGTCACGGACGGCGAGCCCACCACACACCTGGAGGGCGACCGCGCTTACTTCAACTATCCTCCCAGCCATCGCACCATCCAGGAGACGCTGAAAGAGGTGAAGCGCTGCACCCAGGACGGCATAACCATCAACACTTTCATGCTGGAAAGCAGCTCCTATCTCATCGACTTTGTGGACAGGATGATGCGCATCAACAAGGGCCGGGCCTTCTACTCAACACCCCAGAAGCTGGGCGAATACGTGCTGGTGGACTACGTCTCCAACCGCAAGCGGCGGATAGCTTGAGCCGAACTCACAGCATCCGGTTTAAACCCCAGGCTGTCAAAGGGGCTACATTGCGATGTTGTCTCTCAATTTGGCAATGAGAGTTTACTGGCCTCTCAACTGCGCCAACCATTTCGTATGGCATTCACACTATGAATTATCAAGACTGTCAGCGACTGCTGGCCGATGAGTTGGACATCTGGGCGCCTGAACGCTGGAGCGCTCAAAACAAGGCTTTGAGGCGCGGAGACCAAATTATCGCCGGGGCATACTTGAACGCCACCGACGACGGACGTGGCCCAGCTTACTTCACCTTCAGATCAGTTCGCTCCAGCAACTTTATTCGCCAAAGGACGGTGGACAAGTCCCTATTTGCCGATGTGCCCCATCACGAGATCCGAAAAGTGGATGCAGGATGCGTCAATATCCGCCCGAAGGATGGAACGTGGCTGGAGTCCTTGCGGAACTTATTCGGAGGCTCGGAGCCGGACACGGCTGAGGAAGGCGTTGGCGCACAGCCGTAGACCGGCTATAATTGAAGCTGTACACCCGTTCCAAAGGAGCCACAGAGATATGACACAGACCAGCACTCAACTTAATATAGACGCAGTTCGCCAGAGGGTGATCCAGGCCGCTGAGAGGGCGGGGCGCGACCCGGCGGAGGTTACCATAATGGGGGCCTCCAAGCAGGTCGAGCCGGAGAGAGTCCTGCAGGTCATTGCCGCAGGCATCAGCCACGTGGGAGAGAACCAGGTCCAGGAAGCCGACGAGAAGTTCAACCACCCTGGGTTCTCGGAGAGCCAAGTCAGCAGGCACCTCATCGGTCACCTTCAGACCAACAAGGCGCGACGGGCCGTCGAGCTGTTCGATGTCATTCAGTCGGTGGACAGCCCGCGCCTTGCGAAGAGGCTTGACCAGATCGCGGGTGAGATGAACCGCAGGCTCCCGGTGTACATCGAGGTGAACATTGGGCTGGAGGAATCCAAGAACGGAATAGCCCCGGACAGTCTGACGGAGTTCGCGACGATGCTCGCCGGGTGTGAGAACCTTGAACTGGAGGGCCTGATGACCGTCCCGCCGGAATCCGAGGACCCGGAGGGCGCGAGACCCTACTTCAGGATGCTTCGAGAGTTGAGGGACGGACTGGAGCAGCTTGAGTCATTCCAGGGCCGCATCCTCAAGCTGTCGATGGGAATGAGCCACGACTTCGAGGTGGCTATCGAAGAGGGGGCAACGATGGTCAGGCTAGGCAGGATTCTCTGGGGAAGCAGAGTCGTATAGAGCCGGCAACTCCCCATAGTACGAGACCTGCTTCTTATTGAACCCGTAGCAGGGGGTGTAGGCTCCCGCCCTGAGCGCCTCCATAAGGTCACTCACGTTTCTGACGTCCCCGTGAAACATCGTGCTTCCCAGGCCAATGCCCTGCTTGGAGTGGGCGTCGCTTCCTCCGGTGCCTTTGAAGCCCAGCACTGCGGCCACCTCCTGGGCAAAGCGGTTCTCAGCAATGTTGTTGGCTCCGTTGACCACTTCTATCGCGTCCACAAGGCTGAATATTGTGTGCTCAGCCGCTTCCTCCGGCGTGGCAGGAATCGACAGGGGATCCTCGAAGAGGACGTTGCGCGACAGGATTCCGGAGGGCTCGAAGAGATACCTGAAGGGGTGGGCGATTATCATAAAGCCACCCGCATTGTCCACCGCCTCACGCAGGTCCTGGACGCTTGTGACCATGCCGGCAATCTTGTCCTGGCCAATGGTGATGATGTGACCCATATTGGTGTAGACCTCGTTGGCGCGAATCAGAACTATGTCGAGGTCCCGCGCAAAGTCCTCAAAGTCGTGGCGGGGCCAGCCGTTGTGCTCGGTAATCACCACACCCGTAAGCCCTATTCGACGGGCCTCTGACACCAGCTCCCGCGGCGACAGCGAGCTGTCAGGGCTGCCCGCGGTGGTGTGTATGTGCATATCAAAAAAAGATCCCACTACAGATCTCCTGCGGGCAATAGCTCAAAGCGCCGCTTCAACACCCTAATATTTTTAATGCTATTTCACCGCTGCGTCAAGGCCAACTTCATTGAGGCTGCTCAGAGGGCGACCCACAAACACTGGCTGAGAGCGCTCAGTTGCACTATACTCTCACCACCTCGTCAAACGTCCAGGATGTCCATTTTCGGAGAGCGATATGTCAGAGGCGGATGCCGGCGATACGCTGGATTTCGATAGAAGCGTCCTGGGCGTGGACGTGGACATCGGCTCTTACCAAGTGACCAAAGAGGAGATCATCGCCTACGCAAGGGCACTGGGCGAGACCAACCCCCTCTACGTAGACGAAGAGGCCGCCAGGGAAGGCCCATACGGGGCCGTTATCGCGCCCGCCGGGTTCTACACCTACATGCGCTTCAAGCCCGGTCCCAATCCCAGGCTGAGGGTGCACGAGAACAGGTTGGGCTACATGGCCAGTCAGAACATAGAGTATTTCGAGCCGATTCGCGCTGGCGACACCATCTCCGCCAAGGCCCGCATTGACCAAGTGTACGCCAAGACCGGACGCACCGGCAAGCTGGTCTTCGTGGTGACTCGCACCACATACAGCAACCAGCACGGACGCACCGTAATGGCGGTGGAAAGCTCCAACGTCCGCAGCGAAACGATGAAATGAGCCAGGTCTACTTTGAGGACGTTGAGCCGGGAGATCAGATCGGCCCTCTGGTGAAGCAGCCAAGCGTCGAGGAGACGCGGGTCTTCGCTGAGCTATCCCATCTGTCGGGGCGCTTTGTCAGCGGAGAAGGCGCCAGGGAAGAAGGCGCTGATCTGATGTTGGTCTCAAGCTGGCAGAGCATGGGCTACCTGGCCCAGCTGCTCACCGACTGGATGGGAGAAAAAGGGTCGCTCTCCAAGTTCGACGTATCGTTCCGGCGAAGGGTAGAGCCGGATGACCGGCTGGAGTGCCAGGCCGTGGTAACGGACACCCAGGCCGGCGGAGAACGGGGCCTGGTGACGCTGGACGCCTTCATTGTCAACCAGAGGGGAGAGCGCCCACTACAAGCCACCGTGGAAGTCCTGCTGCCCCGCAGGGACGGGGAGTGATCGTTGGAAAAAGCCGCAGGACGAGCTACGTCCAGTCGCCAGATTGAGGGCACACAATTGCAAAGTACGCTCCTACCTGCCTATAATCACGCTGAGGTAAGCTATTCGGGCCGGGGAAGCAGTAGATCACATCGACACGCGAACTATCCCATCGATCCATTTAGTGTAACCCTTACATTGTGGCCTAATGCCAATAGTCAAGAAAAGAGGTAAGAAGGTATGAAGGGATGTGTTTTCCATGGCCCCGGCGAACTTAAGGTGGAGGAGCGGGAGGTGCGCCGCCCGGGTCCGGGTGAGGTGCTGTTCAAGACAAAGGCCGCGTCTCTATGCTACTCCGACATTCGGGTATACAAAGGCGAGAAGTACGCCCAGAGCGGAGTAATCCTGGGCCACGAGATGGCGGGAGAGATAGTGGAGTTGGGAGAGGGCGTATCGGAAGTTGAAATTGGACAGGGAGTTGCCATTTGTCCCATTATGGCGTGCGGCTCCTGCCACTTCTGCATTCGCGGCAAGCGCAACAGGTGCCTGAACCGCCAAACATTGGGATACGACGGCGACGGCGGGCTGGCGGAATACGTACTTGTCCCACAGCAGTTGGTATCGCTGGGCCACCTTCTGAAGCTGCCCCAGGGCCTGCCCTGGGAGATAGCCTGCCAGGTGGAGCCGTTTGCATGCGCCCTCTACTCCATGCTGGTGTGCGGGATAGGGCCGGGGACATCCCTGACCATCGTGGGAGCGGGACCTATGGGACTGACCCACCTTCTCATTGCCAGGTCGATGGGTTGCGGCGCGATAATCGTCGCTGACCCGGTGGAGGAGCGTCTCGCGGTCGCCGACGAACTGGGAGCGACGGCGGTGGTAAACCCACAGCGTCAGAGTGTGAAGGAAGAGGTCATGAAGCTGACCGACGGCCTGGGCACGGACGCGGCGGTAGCCAGCGTCGGCAACGTGGACGCTATCCAGAGCAGTGTCGACGCCGTGCGGAAGCAGGGCATAGTCAACATATTCGGGGGCTGTCCCCCGGGAAGCGTCCTGCCGGTAGACCCCAACCGCGTCCACTACGACGAGCTTTGGATCACAGGCACCCAGAACGCCAACCCTGAGCACTATGAGAAGGCGCTGGAGCTCCTGAACCACATGCCTCACGCGCAGGATTTGACCACACATCGCTTCTCCATAGATGACGCTCCCAAGGCCTTTGAGGCCCGCGGGCAGATGGATGGCCTGAAGGCAGTGCTGAACTTCTAGGTGGCGCGGACGAATTGGTGGTTACAGGCTCTGCGCTTGACAAAGAAAACGCCCTGTCTTAAGATAGCCCTTGGCTTGTTCAGAGTGGCACAATCGCTCGGAGCAGAGCGTTACTGCCATGGACACCCGCAAGCTCAGGGCTACCAGGGGATGGGTTGACGAGCCGTCTAGGTGCGCCGAGCTTTGCAGTGAGAATCGGCGTATTAATTCACCAAGGCGAAAGGAGATGACCTTCTTTGAAGATATTGCTTAGTTTTGATGTTGACGGCACGTTGGAGACCGGCGACCCGCCGGGTCCAGTGACCATGGATATGGTGAGACACGCCCAGGAGATAGGGTGCATCATCGGCAGCGCATCCGACCGCTCTCTAAGGGCACAGCAGGATATGTGGGACAGGCACAACATCGTCGTAGATTTCGTGTCCCAGAAGCATCTGCTTATCGGCATCAAGGAAAGATTTGAGGCCGACTACTACCTCCACATGGGCGACAGAGATCTGGACCGCCAGTTTGCCCTGGAGGCGGGGTTTGAGTTCATGTGGATGGACGACGTTACGGCCAGCGAGCCCTGGAACGGCAGGCCTGAGTAAACAGGGTACTGACAAGCCCATAGTGCTGTGCTAGCTTCCTACTGAAATGCTTGTGACTTTCTTCGCAAAAAGCTGCTGTTGTACGGGAGAGCCATAGGGGGCTGAAGGCAGTCTACGTACGCCATTGAGCGCCCCTTTCAGCAATAGTTGAAAGGGGCGCTTTAATTTTGCCTTGTTTCACGCACCAGACAGAACAAGACTTACAGACAGATGGAAATACAACCAGTAATAGTATTCGCAGGGCTATTCATAGGGGTTCTCGTTGGCCTCACCGGCATGGGAGGCGGGGCGCTTATGACGCCGTTCCTCATCCTTGTTGGAATACGCCCCACGGTGGCAGTGGGCACCGACCTCTTCCAGATGATGTTCACCAAGTCCTTTGGGGCGTGGCAGCACCATAAACAGGGATCCGTCGACTACAAGCTGGTGATATGGCTGGCGCTGGGCAGCCTCCCCGGCGCCCTTGCCGGAGTCGTGCTGCTTGTGGTGCTCAGGGACCACTTCAACGTCTCCACGGACTTCTTGCTGACCCGCCTGCTGGGCGTGGTATTGACCATCGTGGGGTTGGCCCTTCTGTTTCGACTGATCCTCATAAAGAAGTTCGCGCACCGCCAACTCTCGTGGGATGGGCAGCAGTTCAAGGGCAGAAGGGCGCTGGCGATTTCCGGGATGGGAGCCCTAGTCGGTCTGCTGGTGGGGCTAACCTCGGTAGGCAGCGGCACCCTGTTCATCGTTATGCTCACAATGCTGTTTCCAATGGCAATGCGAACCATTGTAGGCACAGACGTCGCTCACTCGGCCATCATCACCGCCGGAGCAGGCGTGCTGCACATGGCCGTCGGCAACGTGGACCTGATCCTGGCGGCGAACATCCTGGCAGGCTCCATACCGGGCGTGCTGGTGGGCAGCCGGTTGACTGCACACGTTCCGGAGAAGGCGCTCCGAGGAGGGGTGGCAATCGTGCTGATGGGCGTAGGACTCAATCTGCTATAGTATTGGAAAGCTAGAAGCTTCGGAGGGATGAATTGCTGGATCCAACGGAAAAGACCCTGACTGCTGAAGAGATAGAGGTCGCCAACCGGGAACTGGAGAGCAAGTCGCCCCAGGAAATCCTTGAGTGGGCGCTAAAGGAGTTTCACCCGAGACTGGGGTTGTCCTCCAGCTTCGGCGCTGAGGATGTGGTGCTCATTGATATGTTGTACCGCATAAACCCGGAGGCCCGCGTCTTCACCCTGGAGACCCTGCGCCTTCCCACCGAGACCTACACCCTTATTGACCAGATTACGATGCGATACGGCAGCCTCGTGTTTGAGCCGTACTACCCGGACCTGAAGCAGGTATCCGATATGGTGGCGGAGCACGGCTTCAACCTGTTCTACAAGTCGGAGGAGCTTCGCAAGTTGTGCTGCGGCATTCGCAAGGTGGAGCCCCTGGAGCGGGCGCTCAACAGCCTGGACGCATGGATAAGCGGCCTGCGCCGCGACCAGGCTGTGACCCGTACAGACATAGGCAAGGTGGAGCTGGACGAAGCTCACGGCAACCGCGTGAAGATCAACCCCCTGGCTGACTGGACATGGGAGCAGGTGTGGGACTACATCCGCGAGTACAACGTGCCCTACAACGAGCTCCACGACAAGGGCTTCCCCAGCATTGGATGCGACCCCTGCACCCGCGCTGTCAGTTCGGACGAGGACCCCAGGGCCGGTAGGTGGTGGTGGGAACTCGACCCCAACTCCAGGGAGTGCGGCCTGCACTTGATTGATTCTCTGGACAGCATCAAGGCCGCCGCGGCGGAGAAGAGCAGGTGATACCTCCACACGGAGGAACTCTCGTAAACGGCTACGTTGAGGGGGAGCGAGCCAAGTCGCTACAGGAAGAGGCCAAGGGCCTTCCGGTGGTCCCCCTCAACCACAGACAGCTTTCGGACGCACATATGATAGCCCAGGGGGCGTTCAGCCCCCTGGAGGGCTTCATGGGACACGAGGAGTATATATCCGTTGTGAACGACATGCGCCTCTCCAACGGGCTGCCCTGGACAATACCCGTAACTCTGGCTGTGGATACTCTCATGGGCTCCGACCTGAAAGAGGGGGCCAGGGTCGCGCTCGCCGATGCGGAGGGTGAGACCGTTGGTGTCCTGCTGTTGCAGGGCAAATACAGACGCGATCGTGAGGAGGAGGCCCAGAAGGTATACCGGACGACGGAAGACAGACACCCCGGAGTTGCCAACCTCTATCATGACGGAGACGTGCTCCTGGCAGGGAAGATAACAATGCTCCAGGGCACGCCCAGCATGGACGAGGATATTGCGTCCCACCATCGCACTCCCTCCCAGACCAGGGAGTACATTGCAAACCAGGGGTGGAACAGCGTGGTGGGTTTCCAGACCCGCAACCCCGTGCACCGGGCCCACGAGTACATCCATAAATGCGCCTTGGAGGTTGTCGGCGGTCTTCTCTTGCATCCCCTGGTGGGCGAGACCCGGGAGGGCGAAATCCCCGCGTCGATCAGAATGCGCTGCTACGAGGCGCTACTGGAGGGGTACTACCCCAAGAACAGGGTGCTTCTCTCGGCGCTGCCTGCATTCATGCGCTACGCCGGTCCCAGGGAGGCCATCTTCCACGCCCTGGTTCGGAAGAACTACGGCTGCACCCACTTCATCGTGGGCAGGGATCACGCCGGGGTAGGGAACTACTACGGCACCTACGACGCCCAGCGCATCTTCAGCGAGTTCGATCCTGAGGCCTTAGCCATACGGCCGATGTTCTTCGAAAACTCCTTCTTCTGCCGCCGCTGCCACAGCATGGCCACCGAGAGGACATGCCCACACGGCCCAGACGAGAGGGTCAGCCTGACGGGCGCCCAATTCAGGGAGATGCTGAGCCAGGGCCAGATGCCACCTGAGGAGTTCACACGACCGGAAGTGGCGAAGATCCTCATCGAATCCATGTCGCCACAATAGGCCAACCGAATACCCCCACACGCCTCCATGACCCAACAACTGGTCTTCCACGAGGTAACCCCCGACCGTTGGCATGACCTGGAGCGCCTTTTTGAGGCGCCGGGCGGGCCAAAATATTGCTGGTGTATGCTGTGGCGCCCAATGCCCAGCGAAGCGAGACGGCAGGGCCGTTGGGAGAAGAAGGCGTCTATGGAACGCCTGGCGCGCGGAGGGGAGCCGGTGGGAATACTGGGTTACTCAGACGACGAGCCGGTGGCGTGGTGTTCCATCGCGCCTCGCCCCACCTATCGCAAACTCGGCGGCTTGGAAGACCCGGCGGAGTCCCCGGACGCGGTCTGGTCGCTGGTCTGCATGTTCGTGCCAAGACGCTTGCGAGGGCAGGGGATAGCGAAGCTGCTGGTGTCCGGGGCGGTGGATCATGCCCGCAACAGGGGAGCGTCAGTTGTAGAGGCGTACCCGGTGGACCCGGAATCGCCAAGCTACAAGTTCATGGGCGTGATCCCGACCTTCGCCGGTTTGGGGTTCGAGGAGGTGGGCAGGGCAGGAACGCGTCGGCACGTCATGCGGCTGAGATTGTAAGCGTCCACTCTTTGATGCCGTCTCGGGATTTCAGACAACCCCTTGCTGTTATCTCTCTCCCATAGCAAAATGATGGGAGTTCGGCATAGGGCTAAGATGCCTCTTTAACTCAAACTCGGAGGTCAACACTATGAGCATTAGCCGGAAGAAGGCCCAGGAGTACGCAGATCAGCTTCTGGAGACGCCATCGGCCCACATTGTGTTGACCGTACAGAGGGGCAAGAGCGGGTTGGCGGTTCTGCACAACGGAAGGGCCGTCACCAAGTGCCACGCCTCCAGGGTGGGCATGTGGACAGCCGCCTTTGTAGCCCAGGCTTTGGGCGTGGAGTTGCCTCCAGTAGGGGAGTCGGTAAGGGCCAGGGTTTCAACCGGCGCGCTGTGGCGGGCCGTCGGCATCTCAAGCTTGGATCTACGAAAGAGGGAGGCCCGTGTGCTGCTGCAACGCCTGCTGGAAGAGGCGGAGATGCAAAGGGCCGCGGGCACGGGAACGGACGTGTGAGCTAGGTTGGTACTTGGAAAGACAGGTAGGGGCGGTTCGCGAACCGCCCCTACAAAGTTGCCGTTTTCCCGCTCAAATGGTTCGACAGGCTCACCATGAGCGGGAAGGGGGAGTGTAACACCACTCCCCCTGAGCCTGTCTAGGGGCCCGAGCGTAGGGCGCAGTTACAGCCCCACGTTCCGCCTGGCAAACTCCCTGACGTGGTCGTGATGCCCTGACCAGGCTTGCCAGACGTCTCCCGCCCACAGAACCACCAGCCTTTTGTGATCATCCATATCGCGGGCAGGAGCCACGTCAAGGACAGTCGTTGTTCCGTTTGGGACGGGTGGTTCAAACCACACAAACTGCGACGAGGCCTTGAGTGTCCGTCTGATGCCGAGCAACGCTTCAGAGGCAGTCGCGCCCCGTTCCAGGATCAAATGCAGGCTTACCAGATGCACGTTCAGCGATTGAATTGTCTGCCTGCCCGGCGTTCCGAGATGCTGCGACGCATACGCGTCAACCGTCAGCCTGTGGGTTGTATCAAGAGCGCCGGCCGAGTATTCCCTGGCGAGGACCTGCCCAAAGACCTCCCAGCAGCCCCAGACGGTCCCAAGGTATTTGTGCGGAATCCCCGGCGTGTCATCGACCAGAGCGCCGCAGCCATAGCACGCGATCCGCTCGCCCACGGCGTCAGGAGCGGGACATGGCGCCACCTATCATGGCGCCAATCGAGCCAAGGAATACAGTCAGCAGCGGGATCCCAATGCCCAAGACCCTCAGCACCCAGTCTTCCGCGTCCACAACGGTCGCAGCAACTACCACCGCCAGGACAGCCGGAACTAGCATCAATACTCCCATGAGGACGCCTATGCCTATCGCCGTCTCCGGCTTCGCCTTCGCGCCGTTCCCGGCAAACCAGCCGCCGATCAGAGGGGCCAGTGGCACTGTTACAAAGTGCACTATTGGTATGATTATCGTGATAAGACAAACAAAGGTTATGCCGAAGCCCATGAAGGCGTATTTGACCATTTACAAATGCTCCTTAACTTTCTGAGCCAGTGTCCTGGTCATCCCCGGAATGGCCGATAGCTCCTCCAGAGATGCCTCCTTGACTCCTCTGGCAGATCCAAATCGCCGCAGCAGAGTCCTCTTGCGCTTGGGTCCAATGCCCGGCACAGCGTCCAGGGCGGACTGCATCCCCTTCTTTGTGCGGCTCCTCTGGTGATATGTAACGGCAAATCGGTGGGCCTCGTCCCGGAGGCGCTGAACCAGATACAGGGCAGGGGAGTTGCGGGGCAGCATTATGGATTCTGGGGTATCGCGGACGAATATCTCCTCGTTCTCCTTGGCCAGACTGGCCAGAGGCACGTCGTCAACGCCCAGCTCCAGAAGCACCTCCACCACGGCATTCAAGTGCCCCTTGCCTCCATCGATGAGGACCAGGTCGGGGATTACTCCCCAGGACTGCTTCTGCTGTCCGCCTCTCTCCGATGTCGACTCGGCATCATCCTTGTCGTCGTCTCGCGTGCGGCCCATGCGACGGAAGCGGCGACGCAGCATCTCCTGCATCATAGCGTAGTCGTCGATTCCCTCCACCGTCTTGATGCTGAAGCGGCGGTAGTGCGACGACTTGGGCCGTCCGTCTTCGAAGACCACCATGCTGCCCACAGGCGTAGTGCCCTGGATGTTGGAGATGTCGTAGCACTCTATTCTGAGGGGCAGCCGGGGCAGGTTGAGTCGCTCCTGAAGCTCCTCCATAGCCGACCTCAGGGCGTCCGCGTTGGAGACCCACTTGGCCTTGAGCTGCTCCAGGCCCTCGCCTGCGTTCTCCGCCACCATCTGCACCAGCTTGCGCTTTTCTCCGCGCTCCGGCACGCGCAGATCGACCCTCTTGCCGCGCTTCGATTCCAACCATTCTTGTATCAGACCGCCGTCCTCAAGCGAGTGTTGGAGGAGCAGCCGCGGCGGGATCTGGGGCACGGAGTCGTAGTACTGCTTGACGAAGTCCGACAGGATGCGGTTGGGAGTTTCGTCCTGCACGCCGTCCATAATGAAGTGCTCACGCCCGATGAGCTTGCCCATGCGGACAAAGAAGACCTCCACCCAGGCTTCGTCGCCGGTCCGGGCCATTGCGATGACGTCCTGGTCGTCCTCAGACATGGAGACTACCTTCTGCCCCTCGGTGACCCGCTCAATGGCCCGAAGCTGGTCTCTCAGGACGGCCGCCCTCTCGAACTCCATCAGCTCGGCGGCGTCCTCCATCTTGCGCCGCAGGTCTCGCACCACCGCCTCCGTGCGACCCTCCATGAACATAACCACCTGGTCGATAACCCTGCGGTACTCCTCCTTGTCAGCGGCCCCTATGCAGGGCGCCACGCACCTGTCAATGAAGTGCTCCAGGCAAGGCCGGGCGTCGTTGCCGGTGATGACCCTGGTGCAAGAGCGGTATGGGAACAACTTCTTCAGCAGGTCCATAGTCCTGCGCACTGAGCCGGCGCTTGCGTAGGGGCCGAAGTAGCGGGCGCCGTCGTTCATCACGCGCCTTGTTATGTACACCTGGGGAAAATCCTCATTGAGGCCAATCTTGAGGTAGGGGTACGTCTTGTCGTCCTTGAGGCGGGCGTTGTACTTGGGCCGCTGCTTCTTGATAAGGGTGTTCTCCAGAATCAGGGCCTCCGCCTCGGACTCCGTGACAATGAACTCGAAGTCCGCGATCCGGCTTGCCAGATGACGAATCTTCGGCTCCAGGTTTGAGAGTGACCCGAAGTAGGACTGGAGCCGATTGCGCAGGCTGGCGGCCTTGCCCACGTAGAGCACCTCTCCGTGCCCACCCTTCAACAAATACACGCCGGGCTTCGTGGGGGTCGCCCTCAGCTGCTCCTGTAAGCTTCTTGTAGTCATACCAGCCCAAGTTTAGCATAGCAGGGCGCTCAAAGGTACGATGGTGGGCAATAGGCCACTCAAAACGTTCTTGACGCTCCACGCGCCCCGTGCAACAATTACGGCATACCAGATTGAATGAGACCAAAATGACGATGACTCTTGAGGTGCAAACCCTTTTCGACGATGCAACCACAATGCACGACGCGGCCATGTCGCAGATGGTTGGCGGAGATATTCGAGATGCTGCGGAGAAGGCGTGGTGCGCCACCTTGCAAGCCACCAATGCCGTGATACTGGCACAGGCGGGTATATTACTGGAGAAGACTCCAGTGACAAGCCTGGAATTGAACAGACTGCGCGCGGCTTCCACTCGTTTTGAGTCTCTGGTGAGACGTTACTATACGCGCCAAGGGCTTCTGCACGGGGAGTGCTTCTACCTCGGCTTGTGTGAACCGCAAGGGGAGATAGAGAGGCGCATTCGTGAGACTGGAGAATATATCGCGGATGCCAAGGAGCTTGCCGATACCGCTATCTAGGTGACCGGCTCTTTCTTGCAAATTCTTCAACCTGAGTCATCGCCGGCTACGCTTTGCTTTTGAAACCTCTTCTCTTATAATGCCTACTGGAGGTAGTCATGGAAGTCTTGCTGTCTGCACCCAGGGGATTCTGCGCCGGCGTCATCCGGGCCGTTGATGTGGTTGACCTCTGCCTGGAGCGGTTCGGCAAGCCGATATACGTCCGACGCGAGATAGTGCACAATCCGTACGTTGTCTCCGAGCTTCGAGACAAGGGCGCCGTCTTCGTCGAGGAACTAGCCGAAGTCCCTGAGGGGCAGATGGTAGTTTTCAGCGCGCACGGGGTGTCTCCGGCCGTCTGGCAGGACAGCCGCGAGCGGGGGCTGAAGGTGATTGACGCCACCTGTCCACTGGTCACCAAGGTCCACCTGGAAGCCTTGAAGTACGCCAGAGAGGGCTACTCTATCCTTCTGATAGGCCACAAGGGCCACGACGAGGTCATGGGCACGATGGGAGAGGCGCCTGACGTGTCACTGCTTGTGGAGGACGTGGAGCGAGCCCGCAGCGTCGAGGTTCCGGACCCGGACAAGGTTGTTGTTCTGACCCAGACCACCCTCAGTGTTGACGACACCGCAGACGTCGTCAAGACGCTGGAAGAGCGATTCCCGAACATGCTGACCCGCAACGACATCTGCTACGCTACCAGCAACCGGCAGGCGGCGGTAAAGGCGATCTCAGGCGACGTGGACCTCGTGCTGGTGATTGGAGCGCAGAACTCCTCAAACTGCGCCAGGCTGAGGGAAGTCGCAGAGGCTGAGGGGGCGCCGGCCTATCTGATAAACGGACCTGATGAGATTCAGGATTCCTGGCTGAAGGGTGCAGAGCGCGTGGGGATCACCTCCGGCGCTTCTACCCCCGAGCTGCTGGTCAACAGAGTGGTTGAGTATCTGAAACCCACAGCCGTCCGCAGCTTGGAAGTGATGGAGGAGAACGTCAGCTTCCTTCTTCCCAAATCCCTGCGCTAGCCGCCGGGACACGATCTCGTCTTCAGCTAGCCGCTCCGGACGCCAAAGTACCTGACCTCCGGAAAGCCTCTTGCAAGGTCTTCCCAGAATTCGTCTTTCAAAAGCTCCGGGTACACTATAACGTCTCTCATTTCCTGCCGGGACAGGAACCTCGCTTCAAGAACGTCCATCGCGTCGGGCTCTCCGACGTTGTTCTCTATAGTGAGATCCCCGGAGAAGGAGCTGCACAGGATGAACACCTCAAAGTTGTGTGTGTCGAAGTATTCATCGACGAACTGTCCCAGGTAGACCACCCTGTCGAGGTCAACGGCGATCCCGGCTTCCTCAAAAGTCTCCCGCCGGGCGCAATCGAAAATGGACTCGTCACCCGCCAGCCCTCCGCCGGGAGGTATCCAACATATCTCACCCGACTGGGGGATACGTGACTTTACGAGCAGGAGCCTGTCGTTCTGGACAACCAGGGACGCGGCTCTAATCCTGTGTTTCATTGCTCACGGCTTACGTAGCACAAAACCTGCCTCCAAGTTCGCCGGCTTGCCAGGGATTAGCCTGTGGTATCTCCGGAGTCTGAGGTGTGAATAGACGAAAGATCCCATAATCGGACCTCCGACCAAGGTCACTGTAAGCCACACCGTAATCTGATCTCGCAGCGACATGCCGGTAACGTTACGGACAATCAGCAGGTAGCCGAGCATCCAGGCGCCGGCGGGAAGAAGTCCGGCCCCAATAAAAGCTCTGGCGAGAAGCTGCCGATGGGTGATCTTGCGACCGCTCGTCGGCCTGAGTCTCTTGATAAAAAAGCGCTCGGGCCTAACAGAATAGGGTAGGAATACCCCAAAGGAGACTATTACGAGCGCCAGCCCTGTCAGTAGTCTCAGGCTCGTAATAAATACGTCCATACGTCTCAGTTCCCTACTTCAGACCCGCCGTCAGCTCGAAGTCACTACACGCCAGAGCGCCGCGGTTGCCCATTTACCGCGGGGCCGGCACGCACCGGAGCCTATCTCAGCACAGCAGTGAGAACTGCCAGGATCACCAGCATCAGCCCCGCTATGACCCCGATCCGTCTCAGCTCAGGCCACATGTAGGGCGCAGCGGCGCGGGCAACAGTGGTGGGGGTGGGTGCCGGCTGTGGGGCGCTTCTCGGCGTTTCCGGTACGACGGCAATCTGCGAGACCGCCGTGGCCTCCGAAGTAGCGGCTATCGGTTCTGTGCTCTGGACAGTGGGGGCGCTGACCTGCGCCTCTGGGCCCTGGTCCGCGGCCTGCGTTCCAGCCCTGTGGAGCCTTCGTTTTCTCTGGCCTAGCTCCGCCTGTCTCACGGCAACTCGCCGCGATTTCTTAGGCATTAGACTCTCCTTCAGTTTATCGCTTCAAGCGGTTAGGCTTACCGGTATACTCACAGCATATATGACGATAGGGCAATAATGGAAGACACACCGGGCGGAATTTGGAATATTTTCCTACGTTGAGTTTCTATCCGCGAATCTGTACGATTTGTCGATGGCCTCCAGCCTGTCCACCAACTCGGCTTTCTCTCCGTCGCCCGGGGGCGTGGAGAACCAGGCGTTGAGCATCTCAAGCGCTACCTCCGGCGAGGTGAGCCGCAGTCCCATGACCAGAACGTTGGCGTGGTTCCATAGACGGGCTCCGG
Organism: Dehalococcoidia bacterium; assembly: GCA_965222415.1. Lineage (GTDB taxonomy): Bacteria > Chloroflexota > Dehalococcoidia > Lucifugimonadales > UBA2985 > DAOUJW01. The sequence continues at coordinate 280,633 of CBDCTU010000004.1, read as the reverse complement.
AGGCTGTGGAGGCGTCTGTGCAGAGGGCCGCACGCACGCCGGGAACCTTGTTTGCAGCTATGCTCACACCAGTCCCTGTCCAGCAGAAGAGGATGCCCTGGTCCGCCTCTCCGCTCGACACCCTTTCGGCCACGCTGCGCCCCACCTCCGGCCACGCGGGGTCGTCGCCCTCCTCAAGGGCGCCCACGAGTTCAACCGACATCCCCTTGGCCTTCAACTCTCCCACTACCGCGTCCGTCAGGGAAGTTCTCTCGTCGCTTCCGACAGCTATCTTCATCTGCCGCTCTCCGCCAGGCCCTTGGATGGGCCAAGTTGTAGTCTCTCTCCACCTGGTCTTCGGCCAGGTGGGTGTACACCTGGGTTGTGGATATGCTGGCGTGGCCCAGGAGCTCCTGAAGATACCGCAGGGGCGCTCCACCGCGCAGCATGTGCGTGGCGAAGCTGTGCCTCAGGGTGTGCGGAGTGATGGGGATGCGAATGCCCGCCCTGCGTCCGTAGCCCTTCAGGATAAGCCAGAAGCCCTGTCGAGTCAGACGCTCACCGCGGTGGTTGAGAAACAGAGCGTCCTCCTTCTCACCGTCCTTGCCGCGTGGAGCAAGTATCTCCGGCCTGACCTCCGTCAGATACGCATCAACCGTGTCTACAGCCTGGTCGTGCAGGCTAATCAGTCGCTCTTTGAAGCCCTTCCCCAAGCAGCGCACGTACTTCTCCCTCACGTTCAGGTCTCCCACGGCAAGGGAGACCAACTCGCTTACCCTCATCCCGGAGGCGTACATCAACTCTATCATCGCCACGTCTCTCCGGGCCTCGACGGTCTCTCCGGCGTACGCCTCCCGAAGCAGCAGGGCCATCTCCTCTTCGCTGAGGGACTTGGGCAGCGCCCGGCCTATGCGAGGAGAGGAGAGCGACTCCGTCGGGTCCTCTTCGACGACCCCTTCCTCCACCAGGAAGTTGAACATGGATTTCAGTGATGCTATCTTCCTGGCGCGGGTGGTGGCCGAGTAGCCCCTCTCCTGAAGCTCCAAAACGTAGTTGGTTAGCAGGGAGGTGTCCATCGAATCCCAGTCTCCATTGAAGCCGCGCTCCTCCATCAGGTCCACCAACTGGTTCAGGTCGCTGCCGTAGGCGGCGACCGTATTGCCGGACAACCCCCTCTCAGATGTGAGGTAGTCCAGAAAGGCTCTTACCATTTCCCTCATAATACTCTCGCCTGTGAGACTTGATGGAGCATATTCTACCACATCGTTCTTAATAGCAACCAATAGGCCCAAGGTTTCCTTGACAGCCTTATAGCCCAAATGTAGAATCCTCCCTGTTACCATCTGAAGGGGAAAGGTTGGCGTCTGGATGTTCCACATTGGAATGGACCCTAACATATTTCAGGCCGGGAACTTTATCCTGACCTGGCACGGCTTTTTTTCGTTTGTAGCCGTAGTGATTTCAGTGATTCTGGTGGCCCGTTGGGCCCGGTCAGAGGATATAGAGCCGGACGTAGTCTACGCCACCGCCATCTGGGCCATCATCGGAGGTATCCTGGGCGCGCGGGTATTCCACGTCATAGACAGATGGGACGTCTACGGCAACAACCCCGCAGAGATCCTCGCCATCTGGAGTGGCGGCATCGCCCTCTTCGGAGCCATAATAGGCGGCCTGCTGGCCGGAGTCTTGTACGCCAAGATCCAGGGCTATCCCATCGGGAAGCTGGCTGACCTGGCAGCGCCGGCCATTCTGATAGGCCAGACCGTAGGCAGGATTGGCGACATCATCAACGGGGAGCACATCTCAAAAGTCACGGACCTGCCTTGGGGATTCGTGTACAGCCACCCTGACAGCCTTTCCTACCAAGTGCACCGAATGCTTGCCTCTCACCCCGTAATCGTCTACGAGATGATATGGAATATGGTGGTGCTCGCCATAGTCTGGAAGATGCGAGGACGCATACGGCCGGACGGCATGCTCTTTGCCATGTACATTGGCCTGTACTCTTTCGGGCGGTTTTTCATCAGCTTTCTGCGAGAAGACAAGGTCTGGTTTGCCGGCCTCCAGGAGGCGCACATCATCGCTATCGTAGTGATAGGGATTGCTCTGCCTCTTCTAATATTTGTGGGGCGCCTGGTGCCGCGGGACGAGATGGAACACACGTCAATGGGCGGCAGATGGCGCCCGTGGCACTAGAAGGTCGCTGCGGCAGCCTCAGGCGCTCCGGCTAGCCTGGAAGTCCTCGATAATCAGCTTAAGGGTCCTTGACCCTCCCCAGGTATCGACGCTCAGGCTGTAGACAATGTCCAGGAGTTCCGTTTCCCCGCTCCAGTCCGCCCCTAAGCCAAAGGCCATTCCGGCCCACACCGATCCCTCGTGGTGCAGCTTCAACCGCAGGTGATTGCCCTGAGCGCCCACAGGCTGGGCGTCAAGCACCTTCACTCCCTTTGTCAGGAACACCGGCTTGGGGTTGGCCTCCCCGTAAGGCGCCAGGCTCTGGAGAAAACGGAAGTTGTCGCCCATAAGTGACGATATGCGTACGTGCGCATCGATGTCTATGGCAGGCTGCAAGTCCATACCCGAAAGCTCCCTGACGGCTATCGCTTCCAGCCGCTCCTTCAGCAAGGGGAGTTTCTCCCTGGGTATGACGAAACCCGCAGCCCTGGGATGGCCGCCAAATCGATCGAAGAGGTCGCCGCACTCCGTCAACGCGGATGCAAGGTCGAACTCAGGGATGCTACGGCAGCTGCCCCTGCCCAGGTCTTCGTCCAGGGCCACCACCACAGCAGGCCGCCATCTCTCCTCCACCAGACGGCTCGCCAGCAGCCCCACTATCCCCGGTTGGAATTCCTCGCTCCAAAGGACAGTTATAGGCGCAGTGGGAGACTCGATGCCCATCAGGCGCTTTGCCGCGTCCTGGGCCTTCTGGGTCAGGCCCTGGCGCTCCCGGTTCATGCGCTCCATTTCGCGTGCCAGGGGAGCCGCTTCCTCCGTGGACGCGGCGCGCAGGAGGTCATAGCCTTTACTGGCGTGCTCCAGCCTGCCCGGGGCGTTGAGGCGCGGCCCCAGCGTGTAGGCTATCGTCTCCGTGTCCAGCTCACCGGCCTCCAGGCCGGCCAGCCGAAGGAGCTCCTTCAAGCCCGGCCTGGGGTTGGTGTTGAGGGAGCGCAGGCCCGCTGCCACAATGTAGCGGTTTTCGCCCACCAGGGGCGTCACGTCGGTCACAGTGCCAAGAGCAGCCAGTTGCAGCAGTGTTTCGTCCCACGACCTGTCCATGTAGGCGTACAGGGCTGTCACCAGCTTGAACGCAAGTCCCACGCCCGCCAGGTGTGGGAAGGGATAAGTGGAGCCGTCCAGCTTGGGATTCACAATCGCACAGGCGTCGGGGAGACGGGGTAGGGGAGTGTGGTGGTCAGTGATGACGGTATCCATGCCCAGTGATGCAGCCTCGCTCACCTCGTCGACAGAAGTGACGCCGCAGTCCACAGTGACAAGCAGAGTGACTCCCTGCTCGTGGAGGGCGTGAACGGCCTGCGAGTTCAGGCCGTGGCCCTCCTTCACACGGTGCGGCAAATAGGGAATTACCCTACCGCCCAGCCTGGCGAGGCCCTCCACCAGCAGGGCTGTGGCGGTGACGCCGTCGGCGTCGAAATCCCCGAATATACCAATGGTCTCGCCGTCGCGGAGGGCGCGGTGAACCCTGGATACGGCGGACTGAATGTTGGGAAGGAGGAGGGAGTCTTCCAACAGTTTCTCGTCTGTGGAGAGGAAGGCTTTGGACGAGGGCAGATCGGTTACGCCCCGGTTGTAGAGGAGCTGGGCCGCCAACGGGGAGTAGGCGGACAGCCTGGCGTTCACGTCGGCGGGAGCGCGGGACGCTACCCGCCACACCCTATGGCCGGTCAAGGTTTGTCCGTCCGTTGCACGGTTTCGACTATTGCCATGCTCCGGTTTGCCCGCTCACCCTGAGCTTGTCGAAGGGAGTGAGCGAGATGACAACACAATGTGCCGCTCATATGGTTCGACCGGTTCACCATTAGCGGGAACTTGAGCGCTAGTACGCCCCTAGCCCTCATAGCTCCTGAAGGCAAGGCAGGTGTTGTGACCACCGAAACCCAGGGAGTTGGATATGGCGGTCGTCACCCTGCCCCGGCGCGGCGTGTAAGGCGTGTAGTCCAGGTTGCAGTCCGGGTCGGGCTCCTCCAGGTTGATGGTGGGTGGTATGGCGCCGTTGCGGATAGCCAGGACGGCTATGGCGGCCTCCAGCGCTCCGGCAGCCCCCAGGAGATGGCCTGTCATAGACTTGGTAGAGCTGATTGGTATCTTGTAGGCCTCCTCGCCAAAGACGGACTTGATGCCCATTGTCTCGAATTTGTCGTTCATTGGAGTGGATGTGCCGTGGGCGTTGATATAATCGACATCTTTGGGGCTTAGCCCGGCCTTCTTCAGGGCCATTCTCATGGCCCTTGCCCCTCCCTCTCCCTCCGGCGCGGGTTGGGTTATGTGGTAGGCGTCGGCAGTGGCGCCGTACCCTACAAGCTCGGCCAGAGGAGTGGCGCCCCTGTCCAGAGCGTGCTCCAGGCTCTCAAGAATAAGAATGCCGGACCCCTCGCCCATCACAAATCCATCGCGGCCGGCATCGAAGGGGCGGGAAGCTCTCTGTGGATCGTCGTTCCTGCTGGACAGGGCGTTGCAGGCGTTGAATCCCGCTATACCGATGGGGCATATGGCAGCCTCGCTGCCTCCGGTGATGGCGACGTCGGCGTCGCCCCTCTGGATCACCAATGAGGCCTCTCCGATGGTGTCCGCCCCGGTCGAGCAGGAGGATAGGGCACTGTAGTTGGGGCCCTTGGCTCCCATCAGCATGGACACCCTTCCGGAAGCCATGTCTCCAAGCATCATAGGTATGAGAAAGGGATTGACCCTGGACGGCCCCTTCTGAAACATCGTCTCGAAGCCCTCAGACAGTGTGCGTATGCCACCAATCCCGCTGCCTATCATAACTGACACCCTCTCGGCGTTCTCTTTGCCCAGGTCCAGGCCGGCATGGGCCACGGCCTCCTGGGAAGCCACGGCCGCGAACTGGACAAACCGGTCCATCCGCCTGGCCTCCTTGCGGTCGAGAAAATCCGTAGGCTCGAATCCCTTGACCTCGGCTGCGATCTTAGTCTGAAAGGGCTCGGGGTCAAAATCGCTTATGTAGTCCGCGCCGGACCTTCCCGCCAGAAGGGACTCCCAAGTGGTGACGGCGCTTAGACCAACCGGGCTAATGATCCCCAGCCCTGTAATTACTACTCGTTTTGTCACTCGTCTGATTCCTTTCAAAAAGCAGCGCAGCTACTTGAGAATGCTGCCTCCCACGGCAGTATATTGTGAGTATTGTACCAGACCCCTTATGCAAGTTGTAAATAACCTGCAACGCAAGCCCGAACCCCTTTCCGAAAGCGGCGTTGTCTGTGAAACACGTTGTCACTATAATGCCACTGCTGTGACTCACCAGACGCCTTTACCCACCGTAGCTATCGAAACCCAGGGGTGCAAGCTGAACCAGGCCGACTCCCAGGCGCTGGCCCGGCGTTTCGCCGCCGCCGGATACCTGGTTGTGGACGCCGGACAGCCCGCCGATGTATACGTTCTGAACACGTGCACCGTCACCCACGTTGCAGACCGCAAGGCTCGCCGCACTCTCAGGGCTGCCCGCAGAAGCAATCCCGATTCTCTCATCGTGGCGACGGGCTGCTACGCACAACGCTCGCGGGGGGAGCTGGAGTCTCTGCAAGAGGTCGACCTGGTGCTGGGCAACACCGATAAAGGCGTGCTGGTGCAGCAGGTCACGGAGCTTCGAAGAGACGCTTCGACTCCCTGCGCGGTCGGGGACGTAGTCGATGAGGTGAGGGCGCAAGAAACAGTGCATCGCACCAGAGCGATGGTCAAAATCCAGGAGGGGTGCAACCAGGTGTGCGCCTACTGCATAGTGCCCAAGGTCAGGGGCAGGGAGAGGAGCATTCCCCCGGTCGACCTGATAGCCCAGATCAACGCGCTGGAGGACGAGGGATTCCGGGAAGTGGTGCTCACAGGCACGCAGCTCGGCTCATACGGCTTCGATATTCCCGGCGCCGGCCTTGAGCGCCTGGTAGAAAACATCCTGCGCAAGACCACTATTCCGCGTATCCGGGTGTCCTCCCTTCAGCCTCAGGAGGTAGGGGAGGGGCTGCTGGGCTTGTGGGAGGACCCTCGATTGTGCCCGCACTTTCACCTCCCACTCCAGAGCGGGAGCGACAGCGTGCTGCGGCGCATGAGACGGCGGTATACGGCGGAGCGCTTCGCTCAAACGGTCGAGCTTATCCGCGCAGGAAATCCCGGGGCGTCCATAACAACGGACGTACTGACGGGATTCCCGGGAGAGAGCGAGGAGGAGTTCCAGGAGACGTACGGGATCTGTCGGGAGATGCGCTTTTCCAACATACACGTCTTCCCGTACTCCGTAAGGCCCGGCACATCCGCAGCCCATTTCGGAGACAGGGTTGATCCTGTGACCAAAGGGCGACGCATGGATCTGCTACTCGATCTGGCCCGTAACCACGCCGCTGACTTCCTCCGATGCCTTCTGGGCCAGGTGCGTCCCGTCCTGTGGGAGGAACGGGTGCAGGACGGCGATCAATGGCTCTGGTCAGGGCTGACCGACAACTACGTACGGGTGTACGCGAACGACCCGCGGCAACTGGGCAACGTCATCACCGAAACGAGACTCCTCGAAATGCAGGGGTCGCACCTCACCGGCACGCCGGTCTAGCGAACAGTACCAGTATTGCCGTAGGCGCGCCTGCCGAGTCCAAGCCTCATAGGCTTACGGGGCGCAGGGTTATCCCGCCGTTGCGCTTTTCCAGGTAACCCGCTCTCTCGTCGCAGCCGTGCCCGAAGATCACCAGCCATCCATCCTTTGCGGCCTGCTCCAGCATCTCCCGCTTTATCTCCAGGGTATCCTCAGGATACTGGTCGTGGGCCGCGATGTAAGGCAGGGACAGATGATGAGACGTGGGAACGAGATCTCCCAGGAAGACCACTTTTTCGCTGCCGTAGTTGAGCTTCACAACCTGGTGTCCACGAGAGTGACCTCCCGTCTCCTTGACCCACAGTCCCGGCAGAATCTCGGCGTCGCCGTCCACCAGTGCAAGCTGGCCTGAATCCTTGAGGCAGGAGAAGTCCTCCATGTGGTAGGACGACTTGCCACGCTCATTGGGGGCCATGGCATCCTCCCAGCAGGTCTTCTGGACATAGTAGGTCGCCTTGGGAAACACGGGAATGCACCCGCCGGACCGGTCAATCTTGGTGCAGCCTCCTGAGTGGTCGAAGTGCAGGTGAGTCAGGATCACCTTGTCAATGTCCTTGGCAGCAAGTCCAAACTCCTTCAGACCTTTGGCCAGCTTGCTGGAGGAGAGGCCATACACCTCTCTCAGTTTGCTGGTCTCCTTCTTTCCCACGCCCGTATCCACCAGGATATTCTCGTGTTCAGTGCGTATGAGAAGGCAGTTCAGCCCCAGACTTACCCTGTTCCACCTGTCGGGCTTAACCTGCTGTTCCCACAGCACTTTCGGGACCTGGCCGAAAACGGACCCACCGTCGTACTTTATGATTCCATCGCTGAGAAGGTGGACGGTAGAAGCGCCCGCTTTTACCATGGGCTTTCCCCCTTTTGATGCTGGTCAGCACAAATAATAGAAAAACAATCCGCTAACCGGGGCACACTGATACAAAAGGCCGTGGTCGGGAACGGGGCCTTAAAAAGCCAATAGCCAGCGCCATAAGGCGGCTTTGGAAGTCTTGGGGAGGGAGCCATCCTCCCGGGAAAATGCTATTAGGATGATATGGCCTCCCACGATTGGAGTGTCAAGAGTACCATTGGTCGGTTTCTGGACAGTTTCTGAAGAAGCGTTAACAAGGGACGCGAATCGCGCTGCCGGCTGAAAGAGTGGTGGAAGCGGGTGGTGTTGCACTGCAACTGCCATTGACCTAAAATGAGCGTCGAAGCAGAGCTTCAAGATGTCATTCCATACCGAAAACCGAGGTGCGAAATGTCGAGTAAGGATGAGTTCATGGCCCGTATGCGGGCCAAGCACGACGATCTGGTCAAGAGCCTGATGTCCGTGCCGGAGGCGCAAATGGGAGAGGTGGCGGCATGGGGCCAGCGGCAGATGCCCTTACGGTCAATATTCTACCAGCTCATCAACCACGAGATTGAGCACACAGTCCACGCGGTGAAGACCCTGCGGGACCTAGGCATCGCTCAGTCAGAGGCCGAGGCCATTCTGGGAAGGCTTGAGGAGGCACGCGGGCGGCTGGAAGGAGTTCTGGTCGGACTCTCCGACGAGGACTTCGACAGAGCCCCGGAAGGAGAGTGGTCAATGCGTCAGGTCCTGGAGCACATCATGGAAACGGAGGACGCCTACGGAGGCCGGCTGGAGCAGGCCATCAAGGACACTGCAGCCGGTTAGGCAGTATCCGGCCAAAGACAGGACTTAGGAGGACACACCCATGCAAGTAACACCTCACGTCTATGCGTGCCACGTCGACGACGGCGCGGTGGGACACCCGGGAGGGAGCAACAATTACTTTGTCGGTGACCCCACCGAGGAGATGATCCTCATCGACACGGGCCAGCACGACCGCTCCTGGACTCAACAGATAATCGACTACTACGAGGAGCTGGGCAAGCCGAAGATAGCCGGCATCGCCATAACCCACGGCCACGCAGACCACTACGGCGGCTTGGACAAGGTATTCGACGCGATGGGTGAACCCGAAGTCCGCTGCCACCCCAAGCTGGTCAAGACCCTGGAAACGCTGGTTCCCAAGGAGCAGATCGTGCCCCTGAGATCGAGAGAGGTGCTGAGGACGGGCGGAGGCGCGGCGCTGCGATCCATCTTCACGCCGGGCCACTCGGTTGACCACGTGTGCTTCCACTTCGCCGGGGAGCGGGTGCTCTTCACGGGCGACACGATTCTGGGATCCTCGTCGGCCACCGTGTCGGACCTCTTAGCCTACATGAAGTCGCTTCAGCTGCTGACCAAGCTCCGGCACGACGTCATCTGCCCGGCGCACGGCGCGGTTGTGCCCGCCCCGAGGGGCAGGCGGCTGGTGCAGTGGTACATGAGCCACCGGAGCCAGAGGGAGGAGGAGGTGCTGTCGTCACTGGAGAAGGGCATCACCAAGGTTGACGAAATGGTGAAGGACATCTACCCCAAGAACCTCAAGAAGGGCCTCCGGGACGGCGCGGCGCGCAACGTACGTACCCACCTGGACAAGCTCAAGAAGGAAGGGCGAGTTGAAGAGGTGGAGCCCTCCTACAAGCTGAAGAGCTGAGGACAAGGCGAACCACACAGTGCGTCCGGTATGGCCGAACAACCCAGGCTGACCTACGAAGCGTTCCTGATCCTGGCGGAGCAGCAGGGCTTGGCTATGGATGAAGCGCACCTGCGGGAGCTGTTCGGCGAGGTGGAGGTCATGTTTCAGCGCATTGCCCTGCTCCGGAGCGTCGACTATCGGCCTGATGCCCCTCTGGCGTCGCCTGAAGCCGTTTCAGAGGGATAGATGAGTCTATGGAGGACCTGACCCGGCTCACCGTCGCCCAGCTGGCCCAACGCATTCGGAGCAAAGAGGTGTCCCCTGTAGAGGTCGCCGAGGCCTTCCTGCGACGCATAGAGGCCGTGGAGCCGAAGCTCAACGCCTTCATCACGCGCCTTGACGACCACGCCCGCCGAGCAGCCGCGACCGCCGAGGCCGAAATCATGGCCGGGGAGTACCGCGGCCCCTTCCACGGCATACCCGTAGGCCTTAAAGACCTCTTCTGGACCAAAGACGTACGGACCACATCCGGCTCGCTGCTGGACGCAGATTTCGTTCCCAGTGAGGACTCTGCCGTAGCCTCACGTTTGATGGCGGCAGGCGCGTACTGCATCGGCAAGCTCCACATGACGGAGTTCGCTTTCGACGGCACCAGCCGAAACCACCACTACGGCCCAGCTCGCAACCCCTGGGACACCGCGCGTATGGCAGGTGGCTCCAGCAGCGGATCGGGAGTGGCGGTTGCGAGCGGGGAAGCGCCGATAGCCTTGGGCACAGACACGGGCGGCTCCGTACGAGTACCCGCCGCGCTGTGCGGCATCACCGGCCTCAAGCCGACCTACGGCCTTATCAGCCGCTTCGGGGTCACTCCGCTGTCCTGGTCCATGGACCACGTCGGCCCGCTGGCTCAAACTGTGGAGGACGCGGCCCTGGCGCTGAACGTTCTGGCCGGACACGATTCCAGAGATCGGGCCTCAGTAGATGTCCCGACTCAGGACTACACACTGGACCTGGACCGCGGGGTGAAGGGAATGCGCATCGGTGTGCCGCGGGAGTACGTATGGGACATGGTAGACCAGGAAGTGCGCACAGCTTTCGATGAGGCTGTGGCCGTTATGGAGTCCCTGGGCGCAGAGGTGCGTGAGGTGTCCATCGCGAACCTGGAGCTTATCAACCCGGCGGGAAGCGTGATCCAGACCGCCGAAGCCGCCACCATTCATCGCCCACGGCTGCTGGCGTCGGGCGGTCGGTACGACCCCGTCATCCGCAGGCGATTCGAGAGCGGACTATTCGTACCGGCTGAGGCGTACCTGACCGCTCAACGGGTGAGGGCCAGGTGCAGACAGAGTATCCTGGACACCCTGGAGCGGGTAGATCTGCTGGCCGTACCCACCACGTCCATAGCTGCGCCCTTGATCGAACAGGAGAGCGTTGCCATCGACGGGCAGGATGTGTCAACCAGGGAGGCCTTGCTGCGGATCACGCGAATCTTCAGCGCGGTGGGCCTGCCCGCCATATCGGCGCCCTGCGGTTTCACGGAGGCGCGCCTGCCCATAGGTCTACAGCTTGTGGGGAAGCCTTTGGCGGATGCGCTTGTCCTCCAGGCAGCCCACGCCTACCAGACCGCCACACCCTGGCATCTGGAGCGGCCTGAGCTGTAGAGAGGTTTCTCACGCCCCAGCCCGGTGAGGAGACCTTTGGGCGACTTTCTTCGAGGCTACATTCCAGCCAGTGTGAGTATGGCAGCTACGTCATACCCATAGACCACCCCTGCGGAACTTGTCCTCGTGGGAACGGAGAGCAGTGGTCTACCGAACCCTATCACAGGCATCCTGGATTCCTGTCCCCGTATCAAGTGCGAGGACATGCTTCAGGAGACCTTTGCGCAACTTGCTCCGAAACTCCGTTATATGTCATTCCGAGCGCAGCGAGGAATCCAAGGCGTTCCATCCAAGTCAATGCAGCTTTGTAGGCAGAGGCTTTAGATTCCTCACTTCGCTGCGCTATGTTCGGAATGACAGTAGGCGCGCCTCTTCACGTGATGATACACGGAGCTATGCAGGGGTCGCCTTACCCAGAAATGACGGGTAGTGTACAAAGCGATTTGCGCAATGGACTACGAAATTACCCTCGGTTGTCTTCCTCACAGTCGGGAGGCGCATTCAATCTGCGTAAAGTGTGGAAGAAAGGGTTACATAAAAGGGTCGAAATTGCGTAAAATAGAGTCACCAACCGGGCGAAGTCCAGGAGGGGCGGGCGCTGCGAATATTCCCCCGTGAGGGACGGAGGAATAGCTCCTGGCTAGCCTTCTATCGAGGGGGTGAAAATGGCAGAGAGTGCGCTATCAGGACTGAGAGTCGTGGAGCTCGGCGATTTCATTGCCGCGCCTTACTGCACCAAGCTCATGGCCGACTTGGGCGCAGAGGTCATCAAAGTCGAGCCGCCGGGTGCCGGCGACTCCGCGAGACGCTATGGGCCTTTCCCCAACGACGAACCTCACTCGGAGCGAAGCCTACTCTTCGCTTACATGAACACCAGCAAGATGGGCGTTACACTGGATGTCAGGACGCCCCTGGGCAAAAGGGCGTTCAAGGAGCTTCTGAAGGATGCCGACGTGCTGGTGGAGGGCAATCCGCCAAAGGTGATGGAGGAGCTGGGGTTGGACTACAACTCCATAAAGGACATCAATCCGGCGCTGATCGTTACGTCCATTACGTCCTTCGGACAGACCGGGCCATACCGTGACTACAAGGCAACGGAGCTGGTCTCATTCCACATAGGCGGACTGGGCTACGGGACCCCGGGCGAAATCGAGGAGCCGGAGACACATCCGCCCCTCAAGGCGGCCGGTCACCAGGGCAACGTTCAGGCCGGCATAACCGCAGCCTCGGCTACCATGTGCGCCCTGTTCGCCAGGGACTTCTCCGGCCAGGGTCAGCACGTGGACGTATCAATTCAGGAGCCGCTGCTATCGGCCATTGGATCCGACATCATTGCCCACACCAACAGGAGGGAGACGCCCACCAGGATAGCGGCCCTGGCGCTTCGAGTCCCAGGCCGAAAGCCGTTCCTGGCCAAGGACGGCTACGTGACCCTGACGATGGTGCAAGACCACTTCTGGGAGTCCCTGAAGGGCGTATTGGGACACCCGGAGTGGACGGAATGGGAAATATTCAACGAACGCGAGTCCCGCAGAGACAACATGGACGCCCTCTATCCCCTGGTCGAGGAGTGGACTCAGCAGCACACTATGGAGGAGCTGTACCAGATGCTACAGGTGGAGGGGCATATCCCGTCTTCCCCAGTTCACTCCGCGGAGGACGTGGTGAACCATCCTCACTTCGTGGAGCGGGGCACCTTCGTGGATATGGCGCATCCCCAGATAGGCGAGTTCAAGTCTCCGGGGCCGGCCTACCGCTTCTCCGAGACGCCCTGGCAGGTATCGTCGCCTGCGCCCTCGCTTGGTCAGCACAACGAAGAGGTGCTATGCAATAGACTGGGGTACTCGAAGGACGACCTGGCGCGTATGCGTCAGATGGGCGTCGTATAATCTCGTAGCAGAATAGCAAAAGTCACACGGGAGGGAGCGATATGAGCCGACTACCATTGGGAGGAATAAGAGTTGCCGATTTCACCCAGGTGGTGCAAGGGCCTTACTCGACAATGATGCTGGCAGTGATGGGCGCGGAGGTGATCAAGATAGAGACCGCAAGCCGTCACCCTGGAGACACTCGGATTGCAGGCGGGTTTGTCAGGAACAACATCAGCAAGAAGAGCATCACCCTGGACCTGAAAGACCCGAGGGGCGTGGAGGTCGCCAAGGAGCTGGTGAAGGTCAGCGATCTGGTGGTAGAGAACTTCGGGACGGGCGTTATCGAAAGGCTGGGACTTGGGTACGAGGACCTGAAGAAGGTGAAACCCGACGTTATCATGCTGTGCAGCACCGGCCTGGGGCGCCGGGGGCCGTACAAGAACGCCATAGGATACTACGCAGAGGTCGCCAACTTTGCCGGCCTGTCCTATCTCACAGGCTACAAGGACGGCAGGCCGGGGCAAGTAGCCGGCATATGGGCGGACCACCTGACGGGGATGCTCATCGCCTTCGCGGTGCTCGCTGCGCTTCGCCACCATCGGAAGACAGGGCAGGGTCAGTACATTGAGATGTGCATGGCCGAGAACGTCATCGCCGCGCTGCCGGAGCGGTTCCTGGACTATACGGTCAACGGGCGGGACCAGACCCCGCAGGAGAACCGCGACCTGGCAATGGCGCCTCACGGCGTGTACAGCTGCCAGGGCTTCGACAAGTGGGTCGCCATAGCCGTCAGCAACGAGGAGGAGTGGGCCTCCCTCTGCCAGGCCGCGGGCCATCCAGAGTGGGCCGAAGATCCGCGCTTTGCAGATTCCCTCAGCCGCTGGCATAACCAGGATGAGCTTGACAAGCTAATCACCGAGTGGACTTCGGAGCGCACCGACTACGAGGTGATGCACATTCTGCAAGAGTCGGGAGTCGCCGCCGGGCCGTCGCTGAACGCCGAGGGCTTGGTGAACGACCCGCACCTTATTGACCGGGGCCGGTTCATACCCCTCGGAGAGGTTGAAGGCAATCCGTACACGCACGTGGCCCACCCCTGGCACATGAGCGACGCGCCGACTCCGAATTACGACCGGGCGCCGGACCTGGGCGAGCACAACACGGAAGTCCTGAGAGACCTGCTGGGCATGTCCGAGGAGGAGATTGCCCACCTGACGGATGAGAGGGTGCTGGTCTGAGGCGGGTGGAGCCTGTCGAACCAGATGAACGGTGTCAGAGATAGTTCCTGTAGGGGCGGTTCGCGAACCGCCCCTACTAGCGTCATTCCGAACGCAGCGAGGAATCCAAGGCGATTCTTTCAAGGCATCGCGGCCTTGTGCACTGCGCCATAGATTCCCGTTTCCACGGGAATGACGGTTGGAGCGCCTCTTCCAGAACTAATGGAAGGGTTATTCAAGGGTTTCCGTAAGGTAGCTTGCGGGAGCCGCCAAGATGACTACAGTTGCGGTCGCCTCTCGAACCACCCGGCGTGCTGCTGGTAGGCGTAGGCAACGTTCATTACGGTGGCCTCGTCGAAGGGCTTTCCGGCTATCTGTAACCCGATGGGCAAGCCCGCGCCTGTGAAACCGCACGGCACGGAGATTGCGGGAAGTCCAGTCTGATTGAAGGGCGCTGAATAGCTGGGCCGTCCCAGAGCAGCCAGCGGATCAAGCCCCTCGAAGGTAGACGCAGGCGTGACGGAGGTGGGACAAGCTATGACGTCCACCCTTTGCAACGTCTCGGCAAACTCCCGCTTTAGAAGGCTGCGGGCCCTCTGGGCCTGGATGTAGTCGTGGGCCGTGAAGAGGCTGCCCTGGTAGAATCGCGTCCGCACCATCTCCCCGAAGTTCTGAGGCTGAGACACCATGTTGTCCCGGTGGTACGCAAAGGCCTCGCTCAGCATAATCACCGTGTTGGATATGCCGGCGTACTCAAGGCTGGGAATCTCCACCTCTTCAAGGCGCGCTCCCAGCGCCTCTAGGTCAGCCAGCGCCTTGTCAACAGCCTCCAGGGTCTCGGTATCCAGGCCGGAGTCCGTGTCGAAGAAGTAGTGACGCGGCACACCGATGACCATGCCCCTGACGTCGCCCCTCAGATGACCGAAGTAGTCCGGGACAGGCGCCTGGCTTGTGGTCGGGTCTCTGGGGTCAGGCCCTGCGATGACCTGTAGCATCAGAGCAGCGTCCTCCACAGTCCAGGTCATGGGGCCGCAGTGGTCCAGAGACCAGCTAAGGGGTATGACTCCGTAGCGGCTCACGCGGCCATAGGTGGGTTTCAATCCAACGATGCCGCAGAGAGAGGCCGGCCCTCGTATGGAGCCACCGGTGTCCGACCCCAGGGATCCCATGCACAGGGCGGCTGCCACGGCTGCGCCTGACCCGCTGCTGGAGCCTCCGGTCACGTGGTCCAGGTTCCAGGGATTGCGCGCCTGCTCAAAGAGGCTGGTCTTGGGTCCTCCCAGGGCGAACTCGTGCATGGCCAGCTTGCCCAGCAGCACGCCACCGCCTTCCTTCAGTCTGAGGGTCGTAGTGGCGTCCTCCGACGGAACGCGGTATTCCAGCACCTTGGACTGGCCGGTGGTGCGCACGCCCTCGGTATCGTACAGGTCCTTGAGGGCGATAGGTATGCCGTGAAGGGGTCCTCTGTACAGCCCCTGCAAGACCTCGGCCTCGGCGACACGCGCCTGGGCAAGGGCCTCCTCCGGCAGGACTGTCACGTAGGAGTGGAGTCTGCCGTCCACCTCATCAATGCGCTCGAGGAAGGCCTTGGTCAGCTCCACCGGCGATATCTCGCCGGACGCTATCAGAAGGCCAGCCTCGCGAATGGTCAGGGTGCATAGCTCTTTCCGGTCTTGACTCATAGCGACACCTCCCTAGTCGGCGCTCCACTGAGGCGGAAATACTCCGGCCACCTCTTCCTTCTCCAGATCAGCCGAATGGAGCGCTTCCAGACGTTCCAGGTTTCTCTGATAGTAGGGGATCAGCTTCTCTAACTCCTCGTCGGTGAGGGTCAGTCCCGCTCTCTCCAGCAGCAGGCGTATGGTGTCTGTTTCATTTTCTTCCATGATTCCGGCCTTTCAGATGTGATCAGCGATGGTTGTAGTGTAGGGAATCGGACATTGCGGGTCAATAAGTGAGATGGGGTTGGTCAAGTCAGCCCATATGTGGTAAATTATCACCAGTATTTCAGAAGAATTCACGGGAGGTAATATGCTGGATTATAAGCCAAACATGGTCCTATCGACCAAGGAGTACAACGTAGTAGGCACCAGGCCCATAAGGCACGACGGCACGGACAAGGTAACCGGTCGGGCCAAGTACGGCGCGGACCTGCAATTGCCGGGTATGCTGTACGGCAAGGTGCTGCGCAGCCCGTACGCTCATGCCAAGATCAAGAGCATTGACTGCAGCAAGGCGCTGGAGCTGCCGGGGGTATTGGCCGTGGTCACTGCGGAGGACATGCCCAACATCTCAGCCAAGCTCGTGGACATGGAGGAGGGAGCAACCACCAACTACGGCTTCTTCTCCCGAAACATCCTGGCCAGGGAGAAGGCGCTGTACAAGGGGCACGCCATAGCGGCCATAGCGGCCACCAGCGCTCACGTAGCCGAGGAGGCCCTTGATCTAATCGAAGTGGAGTACGAAGTGCTGAAGCCCGTCCTCACGGCATTGGACGCCATGAAAGAGGGTGCCCCCACCCTTCACGAAGCTCTGGTCACGCAGTCCAGCGCCACGCTGAGAGCGGGAGGGTGGGGTGAATCGCCTAGCGAAAAACCCTCCAACATCGCCAACCACTTCGAGCACAGGCTGGGAGACTTGGACAAGGGATTCGCCGAGGCGGACGTGGTCGTAGAGCGGGACTTCTCAACCAAGCGGGTGCACCAGGGCTACATCGAACCCCACGCAGCAACCGCCATGTGGGGGCAGGACGGCTACTTGACCATCTGGACGAGCACCCAGCAGTTGTTCGGCGTGCGGGACAGCGCGTCGGCAGTGCTGGACATTCCCACATCCCACGTGAAGACCGTCGCAATGGAGATCGGCGGCGGCTTCGGCGGGAAGGGCGTGGGCGGCATGTACCTGGAGCCTGTGGCGGCCCTACTCTCCAGGAAGACCGGAAGGCCGGTGAAGATGCAGATGAACAGGACCGAGGTGTTCGTGGCCAGCGGCCCGACCTCCAGCGCCGACCTCAGGGTGAAGATTGGAGCGACGAAGGACGGCCGCATCACCGCGGCGGAGGCCCACCTGAT
The DNA here is from genome assembly GCA_965222415.1 of Dehalococcoidia bacterium. Lineage (GTDB taxonomy): Bacteria > Chloroflexota > Dehalococcoidia > Lucifugimonadales > UBA2985 > DAOUJW01. The sequence goes on along the minus strand of CBDCTU010000004.1, from coordinate 263,492 downwards.
ATACGAGGCGGGCGCTTTCCCCGGCTCGCCCGTGGGCGGAGGCGCGCGCTGCATGCTGGCGCCCTATGACATCCCCAACGGCTACATCGAAGCCTATGACGTGCTGGTGAACACACCCAAGACGGCGGCCTACCGCGCGCCCGGAGCCCCCATCGGCGCATTCGCCGTCGAGACGGTCATCGACGAGATCTGCGAAAAGATATCCATGGACCCGATGGAGTTCCGCCTGCTGAACGCCTCCAAAGAGGGAACGAGGCAGGTGACGGGCCCGGTGTTCGGGAAGATTGGCTGCGTGGAGACCTTTGAAGCGGCCAAGGACCACCCCCACTACTCCGCTCCCCTGGGGGGACCGAACCGCGGCCGTGGAGTCGCAGCCGGCTTCTGGGGCAACGGCTCCGGCCCGGCCAGCGCCATTGCCAGCGTAAACCCCGACGGCACGGTTAGCCTGGTGGGCGGCGCTCCCGACATCGGAGGGACCAGAGTGGTTATGGCCATGCACCTTGCTGAGACCTTGGGCCTCGCCGCTGAGGACGTAAGGCCCTCGGTAGGGGACACCGACTCCATCGGCTACAGCAGCGGCGCCGGAGGCAGCAGCGTGGCCCAGAAGATAGGAATTGCATGCGTTCAAGCGGGCGAGGATGTAAAGCGCCAGATGATACAGCGCGCAGCCAGTGTATGGGAAGTCCCGGCTGAAGAGGTGGAGTACGCCGCCGGCGTCCTCCAGAGCAAGTCCGACCCGGAACTGAGGCTCACCTTCAAGCAGCTGGCTTCCAGGCTCAATGCCACCGGCGGCCCGATTAGCGGTCGGGCCAACCTTAACCCCGGCGGAGCAGGCAATGCCTTCGCCATCAACATAGCGGATGTAGAGGTGGACCCTGAGACGGGCAAGGTGGACGTGGTTCGCTTCACCGCCATCCAGGACTGCGGCAAGGCAATCCACCCCGGCTACGTGGAAGGCCAGATTCAGGGCGGAGCGGTGCAGGGCATAGGCTGGGCGCTGAACGAAGAGTACTTCTACAACGACGAAGGTCAGATGATGAACTCCAGCTTCCTGGACTACCGGATGCCCATCAGCCTTGACCTGCCCATGATCGACACCGTAATCGTCGAGGTGGCCAACCCAGGCCATCCGTACGGTCTCCGTGGCGTGGCCGAGCTGCCCCTGGTGCCTCCAATGGCCGCCATAGCCAACGCCGTTCACAACGCCATTGGCGTGAGGATGGAAAAGCTGCCCATGTCTCCGGGAGCCATTCTGGAAGCCCTGTGGGACAAGGAGTCCAACGGCAGCTAGATCAACGACCAACCTGTAACTTCAGTACGGACGGCTCCCGCGATGTATTTCGCGGGAGCCGTCCGACCGCAAAATTCCGTAGAGAGCGCATCGCCTTAGACTCGAAGCGTGGCGATGCCCAGGATAAGGTATGACTACTGAACCACAGTTGAACGAACAGCCCGACAAGCCCTGGCTTGCCTACAAGCGCGCCATGATAGTCGTCGCCCACCCGGACGACGCGGAGTTCGGATTCGGGGGCGCGCTTTGCAAGCTGGTAAAAGAGGGCATGGAGATTGCCTACGTCCTGTGTACAAACGGGAACAAGGGCAGCGGCGATCCAGAGATGACCTCGGAGCGGCTGGCAGTTATCCGTGAGCAGGAGCAGCGGGAGGCCAGCGCCATCACCGGCACCACCGACGTCACATTCCTCAGATATGGGGATGGAGAGTTGGAGGCTAGCCGCGAGGTAATCGGCAGGATTGTCAGGGAGATTCGCCGCTTCAAGCCGGAGATAATCTTCTGCCAGGACCCGGTCTGGCGTGGCCGCCATAACCACCGAGACCATCGAATGGCAGGCCAGGCAACATTCGACGCCTGCTACCCCTACGCCAGGGACCACCTTCACTTCCCGGAGCACCTGAGAGAGGGCTTTGAGACCCACAAGGTGACGGAGATCTACACGACGATGGGCGAAGACCCTGAGGTGGTCATTGACGTGTCGGACGTGATCGATACCAGGATAACGGCGCTGAAGGCGCACCGGAGCCAGATTACGGACCCGGACGGCATTGAAGAGCGTATGAAAAACCGCACGTCGGAGGTAGCCGAGCGCTACGGCTACAAGTACGCCGAGGGCTTCCGTCGCCACATCTTCGGCTTCCGCCAACCCCCTACTCGCAGCTCCTAGCTGGGCGCGTTCCTCCCTTTCTGGTCATTCCCGCCCCCGTATCAAGTACGGGGCAGGCTCCGAGCGTGAATCCAGATTCCTGCTTCCGGAGACCTTTGCATAACCTATGACAAAGCTCCCTGCCACCGTCATTCCCGCCTCCGAGCGGGAATCCAGGCGGGGTGGGGCATGGACTCCCGTCTGCAGAGACCTTTGCATAACTCCGGTGTATCTCTTAGAAGAGGCTATCTTCTCCGTCATTTCCGTGAAAACGGGAATCTAAGGCCCCTATTCCAAGACATCGTAGCCTTGCAGACAGAGTTTTAAGATTCCTGCTTCCGCAGGAATGACGGTGTGGCAATTCTTGCGGGATGACGCTATGGGTTACGCAAAGGTCTCTCTGCACGGGAATGACGACGGGTGTGGTCGCGCCGGAGCGAGGTTATTCAAAGATCTCCCTCCGCAGGAATGACGTGGAGCGGTGCTATTCTACGTCCCCATCCCCGTATCAAGTACGGGGCAAGCTCTAACCTTCCCTCATTTGTGTGGAGGAAGGGATTCTGTGTGTGAGCCCAGGTTGTTCAACGGTTCATTTATAGAGGCAGGGCGACCGGCCTCTTAGCTTGGGCGCTTCTGGTGACAGCCTCGGTGAACTCCATGTAGGCCACGCCGTCCTGGAAACTGGTGCGCGTCACCGGTTCCAATCCTCGGATGGCGTTGACGAACTCCTCCTCCACGCGCCAGCTACCCTCCTTCTGAGGGTCTATCACTATCTCAGTCAGGGCGCGATCGCCTGGCTTGCCGCCGGAAAGGGTCATCGTCCGGGCGTCCAGGTGGATTGTACCCTCCGTGCCGAAGAGCCAGACCTCGCCGGCGGCCCCCAAGCCCGTGACGGTGCTGAAGGCCAGGTGAGCCTGCGCGCCGCCGATGGTGCAAAGCACATCCACGTGGTCCGGCACAGTTATCGGTGTCATCTGGCCATCATCGCTGAACCTCTGGGGAACGACCACCCGCGTCATTGCGTAGACCTCGGTGGCCTGGCCTACCCATCGCATGAGGGCCTCGTACCAGATACCCATAGTCAGGATGTTGTACCCGCTGACGACCCGGTCCTGCCGCCAGTGAAGAGGACCGCGGAAGTCCGGGAAGCCGCCCTGGGTCACCCGCGCCTCAATCGCAATGAGGTCGCGCAGATAACCCGACGCCACTAGGTCTTGGACGGTGCGGTCTACCTTGAAGGTGAAAGGGGAGGGCACAACCTGGGTCACAAGGCCGGGGTGGCTGCGTGAGGCCTGGAGCATTGCCTTTGCCTCCGCCGCGTCCATAGCCATGCGCGCCTCCGTGAGGACGTGCTTACCGGCGTCCAGGGCCGCAAGGGTGACGGTGCAGTGCATGTAGGGCCACGTCCCTATGCAGACGGCGTCCACGTCCGGGGAGTTGACCAAGTCCTGCCAGTTGTCGAACACCCTGGGTATGCCGAACTCGTCGGCGACGCGCTGGCCGGAGGCCGCGCTACGATTGGCCACCGCCACAACCTCAACCCCGTCGATGGCCTGGAAGCCCGGTATGTGCCTAAGACGGGTGTTGGCCCCGGCTCCCACAAGCCCAATCCTGATGTTTGCATTTGCACTCATGTTCACTCTCCGTAGGTGTTGTTTGGAAGATCACTGATATACTAAACCAAGTAAGCCTCTTAGCCAACGCCTTGTTGGTCTCATTGTCGTATGGTAGCATGGCATTGACCTGACACCTACCGTTGCTGTGCATCCTGGCTCAGGTAGTCCTGAGACAAAGGTTCGCAGGTGCAGGCGAGGCGCTACTTTCAGCGGGGACAGGGAAATCAGACGATTGGAGGAGGTGCGCAATGGCCATGACCATGGACGTAATAGACATTTTCGGCGACGCGCGCCAGATGCATCGATCCGCTATAGAGCAGTGGGAACAGGGTGATATACGAGATGCTGCGGAGAAGGCTTGGTGCGCCACCGTACGAGCGACACAGGCGTTAGTCCTGGCGCTCACGGGTATTATGCCGGTAACCTCAACGCAGACGCGAATACAGTTGGACATCTTGGCAGACAGCGACAACCGGTTCAGGATACTCACAGGCAGATACCTCTCGAGGCAGACCACCCTGCACGGAGAGTGCTTCTACCTCGGCCTGTGTGAGCCGCGCCAGACTATAGAACGCCGGGTACGAGAAACAGTCGACTATATCAGAGATGCCGAGGGACTGGCGGCCTTGCCGTCCATTGGACCAGGCGCGCCTTAGTAGGAAATCAAGTTTCTCCGCGTACTCCATAGGCAGGTGTGAATTATGGGCATTGAGCTTGACTACGTTTTCCATCCCCGCTCCGTCGCGGTAGTGGGAGCATCCACAAGCGCCAACCAGGGCAACGACTTCTTTCGCTTCATGCTGGGCCACCCATTCAAGGGCGCCCTGCACCCAATAAACCCCAACGCGGAGGAGATAGAGGGCGTATCGTGCTTTCCCTCGGTGGAGGACGTGCCCGGGCCGGTGGACTACGTCATCTCCGCCATCCCGGCCACAAGGGCGCTCCAGTTGGTCGACCAGTGCGCCAGGAAGGGCGTGAAGGTCATCCACTTCTACACAGCCAGGATGAAGGAGACGGGAAGCGAGGAGGGGATACTGCTGGAGGACGAACTGCTGCGTCGAGCCAGGCGAGCCGGCATCCGGCTGATTGGCCCGAATTGCATGGGCATGTACTACCCGAAAGAGGGCCTGACCTTCAAGCCGGGGTTTCCGACGGAGTCGGGGCCGGTTGCCGCCATCTCTCAGAGCGGGGGTAACAGCGCCCAGATAGTCAACCTGGCAGCGGCGCGGGGCGTCCGATTCAGCAAAGTGTTGAGCTACGGCAACGCCACCGACCTGGATGAATCCGACCTCCTGGACTACCTGGCCGAGGACCCGGAAACGGAGATAATCGCGGCCTACATGGAGGGCGTGAAGGACGGACGCCGCTTCTTCGACGTGCTGCGTCGCACGGCGCGTGCGAAGCCTGTGATCATCCTCAAGGGAGGACGCACCCAGGCAGGCGCCAAGGCTATCGCTTCCCACACTGCCTCTCTGGCAAGCTCCGGCGAGGTGTGGGAGGCCATGTGCAGGCAGGCTGGCGCGCTGTCCGTGTCCAGCATGGATGAGCTTATCGACCTGATGGTGACATTCCGCTTCATGCGGCCCGCTCAGGGGCTGCAGGTGGGGCTGGGCGGTGGGGGAGGGGGCATGAGCGTGCAGTCTGCGGACGCCTTTGAAGAGGCCGGACTGCGAGTCCTTCCTCTGCCTCCGGACATACAGGAGGAGCTGAAGGCTCGAGACCCTGTGAACTGGGAGTGGATAGGGAACCCAATCGACGTGTCCATTCTCGGCGCAGGGCCCTTCAACTTCCGCGACATACTTCAGCTGATAGCGGACCACCCGGACTTCGATATGCTGGTCTGCGGCATTGACGAGCAGTTCAACCTGAACCGGCCCGAAGACGTACCCAGAGCCAAGCAGACCGTGGATATGTTCGTCGAGGTGAGCCGTCAGACCTCCAAGCCAATGGCAGTTGTGCTGGGAGCCGACCTGCCCAAGGATGAGTGGAAGCAGCAGGCCGTGGCAGAGTTCAGGGAGACGTGCGTCCAAGCGGGCTTGCCCGTTTTCCCCACGACGGGCAGGGCCGCCCGCGCCATACGGCGTTTTGTTGACTACCACCGTAGGCGATTGGAAGGGGAGACGTCTTAGCTCTGGCTCGAAAGCGCTTGAATAAAGCGTTCTCCGAAAGGTGACATCCCTCTGACCTTAGCCGGGTTCAGCTTGGCCAGTATATCGTAGCTGTCCGGTCCCTTTTTGTAGCCGCCCTTTCTGGTATTTCGGGCGGCTTGGTCAAGTCCGACAAGCGCGTCCTGCTTGGGAACCTGCTCTATGTTCCGGTTTGCCGGAAGCGGCCCTCTGTTAAAGTCCTGCCCGTAGAATGATGCGAGGGCGTCCGCGTCTGCCAGAAACCAGGATTCCATTACCTGCACCATCAGATGACATTGGTCGTCCGTTGCGGTGGCTGGGCGGTCCCAGTTGTCGTTGGCCTTGAGGTGCTGCCACGCTTCCTGCGTCGTCACCGGGCCCTCGGCGTCCACCAGGATCAAGGCGTTCACGCTGGCTGAGAGGGCTTTGCTGAAACTGCGATAAGCGTTGCCGCGGCTGCCGCAGGCTACAATGTTGGATACTCCTCCGGCGGCCCCCGCGTTTTCGATGAACTTTCTGAAGCCCCTGCGGCACGCCGTCTTCAGCGACTTGCTATCGCCGCCACCCTCCACGTAGAGACTGGCGCTCACCATCTATTACCTCCAATTTCTCCACGCGTCCACATCTCACCCAGCCGGTACTCCTCCAGCCAGGGCTTCAGCTCCTCTGCGTCAAGACGGCGCATTCTGGTCGCGCCTTCCTCCTTCTCGCACACTATCACGGCCTCCGGCGTTTCTGTGAGCGCGTCAACCAGCACGTCAGAGTGGGTTGTAACGAAGATCTGGCTGCGGGAGGATGCCTCCACCAGGAGTTTCGCTACCTCCGGGATAATGTCCGGGTGCAGCCCAAGCTCCGGCTCCTCAATGCAGACGACCCCCGTCAAATTGGGGTTGCAGAGCACAGCGAGCAGGCAGAGGTAGCGCAGGCTTCCGTCGGACAGCCGGGTGGCGGGCACGGGATGACGCAGGCCCTTTTCGTGGAAGATTATCTGGACTGTGCCTCCGCCTATTGTGGCCGTAACGTCCCGGAAAGACGGGTAGAAGTCCCTCATACGCTCCAGCATGCGCTCCTTTACGTCGGGCTGGTTAAGCATATCGCTCAGTACTACGCTCAGGTTCGAGGCGTCTTCCATAAGGAAATCCTGCGGGAGATCCGGCTTCTGCGGAAGGCGGACGGGGGCGTCGCGCCTCAAGTCCAGTCCCCTGTAGAAAAACATGATTCTAAATATCATATTCACTTCCCACAACTCCGGGTAGGCGCGGGGATCTCGTCTCTGTGACAGGATCGACTGGCCTGGTTCCACTTCGCCCCAAGGGAGAACCTGTTCGAACCTGCTAGCTCCTGAGGGCGTTAAAATCCCGAGTGGGTTTCCTTCCGTCGGTGCCACGGCTTTAATGACATGGCTGCCCGAGAACAGACGCCCGCTTTCATATCTCGCGCTTTCTCCCTTGTAGCGATAGTAAAAATCTGGCGCTTCCCCGTCTGGCCCGGGCTTCGTATCTTCCACAACCTCGTCTACTATCGCGAATTGGTTAAGCACATCGGCTTTGAACGAAATCCGGTACCTGAGGGGCTTAATTACCGCGGATGGGTATTCACTGGTCACCTGTACGGTTGCCGTGGGCGCGCTTGGGGCACCTTTCCAGAGCCAGTCACTGACTCCACCCCCCCTGCGGATTGGCTCCTGGAGATCCGATGGCGCTGCATGGAGAAGAGACAACGCCTCTATCAAGTTGGACTTGCCGGAGGCATTCGGTCCTATGAGGACGTTCAGTGGCTCCAGGGGAAGCTCAGCAGTATCCGGGTCAAAGGAGAGTATGTTCTCCAGGCGTATCGATTGAATGAACCTCGTTCCTTCCATCTACTGCTCCCCTTATGACCACCTTCCGCGCCCGGCTAGGAAGACGGCTGAACCAGCCCCAGGAATGTGAAGTTCGCGGAGGTCGGGTGCACCCAGGCCTCGTTGGGAGTCTGCTCGTTCTGAGTGATCCTGCCTCCACCGTCCTTGATCTGCTCCACCGTCTTCTCTATGTCGTCCACCTCTATGCTCACCATGTAAATGCCCTCGCCGTTGGGGTTGGAGGGAATAGCCCGCTCCTTCATAAACCGCCCCAGGTTACTGTCGTCGCCTGAAGGCTGTATGAGTTCGATGAGACTCTGCTCCCCGTTGCCCAGGGTTGCGGAGATGAACCCGTATCGACGCTCGTTGGGCGGGGTCATAACCTGAAGGCCGAAGAGCTTCTCGTAGCGCTCTATCGCCTCGTCCAGGTTGGTGACGGCTACGGAAAAGTACCGGATGCCCTTGAACATGTTGTCCTCCTTAGTTGGTTATGGTGGCGTCCGATTCGCGGCCTGCGCCGGCCGCTTCACCCCATCTCGATCTTCCCATTGAAAGGGGAAGAGGGCTTATTCGGTGCATCGCACGTTACTACCCACCGAAGTAGCGCCGCGGGGCGTCCACAGTCATCGCGTCGATCTGCTGCTGGGTGACGCCAAGCTCCTTAAGCCGGGGAAGCACCCGTCGAGGTATGAAGCAGATGCCGTCGGGATTGTACGTGGCGCGGTCTTCCTCAACCTCTGAGCTGTCGGCATAGCTGAGAGCGAAGTCGTGGGACAGTGTAACGTGGTCTGCCAGGCCCATATCCAGCAGCTGCTTCACGACCTGTGTGCGCTCCTCCCAGTTCAGCCAGCCGGGGCGCCCGCCGGGGTAGTGGTCCATGCCCAGGAGGCATCCCTTGCGGGCAATGCCGGACAGGTAGTCGAGGTCTGCGGTGTCATTGCTGTGCCCGATGTAAACCCTGCTGAGGTCGACGCCCTCCTCCTCAAAGATGGCGATCTGGTCGTTGCCGACCTTGGCCAGAGCCGCGGTGTGGGTCGATATCGGCACGCCCGTCTCGTTGCAGGTGATTGCCGCAGCGCGCAGCACTATATCGTTCGCCGGCGTCACGCCTTCTTCAGAGGTAGCAACTTTGATGACACCGGCCTTGATACCAGTTCCCTCAATGCCCACCTCTATCTCCCTGATGAACACCCTGGCCAACTCCTCCGGCGTGATGCGGCTGATGGCCCTTGGAATGTCCAACCATATCCCCGTGCAAGGAATTATGTGCACCTCCGACTGTTCGGCCACCCGTTCCAAAACGTCCATGTCGCGGCCCAGGTCCATAGTGGTCACATCGACGTAGGTGTTCACTCCATCGGCGGCGGCTTCCTTGAGGGCTTGCACGGACAGTGTGACAAACCTGTCCCGGTCTATGAGCTCCGGGAAGGTGTGGGGGATGCCCGCGGAGCTGACCATGACGTGCTCGTGCATGAGGGTGAACTTCAGGTCAGCGGCGTCCACGGGTCCAAGGACGGTGTTAACGGTCGGCATAGCGCACCTCCTGAGATTGGGTTTGCGGTTACTGCGGGTTCAGCTTCTAGCAGCCGCCGGCTTCAGCCTGTCCAGGTACTCCTTGCGGAACTTGGCGACCTTGGGCGAGATTACTATCTGGCAGTACGGCTGGCCCGCGTTCCGCCTGTAGTACTCTTGGTGGTAGTCCTCTGCTGGATAGTATTCTGGCAGGGCCGTCACCTCGGTCACGATGGGGCGGCCCCATGTCTTGGAAGCCTCAAGTTCAGCAATCATCTCTTCAGCCGCGGCCTTCTGCTCCTCGTCGTGGAAGTAGATCGCCGACCGGTACTGCGGGCCGACGTCTGCTCCCTGTCGGTTCAGCGTGGTGGGATCATGGATGGCGAAGAAGACACCCAGCACGTCCTTGTAGGAGATGGTCTGTGGGTCGAATGTCACCTGTACGGCCTCCGCGTGTCCGGTCCTCCCGGTGCACACCTGCTCGTAGGATGGATTGACTATATGCCCGCCCGTGTAGCCGGACACGATGCTCTCCACCCCAATCAATTGTTCGTAGACCGCCTCCAGGCACCAGAAGCACCCGCCTGCCAGCGTAGCTACCTCTCTGCTGCCGTCATTCATTGCTCGTTACCTCCTGCGTGAATGGGTCCGATGGCCCGCGCCGTGCCGGTGGACTACCCTTAGCCCGCCAGATTACGGCCAAAGAATTCGACCGCCTTCTCCCAGGAGTCCATTGCCTGCTCCGGCCGGTAGTTGGGGCGATGGTAGTACCAGAAGCCGTGGCCTGCGTCGTCGTAGCGGTGGAACTCGTAGGTCTTGCCGTGCTTCTTCAGCTCCTCCTCGTGCTGGTCCACCTGCGCCGGCGTCGGGCCCTGGTCGTCGTTGCCAAAGAGGCCCAGTATGGGACACGACAGCTGGCTGGTGAGGTCGATAGGAGCGACTGGCATCGCCGGGGTCAGGTCCTCCGCAGCCATGACGACCCTGCCTCCCCAGCAGTCCACCACGGCATCGAAGCCCTGGACACTGGAAGCAACCAGGACGGAGTGGCGTCCGCCGGAGCACGTGCCGATGATGCCGACCTTGCCATTGGAGTAGGGGAGAGACTTGAGCAGCTGCATCCCCGCCTCGCAGTCGCCGATTACGCTCTCGTCGGAGACGCCACCGGCCGCGCGAGCCTGGGCTGCTACGTCGTCCGGCGTGCCGTGGCCAGATCGATCGTACAGGTCGGGACATATCGTCACGAAGCCGTGCTCAGTGAAGCGGCGGGCCATCTCCCTGTTGAGCTCGTCCCAGCCCGGAAGGTGGTGCGCCAGCACGATGCCCGGATATGGACCTGCTCCCAGAGGACGGGTGAAGTAGGCGTGTATAAGGTCGCCGTTGTGCCCCTTCATGGTCACCGTCTCTGCCAACATACCGCTATAAGCGCCGGTGTCAAACTGGTTCCACATACTTGCCTCCTTGGTTCTTTTTCTTTATGGGGTGACTACAATGCATTTCGCGGGACGCCCTCTGTTGCAGCCAATAGGCGTCCAACGTGGATAATAGCAAAGACTCCCTGGCAGGTCTATAGAGTCCTGTTATACCAGGGAGTCTCTTCATCGTCATCTGTGGGCGGACAGCCGTGCTTCCCCAGGGGCCTACCGGGCGCATCAAAGAAGCCGTAGATTCCTGCCTCCGGAGACCTTTGCATAACTCCGGTGTATCTCCTGGAAGAGGCTATCTTCTCCGTCATTCCCGTGAAGCTTGCCCCGTACTCCGATACGGGGACGGGAATCTAAAGCCCTTCTTTCAAGGCATCGCAGCCTTGCAGACAGCGTTTTTAGATTCCTGCCTTCGCAGGAATGACGGTGAGGGCAATTCTTGCGGGATGACGCTAAGGGTTATTCAAAGGTCTCCCTCCGCAGGAATGGTTGCAACGGCCTGAATCAGGGCGCAGGGCTAGACGGAGGGGAGGCCCTCTCTGGGCCGAATCTCGTCCCTGAGCTGGGCCAGGTGCTCTTCATAGTGGCCGGCCCACATCTCCAGGAGGCTCAAGGGAGTGACGGTCTCGCCGTTTCGATCGCCCTTCCGCTCCAGCTGCTCCGGGGCCAGCTCCATAGCCATAGTGACGGCGCTATCGATGTCCGCGAGGATATTGTCCCTTATTCGTCGCCACCCAGCCTCCGGGTCGAAGCCGCCGCCTCCAAGATTAGGGTTATCCTCATCAAGCACGCGCTTCACCATGTTCCGGAGGTAGTCGGCCGTGGTGTGCCTGAGCAGGTCGACCATTGACCACTCTGTGCCGTTGTTGCCCACCTCGGCGGACACGTCCGAAAGGCACATATCGTAGCCGTCCCGTATGCCGTTCAGGCGATCGATAATGGCTTGCCTGGTTGATTCCAGCGTGTTCTCAGTCATGTATTGCCTCCTTATATCAGCCTTCACAGTTCAATGAATGCCCGCCTTGCAGGTTAGTGCTGAGCTGTCGACATCCGTACACTTGGATTCCCGCTTGCGCGGGAATGACGAAATAGGTTTTGGTGGAGACGGGGGAGAGTCGAACTCCCCGTCCAAAGAGCTCTCCACTAGAATATACTACAGGCTTATCCGGTATTTATTTCTCGCTCCCAAGGTCCCCACCGGCGCAGGTCCCTTGGGAACCAGCCGATAGATCTTGGTTCCTCCCTATCGGTGTAAGGAAGAGCAGCACCTCGACTTAATGGCGCCCATGTCCCGCCTTCGAGGAGAGGAGGGGATGGACGTGGCCTGCCTAGTTAGGCGGCCAGTGCGAGCTTTTTCTCGCCAGTTACTTTTTTGCCGCCTGATTAACGAGGTTGACGACACCTCGGCCTGCAATCCTGCGAAGTCACCCCCTGTCGAAACCACGCGTCCCCATGATGCACCAATTATAACACACCCCCCACCTGGATTCCCGCTCGGAGGCGGGAATGACGATTTGAGTTTCCTAGCCGCGGGAGGCTTCACGCATGGCTCGCCCGATCTCCCGGTCCTGGTCCCGGTCCATTATGGCCTTGCGCTTGTCGTACATCCTGCGTCCGCGGGCCAGGCCCAGCGCCACCTTTGCCACGTGATTCTTGATGTACACCCTCAGGGGCACCAGAGTGAGGCCCTTCTGTCCCGCAGCGTCCGCGAGGTCCGCAATCTGGCCTCTGTGGAGCAGCAGCTTCCTGGGACGCGTCGGCTCGTGGTTGTGGATGTTGCCCTGTGCATAGTGGGCAATGTGGGCGTTGTGAAGCCACATCTCGCCGTCGTCCGCGCGGGCGAAGGCCTGCTGTATATTCACACGGCCGTCCCGAACGGACTTGATCTCGGTGCCGGTGAGGACAAGCCCCGCCTCCACGGTCTCCAGTATGTCGTATTCGTGGTAGGCCCTCCGGTTTACCGTGACGGGCCGGGATGGGTCTTTGACCTTTGAGTCATTAGCTCTCTTCGAACGTTTTGCGGCAGTCATGGTCTTTCAGTAGCTCCCAAGCAGCGCTCAGCGAGACGCGGTTGCTGCGGTTATTCCAAGTTGCTCCAAGGCCCTTTCCAACTGCGGGTCATCATGGCCGTCAGGCCCGTCCGTAACAAGTATATCCGGCTCCAGGCCCTTTCCCTCGATGAGACGTCCGTCGGGAGAGTACCAGCGTCCGGTGGTGAAGTACAGCCCGGAGCCGTCGCTGAGGGACTTGGTGAGATTTGCGCTGCCCTTGCCGAAGGTGGTGGTCCCAACGAGCGTAGCCCGGCCCCGGTCCTGGAGGGCCGCCGCCAGCACCTCGCTGCCACTGGCGCTGCGATTGTTCACCAGCACAACCAAGGGAATGTCCAGGGCAAGCCCGTTCTCCTTAGCCGTGAAGTCGTACCTGTCTCCGTTGCCGTAAACCAGGTACAGGACAAGCTTCTCATCAAGGAATTCGCTGGCTACGTTGATAGTCGTCTCCAGGGAGCCGCCCGGATTGTTCCGCAGATCCAGGACTATCGCCTGAACGTCCTGCTCAATCATATCCTCAAGCGCTTCGGTAAATGCCTCATCGGTATTGAGAGCAAAGGATGTAATCCTAAGATGGGCTGTGCCACCGGCCAGCATCTCCCACTGTACGCTGTCTATGGTAATAGCGTCCCGCACCACTTCAACGATGGTTGGCTCCGGGTTGCCGGTTCGCACCACCAGGAGCCTAACGGAGGTGCCCTTTGGACCTCGAACACGAGAAACTGACTCTATCAGACTCCACCCCTTGGTGCTGACGCCGTCCACCTCCACTATAACGTCGCCTGCCATAAGACCGGCCCTCTCAGCAGGGGTATCTGAAATGGGCGCCACTACGGTGAGTCGACCGTCGATGAGATCCACACGCGCTCCTATACCCTCGAACTCTCCCTTACTGCTCTCCAGATATCGATCGTACTGCTCCGGGTCCAGGTAAACGGTGTATGGATCGTCCACGACGTCGAGCATTGCATCTATTGCCACGCCACTGAGAACCGTTGGGTCCAGCGCAGCATCCGCATCTCTCTCGGCGTCCAGCATGGCTTCAATAGCCGCCTCTCCAAGGGTTGCCGCGTCTATGGTATCCCTCTCTACGAACTGCTGAGACAGGCTGTTCCAGACCTGGACGATGGCGATGTCTTTGGTTGTGGACTCCGACTCGGACAACCTGAGCCAGACATCCACAACCTCGTTGATTTCGGAGGGTGGCTCTGGCGTGGGTTCGCCTGGAGCCGCAGAGCGGCAGGCCGCAAGCGCGACGAGCAAGGCCAGTGCCAGGAAGAGCAGGGAAGCGGTTTTTCTGAATGTTCTTCGACTCATATCAGGCCGTCGCCAAGGCTGTATATCAATCTTAACACATCCGGTCTGAGCCGTTCCTGCGTCCCGGGAATCACGGGAATTGAAGGCGTCACGATTGTGTAGAATTTCACTTGATAATCCACAGGCGCTATGCTATATTATCGTGAGTCTATGAGATTGAAGGAGCTAGCCTATGCTTGAGGACTACTTCCGCCAGTATGGGCTCATAGCAATATTCACTGCGATAGCGATGATTATGCCGGCCAGCTTGCTAGTCCTTTCTTGGCTTTTCTCTTTTATCAGGATCCGTCCCCACAAGCCCAACCCCGCCAAGCTCAGCCCGTACGAGTGCGGGATGGAAATCATTGGGGACAGATGGCCCAGGTTCAACTTTCGCTATTACATGTTCGCCCTGCTTTTCGTGGTTTTTGACGTAGAGACAGTGTTCATATACCCTTGGGCGGTGCACTTCAATCAACTGGGTCTCTTCGCCCTGATAGAGATGCTGGTGTTCGTGCTTATTCTGGTGGTTGGGTGGGCTTACGCCTTGAAGTACAAGGCACTGGAATGGAGGTAACATATGACTGAAGAGAGTAGGCTTGACCAGTCAGCTGTGGAGACGAAGGCGAACCTTCCCGTACCGCTCCACGACACCACGTGGGAGATGGACAGGGAGGAGGGGGCCACAATCAACGACATGAAGGCCACTCACATCGGCCCGTACGCAGTGGACGCCATCCAGGTGCCCTCTGAACTCGGACGGGACGTGGTGGTCACATCCATCGACGCTCTTTTGAACTGGGGCCGAAAGTCCTCCGTGTTCCCACTCACCTTCGGACTGGCGTGCTGCGCATTCGAGATGATTGCCAGCGCCATGTCCCGCTTCGACATCTCGCGCTTCGGGATGGAGGCCATGCGCGCCTCGCCCAGGCAGGCGGACCTTATGATAGTAGCAGGCACCGTCACGTGGAAAATGGCGCCCGCTATTCGCCGGCTGTACGACCAGATGCCGGAACCGAAATGGGTTATTTCTATGGGGGTCTGCGCCACCAGCGGCGGCCCCTACTACCAGGCCTACAGCGTGGTGCCCGGGGTCAATCGGATTGTGCCGGTGGACGTGTACGTTCCCGGCTGCCCGCCGCGCCCCGACGCCCTCCTGTACGGCATTATGCAGCTCCACGAGAAAATCAAGAAGAACAGCTTGGCGAACAGGTAAGAGGACAATAGATGACGATTGCCCTGGCAGCAGAGGACATCGCACGGCGGGTGGCAGAGGCCGTCCCGGGCGTGGTGGAGGAGTCTGACTCCAATGACGTGTGGGTAAAGCCGGAGTCAATCCGGGAGGTGTGCAGGTTTCTCAAGGATGACCCCGACCTTCAGTTCGACTACCTGGTAGCCGTGTCCGCTGTAGACTACATCGACCACTTTGCAATGGTCTATCACTTGGTGTCCATTGCCAGGAACCACAGAATGGTGCTCAAGTCCCGGTGCTGGGACAGGGAGAACCCGACGGTGCCCTCCGTAGTGGACGTATGGGAGGGCGCGAACTTTCAGGAGCGGGAAGTGTACGACCTGATGGGAATCCGCTTTGAAGGCCACTTCAACCTGAAAAGGCTCCTGTTGTGGGAGGGATTCCCCGGTCATCCGCACAGGAAAGACTATCTGGAGGCTCCGAGGTAGAGATCCGATATGGCGATACGCACAGAGCCAATCACAATAAACATCGGGCCGCAGCACCCCAGCACTCACGGGGTCTTCCGGATGCGCATCACCTTTGACGGTGAGGTTATTCTGGACGTGGAGCCAATCTTCGGCTATCTCCACAGAGGCTCGGAGAAGCTGGCCGAGGAGCGCACCTACGCCCAGGTGGTAACCCTGACCGACCGGCTGGACTACGTATCGTCCATGTCCAACAACCTGGCCTACGTGCTCGCAACAGAGAAGCTGTCCGGCATCCAGCCCCCCGAACGGGCGATGTACCTGCGCGTCATAGCCGCCGAGCTTCAGCGCGTAGCCAGCCACCTCGTGGCAACCGGCTTCTTCCTCAACGACCTGGGAGCACTGGCCACGCCTCTGATGTACTGCTTCAGGGAGCGAGAGAAGATCCTGGACCTATTCGAGATGCTGTGCGGCGCGCGCATCACCCTCAGCTACATGAGGGTTGGAGGCATTTTCCAGGACGCTCCACCTGAATTCTGGACGGCCCTGAGAGACTTTCTGGGCTACATGCCGGACTACATCGACGAGTACGAGCGCCTCATAACCGGCAACGAGATTCTACTCGCCCGGACCAAGAACGTAGGCATACTCTCTGCGGAGCAGGCCATCAACTGCTCAGTCAGCGGCCCCGTGCTGCGGGCCAGCGGCGTTAGCTGGGACCTGCGCAAGGCAGACCCTTACGAGATTTACGACCGGCTGGACTTCGATGTGCCGGTTGGGACGGTGGGGGATAACTACGACCGCTACCTGATGCGCATTGCCGAGATGCGCCAGTCTCTGCGGATCATCGCGCAGTGCGTGACCCAGATACCGGAAGGGCCGGTGAGAACGGAGGCGCCCTGGCTAATACGGCCTCCGGTGGGGGACGCTTTCGGGCACGTGGAGGCGCCCAAGGGCGAGTTGGGCTTCTACCTGGTCAGCGACGGCTCGATAGCCCCGTATCGCTGCAAGATACGCTCTCCGTCGCTCATTAACCTGACGGCCCTCAAGGATATGCTGCTGGGCTGGAAGCTGGCGGACATGATAGTCACCTTCGGCAGCGTGGACATAAACATGGGCGAGGTGGACCGGTAATGGGGCCGATAACCTCCGCTAACTCCTTTTACAGGAATCTGTACCAGTTCTTTGACGATTTGACGTTCTGGGGAGTATCCCCCGTTCCCAGCTGGCTGGCCTATTTCCTGACCGGGTTCCTCATTGTATTCATAGTCGTCAACGCCGTGGTGATCGTGACGACATTAGGCACTTGGGTGGAGCGCCGGCTCATAGGCCGGATCCAGTCCAGGCTGGGACCCAACCGGTGGGGCCCCTGGGGACTCCTTACGCCCGTAGCCGACGCCGTGAAGCTCCTGACCAAGGAGGACACCAGGCCCGAGGGAGTCGACCCCTGGATATTCAACCTGGCTCCCCTGGTGTTCATCATGCCCGTAATCCTGGTCTTCGCGGTCATTCCCTTCGGCAAGAACACCTACGTAGCCAACCTGAACATCGGCATACTATTCATCATCGCCGTGACCACGGTGCCGACAATAGGCATGTTCATGGCGGGTTGGGGCTCCGGGAACAGGTACTCTCTCTTCGGCGCAATGAGGGGAGTGGCACAGCTGATCAGCTATGAAGTCCCGATGGTGCTGTCCATCGTCGGTGTGTTGCTGCTGGCCGGCTCTCTATCCCTGGTTGACATGGTTGAAGCTCAGACCATCCCGTTCATATTCGTTCAGCCTCTGGGGTTCTTCATCTTCGCAGTGGCGGCCTCAGCGGAGATGAACCGCTCTCCCTTCGACATCGTAGAGGCGGACTCAGAACTTGTGGCCGGATTCCACACGGAGTACAGCGGTATGAAGTGGGGCACTTTCCAATTGGCAGAGTTCATCGCCCCCTTCGGCACGGCGGCGATAATAGCCACTCTATTCCTGAAGGGATGGGAAGGCCCCTTCCTGCCGTCCCACCTCTGGTTCTTCATCAAGATGTCCTTCTTCTGGTTAATATTGCTCTGGATTAGGGCAACCCTCCCAAGGCTGCGCGTGGACCAGATAATGGGATTCGCCTGGAAGTTCCTCTTCCCCCTTAGCATAGTTAATCTCTTTGTCACCGCTACCGAGGTGCTCATCTGGAAAGACCCAACTGTGGCAGAACTGTGGCTCATGTCCGGTATAAACTGGGTAATCGCAATCGGCGGCTTGGTCCTGTTCTCGCATCTGGCGGGAGACAAGATAACGACGCGGCCACCTCTGGCGACCGCCCCGGGCAGAGGCACCGGCACAACAAGCGAGGTGAGATAGATGTACGGACTAGGTATTGCAAAGGGCCTCCTTGTGACCCTGAGAAATCTGACCAGAAAGCCCTTCACCATCCAGTACCCCGAAGAGGCTGTGCCCCAGGCCCCGCGCTTTCGCGGCGAGGAGTTCGTTTGGTACGAGGAGCGGTGCACGGGCTGCGCCAGCTGCGCGAAGTACTGCCCTCTGGGCATCATCAAGATAGTGACACACCCCGGCGGCCTCAATATGCAGGAAGGGCAGTCATACACGGTTGACGTATTCGACATCGACATAGGCCGGTGTATGTTCTGCGGCCTGTGCGTGGAGGCGTGCCCCTACGATGCCCTGTTCATGGGAAGCGGATTCGAGCGCGGCCGATACAGACGGGACGACCTGGTTATCGACCTACAGGAGTTGAAGGAGGCGGAGAAGCGCCCAAGCACTTGGTTCCGCCCTCAACTTGAGGCCAAGAAGTACAACCCACAGAACGGGCAGCCACTTTCCTGGGACGAGGTGGGACGCTAGATGCTTCCTCTGGATGTGGCCTTCTGGTCCATGTCGGCAGTGATGGTGGCCTCCGCATTGGGCGTGGTGCTCGTAAAGGACATCTTCAGAGCAGCCCTGCTCCTAGTGGTTTCCTTCCTGGTGGTGGCAGGTCTCTTCGTGCTGCTGAACGCCGAGTTCTTGGCCGTGGCACAGGTGCTCATCTACGTCGGAGCCATATCGATACTGATAATCTTCGCCATCATGCTTACGCGCAACGTCCAGGAGGGAAACCCGTCCAACGGCTTTGACCACCCGGCTCGCATACTGGCGACGCTGGTGCTGGTGGCCATCGTCTTCGTAGCGGTGAGCACCGACTGGAACACCTGGGACAGCCTGGGGCTGAATGTGCTGCCAGGGGACCCGGCCGAGGACCTAAGCAGCACCGAGCAGGGCGTCCGGGACGTATTCGGAAACACAACGCCGGTGATAGCTCGTCTCCTGCTGAGGGAGTTCGTGCTGCCATTTGAGGTGGCCTCTGTGGTGCTGCTGGCGGCGGTAATAGGCGCGCTGGCCCTGGTGCGGGAAAGTGAGAACGAGGTTTGAGTCTCGAGAACATCCTCATTCTCTCAGGCATCATCTTCAGCATTGGCCTCTACGGGACTCTGGCCAAGAGGAACGTCATAGCCGTGCTTATGTCCATTGAGCTTATGTTCAACGCAGTGAACATAGCCGCAATTGCCTTTGCGCGATACGTGGTGCCGCGCGGCATAGCCGTGGATCCGGTGGCCGCCGAGAACGAGGTGGCCATGGCCCTTGCCGAAGGCGCCTCCCTGGGAGAGACGGTGCTGAGCACTCTGCTCACAGGCCAGATATTCGCCATCTTCGTAATAACCGTCGCGGCCGCGGAGGTTGCCCTGGGGCTGGGAATAGTCATCGCTCTGTATCGCAACAGGGAGACCGTGGACGTAACCCGGGCCAATCTGATGAGGGGTTAGCAAGCTATGTGGGTAGACTTCAAGAAAGCGCCAAACCTGATGATAGCCGAGATGTGGAAGGAGCTCCTCGAAGGAGAGGGCCTGCCGACACATCTGATGCCGGAGGGGGACATACTCTCATGGGGAGAGCGGGTGCCGTTTCGCGTGATGGTGCCCAGGGGCAGAGAACACGTAGCAGAAGAGATACTCAGGAAGCTGTAAACGTCAAATCTATGAGCGCGAATCAGCATATAAGAAACGATGGACTGCGCGTATGCGCAGCGTCGAGAACACTGTCTTCGTCTGAGGACTTGCGGGAAGTGCAAGCAACTATGTTCAAGGGAGAGGCGTAAGAGATTATGAGTGAGGGAGCCGCCTGGGCCATTTTCTTCCTGCCTCTGGCTTCCTTTGTACTTATAGCCTTTGTTATCAGGCCGTTCTTCAACCGCTACGAAGCCTTTAGCGGCTACGTAACCATTGCGGCCATCGGCACAGCCCTCCTCCTTTCCATATGGGCGCTGGCCGCGGTCTGGAACGGACACGGCGAGATAGGCTGGGACCCCCACTCCTGGATTGTCATCGGTGAGTTGGAGATCTCCATCGGCATCCTCATGGACCCGCTCACAGCCGTGCTGCTGGTGGTAGTCTGCGGGGTTAGCCTGGCCGTCCAGATATACTCCCAGGGCTACATGCACGGGGATACGGGCTACTCCCGCTACTTCAGCTTCATGTCCCTGTTCACGGCCTCCATGCTGGGACTGGTGCTGGCGAGAAACGTCATCCAGTTGTACTTCTTCTGGGAGCTTGTGGGACTCTGCTCCTACCTTCTCATTGGCTTCTGGTACAACCGGCCTTCGGCTGCCGCCGCGGCAAAGAAGGCCTTCATCGTCACACGTCTGGGCGACGTGGGCTTCCTGCTGGCGATTCTGTACCTCTTCTTCCACAAGGACGCCTTCATATCCCAAGGCCTCAACCCCTTTGAAATCTCCCACATCAACCTCATGGCTGCCGGTGGCGAGTTAGCAGGGGCGCAGATCATTGCCCTGGGTGGCGGGGTAGTCACCTGGATTGCGCTGGGCATCTTCGCCGGGGCGGTTGGCAAATCGGCCCAGTTCCCGCTCCACGTATGGCTTCCGGACGCGATGGAGGGTCCCACTCCCGTCAGCGCCCTCATACACGCCGCGACTATGGTGGTCGCAGGGGTGTTCCTTGTGGCTCGCTTCTTCCCTCTGTTCGAAGCCTCGACCACCGCCATGAACACGGTGGCGTTAATCGGCGGGTTCACCGCCATCTTCGCCGCCAGCATGGGGCTGGTGATGAACGACATCAAGAGAGTGCTGGCCTACTCGACTGTGAGCCAGTTGGGGTACATGATGCTGGCCCTGGGCGTCGGCGCCTACGAGGCCGCCATATTCCATCTGTTCACGCACGCCTTCTTCAAGGCGCTTCTGTTCCTTGGGTCCGGCAGCGTCCAGCACGCCTCAGGCACCTTCGATATGCGGTACATGGGCGGACTCAAGAAGCATATGCCGTGGACCTACGCCACCTTCCTCATAGCCGCTTTAAGTATATCCGGCATATTCCCTCTGGCCGGCTTCTGGAGCAAGGACGAGATACTGGCAGGCGCATTCCATCACGGCGGAGATATAGGCAACCTGGTCTTCGCTATGGCCCTGGTGGCCGCGTTTATGACGGCGTTCTATATGTTCCGCGCCCTTTTCATGACCTTCCACGGAGAGTTCAGGGGCGGTGTTGAAGCAGAGCCCGGAGGACAGGGCGGAGACCACTCGGTGCACCTGGCGGAATCGCCGAGGGTTATGGCCCTCCCCATGATCGTCCTGGCAGTACCTTCGGTGGTAGCAGGCTTCCTGGCCAACCCACTGAACGCAGCCTGGGGCCTTGGAATCGTCCCGTCCCACTGGTTCGCTCACCTAATGGGCTACGTAGACCTGGTGAACGTTGAGCCGGAGCCTTTTGACATTACAATTGCTGCCGGGTCCACGCTGGTGGCCCTTGCCGGCATCGGGCTGGCCTATCTAATGTACCAGAGCCGCGCGGTTAGACCCGAGGCGGTCGGGGCAGCCCTGAAGCCAGCGTACGTGGCCGCATACGACAAGTACCACTTCGACCAGGTGTACGAGGACTGGATTATCCGACGCGGGTTCTACGGCACACTGGCCGCCGGTACGGACTGGTTCGACAAGAATATTGTCGACCGTATTGTTGACAGCATCGGCTTCCTGGGACGCAACCTGGGGCGTGGCGTAGCTACGCTGGAGACCGGACAGGTGCAGGCGTACGGCATCGGCATCTCCGCGGGCGTGCTGTTCATTATGATAGGGTTCTTGATATGGGGTTGATAGAAGGTATTTTGAGGTAGATTAGTGCTCTCTGTCTTAGTTTTTCTACCCCTTGCCGGGGCGCTGGTAGTACTCCTGCTGAAGCAGGACAGACACATTCGCATGTGGGCTGCCCTGGTGACTATTGCAGAGCTGGCCCTGGCGATCGTCGCTTTCGTCATGTTCAGGACGGGCGACTACGCCAAGGAAGGGAACATGGAGTTGGTGGAGCGCTACGAGGACTGGATCCCCGCCCTGAACATCCAGTACCACCTTGGCGTGGACGGCCTGAGTATGCCCCTAGTGCTACTGACGGCCCTTCTGGGCATGTGTGCCGTTTTCGCCTCCTGGCACGGCATCAGAGACCAGGTCAAGGAGTACTTCATGTGGCTGCTGCTACTCCAGACAGCGGTCATGGGAGTGTTCGTATCCCTGGACTTGATCCTATTCTTCATCTTCTGGGAACTGGAACTCCTGCCGATGTACTTCCTCATCTCCAAGTGGGGCAGCGGACGGAGACAGTACTCCGCAATGAAATTCCTGGTCTTCACCTTCATGGGCAGCGCCTTCATGTTCGTGGGCATACTGACGCTCTACTTCTCCGTCGGGACCTTCAACATCGTAGAGCTGCCATCCGCCGTTGATGGAGCCCGGCTTCTGATTCCGGCGGTTTCCATCTTCAGCCTCCTCATCATTGCATTCGCAGTCAAGCTGCCCGTGTGGCCCGTACATACGTGGCTTCCGGACGCTCACACCGACGCCCCGACTGCGGTCAGCGTGATGCTGGCCGGAGTTCTCCTGAAGATGGGCGGCTACGGGATGATACGCATCGCAGTGGGGATTTTCCCAGGCACGGTCCAGGAGTACGCCTGGCTGCTGGCGACCCTGGCGGTCATCAGCATTCTCTACGGCGCAGTGGTGACCCTGCGCCAGACCGACCTCAAACGGCTCATCGCATTCAGCAGCATCAGCCACATGGGTTACGTGCTGCTGGGCATATCCTCAGTCGTTGGTGTAACCGGCACGGTGTCTCCCGTGGGGCTGAACGGAGCGGCGATGCAGATGTTCACCCACGGCACTATCACAGGACTGCTGTTCCTCATGGTGGGCATGGTGTACGACAAGGCGCACACACGGCACATTCCAGACATGAGCGGTCTGGCCAACCGAATGCCCATAACTGCAGCCGTGTTCGTCATAGCCGGACTGGCTTCGCTTGGCCTGCCTGGCACCAGCGGTTTCGTCTCCGAAATTCTGATATTCCTGGGCACCTTCCAGGTGTGGGCCTGGTTAACTACGTTGGCAGTCCTTGCCATCGTCATTACTGCCGGGTACATCCTGTGGACGCTGCAGCGGGTATTCTTCGGGCCGCAGACCCAGCGGTTCGCAGACATAGGGGACGCCACGCCGGTGGAGATGATCCCTATGGCTGCCCTGGTGATAGCCATCTTGGTGGTCGGCATCTACCCGGCCGTGCTCACTGACGTTTTCCAACTGGGACTTGAGCCTATAATCCAATCCTTGCAGCTTTCAGGAGCGCCATGAAGGTGAACGTAACATGACACTCCACGACGTATACCTCCTGTCGCCGGAGCTTTCTCTGGCAGCCGTAGGGCTGGCGATAATACTCCTTGACCTAGTCATTGAGAAAAAGGGTGTGCTGGCGGCCGTGGCCGTAGTCGGGCTGGCGGTACCCTTGGCCTTCAGCGTCGCTCTATTTGGCGACCTGAGCGGCGAGCCGAACGAGCAGATGACGGGCATATACGGCACCCTGGTTGTGGACAAGTTCGCCCTGTTCTTCAAGTTCCTGGTGCTGGGCATACTTGCCCTCGTCATAATGGCCTCGGTCGAATACGTGTCCAGGATACGCCACTTCCAGGGCGAGTACTACGGACTTATGGTATTCTCCGCCGGCGGAATGATGCTCCTGGCGGCAACCACTGAGCTTATCTCCATTTACATAGCCCTGGAGCTGACGGCGCTGCCGCTGGCAGCCCTGGCCGCCTTCCTGCGAGACTCCCGCTCCAGCGAGGCGGGCGTGAAGTTCCTGCTGCTCAGCGCAATGAGCTCCGCGGTGCTTCTGTACGGCATGGTGCTGACATTCGGGTTCACGGGAACCACCCAGCTATCGGAGATATTCGAGCGTCTTGGCTCCTCCATGGATCCCGGAGTGTCCTTCGGCAGCCATGCTCTGTTCCTGGGAGTGATACTCATAGTGGCCGGCTTCGGGTTCAAGATATCCTCGGTGCCATTCCAGATGTGGGTCCCCGACGTGTACGAGGGAGCGCCCACACCCATCACGGCGTACCTGTCCGTGGCCAGCAAAGCGGCGGGCTTCGCGGTCATACTCAGGGTGTTCTACCTGGCCTTTGGCGAGATAAGCCTGGACTGGGGCATACTCTTCGCCGCGCTCAGCGCCCTGTCCATGACCGTGGGCAACCTGGTGGCCATTGCCCAGAGCAACATCAAACGGATGCTGGCGTACAGCACAATCGCCCAGGCCGGCTACCTCATGGTGGGCCTGGCGGCAATCGCAGCCAGAGTGCCTGAAGGGGAGACCCCCATCGGCGCAAGCAGCGTCCTCTTCTATCTTGGGGCATACGCTGTGACCAACCTGGCGGCCTTCTTTGCCATAATCGCAATCTCCAGCCGCACGGGCAGCGACCTCATCAGCAGCTTTGCCGGGATGGGAAGACGAGCGCCTATCCTGGCGCTGGTCCTGGCCTTCTCTCTGATCTCCTTGACCGGCATCCCTCCCACCGCGGGCTTCATGGGCAAGCTGTACCTGTTCAGCGCCGCCGTACACAGCGACCTGGTGTGGCTGGTGGTAATTGGAGTGCTGAACAGCGTCCTCTCCGCCTACTACTACGTCAAGGTCATCAGGATCATGTACATGGAGAAGCCGGAGTCTGAGGAGCGAGTGACGACGGCATACGTGCCCCAGGTGGCCCTGTACATCTCCGCCATAGGCATCCTGGCGCTGGGGATCTACCCCAAGTACCTGATCGACTTCGCGGAAGCGGCTGCCGCGGTCCTTTTCCTGTAAGCCGCGGAGTGACCAGTCGGAGCTTCGTCAGCCTCCCAAACTGGTAACATGTCAGTGTTTTTCCTCCGGGGTCGTGGAGTGGTCAATGTACTGTTGTTGTGTACGGTGGCAGCGCTCCTTTTCACTGCGTGTATTTTCAGGGCTCCCGAGGATGAATCCTCCGTATCAGTTCTGCAACGCGTGCCGGACTCCCAGGTGTGTCACACGTTTTTTGTTCCTGACGAACACCGCAGCTTCACGCTCGATATGTTGGAACTCATTGACCTGATGGACAGCCGCCTGGAGGGCAGGACGCGCATCATAAGCATCAACGAGGCTCGCAACAAGTTTCCCTCGCTGCAGGTTCCCACCCGGCTTCCGGAGGGGTTCGACCTGTCCAGCGTGATAATCGATGAGAAACGCCCGGAGAACGACCGGCGCGCGCCGTACCTCCCGTGCAGTGTCACACTAAAATACACGTCCGAGGACTCCCTGAGTCCGTGGCTTGAGATCCAACATCCCGAATGCTCTACACGAGGAGGAGTTGACCCTCCCACAGATGCGGCTGAGTATCGGAAATTCGTGGAGGAGGCTCGGCGGGAGGTCACAGTTAACGGAGCACTCGGGCATATACTGGACTGGCCCGGGAGAGACTCCCTTAGCTTGCGTATCTTTGATTCTTACACATGCCTGAAGGTGTCTAGGGACTCCATGCTCAGCGACGAGGTCATTATTGCCATTGCGGAGTCGCTGGAGAGGGTGAAAGAGGCGTCTTAGCAGGTCTCCGTACCAGGGACTGGCGCAAAATTCAGTCGCCCCAGTTACTCCGAAACAGTAACCTTCGCCATAAGCTCATCGTGGGGGATGATCGTTGCACCGAAGACTTGGGCAAACCTGGCGGCAGCCTGCTCATCGTCATCGGCGAATTGATGGACAGCGTACGGCCCCTCCATAATGTAGGGATACTGAGGCTGGTTGCGGTAGCTGTCGTCCCACTGCGCCCGGGAGCCGGGGCTGATTCGCGTGGTGACCGAGTGGGTAACGTCCATCCTCACGTTCCCGGTCCACTCCTCCCGCACCAGGTGTAGCCGGTTGGACTCGTCGCGGCTGACGTAGCGGACTATTTCATGAAGGTTGGCATGCCACTCGAAGTTCTCGCACACGTCGCAGCCGTTGATTTTCAGGAAAGGCCTGAAGGCCGATGAAGTCGATTGTCTTTCCAACATTTCGCCACGTCCTCCAGGAGTAGATTTCTCGCGTATTGCCGCTGTCAGTAACAACCCGCCGTGCGGCAATCAACTACCCTTTTAATGTAGCATCGGGCATCAGGGCTGTCCAGTACATCTCGTTGACACCCCATAGGCCTGATGCTAGACTGCGCTTGCTAATGTCAGAATCAGATTATCCTGTACAGATGCACACGACGCCTTCGCTGAGGAAGGGGCTGCGATGAGTAGCCCCCACAATGTCAGCATAGTCTACAATCACCGCGTACCCCAGGCTGAGCCTTTGGCCCGGCAATTGGCTGATAAGCTCGGCATACCTGTGGACTCGTGCATCGTTTCCACCTTTGACGAGGAGACCCAACAGCCACCTCCATCCACTTCACTCATAATCACCGTGGGCGGCGACGGAACCATACTCTGGGCAGCGCAGATGGCAGCTCCCAGCGGGATACCAATCCTGGGCGTGAACCTGGGAAGAGTCGGTTTCATGACTGAGTTGAAGGCCGAGGAAGCTGTGGAGAGGGTAGGGGAGTACCTTGACGGGCGGGTGTGGGTGGAAGAGCGCTCCATGCTTCAGGCCAAACTAGTAATGGGTGGAGCAAGCGACGTACCCGTACAGACCTTCCACGCCCTCAACGACGTCGTTATGGGGCGGAGCGCCCTGTCCCGGCTGGTGCATCTTGAGGTGCACATCGACGGCGCGCCGCTCACCACGTACCGGGCAGACGCGGTTATCGTAGCCACGGCTACGGGCAGCACCGGCTACTCCATATCGGCGGGCGGGCCCATACTGCACCCCCAGTCCCGCGACCTGCTTCTGAACCCCGTCGCAACCCACCTCGGGCTGCATACGCCGCTGGTGCTCTCCCCGGACTCAAGCGTAGAGGTCGCTCTTCGCTCGGACTACCAGGCGATGCTCAGCGTCGACGGACGAATGGACATGGCGCTGGAGCCGGGCACGGTCGTCCATATCGACAGAAGCCCTTACACAGCCACCTTCCTGCGCTCCGGCCCTCCCAACCAGTTCTACGCCAACCTGACGGAGCGCCTCAGCCCCGACTTCCGCTCCGCTACTCCGCGGGTAACGTCCTTCACATAGGAGCCAAGTTGCTGGATGAACCGACCATAGAGAGCCGCCGCATATACGACGGCAGGATCATCGGCGTCAGGGTGGACACGATCCGCCTCCCCGACGGCGGAACGTCCCAGCGCGAGATAGTCGAGCACGGGGCGTCGGTGGTTGTCGTGCCAGTGGACGAGCAGGGACGCGTGATCCTGGTCCGGCAGTACCGCAAGCCGCCTGAGAAGGCCCTCCTGGAAGCGCCCGCCGGTGGTTTGGAGGAGGGAGAGACCCCGGAAGAGGGGGTGATACGGGAGCTTCAGGAGGAGATCGGCTTTGTTCCGGGCAGTCTCCAGGGCATGGGAGGCTTCTGGATGGCCCCCGGCTTCTGCACCGAGTACATGCACGCCTTCATCGCCACAGACCTCACACAGTCCACACTGCCACCGGACGAAGACGAGAACATAGAGGTGGAGCCCTTTCCACTTGGACAAGTGCCGGAGCTTATCCGCTCAGGGGAAATACAGGACTCCAAGTCCATTGCGGCGCTTCTGATGGCGATGCACATATACGGCAACTCATTGTAAAATCCTTCACTATTTGATATAGTCTATGGAGATTTTTTGCAGGTAATGAGGAGGGTCTAGCTATGCTGGGACACGATGTCCTGGTGATAGGGGCGGGATTGGCGGGCCTACGGGCTGCGCTGGCCGCCAGCAGTAAGGGAGCCGACGTAGCGGTCGCCACCAAGGTCCATCCCGTCCGCAGCCACTCGAACGCCGCCCAGGGAGGCATCAACGCGGCCCTCACTCACCGGGGCGACAACTGGGAGGAGCACGCCTACGAGACGGTCAAGGGCAGCGACTACCTGGGAGACCAGGACGCCATTGAGATAATGTGCCAGGAGGCCGGTCAGGCCATCATTGAGCAGGAGCACATGGGCGTCATCTTCAACCGCGACGAGACTGGGCATCTGGGCACCCGCAACTTCGGGGGCCAGCAGAGGGCCAGGACTTTCTTCGTGGCGGACTTCACCGGCCAGGCTATGCTCCACGTCATGTACGAGCAGATAATGAAGGCCGGCGTCCGGGTGTACGAGGAGTGGTTTGTCACATCCCTGGTCATGGAGGACGGGGAGTGCAGGGGCGCGGTTGCGATGGAGATGTTGACCGGTAAGCTACAGGTAATCAAGGCCAAGGCTGTCATAATGGCCGCCGGAGGCTTGGGCCGCGCGTTCGAGCCGACCACCAACGCCCTGATATGCACAGGCGACGGCATGGCGCTGTCATACCGCGCCGGAGCGCCTCTAATGGACATGGAGATGGTGCAGTACCATCCCACCACTCTAAAGAGCAACGGCGTTCTCATCACCGAGGCCGCCAGGGGCGAGGGGGCTTATCTCCTCAACTCCAAGGGAGAACGGTTCATGGAGGGGTACGCTCCCAATATGCTGGATCTGGCCTCCCGCGACGTGGTCTCCCGGGCGGAGCAGACGGAGATAAACGCCGGCAGAGACATTGACGGCTGTATACTACTGGACCTTCGTCACCTGGGTCGGGAGAAGATACACGAGCGGCTCCAGTACATCAACGAGGTCTCTATGGACTTCCTGGGCATAGACCTTGCCGAGCAGCCCGTGCCAGTTCGACCGGGAATGCACTACCAGATGGGCGGCGTCAAGACGGACGTCGACGGCGCAACCGTCATACCCGGGTTGTACGCCGCAGGCGAGTGCGCCTGTGTCAGCGTCCATGGCGGGAACCGGCTGGGCGCAAACTCGCTGCTGGACACCATAGTCTTCGGGCGCAGGTCCGGAGAGGCGGCGGCGGTCTACGCACAGGAGACCCCGGACAGAGGCGTATCGGAGACAAGGCTGTCTGTCGACGAAGACCTCGTCAAGGAGTTGCTGGCGCGAGGGGACAACGGGGATACGCCGGCCAAGATCCGCTACGAGATGGGCGTCACCATGAACGAGCACGTGGCAGTCTTCCGCACTGCGGAGGGGATGCAGACGGCTCAGAGCAAGCTCATGGAGCTGCAGGACAGGTTCAAGAGGGTCCCGGTGCAGGACAAGGGAAGCGTCTTCAACACCAACCTGATCTTCGCCCTTGAGCTGGGTTTCATGCTGGAATGCTCTGAGACCATCGCCATGAGCGCACTGGAGCGGAAGGAGAGCCGAGGCGCTCACTTCCTGCTGGAGAAGCCGGAAAGAGACGACGAGAACTGGATCAAGCACATCGCGGTGCAATACACCCCGGACGGGCCCAAGCTGGAATATACGCCCGTTACGGTAACCCAATGGCAACCCCAGGTCAGGTCGTACTAGCGGTGTCCATGAGGCTTCCAATCCTCTTCACCGCCAAGCAGGACAAGCATATCTCGATACAACCGAAGACTCTCCGAGATGAGAGTCAGCCCCTTCTACGGGAGGACCTGTAATGGAAGTAACCCTTAAGGTAAAACGGTTCAACCCTGAGGCGGAGAGCAAAGAGCCTTACTACCAGGAGTACAACCTGGAGGTTGAGGACTACGTTACCGTCCTTGACGCTCTCATCAAGGTGAGGGAGGAGATGGACGGCAGCCTGGCGCTCCGCTGCTCCTGTCGCGCCGCCATCTGCGGCTCCTGCTCGATGCGGGTCAACGGCCACGCCAAGCTGGCGTGCAAGACCAAGATTTCGGATGTCGCACCCAATGACCACAACGTAACGGTTGAGCCTATGGGCAATCTGCCTGTGGTTAAAGACCTGGTTTCCGACATGAAGCCCTTCTGGGACAGGGTGAGGGCGGTGCAGCCGTGGCTCCAGCCCAAGGGCCCGGAACCCGAGGAGGAGTACATTGCCCCGGGCGAGGATATGCTCCACCTGACAGGCGTAATGAGTTGCATAATGTGCGGCGCCTGCTCCTCGGACTGCACGGTGCTAGAGGTGGACCGCAACTTCCTCGGCCCCGCGGCCCTTGCCAAGGCGTATCGCTTCGTTGGCGACCCCAGAGACGATGCCGACAAGGAACGTCTTGGGAAGTACAGCGAGTACGGAGGGATATGGGACTGCACTCGCTGCATGGAGTGCGTCCAGGTCTGTCCCAAGGGCGTTGCGCCCATGGATCGCATAATGGTGCTGAGAGACAAGGCTATGGAGGCCGGCTTCACGAACAACAACGGAGCGCGCCACACTAAGGGGTTCTCGGACCTGGTGAAGCACAGCGGCCGCCTGGACGAGCTCCAGTTGCCAATGAGGACCTTCAGTATGTTCGACATCCAGGCCATGATCGGGATGATTCCGGTTGGCCTGAGGGCCTTCCGCCGGGGCAAGATGCCCAGCCCCTTCCACAAGGCCATCCCTGGCGCTGAGAATGTCAGGCGCATTTTCAACAAAGCGGAGAGTGAGAAATGAAATACGCCTTCTTTCCCGGTTGCGTTTCACGCGGCGGCTGCCCGGAGCTCTATCCCTCCGCTGTGAGCGTCTGCGAACGGCTGGGCCTGGAGCTTGAGGTGATGGAGGGCGCATCCTGCACCGGCGCAGGCGTGCTCCAGGAGAAGAACCAGAAGCTGGGAGACACGCTGAACGCCCGCACCTTCGCTATGGCTGAGGCTATGGGTCTCCCCATCATGACCATTTGCAGCACCTGCCAGGGCACAATGGCACAGGCACACAAGCGCCTGACCGACGACCCGGAGTACATGGCCGAAGTCAACCAGACGCTGGCGGAGGAAGGCCTGGAGTTCAAGAACACGGTCGTGGTGAAGCACCTTCTGTGGATCCTGGTGGAGGACATCGGGCTGGAGACCCTCAAGGGATACGTGAACAGGCCCCTGACCGGTATGAAAGTAGCGCCCTTCTATGGCTGCTACATCATCCGGCCCACCAACGCCCTGGGCTTCGATGAGCACCCTGAGCGGGAGGACTCGCTGGAGCGGGTAATTGAGACCTTGGGAGCAGATGTCGTGGACTTCGCTGGGAAGACCAAGTGCTGTGGCTTCCCCATACTGACCATAAACGAGGCCAACTCGGTTGCGATGGTGGCCAACCACACAATGGACGCCAAGGACCTGGGCGCGGATGCGATGGTGACCCCATGCCCGCTCTGCCACCTCAACCTGGACGGCTTCCAGCCCGCAGCAGCCGCTTCGAAGCGCACCAAGATAGACCTGCCCATACTGCACCTGCCGCAGATGGTCGGCTTGGCAATGGGCATGGAGCCAAAGGCTATGGGGCTGAACAAGCACATCATATCCACCGGCAAGCTCCTCACCAAGGTTGCCGTAGAGGTCTAGCGCTTAGACCTGCCTTACAACCGGCAAATCAAGAGGCTCCATTCCTGAGTGGGAATGGAGCCTCTCTTTTATTATGTATCTGACGGAGGACGTTGCGTGTATTATGCGGGCTTGGCCGGGACCTCGCGCTTCCACTCCATTTTGCCCTGCTCAAGGAGGTCGTTGCCGAAGGTGTCGTTGACCACTATGACGGGGAAGTCCTCCACCTCAAGCCGCCGTATGGCCTCCGTGCCCAGGTCATCGTAGGCAACAACGTCCACCTTCTTGATAGCGCCGGATAGGAATGCGCCGGACCCGCCAATGGCCCCAAAGTAGACGGCGTGGTGCTTCACAAAGGCCTCCCGCACCTCCTTGCTCCTACCGCCCTTGCCAATGGCTGCCTTGATTCCAAGCTCCAGCATCCTGGGCGTGAAGGGGTCCATCCGGTACGCTGTGGTAGGCCCGGCTGAGCCGATGACGTCTCCCGGACGCGGCGGCGTTGGGCCGACGTAGTATAAAATCTGCCCCTTGAGGTCGAAGGGCGGCTCCTCGCCGCGATCCACGCCCTCCAGGAGGCGCCGGTGTGCGGCGTCTCTTGCCGTGTATATCACCCCGGTCAGAAGCACCTGCTCGCCGGCGTTCAGGTCTGCCAGAGCCTCGTCGGTCAGGGGTGTGACAACTCTCTTCATACTCTTATCTCCTGTAAGACCGGCAGACGGCCGTACTAGATGACCGCCGTCTTCTGGCGTGCGCTGTGGCACTGAAGGTTGACTCCCACCGGCAACGCGGTGATGTGGGTGGGGTAGGTCTCGATGTTAACGGCCAACGCAGTCGTGAGGCCACCCCAAGCCTGGGGGCCTATCCCGGTGGCGTTGACGCGTTCCAGAAGCTCCTCCTCCAACTCAGCGACCTCCTGGTCAGGATTGTGCTCGCCGACCTTGCGCAGCAGGGACTTCTTCGCCAGGTACATGACGTACTCCGCGGAGCCTCCAATACCCACGCCGACTATTAGGGGAGGGCAGGGGTTGCCGCCGGACTCCTCGATGGTGCGGAGAGCGAAGTCTATGACGCCCTGCTTGCCGTCCCCGGGCCTAAGAATAGCCAAGCGGCTCATGTTCTCACAGCCGCCGCCCTTGGGCATAACCGTAATCTTCAGATTGTCCCCCGGCACAATATCCATGTGAACTATCGGAGGAGTGTTATCGCCGGTGTTGATGCGGCGTGAGAAGGGCTGCCGTACGATGGAGTTCCGCAGGAATCCCTCCTTGTACCCGCTTCGCACTCCCTCGGCCAGGGCATCGTTCAGGTCGCCCCCGGATATGTGAGCTTCCTGACCCAACTCCAGGAACAGCACGGTGGTGCCCGTGTCCTGGCAGAGGGCTATATGCTTCTCCTGGGCAATGTCGGAGTTCTGGAGAATGATGTCCAGGACACCCTGCGCCCTGGGCGATTCCTCATCCTGTCGCGCCTTCTTCAGAGCGGTCAGGACGTCCTCCGGCAGGTAGTAGTTGGCCTCCTGGCAGAGGCGCGCAACCGTCTCGGTTATCTCTGATACCTGGATCTCTCTCATAAGGCTACTATCCTCCCGCCGATGCGGCCCTGTTGTGCATAACCTCCACAAGCTCTTTGACTGCGCCTGCGGAGCTGTCCAGAGCGGCCCTCTCCTCAGGAGAGAGCTGCACCTCTATTATCTCCTCAATGCCGCCGGCGCCCAGCTTGACCGGCACGCCTATGTAGAGCCCGTCAATACCGTATTCGCCCTGCAGGTATGCGGCACAGGGGAGGATGCGCTTCTTGTCCAGTACAATGGAGTCGACCATCTGAACCGCGGCCGCCGAGGGTGCGTAGTAGGCGCTTCCGGTCTTCAGAAGGCCCACTATCTCCGCTCCGCCATCCCGGGTCCTCTGCACTATGCGCTCCACCACATCCGGTGGCATGAGCTTGGAGATTGGTGTGCCGCCCACGGTAGTCGAGTCCACCAGTGGCACCATAGTGTCGCCGTGGCCTCCCAGAACGTAGGCTTGGACGTCCTCCACGGACGCCCTCAGCTCCTGGGCCAGGAAGGTGCGGAAGCGGGCCGTATCAAGGATGCCCGCCATTCCAACGACGCGCTCCCGAGGGAAGCGGCTCACCTCCAGGCACTGCTGCGCCATAGCATCCAGGGGATTGGAGACCACGATTATGACGCTGTCCGGCGAGTGCTTCGCTATCTGCTCGGTAACGCCACCGACGATGTCCATGTTGGTAAACAGGAGGTCGTCCCTGCTCATGCCCGGCCTTCGGGCCACGCCTGCGGTGATGACCACCACGTCAGAGCCGACGGTGTCCTCGTAGGAGTTGGTGCCAATTATCTGGCTGTCCGTTCCCAGGACAGGGCCGGATTCAAGCATGTCCAGAGCCTTCCCCTGGGGCAGTCCTTCCACAATGTCCACCAGGACCACATCTGCGTAGCCCCGCTCAAAGAGACGCTGGGCTGCGGTGGCCCCCACATTGCCTGCCCCTACTACCGTTATCTTCTTGCGCATTTAAACTCCATCTCTCCTTAATCTATGCTGGATGCGCCCCGGCCTTTGAGCAATCCTGCGAGTGCAGACCGGGCGCGCAGTGCTTGTTCTAGCCGCCTATGTACCGTGCCCAGCGCTCCTCCAGGTCCGGCTCTTGAATTGTTTCCATAAGGTAGTCGCCGAACTCCTTGCCAGTCGAGCCGGAGCTCCGACCGGTCATTACCACCTTCCGGTCATATTGGCCGCAGACGTCCAGAGCCTTGTGCAGCTTGCTCCCCAACTCCGTGTAGCCGATGTGCTCCAGGAGCATAGCGCCCGCTCTCAGCACGGAGCTGGGATCGGCGAACTGGTCGCGGCCCTCCCGCACCATACGCGGGGCCGTGCCGTGGATGGCCTCGAACATGGCATACTCCTTGCCGATGTTGGCGCTACCGGCAGTCCCCACGCCTCCCTGGATCTGCCCGGCCTCGTCCGAGAGGATGTCGCCGTACAGGTTGGGCAGGGCTATCACCTGGAATTCGTGGCGGCGCTCCACGTCCAGCAGCTTGGCAGTCATAATATCTATGTACCAGCCGTCCCATTCGATTTCCGGGTAGTTGATGGACACCTCTCTGGCCACGTCCAGGAATTTGCCGTCCGTAGCCTTGACTACGTTGGCCTTGGTAACCACGGTGACTTTGCTCTTGCCGGCCCGCCTGGCATGGTCGAAGGCCAATTCCAGGATGCGCCGGGAACCCGGGGTGGTAATGACACGAAAATCTACGGCCAAGTCTTCCGTCACGTGGATGCCCTGGCTGCCGACGGCGTACACGTCCTCCGTGTTCTCCCGGAATATGATCCAATCTATCTTCTCCCTGGGAATTCGGACAGGTCGGACGTTGGCAAACAGGTCCAGAGCCTTGCGCATTGCTACGTTGGCGCTCTCGATGTTCGGCCAGCCATCGCCCTGTTCCGGCGTATGAGTCGGACCCTTCAGGGTAACGTGGCACTTCTTGATCTCTTCCAGGACGTCGTCAGGAATTGGCGTCAACTGGGCGGCGCGGTTCTCAATGGTGAGTCCATCTATAGTGCGGAATTCCACTTTTCCGGCGTCCACTTCCGATTGCAGCAGATACTCCAGCACTCGCCGGGCCTCCTCCACAATGGTGGGGCCGATGCCGTCCCCTCCCAGAATGCCTATGATAATTGGCCTGACTTGGCCAAAATCCGTCCACTCGGTACCCGTGTTGAGGCGCTCCACGCGCTCCAACTGGCCCTCCAACACTTTTCCGAAGTGCTCTTTAGCCGCTTCAATTACCTGTTTGTCTGCCAATTCCGGCCTCCTTTGCCTAGAGTCAATTGTCCAGCAGATGCCGCGTTGACACAAGGCCAATCGCCACTTCTGCCGGACGGTTGTCCAGATTCATTCTAGCCTATAACGGCCAGTATGTCGTTCTTCACCACCCTGGCTCCGGGCTGCAACCTAAGCTCCTTTACCGTCCCATCAACCGGAGAGGAGAGGGCGTTTTCCATCTTCATTGCTTCCAGGAAAAGCACGGTGGCCCCTTCCTTTACCTCCTGTCCCACCTCCACCGCGTAGCGAAGCAGAATCCCGGGCATTGGCGCCCTGATAACCGTGCCCTCCGTAACCTCCGGCGAGGCTGCGGCCGGGGCCGCTTGCGGCGCGGCCGGCGCGGGAGCCGGTGGTGGGGCAGGGGGCTGTGCAGCCTGAGCCGGCGCGGCCGGCCTCGGGGGTGCAGGCGCCGATACGACGGATACGGCCGGCGATGCGACTCTGGTCCCTTGGCCGTTGGTCAGCGGCTCCACCTCCACCTGGTACTGCTCACCGCCGACGTAGACCGTGAATGCCCTCGGCGATCCTTGAGGCGCCAATTGCACGGGCGCTTCCGCCGCCGCCTGTGAACCCTTCTCAACCAGCAAGCCGGCCTTGGCCTTGGAAACAAGTTCGGCTTCCTCGTTGATCTGCTCCAGTGTCTTGGGCTTGACATCGTCCGGGATTGGCTCCAGGCCGTACTTCCACTGAAGATACCGCAATCCCGTCACAGGGTAGAGGGCGTAGACGAGGACATCCCCGATATCCTTTGCCAGACCCTCGGTGGCCTCCTTAGCCTTCTCCATTTCCGGCTCAAGGTAGTCGGCCGCCCTTCCCGTTATGGGCTCCTGACCTCTCTCGTAGTCCTTCAACACTTGCTTCGCTACATCGGGGTCTATGGGAGTTGGCGTGCGGCCGTACAGGCCGTAGACGTAGTCCTTAACCTGGCCGGAGACCATAGCGTATCGCCCGAAGAGGACGTTCTGCACAGCCTGGATACCTATTATCTGGCTCGTAGGAGTAACCAGAGGTGGATACCCCAGCTCGCGTCGAACGGTGGGAAGCTCTTCGAACACCTCGGTCAGGCGATCAAGGGCATCGGCCTCTCTGAGCTGGGAGCTCAGGTTGCTTGCCATTCCGCCGGGCACCTGGTGGCTCAGAACCGTTGTGTCCACAACGGAAGCCCTGGATGTGTCGAAGTGCTCCCTGTACTTGGGAGCTATGCTCTCAAAGTATTCGGACAGTTTGAGAAGGTGGTTGAGGTCAAAGCCGGGGTCTCGCTCCGTGCCCATCAGGGTTACCGTCAGAGGCTCAATGGCCGGCTGGGAGGTCCTCATGGCAAAGGGAGACAGGCAGGTATCGACATTGTCGATTCCGGCTTCAATGGCCTTAAGGAGCGTCATCGAGGCCATCCCGCTGGTGTAATGGGTGTGGAGATGTATGGGAATGTGGATCTTCTCTTTGAGGGCTTTAATCAGGTCATAGGCGTCGTATGGGGCCAGCAGCCCGGCCATGTCCTTGATGCAGAGAGTGTCCGCCCCCATGTCCTGGAGCGCCAGGGCCTTGTTGACGAAGTAATCCAGGTTGAACACAGGCCCGCCCATTCGAGGGCCTGTAACCGAGTAACATATGGCTGCCTGGAAGTGCTTGCCGACGGCCTTTACGGTCCTGGCTGCAACCTCAAAGTTACGCTCGTCGTTGACAGCGTCGAAGACTCTGAATACGTCTATGCCCACCTCGGCGGCGTGCTCCACGAAGGCCACCACAACGTCGTCGGCATAGTTCCGGTATCCCACCAGGTTCTGGCCGCGCAGGAGCATCTGGAGGGGGGTGTTGGGCATGAGTTTCTTGAGCACGCGCACCCGCTCCCAGGGGTCTTCCGCCAGGAAACGGGTGGTAACGTCAAAGGTTGCGCCTCCCCAAACCTCCGCCGACCAGAAGCCGGCCTTGTCCATCTCCGCAGCTATCGGCTCCATGTCGGAGGTGCGCATACGGGTGGCCGCAAGGCTCTGGTGAGCATCTCGCAGGGTGGTGTCGGTGATTTTGAGGGTAGTTTGAGCCTTGCTAGATGTCATCGCCTCCCCCTCCGCCGCAGGAAGGGTATTGAAGAGGAGAGTGGCCCGGAAAGGGGTCAGGCCACTCTACAATGGTATGTTGCCATGCTTCTTGGGCGGCAGGGTGTCCCGCTTGTTCTGAAGCATTTCCAGCGCTTGTATTATCTTGGGGCGCGTCTCGGCAGGATCTATGATGTCGTCTATGAAGCCCCGGCTGGCAGCTATATAAGGGTTGCTGAACCTGTCGCGATATTCCTCGGTCAGCTTATCCCGGGTCTCCTGCTCATTCTCTGCCTGCCTGATGACATCCCGGTATATGATGTTTACCGCCCCGTCAGGTCCCATAACCGCAATCTCAGCGGAGGGCCAGGCGTAGTTGATGTCGCCCTTCAGGTGCTTGCTACTCATAACAATGTAAGCGCCTCCGTAGGCCTTTCGAGTGAGCACGCTCACCTTGGGAACGGTGGCCTCCGCATAGGCGTAGAGCAGTTTGGCGCCGTGAAAAATGACCCCTCCGCGCTCCTGGTCCGACCCTGGAAGGAAGCCGGGCACGTCTATCAGCGTCACCAACGGTATGTTGAAAGCGTCGCAGAAGCGGACGAAACGCGCCGCCTTGACGGATGACTTGATGTCCAGGACGCCGGCCATGTAGAGCGGCTGTTGGGCGACTATGCCCACAGGTTTGCCGTCCATCCGGGAGAAGCCCACCACTATGTTTTTGGCGTAGTCCCTATGCACCTCCATGAATTCACCCTGGTCCACAACCCGGCGTATGACGTCCTTCATATCGTAGGGCTTGGACGGCTCTTCAGGCACTATCTCCCGCAACTCCGGGACGGTCCTGTCGACGGGATCCATTAGAGGCAGATAAGGGGCGTCATCTCCGTTGTTCTGAGGGAGGAAGCTGAGGAGGCGCCTCACCTCTTCCAGGCATTCCTCGTCGTTGTCGTAAGCGAAATGGGCGACACCGCTCTCTTCGGAGTGGACCTCCCAACCGCCCAGTTGTTCATGGGTAATGTCCTCGCCGGTTGCGGCTCTGATTACGTCCGGCCCGGTGATGTACATCTGTCCAGTGCCCTTCACCATGAAGATGAAATCGGTGAGGGCAGGGGAGTAGACCGCGCCTCCGGCAGCGGGGCCCATGATGACCGATATCTGTGGTATAACACCGGAAAGCAGGGTGTTGCGCAGAATGATCTCGCCGAAACCGGCAAGGCTGGAAACGCCCTCCTGTATCCTGGCGCCTCCGGAGT
The DNA here is from genome assembly GCA_965222415.1 of Dehalococcoidia bacterium. Lineage (GTDB taxonomy): Bacteria > Chloroflexota > Dehalococcoidia > Lucifugimonadales > UBA2985 > DAOUJW01. Next base: position 225,012 of record CBDCTU010000004.1, on the reverse strand, counting down.
CGTTCAGGCCAACTATGGGCGCGCCGTTCTTGACCGCAAGGTCCATCACCTTGCAAATCTTCTCGCCTACAACCTCAGAGACGGAACCGCCCACTACGGTGAAGTCGTGGGCGTAAACGAATGTCAGTCTTCCGTTTACTTTTCCGTACCCGGTGACCACAGAGTCTCCGGGGTGGTGGCTCTCACCAAGGCCGAAGTCCGTGGCCCTGTGCGTAACGAACGAGTCCAACTCCTGAAAGGTTCCCTTGTCCATAAGGACGTCAATCCGCTCTCTGGCGGTTAGCTTGCCTCGTTCATGTTGCTGATCTATGCGCCGCTGGCCGCCGCCCAAAGCGGACTGCTCGCGCAATCTCTCTAGCTCCTCCAGCTTCTTGTTGGAGGCTGCTCTCTCTATAGCCATGACTTACCGGACTCCTTTCCCAATCTTGGGGTCGCGTTTGTGACGCCCAGCACTTTGCGGATGCTATAGTATCAGATTATCCCCCAATACGCAATTTCAGTCCATATACTTTTCGCTAACTACTGGGGCTTCAGTTGTTTCATACGCAATATGGCGCTTTCTTCCAAACTGCTGAAGTAGACCCACGGCCAACCTCATCACAAACGGGAATGCTGTATACTTGCATCCACCACTCCTCAAGCCGGAACGGAGCGAATCAGTTGGCCGCAAGGGGACGAAACGTCAATGAATCGAGGCATCGAGGACCGCCGTAGATGATCTGGGTAAGACGCCTGCTGGCAATACCACTCAGCCTCCTTTTCATGTGGCTGTTGATAGGTGGTCTGCTCCTTATCCACCTTGAGGGATCGCTGCTGTCGCCGGAATTCCATAAGGATCAACTTGAGAAGGCGGACGTGTACAACTTCATCCTGGAGGACCTGCCCCGGTCCGCGATAGACGAGCTGCGAGAGAATGACGCCGACCTCGGGGACAACACTCTGGCGGAGGTTGTCTTCCCAGTCATACTTGACGATGTGCCGGCCTCATTGACCAATGTGATTCCCCCTTCATGGCTCCAGGAGCAGGTCGAGCAGGTCCTGGACCAGTTCGGCGGCTATATGGCCGGGAAGCGGGACGACTTCGAGATCAATGTGCCTTTGCGGGACCGGGCGACTGCCCTGAGCCAGGAGGTCAGGCTGTTTATACCCTATGCCACCTTGTACGACCACGTCATGGACGACCTGGTAAAGCCGGGCATAGACGAGGCGCTGGAAGACAAGAACGCAGCGCCCTTCAATGCGCCAATCGACGCGGAGGACGTGGCCGGCTCAATAGAGAGGGCCTTTCCAAAGGAGTGGGTTAGCGGTCAGGCGGGCGCGGCCGTGGAAGAGGCTACGGCATACCTTGTCGGCGATAAGGACACCCTGGAAGTCAAGATTGCGCTGGAGGAGCGTTCTCACACAGCGCTGGCCGAAGTCAGGTCACTGCTCCAAAAGGCCGACGACTTCCAGATTGTCTTTGATGGTGTGATCAACCCCGTGCTGGACGAGAACGTCCCTGAGGTAATCTTCCTGCCCCTTGACGTGACCGTCACGGGTGAAGAGGTGAAGCTGGCTTTCCTCGACAGTGTGCCTCCGGAGTGGATTAAGGAGCAAGCCTTGGCGGTTGTAGACGCGGCAGGGCCTTACGTAATAGGGGAGACCGACACATTCCAGGTGACCATTCCTATAGCTGAACGCAAGAGCAACGCAAACGAGGTCATCGCGGCGCTTGCCCGGATAAAGCTCGGCGGTATACTCGACGAGCTGCCGGAGTGCGAGGGAGGCCTGCCGTCCCTCCGTTTGGAGGACATGTCTCAAGACGGGCTGCCCCAGTGCGTCCCTGCGAGTATGACCCTGGATATGCTGACGGGGTTTCTCGTCTCACAGCTCGAATTCGTTGACCTGGATGAGCTCCTCGGCGGCTTTGGCTACGCTATACCGGACAGCATTGTCTACACCCAGGATGACATGCGCGAGTCCCTGGCGGACGCAGGCGGCGAGGACGCCCTGGAGTCGCTGGACTACGTGAGGGAGGTGTTCAGTGAGGGATGGACCTATACCGACGCCGATCTGCGCTCCGATCTCATGTCAAGCGGCGGCAGCGACGACGTGGAGGCGCTGGACGACTTGCGAACGGCCCTCCGCGACGGGTGGACGTTCACGGACGCCGACCTGCGGCGCAGCTTGAGAGAGAGCGGTGGCGAGGAAGCGGTGGTGGATCTGGACCGCATACGGGACCAGTTAAGCCGTGCTTGGCTGGTACGCGTCATAGTCTTCCTGCTGGCTGTCGCCCTGCTGGTGGCCATTGGATTTCTGGGCGGCAGGAGTTGGTGGAGCAGGCTGGCCTGGGCTAGCGTTGTGCTCAGCATATCCGCCGCCATAGCAACCATAGCCTATACGGTTATATTGGACGCCATAGTCCCTGGGCTGGTCACAAGCTGGCGCGAGGAGTTACTGAGGGACGCTAACGCAGGACCAACGATGGCGCTGGTGGTGGACAAGGCCTCTGCCTCAGTCCAACTCGTAGCGGACTCATTCCTGGGCGGCAGGGTAAGAAGCTCCAGCGTCGCTTTAGCGATTGTTGGCGTAATTGCCTTTTTGGGATCGCTGGTGCTGCGCAGACTCAGCCTGCGCTGAAACCCTGTCTAATCCCGCTTACTGGCGCCCCAATGGCCCTTGCCTCTGGTGCTGGCGCGCCATCTTCGGAGTGTGCCCCAGTTCTTGAGGGCAATGCGCCAGGTGGGAAGGTCGTATGGGCGGTTGGTGAGGCCGCGAACGCTATCCATCACTTCCTCCGTCAGAGGGGGGCCATGCCCGAAGCAGGCCACGTGCGCCTCAAGCTCCCTTAGCATGTGCAGGGAGGAGTCAAGGGTGCGGCGTTTGCGGCGGTTCCACATGAGCGGACGGCTCAGCCGGTCGACGTTATTGAGGACGGAGTCTCCCAGGAACAGCACCTGGGGTCCCTCCAGAATGGGGCAGATGCTGCCGGGCGTGTGCCCCGGAGTGTGGATGATGCGCATTCCGCCAAGTATCGGAATCACGTCGCCGTCATCTACGGTCGTGTCCACGAAAGTGTCGTGGATATCCCTTCGTACCCTGGTGCGTCCCACACCTCTTTGCGCCCAGCGGTACCAAATGGGAGGAGCTTCTCCTTCGTCGCCCTTTATGAGAAGAAATTTGCCGTCCGGCCCCGTCTCCGTCTCGTTCTTGTGGGCGACTACCTCCGCGTCTGTCAAATCGTGGAGCTCAGCGGCGCTGCCGGAATGGTCGAAGTGGAAGTGGGTAACGAGAATCCAGCGAAGGTCGCTGGGACTTCGTCCTATCTTCCTGATGTAGTCGACTATGGCCTCCCCGTTTCCGGAGATTCCCGTGTCTACCACAGCCATCTGCTCATCCACCAACAGTACGGCGTTACTCCCAGTTACGTTCTCTATGCGATGGACCCCAGGAGAAATCTCCATGCTAAAGCGATCCTTTCTTCAGGGCTTGTCATCTTCCGCTGGTATATGCACAACACGTCCCGTTGCCGAGGACTCCCTGATGGCGTCCAGCACCTGCTGGCATCGATAGCCGTCGTAGAAGTTGGGCGCCGGTGACGTCCCTTCACGAATGCCGCGGAAGAACTCCCGGACAAGGAGACGGAAGGGCATGAGCCTGTCGTCCCGGTCATCGGCGAAGGGTTCCAATCTATCAGGTATGGGCAGCTGGGCCAGTGCTTCGTCCCCCGGCTTGGCTCCCAGCAGCGTGCCGTGAGGCGGTGGGTTGTAACCATTGCCAGTGTGGGGAGTCACCAGTGTGCCGTCCCGCCCGTATATTTCGATACTGCCTCCGGGTCCGAAGGGAGCGACATTGGTGCCCGTCATATTGGCCCATCCTCCGCTCTCGAATGTCAGGGTGAAGTTGAAGGTGTCGTCTGCGGTGGACTGCACGCTACTGCCCGAGTCTGGGTCAGTGCGCTCCGGGTAGTGGGTGTACGCCTGGCCTGAAGCCGACGTTACCTCGCCAAACCAGTGGCGCAGGCAGTCGATGTAGTGTGAGCCTAGCGCGCCCAGGAAGCCGCCTCCAAGCTCTGCGTCGTCCCGGTCGGACATGGGACGAGGTCGGAACCCCCTCTGAGGCCCATTGGCCAGCCTCACCAGCGCCATGTTCAGAGAGCCAAGGTAGCCCTCGTCGATGAGCTCCTTCACGCGCATCCTCGCCGATGCAAAGCGGAACTCGTGGGTTATCATAGTCGTCACGCCCGTCTCCAACGCCTTCCGCCACATCTCGAGGGCCTGGCCCTGGTTGAGGGCAAAGGGCTTCTCGCAAAGCACGTGTTTGCCCGCGTTCAGAGCTGCCATTGTCATGGGATGATGGAGATTGACGGGTCCGACGACGCTGACGGCGTCCACGTAGTCCGCCTTCACCATCTCCTCGTAGTCGGTGAATGTGTGGGGGATGCCGAACCGCTCTGCGGCCTCCTGCGCTCGCTCCGGGCGGCGGGTGCACACCGCCGTGACCTCCGCCCCCTCCGACTGGAAGCCGGGTATCTGCACAGTAGCGCCGAAGCCCACGCCTATGACGCCAATGCGCGCAGGGCTGCTTGTCATGGTTTGGTCCTCAATTCGAAACCAAATTTAGCTGACTTAAACCGCATGGATATCTCCGAGCTACCGAGCCGCCGGCGCTTCGGCCTGCTCCTGCTCGCGGCGTCGTTGCTCGCGGCTGGTAATCAGACGGACAGCTTCCTCCACTCCCATACGGCCTACCGGACCGGAAGCATACATAGCGCCAAGCACCACGCCGCCGCGTCCCAGCAGAAACTCCGCCGGCTGAATGTAGCCGCCGCGATTGTCGTCCCACCAGGCGTCGATGAGGTCGGCGTCCTCACGGGTCGCGCCGTAGGCGATTGGGAAGGTCAGGCCACGGTCGGCCACCTCCTGCGACTGCTCAAGGGTGTCCACGCTGATGGCGTAGACGGTAGCGCCAAGCTCCTCCAGCTCCGCCTTGCGCTCCTCCCATGCGGCCAACTGCCGCTTGCAGTAGCTTCACCAGTGGCCGCGGTAGAAGAGCAGCGCTACGTAGCGGCTCGACATCTGTTCGGGAATTGTTACGGTCTCACCGCCCACCAGTTTCAACGTGAGGGAAGGGAACCTGTCGCCTTGTTGCAGCTTTTGACCCATGACTCCTCCTAATAATGACAATGGTATAGCTCGCTTAGTATTGGTACGCCCGGAGGGATTCGAACCCACGACCCTCGGTTCCGAAGACCGATGCTCTATCCACTGAGCTACGGGCGCATGTGTATGAATTCTAACTCTTTTCCGGGCCGGACGCCATTTCAGGTTACTGGCCGCTAAGTCTAAGCCCCGGCCTCTCCCATCTGAGCGTCACAACGTGGCCCACACCGGACAGGGTAATGTAAAGCGTCTGATAGTCGTCCCCGCCGAAGCAGCAGTTGGTTACCCTCTCATCCCCAACCTCGATGCGGGAGAGGGGCGTACCGTCGGGCGCGTGGACGGAGACCATCCCTGAGCCGTGGGCAGCGATCAGCAGGTTGCCAGCCTCGTCCAGGCACAGGCCGTCGGGCTGGGCCGGCTGCGGGACCGTCGTCAGCAGCACCCTGTTGGGCCAGCCGTCTCTGGCGGCGAATGCGCGGGCCCCGGCGTCCACCTGCGCAAGCACACCCGGACTCTCGATGGGGATGGCCCAGATCCGGCTGGTCAGCGACTCATTCACATAAAGGGTTGAGCCGTCAGGACTGAGGGCAATGCCGTTGGGAAAATAGAAGTAGTACTGGAGCCTCTTTACCCCGGTCCCGTCCACTAAGGCGTAGTAGACGTGGCCGGACTGGACTCCCTCCCGTGTTGCGTAGGCAGGGTCCGTGAAGTAGAACCCGCCGTGCGCGTCAAATACAAGGTCGTTGGGGCCGTGAAAGGGTTGGCCGTCGCAGTCGCCGTACAGGGTCTCTATGCGGCCGTCACGGTCAATCCTTTGGATGTACCCCGACTCTGCGCCGCCGTTGTTGGCAACGTACATATAGCCGCCCGGCCCAAGGGCCGCTCCGTTGGGGGAGCCGCCCGTCTCGGCGAAGGTGCGCTTGGAGCCGTCGGGGGCAATGGCAGTGATCTTACTGCCGCCGGTCTCAGTTACATACAGCGTCCCGTCGGCCCACACCGGGCCTTCAGGGAACTGGAGTCCGTCAGTTAAAACTTCCGGCGGTATAGTCCACCTCCTCTATTCTCGCTGCGGGCGGGCAAATGTCTTGCCTTGGCCTACCGACCCCTGTACTGTGCGGTCCTCTTCTCGACGAAAGCCCTTACGCCCTCCGCGTGGTCTTCCGTGTTGCGGAGCATGGCCTGACCGTAGGACTCGAACTCCTGGGCCTCTTGGAGCGCCCCTATCCGGCTCTTGTAGACGGCCCTCTTGCCCATTCCCATCGCGATGGTGGGGCCATTGGCAAGCCGCTTTGCCAGCTCCATAGCGGACGGCAATAGCTCCTCGTGGGGGACAACCTTGCTCACCAGTCCAATACGCTCGGCTTCGTGAGCATCGATAATGTCCCCGGTCCAGATAAGCTCCAGCGCCTTGGGAACGCCCAGAATGAAGGGCAGGAAGAAGGTGCCGCCGCCGTCCGGCATGTAGCCTCTCCTTATCCACAAAGCGCCGAACTGGGCCTTGTCGGAGGCGATCCTGATGTCGCACATGCAGGCGTAGGAGAGCCCAACTCCAACTGAATGCCCGTTGACGGCCGCGATGATAGGGCGGTCGCAGTTCCAGAAAGCCACCGACACCACGTCCTCCGCGTGAGTGCGCCTCCATGCAGGCCGACCCTCCGGGTTGTTTAGGCTCTCATTCATGCCCTTGACGTCGCCTCCGGCGGAGAAGGCGCGCCCGGCTCCGGTGAGCACGATTGCCCGCACGTCCGGGGTAAGGTTCTCCAGTATATGGATCATCCCCTGGGTCATGTCCGAACTGGAGGCATTCAGCCTTTCGGGCCGGTTCATGGTGATGATGCCGACTCCGTCTTGCACCTCGAATTGAACGTCCTGAAGCTCCATGATTTCACCTCCTGCGATACACTACAGGCAACCTGTCAATAGACCTGCTCTCACCGACCCCTATACTGGGCAGGCCTCTTCTCGACGAAGGCCCTCACGCCCTCAGCGTGGTCTTCCGTGTTGCGGAGCATGGCCTGTCCATAGGACTCGAACTCCTGCGCTTCCTGAAGCGCCCCTATACGGCTCTTGTATACGGCCCTCTTGCCCATTCCCATGGCAACGGTGGGGCCGTTGGCAAGTCGCTTTGCCAGCTCCATAGCGGACGGCAATAGATCTTCGTGGGGGACAACCTTGCTCACCAGTCCAATGCGCTCGGCCTCGATTGCATCGATAATGTCCCCGGTCCAGATAAGCTCCAGTGCCTTGGGAACGCCGAGGATGAAGGGAAGGAAGAAGGTGCCGCCGCCGTCGGGCATGAAGCCCCGCCGTATCCACAAGGCCCCGAACTGGGCCTTGTCAGAGGCGATCCTGATGTCGCACATGCAGGCGTAGGAGAGGCCGATCCCGACAGAGTGGCCATTGACGGCTGCAATTATGGGGCGGTCGCAGTTCCAGAAAGCCACCGACACCACGTCCTCCGGGTGACTGCGCCTCCACGCAGGCCGCCCGTCCGGGTCGTTGAGGCTCTCGTTCATGCCCTTAACGTCTCCTCCGGCGGAGAATGCGCGGCCGGCTCCGGTGAGGACAATGGCCCTCACGTCCGGGGTAAGGTTCTCCAGTATGTGGATCATACCCTGGGTCATGTTCGAACTGGAGGCATTCAGCCTCTCGGGCCGGTTCATGGTGATGATGCCGACTCTGTCTTGCACCTCGAATTGAACGTCCTGAAGCTCCACGATTTCACCTCCACAACGATGATAGGTTGTCGGCAAAACGGCGGGGTTTTATCGCCGTGTCTCGCAAATTTCTCCAGGGTCACACCATTAAGGGCGGAGAATTGCCAAGCGTCCCCATGTTAACACGCAGTGATGCTGGTTGCAATTCAGGAGGCTTGGCGGGGCACACTGCCTCGGCAAGATATGTTACTAACCGATCGGCGATGTTGCCTTACGCGCTGAACACGCTATAATGGGGTGTGCAAAATCGACTGCCCTCAATACTGTCCCTCCTGCTGGTGGCGATTTTCATCGCATCCTGTTCAGGGCCGGAGCCGACGGCAACACCTGTACCCACGTCCACACCCACCGCGACACCCTCTGCCACGGAGGCGCGAATGCCACAAGACAACGACACGGTGGAGGTCCACTACCACGGCACTCTGGACAACGGCGAAGTTTTCGACTCGTCGCGAGAGCGGGAACCCTTCTCCTTCGTGGTAGGCAGCGGTCAGGTGATAGCAGGGTTCGACAGCGCTGTGCGGAAGCTGGCGCTTGGCGAGACCATCACTGTGCGCCTGAAGCCACTCGAGGCCTACGGCGAGCGACGTGACGACTACGTCCTGGAGTTACCAATTGACCAACTCCCTGAAGGCCTCAATGAAGGGGATAACGTGGTTTTTGAAAACGGCTTTCCCGGTGTTATCACAGTGGTTATGGAGGATACGTTCACTGTGGACGCTAACCACCGGCTGTCAGGGCAGACCCTGACCTTTGAGATAGAGCTGGTCTCGATCAAATGGCAGTAAATCCCAGTAAATCCAAGGAGGTTGCGGGTTGCGATCAGGCCGGCCCGCTTGAATTCGTGAGATGACTACTAATGCGTCAGCAGAGCGGCAAATCGCCGTTCTAATCGATTTTGAGAATGTTGGTCTTGGCTCCATACAGTGGCTGTTTGACCAGGTGTCGGACATAGGCAGGATCACCGTGAAGAGAGCCTATGCGGACTGGGCCGACCAGCGAAACAAGGCCGCCGGTGATCAGCTCCTGCAACTGGGCATAGAACCCATACACCGGCCTCCCTCCGCAGCGGCAGGCAAGAACTCCAGCGACATACGTCTGGTAATCGATGCGGTTGAACTGGCTTACCAGTCTCCCGTAGACACGTTTGTGATCGCCTCGTCTGACAGCGATTTCGCCCCCCTGGTGAGCAAGCTCAGGGCAGCAGGAAAGGTCGTGTTTGGGGCCGGAAGGCGTGAAGCGACCTCCCGCACCCTGGTCATATCCTGCGACCGTTACCTGTACCTTGAGCAGGACCAGTCTCAACCCAGGCGCGCAAGGCCGGGTAGGCCACCCAAGCGTCAACAGCAGCAGCAACAACCGATCAACGACCTTCTCGCGCGCGCTGTGAAAGCCTCCATAGACGAGCACGGGAAGGTAGTGGGAAGCAGGCTTCACCAGACCATCCAGCGCCTTGACCCGGGCTTCAATTTCCGAGCTATGGGTCACTCCACATTTACAAAGTATCTTGAGGCGTCGCCTGAGGTGAAGGTCACCCGGCCAAGGGGAGCGGGCGACGTTACCGTGGAGCTAGCGGACCAGGCGCTGCCGACCCAGGAGCCAACTACCCAGACACCAACGACCCAACCGGCACCGACCCAAGTGGAGCCGACCCAAGCTGAACCGACCCAGGCGCCAATGACCCGGGTGCCAACGTCCCAGGCGGAACCGACCCAACCGGAACCGACCCAACCGGCGCCGACCCAAGTGGAGCCGACCCAGGCAGAGGAGCCTGTCGACGCCGATACGGATGTGTGGGCCAGGGTAGATGACATCTGGCAGGTACGAGCGGGTGAACCCGGTGGGCGTATTCCAGGCCAACGGGCAGCCTCGGACGCGGCACAGGCCCTTAACGTCCAGAACCTGAAGAGCTCGCCCTACAAGACACTGCAACGACTACTGGACACCAGCGAGTTCCTGCGCACCAGGTGGTCCAGAGAGGGCAACGTTATAATCCGGCTATAGGGCAGGGGAGGTGTTCCGCCGCTATGAGGTATCTCTGGCGGTCGAGTATGACGTCATCGCCTCAATTGCGGAGTAGAAGTTGTCCGTCCCGCTCCTCAGTACTCTACCGTCCTCGCTAACCAGTACGTCTCCTGTATCGACCAGGAGTTCCAGGTGGCTCACCACCTCCGGCACGGCCGCGAAGAACCCTCCGCCGGACAGCTTGCGGGGTGGGAACAGCTTCTCCGTCACATTGGCGACAGTGTCCGCGCCTTCACCCATGATCCCCATGATGCGCTCAAGCCTTCGCACGTGGTGGCGCACTATGTCCTGGGCACGCCGCAGATTGCGAATGTGAAAGCGGTCGTGGGTGTACAGCCTGTGAGCAGGGAAGACCGTCGTATGGTAGTCCAGACTCAGCACCTTGCCCAGAGACTTCAGGTAGCTCTCCAGACCGTAGCACTCCCCGCTGTCGGCATACTCCTCCGGTATCACGCCAACAAGCTCCTTTGGATAGGCCTGCTTGTACGTTGGGTGCGGCGATATCTGGGGCAGGATGTGGTCGCCGGTTAACACGACCCCATCGAGGCTTATGCTAATCTCGTCCACGGCGTGGCCCGGCGTGTACATGAACTTCAGGCCGTCAAGCTCCTCGCCGTCCCGAACGGGATGGGTGGGGAGCTTCTCCTCCAAGATACTAAGACGGCCTCTGGTGTATCTCTGTTGATGGTCAATCCAACTGGAATGATCCGAAGCGCTGCCCCTGCTCCGGTACCAGGACTCCTCTCGCTGGCGCGACTCCTTTATTACCAGATGCAACGGCGACGCCTCATTCAGACTCCCGTCGTGGTAGCTGTAGGGCAGGAAGTGGAAGTACATCTCGTGGGCCCACAGCTCTGCGCCGCTGGCCTTCAAGAGGTCGTAGACGTTGCCGTCGTGATCCTGGTGACCGTGGGTAATGATTACGCGCTTCAGGTCAGTCAGGCCCAGGCCAAGGGTTGAAAGGCCGTCCCTCAGGGTGTCCAGCGCTCCGTGGGAGCCGGCGTCGATGAGCGTCCATCCCTGGCAGTCCGTCAGGTATGCCCACGTAGGCCCGGTCCTGGAGCGATAGTGGTGGGGCAGGGATATGACGAAGACCTGCCTGCCGCTCTGCAGGGCGAAACGGGCCACGATTCCGTACCCGCTCTTCTCGCCCTCTTTCAGGACTTGTATGTCTTCAAGGTAGGGGTTGGCCGACCTGTTCCAAGCTATGGTTTCCGTTACTGTAGCCAAGGGTTACTCACTCTCCGTCAGCAATAGGGTTATCGCGGGGTGCAGGGTGAATGGGTGAATGGGTGAGCGGAGGGATTTGAACCCTCGATCTCCAGGGCCACAACCTGGCGCCTTAGACCTAACTTGGCCACGCCCACCACGATGGTCCGAAAACGAGCCAAATAGCATTATACACTACTGGGCAACCGCCTCACGCTCCTTCTGCCGCTCTTTATCGATACGGTAGTCGGTTTCCAGGCGCATCCAGACGTGGGCGGGGATTTCCAGCGCGCGTTCAAGGTCCAGCGCAGTCCGCGGGGTGATGGCCTTCTTGCCGAGGATGATCTGGTGGACGGTGCTGACCGGCCGCTTCATTGCCGCCGCCAATTCCCGACGACTCATACCCCTGATTGCCAGCTCGGCTTTGAGCAACGGTCCCGGGGGATAAACGGCGTCCGGGTCCTGTGGGTCCCTGGGCGGCATCTTATGCCTGCTCTGTGTTCTGCGCCAGTACTCCACCAATACAGGCATAACATCTGTTATGGGGCGCGCGCGGGCAAACCAGTCGTCGTCCAACTCAAAGTCATCCGGATCCTCGGCGATTTGCCGGTTGATCTCCTCGTCCTCTTCAGGAGTGGGCCAAATGGTATCCGGTTTAAGTTTGGGCATATTTGATAACCTCCCTGGTACTAGCCCTGCGCAGACTGATTAAAGATCCAGCGCAGTCCGCGGAGTGATGGCTTGACCATCTTGATCACTTATTGAAACGTTTGCGATTCTCTCCCACCGCACCTGGAAATTTGGCACAGAATTCCCTAGCCAATAGAGAATCATCCTTATCTGAAAACACAAACCTTCGTGCATGACCCACTTGGTGAATATTAGCATCTCTTACAAGTTCAGGTTCCAAGGGCACCGAAATTACCTGGCAATCAACAGACTTCAACTGACTCCAACCTTGAGGATCAAAGCAGTACATCAAAACTCGGGGAGTCAATGGCATTAGAAGATATGCCCCAATTTCCGGTATCTGCGCCCAATGCAGATGTTGCGTTCTTGTTCTCGCCTTGAAAGGATCATCTGATGTGTATAGTGATTCAGGCAGTTCGTTAACCCTAAACGTCCAAGTACAACTATGAACCCAGTCAGAGATTCCTTCCACAATTGCATCGTTCCAGAGCAAGTTAATGTGGATATCTCTTTGGGCTTCATTCTCAGTGGGCAATGCATATGGCTTAGCAAGGCCCTCAACCAGTAAGGTTTTAGCCTCAGATGTCCTCAGCAATTGTAGGGTTATAAACAGTGACATTATTCCCCGATTCTCATCTGGAATCTCAATGGAACTTCCTGGCTCTAAACGCCCTAGCCAGTCTTCAGTGATTAGAGACGCCTCCTGCTCTAAATCACTGAATTGTTGTTCCATTAGCTCCGAGTCTGGGAAAAAATCGGGAAGTTCATAGAACCCGTGTTCAGCGGCTAGATTTCTTGGGCTCGCTGAGAAAATCCGGTCATTGTCTTTGTCATACACCCAAAGCAATCCATCGGTTCCAACAAACCGCTTCAAATAAAACTGAGGAACGTAGTGGTGAAGATCATTACTCATACTTGTGCCCACCCAAGAGTCACCTTTGGCTATTCAGGAATAAGCCATCATCACGGCAAAGTCTTATTTTGAGTTTCGTATAGCATAAACTCAGCTACAAAAGTAACCTTTCTACCCTTCTCGTGCGCTACTTCTGTGCCAGGGACTCGGCCAGGTTGATGAGCGTCCGGGTGGGCACTCCGGTCGCCCCCTTGACCTGGTATCCGGACTCCTTCTCGGACATGAAAGTCCCGGCGATGTCCAGGTGCACCCAGGGAGTATCCTCGCTGAACTCCGCCAGGAACTGGGCCGCCGCAATGGAACCCGCCTTCCTTCCGCCGGTGTTCTTCACGTCGGCCACCTGGCTCTTGTTCTGCTCCTTGTACTCCTCGAACATCGGCAGCTGCCAAATGCGCTCACCCGACGTTTCCCCGGCCTGAGCTACTGCGCTCAGCAGGTCCTGGTTGTTGGTAAAGCCTCCGCTGCAAACGTCCCCAAGAGCCGTCACGATTGCGCCCGTGAGTGTGGCCACGTCCACCAGCCTGTTTAACCCCATCTGCCGGGCGTAGCAGAGGGCATCGGAAAGGACCAGGCGGCCCTCGGCGTCGGTGTTCTCCACCTCGACGGTCTTGCCGCTCATTGTGCGCAGCACGTCGCCGGGCTTCTGAGCGGAGCCGCCGGGCATGTTCTCCGTGGCCGCGGCGATGGCCGTGACGTTCAGCTTGGGAGCAAGCTGAGCAATGGCCTTAATCGCCGAGATGACGGCGGCGGCTCCCGACATGTCGCCCTTCATCTCGCCCATGCCGGCGGCGGACTTCAGGGATATGCCTCCGGTGTCGAATGTGATGCCCTTGCCCAGTATCCCCAGGTTATTGTCGGGGTTGTCCGGGTCTCCCTTGTATTGCATCACGATGAACTTGGGAGGCTCGGCGCTGCCCCTGGCCACGCCCAGAAGACCGCCCATGCCAAGCTCCTCCATCTTTGGCCTGTCCAGCACCGTCAGCTCCAGTCCATGCTCCCCGGCAACCGATGTGGCGACCTCCGCTATGTGGGTCGGCGTCATAAAGTTGGAGGGCTCGTTCACCATATCCCGGGCCAGCATCGCCGCCTCCGCAAACACCCTTCCTCTGTCAAGGGACTGCTGGAGCGTGGCGAGCTTGGAGGAGTCCGACTCGACCACCGTCAATTCCTTCAACCCCTTCTCGTCGTCTTCCTGCCTGGTCATGTGCCTCTTGAATGTGTACAGTCCAAGCAGGCTCCCCTCTGAGATGGCCTGGGCCGACTCATCCACGTCCATCCCGCCGATTCCTGCGCCATGAAGAATGGTGGCGGCCTTCTCTATGCCGACGCCTCGCAGCCTGCGGCACACAGAGCCCATCACCTGGCGCACCACCTCCGCATTGAAGCGGTCGGCCTTGCCCAGGCCTGCCACCACCACGCGGGCAGGGGGTATCTTGCCCAAGGTGTGGATTACGGTTATCTCCCCCTTCTTGCCCTTGATCTCGCCGTCGGCAATGAGCCTGGAAATGGCCCCGTCCATTGCCCTGTCGACAGCGCCGGTAGCTCCTGCGGGGGCTTGCACCCCCTCAAACAGGTTGACGAATATGGCGCCTGCGTCTGCCTGCGTTATGTCACCGGAGACGGCCTTAATATCCATTTTGCTTTCCTTTCCGGACGAGCTCGGGTGCTCTAAACCCTCACCCATCGCTGTATCTCTCGAACTATCTTCTCTATCACAGGGGTAATGTCCCTGGATGTGTCTACGGCCAGGTGGTCCCGCCTTATCGGCTCCACCGAAGGCGCCATCCGATCATAAACTGACCGGCCTGCAGTGGAGTTGTCCTCCGGGTCGGCAGCGCCTTCATCCCTCTGGCTGAGCCTCTCAGCCACCACCTCTATGGGCGCCTCCACCCGCACAAGGATGAGCTTTGCGCCGGCCCTGTGCGCTATGTTGTAGAGACGCTCACGGTTCGACTCCACAAGGTTGGTGGCGTCCAGCAGCACGGGGATACCCTTACGCACCATGTTTTCTATGAGGGCGTGACAGGCCCTGAAGAGCCGGGCGCTCTCGTCCGCGGTGTAGGCCGGGGTAGGGAAGAGGGCCTTTCGCATGACGTCCGTCTCAACGACGGCTATTGGGAACCGCTCGGCCAGGCGGCGGCTGAAGTAGGATTTTCCGGTTCCCGGCAGTCCGCTTACCACCACCAGCACACCTCGGGGTAGAGGCTCAGGCACCGATGAGAGATGCCATTGCAGCAGGTTTACGTCGTCCGAGAGCAGAGCCTTATTCATAGAGCCGTAAGCTTCCCGTCGTTCGCCCGGTGGCGGCTCCAGTTATGCATCGTCCATTATATTCCCATACGCTGTGCTCAGGCAACGAAGGGAAGGGGAATGGCAACGAGGCCCGCTCATATGGTTCGACAAGCTCACCATGAGCGGGCATATCATCCTATTCACGCCGCAGGGTGGAAGGCTATTCCCATAAGGCCGGGGCCAGTATGGGACCCCATGACCGGGGTAGTCTCGCTCACCAGCGCCTCAACACAGTTGAACTCTGAAAGAAGCCTCTCCTTCAGAATAAGTGCATCGCCGGGGGATATGGCGTGCATAATGTTGGCCCGAAAAGGCGCCTCGCCCGCCCGCTGCCGCACGAGGGCTAGCAGGCGTTCCATCGCCCGCTTCCTGGTCCTGGGCCGCTCCAGTGGTCGGACCTCCCCGTTGTTCAGCTCCAGAATGGGCTTCAGCTTCAGGACCGAGCCGGCGAAGGCCGCTATCCCCGGGATGCGCCCGCCCTTCCAGAGATAGTACAGGGTGTCCAGAAAGGCCACCAGATCGACGTCCCGCGCCACTCGTTTAGCCTCCGCCTTGACTTGGTCAAGGTCCGCGCCTCCGGCGGCCGCCCGCGCTGCGGCCAGGGCGACCAGTCCTTCAGCCGCAGCTGCGGTGGAGGTGTCCATGACCTCTATCCTGGTCTCCGGTAGGGCCTGCTGGGCCATTTCCGCGGAAGCGAGGGCCACGTTGTATGTGGCGCTGATGGTAGACAGCACCGTAAGGCAGAGCACGCTCTCGGCGGCGGCCGCGCCGGCTGTAAAGGCCTCTATAAAGCTGGCTGGGCTGGGGGCGGAGGTTACGGGGAGGTTCTCGCACTGAGCCAGGAGAGCGTAGAACTCGCTGGGCGAGATGTCCACCCTGTCTCGATATGTCTTTCCGTCAATGGACAACTGAAGGGGCACAACGTGGAGGTTGAGGTCGTCCACGAGGCCGGCGGGCAGACAAACGGCGCTATCAACAACCAGCGCTACTTTCGGTCGCAAGGTGTACACCCTCAGCCGGGAATGTAAGGCTAGAGCAGGGTAAGGCTATACCGCGTGGTCGGCCTGTTCCCCCGGGAGTATTCCAACGTCCGCCGAGTCCTGCCATTCGTCCTCGTAGTCTATCTTGGACTCCAGGAAGAACGGGCTCAGCAGGAAGGCAAGGCATATCGCAGACATTACGACCAGGCCCAGAGGGCCAGCCTCGCTCTGGTAGCCAAAGTAGACCAGGGCAAAGACAACCGGTATCGCTACAAGGAGCAGGCCTATTCTCAGCATCCTCTGGGTAATACGACAGAATATGGCCGTGGTGACTGCCAGGGCCAGCAGACCCAGCGCCGTATAGACGTCGGTCTCCTGAAACTGCTCGGTTCGATACGCAAGGAATCCTCCGTGACCCTGGAGAAACACCAGCCACGTGGCTATAAAGGGGAAGGGGAGGGCCATGAGGGACGCTAGTATCCAGTCTCTCCTGATGACCCGGACTACTAAGGCAGCCACACTCCAGAGGGACAGCAGCAGGTAGATAAGCATGCCCACATACGCCAGGATTGGCAGAGGCATGGAACCGTGCGTCAAGAGGCTCCATACGCCGGAGACCAGAGCAAGAAAAGCAAAGAACCACACCGCAACCGGGGCGGCCAAACTGTAGCCAAGCCACGGATAGACCCAAGTCGGTCTGCCGCTACGCCAGCCTCCCACTCCTATGACGAGGATGGCGGCGTAGCCAAGCACTATCCAGACGAGGCTGGACCACAGATGAAGTGAGAAATAGAGCGCGGCAAGAATATGTGGAGCGCTGGCCAGAGCCGCGTTACCCCAGGAAGTCCGGCTGTGGGTGGTGTACATCCCCTGAGCTATGTCGTGGGGATTCCCCACATCTCGCAGCGCCTCCTCCATTGAGTCGTCCGCGGACATACCCTGGTCCTGCAACTCCTGGGCCCTCTCCTGGACATGGCTCTGAATTTCCCACAGGATCTCCCTCTCCTGCCGAGGCTCAAGGTGAAGAGCCCGCTTGAGGCTATTCAAGTAGACCTTCAAGTCTGTGCTCATTGAAATCATTCAGGATATTCCCTGCTCTATGATCATGTTCGCTGCCTGTGAGAAGCTCTTCCACTCCTCCTGCAAGCTCTCCAGGAAGTTCTGACCCTTGACGGTGATGTAATAGTAGCGCCGTTGCTGGCCGCTGGTGGACGTGCGCCACTTGCCGTCTATGAGTCCGTCCCCCTCCAGACGATGCAGCGCTGAGTAGAGAGTACCCTCCTTGAACCTGAAGTAACCCTTACTCCTGCTCTCCATCTCTCTAACCATCTGATACCCATACATAGGCTCCAAGGACAGCAGGGAGAGCAACAGCGTCTCTGTATTGCCCTTGAGAAGTTCTCTTCGATACATAGCGCTCCAATCTTT
This sequence comes from Dehalococcoidia bacterium, assembly GCA_965222415.1. Lineage (GTDB taxonomy): Bacteria > Chloroflexota > Dehalococcoidia > Lucifugimonadales > UBA2985 > DAOUJW01. The sequence goes on along the minus strand of CBDCTU010000004.1, from coordinate 207,617 downwards.
TTTCCATGTGGAGTTTCACAGCAATTATTGCCTATATCGCCAATAGGGTCAAGCCTGGCGCACGGCAAGAAGATGCTGATTACCTGCCGACACGTCATGGCGGCGCATGACGCTATCAACCCCACCGGCCGCTAACCCTCTGCCACCTGTGACATCTACCCTTCCCGTACATTTATCTCATATGATAATTTCAGACGGCACCGGAGACAGTGACGACGAAGGAGGTGCCTTATGGAGAAGAGGCGTCTGATCATTCCAATACTAACTATCATACTCATCCTAGGGACGACTGGTTGCAAAAATGCTATGACCGGTGAGCCTTCTGAAGAGCAGGTAATCGAGAGCAATATACCACTAGCTACCTTACTCTATGTTGGTTTTGGGTTCCACAAGGAGACGCACAAACCCATTGGTGGCTTGGGCACAAGGGGATGGAACGTTATCCAGGGTGACTCTCTTTATGAGGGGCTAGTAATCAGCCAGCCAGAAATCGGCTGGTACGCCTCCATGGACATAGAGACCATTAAGTGGCAGTTGGAGCAAATGAAACGAGCCGGTATCAGTGTGATATTCGTTTCCTGGCAAGGCTGGGGCGACGATGACCTTGACGGTTCTGTCGACCCCAGTAGCATCGCAGTGAAATATGACGCCACTACCAGGATAATCTTGAGTTACATAAAGGACAACGGCTTACCATTCCAGTTTGCCGTGATGTTGGAGGACTTCCCGGGCAATCTTGGCAATCTATCTCTACTTACGCTCACACCTCAACAACGACAGACGGTTATGGACCATCTATGGGATAACTATTACAGCCCCACTACTTACGGAGATATAGCCTTTAGGTGGGATGGAAAACCTCTCATTGCAGGAGGGGCCAACACTCCAGGCCAGTGGTGGGACGTACACGACTTTAAGGACTCTCGGTTTGAGCTACGAGAGATTTACGACAAGCCGGAGGATGAGGCTGAACACTGGGCAGCTCCATATTACACACCACCCCCATCTGCGTTACCGGGGCCGGAAGGGGTTGCGATGATATGGCCCAGACATGACGGATTGCTCCCGCTGCTAGCGCAAAACGCTCCGTGGGTCACCCTGGAGAGCATGCGACAAGTAGACCCACTTGGCACAGAGGGGGCCTACGACAAAGCTTGGAAGGAAGTGATCGAATATGCGCCAAGGTCTGACATAAGGCTCGTCTGGATATGGTCCTGGAATTCCTACGCTGAGATAACTTATCTGGAGCCTGATTCCGGACTTGGTCCATACGCTGTGGGAGACCTGTACGTCCGCAAGACGGCCCACTACGTCGACCTCTTCCGCTCCGGGCGGCCCTTTGAACCCTTCTCCGAATAGACTGGGTAGCTCTGCCATTCACAACCAGCGCGCAAGGCTGAGCGTGGACACGACTGGTTGGTGTAGGACCTTCGCACCCTGACCCATAGTAACACGCAGCCTCTTCCTCCATTGCCCTCAACACTGTGGCATCCGCCCCTTCCGTACATGTGTTCCATATGATAGTTTCATACCGCAGGAGAGACAGCGACGGCGGTTGTGGCTAAGATTAGCCCCAAGGCGAAACACAACGGAAGGAGGTGAACATGAATTCCAGTCTCTTCAACCAAGTCTACCTGCTTGCTGCAATAGTGGCCCTGGTGTTGGCGGTAGCGTGTAGCAACGACCCTAGCCCTAGCCCTTGCGGATTTAACCTAATAATAGTAAAGGAGGAATCCATGACACCTGAAATCTATGCCGAAGACGTGGAGCGCGCCAAGGCAATACGCCACAAGTACGATGAATTGTTCTGGCGTCAGCCGAACGTGCACGGTGTTGGCATAGGCATAATTGAGACCGAAAACGGGGAGTACACGGACCGGGCAGGCTTCATAATTGACGTTACGGAGAAGGTTGACCAGAGCACGCTGCCTCCAGAAGACCGGATACCTGACTGCCTGGAAGGCGTCCCCGTCCAGATCCTAGAAGTGCCGGAATTTAGGCTGGTCACTTTGCTGAGGGAAGAATCTGACGTGGAGGGAAATGATGGGGGTAACTAATACGTTCCACAGACCGCATTTGGCCGGGATTGCGATAAGGGTTTTGACGGAAGCACCGGAACGCTGACGGGTTTGGCGACACGTAACTCAGACGGCAAAAGAGTGCTGGTCACCTGCCTGCACGTCTGATCGCTCATACATTACCTTTCCCCTCTGACTTCCAGCAACCTTCCTGGCCGCTAACCCTCCGTTCCTTCTGGCACCGCCCCAACCTTCTCCCTCCGTCCTCTGTGGCATCCGCCCCTTCCGTACATGTGTTCCATATGATAGTTTCATACCGCAGGAGAGACAGCGACGGCGGTTGTGGCTAAGATTAGCCCCAAGGCGAAACACAACGGAAGGAGGTGAACATGCAGACCAGACACTTCAAACGACTCTTGCCGCTAACAGCGGTGGCTCTCCTGATACTGGCGTTCCTTGTCATTGAGTTGGAGGAACCGCCGGGACTATGCGAGAGGAGGTACACGTTGGCTACGCCAAACCCCGAACATTCCAAGGAATGGGAGGAAATCACGGAGCGGTACGAGGAGCTACTTTACAAGTACACGAGTATGCTCTCGGCCAAGCCCAATGTCTGGGGAATGGACATCGACTTCTTTGAGGATAAAAACGGCGGCATTCTTGAAGTCCCGGACGGCGAGGGCGGTTGCAAGAGGGTGATGGGTTTTGTGATCAGGGTAGGTGAGAAGGTCGACCAGAGCGCCCTGCCACCGGAAGATAGCATACCGGACATGCTTGAGGGGATTCCAGTCCAGATCATTGAAGAGCCATACCCTCCCTGGTACTAAGATCCAAGCCATTAAGACAGCGCTTAAGAAAGGAGGCTTTGTCATGGGCGAATTACATGAACGCCATAGCCCGCTCCTTGCCGGTATAAAAGTCGCCTCGTCAGCCGATATTAACCCCGGGACTCTGACGGGCTTGGCCACCCGCTATGAAGACGGCCTGTACGCGTCTCCTGCTACATTCGACGCTTTGCGTATGATATAGTTTGAGCAAACGCGCATACTATAGGGGAGAGATGTTCACGCTAGGCATACTGACCAGCAGCGATATGGGCGCGAAAGGGGAGCGGGAGGACACCAGCGGCCAGGCCATCAGAGAGATGCTCGCGCCACTGGGATTCTCCGTGACGCGTTACGAAATCGTGCCGGATGAAGCCGAGGTCATCTCCGCCAGGCTGAAGGAGTGGGCCGACAGCGGGGAGGTTGACCTGCTCGTCACCACTGGAGGAACAGGGCTGGGCCCACGGGATGTAACGCCGGAGGCGACCCAGGCCGTCATCCAGCGTCCGGTCCCCGGCATCCCGGAGGCGATGCGTCAGGCAGGCTTAAGCCATACTCCTATGGCAATGCTGAGTCGGGCTACCGCCGGCATACGCGGCAGCTGCCTCATCATAAACCTGCCTGGAAGCCCCAGGGCCGTAAGGGAGAACCTGGAGGCAGTAATGGGCGCTATCCCCCACGCCCTGGAGACCCTCAAGATGGCGAGGGTGGAGAGCCACCCAATCTAATAGGCATGGACATCCACATCCTGACCCTCTTCCCGGATATGTTTCGCGGGCCCTTTGACGAGAGTATCGTTAAGCGGGCCGTGGATAAGGGATTGGCGTCAATACACATTCACAACATCCGGGATTACGCCCAGGACAAGCACAGGATTGTCGATGACTACCCCTTTGGAGGCGGAGGCGGCATGGTGCTCAAGCCTGAACCCCTCTTCCTCGCAGTGGAGAGCGTCAAGTCCAGCATTAGGGAAACGAAATCCCACGAGCGGGCCGCCGAAGCGCCGGTCATACTCCTCACACCGCAGGGCAGCGTCCTGACCCAGGAAACGGCCGGGGGTCTGGCTCTGCACCGGGACCTCATCCTGATTTGCGGCCACTACGAGGGCGTGGACGAACGGGTAAGGGAGCACCTTGTGGACCGCGAGATAAGCATAGGAGATTTCGTGCTGAGCGGCGGGGAGATCCCGGCGATGGTGTTGGTGGATGCGACCGTGCGCCTGATTCCGGGAGTAGTGGGGGACACCGCATCCATTGGGGACGATACCCATTCCTCCGGTCTGATCCAGTTCCCCCAGTACACCCGGCCCGCTACGTATCGAGACTGGTCGACGCCACCTGTGCTCCTGTCGGGTAACCATGAAGCCATCCGGAGGTGGCGACGAAAGCAGTCGCTGCGCCGCACCCTGAGACAGCGCCCAGATCTTCTCGCTGAAGCGTCGCTCAGCCCGGAGGACCTTCGCCTCCTGGCAGACCCTGAGGAAGAGGCGGGGAGCTAGGGAATCTCTGAATAAGTCTGTGGGTTGAGGCATTATAATAGAGGTGAGCAAACAATGGTGATGGAGGAGTGAAGAGATGATGGAGCAGCCGACATTTGCAGACGTGGAATACGAGAGCAAGAAGCGGAGGACCCGTCGGGAGGTATTTCTGGAACGGATGGATGGTCTGATTCCCTGGCAGCGTCTGGAGGAGCGTATCCGCCCGTATTACCCTAAAGCTGGTCGAGGGCGTCAGCCATATGATTTGTCGGTGATGCTGAGAGTTCACTGCGTGCAGTTGTTCTACAATCTCAGCGATCCTGGGATGGAGGACCCCCGTTTTCACGGGGGCAGGCTCTGCTCTACGAGGCGGAGTCGGTGCGGCGGTTCGTGGGACTGCGGCTGTCGGAGGCGCTGCCAGACGAGAGCACGATACTGCACTTCCGTCATATCCTGGAGAAGCATGAGTTGGGGGAGGGTCTGTTTGAGGAGATCAAAGGTTATCTGGAGTCCCGGGGACTGCGGCTGAGGGAAGGGACCATAGTGGATGCCACCATCATAGAAGCGCCGTCGTCCACCAAGAACCGGGCTGGGGCGCGAGACCCTGAGATGCGCCAGACCAAGAAGGGGAACCAATATCACTTTGGGATGAAAGTGCATATAGGGGTGGATGCGGATACGGGTGTGGTGCACAGCTTAGCGACGACCCCGGCCAACGTGCATGACGTGACCGAAGCCCACCGGTTGCTGCACGGCGGAGAGTCGCAGGTATGGGGGGATGCTGGGTACGTGGGAGTCGAGAAAAGGTGGGAGAATCGGGAGTTGGCGTTGGATTGGCAGGTGGCTATGAAGCCGGGGCGGCGGCGGCAACTGGATCCGGGGAGTAATGCTGCCTTGACGGAGAAGCGCAAGGCATCCATTAGGGCCAAAGTGGAGCATCCCTTCCTGAAGGTGAAGCAGCTGTTCGGTTATGCCAAAGTCCGCTACCGGGGTCTGGCCAAGAACACCCAACGTCTGGCGCTGCTGTTGGGATTGGGTAACTTGTTGACCGCCGAGAGCCGATTGGCGGCCTGAAGTGGGAGCAGTGGGCTCAACTCCGGCTGGAGACCCCTGGTGGGGCCGGTACAAGGCCACCAATGTCCCTATGACGCCCCATCTGTGGCGGAACATTTCCGCAAAACAGGCACAGTCAACTTAAACCCGGCTGATGTCCTGTTATTCAGAGATTCCCTAGATATGGAGGAGCGGATATTGACGAGGCATCCTCAGGACAAGAAGGGCGTCAACATCAGCAAGCAGAAGTACGACGCGATGAGGGCAGCGATCATCGACACCCTGGCCGCCGGAGATACGACCCACACCGACCTGGTGAAGGGCGTAGAGCAGAGGCTCCAAGGCGGTTTTGACGGCTCCGTCAAGTGGTACTTAGAGACGGTCAAACTTGACCTGGAAGCCCGTGGAGTGATGTGAGCGGATACCCAAAACGTCGCCCCAACTCCTCAGGCTAACTTCGTAGCCAAAAGCCGTCCGCTACGCACTAAATTACGCCTGAACGGCCCGCTCACCGCTCTGAAAAACGGCCCTTGACCACTCCGCGTTAACCCCGTTTTTCGCCGGGAATTGGCCCCGTATTTCTCAAAATGGGTATTGCATCAAGAGGTATTATATGGTACTTTGGAGTCGTTAGGAATGAATAGGTTTTTTCTGGTGAAATAAGGTGCAAAGTGGTCTTTTTACATTCTTCGGAGAGCAGGAGCACCGGGTGGACCCCCAGGGTCGCATATCCCTCCCGGCCCGCTACCGGGACGCCTTCAGAGGAGGCGTTGTTCTCACTCGGGGATACGACCGTTGCATCTCCGTCTACACACCTTCCCGGTGGGAAGCAGTGGCCAGCGATATGGCCAATCTCCCAATGAACAGGGCTAAGAACAGAAGAATGCGACGAGTAACGTTTACATCCGCTTATCAGCTGGAGGCCGACAGACAGGGGCGAGTGCTCCTGCCGGCCTCACTGAGAAGCTATGCTCAGATAGACGACGAGGTGGTCATCGCAGGTATGGGAGACTTCCTTGAGATATGGTCCAAAGAGGCGTGGCTCCAGGAAAGCGAGTCCCTGGAGCAGGAGGCCTGGCTTATAGCCGAGACGTCCGAGGAACGCCAATGAGTGTGATTGCTATGCCTTACCACGTTCCTGTCCTGGTGCAAGAGGTGTTGTCTGCCCTCCAGGTAAAGCCTGGCGGCAGCTACGTAGACTGCACTGTGGGTGAAGGCGGTCATGCCTCCGCTATCCTGGAGGCCGCTTCTCCGGGCGGCAGGCTGCTGGGCATAGACATGGACCTGCAGGCTCTCAAGACGGCGGAAAGGGTTCTGTGGTCATACAGAGATTCCTCAGTCCTGGTAAACGAAAACTTCCGGGACCTGGAACAGGTAGCCGAGAGACACGGATTCACTCCGGTCGACGGGATCCTGTTCGACCTGGGCCTTTCCTCGCTACAGCTGCAAGGTGGAGGAAGGGGTTTCTCCTTCCGCACTGAGGAGCCCCTGGATATGCGGTTCGACAACCGGCAGGAGCTCACGGCCTGGGACGTGGTCAACGAGTACACCAGCGAGGAGCTTGCCAGAGTCCTTTCCACTTACGGCGAGGAGCGAAGGTCAAACCGGATTGCAAAGGCAATAGTCTACAGCAGGCCCATCGACACGTCTCTCCGGCTCGCCCAAGTAGTGCAGAGGGCAACGAGGCGTCCCTTAGGCCGCATTCACCCTGCCACACGCACTTTCCAGGCCATTCGCATAGAGGTGAACAGGGAGTTGGACAACCTGGAGAGTGTTCTGGGACAGGCGGTCTCCCTTCTCAAAGCCGGCGGCAAGCTGGTGGTTATCAGCTATCACTCCCTGGAGGACCGTATAGTGAAGCTTTTCCTGAGATACGCCGACAGGAAAGCCCGAACCTTGCACAGGGACAACATAAGGATTATTCCCCCCTCCAAAGAGGAGGTCCGGACAAACCCAAGAAGTCGAAGCGCCCGGTTACGGGTGGCGGAGCGCATTTTAGAAGGGGACAACCCTTCTACAGATCCAAGTACTGGTATGGGGGTAAGGTCGCCGGAGTATTAAATACTAGGCCTAACTGGGGCAGACGCCAAGTAGCTAAATCTTTGCGGTAAAAACCCTCTCGCCCCGGAGACCTCACCCCCAACGCCAGTCGGATTCTCTTTTGGGAAGCCATATACCCAAGGGAGGTATAACAGATGAAGAACGAAACGCTACATGTTGCTGTAGATGTAGGCACATCAAAGGTCTGTACGCTCATCGGGCGCTCCCAGGGACCCGACGATATGCAGGTCCTGGGTGTCGGAAACGTGCCATCGCGAGGAATGCAGAAGGGCACCGTCAGCAACATTGCCGAGGTCAATCAGTCAATCCAAGCCTCCCTGGGCGAGGCTGAGGCCCAGTCCGGCATACGCGTAACTTCCGTCTGTGCCGGTGTATCCGGTTCCCACATCAGTTGTGTCAATTCCCGGGGCTCTCTGGGCAACCGCAAATACGACAGCCCGGTAGATTCTGAGGATTTGAAGCAGTTGCTTCGGGCTTGCTACGCCAATCACAACGAAAACGACTCCAGAATACTCCACGTGATACCTAGAGACTACTCCGTGGACGGCTCCTGGGGCATACGCGATCCCATTGGAATGTACGCTACTTCTGTCGGAGTAGAAAGCCACGTCGTTATGGGAGACCCCACCGCAATAGACAATCTTGTAGAGGCTTTCCACAGGACCAAAGTCAGGCTCAAGGGCTTGATAATGGATCCTCTGGCCGGCGCGGAGGCCGTCCTTTCCGAGGATGAGCGGGAAATGGGCGTGGTCCTGGCCGACATCGGCGGAGGCACCACCCACGTGTCCATATTCATGGACGGCAGCATCTGGCACACCAAGGTGATTCCCGTGGGCGGGTTTCAGTTAACTCGTGACATATCCATAGCCTTTACTACTTTCTTCCTGGCAGCCGAGGAGGCGAAACTCCAGTACGGCCACGCGATCCCAGATTCGGTAGACCCTGAGGAGGACGTAAACCTGCCGGGGTTTGGGAATCAGGACGCAAGTCTGGTCTCACGGCAGGACCTGTGCCAGGTAATCAATGAGAGAATGGACGAGCTTCTGCGTATCATCCGCAGGGAGGTGAGCGTATCCGGTCTGGAAGGCGTCCCCCCCGGAGGACTCGTTCTGACAGGGGGATCAGCGAAGCTGTCCGGACTGCAAGAGTTGGCAAATAACATCTGGCCGGGGCCGGTAAGGATCGGCGTGCCCACAGCGTCGACATGGGTCCCGGACGACCTGGAGGATCCCTCCTTCGCTACAGCACTGGGTCTTCTCCTTTGGGATGCAAAACAGCAACACGGGGCCAACGGCAATGGTCACTCCAAGCGCAGCCAAGGTGGAAAGCACTGGCTAAGTATTTTTTCACGTAAGTCACAGGTATAGCAAAGGAGGAGTATTATGGCGGGCCAGTCCTATGAGAACGATGGTATAGCCAGAATTAAGGTGGTGGGGGTAGGCGGGGGAGGCTGCAACGCCGTCTCCCGGATGTTCAGGGAGCGGGTCCAGGGAGTGGAGTACGTCGGCGTCAACACCGATTCCCAGGCCCTCATGCGTTCCGAAGTACCCTTGAGAATCCGCATGGGGGAAAAGCTGACCCGAGGCCTGGGCGTGGGAGGAGACCCCGACAAGGGCAAGGATTCCGCTGAGGAAAGCCGCGAAGAGCTGTATGAGGCTATAAAGGACTCAGACATGGTCTTTGTGGCGGCAGGCATGGGCGGCGGCACCGGGACCGGCGCAGCGCCGGTGGTGGCCGAAATAGCAAGAGAGGCGGAGGCCCTCACTATAGCCGTTGTTACAAAGCCCTTCAGCTTCGAAGGAAGCCGCCGCCGGAAGCTGGCCGAGGAGGGCATAGCCCGGCTGAAGGAGAAGGTGGACACCCTGATCATCATTCCCAACGATCGCCTTTTCGCCGTATGCGACGAGACGGTGACAATGGAGAACGCCTTCCGCCTGGCGGATGACGTGCTGCGGCAAGGCGTGCAGTCCATCGCAGAGCTTGTGACGGTGCCCGGTGAGGTCAACCTCGATTTTGCCGACGTGAAGACGGTAATGAGCAACGCAGGGGCAGCGTGGATGGCCATCGGTCGTGGCACCGGTGAAAACAAGGCCGCCGATGCCGCCAGAGCCGCCGTTAGCAGCGCTCTCTTGGACGTGTCAATTGAGGGCGCTAAGGGAATACTCTACAACGTCACCGGGGGAACAGACCTGTCTCTCCTGGAGGTCCAGGCGGCCGCCGATGTAATCCGCGAGGCCGCTGACCCGGACGCCAACATCTTCTTCGGTATGGTCACCGACTTGAAAATGGAGGACGAGGTAAAGATCACAATTATTGCCACCGGCTTCTCTACGGAGGAGCGCGTACCTCAGAATGACGACGACCACATCTCTCAGCTTGTCATGGACGCTATCCACGACGACGCTGAGTTGGAGATCCCCCCATTCCTCAGAAGGCAGAACAACAACAAGAGGAGGGCGAGGATCTACTAGTGTCCTGTATCCGTAGTTCCTCGCATTATTCGAGGGCTTTCTGAAAGGACAGAGAATCGGATTCTTGCTCAAACCAGGGTAGTGGATCAGCATCGATCACCCCTTTATTTGCCAATGTACTTTGGTTACACCACACTAGAAATATCCCGTCCAAATAACGGGATCATTTTTGAGGCCACCTAAATTGGTAGGTGGCCTCACCGCGTCTTGAGAGATTGGCAGAACCCCTTGCCTTTTGATTTTTGTTGCGTAGAATATAGTAGACTTAACGCTAAGGAAAATTTATGCGAAGATTCCCCCTGAAACGTTTCATCTTGGTCGCCATCATCGTGGCCCTTGCCGCGACATCTCTTGCTATCCAGGAGATACGAGTGTCAGCCGGGGGCGTCAACTTCGTCCGTGGCTCAGACAGCATCCTGGGCTTACGACTGGGTCTGGACCTGGAAGGGGGAAGCCATCTGGTCTACCAAGCCCTACCCGAAGATGGCAGCGAGTCGCCAACCTCGGACCAGATGGAAGGGGTCATCCAGACCATAGAGCGGCGCGTTAACGCCTTTGGAGTTGCCGAGCCTATCATCCAGAGCATGGGAGCGGACCGGGTGCTGGTGCAGCTTCCGGGTGTGGGCACAACCAAGGCCAGGGTCGCCTTACACCAGAACGTGGGGACGGAGGAACTGAGCACCGTTTTGGGCAATCTGGGACGCTCCAACGCTCTCATTGAGCAGGAAGACAACCGCTCCTATGTTATCGAGCTTCCTTCCCTCAGACCGCGGGAGATTGACGCCGATGGAAACGAGATCCGGATCGCCGAGCGAGACGAGATTCAGCAGGCGTTGGAAGAAGCCTTTCCCGCCGTCGCCATGACCCTTGAGTTCTCAGATCCGATGGACGTTGACATCGTTAGCTCCGCCGTGGGCCGGGAGGACGCGGCTGTAATCAGGCAATCGGACACTTCGTTCACAGTCGAGATACCTTCGTTGGAGCCGGGTGAGGAGACTGCCCTTCTGGAAGCATTGCAGTTGCAACTGCCCTCGCTGAGCTCTTCCAACGTAGAGGAGCTCTCTTTCCTGATAACGGGAGGGGTTGAGGAGGCCAAGCGGCTCATTGGGCAGACGGCGCGACTGGAGCTTATGGAACGCACCTGCCTCAACGACCCCGCAGACATCACACAAAGGTGCGAAGACCCCGAGTACCACGTGGACACTCCCCTCAACCTTACGGGCGACGACCTGGCGCGGGCCTATGCCGGCAGTCACCCCACCTTGGGGATACCTATAGTGAACATCGAGTTCACCGGCGATGGAGCCAGGATATTCGCAAGGCACACACAGGATATTGCCGGCACAACCAGTCGCACGGCCTTCTTCCTGGACGACGAGCTGCTCATTGACCCCATAGCGCGCCAGGTAATTTCCGGCGGCCGGGCCTTCATCCAAAGCCCCGACTTCACTCCTGAACGGGTACGCACCATCTCAATTCAGCTGGAATCCGGGCGCCTTCAGGTTCCACTGGAGCTTATCCAGGAGTTGGAGGTAGACGCCACTCTGGGAGAGGACTCCCTGAGGAAGAGCGTTGTCGCAGGGCTGATAGGTCTGGGGATAGTCCTGCTGTTCATGGCCCTCTACTACAAGCTGCCCGGGGTGGTGGCGTGCATCGCCCTGGTAGCCTATGCGGTAATAGTCATCGCTATAATCAAGCTTTGGCCCATAACACTGACGCTTGGAGGAATAGCCGCCTTCATCCTGTCTCTTGGAATGGCCGTAGACGCCAACATCCTCATCTTTGAGCGTATCAAGGAGGAGTTGCGAAGCGGACGCTCCCTCATGGCGGCCACGGAGACGGGATTCAACCGCGCCTGGCCGGCCATCCGTGACAGTAACGTGTCCACTTTCATCACATGCGCCATCCTCTTCTGGTTTGGCAGCCGCCTGGGCACGGGCCTGGTGACCGGGTTCGCCGTCACCCTCTTTATTGGAGTGGCCATGAGCATGTTCTCGGCGCTCACCGTGACCCGCACACTCTTGCGGATAGTTGCAATCACACCCCTGGGGCGGTTCCTATCTCTGTATGCGCCAGTGGGTAGAATAGACGTAGCTCCCAGCCAGGATCGCCGCTGGGAGACAGGAGATAAACAGCTTTGGACTTTGTAGGTAAGCGGCACTGGTTCTTCCTCGCCTCATTTGTTGTAGCTCTTGTGAGCATCGCATCGCTGGTGGCGCCCGGCGGCCTCAACGCGGGACTTGAGTTCACCGGCGGCTCCTCAATGACCCTGGAGTTCGCAGAGGGGGTGGAGCAGGAGGACCTGCGCGGACAGCTGAACCAGTTGGGCCACCCCGATGCCGTAGTCCAGCGCCTGGACGACAGGAGCTTCTTCGTGCGCACCAGGCTCCTGAAGGAGTCCGAGGCCGGTGGCGCTTCCGAGAGGGAGATGATAGTCAGCGGCCTTGAGTCAGGCCTGGGATCCAGCGTTGAAAGCTCGGAACTGTTCTCAGTCTCTCCCAGCATCGCCACTGAGACGGTGCGCAACGCCATCATCATCGTGTTCATTGCCTCGATAGCCATCATGGTCTACATAACCTGGGCTTTCCGAAGAGTACCGTCGCCACTCAGATACGGGATATCGGCCATCATCGCCCTTGTCCACGACGTAGTAGTGGTGCTGGGTGTCTACTCCATATTCGGGCGGATATTCGGCTTCGAGGTTGACGCCCTGTTCATCGCCGGCATCCTGACGGTCATTGGCTACAGCGTCAACGACACTATTGTGGTCTTCGACCGCATACGGGAGAACCTCATAAGAGGCGTTGGAAGGGACCTGGGCTCCGCTATCAACATCGGCATTCAGGACACACTGGGACGCTCCTTCAACACCAGCCTCACGCTTCTGTTCGCTATCATGGCGCTGCTGCTATTCGGCGGGCCTACCATCCGGGACTTCCTTGTAGTGCTCCTGGTAGGCGTCATCGTCGGGACGTACAGCTCCATCTGGATCGCCAGCCAGGCTCTCCTGGCGTGGGAGAGCGGCGACATTGGCAAGCTCTTCCGCAGGCTGCCTCTGCCAATCCCGTCCAGGGGCAGGTAGTCGGGAGTTTCTTGCCGGCTCTCACCAAGCGGGAGGAGTGACGACTGCGATAAAGCGACTCCAGAGATCCGGCGATTCAAACTGGAAATAGAATAGTAGTATGCTACAGCAAGAAACATACCGGCAGCAAAGCAGGGTATTTCTTGATAGCGCCAAGGAATTCCTTACACAGGGGAACTTGTACCAAGCGTCCGAGAAGGGCTGGGGCGCGGCTGCTCAAATCATAAAGGCGTTGGCCGAAAAACGCGGTTGGAACCACAGGCATCACAGCCTGCTACAGCAGGCCGTTGATACGTTGGCTGAAGAGACGGGCGATCAGGATTGTCTTCTTCTGTTTAGCAGCGCGGACAGCCTCCATAAGAACTTCTATGAGGGAAAGATGGCGCAAGCTACTGTAGCCCTCCATCTTGCGCAGGTGACTACTCTTGTCGAGAAAGTTGAGCGGCGACTTTAGCTCGACAGGCGTGCCTGTGCCCCAGACTTCTCGCGCGCCAAGAATGGGCTGATAAGACCCACGCAGCCACGCGCAACGTCGTTAGCCACACTGCCTCTCTAAGGCTTGATGGTAACCCGCCCGAAGGTCTCCTTGTTCAGCATGGCCCTGTAAGCCTCCAGCGCCTCGTCAAAAGAGAAGCTTTGGGAGACTACGGGGCGGATGTGACCCTTCTCCACAAGGTCGGCCACCTCACGCAGCTGCTTGCGTGTAGAGCCGCCGGTACCCATGATGTGAGCGTCTCTGAATATGATCTCAGCCGGGTTCAGCGCCAACTGACCGGGCCCGATGGCTCCCACAATGACCATCCTGCCGAACTGCGCCAGACTTCTGAAGGAGCTGTTGAAAGTCACTCCGGCCACGTTCTCCACCACTACGTTCACGCCCTCGTCTCCGGTCATAGCCATAACAAGCTCGCTGAAGTCCAGTTCATCCACCAGAAGCACCTCGTCCGCGCCCACCTCGCTCAGGCGGTCCATCTTCTCCGGCGAGGTGGTGACGGCAAAGACCGATGCCCCTATGGCCTTGGCTATCTGAATGGAGTGTACCCCCAAGCCTCCTCCGGCCCCCGTGACAAGAGCCCGCTCCCCGGCCTGAAGCCCGGCCACGTCCTTAATCGCATTGTAGGCCACTCCGATGGGGCAACTGTACAGGCTGGCCCCGTCCAGGTCTGTGCCCTCCGATAGGGTGACCAGGGCGTTCTCATGGAGCTTCACGTACTCCGACAGCCCGCCGTCTATCCTGTGGCCTATGCCGCGGCCGTTGGCGCATCGCTGCTCCATACCGCGACGGCACTGGTCGCAGTAGCCGCACGGCTCCGTGAAGATGGAGGCCACCGGGTCGCCGACCTTGAACCCCTCTACCGAATCTCCCACCTGGGCCACCGTGCCAGAGATCTCGTGGCCCAGCACCACTCTCTCCTTGACCCCGCGGCGCAGCACGCCCTGCATCACGAGCACGTCGTGGTAGCAGAGGCCGCAGGCGTGCACCTTCACCAGCACGTCCTTGGCATCCAGGGACGGGGTTTCCCTCTCCTCAATGGTAAGTCGAGGCGCCTCTCCGGCTTCTTCCAAGACCAGTGCTTTCATAGTTGTATCTACCTCGTCTTTCTGTGGCGGTCTGTCTTTTGACCACCAGCATAGCATATCTCTCACCCTGAGGAGAGGCTGGCGCCCGGACATTCTCACATGCCCTTCGATTGCGGACGGCATCGTACTATAATGGGTCTACAAATTGACGACCGATAAGGAGGCGCCATGAAGGTGGGAGCCCACGTTTCCTCCGCCGGAGGGCTGGACAAAGCAATTGACAGGGGCCAGGCGATGGGCGCTGAGGCCATCCAGATGTTCATTTCGTCGCCCCAGGGATGGGCCTTCAAGCCGATTGCCTCTCCACTTATAGAGAAGTTCAAGGAGAAGGCGATCCAGGCTGACATAACCCCAACATTCCTCCACTGCATATACCTGGTCAGTCTGGGCAGTCCCACGGAGGAGAACCTGCAAAAATCCATTGGTGCGCTCACCAACTACATGCAGGCAGCAGGGGAGATCGGCGCTTCGGGAGTCATTTTCCACACCGGCAGCCACCGCGGGGCAGGCTACGACGGCGTCTTCGACCAGGCCGTAAGAGCGATGGCGCAGGTGCTGGAGGCATCCCCGGAGAACGTCTCTCTCGCCATCGAGAACAGCGCCGGCATGGGAGACCACATCTGCTCCAAGTTCGAGGAGATAGGCCGGCTGATGAAGGCCGTAGCCAGCCCGCAGGTGAAGGTGTGCCTGGACACCCAGCACCTCTTCGCTGCGGGGTACAACATCGTGACCCAGGACGGGCTCGAACGGACGATGGAGGAGTTCGACCGGGAGATAGGGTTGGACAACCTGGTGGCGGTGCACGCCAACGACAGCAAGATACCCTTTGCCGGCAGCGTGGACCGCCACGAGAACATCGGCGAGGGGCACATGGGCGTCGAGGGATTCCGCGTCATCATGGGACACCCCGCCTTCAGGGATGTCCCGTTCCTCCTGGAGGTGCCGGGAGCGGAAGGCAAGGGCCCGGACAAAGACAACGTGGACGTACTGAAGAGCATCAGGGAAGAGCTGGGGATAGAGGCGTAGTGGCCTAGGTCACTCCTGCCGGGAATGCAACCACCCCTGCTTTCGCAGGGGTCTACCGGATGCTGCCCCCACCCCTCGGAATCCTGCTTGGAGGCCGGATGACTTGGTCGACTAGCAGTGCAAAGCTGAACTCCAACACGAAGGTACTTGATTGTTTGCAGCTCAATTGGGCGCGAGTTGGATTTCGGCAGTACTATCCTTGGGGTCGTGGAAGCCTCTTAGCCTTGATAAGGTTGATATACTGTCGGAACAGCTAGATGCTACGGGACCACCACAACCTCTCCTCGCCTGGTATAAGGCTATCGAGTCTCTTCTTCTTTCACTGCTGTGATCAACCCAAAAACGTAATCGGCTATGAAGATAGAATTGAGACTGCTCTTCTTCCCGGTGTAAGGTACAAGTCCATGAATAGCACAATGACGGTTAGGAATCGGATTGCTCATGAAGCGTTCACGGTCTCCCTCAGTCTTGATGCTCTCATACAAGTGGTCCAACATATCAAAAGAAACAAGACTCAATGATATGTCAGGAAATGCAGAAACAGGAAGGTCGCCAAGATGGTCTTCAAGCTTATCCTTAACTGATATCTTACCGATCTTGTCGTCACACAAATGTACACGAACGACTCTCTCTACCTGGGTAAACAAGGCAGGGCATACAAGAGAATGGAGATCACCTTCATACGCAGCCAATGCTTGACGTAGAACTGCCTTCGCATCGTCATCAACGACATAATTGGAAATATTCTCCTCTATTGATAGTCGAACTTCCGCCCAGTTTTCACGGTAGTAGGCCAAAATCGCCGCATCGGAGTCAGAATTGCCATCGTTCTCTCTCAAGAGTTTCTTTGGAAATGTGTAATGTGGGAACCACCCAGTTTCCTCAAACCGAGCTTCTTCCAACGATGGAAACACTCCGTGAATCGAGTAAGCAATCTTGGCGAACATGGGCTTCTGCACATCAAACATCCTGCTCAAGCCGGTGGACACCAGAGGCTTCTGCACATCAAACATCCTGCTCAAGCCGGTGGACACCAGAGGCTTCTGCACATCAAAAATCCTGCTCAAGCCGGTGGACACCAGGGGCTTCTGCACATCAAGCATCCTGCTCAATACGGTGGACACCAGAGGCTTCTGCACATCAAACATCCTGCTCAAGCCGGTGGACACCAGAGGCTTCTGCACATCAAACATCCTGCTCAAGCCGGTGGACACCAGGGGCTTCTGCACATCAAGCATCCTGCTCAATACGGTGGACACCAGAGGCTTCTGCACATCAAGCATCCTGCTCAAGCCGGTGGACACCAGGGGCTTCTGCACATCAAGCATCCTCCTCGACACGGAACCGAAAACATCGTTCACTGTGACCACATCCGTTTGTTACTTGGAATAGCGTTAGCAACGCCACAGACTAAGACTAATGGTATTATAAGATAGAAAACGACTCAATCAAACCAATTTGACCACAAAACTTGGGGCTTTCTATAGATTCCCGATTTCCGGCTATCATCAGACGGGGAACAACACAATCTGACAGATCGTCTTGAAGCAACCCTAGTGTGATCCAATTATAGATCGGATACCCCGGTGGTCACCGAACACTCCCAACCGTGCGAGTAGAGCGCTTCGAAGCCCCTCCTCAGCATGCCCCCGCGTTGAATCAGCCACAGGGTTATTGTACAATGCTTCACATATAATCCAAGAGGTACGCTATCGCTATGCTGCCCATTCGTCGATTGCCCGGGATGAAGTACGAGAGCCCCCAGGAGCTTGGGCGCAGGACGACCGTCCAGGACGGGCTGCGGGATCTCTTCTCGTCTCACGGCTACCAGTGCATAGACACGCCCCTTCTGGAGCCCACGGAGCTATTCCTCCGAAAGTCCGGGGGAGAGTTGGCAGCGCGCATGTACACCTTCACCGACCCGGGCGGCAACAGGGTGAGCCTCCGCCCGGAGTTCACGTCATCGGCCATACAGTACTACCTGGAGAGGGCCGACACTGAGCCTCTGCCCCTGAAGCTCCAGTACGACGGCCCCGTCTTTCGATACGACGAGTCGACAGGGTACAGGCAGTTTCACCAGATGGGCGCGGAGATCATAGGCTCCGACGAGCCGTCGTCAGACGCCGAGGTGCTTGCCCTGGCCCGGGAGGGTTTGGCGCTGCTGGGAGTCGCACAGCCACTTTGCATCGTAGGGCACATAGGAGTGCTGCACCGGATGCTGGACGGCCTTGGCATATCCCCAAGGGCACAGGAATTCCTGATTGCGGGCTTCCACCACCTCAGGGATGGGGAGGAGGGGAGCAGGCGCGTACAGGAGCAGGCGCGCTCCCTGGGACTGCTGACATCCGACGACACAGCCAGGGGACTGCGTATGCTGATAGAAGGCCGGGACGAGGCGGAGTCCTTTGACCTGTTGCAGGACCTGTTCCAAGAGTCCCTGACCGGCCTCCTGGGCAGCCGCACAATGGAGGACATCCTGACTCGCTTCACGGACAAGCTGCAGAGGGTGGACGACCCCCAGGCGATTGCGACGGGCATAGATTTGCTTTCTGATCTCGCCTTTGCACCCATAGAGGAGAAGAGCGCACTGCGTCAGATAAGCTCCATTGCAAAGGAGTTCGGCCTCAGCCCGGACGTATTGTCGCCCCTGGAGGAGGTGCTGGCCGGCTTCCACGAGCGCTGCCCCTCCGTATCGCTCAGGATAGACATCGGCCTTGTGAGGGGGATCGCCTACTACACAGGGATGGTCTTCGACATCATCACCCTGACCACGGACGGCCCCGTGTTCCTGGGCGGCGGCGGTCGCTACAACGGCCTGGTGAAGGCCCTGGGAGGAGAGGACGACGTGCCCGCCCTTGGCTTTGCCTACACGATAGAGAACATTCTGGACCTGCCGTCAGGAGAATTGGAGGAGAGACATCTTACGTCTAGCAATCCCCAGCGACGGTGAGCTCCACGAATCGACCCTGGGCTTCCTTCGAAGCAGCGGCGTGCCCATAGAGCGCCCAAACCCTCGTCGGTACACGGCCTCCATACCCAATCTGCGCGACACCAGCGTCCTGTTCCAGAGGACCGGGGACATTCCGATGAAGGTGGAGGAGGGCAGCGCCGACCTTGGCGTTACCGGGCTGGACCGCTTTCTGGAGTCTAGGGCGGAGGGCGGAGACTCGTTTCTGGTTAAGGAAGACTTGGGATACGGGCGCTGTGAGCTTGTCATGGGCATCCCGGACTCCTGGATGGACGTGACTTCCATGAGCGACCTGGCCGACCTGTCGATCGAGCTGCGTGAGCGGGGAAGGGACCTGCGGGTCGCCACCAAGTACCCCCGGCTGGTCCAACGTCACCTCTATCGATTCGGCGTGAACTACTTGTCGCTGGTGCAGTCGAGCGGTACGTTGGAGGCCGCGCCCGCGATGGGCTTTGCCGACATCATCGCCGACATTTCCTCCAGCGGAACCACTATGAGGGAGAACCGCCTCAAAATGATAGTGGACGGGACCATCCTGAAGTCTCAGGCCTGCATCATCGGCAACCGGCGGCTGCTGGCCCAGGGTGAGTCCTCGCGGCTGGAGACCAGGGGCCTGCTGGAGCACATAGAGGCTTACCTGCGCGCCAGAGACTTCTTCAGCATTACGGCCAACATCAGGGGCAACACGCCGGAGGAGGTTGCGGCCCACGTTGCGCAGCGCCCGGAGGTGGCCGGCCTGACGGGGCCTACCATTTCCAGGGTGTACAGCAGAGACGAGGAGATATGGTACGCCGTGACCACCGTCGTGCCCAGAGAGAGGCTGCTGGAGGCGGTGGACCACCTGCGTCAGATCGGCGGCAGCGGCATTACCGTGTTCCAGGCCCACTACGTATTTCAGGACCAGTGCTCTTCCTACGAGACGGTGCTCCAGGCACTGGGCGGAAGCTAGCCGGTTAGAGGGAGCAATGCCCAACTTCAGCGCACACCTGGGAATGGCGAAGGACGCCGCCTCGCGGCTGGACCACCCGACTTTGAACAACAATATGGGCGCATTTCTCCTTGGGTCCGTGTCCCCGGACATACGCATAATCACCAGGGGAAAGCGCGACGAAACCCACTTTGTCCCGCTGGACTTCGAGAGGGAAGGGGATGGGATAGAGGGTCTGTTTCACTCTCACCCCAATCTGGACCAAGCCTCTGACCTCAACGAGCCCACCAAAGCGTTCATTGTAGGGTTTGCCAGTCACCTGTTCACTGACGAGCTGTGGATACTGAACCTGTACCGTCCGTACTTCGGCAACCGTGAGGTATTCGAGGACAAGCTGCTCGGCAACCTGATGGACCGCGCCCTTCAGTTGGAGTTGGACCGGAGGGAGCATCTGGCGATGGGCGGGACGATGGAGATCAAGCCCCTCATGGCAAATGCCGAGAGGGACGTCGACATTGGCTTTATATCTGCGGAAACCCTAGTTGAATGGCGGGAATGGGTCCAGAACTCCCTGGGCGGCGAGTTCAACTGGGACAGGCTCCTTTTTATGGCTGGAAGAGTCGCCCGGCAGGAAGGCGCGGAGTCGGAAGAACCTGTTAAGAAAATGGCGGAGGAGTTCCTGGAGTCAGTTGCAAACGGCCTGGAGCGGATATACTGCGCCGTGCCCGAGGAGCTCGTGGCGGCGTTCAGAGAGAGGAGCATTGAGGACTTGCTGAGCTTTGCCAGAGGGTATCTGCCGTGAGGGTAGTTCGTGGTATGGACGAGGGCAGGAAGGCCCTCTCAAGGACGCCAGGAGGCAACTCCACGCCGCTGGAGCTGCTGGAGGGCATCAAGAGAATCTTCGGCGAGGACCTGACCCCGGAGGGAGCTGTGAGCCGCATTGTGTCTGATGTAGCCCTTCGCGGCGATGACGCCGTGCGCGAGTACACCAGGCGCATTGACGGAGTAGAGCTTGAGGGCATGGAGCTTGACCGCGACGCCATAGTTCGTATCGCAGAAGAGGCCCCTCAGGAGACGCGTGAGGCGCTACGGCGTTCAGTGGGCCGGATACGCGACTTTCACGTCGCCGGCCTGCCCCGGTCCTGGATGGATATGGAGAGAGGCTTCGGGGAGATAATCTCTCCGATAGAGCGTGTGGGCATCTACAGCCCGGGCGGCCTGGCGTCCTACCCGTCCACTGTGCTTATGACCGCCATCCCGGCTAAGGTGGCGGGCGTGAAGGAGATTGTACTGGTTACACCGCCCCAGGGCGACCGAGGGCCCAACCCCACTGTCATGGCCGCAGCCCTCATCGCCGGGGTGAACAGGGTCTTCCAGGTGGGAGGCGCACAGGCTATAGCAGCGCTGGCCTACGGCACGGAGACCGTTCCCAAAGTCGATATGGTGTGCGGACCCGGCAACATCTTCGTGACCCTGGCCAAGAAGATGGTCTACGGGGAAACGAAGATCGATGGCCTGGAAGGGCCGACGGAAACCCTGATTGTAGCGGACGACAGTGCCAACCCCGCGCTCTGCGCCGCCGACCTTCTTGGGCAGGCGGAGCACGATATGATGGCTACCCCAGTCCTGATTACCACGTCGGAGACGCTGATACCTCTCATCCAGGAGGAACTCGATAGGCAATTGGATAGCCTCTCCCGCAAGGAGACAGCCCAGGCGTCCATGGAGGCAAGGGGAGCTATCGTGCTGGTGGACACACTGGACGATGCCCTGGACCTGGCCAATCACTACGCCCCGGAGCACCTGTGCCTGATGGTCAAAGAGCCCTGGCGCTGCGTGGACAAGGTGCACAACGCCGGTGGCGTCTTCCTGGGAGACTTCTCGCCGGAGGTGATGGGCGACTACGTTGCAGGCCCAAGCCACGTTATGCCGACCGGAGGCACGGCTCGATTCAACTCCTACCTGGGAGCGACGGAGTTCCTGCGAAGGATGCCCGTGGTAGACCTGGACCCCCAGACAGCCCTACGCCTGACAAAGACCGCAGCCACAATCGCCAGAGCCGAGGGGTTCGACGCCCACGCACGCGCGGTGGAGATCAGGGCAGAGCTTCAGAACAGGCCGTCCTGAGATGGGTGGCAACCCCGGCTTACGCTTCAGGCTGTGTCGAGAATGAGAGCAACTGGAAGAATGGACATCACATCCCTCTTTCGCCGAGACCTGCGAGAGTTGAACCCTTACACGGCCGTGGACTCGCCGGAAGCGCTGGCGGAGATGGCCGGGATACCGCCGGAGCGGATCATCAAGCTGAACGGCAACGAGAACCCCTACGGGCCATCAAAGCGGGTGCAGGAGGCGCTGGGCCGCCACGAAGGTTACCACATCTACCCGGACGCCAGGCAGAATGCGCTGCGGAGCGCCCTTGAGGAGTACACCGGCGCGCCCTCAAGCCACATTATCGTAGGAGCCGGGGCTGACGAGCTCATCGACCTGCTGCTGAGAGCTACCCTGGAGTCCGAGGAAGGGGTTATCGACTGCCCGCCAACCTTCGGGATGTACACCTTCAGCACCCAGGTCAACGGCGGGAGGCTGGTCTCCGTCCCAAGGGACGACCGGTACAACGTAGACCTGGGCGCAGTGAAGGATGCCATTGAGCCTAACACGAAGGCCGTCTTCCTGGCCTCTCCCAACAACCCGACCGGCAACCTTGTGTCGGAGGAGGTCGTTCTGGGACTGCTGGAGGAAGACCTCCTGCTGGTGATTGACGAGACCTACTACGAGTTCAGCGGGCACACGGTGGCGCACCTGGTGTCGAAGTATCCCAACCTTGTGGTGCTGCGGAGCTTGAGCAAATGGGCCGGCCTGGCCGGCCTGCGCCTGGGCTACGGTATCATGGACCCGCGACTCCAGCTGCTGCTCATGGACATCAAGCAGCCCTACAACATCAGCGCCGCGGCGGAGGTGGCGCTGATGGCCTCCCTGGGAGACCTTCCGTATCTGAAGCGCAACGTGGAGGCCATCGTCGGGGAGCGGGACCGCCTCTCCTCCAAGCTGTCAGCCATAGAGGGGATCAGCGTGTGGCCCTCTCACGGGAACTTCCTGCTGTTCGACGTGCCCCGTGACAAGGCAACACTGGTGTTCCAGGGACTGGCGAGCCGCGGAATCTTTGTGCGATACTTCAACACGCCTCAGTTGAAGCACTCGCTGCGAATATCCGTCGGAAAGCCGGAGCATACTGATATCATCGTAGAAGCACTGGAAGACATATTGGCGGAGCTGAGGTAGTCCAAGCCCGTGTGGAGACCTTTGCATAACTTGCCCCGATGCTTTATTACCTGTCATTCCTGCGGAAGGAGACCTTTGCGCAACTTACTCCGAAGCTCCAATATATGTCATTCCGAGCGCAGCGAGGAATCCAAAGCGTTCCATCCAAGGCAATGCAGCTTTGTAGGCAGAGGCTTTAGATTCCTCACTTCGCTGCGCTACGTTCGGAATGACAGTAGGCGCGTCTCTTCACGGGATAATACCCGGAGTTATGCAAAGGTCTCCATGTGCGCAGTCGCCTATTTCTGACTTTGGAGATAGATAGTGAGCAATCGTACTGCTTCCCTCACAAGAGACACCCGAGAGACCCAGGTTAGCGTGACCATTGACCTGGACGGGACGGGCCAGTACTCGGTAGACACCCCAAACGGGATGTTCAACCACCTCATAGAGCAGCTGGCCAGACACGGCCTGATGGACATCACTGTTTCCGCCAAGGGCGACACGTCCCCGGGCTGGCACCATCTGGTGGAGGACGTCGGCATTGTCCTGGGACAGGCGCTGCACCAGGCAATAGGGGAGGGAAGGGGTATAGTCCGAATGGGTAATATTATGGTCCCCTTGGACGAGACCCTGGCCCTGGTTGCCGTGGACGTGGGAGGCAGGCCCTACGCCGTGATCAAGACGCCCTTCCAGGACTCACACATTGGGGACCTGCCTTCAGACCTTGTGCGCCACTTTCTGGAGGTGTTTGCCCTTGAGGGGCGGCTGAACCTCCACGCAGAGATCCTCTACGGAGCCAATGAGCACCACAAAGCGGAGGCGCTCTTCAAGGCGCTGGCCCGGGCGATACGCCAAGCCGTCGCCATCGACCCGCGCATAGCCGGAGACGTGCCCAGCACCAAGGGCACCATCAGCGACTAGTGTGGTGTAACCAAAGTACATTGGCAAATAAAGGGGTGATCGATGCTGATCCACTACCCTGGTTTGAGCAAGAATCCGATTCTCTGTCCTTTCAGAAAGCCCTCGAATAATGCGAGGAACTACGGATACAGGACACTAGCAGCCTGTCCGAGTAACCTCTGATGCCAACGATTGGCACAGTTAACGTGGCAATTGTATACGAATAGCGTTTGCACTACCTTCCCAATAGTCTGTTTATATGTATGTTATGACATATATCGTCTTACTCGGACAGGCTGCTAGTGTGGTGTAACCAAAGTACATTGGCAAATAAAGGGGTGATCGATGCTGATCCACTACCCTGGTTTGAGCAAGAATCCGATTCTCTGTCCTTTCAGAAAGCCCTCGAATAATGCGAGGAACTACGGATACAGGACACTAGAGGCGGTTCCCTCTCCAGTCAACCAGCCCCCTCGCTTTTGAGGGCCTCCTGTACCAGATCTACCTCTTCCGCTCGGCTGCCGGCGGTCCCACCCAGCCGGGCGCGCTTTAGCATTGTCAGCATCTCTCCGACGGCGGGGCCTTGAGGCACTCCCATCTCTATGAGATCCCTTCCGCCCAGAGCCGGCTTGACGTGGCGCAGCTTCTCCAGGAACAGGGCCAGGTTTGACCGGGCCGTCTCCTGGGCCGCCAGAGCGCACGCCTGGACGGCCGCGGTCTCGGACGAGGCCAGGACGTCGTACAGTTGGACGGCAGAGATGTGCTCATCGGAGAGCAGGGGCATCCGTTCCTTGATGGCAATGGCGTCCCGGACCACTCTGACCAATCGCATTGGCAGGCGCAGGCGCTCGATAAGTCCTTCGCCTTCCGCGGTGGTGAGGGCATATGCCATCATTCCCACCCACACCAACTCCTCGATGCGCCCCTTGCTTCTTTCCATCGCAGAGCGCACAGACTCACCTGACTTGGACAGAGCCGGATGTATGGCGGCCATAACCCCCAACTCTTCCGCTCGCAGGAGAATCCCGGAGGCGTCCTTTTCGGCGAGCCAGCGCTGGATTTCCCTGAGCAGCCTGTCGCCGCTGATGGTGTCCAGCATGGACAGGTTCTCGATTAGCAGGGCCTCCGTGCGCTCCTCCAGCCGGAAGCGTAGTCGCTGCTCGTAGCGGACGGCCCGCAATATGCGGGTGGCGTCGTCCGCAAAGCTCCCCTCGTGGAGCACCCGGACAAGTCCGAGTTGCAGGTCCTCCTCTCCGTTGAAGAGGTCCAGCGGCCCGTCCTTCGAGTCCATATGAAGGGGAACGGCCATAGCGTTGATGGAGAAGTCCCGCCGCGCCAGATCCTCTTCTATCGTGCCGTGGGCTATCTGAGGAAGAGCGCCGGGCCTGCTGTAGCGCTCCGTCCGGGCGGTCACGAGGTCAAGGGACTCGCCATCCACCTTCACTTTGGCTGTCGAGAACTGGGAGCGGGACACCACCTGGCCGGACAGTCGCTTGGCCACGACGTATGCCATAGTCTCAGCGTCGCCCACCACTACCAGGTCAAAGTCTCCGACGGGCCTGCCCAGCAGCATATCGCGGACGCTGCCGCCCACCAGGTACATGGGAACGCCTTCGTCGCGGGCAATGCGGCCCGCCGACCTCAGAAGTTCCAGCTTCCCGGAAGGGAGGCCGTACTCCAGCAGCTGCATAAAATCCACTGAATCCCTCACAATTTTGCCTCTGCCGATTATATCACGGCGCTATCCGGGGCTTCGGACGGCTTTGACTCGACTATTGGATGGGCGTAAAATTGTCCCAATGGCTATCCGAGGAGGAGACGCTGTGGCAGCAGACCTAACGGCTCTGGGGCGAGTCCTGGGAATATCCTTCGGCGACGGAACGCTTATCTCCCAAGCCCTTACACATCCCTCCGCGGTTAATGAAGACCCCCAGGAATTCGCCGCCTCCAACCAGAGGCTTGAGTTCCTGGGGGACTCTTTTATAGATTTTGTGGCAGCCCGGGAGCTGTACCTTGGGCTGCCACAGATGACGGAGGGCCAGCTTACGGAGTTGCGGTCGTCTGTGGTCAGGGGCGAAGCCCTGGCAAGGGTGGCTCGCAGCATAACCCTCGGCTCCTACCTGTACATGGGCCAGGGAGAGGAGGGCAGCGGCGGGCGCGACCGTGACTCCAATCTGGCGGCGGCATTGGAAGCTGTTGTAGGGGCTATTCTTCTGGGCAACGGCCTGGAGGACGCCTACACCGTCACCCTCCGGCTGCTGCAATCTGAGCTGGACAGGGTGATACAAAAGGGAGCGCCCAGAGACCCCAAGTCGAGGCTTCAAGAGGTGATGCAGGGCATGGGAAAAGGGGCTCCCGTCTACACCACCGTTTCAGAGGACGGCGTCGGCCACGAAAAGACCTTTGCTATAGAGGTCGTAATGGACGGACGTGTCCTGGGCCGCGGCTCTGGGCGCCGCAAGGTGGATGGGGAACGCGCCGCCGCGCTGGAGGCGTTGAAGGCGCTGGAAGGTTGACTGATACAGCCCAGTTGTTGGGCCTTCTACGACAATCGGAGGAATAGAGATGCTCCATCAGGTCCATGACCATATTGTTAGCGAACTTGGCGAGAGTAGTCGCACGGACACCATCTTCGTGCTCACTGCCATTATCTTCAACCTCATTGTCCTTGCCATCAACTTCGGCGTGGCCACAGAGGCCGCGATAGAGGGTGATGCCGTCACGTACGACATCATATTGGTCGTGTTCATCGCTATGACGGTACTGCTCAACGTTGTCGCAGTGGCGGCGCTGGTCCTGGGCAGGCGGACCCGTCGCATACTACTCGGCGGCTTAGTCGCCATGTACCGCGACAACGACGTCGACAAGTATTACGAGCCGACCCTCATGTCCAATTACGGCGTCCGCTATCTTCTCTTTGCCGGGGTGATCGCGACTCTGGCAGTCACGGCGATCATAGTCCCTTTAATCATACGCTTTACCAACTAGGCGTGATCACATGGCGTAGCTCAACAAGAGCTTAGCCGGTCGCCTTCGGACGCTGCGGTGTCACCAGCAGGAGCAGGGAGGGCAACACCAGCAGGGCCGCCGCGGCCGCCATGAAGACCATGACTGCGGTGAGGATGCCGTACGCCGAGAACATCGGCATCGGTGCAAAACCCATTATCGCGAAGCCCGCGACGCTGGATGACGCCGACGCTATGAGGGCCATGCCCGTGCTCCGGGCCGCCCGTTCTATCGCCTGCATCCCGTCTCCATCCCGCGCCATATCCTCCCGGAACCGTTGTGTGAGGTGAATGGAGAAGTCCACGCCCACGCCAATGGACACGGCACCAATGGTGGCCGTTACGAAGTTGAGATCAAACCCCAGCAGATACATTATCGCGTAGAGCCATGTCACCACGAGGCCAATGGGGATAATGGTCACAAAAGCATAGCGTATTGAGCGCATGAACAGCGCCGCCACCAGGAAACAGGCTGCCACGGCAATGGGCAGCGATATTAGCAGAGAGCGCACCGCTGCGTCCAGGGAGGCGGCCCGGGTGAAGGCAGAGCCGGTGAGACCCGCTGCAGAGATCGAGGGTACGTCCTTAAGAAACTCCAGGTCAGCCTCTACCGCCTGACGCGCCCTGGATACCACCGATTGCTCTCTGGTGCCGGGCAGGCCAACCAACATCTGGATAGCGTCGGGATCATGCCCGGTGGGATCGTGGAAGAGGCTGCCCTGCACCTGGGCCGGTGTGAAAGCCAGCGTGGATGCGTTCAAGGGAATACCGTACTCTACAATGTAGTCGAAGGCCGCCCTGACTTGCGCCTGAGTGTCCGGCATTCTGTCCCCATCCGAGTCCGTGATGACCTGCTCCGTGACAAGCTCCACCTGGGTGAGGGCGTACTCGCTGCCGATGAGAAGCTCCATCAAATCAAAGATAGTCCAGCTGTACAGAGTGGGCTCTTCATCAATGCCCTTGGCCACGTACGGGTTGGCCTTCAGCTTGTCTTGAAGCTCTCTAAGGGCCTCAATGGAATCGCGGGAGGACAGGTCGCCCTCTATGTAGATGATGCCGGGCTCGCCCTGAGTTGCCCCAACGTGATAGTCGAGCTTGTCCAGGCCCACCACGAAGTCCGAGCCGCCATCGAAGAAGTCCTTGACGTCCAGTTGGGCCTCCAGTCTGAGGGCAAAGACCAAGGCTGCGCCGGTCACCACAGCCACTATGGGCAGGACAACGAGGCGACTCCGGGCCAGCCTCGCCACAGACCACTCCGGACTGAGAGCGCTGCGACGCGGGCCGTCATCGGGAGAGAGCGCCGTCTCCAATGCCGGGGCAGCGTTGGCCTGCCTGCCCCCTCTTCGGGCGTCCAGCCGCATGAGGACCAGGGGCACCCAGATTCCCATGATTATGAAGGAGGATACTACGGCTATGCCGGCGGCAACACCGAAGCCGATTATCGACTCTATGCCGGAAACGGTGTTGGAGAAGAAGGCTACGCCGTCCGTGAGCATGGCCAGCACCAGCGCGCCCATTACGCCGGCAAACCCCACTCGCAGGGCCGGACGGGGCCCAAGTCCCTTGCCCCTCTCCTCGCCGTAGCGGTGGAGGGCGTGGATGGCAAAGTCCACCCCAAGGGATATCATGGCTATGGGCACGATCAGCTCCACCACCAAGCCGGCCTTGAGCCCCAGGAGGCTGGACAAACCCTTGAGCCACACAATCATCATCGCGAGCCCTATGGCGGAAAGAAGCACCGCTCGCCAGGAGCGCAGGCTTATCCCGATTACCACCAGGACAGCCAGGACGGTGGCAAAGATGAAGGGTACGGTGGTGCGCCCCTCATCCTGGGACTCCAGGTTTGGGTCTATTGCAACGCCCCAGAGTCGATAGTTCCGCTCTTCGCCCCTCAGGATTGTCTGCACGTTCCGACCAAAGTGCTCCTTCTGCACGGCGGTCTCGTCGCCCCCGACGGTTATGGTCAGGGGACCTCCGCCCAGCCTGTCGTTCTCCGCTATCACGAAGTTGATGAAGGCGGGAGCACGCCAGCGCCGGTACTGCCCAATCCTATCCGACTCCTCCAGGGTGAAGGAGGCCTTCTCGGATATGGACTCCATCAAATTGAATGTGGCGGATCCCTCCAGCAGCACGAAGTGGAGCGCTATCTTGACGTCCTCGTCACTGGCCCGTTCCAGGTCTGTGCCCATGTGAGCCAGGACAGCCTGAACGGCGTCGGCGACGGTGTACATGCCGTGAATGGGAATCTGGGTGTTGGGGTTGTTGCCTTTGTACAGATAGGGCTGGGCCTCCAGCTTGGGCGGGCGCAGCTCTCCGCGCTCGTCCGCGCTACGCATGGCCTCCTCGTTCTGGTACAGCTCCCAAAGCGCAGCCTGGGTGAGAACGTCGCCATCGGATCCACTCTTCGACTCCACTATGAAGGAGGGCACATAGAAGGCAGGTGGAAAGCGCTCGTCCACCAGGTCTCGGAGGTCGAATATAGGCCCGCCGGGCTCCGTCGAGGCCTGCTCGCCCGGCGCCAGAGCTATGAGCGGGAAGATCAGCAGAAGGGTAGCTATACCCACCCCGGACACTATCCAGCCGGAACGCCTCTCCAGAAAGGCGCTGAACTTCGCCGAGGCGGTTACTCTCATAGCTATGCGTTTGTCTTCACTTCAGGTATAACTCTCCAAGTCCGGGTTAGGCCGCAGTGGTAATACCAACGGGCGTTGGCATACCGCGACTTTCCCACTAAAGGCGCGCTGAACGCTCATCACGCTCATGGTGAGCCTGTCGAACCATTTGAGCGGGAATGCCTTGGTCGTTTCCCTCCCGCTCACTCCCTTCGACAAGCTCAGAGCCTGCCCCGTACCTGATACGGGGGTGAGCGGGAATATGAGACGCGCCTGCCGACACAACACAGAAGTACCGCCGAAGCTCGCAGATTGACCGTTGGATACCCTATTGCTATTATAGGGCATAGCCTGGTGTAAGGAAAGCGCACGCCAATGAAGCCCATCTTGCTGGCTGCCCTGGTTCTGACTACGATTCTCTTCGCGCTAGCGGGTTGTGCCGCCGAAGAACCCTCTAGCGATCAGTTCTATCTTGCGGATGGCGCAGAGGACCGCGATTTGGAAGGCTTGGAACGCGAAACTCTTGAAGCGCCCTCGCAGCCGCAGCCCACTCCGGCAATGATGATGGAAGCGGACTCCCAAGGATTGGCTCCTGCCGGCGACGTCAAGGTGGAGCCGTCGATTCCGGCACAGGACCGCATCATCGTGCATACGGCGTACATGTCCCTGGTCACCGACGACGTAGCCCTTACCATCGGCCGCGTGGGAGACATGGCAAGCCGGCTGGGTGGTTGGGTGGTCAACTCGGAGCGGTCGTCCCGTCACAGAGGCTCCATCGCCGTTAGAGTGCCCGCCGCGTCCCTGGATGAGGCCCTTCGAATAATCGGGGAGATGGGCGAAGTTGAGGCCCGCTCCATCACCAGCCAGGACGTTACCGACGAATACGTGGACAGCCAGTCAAGGCTGGTCAGCATGAAGGCAACGGAGCAGCGGCTGCTGTCCTTCCTTGAACAGTCGGACAGCGTGGAGGACGCCCTGCTAGTCCAGAAGGAGCTTTCCGATCTCCAGCTGCGGATAGAGCAGACCCAGGGACGGCTGAACTTCCTGTCGCAGACCGCGGCCTTCTCTCTGATAGAGGTCAGCCTGAGACTTGCCCCTCAGACCATCGACGTGAACGCCGGGCCGGACACCTCCGCGCGAGTGGGTCAAGCCGTAAAGTTCCGCGCTTCATTCACAGCCCCGCCGGGCATCGACCAGTACACCTACGTCTGGGACTTCGGCGACGGGTCGTCGGTCGCCGGCAGCGGCACGATACCGACCCAGAGCGGCGAGCGACTGACCGCCACGGTGACGCGCAGCTACCATGAGGACCTGGATTCTGAGTACATCGCGACCATCACGCTGGAGGGAACCGGCGAGGGCGGCATAGCCGAAGGTTCCGATTCCCTCGAGGTGTCGGTGAGGCGTGTGCCGACGATATCGGTGTTCGCCGGCGAAGACCTGACTGTGGAGGAGGGCGCTTCGACGGAGTACAGCGCCTCCTTCACCAGGCCGGGAGAGCTGTGGGACTACCAGTACCAGTGGGATTTCGGCGACGGCTCTCCCACGGTCACGGGCAACCCGGAGGAGGGGAGCACGCGCATTGATGAGGGTCACGCGTTTGCCGACCACCGCCCCTTCGCGTACACGGCCGTGCTGACAGTCAGCGCCATGAGCGATGCAGGCCAGGTGTCCGGCTCCGACTCCATCGACGTGCGGGTGACGGAGGCTGAGCGCTTCCTGGTCGGCGGGTGGGACATCGGCGATACCTTCAAGTCGGCGGTGCGGGCGCTCTCGACGCTGGTCAGGGAGCTGGTGAGGCTGTCCATCTGGCTGGTCGTCTTCCTGCCGGTCATTGGGGTGGGAATCGCCGTTCTCCTCCTGCTGCGCCGCTTCCTGAACCGGCTTGACCCTTCCATTCGACGTCGCCAGTACACCAGGGAGGTTGTAGAGCCGCCCCCCGAAGAGCCGCCCGCGCGGGAATAGGGGAGGGCGCGTATTCAGCGTGCGCCAGTGGTGAGCCACGTCGAATCGTGTGAGCGGGCGCAACAACTCACCGTCACGCCGCCCCCGAGGGTACTTTTGCGCAATTTCTGTGTATGTCCAGAAGGGACGCACTCATTGTCATTCCGAACGCAGCGCAGCGGAGTGAGGAATCTAAAGCCTTTGTCTGCAATGCTACCGTATCTATTGTGAAGACCTCTGGATTCCTCGCTGCGCTCGGAATGACAGCAAATGGAGCTTGGGAGCAAATAATGCAAGAGTTTGCTCCGAGCGGGAATCCAGACCCACGCTCCCCGTTTCCACGAGGACAAGCTTCGCGAGGGTGATTAGCGCGCAGCCCGCGTTGCGACCGCCATAGGCCCGTGCTATGATGAATTGTGATGTTCAACAGGTTACTGGGAAGGCGTGACAAGGTCCAGGAGGGACTCAAGAAGAGCCGCGAGTCCTGGTTCTCCCGCATGGTGCAGATTGTCCAGCGCAGACAACTGGACGAGTCCCTGTGGGAGGAGCTGGAAGAGCTTCTCATATCAGCTGACGTGGGCGTTGCCACGTCCACAAGCCTCATTGAGAGGGTCAGAGCCGAGGCGTCGTCCCGGAACCTGAAGGAGGCCGAGGAGGTCATTGACCTGCTGAAGGCGGAGTTGGTCGCTTTGCTGTCGGCTGCGGACGGCGCAAGCGGGCAGGAGCAGTCGCACACCCCCGGACAGCCACGGGTCATCCTTGCCATAGGAGTCAACGGGGTAGGGAAGACCACCAGCATCGCCAAGCTGGCCCACTACATGATGGAGCAGGGCAGCAAAGTCCTTCTGGCCGCCTCCGACACCTTCCGCGCCGGAGCGATTGAGCAGCTTCAGTCCTGGGGGAGTCGGGTAGGCGTCGACGTCATCGCACACAGGGCAGGCGGCGATCCCGCGGCCATTGCGTACGACGCCCTTGAGGCCGCCAGAGCGCGAGGGATGGACGCCGTCATAGTCGACACCGCCGGGAGGCTCCACACAAAGCAGAACCTGATGGAGGAGATGAAGAAGATCTCCCGCGTCCTGTCCCGCCTCGACCCCCAGGCGCCCCACGAGACCATTCTGGTCATGGACGCCACCACGGGTCAGAACGGAGTGATACAGGCCCGCTCTTTCACGGAGGCTATGGGGTGCACCGGGGTGTTCCTGTCAAAGCTGGACGGCACGGCCAAGGGCGGAACCGTCGTTGCCATTGTCCAGGAGTTGGGGCTGCCAGTGCTCTTCATTGGCACAGGCGAGGGTATGGATGACATGGCGCCCTTCCACCCCGCCGAGTTCGTCGAGGAGCTCTTCTCTCCCGTAAGCTAATGGGAAGACTGGGCCGTCGCCGCAAGAACCCCTGAATGAAAGACGGGGACTGACCACGTGGCAAACGCCTTAACCTGGCTCCTGGCCGCAGAGCTTATCGGGATCATAGCCTTCCCTCTGGCCTTTATCCTCTTTAGCGGCCTCAGGGACAGGGGATATTCCGTAGCCAAACCCCTGGGTCTCATCCTGCTGTCCTGGCCCCTGTGGATGCTAGGCTCGCTTCACATTGTGCCCACCACGCCCCTCACCCTCTGGGCCGCCTTGGGCCTGTTCGCAGTCGTCTCCGGGTGGTTCGCAATGCGACGGCGCGCGGAGATGTTGGACTTCGTCCGCCGGGAGAGGCGCGCCCTCATGCTGGGGGAGGTGGTGTTCCTCGCCCTGTACGTGGCATGGGTCGTCTACCGGGTCTACGACCCCTCCATCGATTCCACCGAAAAGCCGATGGATTTCGCATTCCTCAACGCCTCCATCCTGGCCGGCTTCTTTCCGCCGGAGGACCCGTGGCTGAGAGGCCACGACCTGCCATACTACTATTTCGGATACCTGATGATGGGCAACCTGACGGAGCTTACCTTCATACCTTCCCGCATTTCCTACAACCTTGCCCTTGCCCTCATCCCGGCGATGGCCGGATCCGCCGCCTACGGCCTGGTTTACAACCTGACGCGCGCGCACGGAGCCTCGTCTCGTAAAGGGATGGGGTTCGCTCTTGTGGCCCCGGTGTTGCTGATAGCGGTGAGCAACCTGCAGGGCGCACTGGAGTTCGTAAGGCTGCGTCAGTGGGCGCCGGCGTCGTTCTGGGATTGGTTGGGAATCAAGAACTTCGGCGCCCTTGAGGTGGCTTCCTGGCGACCAACGGAGCACCTGTGGTGGTGGCGAGGCACACGGGTCATAGACAGCCTCAACGAGCAGGGAGGCAGCCTGGATTACACCATAACCGAGTTCCCTTTCTTCAGCTTCCTCCTGGGCGACCTGCATCCTCACGTGATGTCCATCCCCTTTGTCCTGCTATTCCTTGCCTTTGGCCTCAGCACCTTCATGTCGCCGGCCCGTCTGAGCGCGCGGTGGGTGATGGAGCGTCCGGGCGCAGTCCTCGTGGCTGCGCTGCTGCTGGGCGGCCTCGCCTTTGTCAACGCCTGGGACATAGTCACATTTACCGCGCTCTGGGCGGCGTTGCTTGCATTCAAGGCCGTCCGCCAGGAGGATGGAGCGTGGACGAGAGCGCTGCTCCAGGCGTGGCTGCCAGCCGC
The DNA here is from genome assembly GCA_965222415.1 of Dehalococcoidia bacterium. Classification (GTDB taxonomy): domain Bacteria; phylum Chloroflexota; class Dehalococcoidia; order Lucifugimonadales; family UBA2985; genus DAOUJW01. The sequence continues at coordinate 173,789 of CBDCTU010000004.1, read as the reverse complement.
AGCGACCCTGTCCCTGGCGATACTCCTGTACCTGCCCTTCTATGTCAGCCTGGACAGCCAGGCAACGGGCATACTGCCTGTGGGCGAGGTAGGCACACGGCCGGTGCACTTCTTCGTGATATGGGGCCTGTTCCTTGTGGCGCTGCTGCCCTTCCTGCTCAGGCAGATACCGCGAGCGCTGTCGCTGGGCGCCGGCGTATCGTCCGGCGGGTATCCCAGCGCCGACGCCGACAGCGCCGCTCCGGCCGGCCGGCGCTCAAGCCTTGCCAATCTGGCCCGCTCCAGGGAGTTCTGGCCAAGGGCTTGCGTTGCAATTGGCGTAGTGCTCACCCCGCTCTTCGTGTGGGCCACCTGGCAGCTGGCCTGGAGCACCCTGACGTGGTCAACCGACCCCATAGTAGTGGTAGGCGAGCGGTTCCTGAACACCGCTCCACTGGCCCTGATTCTCTTCGTGAGCCTGTACAGCCTTATCCGGTACGCCGAGTCCGGTGTGTCTCCCGTAATGGTCTTCGTACTATCCATAGTGTCGCTGGCGCTGCTCCTGGCGCTGGGGCCGGAGTTCCTGCGCGTGGACGACCTCTTCCACAACAGGATGAACACCATCTTCAAGCTGTACTACCAGGCTTGGACTCTCCTTGCTATAGCTTCCGCCTTTGGCCTATACTTCTTGAATTCGACAAAACCCCCATCCGGGAGCGTCTACAAATGGGCCTTGAGGGGATGGTGGGTCCTGGCAGGAGGTCTCTTTCTGGCATCGCTCTACTATCCGGTGGAGGCGGCCCTCACCAAGGGCGGGAACGGCGGTGAAAACACCCTTGACGGCCTGGCTTACATCGCCCGCTCCAGTCCAGGGGAGTACGCCGCCATCCAGTGGCTCCAAGAGAACGGGAAGGAGGGCGAAGGGATTGTGGAGGCGGTTGGAGACAGCTGGAGCCCCTACGGCCGCGTCTCCTCCAGCACCGGGATGCCGACCGTTCTCGGCTGGCCCTGGCACGAGCACCAGTGGCGCGGCTCCCGAGAGCCCTTCGAGGGCAGGGCAGAGGATGTCAGAACCATCTACACTACACCCGATGCTTCGGAGGCAGTGCGCCTCCTGAAGGAGTACGACGTTCAGTACGTGGTGGTAGGCCCACGCGAGAGGGTCTCCTATGGCTTGGGCGGACTGGCCAAGTTCCCGCAAATCGGTGAAGCGGTGTTCGAGAGCGAGGACGTGACAATTTACCGTGTACGAGAGTGACAGAGCCGTTATGAAGGAGTCCAGCGTCGCCTCTGCGGACGAGCAAAGGGGGAGCCTGCTCTTCCTGCTGGCTTCCCACTGGGAGGTGGCAGCGTACGCGCTGTTGATTCTGGTGGCCGCGTCCATGCGTTTCTGGGACCTTGGCGCAAGAGCCATAGGTTACGACGAAAGTCTGCACCTGTACTACAGCTTCCGCCTGGCCGAGGGCCTCGGCTACCAGCACAACCCCCTTTCCCATGGCCCATTCCAGTACCACGGCATTGCCGCCATGTTCTTCCTTTTCGGAGACAGCGAGTTCACTTCGCGGCTGCCGGCGGCAATATTCGGGACAGTCCTGGTAGCCCTCCCTTACTTCTTCCGCTCGCATCTGGGCAGGGCAGGGGCGCTTGTCACAGCCGTCCTTCTGGCCTTCTCGCCAATGATGCTCTTCTACAGCCGCTACGCCCGCAACGACATCTTCATGGCCGTATGGACACTGGGCCTGATCATCCTGCTGTGGCGAGACATGGTCGAAGGCAAGCCTCGCTACCTGTACCTGAGCGCCCTGACGCTCGCAATGGCATTCGCCACCAAGGAGACGACCTTCTTCGTCGTAGGCATTCTGGGAAGCTACCTGCTGATAGTGGCAGCGAAGGACTGGGTTCCCTGGCTGCTGCGCCGGCCCGCCGCTGCCGGAGTCGGCGCAGACCAGCCGGACGACGAGTACCGCTACACTCCGGGCATTGGATATGGCTACGGGCGCGCCCGTGGACGGGCCCGGTTATCGGCGTTCTCGCGACCGGGGGCGTTCCTGGTCCTGCTGTCGACCCTGCTACTGCCGCAGGCCGTAGCGCTGGTAAGCCTGTTCCAAAGCGCGCTGAAGAGCTACGGGGTCGTTCTGGCGGGCAGCGGCAACCCGGTAGGCGCACCCGCCGGAGACGTGCTCTGGACAATCCAGAACGTGGACGTAACCAAGGGCATGGTGATAGCCGCGCTGTTGGTGTTCGCGGCGCTGTGGTTCTCGACGCTGGTCGGAGTCTCGTGGAACAGGCAGGTCTGGCTGCGCTGCGCCGCCGTCTTCTACAGCGTGTGGCTGCTCCTGTACACCACCTTCTTCACCAACGCACTGGGTGTTGCCAGCGGAATGTGGCAGTCCCTTGGATACTGGATAGTGCAGCACGACGTGAACAGGGGAGACCAGCCCTGGTACTACTACTTCGTGATCGCGCCTCTGTACGAGACGCTGCCCCTGATCTTCTCCGTAGCGGGGGTGGTTTACTACACCCTTCGAGGCAACAGCTTCACCAGGTTCCTGTCCTACTGGGTAGTCACGACCGTCCTGCTCTACACGTGGGCAGGGGAGAAGATGCCCTGGCTGCTGGCGAGCATAGCCCTGCCCATGATAGTGCTTTCCGGGAAGCTCATCGGGGATATGATAGCGGCCGTCCGGTGGCGACGCGTCCTGAGCGCCGGAGGGCTGTATCTCATCCCCTTAACGGCGCTTCTCCTCTACCTGCTGGTGAGGCTCGTTCTCTTCGACATAGAGCGGGGCAGGTTCTTCAACTTCGTTGAGTTCTGGTCCCTGTTTGTAGTCGTCCTCGTGCTGGTGGGACTGGGAGTGCACCTGGTCCTGCGCTCGGGCGCGGGCACCGGTCTGAGGATTGTGGCCCTGTCCTTCGCCCTGGTCCTCCTGGTGTTGGCCGTCAGGACGGGCTGGCACGCCAGCTATATCAACGGCGACATCCCGGAGGAGATGCTGGTCTACGCCCAGGACTCCCGTGAGGTCCCCGGCATAATGGCGGATATACGCGAATTGGCCCAGAGTACAGGCGAGGGAGACCAACTGCGCGTTACCGTGGACAAGGACATCTACTGGGGCCTCGTCTGGTATATACGCGACTACGAGACCGTCGACTATTTCGATGCGGGCAATGCGACCCAGGAGCCGGAGGGTTCGGTGCTGCTCATCAGCGACCGCAACAAGGACAGGATGGCCAGATACGTCGGAAACTACGGCCCTGGTAGAGAGTTCATGTACCTCTGGTGGCCTCCGGAGGGGTACAAGCCGTGCAGCGACAGGCGGGACGAGCCGTGCCTGGGCCTGGGCGAGGCCGCCAGCAGCCTGATCAGCCGGGACAAGTGGCGCGGTTTCCTGGACTACTACGTCTATCGCAAGACGGACATAGATTACCTCAATCACAGGGCCATCGCGTACTTCCCCAAGGAGACTTCAGAGCCGTGAGGTCTGCCCGCCAGAACCCTGCTTCCGCATACCTTTGCATAACTCCGGCGTATCTTCCAGAAGAGGCGCCCCTACTGTCATTCCGAACGTAGCGCAGCGAAGTGAGGAATCCAAAGCCTTTGCTCGCAGAACTGCGCTGTCTTGGGGTAAAACCCTTCGGATTCTTCGCGTAGTTTATCCTGAGCGTAGCCGAAGGGCTCAGAATGACATTCAACGGAGCTGCCGCGCGTGTTGCGCAGAGGTCTCCGCAGGCTAGAGCCCACGCCTCCACACCCCCCCTCTGGATGCCTGCTTTCGCAGGCATGGTTTCGTTGACCCGCTCATAGCCTGCCCCGTACTTGATACGGGGGTGAGCTTGTCGAACCATATGAGCGGAGTCCACTACACAGCACACCCACGCCTGCGGGGGAAGGGGCATTCTCTCCCCTGAAGGAGACCTTTGCATAACCCATAGCGTCATCCCACAAGAATTGCCCTCACCGTCATTCCTGCGGAGGCAGGAATCTAAGAACGCTATCTGCAAGGCTACGAGGCCTTGAAAGAAGGGCTTTAGATTCCCGTTTTCACGGGAATGACGAAGAAGACAGCTTCCTCTAGGAGATACACCTGGGTTGTTCAAAGCTCTCCTGAAGTGGGAGAGTCATAGAGGGGGCATACCCACGCCAGGGGTCCCGCAAAGGTCTCCGTAGCGAGGGAGGGCCGGCATGGCGGCGCGAAGTTGACCGGCCCCATCCTTGCCGAGGATACCTTGCGAGACATTCCGGGCGATATGCCGTCCGTCCCCGGCTGAGGGCGCGTGGCTTCAGCAGAAGGGCAGGCCGCCAAGGTCAGAATAGGAGGTAAACTGGTCTTCCAGGCTGCTTGGCACGCACCCGCTCAAGTCGTTGCCGCCGAGGACCATCCCTAGCAGGTTGGAGAGGCTGCCCAGCTCCGCCGGTATCTCCCCGCTCAAGTCGTTGTTGCTGAGGCCCAGCACTTCCAGGTTGGAGAGACTGCCCAGCTCCGCCGGTATCTCCCCGCTCAACTCGTTGACACTGAGGTACAGCGCTTCCAGGTTGGAAAGGCTGCCCAACTCCGCCGGTATCTCCCCGCTCAACTCGTTGACGCTGAGGTACAGCTCTGTCAGGTTGGAAAGGCTGCCCAGCTCCGGCGGTATCTCCCCGCTCAAGGCGTTGCCGTTGAGGTACAGCGCTGACAGGTTGGAGAGGCTGCCCAACTCCGCCGGTATCTCCCCGCTCAACTCGTTGTCGCTTAGGTACAGCGCTGACAGGCTGGAGAGGCTGCCCAACTCCGCCGGTATCTCCCCGATTAACTGGTTCTCGCTTAGGTACAACTCTGTCAGGTTGGAGAGGCTGCCCAGCTCCGCCGGTATCTCCCCGCTCAAGGCGTTGTTTTCGAGGTACAGATGTGTCAGGCTGGAGAGGCTGCCCAACTCCGCCGGTATCTCCCCGCTCAAGGCGTTGTTTTCGAGGTACAGATATGTCAGGTTGGAGAGACTGCCCAACTCCGCCGGTATCTCCCCGATTAACCCGTTGTAGTTGAGTTCCAGCCATGTAACGCGCCCGTCGTCGTCAGTGTAGACGCCCTCCCATTCGCCGGGGGGCACGTCGCTCAGCCAGTTGCGGCTGTTACTCCAGTTATCACCGTTCGTTGCGTCGTAGAGGGCAACCAGCGCCGCCCGGTCCGTTTCGACGGAGCCGGAGGCCGCGGGCGGCGCTGTCGTAGCCGCAGGTGTAGGCGCAACGGTGGCCGTGGGCGCGACCCCTGACCCTGGCGTGGAAGGCGTCCGTGCGGGGGAGGCCGGCGTCTCCGTTGGGGTGGACGCGGTCCGGTCGGGGCCTGTCACGCCGGACGGCTCATCGGAGCCGCAGGCCGCGAGCGACGCCGTAAGGGCCAGCGCAAGGACAACGCTCAACAGGGTCACGTATCTTGTGGTGGGTGTACGGGTCATTTTCTTTACCTCCCGGTTTTGCCTGACACCATAGCCAACAGATTCATGTGGGTATGATAGCGGCGCTGTTCGCCATTATCAACAGACCCGGGGAATACCGGCGCGGCCTCCCGTATTGTCCTCGTTCGTACATTGTAGGTATACTGGTGCAACTGTAACCATACCTCTGAGCTTGGAGCCTCGCGTTTGCACAAGTCCTACCGCTTCTGGCTTGCCATAGGGATAAGCGCACTCTTCCTGGGCATCTTCCTGTCCCGCCTGGACATTGGCGAGACGTGGGAGAAGATGGGAGAGGCCAACTACTTTGCGCTTGTACCGGCCATTCTGGTCTACTTCGGCTCAGTCTTCTTCCGGACCTTCCGGTGGCAGTACCTTCTTGCGCCGGTGAAGGGCCTGAGCGTCCGGCGACTCTACCCCGTGGTGGTGGTCGGCTATATGGCCAACAACGTTCTCCCCGTGCGACTGGGCGAGGTGGTGAGGGCCTACTACGTGGGGGAGCGGGAGAATGTCAGCAAGGTCTCCGCCCTCGCCACCATAGCCGTGGAGCGGGTGTTCGACGGCCTCACGCTCCTTTTTTTCGCCGCGGTCGTCGGCCTGTTCCTGCCGATAGTGGGACTGCTGCAAGGGCTGGCGGATAAGGCGGGAGTCCCCTGGGTGTTGCTGGCACTGGCGATGTCCATGCCGTTTGTCGGGGTGCTCCTCTTCATGATAGCCGCAGCGTCCTCGCCTCCCTGGTTCAAGACGCTGATTGACCGGACGACGGGTATCCTTCCAGCCCGGGTCAGGGACCGGGTGAGAGGGCTGATCAGTGTGTTCATCGACGGGCTTGCGTCGCTGAAGGACCCCAGACGCCTTGCGGTGGTGTTCCTGCTCTCCCTGCCGGTGTGGCTGATGGAGGCGCTGATGTACTACATAGTAGCCTTCTCCTTCAACCTGGACAAGTCCTTCGGCCTGGCCGAGATGGCTGGCGTCATACTGCTGGTCACCGCCGTCTCCAACCTGGCTACGTCGGTGCCGGCGGCCGGAGGAGGCGTGGGAGCCTTCGAGGTGGCGGCGGCCACGACCCTCACGCTGCTGGGAGCGGAGGCGTCCGCGGCGGGCGCGTACACCATCGTGGTGCACGCGGCGCTGCTCATACCCGTGACGTTGCTGGGCTTTGTATTCCTCTGGGCTGAGAAGGTATCCTTTGGCCAGCTAACGCGAGATAGCCAAATGCAGACGTCCCCGTTGCCGTATCCGACTACGGGAGCGAGACCGGAAACGGAGGATTCCCGATGAAAGTGGGCATAATAGGGGCGGGCGCGGCCGGCCTGGCGGCCGCCTATACCCTGGGCAAGGCCGGGCACCAGGCGTCGGTTTACGAGGGCGCGCCATTCCTGGGCGGGCAGGCTTCTACTTTCGACGTGGGGGGCGGTCGGCTGGAGAGGGGATACCATCACCTCTTCACAAGCGACACGGACATAGTTGATCTGGTCCACGAGATTGGGCTGGGCCACAGGATGGCCTGGATAGAGTCCAAGGTGGGTATCTTCTACGGCGACAAGATATACAACTTCGTGACTCCGGGCGACCTCCTGCGATTCTCGCCCCTCAGCCTGATAGACCGATTCAGGCTGGGTCTGGTCACTCTGTACCTGCGCAGGTACAAGGACTGGCGGAAACTGGAGCCTTTTGTAGCTTCGGATTGGATCCGCAAGTACGCCGGCAAAGGCGTCTACGACGTGGTGTGGGGCCCGTTGCTCAGAGGCAAGTTCGGGGCGCACTTCGACAAGGTGGGAATGCCCTGGTTCTGGGGCAAGATACAGACCCGCTTCGCCTCACGCGGCAAGGGGCTGAAGGGGATGCAGAGGGAGCGGCTGGGCTACCCGATGGGCAGCTTCGCGGAGATATTCGAGGTGCTGGCAGAGCGCATCGGCGAGCAGGGCAGCGAGGTGAATCTCTCCACGCCCGTCAGGTCCATCACCGTGGAGGACGGACGGGCCGTTGGGTTGGAGATACCGAACGCCGACGGCGGCGCTGACGTCCGTCGCTTCGATGCGGTGCTTGCCACAACCCCGTCCTACGTGTTTCCACGGCTCGTGCCGTCGCTGCCGCAGGACTACGTGGACAAGCTCCAGAACGTCACATACCTGTCGGCGGTGCTGGTCATCCTAGTTCTCAAGGAGCCGCTGTCGCCCATCTACTGGCTGAACATAGCCGACCGCTCAATCCCCTTTGTGGGCCTCATCGAGCAGACCAACTTCGTCGACCCCTCCATCTACGGAGGCAAGCACATCCTGTACATCTCCAACTACCTGGGGGAGGACAGCCCCCTGTTCCACATGTCTGAGCAGGAGCTGCTTGACGAGTACACGCCGCACCTGAAGAAGATAAACCCCCGCTTCGATCCCTCCTGGATAGAGGAGTGGCACTATCACAAGGTTGCGGCCGCGCAGCCCATAATCGGCACCAACTACTCCCAGCAGATACCCGATCACCGCACGCCCATCAGGGACCTGTACCTGGCGAACACCACCCAGGTGTATCCGGAGGACCGGGGCACCAACTACAGCGTGCGCATGGGCAAGCAGGTAGCCGACATGATAATGTCGGATTTGGGATAGGACTGAAGGAGAACACTATGCGAATAGGCCTTATATCGGACACCCACGTACCCGGCGGCGCAACGGAGGTGCCGCCGCAAGTGGCAACCGCCTTCGAGGGGGTCGATCTCATTCTTCACGCCGGCAATATCTACCGGGATTACACCCTGGACTGGCTGGAGCGCATCGCGCCGGTAAAGGCGGCCGGGGCCATATACGGCGACCGGATGGAGACCCCCACTGCCCACGCGATGGAGTGCGCCGGCGACCCCAGGGTCAGTCAGCAGCAGATACTGGAGCTGGAGGGCCACACGGTAGGCGTGGTGAACAACCTTCTAATGGACGGCTTTTCCGACGAGCTTCTGCCGGGGATCATTGAAGCCCACCATCTGCCCGATGGGAGGCTGCCAGTGATGGTGGAGGAGTACTTTGGGACGGCGCTGGACATCGTGGTATTCGGTCGCACCCTGCACGCGCTGGTGGAGGAGCACCAGGGGCTTCTATTCATCAACCCCGGAAGTCCTTCGCTGCCAAGGCAGATGCGCAGGCTGGGCTCCGTGGCAATACTGGAATTGACGCCCGGGGGCCGGGACGCGCGGGTGGTGGACCTGCGGGAGCTAAGCTAGGCCCGGTCTCGCCAGCATCCTGAATCGAGAGGCCTACTTGGACCCAATTTCCCTTCCCTCGCTTGCGGGGGAAGGCTAGGATGGGGGCAAACATAGAGTCCTCTCACCCCCATCTCAATCTTCCCCCTCGAGGGGGAAGAGGTTTGGAAGCGACCCCGCCGTGAGTTGAGGGCTCTACTTGGAGCGCTTGACCGGCTTGCTTGTCTTGGCCCGGGCCGCCTCGTAGATCTCGATGTACTGCTCCACCGAAGTCAGGGAAATGGCCTTGGCAATCAAATCCACTGGCAGGTCTTCCGGCTTCTTGAAGCGTATGCAGGCCTTACCCATGTTCAGCTTTTTGCCGCTGGCCCGGTACTCCTCCTCGAACCACTCCTGGGTGTCCTTGTCGCCGTAGACGTTCATCAGGTACAGGGACATGTAGTTCTTTTGGGAGCAGAGCGCAACCGCCTGCAAGGCCTGGCCGTTGTAAGTCACCGGATACCGCTCCAGGGGAATGACGTACCCTATCATCCCAAACTGCATGATCTCTTCGTATCCCTCAGAGATGTTGTCCAGTATCACCTTGCGCACAGTCTCCATAGAGGTGCGCCTGTCCTCCGAAAGCTCGTCCAGGTACTCGTCGACTGTTGTTGCAGCGCTGTACATATCCCTCTCTCCTGTATCGTTTGAACGGGGCTATTGTACTATCGAGATACCCACTCTTCAAGACGAGGGCAGACTATTGAACCATCCCGCGCCTTGTGCTAACATCCGCATAGTTAGAAATTTCACGAGGTCTAAGTATATCGTGAACAGCACCGGTAGCCTGAGAGAGCAAGTGAGAGGCGCCCTGGCTAACCAGACAGCCAGGACCGTCACCATGTTATCATCTCTTCTGTCCATCGAAGACGAGATTGGCTACATACCGCAGGAGGCCATCGAAGAGGTGGCCACCTTCACCAACTCCACAGTCAACGACGTGTGGGGCGTGGCCTCCTTCTACACCAACTTCCGCTTCACTCCACCCGGCGAGCACATAGTGGAGGTGTGCTGGGGACCCACCTGCCACCTGCTGGGCGCTATGGAGCTATTGCAGTCCGTCCTCCAGACCCTGGGTCTGTCCGAAGAGGGGGACACACCGGACGGCAAGGTATCCCTGAAGTACAACACCTGCCTGGGGGCCTGCTCCCAAGGCCCGGTGGTTCGCATTGACGACAAGATATTGGGACCTCAAGCCCTGGCCGACGGCAAAGAGGCTCCCATGTCCCAGAGCATCTCAAACATGATTGGCAACCTCAGGAACGGGAGCTAGGATCTCACGCTATGGCCGGCTACGCAGAAATCCAGCAAGAGGCGCAACGACGCTACCAGGAGCTTGAAGCCGGCGACAAGCCCTGGATTCGCATCGGCACAGCCGTCTGCGGCGAGGCCGCGGGCGCTATGGACGTGGTTGAGGCGTTCAGGTCCGAGCTTGAGAGCAGGGGCATCGACGCAAACGTAAGCGGTGTAGGCTGCCTGGGTCTGTGCTTCGCTGAGCCTCTGGTGGACATCCAGAAGCCCGGCAGACCCAGAATCTTCTACAAGAACATCTCTCCCGGACAGGTCTCGTCGCTCGTAGAGTCTTACCTGGTGGGAGACGACCCCCGGCCTGACCTGGCCCTTGGCTACCTGGGGGACGGACCGGTGACCGGCATACCTCACCTGGATGATCTTCCGATGTGGGGACGGCAGGTTCGGGTTGCCCTGCGCAACTGCGGCCACATAGATCCCCTGGATATTTACCAATACATAGCGCAGGGCGGCTACGCGGCCCTCGCCAAGGCCGTTTCGCAGATGGAACCCCAGGACGTCGTCCAGGAGGTGCAAACTTCCGGTCTGCGGGGCAGAGGAGGCGCGGCCTTCCCAACTGGCACCAAGTGGAGCTTCCTGTCTCGCTCACCCGGCCCTGTGAAGTACATCCTGTGCAACTGCGAGGAGGGAGACCCCGGAGCCTACAACGACAAGGGCATCCTGGAAAGCGACCCCCACTCCCTCATTGAGGGCACTATTCTGGCCGGGTACGCAACGGGCGCAAGCAACGGTATCGTTTTCATAAGACACGGCCATCACGGGCCTATCGAGAGGACGGAGCGGGCCATTGAGCAGGCCTACGAGCTGGGCCTGCTTGGAGAGAACATCCTGGGCTCCTCCTTCAGCTTCGACGTGGAGGTCTCCCTGACGGGCGAGTCCTACGTCGCCGGTGAGGAGACGGCGCTCATGGAGTCCATCGAGGGGAAGCGCGCCATGCCAAGGTACCGCCCTCCGTTCCCGGCTCAGGCGGGAGTCTGGCAGCTTCCCAGCAACATCAACAACATCAAGACCCTCGCCTACGTGCCGGAGATCATAGCCAGGGGAGGGGAGTGGTTTGCAGGCATCGGAACGGAGAGCAGCAAGGGCACGGCAATCCTCTGCCTGTCCGGCAACATCGCGCTGCCCGGCATGGTGGAGGTTCCAATGGGCATCACCATCCGGGAGGTCATCGACGAAGTTGTCGGAGGCGTCCCCGGCGGAAGGCAGGCCAAATTCCTTCAGACGGGTGGCCCACTTGGAGGCGTACTCTCAGCGGAGCAGGTGGACATTCCGCTCGATTTCGACGCTATGCAGCGGGCCGGCGCAATCCTTGGCTCCGGCGGCATCATAGTCGCCGACGACCGGGCGTGCGCCGTGGATATGACCCGACTGCTCATAGCCTTCTGCCAGTACGAGTCCTGCGGCAAGTGCTTCCCGTGTCGCCTGGGTATGACCAACATTCTGGAGATACTGGAGCGGATTTCCACGTTCCAGACTCGGCCAAGTGATATGGAGCTCATGCGCACCGTCGGCCAGAACATGGCCTCGACGTCCCTCTGCGGACACGGGCAGCTGGGATGGAACCCCGTCCAGTCCGCCCTTCAGCACTTCCCGGACGACTTCGCAGCCCATATGGAGGAGGGCAGGTGCCCGACGGGCCAGTGCACCGGCCCCGTATTCACTCCACAGCGCACAAGGCCGCGTTGGACGTCGGCGCAGCCGCAGCCGCTGGAAATCAGAATTTAAGGAGAACTATGGTCGCTGATCTCAGCCTGGTCATAGACGGGCAGGAAGTAAAGACCGAAGCGGGAAAGACTGTCATACAGGCGGCCATGGATGCCGGACTGTACATCCCTTACCTTTGTTACTACCCCGGAATGAAACCCTACGGGGCGTGCCGCATGTGCGTGGTCGAGATTGAGAACACCAGAGGCACTCCCGCCTCGTGCACGACGCCCGTGGCCAACGACATGGTAGTGTGGACCAACACGGAGCAGATACAGGAGCTGCGCAAGGGCATTACGGAGTTGGTGGTATCGGAGCACCCCCACGGCTGTCTCACCTGCCACCGCATCGAGCTGTGCGGGCCCCAGGACATATGCCTGCGCCACGTCTCCGTCACCGACCGGTGCGTGGCCTGCCCCAAGAACGACCGGTGCGAGCTCAAGGACACCACCCTGTACGTAGGCACCGGCCTTACGACGCCCCTGAACTACAAATACCGGAACCTACCCGTAGAGAGCAAAGACCCCTTCTACGACATGGATTACAACCTGTGCATCGTGTGCGGGCGCTGCGTAAGGGCCTGCGAGGAGATACGGGTCGACAGCGCAATCACGTTTACGGAGCGGGCAGGGGTCTCCCTGGTTGGGCCTGCTCATGGCTCCTCGCTTCTGGAGTCCGGCTGCGAGTTCTGCGGCGCCTGCATCGACGTATGTCCGGTGGGCGCGCTGGTGGAGACGGAGTATAAGTGGGAGAAGGCGGTGGAGAGGATTTCCACAACCTGCCCGCACTGCCCGGTGGGATGCCAGCTGAAGCTGGAGGTTAACAAGCGCGGCAAGGTTATCCGCGCCATCCCGGACCTGGAGGCGGAGGCCAACCACGGCCAGGCCTGCTTCAAGGGGAAGTTCGGCTTCGAATTCGTCAACAGCCGCGCTCGCCTGAAGACTCCCCTGATACGACGCAACGGCGTCCTGGAGGAGGCTTCCTGGGAAGAGGCAGTCGCTCTGGTAGCCGAGAGGCTCGGCCAGTACAAGGGCGACCAGTTCGCCGCCGTGGCTTCCTACAGAGGCACCAACGAGGAGAACTACCTGCTGCAAAAGTTCGCCCGCACGGTGATGGGCACCAACAATGTCGACCACTCCTCCAACACCAGGCCGGAGATGGCGCAGCCCCTGGAGGAGTCGCTGGGGTACCAGGCAGCCACCAACCCGATATGGGACCTTGAAAACGCCAAGTCCATCCTGGTCGTTGGCGCCAACGCCACTGAGGAGCACAACGTAGCGGCGGTCCCGGTGAAACGCGCCGTGAGGAACGGAGCGAAGCTCATCGTCATCGACCCGCGAGAGGTGGAGCTGACTCGCTACGCGACCATGTGGATACGACCTGAGCCGGGGACCGATGCCGTCCTTGTGGGAGGAATCCTGCGGGTCATCATGGACGAGGTGCTGGAGAATGAGGATTTCCTGCGAGATTCGTGCGAGAACCTGGACGCTCTGAAGAACTCTCTGTGGCACTTCGATCTCAAGAAGGTTGAGGAAGCGACTGGCATATCCGAGGAGGAGATACGGCAGGCTGCCCGCACATTCGCCCAGAACGGCCCCGCCGCTATCCTGTACGCCTTGGACACCGTATCAGCCTCATCGAGAGTCGATCTGGTCCAAGCCCTCTCCAACCTGGCTCTGATGACGGGCAATATAGGCAAGCCCCACGCAGGCCTGTTCCCGTTGCGACCCGGCACCAACGACCAGGGCTCCTGGGACGTGGGCTGCGTGCCCAACCTGCTGCCGGGATACATGGGACTTGAGGAATCTGCAAGCCTCCAGGGAGCCTGGGGCGCAGAGCTGCCATCCAACCCCGGCCTTGGAATCAACGATGTCTTCCAGGCCGCCTCTGATGGGCGCGTAAAGGCCATGCTCGTCGTGGGCGACAGCCCCAACTTCACCAACGGCCAGCTTGGAGACGCCGCGCAGGCGGGTCAGCTGGAATTCCTGGTCGTGCAGGACACGTTCCTCTCCGACCTGGCCCAGTCAGCCGACGTGGTGCTGCCATCGGTCACCTTCGCAGAGAAGGAGGGCACCTTTACGAACCTGGAGCGGCGCGTCCAGCCCTTGCGGAAGGTGCTGGAGGTAGGCAACACTCTGGCCATGCCCGACTGGTGGACGCTGTGCCAGATAGCTCAGGCCATGAACGCCCAGGGGTTTGACTATCACTGCCCGGCCCAGATACTGGACGAGGTCTCCCGCGTCGTACCCATGTACGCCGGCATCTCCTACCAGCGCCTTCTCTCCAGGGAGAGCGTACTCCAGCCGGCCGGAATGCCCGATAATCCACTGCCCAGCCAGCTTTATCCAACCGAGGGAGGGCAGAACTTTGGCGTACAGTGGCCCAGCGCCTCTCCGGACGACCCGGGTGAGAGTATCCTCTACGCCCAGGGTTCCCAGACCAGGAAGCACAAGCTGCTGCCAATGGAAATCAAGGACGTCCCTGCAATGACCACGCCGGACTACCCACTCCTGTTCCTTCCCGGACGTGTGTTGCAGCAGCCCCAGAGGGGCATAGAGATAGAGGTAATCGGGGAGAAGAACCACATACAGCGTGACGAGATACTTCAACTTCACCCTTCCGACGCATCCTCCCTGGGCATAGGGGAAGGGGAGTGGGTGGAGGCAATCTCGGCACGGGAGCGTGTCAGGGCCAAGGCTCACATCTCGGAGGCAACGACACCCAAGACGGTGTCAGCCACCTTCCTCTTTGGCGAGCTGGCCGCCCGCCTGGAGGAGAGCGACGACCCGGACCCCATGTCCAAGGTGCCGACCCTCGACATGGCCCCCGTAAGGGTGGCCCAGGCGGAGGGCTAGACCCAGCCACTATATGCTTCTTGGTAGGGGCGGTTCGCGAACCGCCCCTACGTTTTTGTCAGTCCGAGCCCGCGAGGAATCTTAGACCCTCCGCCAACTAATAGGTCCTGGATTCCTGCTTCCGGAGACCTATGAATAATCCATTGCGTCATCCCGCAAGAATAGCCCTCATCGTCATTCCTGCGGAGGCAGGAATCTAGGAACGCTGTCTGCAAGGCTACGATGCCTTGGAAGAGGGGCTTTAGATTCCCGTCCCCGTATCGGAGTACGGGGCAAGCTTCACGGGAATGACGAAGAAGATAGCCTCTTCTAAGACATACACCGGAGTTATGCAAAGCCCTCCTCCCGCAGGAATAGCATGCACACGCCACTCTTCTGCACCCCGTTTTGTCGTTGCGTATAGCATTTCCGCAAGCGTGATTTCGCCTTACGAGAGGGCGCGAGCCTATTCCTCTGCGACTCCCCGTCCTGTAAAATCTCCTTGCACCCCACTACAGGAAGAATCAAGTCTATGGCCTCAATCACGCCCGCGCGGCAGCAATATCTGAAAATCAAGGAACAGCACCCGGACGCTATTCTCCTGTTCCGCATGGGCGACTTCTACGAGACCTTCGACGAAGACGCCCGGATAACCGCCCGGGAGCTGGAGATAGCCCTGACGTCCAGGGAGATGGGCAGGGGACAGCGCGTCCCACTGGCGGGCATACCATACCACGCCCTGGACAGCTACCTGGCGCGTCTGGTGAAGCGCGGCTACAAAGTGGCCATTTGCGAGCAGACGGGGGAGGTGTCCTCCAAGGGACCTGTGGAGCGCGAGGTTGTGCGTGTGGTTACTCCCGGCACCGTGACCGAGCCGTCGCTGCTGGACCAGAGCGCCAACAACTACCTGGCCGCGGTGGTGGTACACGAAGAGGAAGCAGGCCTGGCGTACGTGGACATAACCACCAGCGAGTTCGCCACAACCCAGATACCCCTGGACGATCTGCCTCTGGAGCTGGAGCGGCTAAGCCCCGCGGAGGTGCTTTTCCCCCAGGACCGGGAGACCCCCTCCGGCATGTCCCTGCACCACGTCACCGCTCTGGAGGAGGCGCTGTTTCGTCCCGGAGAGGCTGAGGAGGCGCTGAAGGAGCACTTTGGCGTGGCGACCCTTGAGGCGTACGGGTGCCACGGTATGCCCCTCGCCATAGGGGCGTCGGGAGCCATTGTTAGCTACATACACAGGACCCAGAAGGCCGGGTTGGAACGTCTGCAGGGGCTTCACACGTACTCGCCCAGGGCCTTCATGCTCCTGGACCACCAGACCCGCAGCAACCTGGAGCTGTTCCAGGGAGGAAGGTCGGGCAGGACGACGCACTCCCTGCTGGCAACCCTGGACATAACGAGCACGTCTATGGGCAGTAGACTGCTCAGGAGGTGGGTGGGACAGCCCCTACTTGACCTGAGCCAGCTTGAGCAGCGTCAGGAGGCGGTGGAGGCCCTCTTCAGAGACCAGATACGCAGGGAGGAGGTCATCGATGTCCTCAAGGCCGTGCCAGACCTTGAGCGACTTCTGAACCGCATAGCCACCGGAACAGCCATTCCCAGGGAGGTCGCATCGCTGAAGGACGGGATGGAAGCGGTTGCGCGCCTGAAGACGCTGATCGAAGGCTCCACAGGGCATCTTTCGCGGCTGGGAGAGCGCCTGGACCCGTGCGATTCCGTGGTCACGCTGGTAGGCGAGGCGCTGGAGGACGCGCCGACCGCATCTTCTGCGGAGGGCGGCATCATACGGCGGGGCTTCTCGCCGGAGTTGGACGAGCTTCGGGACGTTTCCAGGAACGGCAGGGAGTACATTGCCAACCTGGAGCGCAAGGAGAAGGAACGCACCGGAATCAGGTCCCTGAAGGTGGGCTACAACCGGGTTTTCGGCTACTACATAGAGGTGAGCAACTCCAATCTGCCGCAGGTCCCCGACAACTACGTCCGCCGTCAGACCCTGGTGGGAGGCGAGAGGTTCTTCACCCCTGAGCTGAAGGAGTACGAGTCCATTCTGCTCAACGCCCAGGAGCGCATGAACGACCTGGAGCAGTCGCTGTTCCAGCAGGTGTGCAGGCAGATAGCCGCGATGGGGCAGCGCATCACCTCAACCGCGTCCGGGGTCGGTCACATAGACGTGTACGCAGCCCTGGCCGAGGGAGCGGCGCGTCACGGCTACGTCCGGCCGCGTCTCGACAACGGCAGCGTCATCGACATAAAGGAGGGCAGGCATCCGGTGGTGGAGCTTACCATGCCTCCCGGCACGTTCGTCCCCAACGACGCGTACCTGAGCAACGAGGACGCCCAGGTGATGCTGCTTACCGGCCCCAACATGGCCGGCAAGTCCACCTACATAAGGCAGGTGGCCCTCATCGTGCTTATGGCACAGATCGGCAGCTTCGTGCCCGCCAGGTCGGCTACAATCGGGCTGGTTGACCGCGTCTTCACCCGCGTGGGCCTCCAGGACGACCTGTACACGGGGCAGTCCACCTTTATGGTGGAGATGGTTGAGACTGCCTCCATATTGCACCACGCGACGCCGCGCTCGCTGGTGGTCCTGGACGAGATAGGCCGGGGCACCAGCACGTACGACGGCCTGGCCATCGCACAGGCGACCGCGGAGCACATCCACACCAGTCCGCGCCTGGGGTGCAAGACCCTCTTCGCCACCCACTACCACGAGCTGACGGAGCTTCCGCAGACGCTGCCCAGGGTGCGCAACTTCAGCGTGGCCGCAGTGGAGAGCGACGGCAACGTGGTGTTCCTCCATCGCATTGTGCCCGGTGGCGCCGACCGGAGCTACGGCATAAACGTGGCGCAACTGGCGGGGCTGCCCCCACCGGTGGTGAGCCGCGCCTGGGAGCTGCTCTCGGAGCTGGAGGGAGGGGAAAGACGACTCCCCAAAGCTCGACAGCGCCCTCTGTTCACCCTCCCTCACCCGGTTGTGCAGGAGCTTCTTGGCCTGGACGTCTCCTCCATGACCCCCCTGGAGGCCATCAACGCTCTGTACGGCCTTCAGAAGAGGGCACAGGAGGAAGAGGAGGAAAAGGGGTAGGGCCCATTTGTGTGCGTAAGCCGAGCATGAGAATGTGCCTGGTGATTACGAGGGTATGTCAGATTAAGGAAACACCAGATATGAAAGCAGCGATAGCGCAGAAACAAAGGCAAACACGAGATCTAGCAAAGGTGGCTTGACAATGGTCTCGCGATGGGAAGTAATAGTCAAGGCGGTATTACTTTTCTTTATGACAGCTTTGATTATGGCGGCGGAAATCTTCATTAGCGATCTAGCTAATGATGCAGTTCAAGCAGCTCTACTAGCCTTAATGGCTGCCACTACATTTCTTATTGGTAACTTGCCTACACAGGGACAGGTGGGAACTTTGCTGAACTTGATGATTCGCCTTGTTGCAGTCACAGCGGCATACTTATCAGCCCAAAACTGGATAGAGAGTGAGACCGACGCTGGTGCGCACATAGCTGTTACTATTCTCCAATGGGCAACAGCATTAGTAGGTTTAGCCGTGCTAGTTGTTTTTCCCTTCTTTGCTATGAAATTTTCGGATTCGACACAAGAAAGGGATGAATGAGAAGGCGGCTGTCACAATGGTAGATGGCGATGCCCTAGATAAAAGAGTAACACTAGGCGCTGACCCATCGCACCCGCGCTTGCCTGATATGGAATGCACCGCCTATAATGGCCTCGGTAAAACTGCGTGAATATATTCTTCGATTGCGACTACACCTTAATTGCTTGGGACGGCAGTCTCCGTCCCGGAGTCAGAGAGCTTTTCAAGGCGCTCAAGGACGACGGCCACACCCTGTACGTCTGGTCCGGCGTGGGCATTCGCTGGTACGAGGTGCGAAAGCACGGCCTTGAGCAGTACGTCACCGATTGCTTCCACAAGCCCATCTCTGATTTCAAGCGCAGGATGATTGCTGCGGGCCTCAGCCCCTGGCCGGACCTGATCATTGACGACTACCCGGAGATAGTGAGCACGCTTGGCGGTATCAGGGTCAAACCCTACGTCCACGAGCGGCGGACGGACACGGAGATGTCCAAGGTCTACCACGTAATATCCGCCCTCTGCGCCAACGGAAGCCGGCCCGTCGAGTTTGAAGACCCTCTCTCTCCAGACGACGTGTAGCCGCCCTGTCATGCCGATACGGGTTCTCGCTCCCCAGCTGGCCGCAAGGATCGCCGCGGGCGAGGTGGTGGAAAGGCCCGCCTCGGTGGTCAAGGAGCTGGTGGAGAACTCCCTGGACGCCGGCGCGACGTCGGTATTCGTCGAGATCAGCGGCGGCGGGCTGGAGACGATACGAGTGGTGGACAACGGGGAAGGCATACCCCCGGATGAGGTGGAGCTAGCCTTCCAGCGTTTCGCCACCAGCAAGCTATCGCCATCGGATAGCCTTGACCGCATAACCACCCTGGGATTCAGGGGAGAGGCGCTGGGCAGCATCGCCGCCGTCTCCACGGTCGCATTGCTCTCCCGGCAGGCCCAGCAACCCGGCGGCGTTCTGGTGGACGTGGAGAACGGCGAGATAGCCCGCGCCGTCCCCCAGGGAAGCCCGCCCGGAACATCCGTCACGGTGCGCGGCCTGTTTCGGAACGTGCCTGCCCGCCTCAAGTTTATGAAATCCCCCTCCGTCGAAGCCTCCAGAGTGCGCACCCTCCTGCACCAGCTGACACTGGCCTACCCGAATGCGGCGTTCCATCTGGACGTCGACGGCCGCAGAGCCTTCTCGTGCGCCGGCAGTGGAGACCTCCGCGACGCCTGCTCTGCCGTGTACGGCCCAAAGACGGCGAGGTCTCTGCTGGAAGCCACATACCCCGACACTCCGGGAGATAGCTCAATAGGCGTCCGCGGTCTCATAAGCCCACCGAACATAAACCGCTCCAGCCGGAGCAGCATCAACATCATCGTGAACCGGCGCTGGATACAGAGTCGTACTCTGACTTTCGCCCTGGAGGAGGCCTACCAGGGCTTTCTCATGGAGCGCCGCCATCCCCTTGCCGTCGTGCACATAACCGTTCCGCCCGAAGAGCTGGACGTGAACGTGCACCCCGCCAAGCTGGAGGTGCGTTTCCGGGAGGAGCGCGAGGTGTTTTCGACACTACAGAGGGCGGTCCGGAGCGCCCTCGTGACACACGCCCCGGTGCCCACTGTGCGACCGGACACGCTGAGCGTCCGAGACCCGGCGGCGCGCCCACCCGCTACACAGGCTGGAACCACCCAGCAAGCTCTATCCCTGTTTGCGCCCGAAGACAACAGGGGAGGCGCTCATACGCCCAGAGAAATAGTGCCGTCGCTGCGAGTGCTGGGGCAGGTGCAGAACCTGTACATAGTCGCAGAGGGGCCTGGGGGAGTGTACCTGGTGGACCAGCACGCCGCCCACGAGCGGGTGCTCTACGAGATGGTGCGAAACGAGATCGAGGACACCGGCCTGGAGGCACAGGGTCTGCTGGAGCCTGTGGTAGTGGAGTTTACGCCCCTACAGGAGGAGGCCTTTGAAGCACATCGCTCGGAGTGGACCAGGTACGGCTTCGAGCTTGAGTCCTTTGGGCCGAACTCTCTCCTGCTGCGCGGCCTTCCCTCCTTCCTTTCGGACGCCGATCCCAAAGAGGCTTTCCTGTCAGTGCTGGAGGACGTGGGGCAGGGAAAGGAGGCCGTCGACTGGGAGGAGAGGATAACAAGTTCCATAGCATGCCACTCGGCGGTCAGGGCAGGGAAGGGCCTTGCGCACCAGGAGATGGCGCACCTGCTGGCGCAGCTTGAGGCCACCAGCCAGCCCAACACATGCCCCCACGGTCGCCCGACAATGGTGCATCTCAGCGCCGCACACCTGGAGCGGGAGTTCGGAAGGCGCTAGGGGAGAGCGCCGGCTTTCCACAGCGGCCTATCATGTCGGACTTAGTTCTTTACGCCGTTACCAGCTTCGCCATTGCCTTCCTGGGAACTCTGGTCGGCCTCGTGCTGGGAGTGGTGCGCCTTCCACTGATCTATATGATCGGCCTGTCCCCAGGTGTAGCCGCGGGGACCAACGTTGGGGTCACGGCTATCAGCTCATTGGTGGGAGGGTGGACGCACTTCCGAGAAGGCCGCTTGGACCACCGCCTGTTGGTAACGATAGGGATACCGTCGGTGATCGGGTCCTTTGCCGGAGGGTTTCTGGGCAGCGCCATCCCCGCTTGGGTCATCCTGGCAGCCGTTGCGGTAGCTCTGCTGTGGCAGGGAGCGGTGTTTCTCATTCAGGGCCGGCGTGAGTCAAGGGAGGGCGACGGTGGTGACTCCCAAATCCCTACCCCTCGGAGGAGCTTGCCACTCGAGATTGCTCTCGGCATGGGGATCGGGTTCCTGGGATCCCTGGTGGGTCTCGCCCTGGGAGTCATACGGCTTCCCGCCATGGTGCAGCTTCTGAGGGTGTACCCACCCATAGCCGTAGGGACCAACCTGGCCATCAACTTCGTTTCCGCCCTGTTCGCAATAGTCGGACGGCTCTCTTTCGGACAGGTGGACTACACAGCGCTTGGGGTTATGGGACTTGCAGCCGGCGTGGGGGCCTACTTCGGAGCCAGGACAACCGGAAGAATAAGCCAGGCCTCTTTGAGAACGCTCATTGGCGCGGTGCTGGCGCTGGTCTCAGTTCTGGTGCTCTTTCAGGCCATCCAGGAATACCGCACCTGACAGCCGGCTCTTGCGCAAACGCCTTCAGCAGTTCCTCACGAAGCTAGCGCGCGCCTAGTTCTTGTTGGTGATGCGGAGGGCGGACCGGGCTATGGCTGCGACGTAGACTATTATGAAGATCCCACCGGTCGCCACGGCGATGGAGGTCGTCAGCGCCGTGGCGACGGCCCCGACGAAGAACCCGCCGACGGGCGTGAAACCGAAGGTAAGGCCGTAGATGCCCAGCACGCGCCCTCTCATCTCGTCGCGAGACAGGAGCTGCAGCATCGTGCCCATAGTCACGTCGTAGGCCATCAGGAAGCCCCCAACCATCGCCACAAGCACCAGTGAGGCCGTGAACGAGGTGGAGAAGGCGAACAGCACCAGAGTCGCTCCCGCTCCCAGGGCAGTGACCACGAGCAGCTTCCCCTTGTTCCTGTAATCTCCCAGGCTCGACACCGTTACCGTGCTCAGGGTAGAACCGACTCCGCTGGCGGCGGAGAGATACCCCAGCCCAACGGCGCCCACGTGGAGCACGTCCCGGGCTATCACAGGCATCATCACGAAGTGAGAGAACCCGAATGCCTCGATAATGAGGCTGAGCAGCAGCAGCCTGCGTATATCCCCGGCCCGCCACGCGTACCTGATCCCCTGTTTGACGGAACGCCAGAAGGGCTCCCGTTCTATGGACGTTTGAAAACTGCCCTTGACGAACCACAACAGCCCCAAGCCGACCACGGAGCAGCACCCGGCGAATAGGTAGCTGCTGCCGACGTCGTACCGGGAGATGAGAGCGCCTGCAATCAACGAGCCGATTACGCGAGTTATGTTCATCCCCGCGAGCTGGGTTGCCATCGCGTTCAGAAGACGGTCGGGCCCCACTAGCTGGTACGCCAGGGAGTTGGAGGCGGGGAGCTGGGTCGCCATGAGCAGGCCCTGCGCAAGGGCTGCCACTATCAGATGCCAGAGGGCTATGTTGCCGGTGACGAATAACACTCCCACGGCGATGGCCGCCGCGCCGCTGCCGAAGTGCACCACGGCCAGAACTTTGCGCTTGTCGAACCGGTCTACGATTGTTCCGCCGAAGGCTCCGAACCCCACCAGGCCAATACCCTGCAGGCCTGCCACCAGGCCGACCCAGAAGGGGGAGTCCGTGAGCTCCAGCACGAGCCAACCCTGGCCGAGCCAACGAACTCCCATGGACATGGAGGAGAAGAATATGCTGGCCCAGAGCCACCGGAACTGGATGACTTCGAAGGAGAGCAGCAGGCGAGAGACCCCAACGCGCTTGGGGTTTTGCTCCGAGAGGGTAGAACCGCCTTCCTGCACTGCGTCCTTTTCCTATTTCTTCATGGGCACGGAGTTCCTGTATCCACAGCCCACCGATGCTCCGCCTTCCTCTGCCGGAGAGCCCTGGGCAAACCTGTTCCGAGCGAATGATATACCTTTCCAGATGTGCGGGGGAAGGCAGGAACAGGGGGGATAAGGGAAGTGGGGGAGAGTTTGCAGAGATTACTGCCTGCGGGGAAACCGACTCAGAGCCGACTGGACGGGGGCTTAAGCAAGTGAAGGCGCGTCTACCTGTTCAGGTAGTCGGATACAGTTCGCCTTCTGGCCTCTTCCGTGTCGTAGGAGTGGTACTCGTCTATCAGGGCTGAGGTGTCTTCCTGTGGGACCAAGATATCCCCTTCATACATTATGGGGAAGTTGTATATAGCGGACACCAAGGACCCAAATACCGGTATTTCACTGGTCCTCTTCATCTGCTCCAGTCCCTCTCCCACACGTTCTATGCGCTGGTACTCGCTCCAGGTGTTTATGTAATCCGACAAGTAGCCCCTCTTTGTCGGCTCGTCTTCTCTAGTGTTGATGCTCTCCAGGACTTCGGTTATGCCAGGGAGGCCGTTCTTGCCCTCTTTCTTCACCAGGATGGTGCCCTTGCAGCCAAGGTCCGTATCGCTCTCCGCAGACTCTGCTATGTCCTCCAGGATACAGTCGATGCGATCCTGCTGGACCAGGTAATCTTCTACGACATCCCTCTTGTCAACTTCCAGAGTCTCGGAGCGGACGCCCGCCAGCAGGTCTTGCACATCGGGCGAGTATACAATGACCTCGCCTTCATACGTCAGGGGGCCGGAGGGAGCGGAGTCCTTGCCGAACTCTTCCAGTATATAGTCAGCCTCCTCCGCGACCGCATCGGTAACGCAAGCCCCGCTCATCGCCAGCGCGATAACCAGCAGGCCAACCATCGACCACCGACGGAAGAATCGGTTCAGCAAGTGACTGTCTCTGATTTAGGCATTATGCGTCTCACAGTCTAGTGGCCTATTAAGGAGAACCAAATAGCAGCGATTCCCGCCTGCAATCGAGAAGGAGTATAGCACACGAATCTACTGATGCGTCAATCCCTGCGACGATTGCGGCCATACCCGTTCAAGGCACTAGCGCCCGGGGGGTTATCGCAGCCGGAAGCGGCTCAGCCTGTTGCCCCAGTATTTCAGCCGTGATCCAGGTCGCGGCGTAAACATGGAGCCTGCCGAGGATGCGTCCCCTTGGGCCTTCCGGAAGGGAGAGAAATTCCTGGACATAACCGTCAGCGTAGCCGCGGCCGCCATTGCAACCGACGCCTTGGTCAAGAAATCCCTTCGATTCAGCAGTGTTGACGCCTTCTCCGCCCTGTCGGCCATGGTTGCCTCCTGAAAATTGAATGTGATTTATTGTCCGAAACTCTCGATATTGCTATTGACTAACCTCAAGGCTAATTGTACACTACGTGAAGTTTATTTCAAAGTCCTTTGCGGGACTAGCTTGGAAACTTCGATGATAAAGAAGGGGATGAATCGGCTGGTCGAGGTGGGTGTAATTGAGTAGAGAATAACAATGGATCCAGAATTTATAAACAGCAGCGACTGGCGCGCTATCGGCGACATTCTCACCTTCATTTGGCTTCTTTTCTTTGCGGCAGTAGGATTCGGTTTCAACTTCCTGATGGCTCATGCCATCATTCCCTCCCTCGTAGGCTCAGGACACCTACCGGCAAGGCTGGAGAAGGCGCGCCCGGTATTCTACGGAGGCGCGGCGCTGGCGTTGGCGGTAGTGGTGTTCGCCCTGAACAGGGCCGCTGATAAAGCCGGGTTCATAGAGGGATTCTGGCCCCGGTGGTGGATATAAAAAGGCGGTCAAGCGGATCTTTAGGGACCCATTTTCAGTAAGGTAAATTGACACTGGATAGGAGAATGGAGACCAAGTGCTTATAAGGCGAATAGCGTTGCTACTGGTGGTGTCGGTAGGTGCAAGCGCTACCGGCATTGTCCTTTTGCTGGCAACAGCCTTCGTGGCCCGAGCGTGGTGGACAACGCCATTTGAAGTGCTGGGTTTCGGAGCAGCCCCTGAGCAGCCAATCGCCTTCCCCCACACGGTACACGCCGGCATAGATGTCTGGACGGACTCCGAGGGCAATCCCAAGCTGGACGCAGACGGCAACGAGATGTACGGCCTCGGCCTCGACTGCACCTTCTGCCACAGGAACGTGGACAAGGGCGCAACCGCCAGCATCCCGCCGGTGGAGCAGTGCCTCTTCTGCCACGCGTCCGTACAGGGCGAGGAGTTGACTGAGGTGGCCAAACTGGTGGACGCCTGGGAGAACAAGGAACCCGTCGCATGGGAGAGGGTGCACAGGGTGCCCGACCACGTGCGCTTTGTGCATGAGGCCCATATACGCTACTTCCTGGAGCGGGGAGAAACCCCGGCGGGCGAGCCTGCTCCTGTGGCCGCGGACGTCTGCTCCACCTGCCACGGAGACGTGGCCGCTATGGCCGAGGTCAAGCAGGAGCGCAGCCTGAAGATGGGAGACTGCGTCGACTGTCACCGGGACAACAATGCGCCTACGGACTGCACAACCTGTCACTATTAGGATGAGCTTTAAGTTATGGGAATAACCAGAAGACAGTTCTTGAGATGGACGGGGGTATCGGCTCTGGGAGCCGTGGTATTCAACGGCTGCCGCATACCTGAGGAAGAGCTTCAGGTGGAGAGTCCCGTCAATCTCCCGGAAGACTTGGTCACGGGCATAGACAACTGGTACGCCACTGCCTGCCGGCAGGACCCCGGTGGATGCGGCGTCATCATCAGGGTAGTGGAGGGTAGAGCTAAGAAGGTCGAGGGCAACCCCGACTTCCCCATCAACCGGGGCAAACACAGCGCCCGTAGCGAAGCCGGCCTGCAGGCTCTCTATCACCCGGACCGCCTGGAGACCCCTATGTTCAGGGCCAACCGCAGCGACGGTTTCCTGCCCATCTCCTGGGATCGCGCCCGTGAGATACTGAACGCAGGGATGAACAGCCTCTCGGACAAGAGCAGGTTTCTGTTGGTGACGGAGCCGCTGCGAGGTCACCTTGCCCTGCTCGCCAGTGAGTTCGTAAAGGCGTACGGCGGCAGGCACATGGCCTTCCAGTCGCTGGAGCAAGTCAACCTCCACAGGGCAGTCAAGGACGTGTTCGACCAGGACAGGCTGCCGGACTTCGACATAGAGAACTCGAATTACCTCTTTTCCTTCGGAGCGGACTTCCTCTCCACCTGGTTGTCACCCGTGAGGTACGCCAGGGGCTACGGCGAGTTCCGCCAGGGCGACAGGAAGAGGGGCGTACACTACCAGATAGACTCCCGCTTCTCCATGACAGCAGCCAACGCCGACAAGTGGGTCCCGGTAAAGCCGGGAGGTGAAGGCGTCCTGGCGATGAGCATGGCCTACGTCATTATCAGGGACGGCATGGGCAACGGCGACGCCGCTGCCGCTCTGACCGACGGGCAGGGACACGAGGCCCTCAACGCCTTCGCGCCGGACAGCGCAATGGTGAGGGACGCCACCGGTATGGAGAGCGCAGCCATTGAGGACTTGGCCCACTCTTTCGCAGATGAGGGTCACCAGCCCAGCCTGGCAATCGGAGGAGGCTCTGCAGGCGCTCACAGAAGCGGTCTGTTCAACCTCAAGGCCATCTACGCCCTTAACATTCTGGTGGACAACGTTGGTAAGAAGGGCGGCGTGGTTTTCAACCCGCCTCCGCCGCTGCCGGAGTTGTCCAGCAACGATGTGGCCAGTATGGGTATGCCGGCCTCCTTCCAGCAGTGGAGCGACTTGGCCGGTTCCGGTTCCGTGGATGTGCTCATGGTGCGTGGAGCAAATCCCGTATACGGGCTGCCTACGGGCGCCAATTTCTCCAATGTAGTTAACGGAGCAGGCTTTGTAATCGCCTTCTCCAGCTTTATGGACGAGACCGCGAGCATGGCCAACCTGGTCCTGCCGGAGTACGTCTACCTGGAGGACTGGGGCGACAACGATCCGGATCCGGGCCCGCAGTACCAGACCCTTGGAATACAACAGCCGGTGGTCAGGCCGTTCCTCGAGGGCACAAGCGGCTTCGGAGACGAGTTGCTCGTCCTGGGCAGGGAGCTTGACCTTGGACTGGAGGGCAAGCTCAGCTTGACGCCCGACGCCACAATGCAGGACGTGATCAAAGCCGGGGTCGAAAAGCTCTGGTCGAAGCAAAGTGGCTCCGTTACGGCGAACAGCTTTGAGGGATTCTGGAATGGCGTGTTACAGCGGGGCGGTTGGTGGGATACCCAGTCCAGAAACGACTCCGGCGTTGCAGAGATCAAGCCACTTGACACCGCGTGGGACGGCTCAGGTCTCGGCGATCCCGGGTCAGGCTCGTTCAGCCTTGTCCCGTTCCTCTCCCATTCACTTGGGGACGGGCAGTTAGCCAATCTGCCGTGGCTACAGGCAACACCGGACCCCATCACGACGGTGGTCTGGCACACATGGGTGGAGATCAACTCCAAGGTCGCAGAGGAAATGGGCATCATTGAAGGCGATATCCTGGCGGTCGAGTCCGGTAGCGGAAGGGTGGAAGCTCCCGCCTTCCCGCACCCGGGCGTGCCGCCCAAGACGGTCTCTATGCCGATAGGGCAGGGTCACACGGCCCTGGGACAGTATGCGGAGGAAGTAGGGGCGAACACGCTGTCCCTGATAGAGCCGGTAACCGACAAGGACACGCAAGCCCTCGCGTGGGCCGCTACGAAGGTAAGGGTGAGCAAGACGGGGGAGCAGATAGACATTCCCAAGTTCGCCGGAAACCAGTTCGCAGAGGAGCCTCACAAGGGAGTGATAATCAAAGTCACGGGCCCCAGCTAGGTAGACTGGGTTAGGAGAAGCATGGTCCAGAATCGCATAGATCACAAATGGGGCATGGTGGTGGACGTAGACCGGTGCATCGGGTGCCAGGCGTGCGTAGTGGCGTGCCAGGCTGAGAACAACATACCCCTGAACACCGAGGAGCTATTCCGCCAGCGCCGCGCCATCCAGTGGATCCACGTAGAGCGGTACTGGGAGGGCGAGTTCCCCGATGTAAAGGCCAGATTCATACCTATTCTGTGCCAGCACTGCGAGAACGCCCCCTGCGAGCCCGTGTGCCCCGTGTACGCCACCTATCACAACAACCAGGGAATGAACGTACAGATATACAACCGCTGCGTGGGCACTCGCTACTGCGCCAACAACTGCCCATACCAGGTGCGATTCTTCAACTTCTGGGAGCCAGTCTGGCCGGAATCCCTGAGGAACCAGCTGAACCCGGACGTCACGGTTCGCAGCCGCGGCATCATGGAGAAGTGCAGCTTCAACGTGCAGCGCCTGCGGAGGGCGGAGCGCATCATCGAAGGTCAGCAGGGAGGCAGGATAACGGACGAGGACATGAAGATGGGCAACTACCTCCCGGCCTGCGTTCAGGCGTGTCCCACGGATACGCTCGTGTTTGGCGATTTCAACGACCCCGACAGCAGTGTCTCCAGGATGAAGAGCGAGCACCTGCACGAAGGCGGCAGGGGCTACAAGCTCTTGGAGGACCTTGGTACGGAGCCTAACGTGATCTACCTGAGCAAGGTGGATATGTACGCTGAAACGGCGGGTGACGGCCATGCATGAGCTCCACCACATGCCGGCGCCGGCACTCCTGAGCATGACGCCTCAGGGGATAACCGACGACGTCCTGAACAGGCACATGTCGGCGGGCAAGAAGTTCTGGCTGGTAGCAGCCGGAGCGGCCGGCCTTCTGGCTCTGGGAGCGATAGGGTTCTTGATGCTGCTCGGCGAGGGCTTTGAGGACCGTGGAGCGTGGGCCTACTACGCGGCCATCTTCGCCTACATATTCTCAGTATCCCAGTCGGCTGTGCTGGTGTCAGTGGCTTTGAGAATGGTCAAGGCCCACTGGCGGAGGCCTCTGGCAAGGATATCCGAAATGTTCGCCGCGGTGGGCGTGTTCGCATTTATCATGATGATACCCCTGCTGTGGGTCCTTCCCCCCATTGACGGGCGGAGGAGCTTGTGGTTCGAGGCGCCCGGCTACAGCCCGCACGTCTGGGACACCATTGCAATGGGTCTTCTGGTGATTAACGGCCTTGCACTGCTGTACTTCGCCTCCTTACCGGACTTGGCAACTCTTAGAGATAACTCCAGCAAACGCCAGGGCCTCTATCGAAAGCTGGCTCTGAGCTGGGCGGGCACTCGCAAGCAGTGGAAGATGCTGCACGCCGGCATAGGCACACTGGGCGGGTTCTATTTTATGTTCCTCATCTTCGTGCACATGATGATAAGCGTCGACTTCTCCATGAGCTTGGTGCCTGGCTGGAAGGACGCCATCTATCCGGCCCATCACGCCCTGAGCGGGCTTCAGTCCGGAGTAGCGGTAGTACTGGTGACCATGTTCATCCTTCGGAAGTCAGGCGGGCTGAGAAGCTACCTTGAAGTGGACCAGTTCTGGGGCCTGAGCAAGCTGCTGCTTGCCCTTTCTCTGCTGTGGTTCTACTTCTGGTGGTCCAGCTTCTTTACCTACTGGTACGGACGCACACCGGCAGAGCAGGGCGTGCTTAAGCTTCTCATGTTCGAGAGCTACAAGCCGGCCTTTGTAGTTGCGTTCCTTTTGAGCTCTCTCTTGCCCTTCCTCATTCTCATGTGGAACGTGGTCCGCAAGACCACTTGGGGACCGGCCCTCGCAGGAATCGTCGTTCTCACAGGGACGTTCTTCAATATGATTCGACTGTACGTTCCCGCCTTCTCCATCGAAGACCCCACGCTACACGCCTTGGAGAACGTCCCGCCGGCAAACTTGCCGGGATTGACTGACGTGCTCGTAGTAGCCGGAGCGTTGGGAGGGGCAGTCCTGTTCTATATGCTGGCCACTCGCATATTCCCTATAACCTCGATTTGGGAGTTGAAGGAAGGCCTGTTACTTCAGCGGATGCGCAGATTTCTGAAAACCGAGGTCAGGGTGTTGGCCAAGCCGGAGTAGGGATAGCAAATCCCGAACGATATGGCCAAAGAGAGACTAGGAGATTAAAGGATGCAGGAAAGAGTTAAGCTCACAGACGCCGAGATTAACCGTGACCTTCTCCGTTCCATAATGGAGAACCCTCTGTGGTACTGGCTGGTGGTGGGCTTCCTGGCCACGATAGTCTTGGTTGCCTTTGGCGCCGCCGGCTATATGTTCAACAGGGGATTGGGCGTGACTGGCCTGAACCGACCCGTTATGTGGGGGTTCTTCATCACCAACTTCGTGTTCTGGATCGGTATCAGCCACGCGGGTGTTATGCTTTCGGCCATCCTCCGACTGGTGCAGGCCGAGTGGCGACGTCCCGCGACCAGGGCCGCTGAGGTGCTGACGGTCTTCTCGCTGATGACCGCGATGATGATGCCCCTGATCCACGCCGGCAGACCCTGGCGAGTCTTCTACTGGGTGTTCCCATTCGACTGGGCCCGGGGAGTGTACCCCAACATCCGCTCCGCGCTAGTGTGGGACCCCGCAGCGGTGTTCACTTACCTCACCAGCAGCATACTCTTCGTCTACATAGCGCTGGTGCCGGACATAGCTGTAGCCAGAGACAGGACCACCGGTTGGCGTCACATCCTGTACTCAATCCTGGCGCTGGGTTGGAGGGGTAGCGTTCGGCAGTGGAAGTTGCAGCTCATCGCCGGCATACTTCTCTCAGCCATCATACTGCCCATCTTCGTTTCGGTTCACAGCATTGTGTCCTGGGACTTCGGCATGGCCCTGGCGGTGGAGGGATGGCATAGCACAGTCTTCGCCCCTTACTTCGTCATCGGGGCGGTCCACTCAGGAGTGTCTGGAGTGGTGACCGTGATGATCGTGCTCCGGTACATCTTCAAGTGGCAGGACTACATCCGCTACGAGCACCTGGACGCCTTGGCCAAGCTGCTGATTGTGGTGGCAACCACCTGGTTTTTCTTCTTCCTGCTGGAGTTCTTCTTCGGACTGTACAGCCTTGAGGCCCCGGAGATTGCGCTGCGAGAGATGCAGGTATTCCACTTGCCCTGGTCGGCCTTCTTCATTACTTTCCTTTTCGCGTCCTACTTCATCCCAGTGCCATTGTGGCTCTTTAAGAAGGTGCGCCGCAGCATAAAGTGGATGCTGTTTACCACCGTCCTGGTCAATGTCGGTATGTGGCTTGAGCGGTTCATCATCATAGTGCCAGGCCTGGCAAGGAAGCAGAATTTCAGCTTCACCTGGGGAGGCTACACTCCCAGCGCGGTGGAGGTCATCATCATCGGCGCTACCTTTGCGCTGGTGTCAATGCTGGTACTGCTGTTCGCCAAGCTATTCCCCCTCATCCCTATAGGGGACACCAAAGAGGGCGTAGTCCTGGAGGACTCAATTCAAATCGGAAAGGTAACAGTTCCTGCCGTTATGCGGGAGGATTAAACCCACTGGAGGTCCTTTATGGCCAATAAAAACATACTAGGTCTTTTCAGCGACGCGGCCACGGCGGCAGACGCCACCGACGTACTCTTGGAGGCCGGCTGCTCCCAGGAGGACTACGATGTCCTCACCGGCAGCCCCTATCCGGAAGGAGCGTTTGGGGAGAAAACCCCGGCTCACCACGTCTACGTCTTTCCCATTGTGGGCGCTTTGATGGGCCTCACGGTGGCCGTACTTCTCACGGCCGGGACCCAGCTAGCCTATCCCCTGGTGACGGGCGGCAAGCCCATCCTGGCCATTCCCGCAATGACAATCATATCCTACGAAGCGACCCTTCTTGGCGCGGTCTTGTTCACCATACTGGGCATCATCTTCGAGTCCCGTCTGCCCAGGCCCAGGTTGGACCCGTACGACCCGCGTATCACGGAAGGGTACATTGGACTGCTCGTTACGTGTCCCGAAGAGAGGCTGGACACCGTTGACCAGGCCCTGCGCCGGGGCAACGCGGTGGACGTAATCCACGAGCGAGGTAAGCCGTTTTGGATGCCGTGATAATTCGTCAGAGTGGGAAGGCGCGCTCCGCTTGGAAAAGGCCCATGCCGGGGCTTGTGATGGCCGCCCTGTTGCTGGCTGTTGCCGCCATTGGCTGCCTGCCGTGGGGCAGGGGAACCTACCAGGTGGAGATATTCGGGGAGATGCACTACTCCCAGATGTACCGCTCCCAGGAGCCGCCCCGTCTCTACCCGCCGGAGGGCTCAATGCCATTCCAGCCTGTCGGTGAAGGATCTCTCGCCGTTCATCAGATGATGGCTATGGAGAGCACAGCCGACAGCGCTGCTCTCGGCCAGAAGCTGTACGGCGTCAACTGCGCAGTGTGCCACGGGACCGCCGGTAAGGGCGACGGCACTATGAACAACTTCCTCCTGAAATGGAACGCTGTCGCGCCTACTGACCTAACGGCTACAACGACAATGGAGAGGGACGACGAGACGCTGTTCGGCCTAATCTCTGAGGGGGGACCCACCAAGCTTGCGCTAGCTCAGGCAGGCCAGGACTCCAACATCGTCGGCAACACCATCTCCATGCCGGTCTTCCGGAAGCTCCTAACAGAGAATGAGCGGTGGACGCTGGTCCACTACGTCAGGGGTCTTCAGAGCCAGTAGCAGAGGCTGCCTGAAGCGAAACAGACTCGACTGCCTAGTATTGTCTCATATGCCGCCCCTCAAGAGGGGCGGCGCTCTTTTGGGGCACGCCCAATTACCGTAGACCATCTGCAACCATAAGCTACCGTCTCATGCCCCCCGTACGAGCAACGACTTGGCAAAAGCGCCAAAATCGGGGATACTCACAGAGGAATAGCCATAACCGCCGTCTGAACCTCCTTTGACGGCTCTGGATAGGAAGCGAGCTTAGTATGCAGACCGCCGGGACTCAGCGCCGCCCGCGCCTTCAAATGTTCACGGCTCTCAGGCATTCGAGCTTCCGCCGCTTCTGGATTGGCATGGTCGCCTCAGTCCTTGGCTTTCAGATCATGACCGTTGCCCAGGGATGGCTGATATATATCCTGACGGATTCCAAGATCGCCCTGGGATTAGTGGGACTGGCTGCGGGATTGCCTGCAATAGCGCTGAACCTGTTCGGCGGCGTGATCGCCGACAAGGTGAACCAGCGCCGCCTGCTGATAGCCACTCAGACGACCTCAAGCATGGTCATGCTTGCTCTGGCAATCCTCACCCTGACGGGGCTGGTGGAACCCTGGCATATCATAACCAGCGCCTTTCTCATCGGTTCCGTACAGGCCTTTGACACCCCCACACGTCAGTCGCTCTTTCCCCATCTCATCGACCGCGAGGACATGCTGAACGCCGTAGCCCTCAACTCTATGGTGTGGCAGGGCACGCGGGTAATCGGGCCGGCCATTGGCGGGGTCATCATCGGGACGCGGTTGGGGGTTGCGCCGGGCTTCTTTGCCCCTTTCCTGGGATTCCTGATAATGGCTGTGATGATCGCCACCCTGAGACTGCCCCCAATTCAGCGGGCCGAGGGCGCCTCTTTCTTCCATGACATGGCCCAGGGCATCAACTTCGTGCGCACCAACACAATCTTTGCCTTTCTGATCAGTATGACATTCTTCAACAGCATATTCGGGATGTCCTACATCTTCATACTTCCCGTCTTTGCCAGGGACATCTTCAATGTGGGCGAACTCGGCCTGGGAGTACTGCACGCGGCCTCGGGCGCGGGCGCACTGCTGGGCACGCTCATAACGGCGTCCCTTGGCAATTTCCAACGTAAGGGCTGGCTGATACTTGGCGGCGCAGTGCTGTTCGGCACGTTCCTGATACTCTTCGCAGTCACAGGCTCGCTCTTCAAATTCTTTCCCCTTAGCCTGGTCTTCATATTCTCCGCAGGGGTGAGCACGTCCATATACATGATCACTATTATGAGCACCTTGCAGCTGATGGTCCCAAACGAGCTGCGAGGCCGGGTTATGGGCATCTACGGAATGACGTGGAGCCTCCTGCCGGTGGGCGCTATGCAGGCCGGCGCCATCGCCGAATATACCAGCGCGCCCCTTGCGGTGGCGATAGGAGGCACTGCGGTCATCTTCTTTGCCATAGTGATGGGTTTATCTATCCGTCAGGTGCGCACCCTGAGCCCTCAGTCATAGGGCATAACCGGAAAAACGGCGGGATGCTCCGAATTCGCCCTCAATTGGCTTGCTCTTCCGGGGCGTGGCATATACAATGTCAGACGAATTTCTTCAAGACATTATAGAGACAGCGCAATCGCAGAAGGACGTTATCATGGATGTAGACGCAATCGTCCCCCTTGTGGAAAACCCCAAAATACAGGAGTTCCGTCCGGGAGACACCGTTAAGGTCACCATCCGAGTAAGGGAAGGAGACCGAGAGCGGCTCCAGGCGTTCCAGGGAGCGGTAATCCGCAAGCGAGGCGGCGGGCCGGGGTCCACGTTCACCGTGCGCCGCGTCTCCCACGGCATAGGCGTCGAGCGCACCTTCGCCTACTACTCTCCTGTGGTGGACTCCGTAGAAGTGATGCGCCGGGGCCTCGTTCGCCGCGCCCGACTGTACTACCTCCGAGGACTCCACGGCCGAGCCGCCCGGATCAAGGAAGACAGAAGCCGCTCCAGGGAGTAGGGCCAGCTTCCGATTTCCCTCCGGCCTGGCATACCCAGCATAACCCTCTCGTAAGATGATGAAGTACGCCGAGGTGGCCGTAGACGCCCCCACGGGGTACGACCGCACCTTCACGTACTCAATTCCCACCGGGTTGACCATCTCCCCGGGCCACTTGGTGCAAGTTCCCTTCGGCCCTCGCGTTCTGCCCGGAGTGGTTTTCGGGCTAAGCAACGAGTCTCCCGTACCTGAGACCAGAGATGTAACAAGCACATCCCGCGACCAGCCCATTCTGTCTCCCGATCACCTGGCCCTGGCCCGCTGGATCAGCGACTACTACATGGCGCCCCTTTTTGAATGCGCCGCACTGATGATGCCGCCGGGCATACGAGAGCGCAGTCTCAGCTACTATTCCCTGACGCAACGCACATCCGGGCAAAGGCTGTCTCCGCCTCAGCGTCGGGTTATGGACTACCTGGCTTCCAGGACAAGAGTGGAACGAGGGGCTTTGCTGAGAGCACTGGGGCCCAGGATAGACTCCGCTCTGGTCTCACTGGCGCGGCGGGGCTTTATACAGGTGTCCTCGGAGTGGCGTAACCCAACGGTGCGGCCCAGATACGCCATACACCTGGAGCTTGCGCCTTTGGCAGACGCGGATGGGAGGGAAGCCACACTGAATCGCCTGTCTCCCAGGCAGGCCTCCTTCCTTGGCTACATGGAAGAGCAGGACGGGCCAGTGCTCCGCGCCTCGGCCGTCCGGGAGTTCGGCGCGTCCGTCGTTGGGGGGCTGGAGACAAAGGACTTGGTGCGCCGCGTGGACGTGCGCCTGGATCGCGACCCGCTCAGAGGCAGAGTCTTCCCGCCGGACGACCCGCCCGTTCTCACCCCAGATCAACAAGGTTGCGTGAGCGCGATAGAGAGCGCCATAGACGGCCCATCCTCCCATGTTTTCCTGCTCCACGGCGTCACCGGCAGCGGAAAAACGGAGGTGTATCTCCGTGCCCTTGCCCACGCCATGAGCAGGGGAAAGCGGGGAATCGTGATGGCGCCGGAGCTGTCCCTGACCCCGCAGACCATCGACAGGTTCAGCCGCAGGTTTCCGGGCCAGGTGGCTGTTCAGCACAGCGGCCTGTCCGCGGGGGAGCGCTTCGACCAGTGGTGGCGCGTAAAGGAGGGCGATTACGGGGTAACGATAGGCGCGCGCAGCGCCGTCTTTGCGCCCCAACCCGACCTGGGGCTGATAGTCATCGACGAGGAGCACGAGCCCACCTACAAGCAGGACGACGCGCCTCGCTATCACGCCCGGGAGGCGGCCCTGAAGCTGGCGGATCTGACCGGCGCGGTGGTCGTCCTGGGCACCGCTACACCGGACGTTGTGACCTATACCCGCGCCGTCAACGGGCGATACCGTCTGCTCAAGCTGCCAGATCGCATAGCAGCCGTGGCCGGCGCGCGTTCCAGCGGCGCGGGCTCCCAACCCTCGGTACAGGTCATAGATCTGCGCCGGGAGCTTGAGGAGGGCAACCGCAGCATCTTCAGCCGCGCTTTGAGCCGCGGCATAGGCCGGGTTGTCGAGGCAGGCGAGCAGGTGATACTCTACCTCAATCGCAGGGGCAGCGGCAGCATGGTCCAGTGTCGCGACTGCGGACACGTCATGCGGTGCAGCCGCTGCGACTTTACACTCACACACCACGCCCAGGCAGGCAAGCTCCTCTGCCACCGGTGCAACTATCGCCGAAACCCCCCAAGCCAGTGCCCCAAGTGTCGAAGCCGCCAGATACGCTACCTGGGCCTGGGGACGCAGCGCGTGGTCGAAGAGCTGCAGAAGGACTACCCCGATATCAAGTCGCTTCGGTGGGACAGAGACTCCACCTCGGCAAAGGGGTCCCACGAGAGGATAATGGAGAGCTTCCTGCGGGGCGACGCACAGGTGCTGGTGGGCACCCAGATGATTGCAAAAGGGCTCCATTTTCCCAACGTGACCCTGGTGGGTGTGCTGTGCGCCGATATTGGCCTCTTCCTCCCGGACTTTCACGCCGGAGAGAGGGTCTTCCAGCTTCTCTGCCAGGTGGCGGGCCGGACGGGAAGGGGGCCCCTGGGAGGGCAGGTCGTAGTTCAGACCTACTCGCCTCACCACTACGCCGTAACCACCGCCTCCGCCCAGGACTACGCGGCCTTCTACGACGACGAGATGACCTACCGCCGGGAGCAGGCATTGCCTCCCTTTGCGCGCCTTATTCGTCTGGTGTACACGGACATAAGCCAGGCCATATGCCATCGGGAGGCGACGCGTATGGGAGACACTCTGAAGCGGCAACGCGATTCGTGGGGCCTCACCGACACCGACATCCTGGGGCCGGCTCCCGCCTTTCCTCCTCGTCTGAGGGGGCGGTATCGCTGGCACATCATTCTCAGGGGCCAGGATCCCCGGTCGCTGCTGGAGAAGACGCAGATTCCGCCGGGCTGGAGCGTGGACGTAGACCCGATATCAGTCGCGTGAAGCAGAACTTTGGATTTACACACGCTCTACCCGCAACTATAATTGGCTTGAGGAGTGATAATTTGCCAGGAGGCGGCCCTTGACTGTTTTGAATCTTCGCACACTGCCGGACCCCGTCTTGAGACAGAAGGCGAGACGGGTTACCAAGATTGACGCCGCACTTCAGAAGCTCATCGATGACATGATAGACACAATGAGGGCCACTTCGGGCGTAGGCCTGGCGGCCAACCAGGTGGGCGTGCTCCAAAAGATCGTCGTAATCGAGATACCGGAGGAGGAAGAGGTGCTGGTGCTCATCAACCCGGAGATAACACGCCGGGAAGGGGAGAGGTTGGTAGAGGAGGGTTGCCTCAGCATCCCGGGCTATCGAGGCGAGCTGACGCGCTCCCTGAAGGTGCGGGCGCGAGCGCTGGACCGGGACGGCAACACGATGCGAATAAAGGCCGAGGGGCTCTTGGCGCAGGCCCTGGAGCACGAGACGGACCACATCAACGGGACGCTCTACATCGACCACCTGGAAAGCTCGGACAAGCTCTGGAAGCTGGAGCCGCAAGAGGCCTGACTCGGACCGAAGCAATTTGAACCCTCACAGCCCCCCAAGAATCACCGGCTCCCCGGTGTCCGCTGAGACTCTGCCCCTGCTCCGCATCCTGGCGGAGTTCTTTGCAGGCCGCTCCGCGACGGCGCATCTGGTAGGGGGGACGCTCAGAGACGCACTCCTGGGACGGCAGCCCGGCGACATCGACATAGCCGTTAGCGGTGACGCAATATCGCTGGGGCGAGAGTTGGCAGCCGTAACAGGCGGCAGCTTCGTCTCCCTGAACGAGACCCACGCAACGGCCAGGGTGGTGCTGCCCGAGCGGTGGAGCGCCGGAGGCGGACCGACCGCCAGAATCCACGTGGATCTGACGTCCTGCGAAGAGGAAATTACCCGGGACCTGGCCCGAAGGGATTTCACCATCGATGCCCTGGCTCTTCCACTGGACAACGCCTTGGCGGGATCGCCCTCGGAAAGGCTGATAGACCCCCTCGGCGGCCTGGCAGACCTGGCTGCGGCCACCCTCAGACCTGCTTCCGACCGCGTCTTCCAGGACGACCCCGTTCGTCTGCTCCGTGGCGTTCGCCTGGCCGCCCAGCTCGGCTTCTCACTGGACGACAGCACCGTCCAACTCATCCGGAGGGACGCCCACCTGCTGACCACCGTGGCGCCTGAGCGCCTGCGGGACGAGCTACTCAAGATTCTGGCTGAGCCTGGGGCGTCTCTTCACCTGCGCCTCATGGACAACCTGGGGTTGCTCTGCCTGCTCATTCCCGAGCTGGAGGAAGCCAGGGGGGTTGAGCAGCCCAGAGAACACTACTGGAACGTCTTCTATCACTGCGTCGAGGCTCCGGGGGCGCTGGAGCAGGTCACCGACCGAGACGCTATAGCGGACAACGAGGTCCTCGCCTGCGTTCCCTGGCACGCCTCTCTGGACACCTACTTCGATGAAGAGATCAGCGACGGCCACACGCGCCGCACCATCCTAAAGCTGGGATGCCTCCTTCACGACATATCCAAGCCTGCCACCAAGACCATTGAGCCAACGGGACGCATCCGGTTCATAGGCCACGACGTGCAGGGCGCAGAGGTGTGCGATACGGTCCTTCGACGGCTGCGCATGAGCAGCCGCGCCACTCACCTGGTGAGCACTATGGTGAAGCACCACCTGCGTCCCACGCAGATGCGGCAGGGCGTTGAAATGCCGACCCAACGAGCCATATATCGCTTCTTCCGTGACCTGGACAGCGCTGCCATAGACACGCTCTATCTGAACATGGCTGACTACATGTCGGCCAAAGGCCCCAGGATTGTTGATAAGGACGACTGGCAGGACCACTGCCAACTCATAGGCCACATTCTCCACCAGGGTCTCAGAGAGCGCGACGACCTGCAGAAGATTCCGAAGCTGGTGGACGGCCACCTGCTCATGGAGACACTGGGCATAGCCCCCGGGCCCGCCTTGGGACGCCTTCTGGAGGCCGTCATGGAGGCGCAGGGAGCAGGGGAGATCTCCACCCGCGAAGAGGCCCTCGACTTGGCCGGCCGCCTGCTTCAGGACCCCTCTACGGGCATCTCTCAGACCTCCGGCTAGCCCGACGAGTCCGAGACCCCTACGGTAACCTGCTCCGAAGCTCCATTTCCTGTCACTCCGAGCGTAGCGAGGAATCCAGAGCGTTCCATACGAGACTCCGTGACTTTGCGGGCAGAGGCTTTAGCTGCGACTCACACTAACACCTGCTCCAGCCAAAATGGCGCTTGCTGTCAAGCAATGACACCCACAGGTTGTGGACTGCCAACCAAGTGCCCCAAAATGTTCCAAATTCCTAAATGAGGCTATTGAAACCCGTGGACTTGGTGCATATAATCACTATGTTGTCACACGGGGATTGAAGGACACATCATATTGTGTTTTGTCACGCCGTGATTCAAAGAATACAGGATTTAGACCCACGAATAGAGTCCAATGCGCTGTCCATACTGCAATCATACGGAATCAAAGGTCATTGACTCGCGGGACTCCACGGAGGGCGTACGCCGTCGCCGGGAGTGCATACAGTGCGGACTCCGCTACACCACCTATGAGCGCATCCAGACAACGGCCCTAATGGTGGCCAAGCGCGACAACCGCCGGGAGGAGTACAACCGGGACAAGCTGATAAGCAGCATCCTCAAGGCGTGCGTCAAGAGGCCGCTTCCTACGGGACGCATCGAGAAGCTGGTTGACGAGATTGAGGCCGAGCTTCAGCAGCTGGGCAGGGCGGAGATCCCAAGCTCCCACATCGGAGAGATGGTAATGGACCGCCTCCGCGCCGTTGACCGGGTTGCCTACATGCGTTTCGCCAGCGTGTACCGGGACTTCGCAGACATAGAAAGCTTCAAGCAGGAGGTGGAGGCGCTGCAGGATGCCCTGGAACGAGAGGTTCCCAGCCCGCAGCTGCCTCTTATTCCTGAAGACCCGCCTGCCCGCCGGCGTCGCGGCAGGCGGCCGCGGGCCACTCCCGGTATGCCAATGGATCTGGGAGGCGAGACGCCGCAAACTTCGTAGACGTACCTGAGACCAAGCAAGAGCAAATCTGTAGGGAGGATCTAGCCATGACCATCGCAGGAGAAGCGGATAGCAATGAGACCACCGGCAACGAGCCGACCATCGCAGCTGAGGACGTCCTGGCTGCCGTGAAGGCTGCCGGGGTCACCGACCCCTCGGTGGCCCAGCAGATAGCCGAGAACCTGACCAAGCCCAACGGCAACGGCAACTCCGATAAGCAAACCAAAACACCAAAAGACGGCGCGGAGGCCATTGAGGTCAAGGGGACGGTGCCCGCCATCTCCGAAAACGCCATGGTTGTCCTGGAGAAACGCTACCTCCGCAAGAACGACGACGGCGAGGTCATCGAGAACCCGGCCCAGATGTTCCGCAGGGTCGCCCGCGCCATCGCAGAAGCGGAGCTTTTCTACAACTCCAAGGCTGACGTGGCCCACTGGGAGGAGGCCTTCTACGAGCCAATGGCCCGGATGGAGTTCGTCCCCAATTCGCCCACGCTTATGAACGCCGGCACGGGAGCGGGAACGCTGTCCGCCTGCTTCGTCATAGGGCTGGAGGACAGCATGGAAGGAATAATGGAGACGGCCAAGGAGGCCGCCCTGGTGCAGAAATTCGGGGGAGGCACGGGCTTCGCTCTCTCCAACATCCGGCCCAAGGGCGCGCCCATATCCACCACTCACGGGAGGGCCTGCGGCCCCGTAGCGGTGCTTCGCCACCTCTCCTCAGTCTCAACGCTGGTGACCCAGGGAGGGAAGCGCGACGGCGCCAACATGGCGGTGATGGACGTGCATCACCCGGACATCATGGATTTCATCACCTGCAAGACCACCGAGGGGCAGATTCACAACTTCAACATATCCGTGGGAGCCAGCGAGGAGTTCATGCAGGCGGTGGACAGGGGCGAGAACTACGAGCTTCGAGACCCGCGCACCGGCCAGGTTGTGGGCAAGTTGAACTCGGCGGACGTATTCACCAGGATTATCGAAGGGGCGTGGCTCAACGGCGAGCCCGGCACCATTTTCCTGGACCAGGTCAACCGCGACAACCCCACACTCCACGTAGGCCGCATGACCGCTACAAACCCGTGCGGAGAGCAGCCCCTGCTGCCGTACGAGTCCTGCAACCTGGGCTCCATCAACCTCGCTAAGTTCGTGGTGGACAACGACCGCCAGCCCATGGTGGACTGGGATGGCCTGAGAGAGGCCGTGCGTATCGCCACCCGCTTCCTGGACAACGTCATCGACGCCAACGGCTACTCCGTCCCGGAGATTGAGCGAATGACCAAGCTGACCCGCAAGATTGGCTTGGGCGTGATGGGCTTTGCCGACATGCTGGTGATGCTGGGCATACCGTACAACTCCCAGGAGGGGCTCAACCTGGGGCGCAGCCTTATGAAGTTCGTGAGGGAGGAGTCGGGTAACACCTCGGAGGAGCTGGCGAAAGAGCGCGGCGTCTTCCCCGCCTACGAGGGAAGCGCCTACCAGAAGCAGGGACGCCCAATGCGCAACGCCTGCCGCCTCACTGTGGCCCCTACGGGCACCATATCTATGATTGCCGGTTGCTCCAGCGGTATAGAGCCTCTCTTCTCCCTCTGCTACCACAAGCACAACATCCTGGAGGGCCAGAGCCTGCTTTACGT
Source organism: Dehalococcoidia bacterium (assembly GCA_965222415.1). GTDB lineage: Bacteria > Chloroflexota > Dehalococcoidia > Lucifugimonadales > UBA2985 > DAOUJW01. The sequence continues at coordinate 132,472 of CBDCTU010000004.1, read as the reverse complement.
CGACGCCAACTTCGAGCAGGTGGCGCGCCAGGACGACTTCTACAGCGAAGACCTTATGGAGTTCCTGGCCAACGGCGGCTCCATCCAGGACAGGGAGGACGACGTCCCGGAGTGGGTGAGAGAGGTCTTTGTGACCGCGGCGGACATATCGCCACAGGACCACGTGCGGATGCAGGCAGCCTTCCAGGAGAGCGTGGACGCCGCCATATCCAAGACCATCAACTTCCCCAACTCGGCCACAAGGGATGACGTGCGGACTGCGTATCTCCTGGCGTGGAAGCTGGGCTGCAAGGGCATCACGGTTTACCGCGCAGGCAGCCGCGAGGCGGAGGTGCTCACGTCCGGAATGGCCGGCAGGGGAGAGGCCGACCTGGCTGTGGACAGCCAGATGGCCATGGCGATAAGGCCCCGCGTGACCAAGGAAAGGCCCCCTATGGTTCAGGGCATCACGGACAGGGTGCGCACGGGTCACGGCAACATGTACATAACCATCAACTTCTCGGACGGGGAGCCTTTCGAGGTGTTCTCAAACCTGGGCAAGGCCGGTGGCTGCGACTCGGCGCAGCTGGAGGCCATATCTCGCCTCGCGTCACTGGCCCTGCGCTCCGGTATTGCGAAGGAGCAGATAGTGGAGCAGCTTATGGGCATAACGTGCTGCCCGGCCTGGGACGACGGCACGATGGTGCGCTCGGCCCCCGACGCGGTGGCCCTGGTCCTCAGCCGCCAGTCCGCGACCCCGGAGATGCAGGCACCGCAGCCCCAGAGCGCCGTTGCAGTGCAGCAGGAGCTCTTCCTCAAGGCGGAGGCCAACGCCAACGGCAGGCGGGACCGATGCCCCGACTGCTACGGGTTCCTGGTGCACCAGGAAGGCTGCGAGAGATGCCCCAGCTGCGGCTACGAGAAGTGCGGGTAATTGAGAAAGTGAGATTTGGAATGGATAAGTGTAAATCAGATAGGAGATACAAGAGATGAGAGACAACGAAGCACATCGCTTAGGTCAGATAATGGGATTCAAGGGTGTATCTCAGGACCACTTAGAGGTCCAGAGCAGGATCCATTCCCACAGGCTAGGTTACATACTAGCAGGTACAATTGGTCCAAGCCCTGAAGAACTTACAAAGATAGCCAAGTCTCTAGCCGTAGATGAGGTAGTGATAAAGAATGAACTTGCCTTCAGATTTTGGCTGTTTTTGGAAGGCAAGAATAACGGGAAACAGTTCCCAAGTCTTTGGCCAGCCTTGGCACGACAGGGCGGGTTACGTGGGCCAGATAACCTCCAGACCGAACGCGTTGAGAGTGAACACGAACTTTTCGAGAACTTGTTGAGCGAAAGCGGAAGAGTACTAGAAGACAACACTAGGGTACCTAGCAGAGATTCCCGAAATGGAAGCCACGAGCAAATGCCTCTGTTCTAGCTAGAAATGTTTAGTCAGGAAACAAAAGCGAGGCTACAAGCCGCTTGGGGCCCACCCACTGATCTGGCCAAATTCGGTGAATCACTGGGAGTGTTAGAGGTTGAGTGGAAGGAGTTGAAGGTAAACGGCCTGGACCTCCCAAAGGGGGCTTATGGCAGAGCAACAACCAAGCAACGCAAAATAGATGGCATGGTATTGCCAAAGGGCTCCGGCTATAAAATTATCCTGAACCCCAACCAGTCGCGCTCTAGTTTCTCATGGGCACACGAATTGGGGCATATCATCACCCAGTCAGACCCTTCTGTCAAATCCAAGTTTGGGGTCGACCAACTCAGCCACAGGCAACTAGAGAAGCTGTGCGATAGGATTGCGGCCGAAGTACTTATGCCTGAGGAACAGTTTCGAGAGTACATGGAACAACAGGGCCTTGATTTGGCAACTGTCCAAAAGCTAGCGAGCATCTTTAATTCCTCAGTTTTATCAACGGCTATTCGCTTTACTGACTTCCTGCCGTTCCCGGCTGTATTGAGCAGGTGGAGCGCCTCTTCAAATCAGGTAACACATAGCTGGTTACATACCAATAACAGGTGCAGGCCAAACAGATATGGACTGCCCAAGGGGATTAGAGCAAAGGATGTAAGTGAATCGGGGCCCCTTCAGGCTCTCAAGATTTCTGGTGTAGTCCGAACTGAAGAGTACCTCATGTGCACACAACGCTCTGTGGGAGGAGAAAGACAGCGGTGGATGAAATTTCCCACCGATTCGTTGGCAATTGGCTCTCGTGAAAACAGATATGTCTTATCACTTTCCCGTGTAGAAGAAACTGACTAGAGTATCGCCAACTAAAGCAGGAGGCCCATCTGACATGCAAAGGGAAGGACGGCCAGACGTAGACGCCATTTGGGTCAAGCCTCACCTCAACCGCAAGGGCAACGTGGTCAAGGGTTACTGGCGCACCCGACCCAGGGTGGTAAGCGTAAGGGGCCACTTCCGGGGACTGAGCTACGTGAAGCCCTTCAAGCGCCGCAGGCCGGTCTATGAGCCGCCCGTGGACTTCGTCCTGGCGGGACAGCCGGAGGCCTTTGAGCACACCCTTATCAACCTGCTGAGGGACGTGGAGCCCCTCATGGGATACTAAATTGGGTAGTGTTTCAGTTTGAAGAAAGGAGTCAGGGTAAGTAATGTCAGAACGTAAACCAACTAAGAAGGACCTGTCTAAGGCTGGACGGGAATTACAAAAGGCTGATGGACAGTCACCGTTGACGAAGAAGGAGTCGAATGCAGGACGCACTTTGCAAAAAGGTCGTAAGAGCTAAGGCTCCAACTGGGACACTACCTGAAGTTGAGTAATACGCGCCGCCTCGTCATGGCTAACGGCTGGAGCGGCGCGACGGGTAGGACGCTCTGCGTCTGCAGATGTCCCTAACGGCGCTCTCCTGGAGAGAGCGTGCACTCAAGGCCCCGGTGTATCGGGGCCTATTCTATTGTACCATTGAGGAACACCCAATATAATGCTTTCAATGGTCTCCGGGGGAGCCGTGAAGTGACGCTACGCATCCGTTTTCGATAGCCACAGGAGAGGTCAAAATATGAGCAGCAAGTCCATCATCGCCATCACAATGGGAGACCCGTGCGGTATCGGGCCTGAGGTGGTGGCCAAGGCCCTTGCCATCCCCGCTATAACCCGGGAGTGCCACCCACTGGTGATAGGAAACGCTCCATTGCTCCGGAAGACGGCGATGGACCTGGGCCTGACCCTGGACATAACGCCCGTGTCCTCTGCGGCGCAGGCTGCGGACAACGCCATCTCCATACTCGACCCGGGCAATCTGAGACCGGAGGACATTGTGCCGGGCCAGATCAGCGCAGGGGCGGGAAAGGCCTGCGTAGAGTGGGTACTGCGAGCGGGGGAGCTGGCCCTGTCGGGCGACGTGCAGGCAATGGCCACGGCTCCCATAAACAAGGAGGCGGCCCAGGCCGCCGGTTACAACGACATTGGTCACATGGAGCTTCTGCAGAAGCTCAGCGAGGCCAAGCAGGTAGCCACAATGCTCACCGCGGGCAACCTGAGGGTGATACACCTGACAACCCACAGGTCCTTGGCGCAGGCGGTGGCCTACGTCACCAAGGAGAACGTGCTGGCCAAGCTGGATCTCATCCACACCTGCTTCAAGGACTGGGGATTCGACTCGCCCCGGATTGCCGTGGCTGCCCTTAACCCCCACGGAAGCGACGGAGGCCTGCTGGGGCGTGAGGAGATCGACGAGATTGCGCCGGCGGTGGAGAGCGCCCGCGAGCAGGGCATCGACGTCACGGGCCCTGTGCCGGCTGACTCGGTCTTCCCACAGGCTGTGGACGGTCGGTACGACGCCGTCCTGGCACTCTTTCACGACCAGGGGCACATCCCCATCAAGATGAAGGACTTCGAGGGGAGCGTCAGCATAAACCTGGGGCTGCCCTTCACACGGACGTCTGTAGACCACGGCACCGCCTTCGACATCGCCGGCAAGGGCATAGCCAGCGCCAGAGGGATGGAGAACGCAATTGAGGTTGCCACCATCATGGCGAACACCGGATGCCTGCCCAGGGAGTAGGCCACTTGCTCGCCGGGACTGCAGCCGCTCATTCCCTTCGACAAGCTCAGGGTGAGCGGGATAGGGCAGCGGGAAAAGTCCCTCAACAGGAATCTAATTCCGCCTGTATTGCCCTGAACAGGTGCTATAATCGACACTCTGAAGAGGACGTATGACTGACGAACTGACACTGGCATTCATCGGCGGCGGCACTATGGCCGAGGCCATCCTGTCCGGCGTGCTGGACAAGGGGCTGGCGGCCCCCGACGCAATATGCGTTGGAGAGCCCGTAAGCGGTCGCAGGGACTACCTCAGCGAGTTGTACGGGGTTAACACCACCTCGGACAACATCCATGCAGTAGAAACAGCCGATTTGGTCGTTCTTGCGGTGAAGCCACAGCAGCTGCGGGACGTTTTGGGCGAACTGCGCGGTCGCCTCATCAAATCCCAGGCCGCTCTGTCCATTGTCGCCGGAGCTTCCATCAAGAGCATATCAAGGGGGCTGGACCACCAGGCCGTCATACGGGTAATGCCCAACACGCCGGCCCAGGTGGGGGAGGGGATGAGCGTCTGGACCGCATCGCCGGAGGTCACCACCCACCACGAGGAGACAGCCCGGACGATACTGAGATCCCTGGGTGAGGAGTTGTACGTCTCGGAGGAAAAGTATCTGGACATGGCCACAGCCCTCAGTGCCAGCGGGCCGGCCTACGTCTTCCTCTTCCTGGAGTCGCTTATAGACGCAGGGGTGTACCTGGGCCTGTCCAGGGATATGGCTCAGACCCTGGCCCTGCAGACCGTCCTGGGAAGCGCGGCCCTGGCCAAGAGCTCCGGCAGACACCCGGCGGAGCTGCGAAACATGGTCACATCTCCGGGCGGCACAACGGCAGAGGCGCTTCTATCGATGGAGGACGACGGGCTGAGGAGCGCGATTATCAACGGCGTTATCGCGGCCCACGAGAAGGCCGTATCACTGGGTGAGGAGGAGTAATGGCCAGCCTGCTCAACGCAATAATAACGGTGCTCTACCTGGCCATACTGGGGCGGGTCATCCTGGACTGGCTTATCATTGGAAATGTGATGCGGCCGGACAACCCCATACGCGCCGCTCTGATCAGCATCACAGAGCCGTTCCTGGCGCCCATACGGCGCTACGCCCGCGTCGGGATGATAGACCTGAGCCCTATGGTGGCCATCTTCATCCTGATCATAATCCAGAACATCGTCGCAAGAAGCCTGTAGCACAGGGCGTGGCAGGGAGTTGGGCCTTCCGTACAAGGGTACGTAGCGTGACTACAGCAGCTCTATCCTCACCTCGCGCACTATCTCCGCAGTCTTCTCCTCTAGATGTCGCTCCATAGCCATCCGATGCCTCACCCTGCCTTCTGCGATCCGCAGGACTGTAACGGTTGGTATTGAGATAATTCCAGCATCAGCGGCCATTAGACCCGCTCCTATTACCGAGTAGACCGATGACCGCCCGAGGCGGACCGTCCCGCGCCTAAGCGATTCCTCAACTGTAGAGCGTCCCAACAGCACCTGCCGACCCTCACTCAACCCAATAACGACTGCTGACACTGCGGGGATGGCATCAAATGCGAACTCAGCGCTCTGATGCAGTATGTCTGTGACCAAGTCTTCAGAAAATTCTTCTATATGCTCTGTCGCTTCCTCGGTTATATCAGCGTTGGATATGTCGGAGGAAGCTATATTGTCGTAATCGGCTGCCTTGTCACTGAGCTCTTGTGTGGTAATGACTTGGATATCCGGGTACTTGTCGAGAGCGCCTTTGACGTAGCTCAAAGAGTCGGTGGCTTTAGCTTGGATTTCGTCGACAGTCTCCCCGTTCTCGTTAACGATTGCCAGATCCCATCCGGGTTGGCTGGGAGATTCGGCCAGCCTGACCACTTCTCCTGGCGATAGTTGTATGCCTCCAACACTCTCACCCGCGTTCAGCTTCTCTGCCAGGAGAACCTCAAAGTATTTACCCTTTATGCCGTTGACATCGCTTTCTGTCAGGGCGTCGAGGCCTTTGTTTGTGTACAGTTCAATCGCCTGCAGTAGCTGCGGGTTGGCGTCCGGCTCGAGCCCCAAGCTCGTGACGTCATCAAGCCCAACATCAGCGGCAAGGGCGGCCAGTTCCAGTATCTCCCTTTCTTGGCGCAGGCTATACTGACGCGCCAGATTCGGTATGGCGTCGCGATCCTGGGTGGGGTAGGACTCTGCCAGCTTTATTAGTTCATCGTATCCCATAGCAGCGCCTAGAGAGACATAATCAGGGCAACAATGCTACACCCAAGAGCCAGCACAGAAATAACCCCGGAGGCCAGAACCCACCCGGACAGGGGAGAACTCTGCTCAGGCGTGGAGAGCCTTTCTCTCAACTCAGACTGTCCCTGGTGTATTCCAGCTTCAAGCCGGGATAGTCTCTCCCTTAACTCAGCTTGACCCTGGTTTAATCCGTGCTCCAAACGAGTGAGCCGCTCTCTCAGTTCACTCTGGCCCTGCTGTGTTTCGGCTTCAAGATTGGAGACCTGCTCTCTTAGCGCAACCTGGTCACGATGTACCCCAACAACGGTTGTCGTAACCACTTCCGTAAAGTCCTCGAAGTCCTTCCTGAACCCCGCGCCTGTAACGGTGTCCACAGCGCCGGTTACTCCTTCTCCGGCCGCGCCAAACGCACCCCGGATTCGCCCTAAGACCCCGGGGCCGCGCTCGTCGTCATCTTGCAGGTCAGCTTCTTGAGGTTCGCTCGTTTGGCCGTCTTCCTTGTTCTCCATTGGCCGAGTCTCCTTTAAGGCGGATGAAGCAATTATACAGGCAGTGCTGGGCTCTCAAACGCCGACCTTCGCCTCCTCCAGGCCCCACACCTCAGGCATCAGGGACTGCAGCCCCAGTTCTCTCATGGTCTCCGGCAGTGGCTTGCCAGTCTCCCTGTCCCATCCGGCGGTCTTGTAGTAGGTGGACACCATCGTCTCCCAGTTGGCCTTGGCGCTGGTGCCGGCCGCCGGGCCGTCGATGGGAGTGGACCAGTACCTCTCCGACGGCCTCTCCAGGTCCACGCCTATGCCGCACCTGAGATTGAACAGACGGAACATGGCGGCGCTCCGCTTGCCGAACTCCATGGCCTCTTCCTTGGTGTAGTCCCATCCGGTGAGGGCGTTCAGCGCCTGGCATATCAGCTCCACGTAGGTGTTCACCGTGAAGCTGCACACGCCCAGGGCATCTACGAAGTTCCTCTTGCCGAGCATGGCCGCGAGCATGTACGCCACCTCCTCGGGATTGAAGGGGTCGTGTGTCTCCGGCAGTCCGAACTCCTGGGACTGCTGGCCACCTCCCTCTATGGTGCCGATGTTGGTCACGCACCCGTCCAGCATCTCGGACCACCGCCCGCGATGGTCGTGGCCGCGGGGAGTGGTGCCCTTGTGAACGAACACGGCGCAGTCGTAGGCCTCGCCGCCCAGGCGCTCCGCGGCCCGCTTGACGCCCTCCGCCAGCAGGTCGCCGAAGCCCTCCCGATGGGTAATCATCTGGAGCAGGGTGTTGGCCGCCTCCGAATCGCCCCACTTCATCTCCAAGCCCCCAAGCTGCTCCTTTGTAATGTATCCCTTCTCGTAGCACTCCATGACCCAGCCTATCACCCAGCCGAACTCGTTTACGTCCACGCCGGCCTTGTCCACCTGGGTGTTGAGCCACATCATATCCGCGGTGTCGACGCTTCCTATCTGCGGGCCGCACATGGCTATCCCCTCGGACTCCGCCTCGTCCACAAGAGTGCCTTCGTGGTTTCCCTCAGGCACCACCAGGATGTGGCAGTGGCCCTTCATCCCGCAGCCGCTGCACTGGTGTCCCCGGTGCGGGAACTTCCCGCGAAGGGTCGCAGGCTCAAGCTCGTCCAGGCGCGGCAGAACAGGGTAGATGTTTGTGGTCAGGTTCTTGATGGACAGCGCCCCAGAGCGGTTGTTGCGCAGGGGTCCGCTCAAAGTCCCGTACTCGTAGGTCGGAGTGCCCTTGACCTCGTGGCTTATCATGTCGGCTGCCTGCATCAGGCCCGCGGGGTCGTGGACGCCGACGCCCTTGCTCCCACGAACGATGGCGATGCACTTCACACCCTTCTTGCCCATGACCGCGCCGCATCCGTTCTTGCTCGCCACGTGGCCGTAGTCTCCCTCGATTATGGCCCACCTGACAAGGTTCTCTCCCGCCGGACCGATGCCGTATACGCTCATCTGGTGGCCGCTTAGACCGTACTCCCCCTGGAGCATGTCCTGGGTCTCCCAGGTGTCCTTACCAAGCAGGTGAGAGGCGTCCCTGAGCTCCACAACGTCATCGTTGATGTGGACGTAGACCCACCTGCTGGCCTGTCCCTGCAGAACGATGCCGTCGTAGCCGCAGTACTTGAGGTTGGCTCCGAAGAAGCCCTGGGCGTTGGTCACGACGGCTCCGCCGGTCATTGCGCCCCTGGTCACGACAGTGAGGCTTCCCGTGCCCCAGACCGGCGTGCCGGCCAGCGGCCCCGACCCCAGGAAGAGCCTGTTCTCAGGATCATCCCAGGCAGTCTCAGGAGGCACCTCCTCCCACAGGATCTTGTATCCAATCCCCACGGCTCCCAGGTAATACCGACACTCCTCGGGAGTCAGCGTCTCGGTCCAGATGCGCTCCGTGGTCAGGTCGATGCGCAGGATTCTTCCGGTGTAACCGCCCGGCATTTGTGTCTCCATTGGAACACCTCCTTGAGTGGATGCCCTCACACTTACGCCCGCAACAAAACTGTGAGCTCTCTTTGGGGCAATTGTAGAATACAACTCGACCAGTGTGAATTCAACCGCCGCGCCGGTGGTGGGAGAGGGGGCTATATCTGAGGCGGTCTTTAGCCTGCTTTCTGACAGTGCATATTGGTTCCGTTCCCAATGCTATTACGATCTCACCTACCTCGCATGCTACTAATATTCTGTAGACTTATTGTCATCAAAATATCCATGATGTGGTGTGAACAAGAATCATCTTGTGAAACTTGGGGAGAACATTAGGCAACTGAGAAAGGCTAAGGGCCTTTCCCAAGAGGGTCTTGCTGACATATCGGGCTTGCATAGAACCTACATAGGAGGTATCGAGCGCGGCGAAAGAAATGTCAGCTTTGCCAACATTGTTCGCATTGCAGAAGCTCTTAACGTTGAGACTAGTCGAATTGTGAAAGGCATTTAACTGATTTGGAGGAATCACCCTATAGGAGTCTGGATGAGGACTCGTGGATAACCAAGACCCACGAACTTATTGAAGGTCATCCGCTGAGTAGAGACGAAATTGTCAAAGTGGTAATCAGTTCGTGGGAAGGGATTCTTGGCACTCGACTGGGATCTGGTGGACACCAGATTGGAGTAGATGTGTTGCCCACTCCTCAAATCATGGCATTCCTGCTACATGAGCTGATTCCGCTTGAACTTGCACAGCAGCATCCGGGTGTGTGGCGTAGGGGCAATGCATCGGATGAGAAAGATGTCGTGTACCTTCCAGACGAATACTATTCATTTGAGATCAAGGCATCATCTCGTCCTACGGGTATCTTTGGCAACAGGAGCTATGCCCAGCCGTCCCTAACTGCCAAGAAACACAAGGCAGGTTACTATCTAGCAGTGAATTTTGAGAAGTTTGGCGACGGCCAAGTCAGACCAAGAATTATACGCATCCGTATTGGATGGCTAGATCACACCGATTGGATTCCACAAAGAGCTGCTACAGGTCAGCAAGCCAGACTTAGTACCAAGGCTCGCAACAACAAGCTAGTTGATTTGTACAAGGCTTCATAGTAGACGCCCTTGAGCCCGCTCTATCTCCATTGTCCTAACGACTCGTTCCAGCCGTTCTATAGCAATATCGAGGTATTCTTGCTTAACCTCAAACCCTATGGCATTCCGCCCATTTCGAATGGCAACCTCTGCAGTAGTACCAGAACCCATAAATGGGTCAAGAAGTAGGTCGCCCGGGTTTGAACATGATCTAACTATTCTCTCAATAACCGCTACTGGAAACTGGGCCGGATGTTTTGTCCGTTCTGGCGATGCACGACGCCCTGTCATCTCCTGTCCTGTGGTGACTTTCGGAATCTGCCAAACATCTGTAGGATTCTTTCCTAACTGATTGACTCGCAGACGCCCATTCTTGCGCTGGCTTGGATATTTTACGTTTGGGTCGCGAACATCATCGAGATTGAAGGTGTAATGGTCCAATGATTTGACAAGCCAAAGAAACTTCTCGTTCCTAGGGGAGAACATCCGCTTCGTTGCCACTCCTGCTCCATAATTCCATACAACCTCTTGCAAGAAATAGAAAGGAAGCCTTTCCCAAAGCAAATACGCTATAGGCACCGCTCGTCCCTTGCCTGGAACCTCAACATACCCTAAGTTGAGCCAAAAGGCACCGAATGGACTGGATAGGAGATGTACTTGTCTAATCCATTGCTCACTCCAGTCAAGATAGTCTGCTAAGGGGATGGTGGTTTCGTATTCTTTTCCAATGTTGTACGGTGGGCTGGTAACTGTTAAGTCGACAAGAGAACTTGGCAGATATTCCATAGCCTGCAAAGCGTCGACATGATAAAGCGATACTCCATGTGAATGAAACGCTGGTCTACCAAGGATCGCGTGTACTTGTTCTAGTTTAGCAATGGGATTTGAGGTCACCAAGTTGAACATTCTCTCACTAAATGATACTAGTAGTAAGCAGTGCGAGGATTAGTGTCAATCTCCGGAATCGCTTGGTGATTCCCTAGGGACTCACCTTGGGGAGCCGGAAGGCCCTACGGCCGCGCTTCGGAGAGCGGGCCGCTGTCATCTGGCAGGAGAGCAGACTTGGGCGGATTGGGCCTCTTGGCGAAGGCGAGGAAGCCAACACCTAGCAGCATGGCTATGATGAAGCTGGTAAAGGCCACAGTGTAGCTGCCGGTGGTGTCGTAAATCCACCCGGCGAAGACTGGGCCGGAGACCGTGGTCGGAATGTGGAACAGCTGGTTGAATCCGCGAATGGTTGCGTAGTTCTTCCTGCCGAAGTACTCGCCGACGATGGCCATGTAAACTGGGATTGCGCCGCCATAGGAGATGCCATAGACCACCACGAACACCCACACCTGCGTTATGGATGTAGCGTTCATCAGAATGAATATCCCCACCGTCTGGAGCAGAAGAGTGGCGATCATTATGTGCCGCTTTTCCACAAAGTCTCCCAATAGTCCGAAACCCAAGCGCCCAATCAAGCTGATGGTGACCATCAATCCCAGCGCCCCGCTGGCCTCCACCAGAGGAATATCTCTCACGGCGGTTAGGTAGACAATCAGGTGTACAACTACAGAGGTCATAGCGAAGGACCTGGCGCCGGTGCCCAAAATCAGCATCCAGAAAGACCTAGTGGACAGCGCTTCCTTGACGCTAAAGTCGTGCTCGGACCACTCCACCTTCATTGAGGAGGGACCGCGTCGTCCCTGGGCCGGAGCGGCAGAAGCGTTTACGGCGGCCGTGTGGGGGTCGTCTCCATCCGGGAGGTATCCGTACTGCTCCGGCTTGTGCCTCAGCAGCAGGGAGAGTGGGATGACAATCACAAAGATGCCGATGCCGGCCAGGAAGGCGGTAGTGCGCCAGCCGTATGCGTCCACCAAATAGCCGAGGGCGAAGACCGTGAGGCCGCTGCCACCGGCCCCCAGGGAGAAGACGGCAAAGGCGCGGGAGCGCTTCCTGATGAACCAGGCGTTGACGGAGGCCATACTGGCGTGGCCGAATCCGGTGTTGTAGCCAATCGACATCCATCCGGCATAGAGCAGGCCAAAGGCTACGAGGGCGCTGATGTGGACGGGGCCAACCTGGAAGGAGGCTACAGAGCTCATGGCGATGAAGCCGAAGCCCGTAATCACCGCTCCAAGGACAGCCATTTTCCTGGGCCCGAACTTGTCCACCGCCCACCCGATGATCGGGCCCTCAATGCCCCCCTCCAGGCGTGAGAGGGCTATTATGGCGGCTCCTGCGGCAGCAGCCCAACCGAACTCGTCCAGAAGGGCCTTGTAGAAGATGGGGAATCCGTAGAACCAGACACCAGCGCCATACACGTTTATAGCGGCAGCTGCGGCTACAATGTACCAGCCGTAAAATATCTTGGGCTTGCGGATGGGTATCGCGAGAACGCTCACTTCGCGGCCTATAATACCACAAATCGCTTATAGGAACACCCCGAAACACGAATTGCTAAATATTTGGACGGGAAAGTGGACGTTGGGCACGTGCCCCGGGCGACTCGGGGGCAGCGACACATGGCATAACGGTTGAGCCTGCCCCGGCTCTGAAGTTGGACCCTGAGCGAAAATAAGCCTAGGCCCCAGGAGACCTTTGCGTAACTGCCGTCATACCGGCGAAAGCCAGCGCCCAGGAGCCTCCGTAATGCTGCCAATTGCCCTAACCTCGGCCCTCTCCCAGAAGGAGAAGGGGTTTTCAAAGTTCGGTAGCAGCGGGAAGGCGGTGAGTGCAGCAAGCTTTTCAGGGAGGCGCAGGAGTACGTGTATCAGGAGCCGACGCCCGACATCCTTCGGAAGCTGGGCCCGCGGGAGAGATACGGGAGCAAGCGCGTTCGCGGGCGCGCCAAGCCCTCGCCGGCGATGGCGGTGGGTCTCTAAACCAGAGGAGGTGTCGCTTGTCTGAACTCATCGGAACCCCAGCACACCGGGGAGCCGTCGGAACGGAGCGCGCACGTGTGAGAGCCACCACTGCTGATGGCGGTGAATGTTTCACCGGATGGCGGCGACGCCTGGCCGAATTCGTCGTTGCCCCAGCAGGCTGGGGAGCCGTCGGAGCGGAGAGCGCACGTGTGCCAATTCCCGCTGCTGATGGCGGTGAATGTTTCATCGGATGGCGGCGACGCTTGGCCGACATCGTCGCGGCCCCAGCAGGCTGCGGAGCCGTCGGAGCGGAGAGCGCACGTGTGCCAATCCCCGCTGCTGACGGCGGTGAAACTCTCGCCTGGGAGAGGTGACACTTGTCCGAACGAATTAGCGCCCCAGCAGACAGGAGAGCCGTTTGAGCGGAGGGCGCAGGTGTGATGCCTGCCGCTGCTGAGGGCGGTGAGCGTTTCGCCGGAGGGCGGCAACGCCTCGCCGACCTCGTTTTCACCCCAGCAGACAGGAGAGCCGTTTGAGCGGAGGGCGCAGGTGTGAAAGCTCCCGCTGCTGATGGCGGTGAAACTCTCTCTGGAGGGCGGCGACGCCTGGCCAAAATCGTTGCGGCCCCAGCAGACCGGTGATCCGTTGAGGTGGAGGGCACAGGTATGATCGCCTCCGTTGCTGATGGTGGTGAACGATTCACCGGAGGGTGTCCATGTCTGGTAAACATCGTTGCGGCCCCAGCAGGTCGGTGAGCCGTCAGGGCGGAGGGCGCACGTGTGAGCGCCCCCGCTGCTGATGACGGCGAAGCCCTCGTTGGCGGGTGCTGGTAGCGATACTTGGCCATCCGAATCCAAACCCCAGCAGACAGGTGAGCCGTTGGAGCGGAGGGCGCAGGTGTGAGCGCCCCCGCTGCTTATGGCGATGAAACCCTCGTCGTAGGGCGGCGATGCCTGGCCATCCGAATCCAAACCCCAGCAGACAGGTGAGCCGTCGGGACGGAGCGCGCACGTGTGAGCGCCCCCGCTGCTTATGGCGGTGAAAGTCTGGCCGTAATACGGCGATGCCTGGCCATCCGAATCCGAACCCCAGCAGACAGCTGAACCGTTGGAGCGAAGCGCACACGTGTGATGCCTGCCGCTGCTGATGGATTCAAACCTTTCGAACGAAGGCGGCGATGCTCGGCCATACCTGTCGGGGCCCCAGCAGGACGCTAAGCCGTTGGAGCGGAGGGCGCAGGTGTGAGCGTCTCCGCTGCTGATGGAGACGAACCTCCCGCCGGAGGGAGGCGATGCTCGACCATACCTGTCGTCGCCCCAGCAGAGCTGTGAACCGTTGGGACGGAGGGCGCAGGTGTCATACTTGCCGCTGCTAATGGCGGTGAACTGCTCGTCCAGTGGAGGCGATGCCTGGCCGTACTGGTTGTCACCCCAGCAGGCCGGTGAGCCGCCCGGTCGGAGGGCGCAGGTGTGATTGACGCCGCTGCTGATGGCGGTGAACTGCTCGTCCAGTGGAGGCGATGCCTGGCCGTACTGGTTGTCACCCCAGCAGACCGGGGAGCCGTCCGGGTGGAGGGCACAGGTGTGGGCGCCGCCGCCGCTGATGGTGATGAAGCCGGACAGCGCGAGCGCAGGGGCAGGCGTGGCGGTCGGCGTATGCACAACCGTGGGAACCGCCGTTGGAGTTGGGGTCGGAGTCGCTGTTGGGGTGGTGGCGAGAGGAGGCGACGCCTGGCCAAATTCGTCGTTGCCCCAGCAGACCGGCAAGCCGTCGGAGCGGAGGGCGCAGGTGTGGTTGACGCCGCTGCTGATTGCAGCGAGCGCGCCCAAGGGAGGCGATGCCTGGCCGTGCTGGTTGTCACCCCAGCAGACCGGGGAGCCGTGGGTGCTGAGGGCGCAGGTGTGAAAGTATCCGCTGCTGATGGTGGCAAAGCTCGTGCCGGAGTGGGGTAACGCCTGGCCAAACTCGTCGTGGCCCCAGCAGACCGGGGAGCCGTGGGCGCGAAGGGCGCAGGTGTGGCCGAAGCCGCTGCTGATGGAGGCGAAGTTCTCGCTGGAGGGGGGAGACGCCTGGCCGACATCGTCGCGGCCCCAGCAGGCAGGGGAGCCGTCAGCGCGGAGGGCGCAGGTGTGAATGTCACCGCTGCTGATGGAGGCAAAACTCTCCCCGGAGGGGGGCGACGCCTGGCCATTTCCGTCGTCGCCCCAGCAGACAGGGGTGCCGTCAGCGCGGAGGGCGCAGGTGTAAAAGTATCCACTGCTGATGGAGGCGAAGCTCTCGTCGGAGGGAGGCGACGCCTGGCTGGCTTCGTCGTCGCCCCAGCAGACAGGGGTGCCGCCAGCGCGGAGGGCGCAGGTGTGAAAGTATCCGCTGCTGATCGCGGTGAAGCTCTCGTCGGAGGGAGGCGACGCCTGGCCAACTTCGTCGTCGCCCCAACAGACAGGGGTGCCGTCAGCGCGGAGGGCACAGGTGTGCCAACCCCCGCTGCTGATGAAGGCGAAGGTGATCGGCATCGGTGTAGCCGTTGGAACCGGGGTTGGGGTTGGGGTCGGAGTCTCTGTTGGAGTAAGAAACATCGTTGGAGTCGGGGACGGAGCCGCCGTTGGAGCGGGCACGGCCGTGGGGGTGGCAGTCGGCGTCGGCGCTACCGTGGGAATCGGCGTTGGAGCCGCCGTTGGCGCGGGCACGGTCGTGGGAGTGGGTGGCGAGGAAGGCGTTGGTAATGGGGCTTGAGTCGCGAAGGGCGTTGCGGCTTGACCGGGTGTCGCAGAGCTGTCCCCGACGTCGTCGGAGCAGGCGGCTATGCTCAGAATGAGCAGGCACGAGAGCGCGGACAGGACGGCGGCATGGAAGCCCCTGAAGCGCATTTTCCTCCTCTATGGCCTTGTCCTTACAAACCAGGCCCGGCTCAGAGCGCGTGCCCTGAAGAGCCCCAGCGGTCTGCCAGCCTTTGCCGCGCTTGGCGCTATGGCACGGCAAGAAGTGAGGGTATTGTACTTGACTGGGGTGAATACGTACAACACACCGCGGCCAAGCGTACCAAGGTGCTATAATCGCGCTCGCGCGGCCACTACCAACGAAACCATACATATCCATCAAGGCGCTTCAGAAGAAGGCGTTTGCTTTCGGATGGACCACCGAACCGGGAGGCTTCCATGCAACAGGAAGAGTTTGAGGATATGGTCCTGGACGCGATCCAGGAGCTGCCACAAGAGCTGCTGGCGCGTCTGTCCAACGTGGCGATTTTAGTCGAGCAGTGGCCCACCAGGGCTCAGCTTGAGGAGGCGGGGCTTGAGGGCAAGGGCGATCTGCTTGGACTGTACGAGGGCATCCCGCTCACCGACAGGGAGGGCTACAACCTGGTGCTGCCGGACAAGATAACCATCTTCCAGGGGCCGGTGGAGGCCGTATGCCGCACTCCGCAGGAGATAGCCAGGGAGGTCAAGGTGACCGTGGCCCACGAGATTGCCCACCATTTCGGAATAGACGACGAGCGTCTACACGAAATGGGGCTTTACTGAGTCGTCAGAAGGGGCAACAGAGCCATACGGGAGCTATACGAAACGGCAATTTGCGCCTCTGAGCCTTCTATAAACGGCTAGCGGTTGAGGTCCTACACCCTGCGCATCGCGTTGATGCGCTCCTCGGCAAGACGGTCCGCCGCCAGAGAGGTGGCTATTCCCTGGCTGTCGGCGGTGTCCATCACCATTGTTATGGTGTCGTATATGCGGGCGACCCTCTCCATCGCGGCCTCTTCTTCGTAGGGCTGCCCCACCTCCATGGAGATGTTTATTATCCCGCCCGCGTTGACAATGTAGTCCGGAGCGTAGAGGACGCCTCTCTGTTGCAGCGCCTCGCCGTGACGCTCCTCCAGGAGCTGGTTGTTGGCGCTGCCGACCACAGCACGGCACTTCAGTCGGGGTATGGTCTGGTCGTTGAGGATGCCGCCAAGGGCGCACGGGGAGAAGATGTCGCACTCCACTTCGTAGATGAGGGATGGGTCCTCCAGAACATCAAAGCCCTGCTCCCGGGCCATTGCCAGCGCAGCCTGGTTGATTTCCGCGACGACCAGCCGCGCTCCCTCCTCGCGCAGGTGATGCGCCAAAGTCGACGCCACTTTCCCGAAGCCCTGAACAGCGACGACGCGACCTTGAAGGGAGTCGCTGTCCCAGAGACGGGCGGCGCAGGCCTTCATCGCCTTGTAGATGCCGTAGGCCGTCGCCGTCGCCGGGCCGCCGCTTCCCCCCTGGCTGACGGGCAGCCCCGTGACGTGGGGCGTCTCCAGCGCAATCCACTCAAGGTCCTGGTCGGTAGCGCCCACATCCTCCGTGGTGACGTATCGGCCTCCCAGGGAGTCCACAGAGCGCCCGAAGGCCCTCATCATGGCCTCCGTCTTATCCTGGGGGGACGCCATTATCAACGCCTTGCCCCCTCCAAAGTCCAGCCCAGCGGCCGCGGCCTTGTAAGTCATACCCTTGGAGAGCCGTAGCACGTCCAGTATGGCCTCGTCCTCCGTCCTGTGGGGCCAGATACGCACACCTCCGAGGGCCGGGCCCAGGGTTGTATCGTGAATGGCGATGAAGGCCCTGAGACCTACTCCCTTGTCCACTAACACACAAAGCTGCTCGTGGCCTTCGGACTCCATGTACTCTGTGACGTTCATGGTAGTTCCTGCTCCTCTATTCACGATATCAAAGAGGGAATTTATCCCTTCCCCCTGTGAGGAGACCTTTGAATAACTTATAGCGTCATCCCGTAAGAATTGCCCTCACCGTCATTCCTGCGGAAGCAGGAATCTAAAAACGCTGTCTGCAAAGCTACGATGCCTTGGGAAAAGGGCTTTAGATTCCCGTTTTCACGGGAATGACGGAGAAGGTAGCCTCTTCCAAGATATACACCGGGGTTTTGCAAAGGCCTCCTGTGAGGGGAAGGGATCTTTTGCACTCGTTTTAATCCGCTATCGTGAAAGCAACCATAAAGCGTACAAGTAGGACTCCCGGAACACCCCGGACAGAGGTGTATGGCGAACCCATCCCTACTCCCACTCTATGGTGCCCGGGGGCTTGGAGGTAATGTCGTACACCACCCGGTTCACCTGCGGGACTTCGTTAACTATGCGATTGGATATCCTGGCCAGCACATCGTAGGGGAGACGGGCCCAGTCGGCGGTCATGGCGTCCTCGCTGGTGACGGCGCGTATGGCCACCATGTGGCCGTAGGTGCGAAAGTCGCCCATCACGCCCACGCTGCGGGTATCGGTAAGCACCGCGAAGCTCTGCCAGAGCTCCCGGTACAGGCCGGCGGCCTCTATCTCGTCCATGACTATCCAATCGCAGGCGCGGAGCATCTCCAGCTTCTCCCACGTGACCTCGCCGATGATACGGATGGCCAAGCCGGGGCCGGGGAAGGGCTGGCGATAGACCATCTCCTCAGGCAGGCCCAGAGCCAGACCCACCTCCCGCACCTCATCCTTGAAGAGGTAGCGGAGCGGCTCCACCAATGAGAAGGCCATATCCTCCGGCAAGCCGCCCACGTTGTGGTGGGTCTTGATCTTGGCCGACGCCTTGTTCTCCGGCGTCTGGCTCTCTATGACATCGGGGTAGAGGGTGCCCTGGGCCAGGAAGTCGACGCGGCCCAGGCCGGCCGCCTGTTCCTCAAAGACGCGTATGAACTCCTCACCGATGGAGATTCGCTTCTGCTCCGGGTCGGTCACGGCCGCCAGGCGCGTCAGGAAGTCCTCCGTGGCGTCCACGCGAACTATGTTCATATTCAGGTTGCGCTCAAAGGTCTCCATCACACGCTGGGACTCCTCCTTCCGAAGAAGGCCGTTGTCGACGAAGACGCAGGTCAGCTGGTCACCCACGGCGCGGTGCACGAGGGTCGCGGCTACGGCGGAGTCGACGCCACCGGACAGGGCGCACACCACCTTCCCGTCTCCAACCTCTGCACGAATGCGGCCAATGCTCTCCTCAACGAAGTTGCTGGCAGTCCATGCGCCCCGGCACCGGCAGATGTGGTACAGGAAGTTCTCTATGACCTTCTTGCCCTCCGGCGTGTGCACCACCTCCGGGTGAAACTGGAGGCCAAGCACTCCTTCATCGTTGCCCATAACGGCTATAGGCGAGTTGTCGGTGTAGGCCAGGGAGCGGAAGCCCGGCGGCATCTCCAGCACCTGGTCTCCGTGGCTCATCCATACGGTTGTAGACGAGGGCAGATCGGCGAAGATAGGGCTGTCCACAGCGTTCTGGTGCAGGACTGCGTGGCCGTACTCCCGCCTGCTCCCCGGAACTACCTTGCCACCAAGCTGGTGCGCCAGGACCTGCAGGCCGTAGCATATCCCCAGTATCGGAAGGTGTCTTTCGTAGATCCACATTGGGGCCATGGGCGCATCCGGCTCATAAACGCTCGCGGGGCCGCCGGACAGGATGACGCCTTTGGGATTGAGATGCGCCACCTGGTCCCAGGTAGCGTCGTGGGGGACAATCTCGCAGTAGACCCTGGACTCGCGTACGCGACGGGCTATGAGGCGACTGTACTGGGAGCCGAAGTCCACCACCACCACAGATTCATCCCCGGCTTTTTGAGGGTTCTCAGGAATGGGTCGCAGCCCTCCTCTCTCCTCGGCAATCTCCAGATAGGTGGAAACCTCTACGTCGCCGCTGGCTGCTATTCGCCGAGTGGTGGGGCCGTTATTTTCTGAGACCATTCTCTCCTGAACTCATGCGACGGTGACCTCAGATTAGCATCTGTGCTATACTCAGTCAAGGCAAAAATGGGCACTCTCAGAGGCGTTTTAACCCCTGTGTACATGCTGGAGAAGGCCGTGTCCGCCCTCAACCGTGGCGGGCTGGTGGCATTCCCCACTGATACGCTGTACGCCCTTGGCGCACACGCCTTCATGGAGGAGGCCGTGAGCAAGGTGTACGAGGCGAAGGGCAGGCCACAGGGTATGGCGCTTCCCCTGCTCCTAGGCAGTCCAGGGGAGATAGACAGGGTGGCAGTGGATGTTCCCCAGGCAGCCTGGGACCTAGCGGAGCGATTCTGGCCCGGGGCAGTGACGATGGTTCTTTACAAAGCGCCCTCGGTTTCGTCTACAATTACGGGCGGAAGGGATACCGTCGCAGTGAGAGTGCCGAGTCACCCTCTGGCTCTGGCGCTGATGGAAGGGGTGGGCGCTCCGTTGACTGGCACCAGCGCAAACAGGTCGGGCGGGCCTGACCCGGTTACCGCTGAGGTGGTGCGCCAGCACCTGGGAGAGGCGGTGGACGTGGTCCTTGATGAGGGGCCATGCTCGCTTGCAAAGGCCTCTACTATAGTGGACATGACGGCGGAGCCGCCTCGGATTGTGAGAGCGGGCGCCGTCTCCAGGGCGGAACTGGAACGGTTCTGCCCCGGCATTGCGGAGGCCTGACAAGGGGACTGCCGCAGAATACGAAGACAAGGAGCGAGAGTTGAGGATAGCCCTAGGGTGTGACCACAACGGCGTGGAGCTTAAGCTCCAATTGATAAACATGTTGAACGAGTTGGGACACGAGCTCAAGGACTTCGGCTGTTACGACACCAACTCCGTAGACTACCCGGACGTAGCGCAGGAAGTGGCGATAGCAGTCGGGGAAAGCCGCTTCGAACAGGGTATCCTCATTTGCGGCTCCGGCATTGGGATGAGCATTGCCGCCAACAAGGTGCCCGGCATTCGCGCAGCCCTCTGCCAGGACCCCGTATCCGCCAGCCGCGCGCGGGAGCACAATGACGCCAACGTCCTATGCCTTCCCGGCCTGTACATCGAGCGTGACGCCGCACAGGAGACAGTAAGAGCCTACCTGGAAGGGGAGTTCGAGGGTGGCCGTCACGCCCGGAGGGTGGACAAGATCAGCTCGCTGGAAAAGGCCTCCATGCTGGAGACGTCAAGGGCTCCTCGCTCCGGATGAGCGCCATGAGCCTTCCAACCGCCTTCAACCGTTTTCGAGACCAGATAGAGACGGAGATCAAGTCCCTGGTCCTCGAAGAGGGCTTCCCTCTCTATCGCATGATGGGATACCACATGGGCTGGCTGGACGAATACGGAGAGGCCGCTGAGGGGGAAACTGGAAAGCGAATACGTCCCACCCTCTCCCTCCTGGCCTGTGAAGCGCTTGGCGGCGACGTGAAGGCGGCGCTTCCGGCCGCAGCAGCAGTCGAGCTGGTGCATAACTTCTCCCTGATCCACGACGATATTCAGGACGGCAACTCGGAGCGACACAACAGGCCAACCGTGTGGTGGGTCTGGGGGCCGGCTCAGGCGATCAACGCAGGCGACGGTATGCACGCCCTGGCTCGCCTGGCGCTGCTTCGCCAGACCGGCGAAGGTATGTCGCCGGAGCGCACCCTGAAAGCTGTGGGCCTTCTTGACCAGGCCTGCCTGCGCCTCTGCGAGGGACAGTACCTTGACCTGGCCTACCAGGAACGTGTGGACATCTCCCAGGACGCCTACTTCAAGATGGTGGAGGGGAGGACCGCCGCGCTCATCAGCTGCGCCGCGGAGTTGGGCGCCGTCATGTCGTCGGTGGAGGAGCCGGTAGAGCGGGCGATTGCGCAGTTCGGCGCAAAGCTGGGTACGGCGTTCCAGATAAGAGACGACATCCTGGACCTGTGGGGGCAGCAGGACACTGGCAAGCCGCTCGCAGGTGACATCCTGAACAAGAAGAAGTCACTGCCCATAGTCTACGCCATTGAGAACGCCAGCGGCGCGGAGAGGCGGGCGTTGGGCGACGTGTACTTCAAGCGCGTGATGGAGCCGGAGGACATCGACAAGATCATTGAGGTGTTGGAGACCCTTGGCGCCAGAGAGTTCTGCCAGGCAAAGGCCGACGCCCTGTGCGACGAAGCCGTTCAGTCCCTCAAGGATGCCGGCCTGACATCTCAGCAGACGGAGGGGCTTGAGGCTGTGGCCCGGTTCATTGTGACCAGAGACAGCTAGCGCCCGGAGGAGCTATGCAGAAGAAGAGCGTGCGAGACATGGAGGTCGGCGGCAAACGCGTTCTTATGCGGGCGGACTTCAACGTGACCGTGGAGGATGGTCGGATAACGGACGACAGCCGCATCCGCGCCGCCGTTCCTACCATTCAATACCTTCAGGAGCAGGGGGCTCGAGTCGTCCTTTGCTCGCACCTGGGCCGACCCGGGGGCAAGGTGGTGGAGGATATGCGACTGACCCCCGTGGTGCATCGCCTGTCGGAGCTGCTTCAGAAGGAAGTCCTCTCCATTGATGACTGCACAGGCCCCCGCGTAGAGGCTGCGGTGAACGCCTTGCAGCCCGGCACCGTCCTCCTCCTTGAGAACCTCCGCTTCCATGAGGAGGAGGAGAAGAACGACCCTGAATTCGCCAGATCCCTGGCGTCCCTGGCGGACGTGTTCGTGAGCGATGGCTTTGGCGTAGCACACAGGGCACACGCCTCCACCGAGGGCGTGACCCGATACCTGCCATCCGTCGCTGGCTTCCTCATGGAGCTGGAGCTGGACGTGCTGGGGTCGCTGCTGGAGTCCCCCCGGGAGCCTCTGGTGGTGGTTCTGGGTGGCGCCAAAGTGACCGACAAGATTGGGGTTATAGAGAATTTCCTGGACAAGGTGAACACCATTCTCATAGGCGGTGGAATGGCCGCCACCTTCCTCAAGGCGAAGGGCCTCGCCGTGGGCGGCTCACAGGTGGAGGAGGACCGGCTGGAGTTTGTGCGGGAGGTATTTGGACGCGCCGAGGAAAAGGGAGTGGATTTCATCATCCCGGTTGACGTTGTGGTCGCCGACTCCTTCAGCCCGGACGCAGCCAGCCGCACCGTGGACATAGACGCTGTGCCGGACGGATGGCTCATATTGGACATCGGCCACAAGACCCTGGACACATTCAGGCGGGAAGTAGCCCGCGGCAAGACAATACTCTGGAACGGCCCTATGGGCGTCTTCGAGTTCCCGGCCTTCGCCACCGGCACCCGCGAGTTGGCAGCTGCCCTGGCAAGCCTGGACGACGCCGTGACCGTTGTAGGCGGCGGCTCCACCGCCGAGGCTGTTGACTCGCTGGGATTGTCGAGCAGATTGACCCACGTATCCACAGGAGGGGGAGCATCCCTGGAGTTCCTGGAGGGCAGGACGCTGCCAGGGGTCGCCGCACTAATGGACAAGGAGGCATAACGCCGTGATAGATTTTCCCCACATCAGCGAGATATGCACCCCTACATCCTCCAAGGTGCTCATGCTGGTCATAGACGGCCTTGGCGGGGCGGCGCATCCGGAAAGGGGCAAGTCGGAGCTGGAGGTTGCAAGAACGCCGAACCTCGACCGTCTGGCCTCTCGAAGCGCCTGCGGCCTCACAACGCCGGTGCTGCCGGGCATCACCCCTGGCAGCGGGCCCGGTCACCTCTCCCTCTTCGGTTACGACCCTGTGAAGTACCTGATTGGCCGGGGCGTTCTGGAGGCCCTGGGCATCGACATAGATATGCAGGAAGGCGACGTGGCTGCCCGCGGCAACTTCTGCACCCTGGACAGGGACGGCAAGCTGTTGGACCGGCGGGCAGGCCGCATAAGCTCCGAGGAGAGCGCCCCTCTCTGCGAGCAGATGGACCAGATCGAGGTCCCGGACATGGAAGCCAGGGTATTTCCTGTCAAAGACTACCGCTTCGTGGCCCTCTTCCGCGGACAGGGCCTGAGCGAAAGGGTGACGGAGACCGACCCCCAGGTGCTCGGCGTGCCGCCAAGGCGTGTCGAGGCGCTGTCCGCGGAAGCTCAGAAGACCGCCGTCGCTGCCAACGCCCTGATCGAGGGCGCGCGGGAGTTGCTGGCGGACCGGGAACGGGCCAACATGGTCATGCTGCGGGGCTTTTCGCAGCTGCCGGACCTTCCCAGTTTTGGCAAGACCTACCAGCTCAACCCGGCCGCCATTGCCGCCTACCCCATGTACAGGGGACTAGCCAAGGTTTGCGGGATGAACGTCATTCCCACGGGCGTCACGTTCCGCGATGAGGTCGATACCCTGAGCAGCCGCTTCCAGGAGCACGACTTCTTCTACCTGCACTACAAGCACGCCGACGCCGCCGGTGAGGACGGCGACTTCGACGCCAAGGTCCATGCGCTGGAGGAGGTAGACGAGTTCATCCCGGAGCTTGTTGATCTGAACCCGGACGCGCTCATTGTGGCGGGCGACCACGCCACTCCCTCCATTCTCGCCGCCCACAGCTGGCACCCCGTCCCTCTGCTCATTCACTCGAACCTGACCCTCGGTGAAGGGGTCGCGGCCTTTGACGAAAGGAACTGCGCCCTGGGATCTATAGGGCGCATACCTGCAACCCAGGTCATGCTCCTGGCGCTGGCCCACGCTGGCAAGCTGATCAAGTTCGGGCCTTAGACGCTTTGCTCAATTTAAATGTCGGCTCTCCTCTGCCCCGGAAGGAGACCTTTGCATAACTCCGGTGTATCTCCCAGAAGAGGCTATCTTCTCCGTCATTCTCGTGAAGCTTGCCCCGTACTCCGATACGGGGACGGGAATCTAAAGCCCTTCTTCCAAGGCATCGTAGCCTTGCAGACAGCGTTTTTAGATTCCTGCCTCCGCAGGAATGACGGTGAGGGCAATTCTTGCGGGACGACGCTATGGGTTATTCAAAGGCCTCCAAAAGCAGGAATCCATCTCTGGGTGGACTGGTGTCGCCCCGGCCCCACCCAGATTCCAGTCCCCGTATCGGAGTACGGGGCAAGCTTCACGAGAATGACAGGAAATGTAGCTTTAGTCCTGTCACGCGATGGTTTCTCGATGGGGCAGGGGAGAGGTTCGACGCTCTCGGAACAGCACTGGAACCTAAACGTAACTACAAAACTGACTTGAGGAGGCCATTTCATGCCAACGCCCATAGTAGCCGGAAACTGGAAGATGAACACCGTTGTCCCGGAGGCCATTGTTCTCGCGGCCGAGTTGCGCGACGCCCTCGGCGCCATAAGCGGCGTGGAGAAGGTGGTGTGTCCTCCCTTCGTCTCGCTGATGGCAGTGAAGGGTCTCCTGGACGGCACTTCGATCAAGCTAGGGGCCCAGAACATGCACCACGCAGAAAAGGGCGCCTTTACCGGCGAGGTGTCGCCGGGTATGGTGGCCGGACTGTGCCAGTACGTCATCCTGGGCCACTCGGAGCGGCGCCAGCTCTTCGGTGAAACGGACGACACGATTAACAGGAAGGTGCAGGCCGCGATAGAGGTTGGTCTGAAACCGATTCTGTGCGTTGGGGAACGCTTGGATGAGCGTGAGGGAGGCCGGGCCGAGGACGTTGTGGCCCAGCAGTTGCGAGGCGGGCTTGAGGGCGTATCGTCCGTCGAAACGGTCGCGGTGGCCTACGAGCCGGTGTGGGCCATAGGCACAGGTGTGGCTGCTACCAGTGAGATCGCCGAGGCGATGATGGCCGCCATACGTCAAGCCCTGGCGGACCTGTACAGCGCTGATACGGCGCGGGACGTGCCGCTGCTGTACGGAGGCAGCGTCACGCCGGACAACGTCGCCGAGTATGCAAGCCAGACCAACATAAACGGGGCGCTGGTGGGTGGCGCAAGCCTCAACGCCCAGAGCTTCGTGGAGATAGCGCGGCGGATGGCAGTGGGGTAGGGGGAGGCTGGATGCCACTGACTAAGCGCCAGTTTGAGCTTGGGGTTTATGACGAAACCGAAGGCCTAATGTGTCTACTCTATGACCTTCTATCACAGAATCGACACCTTGCTTATAGCGAGGGTGAGCTACTAGAGATGCACAACGGCAAAAGTGAAGGCCGGACTGGTCAGATCCGCCGCGCTTTGGACGCCCTCACAAACGCCGGGGCAGTTCAGTCACGAGAGATAGACGGGACACTCTACTATGCGTTCTACCGGGAGGTGGACCAGGCCACCTGGGAGCTGAGATGAACTACTGGCAGGTTGCAGCCGGCGAGGGCGCGCGCGACTACTCGGATGTGTTCCTGCGATACGGCGTGATTCTGATGGGAAGTGGACACCCTGGCTCTTTTCTCGAACACCCGGACCGCTACAAGGGACACAAGGGCTGGCGACGCAAGATAGTAACCCTCGCCGAGAAGTTGAAGCGTGGGGACGCAGTTATTCTGAAGAGGGGGCACGGCACAAATGGGCGGATCCTGGCTGTTGGGCGCGTAGCCAGTGACTACGAATGGCTTGAGCCCTTTGAAGATGTGGACGGCTGGGATCTGCGGCATGGTCGCAGGGTGGAGTGGTTCAAACCTAATTCACCGATTAGCGTAGAAGGCCTTGCAAGAGGAACCGTCAAGAGGTCCTTCAAGGGCAAACCCAGGAACGTGGCCGACACCCTTTTGTTACCTGGAGGCAAGAAGGGTGAGTCTTTTGAGACACCTCAGCAAGCCAAAGCCATTTCGGATGAAGAACTGGTTAGAAACCTTATAGAAAACGGCCTGCGCCCCGCCGACGCTGAAGCGGTGATACGAGCCATTTGGCACCTCCGGCGCCTGGCCGGATGGTATGTCCCACAGATGGACGAAGTCAGCGAAGATGATGTTCGCACCTTTCTCATAGTCCCTTTGCTAGAGGCATTAGGATGGACTCCGAAACAGATTAAGTTGGAACGGACTATTGGAGGAAAGCGAGCAGACGTATCACTGTTCCGAGAGGAATTTAGGAAGGACGCCAAGGCATCGGTAATCTTGGAGGCCAAGCGCATGGGAATGGGCCTTGACCGCGCTGAGCGTCAAATTAGAAAGTATGCCGATGAATGCAATATGGTGGTGACGTCAACGGGAGACCGTTACTGGCTCTACGTCAAGAAGAAATGCGAAAAATGGGATGCCTCCGCCATGAAGGAAACCCACCTATTGGCCTACATGAACCTGTTCTTACTAAAGGACCGTCACCCGTATCTTGAGAACGTCGGCGGAGCGCCCGACCTTCTCAAGAGCCTCATGCCTGGCTAGACGCCTTGCAGCAACATACCTCTCACCCCCTGATCGCAATTGTTGGGCCGACGTCCGTGGGCAAAAGCAGCCTGGCGGTCAAATTGGCGCTGCGGTTCGAGGGGGAGATAGTCAACGGGGACAGCCGGCTGGTGTACCGGCACATGGACATCGGCACCGCCAAGCCGTCGCAGCAGGAGCTTGGCCTAGTCCCTCACCACCTGGTGAACATCGTAGACCCCGACGACACTTACAGTCTAGCACTTTACCTTGACCAGGCGAGTCAGGCCATTCAGGACATCCACAGCCGCAGCGGGCTGCCATTTCTCGCAGGGGGAACCGGACAGTACATCCGGGCCTTGCTGGAGGGCTTCTCAGCCCCGCAGGTGCCTCCAAACCCGTCGCTAAGGGCCGGACTGCAGAGACAGGCCATTGAAGAAGGCAGCGAGAGCCTGTGGAGGCGGCTCCAGGAGGTCGATCCAGAGGCGGCGGTCAGCATAGACTACCGAAACGTGCGGCGGGTTGTGCGCGCCCTGGAGGTGTACCAAGAGACTGGAGTGCCTTTCTCCCAAGCCCGCAGTCGAGAGAAGCCACCGTACAGCAGCCTGATGATTGGCCTCACTCTCGAGCGAAAGGCATTGTACGAACGCATTGACCGTCGCGTTGAAGCGATGGTGGCTGCCGACTGGCCGCAGGAAGTGGCCCGGCTCCTGGAAATGGGGTACTCTCCAAGCCTGCCGTCAATGTCCAGCCTGGGGTATCGGGAGATGGCCGCGTACCTCAGCGGGGACTTGTCCCTAGAGGAGGCCGTGGAGCGCATCAAGACCGCTACTCACAGATACGCCAGGAGCCAGTACGCTTGGTTCAAGCTGAATGACCCTCGCATCCACTGGCTGGAGGCCGACGCCGAAGGGCTTGTGGATAGCGCGTCCCGGCTGATCGAGGACTTCCTGTCGGCGCTGTCCTGACAGACTTCCCACGCAATGGGTCAAGCAAATTAGATGGCCCCGCTCATGGTGAGCTTGTCGAACCATTTGAGCGGGGCTATTTCAACAGTCAGCGTTGACTACTTTGCGACGGTTATCAGTGGACGAGCGCTCCTCTGCGGACGTCCTGCTTGGCCAGGAAGCCGAGGACGACGCTCTTGAAAACGTCCGGGGCCTCACGGCTGACGCTGTGGCCTATGCCGTAGAGTATTACCAGCTCGGAGTTGGGAAGCTCCTCTGCAGCCTTCTTGGCGTTGTCGGGCACAAAGGTGGCCCCCAAATCGTCAGCGCCGTTGAGAATCAATACAGGCGTTGTGACGTGGCCCACCTGCCCCTGTCGGTTCGGGAAGGTCGCTCTGAGCCGCTCTGTGGGCTCGAATCCGGCGGTAGTGCCTGCAAAGAGCAGGGCCGCTTCCACCATCTCCGGGTGCGCCAGGGTGAACTCCAGGCTGACTAGC
Organism: Dehalococcoidia bacterium; assembly: GCA_965222415.1. Classification (GTDB taxonomy): domain Bacteria; phylum Chloroflexota; class Dehalococcoidia; order Lucifugimonadales; family UBA2985; genus DAOUJW01. Next base: position 104,489 of record CBDCTU010000004.1, on the reverse strand, counting down.
GAGCCGAGAGAGCTGCCGCCCACGTAGGCGCGATCGACCCCCAGGTGGCCCAGCAGCTGACGCAGGTCCTCCACCCAGTAGTCAAACGTGTCCGCATCCGGCGCGGCGCTGGACTCGCCGCAGTTCCGCCTGTCCCAGACTATTACTCGATAGCGCTCCGCAAGGGTCGAGACGTGGTCATCCCACGCCGACAAATCGGAGTAGCCGCCATGGGAGAGCACCAGCGGGAACCCGGAGCCCTGCTCCCGGTAGTTGATCTTGACGCCGTTAACTTCGGCAAAAGGCATCTCAAACCTCCTGTTCAATCTTCAATTTAAAGGACGTGACTACTTGATGTGAGGGGCGTAGTCCATACCGATCTGGCCCAGCGCCTTCAGGTGATCGTACTCCTCCTCCGTGAGCTTCAGCACTTCACGGTAGATGTAGTCGTTTTCCTCCCCAAGCCTGACCGGCGGCTTACGGACCTCGAAGGGCGTCTTGGACAACTGGAAGGTTGTGCTGGGGTACATGTGTGTGCCGATCTCCGGGTGAGTGATGGGCACAAAGAAGTTCCGCTCCTTAAGATGCGGGTCGGCGTAGGCGTGAGGCTCGTGAAATATGGGCCCCGCCACGATTCCCTCCCTCTGGAGCAAGTGGAACAGCTCTATGGGGTCCTTGTCCGCCGTCCAGACTCCGATGATCTGGTCAACATCGTCGTGGTTGGCGCGGAGACCGTTCATATCCTCAAACCGCTGGTCTTCAACCAGCTCCTGCCTCTCCATGAGACGGCACAGCGTGTGCCACTCCTCAATCCTGCCGATGGATAGGGTGATCCACTCGTCCTCTCCGGCGCAGGGGTAAGCGCCCTGTACCAGCCAGGGGTCGCGGTTGCCGACGGGGCCCGCCACGCGCCCGTTGAGATCGTAGTCCATGAACAACTCACTCAGATGAGGGACGAAGTTCTCGCCCTGGGAGAGGTCGACGTGGGTGCCTCTTCCGGTCCTCTCCCGCTGGTGGAGCGCCATGACTGTGGCGAAGCCGATGCCCACGCCCGTAGCGGCGTCGGCGGCAACTGAGGCGGGCGCGCCCTCCGGGTCCATATCCGGGTAGCCGGTCACCGAGGCGTGGCCATAGAGGGCCTCGAAGTGGGATCCGAAGCCCCTGAAGTGGGCCCAAGGCCCGGTCTGGCCCATACCTATGGAGGACACCATGATAAGCCTGGGATTCCACTCCTTGAGAACGTGGTACTCGAGGCCCAGGCGGGCCATCGCTCCCAAAGCGATGTTCTCTACAAAGACGTCGCTCACCTCCACCAGACGCCGGAACACGTCTCTGCCCTCCGGGGTGTGCAGGTCAGCAGTCATAGAGAGCTTATTGCGGGAGTGGGCGTTGAACTGGGCCACCCTGTTCCACGGCCGCTCGCCGGGGTCCCTGTTGGGGTAGCGGGACTGGGCCGACCTCTGCTCCGCCTCCTTGCTGGGGCGAGCGAACTGGCCTCGCGTCGAGGTTGGGAAGACGTTAATCGACTCGACTCGGATAACCTCGGCTCCCATATCCCCAAGGAACATGGTGCCGTAGGGTCCCGCAAAGACGAGGGTCATATCTAGTACGCGAATCCCCTCAAGGGGCAGCTTCTTCCTGCCGTTGGAGCTGGCAGGGGCAGGGGAGACGCTCTTGGGAGTAGCGGTCTCTTTCAAGACCTCCTCGGTGTGCTGGCCCAGCGTGGGCGCCGGCCGGCGAATCCGCCACCACCGTTCCTCGGTGAAAATGGGAGCTCCGGTGTGTCGAACTTTGCCGGCTTCGGGATGCTCTACCTCCGTCCAGTAGCCTCTAAACTCGAACTGTGGGTTGTTGTCCATCACGTCATTGATGGAGTTGACGGCCCCCGAAAGGATTTCGTTAGCCTGACACTGCTCCAGCACCTCGACCATGGTCCGCTCGAGGACCCAGGGCAGCCAAATAGTGGCCTCAAACTCCTCCCTCAGGTCGAGGTCCAGCTGACCCATTGGAGGAGAGAAGGGAGAGTCTTCCAGAAGCTCAGGCATACCCAGCATGGCGACGGTCCGGGGCCAGAATGCGCCTCCGCCCTGTATGTTTATGTAGCCGTCCGCGCAGGGGTAGAACCCCGACGGATAGCCCATTCTGGCGCCACCCAGGCGCATTGCGCGCTCGCCCGTGTACTGGTAAGCGAGGAGGGCCGGCATACGGGTGTTATAGGAGGCCAGCTGAGTCTCCATTATCGACACGTCCACCTGCTGCCCGGACATGCCTGCGTACTTCTGGCCGTACCAGGCGAAGAGGGTGGCCATGGCCGCAACGTTGCCGGCCTGGAACTGGACGTGGTTGCCTCCCAGCTTCAGCGGGTATCTATCAGGGAGACCCGAGGCGTTCATCCGGCCACCCATTGCAAATAGCGTGATTTCCGACGCCAGGTAGTCCCGGTAGGGGCCGTACTGCCCGTAGTTGGAGACGGAGGTCATTATGAGATTGGGATTGATGCTCTCAACCGTCTTGTAGTCCAAACCCAGCCTGTCCATCACGCCAGGCCGGAAGTTCTCCACAAGGACGTCGGCTCCCGCTATCAGCTCCTTCAGCGTTGCCAAGCCCTCAGGCGTTTTGAGGTCCAGCACAATGTCTCTCTTGTTGATGTTCAACGCCAGAAACATCCCGCTCTTATCGGGATGAGAAACATCGTTGGGGAAAGGACCAAGGGTGCGGGCGTAGTCGCCGGATCCGGGTGGTTCCACCTTAATCACATCTGCGCCGTAGTCGGCCAGCATCTTGGTGCAGTAAGGCCCGGCCACACCGTGAGTAAGATCTATGACACGAAGGTCAGATAGGGGTTGTGGCTCCAAATTCGCTTCCACGTGCTACCTCCTAGCGTAGACTCTCAACCCGTAGGCTGTTGGCAATATAGGATAGCACTTTGGAGCGCGATTGTCTGTCTAGCAGCGCTTGGATATTGCCGAAGTCAATCTATCCTGCCCAGAACTGAACCCGCTTGCCAGACAAATCAAATTATTGTAGAGTAAGCGGGACTTGTTATCTGTTACGTAATGCATTATAATGATTAGAGGATTTAAGGACAGGAGTACCCAAAGGTTCTTTGAGGGTCACGAGGTACGGGAGTTTCGCGCATTTGAAGGTCAGGCAACGCGGCGACTAACGGTCCTGGACAACGCGTCTTCATTGAGAGACCTGGCAGGCTTGCCCAGCAACAGGCTGGAGCTGCTCTCAGGTGACCGGGCGGGTCAGCACAGCATAAGGATCAACCGCCAGTGGCGCATCTGCTTTAGCTGGGGAGAAGACGGGCCATACGACGTGGAGATAGTGGACTACCACTGATAGGAACGAGAGATGAGTATGAGCATTAGAAGCGGCATGAGACCGGTGCATCCGGGGGAAATACTGGGAGAAGAGCTTGAGGAGCTTGGAATGTCCGCAAGTGCCCTTGCCAGGGCGCTGGGAGTCCCTACCAACCGCATCACGGCCATCCTGAAGGGCCAGAGAGGTATGACCGCCAACACGGCCTTGCGCCTGTCGCGCTACTTTGGCACCACCCCTGAGCTCTGGATGAATCTGCAGAAGACGTACGAGCTGCGCGTTGCGGAGATAGAGGCGGGCGCGGACATCGCTGAGCGAGTCAAGCCCAGGATAGGCGACCTTGCTATGGGACTCTCAATAGCCGAGCCTCCGGCAGATTATGACGCAAGCCGCAGCGAACTATGATAGAATCTAGTCAGTGTTTGAAGACTTGCGAACGGCGTTTCGCCTGCTTGCACAGTCAAGCGCATCAGCATCAGAAGGAGTGTCCGTGAAATTCACAAAGATGCACGGCGCGGGCAACGACTATGTCGTGATCGACGCTCGCGGCCTCGACGCTGACTGGCCTCATCTCTCCAGAGATATGTGCCACCGCCGCCTTGGCGTCGGGTCAGACGGCCTGCTCCTGGTCTTGCCCTCCAACGACGCGGACGTGCGGATGCGTATGTTCAATCCGGACGGATCAGAGGCGGAGATGTGCGGCAACGGCATACGCTGCCTGGTGAAGTACGTCCTGGAGCGGGGAATCGTGAGCCGAGACAAGAGGACTTTGGAGGTGGAGACCCTGGCGGGAGTACGCAAGCTGGAGCCGTTCTGGAGCGATCGCAGGGTAACAAGCGCTCAGGTGGATATGGGAGAGCCGGAGCTGCGTCCTGAGCGGATCCCCGTCGCTCTCTCAGAGGACATGGCTGGAGGGCCGGTGCTGGACTTTCCCCTGAGCGTGGAGGACGTGGACCTGAATCTGACCTTCGTTTCAATGGGCAATCCCCACGCCGTCGCCTTCATAGATACGCCTGTAGAAAGATTCCCTCTGCATCGAATAGGCCCACAGGTGGAGAACAACGGCCTGTTTCCCAACAAGGTGAACTTCTCCATAGTGAACGTCAAGGAAGAGGGCCGGCTTTCGGCGCGGGTGTGGGAGAGAGGGGCGGGGGAGACCATGGCGTGCGGCACAGGGGCCTGCGCCATAGCGGTGGCAGGCCGGCTACAGGGCTACACCGGAGACGAAGTTGACATAACATTACCGGGCGGCATCCTCAGCATTTCGTGGGACGCAAAGAGCCAGGTGTACATGGAAGGTCCGGCCGAGGACGTCTTTGACGGAGTGTGGCACGGGTAACCAGGAGACGATGAATGAAATTTGCCAATCGCATAGAGCAGCTTCCGCCGTACCTGTTTGTGGAAATCAGCCGCAAGATTGCCCAGAGACGCGCCGAGGGAGCGGACGTGGTCACCTTTGCAATAGGCGACCCGGACATCCCCACGCCAGCTCACATCCTGGACCGGCTGCACCAGGCAAGCCAGGACCCGCCCAACCATCGATACCCTGAGTCAGAGGGACTTCTGGAGCTGAGGCAAGCGATTGCCCAGTGGTACGAGAGCAGATTCGGCGTAGCCCTGGACCCAGTAACTGAGGTCCTGCCGCTCATTGGGGCCAAGGAGGGCATCGGGCACGCCGCTCTCTGCTTCATCGACCCCGGGGACGTAGCGCTTGTGCCTGATCCCGGCTACCCGGTCTACTCCGTGGGTACGCTCTTTGCCGGGGGTGAATGTTACTGGATGCCGTTGCTGGAGGAGCGGGACTGGATCCCGGATCTGGACGCCATACCGCCTGGAGTCATCCACAACGCCAAGGCGCTGTGGATCAACTACCCAAACAACCCCACCGGAGCGATAGCCGAAGCCGGCTTTTTCGAGAAAGTGGTGGCCTTCGCGAAGGAGCACGACATGCCCGTGCTCCACGACGCCCCTTACACGGAGGTGGCCTACGACGGTTACAAGCCCACGAGCTTCCTTGATGTGGAGGGAGCCAAGGACGTGGGAATAGAGTTTCACTCCCTCTCCAAGAGCTACAACATGACGGGATGGCGAATAGGTATGGCCGTGGGCAACGCTGAGATGATAAACGCCCTCATGCGTGTGAAGTCCAACCTGGACTCCGGGATACCCCAGGCCATCCAGTACGCCGCCATAGAGGCGCTGACAGGCCCACAGGACTGCATCGAGGAGCACAACCTCATCTACCAGAAGCGGCGCGACATGCTGGTGGCAACCCTGAGGCAGATCGGACTGGAGGTCGCCGTTCCCAAGGCCAGCCTCTACGTCTGGGCCAAGCTGCCGGACGGATGGAAGTCAGCGGACTTCGCCGCCAAGCTGATAGAGGAAAAGGACATCGTGGTAACCCCCGGCGCCGGCTACGGCAGATATGGAGAGGGGTACATACGCCTGTCCCTTACCATTGCAGACGAACAGCTGGAGAAGGGGCTGGAGCGCCTGTCATCGTGGCGCATACCGGCCCCAACCCCCTCATAGACACAAGGAGGACCCTGCCACGCCCAAGACTCCGATATCCACAAAAGTCCGGCCTGAAAGGGCTGTCGTTGTGGGAGTGGATGCCAGGAACAAACCCCACCTGTGGACGCTAGAGGACTCCATGGAAGAGTTGGGGCAGCTTGCGTACACAGCAGGCGCTGAAGTAGTAGGCTCACTTTCGCAACGCCTTCAAAAGGCTACCCACTCCTACGTTGGCAAGGGGAAGCTGGAGGAGATCCAGGCGCTCAGAGAGGACCTGGAAGCCGACGTAGTGATTTTTGACGACGAGCTGACGCCTGGGCAGCAGCGCAACCTGGAGGACGCCCTCAAGGTCAAGATTATCGACCGCACTGCGCTCATTCTGGACGTCTTTGCGCGGAGAGCGCGGACGCGCGAGGGGCGATTGCAGGTGGAGCTGGCTCAGCACGAGTACCTCTTGCCGCGCCTGGCCGGTCAGTGGACGCACCTGGAGCGTCTGGGTGGCGGCATAGGCACTCGCGGCCCCGGTGAGACCCAGTTGGAGACCGACCGCCGGCTGATCAGGAACAAGATTCAGAGGCTGAAGAAAGAGCTTGACGAGGTGCGGCAGCAGAGGGAACTGTACCGCAACCGTCGGAAACGCCAGGGGATTCCAGTCGTGTCCCTGGTGGGCTACACCAACGCGGGAAAGAGCACGCTCCTCAACGCCCTCAGCGATGCGGGCGTGGTCGCGGAGGACAAGCTGTTCTCGACGCTTGACCCGGTAACAAGAAGGATAAGGCTTCCTAGCGAGAGTTTCTTCCTGCTGACGGATACGGTAGGATTCATCCAGAAGCTGCCTCCGAGCCTGCTGGCCGCATTCCGGGCGACCCTGGAGGAGTTGGAGGAGGCGGACGGCATTCTGCACGTTGTCGACATTACGCACCCGAACGCCGCCGAGCAGGTCCAGGTGGTGGACGATCTGCTGACCGAACTCCGCCTGGACGGCAAACCTCGTATCTGGGCCATGAACAAGATGGACCTTCTGCTGGATGAAGCGCAAATACGTGAGCAGATAGACCTCCTGAAGGCCGAGAGAAGCGAAGACCGCATTGTGGCGGTGTCGGCAGCTAAAGGATGGGGTCTGGACAGCCTGCTGGAGGCTGTTGACGATCTGTTCAAAGACAGAGGACCAGAACCTAGCAGCGATGCAGGGTTCTGGGCAAACCATCGATACCAAGAAAAGGAGAACCTGAAATGACTATGGAGATAGAGGGCCTGCCTTCCAGGCCATTCTTCAACTGCACCCCCGAGGGGCTGGATATTCTGGACTCAAGAGAGATGAGTGGAGCAGCGCGCCTGGACGCGATTGAGCCGTGGATGCGCTTTGAGCTGGGCGACAGGAACATCATAGACTCCAAGCCCCGGAAGGCAGCGAGCTCCAAGCCGGGCCAGGTCACGGTGGAGTGCGAAGGCGGCACAGTCCACATAGACTTCGAAGACGGAAGGGCCAAGAAGGTCACGGCCCAGGGGGAGTTCATCTATATGGGCGACCTGGAAGACCGCAACGAGGGTCTGGGGTACATTCCTGTTTCCTAGTGCAGCAGCAGGGGTTATAAAACTTCGCCCTATATTTGTGCAGTTCACCATCGGAATCCTCTCCTTTCTCTCATCCAGAACTGCGGTATTGTACTGGATAGCTTCGAAAGTGGTAAACGGATGAATAGAAGGGAAGAGGTTCAAGAGTCCAGTGCTCCGCTTTGGATATCCAAGGCGCGCCCTGAAATTGCGGTTGATCATGAATTCTGCCTTAGCCAGAGCCAGAAACCAGCGGGCCAGCCAAGGAGTGCCCCTCCGACTCCGACGAATATTGGGTCTACGCCTCCGAGGGGTATTGGGTCCGGACTGAGCATCCAATTCGCAAGGTATTGCAGCAGCTCTCGTCCCACTAAGAAGGCGATTCCGCCTATGATTGGCCCTAATACTAGGTAAAGCCAAAGGTTCGACCCGTTTGTCATCCCATCCTCCTTTCATCCCATCGCTGCAGAGGAAGGACACAAAGACTCTCTATTCCTTGCCCTTTGTCAGCTTTCCTAGTTTAGCATCAATTAGTATCACAGCATTGCCGAGCTCCTTTGCATAGTCTCTGAGGCCATAAAGGGTTTTCACAACTCTATCGTGGCGCGCGTCCGGCCACTCGCCGTTTTGAACCGGCTTGAGGTTTTTCAGTTCTTGAGTTACCTCGTCCAGTTTCCTCGTATACCGCTCGATACATTCTCCAATGCTATCAGTGTTGTCAGACAAGCCTTCCTCCTAGTGGAATTGATGCATTCAATAGTAAGACCGCCTGTTCTATGATTGCAAGGCTAGCGCTGCCAATCTTGACAGCTTTTTGGGATGGTCCTAACCCTGATCCTGGGCCGGTAGCTGAACAGGTTGGGCAATTAACCCAATCGCCATAACGACGCTAGAGAGAAGGTTTCTTCTGGTTCAACCTACGAATAGCTGTCTTTTGCTGACCATAGTGAGCTTGCCATCTCCGTCAAGCCTCCAGTTTCGGCGGAGCCGCCACACCCAGATTTCGCTGAAAACTCCCAATTAGTTCGCCACCGCACTCTTTGACAAAAGCGAAGTCCCCGATACCATTAGTCCTAGAACGTTCAATCTAGGAGGTATCCAATGGAGCAGAGCTTAGACCCTTCACCGCTTCCCACTATGCGAATGGAGCGTGACATCCTCGAGGTCGTCTATAAGTTGGGGCCGATTGGCGTTTTCAATGGAGTACAAAGTCCCGCGACTCAACGGCTCAGGAGTAAGTACACATCAGATTCGGAAATACAGCAGCTTTCGGTCATTCTCAATTATCTTCTCGAAAAGCGATTGTTGTTTCCGTACTATAGCGCAATTGGAGATGGCAGGGAGCTAAGGGATGACTATGCCAGAGGTATAACTCCTGATGGTGCCGAGAGGCTAAGAAGGCTGCGCCATCCGATTCCCACTTGGATAGTCGACAACTGGTTTGCATTGTTGATTGCCTCAGCTACGGTCTCTGGCGCGATTGCAGACGCCTTACTCTCGCTCTGAAGCCGCTAACTGAACAGCTTGTGGATTACAAGTCAACCTCCAAACATCTGTCTCTTGCTGACCATTGCGAGCTTGCCGTTCTCGTCCAGTCTATAGCTCCGGTGGAGCCTCCTCCGGCAGTTGGTGCAGGTCAATCGGAACACTCCCAGCTTCTCATTCGTGTATTCCATCGAGTGGGGCAGGAATCTCCTGCAGTCCTCGCAGAGTCTCTTGATCTCTTTGCTGTCGGCGCTTAGGGTACTGAGGCCGAGGATTCCGCTAACCTCCTTGGACTCCTTGCTTTTCGGGATACCACCAATGGCTTGAATTCCTCCATTGGTCTTGCTATCAAGAGAGCAGCGACTATATCGGCCAGGTATTTGTCTTCCAATTCAATGCTAATCTTAGTGCCGTTCGGCAGGGTTGAAGTAATCAACATAATTCGTCTCCTTTCGGACCTTGAGGACCGGAACGAGGGCCTGGGGTACATACCTGTTTCCTAGTGGTGCAGCAGGGGTTATAAAACTTCGCCCTATATTTGTTATGTCAATTTACAGAGGCGGATTTGCAGGTCTACTTTACATAATGTAGTGGTATGCCCCTCTTCCGCAGACGCTCGCTTCTTGACTTTACCGAGAAAGAGTGACAGACTCGTTACTTGAATCCCAGTCCTCCATCTTCCCGGTTTAAGTAGACAGGCCTCTTCCCATTCGTTGGGAGTTGCCTGCATTAGATGGGGTGAAGTTTCAGAGACAGGACGCGAATGGCAACCGAGACGCAAGCTAACCGAGAGGTGCTCCGCATAGAGGACCTTCACACCTCCTTCTACACCCGCGAGGGTGAGGTCAAGGCGGTAAACGGGGTAAACCTGTCTCTCAAAGAGAACCGTATACTTGGCGTTGTTGGAGAGAGCGGCTCCGGGAAGTCGGTTACCGCCCTCTCCATGCTGCGTCTGGTGCCCCATCCCGGGAAGATCACCAAGGGAGCGGTGTACTTCAAGGGCATGAACCTGATGGAGGTAGGCGACGAGCAGCTCCGGAGGGTTCGCGGCAAGGACATAGCCATGATCTTCCAGGAGCCCACCTCCGCCCTCAACCCTCTGCTGAACGTCGGCACCCACATGGAGGAGATAATGCTGGCCCACAGTTCCATGTCCAAGCAGCAGGCCAGGGAGAGGTCGCTCCAACTGCTCCGGGAGATGGACCTGCCGGCGCCTGCCCACATCCTCAGGCAGTACCCGTTCCAGCTAAGCGGCGGCCAGGCCCAGCGTGTGATGATAGCAATGGCAATGGTCTGGGACCCCCAGGTCCTCATCGCCGACGAGATCACGTCCAACCTGGACGTAACGCTTCAGGCCGACGTGCTGGACAGGCTGAAGCGGCTGCAGGCGGAGAAGCACTCAGCCATACTCCTCATCACCCACGACATGGGAGTTATCGCCAAGGTGGCCAACGAGGTGTCGGTGATGTACGCCGGATCCGTGGTGGAGTACAGCGACACGCAGACCATATTCCAGCGTCCGTATCATCCCTACACCTGGGCGCTCCTCCAGTCCATCCCTCGCCTGGACGACCCCAGGCGCACTCTACAGCCTATCCAAGGCTCATCCCCTGACCTGATAGACCTCCCGGACCAGTGCCCATACATGGCGAGGTGTCCCAAGGCCACCAACTTCTGCCGGCTCAACCCCAAGCCCCCGATGGAGGAGGTCGAGCCGGGACACTTCGTGGCCTGCTACAACAAGATAGAATACGAAGATTAGGTTCTGCGCCGCTCCTGCTTCCGCGGGAACCTGCCTCACGCTATCTGGCTGTACAAGTCCGACAATTCGGGACTGCCTTTCTCCATCAGCTCAACCCTCGACACCTCCTTCCGTTTCTTCAGAGTTTTCTCTTCGCTGACGGCCCCCTCTAACGCAAGAACCTGCCGCTGTTCCAGATGTTCAGATTCCTGCTTTCGGAGACCTTTGCATAACCGCGCTATCGTCACTCCCGCGCAGGCGGGAGTCCACACACCACCCTACCTGGATTCCCGCTCGGAGGCGGGAATGACGTGAAATGTAGCTCAGCCTAATCTCCCATAGCCTTCTACGGACTGGTCCAGGAAGAGTACGTTCCAATACAACCCGGCTCGCCCTGGGGCGCTCTGTATCCTTCCTCGGCTGCCTTAAAACTTCCTGGGATTATTGTTGCCATATTGCCGCGTCAGGTCTGCCATAAGGCAATCTCTTGGGCGACACCGTTAATGCCATAAGGCATTTCTATGGCACACAACTTTGGCAATAGGTTGACAAGGATTCCGCCTTATGGTAGCGTTATGGCTGTGCCTTATGGCAATTAGCTGTTCCCTGAGGAGTGAGCTGTGGCAATCGACCTGGGCGAGATTGAGAAGGAACTTGAGGAAGAGATACGCGAGCTGGAGCTTGAGAAAGCCGGCTACGAAGCCCGACTGGATGAAAAGCGCCGCCTCCTCTCAAGGCTGAGGCATGGCGCTGCCGAGCAGCCGTCTGCCCCCGCTCCGGATGAGCCCGTCCAATCTTCCGCCGTCGTTAACAGCGGCAGGGTGAGCATTACGGACCTGGGCAAGCACCACTACGAAACTGCCGGACGTCGGTTCAAGAACGCCGGGCAGCTATTGGACCACTTCGATGTCCCCCACTACTTCTCTCACAAACACCCAAAGAAGGGGGACGCGGCGGCGCGGGAGATCCTTCGGTGGACGAGGCGCAGTCCGAATCTGGCCGCTACAGTCGCCGTGGTGCTCTCCGACGGCTCCCGGATGGGTCTGGACACAGCCGTAAACCGCATCTGGCCCGACGGCTAAGGCCCGGCCGCTGGACTGAAGCCTCTCAGGCCACTTAGGAGACCCTGGCAAATACCTCCACCAGGAACTCACCCACCGAGTTCTCCGTTATTCGGCCAGTCTTGACGGCCCTGTCCGTCTCCAGCAGCCCTCTGTGAAGGGCCTCCAGCGCATCCCTGGAGTGACGTCTACCCTGCTCCAAGGTCTTCCTCAACACCCAGTCGCTGTTCAGTCCCAGGCGTCTTCCCATCTGCTGCTGTGGGACCCCGCTGCCCGCCAGGTCTTTGGCCAACAGCAGAAGCCTGACCTGTCGAGCCACCATGACTATAATGTACTGGCCGCCCGCCCCCTCCTCCATGAGACGCTTTATAGTGCGGAGGGCATCTGCGTAGCGGCCTTCCATAACGGCGTCCACCGCGTTGAATATGCTCATCTCCCGCGCCAGGGGCACCAGAAGCTCCACGTCCTCAGCCTCGACTGTGCGACCCTGGCAATAGAGGGACAGCTTCTCCACCTCGCCGCTCAAAGCCCAGAGGTTGCCGCCCACAAGCTCCGCCAGCAACCTGACTCCCGCTCGAGAGATGTTGCAGCCCCGCACTGCGGCCCTCTTCTCGATCCATCGAGTCAGATCAGCGCCTCTGAGCTGCTGAAACTCCCTGACCTGGCCCAGGGGCGCAAGCTGCGTCAACAGTGAGTTGTCCCTTCTTATGGCGCCGTCCACCAACACCAGGTCCGAGGACGGTGGCATAGCTGGTATGTGTTCAACAATCGACAGCCAGGAGGAAGAATCAGCCTCCGAATTGCGCCCACGGCCCCTTCTGGGAGACCTCTGGCCCTCGAACTGCGCCAGCAGGCCCTCCACAACGGTCATGCGACGCTCCGCCAGGAAGGGCACGGTGCTGCACATGGCAATAAGCTCACCCGGGGAGATTGCAGAGGCCTGGGACACCGTCACGTTGGCGTCCAGCACGTCCACAGGCCCAACGTGCGACTTGAGGTCGTTCAGCGCCTCGTGAATTGAGAAGTCGTCCAAGCCGTAGAGAATATGAAGCATAGTTTTCGCTGATGGGTGCATTCCCAATTGGGTCTAATCTAAAGTATAATGTATTTTTAACAACGCATAGTGCGGAGCGAGCCAAGAAAGCTCGGAGAAGTTCAGATGTTGAGAGTAGCGATTCCCATTGTACTGGCCCTGGCCTCGGCCACGATCCTCAGGACTCTGCTCCTGCCCCTGATTGTCTCTATTCTTGCAGGCATAGTGCTGACAGTCATGCAGTCGCAGGGAAGGAAAAGATCCAACCCCGACCAGACAAGGAAAGAGCGGGATAAGGTGGTGGACAGCAGCTACAGGATAGTCGACGACGAACCCCCGAAATGACTGAGCTCAGCGAAGTGAGCAATTCAAAGAGCCGCCCGCAAAGATACGACGCCCTGGATTCCTGCTTCCGCAGGTATGACAGGAATACGAATCTTCACGACAACTTGCAGAGCTTTGTGGAGAGCGTTTTCAAGGCCGAAAGGAAGCCATAAGTGCAAAGGACCATCAGCCGCTACGTGCTCCTTGAGCAGGTGGGAAGCACCGGCCTCGCAACCGTCTATCGCGCCCAGGAGCCTCAACGGGATCGAGAAATTGCCCTCAAGGTGCTCCGCCCCTATCTGTGCACGGACAGCGCCCTCATGGAGCGCTTCGCCACAGAGATGGAGCGCGTGGCCGCGCTGGACCATCCCAACATCCTGCCGGTGTACGCTAAGGAGACGGAGGACGGGATACACTGGGTAGCCATGCAGTACGTGTCGTGGCCCACGCTGAGACAGTGGGTCCAGCATCCCATACCCGTCGCCCAAGCCGTCATGATCTTCAGGCAGGTCGCAGATGCTGTGGAGGCGGCGTACAGCCAGGGAATAAGCCACGGAGACATCAAGCCGGGCAACATCTTCCTGGACCCGGACACGGGCCGGGTGGTCCTGAGCGATTTTGGGATGGTCATTCTTGGTGAAGGGGCATCCCCGGGGATGAGAATGGCCCTCAATACCCCACTGCCCACCTACAGCGCACCGGAGCGCAGCCAGGGATCCCCTCCGAATCTGCGGTCCGACATCTACTCCCTTGGTGTGCTCCTCTACGATTTGCTGACTGGAACCGCGCCCTTCAATGCCCTCGAAAAGACCTCAGTGCACGCAAAGCAGGTCATGTCCGCACCTCCTAATCCCAGCGACGTCAACCCGAACATTCCGGCGAACCTGAACGCCATAATCCTCAAAGCGCTCACCCCTCATCCCGAAGGGCGCTATGAGACCCCCAGGGAGTTCGTAGGGGCCTTCGCCGCGATGATGCCCGTGCCGGAGACGCCCTCCCCGCCGTTTACTGCCACGGAGAGGTCGGGTCTACAGGGAAGCCTCCCGGGCATTGAGCCCCCGCCAGCTCCTCCCGTCATAGAAGGCCCCGCAATTATCTGTACGGTCTGCGGCCAGACGAACCCGGCAGGCAGGGAGTGGTGCAGTGATTGCTGGAGCGTTTTGGGTCGAGTAGCGGCAGCGCCGGGACAGGTTGTCATCCCCACAGAGGAGAGGCAGCGCAGGTGGAGGCGGAACACCAGACTTATCAAGGCCACATTGGGATCGGTAGTGGCTGCGGTAGCCTTATTCACCGCCGTACAGATCCTGGACATCAGGGCGCCATTGGCAACGCCGGCTTCCGCAATGAGTTCAGTTTCAGGGCCCGGAGAGTGGGCCATGATACACCGCACCTACGGCGGTCCCATTCCAGTCCCGGGTGAGCGCAGCGACTTCAGCGAAGGCCAGGTGAAGTGGACCTTCAAGTCCTCGGACGCAATAGTCTCTACCCCCGCCGTAAAGGGAGGCCGGGTGTACGTAACCACCCACGACCGGCGTATCGTAGCCCTGGATGCAGCCACGGGAGACCTCATCTGGGAGCAAATTGACATCGCTCCCATCGATTCATCCCCGGCGGTGACGGACGATATGCTCTTCTACGGCTCACGCGGCAAGCGGGTCATAGCCCTGGACGCCGACACGGGAGAGTTCCGGTGGGAGTTCGTGGCGGAGGCAAATCCCACTATGGGCTCTGCCCTAGTGGAGGACGGCGTGGTCTACATTGGATCCGGCGACGAGAACATCTACGCGCTGGACGCCCTCACCGGAGAGGAGATATGGCGCTTCGCCACCTTGGACTGGATCACCAACACTCCTGCCCTGTCGGAAGACAAGCTGGTCGTTGCCTCGATGGACGGACGGGTCACCATCTACGATACGGACACCGGCAAGAGGCGTTTCGCCTCCAGGATCATCAACCGAAGCGTCGTAGGGTCTCCCATTATCGTGGAGGACTCCATCTACGTCCCGTATCGCGACGGCCGCCTCATATCCATTAACCTCAATGAGACTGAGTTCCCCCTGTCGGCCAAGTGGTTCACGCTCAAGACACAGCTCTACGTCTGGGCCCTCATGGGTCATCCGGGGCTGCCCAAGGGCTTTAACTGGTCCGCGCGGCTGGGCGGGACCATCCTGACCACCCCCGCGGTAGACGGAGACACGCTGTTCGTCAGCACCCAGGAAGGCAGACTCATGGCCGTCGACAGGCACACAGGAGACCGGCTGTGGGTGTACAAGACCGACGGCAAGAGCCTCTCCACACCTACCATTGTCAACGACCTGATCCTGGTAGGCGACCGCGACGGAGTCCTTCACGCCGTGGACTCCTCAAGCGGAGTGGAGCGATGGACGCTGCCAGTCGCCGAGCACAGCCTCTCCACACCAGTTGTTGCGGGTGGCACCCTCTACCTGGCCTCAAAGGACGGCACGCTCTACGCCGTAGAGTGAGGCGCTGAATTGGAGTTCGGGATTGTTGGCCTCGCCAAGTGTGGAAAGACCACCGTTTTCAACGCGCTTAGCAGGGGGCGCGCAGACATAAGCCCGTCTTCCGTCTCAGCCACCAAGCCCAACCTGGGTGTGGCCAAGGTGGAAGACCCCAGGCTTTGGCCCTTGGTAGAGATGTTTCGACCACGGAAGACGGTGCCCGCAGAGGTCAGGTACGTCGACTTCCCCGGAACTCCAGAGGGCTTGACCAAGTCCCAGGGAATCGCAGGAGAGTTTCTCAACCTGCTTCAGAGGACGGACGCCCTCCTGCACGTTGTCAGAGCCTTTCAGAACCCCACAGTGCCTCACGTTGACGGAGAGATAGACGCACACCGGGACTTGGCCGTGATGGACCTGGAACTGGCCTTCGCCGACCTGGCCATCCTGGAGCGGAGGGTGGAGCGCCTGGAGGGCGAGCTGAAAGGCGCAAAAGCCCAGGAAAGGGAGAGCAGGCTGAGAGAACACGCCACCTTGGACAGGATCAAGGGCGAACTGGAGCGAGAGACGCCCATCCGGGAGCAGCAGCTGTCCGCCGATGAGGCCAAGCTATTGGACAACTTCCAGTTCCTGACGGCAAAGCCCATGCTCATCGTCTGGAACATCGGGGAGGAGGACGCGTCCGAAGCGTCGGCGCTGGAGGAGGACCTGAAGTCCCGGTATTCCAGGCCCGGAGTGGAGGTTGTAGTCCTCTGCGGGGCGCTGGAGATGGAACTGGCGGGGATGGACGAGCATGAGGCCGAGGAGTTTCGGAGCGCAATGGGGCTTCAGGAGCCGGGTCTCCACCGCGCCACACGCGCTTCCTACCAGCTCCTGGGACTGGCATCCTTCTTCACTGTCGGCCCTGACGAAGTGAGGGCCTGGACCATCGACAGGGACACCCTGGCGGTGAAGGCCGCCGGGAAGGTTCATACCGACATTGAGAGAGGCTTCATCCGCGCCGAGGTGATCTCCTATAACCATCTGATACAGTGCGGCAGTCTTGCCGAAGGAAGGAAGAAGGGACTGCTGCGCCTGGAGGGAAAGGCATACCCCGTCCAGGACGGCGACGTGGTCAACTTCCTGTTCAACGTCTGAAGACGGCGTACCTCAATAACCTGCAATTCAACGGTCTAAAGGAGCTTCCTGAAGTGTGGACGCCTCTCGCGATGACCCAGAGAAACGACGGAGCACACAGCCCACCCAGGGACATTGGCCTCTACATACATATCCCCTTCTGCCACACCAAGTGCCCCTACTGCGACTTCAACACCTACGCCGGAATCGAGGCCCTCATGCCCGGCTACATTGAGGCGCTGGCGCGGGAGATTCGCTGCTGGGGCGCTCTCCTGGGCGCGCCTCAGGTGAACACCATATTCTTCGGTGGAGGCACGCCGTCCTACGTCCCCAGGCAGGCTATCGCGGACATACTCGCTGCCGTCCGCGACGTATTCCGTGTCGCTCCTGACGCCGAGGTCACCATTGAAGCAAACCCGGGCGACCTCCTTGACGGAGACACTGCCTCCCTCCGCGAGGCGGGCGTCAACCGCCTGAGCATAGGCGTGCAGAGCCTGGACGACTCACTGCTGGAGACACTGGGAAGAAGGCACACCTCCCAAGAGGCGGTGACGGCGTATCGAGAGGTGCGACGCGCCGGTTTCGGCAACGTCAGCTTAGACCTGATGTACGGCCTGCCCTACCAGAGCCTGGCGCAGTGGCGGGATACGCTGGAGCAGGCACTGGAGTTGTCGCCGGATCACTTGTCCCTCTACTGCCTGACCCTGGAGGGCGGCACGCCCATGGAGCGGCAGGTCAGCCAGGGAGAAATGCCAGAGCCGGACCCGGACCTGGCAGCGGATATGTACGCTCTGGCGGAGGATATGCCGGCAGCATCCGGCTACCGCCACTACGAGATCTCCAACTGGGCCTGGCATGGCATGGAGAGCCGTCACAACCTGACCTACTGGCTCAACAAGCCATACCTTGGAGTGGGTCCGGGAGCGCACTCGTATCTGGGCGAGTGGCGGTTCCAGAACATCAACTCGCCGCGTGAGTACATAGGCCGTCTTCGCAACGCGGCTGCTCCGTCATCCCAAGTCGAGACCCTCTCCTCCGATGCCTTGCTGGGAATCCCCTGCGTGGCGTCGACAGAGGCCATAGACAGGAGGCTGGAGATGGCCGAGACTATGATGATGGGGATGCGGTTGAATGACGGAGTGCGCCTGCAGGACTTCTACAACAGGTTCGGCGAGAGCGTTACTTCGGTGTACGGTAAACAGGTGGACGAGCTGACCGGGCTTGGCCTGATAGAGCTTCGTGACGGCGCGCTCCGTCTCACCAGTCAGGGGCGGCCACTGGGCAACGAGGTGTTTTTGCGTTTCGTTTAGGTCATGCCAGGCGTAACCGACGCACGCGTGAGGCAGGTGCAGCACAAATGACGGGCAACGAGTTCAAGAGACGGCTGGACAGTCTGGGATCGGAAATCTCCCGGGGCCTGGTGTACTACTCCGTCTGGGAGGCGTTGTGGCCCACGGAAGAAACGGTCAGGATCATCGACAGGTTGAGGAATTTCGTCAGCCCCATACGCGCTGCCCTCTTCGAGACGGTGCTCCTGCGCTTCTCCAAGGTGATGGACAGGGAGGGAGAGGCGAACAGCTTGCCGGCGATGGTGCAAGCCGCTATAGACGACAGAGACAGCCTCGCGCCTCATGCCACGGAAAGGGAACTGGCCGAGATGTCGGAGCAGCTTGGGCAGCAGGAGCGCGCCCTGGACAGCCTCATCCGGGTGAAGGACCAGCACATAGCGCAGCTGGGCGGAAACCCATTCGATGACGCTACCCTGCGAAAGGGTGACGTGGAGAACTTCGTGAAGTCCGTCCAGCAAATATTCAACCGCCTGTACACCGCCCACGACGACGAACGCTACATCTGGTCGCCGCAGGCGCAGCGCTCCGCCATGACAACAACGCAGCTTCTGGAGTTCCTGGAATCGGAGATGCAGGTGAGCCAGAGGGAAAGAGAGTCGAGTTGAGGAACAGAAAGGAGGTCTTTTGCCTACTATATGGATGGTAAGCGCAGAGTTCGGAACCTACACGAATACCTGGGTTGAAGGTGGCTATGCGGCAGTAGGGTGGCTGGCTCAAGAAGACTTGACGTCTGTCCACAGCAGGGATGAGATTTTTCAGCGCTACAGGGAAACCCATACGCATGAGACACCCCACGAGGTTGGGGCTAATGCGGGCCAGCTAGCGACGTTTATCCTTAATATCCAGCCCAGGGACTACGTCATGACTCGGTGGGGATACCCTACAAAGGGATACCGTTATGGCACTGTTGAGGATGAGCCTCTCTATTACTCGGATACCACTGACGGCTGTCCGTTTCCTCACCGACGCAAGGTCAGTTGGTTCGAAAAATGTCTCTTAAAGGACGACATATCGGGCCAGCTCCTCCGGAACTTGAAAGCCGCGAGAACGTTATTTCGCGTCCGTCCCGAGGAAGACTTCCTTGTAGCAATAGGGAAAATTCCCGTGCCGCCAGTGGCTGATCCGTATCGGGTTGTACTGGACCAAATTCTTCAAAAAGTCAGCCCCTCTGAGTTCGAGTCCCTGATAGGTGATCTGATGGTGGCCATGGGCTACGAGGATGTGGATGTCGTCGGTGGGCCTCACGACAAAGGCGTGGACGTAAAAGGGATGCTGCAATCCAACCTCGTCAGCATCAACATGTATGTCCAGGTCAAGTGCTGGAAAAACACGGAAGTGCCCGGAAGCGATGTGAATAGGCTTCACGGGGCGATCCCCAGCGGCGGCCAAGGCGCCATTACCACAACATCGAATTTTAGCAAAGGGGCCAAAGAAGAGGCGGATAAACCAGGTTTCCCGCACGTGAGTCTCATAAACGGACGCCAGCTGGTGGACCTGCTAAAGGAGTATTGGATTGCGGAGTCTCTTGCAGCCAGCCCGGAGCCTGCTGAGGAAGTCCCTTCGTGGCACGAGCGCCTCGGACTCACCCAGGGCTTGGTGATCCTGTAGACCCCCTTGCCATTAGTCCAAATTGCCCCTCCCCTGCCCTTGTGCTATCCTTCTCTCATCTTCCCCGGAGTCTCTCCAGATGTATGTTGCAGGCACCGCAGGACACGTAGACCACGGCAAGTCCACCCTCGTCCAGGCCCTGACCGGGATAGACCCTGACCGCCTGCGCGAGGAGAAGGAGCGTGGCCTTACCATTGAGCTTGGTTTCGCCTGGCTCACACTGCCCAGCGGCCGGGAGGTGAGCATAGTGGACGTGCCCGGTCACGAGCGGTTCATCAAAAACATGCTGGCCGGAGTCGGCGCCATTGACTTGGCAATGCTTGTGGTCGCTGCCAACGAGTCGGTGATGCCGCAGACCAGGGAGCATCTCGCCATCCTTGACCTGCTGCGGGTCAGAAAGGGCCTGGTTGTCATAACCAAGAAGGACCTTGTTGACGAAGAGATAGTCGAACTTGTTATGGCGGAGGTGGAGGACGTGCTCAAGGGCACTACCCTAGATGGCGCTCCTATGGTCCCAGTATCCGCCGTGACCGGCGACGGCCTGCCGGAGCTTCTGAGCGCCCTGGACGAGCTGCTGGAGACCACCGAGACCCGGAAGGACTCCGGAAGACCGCGCCTCTCCATCGACCGCGCCTTTACCATGCCAGGCTTCGGGACCGTGGTCACCGGCACCCTGATCGACGGCTCCCTGTCCGTGGGCCAGGAGGTTCAGATATTGCCGTCCGGGAGGGTGTCGCGGATACGGGGGCTCCAGAGCCATCGCCAGAAGATAGAGACGTCATCTCCCGGAAGACGGCTGGCGGTGAACCTGTCAGGCGTATCCCACGACGACATACAGCGCGGCGAGGTGCTCACCATCCCGCGCTGGCTCAGACCGACCATCGCCCTGGATGTCCGCCTCCAGATTCTGGCGGATGCCCCCAGATCCCTCAAGCACAACAGGCCGGTCACCTTCCACTCCGGGTCCAGGGAGGCCAATGCGAGAGTGCGGCTCCTGGAGACGGAGGAGGCGCAGCCCGGCGAGGAGACGTGGGCACAGGTGCGCCTGGAGAGTCCCATGCCTCTGGTGAAGGGAGACTACTTTGTCATACGCTCCTCAGACGCCACAATCGGGGGCGGCACTGTGGTGGAACCCCACGCCAAGCGTCACCGTCGTCGGCACGGCCCCACTCTGGAGCGCCTGGAGGTGATGGAGCGCGGCTCCGAGGATGAGGTGCTTCTCCAGACGTTGCAGTCCGCCGAACCGTGCGACCTACAGACGCTTGCCAACCGAAGCAACATCTCCCCGGCCGACGCCCGGACCCTGGTGGAAAAGCTGACCTCTGAGCGACGAGCGGTAGCGCTCGGCAGCCTCGATTCCGGATCCAGAGCGCTTGTGTTCTCCGCGGAGGGCTGGGCCGCCCTGTCCGGGAGGGTGCGCGGTGTCCTGGAGTCCTACCATAGAGAGCGCCCACTGCGCGTAGGCATCCAGAAGGAGGAGCTGCGAAGCCGGCTGAACCTGACTGCCCAGCAGTTCCAGCTTGTCCTGCCACGCCTCACTGAGGACGGCGTTTTGGCGGAGGACAACAATCTGCTCCGTCTACCGCAGCACAGCATAGCCCTGAGCGACCGGCAGCGGTCCAGCATAGAGACGTACCTGGCAGCGCTGCGCTCCAACCCATACTCTCCTCCAACGGACACGGCCATTTCGGACGATCTGCTGAACCTGCTGATTGACGAAGGCCGTGTGATCAGGCTGAACGAATCGGTGGTTTACGACACCGCCGCCTACGAGGAGATGGTGGGAGTAATCGTGTCCACCATCAAGGAGCAGGGCAAGATGAACGTGGGACAGGTGCGAGACCAGTTCCAGACCAGCCGCAAGTATGCGTTGTCCCTTCTGGAGCACCTTGACCAGCAGCGCGTCACCCGCCGCGTCGGCGACGACCGGGTGTTGAGATAGCCAGTGTCACTTGACCTGCATAAAGTAGCCGGCCAGATTGAGGGGGCAGCCGCAACTCTCAACGCCCAGGGAGCCGACAGAAGCGAGCGTCTGGAACGGGCGCTGGACGTTCTCACCAAGGCTCAGCCGGAGTCGCTGGAGGAGAAGCGACAGCTCAGCAGGGCCACTTTCCTCATTCCCGGTCTCACGGGATCGCTATCCGGGCGACACCCCTCCCCTGCCCTCCCCGCAAGCTACACCGCCCTGGCAGTAGACGGCTCCCACATAGACGTGGACAGGCATCTTCCTGTCCAGTGCTTCCTCATAAACATCGGCAGGGTGCGGATACAGTACGGCGCCAGTCCCGGAGCCTGGCTGGACAGCGAACCCCGGCTCTACGCGGGCGACGATAGCCTGCACGTCTTCGAGCCGGAGGGCAGTCGGTACAGGCCGCTGGAGGGGCCTCTCCTGGGAGCCATGCGCGCCGTCGAGGAGCTACGGGCCCTGGCAGCCCTGGTCAAGCAGTCCGACCCGAACATCCCAACCATCGCCCTTATCGACGGCTCCCTCATACTCTGGGGGCTGGCGGGACAGGCACACCCCGACTTCGTCAGAACCGCGCTGCTGGAGGACATGTTCCTGCCGGCTATGGAGGAACTCAGGCAGATGGCGATGTCCAGGCCTCTGGCCCTGGCGTCCTACATCAGCCTTCCCCGCAGCACTGAGGTGGTAAACGCCCTGCGCCTCGACTCCCACCTGTGCCACTACGAGGCCGCCAACTGCGACATGCACTGCCGGACGCTGCGCCCCGGCCAGCGTCCCTGCGACGGGGTATCCGGGGTACTGGACAGGGACATATTCGGCGCGCTGCTTGAAGAGAATGAGCGTTCCGACATTTTCGCCAGCACTTCTTTGATTTTGGAGCAGTACGGAGACCACCGGGTGCGCTTCTTCTACCTTAACGCCGGGTCGGAACTGGCGCGGGTGGAGGTTCCCAAGTGGGTGGCCGAGGACAATGCCATGCTGGAGCTTACCCACGCCGCGCTGGTGGACCAGTGCCGCAAGGGGCACGGCTACCCCGTCGCCATATCCGAGGCTCACGAGCAGGCCGTGGTGACCGTGGGAGACCGGGAGGAGTTCCGGCTAATCTTGGAGGACGCTCTGCAGAGGCAGCGCCTGCCGGTATACACGTCCGAGAAGAACCGTTCCAAGAGGCTGAAGTGGCTGTAAACGCTGAGCCGCGCCTGGGCGAGGTCGTGGAGACGTCCACAACCGGCTTCTGGGCCCAGTGCTATCGCCTCTATGAGTCGCCTCCCCTGGGGGCCTTGGTGCGGACGGGCGGCCCCTACCCTGCTTACGCGGTGGTCCACCATGTTTCCACCCAGGGCATAGACGCCTCCCGCAGGCCGGTAGCCAGGGGCGCAGATGAAGCCTCCGAGGAGGACGTCTACCTGAGCAACCCCCAGCTTTCCCAGCTGCTCCGCACGGACTTCCAGGCCATCGTGGTAGGCCACAGTCTTGAGGGTGAACCCCGCTACCACCTGCCGCCGACGCCGCCTCCCATCTACGCCTTTGTGTACGCCTGCGAATCTGAGGAGATAAGGCGTTTTACCTCCAACACGGCTTTCCTCCGCCCGCTTGCCACGTCCGGCATCCCGGCCCTGGAGGAGGTGGTCGCAGCGTGTCTCAGCCTCGCCTCAGAGGCACAGGCCGAACCCAGCAGCTTTCTGGTCGAGGCCGGCAAGCAGCTCATGGGCATCCTCTCCGGGGAGTTCCGGCGAGTGGAGGCCATTCTACAGAGGGCAACGCGCTGATGGACTCCCGCAGCTCCGGCAAGTATCTGGGTATGGTGGTGGGAGGCTCCCTCAGCAGAGGCGTTGACGTTCGACTGGACACCCAGGCCCAAGTTGAGGAGATGGCCCTGGGACAGCACGTGGTGATACATGGCAAGAGCCGGCGCTTCTTCGGGGTGATCACCGACATAGCCCTGGAGTCCTCTGATGAGTCTCTCAGGGGAAGCCCTCCCGACCTGTCCAACCCGATTGTCGCCCAGGTGGTCGCCGACACCGCCACATTCGCAACGCTACGCGTGCTGCCGATGCTTGCCCTAGAAGGCGCGCTGGCCGCGGTGGACGGCCCAACGCCCGCCAAGACCGTGCCTCCCCACTTCGCGCCTGTGCATCTGGCCTCGGAAGAGGACGTTCAGATGGTCTTCGGCGCGGAGGATAACCGACACTTCTGGGTGGGCAACCCCCTGGATATGGAGACCCGCGTGTGCCTGGACCTGGAGGAGTTCGTCAAGCGCTCCAACGGCGTTTTCGGGAAAAGCGGCACCGGAAAGAGCTTCCTCACAAGGCTGCTACTGGTGGGCATCCTCCAGAAGAGCGCGGCCGTGAACCTGGTGTTCGACATGGAGAGCGAGTACGGCTGGATGGGCACGTCCGAGGGCGCGGGCATGGTCAAGGGTATCAAGCAGCTGTTCCCGTCCCAGGTGTCCGTATTCTCCCTGGACGATGAGCACAGCCGCAGGCGCGGCGTTTCCCCGGACTATCTGATACGGGTGGGCTACAACCAGATCACGCCGGAGGACATCGAGCTGCTCAGGGAGACCCTCGGCCTATCGGAGGTGGCCGCGGACGCAGCCTACAACCTGGCGGGCAAATTCGGGCAGGAGCGATGGCTGGGACAGTTCCTGGAGCTTGGCGGCCAGGACCTGCGAGAGCTGGCAAACGACATCAACGTCAACGAGAGAGCCCTGTCCACCCTTCACAACCGGCTGGGCCGGCTCAAACGCTTCCACTTCATCACCGAGAGGGAGTCGGAGGAGTCGGTGGAGGAGATACTGCGCAACCTGGACAGGGGCATACACGTGGTGGTGGAGTTCGGGCGATACAGGCACGAGCTTTCGGCCTACATGCTGGTTGCCAACCTGGTGACGCGTCGCATCCACGACCGGTACGTGAGGCGCAAGGAGGAGGCGATGGGCGACGCCTCCCGCGAGCCTCGTCCTCTTGTGATAACGATTGAGGAGGCGCACAGGTTCCTCAGCCCAAGCATTGCGTCCCAGACCACTTTCGGCAACATCGCCCGGGAGATGCGCAAGTACAACGTGACGCTGCTGGTTGTGGACCAGCGCCCAAGCGGCATCGAGGATGAGGTGATGAGCCAGCTTGGGACCAAGCTATCCTGCCTGCTGGACAACGAGAAGGACGTGGACGCTGTGACGGCGGGCGTGTCCGGGGCCAGGGAGCTGAGGTCGGTACTGAGCAAGCTGGACAGCAAGCAGCAGTCGCTAATATTCGGGCACTCGGTGCCGATGCCGATAGTGGTCAGGGTACGTGACTACGGCACCAACGAGTCCTACAAAGAGCTGGGCTTCCGTGAGGCGTCTGAGATGCGACGCGAGATGGAGCGGGACGCCGGCGATCTGTTCGGTGGGCGGTAGGCAGGGCGCAGCCTGTCCGATATAAGTCGCCTACTTGCCCGCTCACGTCCTTCGACAGGCTCAGGGTGAGCGGGCGGTTTATCAGCGCCTGTTGTGGCGAAAGTTCGCGCCTACCCCTATTCAAGACAATTGCAGCTTGCTAGAATTGCGCCAAGTGAGTCTACTATGCCCAAACCGAACAAAGAACGTGCGAGAGAGCGCCTTCAGAGTGTGAGGTAAGCTAACCAAAACACCAAATGAGGCCCCTGCCAGGCGTAAGAGGAGCAAGGAGAGCGTTGACTGAAGAGAACAAAGCCCTGTACCGCAGGTTCGTTGAAGAGGTCTTCAACGGCAAGGATCTGAGCGTAATAGATGAGCTTGTAGCCGAGGACTTCACTGAGCACAGTCAGCCGCCGCCGGGGGTTCCGCCTGGCACGGAGGGACTCAAGCGCATATTCGCCTCCTACTTCAGAGCGTTCCCCGACCTGCACGTAGCTATCGACCTGCTGATAGCGGAAGATGACCTTGTGGCTGCGTACCACACCGTCACGTGCACCCACACCGGCGACTTCATTGGCATCCCCGCCACCGGGAAATCCTTAAAGGTTGAGGAGGCGCACATTTCGCGCTACGCCGACGGCAAAGTGGTGGAGCACTGGGTGCAGATGGACATGATGAGCATGATGCAGCAGCTGGGAGCGCTCCCCGCTCCTAAGCAATAGCCGTGGGACACACCGAGCACTCCCAATGATCCCTGACGCCTCAGTAGAGAACGACCTGGACGCCATGCTCCTACCCTGGAGCGAGGTGTCAACTCGCAGGATGTTCGGAGGACACGGATACTTTGTGGGAGACCGCCTTTTCGCCGTCTACCACAAGGGGGTCGTAGCCACCAAGCTCCCGGATACCTATCGCACGCAGGTCCTGGACAGCAAGCGCGCCAAGCCCTTCACCCCACATCCAGGCAGACCTTTCGGAGAATGGGTGGAGTTTCCGGTCGAAGATTCAGGCGGGGTCGAAGAGCTTCTGCCGTGGCTGCAAAAGGCATTCGAATACGTTCTGAAAACGCCTCCCAAGGGCAAGAGGGCCTCAAGGAGCGCAGTTTGAGAGCGTTGATTGTAGGCGGCGGCGCGAGAGAGCACGCCATAGCCTGGAAGTTGAGGCAAAGTCCCCTGGTGAATGAGCTGTACGTAGCGCCTGGGAACGCCGGGACGTCGGCCATCGCGACCAACCTCCCCATTGCCGACACGGACCTGGAGGGGCTGGCGCAGGCGGCGCGCCTTCACAGTGTGGACCTGACCGTCGTTGGGCCTGAGGCGCCACTGGCAGAGGGCATTGTGGACCACTTCCAGGCCGCCGGTCTTTCCATCTTCGGCCCTACACAAGCCGCAGCCCGCATCGAGAGCAGCAAGGTCTTCGCCAAGGAGCTTATGGCCAAGTACTTCATCCCGACGGGAAGCGCGGAGGTCTTCGACTCCTACGAGGAGGCCGAGCGCTACGTCAGGATGCACTCCCCTCCCCTGGTGGTGAAGGCGGACGGCCTGGCTGCCGGGAAAGGCGTGACCGTGGCGGGCACCAAGGAGGAGGCCATCAAGGCTCTGCGAGAGTGCATGGTCGAGCGGGTCTTTGGCCCATCCGGTGACCGCGTTCTGGTGGAGGAGTGCCTTAGCGGGAGAGAGGTCAGCGTGTTCGCGTTTGTGGACGGCGAGACGGTCTCTCCGATGGTCGCAGCCTGCGACTACAAGCGCGCCTACGACGGCGACCGCGGCCCCAACACCGGAGGCATGGGAGCGTACAGCCCGCCCGAGTTCTGGAACTCCGATCTTGAGCGGGAGATACGAGACACCATTATGGCCCCGACGGCGCGCGCCCTGGCCAAGGAGGGCTGCCCCTACCGGGGCGTCCTCTACGGCGGCCTGATACTCACCGATGACGGCCCCAAGGTCATAGAGTTCAACTGCCGGCTGGGTGACCCAGAGACGCAGGTCATCATCCCGCGCCTGTCGTCCGATCTGGCTGAGATACTCGTAGCCGTGCTGGAGGGTAGGCTAAGCGAAACGGCTATAGAGTGGAGCAGCGACGCCTGCGTCGGGGTTGTTATGGCCCCCGGAGGCTATCCGGGCAACTACGAGACGGGTTTCCCCATATCAGGTCTTTCCCAGGCCCGGGAGACGACAGAGGTGTTTTACGCAGGCACCCGGCCTTCCGATGACGGCAAGGCAGTCGTGACGTCAGGAGGCCGGACGCTGACGGTCGTGGGCAGAGGCTCCAGCCTGCCGGAGGCCAGGGAGCGGGCCTACAGGAACATCGAGAAGATAAGCTTTACGGGCGGCTTCTATCGAAGAGACATTGCCGCGAGAACAGGAGTTGAGTAATGCCGTTGGTAGGCGTAGTCGTAGGCAGCCGGTCCGATGAGTCCGTAATCCAGGACACCGTGACCGTGCTGGAAGAGATGGGGGTCTCACACGAGGTATCAGTCATATCGGCTCACCGCTCCCCGGAGAGGGCCAGGGAGTACGCAAAGGGCGCCATAGAGCGAGGACTTGAGGTTATTATAGCGGCAGCCGGAGGCTCGGCTGCGCTGCCGGGGGTAATGGCCTCCTGGACCACCATCCCCGTCATTGGCATACCACTGACCTCCAGCGCGCTGGGTGGCGTGGACTCCCTTCACGCCATAGTCCAGATGCCGCCCGGAGTGCCCGTAGCCTGCGTATCCATCGGGCCCTGGGGGGCGCGCAACGCCGCATACCTGGCCGCGTCCATCCTTGGGCTAAAGCACGAGGACATAAGAAAGGCCTATGAGGCATATCGGGAACGACTTGCGGCCGGCTAGCCTCCGCCCTCTCTTCCTTTTTGCGACGCTGGCCCTTGCCCTTCTCCTGGCGGGTTGCGCAGCCTCGACGCCGCCTGAGGAGGTTGTGGACGCCTACTTCTCTGAGACGAAGCGCGGGGACGTACGCACAGCCCTGGAGTCGTGGGAGCTGTCGGCGCTTGGACCTGCGCCGGTCGACCTGGACCCGGGTCAGCAGAGCATACGGCTCGATGCCCGTCGTGAGCTGGCCGAGGCGCTTACGGAGGCCCTGAGCATGGCTGGAGACAACCTCCGATGGGAACGGAGCGGCCTCGTTCTCTACGACATACGGGACGGCGTTGCCAGCGTCACGGACGACCTGGATGAAGCAAACGTGGCCACGGTTCAAGTAAACCTGGCCGTGGAGTGCAGCGATGGGCCTGCCCTAGAAGAGCATCTGGCCTTCACGCTGTGGAAAAGCACAGACGGCGGCTGGAGGGTCACCGGCCTGGACAAGGGTCTGCCAGTACTGGAGGGCTTTCTGAATGAGCTGCGGGGTTCTCTGTAAGCAACGCCGGCACATCCGGCCCTCTCGCCCGTTGTCGCTGCAAACGGTGAGACGCGGCGAATATTGGGCGCTTTCACGAGGAAGAAGAATTGACACGGCGTAGATAGTGTTGTAATCTAGTGTCAGTATTTTCCCTGGTGTCCACTACGGTGCACTCCAGGTAGGTATTCAAAGGAAAGACGGGATAGTAAAACTATCCCGTCTTTTGTTTCTTTAGGAGTATCCAATGCCGAATAGAGTCGCTTTATTCATAGACGGAGCATATTTGGACTTCGTACTAAGAGACGAGTTCCAAAATACCCATATAGACTATGGAGCGCTTTCTACACAACTCGCGGGCGATGGCGATATTCTCAGGACATACTACTATCATTGTCCGGTATTTCAAGGCAATCCTCCCTTACCGGAAGAGAGCGCCAGATATGCCGCACAACGCAAGTTCTTCGCTGCGCTTGAAAATCTCCCCCGGTACACGGTGCGTTTGGGGCGTCTGGAATTCAGGGGTAACGATCAGACTGGCAGACCACGGTACGAACAGAAGAGAGTTGACATTCTCCTGGGAGTGGACTTGGTTCAACTCTCTACCAAGAAGACGATTCAGGAAGCCATCCTTGTAGCCGGTGATAGTGACTTCATTCCTGCGGTTATAGCGGCTAAGCAGGAGGGTGTCCTTGTTCGGCTCTATCACGGCGCTCGACCACATAATGACTTGTGGCAAGAGTGCGACGAACGTCATCCCATTTCTCATCAACTCATTGATGCAGTACACCGAGAACGTCCAGCGTAGCCCCAGACCCAATGAAATTAAATCGGGACAATCGCCGTTGCAACGCCGCGCTCCGCACTCTTGGCCTCTACTTTCCCCCTTTTGCATAGCAAAAAATCTTGTTACCAACGGGAAGACGGGGTATGATTCTATATCGTGGAACCATCAATCCGCAGAGGTGAATGGTGATAGACAGGTACGCCCGCCCCGCCATGAAAATGGTGTGGTCGGAGGAGAACAAGAACAACAAGTGGCTCCAGGTGGAGTTGGCCGTGTGCGAGGCGTGGACCGAGGAGGGCGTTATACCCTCTGAGGACATGGTCAAGCTGCGAAATGCGCAGTACGACCCGGTCCGTCTACAGGAGGTGTTCCAACGCACTCGCCATGATATGACCGCCTTCCTGCAATCGGTCACTGGCGGGTTGGGAGACGAGGGCCGTTGGATACACATGGGCCTGACCTCCCACGACGTGCAGGACACCGCCCAGGGTCTCCAGCTAATCGAAGCCTCCGACATCCTGCTTGAGGGCGTCGACTGCCTCCTTGAAGCGATCCAGAAAAAGGCCGTGGAGCACAAGTACACGCCGATGATGGGCCGCACCCACGGCGTCCACGCCGAGCCCACCACCTTCGGTCTGAAGCTGGCCATCTGGTGGGACGAGATGCGGCGGAACAGGCATCGACTGGAGGAGGCCAGGAAGAACGCCGGCGTTGGCAAGATATCCGGAGCCGTTGGAACTTACGCCACAGTCCCGCCCCAGATAGAGGAGCGGGTTTGCTCCAGGCTTGGCCTGGGCATCGAGACCGTATCCAACCAGATAGTGCAGCGGGACCGCCACGCTCAATTCGTGACCACACTGGCCCTGATCGCGGCGTCGCTTGAGAAGTTCGCAACTGAGATCAGGGGTCTCCAAAAGACGGAGGTGCGAGAGGCGGAAGAGCCTTTCGGAGAGGGCCAGACCGGCTCCTCGGCGATGCCACACAAGAGGAACCCGGAGCTGTCGGAGAGGGTGTGCGGCCTGGCCAGGCTCATACGGGGCCACGCCGTGACGGCGCTGGAGAACGTGGCCCTGTGGCACGAGCGGGACATCAGCCACTCATCCGCAGAGCGCCTAATTCTCCCCGACTCCTGCATGGCGCTGGACTACATCATGAGCATCTTCACGGGCGTGATAAACGGCCTCAGGGTGTACCCGGACAGGATGAAGCAGAACATTGAGATGACAAGGGGGTTGGTATTCTCCCAGAGGGTGATGCTGGCCCTGGTGGAAAGCGGCCTCAGCCGCGAAAAGGCCTACGAGATCACCCAGCGATGCGCCATGAGGTCGTGGGAGGAGTCCCTGGACTTTCGCCAGCTTCTCCGGGATGAGTCGGATGTGACTGATCACCTGCCGGGAGATGAGCTGGAGGCCATATTCGACTACAACTACTACATGAGGTTCGTTGAGAACTCCTATATGCGGCTGAAAATCGAGGAGGGAGGAAGCCATTGAGCAGCACGTCGCTAGAGCCTGTCAGAGATACCAACCTGCCCAACCGCCTCTACACGGGCAAGGTGCGAGATACCTACGATATGGGCCAGGGCCTCCTTCTGATGGTGGCAACTGACCGGATTTCCGCCTTTGACGTCGTCCTGCCCACGGCCATACCCCAGAAGGGTATGGTGCTGTCCCGCCTCTCGGCCTACTGGTTCGGGAAGACGGGCCATATTGTGCCCAACCACCTGGTTGCTATGGCGTACGACCCAGGCAAGCAGGCCGGCCTGGATGACCTTCCTCCCGAAGTGGCGGCCCGCGCTATGGTGGTGAAGAGAGCCGACCGCATCGACATTGAGTGCGTAGTGCGAGGGTACATCACCGGCTCCGCGTGGGCGGAGTACCAGGCGGAAGGAACCGTTGGGGGCGCGGCAATGCCGGCGGGCATGAGGGAGGGCGACCCCTTCCCGGAGACACTGTTCACCCCGACCACTAAGGCCGAGACCGGCCACGACATGCCCATGAGCCTTGACGAGGTGCGGGACATGGTGGGCGGCGAGATGGCAGCCAGACTGGAGAATGTCACCCGTAGCGTATACGAGTTCGCCCGGGACGATGCCAAGGCCAATGGCATAATCATCGCCGACACCAAGATGGAGTTCGGAATGCTGGGCGACGATCTGATACTGATAGACGAGCTGCTCACGCCCGACTCCAGCCGCTTCTGGGACGCCGCCCTGTACGAGCCGGGCAAGTCTCAACCCAACTTCGACAAGCAGTACGTGAGAGACTGGCTGTCCGCCAGCGGATGGAACCGGGAGCCCCCCGCGCCCGAACTGCCCCCGGACGTGGTCGACAGGACGCGGACCCGCTACATTGAGGCGTTTGAGCGCATCACCGGCCAGGGCTGGGCTGCATCCGTGGAATCGGGGGGCTAATGGCGGCCAGGGAGCGAGATCGCAGGCGAAGGGCCCACGACCGGGCACAGCACCGGGAGGAACGGCGTACGAGAAGGCGCGGGCGCCGTAAGATCCTGAAATGGACTGTAGGCGGCTTTGTCGGCGTGGTCTTCACGATTATCGTGATCTCCCTGATCATACCCCCCAACCTGGATCTCAGCGCTCTCGGAGGCGGCAACGCCACCTCGGAGGAAGCGGGTGGCGAGGTGCGAATCCAGGGCAATTTCGAGATAGATCGGGGCGAGTCTCACCAGCCCTATAACTCCTTCCCACCCACCTCGGGCTGGTACTACGCCATTCCCACCGAGGATATCGTCTGGGGAGTCCGCGACGAGCCGGTAGAGGAAGAGGAGCAGGTCTCCTACCTAGTGCGCGGCGCGGTCATGGTGCAGTACAACTGCCCCGACGAGTGCCCGGACCTGGTGAGGAATCTGGAAAGGGTTGTGGACAACTACCCGGAGGCCGTAATACTGGCCCCCTATACCAATATGTCCTCCACGATAGCCCTCACGGCCTGGGGCTGGCAGGACGCCTTTGAGGAGGACGAGCTCAGCGAGGCCAGGGTCAACGACTTCATTCAGGCACACTTCGGCATGGGGCCGGAGGATTTTCGACTGGTGCAATGATGTTTCTGGCCAAAATATACGTTACCCTGAAGCCCACCGTTAACGACCCCCAGGGCAAGACCATTCTGGGCGGGCTGAAGGCCCTGGGCTTCGACCTTGCCAGCGACGTGCGCGCGGGCAAGTACCTGGAGATCAAGCTGGACAGCCAGGAGCGGTCTGTTGCGGAAGCCAAGGTGGAGGAGATGTGCGACAAGCTGCTGGCCAACCCCGTCATTGAGAGCTACAGGTACGATGTGGAGGAAGTAACTGGATAGCTTTCAGACCTTTGGTCTTCTCGGAACTCGCTCTCAAACCCTATTCCCGTAATTCCTGCCTCCTCCTACCAACGTCATTCCCGTGCAAAGAGACCTTTGCATAACCCATAGCGTCATCCCGCAAGAACTGCCCTCACCGTCATTCCTGCGGAGGCAGGAATCTAAAAACGCTGTCTGCAAGGCTACGATGCCTTGGAAGAAGGGCTTTAGATTCCCGTCCCCGTATCGGAGTACGGGGCAAGCTTCACGGGAATGACGGAGAAGATAGCCTCTTCTGGGAGATACACCGGAGCTTTGCAAAGGTCTCCTTCCGCAGGAATGGGGACAAGCATTTCACGAGGTGAGACACCTGAGCTACGCAAGAGTCTCCACTGGCAAGCGGCCTAACCCTTGTTCTCCAAACGCTTTAGCTGGAACAGGTACTGGTTGGCATAGCCGGCGTTCTCACCCCACCTCTCCACCGACCAGTTTCGGCCGTTTTTGTAGTTTAGTTTAGCCCCGTTCAGATACCAATCCTCCATCGCACGGCGTATCCACCGGTCTATCGGGAAGGCGCTCATCTTGTCCAGGGAGAAGAGGAGCACGCAGTCGGCCACCTTCTCCCCCACTCCGTTCAGGGACATCAACACGGCTTTGGCTACGTCATAAGACTGGCCGCGCAGAGGAGCAAGCTCGATCTCTCCCGCGGCCACCTTCTCGGCAGCCTCGGCCACGTACTTGGCGCGGAACCCCATCTTCAAAGCTCTCAGGCTCATCTCCCCCGCTTCAGCGATTCTCTCAGGAGTAGGAAAGGAGTGATGCACGTACCCGTCCAATTCCAGGGGTTCGCCGTACTCGCGAGAGAGTGTGTTCATTGTCCAGGAGATGCGCGGGATGTTGGAGTTTGCGGAGCAGATGAAGGACACCAGGCATTCCCACGGGTCCTGGCGCAGGATGCGCAGCCCCGGATAGCGGTCGATTGACCCGGCCATGTAGGAGTCGGTGTTAATTGCGGAGCAGATGGCCTCCAGATCGTCGTCCAGACGCAGGTAGTCCCGCAGCAGGGTCTCCACTAGCTCCGGCGAGGACAGCGAACTTCGCGCCTCTATTCGAGAGCCGTCCTGCTTGAGGCCCAGCAGGTTCCCCTGAACTACGCCGTATGACCACTCCCCGCGCCTGTGCCACCGGAAGGCTTGGCCGCTCTCCAGGGTGACCACCAGGTCAAGAGGTTGAGATACCTGGAGGCTCAGGGAGCGACTGCCAGCCATTTCTCCACTTCTCGCGACAGCTCTCTGAGGGAACCCTTGGACACGGTGCATTCGGGTATGGAGTCAAGAAAGACGCGGCCGTACCGCCGGGATATGATGCGCTGATCGAGCACGACCACCACTCCCCTGTCCTCCTCGCCGCGTATTAGGCGCCCGTACCCCTGCCGGAAGCGCAGCACCGACTGCGGCACGGCGTACTGGTTAAAGGGGTCTTCGAACAGCTGCGACCTGGCTGCGAACACCGGCTCCGTTGGGACGTTGAAGGGCAGCCTGGCGACCACCAACGCCTTCAGCGCGCCGCCGGGTATGTCTACACCCTCCCAGAAGCTGGCAGTGCCCAGCAGCACCGACTTCGGCTCCTTCAGGAAGGTCTCCAGCAGCGCACGCGGCGGGCCGTCGACACCCTGGGCCAGCACCCGAAACCCGTCGCCCTCCAGGCTGTCCTTTATCCCGGAGCGAGTTGCCTGGAGTGAGGCGTGGGAGGTGAACAGGCCCATAGTCCGGCCCCCTGCGGCGCGGCATATGTCCATCAGCGCCTGCTGCAATGCTCCCCGATAGCCGCCGTTGTTGGGATCTGGCATGTCCCCGGGCAGGCACAGCAGGACGGACTTGGGGTAATCGAATGGCGAGTCCACCAGAAGCTCGTCCACGTCCTCAAGGCCCAGCCGTTCGCTGATGTGACGGAAGTTGCCCTGGGTACTCATGGTGGCGCTGGTAAGGACAACCGACTCCTTCTGCGAGAAGAGGCGCTCCTGAAGAAGCTCCCCAACCTCCAGAGGCGCGGCGTTCAGGGCTATCTCCCCTGCCCTGTTGTCCTGGGTCATCCAGTAGATGCGGTTGTCCTCCGGCTGCGCGACGAAAGACCTGAGCCTCTCCCGGACTTCCCCGATATCGCCGGTTGAGGAGGAGACCTCCATAACCAGGGTATCCAAGCCGGCAACATGGGTCTCGTCCAGGCCGGACAGCCCGGCCGACACCCTCTCCAGGTTCCTGTACAGGTCAGCGAGGGCCAGGTCGGCGTTCTCCCAGGCCACCTCCAACTCAGACCAGTCCGGCTGCGCCCGGGAGCCGCGGGTGATCTGCAGAATAAGCTGGCGGGCGTCGCCCTCCTCGTGGTGGTGCCCCAGGAAGCCGGCGAGAGCGGCCCACAGCTCGCCGACGCGTTCCCTGGCCCTGGGCAGCAGGGACTCGCCCTCGGCTGCGAGGGGTTCAAGGACCGCAGCCCTGGGTGAGGCGAATAGCTGGCCAAGAGCAACCCTGAGCGCTCCGTACAACCCCCGGCTGCCCTCCAGCCTCTCCAGGCGCTGCTCCACCATGCCCTGGGACAGACTCCACCCAAACTGCCGTGTAGCCTCCTCTTCCAGGTGGTGGGCCTCATCCACTATCAGGTAGTCGTAGTCGGGAATGCTTCCTGTTCCCTCCGCCAGGTCTCTCATCAGAAGGGCGTGGTTCACAACAACAATGTCCGAGGCTTCCGCTTTTGCCCGGGCTGCCCTCAAAAAGCAGCCTCGCTCACGCCAGTCGGGGCACTCGGCAGCGGAGATGCGGCTCCACTGGGCGGCGTCCCTGGGCGTCATGTTCATCTCCGCTCTGTCTCCCGAGGACGTGGTCTGGAGCCAGACCAGCACCTTGGAGGCCAGGTTCGCCTCTTCAGAAGAGATGGTCGCCTCTCCCCTCAGATAGCCCAGGCGGCGCAGGCACAGGTAGTTGTCCCTCCCCTTCAGAAGGGCGAAGGAGGTTTCGCCAAGCTGCGGCGACCACTCGGCAAGGGCCCCGCACAGAGTTGGCAGGTCCTTGGATATCAGCTGCTCCTGGAGGTTGATGGTGTTTGTGGACACCACCACCCGCGCTCCCTTGGCCTGGGCGAAGAGCGCCGCAGGAAGCAGGTACGCCATCGATTTGCCGACTCCCGTCCCGCCTTCAACCACCAGGTGTTTGCTCTGCTCCATAGCTTGTGCGACGGCCAGGGCCATCTCCACCTGCTGAGGCCGGTAGCGGTAGCTGTCCATGACCTGGGCCAGCGGGCCGTCCTCCTCGAAGAACCCCGATATCGCGTCTTCTTCCTCATCGAATGGCGTAACCGGCGCGACGGCCGGCGGCGCTGCGGTATGCTCCGTCGCCGGAACCTTCTCCGGGACGGCCGGCGGGACGGCCGGCGGGCTTGCGACCCTTCTTTGACTGACGGCGCCCTGAAGTCGCAGAATCAACTGGGCAAGGTGCGTCTGGGCCCTGGAGTGAAGCGAGTAGATCTCCAGAAGCACCGCTTCGTCCATGTCAAGGGCCACTCCCTTTAGAGCGTCGAACACCCTGAAGGTGACCTCCGCGTCCGGCACGGCGCGGTGAGGCCTGGGATGCTGAATACCCAGGGACGCCGCCAGGGATGCGAGGGCGTACTCTCTCAGTTTGGGCAGAAAGATAGAGGCCATCTCCCGGGTGTCATAGCGGGGGTTGGACAGAGGCATACCCTTCTTCAACAGGAACTCTATGTCAAAGGCGATGTTCTGACCCACTATGGGACAGTTGCCGATGAAGGACTCCAGGCCGGGGGCCACCGAGGCGAAGGCAGAGGCCTCATCAACCTGCAATTGTGTAATGCCCGTCAACTCGCGGATGAACTGGGGCAGCGGTCTGTAGGGGTTTACCAAGGTCTGGAATGTATCCAGGACACGGTCGCCCTGGAACTTGACCGCGCCCACCTCAATTATCTCGTCGGAGTCGGGATTGATTCCGGTTGTCTCCAGATCCAGGGAGACGCAGGTCTCCTCCTGCCGAGGCCACAGGGGGCTAACGGATTGCGTCATGAAGTACGGAGCGCTCGTCTAAGGGGTACAAGGGCCACGACCTTTCTGGAGGGTCTCGAAGATTTTAATCGGTTGGAGATTGGGGCGTCAATTGGAGAAAGTCCGCGATGGCCGTCCTCACCGGGACCGCCGGCTGCGCTTCCATGACAGCAAAATCAGCAAAACTATTGCCGCGGCGATGCTGATGCCATAGGGCCAAATTGGGAAGGACAGCAGGAACAGCCCTATGTTAATGAAGACTACGGCGGTGAGGGCAAACATACCAATAAGGACTGCTCCGATGGCAACAAAAGACAGGACTTTGCCCAGAATTCTCATAGCTTTCCCAGTATACCTGAGCGGCGCTTTCTAAGCCACACTACCCCTGCGAGCCGTTCACGGTGCAGGCAACGTACGGCTCATAGCCGGCGCTTCGAAGGTTATCTGCCAGGGACACGGCCTCCTCCTCGGAGTCGCACAGGGTGTACAGCGCAGGGCCGCTGCCCGTCAGATGCACCGTGCCGGCTCCCGCCTCGAGGAGGGCGCGGCGGTATTCCTCAAGGCTCGGAAAGACCTGCGACGCCACCTCCTCAAACACGTTGAAGAGCAGCTTGCCACCGGGCCTTTCGTTGTTCCTGATAAACGCCATCAGCCTGGTAGAGGCTGATCCATTGCTGTAGTGAGACGGGTCCAGGAGGCCGTACAGGGTGGCTGTCTTGGCGGGCACCTCGTCCGGCGGGACCAGCAACAACAGATGTGAGGCGGGCATGGATAGAGTGCGCCGCACCACCTCTCCCCTGCCCTCCATCATCGCCGTGCCTCCCAGGAGGAAGAAGGGCACGTCAGAGCCAAGGGAGGCGGCCATGGGCATCAGGTCATCGCGGCCCAGGCCCAAAGACCAGAGCTCATTCAGGGCTTTGAGGGTAGCAGCGGCGTCGCTGCTGCCGCCGCCCAGGCCGGCGGCCATCGGTATGGACTTGTCCAGGTATATCTCAGCGCCTCCGGGGTAGCCTGTGTGCTCCTTGAGGAGGGCGGCCGCCCTGAGCGCCAGGTTGTCCGGCGTCTCCAGGGATGGCTCGCTGCACCGCAGGGTGAGCCGGTCGGAAGGAGCGAAGCGCAGCTCGTCGCACAGGTCTATGGTCTGCACCAGAGACGCTATGGTATGGTAGCCGTCGTCCCGTTTGGACAGCGCCTCCAGCGTGAGATTCACCTTGGCGTAGGCCCTCACGGTCAGCACAGTCCATGCTCCCTGAAGACGGAGTACAGACTGCCCCACTCCTCCAAAGTCAACGCCTCTGCCCTTAGGGTGTAGTCGATGTCGGCCTCAAGCAGAAGCTCCTCAGCCCGCGCGCCCGTCAGACCAAAGGCATGGCCGAGGGAGTTCCGCAGCTGCTTGCG
The DNA here is from genome assembly GCA_965222415.1 of Dehalococcoidia bacterium. Classification (GTDB taxonomy): domain Bacteria; phylum Chloroflexota; class Dehalococcoidia; order Lucifugimonadales; family UBA2985; genus DAOUJW01. The sequence goes on along the minus strand of CBDCTU010000004.1, from coordinate 66,736 downwards.
AGGGCCGCTGAAGCCGGCCCGCACCACCTGAAAGAAGGCTTCTCGGTCATCTACCGGCAGCGCCGGCTTGGGGTACACGTCAATCCTGACAATGGCCGAAGTGACCTTTGGGGCCGGTCGGAAAGATCCGGGGTTTATGTAACCCGCGATGCGCGGCCTTCCGTATAGCTGCACGCCCACTGACAACAGCCTCATTTTGCCGGGAGAGGCAGCCATGGACTGGGCCACCTCCCTTTGCACCGTGACCGCCATGAGGGAAGGCGGTTGATGGCTCTCCAGAAACCGCCTCACGATAGGAGTCGCGGCATAGTACGGAAGATTCGCCACCACCTTGTACGGGCTGCCTACCACGGACGAGTCCCACTCGCGGGCGTCGGCGTGAATTACAGAAATGTTGGGAAAGCCGCTCAGTTCGATCTTGAGGCTGGCTGCAAGGTGGTTGTCCAGCTCAACAGCGGTGACCCTGGCTCCCGTCTCAGCCAGCAGCTTTGTCAGGAGGCCCGTGCCCGGCCCCACCTCCACCACCACGTCCGAAGCCCGGATGTCCGCAGCCGCAAGGACGCGTCGCAAGGCGCCCTGGTCCACCAGGAAGTGTTGCCCCAAAGACTTCCGCGGCGCGGCAGAGGTCGGTTCCAGGATGGACGGGCCGGTCATAGCGTCCATCCCCTGGCCGCCGTCAGGCCAATGCCAAGACTCTGCTCCGACCGCTCCCAGTGAATGATATCTTCCCCAACTACATTGTGAGTCAAACTTGCAGCCTCCGCCGGCGTAGCCTACCGACAAGAAAAGAAGCCGTGCACCCTCCTTCGACCGGATACCCAAGACATGCCCCACCGAGCGACTCGAGCCAGGCTTCCCTGGAGCACCCGTAAGCTTCCGCTTACCGCTGCTTCCTTCCGGATCTGACGGGGTTCACGGGCTTCCGCCGCCCAGGACCCAGCTCTCTACATCCACCCGGAGGATAGAGGCCTTGGACTCAAGCCTGGGGAGGGAGTTCCACCCCGCTGTAGCGGATTGCGGGTTCAGGGCACCGCTAGCTCCCCATGTAGCACGGCTTCCACTAAATCCTAGAGCAGCCTACTCGATGTGTCAACGCGTGGCTTTCCATTGGAGAGAAGTGCATAAGTCCTAATCTCTGCCTTCCGGTTCCATCCCGCCCGCCTTTCGTATTGTGATGACAAATCTAGTCCCTGCGTGTAGAATACTGGCGCTGAAGTCGCGGCTGGATTCCCAATTCCACACTTAGGTCGTAACGCTAGGGTTGGCCTCGTGCCCCCTTGCGCGGCCTCTGTGTGGATCCGGCGACTTCAGCAATTGCCAATCCTGTCCGCAAGGGGGTTCCAATTGTTGAGTCGCATTGCCTTCGTTGCTTTGCCCGCCCTGCTTATCCTGGCCTGTGGAGGAGGGTCTTCTCAGGAACGACTTACCATCGCCGATCAGGAGGCAGCGGTAGCGACCCGCTCCGCTGAACGGGCTGCCGCCGAGAGAACCCAAGCAACCGCGACTGCAAGGGCGGAACGTGCAAAGGCCACGCCCACGCCATCCGTCCGCGTCACTCCCTACGTCTCTAGCCGCCCGGCCTCCAGCGTCAATAGCATGGTGAAGAGTTCAATTGAGGCGAACCGCGAGGTGATAGATAGCGCGATTCGCCGGCAGGGGCAACAGGTCAGCTTAGTCTTGATCGTCCGTTCAGCAACCAACACCGCGAGGGCTAGGCAGCTGGGGGAGAACTTCCTCAGGATGTACAAGAGCCTGAGCGACGACAATCCGCCCGGGCAGTCCATCGGCAGAGGGAAGTACGACTATATCGTCGGCGTCTACTACCCCAACAAGAAGCCCGTTGCGACAGGAGCGAAGGCATCAATTGCTGACAGGATGAGTTGGTCCTGATATGGGTAAGTCGCTAGGATCTCTCGGCTGCCTGCTACTCCTGATGGGCCTCTCGTTGCCCTTCCTCATGTTCTGTGGCATCGCTGTGGTGGCGACGCTGGAGCAGTCCATCGGAACCTTCTTGGCCTGGGCTATCGTGGGCTTGTTTGTCGTGGGGATTGCCTGGCTCGTGAGGAACATCGTCGCAAAAAATAGGCCGGAATAGCCCCGCATCGGCTCTTGTGGTAAACTAGGGTCACAAAACAACAAAGACCACGGTGAGGGGCCAAAGCTAGCCCGTGAGAGCTAAGAACACTATGCCAGACTACGATATAATTGGCCAAACTGTCATGGAATACAGGGATAATACCCAGCGGATTGCTTGTCTGAAAAAGAGGTTAATGGACCAAGGCAAACAATTCGTTACGTTGGGACAACATTTGGAAGAAAAGCCCGATTCAGTGACAATCGACGGGCGAGGCATTCATGTCACCGACCCGCACCCCATAGTGATTACAGATCACACAACCACAATGCCTGCCTCGGTTCTTGATTTGACTGCTCTACAAAATGTCCTCAAAGAGCTGGCAGAGGCAGAACGGGAGCGGCAGCAACTAGAGAGGACTTTGAATGGTATGGGCCTTGCAAACCTCTTGCGGGAAATCTGACTCACACCACGAAGTCCTGATACCTGAGCCTCTTGCATCCCTAAGCCACCCGCCGGACCTGCCACCTGAGCCAGTCTTCCTGTCCGGCCTGTAGGCGATAGAGGGCTGTCGCCTGAAAGGCCAGCATCGACATCGCCGCGTGCAGGCCGACCCGCCTCAGACCCCGGGAGCAATGGGCCTCGAGGCTCCTGGACTGCTTGAGGCTCTTGAAGACCCGCTCGACACTCTGACGCAGGGCGTAGAGTTCGTCCCATTCCCTGCTGTCACGGCGCACCGGTCCAAACACCCTGGGGTTGTCCTGCCGTTTCTCCCAGACCTCATCCTGGCAGTAGCGCACACCCTGTCGGTCTTGGAGCGGGCATCCGTCGCCACGGCAGCGATAGAGATGACCCTTCTCGGGGTCGCTCCGCACATACTCCATACGGACGTTCCCGACGCAGGTGGGAGTACCGTTGTCATCGTATATTCCCTCCCTGCGTCTGCCACTGGGCATCCGCTTTATGGCGATGATGGGGATGGCGCCCCTCGCCAAGATTGTCTTGTGGTTGGCAACGGAGTCGTAGCCCTTGTCCGCTATCACATGGGTCGGAGCGAACCACTCGTGGGTCCGGGCTGCCTTGTCCATCAGGTTCAGAAGCTCAGGGGAGTCGTTCCGGCTGCCAGTAGTGGTAAAGCGCACAATGGGCAGGCCGTAGGTTGCGTCCACTAGGGCGTGCTCCTTGTAGCCGAAGTACCACTCCTTTCCGTCCTTGGCCCGGGCACTGGTCTTGGCTGTCCAAGTAGCCTCGGGATCGCTGATGACGGTCCTGTTGGGATTCGAGTGTGTTCGAACCACTGTGCTGTCGATGGCCACCTTCTCGCCAAAGCCTGGTAATGCCCGCTGCAACTGGTGCGTCAGAGGAGCCAGAGCTTGGTCTATCAGGTCCTGGTAGTCGCTCAGACGGGTGAAGAAGCGGTTGAAGGTGGTGCGATGAGGCAGGCTGCTGAATCCGCAAATCAGACTGAGAGTTGGGTCGTCCTCAAGCCGGCGGATAAGGGCATTGACACTCGGAAGGCTCAACAGGAACCTGGCAAGGTGGGCTCGCCATAGGGCTTTTAAGGGATAGCCTGGCCTGCCGTTCCATCGGTACTGCCAGAGGGTTGTGAGGATGGCAGAGGCGTCCACGCTGTCCAGGATGGCCTTGAGCTCCGCCAAGCCGAGCGGCAACCCTTGCAACCTGCCCAAAGAGGCAGTAGACTTATAGAAAGCCATTGGGAGACTCGACCTCCCGTGTGGTCAGAAGGCGCAGAGGATGTAGATCCCTCTGCGCCTTCGCTTTATTCAACTGGTCTGATTGTACTCTATCTAGGCATAGAACTCAAGTTCTGTAGGCGTGAATCGCGAGAGTCTAGGACTTATGCACTTCTCTCTTCCATTGGAGGCGCCACTCCCTGCTCATAGCCTGCCCCGTACTTGATACGGGGGTGAGCCTGTCGAACCATTTGAGCGTGAGAAACGTCAACCGTTGTCCCTCCAGCCCGCTCATACCCTTCGACTAGCTCAGGATGAGCGGTTTTGGATACCACCTTCCTTCCCCGTCCATCGCGGGCCGACATACCTTCCCGCTCATGGTGAGCCTGTCGAACCATTTGAGCGGGAGCAGCAACAATCGTTACTCCACCAGCCCGCTCATTTCCTTCGACATGCTCAGGATGAGCGGGCTGAATCACTGCCCCTTGAGAGTTGTCGCAGACACTCCCAGTCCTGCCGAATAAGGGCTTCCTTCTTGCCTCTGGTCCACCCTTTAACCTGACGCTCTGCATGGAAAGCCTCATCCCTTGAAGGGAATTCTTGAGCAAACATCAACTCAACGGGTCGTCGACTTGATGTATACCCTGACACTTTACCCTGTTGGTGAGCAGCAAGTCTCTCATCCAAGCCATCAGTGTGACCCGTATAGTATGAGCCGTCTGAGCACCTAAGTATGTAAATGTAGAAGCCCATCCCCATTGCTGGCGTGTACCAACTCAAGCCCGTCCTGACTCAGAATACCAGGAATGGCGAATCCATCTTACACTCACTGAGTCGCGGCTTGGCTACGGAATCCCAAACCCTACCTCAATTATATCGTCGTTTCTGGGCACAAAGGCGGCTACGTCGACAATCCTTATGCCGTTCACGCGCAGGAACACCTCCCCGGCATCTCCACTGGGACACTCGTCCTCATTGGAGTACTCCTCGCCGCTGGGCAGCTTTATCCTGTCGTCGTCAAGTTCGAACCCAACGCTGGCAAAGTACCGTTGCAGAGTAGCGTTCCGTCCGACGTCCACAGCGGACTGGGGATGAATGTGGACCCGCCCGTCGCCGTGGGAATGCACCTGGCCGTCCGAAGCCTCGTCCGTCGGCAGGTCCTCGCTGCAGATGATTACCGTGTAGGGAGCGTGCCAGTGATCGCCAATCTGGGGATAGCGTTGCCCGCTACCCTCACCCCCAGACGAGGCCAGTATCAGAAAGGCCAGAAATCCCAACAGGAGCATCATACCCCCCCCGATTCCAAGCCACATCTTCGGTGTGAACTTGCGTACTCGTCGCTCACCCCGTCGTCGTTCCACTCTACCTTGCCCGCGCATTGCCATTTGCCAGACCTCTATTCAGTAACGTATTTCCCGTACCCGGATCCTGAACGTTTTCTCTCGTATCCTCCCAAGCACAGCTTGAGACTTAAGGTATAATAACGCTAAATATAATCCAGCGCACCAGTCTAAACAATAAGGCGGGGAAAGTCCAATGGAGACGGCACAGATAGAGCAGGAGCTGGGCAAAGTAATATCGGGAGAGGTCAGATTCGACCCCTACTCACGCGCTATGTACAGCACGGACGCCAGCATCTACCAGATTGAGCCTCTGGGGGTTGTGCTGCCCCGCAGCAAAGAGGACGTGATAGCCACGGTAGAGCTTGCCCGCCGGTACGGAGTGCCTATCCTACCCAGGGGCGGCGGCACCAGCCTGGCCGGCCAGACGGTTGGCCGGGCCATAATAATCGACATGTCCAAGTACATGAACAATGTGCTGGAAGTCAACTCCGAGGAGCGTTGGGCGCGAGTGCAGCCCGGAATCGTCCTGGAGGAGTTGAACCATCGCATTCGGGACACTGGCCTCTTTTTCACCCCCGATCCCGCCACCAGCAACCGGTCCAACGTGGGCGGCGCAATCGGAAACAATTCCTGCGGCTCCCACTCCATCGTCTACGGAAAGACCGTCGACCAGGTGCGGGAGTTGGAAACGGTCCTGTCCAGCGGCGACGTCGCCCAACTGGGCCCGCTGACCTCCTCCGGGCTGGAGGCCAAGCTGCTCAGGGACGGGCTGGAAGGCCAGATCTACAGGGAAGTGACGGACATCCTCAGGAGCACCGCGGGCGACGTGGAGGAGCGGTTCCCCAAGATAATGCGACGCGTTGGCGGATACAATTTCGAGCAGTTCACCGGGGATTCACCTTTCAACCTAGCCAAGCTCATCGTCGGCTCGGAGGGCACGCTGGCGACCGTTACGGAGGCCAAGCTGAACCTTGTGCCTCGTCCCAGAGCCACCGCCCTGCTGGTGGCGCACTTCCAAGAGCTTAACGAGGCTATGGAGGCCACCGTGGCGACCCTGGATCACAACCCTTCGGCCGTGGAGCTTATGGGCCGGGTTATCCTGGAGCAGATGCGCATATCAGTGGGCTACTCCCGGAGGAGCACATTCATTGAGGGAGACCCGGAAGCCGTCCTGTTGATAGAGGTCTCCGGAGAGTCCGAGTCGGAGCTTGAAGCAAGGATAGACAGGATTGAGGGCAGTCTCAGACGAGCGAGCATGGGCTACGCCTTCGTCAAGATGACTAGCCGCGAGGAGCAGGCCAACGTGTGGGAGGTGCGGCGCGCCGGCATAGGGCTGATGATGGGAGTCAGCGGCGACGCCAAGCCAATCCCCTTCATCGAAGACTGCTCGGTTTCAACCGAGAAGCTGCCGGAGTACATCCGCCGCGTCGACCAGATGATACGCGAGAACGGCACGGTGGCCGCCTACTACGGCCACGCAAGCGTCGGGTGCATACACGTGCGCCCCTTCATCAATCTGAAGCAGCAGGCGGACGTGGACCGGATGTACAACATCTCCAGGGAGGCCAGCGAGTTGGTGATGGAGATGGGCGGCGCCATGAGCGGTGAGCACGGCGACGGCCTGGTCCGCAGCATGTGGAACGAGAAGGTCTTCGGTTCACGCCTCTACAACGCCTTCAGGGACGTCAAACGCTCCTTCGATCCCACCGGCATCATGAATCCCGGCAAGATCGTGGACTCCCAGCGTATTGTGGAAAACCTCAGGTACGGCCCTGCCTACACGAGCCTTACGCCCACGACCAAACTCAGCTTCGCCGCCGAGGGCGGTTTTAACCGCGCGGTGGAGATGTGCAACGGAGTCGGGCTCTGTCGCAGGACCCTCGACGGCACGATGTGTCCCTCCTACATGGCTACCCGTGAGGAGGAGCACTCCACTCGGGGCCGCGCCAACGCCCTCAGGGCAGCAATCTCCGGCCTGCTCCCCCAGGATGAGTTCACCAGCAATCGAATGCACCAGGTGCTTGACCTGTGCCTGGAGTGCAAGGCGTGCAAGGCGGAGTGCCCCTCCCAGGTGGACATGGCCAAGATCAAATACGAGTTTCTTAACGCCTATCACCAGAGGCACGGCTACTCCATGCGCGAGCGCATCTTCGCCCACACATCCGCCCTCAGCAGCGTGGGGTCGGCGCTGGCTCCGCTGACAAACTGGGCGTCCGGGCTGCCCCTGACACGATGGGCCATGGACCGCTTCCTGCGTATAGACAAGCGCAGGCCCATGCTCCCCTTCGCACGGCAGAGCTTCGCCGGCTGGTTCCGTTCCAGAGAGAAGTCGATGGACGACGGACAGAGCCTGGGCCTGGTGGTGCTGTTCAACGACACCTTTATGAACTACAACTACCCCTCCGTCGGAATGGCCGCAACGAAGCTCCTGGAGGCGGCCGGCTTCCAGGTAGAGGTCGTGGAGCGCAAGTGCTGCGGGCGTCCGATGATATCCAAGGGGATGCTGGACGCGGCCCACGACAACGCCCGGTACAACGTCGACCTGCTGTACCCCTACGTTGAGCAGGGCGCATACATCGTGGGATGCGAGCCAAGCTGCCTCCTGACCCTCCGGGACGAGTACCCCAACCTCCTTAACGACAACAAGGCCAAGATGGTCGCAGAGAAGGCCCTGCTGCTGGAGGAGTTCCTGGATATGCTCAACCGGGAGGGACGACTGAACCTCAGCTTCAAGGACACACACAATAGCAGCCCAAGAAAGATGCTGTTCCACAGCCACTGCCATGCCAGGGCGCTTGTGGGCACAGCGCCGTCGCTGGCGGCCCTGCGGCTGGCGCCGGGTTTCGAGGTCGAGGAGAGCAACGCCGGATGTTGCGGCATGGCCGGGGCTTTCGGTTACGAGAAGGAGCACTACGACATCTCCATGACCATCGGCGGCCAGCGCCTCTTTCCCAAGGTGTCCGCGCTGGACCGGGACGCAGAGGTGGTCATTTCCGGCATATCATGTCGCCAGCAGGTCCAGCACGGCACGGGCCGCACACCCAGGCACTTGGCGGAGGTCTTGGCGGAGGCGCTGGAGTAGTCAGGGAGGCTTGCAGCCCTCGTCCCCAAATGCAGCTATGGTGGTACAATAACCCCTATGGAACAGCCGCTCCGCCCCAACCTGCAATACGCCATCTTCTGCTCGGAGTTCGTTGAGAGCTCCGGGCAGGCGTCCATCCTTGGCGTCTTGGACGGCGTGGACGTCAGGGGCACAATCCCGCGCGGCCAGCCCGTTCCCCGTAAGGTCTTTCCCCTCAAGCTGGTCCTGGGCATCAATGCGCCCGAAGGACCCCACAGCGCCAAGCTAGAGATCACGCGGCCCGAAGGCGGCATATCGACCACCGTTGACCTGGAGAGCTTCGAGCTTCCCCCTGGCGAATCGGTGCACCGCTGCATCGCCAACCTGGAGATGGAGGTTGAGGATGACGGCATGTACACCTTCACCGTGTACATGGACGATATCCCCATTGGCTGGTCTGTGCTGCCAATATCATTCGTTGTAGAGTTCGTTGACTAGGAGCGAAGCGACCCCAGCATCCATACGGAGGTGAATCATGACAACCGAAGGTTACGCCCGGCCGGAAATCCTCGTTGAGACCGACTGGCTTGAGGAGCATCTGACCGACCCGGACATCCGCATTGTGGACTGCGACAATTACGACCTCTACCAGCGCGCCCACGTCACGAACGCCGTGGGCATCCCGGAGCACAACTTCATCAAGAACCCGGACTACGCCAGTGACCCCACCGGCCACCCCCTCGTGGCGTCGGCGGAGGACTTTGCGCGGCTCATGGGCAGAATGGGCATAGGAAACGACACCACAGTCGTGGCCTACGACGCCGGCGGGGGCACCCGCGCCGCCCGGCTATGGTGGGTGCTCAACTACTACGGACACACCAGGGCCAGGATGCTCAACGGCGGCTGGAAGAAGTGGCACGACGAAGGCCGTCCCACGTCGACGGACGCGCTGAGGCCGCCGGAGGCCTCCTTCACCTCCACGGAGATCCCCGACCTGGTCTGCATGATGGATTACGGCGTATCGTGCGTCGGTGACCCGGACACGGTGTTCCTGGACGTCCGCTCCGACGACGAGTGGAGCGGCGCAGGCGCCCGCGGCAACAAGCGGGCCGGGCACGTGCCCGGGGCCGTGCACCTGGAGTGGCTGAACTTCGTGACCGGCGACAAGCACCAGACCGTGAAGCCCGCCGCAGAGCTGCGGGCGATGCTGGAGGAGCGCGGCGTAACGCCGGACAAGCAGGTTATCACCTATTGACAGGGTGGCATCCGTGCGGCGCACGGAGCGTTCATCCTGGCCCTGCTGGGCTACGACCGCGTACGCAACTACGACGGCTCCATGGTCGAGTGGGCCAACCGCGACCACACGCCGCTTGTGATGGAGACGGCGGGCTGAGGGAGGCTCAAGTCTTGGCGGAAATGGCGCTGTGATAAACTTCAGCTACGCGCCAGAATTGTGGAGGGGAAATGGAAACGAGATTGCTATCGATAGAGGAACAGAGGGCGCTCATCGCAGAAGAGATCGCCGCGTATGAGAAGATGCGCGACGACCTGGAAGCCAAGCATCTCAATGAGTGGGTGGTCATCTACAAGGGTGAGTTCATTGGAACGTACCCTGACTTTCAGGAAGCAGCCGCAGAAGCCATCGAACGCTTTGGGCGTGGCCCCTATCTAATACGACAGGTGGGAGTGGAGGACGTAATGCGACCGTCGTTTTCGAGGGTGAATGCCCGTCGTTAGCACGATCATGGACCCAAATCTGGGTCCTGTGCTGGATGTGCTGATTGGATTTGATCCGAACTACCGCTCAGGCGCTCCTTTGACACTGCCTCCGCAGCAGTTGCGCGCTCTGTTGGACACAGGCGCTGCTATAAGCAGCATTGATGAGCGACTTGCTAGGACCCTTAACCTGACCGTTGTCAATTCCGTCAAGCAAACAGGTATCGGTGGCGAAGTGGAGTGCGACGTCTGTCTTGCGCAGATCGAGGTGCCAACCCTGCAGGTCGTATTCAACGGACGCTTCGCCACCCTGCCACTTTCGGAAGAGGGACACCCCTACTCCGCAATACTGGGCCGGGATATTCTCAGACACTTCAGGATGCAGTACGACGGCCCTACGGACACACTGACCATTGAGTACGCTCCAAGAAGCTAGCCAACGAACCATTCGAGCGGGGCAGCAACGGCGTTCCCGTAGGGGCGGTTCGCGAACCGCCCCTACATTTGTAACCTGCACAAGTTGAATGTCATTACTGAAGGCGAAATGGCAACGTAGTCAGGATTCTTCTAAGAACACTTTCGGTCTCCGGCACAAATCATTGACCGAGTGAGCCAGATCCACTTCTTTGCGGAAGCCTAGAAGGGAAGCTCGTCCTCTATCTCTGAACCGATCACTTGAATCCAACTGTCCTCCCAACTATCTCCAGTGTAGACCTTCAATCTTCCGTTTTCGTCGAATATCGGCTCTGTTAGCTTTATATACCGACTGCTTCCTTCTTCAGACCATTCTCTATAGCTACCTTCGTCGTAAGAATCTCTGGGAAGCGGAGTCCATTTGCGGGCTCGAAGCCATCGGTTCAATTCCTCCTCATCAGTGAAGAACACTCTGTACCCTGTCTTGGTCAGCTGTTGAAATTGATGGAACACCGGATGGTTGGCAAGCAAAATCTGTTGAATAGCGTCGTCCTTATCCTTGCGCTCTTCAGTGAGAAATCTCACCAGGTGTTCAAGTGTCCCCGTCATTGACTTCATTTCCTCCAGAGCACTAATTTCCTCGAGGCGTTTCTGATCCTGGAGAAATCTTTGGAATAATCCTGCCCACTGATTTCTAAGGTATTCAACAATGTCGGACGCAGTTTGAAAGGGAGCAATAGGATTTTTCTTCGGGAGATTGGAGACCGAATCGATGAACTCATAGACGCGAACGTCATCAACGAAGCTATATTTTATGCCAGCCGTACCCTTATTGGCCAAGTAAGTATTGTATTCGGAATTGACGGCTTGTTCGATGAAGATGAAAACCTGGATTTGGTTTCTTATGGCAGCACTTAGCTCCTGCTGAGTTATAGACAAGCCTGGCCGTTCTTGTGACTCGGTGCCGTAACGACCTCCGATTACGCAGACTAATATGTCGCACATTTCTATTTCGCGATTGAGATAACCTTCTGGAGGGCTATCTTTGCCATATGCGATGTCGCCTGCCTCATGGAGGACGGCCTCGTAGCCCATCCCTGAAATGAACCTGTTGAGGTCTTCTCGAACCTGCCTCAAGTCATAGAAAGTAGAACTTACGAATACCCTTGGCTTAGCCATTTTCGCCTCCGGATCTGCATTTGAAACGGATTGCCGACGTACGTCGGATCCATGTGGCTGGAATACCTCAAATCAGGATTACTCAAGCTCAATGGAAGAACCATCGAGATGATATCACATTGTCGGTTTCTGGGATTCGAGGCAGGTTTAAGGAGCTACCTATGTAGGCAGATTACGGCAGGGCACCATACAGGTCTCGAACCATCGGCTTGGGCCGATTCTGACACAATCGCAGTTGTGCTCTTACTTGCCCCAAGTGTGCGATTCTAGATTTGCCCAATACCATCCCTTCCTGTTTCAACTGCGTCTCTTTCATCAGTAGCAGTATTTGTCGACCTCTCCACCACCCTACCCCCTGCGTTGACACCGCAGCGCGCTCCTGAGACAATCGCGCCAGTCCAAACCTACCCTTACCTATCCTGTTCTTAGGAGAGGCGCCCCATGACCCAACCGCAGCCGACCGCAGCCCTTGACCACCTCCGCATTCTCGATCTCACCAACGGCCTGGGCCAGATGTGCCCCCGCGCCCTCGGCGATCTGGGCGCAGACGTCATCAAAGTGGAGCCAACCGAGGGCGACCCCACCCGTCGCATGGCCCCCTTCGCCGGCGATGAGCCGGGGCCGGAGCGCAGCCTCCGCTTCATCCACGCCAACCGCAGCAAGCGCAGCGTCGTCTTGGACATGTACTCGACGGAGGGCCGGGACATCATCCGCGCCCTGGCGGAGCGCTCCGACATCCTCGTGGAGGACCGGACTCCCGGGTACTTGGCTGGCCTCGGCCTGGGCTACGAGGAGCTTCGGAAGCTGAACCCCGCCCTCGTCTACGTCTCCATCACGCCCTTCGGCCAGTCCGGCCCCCACGCCCGCTACCGCGGCGGCGACCTCATAACCCAGTCGACCTCCGGCATGATGATTGCCAACGGCGACGACGACACGCGGCCCTGCATGGCGCCCTACGAGATCACGGCCCAGGTCGGCTGCGTACAGGCGGCCTTTGGCGCTCTGCTGGCCATACGCGCCCGCAGGACCACCGGCCGTGGCCAGCACGTAGATCTCTCCCTCCAGGAGGCCACCATATCGTCGGAGCACCCCTACATCTACCGCTACTCCCATGAGAACGTCATCACCCGCAGGGAGGGCAAGCACTCCCCCTTCGGCGCGGTCAACACCTACCTCTGCGCCGATGGGGCCTACGCCAACATATCCGTGTACAACGACGGCCACTTCGCCCGCCTCGCCAGGGACATAATGGAACATCCCATACTCTCGGAGGACGTCTGGATGAACCGGACTGTCCGCCGGGAAAACCGGGAGCTTATCGACACACTGCTTGAGGAGTACACCGAGACCGTGGAGTGCGACGAGCTTGTGGAGCGGGGCCAGCGCATCGGCATCCCGGTCACCCCCGTTATGACGGTCGACGGCTTTGTTCACCATCCGCATACGGAGGCGCGGGAGTTCTTCGTAGAGATGGACCATCCCGTCATAGGCAGGCACCGCGCACCAGGCCCTCCCGTGCAGTTTGGCGCTTCCCCGTGGCAGGCCACTCGACCTGCGCCCCTGCTGGGCCAGCACACCGAGGAGGTCCTGCAGGAGATCAACGACATTCAGCCTCGCCGCCTGGACTTCGCCGACGCCGCTGACGACTCCCCTGCCCCAACGCCTCGCAAGCCCCTGGACGGCATCCGTGTTGCGGACATGACCAGGGCCGTGGCCGGTCCCGTCTCGACCCGTTACCTGGCCACCTTTGGCGCGGAGGACATCAAGATCGAGGAGGCTGGCGCTCCGCCGGCCCAGGAGCCGCAGGAGCTGAACCGGTGCAAGCTCAGCTGCGTCGCCGACGCCCGCATGCCCGGCGGCAAGGAGCTTATCCAGGAGCTGGTCAACGTCAGCGACGTTGTCGTCGAGAACTTCAAGCCAGGCGTCATGGACAAGCTGGGCATCGGCTATGACGACCTGCGCCGGAGTAAGCCAGACCTGATAATGATTGCGATGCCCGGAATGGGCAGCACCGGCCCGATACGCGACTACCTGGCCTACGGCCAGCAGGTCATGGGGCTCACCGGCCTCACCCACCTATGGGGACATCCTGAGTCGCCGCTCAACACCCGCATCAAGATGCCGTACCCGGACTTCGTCACAGCCTCCTTCGCGTCCCTGGCGGTTATGGCGGCCCTGGAGTGGCGCGAGAGGACCGGCGAAGGCCAGTTCATGGAGATCGCCCAGGTTGAGGCGACGGCCCACCTGATGGGAGTGGCCTACTTGGACTACCTGACGAACGGTCGTATCGCCCAGCCCAGGGGCAACTTCAGCGACACCCAGGCCCCTCACGACGTCTATCCCTGCCTCGGCCACGACGCCTGGTGCGCCATCGAGGTGGGCACCGACGAAGAGTGGCAGGCGCTGGTCCAGGCAATGGGAAGGCCCGCATGGGCGCAGGAGGAGCGGTTCCAGACCCTCGCAGGCCGGATAGAGCACAAGGAGGACCTGGACAGGGGCGTAGGAGAGTGGACGCGCGGGCTGACGCCCCGGCTGCTGATGAACACGCTTCAGAAGGCCGGCGTGCCCGCTGGCATAGTGGCCAACGGAGAGGACCTCTACTACGACATACACCTCCGCTCCCGGCCCGGGGCCATCGTCTCCATAGACCATCCGGGCCTGGGCGTGATGGACTTCAAAGGCGTCAACGTACACCTGTCGGAGACGCCCGGCTGGGCCGGCGACGCATCCCCCGTAAGGGGCCAGGACAACATGTACGTCTTTATGGGCATCCTGGGCCTTGACCATGAGCGAATTGAGGATCTGGCCTCTAGCGGGACGATTACGTAATACGGCGGCTTACCGTCGGTCGGCTTGCGGCGGCTTGCCGGAATGTGATACAAACATTGGAGGCGGGTCAGCGTTGCCCGGGGTGCGGCCCCAACGTGGTCGGCTCTTCTCCTTGGACGAGCTACGACGAGGCGCGTGTGCTAGCGCGGCCCCCACGTGGCCGGCTCTTCCCGAGTAAGGACGGCATTAGAGAAGCGGTGTAATGGCCGAGCTTGACTACATAACGGTAGAGGGCTTCAAAAGCATTGCGTCCATTGAGAAGTTGAAGCTTGGGCCGCTCACCGCGCTCATAGGCCCCAACGGCTCCGGCAAGTCTAACTTCCTTGGCGTGTTCTCCTTTCTGAACGCCATAAGACAGGGGCGTTTGCAGGAATACGTTCTCCGGGAAGGAGGCGCCGAAAGGGTCCTGCACTTCGGCTCCAGGGTTACCCCGCAAATCAAGGTTTATGTCTCCTTTAACGAGGGTGTCAACCAGTACGAAGTCAGTCTTGAACCCGACAACGAGGACAGGCTGTTCCCGTTGAATGAGTTCGCCTATTTCTGGAACAAAGCAGGACACCCAGAGCCGTACTTAGAGGGCTTGAGCCGCTTCGGGCTGGAAGCCGGGATAAGCCGGCAAACCACTAAAGGAATTGCGGCCCACGTGCAGCGCCACCTTGACAGCTGGCGTCTCTACCACTTCCACGACGCCGGGTTTGACTCTCCAATGAAGAAAACGGCGGATGTGAACGACAACCGCTACCTGCGTTCGGATGGGTCCAACCTTGCTCCGTTCCTGTACCTGCTCCGGGAGAAGCGACCGGATTCCTATAACCTGATTTTGGGCGCGGTGAGGCAGGCGGCGCCGTTCTTCCGCGACTTCCGTTTGGAGCCGCAGCTCCTGAACCCGGACAAGATGAGGCTGGAGTGGATACACGAGGGCACAGACGCTTATTTCGACGCGTCCTCGCTGTCCGACGGTACGCTGCGCTTCATTGCGCTGGCTTCCCTGTTCCTTCAACCCTCGGAATACAGGCCATCGGTGATTCTGGTAGACGAACCGGAACTGGGTATGCACCCCTACGCCATTACCCTACTGGCGTCGCTTATGAAGCAGGCTTCAACGGAAGCGCAGGTTGTAGTCTCTACCCAGTCGTCCCTTCTCCTGGACCACTTTGAGCCAGAGGAGATTCTAGTGGCGGAGCGGGTAAATGGGGCCACGGAATTCACCCGGCTCGATGCATCCCGGCTGGCGCCTTGGCTGGAAAGTTACAGCTTGGGCCAGCTGTGGGAGAAAAATGAACTGGGCGGGCGGCCAAGGCCAGAGTGACGGAATGACCCGTATTCTTGCACTGGTAGAGGGCCAGACGGAGGAGAACTTTGTAAACCGGGTCCTGGCCCCGCATCTATATGCCTTCGGCTACACCGCAGTCAGCGCGCGCCTGCTTGGAAACGCCCGCCAACGCAGCCGCCGCGGCGGCATAAGGCAATGGACCTCCACGCGCTCGGATATTCTGAATCACTTGAAAGAGGACAATGCTGTTCTTGTTACTACAATGATCGATTACTACGGGCTGCCGGACACTTGGCCGGGACGTCGGGAGGCAGGAGGCCTGAATAGCCCAAAGGAGCGGGCGGCCGGAGTAGAGCGGGCTATCCTGGATGATATTGCCAATTCCCTTGACAGTGATTCCGAAACCCAACGCTTTGTTCCCTACGTGGTTATGCACGAGTTCGAAGGCCTGCTGTTCAGCGACCCGATTGAATTCGCTCGTAGTATTGGAAAGCCCGACCTGGCGACCAGCCTTCAGGAGATACGCGCCGGCTTCAGTTCACCGGAAGAGATCAACGACTCCTCTGAGACCGCACCGTCCAGGCGAGTTCTGGACTTGTACGCAGGCTACCAGAAGCCCTTGATGGGCGTTCAGGCCGCCAATGCAATTGGCCTAGACGCCATTCGCGGGGAGTGTCCACTATTCAGCGAGTGGATAGGCAAACTCGAGCGGATAGCGTAGGACGGGAGTGGACTCTCGAGTCTGCGAGAGTGACGGCCCGGCAGAAGTCGTTGCACCCGCTCACCTACTTCGACAAGCTAAGTGCGAGCAGACAAGCGCGCCCGCGCGCGGTTGACAACCCATAGGGCCACTAATAATGCGGATCCGCAGCCTTTTCGTAGCCGGTCAATGGTGCGCAGGATGAAAAAGACCGCACAAACGCGCACGTAACTCCAATATGGCTACTATCGTCTTTACTCAGGCAATATGTAACGAACTGCGTCACTACATAGCCCTCGCATGCAACACAACTTGACAGGAAAAAGGTCATTTGTAATAATACCCTCGGCATCCAAATTCGAAACTGGAGGTGACGCTTGCCCAAACAATCCCCGGTTCCCGATGACTTCAGCAAGCCCTTCTGGGACGCTTGCAACGAGGAGCGCCTCATCTTGCAGAACTGCAAGGCGTGCGACGCAAGACGCGGGCTGAACGCCCTGCAATACCCGCCCCAGCCCACGTGCGTCAGATGCGGCGCTTCTGATACGCTGGAATGGCTTGAGATGGTCGGGCGCGGCAACGTAAGGGAGTACTGCGTGATGTACGACTGCCGGACCCGGTCGCTTCAGGCCGACCAGCCCTTCAACATCGTCTGCATAGAGCTGGAGGAGGACCGCAGCGTTCTAATGTACTCCCACCTCCCCGGAACTCCGGTGGACGACGTGCCCATAGGGGCCAAGGTACAGCTTGAGTTTGAGGTAACCCCGGCCACGGGCCAGAAGGTCCCCGAATGGCGGGTCGTGGCGTAAGCCGCCTCCGGTTCCCACAGATTAAGAATTCACAGAGAGAGGTGAGAAATGACTACTGGACCGACCAGGAACGCACCAGAGTCTATGTATCGAAACACGGAGGGGCGTGGAGTATGGGAGCACCGCGGCAAGGTGGCGGCCGTCGGCATAGGCCACTCCCCCACCGCGCGGCGCTGGGACGAGACCGCTGAGTCCAGCCTGGGCGCTTGGTCGATCATGGCCCTGCGCAACGCCCTAGAGGACGCCGGCGTCTCCCCGGACCAGGTGGACGGCCTTGTGATCAGCCCAGGGAGCCTGGGCGAGCCGTGGTCTCCACGGCCAGTACCCGAGGACTTCGCCAGCATGTTCCAGCTGACGGACAACCCCAACGACGGCCTCAGCCAGATGAGCGCGGACTTTGTGCTCAAGAACATGCCGGAACTGACCAACGTCAACTTCACCATGTACGGCCCCGGGTGCATGTCCAACGCCATCTGTGTCGCCGCACAGGCGATAGGCGACGGCATGACCAACACCTGCCTTGTGCTGACGGGACGGAACAACCTGGCGGGCCGCTACGGCCAGTACGGCGCCAACGCCCAGGACACCGTCTCCGGAGCGGGACAGTTCACTTCGCCCTGGGGCCCCACCGGTCCCACCGGGGACGCCCTGAGCTTCTCCCAGTACCTGCGCAAGTACAACGTCAAGAAGGAGATGTTCGCTCCCTTCGTCGTTAACGAAAAGCGCAATGGCCTCATGTTCCCGGAGGGATTCTTCGCCCAGCACAGGCCGGACGAAGTTATCACCATCGAGGACTACCTGGCCGCTCGGTGGATAGTCAAGCCCCTTAACCTGTACGACTGCGACATACCCATGTGCGTCTCAGTGGCCTATCTCTTCACCACCGCAGAGCGGGCCAAGGACATGAAGCAGGATCCGGTCTACATCCTTACCCACGCGACAACCAAACCCAATTTCGGAATCTGGCAGACGCTGGAGGGCGCCGAGGCATCCACGGACAGCACGGCCCGCAAGCTGTATGAGGGTTCCGGCCTCACACCAGCCGACATCGACATCGAGAACATGTACGACGGCTACACCACCTTCCACAACTACTACCTGGAGAGCCTCCAGTGGCACGGCGTCGGCAAGGGCGATGCTCTTCACTTCTACCAGGGCGACATCAGCGTTGAGGGACCGCATCCCATCTCCTCCAGCGGAGGCAACTCCGGCAGCGGTCGCACGCGCATATGGATGCACACCGACTCCATCCAGCAGCTCCAGCAGCGCGCCGGGCAGAGACAGGTGCGCATAAAGAACGGCAGGCCGGAGACTGCGGTGTCCGGCGGCCCCATGCCCCAGACCGGCGACTTCATGATATGGAGCACCAGCCCGGACTAGGAGAAGGACCCGCAACTCTCAGGGGAAACGGAGGTGTTTCGTCGGCAATCAGGCGTTAAGAAAGGTAACTACAATCGTTGAGATTAGGGCAAATAGCTACGAAACACATCCAGCGTATAGTCGCACTACGGCAACACCTTGACAAGAAAAAACATATCCAGTAACCTTGCTGAAGTGCGCTAAATAAAGCACAAATATAGATGGAGGTGAGAATTGCCTAAACAGTCTCCTGCACCTGCGGAAGGTGACATAACCAAGCCATTCTGGGACGCAGCAAACGAGGATCGTCTGGTCGTGCAGCGATGCCTGGCCTGCACTGACAGGCGCGGCCTAACTGTGCTACAGTTCCCCCCGGAGCCAACTTGTGTCTGGTGTGGCTCAGGTGACTCCCTGGAGTGGTTCGAGCCTTGTGGTCGGGGAACCATTGACACCTATGGTATCCTGCACGACGCCGCCCAGAGACAGCTCCAGCCTGATCAACCTCTGAACGTGGTTGTAGTATCCCTGGAAGAGGACCCTAGGTGCCAGATGCTCTCCCACCTTCGGGAGACCCCGGTAGACCAAGTGGAGATTGGCGCCATCGTGGAGGTAACCTTTGAGGTGACTCCTGCAACGGGACAGAAGGTCCCCGAGTGGCGGGTGGTCGGCTAAAGTCGCCCCCTGACCTGGAAACCAGAAATCACATAGAGAGAGGTAACAAATGACTACTCAGAGAGCCCCTGCTTCGACGTATCGTAACAGAGAGGGACTGGGTCTGTGGGAGCACCGTGGTAAGGTTGCAGCGGTGGGAGTAGGTCACTCCCCCACCTCCCGGCGCTGGGACGGCACCGCGGAGAACTGCATTGGCGCACTGGCCATTGACGCCCTGCGAAAGGCCATCGCCGACGCCGGCGTCAACCCGGCGGACGTTGACGGGCTGGTAATGGACCCCGGCACAACTACAGGCGCACACTGGGAAGAGGGCGACCCCATTCCCATGGACGTGGTCAACGCCTTCAACGCCACAGACGACCCCCTGGACGGCATTGCCAAGCTGAGCGCCGAGTGGATCCTGAAGAACATGCCTGAGCTTTCGGGCATCAACTTCACATTGTACGGCCCGGGTTGCATGTCCAACGCCATCGTCGTAGCCGCACAGGCAGTCGGCGACGGCATGGCCCACACATGCCTGGTGCTTAAGGGCTGGCACAACCTGGCCGGCAGGTACTACCAGGGTGGCGCCGCCGCACAGGAAACCGTGGCCGGAAACGCTTGGGGTCAGCTGTGGGGCACCCGAGCGGGCACCACGGACGCCTTCACCTTCCAGGAGTACCTGCACAAGTACAACAAGACCCATGACATGATGGCCAACTTCATCGTCAACTCCAAGAAGAACGGCCTGATGTTCCCGGAGGGCTTCTTTGCACAGAACAGGCCCGAAGAGATAACCAGAGAGGACTACATCAACGCTCGATGGATCGTCAAGCCGTTGAACCTCTTTGACATGGACATCCCCATCATGGGCACGGCCGCCTACCTGTTCACCACCGCAGAGCGGGCCCAGGACATGGCGCAGAAGCCGGTCTATATCCTCAACCACGTCACTACCCGCCCGAAGTTCGGACTGAACCAGGGTCTTGAGAACGCCATGCTCTCCACCGAGGCCACGGCCCGGAAGGCCTTTGAGGGCGCGGGCATTGAGTCGTCCGACCTGTCCTTTGAGAACATGTACGACGGGTTCACGGTCTTCCACAACCACTACCTGGAGGGCCTGCGCTACGGAGGCATGAAGAGGGGCGAGGTCCTGGACTTCTACGAGTCCGAGGACATCAGCATCTCTGGTCCGCATCCCGTATCCCCCAGCGGCGGCAACTGCGGCAGCGGCCGAACGCGCTTCTGGATGCACACGGACTCCATCCAGCAGCTCCAGGGCCGGGCCGGCGACCGCCAGATCAGCAAGCCGGCAGAGATAGGCATCTCCGGCGGTCCCATGCCCCAGGGCGGAGACTGGACAGTCTGGAGTTCCACCCCCGGCTAAATCCTCCCAAAGAGGAAAAGTTAGTCCAAAAGAAGGGCCTCCGATCCAGTTGGATCGGAGGCCCTTCGGTTTGCCGTTTTCAGCTTACTTGCAGAAAGTCCAAGAACTCTGGGCCGTGCCCCTAACCTACCTTCCTTCGCTTGCCGGGAAAAGTTGGCTGTGGCAACGGAAACTCATCTCCATCTAGCTCAGCCCAGACAGCTCCACCACTCTCGCCTCGCGCTTTCCGTCGCCAAGCTCCAGAATTGCAACCTGGCCCAGCCTTCGCACGTTCCTTGGCAGCGAAGGGCTGCCGGGGTTGATGAAGAGAATCCCCTCGTGCTCTTCCACCACCGCGTAGAGGGTGCGCCCGAAGACCACAATGTCCACAGGGTTCTCGAAGAAGTCCGTCACCATCTGGGTCAGAAGCTGGTCCGGCAGCCGCTGTCTCCCAATGGAGCCGGGCATGATCTCGTCGCTCAACCTGGGCAGCCATATCTCGTTAACCATGCCTATGGTGTGTCCCTCCAGCTCAATGACCTGCTGCTGAGCAACCCGAGGATCGCCAGGGACCTCCAGCATGAAAGGCTGGGGCTGCTCAGCCTGGCCGCCCTCCAGCCTGGCGGCCGCCGTCACGGGCGCAATGCGCTCCAGCCAGTCCAGCACCTCTTTGGAGTGGATCCCGCCGGCGTGAAAGATCCTGTCCACGCCTTCAAAGGCCCGGGCTACCTCCTGTGGTATTTCCTCTCCACTGCGGGCGCGGGTGTCGGAGATTATGCCTATCTTCATTGTTACCTCCAGCTTTCTTTCGTCCTGGCGCATTGCAATACGGCCGCAACCGGCCTGTCTCATATAGCGACCTCAATATGCCACACTTGAGGCTATGCCGCAACTGGAGAGTTGGTGACGGACGGGTTTCCCTTGTAGCGCTAAGATCCCCGGAATATCGTAAACAAGCAAAGCGAAACGCCAAAAGCGGCGCAATTCTCGGCCTGTCGATTGACACGCGGCATCTTCCGCGGCCCGGCAACGGCCCGATGGTGTGCCCAGACCAGAGTAAACGATGCTATACAAAACCACAAAAACACACAACGTTGACAGTCTGGCCTCATTATCCTAGAATCGCCTTGGTGTACCATTCTATATTTAGGGAGGTGGGATTTGCCCAAACAGTCTCCGGTACCCGATGAACTTAGCAAGCCATTCTGGGACGCCTGCAACGAGGATCGGCTGGTAATGCAGACTTGTACAGTCTGCAATAGGATACAATTTCCGCCTGAGCCAACCTGCTATGAGTGTGGCTCCAAAGACACCCTGGAGTGGAAGGAAGTCAGCGGTCGGGGCAAGATCTACTCGTACGGAATCATGCACGACTCACGCATCAGAATTCTGCAACCGGACCAGCCCTTCACCATTGCGCTGGTGCAGCTGGAGGAGGACCCCGGCATCCTCTTTTACTCTCACCTGCCCGGCACCCCAGTAGACCAAGTGCCGATAGGGGCCGGCGTGCAGGTGGAGTTCGAGACAACTCCGACGACGGGCCAGAAGGTCCCTGAGTGGCGGGTGGTCGGCTAGAACACCTGCCATCACAGATATAGTCAAGATAATCAGAAGGGAGTAGACAATGACAACTTCACGAACTCCACAAGCGCCAGCCTCCACGTTTAGAGGCACAGAGGGCCTCGGGGTGTGGGAGCACAAGGGAAAGGTAGCGGCCGTAGGAATCGGGCACTCCCCCACCGACCGGCGTTGGGACCTCAGGCCGGAGACCAGCGTGGGCGCTTACGCCATCATCGCCCTCCGGAACGCAATGGAGGACGCAGGCATTACGCCGGACCAGGTTGACGGCCTTGTCCTGGACCCGTCCACAACTACTGGCGCTATGTGGCCGGCGGACAGGCCCATTCCGGATGAGTTCTCCCAGGCCTTCAAGCCGGGCGCCAACAAGGTGGACGGCATCAGCGCCCTGAGCACGGAGTGGCTGGTAAACAACATGCCGGAGCTCAGCGGCATCAACTTCAGCATGTACGGCTCCACGTGTATGTCCAACGCCATATGCGTTGCCGCGCAGGCCATCGGCGACGGCATGACAAACACCTGCCTGGTGCTGAAGGCGTGGGACAACCTGGAGGGACGGTACGCTCAGGGCGGCGACAACGCCCTGGACACCATCGGCGGCAACGCCCAGTGGAGCAACCCCTGGGGCGCAACGGGGCCCTACTACCCTGCCCACTGGTTCACCAGCTACACCAACAAGTACGGCGGCAACCACGACATGATGGCTCCCTTCGTGGTCAACTCCAAGCGCAACGGCCTCCTCTTCCCGGAGGGCTTCTGGGCACAGCATCGACCGGAGGCTCTCACCGTTGAGGACTACCTGTCCGCTCGCTGGATCGTCAAGCCCGTGAACCTGTACGACTGCGACATCCCCATAACGGTCGCCGTGGCCTACGTCTTCACCACAACCGAGCGGGCCAAGGACATGAAGCAGAAGCCCGTCTACATCCTCAACCACTCCGAGGCCAGGCCGAAGCCCCGCAGCGTCGAGTTGACGCTGGAGGAGTGCGAGGACTCTGCCGCGAGCCTGGGCAGGCGTCTGTACGAAGGCGCGGGCATCACCGCCAGTGACCTCTCCTTCGAGAACATGTATGACGGCTACACCCTGTTCCACCATCTGATGATGGAGGGCCTGAACTACAGGGGCGTCAAGCAGGGCGAGGGGCTGGACTTCTACCAGACGGACATCAGCATCGAGGGGCCGAACCCCGTGTCGCCCAGCGGCGGCAATGCGGGCAGCGGCCGCACCCGGATCTGGATGCACACGGACTGCATACAGCAGATCCAGGGACGCGCCGGCGAGCGGCAGATCAGGGTACCGGCGGAGACCGGCGTATCCGGCGGGCCGCATCCCCGCGGCGGCGACTTCGTTGTGTGGGGATCCACCCCCGACTAAGCCTTCGCCACGGCATACAGGACTACCGCGTGTGGGCCTCCTCTCTTCTATTGAGAGGAGGCCCACCGGTTTTGAGATAGGCCGAATCATTCAACCCGGCCCGCACGCTCATGTGGTTCGACGCGCCCACCATGCGCGTGCGAGAAGAATCCAAGTCCGGGCGCATAATCGCTTCGGCGCGACCACTCCGACTGTCACTCCCATGCAGATGGGAGTCCACACCCAGGTGCATAGAACCCCTTCCCCCGCATGGCGGGGGAAGGTTGGGATGGGGGCACTGAGGAGTTACACAAAGGCCCGTCGCCATCCCAGTCCGTTACACACTCGCGCGGCCTCACCCACACGTAGTCAACGTTGACATCAGGCGTGGATTATCCTATCATCGCCACTAGTCCACAAAACTAAATCGGAGGTGAGATTTGACCAAACCATCCCCTGTACCGGACGAAGTAAGCAAGCCCTTCTGGGACGCCTGTAACGAGGGTCGGCTGGTGGTGCAGAACTGCACGGCCTGCAGCAGGCTGCAACACCCACCGCAGAAGGCGTGCCTGGCATGCGGCTCAGATGCCAATATGGAGTTCCGCGCAATGAGCGGACGCGGCAATATCCACGGGTACCTTGTCAGCCATGACTCCCGGGTTATGATGCTGCAACAGATTCAGCCCTTCAACCTCGCCGTGGTAGAGTTGGAGGACGCCCCCGAAATCAAGATGCTCTCCCACCTCCCAGGCACCCCCACAGACGAGGTTCCAGTGGGCGCCACGGTGCAAGTAGAGTTTGAGGAAAGCTTCAACGGCCAGAAGATCGCCGAGTGGAGGGTGGTCGCCTAGACCATCTCAACCCTGAACGCATAACAATTCATTCATAGATAGAAAGAGGTGAAACATGGCGCCAACTCAAAATGCACCGGCCTCAGTCTACCGTCGCGACGAGGGGCTGGGCGTATGGGAGCATCGCGGCAAGGTGGCGGTGGCAGGCTATGGACAGGCCCCGACCGCCCGCAGGTGGGACGGCAACCTGGAGACCAGCCTGGGCGCATGGCAAATACTTGCAGTCCAGAAGTGCCTGGATGACGCGGGAATCACCATAGACGATGTCGACGGAGTGGTTGCCTGCCCTCAGGGCATGGGAGACGCATGGGGCCCCCGCGAATTCTTCGCCCCACCCTACCACGCCGAGGACGGCCTCAGCGGAGTGAGCGCGGACTGGATAGTCGAGAACATGGGACTGAAGAACGTCAAGTTCACGTCCCACGGACCTGCCTGCATTTCCAACGCCCTGTGCGTCGCCGCCCAGGCCGTGGGAGACCGCCAGACGGAGGTGTGCCTGGTTATCAGGGCAACCGGCAATATGCCTGGTCGATACCACCAGAACCCCTCCAACGAGGTCTCGGGCAACAACCAGTGGACAGACACCTTCGGCTGGGGTCTCATGCCCCAGATCGGCTTTGGCTTCGAGTCCTACTGCCGCAAGTACGGCTCCAATCACGACCGGATGGCCCCTTTCGTGGTGAACCAGCACAGGAACGGCCTTATGAACCCGGAGGGATTCTACTACCAGCACAGGCCGGAGCCCTTCACCACAGAGGACTACCTGGCCGGCCGGTGGCTCCAGAAGCCACTGAACATCTGGGACGCCGACCTGCCCATCCAGACAGCGGTAGCGTACCTGTACACCACCCCGGAGCGGGCAAAGGACATGAAACAGCCGCCCGTCTACATTCTCAACCACGTCACCCAGAGGGGCGTGGTGCGGAGCTACGTCGAGACCCTTGAGGAGACCGAGGCCTTCACAGACAGCATCGCCAAGAAGGTTCTGGAGGGATCCGGCCTCACCCCGGGCGAAATTGACATCTACAACCCCTACGACGGCTACACGCTCTTCACCCAGTACTATCTGGAGGGCATGGGCTGGCACGGCGTGAAGAGGGGCGAGGCCCACGACTTCTACGGCAGCGACATCAGGGTCGAGGGATCGCACCCCTTCAGCTCCAGCGGCGGTAACTCCGGCAACGGGCGCACCCGCTGGTGGATCTACACGGACTCAATCCAGCAGCTGCGGGGCCAGGCGGGCGAGCGACAGGTCACCATAAAGAACGGCCGACCAGAGACCGCCGTGGCCGGCGCATTCACCCCAGGCGCCTCCGACTGGACCGTCTTCGGCACAAGCCCCGACTAGACATCCGGCCTGAGAAAGCGAGAATCCTTAATGTGGGCTTCCTCCACCCGTTGGGTGAGGAGGCCCATTGGTAAATGGCTGGCCCTTATGAAATTCGTTGGCAATTACATTGCAGCTGCCATTCTCGCTTGCCCTACGGTCCTCTTCATCTATTTGGTGATGGATTACTTCCTTGACGAGAGGATAATTCGTGACCGGGATATGGAAAATGCAGCTCTCTTTGCTTGCTGGGCTGCATTAAGCTTCTTGCTCTTGAAGATAAACGCTAGCCAGCACATCAGGAGATCCATCGCAGCAGTCCTTCTTGCTTTACCCACAGCCTTCTTTTTCTCGACGGTAATCAACTACTACATTGAGCAAATGTTCTACCCGGACTTCCATGACTACAAAGGGGAAGAAATTGTCCTTAGTACCTGCTGGGCTTTATCAAGCCTCTGGATCGCAAGGGCCGCCACTGGCCGACTCATCATGAGTCGAGGGTGCGGCGTTTTCTCCATGGCGGCATTGACCCTTCCCATAGGCATCGCTCTCACAGTCATGGTGGCGCCGCCTATTCAAATGGAGATCTTAACGCCACTGTCTCTCGTTCTCCTATCTGCACTAATAGGAGTGCCTTTGGGCCTCTTCTCATGGGGGCTCGCGCATGTGTTCAGGAGACAAGAAATGCCAAATGGAAATGAATCACGCAACTGGAAGGGGTAATCAACATGGCAATCTTTCTTACTGAAGAGGACGTCCAGCGCCTCCTGCCAATTGGGTGAGGAGGCCCATATAGCAATGCGCCAATACGTGATGAACCCAAGCTTTACTCTCAGAAGCCTCAGAGGAATTTTATTTTCGCTTCCCGCCGCATTCATGTTCACTTTCAACGTCGGCGCGTTTCTCGTCGTACAGGACTGGGAATCTGAATGGCAGATAAGCCTTACCGGTTTCCTTGTGGGTTGGGCCGCGGTGGGAGTATGGATAGCAGAGTCCAACTCCCGTACGCGCACCCTGAGCCGGGCTTGCAGAGCATTGGCCGTAGCGTCGTTTCTGCTTCCCGTCGCCCTGATTGCAGGCTTGATACACACGCCTGACCCCCAGAACATGATACTATCGCCATACATATTCATGATCTTCTACGTCCTTTTTGGAACGCCTATGGGCTTCGTTTCGTGGAGAATGGCCCAGTCGTTTGCGAGGAAGGACCAGGACCAGATCTAAGGACAATGAAGGCGCTCACCGCCTAAAAGGAGAACGACATGGCAATCTTTCTGACTGAAGAGGACGTCCGGCGCCTCTTGCCTATAGACGAGGCGATAGAGACAGTTGAGCAGGGTCTGAGGGAGCAGGGCAACGGGACCGGCGTCAACATCCCCCGGCATCGAGTGCAAGCTGGCGGAAGGGGCATCACCATGATGCTGTCCGTCCTCGGCGAACGCGGCGTCGCTGGGTTCAAGGCTATGGGCGCAGGAGGAGCACTGGTCATGCTGTACGGCGAAGAGCCTGCCAGGCTCCTGGCGGTCATGCAGGCGGGCAGCCTCGGGCAGATCCGGACAGGCGCTGCAACCGGAGTGGCTACCAGGTACATGGCCCGTGAGGACTCTTCCACCGTCGGCATCATCGGCACTGGGAACCAGGCCATAACGCAGCTGGAGGCGGTCTGCGCCGTCCGCCAGATCCGGTCGGTAAAGGCGTTCAGCCGGACGCCGGAGCGCCGGGAGGAGTTCAGCCGGACGATGAGCGAGTCACTGGGCGTAGAGATCACCCCCGTCTCGTCTGCAGAGGAGTCTGTGAAGGACACCGACATCGTCATCGTTATAACCAACGTGCGTACTCTGGACCCCGTTCTCTTTGGAGACTGGCTTGAGCCGGGGATGCACATCAACGCCGCGGGCGCAAACTCCATCAACCGCCGCGAGCTGGACGAGAAGGCCGTAACCATGTCCTCCGTGATAGCCGCGGACGCCGTTGACCAGGCCAAGCTGGAGTGCGCCGACCTCGCCGTGCCCATCGACGCCGGTCTAATGACCTGGGACCGCGTGTTGGAGCTGGGGCATGTCGTGACCGGCCAGGCCGCAGGTCGCAACTCACCGGAGGACATCACCCTCTTCGAGTCCCAGGGCATTGGCCTGGAGGACGTGGCGGCAGCGGCCCACATCTTCCAGCGCGCCCAGGCGGAGGGGGTGGGCGTACCCCTACCCTTCTAGGCCGTGACCTCGCCTTCGTTCAAACCCGTCGCGCTCTTCGTCCTGCTTCTATCCGTCTGCCTGCTGGCAGGCTGTGCAGAGCCGGGGAGCGCGACGACTGCCGCGCCCTCCCCTACCCCACTCCACGACCTCGCACCTACGGCCACTGCGCCTCCGCCTGCGACCGCTGCTCTTACTCCCGCTGCCACAACCCCACCACCTGCGCCCGCCGCCACGCCGACAACAGGACAGTCTCAACCCACCACATCGACGATGACACCCCCGCTCGCGCCCACCTCCCATCCACTCCCGGCGCTTCGGGTGGAGCGAGCTTTCCCAAACCTGGCCTTCCCCCGGCTCACCAACCTGGTCCAGCCTGAAGGCGCTCCAGAGCTCTTCTTCGCCGGTGAGCAGGCCGGGGTTGTCCGCGTGTTCCCCAACAACCCGGATGCAGCGGAGGCCTCCGTATTCTTGGACATCCGGGACAGGGTGAGCGAGGACAACAACGAAGAGGGTCTGCTGGGCCTGGCCTTCGACCCCGACTACGCCGCCACCGGCCATCTCTACGTCTACTACTCCGCAGCATCGCCTCGACGCTCCGTTCTGTCTCGATTCACCGTCAGCGAGGACAACCCTCGCGCCGCCGACCCGGACAGCGAGCTCATCGTAATGGAGATACCACAGCCCTACGGTAACCACAACGGCGGCCAGCTTGCCTTCGGCCCGGACGGCTATGTGTACGTTGGCCTGGGAGACGGCGGCAGCGGCGGCGACCCAAGGGGCAACGGCCAGAATCTGGGTACGCTGCTGGGCTCCATCCTTCGAATCGACGTGGGGGACGCCGTCCCTGATCTCCCTTACGTCATACCACGCGACAACCCATTTGCCGGAGTCGAAGGCGCGCGTGGTGAGATATGGGCGTACGGGCTACGCAACCCCTGGCGCTTCTCCTTCGACATGGAGACGGGCGCGCTCTGGACGGGTGACGTGGGACAAAACAAGTGGGAGGAGGTTGACCTGATAACCCAGGGGATGAACTACGGCTGGAACATCACGGAGGGAAGCTACTGCTTCTCCTCACGCACGGGCTGCGACTCCTCCGGGCTGGTGGCGCCCGTGGCGGAGTACGGCCGCTCCGACGGCTGCTCCATCACTGGCGGCTACGTCTATCGCGGCGAGGAGATACCGTCTCTCAAGGGCGTCTACGTGTACGGAGACTACTGCTCAGGCAGGATATGGGGCCTCCGCTATAACGGCCAGTTGGTGACGGACCAGGCGCTGCTTGTAGAGTCGGATCTCCTCATTACATCATTTGCAGAGGACTCGGAGGGAAACCTGTACGTCCTCTCCCGCAATGAAGGCATCTACCGCCTGACTCCGGCGTAGCCGTGAGTCGTGTGGCAAGGTCGAGGTCACAGGTGCAGCGTCACCTCGCCGGCCGCCAAGACCTGGACGGAGCCGTCGTCCCTGCGCATGAGCAGGCTCCCGTCGTTGTCCACGCCTTCAGCGTATCCCTCGTACACCGCATCCCCTGAGGCTACCTGTATGCGGCGGCCTAACGTGTCAAGCAGTGACGCCCACCGCTCCCTGACTGAGTCGCCCTTCGTAATGCCAACGTAAAGCGACTCCATCTCCTCCAGAACGGCTGTAAGAAGGTCCAGGCGCGGGAATGGATGTCCCAGCTCCCGCCTGAGACTGGTGGCAATATCCCTGATCTCCGGATAATCGCCGGGATCGAAGTTGACGTTGACCCCCATACCAACAATGGCAAACCCCCTGGAACCCGACGACGACGCGGAACCTTCTATGAGGATGCCCCCTATCTTCCTGCCGCCGACGCGAACGTCGTTGGGCCACTTGATCGAGACCTGCGAGGGCGTCGGTACAAGCCTGCCGAGCGCTGTGGCAAGGGCTAACGAGGACATCATGCTCAGCTGTGAGGACGCCTCCAGGCCGGGGCGCAGTACCAGTGAGAAGAGCAGGTTCGCCCCTGGCGGCGAGACCCAGGTCCGCTGAAAGCGCCCGCGCCCTTGTGTCTGTTCTTCCGCAAGCGCCAGCGTGCCCTCCGGAGCGCCGTCCAGGGCCGCCCTCCTGGCTTCGTCCATAGTTGAGGTTGTGGTTGGGAAGAAGTCTACGCGGCTGCCCAGTATGGATGTGCGCAGGGCCTTCAGAACAATCTCGCTGCTCAGTGGGTCGTCGTAAAGCACTTGAAACGCCCCCTGGTCAGTTAAGCGTCGACGTTAGGAGTCCAGGATACAAGCAGACCGGCATGGCGCTGATAGGCAGGCCTGTAAGCCGAGTCCTGTATCCCCAAGAATGGGGACGGCGATCATCTATCTGGGACTTCAATTACTCAAAGCCTCTAGCGGCCAACCCGGGGACGGGCCGGGCACCCTCAGTCCCCCTATTAGGCCTTGCACCGAGTGAGGTTTACCATGCCTCCGGTGTCGCCATCGGAGCGGTGAGCTCTTACCTCGCCATTTCAACCTTACCCCGATAAATCAGGGCGGTATATTTTCTGTGGCACTTTCTGTCGGGTTACCCCGCCTGGCCGTTAGCCAGCACCCTGCCCTGTGGAGCTCGGACTTTCCTCCCCGACTACGTCAGGGCGATCGCCCAGCCTGCCTATCAACTCTACTTTAGTTTAACACCGGCGGTTGCCTGGGTCAAAAAGCGATGGCTACCTCTCCTGAACAACATCCGCGCCCAACGTGGTTATGCACTCCACGTCTATGACCACGGCGAATCCCTGGCGCTCCGGGTCCCTGTCCAACTCCGGCTGCACAACCCTCGCCATTACCTCGTCCCGTACGGACCCGTCGCGATGCACTGTTGCATCGCCGTAGAACCGCCAGGCCAGTCTTCTGGCCGGATCCCTGTACATCACCACAACCTTGGGGTTCTCTTCGATGTGCTCCAGAATCGTGCGCATGCTGCGCTCCCAGTACGCCAGGCGGCTACCGTCGAGGGCCATTACGCTGCCCTTGAACCCTAGATTCGGGTCCCCGCCGGCGGAGGCTGTGCCCACAACGCAGGGAGTCCCATTTGCCAGGGCGTTGTCGATTGCTTCACGCATCTCATCCGTAAATTCGATCATTGCTCACTCCTTCAGTGTCAACATTACATGGTCAGAGTCGTCTCCCACTGATACCCAGGATACCATGGCGCGAACAATGTGGCCGATGGCATCCCTGTCCAGCGAGTCCCAGTTGCTCAGCAGGCGGGACGCATCCCCGCTGGCGATAGCGTCAGTCAGGTCCGGGTGAGGCGCAGAATCCTTCTTCAGCGCCTCTCTCTGCGCATCTATCTCCTCAAGACCCAGCCTGAGATGTTTCAGGGATATGGCTCCGGAGGCGGCCCTCTCCAGTGTCCTCAGAAACTGCGTCTCAAGGCGCTTCACGCTCTTTGCCGCCTCGGCATTGGGTTGGTAATCAACCGGCTGAAGCCTTGTCTTTCCACTCTCCAAGGCATCCCGAACCTGCTCCAGGACATACTCCTCAAGGGCTTCGGAGCGCCAGGTGTGGTAGCGACACACGCCCTGGTTCGTTCGAGACTGGCACTGGTAGTACCGGTAATGCCCTACGGCGCTGGAGCCGTCCTTGCGACGCCACCCCTGACGCCGGCTCACCCCCAACATCTTGTTGCCGCAGAAGGCGCAAAAGGCCAGGCCGGACAACAGAAACGACTCCGGGGCGCGTGATACCCGCTTGGTCTTTATTCGCGTCATCTTCTGTTGAGCCATCTCAAAGTCCTCAGGGTTGATTATCGCCGTATGGCTGCGGGGCACCCTCGTGCCGAATCTGGAGTAGGTGCCCAGATAAACGCGGTTGCGGAGGACATCCCTGACCGTGACTATGCTCCACCCGCCTCCGCCGCGAGTGGGTACTTCCCTCTCGTTCAGGTGACGAACTATGCGCCTCATACCAATGTCCTCACGGAGGTAGAGATCATAAATCAGGCGCACAGTAGCCGCCTCTTCAGGTATTACCTCCAGCTTGCCCTGAGACCCTATCCTGTAACCATTAGGGGGCTTGCCCAGCCCCTCCCCTCGGAATGCCTTGGCCATCATGGCCTCTTTTATGCGCTGCCCTTTGGCGCCCCCGTCACCGGGCCAGCGCTTGAGAGCTTGCTGATAGGGATCAGGCATATCCTCATCAATGCAGACGACCCTGGAGCCGAGGACGTCCAACTCCAGCAACCGGCGTACGGAGGACTCCAACGTGTCTCCGAGGTGCTGCACGCCTGCGGTAACCACCAGGAACTCCGAGCCGGACCTCTTCACATAGTCAAGCATATTCCCGTACTGGGGCCGCCCGTTCTCCACCCCCTCCCACTCCACAAAGGTCTCCACGGGTTGGTGTCCGTTGCGCTTGCAATGATTGGAGAAGGCCTCGAGTAAGTCGGCTTGCTCCTGAGCTCCATTTCGGACAGCGAAATAACCGATGGCCTTCATTGATTATCAGCTTACATACAGTATCCGGCTGCAGCTGGGGCACTTAACAGGCTCCGGCGATGTGCGGGCCTGCTGCACCACCCTGGTCGGCAGTGTTATGCGGCAACCCTGGCAACTACCTCTCTCCACTTTAACCACCGCAAGCCCCTGGCGCGTGGAGCGAAGGGTGTCGTACAGGCTCAGATGAACGGGGCTTACGAGAGCGGACATACCATCGCGCTTCTTCTGCAGCTGGGCCAGGTCTTTCTGTAGGTTCGACCTATCGTCCAGCATGCGAGCCTCATCCTGCTGCCAGGAAGACTCCATCTCTTCAAGAGTGGTTTCCAGCGCTACCAGACTGCCCTCGGTCTCCTCTACTCCCTCCAGGCTCTGGAGCAGGGTCTCCTCGTGCCTCTTCTGCTGTGCTCGGAGGAGATTCAGCTCGGTTTGTAAGTCCTCCAACTCTCGGGGATTGCGAACGGTCCCGCCGTAGAGCTTCGCTTCCACCTCGCCGGCCTTGGTTTGGGAGGCATCAACGGTCATCTCCAGGTCCCTGCGCTCCGTCTGCTGCTTCCTGAGCGTGTCCCTGGCCTCCTCCACTGCCTGTCGGGTCTCTACAAGCCGCTGTGTGTCCGCCAGAGCCGCATCCAGGGATGCGATAGTCTGGTTATGTCTGCCTATGTCCTCGTCAACGACCAGAAGGTCGTATAGCTGCTGAACAACTGTCATATTAGCTCTCGCGTGGCTGCTATTGTAGGGAGACGAATCTGGCATGTCAACAAAACGGCGCTGCCTGAAGGGTGGGCAGAAAAGATTGTGAATACTTGAACAAACTCATCCCCTATGATAAAATTTAGTCTTGCCAATCGAGCCTGGAATTCACCAGTGAAGACGGATTGAGGTTGTAAGCAGTATCCATTCGGGAGGAAAAATGAAGAAGCAGTGGTTCTTGTATTTTGGAATAGCGATAATCGCCATTGTGGGCTTAGCCTGTGGGGGAGGCAGCGAGCCGGAACCCACCACAGCGCCTACTTCTACCCCATCGCCCACGGCCACGACGCCGGAGATGGTCGAGCCCACCCCCACATCCCCACCCATGGTGGAGACTCCCAGCGCCCCTACAGGGGACGGCGTATCCCTTTCGCTGGGTTCCGTCAACAGCGACGACCTGGTCTTCGGCACGGAATCCCTCACGGCCGGCGCCGGCTCTACCGTGACCGTAACCTACACCAACAACGCCATCACACAGCAGCACAACTGGGTCCTGGTGCAGAACGGCGCCAAGGACGACGTAGCCCTTGCCGGAGCGTCAGCGCCAACCACCGACTGGCTCCAGCCGGACGATCCCAACGTAATTGCGAGCATTCGGTTGCTCAACCCGGGGGAGTCTGGGCAGGTCACGTTTACGACTCCCGCAGCAGGGACATACCAGTTCGTGTGCACCTTCCCGGGCCACAACGCCACCATGCACGGTACATTTGAGGTGACTCCCTAGTTGGTGAGGAGAAGCAGACAGGGAACAGTCGAAGCAACTATCGCAGGGGCCTGGTCGAATGCCAGGCCCCTGCCCTGTTTTGAAGGATGAAGCAATCCCGGAGGAACGCGGGCCAGTCCCCGTTCAGGACCCAGGCGGGCCGGATGACGTGGAGAGGTTGATCATACCGGCCATGTAACCGGCTCCAAACCCGTTGTCGATGTTGACCACGGCGATGCCCGGGCTGCATGAGTTCAGCATCGTCAGAAGGGCCGAGAGCCCATGAAAGTTCGCCCCGTAGCCTACGCTGGTGGGCACTGCAATAACCGGCGCCGATACCAAGCCTCCTATAAGGCCTGGGAGAGCGCCTTCCATCCCGGCCACGGCCACTATGACCCTTGCTTGTCTTAGCATGGGCAGATTCTCCAGCAGCCTGTGTACCCCGGCTATGCCCACGTCCCACAACCTCTCCACAGAGTTGCCCATCAGCTCCGCAGTGAGGGCCGCCTCCTCCGCCACCGGCAGGTCGGACGTTCCGGCGGCCACGGTCAGCACACCCGGCACAGGCGCGTCCTCCCCCGACGACCGGTCCACCACAATGACATTCGCAACCTCGCTGTAACGGGCCTCCGGCAGCGCTTCCCTGACCTTCTCATACGCATCGCCCCCTGCCCTGGTTATCAGGAGTTTGGAGGAGGTCTCCGATATTTTCATGGCAATCCGGGACAGCTGCTCCGGGGTCTTTCCCGGGGCATACACAACCTCAGGAAAGCCCGTGCGAATGGCGCGATGATGGTCGACTTTGGCAAAGCCCAAGTCCTCAAAGGGGAGCGTCCTCAGCTTCTCCAGGGCCTCCCCGACCTCCGTCTCCCCTCGCTGCACCTGCGAGAGGAGCTGCTCCAGGTACCTGTCGTCTATGTCACGCCTCCTTGTGCCTCGCTGCGGCGTTGGATGAAGCATCCAGGTCTGTCGGAGTGTCTATCCCCGACATTCATTGCACCTGCAAATTGCCCTCAGGTAGTCATAATTGTAGATCCCAGTCTCATGGGCGTCGCTCCACAGCAGGCGTACGGCGTAGTTCCCAACGGGCATCCAATCAATCACCCATACTCCATCGACGGCCTCTATTTCGCTAATCTCCACGCCTCGATGACTGCGCTTGCACAATACGCATGGACAAGCGCCCCGCAGAAAGCCCCAAGGATAAACGCCCGTGTGGCCGTCGTCCCAGGCTATGCTGAGAGCCCCATTCTCATCCGAGACCTCTATGTTTAGCGGAGCAGCTCTGTTTGCTTTATCTTCGGAGGACATGGCCTGAGTACCTGTAAACACCTCAAGTGGAATGGTGTGACCCACCTCAATGTGAAATTGTACTCTATTTCGACGCGAGTCTGTACCTCATACCCGCAGTTCATTTTCGTTTGGAGGGGTGCAGTGTGTCCGAACCGAAGTTCATTGTAGACCTCAACGCGGGCCGCCAGGTTAAATGGCTGAGGATCATGGGATACGACACGACGTTCGTACCCGGTATCGAGGACGGCAGGCTGGTTAGCCTGGCCCAAGAGTAAGTACGTATCCTCGTGACAAGGGACAGGAACACAATGAGGCGCAGGTTGATAGCATCGGGGAAGCTGAGGGCCATCCTGCTGGAAAGCGAGAGCGTAGAAGAGCAGCTTCGTCAGGTCGTCGATGAACTGCAAGCTCGACACGCAGCGGCATTTCCCTCTGTGCATGGAGTGCAACTTAACCTTAGTAAGAGCTGCCAGAGAGGAAATCAGGGATCGGGCGCCTCCCTACGTCTTTCAGACCCGGGAGATAATAGTGGAGTGCCCCTCCTGCCGGAAACCCTTCTGGAGGGGCACTCAGTGGCGCAACATACGTCGAAGACTAGCCAGGTGGGATGCTTTGTAAGTCGTCGTTGTTACACATATGGCATGTCAGACTGCAGTCTAGAGGCCGGGAATAATGCTGCGTATCTTCCCGGGGAATGCCGCCCCTCCTCCGCTGCCCCCTTCACCTTTCAAGCCGGTCGCAATCAAGGTGAGCTTCACGGAATCCTCCAGGTTCTCGTCCATGGACATTCCAAAGAATATGGACGCGTTCTTCCTCACCGTCTTGCTAATCAGGTCGCCTGCTGCGTTGACCCCACCCAGGGTCAGGCTATGGCCACCCTTGACCGAAAAGAGAACTCCCTGAGCGCCCTTGATGGACATGTTCAGCAGCGGGTTGGACATAGCCTGCCGCGCTGCATCCACTACACCCATCTTGCCTCGGCCCTGGCCGATGGCCATGAGCGCCGCTCCTGGAAAGCCCATGACGGTCCTTACGTCCGCGAAGTCCACATTGATCTCGCCCGGGACGTTGATGAGCTCAGAGACGCTCAGGATGCCCTGAGTTACCACGTCGTCAGCAGTCCTGAAGGCCTCCACCATCTCGGCATCGTGGTCGACGTACTTGAGGAGCCTATCGTTGTGGATGACAATCAGGTTGTCCAGGTAGGGCCGAAGGCGGGCTACTCCGTTCATTGCCTGGCCGATTCTGCGACTCCCCTCAAAGCTGAAGGGTGTTGTAACAACACCCACCACCAGGGCGCCCATGTCCTTGGCTATGGAGGCTACATGAGGCGAAGCCCCCGTGCCAGTGCCGCCGCCCATGCCGGACGTAATGAACACCAACTCGGCGTTCTTCAGAGCGGCGCGGAGGTCGGCCTCCGACTCCTCGGCAGCCTTCTCGCCCATCTTTGAGTCGCCGCCGGCGCCCCAGCCGTGGGTCGACCTGGCGCCAATTTGAACTATCTCAGCACCCTGTACGGAAGGCTCCAGGGATTTGATGTCCGTGTTGACCATCACAAACTTAACGCCCGGGACCTGGTCCTTCATCATCCTGCGCACGCAATTGCATCCCCCTCCACCAATCCCCACCACCTTGATTCGCGCAGGGGCCCTTTCCCATTCCTGGTCATGGACCACGTTGTTTTCAGTTGTATGGGTTGCTAGCATTGATCTCTTTTCCTTTCTTCCACCTGGCGAGTGTTCCGACATCAAGCTACTCAGTAAAGGCAATAGCAACATGGAACCAACTTGGACCTGGGCAAGACACTCACCGGATAAACTCCTCATTCCGTCTATCCGAGAGACCCGGCACTCTGGACGTTTGCCCAGAAACCTGTTGAACTGAAAACTCTGTAGCGAATCCTTAATCTCGCCCGGCCATCGAAGGTTTAGTTATAGGGTTGAGTGAGTTCTTATGTTACGATTCTGTCTGTACTGCACCTCCTCTGTGTTTACCCTATATTCAGCTAGTCGTCAGCTATAGTCAATAGATTCAGGCGTATCATATCCAGAGTGCCATGTGAAGCGCTCTTTACAATTTCTACGCTTCTGGTTAAGATACATATACCTTATTAGATACGGGTGTTACGTTATGGTTACAGAAAAAACCCCTCTGTTCCGTCCATACTCTCCCCCTGCCAATATGCAGGCCTTTTTGCACCGCATTCGTCGGATGAATATGCCCCCGCGAGTCACCCGGGAGATACTCAAAGGCATTGGTATTTCGGAGAACATCATCCCCAGAGTGCTCTCAACCCTGCGATTCCTGGAACTGATAACGGACGGCGATGAACCCACGGACATACTCAGAGGTCTTGCCGGCAGCACCGAGGACGAGTATCGCCAGCTCCTGGAGCGGACAATCCGAAACGCCTATGCGGACGACTTTACAATCATTGACCCCGCTAAAGATCCGCAGGAAGTCATTATGAACGCCTTCCAGAAATACACTCCCCGCTCCCAGCACGCAAGGCAGGTTATGCTCTTCCTTGGGCTTTGCAGAGAGGCCGGACTTGCGACTGTGGATGTGCCCCGAAGGCGGGAGATGAGAAGCAGGACCCAGAGTCGGAAAACCGTACGCGGGAGCCCGGCGCAGCGTCCGACACAGCAGCCGGCAGACGTCGGCGCTCCCAGCAGCAACGGAGCAACCGCCAGGAGGGAGGCGTTGCCGGAACCCACCCAGTTCCTGGGGCTTTCTCTTGAGGACGCAGCGTTCATGCGTGAAGACGACTTCTGGGAAGTGTGGAACGCTCTCGGCACGGTGTTTCTCAGACGCGCGCAGCGGATATATGCAACCCCTCAACAGGAATACGCGGATTCCCAGGAGAAGACGGAGGATGAAGGATTCTGACAAATGCCCTACACTTATAGACTAGACGCGTCCAATGGTGAATCAATCCGGGACTTGCCACAGTGAAAGGAGCTCCCATATGAGCCGCCGCGCAGCCTTCGTGTACCACGACATCCTGTCTCGCCACGCCCTCCGCGAAGACCACGTGATGATCCCTACCCGCCTTCGCTACACCTACGAGCTTCTGGAGTCGTACGGCGCCTTCCAGCGTCCCAACGCCGTCCTGGTGGAGCCGCGCCAGGCCGCGGAAGAGGAGATACTGACCTCTCACACCCAGGAGTACGTGAGCGCGGTCCAGAGCCTGAGCCGCGGGGAGGCCGGGCACAATCAGGGCGCCTACGGTTTCAGCGACCACGGCGACAATCCCGTCTACTCCGGCATGTACGAGGCCTCCTGCTGGTCCACGGGCGGCTCCCTGCTGGCAGCAGAAATGGTGCACAAGGGAGAGGTGGACGTGGCCTTCAACTGCGCCGGCGGGCTTCACCACGCCATGCCAGGCCGAGCCTCCGGCTTCTGCATCTTCAATGACCCAGTGGTAGCAATAAAGTACCTGCTGGACCAGGGACAGCGGGTGGTGTACGTGGACATCGACGCTCACCACGGGGACGGAGTGCAGCACGCCTTCTACGACACGGACCAAGTGATGACCATATCGCTGCACCAGTCCGGCACATACCTGTTCCCCGGCACCGGGTTTGTCAACGAGATGGGAACGGGAAGCGGCCTAGGCTACTCCGTCAACGTACCGCTCTACCCCTACACCAACGACGAGCTTTATCTGTGGGTCCTCAATCAGGCAGTAGCGCCCCTTATCCGCGCCTTCAAACCGAACGTACTTGCCACTCAGCTGGGCATGGACCCCTACTTCCGGGACCCCATCACCCAGCTTGGCCTCACGGTCCAGGGACACTCTCGATTGGTCGAGGAGCTGGGGCAACTGTGTCCCAAATGGCTAGCCTTTGGCGGAGGCGGTTACGACCTTGGGGCGGTGGCTCGCGGCTGGGCGCTGGACTACGGCGTGATGCTGGAGGAGCAGTGGCCCAACGAGATCCCTCAGGACTATCAGGAGCGGTACGGTCTGAAGCTACTCCGCGACCCGGAGGGGCCGTCATTGGACTCCGGTGTCCTGGCCAAGGCCCGCGAAGTCGCCGAGGAGGGTGTGAGAGAGGTGGAGAGCCGCATATTCCCGGTCCACGGCTTGTAGTAGGGGGCCTCCGGCTCTCCCTGTACCGGAAGTCCGCTTATCCGGCCCGACCACTCCCCTACCCTGCTTTGGGAATCGGGGCTGTAGTCTGGTCTTCCCACGCACCCCATGCTTCAAATTGCCTATTGTGACGAGGAGCGCGGAATACGAAGACCATTCGGCAGCAATGCTAGTGGTGTCCGTACGCCAATGGAGCCACCTACCTTCAGCAGTGTCTCTCGATAGTTGGAATATGTCATTCTGAGCCGCAGGCGAAGAATCTAAAATCCTTCAACAAGAACTTGGTCCGAGTATTGAAGAGAAGGAATGAAGGCAAGGGCTTTAGCCCTTCGCTGTCGCTCAGAGCCTGCCCCGCTCCCCGATCGGAGTCGGGGACAGGACTCTTGATGCGGGGGTAGCAATCGAAAGACCCTGCTACTTTCACAAAAAGCGAAACCGGCGTGAAAGCGCCTGTTTCCTATGCTCGCGACTATGATGGAAGCGCTGGCCCCGGGTAAGTCGCGGATAATCCCCAAGTATTGA
Organism: Dehalococcoidia bacterium; assembly: GCA_965222415.1. Lineage (GTDB taxonomy): Bacteria > Chloroflexota > Dehalococcoidia > Lucifugimonadales > UBA2985 > DAOUJW01. The sequence continues at coordinate 27,155 of CBDCTU010000004.1, read as the reverse complement.
AAGCGGGCCTGGGATTGTCCTGAACTGGAAACGGGACCTCTACCATTAGGATGGGGAAGAGAGTCAGGGGAGTCTATTGGCTGGAGTCCTGATCGTGCTCCGAGGACTCCTCCATACTCATTACGTCAAGGGTCTCCCATAAAAAACTGTGGGCCATCTCACCGAATAGCGCCATGAACGCTTCAGCGTCACTCTGCTGAGTCGCTGCTGCGGTGGGGCCTTGCAGATACCGGAACAGCTCGCTGTCCGCTGAAAGCACCAAGGTAGTATCCTGCTGCAGGGAGTTGGTGTAAGCCTCAAGGCTGCGCCTGAAGGTGAAGAACTCCAAGGCCTCGGCCAAGGACTGAGGGTCTATGGGGTTCAGCGCATCATCGCCGGATGCCGCCAGCGTCCTCAGGGCATTAGCGGCCTCAAACCCGATGACCAATTCCATGGAATCAAGGGTCTCTGGGCTCAAAGCTCGTATCGCCGTGATTGCCTCCTCAAGGACATCGGCGCTGAGAACATTTCCTGCCCTAAGGTTTGCCATAGTCTCGTCGGTTATGAGTTCTACGTCCAGGGCCTCAATGGCGTCCAGCACCTCTAGGGATAGAGACTCCAGGGCGTACAGCGCATCCAGGGCCTCCGGCTTCAAGGCGTTTGTGCCAAATACCCTGGCGAATATCTGGACCGCCTGAGCCTCACCTTCACCGGAGAGGATGTTGGCGTCCCTATCAGCATCAGCCCTGATGATCCTCACTCGCCTGGCAACGTCAGCCGTGATAGTGAGGTACTCTTCCTCTCCCTCAGCACGCAGCCGCTGCGCCTGAACCGAGCGCTCGGAGCGCATCCGATCGAATACGCTTGCCTCTGCCGCGGTGGGGAAGTCGGCCCGCTTAATCCGCACATCCACGATATCCACCCCGAACCCCTCTTCGATATCACTCTTTATACGTTGCAAAACAATCTGCATCATCGCTTCACGACTTGGAGCGCTGCCCTCAGTTTGCCTGGGGAACACGATGATAGTGCCATCGTCCTGTGTTATGGGGTCGCCACCTATGATGTCCCTCCGGTCTCTCACGCCCACTTCGTCGCGGATGGCTGAGATAGCCAAGCTTCCGATACGCTGCCCGGCGGTGAACTCGTCTCGCAGGTTCTCCAGAAAGACCTTGGGATCCCTGATCCTGTAGCGGACGTAGGCGTCTATCTCCAAGAACTGGCTGTCCCTGTCCGGCATACTCTGAACCGGCACGTCGATACGGAGCAGCCTCTTATCGAACCGTACAACGCTCTCAACAGGCGACTTGAACTTCAGGCCGGGACTGGCAATTCCCCTCTGCACCTCTCCAAAGCGGGTAATGACCACGTACTCGGTCTCGTCCACCGTATAAGCTACCCCAAAGCCAGACACCTGGGCGAGCAGAGCCACGAACACAAGGACGGCAAGGACCGTTCCAATGATTTTCATCATGGCGTGGTCACCTCATTGTCGGTCAATGGGAGGAACTGCAACAGACTGCCTTGGCTCTCCTCAGACAAGATGAACTTCTTTATGCCGGGCAGAATGCCCTCCATTGCCTCAAGGTAGAGACGCTGGCGGGTAACATCCGGAGCGCTGAGGTACTCTCTCAAGACTGACCGGAAGCGGTTTACTTCACCGGTGGCCCTGGCTATGCGCTCAGCTTTGAAAGCCTCGGCAGCCTGCACCACCTGGGCGGCGTCACCCTCTGCCCTGGGGATCCGGTCCTGCTCAAAGGCCTTGGCATCGTTGATGCGGCTCTCTTTGTCTACTCGGGCGTTGACCACGTCATCGAAAGCGGCCCGCACCTGGTCCGGGGGGCGCACGGTCTGGAGCGCCACGGTGTTCACCTGGATTCCGGTATCGTATCGGTCCAGTATCTGCTGGAGCAACTCCCTGGTCCGCTCTTCCACTACCTCTCTGTTGAGCACCAGGGTGTCGTCAATGCTGCGCTGTCCAACGACCTGGCGCAGGGCCGCCTCCGTGGCGTCCTTCAGGGTACGCCCCTCAGGATTGCCCCTTTGAATACTGCGTACGACCTCTCCCGGGTCATCTACGCGGAACAGGTATCTCTCCAGATCCGCTATCTGGTACTGGACGACCATTTGCACGTTAACGATGTTCAAGTCTCCCGTGATCATCAGCGCCTCTACCGGAGTGTCGCTGGTTACGCCGGTATCCGTTGTGAAGAAGCCCAACTCCATATTCCGGGTCACTTCAACGTCAACGATGGTGCGCTTGCCTATGGGAGAGGGGAAATACCAGTGAAGGCCCGAGTCCGCGGTGTCCTGAAAGTCTCCAAAAAGCTGAAGGGCCGCCTGCTCTCTGGGGCCCACCTGATAGACGCCGGTGGCCAACCAGCCCAAGACGAGCAAGACTAATGCGGCAAACACGACAATCCTCATGCCGCCTCCACCCAGCTTCTGAGTCACGCCGCCAATCACGTTGCCTATGTTCCTGAGGATTTCCTCCATCTGGAACTCAGGCCGCTGTCTCCCCCCTGGCTCAAACATACAGTGCTAAACTCGTCTTTCTTCTAGTACCGCAGGTATTCCTAGCTTCACGTAACCTGTACACCTTAACACAGATTCGGGAAATAGCAATACCCTACTCCCCGGCCTCTTGCTCATTTGCCGCTCTGAGCAAGGCGATGGAACGGAAGTGTGCTCTCCTTCAAACCGGTTTGACAGTCCTTAAGCAATCGTCACATCCACACCAGCGTAAGTCCTCTTCCCATCACGTTCGAGGGATTTGAACACCCTCAGGTAGTCCCTCAGATATCGAGTTATCAGGAAGTTCTGCCTGGCATGCTCCCTGCCCTGTCGGCCAAACTGGTCGGCCGTTTCAGGGTGCTCAATCAGGTAGGCCATCTTTTGAGCACACTCGGAGGGACTGCTGACCAGGTATCCCGTCTCGCCGTCCAGGACCTGCAACGGTATTCCCCCTGCCCTGCCCCCAATGACCGGACGCCCTTTCCACAGCGCCTCGGTTACCGCCAGGCCAAAGCCTTCTCTCAGGGACTTCTGTATCACTACATTGGCCCCGGACTGGAAGGCGTTTATCTCCACATCACCGATGCCGTGGACTATGTTCGGCAGGATGTGGACATCCGGGTCACCGCCGGCGCGCTCCGCAGTCTGGTTATAGTATTCCCAGCCCTCAGGGTCGTCATTGGCAATAGCTACAAGAAAGGCCAATTGCAGCTGGGGTATCTCTTTCTTGACCTGCAAATACGCCTCAAGGACTCCTATAGGGTCCTTCCACACATCCATCCTGGACGCCTGGATAACCAGGGGGCGCTCAGGGTCTATGTCGAAGCGACGCAGCACTTCATCCACGGTCTCCCGGGAAATGGGCGTGTTCTTTGGGCTCAGTGGATCGATAGCGGGAGGAGCCACCCATATCTCCGAGTTCCTTATGTCCTTGTTGACAAACTGCTCAAGAGTGAAGATAGCGGCGTCGTAGGGCTCCAGGTACGGCGTTATGTACTCCCAAGCCTCGGGCTGGGCATCCGTGGAATCGATGTGGCAGCGCCATATCCAGCGCGTGCCCCCGTTGCTACGCCCGTTCTCTCGGAGCAAGCGAAGGATACCGGCAGGCTGCGGATCGTGCACAACCACAAAGTCGTAATCGCCCTCGAACCGCTCGGCGTTCATTACGTTATAGTCGCGCCACGTCTTCCACATCTCCGGGGTCCAGTTCACCCGTGCGCCCTGAAGACTGTTGTGGAGCTGCTTGGTGACGTTGTAGAACACGCCGTCGCCGTGCATGAGCTGCCAGTCCGCCTGGAGGCCCGCGTCGTTCATGAGTGGGACCAGGGAGTACAGGAGCTCGGCTACACCGCCACCGAAAGCGGTAGCGTTGACGTGAAGGACTTTAGCGCCCTTGAGAGATTCAGACAGTCTGCTTATCTCATCGGCGTTCTCGTCTCCAATGATAGGCCTATAGTCTTCCAGCAGCTTCGGGAAAGTCTCAACCTGGGTCAGCATCCTGTCGCCTCTCTACTATCGGACGACGAGAAGCGCGTCGGGATACCTGAGATGGCTAAGTGAGAAACGTGCTTTTTACGGGTCATCTGTCGTGTCGTGCGTCACCTCCGAAGTCGCGCATAAATAGACCCAGCTCCGCGGAAGTCTGGGCCTATCTTTTCTTTTGTACAGGGATTCTCCCTCCAGCCGGTCCGTTGTAGCGTTGGAGAGTGTCACTTCGATTGAAATGCTAAATCTATCACATACTCTTGTCAATAGTACCTCTGATAGCGTGGCATACCTCAGTGTGACGTCGGTTACGTAGGCCAGAGGCTGCCGCCTGCGCCTCATGGATGCTCGTTTCCCTATCGGCGTCAGGGTGTTATCATTGTGGTACAGTCCCGGTGAGAACTTCGGCCTTCGGGATATACCGGGAATCCCCATGAGCCTCAATAACGCTCAGGTAACGCCTCAAGATGATCCCTCTGACAGACCCGGACGTACAACGCCGTATCAGCCCCTATGTGACCCTGGCGCTCATTGCGCTCAACGCTGCTGTATTCCTCTACGAGCTGCTCTTCCTGGGCGGCTTTCAGACCACCCAGTTCTTCTACAACTGGGGGCTGATTCCGGCAAAGCTCTCCGAAGGGCTGAGCGAGTTCGGGCAGGTATGCCAGGGACGAATCGTCTCCACTCCGCTGGGCGCAGCGTGCCAGGGGACCATCCTGGACCTGGAGGCTCACAACGAGGTGTGGGTCACGGTGGTGAGCTCCATGTTCATTCACAGCGGCTTCATGCATTTCGCCGGAAACATGGTCTACCTGTGGGTCTTCGGGGCCAACATTGAGGACGGCCTGGGCCACATAAAGTACCTGGTCTTCTACCTGGCGTGCGGTGCAGCGGCCGCATTGACCCAAGTCTACATCGACCCGGACAGCCGGGCGCCTTTGATAGGAGCTAGCGGAGCCGTCGCCGGGATACTTGGCGCATACATCATCATGTACCCCTACAACCGGATTACCACGATTGTGTTCTTCGGCTTCATGCTCGTGATACGGGTGCCGGCGCTGTTCCTGCTTGGGTTCTGGTTCTTCATCCAGAACGTACTTCCGGGACTCGGTTCACTGGTAACGACCGCCTCCAACGCCGGCGGCGTGGCCTTCTGGGCCCACATAGGCGGATTCATAGCCGGGTTCCTGGTTATGACGCTCTATCTTGCGATCACCCGGAGACGCGCATTGCCGAACGTGCGGCGAATCCCCTGGCGATGGTCGCGATGGTGATCTCAGGCGGGCGCCGGCAGTAGATTGACCACCACCGTCCCAATGATACCCAGCAGCACTACGCCTATCTCCCATAGATCTACCGGAACGGACGTGGGGGTGCTACTGCGGGAGTTTTCCCAGTAGCGGTTGAGCGGGGCCTGGGCCCAGACTATGATGGTAATGGCTATGGTAAGGCTAATAGCATTGACGAACAGCAGCAGAATAGAGCCTGAGCCCGCCAAGGCCAATGGAGCAAACACCAAGACGGTGTAGAGCATCATCAGCACAAAAGCCAGGTCCGGGCTGAGAGACGTCTCAACTCCAGACTTCGCGGCAAGGTCACGAATGACTTTGACGTGTTTGTGCATGCGGAAGAAACCGTACACAGGCACAAGGAGGGACAGTGCGTGCCAAACCGGGTAGTGGACGTCCTGCGTCTCCGGCTGGAGCTGCTTCCAGGTAAGATATCCCCAGTAGTAGAAGTATAGCCCCAGCGATATTATGGACAGGACAATTAGACGGGTGGAACCGATGAGGAGAGCATTGGCAGGCGCAGTCCCAATCATGTAGGGGTAGCCTCCGCCCTGCTGCTCCTGAGGAGCATTTTCCGCGAGTTGATTCCCACACTGTGGGCAGAATCCGGCGCTCTCCGGATTCCGGTTGCCGCACATCGGGCAGGCCTTGGTAGCTACGGGAGAATCGGTGTCCTCTCCTGTCGTTACCTCTCCGAAGGCCCGCCACCCGCACTGATGGCAGAAATTGGCGTTGTCCTGGTTCGGGGCGTTGCACCTGGCGCAGACCTTCTCAGGCATTGGCGATTCTCCGGGTATGTCTCTTCATCACTTCAACCTCGCTAGTCAAACCCCAGCTTCCTCTCCTTCAGGCTCACAAACCCCCTCTGCGCCAGCACCACGTGGTCCAGGACCTCAATGTCCAGCAGCTTGCCCGCATCTATGATCCGCCTGGTAATCTGTACGTCCTCATCGCTGGGTGCGGGGTCGCCCGAGGGGTGGTTATGCGCCAGAATGACAGCCGGGGCGTTGGAGCGGACCGCCTCTCTGAATATCTCGCCGGCGCGTATCACGGCGGAGTTCACGTTGCCCTTGTACACCTCGTGGATGGACTGAATACGATTCCTGGTATTGAGCAGCACAACCCGCAGGTGCTCCTGCTCCAGGAACGCCATCTCCCCCTGAAGGAGGTTGGCTACGTCCTGGGGAGAGTGGACCGTTGGCCGTTCGTTCTCGTGAAGGGAAAGGGCGCGCTTGCCCAGCTCAAAGGCCGCCTTGACCTGAGTCGTCTTGGCGTCGCCGAATCCGTGGACACTGCATAACTCGTCGTAGCTGGCGCGCGCCAGCCCGGACAGTCCGCCGAACTGGGACATCAGCCTCGTGCTGAGGCTCAGGACACTCTCGGACTGGGTGCCCGTGCGAAGAATGATTGCCAACAGCTCCGCGGTGCTCAACGACGAAGGGCCATAGTTTCTCAGTCGCTCGCGAGGCCTCTCCTCCTGGGGGAGGTCTCGTATCATAATCCGGTATTCCGGCGACTCCTTGCCATCGGTCATTTACACAAACCACGGCCTGCGTGTTGGGGGCACATCGAACAGGTAACCGTCCTTAGGTCTCCGCCTTCTGTTCCTCAAGGCAGCTGGAGCAGACGAAGCTCTCCCCCTGCTCCAGGGCCACTCCGCGGGCCACGTTGCGCGTGCGTCCGCACACGGTACAGGTGGCCCGTTCGAGGGGTACGTTGCCCTCGCTGGGCTCCTGTTCACGCCCGCGAAAGCCCTGGTAGTCGGGGTCCAGGCGTTTCATCGCCTGGAATCTTTCCTTGTCTTTTCTACGGCTCATAACTTTACCATGCGGCGCAGGAATGCCTCACCGCCCGTTAAGGACACCGCGGCGGAGAGGTTCGGATCGCCAGAGCTATTGCACGGCTACGACTGCTCCGGCGGCCTCCAGCTTCTCCTTGACCTGCTCCGCGTCTTCCTTGGAGATCCCTTCCTTTACGGCTTGCGGAGCGCTCTCCACCAGGTCCTTGGCCTCCTTGAGACCCAGGGTAGTCACCTCGCGAACGCCCTTGATGACGTTGATCTTATTGGGGCCGATCTCCTTGATGACAACGTCAAACTCCGTCTTCTCTTCCTCATCTGCGGGCGCCGCCTCTGCAGCTCCGGCTGCCGGTCCAACCGCCATTGCCATCGGCGCCGCGGCGCTGACCCCGAACTCCTCCTCAAGGAGCTTAACCAGATCCGCCAACTCCAGCACGGACATGCCCTTTACGGCCTCAAGTACCTCTTCCTTTGTCATTTTTCCTCTCCTTCTTGATTTGACAAACTAGCGACTGTGTCCGCCTCAGCTAAGGGGCTGCTTCGGCCTCAGCCTCCTCTTCCTCAGTGGGCGGCGACTCTTCTTCATCTGCGACAACTTCGGCCTCCGCCGTCGGAGCCGATTCCTCATCGACCTCGGCCTGGACCTCCGCGGGCGCGCTATCCTCTGCTACTTCTACAGCATCGTCCGGCGGAGGGGTCTCGGCTTGCTCAGCCGGCTCGTCCATAACCGCAGTCCCGCCCTGGGATCCACTGCCGCTTTCAGCCGCGCGTTGCAGGACGGTAACCAAGCCCTTGAGAGGGGCGCTGAGCACATAGACCAGACCAGTCACCGGCGCTTGCATCTGCCCCAGAAGTCTGGCCAGCAGTTCCTCTCTGGGGGGCAGCGTCGCCAGGTTCCTGACCTGATCGCCGCTTATAACACCCCTGCCCATAACCGCCCCGTTAATCACCAATGGCGACCTTGTGGAGGTGATGTAGGTATTGAGGCCCTTGGCTACGGCGGCCTCATCTCCATACCCGAAAGCCAAGCCGGTTGGGCCCTGCATCACATCGCCAATACCCTCCTTGCCCAACTGCTGGGCCGCCAGTAGAGTCAGGGTATTCTTGACAACCCTGTACTCTATACCCTGCTCTCGCAACCGCCTCCTTAGATCCGTCATATCAGAGCCGCTCAAACCCTGGTACCCCGTGGCAATAGCTATGGTGCACCGGCTCAGCTTGTCCTTTATCTCTTCAACTTGAGCTTCTTTTTTAGCAGTAGGCACTATGCTCCCTCAAAATAGTTTTGGCTCCCCGAGCCAGAAAGCCGGGCAGCCAAACACACATTCAGCGCGTTCTGGTCCCTTGGTTTTCTGCCTCGGCGGGAATGTTCATCAATTAAGGCCTATGGCCACCCGCTTTCTACGGCAATGCAGTCTGAATTTATTGCGTCCTCTTAATACTACGTCCTCACCGACATCATTCGAGGAACGTCCAGCTTGATGCTGGGGCCCATAGTAGTGGTTAGGTAGGCAGTGCGTATGAACTGCCCCTTAACGGCCGACGGCCTTGCCTTCACCACCGTGTCCACCAAGGCATTGAGGTTCTCCAACAGCTTTTCGTTATCGAAGCTCACCTTGCCCACAGGCACGTGAATTATTGCAGTACGGTCCAGGCGAAACTCCACACGGCCCATCTTGGCCTCTTCGATAGCTCTGGCGAAATCCTGGGGCTGAACCACTGTCCCGGCCCTGGGATTCGGCATCAGACCCCGACGACCAAGGACGCGTCCCAGACGGCTTATACGCCCCATCACGTCCGGGGTAGCCATAGCCACGTCGAACTCCAGCCAGCCCTCCTCAATTCTCTGCACCAGATCGTCGTCGCCAACGTAGTCTGCGCCGGCCCGCCTGGCCGCAGCTGCGGCCTCGCCGGCGGCGAAGACAAGCACTCTAATCTCCCGGCCAAGTCCGTGAGGCAACAGGGCAACGCCCCTCACCAGTTGGTCCGCGTGACGCGGGTCCGAGTTGGTGCGCAGGTGTAACTCAACCGTCTCATCAAACTTTGCCCTAGCCGTCTGCTTGGCTATATCCACGGCCTCTCCAGGTGAGTACAGTCTGTCCTTCTCAACCGCCTTTGCGGCTTCCGTATATTGCTTTCCGCGCTTTACCATGTGTTATGCATCCTTACTCTGCTATCTGGACACCCATGCTCCGCGCCGTCCCCTCTATCACCTTTATCGCCGCCTCTACATCCGGTGCATTGAGGTCCGCCAGCTTTATCTGTGCAATCTCGCGCACCGCGTCCCTTGAGATGGCGCCAATGGCCTGTCGGCTAGCGGCTGCGCTTCCCTTCTCCACACCCGCGGCCCTCCGTATGAGGTCGGACGCCGGTGGAGTCTTGGTTACAAAGGTGAAAGACCTGTCCTCGAATATGGTAATGTGCACAGGAACAATGGTGCCCTCTCGCGTGGAGGTCTGCTCATTGTATTCCTTCACAAAGGCCATGATATTCACGCCGTGCTGGCCCAAAGCCGGACCCACCGGGGGCGCGGGCGTTGCCTTGCCTGCTGCGATCTGAAGTTTGACGATAGCGCGGACTTTCTTTGCCAAAGTTCCTCCTAGAGCTTCTCCACCTGAAGGAAGTCCAACTCCACGGGCGTTTCCCTACCGAAGAAGGAGACCAGTATCCTCACCTTGCCCCTGTCTGCCATCACCTGGTCCACAACACCGATAAAGTCTGTAAATGGGCCGTCGGTAATTCGTGCGCTCTGGCCCAGCGTAAAGCCCACCTTCACCCTTGGAGCCTCGGATTCCATCTGGCTTAGTATCTTCTCGACCTCGTTCTCCTCCAAGGGCACCGGCTTGGGCCTTCGCTCCTGCTCGTCCTCAGCCGATACAAAGCCTGTAACTCCGGGGGTGTTCCTCACCACATGCCAACTGTTGTCGTCCATGGTCATCTGGACCAGGATGTAGCCGGGGAACACCTTGCGTCGGACGGACCTCCTCCTCCCCTCCCGTATCTCAATCTCCTCCTCCGTGGGAACAACCACCTGGAAGATCCTGTCCCTCACATCCATTGTGGTAACGCGCAGTTCCAGGTTCTTCTTCACCCTCTCCTCCTGACCGGAGTAGGTGTGGATGATGTACCAACGCGCTTCCTGTTCGCTAGTAGTGCTCATAGATATCAACCAATTGAGTTTTTGTCCTCATGTCAAGAATGCAAAGAGCCGTCCAAAGCCCAGGTCAACAGCGCCAAGCAGAACTCCCATAAAGGCGGATATTATTATCACCAGTATGGTGAGACGAGTGGTCTGCTCCCTTGTGGGCCACACAACTTTCCTGAGCTCGGAGACGGTCTCGCGGAAAATCTGGAAACCGGGGCCTCGCCGCGCCCGATCACTGCCCTGGGGCCGCAGGGCCCTTCTCAATGGCGATGAACTAGCCACGCTTCTCTACCTTACCTCTCGATGCGCCTTGTGCTGTCGACAGCGCGGGCAGTACTTGGAAAGCTCCATGCGCTGCGGGTCACTGCGCTGGTTCTTGACCGTTGTGTAGTTGCGCTCGCGGCAATCACCGCAAGCCAGGGTTATAATCGGGCGTACCTCTCCCCTCTTCCTTGCCATTTTATACCTCCACCTTTGTGATAACACCCGCTCCCACAGTCCGGCCGCCCTCTCTGATGGCGAAGCGCAGCCCCTCTTCGAGAGCTACCGGGTTGATCAGCTTTATGCCCATCTTGACGTTGTCCCCGGGCATTATCATCTCCACTCCCTCAGGAAGAGAGATCTCGCCCGTTATGTCCGTGGTGCGAATGTAGAACTGGGGCTTATAGCCATTGAAGAAGGGGGTATGACGGCCTCCCTCCTCCTTGCTCAGAACGTACACCTCCGCCTCAGCGGCGTTATGCGGCCTGATAGAGCCGACCTTTGCCAGCACCTGGCCTCTCTCGATATCGTCACGCTCTACGCCTCGCAGCAGGCAACCTACGGCGTCCCCCGGCTCGCCCTCGTCCAGCGTCTTATGGAACATCTCTACACCGGTTACCACCGTCTTCTTGGTGTCAACGATGCCGACAATCTCCACTTCATCGCCGGTCTTTACCATCCCTCTCTCCACTCGACCGGTCACGACAGTTCCCCTGCCCTTGATTCCAAACACGTCCTCCACGGGAAGAAGGAAGGGCATATCACGCGGGCGCTCCGGCATGGGAATGTAGTCGTCCACTGCCTGCATCAACTCCAGGATCTTCTCAGTCCACTCAGAGTCTGGTGCGCCCTCGTCCTCCAGGGCCTTGAGTGCGCTCACACGCACTATAGGGATGTCGTCCCCGGGGAAATCGTAGGCGCTGAGCAGCTCCCTCAGTTCCAACTCCACCAGGTCCAGCAGCTCGGGGTCGTCCATAGCGTCCACTTTGTTGAGCGCCACCACGATGCTGGGCACCTGCACCTGGCGAGCCAGCAGAATGTGCTCGCGGGTCTGGGGCATTGGTCCGTCGGGGGCGCTCACCACCAGAATGGCTCCGTCCATCTGGGCGGCGCCGGTGATCATGTTCTTGATGTAGTCGGCGTGACCGGGGCAGTCCACATGGGCGTAGTGACGGTTATCCGTCTCGTACTCCACGTGCTGGATAGCGATAGTCAGACCCCTGGCCTTCTCCTCCGGAGCGTTGTCGATGGTGTCGAAAGCCCGGTACTGGCTGCCGGTGTGCTTGCTCAACACCATAGTGATAGCCGAAGTAAGAGTGGTCTTGCCGTGGTCGACGTGACCAATGGTGCCTACGTTCAGGTGAGGCTTGTTTCTCTCAAATCTCCTCTTAGCCAAATCTTTACCTCCTAAAGTTTTGCAAGGTTTACTTTACATGGAGCCCACAATCGGATTTGAACCGATGACCTCGTTCTTACCAAGAACGTGCTCTACCGACTGAGCTATGTGGGCAGAATCCTGTTTTCTGTTCCATTTCTCTCTGGTGGAGGGGGTAGGATTCGAACCTACGAAGCCCTTCCGGGCGCCAGATTTACAGTCTGGTGGTATTAACCGCTCACCCACCCCTCCGGATGTGCCTTAGTTTATCACCTCTCGAAAGAACCCGCCAAGTCTTTTCCTTTGTATTTAGCCTCTTCTCGGGGCCTTTTCAGCCCGAGAGGGGATTCGAACCCACTAACCTACCGATTACAAATCGGTTGCGCTGCCCTTGCGCCACTCGGGCGTCCTCTCCCGACAACAACATAATACAACTTCCCCTACAGGGGAAGCTACACCATATGATAACACAATCCCGCAATACCTTGAATACAATTTGGTATGGAAATCACATATTGCGCGAATTTAAGAGGATGGACTTCAAAAGTCAAGCCGACTGAAGACCTATTTGACCGCTCGGCGATTTACACGGACAAGGTTGTGAGCGCTGATTTCTCCACTCGGCCGAACATGGTACCTGTTTAAAGATTACATATTACAGAGATAAGACAGTGCGACTACCCAATATTGACAACTCTATAGAACATTGCTATAAAGAATATTGGAATGCCCCCTGGCGTCCCTCCCACTCCAGTAGCTCCCTATCCAACCATTAAGCCAGTTGCTTATGGCAACAGGCCGTTAGGTAAGGAGAGGCTCTGGGAGAGAGAGCATGTCAGGTGAGTAATGTGGGGCCAGGGAAGGAGACTTTCCTGGCCCCTCTCTATTGATATCGTGTTTCTATTGAACAGGGTTAGGTGAAGCTTTGGCTCGTTTAGCAATATTTATTGACGGCGGATACGTCGACAAACTAGCGTCCACCGAGTTCTCAGTGTGGGTTGACTACCAAAAGTTTGTGAATGAGATAGTCAATACCATCTCAAGTAATACCAAAGAGCCTCTGGATCTGCTGCGGACATATTACTATAACTGCCTGCCATACCAAAGCTCGCCTCCCACTGCTTTCCAAGAAAAGCAGTTCGCCAGTAAACGCAGCTTTTTTGGAGCGCTAACCCGGCTTGACAAGTTTCTAGTCTAGGGAGGGCAGGTTAGCGTTTCGCGGGCAAGACAACCAAGGCGAGCCTATATTCCAGCAGAAGCGTACCGACCTGCTACTCGGCCTAGATTTCGCTCTACTCAGCGGTAAGCGCCAAATTACACACGCGGCACTGGTAGCCGGGGATAGCGATTTCATACCTGCAGTTGAGATAGCGAAGCAGGAAGGAGTTGTAGTTAGCCTTTTTCACGGGCCCACCAAGGACAGGAGAGAGGATTCAAACTATGCTCAGGAACTGTGGTCCGCAGCAGATGAACGTATCGAATTGACTCAGAGCTTTATGGAATCTGTAAAACTAATCAGACAGGCGCGAGGGCGCTAGCTTTTCAAAGATAGAATTAAAGCTCCCCCCTGCTGGATTGACATGGAGGTGTTAGTGGGTATAATGAGTGTGGCATAGCACCTTAACAGTTGAATAGTGGAAGGAAGGTTCTTTAAGCGAGTTTGATCCTGGCTCAGGACGAACGCTGGCGGCGCGCCTAATGCATGCAAGTCGAACGGCCCCTTAAGCCTTCGGGCTTCTGGGATAGTGGCAAACGGCTGAGTAACGCGTAAGGGATCTGACCTCGGGAGAGGGATAACCCATCGAAAGGTGGGCTAATACTCCGTACGCTCTCCCCACGCATGTGGGGCGAGGATAGCCCCGGCGCAAGCCGGGACGCCCGAGGAGGACCTTGCGTCCTATCAGGTTGTTGGCGGGGTAACGGCCCACCAAGCCTAAGACGGGTAACCGGTGTGAGAGCATGAACGGTCAGAGGGGGACTGAGACACGGCCCCCACTCCTACGGGAGGCAGCAGCAGGGAATTTTGCGCAATGGGCTAACGCCTGACGCAGCGACGCCGCGTGGGGGAAGAAGGCCTTCGGGTTGTAAATCCCTTTTCTGGGGGAAGAGTAAGGACGGTACCCCAGGAATAAGCCCCGGCTAACTACGTGCCAGCAGCCGCGGTAATACGTAGGGGGCGAGCGTTGTCCGGAGTTACTGGGCGTAAAGGGCGCGTAGGCGGCCTAGGTAGTCCTCGGTGAAATCTCCCGGCTCAACCGGGAGCCGCCCGGGGATACTCCTAGACTTGAGGACAGCAGAGGAGGGTGGAATTCCCGGTGTAGTGGTGAAATGCGTAGATATCGGGAGGAACACCAGTGGCGAAGGCGGCCCTCTGGGCTGTACCTGACGCTGAGGCGCGAAAGCGTGGGGAGCGAACCGGATTAGATACCCGGGTAGTCCACGCCCTAAACTATGGATGCTGGGTATGAGGGGTATCGAACCCCCTCGTGCCGAAGCTAACGCGTTAAGCATCCCGCCTGGGGAATACGGCCGCAAGGCTAAAACTCAAAGGAATTGACGGGGGCCCGCACAAGCAGCGGAGCGTGTGGTTTAATTCGATGCAAAGCGAAGAACCTTACCAAGGCTTGACATGTCGGTGGTAACCCCTCCGAAAGAAGGGGTGACCCCTCGGGGAGCCGTCACAGGTGCTGCATGGCTGTCGTCAGCTCGTGCCGTGAGGTGTTGGGTTAAGTCCCGCAACGAGCGCAACCCTCGTCGCTAGTTGCTTTCTCTAGCGAGACAGCCCCTAAGAAGGGGGAGGAAGGTGGGGATGACGTCAAGTCAGCATGGCCCTTACGCCTTGGGCTACACACACGCTACAATGGCTGGGACAATGGGTCGCCAAACCGCAAGGTGGAGCCAATCCCATCAAACCCAGCCCCAGTGGGGATTGCAGGCTGAAACCCGCCTGCATGAACGCGGAGTTGCTAGTAACCGCAGGTCAGCATTACTGCGGTGAATACGTTCCCGGGCCTTGTACACACCGCCCGTCACGTCATGGAAGCCGACAATGCCTGAAGTCCGTGGGCTAACCCGCAAGGGAGGCAGCGGCCGAGGGTGGGGCCGGTGACTGGGACGAAGTCGTAACAAGGTAGCTGTACCGGAAGGTGCGGCTGGATCACCTCCTTTCTAAGGAGTCCTGCAAGTGTGGTACAACCACACCCAGGCATCCCAGTTCGGTCGATGGGTGATCGGCCCCAAATAGTGAGGTCGCAGCATGACCCGGTCCCCTTAACCAGGACCGGTGGGATCTCCCTCACCACCAGGGACCTTTCAGAACTAAACCCCTGAGAGAACCCATCGTTTATACACACATTCGGAAACTTTCCTTCCTTCCACTATCCAACCGTTAAGCGCTATCCATAAACACCAAAGAGGGGGCGATTCACTTCGCCCCCTCTTTCTTTAATTCACGAACCTCTCCCCTGCCCATCCATCCAGGGTCTCCCCAAATCCCCCGCACCGCTATATACTTGTATCCGTCGTGGGGCTGTAGCTCAGATGGGAGAGCGCCTCCTTTGCACGGAGGAGGTCAGGGGTTCGACTCCCCTCAGCTCCACAACTCCCCTCCCTTCCCATGCGTTCCACATTGGTCTTTGCCTGTCTCATTGTGCCTCCGTTTCGTAGCTAGTTTAGGTCTAAACAAGGCTTAACTTGGCTGAATTCGGCCTCCCTCGCCAACCCCCGAAAGCCCTTGTTGTCTCGCCAACAATGTGGTAATTTGTGTGGTGAAAGATTGAGGAGGTCACTGGGCGTGAAGCTAATGGCAACAGAGGTGAAGGCTCTACGCAAACCGGGCCGCCACTCGGACGGGGACGGCCTGCACCTGTTCATCACCAAGACGGGCAACAAGAGCTGGGTGCAGAGGATAGTCATAGGCGGCCTGCGGCGGGACATCGGTCTGGGCGGGTATCCCACGGTGTCCCTGGCCCAGGCCAGGAGGCGCGCCCTGGACAACCGCGAGGCGGTTGAGAATGGAAAGGACCCGGTGGCTGAGAAGCACAGACCGGCGATGCCCACATTCAAAGACGCCGCCCACGCCGTCCACGAGGCCAACAAACCCCGATGGCGGAATGAGAGCCATGCCACTGGATGGCTCCAGACCCTCCAACGCCACGCCTTCCCCAGGATCGGCAGCAAGCCCATCGACACCATCACCCGCTCCGACCTGCTGTCGGTCCTCACTCCAATCTGGTCGACGCGACCGGAGACGGCCCGTCGCGTCCGCCAGAGGATGCGGACCATATTCAGGTGGGCCATGGCCAACGAGTTCATCGAGAGCAACCCTGCGGGGGAGGCCATAGACGGGGCCCTGCCGTCGATGCCCAAGGTGAAGGCGCATCTTAGGGCGCTCCCATACGATGAGGTGGGCGCGGCGCTCAGGACCGTTGATGAGTCCCAGACCTCACCCGCTTCGAAGCTCTGCCTGGCCTTCCTGGTCTTCACGGCGGCGCGCTCCGGTGAAGCGAGGGGCGCCACCTGGGATGAGATTGATCTTGAGGGCGCTACGTGGACGATACCGGGCTCCCGTATGAAGGCGGGTGAAGAGCACCGGGTGCCTCTCAGCAATCAGGCCGCCGGGGTGTTGGCGCTCGCACGTGAACTGGAAAACGGGTCAGGGCTATGCTTCCCCTCTCCCCTGCTCCGCGGCCGGATGCTTAGCGACATGACCCTGACCAAGGTGCTCCGCACGACGGGACTTGCGGAGCGGGCGACGGTGCACGGCTTCAGGACGTCCTTCAGGACATGGACAATGGAGCAGACGGACGCGCCCTGGGCGGTCGCGTAGGCGGCCCTGGCACACCAGCTCGGAGGCAGTGTCGAGCAGGCGTACGCCAGGTCCGACCTGTTCGTACGGCGGCGGACGCTGATGCAGCAATGGGCGGACTACCTCACAACCTAGCCGCGAAGCATCAACCAGGCGGCTCCCAGGGGGCGGCGGCTGAGCCGAGTTCACTCGTAGACAACGGCCGGGACTGAATCCATGCAGCGATGTCGCTTGACCTCCACCTGACGCCCGTGGCGCTGACCCTGACGGGCCGAGGGAACTCTCCCTCTGAAATCAGCCTGTAGATGGAGGCGCGGCTCAATCCGGTAAGTTCCTCTACTTCTTGACGACGCAGCAGCCTTTGGTGGTTCATTCTGACGCTCCTTTCTCTCTGGACTCTCTCGGGGCCTCAAATGTTGCCTGGTCGCAGCGGCGTCTCTTCGAGCCGCTGGCCTCTCGTTACGGTTATGCGGCTGGGCCGACGGCGCCGACGGAATGGGCGAGCGCCGACGTCTTCCATGCCGACTCATGCCCCGCCATGCCGCCGTTGCACCTGCGCGCTGGCGGGGCGTTCCGGTCAGTCCTTGAAGAATGTCATCTGAAAGCCCTCACCCAGGAGGATTTCCAGTCCGCCCGGCATCCGGCTTGCGAAGCGGAAGATCGAGTGCATGGCTCCCCCGCAGGGATCGACTCCCTTGCACCATCTGAGCATCTGCTTGGGGTCCACGCCGAGGGCCTTGGCGAGGCCGCGCCAGGAGAGACTGCTGGCCTCCTTGAGGCGTTCGAGGCGCTCACTGAAGTCCTCCGGCAGAACGCCGCTCTCCAGGAACTGCGTCCCATCCGCTGCGGCGTTGTCATGCGGGCGCCCGTCGAAACGGGACGAATCGTTAGCGTTGGTCGTCATCGCTATCCTCCAATCTGAAAAGCTCCTGAAAGTTGTTCACTCCGAGGGCCTTTTGCATCCGACGTCGGATGCGACCGGAGGGCGAGCGCCCCGCGTTGACCAGCATCGACATGTAGCCGAGGCTGACCCCGATCTCCCTGGCGAGCCAGTTCTGGGAGCGGTTCAGCAGCGTGAGCCGCTTCCAGAGGGCCGCCGTGTCGAGCCGGACAACGGTCCGTCCTCTGCGCCTCGGGCGTCCCTTCGCTTCGTTGGCGTCTTGCGAACGCATGGTTTCTCGATCTCCTCTATGCAGTAGGGATATTTAGTAGAGACTGGTGCGGGCCGGGCAGTTCACGCTCCCGCCGTTTTGTCTAAGTTCAACGGAGGCGGGAGGGGCTGTGGCGACTCCCAATCGCCGGGAGCGCGCCAGGCGCTTCCCAGGGGTCCCAGGGCGTCTATGGCCTCCTTGTGGGATACCCACAGGGGGACCGTCACCCTCTCCGTCCGCATCTCTTCCCGCGCCACGCGCAGGAAGTGGGTCATGGCGATCTCGTCTTCGAATACGACCAGGACGCAGGGCCGTGTGCCGTGGTCGTCTGTGGGCCTGTGAGAAGAGAAGTAGCGAAGATAGGGCGCAAGGCGCGCCGACATGGTTGAGGGGCGCACGGCCCTGCGTTCCCACTCTAGGAAGAAGGGCCAGGTCGTCTCCCCCCTGCGCAGGACTCCGAAGGCGTCGGGGTTGACGGCGCGCATCCCGCCGTCGTGCCGGAAGTGGCGGGAGGCCCTTCTGGGCGGGTCGATCTGGACGATCTCCCACTCCAGGAGACGGGCCTGTGCGGTGAGCGCGGCCAGGAAGACATGGACGGCGGCGGTGTGCTCGATGTTCCTGAGCAGCTGGCGGCTTCTGCCGCCGGACAGGTTGCGCCACTCCAAGGAAGCCTTTGCGTCCTGGATGGCGATGCTCCACCGCTTCTTCGCCACGCCGACGGACGTGCGGTCCCTTCGGGCCAGGAGGGACAGCCCCCGGTCGGTGAGGGCCAGGCGTCCACCCGCGTCCCGGGGGCGGGCCGCGAGGCCAAAGCCTTCGATGGGGTTGACCAGCTGGGAGACCCTCTGGGGTGAAACGCCCATCAGTCCGGCCAGCTCCTTGAGAGCGATCCAGGGCCAGTCGGAGATCAGGTCGAGGGCGCGCTTCTCGGCGGGTCTGAGCAATACGGGCAGCATGTGGTCGGAGATGTCCCACCCCAAACCCTTGATGGCGAAGTCGGCGGGCGCGTCGGCCCGTTCGGGTTCAGGCTCCTGCGGCAGCTCGCCGCCGTGGTCGGCCCGGCCGAGCTCGTAGCGCAGGTCGATCTCGGCGCTGACCTTGGCAGGACTCCATATCCGGTCGCCCGCTCCGGCCAGGACCGCACGGCGTTCCACAGCCAGCAGGGCCGGTACGTCGGTGGTCGAGAGCGCCCTGCGGGCGTGCCTGACGCCCTGCGGGCGTGCCTGAGCCGTACGTCGTCGGCCATGAGGATGAGCACCGTTCCAGGCATCGGCCCGTCGCGCAGCAGCAACAGCCGCCGGGAGAAGCCCGACCTGTCGGCGGTGAGTCCCTGCCTGACGACGCCGACGGTCCTTCCGTCGGGAAGCGTCATGGCCGCGTCCAGGGGCGCGGCCCGGTACCAGCGGAACCGTATGGGGTATGCGACGTCCGAGACGGCGGAGGCAACGCTGTAGACGGAGGCCAGGGCGTCGAGGCGCTCCATCAGGCTGCGCCGCCACTGCGCAGAGACGGGACAGGAGCGCATCAGCTCGTCGAGGGCAATGCCCTCCTCTTCGGCGAGCCTGCGCAGCCCTGCGGAGGTGAGGTGGAACCTCCGGGCCGGCGGAAGCAGCTCCGTCGCGTGGAGCACGGAGGCGCAGAACCCGCCTGTCTCCAGTCTCTCTATGGCCTCATAGACCGCGCCCCTCGACCAGCCGCAGACGGCGACCATCTCCAGCCGGTCGAGGAAGGGCATCGACGCCAGGGCGCGTAGCAGGTCGTGTTCGCAACCTTCGGGTCTCATTCCTGCACCTCCCCCGTTTCACCGGCGTCGGCAGCCGCCTTCCGCCTGCTCCGCCGACTCCTGCGCTCCGGCCCCGGCCCGGCGTCCGGTTTCTTCTCTGTTTCTCGCTCTTTCTGTTGTCCGCCGTCCTCCTTGAGGTCTTCGACGCCCCTGCGGAACTCCTCCACCTTCAGGTCGCCCTCCGCGTCGCCGTAGGCGACCTGCCGCGCCGAGACGGTGTACGCGGTGGCCGCCTCGCGGATGCGGGCGGCGACGGCGGGGTCTCCGTCCTCCGGCTTTCTGACCATCATCGAGAAGGCGGGCATCCGCTCGATGCCGACGGTGGCGCGGACGTAGCAGTGGTGGACGGGCAACGACGTGATGTCATCTTCGGTCACCCGCTCCTTGCCCAGCTCCCACACCAGTTGACGGGCGTCAGACCCCGCCACCTGGAAGACGGCCAGGCATCCGACGTTGGCCAGCAGCGTGTCCCGCATGGTACGGGAGAGGTCGTCCAGCTTGGCCAGGCTCTGGGTGGCCAGGATGAAGGAGGCCCCGAACTTGCCGAGCTCGGACAACATGCTTTCGTAGTCCACGCCGGGCATTGACTGCATCTCGTCCACGACGACCAGCGCGCCCCGCCGCTCCCTGAGCGTCACGCTGCCCTGCTCCCGTATCACCGAATCGACGAGGTTGAGGAGGGACGCGCCCACCAGGGCGGCCACGTCCCTGCCGACCGTCCCCTGTGAGGTGGAGACCAGCAGCACGCCGCCGTCGTGGATGACCTTGCGCAGGTCGATGGTGGAGCGGCGCTGTCCCAGGATGGCCCTGGCCCGCTTGGACGACGCGTAGTAGGAGAGGCGGGTCTGGACGGGGGCGAGGGCCTCGGCGCGGTACTGGGGGTTCCACCTGCCGAAGTCCCTGGCCCACCATTCGAGCAGGTAGGGGTTGGAAACATTCTTCAGCACGTCCTTGCGGAATGGCTCGTCGGAGAGGAGCTTCAGCCCATCGAGGATGGTGTACTGCTGCTCCGCCTCCATCTCTTCGTTGGCCTCGTGAAGGGTCTTGACGGTCTGCTCCAGGATGGACTGCATCCTCGGCCCCCACTGCTCCCACAGCCCCTTCGCCACGCGCACCACCGAGTCGGCGGTGCGGTCGCGGTCTGAGAAGATGCGGGTGTCCAGCAGGTTGATGCCGGGCGAGCGGGTCTCGTCCGACAGGTCTATGAGACGCACGCGGTTGATGAGGGACTCGGGGACGTGCTCCATCAGCCCGGCCACCAGGTCGGTGTGGGGATCGACGACGACGATGGCGTCGTTGTCCCTTCCCTCGGCCTTCTCCTGCATCTTGTGGACGGCGAGGTGGTGCATGAGGGTGGACTTGCCCATACGGGTGCGGGCGACGTAGAGGTGATGACGCCGGAGCAGGTCTTCGGGGAAGCGGATCTCCCGCTTGGCCCCTGCGGTGGTGTCCCCCACCAGCGCGCCTCCCCGGACGCCCTTGGCCGATGGGCTGAGCGCTTTCGCGCCGGACCGCTCCACCAGGGGCGTCTCATCGCCTGCGCCGGGCGGGTGCCACAGGCAGGCGACCTCGCGGACTCCCAGCACGCTCCGGCTGCCGAACAGGCCGGGGCCTGCCGGGCGGAGCGTCGACGGGTCGGGCATGATGGGCCGGACACGGCTGACCTTGAAGCGCGCTCCGGCGGGATTGTCATAGTGGCGGTAGGCGGCGGCCACCGGACCCAGAAGCTCCCTGGCGCGCTGCTGCCCTGTGTCTGCAGGCAGGACGGCGACGACCTGAAGCTCGGCGGCGAAGGCGATGCGGGACACCTTCTCCTTGATGAGGAGTGGGTCGTGGACGCGGCTGCGGGATTTCTTCCACCGCCACCATCCCCAGCCGCCTGCGGCCAACCCCAGGGCCGTGCCGGCCCCCAGGAGGGCGGCCTTCCATATCTCGCCGTCCTGCACCCACAGGTAGCCCTTGAGGGCGGCCAGCGCGCCGACGCCGAGAACGGCCATCGTCACCCCGTCCATCTGGAGGGGCTTGGTCTGGTAGGTGTAGGCGGGCTCACTCGACTCCATGCCGGGCCGCTTATGGGCCTTGTCCATGTGGGACTGCGACCAGTCGGGGCCGAGGGAGCGCAGCAGCAGCCGCGCCACCACGCGCTCCCCCCCGTAGAGGGACGACAGCGCGCCCATGAGGGCTATGAGGGGGTCCGAGCCGGGGTCGAGGAAGTCGTCGTCTCTAAAGGTCCGCAGGGGGAGGTACTCGGGGCCGTCGGCCCGCAGGGTGACGGCCCACGCCTGCTCGCCCTCGCCCGTGCGCAGGGGGTCGTCCTCGGGGTCAACCTTCTGTATGCGCGCCTGGGGGTAGTGGGCCGACAGCTGGCCGCGCACTATCCGGTCGTCGAGACAGCGGGCCATGAGGGTCACGCCGTCCATGTCCCCGGCCAGCTCCAGGGAAAAGGGCTCCGGCACGGCGATGGACTGGAGGAGGTTCTCGACGCCAAGCAGGGTGCGCTCCCCGGCGCGGGGTGGCGTAACCGCCAGCAAGACGGGGCCTTTCTTGCCCGCATCGTCTCCAAACAGGATATTCTTCGGGTTCAGTTTCAATGCTTTCCTCCTCATCTCTGACGGCGTCCGGGTCTCCACTCGATGACCTCGGTCTCCTCCGGGGTGGCCTCGATGCGGACGGGGAAGCGGTTGCCCTTCGCCAGCAGCAGGCCGTCTCCCCGCGGGCATGACAGGAGCCAGCGTTGGAGGTCCTGGGGCAGGTCGAAGGCGTCGCCCACGGTGCTGATGGCGGCGGCGTCCTGCTGGAGCAGGAGCTTGAAGGCGGCGTTCTGGAGGAGCGCCCTCCCTGAGTGGCCGGTGATGGTTCGGGAGGAGTCCTCGGAGAGGAGGTCCTGCACGTCCTGGGTGATGAACTGCAACCCCAGCCGGTGCTTACGGGCCCGCTTCGCCATGCTGACCATGAAGGCCGCTCCCTCCGGGTGCTGCATGATGCTCCACACCTCGTCGACCACCAGCAGGCGGGGCTTGGGGTCCTGGGCGGCCGCCGCCCACACCGTCTCGGTGCAGACCATCGCTGCGGCCGGCCTAAGCTCCGGCTCCAGGAGGTGCAGGTCGAAGACGGTGATCAACGCCTCGTTGGAGAGTAGGTCGTCGCCCTCGTCGGAGAGCAGGTTGCGCAGGCTGCCGGTGGCGAAGGGCCGCAGCAACCGCGCCATATCTCCGCCTCCCGCTTCGTCCCCTTGCAGGTACTCGTAGAAGTCGCGGAAGCCGGTGCGCTCCCTGGGCTGGGCGTAGTAGCCTGCCAGGGCGTGGTCGATGGCGGCGCGGCGCTCGGCGCTGAGCCGCTCGCCCACCATGACCTCGATCAAGCGGCGCAGGCTGCCGATGCGCTGGAGCAGCTCCTCACTGTCGCCCTTGTCGATGACGAAGGGGTTCATCCCCTGGCCGGGCACGCCGGGGGAGAGCACCCGCCCGCGGCGCGGGCCATGTCCGCGTACTCGCCCTCGGGGTCGATCACGTAGGCGGTGACGCCCCTGGTCAAGCCCCTGAGCATCCCCAGCTGGGTGGAGAAGGATTTCCCGCTACCCGACCTTGCGAGCACCGCGGTGTTGGCGTTCAGGTGCGTGCCGTCCCAGGGGTCGTAGACCACCGGGGCGCAGGCCCGCATGTCGATGCCGTAGAGCGTTCCGCCGCGGGTGTCCAGGTCCGGCGGCGAGAAGGGAAAGAGCCGCGCCAGGGAGGATGTGTCCAGCGTTCTCCACTCGGCCACGGCATTGAGTCCCAGGGGCAGGGTTGAAAGCAGCCCCTCGCGCTGCCGGAACGCCAGGGCGTCCAGCTTTCCCAACGTGGCGGCGAAATGGGCCTTGGCCCGCTGGGTCATCTCCTTGAGGGCAGCCTCGTCCCTGGCGTGAAGGGTGATTGACAGCGAGGCATGAAACAGCCGTTCTCTGCCCCGCTGCACCTCGTCCCTGAGCCGGGTCACGTCCTCCAGGGCAATCTCCGCCTCCGGGGACATGGTGCGGCCCCGCTTGAAGGAAAGGGATTGGGCCGACTCGAATCGCACCTTCTGCCACTCCAGCGTCCGCGACGCCTGCTCAGCGGGTATCGGCCCTAGGTGGACGGACAGGTCCATCGGCGCTCCCGCCGACATCAGCCCTTGCAGGAAGCCGGGGGCCAGGGACCGGGGCCATTTGCCCAGGTGGAGCGAACGAACGAGGGTTCCGCCGGCGCGCATGTCGCGGCGGTTGATCTCCACCGACACGGGCGTCTCCTCGTCGAACTCGGCGGGTGAGCCGCCCTGGGCGGCGGACACGAGGAACATCCGTAGCTGGCGTCCCTGCAGTGGGTAGACGGACAGCCCGGCCCTTGCCAGCAGCCCGCGCAGGTCGTCCACTCGCCCGAACTCGCACACGGCGTAGAAGCGCCGGTCCAGGATGCCGTCGCGGGCTTCGAGGCTGGTCAAGAGCCTCTGAAGCGATTCCGCCGCCGCCCGCGTCTGCGGGGGCAGGTCGTCGGGTTGGGCCTGTTGCAGGCTCTCTCTCAGCCGTTCCAGGCGCGGCGGGTGCTGTCTGACCAGTAGCTGTGCCGGGAAGTCCAGGGCGTTGAGCGCCCCGGCGAAGGCCCCCAGCTTGGGCTCGTCAAGCTCAAGGCCCATCACCTCGCACACGCCGAGCTTCACCCCGTCCAGCCTCACCGGGCCGTCGTCGTCCAGGTGCGACAGCATGAAGCAGTAGGACAGTGGGGGCGGCGGCTTTGGCTGGGCGGGGGCTTCCTGTCCTCTCGTAATTCCAAATGTCAGTTTCAAGTCGATGTTCTCCTTAGCTCTATGGGATGGGGACGATGCCGCTGCTCAGCAACGCGGCGACTCCCTTGGCCGACAGCACCAGTACCAGCCCGACCACCGCCATGACGACGGCAGTCTTGGCGCGTCCCCCGCCCCGCTCCTCGGCTCCCTCGGCCATCAGGATGAATCCGGCCCAGACGATGGCGAAGAGGCAGAGGCCCGAGGCGGCGTAGGCCATGCCGGTGAGCACCCGGTCAAACTGGCGGAGCATCTCCTGCTGCTCCGCCGGGGCCGCGCCGGTCGATGCCAGCGCGACCCCGGCCAGCAGGGTTGCCGCAACCGCGCGCCTCACCAGGGCCACTCCCATCCCAGTGCCTCGAACCAGTGGCTCAGAGCCTGCCCAGCACTGGATGCTGTGTCGCCGCCGCTGGGCGTCTGCTCGGCGGGTTCCGGTTCCGGTTCAGGCTCCGGCAGCGTGAGCGACTGGAAAGGCTCGTCGGCCCCGACGCTCAACGCCAGAGCCTGCCCCATACTTGATACGGGGGCCAGGCTTTCGTCACGGCTCCGGGTGAGGGGCGACCGCTCCACCACCTCGGCCTCCACTCGCTCCGGGTGGACGATGGTGAGGGTGACCTGCTCGTAGACCACCTCGCTCGTCCCCGGCCTCAGCAGGCACACCGTCTCGGTGCGGTACTCGGTCCGCTCCGAGTGGTGGGTCAACTGCACCAGCGGGGGCATGGGAATCCTGAGCGCCGCCTTCAGGCCAACCTCGACGGTCACGCCGTGGACGGCCTCGCCCGTTGGGACGGGGATGGAGAAGTAGGTCACGCCGTTGGGGACGAACGAGACGTTTGTGTGCGACCCGCTGACGCCGACGGCGACGCTCCCCGTGATGGATGTGACTGCGGCGTCCATCAGCGTCGTCTCGGTGACGCTGGCGTGGCCGGACACTGTCTGGAGGCTTACGGCCTCCTCGGTCCCGGCCACGCACTCGGACTCGATTGCTCCCTCGACGCTCCCAGGCGTCCAGCCCAGGGAGACGACCCGCAGGTCGCACAGCTCCCCGTCGATTGCCGGAAGCGGATACGGTATCTGTTCGCCCTTGATGGTGACCGCTCCGGCCTGCCCCAGCGTGTCCTCCCAGGAGAAGGTGAGGGACGGCGCTTCGCCGTGGAGGGGCAGGTCGTAGTCGATGCGCTCCCCCTCGTCTAGGCTGGCCGACCCCCAGAAGCGGAGGGCGCTCCCCGTCTGCCCGCCGAAGGAGCGGACCCGAAGGTCCAGGCCAGTTGCGGCCCGCAGGGTGATGCTGGCCCGGTCGCCGGTTACTGACAACCCCTCGATGTAGAGCCGCCGCCCCTCGACCGGCTGTGGGGGCTGGAACTCGATCTCGTCGGAGCTCCAGCCGCCGCCCTCGTGACCGTCCGCCAGGGCCGCCTGCGGGACCGTAACGACCGCCGCCAGAACGACCAGGGCCACGACCGGAAACCAGCCCATGCGGGACTTCCGGTTCCTGCTCTCCAGCGTCTCGGCCCTGTGGTTGTGACTCTTGCGCTTTCGGCCCTTGCCAAACCAACCGTGGGGACGGAAGGGCATCCGCCCATTGCGGCGCTCCCCGTCTTTGCGACGCTTCTTGCGCAGCCTGCGGAGGCCGCGCAGGGCGCGGCTCGCCATCAGCCGCACGGGGCCGGGGCCGCTCCGTGCGGGCTGCACCGGCGCGGGCGGCTCGCTCCGCACCAGCTGGGACGGAGGCCCGGCGTAGAGCCGCGCCCCCAGCCGGTACTTCAGCAGGTCGGCGGCCACCAGCGGCAGCCGCCGACCCCCGATCTGCCCCACGATCATCGCGACCCCGGCAAGACCCAGGACGACGGCCAGCGCCATCCGGAACTCGGAGGGGCCGATGGGGGCGTAGCGGTAGGCGCCGTAGGAGATGGCGCACACCACCGTCACCGCCACGATCTGCGGAAAGGTGAACCACAGCAGGACCTTGTCCTCGGCCTGCACGTGGGTCGGCACTTCGTGTTCTCTCATGTCTCGTTCCTCCCTTCTTCTCTTCGTCCGCCTAGTTGTCTGGCGTGGGGATGGGGATTGGGGTGGCCGGGATAGGTAGGTCGATTTCCGCCGCCGGGTCCACCACCGCGTTCATCACCAGCTCGACGACGCCATAGGCGACCAGGGCAAGCACGATGCCCGCCAAGGCGGTCATCATGGCGCTCTTACCGCGCTCCATCTGGTGGGGCGCGCCGCTGGCCGTGAGGTACAGGTACGCGCCGTAGATGAAGAAGCCCACGCCAACGACACCGACAATGCCCAGCAGGATTCCCACCAAGTTCGATATGGTCTGTGTAAGGGCTTGCATTCGTTTTCTCTCCTCTCTGTCTTCAGAGTGTCCCGTTCGTCGTCTTCCGTTCCATTGCTTCCGCCTAGTGGTACATCGCTCCACCTCCTTTGCGTCGCCGTTGGCGTGAGTCTCGTCGCGCCGTTGGTCGTCGTTATTCGCCGCTGCTCCTGGGCGCTTCGCCACCACCACCGCCGCCGGATGGGGTCGCCATGTCCGCCATTGAGCGGACGCCCGATGCGGCAGCCGACAGGCCCGCCCCGGCGGCCATCGCCCCCACCGCCATCCCCCCGGGACCCCCGGCGGCTCCGCCGGCGATCAACCCGATGGTCCGGGCTGACCGCACCATCGAGCCGGGCAGGTTCATGCCGAAATAGAGGGTGTGCAGCCATGCGTCGAAGGTGCCGTGGTTGCCCATCATCGATGGGATACGGGTTGCCATGTAGACGAAGGACAG
>CBDCTU010000003.1:0-821708 GCA_965222415.1 Dehalococcoidia bacterium | reverse complement strand
CAGGCTGGAAACCTCGATCAGGTTGTCGTTGTCGTCGTCGTAATCAACCGCCGACACATACCGTTTCTGGCGTCCGAACTCCTCCACCGTGGCCGTGCCGTCCCCGTTCAGGTCTGCCTTCAATGCCGGGTACTGCTTGGCCGTGCCGAAGTCCCACGGGTTGTCCCCGCCGCCGGAACCGTCCAGGTTCAGGTTCCAGCCGGCGTAGATGCCCGTGTAGCCGGTGGGGCTTTGCAGATCGGTGGTCATCATGGGGTTGCCAACGGCGCTGGATGACCAGCTGCTGGTTTCGGAGTTCCAGTAGCTGTTGCGCGCCGTGCCGCTGTCGCGCTTGACTGGCATCTATCGATCCTGTCCCTACCAGTGCGCCCACCAAGCCGCCAGTGCTGTCGGCGCCGGAAACGCTGCCCCGGGCATAGCTGGCTTTCACCTCTCCCTCCAACAAGCCCACCAGGCCGCCAAAGTCGTAGAAGCTGCTGGTGGAGGTTACGACGCTGTCGGCGTAGGTGCGGTTGACCATGCCTTCTTCTCGCACCCGGCCCGCCAGCCCGCCGACTTTCTGTAGTCCGGCAACGCTGCCGGTGGCGTAGCTGCGTCGGACCACGCCCTGGTTTCCCACCTCGCCCACCAGCCCGCCAACTGTACTTTTGCCGGAAACGCTGCCGGTGGCGTAGCTCTCGCTGACCAGGCTCATTGGCTGCTCCAGGCCATGCTGGTGTATCTGGCCCACCAGCCCGCCGACTGTATTTTGGCCGGAAACGCTGCCGGTGGCGTAGCTGCCTGTCACCGTACCGCTGAATAATCCTGCCAACGCGCCCACGTTGTGATGACCCTTTACCACCACACGCTCCAGCCCCAAGTTGCGTATGTTGGTGGTCACCCCGAGGGGGCCGGCGCCGCCGGCCCCCCCGAACAGCCCTACGCCATCGGTGGACCGCCGGTCAATGAACAGGTTGGAGATGGTATGCCCGTTGCCTTCAAAGACGGCGGTGTACGGCGTACCGGCCGTGCCGATGGGCAGCCAGCCCGCGCCATTGTTCCAGTAGGCGGTGTCGGCAGCGGTAATGCGGCCGTCGCCATTTTGGTCGAAGTCCAGGTCCGCAGTCAATTCATAGCCGATGCAGGTGCCGGGGCAGCCCATTTGGCTGTTGAACCCGCTCCCCCGCGGGAAGGCCTTGAGGTAGTCTGGCCCGCCTGCCCCCAGCCTGACGCCGCCGGTCAGGTCCCAGCGGATGGCGTTCAGCTTGGCCAGGCTGTCGATGTCAAGCAGGTTGTCGTTGTCTTTGTCGTGGTCGCCGGCGCCCCCCGGGGCTGGCGCCGTGGGCGCGCCGTTAATGGGCTTCGTATAGGGGCCGGCGCCGTCGGCGTTCCAGGCGCGCACCCGCACGTTGTAGGTCGCGCGGGCGGTCAGGCCGGTGATAGCGGCGGTGGTCGTCGCGTCGGCGTGGGAATGCGAGGTCCAGCCTGAGACGGTGCTCCGCCGGTATTGCAGGTCGTAGCGGGTAATGGGGAGCGCCGCAGCGCCCGCCGACGCGGTCGGCGCAGTCCAGGAGACCGTCAGCCTGTTGACCGACGCCGCCGCCTTCAGGTCGCGGGGCGCCCCCGGCAGTTCCTTCAGGTCGCCGACGTTGATGGTCACCGTGATGCTGCCGGTCTGCCCGCTGGTGTCCTCGGCGGTGACGGTGACCGAGTGGGAACTCTTCTCTTCGTAGTTCAGCGCTTCCTTGACCCACAACTGCCCGCTGCCGGCGTCGACGGCGAAGTGGGCGTCGTCCGCCGTGGCCTCCAGGGAGTAGCTCAGCGTCTCCCCCTCCGGGTCCACGGCGGTCAGCGGACTGCCGACGTTCGTGCCGACGGGGGTGTTCTCCGGCACCGTCAGCGTCTTGGTGGAGTCGGCGTAGACCGGCGCCCGGTTGGGCGCCCCGGTCACGCCGCTGACCGGCCCGAGCCAGCCGCTGTTGCCCTCGCCGTTGAGCGCGCGCACCTGCACCCGGTAGGTCGTGCTGGAGGTCAGACTGCGGATGCTGGCACTGGTCCCGGCGCCGCTGTGGGCGTGAGACTGCCAGTCGCCCCAGTTCTCGGGGCTGGCGGCGGTGCGCAGCGCGTACTCCACCTCGTAGCCGGTCACCGCCGGTGTGCCGGCGATGGCCGCCGGCGCAGTCCAGGAGACATCCAGCCCGCCGCGCGCCTTCGCCACCTTCAGCCCCGTGGGACTCCCCGGCGGTTCGTCCACGTCGCCCACGCTGACGACTACGTAGATGTTGGTGTCCCAGCGGGTGTCCGCGCCGCCGGCGGCGTTTTTGCTGTCCCGCACCAGCACTTCGAATTCGTAGCTGGGCTTGGCCTCGTGGTCCGCCGGGGATTTGAGCGTGATGACGCCGGTGCGGCTGTCTACGGTGACGGCTCCGTCGTCGCGCCAGTCGGCCACCAACTCGTAGGTCAGCGGGTCGTTCTCGGGGTCCGTGGCCGTCAACGTCCCCACCGCCGTGCCGCCGTTCTCCGGCACCGAGAAGTTGATGCGGAGAGAGCCGCCGGTGATGGTCCCGCCATCGAAGGTGGGCATCCCGTTTGCCGGCGGCCGCGCCGCCCGGGGCTGGCTCCCGAACTCGGCCGCGGTGGCCATTTTGTCATTGTTGAAGTCCACCTTCAACACTGGGTACTCGCTGGTGGTGCCGAAGTCCCACGGGTCGTCAGGGTTGGTGGCGAGGTTGTCATCGTTGTCCGCGTTATCCAGGTCCAGGTTCCAGTCGGCGTAGATGCCGTTGTAGCCGGCGGGGCTTTGCAGCTCGGTGGTGGTCTTGCCGGCGCCGCCGCCACCGCCGCTGGTATGGCCGGAGGTGGTGACGTCCCAGTAGCTGGTCTTGACAGTCAGGCCGGGGGATCCCATCAGCCCGCCCACGAAGTTTTTCGAGCCGATTACGACGCCGGTGGCGTAGCTGGCGGTGATGGCGGTGGTGATTCCCCGGTTTTGGCCCACCAGCCCGCCCACGTAGTCCGCGCCGGTCACGGCGCCGGTGGCGTAGCTCGCGGTAATTGCCCCGCTGTTTTCGCCCACCAGCCCGCCCACAGCGTCCCCCGTGCCGGTCACGTCGGCGGTGGAGTAGCTCGTTTGGATACCGCCGCTACTACTGCCGCCCGCCAGTCCGCCGACTATTTTCGCGCCACTGACGCTGCCGGTGGAGTAGCTGGACTTCACGCTGCCTTTGACGTTGCCCGCCAACGCGCCCACGCGGTTCGCGCCGGTTACATTTGCGTCTTCCAGCCCCAGGTTGCGGACGGCGCCGCCGTCGGCGATGAGGCCGAAAAGCCCGACCAAATTCTTGCTGCTTCGGCTGATGAACAGGTTGGAGATGGTGTTGCCATTGCCTTGGAAGACGGCTTGGTAGCCCTTGCCGGCGTCACCGATGGGATTCCAGCCCGACCCGTCGTTCCAGTAATCGTCCTTGTCGTCAATCACGATGCCGCCGGATGTATCGCCGGTGGTGTCGGTATTAAAGTCCAGGGCCGCCATCAGCTCGTAGCCGGTGCAGTGGGGCTGGTCGGGCGTTTGGGAGTCAGCGTCGTGGTCTCCCCAGGGGCAGCCCATCCCGGTCGCCGATCTGCTGAAGACTGCGGTGTAGTCCGCGCTGCTGGAGGGTTTGCCGTCGCCGTTCAGGTCCCAGCGGACGGCGTTCAGCTGCGCCAGGGTGTAAATCTCAATCAGGCCGTTATTGTCTATGTCGTAGTCCACCGAGGCCGCGCGGGTTTGACGCCCGAACTCTTCCACTGAGGCCGTATTGTCATTGTCGAAGTCCACCTTCAGGGCCGGGTATTGCCGTTTCGTGCCGAAGTCCCACGGGTCGTCCCCGCCGGCCGAACCGTCCAGGTCCAGGTTCCAAGCGCTGTAGATGCCGTCGTAGCCGGTGGGCAGCCCCAGCTCTTCGCTCGACTTGCCGTCGCTGTCGGCGCTGCCGTCGCTGGATGCCTGGCCCGATTCGACGGTGTCCCAGTAGCTGTCGGTGACCGAGCCCTTTCCTTTGCCCACCAGCCCGCCGGTATCGCTTTGGCCGGATACGGCGCCCCTGGCGTAGCTGGCGGTGATGGCCCCGGCGTTCCTGCCGGCCAGACCGCCGGCCAGGGAGGGAGCGGATACCGGCCCGGCGGCGTAGCTGGCCTGCACCGTTGACGAGGGGCTCATTTCGCCCACCAGTCCTCCCGCCTTTTCAACCGTGGCAGCCACTTTGGAGGTGGAGTAGCTGGCCTTGATTGCAGCCTGGGAGGAGCCGACCAGTCCGCCAACGGAGGAAGCTCCCGAAACCCGGCCGGTGGCGTAGCTGGCGGTGATGGCCCCCGAGCTTCCTCCGTTGGCGGACTGGGTAAGACCCACCAGGCCACCCGCGGAAGCAGCCGAAGCGGTTACCCGGGCTGTGGAGTAGCTCCTCTTGATTTCATTCGCCGAGACACCCGCCAGACCGCCGACTGAATTATCCCCCCTGACGTGCCCGGTGGAATAGCTGGATTCCACCGGGCCGCCGGAGTAGCCCACCAACGCGCCCACTTGACGTTTACCTTTTACCGATACGCCTTCCAGCCCCACGTTGCGGATGGCGGCGTCCGGCCCGGTGACGCCGAACAGCCCGATGGCGCTGCCGGTCGGCCGGTCGATGTACAGGTTGGAGATGGTATGTTTGTTGCCCTCGAAGACAGTGTTGAAGTTCAACGCGACCGTGGATACGTCCTCCCCGATGGGGTCCCAGCCCTTGCCTCCGTTCCAGTAATCGTCGCTGCCGTCAATCACGATCTTGTCGGCGGTGTCGCCGTCTGTGTTGGTATTGAAGTCCAGGTCTGCCAGCAGCTCGTACCCGGCGCAGGTACCGGGGCAGCCCATGCCCGCCGGGTGTCCGGAGAAGACGGCGTGGTAGTCCGGGTCGGTGGGGGCGCGGCCATCCCCGTCCAGGTCCCAGCGCATGGCGTTCAGTTGCGCCAGGTTGGAAACATCGATCAGCCCGTCATCATCGCTGTCGTAATCCACCGCCGCCGCGCGGTTCTGACTGCCAAACTCCTCCACCGTCGCCCTGCCGTCGCCGTTGAAATCCGCCTTCAATGCCGGGTACTGGACCACATTGCCGAAGTGCCAGTGGGGTCGGTGCCAGTTGGCGTAGATGCCGGTGTAGCCGGTGGGCGTCTGCAACTCCGTGGTGGTCTTGCCGACGGCCCCGCCGTCGCTGGTTGCCATGCCGGAGGCGCCGGTGTCCCAGTAGCTGTTGGTGGTCACCGGGTTTTGGCTATATCCGATCAACCCGCCTGCGCGAACGTTCTGCAGCTGTTTAGTGGCGGAAACGCTGCCAGTGGAGTAGCTGCCGCTGACGCTCAGGTTTAAGCTACCCCCGACCAGCCCACCGACCAGGTCGCCGCCGGACACCGCTCCGGTGGCGTAGCTGGCCCGGATGATGCCGTATTTGCTGTAGCCCAGCAGCCCTCCCGCCTGGTTGTCCGTGGCGGTTACGCTGGCGTTGGAGTAACTCGTCTCGATGGTACCCTTAGTACGGCTATCTTCCCGATCCAAATAACCCACCAGCCCGCCCACGCTCCAGTTGGCTGCAACACTGCCGGTGGAGTAGCTGGATTGCACCGAACCACTGACCTTTCCCGCCACCGCGCCCACATAATTGTGACCGTTTACGTTTACGCTCTCCAGTCCTACCTTGCGGATGCGGCCGGAACGGTCGATGTAGGCGAACAGCCCGACGTAATCGCTGCTCGGCCGGTTGATAAACAGGTGGGAGATGGTACGGCCATTGCCTTGGAAGTCGATGTTGTACTTGGACGTTGATGAGCCGATGGGTTCCCAGCCGCTGCCGCCGTTCCACCAGGCAGCGTCGGCGCCGGTAATCTCGCCGTCGCGGTTTTCGTCGAAGTAGAGATCGGCGGTCAGCTCATAGCCTATGCAGGTATCGGAGCAGCCCATGTTGATGTGGGCCACTGGATTCACTGGATTATAGAAGGCGCTGGCGTAGCGGGCGTCGCCGGAAGCGCCGTTGCCGTCCAGGTCCCAGCGTATGGCGTTCAGTTGGGCCAGGTTGGAAACCTCGATCAGCCGGTCATTATCCTTGTCGTAGTCCACCTTCGGCGCGCTGTGCGTCTGCGTACCGAACTCCTCCGTCGTAGATACGCGGTCGTTGTTGAAGTCCACCTTCAGGGCCGGGTACTCGCTGGTCGTGCCGAAGCTCCAGGGGTCGTCGCCGCCGCCGCCGTCCAGGTCCAGGTTCCAGTTGGCGTAGATGCCGGTGTAGCCGGTGGGACTTTGCAGTTCGGCGGTGGTCTTCCCGACGCCTCGGGAACTGGTTGGCTGCGCGGAGGCCCCGGTGTCCCAGTAGCTGTCCGTGGCCGTCCCTCTGCTGCCTCCGGTCAACCCGCCCAGGTACTTGCCGGTAGGCCGGGCGGTGGAAGAAACGCGGCCGGTGGAGTAGCTGCCGGCGACGCTGCCGCCGCTGACATATCCGGTCAACCCGCCAACATAGTCTGCGCCGGACACCGCCCCGGTGGAGTAGCTGGCCTTGATGTCGCCGCCCTGTACCCGGCCCACCAGTCCGCCCACGAACAAAGCCGGAGCGCCGGCTACTCTGGCTACGCGGGCGTTGGAGTAACTCGTCTCGATGTCGCCCAGATGAATTAATCCCACCAGCCCGCCCACGTCGATTGCGCCGGCAACACTGCCGGTCGAGTAGCTGGATGCCACCTTGCCGCTGACCCAGCCGGCCAGCGCGCCCACGCGGTTCTTACCGCGTACACTCACCCGCTCCAGTCCCACTTTGCGGATGACAGCGCCGTCGCTGACATGGCCGAACAGCCCGATGTGGTCGGAGTCCGGCCGGCTGATGAACAGGTTGGTGATGGTATGGCCGTTGCCTTCGAAGACGGCGCTGTACCGGTGCCTGGTGGTCGAATCGTCGCCAATGGGCTCCCAGCCGTCGCCGCTGTTCCAGAAGGCGGCGTGGTAGTCGCGCTCGTCCGCGTCCCCGTCCCCGTCTTCGTCGAAGTTCAGGTTGGCTTTCAGCTCATAGCCGGTGCAACTGTCGTTGAGACAGCCCATGTTGGGCATCGGGATGCGGAAGGCCGCGGCATAGCCGGCGGTGTTGGCGGCGGTGGCGGAGTTGTCGGCGGCGCCGTCGCCGTCCAGGTCCCAGCGGATGGCGTTGAGCTGGGCCAGGCTGTAAATCTCAATCAGGCCGTCATCGTCGGCGTCGTAGTCCTTTGACGGCGCGGAGCGCACCTGGTCGCCGAACTCGGCCGCCGTGGGGGTGCCGTTATTGTCGAAGTCCGCTTTCAGGGCCGGATACTGGCTTGGCGTACCGAAGTCCCACAGTTCGTCCCCGCCGTTGGCGCCGTCCAGGTCCAAGTTCCAGTTGGCGTAGATGCCGCTGTAGCCGGTGGGCCCATACAGCTCGGCGCTGGTGTGGCCGACGCCCCCGGAACTGGTCGTCTGGCCGGAGGCGCGGGTGTCCCAGTAGCTGTTGGTAACCGTGTTGTTGCCCGATCCAACCAGCCCAATCAGCCCTCCCACATTCTGACCCTTGGGGATGGCGATGGAAGCAACCCAGCCGGTGGAGTAGCTGGCGACAATCTCGCTTTGTCCCAAGGCAGATCCGACCAGCCCGCCGACACTGTTTGCGGCGGTTGCCGTGCCGGTGGCGTAGCTGGCCTTGATGACGCCACGGTTCAAGCCGGCCAGCCCGCCGGCATTCTGGGCCAAGGCGAATACGTCGGCGTTGGAGTAACTCGCCGCGACGCTGCCGTCGTTGTGGCCCACCAGCCCGCCCACGGCTTCGGCGCCGCCAACGCTGCCGGCGGAGTAGCTGGTCGCCACCCTGCCTTTGGCCTGTCCCGCCAGCGCGCCCACAAATTGATTGCCCGTTACGTTTACGTCCTCCAGTCCCAGGTTGCGGATGGCGCCACTTTCACCGAGGTAGCCGAACAGCCCAATGTCGTCATTTCTCGCCCGGTCGATGAACAGGTGGGAAATGGTATGTCCATAGCCTTCGAAGACGGCGTTATACGGGGACGCGGCGGAGCCGATGGGCGCCCAGCCCCTGCCGCCGTCCCACCAGGCGGCGTCGGCATCGGTAATCACGCTGTCGGAGTTCTCGTCGAAGTCCAGGTCGGCGGCAAGCTCATAGCCGGTACATTTGTCGTTCCCGCAGCCCATGTTGGCCACCGGGGTGGGAAAGGCGCGATTGTAGCTCCACCAGTCGGACTGGATTTCGGAATCGTAGGTCCAGTATTTGGGCCGGATTTGGGAGACTGCCGAGCCGTTGCCGTCCAGGTCCCAGCGGATGGCGTTCAGCTTGACGAGGCTGTCCACCTCGATCAGGCCGTCATCGTCGGCGTCGTAATCGGCAGCCGGGTCCGGGCGGCCCTGGCCGCCGAACTCGTAGGCCGTGGCCACGCCGTCGTTGTTGAAGTCCACCCTCAGGGCTGGGTACTGGCTGGCCGTCCCGAAGTCCCACGGGTCGTCCTGGCCGGTGCTGTCACTGTCATCGTCATCTTTGTTGTCGATGTCCAGGTTCCAGTTGGCGTAGATGCCGGTGTAGCCTGTGGGCGACTGCAATTCAGCGGTGCGCTTGCCCTCACCGCCCACGTTCACGGCTAATGGGACGTTCACGTTGTCCTGCCCACTCGTATCCATGTCCCAGTAGCTGTCGGTGACCCCCGCCGGTCCGGGGCTTCCCACCAGCCCGCGGCCTTGGAATTTGGGAGTGCTGCCGGTGGAGTAGCTAGCGGTAGTATTAATGCTGTAGTTGACTAACCCGCCTCCCCGGGTTACCGCCCCGGTGGCATAGCTGGCCCGGATCTCGCCGGTACTATTCGGCAAACTACCCCGACTGGCCGACCCCACCAGCCCGCCCCCACCTGAATCCCGGACGGTTACGCTGGCGGTGGAGTAGCTCGTAGAGATACGGCTATTGGTGCTTCCTACCAGCCCGCCCACGGAAATGAATCCGTTCACGCTGCCGGTGGAGTAGCAGGCTTCCACCGTACCGCTATCGACCAATCCCCTATGATAGTCGTAATCCTGGCCGTGTTGGTGGCCCGCCAACGCGCCCACGTAAGAGCCGCCGATTATATTGACGTTTTCCAGTCCGACGTTGCGGATGGCGCTCTTCGTCCCGATAACGCCGAACAGCCCGATATTTTGACCCCTCGCCCGTCTGATGTACAGGTTGGAAATGACGTGGCCGTTTCCTTCGAAAACGGCGTTGTACCGGTTCGCGTCGGTTATCAGGTTGCCCTTGTCGTCGCGTTCACCAGCTGCGGCGGCGCCAATGGGTATCCAGCCCCGGCTGTCGTCCCAGTAAGCGCCGTCGTGGTCATCGGCGTTCACCACCCCGCCGCCGTCTTCGTCGAAGTCCAGGTCCGCCGTCAGCTCATAGCCGCGGCAGGTGGCGGCGCAGCCCATGCCCGAGTCGGCGTTGGCGAAGGCGGCTTCGTAGCTGACCTGGTTGGCGGCTTGGTCAGTCCCAGCGTCAACCGTCCCGTTCCCATCCAGGTCCCAGCGAATGGCGTTGAGCTGGGCCAGGCTGGAAATCTCAATCAGGTTGTCGTTGTCGGAGTCGTAATCAATGGCAGAGGGGGACTGGGCCGCGGCGGGAGCCGAGGAAAACAGCAATAGCGCCGCGACCAAGGCCAGCAGCGCAATAAGGCCAAGCCGGGCGGCGATGCCCGACGGCGCGCTCATCATCCCACCTGCCCGCTAAAACTCGGGGGGGGGGGGGCTGACAGGGGTATGTAACGGCTGAAAATGGCTCGGAATGAACCTTGGGAAGGCACCGGGCCATCCGGCATTCTGGTGTTCGTTACGCAACCGGACACCGGAGGTTCCCCATGCGCCTTCCCAGCGAAACCTATCAGATTCGGCAAACTATTGAAACGCATTTACCTCACCTCTCCCAGCCACAATTGGCCGGACTGACGCTCTGGGTCTGCGGGGCTATTCTCGCCGGCAGCGCCTGCCAGAACGCCGTGGCCTCCGCCCTCTCGCCCTGGCGCAAGTGGAACAACCTCCGCCAGTACCTCCGGGAGTGGCTCTACGACGGCAGCGCCCGCGCCCGCCCCTGCAAAACCCAGCTGGACGTAACCCTCTGCTTCGCGCCCCTGCTCCGCTGGGTGCTTACCTGGTGGCGTTCCGGCCGGCTGGCCCCCGTATCCAGTACGGGGCAGGCTCTGGCCATCGACCCCACCCTCAAGGGCGATCAGACCACCGCCATCGTCATCAGCGTCCTCTTACCGGGGCTGCGCCATTCCCGTGGCCTGGAGCATCCACCGCGCCACCCAGCGCGGCTCCTGGATGGATCCCACCGTGGAACTGCTCAAGGAACTGGCCCCAGCCGTTCCCCAGGAAATGACCGTGATTGTCCTCTGCGACCGGGGCATATCCAGTCCCAAGCTGTGGAAGCAGATATGCGCCCAGGGCTGGCACCCCTGTATGCGCTATCGGAAGAACATCACTTTCTGCGCCGATGGTGGGCGCCGGTTGCCCGCTCTGCGCTTCGTTTCCCGTCCTGATACAGCCTGGATTGGCCGCGGAACCGCCTTCGGTCCCCCAACCGCCCAGCGCCGTTGCACCCTGCTCGTGGTTTGGTACGCCGAGCAGGAGGAACCCTGGGTCATCCTCACCGACCTGCCTCCCCAGGAAGTGGGGCCTAGTTGGTACGCCCTGCGGTTCTGGATCGAGCTGGGCTTCAAGGCCCTCAAGAGCCTGGGCTGGAAGTGGGACAAGACCAGGCGAACCGACCCAGCCCGCGTATCCCGCCACTGGCTGGTGCTGTCGGTGGCCACGCTGCTGGCCCTGGCCTACGGCACCAGGGTGGAAGACGCCCATGACCGCAGGATCGCCCCAGGCAACCTGAGAACTCCGCCCAAGGCGCTGTCGTCCCGGCATCGGAACAGTTGGCAGAAGCCGAAACGGAAGGTCAGCGTAATCCGCCACGGCATCGACTGGCTGCGGCGATTGCTGCTCAAGGGTCGCCTCTGGAACCGGGTCTGGCTGCTGCCCGAACCTTGGCCCAAACCCAAGCCCAACCTGGAAATCACCTACCACGCCCCCTCCTGAAATCACCTTACATACCCCTGTCAGGGGGGGTAGAAGAACGCTGGCGCAACGGCGCGCCAACGGCAGATTTAACCATGAACTGAGCGAGTTTCATTGTCTGCGGCACCTTTCAAGTACAGAGTGAGACGACGGTGATTGTATGACA
This sequence comes from Dehalococcoidia bacterium, assembly GCA_965222415.1. GTDB lineage: Bacteria > Chloroflexota > Dehalococcoidia > Lucifugimonadales > UBA2985 > DAOUJW01. The sequence continues at coordinate 810,474 of CBDCTU010000003.1, read as the reverse complement.
TTTTCCGATAGATGTCAGCACTTTGTACTCGTTGCAACTGTTCAGACTTCGGGGGATCCGTTGGCCGGCGCTGTCGCCGATGGAAGCGAATCATACTTGAGCGCATCTGTGGGCGGGCGCTCCACGGTCGTTCGTCCGCTCAAGTCTGAACAGTTACCCAGCAGCATCGATGATGACACGCAGCGCCGCCGGGAGTAAGATACGGACTTGGCGTAAGGAATCGAACTTGACCAACGTCAACGACATAGCGGACTTGGTGCAAATCCTACAGGACCGACCGGAATGGCGTAACACGGTCCGGGGCCTGATAGTGGGAGAGGAACTCGCCAACCTGCCCCAGGCCCTGGCCACCTTCATCGATGCCACCAACGACAATTTCAGTCTGGTTCACCAACGTCTTGAAAGGCTGGAGACCGGCGTGGCAGAACTCAAGACCGACATGAACCATAGATTCAACCAAGTCAACGGCAGGCTGGACAACGGGTTCGGCGAAAATTACGAGTCCAAGATTGCCAAAAACATCATGAGCATTGCCAGGCAGCAACTGGAATTCCGCAGGATCCGAGTCCTGGCCACCAGAGCAGCTGGAATAACCACTGAACTCCAGATGACCATTGAGGACGCCGAGGACACGAACCTCATCACCAAAGATGAGGCAGACCAGCTCATCCTGGCTGACCTGATCCTGATAGGCGAACACCCACACGCCGGGCCAAACACCTACATGCTCGCCGAACTCTCAATCACAATCGGAGAAGACGACATCCGACGAGCAAGTGACCGAGCCCGGATTTTGAGGACTGCGACCGGAAGGTCCGCAAGGCCAACGGTAATCGGAGCCCGAATAGACCCGGATAGATCAGAACTCGCGAAGAACGAAGGGGTCTTCGTCACCCTGATCCCCGAGTAACGGTTCCTCTCCAAGCCCACCGGGCGCTGGAAGAAATCCAAAGGGAATCACCCACAAGAGATCGACCTAGAAATCCCTCCAGGGCCTGCAGCCAATGTCGGGCTAATGCCCCCAACAACAGGAATACCGTGTGTTCCGTTGCCCATGTGCTGCGAGCTAGAACCAGGCCAGGACGCGAACGCGTCGGTCAACGTCCTGACAAGCAGCGGCGGAGCGGAGCCTGCGGCCGCCGGTGGTGAGCCGAAAGATCAGCGGCCGCACCCGCTCCGGACAGGCATCGGGACCAAGAGCATCATGGCTTCCTTGTTTGGCGCTTGGTTTGGCGCTTGGCGTTTACAAGGGCGCAACCCTCACCATGCTCTCAATTCCATCCTCTCCCAACCCATATCCGCCCCAGTCTGAACAGTTACTCCCACAGTCTGGAGTTGACGGTCGGCGGGCCGGGCGGCTAGGTCCCACTCACCGGAAGGGAGGTTCCCAAGAAGCAGAACAGCACCCAAACACGGAAGAGCGGCGGAGGCCGCTGGGCTGGCGGCGGCCTCCGCGCCAGCCCAGCGGCCCAGGGTAAGGCAGTCCCGGTAGAGGGAGGGGCGGAACCGGTTGGGAGGAAGCAGGGGAGATGAAACCCAGGCGCCGCTCAGTCAGGGTGATGCTCCGTCAGGAGGTGGTATGGGAACTGCTGGACCAACTCAACATCTCTCAGAACGAACTGGCGCGCCGCTGCGGGATTTCCCGGGGCTACATGTCCCAACTGATGCGGGGGGAACGCAGTCCGTCGCCGCGGCTGCGGCGGCGTTTGATGGAGGTGCTGGGGGTGAGTGATTTTGACACCCTGTTCGTCATTGTGGAGGAGGACGAGTAACGGGCGAACACACCGGGGGGCTGATGCCCTTGACCTGGAACGCAAAAAGGGCGCATACATGCGCAGTCGGGGCAGGAACATCGCCGCACCAGCGATGTTCCTGCCCCATTGTTGATGTGCTCCAGCCATACGCGCCTGCCGGTTCCTTCTCCCGTGCCTGCTCGGCAACGAACGCCCCTTCGAACAGAGACAGGGACGGTGGTTTGGCCTTGCCGTTGCGTCCCCCGGTCTGGGCGGGGTCCCAGCCTGGAACCCGGCCCGGAGAAGGGCGACTGCCGACCCTCTGCGGGTGCCCTGCGGCGGACGTTGACCAAGTCCAGCGCGACCTCCGGCGCGGCGTCCCGTATCCGGTAGAGGGAAAGACTGTTGGCGTAGCGCCCGTGCCCGCCGGTCCTCCTTGTCTGGGCTCAGACCCCGGTCCGGTCCTCGCCGGGACCGGGACCGGCGCCGTCCGGCTCCGGCTGCGTCAACATCCGGCCATAGCCCCGCTCGTCCACCAGGTGAGTCACCGACACCCGGCCCCGGCTGTCGTAACCGGCGCGGTAGGCGTATTCAACCTCCGCGCCCCAGGGCACCCGGCCGCCGATGCGAACGGTCCCGCCGCCAGGCTGGTTGCCGCCAGCCCCCGGCCCACCGGCGCCGCGCACCACCACGCCGTTGCGCCCGCCCTTCTTCCAGGCCATCACCTTGACCTCGGCGGGCACCACCAGCTCCGCCGCCGTAGGCCGGAACAGGACCCCGTGCAGCTTCGCCAGCATCTCCCCCGACGGGTTTCGCTGGCCGTTCATGATCTGGGAGAGATGACCGGAGCTGATTCCGGCCAGCCGGGCGGTCTCGTTCTGGCTCAGCTCGTGCGCATCCATCCGGTCCCACAGGGCGCGCGGATCGACGGTGGGAGGCTGGGCAGGCTCGATCCTGGCCGGGCCGTCTAGGGCCTCTTCCACCCGCGCCTGGACCGCCGGGCTCATGCTCCTTTCGCCCCGGGACACCTGGGTCATGTAGCCGCGAGACACCCCCACATGTTCCGCCAGGCCCTTCAGGCTAAAGCCTCGCTCCCTGGCCCGCTCCCGGATGTAGCTGCTCTGCCCCCTCCCTTTCACCACTCCGTCCTGGCGGTTGGCGCACCTGGCAGGCCCGACTTTCACCGGGCCGCCCAGCACCGATTCGACCCGCGTCTGGACCGCCGGGCTCATGTTCTTCCGGCCCCGCGCCACCTCCGACATGTAGCCGACCGACACCCCCACCCGCTGGGCCAGGTCCTTCTGGCTCATGCCCAGGGCGCGGGCGCGCTCCCGGATGCAGGTGCTCTCCCCCTGCACCAGGCCGCCCTGCCGGTAGACGACGCCCTGGCCGGGCACCTCGCCCAGCACCGCCGTGGCCCTCTCCCGCAGCAGGGGAGACCAGGGCCGGCGCCCGCTGGCCACCGAGGACAGGTAGCCGTAGTTGACGCCCATCCGGTCCGCCAGCTCCTTCAGGTTGAGGCCGTGCCGCCGGGCCGCCGCCCGAAGCTCGCTCTCGGGCTTGCCCTTGGTCCGTCCCTGGGCCGCCGCCCCGGCCTGCGTTCCCTGGATGTTCCCCGCACCCGCTGCGGCGTTCTCGTTGCCGTCGAACCCGGTTATGGAATGGGTGATTACCTCGGTGGTCTGGATGTTGGTGGTCGTCTTCATGTCGTTTCCTCCAAAACGCAGAAAGCGGGGCCGGCCCAAAGGGACCGACCCCGCTCGTCTGTAAGCAATCGATTTTCAGTTGCCGGTGGCGGCTCATACGGCCGCCCTGGTATCCGCCGCGCCACCCAGGGGGCGACGGGCCTATGGTTCCTGCCGGTTATTCAGTTGTTCCGAGTGGTGAATTACCTCCTTGGTTTCTTGGTTTTGTGAATGACGTTGGGGAGACAGTTCCGCCACCCGGCGCCGGACGCACTCCGCCCACGGTGAGACCCGCAACGGAGAACGCAGGAACGCAGGGTGAGGGTTGGAGCAAGACGCAGCTCGCCCAGGGTGTTATTCAGCGGAAACGCGAACCCTGGAGGCTGCAATGAGGGGAGAATTGGAGAGGAACGCAGCTGGGGATGTGGCTTTAACCCCGGTGCCGGACGCACTACGCCCCAGGTCTGGCATTGGGCCTGAAACGCCGGTTTGGGGAGTTGGGGAAAGGCGCAGTTCGCCCAGGGCGTCATTCCCGCGGAGCTGCTAGGTTGGGGGTTAGGAGAGGGAAATGGGGAGGAACGCAGTCCGGCCAGTGGCTACGTCGTAGGCCGCCGGATTGATGGGAACTGCGCTACAACGATGACCGTCCGGTCTGGCGTTGCAGTGCGACCGGAGCAAGGGGAAGCTGCGGTGCCGCTGTCTGTGTCCAGCAGCTACGCCGCAGTCATGGGGAAGCAGCCGGAGCTTGTTGTCCGCTCCAACCGCAGAGTGTAGAGAGTGCGTAGCGCGTCAACCGCTCCGCCGCTCAGAAGCCGAAGGGGAAAGAGCTTCCGGGATACCGTCCTGGGTCTAGCCGACACCTCCTGTCAGTGGGACTACCGTGAGTTCAGGGTCTGCCGTGGCAAGGGAATCCGTGGAAAGGGAATCCGGGATGCCGTTGTTGCTTCGGTTGCCACCTCCGTGTATCAGTCCGTGGGAAAGGGGTTCCGCGCCTTGGGTAGGGTCACCGTGGGAAGCGCACCGTGCACTTCTGTGGTAAGGACTACCGGCCGCAGGCGAAGGATAATTCACTCCGGCCTGACAGCAATTCCCTCGTGGGCGCTCCGGGGAGAGAAGCCTCGATCCTCACGGAGCAGGCCCGGGCGAGCAGGGATCACGCCCCCAGGTTTCTAGGCAGTGGAAACACTGGAAAAGCCAGACAACGAAGTCAGTATCCGGCCCCCGGAAGACCCCTGGCAAGGGTTTCGGCGACGACCCGCCCACATTGATTGCAAACGCCCCGCCGGAAACCGGCAGGTATCCCGCCGGAATCCAGCAACCCACCGGAACTGCCCGGAGGCGGCGCCGCCGGCCTACCGCCGCCGCCGCAGCAGGGACAGCCGCAGCAGGTCCAAAGTCACCCTACGCAACCCGGCCAGGGTCAACGCCCTCCCCAACGTCGCCAGCAACTCCAACCTGGCCCGCCGCTTTCTGAACTGGTGTAGCGCCTTCAGACGCCAGTTCAACTGCGCCCCCCGGTCCAGGCCCCGCAGCGGCTCCGTCTCCGGCGGCAGGGTCAGGCCGTGCTCCTCCAGCAGGACAACTTCCAGTTCCAGAATCCGCTGGCGGGTTGACACCCACTCCAAGCCGTGGCCCCGGCCCGGGTGTCCGACCCACAAATTCCGCCACTCCTGCACCAAGGGCCAGGCGTCGCCGAAGATCTCCTCGTCGTCGTCGGAGGGATCACTTGTAACCAGATCAGGGTAACGCCGACGGGTCGCAGCTCCCGACACCGGCGCCGGACGCGGCAGCCCGGTTCCGGCGCCTGCCCTGGTCTCCCCCTGGGCCAGCCGCTGCTCCAGTCGCCGCATCCCCTGGGCGTGGGTCTCCCCAAGGGCCTGCATCCCCTCCCGCAGCTCACCCTCCAGCCCGGCCACCTGGGTCGTCAGCCCGCCGACCTGTCCCGCCAGCCCCTCCACCGCCTCCTCCAGCTCGTCCCTGGCGCCGCCGTCCCTTTCCACCAGCATCTTCTCCACCGCGTCCCGCACCCGCCGCGACATCCCCTGCTGCACGCTGCCCGCCACCGTCCTGGGGTCCAGGCCCAGCACCCGGCCCGCGCCCTTGTGCCCCCGGGTCCGCGCCAGTTGGCGGAACAACGCGGTGAGCCGCAGCTCGTACACGTCGTCGATGACCTGGGCCGCCGCCTGGCCAAAGGCGTCGCCGGGGTCAACGCCGGAATTAACGCCGCCGTCATCCACCGCGTCACCGTCGCCAACCGGATGGCCCGGAGCGCGGCCCCCGCCAACGCCAGCATCGCCGGGGCCGCCCGCCGTCCTGCCCTCGTCCTGACTCATGCTCATCCCTCCCGGTGCAAATTGCACCTTTCCAATAGGGGCCTTGCACCCCCGACCTGCTTTCGCCGGCCTGCAAACTGCACCCCTCAAACGGGGCCGATGCACCCCACGACCGGAACCGGCCCCGGACTCCAGGTGTTCGCAAACTTACCGCTGAAATGGGGCTGCACCCCCCATTTCAGCTACGAATCCCCTCCCATCAACCGGCGCCATCCAAGTCCCAATTCCTGTACACGTCCCTAACACCACGGCGGCCTCCGAAAATCCCACGCCTCGAAAGGGGGGGTCTGCTAACCCCCCCTTTCAGAGGCATTATGCGCCGCCCGCCCCGCCGCCAGACTGGCTTCCCGCCCCTGCGCTCCCGCCTGCTGACCGGCTGGCGGAACGGCAGTCCCCGGTCCGGAAAACCCCTGTCCTCCGGTTCCCTGGCGGAGCGGGCGGCCCGCAGCGGCAGGACGGAGTACGCCGAGGGGGACGGCATTGCCGTGGTCGCCAAGCCCGTCTTCTGGAAGGGACGCCTCGCCAAGGTGGCCGTGGTCGCCCTGCCCTGGGAACATCGCAAGGCGCTGGCCCCGCAGCATGGGGCAACCCCGTGGCCGGGAAGTGAATCCAGCGCCCGCCCCCGGCGGGCGCCAACCTCTCCTTGACAGGCCGGACCGTTTGTCCGATGATGGATAGTAAGATATTCCATTACATCAACCGGCAAAAAGAGAGACCATGCCACCACGCCGCATTTCCAGGACCATCACCTTCTCCCTGCCCCCGGAGATGTTCGAGCAGGTGCAGCGCGTGAGGCAAGAGGAGGGCCGAGACATGAGCGAACTGGTGCGGGAAGCCCTCCGCCTGTACATGGAAGAGAGGGAGTTGCGCCGCCAGGAACGGCTGGAACGGCTGCGCTCCCGCCAAGCCACGAAGCCAGATGACGAAGGAGGCGAATCTAATGACTGAACTACACGACCTGATACCCGCGGCCCTCTACGCCCGGGTCTCCAGCGAGCGCCAGGACGTGGACCTGTCCGTGGCCGCCCAGCTCCGGGCGCTGCGCGACTACGCCCAGCGGAACGGCTACCTGGTAGCCCGCGAGTACGTGGACGAGGCCGAGAGCGGCCGCATCGCCGACCGGCCCCAGTTCAGCCGGATGCTGGACGAGGCCAGCAAGCCCGAGGCCCCTTTCAAGGAAATCCTGGTCTGGAAATTCTCCCGATTCACCAGAAAGCGGGAACACGCCGTGGCCTTCAAGTCCATGCTGAGGCGCAGGGGCGTCCGGGTCGTCTCCATCACCGAGCAGGCCGACGACACACCCACCGGCAAGCTCCTTGAGGCCATCATCGAGAGCGTGGACGAGTTCTATAGCGAGAATCTTGCGCAAGAGGTTCTCCGGGGGATGCGCGAGGCCGCCACTCGCGGCTTCTGGATGACCACCTACGCCCCCTACGGCTACAAGCGGGTCTACGTTCAGGACGGAATCAAGAAGCGTCCCAAGCTGGAGCTCAACCCGCCCGCCGACGCCGTGGTCAGGCGCATCTTCGACATGGTGCTCCAGGGCAAGAGCATCCTCGACGTGACCAAGACCCTCAACGCCGAGGGCATCCCCACCACCAACGGCAAGAAGTGGCTCAAGACCACCATCCACACCATGCTGGACAACGAAGCCTACACCGGCACCCTGGTCTGGGGAGCAAAAGCCAAGGACGGCGCGCCGCCGGTGCGCGTCGAGGACGCGCATCCCGCCATTGTATCCAAGCGGGATTTCCAGAAAGCCAGGAAGTTGTTGGCGTCCCGCGCCCCGAAGAAGATGAACCCCCGCCGGGCTTCCAGCCCCTACCTGCTCAGCGGCCTGGTCAAGTGCGAGACCTGCGGCAAGGCCATGACCGCTGCCGAGGCCAAGAGCGGCCGGTACACCTATTACATCTGCCACTCCCTGCTCAAGCGGGGCAAGGGAACCTGCGAGACCCCCAGGCTCAACTCCAGGAACTTTGAGAAGCTCATCGTCAGCGAGATCAGGGAGAACGTCCTCACCGAGTCCAACATCCGCGACCTGGTGAAGCTGCTGGACGAGGAAATGGACGGGGTGGCCCGCGAACAGCGGGACCGGCTGGAGACCATCGAGGAGGAGCTTGAGGACGTGAAGAAGCGGCTGGGCCGCATCTGGCAGGTCATCGAGACCACCGATATCGAGATGGCCGACGCCTCGGAGCGCATCAGGGAGCACCGGGAGCGCAAGGAGAAGCTGGAGATCGCCGCCGGGGAGGCGCGGGCGCTTTTGTCGGACCGGCGTCAGTTCTTGGACAGCGCCGACACCATCGCCGCCTTCGCCGCCGATATGAGCGATTTCCTCAAGACCAGCGAACTGACCGAGACCAAGGCTTTCGTGAGGTCTTTCGTCAAGGAGATCGTGGTCAAGCCCGGCAGGGCCGCCATTGTTTACTCGATACCCACGCCGGATGACTCTCCGGCAGGTGGTGCGGACGCTGTGGAGATCGCCCTAAACGGGGGTGTTATGAATTCGGTACGTCATGGTGGGCCCGGCAGGTATCGAACCTGCGACCAATCGGTTATGAGCCGACCGCTCTACCACTGAGCTACGGGCCCTTAAATCAAAGCTTAAGGCTGCGACAAAGGGGTGTCAAGGAACGGGGGCTGCGGAGAGCAGCTTCGCCACACGGTCCAGTATGCTGTGGCCCACGTCGTACTTGCTCATCAGGGGCAGCTCGTCCACGCCGCCCTCGCGGTCCAGGAGGATGACCTTGTTGGTGTCGACGTTGAACCCGCTGTCCGGCGCGGTGATGTCGTTGGCGGCGATGAGGGCCATGTCCTTCCCCTCCAGCTTGACGCGGGCGTTGGCCAGGAGGTCCTCGCTTTCGGCGGCGAAGCCTATTCGCAGAACGCCCTTGGGCACCTCAAGGAAGAAGTCGTTGTTCTTGACCAGGTTGAGCGTCATCCCCTCGCTGTCCGACACCTTCTTGATCTTCTGGTCGGCTATCTGGGCCGGGCGATAGTCGCTGACGGCCGCCGCCATTATCAGGGCGTCCGCGCCGACGCAGGCGCTGAGCACGGCCTCCCGCATATCGGCGACCGTGACCACGCGGCGCATCTCCACGCCCGCGGGGATGGGAAGGGCCGTGGGAGCGGTCACCAGAGTCACCCGCGCGCCCCTGTCCCTGGCCGCCTGGGCCAGTGCGTAGCCCATCTTGCCGGAGGAGTGATTGGTAATCACCCTCACCGGGTCTATGGGCTCCTGGGTTCCGCCCGCGCTGACCACAATGTGCTTGCCCGCCAGGTCGCCGTTGCGCCCCATTATGCCGTACAGGCTATCTACGATTTGCGCAGTATCCACAAGGCGTCCCATCCCGCTCAGACCGGAGGCCAGTCGACCGGCCGCCGGCCCGATGATGAAGGCCCCGCGTTCACGCAGCTTGTCGAAGTTCTCCTGGGTGGCCGGGTTGTCGTACATGTGGCCGTCCATCGCAGGCGCAATGACCAGGGGAGCGGACGAGGCCAGGATGGTCGTGGTCAGGGCGTCGTCGGCCATGCCGTGGGCCAGCTTGGCTATGCAGTGGACGGTTGCAGGGGCAACCAGGATGAGGTCCGCCCTGTGCGCCAGCGCAACGTGCTCCACGGCCAACTCCGACTGGGTGTCGAACATGTCGGTGATCACGGGCCTGTGGGTCAGACTCCGAAATGTCAGAGGCGTGATGAAGTTGGCCGCGCCCTGGCTCAGGATGACGTCCACGTGAGCGCCCTCCTGCGCGAGCTTGCTGGCGAGGTCGGCGGCCTTGTAGCAGGCGATGCTCCCCGTGACTCCCAGGACTATGTTGCTGTCAATAAGCGGGTTATTCATGCTTCCCCTCCATACTCCCTGCCTTGGCGTTGATGTCGTAGATGAGCCTCAGGCCGACCAGGGTGAGATCCAGATTTACCGCATCGAAAATCGAGGTCTCCGATTCAATCAGGGGGGCCATACCGCCGGTGGCCACCACCTTGGTATTCCCCTCCATCTCAGCTTTGAAGCGACCCACCATCGCCTCCACCATGCCCACGTGACCGAACACGATGCCGGACTGGATGCTGGCCGCGGTGCTGCGACCGATGGCGTTCTTGGGCGGCACAAGCTCCACTCGCCGGAGCTGCGACGTGCGCTCGTACAGGGCCTCGGCGGTGAGACGAATCCCGGAGGCGATTGCGCCGCCCAGGTACTCGCCGTCTCCGGACACGGCGTCGAAGACGGTGGCGGTGCCAAAGTCCACGACGATGACGGGGCCTCCGTAGAGGTTGAAGGCCGCGGCTGCGTCCACCACGCGGTCCGCTCCCACGTCGCGAGGGTTGTCGTAAAGTATCTTCACCCCCGTCCGTGTGCCCGTGCCAATCACAAGCGAGGGAACGTTGAAATAGGTGTTGCCCAGTTCCTCGAAGACGCCCGTCAGGGGAGGCACAACGCTGCAGATGGCGATGCTGTCGATATCCTGTGGGCTCACTCCCTTGATGGGAAGCATGTTCAGCAGGAGCAGGCCGTACTCGTCTGGGAGCCGGTTGGTGTCCGTGGCCAGACGCCAAGTAGCCAGGAGCTCCTCCCCCTGGAAGACTCCCAAAGTCACGTTGGTGTTACCGATGTCTATTGCCAGCAGCATAGTCCACCCCCTGCTGAATTATACAAAAGGCGTCTCTGTCCATTCAACCAGGACAAGCCTTCATTCCCTCAGATGCTTGATGGCCCGGGGCAGCTGAGGCAGCAGGTCTCCGGCCATCATACCGGCCTCTCCCATCTCCGCCCTGACGCGCTCCCCGGCCGCGCCGTGGAGGTAGACGCCGCACACAGCGGCATCGAAGGGGGACGCGCCCTGGGCCAGCAGGCCCGCAATGGCCCCAGCCAGTACGTCCCCGGTCCCGGCTGAGGCGAGTCCGGGGTTGGCGAAGGGGCTTACCAGAACACGACCGTCCGGAGAGCCGACGGCCGTATACGCTCCCTTCAACGTCACGACTTTATCCCATTGTGCAGCGAATCTCCTTGCGGCGCTCAGGCGGTCGGAGTTGATCTGCGCCGCGTCCGTTCCCGTGAGCCGCGACATCTCCCCCGGATGGGGCGTAACCACGGCCTCGCCCCTCAGTTGCAGCCACCACTCAGGCACTACGGACAGGATGTTGAGGGCGTCAGCGTCCAGCACCATCGGAGGCCCGGCGTACCGATGGGTGAGGAGCGTCTGCCGTAGGAACGCGGAGGTGTCCGGGCTCTGACCGAGGCCACAGCCTGCAAGCAAAGCCTGGTAGCCGGAGGCCTCGGATAGCACAAGCTCCGAGGCCTCCGGGGACAGAGCGCCGTCTTTCTCTGGCAGTGGAAGAAAGGTCGTCTCGGTGAGCTTGGAGGCGAACACGGGCAGAAGGCTCTCCGGCGCGGCCAGGGTCACGAGACCCGCGCCTGCTCGCGCCGCCCCCATGCAGGCCAGGTACGCAGCGCCAATGTACCGGGGAGAGCCGGCGATCACCATCACCTTGCCGAATGTGCCCTTGTGGGCGTTCTGAGGCCTGCGGGGGAGGGTGTCCCTAACACGCTCCGGGGTCATAAGCTCCTGTGGCACGTCCTCTGCCAGGGATGTCGGAATGCCGATGTCCACCACCTCCAGCCGTCCCACGCGGTCGGCTCCCGGAAACGCGAGGTGGCCCACCTTGGGGTAACCCAGTGCTACCGTAACGTCCGCGGTGGGGCACAGAGGGTCCGCTTCGCCGGTATCGGCGTTGAGGCCGGTGGGAAGGTCCAGCGCCACGAGCTTCATCTTGACTCGCTCCGCCCTGGCCTTTGCCAGGCGCGACAGCACACCGGCAAGTGTACCTTCGATGGGCCGCGATCTCCCGGTTCCGAGCAAAGCGTCTATCACAAGATACGCCCTCCCAAGCAGGTCGTCCAGCTGTTCGAATGAGGCGTCATCCTCCGCGCTGACAACGGATACACCGACGTCGGGCAGAAACTTGAGCTTGGGATCGTGCTTACTGCGGGGGAGGGCCAGGTAAACCGTCACGTCTGTGCCCCACTCCCAGAGGTGGCGGGCGGCCACCAGACCGTCGCCGCCGTTGTTGCCGGGGCCTACCAAGACCAGAAGCGACGCCCTTCGAACGACTTCCAGGCGCTCCCTGGCTTTCCGGGCCACAGCCAGCCCCGCATTCTCCATGAGGGTATCCATTGGGATGCCCTGCTGGACGCACCGCTCCTCTATGCGGCGCATCTCCTCAACCGTTACTATTTTCATCCACGCTCATCACTACTGAGGCCACAGCGTACTCCTGTGAGTGGGAGAGGCTGATAGCCACCTGCGTAACCCCCATGCGCTCCGCCCTGGCTGCGCCGCGGGCGTGAAGGACTATGGCAGGCGGACCGCCGCGACTTCGGGTCACCTGGATGTCTTTCCAGCCGACGCCCCGGATGCCGGTGCCCAGGGCCTTCATCACGGCCTCCTTGGCGGCGAAACGCGACGCCAGTTGGGGGATGCGTCCACGGCAGTAGGCCTGCTCCTCCGGCGTGTAGATGCGGTCCAGGAACCGCTGTCCCCACCGTTCATACACCGCCTTTATGCGCGACAGTTCCACAATATCCACGCCTACGGTCAGCATAAGCTCACTGGACCCTTTCACGGGCGGGCAACCCGCTCATCTCCAGAACTTGCGGTATGTATCGCTCCCAGCCGATGGCCATGATGTGGACGCCGTCGCAGATGTCCCGGGCCTCCCGGATGATCCTTGCGGCGATCTGTATTCCTGCCTGGGCCTTGTCCTGGGCACTATCCATCTCGGCGATGAGGTCGTCCGGGACGAGAACGCCGGGAATGTTCTGGTTCATGTTACGGGCCATCTCGCCCGACTTGAGGAGGATTACACCGGCTATGACGGGCGCGCCGAGGGACTTCACAATCGCCATGAACTCTGCCAGCTGTGTCGTATCGAAGACGGCCTGGGACTGGAAGAACCGCGCTCCCGCGCTTACCTTCTCCTCCATCCGTATAATCTCGTCGGCAAGCTCACTGGCGAAGGGGTTGACCGCTGCGCCCAGGTAGAAGCTGGGCGCGCCCCTCAGCCGGTTGCTGCCCATGTCCGTGCCTCCGTTGAGTGAGGTCGCCGCCTCCAGCAGCCTGATGGAGTCCAGGTCGAACACAGTCTTCGCCTCCGGGTGGTCGCCGGCGCCTACTGGGTCGCCCGTCAGGCACAGGACATTCTCGACGCCCAGCACGTGGGCCGCCAAGAGATCGCCCTGGATGGCGATGCGGTTGCGGTCTCGACACGTTACCTGAAGGATGGCCTCCAGACCGCGCTCCCGTATCAGGGGCGCAAGGGCGAGAGGACTCACGCTCATGTGGGAGCCCGGGTGGTCGGTGAGGTTTACGGCGTCCACCAGACCGCTCAGGACATCCGCCCTGGACAGGGTGTCCGTCATATCCACGCCCTTGGGAGGATTGATCTCCGCTGTAACGACGAAATTGCCGGACTGAAGAAGCTCGGATAGATGGGACACAGGGCCTCCTGATGATGCTCTGCCAGTGGGAGTTGGCTAATTATATTCTCAGGACTCAGGGCGTGTCCACCGGGTCGTTGTTAGCAGAGGGTGAGTGTGCTAGGATTTTGATGATGCTATAGGCAGGAGGCTGTACTTGAGCGCACTTATAATCGACGGCAACAAGATTGCCAAGGACATACGCGGCGAAGTTGCGGAGGGCGTTAAGGCGTTCACCGCCAAGCACGGATACGCTCCGGGCCTGGCGGCGGTCCTGGTGGGCGACGATCCCGCCTCCGCGGTTTACGTCCGCAACAAGGAGCGCGCCTGCGCTGAGGTAGGCATCTTCTCCGAGACTTTCAATCTGCCCCAGGACGGCGCCCAGAGCCAGGTGATAGAGCAGGTTCAGAAGCTCAACAGGGATGATCGCTTCCACGGCATCCTGGTGCAGCTGCCGCTTCCACCACAGATAGACGAACGCCTGGTGATAGCCTCCCTCGACCCGGACAAGGACGTGGACGGCCTGCACCCCGTGAACATGGGACGTCTGATGGAGGGACGGCCTGTGTTCGTGCCGGGCACTCCCGCAGGCGTTCAGCAACTCCTGGTGCGCACAGGCAACAGCCCGGAGGGCAAGAGCGTTGTGGTGTGCGGCCGCAGCGACATCGTAGGAAAGCCGGTCGCCATGCTCCTGATGCAGAAGCAGGAGGGGGCGAACGCCACCGTAACCGTCTGCCATAGCGGGACCAGGGACCTGCCGCAAGTCACCCGGTCGGCGGACATCCTCATTGCGGCTATGGGCCGCGCCAGGGCCATCACGGCGGACATGGTGAAGGAGGGAGCTGTGGTCATCGATGTGGGCATCAACCGCGTGGACGACTCCACCCGGCAGCGCGGCTACAGGCTGGTGGGAGACGTGGACTACGAGGAGGTATCGAAGAAGGCCGCGGCCATCACCCCGGTCCCGGGTGGCGTCGGGCCAATGACCGTGGCGATGCTGCTGAGCAACACCCTCAAGGCGGCGCAGCACGGGGCACGAACTCAGTCTTAGCCTGTTTAACTCCCATAGCTACCCAATACCAGCCTGCCACCTCTCCGCCGGCCTAGCTCCCGGATTTCAAGACCGCCGTGAAGACAAGCGCAAGGGCTGCCGGAACATAAAACATTCCAATAGAGGCAGCTGACAGTACGCAGAGACCCGCAAGGCCCAGGGCGATTCCCCATAGAAGCGCGATTTTGGCGTCGTCCCGCCATACGGCCCGCAGTACAACGCCGGTAAGCAGTACCGGCACGAGAAGCACAAGAACGCCATACAGGCCAGCCACCTGTATCAGAGTAGAGGTGTGTGACTCGCCGTTAGACGACCCGCTGTAGACGGGCCCAAGAGCCAGGAATATCCCGGCGACCCACGCCAAGGCATGAGCCACCCACGCTGAGATAAGTACAGGTTTTACGGATCTGAATATCTGCATCAGGACGCTGCGGCACAGGGCCGAACCTTTCCATCGGTGTTACGAAGACTTTCGAACGCGAGGAGCAATCATGTTGAATATTAGAGTCCATCGCCTATCTGGTCAACCACATTGAAACGCCGGCAGAGGACCATCTAACGGCTCGCCATTTCCCCTCTGTGCTAAAATACGCCTGAAGTCGTCCCCAATATCTGAAGAGAGGTGAAGCAATGGTCGAGGGAGTGAATCGTCAGGTTGTGCTGGCAGCCCGGCCAGTTGGCTATCCGCAGGAGCAGGACTTCCAGATCAGAGACGCGTCCATGCCCACTCTGGGAGAGCGTCAGGTGCTTGTGCGCAACCTGTGGCTGTCCCTTGACCCCTACCAGCGCGGCCGCATGAGCGACGCCCCGTCCTATACCCCATCAGCCGAGATCGGCGACGTGATGACGGGCGGCACCGTGGGCAGGATAGTCGCCAGCAACAGCGGTGACTTTGCGACAGGCGAGATTGTCCAGGGTCAGCTCGGCTGGCAGGACTACGCCGTCTCCAACGGGTCCAACCTCCGCAAGCTCGACCCAAGTCAGGCGCCGATATCGACAGCCCTGGGCGTGCTAGGAATGCCGGGGCTCACCGCCTACTTCGGTCTGTTCGAGGTGTGCCGGCCCAAGCCGGGTGATACGGTGGTGGTGTCGGCGGCCTCCGGGGCCGTCGGCGCGGTGGTCGGCCAGCTTGCCAAAATGGCCGGCTGTCGAGTGGTGGGCACGGCCGGAACGAAGCAGAAGATCGATTACATTGCCGGGGAACTTGGATTCGATGCCGGCATCAACTACAAGACGGAGGACGTGAGAACCCGTTTGGAGAAGGCGTGCCCGGACGGCGTGGACGTCTACTTCGACAACGTGGGCGGCTTTGTGACCGACGCTGTGATGGAGGTTCTTGCCTACCGCGCACGCATAGCCATCTGCGGCCAGATATCCCAGTACAATCTTGAGACGCCGGACAACGGCCCCCGCAACCTCAGGAACCTGCTGACTCGCCAGGCGACTATGGAGGGGTTCATAGTCGGCAGATTCGCCGACCGCAACGAGGAGGCCCTGCGCCGCCTTACCCGGTGGGTGAGCGAGGGCAGTCTCAAGTACAAAGAGGACGTGGTTGAAGGACTGCAAAATGCTCCACGCGCCTTTATGGGGCTGATGCGCGGAGAGAACTTCGGGAAGCAGCTAATCAGGGTCTCGGACGACTCCTGACGGCGGGCGGCTCTTCTGCCAGTGGATGCCTGCTTTCGCAGGCATGGTTAGAACTACGCATAACCGATAGAGGCATCGTAAGGGCGCTTCGCGAAGCGCCCCTACGTTAGCATTTTTCCGTAGGAGAGGTCCGTAGAATTCAAGGGGTGTTCCGTGGAAATCCGCGAGCTGACCAAGAATGACGCCTTCAAATACCGAGGACTTAGACTGAGGTCCCTCAAGGAGCACCCAACGGCCTTCAGCTCCTCGTATGAAGAACAGAAAGACTGGCCTCTGGAGGCTTTCGCTGAGCGGCTGTCCACCACTCCTGATTCAGCCGACTCCTTCATCCTTGGCTGTTTCGTCGAAGAGAACCTCATCGGTACAATTGGATTTCATCGGGAGAAGGAACTCAAGCGGATGCACGTGGGTGCGATCGTCGGTATGCACGTCGCCGCCGAGCAGCAAGGTAGAGGTGTCGGTCGGGCGCTGCTGCGAGCAGCCCTGGGACGGGCGCGCCAGGAGCCGGGGCTTGCTCTTATCCAACTCTCGGTGGAGAGCACGAACGAGCCTGCAAAGTCACTGTATGCGTCCTTTGGCTTTGAGACTTACGGCATCGAGAGGCAGGCCATATTCGTTGATGGCGAGTACTTCGACGAAGAGCTGATGGCATTAAAGCTGGACTTGCCCACCGGGTGAGCGCTCACCCCTCCCGGATGCCCGTCCCTGCATCAAGTGCGGGGCAGGCTACACGGGCATGACGAATGAGGAACCTCTGCCAATGTCCGACGTAGCGGTATTACGGCGCGAGGAACTCCGTCAGTGCCTCAGCCAACTCGCGCGGCTGCTCGTAGCCAATGTCGTGGCCGGAGTCCTGTATCCACACAGCCCTGCTGTTGGGCATAGCGGCCTGGGCAGCCTCCACGTTCTGCCTCCGACGCTGCAGATACTCAAGGTTGGCGCCCGCTCGGCCTGCGGCGGCCACCATGAGGACGGGGCACTGCACCCTGGGCAGCATATTGTGAGTGGGGTCCGAGAACATGGCCCATAACATCTGCTGCTGATTCTCAAGCTCCAGGCACTCGTGGACGCTGCCGTCGGGGTCGATGCGCACCATCGACATTACAATGTACTCAAGCTGCTCGCTCCAGCAGTGTTCGAACTGGCTCCGTAGCGCTCCCAGGTATCGCTCCCTGGGGCCGTAGATATCCCTGGGACTGAGCCGCTCCTTGAACTCCTCCCACGTCACGTTGGGAGAGCGCGGGCCGGCGCCGAACCCACCGTCGATCATCACCAGAGAGGTGACGCGATCCGGGTACAGTGCAGCGACGCTCAGGGCGACGCTGGCTCCCCATGAGTGCCCCATGACAGCAGCGCGGTCTATGCCCAGCGTGTCCAGCGTTCCCACCACGTCTCCGGCCAGGGTCGCCCAGTCGTAGCCTGTGGATGGCTGGCCCGTCTTCCCGTGACCCCGCTGGTCCGGGGCTATGATTCGCACGCGGTCACGAAGGTGCGGAATGGCCAGATCGTACCAGTGGGCCGAGGACGCGGCCCCGTGCAGCGCCACGGCGGTCACGCCGTCGCCTCCCCAGTCCATGTAGTGGACATTCAGGTCGCCAACCTTGAGCCACTGGCCCGGCGGGTGTGTCTTTTCCATCTCGCTTTGGTTCATGTCGGTCCTATAATAGCACGGCGGGGAGTCAGGCTAAAGCCCGCACATAGGGAGATGCAGGGTCTTTCTATTGTCACCCCCGCATCAAGTGCGGGGCAGGCTCTGAGCGACAGCGAAGGGTCTAAAGTCCTTGCCTCCATTCCTTCTCTTCAATACTCGGACCAAGTTCTTGCTGAAGGATTTTAGATTCTTCGCCTGCGGCTCAGAATGACATATTCCAATAATCGAAAGACCGCTCATAAGGAGATGAGCAGACCCCCCACCTGGATTCCCGATCAGAGTCGGGAATGACGGTTGGGATGCGCGTTCCTTGCATCGTCATTCGCGCCTCCTAACGGACATCCAGGGACAGTCTTCCAGTGTCGAGATTCGCCCCGGATTCCCCTTGTCTCGCAGGAATGACGATAGATGCGCGCTCAGGACATTTATGTTGAATCACGTGGGCAGGAACAAACGATGCATTCGGCAAAGACAGCGGCGTACCCAGTGTGCTATCCTATCGGGAATTAGCCCCTTGAACTCTCTACGAACGGGAGGATTGCCATGACAGAGCACCTGGAAGCACAACCCCTCTCCGACCTGCGCGTCGTCGACCTTACCCACGGCATAGCCGGCCCCTACTGCACCAAGCTCCTGGCCGACTTCGGCGCCGACGTCATCAAGGTGGAGCGCCCCGGCTCCGGCGACTACGCCCGGGCCGAGGGGCCATTCCCTCAAGATGTACCTCACCCTGAGAAGAGCGGCCTCTTCCTGCACCTGAACACCAACAAGCGGAGCGTCACCCTGGACCTGAAGTCGCAGCAGGCCGTGGAGGTGGTCAAGGAGCTTGTGAAGAGCGCCGACGTGCTGGTCGAGAACTTCCGACCCGGCGTTACGGCCAACCTGGGGCTGGACTACGACACCCTGTCCAAGATCAACCCCGACCTGATCATGACCTCCATATCCAACTTCGGGCAGACCGGCCCGTACCGGGACTACCTGGCCTCCGAGCTGACCCTCTTTGGAATGGGCGGCAGGATGCACGCCTCCGGCTTCCCGGAGCGCTACCCGCTCATGCTGGGAGGCAAGCACGTCCAGTACCAGGCGGGGAACAACGCCGCCATGGCGACCATGTTCGCCTTGCACGGGCGCAACTACCAGGGCATGGGCGGGCAGCTGGTGGACATCTCCATTTTCGAGACCCAGATGGCCTCCATCAACGGGCGGATGGTCGGCCTGCTCCAGTACCAGTACAACGGCGAGATCGGGCAGCGACTGGGCGGCGTCCGCATCGGCTATCCGGCGGGCATCTACCCCTGCGCGGACGGCTACGTGAACATCACAGCGGGCGCCATGTTCTGGCCACGCACCGTCGCTTTGCTGGGGATGCCCGAGCTTGACGGCTCCAAGTTCGCTCCTCCAATGGGGCAGCTGGACCTGGACGCCAAGCAGGAGTTCGAGGAGACCATCTGGCTGCCGTGGACGCTCTCGCGCACCAAGCTCGAGGTCGTGGCGGACTGCCAGAAGTTCGAGATACCGTCCGCGGGCATCAACAACATCGATGACGTCGTGGACCACCTTCCGCAGCTCCAGGAGAGAGGGTACTTTGTGGAGATTGACCACCCTGAGGCCGGGAAGTTCCGCTACACGGGCAGGCCCATAGTCACGGACGGCCGCTGGTGGCAGATACGCAGGCCGGCGCCCCTGCTGGGCCAGCACAACGATGAGGTCGCGGCGGAGGTGGAGAAGAGTCGCGCATCGACGAGTCCCGCCCCGGCCGCAGCGCCATCGGAGAGGAAGGCGAAACTCCCTCTGGAGGGCATCAGAATCGCCGACATGACGGTCGTCCTGGCCGGTCCCTACTCCACCATGTTCCTCGGAGACATGGGCGCGGAGGTGATACGGGTGGAGTCGGTCAACGTGAAGCCCATCGGCAGCCGCGGCCCGGCGCGCGCCACCAAGGAGGAGGAGGCAAAGCGAGCCATTTCGACGTACCCTGACCGCGACCCGGGTCCGCGTCCCTGGAACCGCTCCGCAAACTTCAACGCCCACAATCGCAGCAAGTACTCCATGACAGCGGACCTGCACACGCCGGAGGGCAAGGACATCATGCGCAGGCTGATTGAGATCAGCGACCTGTTCATGGAGAACAACGCCATGGGATCCATGGAGCGCCTGGGCCTCACCTACGACGTGGTCAGCCAGTGGAACCCGCGAATCATCATGATATCCACCACCGGCTTCGGGCGGACCGGCCCCTGGGCCGGCTACCGTGGCTTCGGGATGCAGTTCGAGGCCGCCTACGGCCACGCCTCCGTCATGGGCTACCCCGACATGGACGCAGAGGGCGTGCCCGCGGCCGTCCCATCGGACGCCTCCACCGGAGTCACCATGGCCATCGCCGCCCTCATGGCTCTTCGCCACAGAGAGAAGACCGGCAGGGGCATGTACATCGACATCTCACTGGGCGAGAACTTCCTGCCCCATCTGGGCGAGCTTGTCATGGACTACACCATCAACGGCAGGGTCGCCTCCACCCTGGGCAACCGGGACTACAAGCTGGTGCAGGGGGCGTACCGCTGCGCCGGGAACGACGAGTGGATCGCCATCACCATCGGCAAGATTGAGGAGTGGCAGACCCTATGCCGCCTGGCGGGCAGGAACGAGCTTGTGGAGGACGATCGCTTCAGTGATATGGAGAAGCTCCGCGCCAATCACAACGACGTGGACAGGGCTATCGAGGCGTGGACGGTCGACAAGGACCCCATCCAGCTGTTCCATCTTCTCCAGAAGGAGGGCATCGTAGCCGGGCCAATCATGCACGAGATCCACGCCTTCGCAGATCCCCACGTGAAGGAGCGTGAGTTCTTCCAGGAAGTCACGGCCCCGGAGCTGGGCACTCACCTAAACCCCACCACGACCTTCAAGCTGTCCAAGGTTCCCTTCCCGAAGCTGAAGCCGCCGGTGCGCCTGGGAGAGGACAACGACTACGTGTACCGGGAGGTGCTGAAGATATCGGAGGAGGAGTACGACAAGCTGAAGGCCCTGGGCCAGATAGGCATGGACTACGCGCCGCACGTGACGTAGGGGGGAATGGGGCGGATGCCTGGGGTACTGGACTCCTGCTTTCGCAGGAGTGGTTATTGCTTATATGACAAATCAAGGACAATATAGGCTTACTGAGATACTGCAAAAGATCAGTGAACTGGCCCAAAAGGCGGTGGGTGACGACTATTTGTACCGTGGAGAACCTGCGTACTACGAGCGCGTCTCGTCCAGCCTCTACCGGGAATACTCAGACATTGAGGCCGAGTACTTCGACGTCAAGGTTGTCCAAGAGGAAATGCTGCAGGAGGCCAAAAGGTTCATACGTGAGAACAACGAAGATGTTATTCTGGAGCAGCTTCAGCACTTTGGATACCCAACCAACCAGATCGACTTCACGAAAGATTACCTTATTGCCCTCTTCTTTGCCTGTGACGGACAACCGGAGGAAGACGGCCGAGTCATCCTCCTGAGCAAGTCTGGTCGCGACGACTTGAAAGAACCAAAAACCCCGGAGAACTGCGTCATCGCTCAGAAGAGTGTATTCGTGAGACCGCCGGATGGATTTGTTGAGCCAAGCGATACCGTAGTCATACCACAAGCATTGAAGGAGCCTATTCTTGCGTACTTGGACAGATTCCACGGCGTGAATGAGGCAGCCCTGTTCAACGACCTGCACGGATTCATTAAGTACCACAGGGTGCATGAAAGCGCCTATGTGGAGTTCTACAGAGGCCTTAGTCTCGCTACCAGAGGGGAAACATGACAAAACCCATTGAACGTTACGACAAAGCCATTGAACACTTTAACAAGGCCATCAAGCTCAATCCACGGTTGCGTCAAGCGTACACCAATCGCGGAGTTCTTTATTCCAAAAAACGTGAGTACGATCGTGCGATTGAAGACTTCAACAAAGCAATTGAGTTGGACCACGACTACGCTGTAGCCTATCTCAACCGAGGTCTTGCTTACCGCGCAAAAAATGAGTATGACCGTGCGATCGAGGACTTCAGCAAAACAATAGAACTGGATCCAAAGTTAACCAAAGCACATCTCCTCCGCGGCATTGTTTACGCCGAAAACGCTGAGTTCGACCCCGCTATTCATGACTTAAGCAGAGCTATCGAGTTGGACCCTGACAATGCCGAAGCATATATCGGTCGCGGCATGGCTTACGCAGGAGAGGCTGAGTTCGCCCCTGCTATTCAGGACCTCAGCAGGGCTATAGCACTGGATCCCGGTGATGCCAAAAGTTACTACAGCCGCGGTTTGACAAGGCTAAAGGTAGAAGAGTGGGAAAACGCCGAGTCAGATATATCCCGTGCACAGAGCCTTGGGTTCGACATAGCTTTTGCATTTTGTGGCGAATTCGGGAGCGTTGAGGAATTTGAGCAGAAACACGGTATTCAGTTGCCTGAAAACATTAAGACAATGCTTATGCCTAAGCAATGACCACTAAGGATACCCACAAAGTGAAAGAGAACCCTCATGGACTTTGATTACCAGTACTCAGAGGAGCAGGAGACGTTCAGGCGGGAGGTGCGCGCCTGGCTGGAGGAGAACGTCCCCGACGATATGGCTGAGCCGGTGGACAGGAACGACCTCACCGACGAGCAGTACGCCTTCGCCCGTGATCTGGACGTGCGGCTAGCGGAGAAGGGCTGGCTGTCGCCCACCATGCCCACCGAATACGGCGGCGGCGGGTTGAGCCAGGAGGACGCGACCATCATCGCTGAGGAGTTTTTCCGCAAGGGGCTGGTCTCGCCCGTCAGCGGCTCCGCTCCCCCAGCTCTTGTGGTCTGGGGGACGGAGGAGCAGAAGCAAGAGTTTCTGACACCCATCCTCAAGGGAGAGAAGACATCGGTCATTCTCCTGACGGAGCCCAAGGGCGGGGCCGACCTGGCCGCTCTGGAGACCCGCGCGGTCAGGGACGGGGACGACTGGCTCATCACCGGCGCCAAGTGCTTCATAAGCCATCGTCGCACGCCGGACCTGATGTTTGGGCCTGCGATCACGGACCCGGACTCGCCACGTCACCGCAACCTGGGTTACTTCGTCATACCAGTCCCGTCGCCCGGTCTGACCCTGGATAAGCAGGACCTGCTGGTGGGAAACGAGCAGCTCTACATTCACATGGACAACGTCAGGGTGCCTGGCAGGAACCTGATTGGCGGCGATCACCAGGGCTGGCAGGTAACGCAGACGGCCCTGGGCGACGAGCAGGCGACTCCGGTGGTTGGCGTGCCCAGGCGTCCGTTGTTCCAGATGGACGCGATTCACGAGTGGTTCTCATGCTTCCCCTGGCAGGATATGGTGGGCTACCTGCAAACGACCCCGCGTGACGGCAAGTCCATCGGCGGCGATCCGCTGGTGCAGCAGACCGCCATCGACTGCTATCTGGAGGCGCACATTTACAACCTCCTGGCGCGCCGGAACTTCTGGATGCACCACAGCGGCGAGAAGTCGACCTACCACGGCCACGAGGCTGACGTGCACAAGAGGAGCATGTGCGTTCGCAACGTGACCAGGATCCGGGAGATTATGGGGATGTACACCCATCTCAACGGCGAAGATCCGCTTGCGCCCCTGGGAGGGCTGCCGGACGTCTGCGGCCGCGACGCCTACACGGCCCAGCACGGACACGGCAGCATGAACATTGCGAAAGTGGTGCTGGCCCGGCAGCTGGGCATCAGCCGCACGCAGCGATAGGCCGGAGCCTACGCCCTGGGAGACCCCAACCCGCTCTGGCGCGACGAGGAGTACGCCAAGGGAGAAATGAGCCGATGAAAATGATGGTAACGATTGACCGGGATGAGGACGGAATCTGGATCGTAGAATGTCCGGCCATTCCGGGCTGCGTCAGCCAGGGAAACACCAAAGAGGAAGCCTTGGCCAACATACGGGAAGCCATCGCGCTCTGCTTGGAGGTGAGGGCCGAACAGGGCCTGCCGCTGAGCATTGAGACGCAGCAGGTGGAAGTGGCGCTGTAATGCCTCCCTTGCGGGCTTTGAGCAGCGAGCAAACGGTGCGCGTGATAATCAAGGCAAAAGACACCACATCGTCATTCCGGCGGAAGCCGGAATCCAGAGGACACCCAAGTGAAACAGCCCTGTGTCTATATCATGGCAAGCAAACGCAACGGCACACTGTACATAGGAACAACATCTAATCTTGTTCAGCGGGTCTGGCAGCACAAGAACGATATTGCAGCGGGGTTCACCAAACGTTATCGCGTGCACACTCTGGTTTGGTATGAAGGCCACGCAACAATGCTGAACGCAATTACTCGGGAGAAACAGCTCAAGGAGTGGAAACGGGTCTGGAAGCTCGATTTGATTGAGAGAATCAACCCGTCATGGCGGGATTTATATGCGGATGTGATATGAACAGGGTTCAGGCACCCTGGATTCCGGCTTCCGCCGGAATGACGGGACGGGGGCTTATCTGTTTCTCCAGCAATGACGGAAGCTACTAGGGAACCTACTATATGATGGAACTCAAGGATTACCAAGCCAGCAAGCTGAACGCCTCTGTCCAATGGCTGAACGCGCCAGTGCTACCGGCGCCTCAGATAGGCCCGCCTAGGGAGGGATCCACCATGTACTTTGATTACCACTACTCGGAGACGTGGGAGGAATCGACGTGACGCAAGAACCGGACAGCCTCATCACCGAAGAGATGCGCAGGGCCATCGGCGTGGAGTCGGACCCGGGCGTTATCGAGGTTGAGAGGGAGACCATTCGCAGGGTGGCTGACGCCCTGGGCGATCCCAATCCTCTCTGGCGCGACGAGGAGTACGCCAAGGGCACGTCCCACGAGGGCGTCATCGCCTTTCCCATCGCATTCCACCCCTCCACGCGCGCAGGGAGGCCCAACGCGAGCTACGAGAGCCCGGCCCGCGGCGGCGTGGTCGCCAACGACGAGTGGGAGTTCTTTGAGCCGGTCCGCCCGGGGGACAGGATAACCGTGACCACCAGGGTTGTGGACTTCTTCGAGAGGGAGGGCAGGCAGGGCAAGATGCTCTTCACCGTGACGGAGACCACCTACCGGAACCAGCACGGCCGCGTGGCGATGCTACAGCGCAGGACGGGCGTCGGGTTCGCGCCGAGGAAGCAGTAAAGGAGCGGGCAAATGGCGGAGCAGCTCTACTACGAGGATGTTTCGGAAGGGATGACCATACCCGGTCTGGAGAAGGTCGTCACCTCAAGGTCGCTGGTGATGTACTGCGCCGCCTACGAGGATTTTGCGGAGATACATCACGATAAGGACGCCGCTCAGCAGGCGGGATTCCCCGGCACAGTTGTGCCCGGCCTGTTCACCAGCGCCTTCCTGGCGCAGATGCTGACCGACTGGATCACGCCGGAGGGCAGCATCAGGAGGCTCCAGGCAAATTACCGGCGTCCCCACTTCTCAGGCGAAAAGGTCGTCTGCAAGGGGCGCGTGACCGCTATGCGCGTCGAGGGGGGAGAGCGCCTGGTCGAGTGCGAGGTGTGGGTCGAGAACGCGGAGGGCGAGACGAGTACGACCGGGAGCGCGGTGGTGGCCCTTCCGTCCCGTGCGACTGGCTAGCCGGACTGAACCAGTCGATCTGGATCATGTTCACCGCCGTTACCTAGCTGGCTACTAATCAGTCTCACTTATGCTCTATTTCATCTATTCCCTGCTGTGTTAGTTCCCATACCCCCCACTTTGAGTTGGCTTGAAGCAAACCTCTCTGAATCAGAGCATAGCGTGCCCAATTTGCCTTCTTGTGCCACCTAATCTCTCCTCCACTAGGAATCGGTTGGTAGTCAATGTCTTCCAGGTGGGGCCTCATTCTTAGCTCCACAAGTTCAAGCACCTGATTACTCCGGGCACTACCTCCAAGTTGGTATATGACCTCAAGAATAGGTGCCATGAAATCTTTCATGGGTATACCCTCTCCTCTGTGGAGCCTTCCATTCTTCGTAGGTTGTCTGTCTCTAGCTTCATGCGGCGGGTTTGGTTGGACTGCTGATGCATTTAACGGCAACTCAGGTGCAGTTGTCTGTTCCTCATTACGGCAATTTCCATGCTCGTTTGCCGCGGCTAAGGCCTTTCCTAACGCATCATCTACACTGTCCTCTAGAGGAATGGCCCACTCCTTCAGCCTTTCATAATTTGCGTCACTGATTCTTATCACGGGCACCATATATCCTCCTATTGTTGCAGTGTATCTTTGTAACACTTTAACAATTACATGGGCCATTGTCAACCGCTAATGCACAAAAACTACTCTCACAGAATCGGAGATCGTCGGAGAGAAGGCTTAGCAGTTTAAGATGTTTGCTCTAAGCCGTCCCCACTTCTCAGGCGAAAAGGTCGTCTGCAAGGGGCGCGTGACCGCTATGCGCGTCGAGGGGGGAGAGCGCCTGGTCGAGTGCGAGGTGTGGGCCGAGAACGCTGAGGGCGAGACGAGTACGACCGGGAGCGCGGTGGTGATCCTGCCGTCCCGCGCGACTGGCTAGCCGGACGCGGGCGTCCGAGAGGGTCCAGGAACACATAGTCTGAGGAGTCCCCACTCTCCTGAGCTATCATCGTTTTCGCTTCGGCTGCGATAACGGTTGTTTTCCCGGCCAGGTAATGGCTGATCTGGGTCACGCTCACTCTTTTCGTCGCCTTGCTGGCAAGTATGCCCGCTGTGAGACCGGCCAGCAGCGCAACGCCTGCCGGCCCACTCGCGGCTCCGACCAGCGCGACCGCCGACAGCGTCGCTCCCGCACCAACACCACCCCTGAGATGGCCGTCGATCAGCTCTGCGTACTCGCCGGTCTCGTGCGCCTTGTGAAAGGCCTTGGCCAGGGACACGACGGTCACAATGAGCAGCAGCGGATTGGCGCTGATGGCGGCCGACAGTCCCATACCTCCTACCAGCCTGGCAAAGGTCGCGGTCTGCGCGCGGTTCCAACTGAAGGTCAATGCGACTGCCCCGACCGCGCCGCCGAGCAGCTCCGCAGCGTCGTAGGTGTTCAGGTCGTAGAACCACCCCTTTGGTATGTTGAAGCCCGACTCCAGCGCGCCGGCCACCCGGTCGAAGGTTGCATTGTCCCAGTTCGCAAGGGGAAGCCCCCTGATGGGTGTCACGCCTCTGAGGAGTCCCTGAACCGTGCCCAGGCCCTCCCGGACGATGCTGTCCTCCGGCGATGCGCCGCCGGCCGCTCTGCCGGCTCCGAGAATGGTGTGTCCTCCGTCGAACAGCCTGTGGTAGGCGCTGCTGCCCGCCTGCGCTGCAAGGTCCTCGGCGTCCATAGCCTTGTCGTAGATGGATTCGCTGCCCTTGACCAAGTTCTGAAGCAGGTCGTTCAGGCCCTCGGACAGCCTTAGCGTCAGAATACTCTGGGTGGTTGCCATCAGCGTAGTGGCTACAGAGGTGGTCGCGTCCCACGCGGTCCTTGAGCCGGTCTTCACACGCTCGGCCGTCGCATGGGTGACGTCCGACGCCGTCCTGGAAGCGCCATGCCCAACCGAAGACGCGGTGTCCGCGACCTTCCGGGAGCCTCTCTGCACGCGTTTCGCCGCGGTGGTCTTAGAGCCGGGTGTATCCTCGGCTCCTTCCGCAGCAGGCTGAAGCTCTTCCACGTTCAGATACTTCAATTCATCCGGGTTGGTCATGTTACATATCCTGTGCCAGGACCGGGTTCAGCAATGGCACGACTGCTGACTGGAGTCTCAAAGGGAGGCTTGAAGCCGTCTTTGCCCTGACCTAGTTCCGGCAGCTTCTCGTCCAGCACAGCGTAAACCATCTCATAGTGCTCCATATACCTGTCGCGGAATGACGCTCGGTCGCATTCGAGCTTCTTGGCCATCAGGTCAAGTGCTCCCTCACGGGTGGCGGCGACGAACTTTCCTCGTTGGAAGTGAAATGGCTGGATTATGAATTTCTTGACTCCGGTTTCCAACAGGCTGTCAGCGAAAGCATAAGGTCTGCTCACATAAAGGATTGGCGTCATAGTAATGCAGGCTTCAACTCCCGCTTCCTGCACTTCGGCAATAGCGTTCAGCCGGACGGGATTGGACGGACAGTAAGGCTCAAAGGTGCGACGCACATCCTCATCATCAGTGGTGACGGTCATATTTACCTGGACGCGTCCGCCGTTATCCTCAATGCGACGAAACAGGTCGCAGTCGCGCACCACGTCCGGGCTGCGAGTCTGGACCACCAGCTTGGGCTTGTGCCGCTCCGCCATGATTTCCAAGAGGCCGCGCGTCAGCTTCAACGTGCGTTCAACGGGCTGGTACGGATCTGTGACGCTGCTCATGTAGATGAGCTTGCCGTCTAGAGAGCCAGGCGGACGTTTTGCCAACAACTCAATCGCATTTTCTTTCACCTGTACCCAGAGGCCCCAGTCATCCCGTTTTTCCTTGCTCCCGCTGAAGAACGCTGCGTAGCAGTAGGTACATCCGAAGGAGCATCCGCTATAGGGATTCAGAGTGAAATCGTAAGCATCCATAAACCCGGTTGCCCGAGTCAGAATCTCGCGGGTGGGCCCATAGGAAACTACTACATCGCCGATTTTGGAGGGATAGGGAATAACTGGAGACTCAGCGACCCTTAGGCCCGGCAACTCTGGTTGAGTGGGGTAAATAGTCATAGATCTCTCAGTCTCTAACGTAGAGGAAGTCCCGTGTCTGGAACCCATCTGTGGTAAGCCACGCGGTAGGCCGAATTTTCAGATAGTTCCAGGCAAACCGGTAATCCTCTGTACTTAGCAATCCAGCCACATTGTCTATATAGTTATCGCATAAGTCTGACCGGAAATCGGTCGTGGAATCAAACCTCCCATCCAGCACAAACTTTGCCTCGGCGAGGACATCACTGACGTCAGTATATCCGTGGTCTACTGGGCAATAAGCCCAATCTTCAGATACCTCATGGGTAGTAACCAAAACCACGTCAGGATTCCACTCAGCAACTCGGGCATCAAGTTTTTGCTTGACATCTGGGGCGTTTTCTTCGTAAGCGACATGTAAAGCAGTCAACCAACGCATAGCCTCAAGGTCATCTTGAGCATCAAAATTCATTGTTCGGCACACTTCTCGCAGAGAACTAAGCTCAGGATATTTTGCAATCTCTTTTACAAAGTTGTGCCATATGCTCCATCCGATCTCCTTCATTGCTTCACTGTCGTCCTCCGAGACCACGGCAACTTGAGGAAGTTTCTGATGTTCCTCCAAAGCGTCTGCCGCAGCCAGTGCCAGACCGAACTGCATTGCAAGTGCCCCACAGCCAAAGTCGACCACCTGCAAGCTACCGATGCCATTACGGAGAGGGTTATTGCCGTGCGGTATTAGCTGAGAAAGTGTATATGCCAAATTTATGTGCCCCGGCTGGTACCAAAGTGAGTAGAATAGGGCATCCCAAGCATCGTAGTCTGGCATGAGGCCCCTCTGCAGGCGCTCTAAAGAGCGAAGCGCGAGGTGGATATTGTCGACAATTTCCTGATCGTCGAGTCCAGCGATGAGACTATTGAAATGCTCGTCAGCTGCACTTACGATAGCGGTGTCAAGGGCCTTGGTCACAGCAGCTAAGGTTCGATTATTCACGCCGAGGACTCCTCAGCCAGAATATGTTTATATTATAGCACATTAGGTCTTAAAGTGCTCCTTCCGGATTGCGTACCGGACTGAAAGACTCTGATTACAGCCTATCCCCCTCTTCCGGCGGTCTCCCCGCGGCCGCCAGCTCCGAGACAATGCTATGCATGGGCACCGGGCGCTGCTCGCCTTTTGCCATGTCCCGGAGGACTACGACACCCTGGTTAAGCTCCTCCTCGCCCAGAATGAGAGCATACGGCGCGCCCAGGGAGTTGGCATAGCGCAGCTGAGAGCGCAGGCTCCTGCCCGACGCGGCCAGCACCACTCTTTTGCCCTCTCTCCGAAGCTGCGAGGCCAGGGCAATCGCCGCCTCTTTAGCCTCGCTGCCCAGATACGCTATCACGGCGTGGAGGGAGTCGTCCTCAGGTACAAGAACGCCCTGGCGCTTGAGGTTGAGCACCAGCCGCTCCCTACCCGACCCAAACCCAACACCGGGCGTGGGCGGGCCACCCATCGCCTGGATGAGTCCGTCGTAGCGGCCACCGCCGCATATGGTGCTCTGGCCTCCCTCCTCCGGGGGCTGTATCTCGAAGACGGTGCGGGTGTAGTAGTCCAAGCCTCGCACCAGCCTGTGCTCAACCCTGAATCCGATGTCCAGCCGTTGCAGGTATTTCAGCAGCTCCTCCCAGTGGTCGCGGCACTCGGGGCAGAGGTGATCGACCATCCTGGGGGCTTCCTCAGCCATCGCCATGCACGTCTCCTGCTTGCAGTCCAGAAGCCGCAGGGGGTTGCGCTCCAGCCTGGACTTACAGTCCTGGCACATGCCGGCGATACGGCCCGCGTAGTAGCCCTTAAGCTCCTCCAGGTAGGCCGGCCTGCACTGGGGGTCGCCGATGCTGTTCACCAGCACGGACAGGTCCTTTAGACCCAGGTCCTTTGTAAGCTGCCAGGCCATCTCAATGATCTCGGCGTCCACGGACGGGTCGCCGTCTCCCAGGGCCTCCACGCCGAACTGGTGGTGCTGCCGGAACCGCCCGGCCTGGGGGCGCTCGTATCGGAAGACTGGGCAGAAGTAGTAGAGACGCACCGGTTGGGGCAGGTTGCGCATACCGTGTTCCAGGTACGCTCTACAGACTGGGGCGGTCCCCTCAGGACGCAGGGCCATGGAGTCGCCGCCGCGGTCCTGGAAGATGTACATCTCCTTCTCGACGATATCGGTGCCCTGGCCCACACCTCGCGTGAAAAGGTCGCTCTGCTCGAAGATGGGGGTGTCCAGTCGTCCATAGCCGTATCGCCGGCCCAGGGCCTCTGCCCTGGCCTCTATGTAGCGCCAGTACCTCTGCTCCTCCGGCAGAGTGTCCGCGGTACCCCTGGGAGCTCGGTACAAGACAGGCCTCCTGTTGCAGATTGAGGACAAGGATAGCCCACGACGACGGGTTTGCCAAGGTGTGCACTCTTGGTTATACTTCCCTTATATACGCGTATCGACGGGTCAAGAGAATGGAAGACCTTCTTACCAAAGCAAAGAGCTATCTACCCCAGGACAAAATTGGGGTAATTGAAGAGGCGTACAACTTCGCCCATAAGGCCCACGAGGGACAGATGCGCCTTTCGGGCGAGCCATACGTGGTGCATCCGATCAGCACCGCCCTCTTCCTGGCCGACCTCAACCTGGACGCCACGACCCTTGCGGCTGCCCTCCTCCACGACGTTATCGAGGACTGCGACGTCTCCTACGAGGACCTGCAGCGCAAGTTCGGCTCGGAGGTGAGCCGGCTGGTGGACGGCGTCACCAAGCTGAGCAAGATGGAACTGATGACATCGGAGGGTGGACTACGCTACGGCAGCGAGGACGGCCAGGCGGAGAGCCTTCGCAAGATGCTGGTGGCCATGGCCCAGGACATCCGCGTGGTGCTTATCAAGCTGGCGGACCGCCTGCACAACATGGAGACGCTCAAGGCCCACAACCCTGAAAAGCGTATCGACATTGCCAGGGAGACCCTGGACATCTATGCGCCCCTGGCCCACCGGCTGGGGATATGGGACATCAAGTGGCGACTGGAAGACCTGTCCTTCAGCCATCTGCAGCCCGACAAGTACAGGGAGATTTCACGCCTCCTGGCCTCCAAGCGGGAGGAGCGGGAGAGTTACATCGACCAGGGATGCGAGGTGCTCAGGGAGGAGCTGCAAAAGGCGAGCATAACCGCCGAGGTATCGGGCAGGGCGAAGCACATATACAGCATCTACCAGAAGATGGAGAAGTACGCCCAGCAGGGCAAGGAGTTCGGGCAGATATACGACCTGTTTGCTCTGAGGATACTGGTCAAAGAGGTGCAGGACTGCTATAGCGCCCTGGGGGTCGTGCACGGGCTGGGTCATCCCATTTCCGGAGAGTTCGACGACTACATAGCCAGTCCCAAGGATAACATGTACCAGTCGCTGCACACGGCGGTGATGTATCACGGGAACACGCCCCTGGAGGTGCAGATACGCACCTATGGTATGCACCAGCTGTCGGAGTACGGGGTCGCGGCCCACTGGAGGTACAAGGAGGGAGACGCAAAGGACCCCCACTTCGAGGAGAAGATGGGCTGGCTGAGGCAACTCCTGGACTGGCAGAGAGACGTGACGGGAGCGGAGGAGTTCGTGGAGTCGGTGAAGATGGACATCTTCCAGGACCAGGTCTTCGTGTACACGCCAAAGGGTGAAATACGGGAGCTTCCGAAGGGCTCCACGCCTCTGGATTTCGCATACCGCATTCACACGGACCTGGGACATCGCTGCATTGGGGCCAAGGTCAACGGCAAGCTGGTGCCTCTCTACACCCGGCTGAGCAACGGGGACACTGTGGAGATAATGACCAGCAAGGTCGCCAGAGGCCCCAGCATGGACTGGCTCAACGCCAACCTGGGCTACGTGAACACCGCCAACGCCAGGGAGAAGGTCCGGCAGTGGTTCCGCAGGCAGGAGCGAAGCGCCAGCATCCAGCGCGGCAAGGAGCTTCTAAACAAGGAGTTGAAGCGCCTGAACCTGAAGATGGAGCACGAAGAGGTTTCAGCGCTCCTCAAGTTTGATAACGTTGCGGAACTGCTGGCTGCCCTGGGAAGCGGGACCACAAACGTATCTCAGTTGACAACCAGGCTGGCGGGGCAGCAGGAGCAAGCGACGGAGACGCTGCCCTCCACCGTCCCTCTCACATGGCCCTCGTCCGGCATAGAGGTGCTGGGAGTGGGCGATCTGCTGACCCGCCTCTCCCAGTGCTGCAACCCCATTCCCGGCGACGAGATAGTGGGCTACATCACCCGGAGCCGCGGCGTATCGGTGCACCGCCTGGACTGCCCCAACGTCCGCAACGAGGACGAGAAGGAGCGTCTGGTGCACGTGAACTGGGGAAAGGGCAAGACGCTGTACCCCGTAAGGCTGCAGATCCAGGCCTGGGACCGGGTGGGACTGCTCAGGGATATAACCACGCTGGTCTCACAGGAGAAGGTCAACATAGCATCGGTGCTCACCATGGAGCACGCAGACAGCAGTACCACCACTTACCTGACGGTGTTCACCACCGGCGTGGGACAGCTGAGCCTCCTCTTCTCGCGGCTTGAAGGGGTTGAGGGGGTGTACTCGGTGGCTCGGAGCAGCCCCGAAGAGGAAGCAAACGCAAGCTCAAATCCAAGAACTTAGGACTAAATGGGAGGAAATCCTTTGCCTAGCGAGAAATCGGCCCGCGTGGTCGCCAAGAAAACACTTCGAAACAGACCCATCCGCACCTCTGCCAGGACCTTTGTGAAGAGGGCGCAGGACTCCATAGCCGGCGGCGGCGCGGAAGCGGCCCTGGCGGACACAAGGGAGGCCATAAGGGTGCTGGACAAGGCAGCCCAGAAGGGCGTCATTCACAGGAACAACGCCGCCCGGCGCAAGTCCAGGCTCATGGCCAAGCTCAACCAGCTGCAGAGCGCCTGACCAGACCCGCTCTGCCTAAATACTCCCCTCAGCCTGAAAGCTGTGTGGTGAGACGCAATGGACCACTGGAAGCCAAGCGGGCCTAGCCACCCATTGATAACGGCGGCCATCGCTGTTGTCCTGGCATGGACGACTAGTCTTGTCATTTTCTACCACGGTGTCTTCTACGGCACAGTCGACGACGACAACGCCTCCGTAATCGGCTTAGCTAAGCTTTCAATGGCCGTGCCTATTGTCTTGACCGGCGTGTCATTCGTGGTGGCCCTGCACGACTGGCGCAGTCTCATAGTCTGGGGAGCCGCCGGGTTTCAATTCCTTTACTCCTGTATCCTTTTGCTGCTATTTTCCCCCATTATTCCGATTTGTCTGCTCTATTTCCTGTCGGTTTATTTTCTATTCCGTACGGCCGCGTCAATGGTGAGGAACAGGAAACTGGAGGCGGGGGACCACTCCTACCGTTAGGGCCAGGCCGCGTCTGCCAAGGCGAGGTAGTACGTTTTACACGACCTCCCTCCCTGCCACCCTCTTGTTGACAATTTAGAACGCACATTCTATTCTTCTCCCCTAGCTACCGTCCGGTCAGGAGAACGCCGATGGTGACAGGAGGAGTTGTTGATACAGTCATTGCTGAGCCTGGCGGCAGTTCCGGGCGCGCTTATTGTCGTCTCCGGGGGCTTCAACGCCATCTTCTTTGCCAACTACTCCGCATCACAGGCGCGCAGGAGGGTAGGCGCTCTGGTGCTGGCCCTGGTCAACCTGAGTTTCCTGCTCCAGGGACTGTACTGGCTGGCGCTCCCCCTCCGGTCGGGATACCACCAGACCCCGGGGAACGGCAACGCCCTGATCGTCGAGCTGATAACCCTTGCTTCATCGCTGGCAATCACTGCCCTGATACTCAGGCAGAGGTCCGGCGGTAGACGCAACGGCTGACGGGGAGGACATCAGATCTGGCGATGGCAACTTCCGCCGGACCTAGAGTGATGGATGAGAGTGAGGAGCCATGAGAACCTTAGAGCTGGCAATCGAGAGGCAGGAGTGGAAGGTGGTGGCCGTATGCCTCCTGCGGGGGCTAGTGCAGGCGTCATACGCATTGCAGCCGGAGACCCTGCACCAACTGCTGGAGGCCCTGGAAGGAGAGAGCAGTGCCCCGGAGAAGTAGCAAGCCGCCGGAGAGACCACAGGAGTTCTACGAGGAAGCCCTGTCGAAGGCGGAGCGTGTGCGCCTCTCCCGCGCCAGGCAGATACAGGGGCTGGACGAGGAGATCGCTCTGCTCCGACT
The DNA here is from genome assembly GCA_965222415.1 of Dehalococcoidia bacterium. GTDB lineage: Bacteria > Chloroflexota > Dehalococcoidia > Lucifugimonadales > UBA2985 > DAOUJW01. The sequence goes on along the minus strand of CBDCTU010000003.1, from coordinate 776,084 downwards.
GCGTCTGAGTCGTCTGACGGAGGAGCAGCCGGAGAACCTGGAGCTGCTGATAAAGGGGATTGGGATGCTGGTGCGGGCGGTGTCGGCCAAGTACAAGCTGTCCCACAAGGCGGAGGAGGACCTGTACCAGAGCCTGCTCGGTGTGCTCCAGGGCATTGGGAGCGTCCTGCTGCCGGAGGGGTCCGATGGAGAGTGACCCACTGAAGGACGCCCTCCGGAAGCTGCGCAGGCCGCGTGCCCCGCAGGTGGACCTGTCGCCGGCGTCCACATTCGACGCCCTGCTGGACCAGCGACTCGGACACCTGGAGCGTCACGTCGAGGAGCTGAAGACCCGGATAAACGGGCTGGTCTTTCTGGTCATAGGTGCGGTTGTAGCGCAGATAGTTTTGAGCTTTTGGGGATACGAGGTGAGACTATGAACAAGCTGCTTGGCCTGAGACCTTACCAGACGGAGATAGGCAGGACAGTCCTGGACAGCGTCCTGCACGGCAGGGGTCGCACCTTCACGGTGGAGATAGCGCGCCAGGGCGGGAAGAACGAGCTGTCGGCGCAGCTGGAGATGCTGCTCCTGGTGCTCTTCTCCGTCAAGGGCGGGAACCTGGTCAAGGCCGCGCCCACCTTCGATCCGCAGGTACGCATCAGCATCTCGCGGCTTAAGGAGCGTCTGAGGGACGCCGGGTTGGCCGGTCTGTGGCAGACCGAGGCCGGAAGCGCCATTCGACTGGGCAGGACTCGCCAGATGTTCCTCAGCGCCGAACCGTCCAGCAACGTGGTTGGAGCTACGGCGCACATCCTGCTGGAGATGGACGAGGCTCAGGACGTGGACCGGGAGAAGTTCTACAAGGAGTTCAGGCCAATGGGCGCGTCCACCAACGTCACCACGGTCCTGTACGGCACTCCCTGGATGGGAGACTCGCTCCTTGAGGAGGTGAAGCAGGCCAACCTAGAGACGGAGCGGTCGGACGGCGTCAAGCGCCACTTCCGGCTGGACTGGCAGGAGGTGGCAAAGCACAACCCGCAGTACGAGGCCTACGTTGAGGGCGAAAGGCAGCGCCTGGGCGATAGCCATCCGTTGTTTCGCACCCAGTACCTCCTGGAGCCACTCAACGGGAGCGGCGGCCTGTTCTCACACCAGCAGCTTGCTCAGTTGCAGGGGAGGCACAGCCGCCGCTCCCGACCGGAACAGGGGCAGGTGTACGTGGCCGGCATTGACGTCGCCGGGGAGGCTTCGGAGGCCGAAGGGCGGGGACGCGGAGCCGTCAACTCCGGCAGGGACTCCACGGTGGTCACCATCGGCGAGCTAGACTTCTCGCGGTGCGACGACCTTTCGCCGGAGCCGGTGGTCAGGATTGTGGAGCACTACCGGTGGACGGGCGAGAGCCACGCGTCCCTCTTGCCAAGGCTGGTTGACCTGCTGCGCGACGTCTGGCGATGCCGGCGCGTGGTCGTGGATGCAACCGGACTTGGGCAGGGCGTCGCCAGTTTTCTTGAGAAGGCCATGAGCAAGGGGGTAACGCACCCCTTTGTCTTCACGTCCCAGAGCAAGTCCCGCCTGGCCTTCGACCTGCTGGCCGCGGTGAACTCCGGGCGGCTGAAGATGTACGCCCCGGACGACTCGCCGGAGTCACGGGAGTTTCACTTCCAGATGGAGCGGGCGCGAGGCCACTTCAGGGCCAACCAGACCATGAATTTCTACGTGGATCCCGCGCAGGGCCACGACGACTACCTGTAGAGCCTGGCGCTGCTGGTGAAGGCGGCAGAGTATCGGCCGCGGCTTGCACGCGGCCGTATGGATACGTGAGTTGAGGAGCAGAACTACGGGGAGGTGTGAACTACGTGAGTCCAAGAAAGAGTGTGTCCATGATCGATTCCCTGCCGGAGCAGTTCCAGTACCGGGACAGCGGTTGTGAGGTCTCTCCCTCCTGCCTTGAGTGCCCCCTTCCGGCGTGCAAGTACGACGACCCCGCGGCCTATCACCGGCAGATACGGGAGAGCCGCGACCGCGAGATCGTCAACGCGAAGTGCGACCAGGGCAAAACCGTCTCGCAGATAGCAAGCCATTTCGGGCTGAGCCAGCGGACCATCCATCGAATCCTGGAGCGATCCAGGGCCAACTTCCTTTAGGAGCAAGCTATGGACAACGCGTCTCTGCATCAGAAAATAGCCAGTATGGACGGCGACAGGCTGAGGGCCTATCGGGAGAACCTGTCCTTCTACAACGGGGCGCAGTGGGTGGGCGCGCCGCATCGCCGGGAGAGGCGCCTCACCTTCAACTACGCCCGCGCCTTTGTGGACAAGATAACCTCCTACCTGATGACCGGGATGTCCATCGTGATAGACCCCTGGGACTCATCGCCGGAGGCGCGGGAGCGCGCCGACAGAGCCGAGGACGCCCTTCGCCAGGTGTACGACGCCAACCACCTGGAGCAGCTGGACTTCGATACGGAGCTGGACGCCGCCATTCTTGGCGACGGGTGCTACAAGGTGACCTGGGACACGGAGGAGCAACGGGTGAGGGTAACTTCGCCCGACGTGCAGGGCCTCTACGCCTGGTGGGTGGCCGACGACGTTGGGCGCGTCTGGCGCGTGGCCAGCCGGTACACCCTGTCCCCGGAGGAGGCGCGGATGCTCTACGGCGTCGGGAGCGCCCCCGCCGGCGGCAGTGAACAGCGGGTGACGGTTGTGGAGATGTGGACAGCCGAAGACCTACGACTGTGGGTGGGCGACGCCCTGGTCCAGGAGAAACCGAACCCCTACGGATTCATACCATTCATCCTCTTCCCGAATCTGAGGGAACCCAAGAAGTTCTGGGGCCTCTCAGACGTTCCTCCCCTTGTGGAGCCGTCGAGGGAGCTGAACAGGGCTATCTCCCAACTTTCCATGATACTTGAGCTGTCCGGCAACCCCATCGCGGTGCTGGAGGGCGTTGAGCGCGCGGAGGACATTGCCGTGCAGCCCGGCGCGGTGTGGGAGCTGCCAGAGCAGGCCAGGGCCTACCTGCTGGACCTGCTCCAAGGCGGAGGCATCAAGCTCCACGTGGACTTCATCGACCTGATATACCGGTCGCTGCACGACATCTCGGAAGCGCCCAGGATCAGCTTTGGCGACAACCCCCGCAGCCTGTCGGGCGTGGCCCTGGAGATGGAGCTAAGCCCCCTGCTCCAGAGGGTGCGACGCAAACGCCTCATCCGGACGGCGGTGTACAAGGCCCGCAACGAGATGGCGCTGCGACTGCTGACCCAGCGGACGGGCGTCGCATACCTGCCGGTGAAGCAGCGCATCCTCTGGGGACCGCTGCTGCCCCAGGACCGGAGCCGGCTGGTTAGGGAGCAGCAGACGCTGGTTGAGACGGGCATCCAGAGCCGTCGGCGGGCGATGGAGAACCTGGGCATAGAGGACCCGGACGCCGAATGGCAGCGCATGAGGGAGGAGGGGTCAGGGTAGAGTACACAGGCGTTCCGGTGAAGGCCACGCGCTTCTCCTCTGGAAGAACTTGGCGTACAATTTGGCTGAACGGCACTGAGAGAGGCTGCTATGGAGAAAGACGTGACTGCCTGTAGAGATAATGACTTAGCCTCAAGAATGGCGCGAGACAAGCGGTTTGTAGAGGCCACTGAGCGCGGTCTTAAGGAGATAGAGCAGGGCCGCTACTCTACCATTGAAGACGTAAAGAAAAGACTCAGTGACCCTTGATGCCGTACTCTCTGATCTAAAGCCACAAAAGAGGGCAGGGAGGTAGTTGCTGCCAACCTGGCCATCGCTTGGGGAATAGGTACTTGTTCCCTTTGGAATCATCAGTGGTACCATCCTCATACACATAGCTTTCGCCGATGCCTTCCAACCAGTCCCAGTCATATATGTTGTTGGCATATTGGACGGTATTCACGACTCCAGAGACAATCTCTCTAAACATTACAGCTTTAGTATCTTTAGGATAAGTCTTTAAAATCTCTGCTAGAATATAATGAAACATGTACAAAACGGACAACAACTCGTCCCGGATGACTGTCCGATTGCCCACGACATATGCTTGCTGACGCGGCTCAGGTTCATGCACCAACCGACTCCCGTATGACTCAGGCATTTCCACGCTTCTTCGCCGGCTTGCCCCTTTCTCCAACTGCTCAATCCTTTTCGCCTGCTCAGCCAGTATGATCTGGCAGGACGGACAATCTTCCTCCAATCCCCAGGACGCTACATCATCTGGGTAAACGCCATCCCATCCGCCTCTGAGCCTGAATTCGCACTCCTGACAAAATGGGGCCTGCCCACATCCACCGGCTGGCTTGTGGATATCGATGTGTGTTACGGAAAAGCCAGAGTCTCCGGTAGCCAAGGACCTGTCACACCTAGTACAACGCAACGTGCCTGCAACAGCCTCTTGACGCATTGCTTCAAACTCCGCATCCCAGGCCTCCCATTCCCGGCGTTGCCGTTGGGGACTGCGAAAGTCTTCCTTAACACCTATTACTGGACCATCCAGACTATCCATGTGCTTCCACAAGTCGAGGAGACGTTGGCGTTGACGCTTCCGACAATTACGAAGGGAGATATGCGCCTTCATTAGCGAGCTATCGGCAGGGGACTTACTACCATCCAATTCAAAAAGGTCAATGCCGTTGCCTGTGCAGTAGGCTAGCTTCGCTGCTGACGGCGGGCTGGTATGGGTGAACTCCAAGAAGATGGGTGATTTGTCTCCTCTTTCTAGGAGAATATCTGGACGAAAGCCGCCAAATTCAGCCTCTCTTTTCACCACAGTAACATCGGCCAGGATATTCTCCACAAGTCCGCCGCCTTCACATTGTCCGCAACATCCCCTAAAGAACAGCCAAAAGCCCTGCTGTCGTTTGCGTCTGGACTCCAACTTCTGGGCAAACATTGCTACGTTGGACCAATGCTGCACTCCTTCCGGTTGCTCCGGTGTACCCATGTTCATAGTCGAACGCCTCCTTTGTGACTAGGAAATAATTGCTGCGGTTATCCCACCAGATTGCAGGTGAACCGTTGACATTGCCCCCTTGCGCAGTCTATATTAGAACTCATATTCTGCTACCAGTCAACTCTGGCTAAGGAGGAATCATGGCTGAAGATACTGCTCTAACAACAGAGATGGAGTCAGGCACAGACGTAGGCGAGGCGGTTGGGATAGAGACGGATGAGGCCTCTCAGGAGCAGACGGAGGACGCTCTGTCGGAGCGCGACCGGCGTCTGTCGGGATTGGAGGAGGCGCTGGGACAGCGGGACGCCAGGATAGCGCACCTAGAGGCGGCTTTGGGCGAGGCGGAGGACGCCGCGAAAAGGCGTGACGAGGAGATGGAGGGCGTCAACGCTCGGCTGGCCCAGGCGGTGGAACTGTACCGCGTATCGCTGCTGGCGTCGGAACCGGACGTGCCGGAGGATATGGTGCAAGGCTCCACCGTCGAGGTTGTCCAGGAGTCCCTCGCGCGAGTGCGGCAGATGGTGGAGCAGGTGCGAGGCCGTCTGGAGGCGCGGGCATCCCTGGAGCGCACGCCCCTGGGCGTTCCGGCGCGCTCGGCCCCGGACCTCTCAGCGCTGTCGCCCCAGGAGAAGATACTGGTAGGCCTGAGCGGCCGCTAGAGGCAGGCTTCCGAAGAACGGAGCCTGCTAGGAGCCGGGCAGGTCCTCTATCATCTTGTAGAACTCCTCCTCGGTGAAGGCCTTGAGGGTGGTGATGCGAACATGCCCCTGTCCGGCGGCGGACAGGGAAGCAGTAGCCATCACCTCATCGCTGGGGGCCTCGATTATGGCGACCACGTCGTACTGCCCCAGAGTGTAGAAGCGCTGTATCTTGATTCCGAAGGCCTCTAGCTGCTTGTTGGTCTCGTCCCTCTGCCTTGGGAGGTCCCGGATGTTCCTTGTCCCTTCGTCGGTAAAGTTCCCCAGGACTATGTAGTGCGGCATATCGTCCCTCCTGCTTCCGGCATTAGCCTGTGTTATCGTGCGATGACATTGTATCACTGATAGAGCGGCCTGAGACCGGCTAGCCTACGGCGCTCCTCGACACCTTCTGTGGCTTGCGCACCATCAGAATCAGGACGGCAGCCACCAGGCTGAGGACGGACAGAACGAGGAAGGGGCTGGAATAGCTGCCCGTCACATCGAACAGGAACCCGGCAAAGACGGGGCCAATGAGGGACAGAGAGTTGGTGACCACCATTGAGACGCCGGTGATGCTGGCAAACCGCCTTCTCCCGAAGAGCTCTCCCCGGTAAGCGGTGAGTGCTGCTCCCCGGCCGCTCCAACCCGGGGCGAACAACAGCCCGAATAGCACGAACATGAAGACGGTGTTCCCCACCGCAAAGACGAACAGGGCCGCCGTCTGGAACAGCAGAAACCCGGCTATGACGTACCGCTTGTCGAAAATGTCGGCTATGTACCCGCTGAAGATGCGGAAGAATATGCCTACGCCAGTGTATATTGTCACCACCAGCCCGGCCATTTGCAGCGAGACCCCAGCCTGCACCATCCGCTCGATCTGGTGAACAGCCAGCGCCGACAGGGACATTACGGCGATCCCGTGGACAAGGGAGACCATCCAGAAGGCCTGGCTGTGGAGGGCCTCCCTCACAGTCATGTCGTCCTCATCATCATAAGCGCTTCCGGTTGCTGCGCCCTGGCCGGAGGGGTCATCCGCATTGGAAGGAGGGGCCACATCGCCGTCCGGGAGAAGGCCGTAGTCTTCCGGACGGTCACGCAGCACCATAGTGATGGGGGCTATCAGCGCCCAAACAATCAGGGCGCAGATAATGGCGGCCGTCCTCCAGCCGACGCTGTCGACTGCCCAGGTCAGCAGCACTATGAGCAGTCCGCCAACGTTCACTCCCACGGTCGCCACTGCCATAGCCCTGGCGCGCAGCCGATAGAACCAGTTGGTCAGCGAGGACATAATCGCCAGGAAGCCGCCGATTCCGGTTCCCAGGGCAATCACCACAAGGGCTATGTAGAAGGAGAACAGACTGTCCACGCGGCTGAGCAGGATGAAGCCCACGCCCAGGATGGCCAAGCCAACGGCCACCATCTTACGCGGACCTACCCTGTCGACGAGGTAGCCCTCCACCGGACCCAGGAAGCCGGACTCGGCCCTGGAGAGGGCGAAGGCCCCCGAAGGGAGGGCGCTGCTCCAGAGGTACTCCCGTTGCAGGGCGGAGAAGAACACCCCCAGGCCGTGCAGGCCCGCTATCCCCAGCAACACCATGACCAGGGAACCGGCCGAGAGCACCCAGTAGCCGTAGAATATCCTTGGTTTGGTCGTTCTCATGGTTTCACATTCCGGGGGCTGCGCGACAAGGAGCGGGCGCGACCAAACGACGCGGCTCGCATCAATCCATCACGCGGGGACGAGCAAAGGGTGCCTCTGCCTGGTATCTGGACTGCTCAACAGCCCCTGAGCACTGGCGAGTATACTAACAGAGGCAGCCGACAGCAACAAGGTCACACAACCCGCATAGTAGTCCCTAAATGTTCTGGCAATGCTAGCTCCCCTTACCGCTCATGGTGAGCTTGTCGAACCATTTGAGCGGGTATGCAGCGTCTGTGCGGTTCCCGCTCGATCCCTTCGACATGCTCAGAGCCTGCCCCGTACTTGATACGGGGATGAGCGGGCAACTTTCGTAGGCGTGAAGACGTGCGCCATTATGCGCCGTAGCCGCGTCTCCCAGCCCGTTGAAAAGCCGTGTCGCTGGTGTTAGACTCACCTGCAGGGCGCTCAGCGCCGGGAGGCTCGCAACAACCCCATGTTCAGATCAGACGGCAGACCCAACGACCAGCCCAGAAACGTGACCATAACCCCGTCCTTCCTGGTTTTCCCGGAAGGCTCCGCGCTCATCGAAGTGGGAGAGACAAAGGTCATCTGCACGGCCACCCTGGAAGAGCGGGTGCCTCCCTTCATGAGAGGACAGGGCAAGGGCTGGGTGACGGCAGAGTACAACATGCTGCCACGTTCCACGCTAACCAGGACTGCGCGGGAGCGCGACGCCGGCAGAGCCTCCGGTCGCACTCTTGAGATACAGCGACTGATCGGACGCTCCCTACGGGCAGTTGTGGACATGAACGCCCTGGGAGAGCGTACCCTTGTGGTAGACTGCGACGTCCTGCAAGCCGACGGCGGCACACGCACGGCCTCCATCACCGGCGCATACATCGCCCTCTACCAGGCAATGCTGTACATGGTCAATGCGGGCATTATCCGCTCCATACCCCTGAAGGGCGCAGTGGCCGCTATAAGCGTGGGGCTGGTGGACAACGAGAGTATTCTGGACCTCTGCTACGACGAGGACTCCAGGGCAGAGGTGGATTTCAACGTGGTTATGACGGACACGGGGGAGTTCGTGGAGTTGCAAGGCACCGCCGAGGGCAGCCCCTTCTCCAGAAACGCCATGGACGACCTGCTGGCCCTGGCCGGCACAGGCATCCAGTACCACTTCGAGGCGCAACAGAAGGCGATCAAGTCCCTCTGAGAGCCTCGAACAGATCGTTTCCATCCAAGCGTCGGGGGAATTCCTATGGATAGACAGCAATACCAGGTAGCCATTATCGGAGGCGGAATAATCGGCCTGTCCACTGCGCTGCGCCTGACGGAAAGGCATCCCGACTGTCGAGTGGTGGTGTTGGAGAAGGAGCCTCAACTGGCTCAGCACCAGACCGGCCATAACAGCGGGGTTATACACTCCGGCATCTACTACGCGCCCGGGTCGAGCAAGGCCCAGTTCTGCACCGCAGGCGTGGGGTTGCTCACACAGTTCTGCGAGGAGAACGACATCGACTTCGAGCGGTGCGGCAAGGTGATCGTGGCGACCAGCGAGTCGGAGTTCGGACGGCTGGACACGCTGCTCCAGAGGGGAATCGCGAATGGCGTCCAGGGTCTGGAGGAGATAGGGACTGAGAGGCTGAAGGAGATCGAGCCTCACGCCTTCGGTCTGAAGGCCATCTGGGCCCCCAATACCGGGATAGTCGACTACAAGAAGGTTGCCAACGCATACGCCGCCAAGATCAGGGCAAGCGGCGGAGAGATAGTGACCGGCGCAACCGTCCGAGCCATCCGGGAGAGCGAGGGATCGCTGGTGGTGGAGACCACCCAGGGCGAAGTAAAGACCAGCCATCTGATTAACTGCGCCGGCCTGGCGGCGGACAGGGTCGCTCGCATGATGGGCATAAGGCCAAACGTGAGGATTATACCCTTCAGAGGTGAGTACTACACGCTGAAAGACGACCGCCGGGACCTGGTAAAGGGACTCATCTATCCCGTGCCAAACCCCAGCCTCCCATTCCTGGGCGTACACTTCACCAAGAGGATCAACGGAGAGGTGGAGGCAGGCCCCAACGCGGTGCTGGCCTTCGCGCGAGAGGGGTACACCAAGACCAGCTTCAAGATGGGCGAGTTCATGGACACCCTGTCCTACGGGGGCTTCTGGTCGATGTCGCGGAAGTTCTGGAAGGTGGGCATTGCAGAGATGCACCGCTCCTTCAGCAAGTCCACCTTTGTGAGAGACCTCCGACGCCTGCTACCGGATATAACGTCCGATGACGTAGTATCGGGAGGAGCCGGCGTACGGGCGCAGGCCGTGAACCCGAATGGCTCTCTGGTGGACGACTTCCGCATCGAAGAAACCCGGGGAGCCATTCACGTCCTGAACGCGCCATCGCCGGGGGCCACGTCGTCCCTCGCCATTGGCAGCTACATTGTTGACATGGCGTCCAAGTCCTTCGACTTGGGGTAGGCAGGACGTCACCACTCACTATATAGTCTTGACCGAATTCACATCTCCCGATTCAATTTGATTGCGGGGTTTCCGCCTATCTCCTCTCCATCACCTACACGGGTACCGTAACCAGATGGCTTAGTTCATGGTGTACAATAGTGATAAGGATGGTATATCCTGACGACTGCAGAGGAGGCACTTGGGAGAGATCATGACGGAATACCTGCCGTTCCACGATAAGCACTCGATCCAAGAAGCTCAGATAAGCATCTTGTTTATTGGACAATTTGACCGGCAGTCTATTGAGGCAACTAGAGGGTTTGTTCAGGCGGAATTGTCGGATGAACTTCCTCGGGCAGCTGAAGTGCGGGGGGGCTCGCTGCGCATAGACATAACCAACCCTGCTGCCCCTTCACCGCTGGGAGATATGCAATCGGACTTGGTGGGGTTTCTATTCTCTAAAGTTCAAGGTAATGGCCAACCGGCGCGAGTGTTACGATTGGCGGACAACGCACTTTCAGTCAGTTTTATGGACTACGATTCCTGGCAGGCAACAAGAAACGATGCCCTACGGTATCTTCGCCCCGCTCTTGCATCGCTGCCATTGGACCAAAATCCAGCGGTGGCATTCAGTCTACGCTTCATAGACCGCTACACATTTAGTGGAAATTCTAAAGATGCGCGAGCGGACCTGCTATTCGTAAAGGGGACCCCCCATATCACCCCACATACCTTCGACGCGGGGCCTAACTGGCACTGCAACACTGGCTGGTTCGATATAGAGATAGGAGAAGAAAAAGATCGGATTCTGCACAACCTAAACGTGACAAGCAACTTGGTTGATCTTTCGTCTACGGTTACAATCAACCATCACGCCACCAGATACCTTACATCGCCACGCTATTCAGCAGGAGTGCTGTTAGAATCAGATAGTGGAGCAATTGGCATGGCTGATGCAGTAGAGAATCTCCATGAACAAAACAAGAGTATACTTATGAATCTACTGGTGCCACATATGCTCGCTAGAATCGGAATAGTACAATGACCACACTTGTATTGCCTGAAGACACACTATTGCCAGGAATCGGAGTGGATGCGAAGATTCCTTACAGGGTGTTCCTTTCTCACTGGCTATTGCGAACCGATCTTGCAGCTACCTTTTTCTGCCAGCCGGTAACTCTTCTAGACCAAGAAATATCTTGGGAACCGGTAATCCTGCCTCTGTTAGAGCGGCTATCCGAGTTGCGGTCTTTACCTGAAAATGGCCGTTGGCCGGGTACCTATTGGCCTAACGATAGAGCATTTGTAGATGCAGGGAAATTCACCGAAGGTCTGCCGGTACCCTTGAAAGCACCGCCCCACATAACCTTGGCCGATGACGGCGAGGTCAACTTCGCATGGTCCATCGAAGGAACGCGTATTGATCTCGGTTTCTATGGCACCGGCAATTTCTCCTACTACGCACGCGACAACAGTGGCGGTGAGTGGTTCGGAGACGAAGTCCCCGTCTTGTCGCCTCTTCCCAGAGAACTCAGATCGCTTCTGACCGCATGATCACCTATGCCTTTTCGGCCTCTACACCTAGACCAAACTACGACTGCGGCACCAGGAATCTCTCCGGGCATCGTTATGGATGAAGAGAGGCTCCTCAGAGAAGTATTAAACCCTGACCACTTTAGAGGCGGCGAGATTCAGCCGTCGGCGATTCCTCTGAAAGACCTGAAGGAATGGGGTTTCTCAGTACATCGGCTGCAATACGTAACAAGAATACTTGTTGAAGAGTCCATAAACGAGAAACTGGCAAGACCTTTCGCAGGAGAGGATAGAGTCTCAGAGGGAGTGGCGTGCTTTACTGCCCACGCCGTACGAGAGATTAGCGGCAACGGGAACAAGGCATTCGTAGTAATTGACACAGCAAAGCCATCCAACAAAGGGCATGCCTCGATCTACCTATTGAATGCCGATGTGAAGGATAGCCTCGCTCGCAGCATGAGAGATAAGCTGAGGCCACTCCTAGAGAATCGAATGTCAGTAGCTGAAGCCTTCGCGGGGAATTAGCCGATATGTCCAGTTTGGCGCCTATGAATTGCGCCGCTAAACCACCACCGGCCTGGGCGGCGGCCATATCCCCTCGAAGGTGCAGCGCACTCCCGAGCTCAGGGCGTCGGTAACCGTTGGCGCGAGTATCCTGGCCGTGGCGCCGTCCTCGCACACCACGTGAAGGCCGCTTCTCTCTATAGATGTGACTGCAAACTCCCAAGGCTGCCCGGCTATCGGCATAAACTCTCCGTGCCATCTTCTAAGACCTGGGTCGTTCTGGTCCACCCAACCGACCATCCGGCAGCCCCCAATCAAGCCTCCATCCTTGTCCTTGATTGTCACCCTTTCGTCGAATGCAAGCATCGCTGCCCCTGTTCTATTCTTGAAACGTGTTCCTGCCCCCGCAGGAGTGGCGCAGATGTAGGGGCGGTTCGCGAACCGCCCCTACGAGACTCCTTCAGAATCGCACCTACATACTACTATAACCCGGCTCTCCAGTCTGCTTTCCCTTCAGCCACTTTGGAGACAATGCCGGCAGCCACCCGCCCTTATCGATGGGCCGGCTTCGCCTTGTGCTATACTCTAAGCCAAAATCTAACCAGGTGAGCAGACAGCGTGCGCAATCTACGTCTGGCTATGGCCCAGATCAACACAACCGTGGGCGACCTGGAGGGCAACACCGCCAAGGTCCTGGAGTGCATCCAAAGGGCCAAGGCGCAGCAGGCCGACCTTGTTGTCTTTCCGGAGATGGCAATCCCCGGCTACCCGCCGGAGGACCTGCTGTTCAAGCCCTCATTCATCCGCTCCAACATCGAGAAGATGCACGAGGTTGTAGCCAACTCCCAGGGCATCACCGTCGTTGTGGGCTTTGTCGACTCCCAGGGGGACATCTACAACGCCGCGGCCGTGGCGCACGACGGACAGCTTGTGGGCGTCTATCACAAGATGTACCTGCCCAACTACGGCGTTTTCGACGAAGACCGCTACTTCAAGGCCGGGGCCGAGTGCCCCGTCTTCGTCATCAACGGCATCCACATTGGCGTCAACATCTGCGAGGACATCTGGTACGCCCTGGGGCCGGCGGCGGTGCAGCGAGAGGCGGGCGCAGAGATAATCGTCAACATCAACGCCTCGCCATACCACGCCGGAAAGCTGGGCTTCCGGGAGCGAATGGTGGCCACCCGCGCCTCAGACAACGAAGTGTACGTGTCCTACACCAATCTGGTGGGAGGCCAGGATGAGCTGGTGTTCGACGGCGGCAGCGTCGTATTCGACCAGGGGGGAGAGCTGGTGGCGCGCGGCAAGCAGCTCGAAGAGGACCTGGTGGTGGTCGACCTGGACATGGACGCCGTCTTCCGCCATCGCCTGCACGACCCCAGACCGCGCAAGGAGCGACCCATCCTGAGCGCGATAGGATCGTCCCAGGTAGTACACGTCTCGGAACACACCCCGGCGGGGCCAAAGACGGCGCTGGACGGCTGCATCGCCAAGCCCCTTGACCCCCTTGAGGAGACATACTCGGCCCTGGTGCTGGGGACCGGGGACTACGTTCGCAAGAGCGGTTTCAGGAAGGTGGTCATCGGCCTCTCCGGCGGGATCGACTCCAGCCTGACGGCAGCCATCGCGGCGGACGCCCTGGGCAGCGAGAACGTCCTCTGCGTCGCAATGCCGTCCCGTTACTCCTCCGAGGGCAGCATTTTGGACGCCCAAGCGCTGACCCGAAACCTGGGCATCGAGCTGCTCACCGTCCCCATAGAGGAGGCTTTTGAGGCCATGCTGCACATGCTGTCGGGCCCCTTCCGGGACAGCCCGCCCAACGTGGCCGAGGAGAACATCCAGACGCGCGTCAGGGGCAACATCCTCATGGCCCTGTCCAACAAGTTCGGCTGGCTGGTGCTCACCACCGGCAACAAGAGCGAGTTTGCCACCGGCTACGCAACCCTCTATGGCGACATGGCCGGGGGCTTCGCCGTGATCAAGGACGTGCCCAAGATCTTAGTGTACCAGCTTGCGAGGTATCGAAACGAGCACGGCTCGCCCCGGAACGCAATCCCTCAAAGCGTGATAGAGAAGGCTCCCAGCGCCGAGCTGAAGCCCGACCAGACCGACCAGGACACCCTGCCTCCCTACGATCTCCTCGACGGGATTCTCAGGGCCTACGTGGAGGAGGACCGGAGCTACGCCGACATAGTGGACATGGGCTTCGATTCAGAGACAGTCTTGAGGGTCATTGCGATGGTGGACCGCAACGAGTACAAGCGCCGACAGGCCCCTCCGGGCGTCAAGATCACGCCGCGGGCCTTCGGGCGGGACCGGCGTCTGCCCATAGTCAACCGGTACAGGCAGAGCTAGGGCCTGAATCAAACTAATGAGGATTTGACAAGAGTAAACCCGTGCGTGTATCGGAATTGAAGATTCCCGGCAAGTTCAAACGTTTCGGTTCTTTGGAGATCCAGGCATTAGGTATCGATATCGAACTCGTAGTGATGCTCGGCCCGAACGGCTCGGGCAAGTCCTCCGTCTTTGACGCGTTTCTTGAATGGGCTCGGGCCCAAGGAAAGCGAAGGAGAAACAACTTCTCCACTGACTACTTCGATTCTGAGACAGGCACCTTTGGCAGACCGGAGGTCTTCCTGCACGACAACAGTACTTCTGGGTCCTCGGAACAGTTAGGTCCGTTAGTTCATGTGCGTACTGCGCACAGGAACACTCCTGGCGTCTTGGCAAATTCCATCCAAAAGCAGGAAGACTTTCGCCGTCGCAACCCACTGGACCGTATGGTCGAGACGGACGCTGCTCTCGGCGAGCACTACCAGCGGCTCGTCGCTAGATTCGTTCCGGTCCTATCGAACTTGGAGAGCGGTGATGCCGTTCAAGACCTCGAGACCATTAGGGCCATGTTGGCGCCAGTGCAAGACTCTCTCACTCGCGTGTTGCCGCACCTGCGTTTCACGGGGTTGGGGGATGCCACATCGGAGGGTTCCTTCTACTTTATTAGAGACGGAATCCGAGGATTCCGCTACGAGAGCCTCTCCGGTGGGGAGAAGGCCGTCTTCGACCTGCTGTTGGATGTCCACATTGCAGCAACAGAGCTCGGCACCCCACTCATTTGCTTGGACGAGCCTGAGGTCCACCTCAACCCCTCCGTACAGGCCTCTGTGCTCACTGAGCTCATGCGGCTGCTCCCAAGTGGATCGCAGTTATGGATCGCCACTCACTCTATCGGGATGATTCGTAGAGCTTTCGACATCTCCGCCGATGAGCCCAGCCGCGTTGCCTTCCTGGATTTCGGACAGGTCGAAGGGCCAGCCCCAGACGTACGGCTCAAGCCGTCCAAGCCTTCAGGCAAACTCCTGCGCGAGGCGATGTCCGTTGCGCTGAACGATCTGGCTGGGCTCCTAGCCCCAGAGGTTCTAGTTATATGCGAGGGAAGCCAAGTCAGTGACCGGATTCCGGTCTGGGACGAACGGATATACCGGCAGATATTCAGCGACCTGCATCCACGAGTGGAATTCAAGTCTAGCGGAGGCAAGGGCGAGCTAGAACGGGCGGCTCAGATAGCTTCTGTGATTGCGCCTGGGACACGTATTCTGAAATTGCGCGACCGCGACACTCTTACGGCAGAGACTCGTACCCGCCACCTCGAGAGTGATCCGAACCTGAGAGTACTCAAACACCACTCCTTGGAATCGTACCTTCTAGACGACGAAATCCTCCAGGTGTTGGTAGCCGACCGTGGCTCCCGCGTGGAGGACGCAGTCGGTGAACTCAAGGCAGCCCGTGATAGGGCGGTTCTGCCGGACGGGTCCGCGAAGGGAGCTCTAGGTGTAGTGTTCCGTGTTGCAAAGAATGTACTAGGTAACACCGAAGGGCTCGGAGAAAATTCATCTCAGTTTTCGGCAGATGTGCTCGCTAAGCTCATTACCCCAGATATGAAAGTAAGGCAGGAACTCTATTCCGTCCTCAACCTCCCTTGAGTGCTCCGCTATTCTCGGTCGGTGGGTGCAAGGGGCTAGCCTTGGCTAGAGCTAGGGACCTTCGCCTTTCTTCTTATCCCCATCCTTCTTCCTGGGAGCGGTCAACTTGGCGATCAAAAGCAGGAGCAGAAATGAGCCTACTATCCCCACGAAGAACAGGATAGCCATCAGCACCAGCACAAACGTTATGGTGGACATGGCATCAGGCTCAGGCGGTGTTCCTGCTGAGTGTGATGATCACCACGCCCAGCACAACCAGGAGAGTACCCATAATGGTCCTCTTTGTGATCTTCTCCAGCCGTTGCAGGAAGAGGTGGGCCAGAGTCAGGGATACCAACGGACTGATGGCGACCACGGGTGATATTACGACAACTGGCGCCTCGCTCAAGGCAAAGTAGAGCAGCGCCACGCCGGATGCCGAGGTTATTCCCGACAGCGAGAACCACAGGTAGCCCCGGCGGGGGTTGGCCTTTATGTCAACCGGAATGTGCCGGTGAAACATCAGGGAGACGTATAGCAGGCCGAAGAGCAGGGCGAAAGCTGTGCCCACCAGCGGCGGCGCGTACTCGGTTGTTATATGCTTTCCGATAGTCTGAGACGCGCCATAGGACATAGCCGCGCCCATCGCGACAGCGTATCCCAGCCATAAGCGGCCGCCTCTGCCAAGCCGCGACTGAAGCGACTTCAACGGACCTGCTCGCTCGTTATCAGGACTATGCCGCCGACTATAGTGACGGTGCCCAGAAGAAGCCAGGGTGTGATGGACTCGCCCAGGAAGAGTATCGCCAGTATAGTTGCGAATAGAGGCGCCGTGCTGAACAGCGGTGTGGCGCGTGCGACTCCCGCCAACTGGATACTGAACGTATTGAACAATCGTCCCAGGGCGAAGTTGAACAGCCCGCTCAGCGCAAACCACAGAAAGGCTACGACCGTCAGCGCAGGGAAGGCGTCTCTGTTGAACACGAGGGCAAGCCCCATCACCAATACGACGCCGGGTATCAGAGAAATCCATGTGCCCGTGGTGGGTCGCAGGTGCTGAAGGCCGAATCGAACCAGTACGGCGCTGAACCCCCAGCAGGTCGCCGCCAGGATTCCAAAGACAATGCCTAATAAGTCAGTCGTCACGTAGAAGGGGACTAACGTCAAGGAGCTAGAGAACGCGATGCACGACTGCAATCCGGCAGTGCCGGGGTGCAGTCGTGCCCACAACTAGCCCATATGACGTCCCAGGAAGTCCAGGGTCTTCTGCCAAGCGTCCTTTGAGGCCTCTTCCCAATAGGTCGGTGGCCTGCTGTCGTTGAAGAATGCGTGGGGCGCGCCCGGGTAGGTGTGAATCTCCACGGTCTTGCCGTAGCCGGTCAACGCCTCTCTCAGGGCATTGACCGCGTCCGGGAAGAGACGGTCGTCCTCGCCGTAAATGCCCAGGACCGGGCCAGGTATGTCCTGGACCTGCTCCAGCGGGTTGGGGTTGCCGCCGTAGTAGACGATTGTGGCGTCTACGGGATAGCGACAGGACGCTGACAGCGACAGCCCGCCACCCATGCAATATCCAATTGTGGCGACTGCGCTATTGGTGTAAGGCCGGCCCCTGAGGTAAGTGACGGCGCCACCCACCTCACGGACAGCCAGATCCATGTCCGTCTCCATCGCCAGCCTCCGGGCCTCGTCCGGCTCGCCGGTGACCTGTCCGTGATACAGGTCCGGGGCGAGGGCTGCGTACCCCTCGCGGGCAAAGCGTTCCGCTATGTCCTTGATGTGTGGTTCAAGGCCCCACCATTCCTGTATGACCACAATAGCCGGGAACGGCCCGTCACCCTCGGGTCGGGCCAGATAGCCGGGCACCGCGGGGCTGTCGGTAACCGGGCACTCTACCATCTCAGTAAGGATTTCGCCTGCCATTCTCACTCCTTAGCTTCCAGGATTTGCCTGCATTATAGCATACCCTCCCGGCAGTCTAAGGGGCGTGACCCATTTGGGAAAGGTGGTCGAAGCGATATGCCGACAAAAACGAGCGCGCAACGATACGGAATGTTACCGTTTGCCCGATGGATACGCAGTCGGGGAACGACTCAGGGCAGGGGAGCCGAGGAGCGCTTCTTGACCGACAGCGTGACGAATGTCTCGCTGCGCTTGACCCCGGGGATCTTGCCCACGGTGCCCAGCAGGAAGCTGTGAAGCTGCTCCGGGGAGGGCAACGCCACCCACGCAAAGATGTCGAATGCGCCGGTGGTCACGGAGACGTTCAGGGTCTCCGGCACCCTGCCCAGCTCATTGGCAACGTCCTCAAGCTTGCCCGGGTCCACCTGAATGCCGACTATGGCCTCAGTGTTGTAGCCCAGCTTGGATGGTTCGGGCAAAGCCACCACCTGAATAGCCTCGTCCTCGATGAGGCGCTTCAGCCGGCGGCGTATGGTCCCCTCGCTCACTCCCAACTGCCTGGCTATCTTGGCGTTGGAAGCCCTGCCATCCACCTGAAGAATTCCGATAATTTTTCTGTCTAATTCGTCCATAGCACCCGCAACAACATAAGTCTTTCTATGACAATCCTATACCACTTGTACGAAATGTGTCAATAGCGCAATGTGTGCCGATGTGATATCCGCACTCGAATCTCCGCCTCAGACTCCAAGCGTTAATGCTACGCCCGATAGCCGCCCGGCGCAAGACGGTTCGCGGCCTACGGCGGGAGCATTTCACGTCGCACGCGTTTCCAGTACGCTTCCGCCAGCCTTTGTGTCATCGGTCCGGGCGCGCTCGCGCCGATAGGGCTGCCGTCCAGCGAGGCCACCGGCACAGGTCCCTGGACCACGTTGGTCAGGAACACCTCGTCGGCCCCGGCGACACGCTCCGGCGTCAGCGACCGCTCCACAGTGGATATACCCAGGCTTCTCGCTTCTTCCAGCACCGTGAGCCGGGCTATCCCCGGCAGGACGCCGTCCTCCTCCGGTGGAGTGAGCAGGCTGTCGCCATCGACTGCGAATACGTTGCTCGATGTCCCGCCTGTAACAAAGCCGCGGGTGTTGCACAGAAGGGCGTCATCGGCCCCACCGCGCTGGGCCACCAGCCGGGCCGTCACGCCCTCCACGTAGGACAGGGATTTTATGCGGGACAGGGGAGAGCGATCATTGCGCGCTATCGCCGAGAGCGCCAACCTGCGACCCGGCGGCGCTGGCTCCGGCTGTCCCTGCCACGGCGCGACCCGAACCACGACGGAATGCTCGATGCCGGGCGGCACATCCAGACCGCGACCGAAGTCCACGCCCCGGCTCACGGTAAGACGCACCACGGAGCGCGGGTAGCCGTTCCGTCCTATGCTCTCCAGAGCAACCCCTGTCAGTTCTTCCGCAGACGGCAGGGCAAGATACAGCGCCTCAGCGCCCCGTCGCATCCGGGCAAGGTGGTCTCCCATGCGAAACACCCTGTCGCCCAAAGCCACCATTGTCTCAAAGAGGCCGTCGGCAAGGGTGAAACCCCTGTCGAGTGGCGAAAGGCTAGCCTCGGCCTCCGGCACAAACCGGCCGTTGACGTACAGCGCCGGGGTGGCTTCAGTCATCGCATCCCAGGGCAAGACGGAGACCCCGCGCCTTGTGGAGGGTTTCCTGGTACTCGGACTCAGGGTCGGAGTCGGCCACTATCCCTCCGCCAACCTGGAGGTAAGCCTCGCCGCGTGTGAGCACAAGCGTCCGTATGGTTATGCTGGTCCCCATATCCCCGCTGAAGGATATGTAGCCTATGGCGCCGCAGTAGACTCCACGACGCACCGGCTCCAGCTCCTCGATGATCTCCATTGCCCGCACCTTGGGCGCCCCCGTCACCGACCCGCCGGGGAAGCAGGCCCTCAGCAGTCCCACGGCGTCCGTAGAGGGAAGCAGCTCGCCGGTTATGGTGGAAACCAGGTGCAACACAGTGGGGTGCTGCTCGACGGCGAAGAGGCTGGGCACCTCCACCGACCCTATGCGGCACACCCGCCCTATGTCGTTGCGCAGCAGGTCGACAATCATGACGTTCTCGGCCCGCTCCTTCTCGCTGGCCAGAAGCAACTCCGCCTGAAACGCCGTCTCCTCAGGAGTCTTGCCCACCGGCCGCGTCCCCTTGATGGGCCGGACCCGCACCCGGCCCTCCTCCAGATTCAGGAACTCCTCTGGGGACGCGCTGAGCACATCCACTTCGGGAAAGCTCAGGCAGGCCGCAAAGGGTGCAGGGTTGAACCGGCGCAGCCTCTGGTACAGGTCCCAGGGGTCGCCTTCAAAGGGGGAGTGGAACCGCTGTGACAGGTTTACCTGGTATGCGTCCCCGGACTCCAGGTACTCCTTTACGCGCCCCACAGCAGCCATGTACGACTCTGGCGTAAAGTTGGACTGCAAAGACGCGGGACTGTGCAGAGCAGGGGATAGCGCTTCCTGTGGTTTCTCGCTCAGGCGGCGCATCACCTCCGCTGCACGGGCTTCGGCCATATCCGAAGTGGCGTCCGGCATCCCGGAGGAGACCAGCCACGACCTGCCGGTTACCCCGTCGTGGGCCAGCGCCCAGTCGTAGAAGCCCAGGTACATCTCAGGAAGGCCCAGGTCGTCCTCGGCCCAGGACGGGAGACGCTCCAGGTGTCTGCCCAGGTCGTATCCCCAGTAGCCCAGCGCTCCGCCCTGGAATGGCGGCAGCCCCGGCGATCTCTCAACGCGGTACCTGCGAAGGAGGTCCTGTAGTATCTGCCAGGGGTCGCCTTCAATCTCCTGAATTGCGCCGTTCTGAATAATGTCCACCCTGCGGCCGCGGCTTCGCATGACCAGAAACGGGTCCGCAGTCAGATACGAGTACCTGCTGCCCGCGGCTCCGGGCATAGCGCCGTCCAACAGCGCGGGGTATGGAAGGTCGCGGAAGGACGGGAAGAGCCGCGCCGGATGAGGCAGCGAGTCAAAGGCGTAGCTCAGGGGAAGAGCGTCAAGCTGGGTCGCCGACGGCGCTTTCAACGTAGAGCACCTCAGATTCAGATTCGCCCGGCCGAGGGGCCTAGGACACTCATATGTGACTTTCAGGCCGATTCGTTACCGCTCATGGCCTGCCCCGTACTTGGTACGGGGGGTGAGCTTGTCGAATCATTTGAGCGGGGTAGTACGCTACACCCCGCCGGCCTATAACTCGCCGTTGGACGTAAGGAACTGCTCAGCGTCTATGGCGGCCATGCACCCGGTGCCCGCAGCCGTCACCGCCTGCCGGTAGACCCAGTCCTGCACGTCACCGCCGGCAAAGACCCCTGGCACGCTGGTCTTGGTGCCGTCGTGAGTTATGATGTACCCGTTCTCGTTTGTGTCCACATGCCCGATAAAGGGCTCCGTATTGGGCTTGTGGCCTATCGCCATGAACACCCCGTCGATGGGCCTCACAATCACCTCTTCCGTCTTCACGTTGCGAAGCTTGACCGACTTCACCTCCCCATCGTCAACGCCCAGTATCTCCTCGACCACCGAGTCCCAGATGAAGTCTATCTTGGGGTTGTTGAAGGCCCGCTCCTGCATTATCCTGGAGGCCCTCAGCTGGTCCCGCCTGTGCACCACGTGCACCTTCGAGGCGAACTTGGTGAGGAAGGTGGACTCCTCCATCGCCGTATCGCCGCCGCCAACGACAACGAGCTCCTTGTCCCTGAAGAAGAATCCGTCGCAAGTGGCGCAGGCCGAAACGCCCCGCCCCATAAGCTCCGCCTCCCCGGGAACGCCCAAAAGGCTAGCCGTAGCGCCGGAGGAGATGATCACGGTCCTCGCGTAGTAACTGTCCTCCTCGTCCACCTCTATGCGGAACGGGCGCTTGGAGAAGTCGACCGACGTTACGCTGCCGTTTACGTATCGCGCCCCGAACCGCTCCGCCTGCTCCCTGAACTTGACCATAAGGTCCGGCCCCATAATGCCCTCCGGGAACCCGGGGTAGTTCTCCACGTCCGTGGTTATGGTGAGCTGCCCGCCCGGTGTGATGCCGTCTATCACCAGGGGCTTGAGGTCAGCCCGGGCGGCGTAGAGGGCTGCGGTGTCGCCCGCCGGCCCCGACCCGATAATAAGCACGTTCTCTATCTGGTTTTCCGTCACAGTTCCTCCCCTTGCAACAATGCTTCAAAAGTCCGGGATACCCTATGGGTCCGGCTCGTCCTGGTCTTGCCCAAGGACGGCTCTGATGGCCGACAGGTCTACGCTGTGAGCCTGCAAAGTGCGGGTGTGGTCTTGCACGAGGGCCTCTATCCGACCCAGGCGTTCCTCTATCCGCACCAGTCGATTGCTGGTATCCACGTAGGCAAAGGCCAGGCGTTCCAGCACTTCACCCATCCTGTCCAGGATCGCGTCGTGGGCAGTCTGCCCCTGCGCCAGCGTTGAGGTCTGGTCTTGCAGCTCCGCGACGTGCCGTTCCGCCGATGAAAGTCGTTCTTCTGTGGTCATCCCTGTACTCCCGTCTGTCCGTGTCGAACTCCGTAGTAGCGCAGGGTGTCGCCCGCCGACCCCGACCCGATAATAAGCACGTTCTCTATCTGGTTTTCCGTCACAGTTTCTCCCCTTGCGACAATACTGTCAAAAACCGTAGTTCACGCTCAGCCGTGGTACCGGGATCTCCCCCCGACCATGTCTTTGTTGAGACGCCTCTTGAGGTGGAGACCCTCAAGAATGAACTCCATTGCCGATGCTATGATTCCGTGGGTGTTGTCGGCCCCCAGCCGCTTGATAGGCTCGTCAAAGGCCTCCACCTCTCCCAGCAGCGTCACGTACTCCATCGACGGTCTGTCGCTGCCGGTCTCGATTGTCATGCCTTCCTCAAAGGACGCCACAATCCCCTCCATCTCCTCCATATCGACGTAGCGGCCAAATATGTTCAGCACCGCCCTCTTGGTGATGTCCTCCAGTATCTTCGCCTCGCGGCCGTCCTCCATCGTCTCCAGCTCTATCTTGCCCATTGTGGATGGCCCAATGGCGTACAGGTCGCTTATGCGCGGGACTACCTTGCCCTCACCGAACCGGAGGGCGCGCTTGTAGGCGTTGCTGATGATGCTTTCGTAGTTGGCGATGGACACCCTGACGCTCACTCCCGACCGCTGGTTGATGTCCCCGCTCCGACGCGCCAGGCCAGTCACCTCGGCAATGATGTCTTTCATATAGCCGGGCACGGACACCAGGTCCTCCATGTCAGCGAAGGTGGTGCGCTCTTGCTCCATTATCTGCACCTCGTCTTCGGGAAACTGGGGATAGTGGGTGCGAATCTGCGCCCCGTAGCGGTCCTTGAGCGGTGTGATGATGCGTCCCCGGTTGGTGTAGTCCTCCGGGTTGGCGCTGGCCACCAGGTACACGTCCACTGGCAGGCGTATCCTGTAACCTTTTATCTGGATGTCCCTCTCCTCCATGAGGTTGAACAGCCCCACCTGAATGCGTTCCGCCAGGTCCGGCAGCTCATTGATGGAGAATATACCCCGGTTGGTCCTCGGTATAAGGCCAAAGTGGACCGTCAGCTCATCCGACAGGTAGCGGCCCTCGGCGACCTTGATGGGGTCGACCTCTCCGATGAGGTCGGCCACGGCGATGTCAGGGGTAGCCAGCTTCTCGCCGTACCGGTCGTCGCGCCCCAGCCACGCTATCGCGATGTCGTCCCCCTCGCTCTCCAGCTTGTCTTTGCAGGCCCTGCAGATTGGATCGAATGGGTTGTCATTGATCTCGCAGCCGGCAATGCAGGGTATCTCCTCGTCCAGCAGGTTGACCAGAGCGCGGATTATCCTGGACTTGGCCTGACCGCGCTCGCCCAGCAGAATGATGTCCTGCCCGGAGAGGATGGCGTTCTCGATCTGGGGAATAACTGATTCGCTGTAACCGATTATCCCCGGGAAGAGGTCCTCGTCCGCGACGATCTTCTTCACGAGGTTGCGTCTAAGCTCCTCTCTCACCCCCACCACCTCATATCCGCTCTCCTTCAGCTCCCTCAGGGTATTTGCCTTCCGGGTAGAGGTCATAAGCTCCCCCTAACGTGTCTTGGTTAAATGGACCGGGTACACCCTTAATACTAGACAATGCGGTCTCAAAATGGAAGCGCATAGCCCTGAAGACCCGCTCATAGGCGAGCGTATCAAAGGGACACCACCGTGGCCCTGTCCGGTTTGAAGATATAGACTATCCCGTACCTTCGCAGGCTACGCGTCGGGGTCGGGGTCGCTCTCTTCGTCGGTAAACTCAAACCCGATGGTCTGTGCGTGGGACTGGCTAATCAGCATCAGAGTGTTGGCCAGGTCCTCCGCAACGTCCGCCGTCATGCGAAGGTCAAGAGTCTTGGGGTTCTCGTCAGTTCCGGGCCCGATAACCAGTATCTGAATGCCTTCCTGGTCTGCTACCATCATCTTGGTTATCGCCATGTAGGGCCGGAGTTCTCCCCCGTAATTGCTTATTCGGGCCTCGTGTTTCATCTCCAGATTGACCTCAATGTGCGCCATAGAAACCTCCTTGTAGTTTTTGCCTAAAGCGTAATGTCCAACAAGCCTCCAGTCCAAACAACTCCCATCCCCTATAATTATAACCCGTAGCGAAAGTCTCGTGGTATCATAGTGTACCAAAATTGCGGGGAAAGAGGGCATGACGAGCAAAGGCAACCTGTCGCTGGCGATAGACTTGGGCGGCACCAACATCCGCGTAGCTGTGGTTGACCGGGGCGGCGCGGTGCTGCAAAGAGAGCGTGAGCGAACCCAAGCCCACCTGGGCGCGGAGAACGCGATGGCGCGGCTGACGGAAACCGCCTCCCGGCTGATGCTCGCATCCGGCGAGGGAGAGTTTGCAGGAATCGGCGTAGCCTTGGGCAGCCCCGTGGACCCGGATACCGGAACCATGTACAACCCGCCAAGTCTTCCCGGCTGGGACGGCTTCTCACCCAAGCGCGCCCTGGAAGAGTCTCTCCACCTTCCGGTGCATATAGCCAACGACGCGACCCTGGGCGCTGTCGGCGAGTACGCCTACGGCATAGGCCAGGGCATGGATGACCTGGTCTACGTCACCGTGAGCACGGGCATCGGTGGAGGCGTCATAGTGAACGGCGCCCCCGTCCTGGGCATGGAGGGCTTCGCCGCCGAGCTGGGTCACATGAGCATAGACAGGAACGGGACGCTGTGCAACTGTGGCAACACCGGCTGTCTGGAGACGCTGGCATCCGGCACGGCCCTGGCCAACATCGCTATGGAACGGCTGCGGCAGGGGGAGAACAGCTCGATGGAGTCAATGGCAGAAGACGGCATCGGTATCAGGGCGGAGGCAGTGATGGAGGCCGCGGCTCAGGGAGACCCGCTGGCCAAGGAGCTCGTCGAGCAGTTTGCCGAAGACCTGGGTACCGGCCTGGTCAACCTGCTGCACATTTTCAACCCCCAGATGATAGTTCTGGGAGGAGGGGTCTGCCAGAACCTGCACCTGTTCTTCGCCCCTCTCAAGGCGGCCATCCAACGCAGGGCAATGGCGCACCTCAAGGAGCGCATCCCCGTGGTGGCGTCCGTCTTGGGGGACGACGCCTCGCTGCTGGGCGCGGCTCACCTGGTCTTTGAAGGGTTGAGGCAGGAGTAGGGGCTACAGGTCCGACGTCTCTCCCAGGACTTCCAGCGCTTCCTCGGCCGCCTCCACAACCAGATCGTCCGAGGACTTTAGGCAACTGAGCAGGGCCTTCTTGGCCAGACTCCCTCCTATAGCGCCGACGGCAGATATGGCCGATGTCTGCGCCTGCTGGTCTTCGTCCTTGAACAGTTGTATGAGATGAGGCACGGCGTCCTCCTCACCCATCTCGCCGCAGGCGTTGGAGGCCTCGAATCGCATGGCCGGATGGGGACTGCTAAGCTCCTGGAGAATGGTGGACAGCCACTGGGGATTGCAACTCTTGCCCATTGCGTAGACGGCGCTGCACTTCATCTCGAGCTGGTCGCTGCTGTAGGCCTCCCGGATGATCTGGTGGACCTCCGGGGTGTTGAAGGGCGCAACGGCCTCGACGGCGCGGCGTCTCACCTCCTGGGATTCGCCGGAGTTGCTAATGGCCGAGGTCAGGGACTCCCTAATCCTCTCGCCATCCTTGCTGAGTATCTTCCCGTGCTGGGCCAGCACAGAGAACTTGCTCAGGGCCGTAGCCACGGCGGCCCTCACCCTGTCCGACGGGTCATCTCTCAACAGGCCGGCCAGTGGCGTCACGAGGGACCGGTCGTCGCACTCCCAAAGACCCTCTATGGCCTTTGCCTTCACCTCCGGGTCTTCGTCCTTCAGGCACAGCCGGAATAGGCTGTTGAAGTCCGCGTCCAGGTTATCCTCCGCAATATCGATAAG
This sequence comes from Dehalococcoidia bacterium, assembly GCA_965222415.1. Taxonomy (GTDB): domain Bacteria; phylum Chloroflexota; class Dehalococcoidia; order Lucifugimonadales; family UBA2985; genus DAOUJW01. Next base: position 750,050 of record CBDCTU010000003.1, on the reverse strand, counting down.
GCGCTGAAGCACCTGCTGCCTCCTGTCGGAGTCCACGTCCTCCCAGGCCGAGACTATAGCCTCCAGCTCCTCAATGGTCATACCCGACAGGGTCATCAGTTCTGCGTTTCGAAGAGGCTGCTCACTGTCGACAATTACGTTCAGGCATTGCTCCAAGGTCACCTTGTCGATCCTCCTTATCCCTTTGCCGTCACTGCGACTCCCTCGCACAACAATGCGGGGGCGCTCAGAAATCCCCTCAGCCACCGGCTCTCGCTGCCGACGCTGGTTACTCGGTTGAGGGCATCGTACACGTTGCCGGACACCATCACGTCCTTGGCCCGGCCCACAATTTCGCCATTGCTTACATAATAGCCCAGAAGCACGTTGGCGTTAAAGCCTCCGCCAAGGATATTTCCCTGTCCCGCTCCCAGCAATCTCTCTACCACCAGAGCCTCCTCCAATCCTGACACAATGTCCTCGAAGGACGTATCCCCCGGAGAGAAGAGTAGCACGCCGGGGCCCGGTTGGGGCAGGATTGCCAGGGAGCGGGACGCGCTGCCCGTAGTCTCCTTACCAGCCTGAGCCGCCGTCTGGAGGTCGTAGAGGAAGCTCGCCGCTCTGCCCTTATCAATGAGGGGTGTAGCCCGGCTGGGAATGCCCTCGTCATCGCAGATGCGGCTGCCCGGTATGAAGGACTGCGTGGGGTCGTCCCAGAGGGAGATTCGCTCGTCCACAACCTGCTCCCCCAGCCTGCCCACCAGTGGCGACGTTCCCTTGAGAACGGTCTTGCCGCTGAACCCGCTTACAAGCGGGCCGATTAGGACGCCGGCCAGCCCTCGCGGTGTGAACAGCACGGGCATGGTCCGGTTGGGCACCGGCGCTATGCGGCTGGCCCGCTCCAGCTGAAGCAGCATCGAGTCCGCGAGGGGTTTGACGTCGGCTATGGGATGGCACGAGGTCTCGCTCTCCGAGACGTAGAGCATATCGGTGCCCTGAATGAGCACGGCCTCAAGGTAGACGCTCATTGTGGCCTTGGTGTAGGAGACCCGGCAGCCGCGGGAGTTCATCAACTCCGTTCTGGTCACACTCCTGCCGATCCTGCCCTCGCACTGGACCTGGGGCCACTCCGCCCTCACCGCGTCTATCAGGCTCTGCCCCAAATGCCTCATATCGTCCATACCAAACTCCGCCAGCCGTGGGTCGTGGACGTCCACCGACGGATAGTGGACGGCAGAGGGCATCTCCAGAAGGGCCTCAGCGCCAAAGGGCGCCATCTCAAGCGCCCGCTCCACCAGGGCGTCCTCCTCCTCAAGGTTGGTGGTGGAGGAGAACCCTACGCGCCCGTCCCTGACAAGACGAAGGGCCAGCCCGGAAGTCTCGCGAGTATCCACCATCTTCAGTCGATTGGCCTCAAAGCTCATGCTGGTGTCGGTTTGAGACACGCCGAACACCTCGCACTCTTTGGCGGTTCTGATGGCTTTGTCCAGCACAGATTCCACGGCCTATACCCCTCCCACCAGGCAGTTCCGAATGCGAATGTGCGGGCTTCCGTTGCTCACCGGCAAAGGCGACTGACCGCCTTTCCCACAGCCCCCTCCCTGGTTGAAGTCCAGGTCGTTGCCCACCGCGGCCAGATTTCTAAGGGTGGTGAACAGGTTTCCGGAGAGCATCACCGGCCGGACCAGCTCCTCGATCCTTCCGTTGCGTATCATGTATGCCTCGCCCGATGAGAAGGTGAACATCTCCATGCTGGTCATGCCGCCGTACCAGTTGCAAGCGTAAACCCCCTTCTTGACGTCGGCCAGCAGGTCGGCAAGGGACGCCTCGCCCGGCTCGATGAAGGTGTTGGTCATGCGGACGATGGGAGGGAACTGGTGGCTGATGGCACGGGCGTTGCCGGAGGGAGGCTCTCCCATCTTCGCAGCCGTCTCGCGGGAGTGGAGCCTGCCGACCAGAACGCCTTCCCTTACCAGGTCGGTGCGAGTGGAAGGGACGCCCTCGTCGTCGTACTTGTAGCTTCCCCTCAGGCCACCGACCGCCCCGCCGTCCACGACGTTGAGATGCGGCCCGCCGAACCCACTGCCCAGCACCATGATGTCCTTCATCTGGTCGTTGTCGTACACCTGGTCCGCCTCCGAAAGGTGTCCAAAGGCCTCGTGGATGAACACCCCGGCCAGGACTGGGTCCAGGATCACGGTGTGCTCCCCACCCTTGATCTGAGGCGCTTTGAGCAGCCTCACTGCTTTGTCGGCCACGTCCCTGGCGTCCTGGTGCAGCTCCTCCACAAAGGAGAAATCGCCGTTGCTGCCCAGGCTGACCCCGGCCTGCTGGACGTCCGCGCCGTCTCTGGCCATCGCCGAGAGGCGAATCACCACGTCCACCTTGCCCTGCTCAATGTACGATCCCTCGGAGTTGGCGAAGTACACCGTCCTGTTCCTGTCGGCGTAGCTTATGGAGGAGCTCTGAATCGCGGGAACGCTCCACATTATGCCGTTGTACTCGTCCAGCAGGGTCTTCTTTACTGTCAGTGGCACCTGAGCCGGGTCTTTCTTGACGTGGGGCGGCACCATCTCCACCCTGGGATCGACGGGCGCGAGGGCCACTCGCTCTCCACCCACCATACGAGCCTGGCTCACGGCCAGAGATACCTTCTCTCTCAGATTAGAGAGCTCGTTGAAGCAGACGAACCCCCACCCGCCTCCCACCAACGCCCGCGCGTTTCCTCCCCTGGAGCTGCTCGCGCCGATGTCCTCCAGATCCCGGCCGGCGTAGCTGATATGGTTGGACACGGCCTCCTCCAGCCGGACTTCGATATAGTCGGCGTTGTGGCCTCGAATGGCATTCTGTATCAGGTCTCTCAAGTGCCCCTGCGCTCCTTCCGACCGACCGAGGGTGGTGGACCGGTGTTTGAAGTCCATTATAACCAAGAGGATGTTGGACTCTCCAGAGTAATTTGGCGCAATTTTAGCCCAACAGGTACAGGGCCTGCGGCCGCGCTTCCCTGTCATCTACAATTCTGAACGCAGTGAAGAATCCAGAGCCTCAGACCGGTGTACACGTCACGCACCTGGATGCCCGTCTACACGAGCATGGCAAAGGTAAAGTCGTTCCCTGCCGACGACAACCCACCCTTCACCCAGACCATTCCTGCGGAAGGAGACCTTTGTATAACTCTGGTATCTTCCCCAAAGATGCGCGTTTCACTGTCATTCTGAGCGGAGCGCAGCGGAGTGAAGAATCCAAAGCCTTTGCCTGCAAAGCTACGTTGTCCTGAATGTAACGCCTTGGATTCCCGTTTTCACGGGAATGACGGGAGTATGGGGCTGCGGCACAAGTTACGCAAAGGTCTCCGGAAGCAGGAATCCAGAGGCCCAAAAACTCAGCGCTCATGTCTGCTCCTTGGAACTTTCCGTTGCCACGTATATCCGGTGAGACTCTCTTACCAGACAGAAACCGCACCGGTCGTGCACCGCTTTGGATTCTTCGTCGCTGCGCTCCTCAGAATGACAGCTATCCCCCCAGCATCGTTCCCGTGAAGCTTGCCCCGCACTTGATGCGGGGACGGGAATCCATAGCAAATCGCAGCGTAAGTGGAATGCCTCTGGATTCCTGTTTGCACAGGAATGGTCGAAGGACATGAGCGGGAAGGGGAATGCAGCCCGGCTTCCCACTCCAAATACACACGCCTTGATGTTACAATCGACACCGCCTGCTCCCGCCAGTTATTCATGATAGGGGAGCGATAGAATCTGACGCCATCTCACCCCGATGGCAAGAAATGCGAGGCTTGCTCCGTGACCTTTGGCGAAGGCTTCCTGCTGCTGGTGCGCTGGTTCCACGCGATAGCGGCGGTGGCCTGGATAGGCGGGAGCATATTCTACGTGCTGGTCCTCAGACCGGCGCAGCGCAGGGCGGGCCCGCATGGGGCAGCGGTTACGCCAGAGGTGACGACCCAATTCCGCGGCCTTGTGGACTCCTGCATAGCCGTGCTCCTGGTCACGGGCACTGTCATGCTCTTCGACCGGCTGACGGACTCCACCACGGGGACTACGTACGTCGTAACAGTCGCCATAAAGATAGGGCTGGCGTTGTGGATATTCGCAATGACCCAGAGCAGGTGGCGGAGGCGTCGGGCGACCGCCCAAGTGGTATTTACCCCGATTGCCCAGCTCAGCCCACTGGCCAGGGCCATGGCCTTTTTGTCGGGCGTCAACCTGACCGTGATCCTGGGAATCGCCATCTTCTTCCTGTCAGACCTGCTAAGGTTCATCTTTGAACAGGGATTGACAGGCAGGTAGCCCGGGGCCAATATGAGAAACAGCCTGTATCGACCAGCTTGGGAGTAAGAATATGAAAAGAGATCTGGTGGAAATCCTCGCCTGTCCCGTGTGCAAGAGCCCTCTCAACCTGACTGTTCTGGAGCAGAGCGAAGTCGAGGTGATCAGGGGCGCGCTCCACTGCCGCGGCTGCGAGGAGCAGTACCCCATCGAGGACTCCATCCCCAACCTGCTGCCGCCGAACCTTCGCGCCTAGGGTACATCACCGGGAGACAGAGCGCCCAACTTCACAACAGTCTCTCTCCCGGGAGCGTCCGCCAGCAACGCGCTGATGGGCCGCTTGAGGGTGGGATGCTCCACATCGGGGGCAATCTCCGCAAGGGGCGCAAGGACAAAGGCGCGCTCCGGGATACGCGGATGTGGTATCTGGAGGTCAGGCGTATCCAACACCAAGTCGCCGTAGAGCAGGATATCCACGTCCATTGTCCTTGGCCCGTAGCGAATGGAGCGCACGCGTCCCAGCCTGCGCTCCACCTCCTGAGCAAGAGCCAGAAGTTCCGGCGGACTCATTGAGGTCCGAAACCCGCAGGCCATGTTTAGAAAGTACGGCTGCTCCGCATAGCCCCAGGGTTCGGCCTCGTAGACGGAGGAGAGAGCGGTAATCTCGCCCGCGTCGCCAAGGAGCGAGAGTGCCTTGCGCAGGTGGGTCTCGCGGTCGCCTAAATTGGAGCCCAGGCCCAGGTAGGCCGTCACCTCGCTCATGCAGACCTTCGCAAACTTCTTCCCCCTTGGAGGAGACCTTTGCATAACTCCTCGCTTTATCCTGAAAGAGGCGCCCCAACCGTCATTCCCGTGAAAACGGGAATCTAAGGCGTTGCTCGCAAAGCTACTTTGTCTCGCATGGGACGCTTCAGATTCCTGCTTGCGCAGGAATGACGGGAACATGGGGCTGTGGGACAGGTTCGTTCAAAGGTCTCCTCATGCCCTGTCCGGCGCTCCCTCCCACCCTCGCACGACCGCGTCGCTCATGCGGGCAACTCTGGCCATCACCTTAACGTCGTGGACGCGTACGATGTCCGCCCCGTTGGCGACGGACAGGGCCACGGTCGCCGCGGTTCCCTCCACGCGGTCGTCCACTGGAGCGTCCAGGACGTATCCTATGGTCCTTTTGCGAGACATTCCCACGAGGAGAGGCCTTCCCAGGTCCTTGAACTCCACCAAGCGTCTCAGGATCTCAAGGTTGTGCTCGGCGGTCTTCCCGAACCCCATGCCGGGGTCCAGTATCACGTTCTCGACAGGCACACCAGCCTCCAGGGCGAGGCTCAGGCTGGACCGCAGGCCGCTCATCACGTCCGGCACCAGGTCTGCGTAGTCGGTCCCATTCTGGTTGTGCATCAGCACAACCGGCACACCCTCTTTTGCGGCGAGCGGAGCCATGTCCGGGTCGCGCTTGAAGCCCCAGACGTCGTTGATGATGGAAGCGCCGGCGTCTATGGCCGCGCGGGCCACCTCGCTCTTGTAGGTATCGACGCTTATGGGAATGTCGAGACTTGAGGCCAGTCCGCGTATCACAGGCAGAATCCGGCGCATCTCCTCCTCGGCGTCCACAGCCGTCGAGCCGGGCCGGGTGGACTCCCCGCCCACGTCGACGACGTCGGCGCCCTCGGCCTGGAACCGCAGCCCCTGCTCCACGGCTGACTCCACGTTGTGCTCAAGACCGTCGCCGGAGAAGGAGTCCGGCGTCGCGTTTATTATGCCCATCACGTAGGTGCGCTTTCCCCACGCCAGCTCCCACCTGCCCCAACGGGTTGTGCCAAGCCTCTCTTGCAAGTCCATTCTCTTCCCTCTGCAGGCCATTCTACCAGATTAGGATTGAAGCATCCCGTCAGGTGGGCTACAATGGCACACAGGCTTCAGTAACGGGCGGGGCGTGGTTATGAGACTTTACAACACCCTTTCCAGAAAGACGGAGGAGTTGCAACCCCTGGAGCCGGGGGTTGTCAGGATGTACTCCTGCGGGCCTACCGTATACCGATTTGCCCACCTGGGGAACATGCGCACCTACCTCATGGCCGACTGGATACGCAGGGCGCTTGAGATACAGGGCCTCCGCGTCATCCAGGTGAAGAACATCACGGACGTGGGCCACATGCGCCAGGAGGTGCTGGAGCAGGGTGAGGACAAGATGATTGCCTCCGCTCTGGCCGAGGGCAAAACACCCCAGGAGATAGCCGAGTTCTACACCCAGGCCTTCTACCGGGACGAGACCCAGCTGGGCATATCCCCGGCGACCCACTCGCCGAAGGCCACGGACCACATCCAGGAGATGGTGCAGATCGTCCAGCGACTGCAAGAGAAGGGGTACGCCTACGAGGTGCAGGGCAACGTTTACTTCGACGTAGCGAAGTTCTCCGACTACGGTAAGCTCTCCGGCAACGTCCAGGAGTCCCTGCTGGAGGGCGTCAGGGTGGAGGTGGACCCCCTCAAACGGGACCCGCGCGACTTCACCCTGTGGAAAGCAGCGGAGGAGGGCAGAGTCCTCCAGTGGCCGAGTCCCTGGGGGCCGGGCTTCCCCGGATGGCACATCGAGTGCTCTGCTATGTCCACCAAGTACCTGGGCGAGCAGCTGGACATTCACACCGGCGGTGTCGACAACATCTTCCCCCACCACGAGGGCGAGATGGCCCAGAGCGAGGGAGCCTTCGGTAAACGCTTCGTCCAAATATGGGTGCACGGCCAGCACCTGCTGGCGGACGGCGTCAAGATGGCCAAGTCCGCCGCCAACGACTACACCCTTGAGAACATTTCCGACATGGGCTTTGACCCGATGGCCTTCCGCTATCTGTGCCTTACGGCCCAGTACAGGACGCGACTGAACTTCACCTTCTCCGCCCTGCGAGCCGCCCAGAACGGCCTGCAGCGCCTGCGAAACCGGGTGTGGGAGTGGTCACTGGACACGTCGCCCGACGCCTCTGCGCCGGAGGCGACGCCCTGGCGGGACGCGTTCTGGGAGCGCGTGAACGGCGACCTGGATATGCCGAGAGCCTTGGCGCTGACCTGGGGGATGACCCGGTCCGACCTTTCGGCAGCATCCAAGCTGGGCCTGCTTCTGGAGTTCGACCGGGTGCTGGGCCTCGGTCTGGACAGGGTCGCCCTGGACTGGAGCATCCCAGAGGACGTGTCCCAAGCCGAGAATAGGCGGTCGACGCTGAGGGCGGACCGCGACTACCCGGCGGCGGACGAGGTGCGCAGGCAGCTGAACGAGGCGGGCTTCATCCTGGAGGACGCCACAGAAGCCACCAGGACAAGGCCCAAATCGGAGCTTGAGAAGCGACTTGAGGAGTTGCAACGCGTATCCTCCTCCAAGGAGGTCGCCTCGCTCCTGGACGCCGGGGACGAGACGGAGTTCTCCGTAGGGATAGTGGCCTGCAACTACCTGTCGGATTTGCAGCGATGCGTCCGGAGCCTCCTTCCCCTTGGAGAGAAGCACTCCCTGGAGGTGGTGATAGTAGACAACGGCTCCACCGACGGCACCTCATCATGGCTGGAGGAGCAGGCACGTCGAGAGCCGCGCCTGCGGGTCATCCACACCGACCACGTGCTGGGAGACGCCGCCGCCAAGAACATCCTGCTCAAGCAGAGCCGGGGCACCTACTTCGTCCTGATGGACACCTCCGTGGAGGCTCACGACGACTTTCTGGCCCCCTTATCCGAGGTCCTGGCTGACGACTCGGTGGGGGTTGTCGGGCCGTGGGGACTCAGAAGCGAGGACATGCAACACTTCAACGAGGTGGAGGATGGCGATGCGGACGCGATGCAGGGCTACTGCTTCGCATTCCGCCGCTCCCTGGTCCCGGAGGTGAGCCTGATGCGGGAGAGCTTCCGGTTCTACCGCAACTTAGACCTGGAGTACAGCTTCAACTTCAGAGATAAGGGATACCGCATTGTCGCTCTTGGCTCCCTGCCACTGGAACGGCACGAGCACCGGGTGTGGACCAGCCTTGCCGAGGAGGAGAGGGAGAAGCTGAGCAGGGACAACTTCCGCCGCTTCTTGAAGAGGTGGGGGCATCGCCACGAGCTGCTGCTGGAATCGTCACACGACTCAGGCCACGACGACGACCACGACCACCACGATCACTAGGAGACCGCGCGGGAGAGGCTGAGCGGGTCCAGGTGCTCCGATTCCCGAAGCTGCTCCGGCCCAATCTCCACCATGTCCCTGTTGAACAGCCGGCTGAAGTGGCGCGCCAGTGAATCGGCCACGTCTTCAAGGGCTATGGGCCTGCCCAAGATGCGCTCCATGGATGTGACGACCATGTCCTCCATACCGCAGGGCACTATGTGCCGGAAGTAGGAGAGGTCCGGGTTCACGTTGAGCGCGAAACCGTGAGTTGTGATTCCGCGGCTGATCCTGACGCCGATGAAGGCTATCTTCTCATTGCCCACCCAAGCTCCCGGCAGGCCGTCTCTCCGCCGGGCCACTATGCCGAAATCCCCCAGCGCGTCTATCAGCAGCGTCTCAAGGGTGCGGACGTAGCCCCTCGCTCCACCCAGGGGTCGCACGTCCACGACGGGATAGCCCACTATCTGGCCGGGCCCGTGATAGGTCACCTCACCGCCCCGGTCTACGCTGTACACTCGAGCGCCTATCTCCTCCAATGCGTCCGACTCCAGCAGCACGTCCGACTGTCCGGCCCTGCGACCCAGCGTGTAGGTGTGAGGATGCTGCAAGAGGAGAAGGGCGTCCGGCAACGCTCCCTCACCCCGACGCCGCGCGACATCCCTCTGCAGCTCCTGGGCTTCAGGATAGTCCGTTACGCCCAACCTCAGCAGGAGACAGGCCTTCTTATGGGATTCGTCGTTGGTCAATTGACCTGAGTCTCCCTCCCCATTCCTGTTTCCGGAGTCCTTTGCAAAACTCCAGTGTATCTCCTGGAAGAGACTATCTTCTCCGTCATTCCTGCGGAAGCAGGAATCTTAAAACGCTGTCTGCAAGGCTGCGACGCCTTTGAAGAAGGGCCTTAGATTCCCGTCCCCGTATCGGAGTACGGGGCAAGCTTCACGGGAATGACGGTGAGGGCAATTCTTACAGGATGACGCTATCGGTTATTCAAAGGTCTTCTCGGACACGAGAACGCAAAAGACCACCGTTATCGTAGGGGCGGTTCGCGAACCGCCCCTGCAACCATCATTCAACTCGCTCAGAGCCTACGCCGTGCTCAATCTACGGGGATGGCTCCGCGGCCAGCCGGCGCTGGTCGGTTGCCGGAGCTCTTGCTAGACTTGCGTTAGAAACGTGACCGTGGGATCCTCGTTGACGCCGGACTCCTCCATAGCCCCCTTCAGCTCGTCGGAGACCGCCCACTTGCGGGCCATCTCAAGCTCCTCCCACTCCATCAGCACCAGCACCTCAAAGGGGTTGTCCCCGCTGCGGAACACCATCGGATCCCCGATGGCGCCGGCGGCCTCGCGTAGACTGGCCTGCTCGTTGAAGAGGGGTCTCCATTTGGCGTAGCTTTCAACCGTGTGCCTGAAGAGTACGTGTGCCAAGGGTCACCTCCGTTTTGTGATGGACCGCCTCCACCCTGCTTTGATGGAGGCGTCAGATTTCCTAGCGTTGGGACTAGCTGGCGGCGGCCTCCCTGGCCTCCCGCTCGGCGTGGGTCTCCTTGACCCACTCGCGCTTCATGGCGTCGGCAATCTTGACGGTCAGTTTGCCGAAGGAGCCAATCTCCATTTCGACGGTCTCGCCGTCCTGCAGAGGGCCAAGGCCCCTGTGGTTGGTGCCGCAGGCGATGATGTCCCCCGGCTCCATGGCGGTGATCCATGCCATCCACTCCAGCATCTCCGGGATCTTGTGGGCCATGTCGCTGGTGTTGTAGTCCTGTCTCAGCACACCGTCAACCCACAGCTTAATGGCAAGGTTCTGCCCATCGCCCGCCTCGTCGGCTGTCACCAGGCACGGCCCCATTGGGCCGAAGGTGTCCCACGACTTGCCGATGAAGAAGCTGTCCCTGTTCGCGGGGCCTGCGCCGCGGCAGGAGACGTCGATGAAGTTCACGTAGCCGAATATGTGGTCAAAGGCCTGATCGGCCTTGATGGCGCTGGCCTTCTTCCCGATGACAATGCCCAACTCCGCCTCGTGCTCGAAGACAGTGGCCGGGGCGTTCGGCAGAACTACCGTGTCCCCGGTTCCGATGACGCTGCTGGAGGACTTGTTGAAGGCGTTGATGGGTGCCGCTTCCGTCCGCGTGCCGCTCTCCATGTAGTTGCCGGCCATGCACACCAGGCGCGCCGGTCGAGGCAGGGGCGCTCTGAGTCGCACCTGGCTGACGGGCGTTCCCTGGCCGCTGCTAAGCTGCTCCAGGGCGCCTCTGTACTGGTCAAAGTCCTCAATGAGCTTGCTCATCATCTCCTGGGGGGTGTGGGAGTCTATGCTATTGCCCACCGAAGAGGCGTCTACAACCATGTCTCCATTGAGCACTCCCAGGCGGAATTCATCGCCGAACAGCACAAGCTTCATATTCTTTCTTCTCCTTCCGATTTGTTTGGTCTACTTCTTGATTGTCAGAGGCACGTTCAGATCGCTGGACAACTGCTCCAGCGACGCGTAGGTGGGACCGTCCAGCGGAATGCCGTTGGCCCGGCGGTCGATCTCCGCCTCCCACTCCGGCTCGCCGTGAACCAGGATGCGGTCCCAGCCGGGCAGCTTCTCGGAATTGCGTATGACCCGGAACACCTCGTCCATCTCCTCCTTGAACTCATCAGCAGGGCGGAATCCGTCGATGCGCAGCGCCCCGAAGAAGTGGCCCGTGTTGGCGGCCGCGCCTGCGCGCCGGACCCGCTCGGACTCCGCGCCCTCCTTGGACAGCTTCGCGGCCGTAGCCCCAACCGCTGCTCCGGAAAGGACGCCGGTCAGAATATCGACCAGCAGCATCAGGCCGTAGCCTTTGTGGCCGCCGGTATCCCTGAACCCGCCAATGGGCAGGATGTACCCACCTTCGCCTCGGGCGTTGGGATCAGTGGCAAGGTTGCCGTCGCCGTCCACAACCCAGCCCAGGGGTATATCGTGGTTCCGGCGCATCGCAATCTGCAGCTTGCCGAACGCCACTACGGTTGTGGCAAAGTCCATCACAAAGGGCGGCGGCGTCTTGGAGGGCGCGGCCACGGCTATGGGATTGGTACCGAAGAGGCCCGTTTTCCCGCCGGTCGGGGGCGTGTCACCGCCGGCGCCGACGTTGGTCATGGAGAAGCCGATCATATCGTGCTCCAGGGCCATCCGCGCGTAGAAGCCGGCGATGCCGTAGTGGGAGCTGTTCCTCACCGAAACGAACCCCGCTCCGGTGACCTCCGCCTTCTTGATAGCAATCTCCATTGCACGCTGGCCCACCACCATGCCGAGGCCGTTTGCGCCGTCCACCAGCGCCGTCGAGGGCATCTCGCGGACAACCACCACCTCCGGGTTGGCCTCCACCTGTCCGTTCTGGAGCCGGGTTATGTAGTTGCGGAGCCGCGGCACGCCGTGGGACTCGATTCCCAGCACGTCCGCCTTGATGAGGACCGCTGACGCGTCGCGGGCATTCCTCTCCGAAAGCCCCTGGGTCCGAAACAGGTCGACAACAAACCTATCCAGCCCATCGGCGTCAACAATTACGCTGCCTGGTTCAATTTCCGTGGCCATTGGACACCTCCTGTGTCAATCTACTTTGAGATAGCCCGCCTCGTCCGGGCAGGGTAAGGGCCATTCGCAGCCCCGCGCATAAGTATATTCGTACCCTCTGGCAAGGGCAATATGCGCCTGAGCGCGTGCATGGGCTGCTAGATTGAGGGTCTCCTGGGTGGAGGGGGAGGTGGCGGAGGCAGCTTGACCCAGCGCTCCCGCTCCCGCTCTTCGATGGCCTTGCGCTCGTCCAGGCTTATGCCCATACCGCCGCGCTCCACGTCAAGGAGCGTCTGGGCCACCTCCCAGCCTGCGCCCTCGCCGCCAATGACGTCCACCACCGGCACCCGCACGTCCGTGAACTCAAAACTCTTCATCTTCCTGCCAATAAGGCTCGATCGGTAGTCGATGTTGACCCCCGGGCCCTTGGCGCTGATGAGCAGCATACTCAGGTTCTGGTACTTCGGCCCGCCGGGGTCGGTCGTAACAATGCTGAACAGGTAGTCGGGCGTCAACGCCTCGCTGGTGTAGCCCTTCACCCCGTTTACGACGTAGTCGTCGCCGTCGCGGATGGCCGTTGTGTGCTGTGTGGCCAGGTCGGTGCCTGTAGATGGTTCCGACTGGAGCTGCGACACGGTGATCTCCCCGCGCAGCGTCGGTATCAACCATCGCTCCTTCTGCTCCTCCGTACCCCAGGAGCGCATGGGAACCAGGAAGGTCATGCTGAGGCCCAGGGGAGGCAGTCTCAAGCGATTGACCTCCTGCATGATTGCATCCGCGGCTTTCTGCGGGAATCCGCCGCCGCCGAAGTACTTGGGCCACGCGGGGGCGAGCCACCCCTTCTCCCCCAGCTTGCGACGGAACTCCATGGTCCAGGCCTCCAACTCCGGGCTGATGTCCTCGTCGGCGCCGGGCAGGTCCAAGTCCGGCGGAACATTCTCCCCCAGCCAGGCCCGGACTTCTGCCCTGAGAGCGTTCAGATTCTGTTGCGTCAAGGTCGGTCTCCTTCCTGCTTACCTATCAAGCGGAGTCTGTTTCAGCGCTAATCATACCACGACAGGAGGGGCTTTTGCTCTATAGGGGAGAGGTGCGGCAACAGAGACCTGCAAGTATCGTAGGAGAAAGCCTGGCCCGGAGCTAAACGCCGGCCGCTTCTTTGAACCGGCGGAGGGCGTCTATGTGGTCGGCGGGGGATGTCAGGCCCGCACCCATTGTGTTGACGCCAAGGTGTGTCGCTCCAAGCTCCCGCCACGCCTCCACCTCTGCGGCCCAGTCGTCGGCGCTTCCGCTGCCGATGCTGGCGCGGCCCTCTATGCCGATGCTGCCGGGGTCTCGCCCCGCTTCGCGGGCGTAGTCGTGGAGGCGCTGGAGTATCTCTCTGCCGCGCTCGTCAGGGTGGAACTGTGGGAACCAGCCGTCGGCCATGCGCGCAATGCGTTTGATTACCGGCTCCGCGCCGCCGCCCATCCACAGGGGTATCGGGCGCTGGACGGGCAGGGGACTTATGCCCGCGGCGGTGACCGTGTGCCATCGCCCCTGGAAGCTCACCACCTCTTCGGTCCAGAGAGCGCGCATCAGCGCGACCTGCTCCTCCACTCTTCGCCCGCGGGTGTGGAAGTCCTCACCCAGGGCCTCGTACTCCACCTCGTTCCAGCCGATGCCAATGCCCAGGCGAAGTCGTCCGCCGCTGAGCACGTCCACAGCCGCGCCTTGCTTGGCGACCAGGGCCGTCTGGCGCTGGGGCAGGATGATTATGCCGGTCACCAGCTCGATGCGACTGGTAACCCCGGCCAGGTAGCCAAAGAGCACGAAAGGCTCGTGGAACTGGGAGTTGTGGTCGTAGGGGCCTCTCCAGCCGGGGCGGGCGTCCCTGCTGGCGCCCAGCACGTGGTCGTAGGCCAGCAGATGGGAGTAGCCCATGTCTTCGGCGGCCTGTGCGTAGTCGCGGACTGCGACGGGGTCGGACCCAATCTCGGTCTGGGGAAAAACCACACCGATCTGCATAGGCGTTCTCCTGAGCATCGATAGCGACAGCTAAGCCGCCGTCACGCCGGGATTATGGGCGTCAGCCTTCGGACTCTTTAGTTGCCGCTCTTGGTCAGGAGAAAGCCAATCGCCGGCACAATGACGATGATCGCCAAGCCGATTATGCTGGTGCCGGTGTTGCCGGCGAGGGTGAAGATGGCGCCCAGTGAGAGCATCACGGTGGCAACCGCGACGAGGGCGGCTAATGGTAGAATTATTGCAAAGAGCACGGAGCAACCTCCTCTATGCCTGTATATTGCGTTTTGTCGTGTACATCCGGGAACTTACGGTCATCCCCCAATGCTCCAGGATATTCTACAGCTTGCGACCGCGGTTTTCAATGGCGCGTAGGTATGGATATGTCACACCGGGTGAAGCATGCATGCTAGCTGGTGGCAGTGCCAAGCGTACAAGTGTAGAGGCGGTTCGCGAACCGCCTCTACAAGAGCCGCACACACACTCGTCTTGCCCGTAGAGCTTGCCCCGCACTTGATGCGGGGACGGGCATCCAGGGGGAGTAGGCTCCCGTCTGCACGGGAGCGACGTTGAGAGGTAATCAACGCACCCCAGAGAGCGCCCGCTTCTTTGACTCAGATTGGCAATTCGTGCTACAATTATATTACTCAACAAGCACAAACCAACGATGTCTCCTAAGTGTCCGCCGTCGGAATTCGATATCGCGCTACGGAATCCCACCAGCTTCGCACATTTGAATTACCGTCACCCGCCTATGGCAGACTCACGGCACTGGTGATTAAGCTGTCAGCATAGCTTTTGCTGTCCAGTCATACTGCTAGTGTCCTGTATCCGTAGTTCCTCGCATTATTCGAGGGCTTTCTGAAAGGACAGAGAATCGGATTCTTGCTCAAACCAGGGTAGTGGATCAGCATCGATCACCCCTTTATTTGCCAATGTACTTTGGTTACACCACACTAGCAGCCTGTCCGAGTAAGACGATATATGTCATAACGTACACGTAAATAGACTATTGGTAAGGTAGCGCAGAACGTTATTCGTATATCATCACCACGTTAACTATGCAAGTCGTTGGCCTCAGGGGTTACTCGGACAGGCTGCTAGTGTCCTGTATCCGTAGTTCCTCGCATTATTCGAGGGCTTTCTGAAAGGACAGAGAATCGGATTCTTGCTCAAACCAGGGTAGTGGATCAGCATCGATCACCCCTTTATTTGCCAATGTACTTTGGTTACACCACACTAGGGAATTGCCCTAGATAGAGAGGACAATGAGATGGTTGACACAGTTGATCGAAACATTTCCCAAGAGTATACAGCCCAAGACATACAGGTGCTGGAGGGGATGGAGGCGGTGCGGCGTCGCCCCGGTATGTACATCGGAAGCACGGACCACCGGGGCCTGCATCATCTTATCTACGAGATAGTCGACAACGCAGTGGACGAGGCGATGGCTGGCTACTGCGACAGCGTGACCATACACATTCACCCCGACGGCTCCGTGCAGGTGGAGGATAACGGTCGGGGTATCCCCGTCGACTTACATCCCACCACGGGCAAGTCGGCCGTCGAGACGGTGATGACCACCCTCCACGCGGGCGGCAAGTTCGGCGGCAAGGGCTACACGGTGTCCGGCGGACTCCACGGTGTTGGGGCTTCGGTCGTCAACGCCCTGTCGACCTGGCTGCGGATTGAGGTGCGGCGCGACGGCTACCTTTACGCCCAGGACTTCCAGCGCGGCCACGCAATTGGCCCCCTGGAGAGGGTAGAGGAGGCTCCGGGCAGCGGCACCACCGCCACCTTCCTGCCCGACGAGGAGATCTTTGGTCAACTGGAGTACAACTTCGACGACCTGAGCCAGCGATTCAAGGAGATGGCCTACCTGAACAGGGGTCTCAGGATTCACGTGGTTAGCCTCTGGCACAAGGAGCAGGGCTATTCCGAGTGGGAGAAGGAGTTCCACTTCGAAGGCGGAATAGCCAGCTTTGTCACCCAGCTCAATCACGGCAAGGAGGTGCTGCAGACACCACCCATGTACGTGCTGAAGACCGTGGAGAGCACCATGGTGGAGGCGGCCCTCCAGTACAACGCCGGCTTCTCGGAGCTCACCTACTCCTTCGCCAACTGCATCAACACTGCCGACGGCGGGTCCCATCTCACGGGTTTCCGCACAGCTTTGACACGCGCCCTCAACGACTTCGCCCGCAAGCAGAAATTCCTCAAGGACGACCAGGCGAACTTCGCAGGGGAGGACGTGCGAGAGGGCCTGTCCGCCGTGCTCAGCGTAAAGCTGGTGGACCCTCAGTTCGAGGGGCAGACCAAGTCCAAGCTGGGCAACCCGGAGGTTAAGGGCTACGTGGAGACGGTGGTGGTGGAGGCCCTCACGTACTACATGGAGGAGCATCCGCAGGAAGCCAGGCGCATCATCGACAAGTGCCTCACCGCCCAGAAAGCCAGAGAGGCGGCCCGGAGGGCCCGGGACATGGTGCTCAGGAAGAACGCCCTGGACGGTGGCTCCCTGCCCGGCAAGCTGGCCGACTGCTCCGAAAAGGACCCCGCGCTTTCTGAGCTGTACCTGGTGGAGGGAGAGTCCGCAGGAGGCTCAGCCAAGGCCGGCCGTGACCGCCGCTTCCAGGCAATCCTCCCTCTGCGCGGCAAGATACTCAACGTGGAGAAGGCGCGCATCGACAAGATGCTGGGCCACGAGGAGATCCGCACTATCATCACGGCCGTCGGAGCGAACCTGGGGGACGACTTCAATGCGGAAAAGCTGCGGTATCACAAGGTCATCATCATGACCGACGCCGACGTCGACGGCTCCCACATTCGCACACTGCTGCTCACCTTCTTCTATCGCAACATGCTGCCCCTTATAGACGTGGGATGCCTGTACATTGCCCAGCCTCCGCTCTACAAGATACAGGCGGGGAAGGACGCCCGCTACGCCTACATGGAGGCGGAGAAGGAAGGCATTCTCAAGAAGATGGAAGGGAAGCGGGGCCTGTCCATACAACGCTACAAGGGTCTGGGCGAGATGAACCCGGACCAGCTGTGGGACACGACAATGAACCCGGAGACGCGTACTCTCCTCCGTGTGACCGCGGATGACGCGGAGAGCGCCGACCGCGTCTTCTCCGACCTGATGGGTGAGGAAGTTGCGCCGCGCAAGGCTTTCATCCAAGCCCACGCCACCAGCGTCCGCAACCTGGACGTGTAGGGGAGAGGACCTGGCCTCATCAGTCCAACCCGGGGCTGAAAGCCATATCCAGGACCTTATGTGAAGGGGCGCTTCGAGAAGCGCCCCTTCACTCATTGAAACGCCATTGCATGACTCAAAGCCGGCGTCCTTACGCCAGCTCATCCCCATTCCTGCGGAAGCAGACCTTTGCGTAACTTGCTCCGAAGCTCCATCATATGTCATTCCGAGCGCAGCGAGGAATCCAAAGCGTTCCATCCAAGGAAATGCAGCTTTATAGGCATAGGCTTTAGATTCCTCACTTCGCTGCGCTACGTTCGGAATGACAGTAGGCGCGCCTCTTCTAAGAGATACCCCGGAGTTTCGCAAAGGTCTCAGGAAGCCGGAATCCAGGCTTCCTGAGTCAGCGTACGATAGACCCCTGCTCCCCGCTACCACGAGGACAAGCATCGCAGGGAGGTCTGGTGTCTGTAGGCGGTGAGACTGTCGAGCCATATACATTTCCCGTAAATCGTGGTAAGCTTAGCTTCAGTGGTTGATGTGCTCACCTTGCATCCGGTTCTCTAAAGTGTCTTATGTGCTCCGCTTCCCGACTCAGAATAGAGTCCAAAAAGTGCCCACTGGACCCTCTAAGTACGTCCTCTGTATCGGTGACTAGACCTCCGCCAACTACCTGGAGAAAGGAGTTAACCGATGCGTTACAAGGGCAAGGCTATTTCATGACGAGACTGCGGGCAGTATTTACATTCACCATCTAGCCCAATTGCCGTAAATCGGGCTGGTCGGACACGGCGCAACATCCGCGTTGTTGGCTACGACCAAAGCGCTCGTTAAACGTACCCCGTGGCGACTGTCCGGTCTACTGGAGATACTCCTTAAGCCAGCATTGGACGTCCACAAGGTCACGCCGGCAGAGTGTTGAGGATTATGGTGAAGGCGGTATAATGATTGCCCCTCTACCGAAGCGCAGACAGTCGCCTACTGTCAAACAGATCAAGCAATGGCAATACAGGAAAGGAAGAGAACTTGAGGATCTATATAGGTAACTTTGGGTTTGACACGAGTGAACAGGAAGTGCGGCAGGCTTTTGAGGCGCACGGGCAGGTACAGGAAGTCTCAATGATGAAGGACCGCGATACGGGTCGCTCAAAGGGGTTCGCCTTCGTCGAAATGCCCACCCAGACGGAAGCTCTGGCTGCAATCAATACGCTCAACGGCACGGACTTCGGCGGACGCCCTGCAACGGTTAACGAGGCGCGGCCTCGACCGGAGAGGAGTTCGAGTGGTGGCGGCGGGTTTGGTGGGAACCGCGGTGGTGGCGGCGGCGGCGGGTTTGGTGGGAACCGCGGTGGTGGCGGCGGCGGTGGCGGCGGCGGCGGTGGCGGCAGCCGTCGCTGGTAACAGCATAATATGACGCCCGCCTGGTGGCCGGATCGCCGTACGCGAAGCGGTCCGGCTACCAGTGCCGCGTTCGTTCAATCCGTTTCACTGCCTCCGGCACGAGCCGAGGTTGAAAGGCAAAGAATAGCCCAATGGTTGTTACCAAGGGTTTCCCAGAGACCGACGACGACGAGGTAAAGAGTGCGCCGGCCACCCTGTCAGCCGAGGCCCAGGAAGATACCCAGGCAATAGATGACCCGGTGCGCATGTACTTGCGCGAAATTGGCAGGGTATCTCTGCTAACCGCGAAGGAAGAACAGGTCCTCGCTCAGGCCCTGGAATGTGGAGAATACCTGGAACACCTGGAGCAGGAGCTTGATCTTCAACAGGACGCTCCTCCCAAGGCCTGTGACATCATACTCCGGATGCTTACCGAGTGTTCCAGACTGGAGTCGGTGGCCGACGCAGTCGCCAGGATGAACGAGTTGCCGTGCCCAATACCCCTGAACGAGATCATCTTCAACCAAAAGTTCAGCACAGCTGTGAGTTCACACTTCGATCCCGACGCAATGGATGCGCTGGCAGTCAGCGCCGGCAAGACCCCGACAGAAACCCGGGCGGCAGTAACTTGTCTCTCACTGAACATCCGCATCCTGCCTCCTGAGGCGCTGGACGTTATTGGAGAGAGTTGCACCCTGGACCAGCTGGATGCCATCCTGGGTGAGGGCGCTCTTGGCAGACAGCTTGCTCCGTACGAGTCCCTATTCAACATGCACTTGGACAGGGTAAAGGCCAGGAGCCAGGTGGCGCAGCAGCACCTTACTGAGGCCAACTTGCGACTGGTAGTCAGTGTGGCCAACAAGTACAGGGGCCAGGGTATGGATATTCTGGACCTGATCCAGGAAGGCAACACCGGCCTAATGCGGGCCGTCAAGAAGTTTGACTACCGCAGAGGATACAAATTCTCCACATATGCCACGTGGTGGATACGTCAGGCCGTCACCCGCTCCATAGCAGACCAATCCAGGGTCATCCGGATGCCTGTTCACATGGTGGAAATCGTAAAGAAACTGGCCCACACCACTCGTACTCTGACACAAGAGCACGGAAGGGAACCCACGGATGAGGAGCTTGGCTTGGCGATGGACCTCTCCGAGCACAGAGTTCAGGAAATTCGCAAGCTGTCACAGTCGACAATTTCCCTGGAAACACCTGTTGGCGATGAGGGTGACTCCCGTCTCGGAGACTTTATCGAAGACCGAGATTCCATGACGACGGCGGATGCAGCAAGCCACCAGCTTCTCAAAGAAGAGTTGGCCCACGTTCTTGGCGAATTGAATGAACGGGAACAGCGCGTGCTAAGACTCAGGTTTGGACTGGAGGATGGACGCGATCGCACCTTGGAAGAGGTAGGGCGCGAATTCGGCGTGACACGGGAGAGGATACGTCAGATAGAGGCAAAAGCTCTGCGCAAGCTCCGACACCCAAAGCACCATATGAAGCTGCGGGAGTTCCTGCAGTAGGCCGTATGTAATCCAAGATGCCAAATCAAAGGCCCGGTTACCCGGGCCTTTGATTTGGATTTAGTTTAAGGTCAACTTCAGGCGCCCAACTGGGCTTCAAAATCAGCGGCTAGTGCTTCCAGCTGCTCAAGGTCACCCTTGTTGAACAGGGTCTTCTTGCTACCCACGCAGGAAGCTCGGCCCGCTTCAGTCAGAGAGTACGTCCCGGGTTCGTGGTCCAGCCACTTCTTGCTAACCAGCTTTTCCAGCCCTTTTCCCAGGACAGCAGAGAAGTCAGCTTCGCCCTGGGCCGCAGCAAAGGGACTCAAAAGAGAGTACGTCTGACCGAGTTCTTTGAAAATAGCCCCCAAGCGGTCGGTGTCATCTGTGAACGTGGTCTGCTTGAAGGTCGCCAACAGCCCCGATAGAACTTCATCAGGGCTGTACTTCATAGAATTAGGACCGAAAGTCGAATTTTGAGCCATGGGATTTCTCTCCCCCTTACGTTATTCGCAGCAACGAATCCAAAACTGGGGCTTCACCCCATTACTAGATTTATGACTGTGTAAAAGAATAGTAACCCAATGCTATCTTGGCGTCAATCATCGGGAGGCCGGGGGTCTACCCACGTACCCCGAAGTCGCCCCCACAAGGATGTCGTCCATCCCCCCGCGCGCTTACGAACACCCAAAGGGACTCCCAGTCAGCGCCCCAACGGCCTCGCGAGGACTCAGGGTTATTATCCATCATACTTACAGCTCCTACCGCTATAGTAAGCTTGTCAAACCATATGAGCGGGCCGAGCTTGCCTCCTCAATGATTGAGCCACCGACTTGAAGCTTCCCCGCAATTCTTCCAAGGGAGGTGATGGTCTACCAACCAAGTGGCTCATCAACCAGTGTAACGGCCACTTGAGAAGTACCCCCTGACGGGCAAGATACACTCCCACCCCGTCAAGCCGGTGTTGGTCGCTATAATCCAGCAACACATACCCCAATAGCTGGTATAGCCAGTCACGGGTTATACGCGGGTTGACCGTTGCCTTGATGTCGATCAAGCACGAACCGAGGATAATGTCGGCGTCTGCGCCGCCGATGTCTCGGCTTCCTTCAAACTTTGGGTTTAGTATTGCTGTATCGGGTAGCAGTTCTTTATGCTTTTCGTGGAACAGCCATGACATCTGACAGATATCATCTACCCACTGGACGTCAGCGGTTGAAAGCAACTCAGGTACACTCGTTTTGGGCCCATGCCAAAAGAGAGGAGACCCATCAGCTCTCCCGGAGCGAGTCACATCCTCAAATAGCGCAAGCACATAGCAATATCGGGCGAGATGCTCCTCATCGGTGCGCTTCAGCAACTTATTGGCAGGCGTGACCTCTGCCAGAAAATTATCCAGGTTGCTGAAGAAGCTCTCAATTACCTCTACAGAAAGCTTTTGGCTTGCCGGATTTCTCGTGGCGCGGAAGACAACCAGTGGATCAGGGTCTTTACATTTCTGAAGTCGCCCATCTCGTTCCCTGACAAGGACTAGTTCACCATCCCCCACACTCATCAGTATCAGCCCTGTCTCTGTTGCTCCCGCCACCGTGTAGTCATAAGGCACACTTTCTTCAGCAATGTCCTCCCAAGTGCCAGGGTCATCACTTATCAGAGTTGCGCCGCGCCATGCCATCAATTCTCTGTAAGGAGTAAACGGAAAATAGTAACGCAGCCGATAGTCTATGGCCGTACCTAAAGTTGCCCAAGGCATGTTTCCGTCTGGACGAATTGTTTCAGCGTCAGACAGCTTCTTGTTCTGTTCTCGGATAAATGAGCGCGTGTCTGGGAACTGTACGGAGAGAAATCGACTTATTGGACTATTGGGTTGGCGGAGATGAGACTTGAGAGACATATTAGCCCATTGCTTTCAAGAGAATGGCTGCTTCCTTAGTTTCGCTTACACCATAACTAGTTGCCCCCACTCGCACCCTTCGCCATGCTCAGGGCGAGCGGTAAGAGATTAGGGACGACCACTGGGGCCGCCCCTACGTATGGCACAACACCACTTACCGCTCATGGTGAGCCTGTCGAACCATATGAGCGGGTGACATACCCGCAGGGTAAGCCAATCCAGCCCCTACCCCGGCGTTGAACCCCAGACCACGAAGTCGCCGCCGCGAGGATGCGGACCGCCGGAGATGCCGATCTCAGGCTTCACGCCCGTGACCTGCCGCGCGCCGGCCCTCTCCTGGATCTGCTGAATGCAGTCCGTGTGCATCCAGATTCGGGTGCGACCGCTGCCGGCGTTTCCGCCGCTGGGTGAGACCGGGTTCGGCCCCTCAATGCTGATGTCAGTCTGGTAGAAATCCAGGGCCTCGCCTCTTCCGACGCCTCGGTATCGCAGGCCCTCCAGCATTATCTGATGGAACAGCGTGTAGCCGTCGTACATATTCTCGAAGGAGAGGTCGCTCGCAGTGATGCCCGCGCCTTCGTACAGCCTCCGGCCCAGGCTCTCCGCCGAGTCCTCCACCTCGTCCAGCGTCTGCTCAATGCCCCGGTACTTGGGCCTCGACTCCGCGTGGCTGAGGATGTAGACGGGCTTCTGCTTCATGTCCTTGGCACGCTCGGCCGTGGTGAACAGGTAGGCGACGGTAACACACATGGGGATGTCGCAGTCGTACAGGTTCACCGGCTTGACTATCCAGCGAGCGGAGAGGTAGTCCTCCACGGTCAGCGGCTCAGGCCGGTTCTGAGCAAAGAACCCCTCCGGGAACAGCAGGCCGTTGCGCTTGGAGTTTACGACGAAGGGGGCCATCATGTCGTGGTTGCCGCCGTACTTGCGGGTGTACTGGTTGAACCAGTACGCCGGGTAGTAGGGCCCGACCGCGCCCCAGGTGTTGGTCCACTGCGCGCCGCCCGCGACGGTGTCCGCGGCCGCGGCGCCGTACTGCCCGTACCGGCCTGCCAGGTTGTTCCTGGCAGTCAGCACCAGACAGGTGTTGGTCAAACCCTCGCCTACGGCCTGGGCAGCGACACAGATGGCGTTGGACATGCAGCCTGGGCCATACATGGTGAAGTTGACATTGGTCAGCTCCGGCATGTTCTTCAGCACCCACTCGGCGCTCATCTTGCTGAGGCCATCGTCGGGGTTGTCCGTGAGCTGGAACATATTGGCGAAGTCCTCCGGGACGGGCCTTGGCGACCAGGGCTCTCCCAGGCTCTCCGGGCTGATCACAAGGCCGTCCACCTGGTCGGGGGAGACACCTGCGTCCTCCATAGCATTGCGGAGCGCGACTATCGACCAAGCGCCCAGGCTGGTCTCAGGGGTCTCTTCCCAGCGCCGCGACGTGGGGGAGTGGCCGATTCCGACTGCCGCCGCCTTCCCGCGATGCTCCCATAGGCCCAAGCCCTCTTGGCTTCGATACATTGAAGCGGGTGCAATATCAGTCATTGGTCACCTCATTCTGTGCGTTAGATATATGCGAAGACAAACGAGCTTAGCTCACCACTCGCCACTCGGGCACCTTCTGACCCGTGGTAGGGGTCACCTCAAACTCCACCTGGACGGTTGCCCCGACGGGGACATCGTCAACCGGAGTGCCGGGGAGATGGGAGTACATCAGGATGGCCGGGTCCTCCTCCAGCTCCACAAGGGCAATGTTGAAGGGCTGGTCGCCCTGGAGCGCACGGACGCGGCAGTCGTACATCACGCCGTAGCCATGCACCCTGCCTCTGCCGCTCACCTGCCGCCACTCCAGATTGTCACCGGAGCCGCAGTTGTCGCAGGCGCGCTTGGGTGGGTAGTGCATCAGGTCGCAGGTCTTGCAGGCCTGCATCACCAGGCGGTCTTCGTTGCAGGCGTCCCAGTAGGGCTTGCTTATCTCGTCGGGGATCGGGGATGGTTTGGGCAATTCTCACCTCCTGCGCGTGGGGTCGGGTTGTGTGCGATTATGCGCGGGTGCGCGAGGTTTGTCAAATTGCTATGAACGGCGCTACTGAAACCGGCGCAGCGTCCCCACGAGGGCGAAGACGGCCACGGCCGTGACTCCGTAGAGTACGCCCGCGATGAGCACGGTGTCAGCAGCGCCGCGCACCTCGGCAATGGCCCCCATGATGATCACGCCAAAGGGGGAGAATCCCATGAAGACCACCCGCAGGCTCATAATGCGGCCCCGCAGGTGGTCAGGGGCCAGCTGCTGCATAGCCACGGTGATCATCGTCATGAACATCACCTGGGCTCCCCCAAGGCCAAACATCGCCACCAGAGAGACTGGGAACACATTCGACTGTGAGAAGATGATTAGCATGACCGCCTTGACGGCCGCCATAGCCATCAGCAGGAGCCCCCTGTGACGACGGGCGTTGCTGGCGGCCAGGACGATGGCCGAGCCTACAGCCCCGCCAAGGGCTGAAGTCGTCAAAAGCACTCCCAGACCGCCTGTACCTACACTCAGAATATCGACGGCGAAGATGGGCAACAGGAAGTTCAAAGAGCCGGCGAAAAGCGAGGAGAGCAGCCCCAGCATTACCAGGGACATGATGACCTTCTCGCCCCGGATGTGCCGGATGGCCTCCACCACGTTGCCGCGCACGCTATCCCTGGCCGCTCTCCGCTCCTGCGGCGTCCACTGAATGAATATCAGGGTTATGAACGTGACCAACTGGCCGGCTGCCGTCAGCCAGAACAGGCCGTCGACTCCAATAGGGCCGATGAGTATTCCACCCAGCGCGGGAGCGGCTATACGGGGCCAGGTCATCGAGACGGTGTCGAGAGCGACGGCGTTGCCCAGTCTCTGCTCGTCTACCACGCTGCCGATCATGGCCTGATGACCGGCTCGCCCGAAGGACTGTATGGTGCCGCTGGTCACGGCGGTGATGATGAAGTACCACCACTGGAAGACTCCCAGCGAGATAATCAGCGCCACAACCGCCCAGAGTATGACCAGCAGTCCCTCCGTCCAGAGCAGGAGCCTCTTGCGGTCGACCCTGTCGGCTACGACGCCGCCTATCAGAGGCATGAAGAGCATGGGCCATGAGAGGGCGGAGACGGCAATGCCCATGCGCAGGGGTGATCCCGTAGCCTCGAACACCCAGATGGCGCGGGCGAAGACCCGCATGGTCCTGCCGGAGTTGGAGGTCAGCCGCCCGGCAAAGAGCAGCCGGTAGTTGGGCACCTCCAAGGCGGTGAACATCCCCCGGACTACTCCCATTTGCCTCCTTCAGGTATATAAACAGGCGTAAATTGCTAAACTGCGTTGACCACACGGGTCTCATAGCATATTATATACATCGTAAAGGGTTCGGGCACGACTTGGAGATGTCCACTGCCTCATTAGTGAGTATTTATACGTGGACAATCGGTAACACAAGCGGCAGCCTGAACTCTTTGGCTATCCACCCGGCTCCGCTGTCGAGTCCCTAGTCCTTCCACTGGACCAGAAGCCCGGACCGCTCAGCCTCCTCTATCGCCCGCAGACTGGACCGCGCCTTGTGCAGCGTCTCCTGATACTCGCTCTCCGGCACGCTGTCGGCGACAACTCCGCCGCCCGCCTGGATGTATGCCACGCCGTCCTTGATGACCATCGTGCGGATGGTGATGGCGGTGTCCATGTTGCCGGAGAAACTGAAGTAGCCCACAGCACCGCCATAGGGGCCTCGTCGCTCGCCTTCCTGCTCGGTGATGATCTCCATCGCCCGTATCTTGGGTGCGCCCGATAGTGTCCCGGCGGGGAGGCATGAGCGAAGGGCGTCGTAGATGGTGCGGTCCTCCCGCAGCCTGCCCTGCACCTCCGACTCCAGGTGCATCACGTGGGAGTAGCGCACCACCCGCATGAGGTCGGTGACCTCCACGGTGCCGGGTTGGGAGACCCGCCCAACGTCGTTGCGCCCCAGGTCCACCAGCATGATGTGTTCAGCGCGCTCCTTCTCGTCGGCCTTCAGCTCCGCGGCCAGCGCCTCGTCCTCCTCGGTGGTCGTTCCCCGGGGCCGAGTGCCGGCCAGTGGGAAGTTGTAGACCAGCCCGTCATCCACCCGCACCAGCAGCTCCGGCGATGCGCCGACTATGGAGAAGCCGTCCAGCGACAGATAGTACATGTAAGGCGAGGGATTCAGCGCCCGCAGCGCCCTGTAGATGTCCAGGGGCGCCGCCTTGGTGGGTCTGGCCAGCCGCTGGGAGGGCACCGCCTGGATGATGTCGCCGGCGTAGATGTACTCCTTTACCTGCTCCACCATCGCCTCGTACCTCTCCTGCGACATGTTGGAGGTGTAGGTTGGACTGTCCTCGACCTGGCCGGGCGCAACGCGGCGCTCCATCTGAAGGGGCCTGTCCAGCCGCTCAACCAGCCGCTCGATACGGCCCACCGCGTCCGTATACGCCTCCTCCACGCTCCCTCCGTCCAGGCGGATGTGGCTGACAACCTTGATCTTGTGGCTCACGTGGTCGAACACCAGCAGGGTATCCACGAAGAGGAGCACCGCCTCCGGCAGCCCCAGCGGGTCGCTTTCCGGCGGTGGCACCGGCTCGAAGTAGCGGACGACGTCGTAGGCGATGAAGCCGACCGCGCCGCCGTGGAAGCGGGGCAGTCCTCGTATCGACACCAGGGTGTGCCTGCCCAGCTCCTCCTCAATGAGCGTCAGGGGATCCACCTCCCCGTACGGCTGGCCCGACCCCGTCTTGACAACCTTGTACGGCTCAGTCCCAATGAAGCTGTACCGGGCAAGCTGCTCTCCGCCCTCCACGCTCTCCAGCAGAAAGGAGTGAGCGCCCTCAGCAACCTTGAGGTACGCCGAAACGGGCGTCTCCAGGTCCGCGTTGATCTCCTGATACAGGGGAATCAGGTTCCCCTGCTTCGACAGTTCCCTGACTTCTTCCAACGATGGATAGTACATTCTGATAGTCCCTTCCGACTGGGAAATCGCGTTTGTATTGCTTACTTGCTTCGCAGAATCAGCCCCATGCTCTGCTTGATCTCGTCCAACTTTGGCCCGGCAACGGACTGCGCGCGCTCCGCGCCCCGCTCAAGGAGCTGGTCGAGGGCGTCGACGTCCTGCATGAGCGACTCGTACCGCTCGCGGATGGGCGTGAGCGCCTCGATTACGACCTCTGCCACGCGGCTCTTGAGGTCGCCGTAGCCGCGGGCATTGGCGAACTCGGCCTCAACCGCCGCCTCATCCATGCCGGTGATCACCTTGTAGATGCCCAGCAGATTGTTGACGCCGGCCCTTTCCGGCTCGTCGGAGAAGCGGATCTCGTTGCCAGTGTCGGTGACGGCGCGCTTGATGGTGCGCTCAATCTCCTTGGGGTCGTCCAGCATGCGAATTGCGTGGCCCCGGATGTGCGCATAGCTCTTCGACATCTTCATCGTGGGGTCGTTGAGGCCCATGACACGCCCGCCGATCTCGGGTATGACGCCCACCGGCACAACGAAGGTGTCGCCATAGATGTGGTTGAAGCGCTGGGCGATGTCCCTTGCGAGCTCCACGTGCTGCCGCTGGTCCTCGCCGACAGGAACCTCATGGGCGTCGTAGAGCAGGATGTCGCCCGCCATGAGCACGGGGTAGTCCAGCAGCCCCGTCGACACACTCTCCTGGTTCTCCGCCTTCGCCTTGAATTGGGTCATGCGCTCCAACCAGCCGATGGGCGTGACGCAGTTGAGCAGCCAACAGGCCTCGGCGTGCGCCGTCACGTGGCTCTGGACGAAGATGGTGCACTTGTCCGGGTCAAGCCCCGCCGCAAATAGCATCGCCGCCAGCGAGCGCGTCTGGTGGCGCAGCTCGGCCGGGTCTTGGGGCACGGTCAAGGCGTGCAGATCGACGATGCAGAAGTAGTTCTCCTTCTCCTCCTGCCGTTCGACCCAACCCTTGATGGCGCCAATGTAGTTGCCGAGTTGCACGTCTCCGCTGGGCTGGATGCCGCTGAACACCCGCCGCTTGCCCTCGACGCAGCCTGTGCCTGTAGTCTCCAATTCCCTCTCCCGTGTAGTCATCTCCGTCCCTCGCTCTTCTCTTGTATCACGGCTTGCGAAACCCAACAAAAAACCCCGCTCCCATCAAGGGGCGGGGTCACTCCGCGGTGCCACCCTTATTTGGAGAGGCGACAGTCAAGCTTCGCCCCTCTCACAATCTCAGCCGAGCCTCTTGAGGCAGGCTCGCGAGTCTGTAACGGGACTCCCCCGGCAAGGCCTACGTCCTTGATAACAAGGTTTTCGGTTTGCGGCTCCCGGGTCCATTCGACCCCTGCGCTGACACCGGCTCACACCTTACCCGGCTCTCTGAGTCCCGCTTGAGGCGTACTATTCCCGTTCGCAGCCTTTGGCTATGTGGATTTTGCGCGGAGTATAAAGGCCACCCCACAGGGTGTCAAGCTGGGATGCGAGGATGAGGATTGACCTGGCCTAAAAGTTATGCTAGCTTGCGCGCACTACACAGAGGGAATGAAATGACTGACCAAGACGTTGGCGGATCTTCCTCTGAAGTGACCTTTGTTGTAAATCCTGAGACCGAAGCCGCGTCGGTCGGCTTGCTCCTCAATTCGTTGGAGCACATCAACCGCCTGCTACGCGATGTGGACTATGCAATTTATGGGGCCAAGTCTCAGCACAAATGGGTCATTCGGAAGCTCCAATCAAGTGCGCCCAGCATCACGGTACAACCTGAGATCAGCAGTGGCCACGACCCCAAAGCCGTCGAGGTGATCAGTGGCGGGCTCCGGGCGGTGACCGTTGGAACTGATCATCCACCGCAGTTCTTTACGGAACAGGCGTTGATGAACCTGGGGAAGATGCGCCGATTATTCAGCGGGAAGAACAGAGCCAGATCCGTTACTGTCCTCAGAGACAGGGAGCAAATGGCTATCATAGAACGGGACATATCAGAAAAAACAAACAGAATTCTCACAGCAGGCTATCACAACCTGGGCTCGATCGAGGGAACGTTGGAAGCAATCAACGTCCACGGTACACCAACCGTGACAATATGGGATAGGGTCAACAGATCACCTGTCCGTTGCTCCATCCCCAAAGACGCTGAATGGCTTTCCATTGTCACGAGCCTACTCGAAAAGAGAGTTCTGGTTACGGGGAATATCCACTATTTCGTCAATGGCACACCAAGGTCGATCGCAAATGTAACCGCTATTGAGGACGCTACCGCAGATCCAAATTTGCCGAGAGCAGAGTTCGGCTCCATTCCTGACGCGCGGGCGGCGGCGGACCCAGCTGCATTCCTGCAATCCGTCCGGGGATGAGCCGCTAGATAGCCATGCCCCCAAGCCGCCGGTTATGGGACTCATCGGTCGTCATCGGTCATCTTGCAGGTCAAACCGAATTTGCCGAAGTTTGCCCGCAGATTCTTGAACAGGCCTCTCGAGGGGAAACCCAAATCGTTGTATCAACCATGGCAGCAACCGAGGTCGCTTACCTTGAGGGGTTGAGCGACCCAGATTCTGAGGCAAAGATTCGCGAGTTCTTGGGGCGCGACTACATTATCTTGGTCGCGCTAGACGTGCGAGTAGCTTCTATGGCTAGGGATCTCGTTAGGCGGTACAGAAATGGGCCAAGGCTCAAACCGGCTGATGCAATACATCTCGCTACTGCACTCCACTTAAGTATCCCTATCCTTGAGACGACGGACCCAGATCTACTTCGACTCGATAGACTTGTAGGAGACCCGCCAATTACAATTCGCCGGCCTCTCTACGAAGGCCCAAATCGTTTGCCCGGTATGCCCTAAGGTATTTGGCCCCCACCCCTATTCCGTCACCTGCTCTACCGTTAGCACGTAGGACGCCCACTGGGTGGTCTTGGGGGCCGTCGGCGCTACGATCACCACCACTTTCCTCAGCCCCGCTCCGGACCCCTGAAGCGTCAGCGACCCACTGCCATCGCTGTCCAGGGTCATTTCCCTGACGCCGACGCTGTCTCCAAGCTCGATGACCTGGATGATGTAGCCCTGGGGCACACGGTTGTTGGTGCGAAAGAACCCCGCGGCATCCCATATGCCGTCGTCCTCGACATCGTCGAAGAAACCTATCTCCGGGATGGATATGTCGTCAAAGCATATGCCATCGTCGAAAGTCCGCTTGTCCGTGACGTACTCGAAGCGCACCGCCACCTCCTGACCCGCGTAGGGTGTCAGGTCTACAGAGTCTTCAAGCCAACCGCCGCTGTGGCCGGTGTACCCCGGGCCAAATCGGAGGCCCCGGGGCTTTTCCATGGACGAGTGCACTCCCTCCAGGATGCTCCAGGTCTCTCCGCCGTCCTGGGAAACCTCTACATAGACATAGTCCCACAGATCCTCTATGGCGTACCACGTCCGGAAACTGAGGGTCGCCTGAGAGACCTGGGAGAGGTCGAAGGTCCCTGTCAGCGTGGAGTCGATGGCGTCTCCGCGGTTACCCCACCAGCAGTGGCTGCCGCTGTGGGCGTCGGTGGGAAGAAGACGCGTCTCCGTCTGCCCATGGAAGATCAACCGGGCATCCCCCTCCGGCAGCAGCACCTCTATGTATTCCCCGGCGTACTGGGGCGTAGTCACCGCCAGGCTGCCGGGTCCGGTGATGCTCCTGCCGGGGCTGACGCTTACGTCCAGGCCGTCATAGACGTAGCTGCCGACCTCCAGGATGTCCAGGTAGTTCGCCACCACCCAGTCCCTGAACACGTCCTCGAAGCTCTCCTGATAGCCCATCGACTCCAGATAGGCGCTAATTCCCTCCATGCCGTCCTCCGGCCGCTTGACCAGCTCACCCAGGCTGTCGTGGCCTCCGTAGCGCTGGGCCAGGTACTCCATGAACAGGGTGGACCCGCCGTAGTTGGCGATATTCGAACCGCTCGCGGGCCATGTTGTGAGGGTGGTAACAAGCGATGTCAGAAAGAAGCCTACATAGCTGAAGCCGTAGCCGGCAAGTCCCTTGGCCACCTCTGAAAGGCCTTCGTTGACCCACCCCTCATCGGTGGGGTCACCACCCCAGTGAAGTACGTGCTGAAGCTCGTGGGTCAGTGTTCCCAGGTAGCCCGAAGTACCCACAGGCAACGCATGGAGATTCATATAGAGCATCGTCCTCTCGTTGCTATGGGGATACATCGCAACCGGGAACTCGTTGCCGGCGCTGTAGTAGCCAAGCGGCCCGATGTTCAGGACGTGGAGGATGGTCATACGGGGGTCGTTGTCGATTCCCGGACCGCGCTCGCCGCCGAAGTGGGACGTAACTACCGGATAGATGTTGTCCTCGAAGGTCCGAACTGCGCCGGCCAGGGTCTCCTCATCGGGCTCATGGCCGCTTTCGAAGTACCAGTAAGCGTGTTCGCTTACCTGAGACAACGTAGCTTCCACCTCATATACTGTCTTGCTCACGGAGTCACGCGCCCAGAAGGTCTCCCGATGGCCCTTCTCATAGCTGATGTCGCTTCGGTCTGCCGGCGGCTGGAGAGGTCGGTCCCAAGGGCTGCCAAGACGACGGAACAGGTCGAACAGGTCCAGGTCCGGAGCGTTGGGAATGAGCGTCCTATCGGGCGCGGGAGAAGGCGCAGGTTCTTCTGTAGGTGTAGATGTGGGTGTTGCCGGGGGAGCCGGTGTGGGTGAAATAGTCCCTCCGCCGGTGGGCGAAGGGGTTGCCTGAGGCATGGGCGAGGGTGTCGGTGTTCCGGCGCCGGCAGGCGGGAAGGTTGGCTGTGGGGTGGACAAAGGCGTGGCGGTGACGACGATGACCGGCGTAGGAACCACGGTAGCGGTTGGCGAAGGCTGAGGCGCGGGCGTGCAGCTCAACGCCAGGCAAAGGGCCAGCAGGCTCAACAATATGGCAAAGGGTCTACTCATATACAGGCGATTGTGCCCACGCGACTCGCCCTCCTCCAACCGTAACAACAGTAGAAAGGAGCGGCCTTTGTATGCCGTCAATCATTGGCGAGCTTGGCGCTCACCAGCCGGTTAAGGCTGACGCCTTCCTCCGCGGCCCGTATGGCAAGGGCGCGATGGGTCTCCGGAGGTACGCGCACCATGAATTTGCCGCTGTAGGCGCGGTCCGCCATCGGTTCAGGAGGTTGTTCATTGCTGGCCTCCATATCCTTGACACACTCTGCCACCACTTGCCGAATCCCGGAAAAGGCCTCTTCCTGCGAGGATGCCAGCCAGCTCAGCAGAGGAAATTCGGCGCACAGCCCAACGAACTCGCCGTCCTCAGCGGACCAGGTAACTCTGTAAGTGTAATGTTCAGTAGCCATTCTTTGTACTCAATAGTAAGATGGTATCACTATTGATATCTTTTGTCCACCACCTGACTCCCAAGCGCGAAGCGTTGTAGTTCACGGGGGTCTCCAAGCATGGGCTGAAATCACTTCCTTGTCCACACGTGTAGCCCGTGCTATGATTGTGCCAAATCGCAGGGTCTCAGCGGAGGATTGTATGGTGACAGAAAAGGAAAAAGCTCTGGATCTGGCCTTGAGCCAGATAGAGCGTCAGGTGGGCAAGGGCAGCATAATGAGGCTGGGAGAAGCCTCCCAGCGCTTGGCGGTGGAGACTATCCCCACTGGGTCCCTCTCGCTGGACATGGCGCTGGGCGTTGGCGGCGTGCCCCGAGGAAGAGTCACGGAGATCTTCGGCGCCGAGTCCGCCGGCAAGTCCACAGTGGCTCAACACATCATGGCGGAGGCCCAAAAGGCAGGTGGGACTGCTGCCTATATCGATGCCGAGCACGCTATGGACCCTTCCTACGCCGGCAACCTTGGGGTTGATTTGGCAGAGCTCCTCGTCTCTCAGCCGGATACCGCGGAGCAGGCGCTGGAGATAGCCGAGTACCTGGTCAGAAGTGGCGCCGTGGACGTGGTTGTTATCGACAGCGTAGCGGCGCTGGTGCCCAGAGCGGAGATGGAAGGGGATATGGGCGATTCTCACATGGGACTCCAGGCCCGCATCATGTCCCAGGCGCTGCGCAAGCTGTCAGCCGCCATCAATCGCTCCAACACCTCTGTTGTGTTCATTAACCAGCTTCGGGAGAAGATAGGCGTGGTCTTCGGTAACCCTGAAGTGACCCCTGGCGGTCGCGCCCTGAAGTTCTACAGCTCCGTCCGCATAGACCTCCGCAGAGTCGAATCCATCAAGCAGGGGTCTCAGGTCGTCGGCACCAGGGTCAGGGCCAGGGTCGTGAAGAACAAAGTCGCACCGCCCTTCCGCACCGCCGAGTTCGACATCATGTTCAACCGCGGCATCAGCAAGGAGGGCGACATCCTGGACATAGCCTCCACCGACGGCATTATCAAGAAGGCGGGTTCCTTCTACTCCTACGGAGAGGTGCGCCTGGGTCAGGGCCGGGAGTCCGCCAAGGAGTACCTCTACCAGCACAAGGACCTGGCCTCGGATGTGGAGGAGCGGATCAGGAACTCAGCAGTGCAGATGGCGCCGCAGGCCGTCGAGGTCGAGGAAGAGGAAGAGGCCTAGAGGTCTCTCCTCTCCCTGCAATGGAAGAGGACAGACTCCTGGAGAAGGCTACTTCCCTGGCCTTGCGATTCCTCTCATACCGGCCTCGCAGCGAGTCGGAGGTGAGGCGTCGGCTGGAGGCAAAGTACCCCGTACTGGTTGTAGAGTCGGTGGTGCAGAGGCTGACGGAGCAGGGCCTTCTGGACGATACGTCCTTCGCCCAAGAGTGGACACGAAGCCGTGTGTCGCACAGGCCCCGGAGCGCCACCGCGATCAGGCGGGAGCTTCTGGGCAAGGGCGTGGACAGGGATACGGCTCAGGCAGCGGTGGAAACCCTGGACGACGAGGAGTCTGCCTATCGCGCCGGACTGAGGGCCGCAGCGTCCCTGGCGGATGCCGACTACACCACCTTTCGACGCCGTCTTTGGGGCTACCTCTACCGCCGGGGCTTCAGCCAGGCCGTCATCCGCAGAACCGCGAACCAATTGTGGGAGGAGAGGGAGGCAGCGGAGTGACAACCGTATAGCTTCCAAGAGGAGCCTACATTGAAGCCATTTGATGATTATCCCGGAGGGGGTAACACGATCCTGAAGAAGATGGGCCGCGCGAACTCAAGGCGAGAGGACGGCAAATGGCTGATGGATAATACCAGCCAGTACAGTTGTGTCTACTGCGGGGTCAACCTTGTGGATGATTACTACCACTGGTTGCTACTGAACGTGGGTCATGTCATCCCTGTCGGTGAATGTAATCGTTTGGAGATTCCTAAAGAGTGGCATCACTCGTTCACTAATGCGGTATTGGCGTGTTTCGGCTGCAACTTATTCGACAACCGATATTCCATAGGATGGCAGGAACCTAAGGCAACTGGCATGTGGACAGTGCCTGCGTTCGTCTCGCTTCGTGACCAGGTATTCAAAGAGAGGAAGGAGCGAATTCTCAAACGCCGCAGAGATGAAGTCGCCTTCTTTACAAAATACATAGAAGGTTACTCCTTGCCAGGACGCGTCTGAACTTACATTGGAAGGACGGCAGACATGAAGATAGGAATCATCGCAGACACCCACTTACCCTCGGCCGGGCCGGAGCTATCGGCTGAGATAGCCCAGGCCCTTGAGGGCGTTGACCTGATCCTCCACTGCGGCGACATATTCATCGCGTCGTGCCTGGACTGGCTGGAGGGCATTGCGCCGGTGAAAGCGGTCCGGGGCACCTTTGACCACCTTCAGGGCGACCCCAGGACTGAGGGCCAGACGCGGGTGCTGGAGCTGGAGGGCCACAGCATTGGCATGACTCACGAGTTGATCATCCCGGTCCCGGTCATAAGGTCGAAGGAGATTGTACCTGGAGCCATAGACCGCTTCTTTCCCTCGGAGGCATCAATTTCGGATGCGATGTCGGAGGTCTTTGGCGCGCCGGTGGACATAGTCGTTGCGGGCTTCACCCACGAGACCCTCATTGAGGAGCACGAGGGCGTCCTGTTCATCAACCCGGGCAGCGCCACCTGGCCGAGCCAGAAGATGCGGCCCGGGACGCTCGCCATCCTTGAGCTTACGCCGGACAGCCGCGAGGCCGTGATAGTGGACACGGCGCAGATGTAGGCCGCCAATCCAACGCACGCAGTGAGCTGCTGCCTGTATTCACGATGGCGCCTGCTAGGGTTGAGCTATTGACTGCAAGGCTTCTGGTTATAACAATTTTGTGATATTATGGGTGCCGAGTTCACTTTCTTTGACTATGTAGATGAAGATGGCGTCAATACCATCAGTGCTTGGTTGAATGGGCCTGGGAGGGCGGCACAAGCGAAACTAAACGCGTGGCTGAGTCACTTGGAGTCCACCTCTCCGGGACAGTGGAAACGTCCCATTGTAGATACCCTCACAGGTGAATGCGTCGGCCTTTTTGAGATAAGAGCCAGCATAGCGCGTCAGCAGTACCGCATTTTGGGATTTCACGGGCCAGGGCAGCGCGAGGCAACTCTGGCCCTTGGCACAATAAAGTCAGGCAAAATAGTGCCCATAGAGGACTGCTGGGAAGCCTTAAGCGTCAAAGAAGTCGTAGAGGCCCAGCCTGCTGTCAGGAGAGTAAGACATGACTTCACAGGATAAAAGGAGAGATTTTCTGGACGAGGTACAGGACGAGGAGTATCGCCACGAGTTCGTCTCCGAGCATGTCACAGTGGGGCTGGCGTTCCAGATAAACCTCATGCGGGAAGCCCGCGGATGGACCCAGGAGGAACTCGCCAGCCGCTGTGATATGGCACAGGAGACCATCTCGCGTTTGGAAGACCCCAACTACGGGAGATACACGTTGAAGACCCTGAAGCGCTTGGCCAAGACCTTCGACGTGGGTCTTCTCGTCCGCTTTGTCTCCTTTGGAGAACTGGGAGAATGGACAGTTGACCTGCCCTCACGCAAGCTCACGCCCCCAAGCTACAACGAGGAGCGCCAGATGTCCTTCTATCACATCTCAGGCTCCCCGGAGTGGCATCCTGAGACTGCTCGTATCGCAGATTCAGACTAAACCGCTCCACTCACTCCCTTCGACTATGCTCAGAGTCTGCCCCGTACTTGATACGGAGGTGAACGGATAAATCCCCCTACTCCCCCTTCGCGCGCGGGCCGAAGGGCTCCGGCATGAATGGGGTGTCTCTCGCCTGAAGGAATGCCCGCAGGCCGCCCTCTTTCCGGGCGTCCTCCAGGTGCTTGTTGAACTCCTCCCGTTTGGACACGTGGGCCATTGCGGACAGCTCCGCGTTGAGGTTCAAGGCCTTTCGTAGGCCCATCATCTCCAGGCCCATAGTGGCTACGGCCAGATTGATTTTCACCGTCTCCGGCGGCACCAGCGCTATTCGCTCCACGATGCTGAAGCACTCGTCCAGCAGATCCTCCTTGGGTACCACCTTGTTCACAATGCCGATGCGCAGCGCCTCCTGGGCGTCCAGGTGGTCGCCGGTGAGGGCGTATCGCAGGGCGTTCTTGGCGCCGGCCAGCAGCACCCACATGAAGTTGGAGTTTGAGGCCATGCGCACCTCCGGTTGGCCGAACACCGCGTCATCGGCGGCGATGGTCATGTGGCAAGTGAGGGCCAGCCATGAGCCGGCGCCCAGGCACCACCCGCTGATCGCGCCGATGATAGGCTTGGGGTACTCCCACCGGTAGAGCTGGCTTTCGATGTTGCTGCGGTCTCGGTCTCTCCAGTCGCCGTAGTGCTCCGTCAGGGACGCGCCTTCGGGGATGCCGTAGGGCCAGGCCCACTCCGTCCCCGTTCCGCCTCCACCGCCGCCGATGTCCGCGCCTGCGGAGAAGGCGCGGCCTGCGCCGGTTATCACCACCGCGCGGATGTCCGGGTCGTGTTTGGCCTCCTCAAGAGCGGCGTCGATCTCGTTGCGGAGACCCTGGCTCAGGGCGTTCATGGCCTCCGGTCGGTTCAGGGTTATCAGCAGTCCGTTTCTCTGCTTCTCATAAAGCAGGTTTTCGTAGGCGGTCATTGGCCTCTCCTTATTTGTGTGTACCAGTTGATCAGGGCGATTGACTCCGACGTTCTTCCGCTCAAATGGTTCGACAAGCTCACCCCCGTATCAAGTGCGGGGCAGGCTATGAGCGGGTCTGGTGGCCTACTCCCGCGGTCGGGAGCGCGGGCCGAAGGGCTCCGGTCGGAACTTATCGTCCCGGAGCCGCAGATAAGCGCCGACGCCCTCGTTCTTCCGGGTCTCGTCCAGGGGCCGACGGTACTCCTCCTGCATCATAGAGCGGGCGGACGCCGATAGCTGGGAGTCCAGGAAAACGGCGTCTCGCAGGCCCATCATCTCCAGGCCCATAGTGGCTATTGCCAGGTTGATCTTCACCGTCTCCGGCGGCACCAGCGCTATTCGCTCGACGATATGGAAGCACTCATCCAGGAGCTGGTCGTGGGGGACAACCTTGTTCACAATGCCGATGCGCAGCGCCTCCTGGGCGTCTATGTGGTCGCCCGTGAGGCCGTACCGGAGGGCGTTCTTGAACCCGGCCATCAGCGTCCACATGAAGCTGGTGTTGGAGCCGTGGCGGACCTCCGGCTGTGCAAAAACGGCGTTCTCCGATGCGATGGTTATGTGGGTGTAGAGGGCGTACCAGGAGCCGGCGCCCATTGCCCAGCCGTTGATGGCGCCAATGACCGGCTTGCCCAACTCCCACAGGTGCAACAAGGGGTTGCGACCGCTGCCGCGCCGGGAATCGATGAACTCCGCTGCGCTCATTCCCTCGGTGATGCCGTAGGGCCACACCGTCTCCCTCTGGCTACCGCCACCGCCCTGGTCCATCCCGGACGAGAAGGCGCTGCCAGTTCCGGTCAGGACAATAGCTCGAATCTCCGGGTCGGCCACGGCCGCGTCCAGGGCATCGTGCATCTCTTCTTCGAGAGTCCTGCTGATTGCGTTCATTGCCTCCGGTCGGTTGAGAGTGATGAGGACCCCGTTGCGCTGCTTCTCGTACAGTATCTGCGTGTAGTCTGCCATGCCCTCTCCTTTCGACTCGACGTACCCATTTGGGTAGAGTAGGGATACAAGAGGAAGTCTAACAGCGAGGGGAGTGGCAAGCAAATGCGGGTGGGCATTCGCAGGCCGGCCACAAGCTCAAGTGTGGTATTGTGTACATCGTTAGTATGACCGCCGGGCGACCGCATACGGGAGACACCATTGACGGCAGCAGCTTCTCAGAACCCCCGTTACGAGGTGCACGAAAACCCGCCCTTCCCGGCCGTTGTCGGTTACAGCTTGCAGTTCAGCCTGATAGCCTCCGCCGCCCTGCTGGTGACGCCGGTCGTAGTGGCGAAGGCCTCCGGAAGGGACGACTCATACCTTGTGTGGATGGTCTTCGCATCGCTGTTGGTCGTAGGTGTATCCACGTTGCTGCAGACGCGCCGGATTGGGCCGGTTGGAGGCGGGGCAACTCTGCCCATGTTCACGGCTGCCTTCTCCATCCCTTTCTGCATAACGGCGGTGGTGGATGGAGGACCGGCGACCCTTACGACTCTGGTCCTCGTCACGGCGGTCGCCCAGCTGATCATCTCCAAGTGGCTTTTCATCCTGAGGAGGGTTGTCACGCCAACCGTGGGCGGCACGGTGATGATGATACTCTCCATTACCCTGGCCTCCGTTGTCTTCGGCCTGCTGGACGATGCGACGGAAACTGAAGCCGGGCCGTCGCTTTTGACCGCGCTGGCCACCCTGACCATCGTTGCTGCGCTGGTCCTCCGCGGCTCGGCGGCGCTGCGTCTCTGGGGGCCCGTGATCGGCATAGCCGGCGGCTGCGTGGTTGCCGCAGTCCTGGGCATCTACGACTTTGACAGGGTAGCGCAGGCCCCCTGGGTGGGGCTTCCGAGCGAGCGGCCCGGTCTGGGACTCGAATTCGGCATACCCTTCTGGACGCTGCTACCGTCTTTTCTGTTCCTCGGTGTGATCATATCCATCCAGTCGAACGGAGAGGCCATCGCGCTGCAACGGTCCTCCTGGCGTCAGGACCGGGCCGTCGACTTTCGCCAGGTGCAGGGAGCAATGGCGGGCACGGGAGTGACCAACCTGCTTGCCGGCTTGGGAGGCGCTGTGCCCAACATCATCAGCCCGGGCATCGTAGCGTTCACACGAATCACCGGCGTCGCTTCTCTCAGGATGGGGTACTGCGTTGGCTGCATCTTCATCCTGGTGGCGTTTCTGCCCAAGGTGTCCGGGTTGCTCAGCTCCATACCCGGACCCGTAATGACGGGATACCTTGTCATGGTGACCGGAAACCTGTTTGTCGACGGCGCCAGGACGGTTATCCAGACGGAGCAGAACAGCCAAAGGGTTGTAGTTGCGGGAGTCTGCTTCTGGATTGGAGCGTCCTTCCAGTTTGGCCTGTTCAACCTGCCAAGCCTCAACCCGGTACTGGCAACGCTGCTCAAAAGCGCCGTGACAACCGGAGGATTCGCGGCTATCGCAATGATACTGTACCTGGAGCTCACCAGCCCGAGACGTATGCGCTTCACGTCTCGACTCGATATCGAAGCTCTGGCGGACCTGTACGAGTTCATAGCCAGGTTCGCCGCCAGCAGGGGCTGGAATACTGCGATGAAGGACAGGCTGAGCGCAGTCGCAGAGGAGACTCTCCTGACGCTGTCCCCGATAGACCTGGAGGGGAACGAGGCCGTCCCGGATGAGCGGCGCCTGGTGGTCCTGGCGTCCAGCGACGGCCCGGTTGCAGACCTGGAGTTCATCTGCGGAGGAAACGAGGAGAATTTTGAGGACCAGGTCCGGCAGCTTCAGCAGCACGACTCGGAGACTCCTACGGAGCAGGACCTCTCGCTCCGGCTGCTGCGAAGCTACGCCACTTCGGTGCGACACCAGCAGTACCACGATACCGACATCATCACGGTCCGCGTCGGCCCACCGGGGACACGATAGATAGCGCTGCGGTCGGCGCTCAGGTCTACCCACATACGACTCTCCGATTCTATGGGCAGGCTGCGAGTCTCGTTTTTCAGGATGCAAGCGCAGCAGCCGCACAATGGCTTGGGATTCTTCGTCGCTTCACTCCTCAGAATGACAGTCGCCGCGCGCCCTTCTGTCATTCTGAACGCAGTGAAGAATCCAAGGTCTCCAGCCACTCAGCGCTCATGTCTACCCACATAGGACTCTCCGATTCCATGTTCAGCCTGTGGGTCTCGTTGGTCAGGATGTATACGTAGTATTCGCGCAATGGCTTGGGATTCTTCGTCGCTTCACTCCTCAGAATGACAGCCGCCGCGCCCCTCTGTCATTCTGAACCCTTCGACTACGCTCAGGGTAAACTACGTGAAGAATCCAAAGCCTCCGACCGCTCAGCGTTCAGGTGCACCAACACCCAGGTTCTTCTGACTCTGTCCGCAGCCTGGAGGCCATTTACCGGGATGTAAGCACAATTGTCGAGCATTGCCTGGGATTCTTCGTCGCTTCACTCCTCAGAATGACAGTCGCCGCGCCCCTCTGTCATTCTGAACGCAGTGAAGAATCCAA
Source organism: Dehalococcoidia bacterium (assembly GCA_965222415.1). Lineage (GTDB taxonomy): Bacteria > Chloroflexota > Dehalococcoidia > Lucifugimonadales > UBA2985 > DAOUJW01. The sequence continues at coordinate 709,660 of CBDCTU010000003.1, read as the reverse complement.
GGTCTCCAGCCACTCAGCGCTCAGGTCTACGCAAAGAGGGCAACCGACTCTATGTGCAGACTGCGAGTCTCGTTTGTCAGAATGTATGCGCAGCAGTCGCGCAGTGGCTTGGGATTCTTCGTCGCTTTACTCCTCAGAATGACAGTCACTGCTCTCCCTCCTGTCATTCTGAACGCAGTGAAGAATCCAAGGCCTCAGACCACTCAGCGACCAGGTCTATCGACCCAGGACTCTCAGATTCTACGTACAGCCTGTGGGTCTCGTTTGTCAGGATGTATACGTAGTATTCGCACAATGGCTTGGGATTCTTCGTCGCTTGACTCCTCAGAATGACAGTCGCCGCGCCCCTCTGTCATTCTGAACCCTTCGACTACGCTCAGGGTAAACTACGTGAAGAATCCAGAGCCTCCGACCACTCAGCGCTCAGGTCTATCAACCCAGGACTCTCAGATTCTACGTACAGCCTGTGGGCCTCGTTTGTCAGAATGTGAACGTAGTAGGTGTGCAGTGGCTTGGGATTCTTCGTCGCTTCACTCCTCAGAATGACAGTCGCCGCGCCCCTCTGTCATTCTGAACGCAGTGAAGAATCCAAGGCCTCAGACCACCCAGCGACCAGGTCTATCAACCCAGGACTCTCCGTTTCCATGCACAGGCTGTGAGCCTCGTTTGTCAGGATGTATACGTAGCAGTCGCACAGTGGCTTGGGATTCTTCGTCGCTTCACTCCTCAGAATGACAGCCGCCGCGCCCCTCTGTCATTCTGAACGCAGTGAAGAATCCAAGGTCTCCGACCACTCAGCGCTCAGGTCTATCAACCCAGGACTCTCAGATTCTACGTACAGCCTGTGAGTCTCGTTTGTCAGGATGTATACGTAGCAGTCGCACAGTGGCTTGGGATTCTTCGTCGCTTCACTCCTCAGAATGACAAACACCGCGCCCCTCTGTCATTCTGAACGCAGTGAAGAATCCAAAATCGCCGACCACTTAGCGCTCAGGTCTACCCACATAGGACTCTTCGGTTCGACGTACAGTCTGTGAGTCTCGTTTGTCAGGATGTAATCGTAGTGTTCGCACAGTGGCTTGGGATTCTTCGTCGCTTCACTCCTCAGAATGACAAACACCGCGCCCCTCTGTCATTCTGAACCCTTCGGCTACGCTCAGGGTAAACTACGTGAAGAATCCAGAGCCTCCGACCACTCAGCGTTCAGGTGCACCAACACCGAGGTTCTTCTGACTCTATCCGCAGCCTGGAGGCCCTTTACCGGGATGTAAGCACAATTGTCGAGCATTGCCTGGGATTCTTCGTCGCTTCACTCCTCAGAATGACAAACACCGCGCCCCTCTGTCATTCTGAACGCAGTGAAGAATCCAAAATCGCCGACCACTTAGCGCTCAGGTCTACCCACATAGGACTCTTCGGTTCGACGTACAGTCTGTGAGTCTCGTTTGTCAGGATGTAATCGTAGTGTTCGCGCAATGGCTTTGGATTCTTCGTCGCTTCACTCCTCAGAATGACAAACACCGCGCCCCTCTGTCATTCTGAACCCTTCGGCTACGCTCAGGGTAAACTACGTGAAGAATCCAAGGCCTCCGACCACCCAGCGCTCAGGTCTATCCATTTAGGGTTCTCCGATTCTATCAGGGCAACCTTTTTGTACCGCTTCCATCCCTTTATCTGCTTCTCACGAGCTATCGCAGACCGAACGTCTGTGGTGGTCTCGTAGTACACCAGCCAGCGCAGGTTATACCTGCTTGCAAAGCCGGGTGTCAGTTTGTTCTTGTGTTGATACATCCTTCGTTGGAGATCGCCGGTCACGCCGACGTACAGCCTGTGAGTCTCGTTTGTCAGGATGTAAACGTAGTATTCCCGCAATGGCTTGGGATTCTTCGTCGCTGCGCTCCTCAGAATGACAGTCGCCGCGCGCCCACTAACCCCCCGCCGCGGCCTCGTCCAGGCGGCCCTGCTCTCCCTCCGCGCGGGTGATGCGCTGCGATGCCTGGTACGTCTGCGGGTTCCTGGGCACCTCGAACCCTCTGCCCTCTAGCAGCTCTCCGACGGTGCGAATCTGAATCTTTGGGTAGTCCGTCTGCCACAGTTCGGAGTGGTAGAATCCGGCGCTGACCGCCTCCGTGCGCATGTCCCTGGTTGGCTCCTCCAGGGTGATGAACAGCCCCATCGCCGCCTTCTCCCGCTCCACCGTGCCCACCAGGTCGCGTATCAGCGGCGACGACACCCTGCCGCTCTTGACCTGGACTATGGCCTTGTTCACGGCGCGGCGCGGGCCGTCGATGAAGTAGACGACGCCGTCGACGCCCTGGTCTGCGCCACGCTTCTTCTGCTCGCGGGGGAAGGCCTCCAGCAGCGACATGGCCCAGAACTCGAACTGGAAGCGGTCCTGCTCCGCCAGGGCGCGGGCGCTGCCGACGTCCACCGGCTCGCCAACGACCCGGTAGTCCGGGCCAGGGATGATGTTGAAGGCGGTCTTGAGGCGGTTCTTCATGAGGGCGACGGCCAGGTGGGTGATGTCAATGCCAATCCAGCTACGATTGAGCTTCTGGGCGGCGGCGATGGCGGTGCCGCAGCCGCAGAAGGGGTCCAGCACCACGTCACCCTCGTTGGAGGAGGCCTGGATTATGCGCTCCAAGAGCGCAAGCGGCTTCTGGGTGGGGTAGCCAAGACGCTCTTTTGCTCTTGGGTTGATTGGAGGTATGTCAATCCATAGATCATTAACTGCCTCACCATCAAGTTCATCCAAATAACGCATTAGCTGCGGGACTCCTCCGGGAGTCGGATATATTCGCCCTTCGGCCTCCAGTTTCAGCATATTCTCTTCGGTGTATCGCCAAGCTCTGGTTACTCCGTGGAATTCGTAGACAGGGCCTCGTCCACCAGGAGGATTAAGGTTGTCAAGTCTGTAACGTCTTCCATCCTCGTCGGTGTGTCTGAAATGGCTTTCGATGTAACTGTCTTTGAACTGCACTCGTTGCCTGTTCCACTCGTAACTGTCTGATTTAGTGTAGAACAGGATACGGTCAGTAATCCTCCCAAAACGCGTAGCGTCCGCGTGAAAGTTGAACCGTTTCCATGTAACTTCGTTCCTATAGTTACGTGAGCCAAACACAGCGTCCATGAGCACCTTAAGATAGTGGCTCGCGGTGGGATCGCAGTGGAGGTAGATGGAGCCGGTGGGCTTGAGGACGCGGCGCAGCTCCACCAGCCGGGGCGTCATCATCACCAGGTAGGCCATCATAGCGTTGCTGCCTATGAACTGCCGGAAGGCGTTCACCATCTCCCGGACGTTGGCGGGCGTGGCCGGGTTCAGCATGATCTCGTTCTCAAAAGTGCGCTGCGACTCCTGCGTCCACTCCCAGGTGTCGGTGAAGGCCTTGATCTGTGCCGGCGACCCCTCGCCGGACTGCTCACGGAACAGCACGTTGTAGGAGGCGTTGGAGTTGAAGGGCGGGTCCAGGTAGACCAGGTCCACGGACTCGTCGGGCACGTGCTCCCGCAGGATGTCCAGGTTGTCGCCGTAGTAGAGGGTGTTGGTCATGACGGCCCAATTAAAGCACACGGCATCCCCGCCTGCAACGTGGAGATGCCGTGCAGCATATGCGCTTAGCCTGATATACTCAGATCTTAAGAGCAAGTGCTATGGAACTGGAAAGAGATGACAGCTATAGGGGCCCAGGTATGCCCCTAGCCTACGAACAAGTCAAAGACTTGGTCGAGGCACAAAAGGCGCACGGTGCCCATATCGATACTAAATCTTCAACTATGCTTGCTGTTGCCACTGCATTAGTGGGGCTTACAGTACCTCTGGTTCTAAGTCAGTTTGGACGTGAAGAAACTTTTCGATATAGCTGCATTCTCTTATGGGGAGCAATAGTACCGGTACTTGCCTACATAGTAACAGCTTGGTACTTCTTGCAAACCTATAGGCTAAGGGAGTATTCGGATGTTAATGAACCTCAGGGGGTCAAGCAAATCATATCCCGAAGTCCCGAAGCCGCTTACGAAAGCCTATACAAGCTAGTAGAAAAGGCGTATATACGCAACAAAGAGATTAACGAGGGAAAGGTCAAGAATTTCAAGTGTTTGCTAATAGCAACTCTGACTCAGACCTCAATTATTATCGTTTGGTCATTCCTTGTCGCCTTCTTTAGTCTCGGAACTTGACCCTTTAGCCTCTATAATGATTTCGGGTTCTGACTTGCCCTCGAGCGAGAACTCACGTGCCTCTGGTCGGAGGCCTATTTCCACTGGGTTGTCTGAGCCCCCGGACGACTGACCTTCCCCTTCTGATGTACTTGAGTCAGATGTACCCGAGTCATCGGACGTGGGTTTTGGCGCGCTTGGTTCTGTAGTTTCTTTTTCGCCCATCGTGAAATAATTGTACACTGCAACCCCGTCTGGAGCAATAGAGTGTTGGTCTAATCGAACGAACTTCACCACTGATGCTACACCACCCACCCCACCTGGATGCCCGCCCCCACATCAAGTGCGGGGCAGGCTCCACGGGCATGACGGAGGAGCATGGGAAGACAGCGGTATCCTTCCTGGGCATTGGCTTGGCTATGTTCAGTATGCCATAATTCACCAGAGTTATTACCACGAAAAAACGCGGCCGGCACGCAAGGGCATGCAGATTCGTCATCGATGGAAGGAGGTGGATTGACCATGGGCTGGCGTGAGTACATATCCGTCGACCCGCATATCTGCCACGGCCAAGCCTGCATCGCCGGCACCCGTGTGATGGTCACCGTCATCCTGGACAACCTCGCTGCGGGACTGACCGCTGAGGAGATTGCCGAGAGCTACCCATCCGTTTCTGCTGATGCGGTCAAGGCTGCCCTGTCCTACGCCGCCGAGTTGGCCAGGGAGCGCATAGCGCCCTTGGGCGCGTAGGGATTCTCCATGCGGGTCAAACTGGACGAGAATTTGCCGCTTCAGCTCAGGCGTCTGTTCACGGAATCCGGCCACGACGCGGCCACGGTCCTGGACCAGGGAATCGGCGGCGCAACGGACGCAGATGTCGCGTCGGTCTGTCTCGCTGAGGAACGGGTGCTGGTGACGCAAGACATAGACTTCGCCGATATCAGAGCTTATCCACCGGGGACGCATCCCGGGTTAGTAGTTTTCCGGCTGACCAGCCAGACACGGGACGCTCTCCTGGCGGTCGGCGCAAGGTTGATTGAGATGCTATCCATATCATCCCCCAGGGGCCAGCTTTGGATTGTGGAAGACTCACGGGTACGAATCAGGGAGTGACCCATGACCATCCTCCTCAGAATGACAGACGACGCGGGCGTGACGCGCGCTCGTGTTGACAAAGCTCCAAGCGTGGATTAGGATTATACCCAAATGAGTCCCAAGTCTGTCGTTAACTGCTGCTGTTGTAAGCCCTGACATCGGGGGCTTGCATTAAGTATCTGTAGCCACTAATCGCCCCCCCGAAGCAATAGAGCTTGCGGGGGGTGTCTTTTATCCCAACAACTACAAAGTTCGAGCCGGGTAGACCAAAGGAGAGCGTGATGAGCGAGGCCAAGATAAACGAGAAGGGCATACTTCCCATCCTGATGGACGAGATCGACGGTTTCGAGAAGGAGGTGGAGAAGTTTGTCCAGGGAGAGTGGGACCCCAACGCATTCATGGCCTTCCGCCTGAAGCAGGGGGTCTACGGCCAGAGGCAGCCGGACTCCCAGATGCTTCGAGTGAAGATACCCATTGGAGGTCTGGACGCGGACCAGCTTGAGGCGCTGGGATACATCGCCCGGGAGATCGCTCCCCTCAAGAAGGGCCACGCCACCACGCGGGAGAACATCCAGTTCCACTTCCTGCCCCTGGAGCGGACGCCGGAAGCCATGAGGGCCATCGGCGAGGTGGGGCTGTCCACCCGCGAGGCCTGCGGCAACACGGTGCGCAACGTCACCGGCTGCCCCTTCTCGGGCGTCTGCGCCGACGAACCCTTCGACGTAACGCCCTATGCCGCCGCCTACGCCCGCTACTTCCTGCGTCACCCCGTGACCCAGGCCATGCCCCGCAAGTCCAAGCCCTCCTTCTCCGGCTGCGAGAAGGACTGCGCCATGACCAGCATCCACGACATTGGTTTTGTGCCCAGGCTCCAGGAGGTGGACGGCGAGATGAAGCGCGGGTTCAAGATAGTGGTCGGCGGCGGCCTGTCCATCATGGCCCGCATAGCCCCCACCCTGTACGAGTTCGTGCCGGAGGAGGACTACCTCAAGGTCAGCGAGGCGGTGCTCAGGGTGTTCGACGCCTCCGATGAGCTGCGCAAGAACAGGATGAAGGCCCGCATCAAGTTCCTTGTCGACCGCATAGGCATTGACGAGTTCCGCAAGATGGTCGAGGAGGAGCTCACCCAGCCTTGGGCACAGTATCCTATCGATCCGACGCCCCTGCTGTACCCGGACGACGAGGAGGTCGACGCGCCCCAGCCGCTGGCTCCGGGAAGCTACGCCTCTCCCAACGGAGACCGGAGCGAGTTCGAGTTGTGGCGGGTCACCAACGTGGAGCCGCAGAAGCAGGCCGGCTACAACGTAGTGCTGGTCAAGCTGCCCATAGGTGACATACAGGACTATCAGTTCCCATTGCTTGCCAACATCGCCCGGCAGTTCGCCGGCGGGCGGGCGCGGCTCACTCAGCAGCAGAACCTCGCCTTCCGGTGGGTCCGTGAGGAGGCGCTGTACCAGGTGTGGAAGGAGCTTCAGGCCGCAGGTATGGCCGAAGTGGAGGTGAACTCCATCACCGACGTGACCTCATGCCCCGGCACCGATAGCTGCAAGCTGGGCATAACGTCCTCAATGGGCCTTGGCAGCGCCATAAAAGAGGGCTTGGCGGACACGGACATCTCGGACCCGCTGGTCAAGAGCCTCCACATCAAGATGAGCGGCTGCCCCAACGCCTGCGGCCAGCACCACATAGCCAACCTCGGTTTCCACGGCGCGTCCATGAAGGGCGACGGCGGCAACCAGGTGCCAGCCTACGAGATGTTCATAGGCGGCAGCTACCAGGACCTGAAGGGGCAGACGGAGGCGCGCATCGGTCTGCGGCCCAAGGGCAAGGTTCCTGCCAAGAAGGTGCCGGAAGTCATCAAGCACGTCCTGTCCTACTACCAGGAGCATCGACTGGACGCGGAGCCATTCAACAGCTTCGTGGACAGGGTGGGGACAGACCCCTTCGAGGCCATTATGGGCGAGTTCAAAGACGTGGGCCCACTCAACCGCGAGAACATAGCAACGTACCAGGACTGGGACAAGACGGTGCTGTACAAGGTGGAGCGCGGCGAAGGGGAGTGCATGGTCTAGGGGCTTGCGGTTAGCTACAATCGCTGTCTGTAGGGGCGCTTCGCGAAGCGCCCCTACGTGTTTGGCTGAGCAAGAAACCCCACAACTCACCCCGAGGTCGGCTGATTGCTCACGTGAGCAATCAGCCGACCTCGGGGTGAGCGCTCCAAGTAGTGAAGGGCCGGTCGGTTGCCGGCAGCGTGATGTCGAGCGACTGTCCGGGAGCCAGGTCAGTGGGGGTTGTGGGACCCAGTTCGGTCCCGTTTGAGAGATGGACCTCGACTCTGACGCGCCTCAACGTGGTATCTGTGGTGTTCTCCACATTACCGATGAAGGCGTTGGAGGCCGCGTCATAGGACAGGACCAGCCGGGCGCCGGCCCGGATCTCGTCAAAGGTTTCGTCGAGTGCGAACTGCGTTCCGGCCTCCTCGCCGCCATCGCCGGACTCCGAGCCGCCGCTGTGTTCGCCTGATTCAGAGTCACCTCTGTTTTCTCCAGACTCCGAGCCGCCGCTGTGCTCGCCCGACTCCGAGCCATCTCTGCTCTCTCCGGACTCCGAGCCGCCGCTGTGCTCGCCCGACTCCGAGCCATCTCTGCTCTCTCCGGACTCCGAACCACCGCTGTTCTCTCCGGACTCTGAATCGCTGCCAATGCAACCCGCGAAGGCTAGGACCGCAATCAATACAAGAACCGACGACAAATATCTCAAGGAGTTCTCCATTTCACCGTTCAGCCTAAGACGCAGGATAACGGCGAATCTTGAAGAAAGGATGAAAGTCGCCAAGCCTTTTATCGCCGCTCAAACGGAGAGGCTATCCCGACATAGCCGTGCGGCAGAACGCCCAGGGAGGCCGAGGCAATTCAGGACGATGGGAGAAACATCAAGAGCTACCGCCGCTTGAACCAGCGTTGGAAGCCGCGCAACCAGCTGCTGCCCATCCCGGACGGGCGGGCGCGACATCGCTTCGATTGTGACTAAGACTCGGACTTGGCACGATGGACTCACCGGTAGTCGACAATTCATCATTCTGGGACAGGCTACGCGGAGCACCCCTACGTTTTGTTTAGACGAAGGCTCTACAGATAGTTCCAAAGGGCATAAGCGCTTTGCCAGCCAGAGGGCATCGTTTTGATACCCCTTTCAACCACTCATAAAAGCCTGCGGGCATTTGCATCCGTCCTCAGCTTCCCCCGGCGAGTAATCGTCCAACGCGTCCAGGAGTTGTCGTGCAGTCTCGACTGCCAAACTCAGAAACTGCCGGGGGTTCAGCGAGCGGTTCCTGAACCTGAGAGGTGGAACAAGTTCGTAGTCTGCTTGTGAACGCAGCATCCTCAGGTCATTCAAGAGACGCCCCACGGTTCTGGATTTAGGATCATCGGGGCTGTTGTACCGGTCACGGAGATCAACGTGACGGCGGCTGCCGTTAAGCGGCCCGGACGCGGGGTTGGTTCTGAAGTATCTGCAACAGGCCTCATGATGAAGCCCGTAGTACAGCCGGCTCACGGCAGTGCGCTGCGCAGCTTCGGCATCCGGGGTCTCTGACAAAGACATGCCAAAACGGTAGAAATCAAGCGGCCTCATAGAACTGAGGGAACAAGCCCAAAGTAAATCCTCCGACCGTAGTCATCTCTCTCCTCCTCCGACCACTCTTTAGACCAGTCTCCGACCTTGACGAGAATGTCGTATCCCAGTTTCCGTATGAACTCCCAATCGGCGTCAACGGTCAGCGTCAATTCCAGGGTGAGCGAGTCCTCTTCATCGGGTTGGCTCGAGATTGAAACCGCTGCGGATTCCAGACGGCCTTCGGACAGGTCCAATGCCGTCCTGTAAATGTAGTTGAGCACAGTGTCTCGGAAACGCGTCCGCATCCCTATAACGCTGGGAGGGAAGTAGAGATTGACGTTACTCCGATTGCTTATACCTGACACTACCGGCCACCAGATGGTACAACACGATATTTCAGGTCTACGGCCTTGCCAGTGAAGACTGAAAAGGAGTTGTCAAACACTAGAAAGTGTACACCTTCGGTTGTTGCAGTGGTTGAAATGCCGCTAAGAGCGTCAACACGATCCCACCTACCTAAGCTACCTCCGATAGGATCAAGCATCTGAACGTTGATGTCCAAGTCAGACTGAAACTGGAACTCAAGCCTTGAACTGGCTTCCATGCTCAAACTCACTCTATATTCACTCCCCGCAGAGACCTTGAAGGAAATATCCTTGAATGGGACAGGAGTGGGTGTAGGAATAGCAGTTGGAGTTGGAGAAAATGTTCCGCATCCAGAGAGCGCAATCGCTAGGGGCACGAGACTCATTAGCAGTCGCCTATTTAACTCCCTCCAACTCCCTCAAAACCTACACACCCCAAACAAGGAAGCGCAACTCATTCGCACGCTACCGTCGCTTGAACAAGCGTTGGAAGCTGCGGAACCAGCCGCCGGCCATCCCGGGCGGGCTGTCCTGCTCAATCACCCTTCCGCGCCATCGCTTTTCTGGGCCGGCGCTGGGCCGGGCAAAGAAGAGCACATAGCCCAGGATGAACATTATCAGGCTCAGCCACACAATGGGTCCCAGCAGCCCTGGGAACATGGCGCTCACCAGGATCGCCGATAGCAGCAGGGCCAGACCTATGAACATCAGACGCCCTGAACTGAAGTGGACGCGACCACCTGTTCCCCTACCCTTGCGGAAAAACGGGGGTATCAGGGGAACTCCTCGACCCTTCTTGGGTCCGTCGGCAGGCACTGGCTCGCCCGCCTGGTTGAGGATTTCCTCTATCTCTCGCTGATACCGCTCAGACATCTCACCCCTCCACCGCGGTGATACCTACATTATAGCCTTTTCCACACGCGAGAAAAAGGCCTTCAGACAATCTCTCAGACACTACTGCCAACCTCTGCAATTTTGTGAAAAATGTAGCAACCACCTCGAGAGAAGTGCATAAGTCCTAGACTCTCGCGATTCACGCCTACAGAACTTGAGTTCTATGCCTAGATAGAGTACAATCAGACCAGTTGAATAAAGCGAAGGCGCAGAGGGATCTACATCCTCTGCGCCTTCTGACCACACGGGAGGTCGAGTCTCCCAATGGCTTTCTATAAGTCTACTGCCTCTTTGGGCAGGTTGCAAGGGTTGCCGCTCGGCTTGGCGGAGCTCAAGGCCATCCTGGACAGCGTGGACGCCTCTGCCATCCTCACAACCCTCTGGCAGTACCGATGGAACGGCAGGCCAGGCTATCCCTTAAAAGCCCTATGGCGAGCCCACCTTGCCAGGTTCCTGTTGAGCCTTCCGAGTGTCAATGCCCTTATCCGCCGGCTTGAGGACGACCCAACTCTCAGTCTGATTTGCGGATTCAGCAGCCTGCCTCATCGCACCACCTTCAACCGCTTCTTCACCCGTCTGAGCGACTACCAGGACCTGATAGACCAAGCTCTGGCTCCTCTGACGCACCAGTTGCAGCGGGCATTACCAGGCTTTGGCGAGAAGGTGGCCATCGACAGCACAGTGGTTCGAACACACTCGAATCCCAACAGGACCGTCATCAGCGATCCCGAGGCTACTTGGACAGCCAAGACCAGTGCCCGGGCCAAGGACGGAAAGGAGTGGTACTTCGGCTACAAGGAGCACGCCCTAGTGGACGCAACCTACGGCCTGCCCATTGTGCGCTTTACCACTACTGGCAGCCGGAACGACTCCCCTGAGCTTCTGAACCTGATGGACAAGGCAGCCCGGACCCACGAGTGGTTCGCTCCGACCCATGTGATAGCGGACAAGGGCTACGACTCCGTTGCCAACCACAAGACAATCTTGGCGAGGGGCGCCATCCCCATCATCGCCATAAAGCGGATGCCCAGTGGCAGACGCAGGGAGGGAATATACGATGACAACGGTACTCCCACCTGCGTCGGGAACGTCCGTATGGAGTATGTGCGGAGCGACCCCGAGAAGGGTCATCTCTATCGCTGCCGTGGCGACGGATGCCCGCTCCAAGACCGACAGGGTGTGCGCTACTGCCAGGATGAGGTCTGGGAGAAACGGCAGGACAACCCCAGGGTGTTTGGACCGGTGCGCCGTGACAGCAGGGAATGGGACGAACTCTACGCCCTGCGTCAGAGTGTCGAGCGGGTCTTCAAGAGCCTCAAGCAGTCCAGGAGCCTCGAGGCCCATTGCTCCCGGGGTCTGAGGCGGGTCGGCCTGCACGCGGCGATGTCGATGCTGGCCTTTCAGGCGACAGCCCTCTATCGCCTACAGGCCGGACAGGAAGACTGGCTCAGGTGGCAGGTCCGGCGGGTGGCTTAGGGATGCAAGAGGCTCAGGTATCAGGACTTCGTGGTGTGAGTCAGATTTCCCGCAAGAGGTTTGCAAGGCCCATACCATTCAAAGTCCTCTCTAGTTGCTGCCGCTCCCGTTCTGCCTCTGCCAGCTCTTTGAGGACATTTTGTAGAGCAGTCAAATCAAGAACCGAGGCAGGCATTGTGGTTGTGTGATCTGTAATCACTATGGGGTGCGGGTCGGTGACATGAATGCCTCGCCCGTCGATTGTCACTGAATCGGGCTTTTCTTCCAAATGTTGTCCCAACGTAACGAATTGTTTGCCTTGGTCCATTAACCTCTTTTTCAGACAAGCAATCCGCTGGGTATTATCCCTGTATTCCATGACAGTTTGGCCAATTATATCGTAGTCTGGCATAGTGTTCTTAGCTCTCACGGGCTAGCTTTGGCCCCTCACCGTGGTCTTTGTTGTTTTGTGACCCTAGTTTACCACAAGAGCCGATGCGGGGCTATTCCGGCCTATTTTTTGCGACGATGTTCCTCACGAGCCAGGCAATCCCCACGACAAACAAGCCCACGATAGCCCAGGCCAAGAAGGTTCCGATGGACTGCTCCAGCGTCGCCACCACAGCGATGCCACAGAACATGAGGAAGGGCAACGAGAGGCCCATCAGGAGTAGCAGGCAGCCGAGAGATCCTAGCGACTTACCCATATCAGGACCAACTCATCCTGTCAGCAATTGATGCCTTCGCTCCTGTCGCAACGGGCTTCTTGTTGGGGTAGTAGACGCCGACGATATAGTCGTACTTCCCTCTGCCGATGGACTGCCCGGGCGGATTGTCGTCGCTCAGGCTCTTGTACATCCTGAGGAAGTTCTCCCCCAGCTGCCTAGCCCTCGCGGTGTTGGTTGCTGAACGGACGATCAAGACTAAGCTGACCTGTTGCCCCTGCCGGCGAATCGCGCTATCTATCACCTCGCGGTTCGCCTCAATTGAACTCTTCACCATGCTATTGACGCTGGAGGCCGGGCGGCTAGAGACGTAGGGAGTGACGCGGACGGATGGCGTGGGCGTGGCCTTTGCACGTTCCGCCCTTGCAGTCGCGGTTGCTTGGGTTCTCTCGGCGGCAGCCCGTTCAGCGGAGCGGGTCGCTACCGCTGCCTCCTGATCGGCGATGGTAAGTCGTTCCTGAGAAGACCCTCCTCCACAGGCCAGGATAAGCAGGGCGGGCAAAGCAACGAAGGCAATGCGACTCAACAATTGGAACCCCCTTGCGGACAGGATTGGCAATTGCTGAAGTCGCCGGATCCACACAGAGGCCGCGCAAGGGGGCACGAGGCCAACCCTAGCGTTACGACCTAAGTGTGGAATTGGGAATCCAGCCGCGACTTCAGCGCCAGTATTCTACACGCAGGGACTAGATTTGTCATCACAATACGAAAGGCGGGCGGGATGGAACCGGAAGGCAGAGATTAGGACTTATGCACTTCTCTCACCACCTCGTGCTCAGCTTGACACGAGAGAGGGCTGTAGCTATAATCCACGACTATTGGGGAGGGTTTTCGTCCAGGAGTGAGATGAGGTTTAACGTATCGCAGCTTCTAAAGGACGGCGTTGGATCTCGCCGGAGCTACCCCTTGGACGAGACTTTTGATGCGCTGCAGGAGACCGGGACTTCCCGCGTCAGGGGACAGGTCACTCTTACCCGCACCGACGTGGGCATCTGGATCAGCGGCCCCATAGAGGCCAACGCCTTCAGCACTTGCAGCCGCTGTCTGAATCCCGCGGAGTGTCCGGTACACTTCAGCATAGACGAGGAGTACCTGCCGACGGTGGACATCGCCAGCGGCGGCGCTATCACGGCCCCGGAGGTCAAAGAGGGCGCATTCACTCTGGACCCCAATCACATCCTCGACCTGACGGAGGCCGTAAGGCAGTACGCTATAATTAACCTGCCGATGAAGCCATTGTGCCGGCAAGACTGCGCCGGCCTGTGCTCCACCTGCGGGGCAAACCTGAACGACGGCGGCTGCGGCTGCTCCGCCCCCGTCGACTCCCGGTGGAGTCCACTCCTGGGACTGCTAGCAGTAAACGAATAGAGATAAGCGAGGCCAGCACTATGGGAGCACTACCAAAGAAAAAGCGCACCAGATCCAGGATAGGCCATCGACGGATAGCCTATCGCATGTCTGTACCGCAGATAGGCACATGCCCTCAATGTCACAATCCCAGGAGACCCCATCGGGTCTGCGCCAACTGCGGATACTACAATGGCCGTGAGGTGATAGCCAAGGTGGAAGCGGCGCCGCCACAATAGTGGAGCGGTAATTCCATCCCGACCGGGGACGGAAGCCCCTTCGCACAAGCGCAGTCATCTTAGGAGTTTATCCAGTGAGTACAAGTTCCAGCGACGCAAGACCCAAAGCGGCCTTCCTGTTTCCCGGACAGGGCGCCCAAGCCGTGGGAATGGGATTGGACCTCTACCAGAGCTCCCTGGCGGCCAAGGCCGTCTTCGACGAGGTGGACGAGGCCATTGGAGAGCCTTTCTCCCGCATCATATTCGAGGGGCCGGAGGATGAGCTGCGGAAGACGGTCAACACCCAGCCCGGGATTCTCACCGTGAGCATTGCATGTCTCAAGGCCGCGGAGGAGGCGCTGGGAATCGATCGAATGCCCGTAGCGGCTATGGCAGCCGGCCACAGCTTGGGCGAGTACACCGCTCTGGTGGCCGCCGGCGCGCTGAGCGTAACCGACGGTGTGCGCCTGGTGAGGGAGCGCGGCCGGCTTATGCAGTACGCCTCCGAGCTTACTGAGGGCGGCATGGCCGCCATCCTGGGACTGGAGGAAGCCGCGCTGGCGGAGGTATGCCGGGAAGCGGGCACGGAGATCTCCAACATAAACACAGCAGACCAGATAGTCATAAGCGGGGAGCGCCAGGCCGTAGAGCGGACTATGGAGCTGGCTACCGAGAAGGGCGCCCGGAGGACGGTGCCCCTGGTAGTCGCAGGGGCTTTTCACTCCCGGCTGATGGAGCCCGCCCAGGAGGGTTTGACCAAGATCGTAGGTGAACTCACCTTTCACGAGCCGTCGTTCCCCATCGTGGCCAACTGCACGGGCCAACTCATAACCACCGCCGCGGAGATAAAGGCCGAGCTGCTCTCGGGCCTGCTCTCCTGCGTCCGGTGGAAGGACTCGGTGGAGACCATGCTGAGCTCCGGTGTGAGCGACTTCTACGAGATAGGCCCCGGCAGAGTCCTTACGGGCATGGTAAGGCGCATCAACGAAGAAGCAACGGTCAACAACATAAGCGACCTGGAATCGATACAGCTTCTAACCGGCTAGTGAGCAAGTCCTTTAACAGCGAAATAGCATTGGAGCAGAGTCCTGTGGATATGGAAGGCGAAAGCTACGCCGCGTCCCGGCGGAGAGCCAGGACCGTGGCCCTGCAGGTGCTTTACGAGGTGGACAGCGTCGGCCACCCCTGGGAGGTCGTCAGCAACCGTCGTCTGAAGGACGAGGAACTGACCGCTGAACTCGCCTCGTTCGCTCGCGGTCTCGTGGAGGGCGCATTGCGCAACTCGGCAGAGATCGACCGCATCATATCCAGGATGGCTCCATCGTGGCCCATGCACCAGCTACCGGTGGTCGACCGCAGCCTGCTCCGGCTGGCCGTCTACGAGATGGTTGTTGAGAGGTTGTCCCCTCCCAAGGTGGTGATAAACGAGACGGTGGAGCTGGCGAAGCTCTTTGGAGCCGACAATTCGCCCAAGTTCATCAACGGGGTGCTGGGTTCCGTATTGGAAGAAGCGAACTTATAATATACGAACATACAAGCGTTCACAGGAGGTCCGGATTTGGCAACAGTTCTTGAGAGAGTGCAGAAGATAGTGGCCGAGAGGCTGGGAGTTGATGAATCAGCCGTTTTGCCGGAGGCGTCTTTTACGGACGACCTTGAGGCGGACTCCCTGGACCTGGTGGACCTCATCCTGGCCTTCCAGGACGAGTTCAGCACGGACGACAACCCCATAGAGATCTCCGACGAAGATGCGGAGGGCCTGCTCAGGGTGAGCGACGCCATAAACTACCTCAAGGCGCGGAACGTCTCCGACGAGTAATCATCGCAGGCGCTTTTAGCGGGGCTGTCCATTTGACCCCTCTACTCCTCCGTGCTATTATGCTCGCGAAGTAAGGTTACCTGGTGTAGCCGGTAAAGAGCCTGGTGTAGAGCATGGACAGCTTAGCCCAGATAGATCGAGAGGTCTCCAACTGCACCGACTGCCCTTTGCATCAAAACCGCAGCAGGGCTGTCCCCGGCGAGGGGCCGGAGAACGCGGAGATCATGCTGATAGGAGAGGCCCCCGGCTTCAATGAGGACAAGCAGGGGCGTCCCTTCGTTGGAGCGGCAGGCCAGTTCCTGGAGAAGCTCCTGGCCTCGGCTAACCTGAGCCGCGACGACGTATTCATCACCAACACGGTGAAGTGCAGGCCCCTCAACAACCGCGACCCGTTGCCAGTCGAGATGGCCGCCTGCCGCAAGTACCTGGATCGCCAGATAGCGGCCATTGCCCCCAAGGTAATAGTGACACTGGGTCGACACTCCCTCACCAGCTTCCTGCCCAAGGAGACCATTACCAAGGCCCGGGGCAGGCCCAGGATCGTGAATGGGACGACGCTTTTCCCCATGTACCACCCGGCAGCGGCGCTCCACCAGCAAAATCTCCGCGAGGTAATTGAAGCGGATATCAAGAAGTTGCCCACTCTTCTCAAGGAGATCCCTCCTATGGAAAATGAAAGAGAAGGGGAGCAACTGAGTATGTTCTAAGGTTTCCCCCATATGGCGCAATCTTTAAGAGTCATCCCACTGGGTGGCCTCGGCGAAATAGGCAGGAACATGATGGCCCTGGAGTTCGATGGCGATATTATCGTCATCGACGCCGGGGTCCTGTTCCCCGAGGAGGACATGCTGGGGGTGGACCTGGTCATCCCCAACATCACCTACCTCACCGAGAACCGCGAGCGCGTCAAGGGTATCCTGATTACCCACGGCCACGAAGACCACACCGGCGCTCTGCCATACGTCCTGCGGGAGTTGAACGTTCCCGTATTCGCCTCGCGGCTGACCCAGGGACTGATTGAGGTGAAGCTCAGGGAACACCGATCCCTTCGCGATGCCAGGCTGGAGGTGGTTGAGCCGGGAGACCCCGTGCAGCTGGGAAAGTTCCAGGCGGAGTTCTTCAGGGTGTGCCACAGCATACCGGACGCTATGGGCATAGCGGTCAGGACACCACTGGGTATGGTGGTGCACACGGGCGATTTCAAGATAGACCACACGCCCGCGGACGGGAACCCAACGGAGCTCGGCAAGCTGGCTGAGCTAGCGTCCGAAGGCGTCCTACTGCTCTGCTCCGACTCCACGTACGCCGAGGTGCCGGGCTACACGCCGTCGGAGAGGGTTGTGGGAGACGCCCTGGAACGGGTGATAGCCGAGGCTCCCGGCAGGGTTATGATAGCCACATTCGCCTCTCTCATCTCGCGTATGCAGCAGGTCATTGACGCGGCCGCATGGCATGGGCGCAAGGTTGCTTTCATAGGTCGCAGCATGGTGGACAACGCGAACATGTCGATGAAAATGGGATATCTCTCCGCTCCCCCCGGCGTCGTGGCAAGCCTCCGAGAGATACGAAACCTGCCCCCGGAGAAGGTGGTGCTGATGACTACCGGCAGCCAGGGAGAGCCGACATCCGCCCTCGTCCGCATTGCGAACCGCGACCACCGGGACGTCCAGATCATGCCGGGGGACACGGTCGTCATATCGGCCACACCCATTCCCGGCAACGAGACCGTGGTGAGCAGGACCATAGACAACCTCTTCCGACAGGGCGCAGAGGTGCTCTACGACAGGATCGCCTTGGTGCATGTCCACGGCCACGCCAGCCAGGAGGAGCTCAAGCTGATGATCAATCTCACCAAGCCCAAATTCTTCGTCCCTGTCCACGGGGAGCACCGCCACCTTAAGGTTCATGCGGAGCTGGCCCAGTCACTGGGTATGCCGGCGGAAAACACCTTTGTCCTGGAGGACGGGGACGTCCTGGAGATAACATCCCAGGGCGCAGAGGTGGTGGACCGGGTGACGGCCGGTCCGGTGTACGTCGACGGCCGGCGGGTCTGGGATATGACTAACGGGGTGATGCGGGACAGAAGGCTGCTCTCCAAGGACGGGATCGTGGTCCTGGTCCTTAGCCAGGACGGGAAGACGGGGCAGCTGACAAGTCCCCCGGATATGGTATCCAGCGGCTTCATCGATGCAGAGGAGCACAGCGCGACCGTGTCAGCGATGACCCACGTGGTCATGGAAGCGCTGAACAGCGACGTTGAGCACCCGATGGAGAAGGATGTCCTGGTCAAGATGGTGAAAGACACCGTTGGCAACTTCCTCCACCAGCAGACGGGGCGCCGTCCCATGATCATACCTGTCGTTGTAGAGGTGTGAGGTATAGAGATGACTCGGCTGATTAAATCCGGCTGGCGTAATCGCAAGTGGGTGGGGATCTCGATTCTGTCATTGACAGCCCTGGGATTTTTTCTGTGGCAGCTTCCCACAATAGTAGACGGCTACATAGCGACCAGAGATGCGCTCATACACAGTCTCGCCTTCAGCATATTCCCGCCGCTGCTGTGGGTCGCAGCTCTGGCGCTGGCGATATGGAAGAAACGCTCCCTGCTGGAAATGCGCCTCTGGAATCGCTGGGCGGCCGCTCTGCTGGCAACGCCTGTTATATGGGGCGTCCTGGCCTTCTTCGAAGCCTCTTCCGGCGTACTGGCGGAGTACAGCCTGGGAGGGTGGATTGGCCAGAGCATAAAGGGTTCCTCCGACGTGCTGGGCGTGTTCCGGCTGGCCGGCATTACTGTCCTTGTCCTTGTACTGGCCTTTCCCCTTGGCTCCCGCATCTTCTCCAAGTGGGCAGCCGGCAAGGCTCGCGTCTCGGCCTCGACCACTGCTCCCATCGTCGTAAGGCTGTTTCGAAAGCTGGGCTCCGCAGGAGCGCGATTAGCGTCGAAGAGAGCGGAGGAAGCCAAGGAAACAAAGCATGCAGAGCCAACCACGTCTTCCAACGGGCGTAGAGAGCGGAGCGGCAAGCCGGTCATCACCGTACAGGAGGCCCCCGCTCCCTCCGTGATCAGACGCCGTACCCCGGGCAGCCAAGTATCCCAGGACATCCCAATCGAAGATGACGACGACCTGGATATACCCGGCGCTGCGCCTGAGAGGGCGCCACAGCAGACGAGGGAAGCGGCTCAGCCAGTAAGGTCAGCCCAAGAGATGGGCGCGCAGCCGGAGAGGCGGCAGTTCCGGGGCGGGATAACCTTGGAAGATTGGACGCTGCCCCCGGTTTCACTCCTGACGGAAGCGCCCGCGGAGGCGCAGGAACCGGGCATAGACCAGGAAAAGACCTCCGGCCTCATAGAGACCACCCTGAGGGAGTACGGCATAGAGGTGAACGTGGCGGAGGTGAAGATTGGGCCTGTAGTGACTATGTTCGGGCTGGTGCCCGGCTGGGTGAGGCGGTCCCGGCAGGCGAAAGGAAAGAACGCTGAAGGGGACGCCTCGCAGGACAACAATGATGACAGGACCCGGGTCAGGGTGGATAGCATAGTCGCCCGTGAGAGGGACCTGGCGCTGGCCCTGGCCGCTCCCAGCCTGCGCATCGAGGCCCCGATACCCGGCGCTTCCCTGGTGGGAATCGAGGTGCCCAACGCGCGGCCTGCATCCGTTACACTGCGCGGCGTCATGGAGACGGACGCCTATAAGGAGCTTCTGGAAAAGTCCAAGCTGGCGCTCGGCTTGGGACTGGGAAGCGGAGGCGAAGTGGCAGTGGCCGACCTGGCCAGAATGCCTCACCTCCTCATTGCCGGCTCCACGGGCAGCGGTAAGAGCGTGTGCATGAACACGGTCATCTCCTGCATGATCATGCAGAACTCGCCCTGGGAGACGCGGCTTCTTCTGATAGACCCGAAGCGGGTAGAGCTTACGCCTTATAACGGCATCCCTCACCTGATAACCCCTGTGGTGGTGGAGCCGGATGTGGCGCTCAACTGCCTGAAGGGGCTGGTCCGGGAGATGGGGGACCGCTACAAGCTGCTGGAAGAAGCGGGAGCGCGGAATATTGCTTCGTACAACCGCGACCTGCCTCTAGAGGAGAAGATGCCCTTCATAGTGGTAGCGGTGGAC
Source organism: Dehalococcoidia bacterium (assembly GCA_965222415.1). Lineage (GTDB taxonomy): Bacteria > Chloroflexota > Dehalococcoidia > Lucifugimonadales > UBA2985 > DAOUJW01. The sequence continues at coordinate 689,857 of CBDCTU010000003.1, read as the reverse complement.
GAGCTGGCAGACCTCATGATGGCCGCGCCCCGGGACATCGAACACTCCATTATCAGGCTGGCTCAGCTGGGGAGGGCAACCGGAATCCACATGATTGTGGCTACACAGCGGCCATCGGTCAACGTGGTAACGGGTCTGATCAAGGCAAACTTCCCGGGCCGCATCAGCTTTGCGGTCGCATCCCAGGTGGACTCTCGCACCATCCTGGACTCAGCCGGCGCCGAGAAGCTCCTGGGTCGAGGCGATATGCTGTTCCTGCCGCCCGATTTGCCCAAGCCCGTGCGAATTCAGGGAGCGTTCCTGTCGGACAAGGAGATAGAAGAACTGGTCACACACTGGAAAGAGATTCAGGGGCCCCTTCCTCCGGCGATCTCACTGGAGAGCCAGGAGGAGCGCCAGGAGGGCGGCGGCCAGTTCGATGGGGGAGACCACGGAGACGACCTTCTGCAGAAGGCGTGGGAGCTTGCCACCACCCACAACCGGCTATCGACATCACTGCTCCAGAGGCGACTGCGCATCGGCTATCCAAGGGCGGCCCGTCTCATGGACCTCCTGGAAGAGGAGGGAATTATAGGCCCGGGTGAGCCGGGCAAGTCTCGGGACGTGCTGGTTGGCAAGGGTGGAATGAGCTCGGAGGACTAGGTTTGGTACGCAGCCTTACGGACCGCCTGAGCGCGTTCCTGGGAAGAGCGCCGCGTCCTCCTGTAGAGGACCAGGATCCGAGAGAGCGCTGCCTGGCCTGTGGCGCTTCCCTGGCGGACACTCCCCTGTACGAGCAGTACCGCGTCTGTCCGTCATGTCGATTCCACTACAACCTGACCGCAAGAGAGCGCGTCTCCCTGCTTGCCGACCCCAGCAGCTTTCGAGAGAACCACCGCTCCATAGTCTCCCTGGAACCGGCCGCACCCGTGGCTCCCTCCGAGCAGCGCCCTCGCGGCGAGTCTCGCAGGACCGGCCTAACGGAGGCTGCCATCACCGGCAGATGCTCCATCGGCGGAAGACCCGTGGTTCTCATAGTCCTGGACTTCAGGTTCGTGGGAGGGACCATAGGCGCTGTCGTTGGCGAGAAGGTCTCCCTGGCGTTTGAGCTGGCGACCAGGAGGAAGCTGCCAGTGGTGGCGGTCGTCACCAGCGGCACGACGGGGATACAGGAAGGCGTCATATCCCTGATGCAGATGGCAAAGGCCTCCTTTGCCCTGAACAGCCTTGGCGAGGAGGGACTGCCCTTCATCACCGTAATGGCCAACCCCACCACCGGACAGGTGTACTCCAGCTTCGCCACCCTTGCCGACGTCATCCTGGCAGAGCCGGGATCTCTCCTGGGCCTCGCGCCTGCGCGGTCGTCCTCGGCAGGCTCCCAGAGTCCCGCCGGCTCCGGCATTCACAGCGCCGAGGCGCACCTGGCCCGCGGGATGATAGACCGGATAATAGACAGGGAGAAGCTGAGAGACCTGCTGTCGGTGCTCCTTGACCTGATGACCCCCAAGCAGCCCGTCATAGAAGGCGACTCCGCCCGCGAGCTTCCCGCGCCCAAGATGGAGGAGCGGATAGGCGAGCAGCGCCTGGAGGAGCTATGGCCCCCCGCATGGGAGAGCGTCCAACTGGCGCGCTACGAAGGCCAACGCCCCACCTCCCTGGACTTCATAAGACGCTGCCTGTCAGGCTTCGTAGAGCTTCACGGCGACCGCCTGTACGGAGACGACCCCTCAGTCGTCGCGGGCATAGGCGACCTCGGAGGGCAGACCGTAGCAGTCATAGGACAGGAGAGAGGCCACGACCTCACAGCCAGGGAACGGCACGAGGGTCGAATCTACCCGGAGGGATTCCGGAAAGCCCAGCGCTTAATGAGGTTGGCATCGAAGCTCCAGGTACCGCTCCTTACCTTCATAGACACCTCCGGCCCCTACTACGGCAAAGAGGCGGAGGAGCGCGGCATCGGGAACGCCATCTCTTCCACAATGGCCCTCATGGCCCAGCTTCCGGTTCCCACCATATCCGTGGTGGTTGGTGAGGGAGGCAGCGAAGGCGCGCTTGCGATGTCCATAGCCGACCGTATCCTCATGCTGGAGAGAGCCGTCTACAACGTCACCTCCCCGGAGGTCGCCACAGCCATACTGCATCACGAAAACTACCCGGCTGCGGAGAGACTCGAACCCCTCCGGCTGACGGCCCACGACTGCCAGGAGCTTCAGATTATAGACGCTATAGCGACGGAACCGCCGGAGGGGGCGCAAATCAACCCCAACGAGGCCGCAGCGCTACTGAAGACCGCCCTGGAGGAGGAGATGACGACGCTGATGGCCCGCTCCACCAGGCGCATCCTGCGGGACAGGTACCGGAAGTTCCGCAAGATGGGGAAGTACAGCTCCCACTTCCGGGTCGCTCTCAGCCGGGAGGCCTCCACGCTTCAGGGGTACATGGCGCAGGGAGTGCACCTGATCCGCAGACGCCCGAGGAGGCGGTCCGCGGCGTTGCCGGAGGGCGAGGATAAGGGCGGCTAGGGGGCAATTCTCACCAGAACCAGTGTCGATGTTAAAGCAGTGGTAAAAGACCCTTCTCTTCATTCCGCGCCAATCCTGTCCAAATAACTGGGTCCACTTCACTGTGATACAACGGCTAGAACCATGCCAATCCGGACCTTTCTGTTGCGTTGCAGATTCTTGTCCTGGATACTATCCTATAGATGGGGTGGACCGGAATGGGCATAGTAGTGAATCCACCTCGTAAGAGACCAACGACCATGCAAAAGGGGAATGAAAAATGATTGAGCAAGAGACAGCGCATGCCAAACAGACCTCAATGCACGGCGACACGCCCTTTCTGGCAATGTTCGCAGAGGGTCGTGACTGCTGGACGCTTGTCGGCAGCTATGACGAGAGCGTCGATGTTTGGGTAGTAGACGGCCGACCCCTCGTGACAGGCTGCAATGTGGCATTGGATACAGTGACTTTCACAAGATCCGGCGGAGAATCTAACGACCGTGACTGACCTCGTTTCGCTATCGGCAAACTCTAAGCGCAGAGAATATCTTCGACAACCATGTAATACGCGCAACTTAGTCAACACCCCTTTCTGATTTTGTCATGGTGAGAAGCGTTGAGAACCTTAGAATTATGTGCCTCTGACACACGAGGATACTGTGAGTACGAGTGGAATCGTCCTAATAGTAACGAACAAGACAGACATTACAGCTGATTTGGTGGTCCTAGAGTTTCAACGACGTGGCACGCCGTATGCCCGATTCAACACTGAGGACTTCCCTCAGAGAGTAGAGATATCATGGGAGTTGAACTCTCAAGGTATTGATGGCTACATTCGACTTCCCTATAGCGAATTATCTCTAAGAGATGTAAAAAGCATCTGGTACCGCAGACCAGCGGCTCCTGAGATAGCAGAAACAGTGCAATCTCCCTTGCTCAAAGAGTTTGCACATCGAGAATCGCAAGAGGCCCTGTCGGGCCTGTGGAGAACCATGGGTTGCTTCTGGATGAGTTACCCGGATGCGATCAACACAGCAAGTTACAAACCACGACAACTCAAGATCGCCAATGCTCTTGGATTCAACGTTCCTAGAACTCTAATCTCCAACTCACCAGATGACGTCGAAAGGTTCCAGGCGGAATGCGGGCAGATAATAGCCAAGCCACTGTTCTCCGGGGACATCCTTTCGGAAAACGAGAGAAAAGTAGTCTTCACAACTCCGCTATCTCACGACCACATCTCGGCAAAGGAGAGCATTCGACTAGCGCCGACGATCTTTCAAGAGTACGTCCGTAAAGAACTGGAGTTGAGGGTCACTGTAATAGGACGCACAGTGCTTGCAGCTTCCATTAACTCCCAAGAAGTATCTGAGGCTATTCACGATTGGAGAAGAGCATCCCCCAACACCCTATGCTTTCGCCCGTACAAATTGCCGCCTTTCTTAGCCGAAAAGTGCGTACGCCTAGTAGCCACACTTGGGCTAACCTTTGGTACTATTGACATAGTAATGACTCCAGATGGGAATTTCGTTTTCCTCGAAATCAATCCAAGTGGACAATGGGGTTGGTTGGAGAATGCCACCGGAGAGCCATATACAGCAACGATAGCGACTCAGCTTGAACGCGGTGAGGTGCTTAGGTGAGTGAGAGGCTATATCCCGACTTGCCCCAAAAACCGGCAGATCTGGTCTCCCTATTGGAGAGCAACGACCCTAGCAGCCTGTCCGAGTAACCTCTGATGCCCACGACTTGCATAGTGAACGTGGTGATTGTATACGAATAACGTTTGCCATACCTTTCCAGTAGTCTGGTTACGTGAATGTTATGGCATATATCGTCTTACTCGGACAGGCTGCTAGGCACGTTGATTTCAGCATCGAATACGCCAAGACATTGTTCAAAGATGAATTAGACCGAAATACTGAGGTCGAGCGGAAGGCGACCTTGCTGGTTGGAGCAGGTGGTATAGCCGCTGTCATTTTCATTGCACTTGGTGGCTTTCTCCTGAATTTTCCTACGATGTTGCCGGGGGAGTCGCGTTGGATTCTTCTGGTACTCTTCGTCGCTCTCGCAATCACCTTCTCTCTTACGATAATCTTTGCGATGAAAGTGTTGTGGGTTGGCCGGACGTCTTATCCTGGAGCATTGCCGCTTTTCGAGGGACAGAGTCTGGACAATGTTCAATATAAGAAGCTCCACATCACAGATCTGTTCATTGCCTATAGGAACAATGTGCCAGAGACCAATACCAAGGTAAACAACCTTGCGACAGCTCAGAAGCTATTCCTAGCCTCACTGGCCACCCTCTTGGCGACAGCGTGCTTCATAGCAGCAATATCGATGCTGTTGGATTAGTGCAATCGGCTAGGCCCGCAAATTCGGTATTCTCAACGTGGGTTGGAGTATCACTCCATTCCCGTTCATGGTGAGCCTGTCGAAACATTTTAGCAGGAAGACTGCAGACGTAGCTGCCGCCGTTCATTTGCTTCGACAAGCTCAGTATGAGCTGTGTCATGCGCCATAACCAACACCTGTAGAGAATGCCAATGCCTCAACGCCACACATTGACACCATTGACACGTCTCTTGTCACCAAAAGCAATTAGTGATATACTTCTCAAAGTTTTTGAAACGGCAGGGAGGAGGCTTCAGTGGAGAACTTTACTATACCCAAGTGTCAGAAATGCAGCACGGGTGACTTGGTACCTCTATCCGATTTCGGGAGTCAGGGAGCGCCCATACACTACAAGGCGTGGGTGTGCACCAACCCCGATTGTGGCTTTAACATCAAGATTCGCAATGGAGACGTCTACCTAAACGAGCCTATTACCAGCGGCGCAATGCACGCTCCGAGGGCGCGCTAGCAGCCTTCATAAGTCTGCGACATAGGTCGTTTCCATAGCATCCGAGCGGCCCTGGATTGGGCTGCGTTCTGTTTGCCTGTACCGCACAGCATATGGCGGCGTCGCGTTATGTCTACGCGACTTCCGTTTTATGTATTCGGCGCTGGGCCGTTTGGCATGTACCGTGTCGCATTAGCCGTCAGCTATTGACGCTCGCGCCTGCCTCCCCTAGACTTTAGACCGACCAGTCGGTCTGGAGGTAGACATGGAGGTCAGGGAGTCCCAGGTCCAACCCGCCCCTGAGGGCAAGGAAGCCACTCGACAGCGCATCCTGGATGCGGCTACTGAGGTTTTCTCCGAGAAGGGCTATCACGGCTCGGCCGTGGACGACATCGTGAAGGCGTCCAGCACCTCCAAGGGCTCCTTCTACTTCCACTTTCCCAGCAAGCAGGAGATATTCTTCGCCCTGGTCGACCGCCTCATTGTCGCTATGGCCCGCTCCACAGAGGAGGCCATAGCCGGGGAAAGCGGGGCGCTGGCAAAGGTGACGGCCGCCCTGGACACGGTGTTCCGCACCTTCTCCCGGCATCGCAGCCTGGCGAAGATCCTCCTGGTGAGCGGCGTCGGGCTGGGCAAGGCCTTCGACGAGCGTTTGATGTCGATACACACCAGGTTCGCCGACGCCATCAAGTCGCACCTGGACGACGCCGTGGCGGAAGGCTCCATCCCGCCCATGGACACGGAGCTGACGGCCTACGTCTGGATGGGCGCCGTGAACGAGGTGATAGTGCGCTGGCTCTACACGGGGAAGCCGGAACCTCTGGAGGGCGCTCTGGACAGCCTGCGGGAGCTTCTCCTGAGGAGCATCTGCGCCCATGAGGGCGAAAATGGAAGTCAGAGATAGCTGGAGGAAGTCATGCCTGCGGCGGAACTCTCGGTAATAGTGGACAGCAACACTGAAGGCTCTGTATCTGTTCAGGGTTTCCTAGACGCTGTGTCCCATACGCTTGAGATATTGCGCAATCTGGATAGCGCCATATCGCTTAGGCGCACAGGAACTCTGCGATGGGTAATTAGCGAACTCCACTCGGAAAGTCCGGCCACGGCGAGGCTAAGAGCCGTTCCTTCCTCGGAAGATCAGGACTTCAGTTATGACGTAATCCGCAGCTATTTGGATGGACTGGAACAGCTATCCACAGGGAATGCTCTCCCCAAAGACTTCCCTGAAGATGCACTGGAGTTCGCGAAACGGCTATCGAGAGACATGGTGAAGGAAAACATCGTTATTCTCTTCCGGCATCAAGAACGCACCGTCGAGGTCAGCGAACGAATTGCCCCAAATGTCGACGAGCGCCTATCCCAGACCTACTTTGCCACCGGTTCGATTGAGGGCACTCTGGAAATGGTAACGGTCCATGACCGGAGCTACTTTCGCGTGTACGACACCGTTCACGGCATGGGTGTACCATGCTACTTTAACTCCGATCTTCTGGAACACGTCAGACAAGGTATTGGTCACAGGGTTTCGGTTCAAGGCGATATCCAGAGCGACAGGAATGGCAAGATTAGATCGCTTAGTGTGAACACAATTCGATTGCTGCCTGATGAAGGACAACTGCCAACTCCCTCTCAAATGCGAGGGCTGGTAAAGGGCATTTCGGAGGGACTCCCTGCTGAGGAATACTTGAGGGACTTGCGTGATGAGGCCCGCTAGTGTGGTGTAACCAAAGTACATTGGCAAATAAAGGGGTGATCGATGCTGATCCACTACCCTGGTTTGAGCAAGAATCCGATTCTCTGTCCTTTCAGAAAGCCCTCGAATAATGCGAGGAACTACGGATACAGGACACTAGTGTGGTGTAACCAAAGTACATTGGCAAATAAAGGGGTGATCGATGCTGATCCACTACCCTGGTTTGAGCAAGAATCCGATTCTCTGTCCTTTCAGAAAGCCCTCGAATAATGCGAGGAACTACGGATACAGGACACTAGTGTGGTGTAACCAAAGTACATTGGCAAATAAAGGGGTGATCGATGCTGATCCACTACCCTGGTTTGAGCAAGAATCCGATTCTCTGTCCTTTCAGAAAGCCCTCGAATAATGCGAGGAACTACGGATACAGGACACTAGTGTGGTGTAACCAAAGTACATTGGCAAATAAAGGGGTGATCGATGCTGATCCACTACCCTGGTTTGAGCAAGAATCCGATTCTCTGTCCTTTCAGAAAGCCCTCGAATAATGCGAGGAACTACGGATACAGGACACTAGTGTGGTGTAACCAAAGTACATTGGCAAATAAAGGGGTGATCGATGCTGATCCACTACCCTGGTTTGAGCAAGAATCCGATTCTCTGTCCTTTCAGAAAGCCCTCGAATAATGCGAGGAACTACGGATACAGGACACTAGGAGTCTGTCCGATATTTGTTGTGGACTGGACGCAAGGAAAAGAGTGCGGGCTACAGTGGGAAGGGTTAGACTAAGAGGCAACATGTGGGAGGTGTGAGATGGCCAAAGAGTACCGCCCTTATGGACTGGAACAGGCCTATCTGTTGCCGCAGGCGCCTCGTGAGTGGCTCCCGGAGGGTCATTTGGCCCTGTTCCTGGAAGACGCGGTGAGCCTACTGGACATAGAGGAGATTGCCGTGCGGTTCAAGAGAGGGCGTGGACCCCGGGCTTACCATCCCAGGATGCTGCTTTCTCTCTTGCTGTACGGCTACTGCACGGGAGTCTACAGTTCCAGGAAAATAGCGGCGGCTTGTGAGACGGACGTGGCCTTCCGGGCGCTGTGTGGAGGCCAATTCCCGGACTTCCGCACCGTGTCCGATTTTCGCAAGAACCACCTGGAAGTCTTTGCGGGTCTGTTCATCCAAGTACTGGGAATGTGCCGGGAGGCAGGTCTGGTGAAGATGGGACACCTCTCCCTGGATGGGAGCAAATACCAGGCCAACGCCTCGAAGCACAAGGCCATGAGCTACGGGCGGATACAAGAGACGGAGCCCCGGTTGGAAGCGGAGATAGCGGAGTTGTTGCGCCGGGCCGCCGAGATTGACGAGGCGGAGGATGCGGAATACGGCGATGATGCTCGGGGGGATGAACTACCTGAAGAACTGCGGCGGCGGGAGGTGCGACTGGCCAAGATGAGGGAGGCGAAGGTGCGGTTGGAAGAGCGGGCCAAAAGGCGTGCGCTGGAGCGGGCTGAAGGAGGAAGGGCTAGACCCGAAGAGGCGGAAGCTGCGGCGGCCAAGGCTGTGCCCCGGCCCAAGGAGCAGAGCAATTTCACAGACCCGGACAGCCGGATCATGAAGAGTTCCCACGGTTGGATACAGGGCTACAATGCTCAGGTTCTGGTGGAAGCGGGGAGCGGAGTGATCGTAGCCCAAGAGGTGACGCCCCAGAGCGCCGACAGCCCCAGATTGGGCCCTATGCTGGAGATCTTGGACCAAAACCTGGCAGGTATAGGAGTCCCGGCAACAGAGCGGTGTCCCCTGTTATTCACGGCAGATGCGGGATATTGCAGCGAACGCAATCTGGGTATGCTCGCCGAAAGACAGTTCGATGCCTACGTAGCCACGGGTCGGGAGAGACACCACCAAGCCGGGATAGGTCAACAGGTAAAGGTCAGGACGCCGCTGCGCTCCGCCATGCGGTCCAAGCTGCAGACGCCTGAAGGACGGGAGGTGTATGCACGTCGCAAGGTCATCACTGAGCCGGTCCACGGGCTTACCAAACATGCTCGGGGCTTCAGGCAATTCCTGCTCCGTGGCATCCACAAAGTGGCAGGGGAGTTCACCCTGGTGTCCTTGACCCACAACCTGCTGAAGCTGTGGAGGGCAAACCCGGTGGCCGCGGGTTCGGCAAACCCGGCCTGAAACGCCAAACCCTGTCCAGCAGGCCCCTTTCGGGGGGCCGGAGCGAGGGTGTAAGACCCCACCGGTCCAAATCTGGACTAACTGCCCAGCCCAGACCACCACCAACACTGCACATCACACCCACCACCCAAACCGCTCCTGGGAATCTTCAGACACACTCCTAGTCGTTCAAGGAGATACTGGGATTCATGTAATTTCATCTCTCTAATTTCCGAAGACGAAGCGGAACGAGCCGAGATCTGTCAGCGTATCCTCGAAGATGCAGAAGCGGGTAGGCTCACTATTGTAACGTCAACACTAACCATCGCAGAGGTAATTCGGATGAGGGGTTCGCCGATGCTAACGGAAGATGAAGAGACTACCATAAGCAGCTTCTTCCTGCACAGTTACATTTTGATGTACGACGTAACTCGCGTTGTGGCGGAGAATGCGCGCCAGCTGGCGCGCCGGTACAATCTAAGGCCTAACGATTCCATTCACCTGTCTACCGCTCTTCTTTCTGACGCAGACGTATTCGAGACCTGGAACACTAACGACTTCGGAAGGATTCTGGGAATCCCAATGGAGATACGGACTCCCACTTGGCAAGGGAATCTACCGCTTCTGTGATATAGCTCAGGAATCCATTACCAGATGAATCGAGAATAGACGTGAAATTCAAAGACATTCGTGAGTTCATTGCCTTCCTTGAAGAGAGGGGCGAACTGGCGCGGATCAAGACGCCAGTCAGCTGCGACCTGGAGATCACCGAGATCAACGACCGCGTCGTCAAGAGCGGCGGTCCGGCTCTCCTGTTTGAGAACGTTCAGGGGTACGACATCCCCGTGCTCATCAACACGTTTGGATCGGAGCAGCGCATGGCGTGGGCCCTGGGCGTGGAGCGCCTGGACGACCTGGCAGACAGGGTGAGAAAGCTCCTGGGTCTGATGCAGGGGCCTCCCGCCGGCCTAATGGACAAGTTCCGCACCCTGATGGACCTGATCAAGATAGCGGGGACACAGCCAAAGCTGGTCCGCCAGGCACCCTGCCAAGAGGTTATCCTCACCGGCCGCGACGCCGACCTCAACAGCCTTCCAATCCTGAAGTGCTGGCCGATGGACGCAGGCCGCTTCATCACCCTGCCGCTGGTCATCTCCAGAGACCCTGAGACCGGCGTGCGCAACGTGGGCACCTATCGCATGCAGGTGTACGACGGCCAGACGGCCGGGATGCACTGGCAGACCCACAAGGTCGGCACACACCACGAGCGAGTCGCCCGGGAGCAGGGGCGCGAGCGGCTGGAGGTGGCCGTGGCCCTGGGCGGCGACCCCACCACGCTCTGGACGGGGTCTGCGCCGCTCCCTCCGGGCCTGGACGAGCTGGCAATCGCAGGCGTTATGCGCGAGGAGGGCGTCGAGGTCGTCAAGTGCGCGACCGTCGATCTGGAGGTGCCCGCCCACTCGGAGATTGTGCTGGAGGGGTACATCGTCCCCGGTGAGCAGCGCATCGAAGGGCCGTTCGGAGACCACACGGGCTTCTACTCGCTGGCGGACACATACCCGGTATTCCACCTGACGGCGATTACGCGTCGTCGATACCCCATCTACCCCACCATTCTGGTCGGCCGACCCGTGCAGGAGGACTACTACATGGGCAAGGCCACGGAGCGGCTCTTCATGCCCATCATCCAGATGATGCTGCCGGAGATTGTGGACATGAACATGCCGGCGGAGGGCGTCTTCCACAACCTGGTCATCGTCTCCATCAAGAAGGAGTACCCCGGCCAGGCCCAGAAGGTGATGCACGCTCTGTGGGGTCTGGGCCTGATGATGCTGGCCAAGGCGATTATTGTGGTGGACGACTACGTCAACGTGCAAGACGTGTCGGAGGTGGCGTGGCGAGTGACCAACAACTTGGACGCCTCCCGCGACATTACCTTCGCCGACGGCCCTGTGGACGACCTGGACCACGCGTCGCCGACGGCGAAGTTCGGCAGCAAGGTGGGCATCGACGCCACAGCCAAGGGGCCTCTGGAGGGCCGAGAGCGGGAGTGGCCCCCGGACATCGTCATGTCCGACGAGATCAAGGCGCTGGTGGACAGCAAGTGGGCAGAGTACGGGATACAGTAATGAAACTTACACTGGATGAGGAGACCGACACCCTCTACTTACGGCTGGATGAGTCAGCAATTGTGGATTCCGAAGAGGTGCAGCCGGGAGTGGTCTTGGACTTCAACGCAGAGAACCGAGTGGTGGGCATAGAGACGCTGAACATCAGCAAGAGAGTGGAGCGGGAGAAGCTGCTGGACTTCCACTTCCAGTCCAACTTGCGATAGCAGAGAAGAGATTCACCAAGGCTTGGTTGACGACAAGCCGAAACCTTAGTACATAGGCCCGACCAATCAATACAGGTGGGGCGAAAACTGCTAAAATTCTGATTGTTGAAGCAAAGATAGGAGGCTCTATTGTGGATTTTATTGATGAGATTCAGGCGCTAAAGACGCGGCTTGTCCCAAGAAAAGACCACGTGGAAACTGAGGAGGCTACAAAGACTTCTCTCATTATGCCATTCATAAATGTTCTAGGATACAACGTTTTTGACCCTACCGAGGTTGTACCGGAGTTCACTGCTGACATTGGCACTAAACAGGGAGAGAAAGTTGACTATGCCATCATCCAAGATGGGAAGCCAGTAATTCTGTTTGAGTGTAAGCAGAAGGACACTAACCTGAATGATGAGAGACATTGGAATCAATTGGCGCGGTACTTTATGGTCACAGAAACCCGCTTTGCTGTACTAACGGATGGCCTAGGCTATCGTTTCTACTCAGATTTAGACACTGCCAAACGGATGGACGAAAAGCCATTCCTAGAGTTCGATATTCTTGAAATCAACGAATCCCAAGTGGAGGAACTCAAAAGATTCACTAAGTCTTCCTTTCAGTTAGATGAGCTGTTAGATGCCGCTCGCGAATTGAAATACACCAAAGAGATTAAGCGGATCTTGGGAGAGCAGTTGAACAAACCGGCGGATGACTTTGTCAGATTCTTCCAATCCCAGGTCTATTCCGGTAGAAACACTTCGGCAATAAGGCAGCAGTTCCAAGAACTTACTAAACAAGCTCTAGGTCAGTTCATAAACGAAAGAATAAACGACAGACTGGAGAAGGCGTCTGCCCTCGGGAGCGGGGATATTACCCAAAGGGCAACGCAGGCACTGGAATCTTCAAGCTCCGAGCAAGTCTCATCTGTTGAAGAAGAAGACGATGGAATCGTCACCACAACTGAAGAACTCGAAGGTTACTACATAGTCAAAGCCATCCTCCATGATGTAGTAGACATAAAGCGAGTCGCCATACGTGACCTAAAACAGTTCTGCGCCGTGCTTCTCGATGACACCATTCGTAAACCCATCTGCCGATTGCGATTCAACACTCGGCAGAAGTATCTTGGGCTGATAGACCAGCAAAAGCAAGAACAGAGAGTTGCCATAGAGGACGTTGATGAGATCTACAATTACATAGATCAAATTAAGGCAACAGTAGGCTTCTACGAGAATCAGGGAGCGGAGGCTATACCGGAAACAGAGGCTTGATCTCCATACCAGTACATAAAACAATGTCCTCCGTATCAGACCGGGCAGCCGAACAAAACAGAGAGGCGTGGGACTCCTTCCGACGACAGCGGGACGAGGGCCTTGTGAACATACGCCCCAACTCCGCCGGGGACATCCTTGCCGGCAGGCGTTTCCTCTACCCGGAGAACCTGGAGCTTGTAGGCGGCGTCCGGGGCAAGCGCCTCCTGGACATGGGCTGTGGCGACGGCGCGGAGATGCTGGAGTGGGCCCGGGCAGGCGCGATAGTAACCGGGGTGGACAACTCACCCGTCCAGTTGGCCTCGGCGCGGCGCAATGCCGAGAGGCTGGGCGTGGAATGCCGACTGGTCCAGGCCGATCTCCTGAATCTGCCGGATGACCTGTTGCAAGGAGAGTTCGATATCGTGTTCTCCGCCTGGGTGGAGTCTTGGATCGGTGACCTAGACGGCTGGTTCGCCGGCGCTTGGCGCGCTCTCAAGCCCGGCGGGCGGTTTCTCCTCAACGGCGGTCATCCCATCTCCAATTACGTGCAGGCGATGGAGCAGGGAGATACGCTCAGGGACTCCTACTTCGATGAAGGACCTTACTTTCTGGACGAAGCCTCAGGGGACCCCTGTAATCCCGCCGGAGACCCCGGAAACCCCCTTACCACAATTGAGTGGGGGCACACCCTGGGCAGCCTCGTAACTGCGGTAGCCGGGGCTGGCCTTTGCATAGACGCCCTGCTGGAGCTGCCGGACACTTATGAGACCAGCTCCGACTACGGCATTGAATACGGCGTAAAGGGCCGCCCGGGGCGCATCATTCTGGCCGCCACCAAGACGGGAGAGAAATGAGCGTGGTGATGGCTATGCCTGGGAAGATCTGCCTCATCCTGGACTCCATCCGGTTTGAGCACACCATCTTCGCTCTGCCATTTGCCTACTTGGGCATGGTGCTGGCGAACAACGGCCTGCCTACTCTCGGCCAGTTCCTGTGGATAACCGTGGCAATGGCGTCGGCGCGCACACTGGCCATGTCCGCCAACCGCATCATAGATCGACACCTCGACGCTCAGAACCCCCGTACCGCCGCGAGGCCTCTGCCGGCGGGCCGCATCAGGCTGTGGGAGATGACGGCAATGTCGACGGTCTCCCTGGCGGTCTTCCTGGTGTCCGCGGCCATGCTCAATCCCCTGGCCCTGGCGCTTGCGCCCGTGGCCGCCGTGGTCGTCGTGGGCTACTCCTACACCAAGCGGTTCACGTGGACGTCCCACTTCATCCTGGGCTGGGCCGACGGCATCGCCCCGGCGGGAGCATGGATAGCCGTGTCGGGGACGCTGTCATGGGAACCGGTGTTGCTGGCCTTTGCGGTGGCCACCTGGATAGGAGGATTCGACATCCTGTACTCCTGCCAGGACTACGACTTCGATATAGAGCGCGGCCTCCACTCGATACCGCAGAAGTTCGGGATACGCGCCGCGCTGATGTGGGCCAAGGCGATGCACGTCCTCACCGCCGCGTCGCTGGTCGCGCTGGGGCCCTGGCTGGGACTGGGGTTCCCTTACTATATAGGCTGCGCCCTGGCCGTCGGCCTGTTGGTATACGAGCACAGGCTGGTGTCGCCCACGGACCTGTCGCGGCTCAACATGGCATTCTTCAACGTTAACGGCTACATTGCCGTCATCATGTTCGTATTCACCTTTGCATCCATATACGTGTAGCGTAAGATAAGAGTATGGACCCGGTAGTAATAGGCATATCCGGAGCCAGTGGCTCCATACTGGCGAAGCGCGCCATTGGAGCGCTGCTGGAGCGCGACGTGCCGGTCATAGCCACCTGCACCTCGGCGGCGCGGATGGTGTGGCAGGAGGAGATGGACGAGTCCTTCGGCTCGTCCCTGGCGCAGTGGCAGGAGTCGCCCAACTTCAGCTACTACCCCATCGGCGACCTCAAAGCGCCCATCGCCAGCGGCACCACGCGCATTGCCGGTATGGTCGTGATTCCGTGCAGCACGGGCACGATTGCGGCCATCGCCCACGGCATATCCACGAACTTACTCCAGCGGGCCGCGGACGTGTGCCTGAAGGAGCGTCACAGGCTGGTGCTGGTGCCCCGTGAGACCCCGCTGTCTCCCATACACCTGGAGAACATGCTCTCCCTGGCCCGCCTGGGCGTCACCGTCCTGCCCCCGGAGCCGGCATTCTACCTGCGCCCCAAGTCTGTGGAGGACATCGTGGATTACGTAGTGGCCAAGGCCCTGGACGCCCTCGGACTGGACGACTTCATGGGAGATCGTATGCGCTACCAGAGGCGCAGCGAGTAGGCGAGGCAAGATATGGTGCAACTGAAGGGAGACGACAAGGCGCGCTACGTAGCCTCCATGTTCGACTATATCTCCCGCCGCTACGACCTGATGAACACGGTGATGACGGGGGGCCTGCACCACTTGTGGCGATGGAAGGCGACTGCCATCGCCAGCAGGGGAGGCGAGGGTGAAGCCCTGGACATCGCTACGGGAACGGGCGACTTTGCCTGGGAGCTGGCCGACAAGTTGAGCATAAGTCGCGTCACTGGCCTGGATTTCGCTCCCCAGATGCTGGGACAGGCTCGCAGCAAGACCCGCAAGCACAAGCGTCAAGCCCACCGGGTCCACTGGGTGCGCGGCGACGCCGTCAACCTCCCCTTCGCGGACGACCGTTTCTGGTGCGTCACCTGCGGCTTCGGCCTGCGCAACTTCGCCGACATCGAAGCAGCCCTCAGGGAGATGACCCGCGTCGTCGTCCCCGGAGGGAGGATAGTCATTCTGGACATCATACCCGTAACGGGCGGCGACGGGCTCAGCCGGCTGTTCCAGTGGTACTTCCGCAAGGCAGTGCCGTGGATGGGATCGATGCTCGCCGGAAGCAGGGAGGCTTACTCCTACCTGCCGGAGTCAGTGCAAAGCTATATGACCCCCGATGAGCTGTCGGCGATGATGCAGAAGGTCGGCTTGCATAAGGTGGAATACAGGAAGATGGGCCTTGGCACGGTGGCCATTCACGCAGGGGAGAAGCCCGGCGGGGAGACGGACAGGCTCGGGGAGGAGGCCCGGGAGGAGTTCGACCTTTGAGCGCCACAGAGCATCTCCGGGGGAAATACTCCTATCTGTGGGACAGGCTCTTTCACCACCCCTTTGTCGTGGGCATTGGCAACGGCGAGCTTCCACTTGAGAAGTTCCAGTTCTACGTGAAGCAGGACTACTTGTTCCTGGTCCAGTACAGTCGAATGCTGGCTTTGGCGACGGCCAAGGCCCCGGACCTGAAGAACATTGGGCGATTCGCCTCGCTCCTCAACGAGACGCTGAACGTGGAGATGGAGCTGCATCGCTCCTTCTCCCGCAAGTTCGACGTGTCCGCCGCGGAGCTTGAGAGCACGCGCCCTGCGCCCATTACGCTGGCATACACCGACTACCTGCTCCGGGTGGCCTACGAGGGCACACTTACGGACGTGATAGCCAACCTGCTGCCGTGCCAGTGGGGCTACTCCGAGACTGGGCAGCGCCTCGCCCGCACCGGCGACGCGTCGGACGCCAACCCCTACGCCGAGTGGATTCAGATGTACTCCGCGGAGGAGTTCACATCATTTGTGGACTGGCTGCGGGGGTTCCTGGACTCCCTGACGGAAGAAGCGGGCGGCAGGGAGATAAGCCGCCTGGAGGAGCACTTCCTGACAGCCACCCGCTACGAATTCCTCTTCTGGGAGATGTCCTACAACCTCCAGGACTGGCCGCTTTAGGAGTGTACCCTCAGTCCTAACATCCGCTCATTGACACTTCTCTTGCACGTTGCTAGCATTGAGCCAGCCTTCGAACTTGGGGGTAACCATGCCTAAAATGCCAGACTTTAAGCTCGATCCCGAATCGGTCTGGATTGCCTTGCAGGAAGTCAGAGATATCTCTCGGCCCGAAGAGTACCTGGTGCAATTCAAGGTCCACGGCGAGCAATTCGTTGCCTTCGTACCACGGAAGTACGTAGATTTCGAGAAGAAGCGCATGTTCGGAGTTGTATACGCAGAATTCGAAGGGGATCTGCTGGTAGAGATGCCAGCAGAAACTCTTACCTCCGGTCCACGGATGCGCGTGCCAAGGGACGAGATAGAGAGCCTCCTGACATACGTTTAGGGCTATGGTACTCAGCGACTTCGAAATAAGGACGGAAATAGGGAGCGGCAGGCTCAGGTTCGCTCCTGAAATCGAATGGGATCAGATTACGCCTTCTTCAGTGGATCTGCGTCTTGGCAATACGTTTACTACGTTCAGGACGTCACCTGAAGGTGTTGCCACTTTAGTGGACCTCGCCAAGGTAGGAAACATAGAGGAAGTTGTCGAGGCATACGGAGATACCAAGACCCTCACAGGTAGTGAAGCGTTTCGCTTGGAGCCGGGGCAGTTCGTTTTAGCGTACACTCTTGAGTACGTCGAAATGCCCAATTACTTGGCAGCGCGGGTTGAGGGACGCAGTTCCCTAGCACGTTTAGGTATATCGATACACCAAACAGCGCCTACGGTCCACGCTACCTTTGAAGGCCAACTGAGATTAGAGATTTCTCATAAAGGGCCATTCCCATGTTTACTTCACCCGGGACAAAGCATCTGTCAACTGGTGTTGGAGAGGCTGGGTACCCCATCGGAAACCACGCTTACAAGCCGGTTTCAGGGACAACGGCAAGACCGCGGCTGAAGTACTGTAGCCCAGACAAACTCGCCGAAGTGCGCCCCACAGGAGGCCGATCTGACAGACTTACAACACCGGCTAGACCAGAGAGAAATCATCATCCTCGACGGGGCAACGGCCACTGAGGTTGAGAAGCGCGGCGTGCCACTCCACGACCTGACCTGGAGCGCGGCATCTCTTCTCACTCATCCTGACGTGGTGCGAGAGGTGCACCGGACGTACATCGACGCGGGCGCCGACATCATCACGACAAACACCTACGCAACCAACAGAAACGTACTGGCCCCCGCCGGAATGGGCGACGACGTGCAGCGGCTGAACGCCCTCGCGGTCACCCTGGCCAGGGAGGCCCGCGAGCAGAGCGCCCCTGCAAGGCCGGTGCTCATTGCCGGCTCCATTTCCACCGAGAGCACCAGACCCGGATTCTACTTTGGCCGCGGCCGCCTCGACCTACAACTTCCCACCGAGCAGCAGGCGCGGGCCAACTACCGCGAGCAGGCGGAGATAATGGCGGAAGCGGGCGCGGAGCTGATCGTCCTGGAGATGATGCGAGACATCCCACAGACCACATACGCCCTGGAAGCGTCCCTCTCGACCGGGTTGCCCGTATGGGTGGGGTTCAGCACCAGGACGTCCGGCGACGGCTCCAGGGTGCTGCTGCAGGACAGCCCCGATGACGGCCCAACACTGGCAGATGCCCTCGAGGCCATAAGGCCCCTGGGGTGCTCAGTAGTATCGGTGATGCACACCACCGCCCAAGAGACGACGCCCGCGCTGGTAGAGCTAAGACGGCGCTGGCAGGGACCGACGGGCGCGTACCCCAACTCCGCCGGAACGGCGACCTCTCGCTGGGACCTTCAGGACACCGAGTCGCCGGAGAGCCTACTGGCTGAGGCGCAGGAGTGGGTGAAGATGGGCGTGCAGATAATCGGCGGGTGCTGCGGAATAGGCCCGGAGCATATCCGAGCATTCAGGGAGGGCCTGCCAGACCGGCTGCCGTAGGCTGTTACGCCCCGGCCTCCACCTTGACCTTGGCTTTCGCTCTGCTCTTGGTCTTCACTTTTGGCTTCACTTTGCCGTTGGGCTTTGCCCCGTTCTCGCGATCCAGGACACTGCGCAGGTAGTAGCCTGTGTGGGACCCCTCCGTCGCTGCGACATCCTCCGGGGTGCCGGTGGCGATGACGTTTCCGCCCTTGTCTCCCGCGCCCGGCCCCAGGTCCACAATCCAGTCTGCGTTCTTAATCAGGTCCAGGTGGTGCTCAATGAGGACGACGGTGTTCCCGGCGTCCACGAGACGGTGCAGCACGCCCAGGAGGGCGGCGCAGTCCTGGAAGGAGAGGCCGGTGGTCGGCTCGTCGAGGATGTAGAGGGTCTTGCCGGTGGCGCGTCGCGACAACTCAGTCGCCAGTTTCACGCGCTGGGCTTCCCCGCCGCTGAGGGTCGTTGCCGGCTGCCCCAGGCGTATGTACCCCAAGCCCACGTCCCGCAGGGTTTCCAGTTTGGTGCGCAACCGCGGGAAGTTGTAGAAGAACTCCAGCGCCTCCGACACCGTCATGTCCAGCACTTCCGAGATGTTCTTGTCTTTGAGAGTTATCTCCAGGGCCTCCCGGTTGTATCGCTGACCCTGGCACACCTCGCAGGGCATTGTAACGTTGGGGAGGAACTGCATCTCGATCTGAATGTAGCCTCCGCCGGCGCACGCCTCGCACCGACCGCCCTTGACGTTGAAGGAGAACCGGCCGGGGGCGTAGCCCCTCACTCTGGACTCCGGCACAGCGGCGAAGAGCTCCCGTATGGGCGTGAACGCGCCGGTGTATGTGGCCGGATTGCTGCGTGGAGTGCGGCCGATGGGCGACTGGTCTATGTTCACGACCTTGTCGATGTTCTCAATGCCGTTGACGGAGTCGCATTCGCCGGGCTTGTCGCGAGCGCCGTAGAGCAACTGGGCAAGCCTCTTGTAGAGCACCTCGTAGATGAGGCTGCTCTTGCCGGAGCCGGACACACCCGTTATACACACCAGCATCCCCATCGGAATGGACAGGTCGACGTCCTTCAGGTTGTTCTCCCGCGCGCCCTTGACCACAAGCTCGCCGCCGTTGCCCGGTCGACGCTCCTCCGGCATGGGTATCTTCTTGCGGCTGCTGAGGTACTGGCCCGTGATGGAATCCGGATGTTCGGACACTTCCTCGACGGTGCCGGTGGCGACGATGTGGCCCCCGTGCTCACCCGCGCCCGGGCCGAGGTCGATGATGTGGTCTGCGGAGCGCATGATGGCCTCGTCGTGCTCCACGATGATGACGGTGTTGCCCAGGTCACGCAGACGTTTGAGGGTATCGATGAGCAGGTGGTCGTCCACAGGGTGAAGGCCGACACTGGGCTCGTCGCACACGTAGAGGACTCCCATGAGGCCCGACCCTATCTGCGTGGCCAGCCGGATGCGCTGCGCCTCGCCGCCGCTCAGGGTCGACGCCGTCCGGTCGAGGGTGAGGTAGTCCAACCCGACGTCCTTCAGGAACTTCAGGCGCGCTTGGATCTCCTTCAGTATCTGCCTGGCTATGGTCTGCTCGCGGACGTTCAGCGGCGACTCCTCACCACCGCCTTCCAACCAGTCCAACCAGTCCATCGACTGCCCGATGGTCGCGGATGTCATTTCGATGATGTTCTTGCCGGCCACCGTAACCGCCAACGACTGGGGCTTGAGACGCTGCCCATCGCAGGCGGGGCACGGCCGCTGGGCCATGTACCGCTCAATCTCCTGCCGGATGTAGTCCGACCCCGTCTCCCGGTAGCGGCGCTCCAGGTTGGGGATGACCCCTTCAAAGGTGGTGTCCCAGGAGTAGACCCGCCCTCTGTGGGTGCGGTGGCGCATCTCCACCACCTTGCCCTTGTTGCCGTACAGCACCAGATCGACGTGCTCCTTCTTCAGGTCACGCACCTTGTCCTTGGTGGAGAACCCGTGCGCCTGGGACAGGGAGTCAAGGAGGCTGGTGTACCAGGGACTAGAGGAGCCGGACCTGCTCCAGGGCACGACCGCTCCGCCTCCCAAGGCGAGGTCCTTGTTGGGAATAATCAGCTCCGGGTCGATCTCCAGCTTGAAGCCCAGGCCCGTGCAGGTTGGACAGGCGCCGTGGGGGCTGTTGAAGGAGAATGTGCGCGGCTCAATCTCGCCCAGGCTCACACCGCAGTGGACGCAGGCGAAGCGTTCAGAGAATAGCAGCTCTTCCCCGTCAACAACAGAGACCTGCACCACGCCGCTGCCCAGGTTGATGGATTGCTCCACGGAGTCGGTGAACCGGTTGACGTCGGCATCGGCGTTCACCACCAGACGGTCAACCACCACCTCTATGGTGTGCCATTTCTGCCGATTAAGGACAATGTCTTCAGAGAGGTCCCGTACCTCGCCGTTGACACGCACCCTGACGTAGCCGGCGTTGCGTGCCTCCTCAAAGACGTCCTTGTGTTCCCCCTTGCGATGGATCACCAGGGGCGCCATGACCATTATCCGGCTGTCTACCGGCAGGTTCATGATGGCGTCCACTATCTGCTGAACGGTCTGCCGCTCCACCGGTCTGCCGCACTGGTGGCAGTGGGGTCGGCCCGCGCGGGCGTAGAGGAGGCGCAGGTAGTCGTATATCTCCGTGACGGTGCCCACGGTGGAGCGCGGGTTGTGGGATACGCCCTTCTGGTCGATGGAAATGGCAGGGGAGAGACCCTCTATGTACTCAACGTCCGGCTTCTCCATCCGGCCCAGGAACTGGCGCGCGTAGGCGGAGAGGGACTCCACGTAGCGGCGCTGTCCCTCGGCGTATATTGTGTCGAAGGCCAGGGAGCTCTTGCCTGAGCCGGACACCCCGGTAATGACCACCAACTGGTTCCGGGGTATGGTGACGTCAATGTTCTTGAGGTTGTGCTCCCTGGCGCCCTTAACTACGATGCTGTCTTGAGACATACGGGCCTTTTTCTTGCAAACGTTCCTGTGGACTAAGGGCTATTTTACCACCGCAGAGGGTGCGGGTGACAGGGATATCTACGCGCTACCGGAGAGACTTTGCCACACTTCTCTAAGTGTAGAGTGCTTCTGATACTCGGGTCTGTTTGGCCCCTTCAGATAAAGGACGAAGTAGCGGGGTCTATTCGACGATGAAATCTCAGCCTGAATTGCGTCGAGCTTGGTCACCAGCAGAAGCAGTATTTCCTTAAGGCTTATTACATTTCGTCTCAGAGAGGAGCGTCGCCGCCGTCCGTGCGAGAGACCGCGCAAGAAAACTATGCTGATGCCGGCTTCTCGTATTGCAGCTTCATGCTCCACCCTGGCTCGGTCGTCCTTGGTGATCCAAGTTTGACCCTTTCTCCCCATTTCTGATATGAGGACTTCATCTGGTAGCCCTCTTGCTCCTACTTCTAGGGAGAACTCTACATGCGCCAGCACCTCCCCGATCTTGGGGGGAAGTCCTTCATCATAGTAGAAGAAAGAGCTAGTCTGCTCCGTTGTACCCAAGGTTGCGTTCCCAGGTAAGGGCAGCCTCTATCTTGTCGACAGGCAGCCCGTAGGCTTCCGCAATCCGCTCCGCTGGGTCGCCTGCAGCGTGCAAGGCCCACAGGGTCTGTGTGGCTATTCGAGTTCCGCTCAGACAGGGCTCTCCAAGAGATATCTTGGGGTCTAGGACAATGCCTGCTTCCGGCTCCCATGACACCGCCTGCTCATCTTCGTCGAACGCGAGCCGGTGGATTGGCCCAATGTAAAGTTCCATGAAATCAAGAGCGGCTTGCCAGTTCTTGTACCTGTCCAGTTTTACGGGAAGGTCATTCTCTCTGATGTAGATACCGAGTCCTGAAATCCATATGGGCTCCATTGCAAAGGGGTGAGTCCATCCTCGTTTTTCTTGTAACGTCTTGTGGACTGTGCGGATCTCGGCGGATGATATTCCGTGTGCGCGGAACACGGAGATCATCCTCAAGCTAACAAGATCCAGAAACGTAAGCGCTACCTCTTTGCCCCTGAGGCCAGCTAGATAGTCGCCCGCCATACCGTCCCTGATCCACCGGTAGATGTGGCGGGAGTTTATGCGGTCAAGGGTGTTTCGGGGTCGCCCTGAATCGGCCGGGCGCTTGGCGGGGTGGGTAGCCTGAATAAGAGCAGTCGCATCGGCCACTGGGTAAACACCCGCTAGGGCTGGCCTCTCTCTCGCAACAATTGTGGTCACAGGTCACCTCCCCCCTCACTTGTGTCGTCCTTTTCCGAGGACTCCCTTCCCAGCAAATGGCGTCTTGATTCCATCGTGAATATAGTATATCAAAACCCACTACCCCTAACCTCCCCCTCTCCCATCCCTTTCATCCAACGCCTCCTTCAGCGCCTCCACCTCTCGTTGCAGGCTGCGCTGTCTCTGCGACAGGTAGTAGACGTACACAAAGAAGCCGACCCAGGTCACAGTGTAGGCGGCAAAGAGGTATGGCAGGTTGGCCTCCGGGCCTCTGTCCTCCGATGTTTCGGCGCTGATCTGCTCCGGCGTCGCCTGCTGGGCCAGCGCGGCGTCGCCGTCGAGGGCGAGGACGACGACCGACAAGACTACCAGCGCTATCAGCATCTTAGTAAGTGTAATTTTCATATCGCCTCCTGTTTGGGAACGACTGCTATATTGGTTCGGCGATGCTTCGAATCGCTTCAAACTCCTCCTCGCTCCGGCGCAGCGCCTGCCGGTCCATGAGCAGGTACGCAAAGAGGAGGGTAAAGGCCACGGTGCAGGCCATCAGCACCATTCGCATAGAGGGCTCCAGGCTTCCTTCAGCCACCGGTCCCAGAACGACGGGCGGGTGGACCGTGCGCCACCACACCACAGACAGGTAGATGATGGGCACGTCGATGAAGCCTATTATCCCAAGGACGGCGGCGAAGCGGGCGCCCTGGTCTCCCCGTGGCGAGTAGGCCCGCAGCATCAGGTAGGCAACGTAGATGAGCCACAGTATGAGGGACGTGGTGAGCTTGGGGTCCCACGTCCACCAGACGCCCCAGGACGGCTTCGCCCACAGCACGCCGGTGATGAGCATGAGGGTGGTGAACACCACTCCTATCTCCGCCGAGGAGTAGGCCAGGCGGTCCATTCTCTGGGAGCGCTTCCACAGATAGCCCACGCTGCCCACCAGGACCCAGAAAAAGGCGAGGAAGCCCACCCATGCCATCGAAACGTGGAAGTAGAATATGCGCTGGGAGAGGCCCAGATTCCTGTCCGTCGGGGCGTACAGGAACACCAGGTAGAGGACTCCCACCATCGAGACTCCGCTGAGCAGCAGCAAGACGTTTCTTGCGGGGCTGTTTGTGTTTGTCATTTTCACTCCTGTATAACGTACTCAAAGGCCAGGGCGCAGAAGACCAGGGCCAGCAGGTCGAATATGGCGATGAGCTGCACCCACCTGACTATGTCCCCCCAGGGCCTGCCCTCCAGCACGCTGCCGGAGGCCACGACAGACCCTATCACTACTGGCACGACTATGGGAAGGAAGAGCATCGGCAGCATGATCTCCCTTGACCTGGTGTTGACGGCGATGGCCGAGAACAGGGTGCCCACCGACACGAAACCCAGTGTGGCCAGCAGGATTATCAGCAGCAATGCGGGCTGGAACGGGGAGATGTTGAACAGCACGGCAAAGACGGGAAGCAGAATAGCCTCCGCCACCAGCATGAAGGCGAGGCTGCCCAGCATCTTGCCCACGTACATCGCCTCCCTGCTGGTTGGAGTTATGAGCAGGCCCTCCAGGTTGCCCATGTCCTTCTCCAGGGCAAAGGTGCGTGTGAGGCCCAGGACGCCGGCGAAGGTGAAGGACACCCACAGCACCCCGGGGGCGATGATTGGCGTCAGCCGCGGCGATGAGTTCAGTGCAAAGTTGAGGATTACAAGAGAGAGGATGGAGAAGGCCAGGATAGCTGTGACTATGTCCTTGGCGCGCAGTTCCGTCAGAACGTCCTTCCACACCATCGTCATAACGGTAGTCCAGAACCCCGTCACTGGACTGCCTGCGTGAAGCGGCCATAAGCGCCCCTGAACGTCGCTTCGTCCAAAAGGGCTCGCTCCTCCTGGTACGCTATCTTGCCTCCGGTGAGGATGGCCACGCGGTTCCCCAGGGCGAGGCCGCGCTCCAGGCTGTGGGTGGCCATCAGCACCGTGCGACGCCCCCGCTCTCCGGCCGTGACCATCTCGCTCAGCATACCAAGAGCCTCCTGGTCGAGGCCAGTCTCAGGCTCGTCCAGCAGCAGTATCGGCGGATCGTGCAGTATGGCCCTTGCCAGGGAGGCGCGCTTCTGCATCCCATGGGAGAGGACGCCTACCCTGCGCTCCAGGTGTGGGACAAGGCCAACCAACCCGGCGGCTCTATCGATCCGTTCCTCCAGCCCCTTCAGCCCGAACATCCTCCCGTGGAACCGCAGGTTCTCGCGGGCCGTCAGGTCTCCGTACATAAGGGGTTGATGCGTCACCACTCCTATGTTCCTCCTGATGGCAGTCGGGTCCTTCTTCAGGTCGAAGCCGGCGACCGTGACGTCGCCCCGGTCGGGCCGGGACATGGTTGCCAGGACTTTTATAAGGGTAGTCTTCCCGGAGCCGTTGGGGCCAAAGACGATGAGAAAATCTCCCCAGGGCAGGCTGAGATCCAGGTCCCTGAGCACTGCCTGAGGCCCATAGGTCTTGCTCAGCCCCTTTACGTGTATGGCAAGGGACCCGTAGTCGTCCGCCTCTACCATACTGCTTCCCGGCAAAGTCCGCTTTCTTGGCCCACCCGTCGGCCCCTTCCTTAGGTTCTACATAATATATCACTTGTGAATTTACGCGCAAGCGCGAGTGCCCCACGCCGATCTCGCTTGCCATTCGTTCCTGCATCTCCGCAATGGCAATTAAATGCGTCGCACACCCACATGTCTGTGATACGACAAAGGCACCGGCTCCACTTGCTGTAGGAAGCTACAGGGACCGGATTTTCTTCTTCAAAGGACATAAGGTGAAGCAATATGCTAGTATTGCGGTGAGTACCACTGCACTCACCCTCTACTGGAATCTGACATTCTACAGGGTTCTAGCACTATGGAGGTCACTTAGTCATGTTGCCAGTGACCAACGGCCACGAGTCCCCTAACGGCTGGCGTACTGAGCCAATGTACAGCTTTAGCGAGGCCGCGCGCCTAGCTAATGTCTCTACCAGCACGGTCAGAAACTGGCTCTTCGGATATACCGCTAGAGGCCGGGAAGTTCCACCCTTGTTTCAATCTGACAGTGGTCATATGGTCTCCTTCCTTCAAATGATCGAGATCATGATTGCCGGAAGATTTCGAAAGAGCGCATCGAGAAAGAGCATCCCTTTCAACACAGTAAGAGACGCTTATGTGAAGGCACAAGAACACTGGGGCATACAGTACCCGTTTGCCCACTTGAGGCTGGAGGGAATTGGGGGTCATATTGTTCATTTTCTCAGCGAAGGGGCTGTCAGCTACCCAGCCCTAGACTCTCCAGAACAATGGACGTTGCCAGGGCTAATGCGCGACACGATTGACCAAATTGAGTACGAACAAGAGCTAGCAATTAGGTGGTTCCCGATTGGCAAGACGGTGCCGATTGTCGTTGATCCTAGACTAAGCACCGGACTACCAGTAATTCAGGGACGCGGAGTGACAGTCGACGCAATTCGCAAGCGATTTAAGGCCGGCCTGCGCATTGAGTTCATTGCGAAAGACTTTGAAATGGACACTAGTCTGGTTGAGACAGCCTTACAATATTGGGAGAGGGTCGCTGCTTGATTCTACTGTGTGACGAGGATGTGGGAACTGGAGTGCCAAAGGCCCTCACCGCAGTTGGATATGACGCTCGTTCAATTGTAGGTATGTCATGGGGTGGACGCCCCGATGAATTCTGGCTCACGCAAGCAGGTCGAAACGAATGGCTTGTGCTTAGTTGCAATAAACGTATGCTGAAGGTGACAGCAGAGAGGAATACGATTATTCGCGAACGTGTCGGAATTATCTTCCTCACAAGCGGTGAAGAACACCCACGGACCGTTCTCTTACGGTTATTACAGAAATGGCCCGACCTAGAGTTGCTCTGGAATACCACCCCTAGACCATTTGCCCGATTCTTGTTTGGGAACAATCAACTCTCAAATAAGTTTAGAGATTTTCGTCTATAGACTAGTGTGGTGTAACCAAAGTACATTGGCAAATAAAGGGGTGATCGATGCTGATCCACTACCCTGGTTTGAGCAAGAATCCGATTCTCTGTCCTTTCAGAAAGCCCTCGAATAATGCGAGGAACTACGGATACAGGACACTAGGTGTGTAACGTATATTGCTGCCTCCCCAAAATTGACACTCGTAGCCGCCAGTTGTTACAATTGCAGGTACCGATAGGGTAGCCAAGAGAATCAAGCGAGGTCTTTCATGGCAGCAACAAAAGAAGTCACAATGGACGATATCAAGGAAGCTCTGAGAGAGGTATACGACCCGGAGATACCCGTCAACGTCTACGATCTGGGCTTGATATACGATGTCCAGCTCAATGAGGGTCAGGTTTACGTGCAGATGACCCTGACGGCCCCGGGTTGCGGAATGGGGCCCTACATCGCCCAGAACGCCGAGTGGCGCATTGCCGAGATAGAGGGCGTCGAGGACGTGGAGGTGGAGATGGTGTTCGATCCTCCGTGGAACCCGGAGATGATCACCGAGGACGGCAAGAAGCTGCTGGGACTGGACTGATACTTCCCCGCCCAGACGACTATTCGAGCGCCCCGGCCCGCCCCTGTGATGGCTGTGAGACCGGGAGGAGTGAGGCTACATGACCCGTCCAATGTCGCCCCAGGAGCAGGCGCGCCTGGAGGCCATGAAGCGGAACTGGCAGCAGAGACGCGAGATCTCCGACAAGCTGGCGCGTATCAAGAACAAGATCGGGGTGTACAGCGGTAAGGGGGGAGTGGGTAAGACCACCGTTGCTGTCAACCTCGCTGTGACCCTCGCCCAGAAGGGGTACCTGGTTGGAATTATGGACACCGATATCGACTGCCCCAACGCCAGCAGGGTCTTGGGTGTGTTCGACAAGCCGACCATGCAGGACGGCCTCATCATTCCTCCGGAGAAGTACGGCGTAAAGATACTGTCCATGGCCTTCTTCCAGGAGAACGAGGAGGAGGCCATCATCTGGCGAGGGCCGATGGTGCACAACGCCATCAACCAGTTTCTTCAGACCACCGCCTGGGGCGATCTGGACTACCTGGTGGTCGACCTTCCGCCGGGCACCTCGGACGCTCCCCTGACTGTGATGCAGACCCTGAGCCTGGACGGGTTTGTGGTGGTGACCTCTCCTCAGGCGCTGGCCAAGCTGGACGCCAAGAGGTCCATCAACATGATCCGCAAGCTGAACGTAAAGGTGCTGGGAGTGGTTGAGAACTTCACAGGGGAGATGTTCGGCACGGGCGCCGGGGAGGAGCTGGCCCAGGAGATGGGGCTGACCTTCATGGGCTGCCTGGGTCTGCGGCCCGACTACATGGACATGTCGAAGCCTGCGGTGCTGTCGAGTCCCCTCATCTCAGCCGAGTACGAGAACATCGTGCAGGCGCTGGAGCCCGCGATAGCCGCCAACCAGACGGCGTAGGAGCGTTCTTCCTCGCCATTCCTGCGGAGGCGGGAATCCAGGGCCTTGGCCTGCCCCAGTGACCCCACCCCTGGATACCCGTCTTCACGGGCATGACGGTGGCAGGGAACCTATCACGCCGCCTACTCCTAACTCCCCAACTCCGCGGCATACAGCCTCGTGTAGACGGCCCCGGACGGCCTGAGGTCGCTCTGCATAAGCGAGACTTCCCTGACCGACAGCTCCGCCCTGCGTTCTACGGTCGTTGCGGCAATGGCTTCCGACACACCCCTGACCTGCGAAGCGAGTACGCCGTCCCTCACTCTGCCCAAGGTCAGGTGGGGAGTGAAGGGGCGACGCTCCCTGGCGAAGCCCAGGCCCTCAAGCTCCCGGTCTATGGACTGCTGAAGCGCCAGCAGCGGCTCCAGCGCTCCGCCCAAGCCTATCCACACCACCCTCGGACGTCGTGCATTTGGGAAGACCCCAACGCCCTCCAGGAAGAGGTCGAACGGCGCGGCTGGCGCGGCGCAACTGTCCAGCGCATCGGAAATTGCGGGCACGGAGTCCGCGTCGACGTCACCCAGGAACTTCAGCGTCAGGTGTACACCCTCCGGCTTAACCCACCTCACGCCGTCGCCGGTCCCGGACCGCAGCTCTCGGACGACGCCCTCAACGGCCCCCCTGACCGCCGGAGGCAGCTCAACGGCTATGAAGGCGCGTATCTGTTCCATACGGCTTACTCCAGGGCAACGCTCTCAGACAAACGAAGGTTAAGGGAACCATACCCGGTTTGTCCACAAGCGTTGAGTTGAGCGGAGCAATGCGCTTTGCAGGTCAATTGCCCTGTGGTAACATCCCAGAGAGAAGCGGAGCAGTATCCTCGCTCCCGCCCACCTGCTGCTGCAGGCGCCCCGATCCAGGGCCGTGTTCCAACTGCCGTCGGCGAGAAACGCTGGGGAGTGAGTGACTCGTGGAACCGGCGTTCACCTATCCCATCAAGACCCTCAGTTGGCCAGAGCGCGTTAACCACTTGGGGAGAATGGTAAAATAGCGGTGGCGCTCAGACAAGCATTAGACTTAAGGGGTGAACAATGCCAAAAATGAGCGGTGGCGAGGCCCTCGTGCAATCACTTGTGAGAGAAGGCGTTGAGGTCATCTTCGGGATTCCGGGTATACACATGTCGGGGATCATCGTCGCTCTAAGGGACGAGCCAAGCATACGCATGATCACGACCCGCCATGAAGCAGGCGCGACGCACATGGCCGACGGCTACTCTCGCGCTTCCGGCAAACCGGGTGTGGCCCTGGTGGTCCCTGGCGCCGGCGGTTACAACGCCGCCTCCGGCGTTGCAACCGCTTTCGCCCGCTCCTCACCTATGCTCCTGATTGCCGGCCAGATACCCAGGGGGCAATCGGCAAGAACCTCGGGGCCATCCATGAAGTCTTCGACCAGGGCGGCGTAATGAGCCCCGTGACCAAGTGGCGGCGGCAGGTGCTCAGGCCCCGGGAGATGCCGAGCGCGGTCAACGAGGCGTTCCTACAGATGCGGACCGGCCGGCCCCGTCCCGTTCTGCTGGACATCCCGCCGGAGACCTCGGTGGAGCGGGAAGAGGTCCGGCTGCGTGACCCGGCCCCCTTATCTCGAATAGTGCCCAGCTCGGAAGACCTCCGGGAGGCTGCCCGCATCATTGCTCAATCCAGCCTGCCGCTTATATTCGCCGGCGGGGGTGTGGCTCAATCAGGCGCGGAGCAGGCGCTGGTCAAACTGGCCGAAGCGACAAACATACCTGTGGTCACGTCCGGCGGCGGCAAGGGAGCGATCCCGGACAGCCACCCGGTGTGCTACGGGTCGTGCCTCAGTCCCGCAGGTGAGATACACGAGATGAACCAGCTCTACGAAGTGATGCAGGGAGCCGACGTCGTGATAGGAATCGACACGCGTTTCTCGCTTGGGAACCCGGCCGGCGAGTCGTGCCCGCTCATAAACATCAACATCGACGACACCGAGATCACAAGAGTGCAGTCCAACACCATCCCCCTGCACGGCGACGCCAGGGCGACCATCGAAGCCCTGCTCCCCTTCCTGATTGAGGCCGGAGCGGGAGACCGCCCGTCGCCCGTGGAAGCGGTCATCGCGGCCCGTCGACTGATCTCATACTACGACATCAGGCAGCAAGAGCCCCACAACCCTATCCTGCAGGCAATCAAGAACAGCATCCCGGAGGAGACATTCACCGTCTGGGACGTCACGCAGTTCGGCTACTACTCCCGCACCCACTACCCGGTGAACCACCCGAAGACGTACCTGGACTCCGGCTACTCCTTCAACCTCGGTTTCTCCTTCCCGACGGCGCTGGGTGTAAAGGTCGCAAAGCCCGACTTGCCCGTGGTGTGCATGGCGGGAGACGGCGGGTTCATGTTCAACTCATCCGAGCTTTCGACGGCGGTCAGGTACGGCATCAATGTCGTCACCATAGTTTTCAGAAACGACTCCTACGGCAACGTGGCCCGCGATCTGGATGAGATGTTTGCCGGAACTTACGAGACGGACCTGGTCAACCCTGACCTGGTCAAGTTCGCCGAGTCCTTCGGCGCAGTCGGCATGAGGGCGGAAGACCCGATGGACCTGGAAAGGCTGCTCCCCCTCGCCCTGGAGCGCCACGCGCCGGTGGTCATCGACGTCCCCGTCAGACACCTGCCACTGCCACGCGCCAAGCAGCATGCGC
Source organism: Dehalococcoidia bacterium (assembly GCA_965222415.1). Lineage (GTDB taxonomy): Bacteria > Chloroflexota > Dehalococcoidia > Lucifugimonadales > UBA2985 > DAOUJW01. The sequence goes on along the minus strand of CBDCTU010000003.1, from coordinate 659,067 downwards.
ACCTGGCGTCCATACCCTGGACGCATCCCCAGGATGGTCTGATAACGTCCTGAGACGCGGCCTCCGGCGCTGTCTATGAAGGCGGTCAGCCGTCCCATGCGGGCAGCCCCAGAAGGCCGGCGGCGTTGTTGTACAGGATGCCCTCCTTGGCCTCGTCGGCAATGGAAGAGTCGGTGATCTGCCTGATGAGCCGTTTCTGGTCGATCAGAGGGTAGTCGGTGCCCAGAAGCACCCTGTCGTCGCCCACCAGGTTCACGACAGTCGAGAACACCTCCGGCCGGTAGAGGAAGGGCGACGCGGCGGTATCGAAGTAGACGTTCCGCAGGGCTTCGCGCACCTCCGGCATGAGAGCGTAGAAGGGGAGACCCCCACCCCAGTGGGCGCAGATGATGGTCGCAGCCGGGAAGTTTTCTATGAACCGCCCGAGCACGTCCGGTGTGGTGCGACCCTTCCCCGCGTACAGGTGACCCACCGGCTCCGAGGCGTGGGTGAGTATGGGCAAACCCAGGCTCATTGCCGCCTCTACGAGCGGGGCCATTACCGACCTGTCGCCGAGGTCAAACCCCTGGGTGTCCGGGTGCAGCTCCCCGATGCCCACTAGGCCGGCACTGGCGCAGCGCTCCGCCTCGGCTGCGGCGGCGGACCCCCATGCAGGATTGACCGAGCAGAAGCCCTTCAGCTTCATGGGGAAGCGGCGCACCGACTCTATGATGTAGTCGTTGGTCTCGCGCGCCAGCCCGATGTCGTTCCAGCCGATGCCCTGGACTACGGACAGGTCTACGCCCGCGCCGGCCATTGTGGCCACAAGCTCCTCGGCGCTCGCCATCCTCGCGGCGAGGTCAGAGTACAGGGCCTCCAGAGTGAGATCTCTTGAAAGCAGCTCCTCGCGACGGTCACGGATTTCCGCCGGGAAAGCGTGGGTGTGAAAGTCGATAATCATCAGTCTCGGCTAGCCGGAGCGTCGCCGCGTGAACAGCAATCCCGACCACGTCCGGTCGATGGAGCACACCTTGTAGTCCACCAGCCCCGCGGCGAGGCCGATCTCCCGGACGACGTTCTGGTCGAGGTCCGAGGCAACTTTGGAGGCCTTTTTCGGCCAGGCTATCCAGAGGCCGCCGCTGTCGGCCAGGGACTTCAGTGTCTCCTCCATCCGTCCCTCAAGCTCCTCTCGCGACTTGGTAAACCAGATGGCGAGCCGGCAGGGGCTGTCGGGTTGCGTGCACAGCGACGCCCCCTCTGGCAGCGCGCCGAGGGTCTCGTCAAAGTCCTGCGGAGCGTCTATAAGGAAGACCTCTGACTCCTCCTTGATGCCCAGCTTCTTCGGAAGGGGAGTGCCGGAGTAGGCCTCGAAGCCGGATCGCGGCACAATCGGGTCAGCCGGGGCGTTGGCTATGGCGCTCTTCAGTGAAGTGTCTATGCCGTCCCACGAGGCGTAGGCGGCGTCCGGTAGAAGCTCCCTGATGCGCTCCACCTTCTGGGGGTCTCCGCCTGCAAAGATCAGCGGCACGTGGCGGGTGGACTTGCGCTCTCTCAGGTACAGGCCTATGTCCCGGCCGTGGGAGGGCAGGCGGCCCAGGTCTATGACCACCGCATCCGTCGGGTCCTCCACAAGCTCCTTCAGGTCGGCGGAGTTGCCCATGTCCCTGTAGACCACATCGTAGCCCGCGCTGTGGAGCTGCTCCACCCGTTCGCCGGCCTCCGCGGCCTTCCAGTGAATCAGGCGCACCCTGTGCATGGCTAGGCCTTTACCCGCCCGGATGCCGGCAGCATCGACTCCACCCGCTGCCAGATGAGGTCAGAGACCTCCTGCGGGGAGAGCCGGGCGTCTATCGTGAACCACCGCTCAGGCTCCCTCTTGGCAAGCTCCAGGTACCCCTGGCGCACCCGCCGGTGAAAGTCCATGACCTCCTTATCCTCATACCCCCCCTGAAACAGGGTCCCCTGCCTCGACCACTGGCCCGGGTCCATCACATCCTTCTGCTCAAACCCTCCTGAGAACAGTTCCCCCTGCCTCAGTCCATCGGAGAAGTCCGCTACAGCCTTCCGCTCCAACTGGTCTTTGTACGACCAGTCCCCCCTCTTGAACTTTTCCTCCGGGGGGAAGTCCAGGAGGACAGTCAGGTCGGGTTTCAGGCCTCCGGCGCCCACGCTGTTCACCGCCTCCACATACTCCAGCGAGATACCTCTTCCGTATCCTTGGTAGGCCACCGTGGAGTCGGAGAAGCGGTCTGAGACGACAACTTGGCCCTTTTCAAGGGCAGGGCGTACCACCTCCGACACCAGTTGCGCGCGGGAGGCGTTGAACAGAAGCAACTCGGCCTCGGAGCTCCTTGGGGCGGTGGAGAACTTCAACACCTGCCTCAGCAAGATTCCCAGCTGCGTGCCACCAGGCTCTCGCACCGTCGTCACCGGCGCCTTGTGCTGCCGCAGGCGGCTCACAAGGGCTTCGACCTGGGTGCTCTTGCCGCTCCCATCGCCACCCTCAAGTGTAATGAACAAGCCTCCGGGCATAGCTTCCGAACCTAGCTGCGGGAGATGGTCACCCGGCGGTAGGGCTCTCTCCCTACGCTCACCGAGGCGAGGCTGCTCTCCTGGGCTATCTGGTGCTGAAGTCGCCGGATGTAGGCTATCTGTGGAGTCAGGGTGACGATGTCCTGGCCGCCGCGCACCTGCTCGGCAGCATCCTGCGCCTCCCTGACGGCCCTGGACACGGGGTCTTCCCACCCCCTGTCACGAGAGAGGTCCATAAGGAACTCCCGTATCTGCGACAGGGTGTTCTTCCTCAGCACAAAGATGGACTTGCCCGAGTCCTCTGCGCTCTTGAGCATCTTGGGCGTCTTGCGGAAGAACTGCTTGGTGGTGAGGAGCACCTCAGCCCGGTCCAGGTTGTCCACCACGTCTATGGGCATTCCGGTAGTTTGAACGATCTGCGCCACCCTCCCTTTGCTGACCCCAAAGGGTAGTATCCTTATTCGAGGTATCCTGGACTGCCGCGGATCCTGCTCCTCCATCAGATCCACCTCTTCGTCTTTTGGGAAGAGGGCGGCAGGAGCGCTCTCGGTGGATACCTGGACCTCCCCGTGCTCGTCCGAGGAGCGTACCTCAGGAGACGACGGGTACCCTCTGAGCATAGCGTCCACCACCTTTGCCACGTTGTCGTGGACGGCGACCTTATCCCAGCCCTGTATCTCCACCACTACGTCGAAGGTCGGCGGGGACTTCCGCTCCAGGACGCTCTTCTGCGTGCGGCGACGCCTTGCCTCCTCGTCTCCAAGGGTGACGCTCTGTATGCCGCCAACCAGGTCGGACAGGGTAGGGTTCAGGACCAGGTTGTTCAGGGTGTTCCCGTGGGCGGTGGCTATGAGCTGGACGCCCCTTTCAGCGATGGTGCGGGCGGCGGCGGCCTCCAGTTCCGTTCCCATCTCGTCGATGATGATGACCTCCGGCATATGGTTCTCCACCGCCTCTATCATCACGGAGTGCTGAAGGGCAGGGGTGACCACCTGCATACGCCGCGAGCGACCTATCGCCGGGTGAGGTACATCGCCGTCCCCTGCGATCTCGTTTGAAGTGTCGACGATAATGACTCGCTTGCGTACGTCGTCCGCCAGCACGCGCGCCACCTCTCTCAGCATGGTTGTCTTGCCCATCCCCGGGCGGCCCAGAAGCAGGATGCTCTTTCCGCTTCTGACAAGGTCGTCGATGACGCGGATGGTGCCGAACACGGCCCGCCCTATGCGACAGGTCAAACCGACTACTTTTCCGCCGCGGTTGCGGATAGCGGAGATGCGATGCAGAGTGCGCTCTATGCCGGCCCGGTTGTCGTCGCCAAAGGCTCCTATCCTGTCCACCACGTGCTGAATGTCCGCCTCCGTCACCTCTATGGGGACCAGCGCCTCTTCCAGCCCGGGGAACCTGGCCTCCGGGTGACGTCCCAGATCCAGGACAACCTCCAACAATTCACTCATGTCCCCTCGCTCCCTGAGGGGCGCCTGAATGTGTGGAGGCAGGGCCTCCACGAGGGTCTCCAGATCGTCAACTATATATTTCTGCATACTCCTTTCGCAGCCTCATCCAGATATGGTATGGCTATGCGCTCGCAAGAGCCAGCGCCGATTCCTTCACCCTCGCCGCCGTAGACTTGACCATAAGGTGGTACTCGCCGGTGGGAATGAACCCCTTCTTCTCCAGAACCCGGGCCAGTATGGTCTGGTGGTCCGGGACCAGCGCCGCGAAGGGGGTCCTGGGTTTTCCCTGTTGCAGGCCCCACGTCACCAGGTCATCCCACGTGCCGGACTCCTCCTCCTGGTGCACCATTACCTCCATCCTGTTGGCGGTCTGCCTGCCGTAGGCAACCCGCGCCCAGCCTCGAAGACCGGAATCGGCTTCGTAGATGCCCCTCTGCTCGTACCTTCCCGAAGGCTCCATAGCGTCGCTCCACTGATCGAAGGTGATGGCGTAGGACGACTTGGACCATGAGGGGGCGCACTCACAGTAAAGGCGGAAGACGGCGTACTCATCGCCGAAGAGGGACGGCCGTATGAATTTGGCGGTGACCGCAGTCTCAGAGTGGGGGGGATCCCGGCGGTAGAGGGTCTCCCGCGCACAGGACGCGAAACCGGCCGCGACCGCAATTCCCATGACGGGGCTTGAGCCGGACAGTCTCAGAAAGATTCGCTCTCCTCCACGTTCGCCCGCGACAGAGCACATCTTCTCCAGCAGCGCCACACCATCCTTTTCCACATCCGGCGACATGTAGAAGCGGTCCACCTCCCAGGCGCGAGGGCCGGAGCGGGGCCTCACCGAGGCAAGGCCCTGAAGCGACATTCCAGACGTCGAGACGCTGCACCGCTCGCCGTCTCCGTTCAGGACCAGACCTCTGGCCACGGAAACGGCGCTGAGTGCGCCGGAGGATGCCGCGCCAACCTTGTCCCATGTCTGGGCACAATCCACGCCGATACGGCCTGCGCCCGTGAAGGCCCTCAGAAGGTCGGTGGAGCGAAGAGAGTGTATCATCGCCTCAGTCACCCGCTTCCATGCTCAGGAAATAGGAGTGGAACCTGGTATCGGAGGTGAGCTCCGGGTGGAAGGCTGTCACAAGGACGTTGCCCTCCCGGGCCGCCACCACTTGGCCGTCCTCCAGACAGGCAATGGTCTCCACCGCCGACCCGATCTCTTCGATAGCCGGGGCGCGTATGAACACCGCCCTAAAGGACTTCTCTCCCAGCGCAGGTATGGGGATCTCCGTCTCGAAGCTGTCTATCTGCCTTCCGTAGGCGTTGCGCTGGACCCGGATGTCCATCAGGCCCAGGGGCTGCGGCCTGTCCTCGACCAGTCTCTTGGCCAGGACTATCATGCCTGCGCACGTGCCCCACACGGGCATCCCTTCCTTGACCCGTCCCTTGATGCCTTTGGTCAGGCCAAAGACGTCCATAAGCCGCACGATGGTGGTGCTCTCCCCGCCGGGAATTATGAGAGCGTCTATATCGACCAGATCGTCGGGCAGGCGCACTTCCGTCGGCTCCGCGCCTATGGACTCAAGGGACTTCACGTGCTCGGCGAAGTCTCCCTGAAGGGCCAGAACCCCTACCTTTCTGGTCACTCTACCAGCCTCTTACAGCCAGGATCTCCTCCTGTTTCATGGTCCGCACGTCCATACCGGGCATGGCTTCTCCCAAGTCCTCGGAGGCTTTGGCTATGACGTCAGGGTCGTTGTAATGGGTGGTGGCGGCCACTATGGCCTTGGCCCTGACTTCCGGGTTGCTGGACTTGTAGATACCTGAGCCTACAAAGACACCCTCGGCTCCAAGCTGCATCATCAAAGCGGCGTCGGCAGGCGTGGCGATACCACCGGCGGCGAAGTTGACCACGGGAAGCCGGCCCGTATCGTGGACCTCCTGCACCAGCCCAAAGGGCGCCCCCAGGGCCTTGGCCTCCGCCATAAGCTCGTCCTGGGACATCCCCATAATCTTCCTGATCTCGCCCATAACGGTCCTCATGTGGCGCACCGCTTCCACAATGTTGCCCGTCCCGGCCTCCCCCTTGGTGCGTATCATGGCAGCCCCTTCTTCAATGCGCCTCAGGGCCTCGCCCAAGTCGCGGCAGCCGCAGACGAAGGGCACCTTGAAGTCGTGCTTCCAGATGTGGTTGCTTTCGTCGGCGGGAGTGAGCACCTCGGACTCGTCGATGTAGTCCGCTCCAAGGGCCTCCAGCACCTGCGCCTCTACGAAATGGCCTATACGACACTTGGCCATCACAGGGATGGTAACCGCCTTCATAATTGACGTAATGCGGGCCGGGTCGGCCATGCGGGCCACTCCCCCGTCAGCCCTGATGTCCGCCGGCACCCGCTCCAGGGCCATAACGGCGCAGGCTCCCGCGTCCTCTGCTATCTTGGCCTGGTCCGCAGAGACCACGTCCATGATTACGCCGCCCTTGAGCATCTGGGCCAGTCCGGCTTTAACACGCCACGTTCCCTGATCCATAAACCACTCCTCCTTAACTTAACGGGAAGATTGCCCCTAGTCAAATCATTATACAACAGGCCAAAACTTCTTACCAATGCGAGGGTGTCCCCTTTAGATGGGTCGCTTGATGACCACCGGCTCGTTGTAGCGGGAGTACTCCAAGACATCGTAGGTCTTTCTGGGAGTGGAAGACCTGAACCTCTCTGAAGCGTCAACGTCCAAGTTATCTCTCTCAGTGATAATTCTCCACATTGTGCTGTCGTCCTCGCGTGCCCACAGCTTTATAGTGCCTGTCTCTGCCTCGGCCTGTCTTTCAAAGCTACTGATCATGTCCTCTCGGGATATCTCTATCCCTTCTATCGCTTTAGGCGGCTCCCACTCCCCAGCCTTTAGACGCTCCAACGCCATCTTGCTACGATTGTATTCACCCCAGAATCGTCTGTATACAACTCCGTCGATGGATTCCCGCCTCAACTCCAGCAGGTCATAACGTTGCGTAAAGTCCTCAAGAGCCTTGGCCGGATCGTAAGGCATTCCCGTATTGGGATCCGGCGACGACGCGTCGTCCATCACCTCCCACTCTCCGGGGCACTCCGAAGTATCCTCTTTCCGGTAGCTGACGCCCCCAAACACCACCCACTCTGTGCTGCACAGATAGACGTCCTTTCCGGTAGGCAAGGTACACCCTTCGTACCTGATATGCAGCCGCGAGTCACCTGTGTACACGGAAGCCCCTTCACTGGACCAATGGTGAACATCCCCGTTGCTCATGGTCACCGTGCCCTTTGAAGTGGCGTGAAAAGAGCGCACTTCGGTAACTCGCGTGACCGCCCGGTCAAGAAAAGCTCCGCTGTCGATCTCCTGGCCTGAGGGGAGCGACGCAAACACCCACACAGCAGTAGCCGCCACTGCTGCTACGACCACAACGCGGCCCCACCTGACGAGCGTCGGCGTCTGCAGGGGAGTCATGCGATGTCACTCCCTTTAGGTCGACATGGTCGGCGCTTGAATAACATCAAGAAGTTCCGTAACGACAAACAGCCTGGGCCACTCATCCTCGAATTCGTCAAGAATGCCCGCTTGGACCAGCCTCTCCAGGATGCGCCGGGCCCCCGCCGGAGTCACGTGGAGCAACCTGGCTGCCTCAGCTGCGGTCATGATCGGACGTGCAAACAACTCATCGAGCAACAGAAGGCATTCCCTGATTCACGCCGTTGCAGCAGGACCTGCCGCTTCTGATCCTGCAAAGCCCGCACCCGTCTGACCCTCAACAGAGCGTCTCGGGCTTGTTCGGCCACCCCTTGAAGGAAGTAGATTATCCAACTCTCCCAATCTCCAGTCGCGCTCAAACTGAACAGCTGATCGTAGTAGGCATTGCGGTCTCGCTCAAAGTAGGCGCTGAGATACAGCAAGGGTGTGGGCAGGGTCTTCTTTGCACACAGAAACAGAGGGATCAACAGCCGACCAATACGACCGTTGCCGTCCAGGTAAGGGTGAATGGCCTCAAACTGGTAGTGCATCATGGCGCACTGGAAGAGGGGCGGCAGTGCACCGGACTCGTTGACAAACTGCTCCCAGTCGAAGAGCAGGTCGCGGACAAGATTCCCAGGAGGAGGAATGTAGCTAGCTTCTTCAATTGGCGCGTCTGGCTCGCCAATCCACACCTGCTCGTCACGCAGCTCGCCAGGGCGTTTCTCTCCACCGCGTACACCACTCATCAGGACCGAATGCACCTGATTGATCAGCCGGACGGATATCGGCAGTTCCTCGAGTAGATCCAAGCCGTGGTCCAGTGCTTGCACGTAGTTGGCAACCTCGCTAACGTCCCCACTGGGACGGCGCGAACCAGATGCCTCATACCGGAACAGGTCGGAAATTGATGCCTGGGTTCCTTCAATCCTTGAGGAGAGCACGGCCTCGCGCCGCACAAATGGCCGTATCAACAGATGGGGGTTTGGGATGGTCTCACCCACTCCCGCCAGCGTAGCCACCGCGCTCGAAGCCTCATCAAGCGAGTGCATGAGCGGCATACTAGGCTGAATGTCGCGCGGTAAGGAGCTGGGCACAAACGCGCTTTGCCCTCTTACAGTTGGCACAAGCTGCCCAGAAGGGCTGTTCTTCAGTTGGTCCATGCTCATTTGGATACTCCAGTTTCCATTTAGCCCACAATAGATACTAAACAGCCCAATAGTATCTATTGCCCACGCCATTGTCAACTGGCGTATCTGTTTAGACGTTATAGCGTTCCATGCCCGATGCCACACTACATATTGTGTTCATAAATTGCTCTCGCATAAATGTCCCTGCTGTGCCCCAACCCCGCCCTTGTTACCAAGCCCTCGCCAAGGTAGAATACGGCGGGCGTCAGGCCCATCGTCCTCGCAGCCGTGCCGCTCCAGCGGCGTCGGAATTCTGCAGAGGTGGAGAGTGAACAGAACATCGTGGCTATAACAAGCAAGAAGAGCGGCGTATTCTACGGGTGGTGGCTCCTTGGAGCCGGCACCGTAGTCATGATGATGCAAGGGGGGCTTTACGCCTACGGGTTCCCGGCCTTCTTCGTGCCCCTGGCCTCAACCCTGGGCGCCAGCCGCGGCGCCCTGTCCCTGGCCTTCTCCTTCACCCGGCTTGAGAGCAGCCTGCTGGGACCCATAGAGGGCTATATGATAGACCGTTTCGGCCCCAGGGGAATCATGTACATAGGCTTCGCGCTCCTGGGCCTGAGCTTCATCCTGTTCAGCATGATCAACTCGCTTCTGCACTTCTACCTGGTGTTCCCGATCATCGCGCTGGGAGCAAGCCTGTCCGGGTTCCTGCCGGTTATCACTGCGGTCAACAACTGGTTCTCTCGAAGAAGGGGACTGGCCACCGGCATCAGCTCCGCGGGGGTCAACGTGGGCGGGGTCTTGGTCGCAGTGGTGGCCGTGTCCATCTCCCTCTACGGCTGGCGCACCACCGCGGTGGTAATCGGCGTAGTGATCTGGCTTCTCGGCTTCCCCCTGGCGGCGACGATGAGGCACAAACCACAGCCCTACGGCTACCTGACCGACGGCGACGACCCGGATGAGCAAGGGGATTCCTCCGCCGACGGAAGGCCGTCTGGCGCCGACGAGACCGCCGACTTCACTCCCATGCAGGCGCTCAAGACGCCCGCCTTCTGGTTCATAGCATCCGCTCACGGCTTCTCGCTGTTCATCGTCGGGTCCGTGTCCATACACCAGATACCGCTGCTTGTGGACGCCGGCATATCCTTTCAGACGGCGTCGACAATACTGGCGTTTATGACCCTTGTGGCGATGGTGGGGCGGGTTGCCGGCGGATGGCTGGGCGATAAGCTGGGAAGAAAATTGATCCTGGTGACCTGCTTCTTGTTGATGTCGGTGGGAGTTGTGGTGCTGGCGACCGCTCAAACAATCCCGCAAGCGATGTTGTACGCCGTCCTGTACGGCCTGGGCTACGGAGCAAGGGCACCCATACTCATCGCCATTCGAGCTGAGTTTTTTGGACCCCGGAACTTCGCCACCATAATGGGCCTCTCCCAGCCGGTGATGGTCATAGGCTCCTTCTTCGGCCCAATAGCGGCCGGCTTCGCCTACGACGCGCAGGGCAGCTATCGTATGGTGTTCTTCATCATCTCCGTTATCAACCTGGTTGGGGCGGTGCTGGTCTTCTTCATCAAGAAGCCCAATCTCCCTCAGCGCCGTGAGGCCGCTGACTCGGTTTCGGGTTGACCTGACTTATCCGGAGTTCTCCACAAACAAGCAGAGGGGAGAACCCCCTTATCGAGGCTCTCCCCTCCAAGCCTGAAGCTTCTGCCCTCAGGCGTTACGGCTTCGGCTTGTCCTTAGGCTCGGGTGCAGTGCATCCGCATGAATCGCACATTGGCGTATCCCCCTTCCGTTCTGCGCAATGTTTGCTGCGCTACTATACCAGTATGGCACAAAATGGGAGCGACCGCAAGGATTACCACGTCAGCTGACCGCCAGACTATAGTCGGCGTAACGAACGGCGCACTCTAGTGTAGCGCTTGCGGGATCATACCTGATGTTCCAGTGATTTATAACGTCCCGTCCCAATAGTGATGGCAAGCCTTCGTTGCCCTCCCGCGATTCGGCTATGAGCAAATCGACTAAGTATACCCTTGTGTGCGACTGATCGTCGAAGAAGATCAGGGCAGATTCTCGATAATATGGCGATAGTCCGCCAACCCCTCTGGATTGCATAGCACCGCTCAACTCCTCAATGGATATACGCGCCCTATCGATATCCGCTGGATGAAGGCACGTCCTATCCGCCCCTGTGTCCAGCAGGAAGAACATCCAATGGTCTACTCTCAATCGTGGAATAACGAGCCGGCCCTCGATGTATGGCCGGCCGCGTTCGTCAAACTTGCCAATGATCATAGAATGAGAAGGGGAGGATCTGTATCTAGGAACTCAATTACGACTTCCGAGCCTCGATATCCCTGGCTCTCCACCTCCTCAAGCACATCATCCATGGAGTCGCCCACAGCAAGGACCCCGTCTTTCCCCATTGCAATCCACCTGTCCGGGTACTTCTCCATCAGGGCGGCCCGCTCCGACCACATGCGCGCTACGATCTGGCGGTATTCACGTATCCCATTGACCAATGCCTGGGCACCCCCCAGATTCTCGACGAGAGTCTTTATGTAAGACTCGTTCCTCAGGTCTTGCATACTGTCTGTCGTCTCTGACATCGTTTCCCCCGTATGACACATTGGCTCACGGATCACGCCCTGGATCCCTGTTTATGGCAAGCCACAACACCAATCTACCAGAGTTGACGTCCCAGAGTCCACACGCGCTCGGACGGACCGCAAGCTAATCGACCACAGACGGCTGGACCTGGAGGCGGGGCGCCCTGCTCCATATACCCAGGAACACCACGACCAGTAGTCCCATAATCAGAGCGGCCGCCCTGAACACATTGTCAACGCCCCACTGAGTCTCAACAACGCTGCTCCCCAAGGAGCCTGCCAGAAGGCCAAAGACCAGTATGGCGTTTGTGACTCCCATAAGAGTCCCGTATCCGTAGACTCTGCCCAAGTCGGTGGTGATAGCCATAGAGGCCGGCATCGCGGCGCTCTCCGCGAGGCCAAGCAACAGGAAGACGACCAGCAGCGCCGTCACGGTGGGGGACAAGGGAATGGCAGCGGTCGCCGCCGCCAGAAGAACGCCGCTGATCGCAACCATATGTTGCCTGGGCACGCGGTCGGCCAGCCGTCCGAAAATAGGCTGGAAGACGCTGGACAGGACCGCGCGGGACCCCACCACCAGACCCACCATAGTCGCGCTCGCCAGGAGTACGTCGTTCATAAAGATGGCGATGAAGGTCATGACCGCGCCTATGCCCAGACCGAAGGTGAAGTTGAAGGCAAACAGGGCCAGCACCCGGAAGTCCCGGAACATATCCCGGACGGGAGCAATCGCCGCTATCTCCTCGTCCGTGCGCCTGGTCGCGCTCTGACTGGGCATGAGCGCGACCACCAGCAGCAGGGCAAAGACCGCAGCGCCGGCCAGGGTAAGAAACGCGGCATCCACACCCACCGAGTCCTTGAGTATGCCGCCTATGAGCGGCCCAATGCCGAATCCCGACGTGAAGGACACCATGAACAACCCCATGTACCTGCCCTCGCGGCCTCGCGGCGCCAGCTCGCCAATGGTTGCAAGGGCGGAGGTGAACATGCAGGCCCCACCAACGCCCATGACCATTCGCAATGCAGCCACTGCCTGGAAGGTGTCGGCCAGAGCAAGCCCAATGCCAACAAACACGTAGATACCCAGACCTGTCACGATGAACGGGCGCCGACCCCACCGGTCTCCCAGCCTTCCCATGACCGGAGTCAACGGCGTCTGGGTAACGGCGAAGCCGGAAAAAGCCAGCCCCAGCCAGAGCCCGGACGCGCCCAGGTCCCTGGCGAAGACGGGCAGTATGGGCACCACCATGCCGAAGCCGACAGCAATCACAAACATGGCGAACCACAAGATTGCAAAAGCCCGCCATTGGCGGGCCGACATGGAAGTCGCAGTCGCTGATTCCCTCATATGGACGGATATTACCATCTGGGCTACGGCTGCACAACCTGGATGCGCCTCAAGCCCTCGTAATTATGGCAGCTTTCGTTACCTGATCCTGATAAAGAGGAACCAGATTATCCCCGCGGCTATCCCCGCGACTACCAGCAGGGGGACTCCACAGGTGACGAAGGTCGTGGCCGTCTGCATCAGCTTGACGGGCAGCAGCGCCAGCCTGACGGGAAGATAAAGCAGTTGGAGCAGGAAGCCCATCATCTATATGCGCCACGAGGAAACAAGACTCCCGGCCCGAGACTCATCTCAGAAGGCGTAAGCAGACACCCGCGCAGAACAACGAGTTCCTAAGGGGTTCCCTGCATCTGTTCCTTCAACGCCTCGATGGCCTCGTGGCAGCCGAACATTGTGGCCAGCTTACCGTTGACCCGGAGCCTCTGCTTGGAAATCAGCCCCTTCTTATGCAGAGACCAGAAGGACCAGCTAAGAGCGGACGGTTTCATGCGGGGAAATAGGCGTAGCAGACCCTGGTCGTTATACTCGAACACCTCGTCCTGACGCTTGATAAGCTCTTCAAGAATCATGGACTGCAGAGGCGGAAGATCCTCCTCTGCGGGTCCCGTTGAAGTCATTATCTGAGAGATTTTCATTGCTTACCTCAATAATAGCGCTCACAAGATGCTATCAGACTTGTCAAGCGCTTATCAAGACAGAGAAGCGCGTATGGAGGACAGCATATGTAGGGGGATCCGCGAATTGCGCCTGCACAGGTATTCCGAGCGTAGCGAGGAACCTAAAACGACACACCGGCACAAAGATAGGTAGTTGTATATGGTTTTAACCACCGTGCCTAAAATCAACCCTCCGCGCTCTTGCCTTTGATGGGTCTAACAAAGTCTTTGATGATGTTCTCAAAAGTGTCCGGGATTCACTCTGGAGTACGGCGCGGAGGCCGGCTCCGCGATTTCCTATGTTGCTCCTGTCTCGGCATATTGCCACTACCCGTGGACGCCGTTTATCAGGGTGCGGAGGTTGGCCGCCAATGCATCAGCATTGAACCAGTTAGGGTCGTTCTCCATTTGCACCGTCGGGGTCCTAGGGATTACGCCATTATCATCGGCTATCGTTACCGGTAAGCACAGTCGCCAGTCATCGTATGCCTTCCGTGTTAACTCACTCTCACTGTCAACTCCATAGAAGTTCATCAGCCACTCAATGGCGGCTGGATTGTCAACCAGCGGTAAGCCTGCTTGCAGCGCACATCCCCGGAACAGGGAATTGGACACGTTGCACAGTAATAGGTCAAATTCTCCCACTAAGTACCTGTCATTGGTCGTACTCTGCAACCCGAGATTGGAGCGGGATTTGTGGCACTTGACGGTGAAATGTGGCCCCGGGCGTCGTGAAGTTACCAGTTTAAAACTACCCCGAACAGCATTCTTTGTCTCAGCTTTCAATCTAGTGCCAGTTCTGCGAAATGTAATACTTACATCTTCGTCGATAGTGCCTGGTTGTGGATTGAGATTCAGTTTCTCAACAATCCAATCCCGCGGGTCGAGCACTTGCTTCAAGAACGCCGCTCCAACATATTCCGTGGCCTTCCCGCGTACCATTGGTAGAACCTTCTGGTCTTCAAGTATGTCAAGCAGGTTCTCACGCGGGATATTGTAGGTTTGGCAATACTCCGTGATGCCATTAAACACTCGGAGAATCTCCTGGTCATTTTCAGACATCATAGTTGCGGATGAAAAGTTCCTGACCCTTGCTCCTGGAACTACGGAATCCGTCCTCTTTCTTCTTGCCATTACGCTGGTCATCTGTGCGATTGATTGTGTAATTCCATGCTTGTTGCGTAATTCGTTCTGTCCAACTGTAGAGTTGTCTGACTCCCGGATGGTCATCATAGGTCAGCAGGAAAGCCAGGCGGTGAGAATTGCGCTCCAAACATACGGCCAGTCTTGAATGGTCGGCCTCTGAAAAGGTGCAGTTGTAGAACTTCTGCTGATCGGCATTGAAATACGGCGGGTCCAAAAAGACAAAGTATCCGCTCGGCAGCGTTTCTATGACCTCTTCAAAGTCCAGAGAGCGTAACTCAACACCCTGCAACTTGTCGGAGACGGTACGAAGGTGTGGGGGCCAGTTTTCAGGCCTCATAGAGTATTTATCGCCAAATCCCCAGTAGCAGTTTTCGGGTCTCATGATTCCACTATACGAGGTTCGATTCAGGTAGTACCAACGGAATGCCCTCTCCAAATCTGTACGGGGCTGATATTCTGATTTGTAGTAGGAGTGGAGGTACTTCGACGCTGGTAAGCCATCTAGCAGGCCAGTCAACCCTTCCACATCGTCCCGGATACAGGCCAGCGTGTTAATGACCTCAGAATCCAAGTCATTGAGGATTGAATCCTCAACCTTTGGCTTGGCGAAGAAAATTGAAGCACCACCAGCAAACGGCTCGCAGTAGCCAGTATGTGGAGGAAGCATATCAAGAATCAGTTTGCGGGCGTAGAATTTGCCCCCAGGGTATCGGAATGGCGAATTGGATTTGAGTGATCTCGGTTTGGGCATCTCCAGCATCGTAGTTTGAACCATATCACCCCTTATTATGTCCCCTGAGCCTCTTTCCCTCCATTCCCCTAGTCGGCCGTGAACTTGGTCAATTGTATCAACAGAGCGGTTGTTCTGTCTACCTGTAAACTCAGTTGTGCACCTGTGCAGATGCTTTGTGTTCACCTCGTGATAGACGCTGGCTATTCCTTGCTTGAGCGTGGTCTATAGGGCCTCAACCCCGTTCGTGCCGGTTTATCCCTTGACCTACTCGCCGGCGCCGTGCTTGACCGACCGTGTTCCATTTGGATAATTCTCGTACGCCGTGTAATTCACCTCCGCTCATGTCCTTCGACAAGCTCAGAGGTGGACTACTGACGCTCCTCGTCGTTCAGGTTCTCCTCCAGACGTTGAAGTACAGCCCGAGTAGCGCGCAGTTCCCGTAGCAAGTCTTCCCTGGACGCCGGGCTTTCCAGCTCGCGCATCCGCTCCGCCTTGGCTTCGTCCAGGTTGTTAATGATGATGGCGATGAACAGGTTTATCACCACGAAGGTGCCGACGACGACAAAGCTGACGAAGTACACCCACGCCCACGAGTGCTCCTCCATGGCGGTGTACATGACCTTGGTCCAGCCCTCCAGCGTAATGATGTTGAACAGCGTCAGCACTGAAATGCCCAGATTACGCCAGTTCTCCGGGTCGTGCTCGTGGAAGAGGTAGTAGCCCATGACGGCGTAGATGTAGACCACAATGCTCATCAGCATGATTACGTGGCCCACGCTGGGGATGGACCGCACCAGCGCCGAAACTATAAGCCGCAGCTCGCGGACGGCCGAAATGAGCCTCAGTACACGCAGCAAGCGGACGAGACGGGCGATCATGGCAAACTGGCCGGTGGAGGGGATCAGCGCGAACACTATCACCGAAAAGTCGAAGACGTTCCATCCGTCCCGGAAGTACCTATGCGGCCGCGGCGCCAGCGCCGTCATCTTCAGCAACGCTTCGACAATGAACACGCCCAGCGCCGCGTTGTTACCCAGGTGCAGCCAGTCGCCGTAGGCCTCCTCCACCCTCGGAGACGTACCCAGTCCCAGCAGCGCGCCGTTGGCCAGTATAACCGCGATGATAAAGTACTCGAACCAGGCGGATTCAACCAGCCTCTGAGACGAATGCACCAGGCGATTCATTGTGGCGTAAAGAATAGGCGCGGCAAGCGGGAGCCTCGGGGGAAGCTAGGACTCCGCCAAGACCTCGGCGTCTTGAATGTACTGGAGGGTTTCGCGTATGCGGCGCTCTATCGTCTCCATAGGTTCACATATGCCGAGAGAGAAGCAGTCGCCGTGCAACAGACTTTGCCTGGAGTAGTAACGACCCACCAGAGACCGGGCCCTTTCGTCGGCGTTGGCCAGCCTTTCCAGTCCAATTCTGGTATCGGTAGACCTCTCCGGCTCTTCGCCGGTACGAGCCAGTATCAGCGCGTCCGTTGACCGTTTGGCGGCGCACCACGCTTTTTCGGCTGCGTCCCGCACATCGCCTTGAGCCAAACGGTCAAGGGTTTCCGTATGCACCTGGCGAGCGTCCGCAAGTATCCTGGCTACGTCGGCAGTCGTTGTCATGGCCTACCACCAGATCCTGTTTTCCACTGTACCCATTAGCTCGTCGAAGTCCTTGGTCCAGAGGGACGTACTGAGGTACTTCCAGCCGCCATCGGCCAGCAGGCAGACTATGTTCCCGCTCTCCATACGCTCGGCCAGCCGCATGGCGCAGCACACCACCGAGCCGGAGGATACCCCGGCAAATATCCCCTCCTGCTGCATCAGTTGGCGGGTGGTGCGAAAGGCGTCCCGGCTTTCGATCATTATCCGGCTGTCCAGCAGGGACAGATCCAAGATGGGCGGGATAAAGCCCTCCTCCAGGCTCCTGAGGCCCTGGATCACATCGTCCGGGTGAGGGACCACCGCCACAATCTTTATGCTGGAATCGTACTCCTTGAGGCGTCTGCCCACGCCCATCAGCGTGCCTCCGGTGCCCAGGCCGGCCACGAAAGTATCCACCTCCGGAAGGTCTCGAAGAATCTCCTGGCCCGTGGTTTCGTAGTGGGCCAGGGGGTTGGCCTGGTTGCCGTACTGGTAGAGCATGTAGTAGTTGGGGTCGTTGGCCGCCATCTCCTGGGCTACCACAATGGAACCGTTGCTTCCCTTGGCGCCATCGCTGTACACGATCTCCGCTCCGTATGCCTCCAGCAACTGCGTTCGCTCCGGGCCGACGTTTTCCGGCATGACAACCTTCACCCGATAGCCCTTCCTCTTTGCGACAAAGGCGAGGGCTATGCCGGTGTTGCCGCTGGTAGGCTCCAGAATGGTCTTGTCGTGGGTCAGCTTGCCCTCGGCCTCGGCCCGCTCAATCATGTACCTGGCGATGCGGTCCTTGAGACTCCCCGTAGGGTTGGCCCCCTCCAGCTTAGCGAAGATGTGGACGCTCTCCTTGGGACTCATCCTCGTCAACTCCACGAGAGGCGTGTTCCCTATGGTATCGAGGATGTCTCTCCCGGTCATGACGGCATGTCCAACACTTCCAGCGAGCGAAAGTGAGCTAGCCCTGGATGGCGGTAACGGGCTCCTGCAGGCCGCAGAAGGCCACATAGTCGATGAGCTCGTGGATGGTTGGATTGTCGCCGCAGAGGGGGCACTGGCTGTTGCGCCGCAGTTTCACGGAGCGAAAATCCATGCTGAGGGCGTCGATGATGAGCAGGCGGCCCACCAGAGGCTCGCCGGCGCCTATTATCAGCTTGATTGTCTCCACGGCCTGGATGCTGCCCACCATGCCCGGCAGAGCTCCCAGCACACCGGCCTCGGCGCAACTGGGCACCGCGCCGGGAGGCGGGGGAGCCGGGAAGAGACAGCGATAGCACCCCTGCCCGGGTAGGAACACGCTGGCCTGGCCGTCAAAGAGAAGGATGCTGCCGTCCACCAGGGGCTTGCCGCACAGGTATGAGGCATCGTTCACCAGGTAACGGGCGGGGAAGTTGTCCGCCCCGTTCACTATGATGTCGTACTGGGGGATGATGTCCATCGCGTTCTCCGAGGTGAGCGGCTCCTCGTGGATAACCACGTTAACGTCGGAGTTGTAGTTGTTAAGGGTCTCCATGGCCGACTCCACCTTCGGTCTCCCAACATCGCCCTCCTGGTGAAGGATCTGGCGCTGGAGGTTGCTCAGGTCCACAGTATCGAAGTCAACGATTCCAAGTGTGCCCACGCCCGCGAGGGTCAGGTACACCGCGACGGGCGAGCCGAGACCACCCGCGCCAACTATGAGCACCTTCGCGTCGATAAGACTGCGCTGTCCCTTGCTTCCCACCTGGGGCATTATGATATGCCGGCTGTATCGCTTGACCTGCTGCGGTGTTAGCGCCTGTGTCTGAGCCATGACTTGTAATTCCTCCTAAGCTGTTGTGGGCATCCATTATACCCCACGGGCTACCAGTAATATAAAGACCCCGCTCTCCACGCTCGGCCATGGCCGAGGGGTATATCCAAACGGGGCCTGCGCCTTTCCGATATTGTGACGGGGCTAGATGTGATACATCCCCCGGCTTTGCAGTCTCTCCTGGCGACTGGCCAGGTCGGCAATGGTAGTGGCGTTGAGTACGCCCTGCACCGCGTCCTCCACCGACTGCCAGACCTCTCGCTGAGCGCAGATTTTCGAGAGGTTACACCCATCGGGCTCGTCAATGCAGTCCAGCGGGGCCGCCGTGCCTTCGAGACCGGCCATAACCATTCCCAAGCTTATCTCATGCGGGGCCTTGGCCAGAACGTGGCCCCCCTGAGGTCCCCTGCGACTGCGTATAAACCCAAACTTTCCCAGCGTCGCTAGAAGCTGGTCCAAATAGGGCTCGGGAATGCTCTGGCGCTCCGCTATCTCCACCGTCTGAACGGACCCACTCCCGTAGCGCTGCGCCAACTCAACCAGCGCACGCACTCCGTAGTCTACCTTCATGGGTACCTTCATGCCCCTCCTCCTCCTCTAGTCTATCCGTCCGACGATTATAGCATGACCCCTGTACAGCTTCAAGCGCAATCTATCTTGGGTAGCGCCTCAGTTTGGGATATCCTATTTTGGTGTCAGGTTTCACGGCCGCCCAGCAATCGCGAAAGTTCTGTCGCAGCTGGGTGTCGAGCGTATGCCGCGGATGGCATATGCTCGTACTTTTCTAGTAACTCCGACTCGGAGAAATTCTGCGGCCAGTTCAGGTCGGCAGTGACCCGGCCGCCGCTGA
Organism: Dehalococcoidia bacterium; assembly: GCA_965222415.1. Taxonomy (GTDB): domain Bacteria; phylum Chloroflexota; class Dehalococcoidia; order Lucifugimonadales; family UBA2985; genus DAOUJW01. Next base: position 639,730 of record CBDCTU010000003.1, on the reverse strand, counting down.
TTATGATAGCGGATAGATCCATCAGTCCAAGTATGTCTCTCAAAAGAGCGCGGTCAGGGAATTTGAGGTTTCTGTAATACATGCTAACCCGACTTGCCAGTTCATTCAGCCTCATGGAGTCGGTGTCCAACAGTAAGCTTATGATCTGTAGCTGACGCTCCGCCAATGCTCGGCGGCGTGGACTTCGTAGCCGCCCGAACAGCGATTGGGCGACCTCCCTGTAGAGTATCCTCTTGCTGTGAGTAACGATCTCTGTAGCAAGTGCATCACACCTCTCTGTGACTGCCGGCAAGGCAAATCTCAGGAAAGGCGTGAGATTGTGTCCGTTGCTTCGGGATTCATACAACGCCGCCAAGTATTCATCTTGGTGTTCGTAATAGTAGTTGGACAGGCTGACCATGACCATATCATTAACTCCCGCTTGTCTTAACATGAGCGCTTCCAGTGCGCGTGCACTACGCCCGTTGCCGTCACCGAAAGGGTGCATAGCGCCAATATGGTAATGGACAGCCATCGCCTGTATGACGCGGTCATGCTTTGGAAACTCTCTGGCAATGGCTTGCACAAGGTCCTCGAATGCCCCGGCTAGTTCAAGCCCTCCTTCCGTACCTCGACAGCGTGGACGGCCAAAAGTGACGTTCGCTCCGTCGCGACGAAGCGCGCCGGGCTCGCAGTGATCATCATCACAACCTTTGACGATGCGTTGGTGGATACCAAATACCAGCTCAGCCGTAACTGGTGTATGTGTGGGAAGAGAGCGAAGCCAACGGTAAGTATCTGAGGCGGCTCGCAGCTGCCGCTGCGAATGAGTAAGTCCGGCAAGTGCGGGTGTATCAGAGGCGAGAGCTTCTTCCTGTTCGCGCTGAGTGAACTCAGCGCCTTCAATGCGCGAGGTGCCGAGCGCTTCCAACCTTAGCTGCTCCTCATGGACCTGTTCAATCCATCGCGACAGGTAAGGTAGACGCTTCAGTACGCCGGCAGCGGTCTTAGCTTCGATTAGCAAACCTGATATGATTGCGCTGTCATAATGTATCCACTGCTGTGGGACAGTGTAATGACTGACATAGGTAGACATCATGCACGCCTCATTTTTAGCTTATTTCAAGATTCCACGCATGAAATGATATCGAATCCTGCATTCCATTTCAACTCCATTTCCGGTTCATTTCCAGATTTTGCCGATTGACCGGTGGGGTTGTGTATTTTGCACGAGCCTCATATTATAGCTAGGCAATTTCAACAGCCATAAAGCTGCAAGGAGAGTCCATGGACGCCATATCACTCGAAGCTACACCCAGGGACGTGCTGGGCAAGAAGGTAAGCAACCTGAGGCGCGCCGGCATGACCCCGATCCACCTGTACGGGAAGGGAATAGACTCCAGAGCGCTGCAGGCCGACTCCGTGACCGTCAACAAGGTCGTGAGCCAGGTGGGGCAGAACATCCCCCTGCAACTGAAGGTCAGCGACACCAACGAGCAGGCCCTGGTCTTCGTGCGGGAGGTGCAACGTCACGCCGTCACCAACCAGATACTTCACATTGACTTCTACCGGGTGGATGCAACCGAACGGCTACGGGGAGAGATACCCGTTTTCCTGACTGGGGAGGCCCCCGCTGTGCGAGTCCACAGGGGCATCCTGATGCAGACCCTGCACACCCTCGCTGTAGAGTGCCTGCCCATGGACACGCCAGAGCGGATTGAGGTGGACATCTCCCTCCTTGAGGCCCTGGACCAGGGCATTCGGGTCTCAGACCTTGCCACTGACCCGGCCATCACAATCCTGACAGACCCCGAAGAGCTGATAGTCCGGGTAAACGCTCCGCGAGTGGCCGAAGACGGGGCCGCGGGACAGCCCGGGGATGCTGCGGGCGCGCCTGCCGGGGAGGCGCGGGAGGATTCGGACTGACCTTCGGCGGGGCCCTCCGGTTAACGCGGTGACGCCGGACAGGATAGAAGTCGTCCCCTACGACGAGGAGTGGCCCCGTCTGTTCAGCAGCTTGGGCGCTAGTCTTCGCGCGGCGTTGGGCGATATCGCGCTCCGCATCGACCATATAGGGTCGACCTCCGTTCCGGGTCTGGCCGCCAAGCCCATCATTGACGTCCAGATCTCCGTTGCAGCCCTTGAGCCGGTGGAGCCGTACAACCTTCGCCTGGAGGGGCTGGGGCTGGTCTTCAGGGCGGACAACGCGGAGCTGACCAAGCGGTACTTCCGGGAACCGTCCGGGAGCAGAAGGACCCACGTCCACGTGCGACAGGCGGGAAGCTGGGCGGAGCAGTTCGCCCTGCTGTTCCGCGACTACATCAGGACCCACCAGGAGGACGCTCTCCTCTACGCCGAACTGAAGCGCCGTCTGGCCGGGGAGTACGGCGAGGACCGGCAGGGCTACACGGAGGCGAAGGCGCCCTTCATCTGGGAGGTGATGCGCCGAGCGGACCGCTGGTCCCAGGAGGTCGGCTGGCAGCCCGGGCCGCCGGACGCGTAGCCTTCCTCCAGCTCCTCCACCCTCAGGGCCAACCCTTCCGCTCACCCCCTTCGACACGCTCAGAGCCTGCCCCGTACTTGATACGGGGGTGAGCGGTATCTCGAAGGCTCAAATTAGGGGACTTATATCAGATTTTAGCCAACTGGCGTTGTCAGTCACCCCTCTTGCACGAGATCACGTAGTTGATGTAATCCACCCAAGAGTCATCAAAGTCTTGCAACAGTCCACGCCAGTAAACTGCCCAATTGTAGACCGTATGTGGGTTAGCCTGATGTTCCCTGTACGCTTCTTGATATTCACCAAACGCCTCAAGGTATTCCGAGTAAGTTTCGTAATCTTCCCGCACGGGTGCAACAGGGTCCTCGCTCTTGGGTATACTTGCATCTGGCTCTACTATGTCCATAATATTGATGAGATTATCGGGAACCACTGGTCGCTCACCTCCTGGGTGAATTACCACTGGATCGCACGGGTTCGGTATGGGTGTCGGTGTCGGCTCCCCAGGGGGCGTCTCCGCTCCTACCGTGAAGAGGGCCAGCCCTACCACCAGGGCCGTGACTATAGCTATGATAGCCGGTTTTATCAGTGATCCTCACTTTCTACCCCTGGTTTCTCAACATCTCCATTACCATCTGCCTAGCCAGCGAGACCATCGTTCCTATTGAGACTCCATCGATTTTCTCTCCTATCCTGTCCTTTAAGGCACTCCAAACGCTTATAGACCTCATGTTGTCCACGTAATCGTGCCCATGCCACGTCAAGCGGAAGATGTGGAACTCATATGGAGGACCGGCCGCTGAGCGGAAGATCGCTGCTTCAATCAAGCCCCCCTCCTGGAGTAGCTCGACGTGGTAACTCAACTCCCACTCAGTCCTGTTCGTCGGCAGGATGAGGTTGTCCTTGTCTTCAGGCAGATATTTCTCAACCGCAAGAAGCAATTCTCTCACCAAGTCATGGTCTATCTTCACGATTATGCCTCCTTCTCATAGCATAGCCTTTTTCCTAGCTCGCCACGTCTTGGCTAAAATCCGATATAATTCCCCACATTAGGGCGACGCTTAAATCCCGGCAGCCTATGAGGGCAGGGCAGACCCCAGGAAGCCCTCGTGGCCCTTCAGGAAGTCGGCAACGTCAACCGCTCGACGCCCCTCCAACTGGACGCGCTTGAGGCCCAGGACGCCTTCGCCCGCAGCCACTCCCACCGGCGCCGGGCCGTCTTTCTCCAGAGGCAGCGCCTTCCCCGAGGCGTCAACGCCGGTACCGGGCAGCGGCACAGCCTCCAGCACCTTCAGCAGCCTGCCCTCCCAGCGTGTGTATGAGCCGGGCCAAGGGTGGTAAGCCCGCACCTGCCGCCATATGCTCTCCGCCGGCAGCTCCCATCGGATTTCGCCGTCCTCCTTGGTCAGCCTGGGGGCGTATGTGGCCCGGGCTTCGTCCTGGGGTTGGGAGATCATATCGCCCTGCAAGAAGCGGGGTAGACTGTCGACCAGCAGCTTCGCTCCCCTGAGAAAGAGCCTGTCCGTGAGAGTCTCCGTTGTGTCCTCCGGGAGGATCGGCTCCTCTTCCTGAGCGATTACTGGCCCGGAGTCCATCCCCTCGTCCAGCAGCATGATGCTCACCCCGGCCGTCTCGTCTCCCTCCAGGATGGTGAACGCCACCGGCGACGGTCCGCGATGTCTAGGGAGAAGAGACGGGTGGACGTTCACGCATCCTCCCGGGGACATCCCGACCACCTCCGGCGGAAGGATCCTGCCGTAGGCGGCTATGGCTATCAGGTCCGGGGCCAGAGCGGCCAGTTGGCTGTGGGCGTCAGGGTTTCTCAGAGAGGTGGGCTGGAGCACATTCAGCCCGCGCTCAAGGGCGTAGGTCTTCACCGGCGAGGCCTCCATGCTCCTGCCTCTCCCTGCGGGCCTATCGGGCTGTGTGTAGACGCCGACCAGGTCATATCCGCTCGCAAGAAGCTCCTCCAGCGGAGGGATTGCAAAGGCAGGAGTTCCCATATAAACCACTCTCATAGACGCCCCCTGCCTGGGATTATAGAGTGGTGAAGAAGTCAAAACAACAGCCCGAAAAACTGCTCGGAAATTGGAGAAAAACTCCCGCCAAATTCCTCGGTCAACCCCTTGCAGGCCCTAGTCGAAAGGCCTGATATAGTTGTCCTCAGCCGATTCCCGTCCATCCGAACCAGCCCGGAGTTGGCCCTCACCTAGCCTGAACGCCAGGCTCTTTTTAGTGCCACCGGCGCTATGTATCTGCCGACGGGTTTGCCCTCGCGAGCCCGCCGGCCACAAACCCGATACACCAAGGGAGCGGCGCGTTCAGTATGAAATTTCAGACCTCTGCGCAGGCATGGGAAGCGGTGCTGTCCAGCCTGGAACTACAGGTTAGCCGGCCCATCTTCAGGACATGGTTGAAGGATACCGTCGGCTTGTCTCTGGAGGACAACCGGATAGTCGTCGGGACGCCGTCCGCGTTTGTAGCGGAATGGCTGGAGAAACGTATGTCTTCCCTCATTGAGAGCGCGTTGTCCCAAGTCATGGGCCAGCGGACGGAGGCGCGCTTTCAGATTCTGACCGAGCAGCCACCGCCGGCACACGCCAGGCCGGTCTCCGCGCAAAGCCTGGCGCCCAGCGCGCCGCCTGCTAACGACCGGCCGCTCGGCAACACCAACAGCCGCCCGAGGCTCAACCAGAAGTACACCCTCAGCTCCTTTGTGGTGGGGGCCTCCAACCAGTTGGCCTACGCCGCTGCGCTAGCCGTCTCCTCTCGACCGGGGGAAGCGTACAACCCGCTCTTCCTCTATGCCGGAGTCGGCCTTGGCAAGACGCACCTTCTCCAAGCGATCGGCCATGCCTATGCCACCAAGGGCATGAGCTACCTGTACGTCAGCTCCGAACAGTTCACCAACGACTTCGTGACATCGATTCAGGCCAAACGCACGCGGGAGTTTCGCGAGAAGTACCACAGCGCCGACGTACTCCTGGTGGATGACATCCAGTTCCTACGCGGCAGGGAGGCCACCCAGGAAGGGTTTTTCCACACTTTCAACGATCTCCACAACACAAACCGCCAGATTGTCATCGCCAGCGACAGACCGTCGTCGGCGCTCCTGCCCCTGGAGGACCGCCTCAGGTCCAGGTTCGAGTGGGGTCTCAGCGCAGACATCCAGACCCCCGACCAGGAGACGCGGATAGCCATTCTGCAGGCCAAAGCGGGCAGCCAGGGCGCAAACATCCCTCAAGAGGTTCACGAGCTAATCGCCGAGAGCTTCCCCGGTAACATCAGGGACCTGGAGGGCGCTCTGAACAGGGTCTGTGCCTACGCGGACTTCACCGGAAGGACGCCGGACCTCGCCCTGGCGCATGAGGCTCTAGGGAGTCTCCTGCCACAAAGCGCCAGTTCAATCCCTACGCCAGATATGGTTCTGGCAAGCGTCTGCACTTTCTACAACGTCACCAACGATGCGCTGTGCAGCAGGCGCCGCGACAAATCCATCTCCAAGGCCAGACAGGTGGCAATCTATCTCCTCAGAGAAGTCTCCCTGAAGAACCTCCACGAGATAGGAGGCCTTCTCGGTCACCGGGATCACACTACCATCCGGTACGCATGGATGAAGATATGCGAGGCTAGAGAGACGGATGCGGTCTTGAAAGCAGACCTGTCGGCCATCCTAGACAGTATCACCGCTTCAAGCAGCTAACAGCTGGACCGTATAGTAAATACCCCGTCTTTCCACACAGTTTTCAAAATCAGCTACTATCATTACCATTATCCCTATATAATCTAATCAGTATGTTTGATAGAGCAAGTATAGTAGTTAAAGCAGGAAATGGAGGCCCGGGAGCAATAAGCCTCCGAAGGGAGAAGTTTGTTCCCAAAGGAGGCCCCGATGGTGGCGACGGTGGTCGAGGTGGTGCCGTTGTTCTGAGGGTTCATGAAGGGGAGCACATGCTGCGGGCCTTCCGCTACAAGAGGCGGTTTGTAGCCGACGATGGCGGGTCTGGGGGGCCGAACGATCGGAGTGGTCGGAACGGAGAAGATTACGTGGTAGACGTCCCTCAGGGAACGCGGGTCTATGCTGTTGGAGAGGGGGGAGATAAGCAGGTACTAGCTGACTTGGTGGATATGAATACTGTCTGGATGGCTACGCGAGGTGGACAGGGTGGTAGGGGTAACGCCAAGTTTGCATACTCTCAGAATAGGGTTCCGATCTTGGCCGAAGCCGGGGAGGTCATGGAGGAAGTGGAGTTGCAGCTAGAGCTGCAACTCCTTGCTGATGTGGCTGTGATTGGAGTCCCGAATGCGGGGAAGTCCTCCTTTCTCCAGGCCTGCTCTCGAGCGAGGCCTGATATCGCCGGATACCCCTTCACCACACTGGAGCCGGTGCTGGGGTTTGTGGTGAGAAGAGGACAGGAGTTTGTGGTTGTAGAGATACCCGGACTTCTTGAGGGTGCTCATGCCGGAGTCGGTCTGGGGGACGATTTCCTCCGGCACATGGGAAGAACCAGAGCGGTCATACACCTCCTGGACGGGGCCTCTGAGAACCCGCTTACAGACTACTGCAACGTTCGTGAGGAGATGGCGCTGTACGACGTTGCTCTTGCGCAGAAACCGGAGGTAGTCGCTCTGAACAAGCTGGACCTGCCTGAGATGCAGGAGCGCAAAGCGCAGGTGCTTGCAGACCTGCGGGGTATTGGCGTCGACGCCTACTGCATCTCGGCGGCTACACATGAGGGAGTTGACGCGGTGCTGGATGGCGCGCTGAAGATGCTCTCGGAACAGCCGGTGGTGCCCCAGCCGGTGGAGCAGCCAGTCCCTGTCCTTACTCCCAAGCCGCGGCGTAACAGGCCCTTTGTGGAGAGGGATGGGGAGGTATTCGTGCTCCGCTCGCCGCTTGCGGAGCGTCTGGTGAGGCGCGTCGATCTGGGTGACTGGCAGGTGCAGATACAGCTGTGGCAGGAGTTCCGTCGCAAGGGAATCGTCCGGGCGATGGAGAAGGCCGGCGCAAGGTCCGGGTCGGTTGTCAGGATAGGCCAACACGAGCTGGAGTGGAAGTAGTATGCGGCTCGGCATCCTGGGCGGGACCTTCGACCCTGTGCACGTAGGGCACCTGATAATTGCTCAGGAGGCCGCCGCTGTGCTTGCCTTGGACGAGGTGTGGTTCATTCCCACGGGTCGGCCCTGGATGAAGGAGGGGAGCGCGGTCACGGAGTCCGGTCATCGCGTGGCTATGCTGAGGCTGGCTCTGGAGTGCAGCGCCGGCTTCAAGGTGTCAACGGCGGAGGTGGACCGGCCGGGGCTTTCATACACCGTCGATACCCTGACAGCCCTGCTGGAAGGCGAGGTTATGGGCGCATCGCTGTTCTTCATCCTGGGCATGGACTCCCTGGAGACGCTGCACCGGTGGAAAGAGCCTCACCGCCTCTTCGACATGTGTACCCTGGTGGCGGTGTCCAGGCCGGGCCACGGGGACTTTGACAGGACGACGCTGGACGGCATACGCCCCAACGCCGCGGAGGAAGTGGTCTTTCTGGAGGGGCCGGACATAGGCATAAGCGGGGCGGAGATACGCAGGCGGGCGCAGCAGGGACTGCCGATAACCTACTGGGCGCCCCCGGCAGTGGCCCAGTACATCCGCGAACACGGACTCTATCAGGAGGCTGACATTGAGCAATGAGATTTCTCAGAAGGTTCTTGAGCTTTCCGAGCAGGTGGGGGCTCTGAAGTACGGCGACTTCACCCTGTCTTCCGGGGCGAAGAGCAGCTACTACTTCGACGGTCGGCTTATCAGCCTGCACCCGGAGGGCGCTTACCTGCTGGGTAAGGCGTTTCTGGAGAGTCTCCAAGGTTCCGGTGTAACCGCGGTGGGAGGCCCGGCAATGGCGGCCATTCCCATAGTCACTGCCGTCGCTCTGGTGAGCCAGCTGGAGGGCAGTCCCCTGGAGGCTTTCTTCGTGCGGGGCGAGGCCAAGGACCACGGCACCGGCAAGCAGGTGGAGGGCAGGCTGCAGGACGGCAGCCGCGTGGCTATTCTGGACGACGTTTGCACGTCGGGGGGTTCGCTGTTCACCGCGATAGAGGCCGTGGAGGAAGCGGGCTGCAAGGTGGAGAGGGTGCTGGCGATACTGGACCGCCACCAGGGTGGAGGTGAGGAATTGCGTAAGAGAGGCTACGATTTCCGTGTGCTGCTGGAGGCGGACGCGGAGGGTAGGGTCAGGGTGGTGTCGTAGCGGGAAGCTCTTCGCGGGCTTGACAATCGCAGAGTCGCGAAGTAGTTTAAGGTTATCACCAGAGAGGGCAGAGTCCCCAGAATTGGAGGGTGGCTATGGCGACCAAGGAAAACACTTGGGAGGACCTGGAAAACGCAGTCGGTCAGGACTTCTCCGACGGAGAGATACGCTGGGCGCTTGAACCAGTTGAGTGGACGTCCATTCGTCGCTATTGCGAGGCGATAGAGTCGGACTTTCCGCTCTTCCATAGCGCTGAGGAGGCCAAGAAGCATGGCTACGAGGGCATCATCTGCCCTGCCAGCCACATTCAGAACCACACCGGCCAGGGCCTCTGGCGGCCCGGCGATTCCACGCGCTGGCCCGTGTCCGAGCGCAACTTCGTAGCCGCCGGCGTGTCCCAGGGCGTGAACAGACCCCTGCCATCCCCCAAGACCACGGCGGGATTTGCCACGGACCGGGAGGTGGAGTACATCAAGCCGGTCCACGTGGGCGACCACCTGGGGTCCCGCGGCAGGAAGCTCCTGTCAGTGGTCGTGCGAGAGACCAGCGTGGGGTACGGCGCATTTAACATCACCGAGAGCGAGTGGGTGAACCAGAGGGGTGAGGTTGTGGCCCTGTCCCGCAGCGGCGGCTACCAGTACAACCCCCATCCGGAGGGCTACGCCCCCAACCTGCCTGGCGGCGGCGGCACCGCTCGCCAGGTCGAGGAGAGGCCTCCTTTCGAGGCGCCGGAGGCAAGGGCGAGCTACGTGGACTGGGGCAAGCAGCGCCACTACGAGGACGTGAACGTCGGCGACCTCACTGAGCCTGTGACCTTCCACATGACCGTGCAGCGCCTTGTATACGAGGCGGGCGGCAACCGGGACTTCGCCCCCATCCATCACAACGACGAGATCGCCCGGGCCGGCCGCGCGCCTGCCATGTACGCCAACAACGGCTTCATCCAGGGCATGTGGGAGCGGGCGTACCGGGAGTTCTTCGGCGTAGAGGGATGGATTCAGAAGGTTGGCCCATTCCGAATGCGCATATTCAACGTCGTGGGCGAGCCGTCGGTGGTGCGGGCAAAGGTGGCCAAGAAGTGGCAGGAGGACGGCAAGAACTACGTTGAGTTGGAGATGTGGAGCGAGACTCCCAAGGGCACCAGTGTAGGCCCCGGTCCCGTGGTGGGCACGCTGCCGTCCAGAGGGTAGACGGACACTAGCGCTACATAACACACGTAGTCACAGTCGATACCTATAGGCATTGACAAATGCCACTACTCTTGCGACAATAGACGCAGAGTTAGTTAACCCGTGGGCTAGGCGGGTTTCCTGAAACATGGAGGCCCGGCCTAGCCCGCAACATTTTCACCTGTTGACGTATTGGTTGGTGGTTAAATCTCGTGAGTTCACAAAGGAAAGCTCACGAGGCGGTGTAGAGCCGCCAACCACGCCAGCAAAGGCGTTGGCTATGTGGTGCACGACTTGCAATCCCTCTACGTATATCGATGCGGCGTGGGTTATGTGAATGGGCGTCGGTATATCCCTGTTACCGGCGATATACTGCCACAGGTTCTCGATTTGTTCCCTGGTTAGCTCTATACGATCGAGAACAAGGTCGTATTGCCTGGACTGCAGCTTGTACTGCTGAAAGTGGTGCTCAAGCAACCGACGGAGTATATAATTCCGGAATCTAACGGGATCCGGCGGTCTCTTTTCCCCTGGTTTCAAATAACTTCCCGTGTACTTTGGTTTGTCTACGTATACCACAGAGGCCCATATATTCTTGCCTCCTTCGGACATGGCTCGAATCGGGTCAAGGAGCTTTGTGAATTCTTCCCTCTCGGCGGGGATTTTTAACTCCCTACTCAGTCCGGAGTAATACCTGAAAGCAGCCACGTGCTTGTTCAGGTCGCGAAACGAGTCGTCGCATAGATGTAACGCGGCGGCCACATAGAAGCTGGTACTTGTCAGCCGACCAGAGATTGGATCATGTGTGAATGCCGCGTCGCCAGATTCATCTACGAATATGTAGTCATGACGCGGCATCAGAATGTTTTCACGTAAAGAAGAGAACAGGAGCGCCTAGCAATTAGCTATCCTGAACCCTATCCCCACTGAATGCCGCCCAGGGGAAGGCGGGCCTGGAGTCGGTAGAGCATAGCGTTGGGGTTCTCGCTGTAGAGCCTGGCGAGGTGGTCCATGCGCCCTTGCAGCTTCGACTCGTCGCCCACCCACTGCTCGGACCACACAAGCTGCGGGTTACGGCCCGCGGTGGAAGGGAACTCCCCCTGGTAGTGCTCCCGGACCTGGCGTTCCAGGTTGTCCGTCAGCCCCAGGTAGAAGTCCCCTCCGTCCAGCGTCAGAAGGTACACGTACCGGCTCGCGGTCTGCGTCGTTCCGGCGTCGTGATCGCTCACTTCAACCCCCTGCGAGAGGCCTATCCCGCGGCCTTCTCTTCCAGGGCTTCAAGGATAGCCCCGGGAGACATCGGCAGCCTGTCCATCCTGACCCCTATCGCGCCGTGGATGGCGTTGGCCATGGCGGCCAGGGGCGGGATGAGCACCGTCTCGCCCACGCCGCGTATCCCGAAGGGGTGGCGGGCGTTGGGCACCTCTATGATTTCGCAGTCGATCATGGGCAGGTCCAGGCTGGTGGGCATTCGATAGTCCAGGAAGCTGGAGTTGGCCATAGTGCCGTCCTCCGTCATGTAGTACTCCTCGTTGAGCGCCCAGCCGATGCCCTGGAGCGCGCCGCCCTGCATCTGCCCCTCCACGTAGCTGGGATGGGCCGCCTTGCCGGCGTCGATGAAGGTCGTGTAGCGAAGGATGTCCACCTTGCCCGTCTCCGGGTCCACCTCAACGTCCACAATGTGGCCGGCGAGCTGTGCGCCCACGCCGCCCTGCTTGTCCTGGCCGGAGCAGGTCACCGGGCCGCCGGTGTCCATCAGCTTGGCCGCAAGCTGCTTGAAGGTGAACCTGTCCTCCGTGTTCTTCTTGCAGATGAACTCGCCGTCCATGAAGTCCACGTCCTCCGGCTGCACCTCCCACAGCAGAGCTGCCCGGGCGCTCATCTGCCTGATGACCTCCTGGGCCGTGTTGATGGCTGCGCGGCCAGTGTCGAAGGCGATCCGGCTGCCGCCGGTCCCGCCCGTCCATCCAACGGCGTCCGTGTCCACGACGGTTGGATTGACGTCTTCTGACGTGATGCCCAGCACCTCGGCGGCCTGCATTGCCACCGCAGTGCGGGTCCCGCCGATGTCGACGGAGCCTGTGAGGAGGTTGATTGTGCCGTTGGCGTTGACGTGGATGGTGGCCGAGGAGCCGCTTCCGCCGCCGTTCAGCCGGTATCCCACGGCGACGCCGCGGCCGCGGTTGGGGCCTTCCAGAGGAGCGTTGTAGTGCGCGTGGGCCTTCATCGCCTGCTCAACCTCCTCGCAGCCGAAGCGCAGGTGAGGCACACCGCTGGGGGCCCTGTCGCCCTCATGGACTGAGTTCTTGATGCGGAACTCCAGGGGGTCCATTCCCAGCTTCTCAGCCAGCTCGTCGATGACCGGCTCCACCGCAAAGGCCGCCTGGGGTTGCCCGGGCGCGCGGTAGGCCGCCGTCTTCTGCTTATTGACCACTACGTCAAGGCCGTCCACCTGCAGGTTGTCTATCTTGTAGGGCCCCAAGCCGCTCATGGCACCGCCGCCGACGGGCGAGCCGGGGAAAGCGCCGGACTCGAACGCCAGGTAAAGCTCGGCTGCCGTGATCTTCCCACTCTTGTCAGCGCCTATCTTGCAGCGCATGAAGCTGCCCGACGTGGGGCCGGTGCCCTCGAAGACTTCCTTGCGGGTCATGGAGATCTTCACCGGATTTCCGGACTTCTTGGAGAGCAGCGCAACTACGGGGTCCAGGTAGGTGATGGTCTTGCCTCCGAAGCCTCCGCCAATCTCCATTGGAACCACCTTGATCATGGACGGTGGCAGGTCAAGTATCGCCGCCGTCGAGTCTCGTATGGTGAAAGATCCCTGGGTGCTGGTCCAGATGGTCAGGCGGCCGTCGGGAGACCAGTGACCCGTGGAAGTGTGAGGCTCAATGTAGCCCTGGTGAACGGGCTGGGTGGTAAACTCCCGCTCCACTATGACGTCGGCCTCCTTGAACCCCTGCTCAAGGTCGCCCCGCTTGAACTGGATATGTCCCGCCACGTTGCTCTTGACTCCCGTGTTCTCGCCCGGGCCGAACCGCTCGACGCGGAACACGGTGGTCAGGCTGTCGTGGAGAAGGGGAGCGTCCTCTGCAAGGGAGTCCTTCACGTTCAGGATGGGCTTGAGCACCTCGTACTCCACTTCAATAAGCTCAATGGCCTCCTCAGCTATGTGGGCGTCGGTAGCGGCCACGGCCGCAATTGCATGGCCCTTGTACATGGCCTTCTTGGTGGCCAGAATGTTCTCCGCCAGGAGCCTTACGTTGCCCTGGGTCTCCGTGAAGTCCAGGACCCTGTTCGCAATCACCGGGAAGTCCTTGGACGTGAGCACGGCCTTCACCCCCGGCAGGGCTTCGGCCTTGCTGGTGTCTATTGACAGGATGTGGGCATGGGCGTGGGGACTGCGGAGTATCTTGCCGTGCAGCATACCGGGCATATTGATGTCGGCGCCGTACTTGGCGCGGCCCGTAACCTTGTCCAGAGCGTCGTGACGAATGGGCCTGCTGCCCACAACATTGAACTGGTCGGAACCCGAGCTCTCTCTACCGGCTGTAATAGTCATGGAGACCACCTCCTAGGCAAAAATTTCTGTCTCAGACCCGCGGGGATACCCCGCGCCTGATTTCAGCACCACCAGCCTATTATCTAAGCGCGCTCGTGTCAAGGATTTGGAATCCTCCTACCTCGTAATACTACCTCATATAACTTGGTAAATATTGCTTGACAGCTAGGGTCTATGATAGTAGCCTTATGAGAGAAGAAAAGGAGGTATTTGCATGAAGCCTATCTCTATGACAAGCCGACTATTAGCTGGGTCTCTAAGACGCCAGCTTTGGGTGCTAGCACTATTAACCATTGGCGTTCTCTTGCTGGCCGCCTGTTCCGGAGCCGAAGGGCCGGCCGGCCCCTCTGGTCAGGATGGTGGGGTCGGGCAGACGGGTCCGCAGGGAGCCGTAGGACCTGCAGGCCCTGCAGGCCCTGCAGGTCCAGGGGGACCGGCGGGTAACCAGGGTCCACAGGGTCCACAGGGCGACAGGGGCGATCCGGGAGGACCAGTTGGACCGCAGGGTGACCTGGGACCCGAGGGACCGTTGGGACCCGAGGGACCTCAGGGACCTCAAGGCGAGCGTGGACCTCAGGGTGAGCCCGGTATACCGGGCGGACCTCCGGGACCGCTGGGACCCCAGGGGCCAGTTGGACCGCAGGGACCCATCGGAGCACGCGGCGTGAAGGGCGACACCGGCCCGCTGGGACCCCAGGGAATCCAGGGCAACCAGGGTGAACAGGGACCACAGGGCGACGTGGGACCCCAGGGACCTCCGGGACCCCAGGGTGACCGAGGACCCCAGGGACCTCTGGGACCCCAGGGTGACCGAGGACCCCAGGGACCTCTGGGACCCCAGGGTGACCGAGGACCTCAGGGTGACATAGGACCCCAGGGCCCCACGGGACCCCAGGGCGAGCAGGGACCGTCAGGACAGCGCGGCGCTCCCGGACCCCAGGGCCCAGAGGGACCTTTCGGACCGCAGGGAAGACCGGGGACCCCGGGAGTCAGCCAACTGCAGATCGTCACGAATGCGGGTCGTGCTAATAGCGGCAGCGACTCTAACAGCGATGACAAGACAGCCTCCAACGCGTCGGTCGCTCTCTGTGCGTGGGGCGGCGAGGACCTGTTCGCCATCGGCGGTGGCTACCTACTCGGCGGCTCAACCGATAACGTGAGCGTAACGGTATCTCGCCCGGACGGGCTGGCCGGTGAGGTGCCCGCCGGATGGAGAGTGGAAGCCGTGGAGACCGGCGCCGGGCAGTCTGGCAGCTGGTCCATCATTGCCTATGCGGTGTGCGCCACCGTCCAGTAGAGACGAATAGGGCGCGGGCGGTGGACCCACCGCCCGGCTAACGGCAGAGACGAAGAGGGGGGCAGGCTAACAAGCCTGCCCCCCTCTCTTTGCCTTCCGCATCCCCGTATCCGGGTACGGGGCAACCGTTAAAGTTCCCGCTCATTTGGTTCGACAGGCTCACCATGAGCGAAATGCAGGGGCGATTCGCGATTCGCGCCTGCAAGGTCATTCAGGACCTGGGGAGAAATCTCAAGCGACTCAATGGCGATGGCATACGCCTTAGATGGCTCGCTTCACTCGGTATGATATACCCGACCTTTCGTCCGCTCGTCCCCGTATCAAGTACGGGGTGAGATCCGAGTCTGTTGAAGGGAATGAGCGGGAATCTATGGGTGGGCTGAGGCCGTGGGTACTACCGCAGCGTCTTCTGCTTCTCTATGTCGGCCCGCAGCGCCTCCGCGTCAAAGCCCAGATCTATGGCCTGATCAACGTCCTGTTGGGCAGCCGCGTCGTCTCCGAGGCGGGTGTAGGCCTTGGCCCTGTTGACGTAGAACTCGCCTACCTGCGGCAAGCGGTCGATGGCCTCGGTGTAGTCGTCAATGGCAAGCTGGTATTCGCCCAGCAGGAAGTAGGTGATTCCCCTGGTGTTGTACGCGCCCACGTGCCCCGAATCGAACCGTATTGCCTCGCTCAGGTCCTGGAGCGCCCGCTCGTACTCACCCAGCCTGCCGTAGGAGCCGCCCCTGCGGAAGTAGTAGTCGGCATCGACGGGATTGATCTCAAGCGCCTGGTCGTACTGCGCTATCGCCTCCTCGACCTGCCCCTGTTTCTCCAACTCCACGCCCGCGTTGAAGTGCGACTCCGCCCTCTCCGCAGCGCCTTCGCAGGCCGAGGACGCCAGGGCGGCCACGACCAGCGCGGCCGCGGCCAGTAGAGTCGGTTTCACTATGCGCGGAATCCTGAACACCCCGGAATTGTACCACCGCAACGGCCTCCCGCGCCCCCTCGACACGCAAGAGTCGGTGGGGTAGACTGGCGCAAAGAACGGCAGGATGGAGCGTACGGGCACAGAGCGCCCTGCGCCGCGTTCCTGAAGGGAGGCCCCATGTTCGACGTAAAGGACCGACGCGACCTCGTTGAGAAGCTGGAGGAGAACCGGCGGGCCCTGCTGGAGGTCGTCGCCACCCTGGATGAGAAGCAAGCCGAGACTCCGCAGAAGGCCGGGGACCGATCCCCCAAGGGTCAGCTGCTGCACCTGGCGGAGGCGGAGCACCACTACGTGTGGGAGTGGGCGCGCCGCTCACGGGACGAGGATTCCCCAGACCTGGCAGGGCTCCCGGACCCGGGCGCAACCGGAGAGGCTCCGCTATTCGATCACGCCAATGAGATCCCCTTGGCCCAGCTGCTGGAGCGCCTGGAGCAGGAGCGCCAACTGACGATCCGGTTCGTCGCCGAGACCGCGGACTCGGAGATGGAGCGCGCGGGACGCAATACTCCCTTTGGGGAGCTGAGCGTCCACCAGTTCCTGAAGTCCCTCTACAGGCACGACCGGATGCACCAGGACGAGGTGCTGGGGCGGGAGTCCACCTACGTGGTGACCACCCAGGAGGGACGGCGGCTGTAGACGGAGGGGTAAGGGGCCGGTAATCTGTTATGCCCGTGTCGAAGGGCATCCAGGGAGGGCGCGTCTGTCATTCTGAGGAGCAAAGCGACGAAGAATCCCAGGCTGTCCTTGAACGCTGCGTTTGCATCCTGACAAACGAGGCCCACAGTCTGCACGTGGAATCAGGGAGTCGTATGTGTGTAGACCTGAGCGCTGAGTGGTCGGAGGCCTTGGATTCTTCACTGCGTTCAGAATGACAGGGGCGCGCGGCGTCTGTCATTCTGAGGAGTAAAGCGACGAAGAATCCCAAGCCGTTGCGCGACTGCTGCGTTTGCATCCTGACAAACGAGGCCCACAGTCTGCACGTGGAATCAGGGAGTCGTATGTGTGTAGACCTGAGCGCTGAGTGGTCGGAGGCCTTGGATTCTTCACTGCGTTCAGAATGACAGGGGCGCGCGGCGTCTGTCATTCTGAGGAGTAAAGCGACGAAGAATCCCAAGCCGTTGCGCGACTGCTGCGTTTGCATCCTGACAAACGAGACCCACAGGCTGGCTGCACGGGAGCGGCGGTTGTGTGCCGGGCCTACAGCGCGGCGGCTATCCTGTCCCAGTGGAACCGGGCATCCCCGAAGAGAGCCTGGTTAACCTTGGCCTTCTTGTGGTACAGGTGGATGTCCATCTCTTTGGTAAAGGATATCCCCCCGTGGCACTGGTGCGCCAGGTATGTGACCCTGCCGTAGGCGTCGCTGATCCAAGCCTTGGCCTTCGAGACCTCCGGGGCGGAGAAATCTCCCTGGGACACAAGCCCGGCGGCCTGGTAGGTGAGGTATCGTGAGGTGTCGATGTCTGTGAGCATATTGGCGCAGTGGTGCTGGATGGCCTGGAAGCTGCCGATAGACCTACCAAAGGCGGGACGGCCGTTGACGTAGCTCACCGCGAGCTCCATTGCGGCTTGAGCGCCGCCCACGGACTCCGCGCACTTGCCAATAGCGCCCCACACTATGAGCTTCTCCACCAGGGGCCACCCCCCGTCGAGGGGGCCCAGTAGGTTGTCTGCAGACACCTGAACGTTGTCGAATACCACCTCAGCCTGCTTGTCGATTCCCATCACCCTCAGCGGGGTGACCGTGACGCCGGGAGTGTCGGCGTCCACTATGAGGAGCGAAACGCCGTCCCTGGGATCGGGGTTGTCGGCAGAGCGGGCTGCGACGATGAACGAGTCGGCGGCCTGGCCGTCGGACACGAACATCTTGGCGCCGTTGATGGCGTAGCCGTCGCCGGACGGGTCGCATCGCACTGCGATGTCGCTGGCCTCATACTGTCCACTTGCCTCCGTCAGCGCCAGAGCCATGATAAGCTCACCCATCGCAATCCGTTCCAGGTATGCGTCCTTCTGCTCGTCCGTGCCGGTGTCCAGAATGGCCTGTCCGCACAGCACAACGGTGGAGAAGTAGGGGCCTGGGAGAATGGCCCGCCCCATCTCCTCCAGCAGCATTGCCATGTCCAGAAAGCTGAACTCAGCGCCCCCGTACTGCTCCGGGAAAGTGAGTCCCAGCCAGCCCAACTCGGCCATCTTCTGCCAAAGCTCCGGCGAGTATCCCTTTTCGTCGGCCTCCATTGCCCGCACTAGGGACTTGGGGCATTCGGCCTCCAGGAACTCCCTGGCCAGTGGGCTGAGCATCTGCTGCTCTTCTGAAAAGGCTAGGTCCATCTGAGTGTCCCCCATCCCCGTATCAAGTACGGGGTAAACTCTAACCTTCCCCCGCCGTCGGGGGAAGTGACTTTATGTGCCCGAAAACGAGTTGTCGCCCTCTACTCCCGGGGCATCCCCAAGCCCCGCTGGGCAATGATGGTGCGTTGCATCTCCGACGTGCCCAGATGGAGGGTGGCTGCCACGGAGCTTACGAAGGCCTCTTCCAGTCTGCCCATAAGTGGAGCGGCCCTGGATCCCGGCTCCAGGGAGCCGTAGAGGCCCAGGACCTGCGTAGCGTCGGCGGTGAACTGCCGCCACATCTCGCTGCTCAGGAGCCTGCTCATGGATGCCTCATGGCTGGAGTCCAGGCCCTCCTTCTGAAGCCAGGCCACCCGGTACGCGGCCACGCGGCAGGCCTCGATGCCCATCGCCATCTCACCCAGCTTGCTTCGCACGCGGGGTAGGTCGAAGAGGGTCTTGTCGCCGCTCGCGGTCTCCCTGGTATAGGCTGCAAGGTCGTCCAGGAGGGCGCGGGCGCGGCCGACCATCTCTATGCCGACGCGCTGCCGGTTCAGAATGCTCACGGCTACATACCATCCCATGCCGCGCTCTCCGACCATGCACTCCGCGGGCACCTCAAGGTCATCGAAGAACACCTCGTTCAGCATCCCGCTCCTGCCATCCACCTCGTCCAGGGCGCGGAGGGTGATCTTGGGGGAGTTCATATCTATCGCAAAGCAGCTTACGTCACGGTGCCTGGGAGCGTCCGGGTTGGTGCGGGCCAGTATGTGGATCCAGTCCGCTCTGGCCGCGCCGCCCACGTAGTCCTTCTGGCCGCTGACGATGTAGCGGTCGCCGTCCTGGACGGCCGTGGTGCGTACGGAGGCCAGGTCAGAGCCTCCACCCGGCTCAGTGTACCCCTGGCACCAGAAAGTGTCTGCGTTGGCAATGGACGGCAGATGGCTGCTCTTCAGCTGCTCCGACCCATGCTCGATAATGGCCGGGCCGATCAGGTTCGGGCCGTCGTCAAAGGAGATGGCCTCCGGGACGCCCCAGTAGGCCATCTCCTCCCGGAAGAGCATGTGAAGGACGGGTGAGCAGTCCTGGCCGCCGTGCTCCGAGGGCCAGTGCATCGTAGTCCAGCCCCTCTGGGCCACCTTCCTGCGCGCCTCCAGCACCGCGGGCCAGAGGTCGTCCTTATAGACGACTCTGTCCTGCCAGCGTATCTCCGGGGGGATCTCGGCGAGGATGAACTCGCGGACCTCGTCCCGGAAGGCTGATTCCTCGGCGCTAAGACGGAAATCCATTCAGGTTACTCCTTTGGAGTTGGGTGTCGGCTCACGAAGGCCGGCTTGGGCTAGGGCCTCCACCATGTGTTGCGGTCCGACAGGGAGATCTCCATCACTACCACGTCCTGGTAGCCTCCGTAGTAATCCATGATGCGGGCCGGAAGGGTGGCCACCCTCTCGAATCCCATGCGCTCGGCGAAGCTGATGGCGGCTTCCTCTCGGCGCGGCACCAGGTCTATGTACACCTTGTACAGGTTCAGCTCCTTGGCTATGTCCAGGAGCTCTCTGATGACGTGGGCTCCCAGTCCCCTCTGCCTGTAGCTCGGGTCTACGACTATCCTCAGCTCTCCGATGTGTCGCCGGGAGAAGGAGCGCGTCCGGTGGATTGTAGCATCGGAGACGATCTCGCCGTCCACAATAGCCTCAATGGCGATAACGCGCTCGTGGTTTATGTTGTGGGTCCACTCCCGGATCACGTCGACATCAGTAACTTCGTCCTTCAGGTAGTAGAGGTCCTCCTCAGGTATTCGACTGAAGAAGTCGTGCAGCGCCTGGTGGTCACTCTCTACCAGAGGCCTCAGTTCGACCTCAGTGCCGTCGTCAAGGTTGAACTTCTTTGGAAATCCCTCAAAAGCGGGTACGTTCCTGGACTGTGCTGCCATTATCCTCTCCTTTACAATACTGTTTTCTTTCGATTACTCTCGCGCCGCTCAAAGGCGCTAACCTTCAGGCCTAAAAACCCCAACGGGGATTCTAATACACTACGGGTCGAGAAGATAGCCTTCTTAACGACTCCCTGTCTAGTGCTCTCCCTCCATAATCCAGATGGTGGTCTCCTGCGGCTCCAGTAGCAACTCCTCAATCTCGCTCAGCACGGACATCCTATCCGGGTTGTTGTCGTAGGCCCTCCATGCGCCAAGGCTTATCCAGGTGCTTATCACCAGACAGACGCCGGGCTGGTCCACCGAGAAGAGGGTCTCGCCGGAGATGTAGCCCGGACTCCTGAGGGCCAGCCTGCGCAAATCCCTCAGCCTCTCCTGCAGAGCGGAGCGGTCTTCATCCCTCACCACGCGCTTCATCAAGACTCTGACGGTCATGGCGGTCACCTCGCCCGGGGTTTTCCGTGCTAACCCTTCGTTGGACTATCGGGGCGCAGCCTGCTCAGGCAAGCGCAGGAGTCTCGTGCAAGTCGCTGCCTTGCCGGGAGTATCCGGCTATGATGGGACTTGCGGCGCAAACGCCTCTACTTGAATTTTAAGCCACATAGCTACACCAAGGCAAGGATTGGGGTGGCTAAAGGTGTTCACTAGAACTGATGATGGTATAATCGTTCTGGCATCGGGATTCTAAAGTGATTCCGCCTCGGTTCTTGCCCAATAACGCGATATTCCTCACCTTAGATACTAAACTGGCCTGGATGGGCGTGACAGCTTAGTAGAATAGCAATATGTGAGAGATGTAACAGTCCCGCCTTGAGGAAGTAGCCATGACCGCCGAATTGCCAGACGGTATACCAATAGCACAATCTGATGTATATGAAGGAGATTGTTTGACGCTAATCCCGACCCTGCCGGACGGCAGCATTGACGTAGTTGTAACAAGCCCGCCATATTGGGGTCAGAGGCAATCCTTGGGGAATGGCACGGAAGAAGATCCCAGAGGTTACATAGCATTCTTACAGGCCGTATTTGAAGCTCTCTTACCCAAGCTAAAGCCGAGCGGTATTGTATGGATAAACTTGGCCGATGCCTATAACACTCCGATCAATTGGGGACCAAAAGATTACAAGTACAGTTCGTTAGGTGTTGACCGCCGAGGATTCAGTCCGGACAATGCGGCCTATACCAAGCCTAGGTTCAAGCGAAAAGCGTTCGTTGATAATTCTACAGGTTGGTTGCGATATGGCAATCTGCTGATGTTGCCAGAACGCCTGCTGATCTGCCTTACGGAATCCGGGTATCTGTACCGTGGTGAAGTGATCTGGGCGAAAAAGAATGCAATGCCTGAAGGGCGCTCCAGGCGGCCCCACCGCAAGCATGAACCGATTTACCTCCTAGCCAAATACGAGAACCATTTCTTTCGCTCCGTCCCACCTGTACCAAGTGTTTGGGAGTTTGCTAACGAGCACATTACCGGCCTACAGCACCGTTCGCGTTTTCCCGTACAACTGCCCAAGCGCTGCATAGAGGCCTACGGTCGAGTAGGTAGGGAAGTGGTTGTGCTGGATCCTTTCTCGGGGTCCGGGTCTACCGGGTTGGCTGCGCTGGAACTCGGATGTACTTACATCGGGTTTGAGATTGATCATGAACAAGTTATGGAATCAAGACGTCGGCTGTCTGCAACTACTATGCAAAGCAACTATTTGCATCGACTACCCGAAGAAGCTGGTGAATCAACCTGACAATCGATCGTGTAATGAGCCAATGAGGAATCGTGAAAAGCTGTCGTTTGGATCTTTGAAATTGCAGACGGAAATTCGGGCAATGGCATTGTTGTCTTCAGTTGGCATGGTATTCTGATTGTATGAAAAGCAGGCGGAGAAATGGCCGCTCTCCTCAAAATCCCGCCGTTTATCGCTTACGGGGCTCGCCTTGGCATCGCCAAACTCGCCATTGTTGACCGGTTGGGCATCAGGAAAGCTCTTGGAGTCCATTGTCCAAAAAACGGATAGATGGCCTGACTCAAGCAATGCCCTGCTCATTGGGACATCATCTGTACGTCTTTCCGCAATACTGGCCTTAACGTGGACTACGCCCAACAACTGTACCTCGTTGGCATAGTCATAAGTTAGCAAGATATCTGCTTTATCAGGGATGATCCTCGAGTCGTTTATACTACCCAACATCGCGGTTTTTTCGGCTCTATTACTTATCTTGACGGATATTCCGCTCTCCAAAAGGAATGTGCCATAGTGTTTGACCAAGACGCGTTCCAGAGCCCACCCGCTGGTTCGTTTCCAGCTCTGCTCCAGATTAAGCCGAGCATGAGACTCTGGATGATTCGAGCGGTCGCAGCAGGCGCGATTTACTAGAAAAGTCCACAAATCGGAGGTATTGGCATCAGGCCAAATTTGGACGGCGCGGAGAAAAACACTTGCTACTACCTCTGAACGTTTGATGTCGTTTGCCAAGCCAGTCTTGAGCAAATCTAGTATCTCATCAAATTCACTCTGCCTCGCACCTGGGAGTGAATACTCTGCATCGTACTGATCATATTTGAACCGTATTCGCAAACCGTCTTCCGCGGCAATAGCTTTAATTCTGTCGGGAGCATCTAGTTGGCGAACATCTTCTCCTATGCCTTGAAAAAGGGTTGCTGGCGTCACTTTCAATGCCAGTGACAAGCGCAAGATAGCGTCTAGAGCCGGGTTGCGTCTACCTCGTTCCACGCCACCAATATACGATCTGTCCAAATTGGAAGCTTCAGCAAGGTCCTCCTGAGTCAACGTTAGAGCTTCCCGGAGGAGACGGACGTTCTTACCGAATTTCTGCCTGTCATCACTGCCCATGTTGATCATCCTATTAGCATGGGCAGACTGGGTCGAGTGACTAATCGTACCATTTCTACCAAGACACTCCGGTATTGTGGTAGCTAACGAGGAGGGGCTGAGGATGTCGTTATTCCGGTTGGTATGTAGGTAAGCGCGGTATGGATACTGCCGAGTGAGTGCAATGCTATATAGGGACGAACGGAGGCTTAACTCCACGGATGGCCCTCTCACCCTTCATTGACACGACTGGGAAGGGGTAGTATATTCTGGGTGCGGTCATTGATTCTACGGGTAATGGCCCCGTATAGAGTTGTTGCTTTGGGGGCTGTAAGTGGCGCCTGAAGGATTCACAATAAACTACACCGCGGTAGTGGTCACAGCAATTGTGGGCGCCATCGCAATGGGCATCATGTTTGCGGCGTCCTTCGTCTTGTCCCCAAAGAGGCGGTCCACGCTCAAGGATATGCCCTACGAGTGCGGTATCCCGCCGGAGCCTTACGCTTGGTCCCAGCTCCACATGCGGTACTACATCTTCGCCATCCTGTTCCTCATATTCGACGTTGAGGCCGTCTTCCTATTTCCCTGGGCCGTCGTCTTCCTTACAAGCGTAGAGGCGGTGTTCTACGAGATGCTCATATTCATCGCCATTCTATTCTTCGGAATAGTCTACGGCTGGAGGAAGGGAGTGCTGCAATGGAGGTGACCACCGGAACAGGCAACCAGGAGCCCAGGAGCCTTCTCAACAGGGCCGCTCCGGGAATTTTGACGGGCAGGTCTGAGGAGCTCATAGCTCTGGCCAGGAAGTCGTCCCTGTGGCCCATGACCTTCGGCCTGGCCTGCTGCGCCATAGAGATGATCAGCACATACATGGCCCACCACGACCTGGACCGCTTCGGGATAGTGACATGGCCTTCGCCACGACAGTCGGACGTGATGATTGTAGCGGGGACGGTGGTCAAGAAGATGGCGGAGCCGATAAAGATTCTCTACGAGCAAATGCCGGAACCCAAGTGGGTGATAGCAATGGGCAGCTGCGCCACCAACGGGGGGCCGTACTACAGGTCCTATTCCGTGGTCATGGGAGTGGACCACATCGTCCCTGTGGACGTGTACGTGCCGGGATGCCCCCCCAGGCCGGAGGCCCTTATGGAGGGCATCATGAAGCTCCAAGACAAGATCTCGCTGGACGCCAAAGAGCGTGGTCGAAAGGCGTAGGCGGGAGCAGGCCACCCAGGCCCAAGTCACGCTGGACGAGAAGGGCCGCATCCTTGAAGGGCTGCTCCCCGATAAGCTCAGGGAGTTCGAGCCTGAGGTTTCGTCTTCCTTTGACCTTGTAGAGGTCACGGTCAAGCCCGATAGCGTCCCCTCCGTGTGCTCGACCCTCAAAGAGAACCCGGATCTGGCCTTCGACTTCCTCCTGTGCCTGTGCGTGGTGGATTACGAGGAGCATCTCCAGGTGGTCTACCATCTGTACAGCACCGTCAAGAAGCACAAGATGGTGCTCAAGGCCAGTGTCCCCACGGAAGAGCCCACTATGCCATCCGTCATATCGGTGTGGCCCGGCGCGGACTGGTTCGAGCGTGAGGGGCACGACCTGTTCGGGGTGGTCTTCGAAGGCCATCCCAACATGACGCCCCTTCTGCTGTACGAGGGGTTCGAGGGATTCCCTGGTCGGAAGAGCTATGATTTCAACGACTACACCGAATGGTAGCTAAGGACTTGGTGACGTAGTGAGCACGGAGAACCAACTGGACATGGTCCAGATGATGGTCAACATGGGGCCTCAACACCCCAGCACTCACGGCGTCTTCCGTATGCTTCTCTGGGTGGACGGCGAGCGCATTGTGGACGTTGAGCCGCACATAGGGTACCTCCACAGAGGCGCGGAGAAGCTGTGCGAGGGGGAGCTTTACGCCCAGATAGTCACCCTGTTCGACCGCCTGGACTACATATCCAACTTCAACAATGAGCTGGTTTTCTGCATGGCGACGGAGAAGCTCATGGGCCTGGAGATCCCCGAGCGAGCGGAGTACATCCGCGTGCTCATGTGCGAGCTGAACCGCGTAGCCAGCCACCTTCTCTTCTTCGGGACTATGGGGCTGGACGTTGGGGCCATGACTCCGGTCATGTACACGTTCCGGGACAGGGAGAAGATCCAGTCCCTCTTCGAGGCCGTGAGCGGCGCTCGGATGATGCACAACTACATACGCATAGGGGGCGTCAAGAACGACCTGCCGGACGACTTCCACCAGCACATGGCCCGGCTCATCCCGGAGATCAAGCAGGGAATCGATGAGGCGGACAGGCTGCTGAGCTTCAGCGAGATATTCCTGGCCCGCACCAAGGGCATTGGGGTCATTGACGCGGAGACGGCCATAGCCAACGGGATGAGCGGCCCTTCTCTGAGAGCCACCGGCGTGCCGATGGACGTGCGCAAGGACGAGCCGTACTCCGTGTACGACCGCTTCGATTTCGGCATCCCCATCGGCGAGAAGGGCGACTGCTGGGACAGGTTCTATGTTCGCGTGGAGGAGATGCGTCAGTCTCTGCGCATCATCGAGCAGGCGATGGACCAGATTGAGGCCGGCCCGGTTTCGGTGCCCGTCAGGATTGTACTCCGACCTCCCGAGGGTGAGGTGTACGTGCGTGCCGAGAACCCCCGGGGCGAGATAGGAGTGTACCTGGTGAGCAAGGGCGCAGACAGGCCCTACCGCGTGAAGGTGCGCCCGCCCTCTTTCTGCAACCTGATGTCCCTGAAGCACCTGCTCAAGGACTGCTACGTGGCCGACTCCGTGGTGATACTCGGCTCCCTGGACGTGGTGCTCGGAGAGGTGGACCGGTGAACCTCCTGGACGTGGGCATACTGGTCGTGCTCGTCCTGGTGCTGCTGACGGCCCTGTCCGTCGTTGTCCTCTCCCTGACGTGGCTCGAGAGGAAGTTCCTGGGCCGCATTCAGATGCGGATGGGCCCCACGCGTGTCGGTCCTTTCGGGCTGCTCCAGCCGGTTGCCGACGCCATCAAGCTCATATCCAAGGAGGATATACTGCCGGGAGAGGTGAACCGGGCGGTGTACTGGGTGGCTCCTCTAGCCGTGTTTGTGCCCACCTTTATGATATGGGTCACCATCCCCTTTGCAAGGGACGTGGTCATACGCAACCTGGAGATGGGCCTTTTCTACATTGTAGCTCTTTCGGTGCTATCCATAGTGGGTCTTGTGTGCGCGGGCTGGGCCTCCGCAAACAAGTACGCCGTGCTGGGAGGGTTCAGGGCGGCCGCGCAGCTAATAAGCTACGAGATTCCCCTGATACTAGCGGTCCTGGGCGTAGCGATGCTGGGCCAGACCCTCAACATTGAGGAGGTTGTGGAGAACCAGTCGCCCGTCCCGTACATCCTGATTCAGCCCCTCGGGATGGTGATATTCCTCATCGCCGGACTGGCGGAGCTTGGGCGCACCCCCTTCGACATCCATCCGGCGGAGTCGGAGGTTGTGGGCGGCCCCTTCGTGGAGTACAGCGGGGCGCACTGGTCCGTGTTCTTCCTGGCCGAGTACATCAACACCTTCGCCATCGCTGCCCTGACCGTGCTCCTGTTCCTGGGAGGATGGCGCATCCCGTTCGTCTCCGACGACCTCACCGTGGCCGGAGTCGGAGTGTTCCTGGTGAAGACCTACCTGGTCATCCTGGTCATATTCTGGATACGCGGCACCTTCCCGCGACTGCGCATCGATCAGCTGATGAGCCTGGGCTGGAAGGTGCTGGTGCCGCTTTCGTTCGTGAACATCATCATAACCGGAGTGTACCTGTTCTACGGCTGGCCCGCCTGGACCCTTACCATCATGTCGCTGGGCATTCTGGTCGGGACCGCTTGGGGTCTGAGCAAGCGCATGAAGACGCTTCCTGCGCACGAGAACACGGTGCGTCTGTATACTCCGCCGCAGGAGGTGGGCGATGCCAGGTGATGTCAAAGTTATGCTTGTCGCAGCCGTCTTGCAGTCGTCCGAGGGAGGTAGCAAATGCTTGGCAATTTGAAGGGGCTTGTGGTGACTCTGACCACCCTGTTCCGCAAGCCGGTGACATACCAGTACCCCAATGCCCACAAGCCCATTGAGCCGCGCTACATGGGATTCCCCGTCCTTACCTGGGATCAGCAGGTGGGCGAGCCGTACTGCACCGGCTGCATGGTGTGCGTACGCTACTGCCCCACGCAGTGCATGTCCGCGGTGATGAAGGACAACCCGCTTCACGCCGAAGGCCAGAGCTCCCGCCGGAAGATAGTGGACAGCTTCGAGATAAACCTGGGTCGGTGCATCGTGTGCGGGATATGCGTGGACGTGTGCAACTTCGACGCCATTGAGATGAGCCACGAGCACGAGATGAGCAAATTCGCCCGCAACGACAATCGCACGGACCTTGAAAAACTGCTCGACATGGGCAAGAGCTACCAGCAGGAGGTTGGCTGGAAACCCAAGAAGGGAGCTGAGGAGGAGGAAGCCGCGGAGACCGAGAGCTAAATATGACAATAGCCGTGTTCTACGTCCTGGCGGCGATCTGCCTGGGAGGCGCCTTGGGAGTGGTGATGACGCGTAACGTAGTGTACGCCGCGTTGTTGCTGCTCCTCTCTCTGTTGGGCGTAGCCGGTCTATACCTGCTTCTGCTGGCTGAGTTCCTGGCGCTGGTGCAGATACTCATCTACGGAGGCGCTATCACTATAGTCGCGCTTTTCGTCATTATGCTTACGCGCCAACAAGAATTCCGGTCCATGACGGACAACCCCCAGTGGCCGCTGGCGGCGGTTGTTGCCATAGCGGTGTTCGCTGTGCTGTTCGCAGCAATGAGAGAGGGGAGCCCCTTCGCAAGCGAGCGGGGTTCGCTGGCATTCGCGGAGCTTGGGGACAGCCTCTTTGCGCAGTGGGCCGTTCCCTTCGAGATCGCTTCTCTGGTGCTGCTGGTTGCCCTGATTGGGGCCATCGTCATCGCGCGGGAAGGCGGTGAAGAAGAGTGACGATCACCCTGCTCCACTTCCAGGTGCTCAGCGCTGCCCTCTTTTCCATAGGGATTTACGGTGTGCTCGCGCGGCGCAGCGCGGTGCTCATACTGCTGGCCCTTGAGCTTATGCTGAACGCCGTCAACATCAACCTGATAGCGTATGCAGCGTACATAGAGGATATCCGGGCTACCGGACAGGTCATCGCAATATTCGTCATTACCGTTGCGGCAGCGGAGGTGGGACTGGCAATGGCCATTATCCTGCGTCTGTTCCGCAACCGCGCCTCGGTGGACGTGGATGAAGTGGACCTTATGAAATGGTAGGTGCTCTACACCAATGCCGGAGACTAGCGACTCAATGACATCGGCGGTGCAGTGGGCATGGCTGGCGCCCGTCTTTTGCGTAGCCGCATTTACGGTTATTGTAGTGCTTGGCCGGTTCCTCCCGCGACAGGGAGCGCACCTGTCGGTCCTGGCCATCCTGGGGGGATTCGTCATCTTCTGGTACGTCCTCACCGAATTCCTCTCCACCGGAGGGGGCATATACCAGGTCGACTGGTTCACCGTGGGGGACGTCACCCTATCCTGGGGAATCATAGTGGACGAGCTTTCCATTGTTATGCTGGGGCTTGTGACCCTGGTCGCGCTGGCAGTCCAGGTGTACTCTCTCAGCTACATGAAGGACGAGCCGGCCTTCGGATGGTACTTTGCCGTGCACTCACTGTTCGCCGCCGCCATGCTGACCCTGATTCTCGCGGACAACTTCCTTCTCCTGTACATCGCATGGGAGCTGGTGGGCCTCTGCTCCTACCTGCTGATAGGCTTCTGGTACCAGCGCCGCTCTGCGGCCGAGGCGGCCAAAAAGGCCTTTATCACCACGCGGATTGGCGACGTGGGTCTTCTCATAGGCATCCTGCTGCTGTTCAACGAGACGGGCACTTTCGACATTGCCACCATAATCCACGTTGCCGAGCAGGGCGCAATAAGCTCCGGGACGCTGACGGCGGCGCTGCTGCTCATCTTCCTGGGCGCAATGGGCAAGTCTGCCCAGTTCCCGCTGCACGTTTGGCTGCCCGACGCCATGGAGGGCCCCACGCCGGTCAGCGCTCTCATCCACGCAGCGACGATGGTGGTTGCAGGCGTCTTCCTGGTGGCCCGCATATTCCCCCTCTTCGTCCTCTCGCCCGACGCGATGCTGGTGGTTGCCGTCATTGGCCTCACTACAGCCCTCGTCGCGGCGGCAATGGCCCTTGTGATGACCGACCTCAAGCGGGTGCTGGCCTACTCCACCATAAGCCACCTGGGATTTATGATGTTGGCCCTGGGAGCGGGCGGATACACCGCCGCTATCTTCCACCTCGTGGCCCACGCCTTCGCGAAGGCGCTGCTCTTCCTGGGCGCCGGCAGCGTCACCCACGGCACCGACAAGACGGACATCCGGGACATGGGCGGCCTGCGAAAGCGAATGCCCCTGACCTTCATCACCTTCGGCATCGGCGCGCTGGCCCTGGCGGGCATACCGCCCCTGGGCGGGTTCTTCAGCAAGGACGAGATTCTGGTGGCAGTGCTGGACGGCAGGCATCCGATATTCTTTGTGCTGGTCCTGGTCGCCGCGCTTATGAGCGCGTTGTACATGGCGCGTGTCTTCTTCCTGGTGTTCTTCGGGCAGCTGAAGCGCGAGAACGCGCGCGCCCACGAGTCGCCTCTGCTTATGGTGCTCCCCCTGGCAGTGCTGGCTGTCCTTGCTCTGACCGCCGGCCTATTGGCGCCTGCCTGGACGTCGGGCTACCAGGGGTTTGGCGCGTGGCTCTTCCACGATGAGCCTCACGCCTACAAGGTGAACGTCATGGTCATGGCGCTGTCCGTTGCGCTGGCCGTGGGCGGCTTCGCCCTGGGCTGGGCGCTCTACGTGAAGGGGTCGCTGTCCCCGGACCGGATACGACAGCAGATGTCGGGCCTGCACACGCTGACGGTCAACAAGTTCTACATCGACGAGCTGTACCAGTGGGGCATCGACCGCGTCGTTCTGGTCTTCGCCAACTTCATGGCCCTCTTCGACCGCATTGTGGTGAACGATACGGGGGTGAACGGCACGGGACGCTCGGTGCTCCTGTCGGGATTGCGGCTGCGGTACATAGAGACGGGCAAGGTGTACAACTACGCCCTGGGAATGGGCGTTGGCGTGGTGGTGATAGCCTTGATATGGTGGCTGGCGTTGCCCTATGTCTGACAAATCTAGGTGGAGATGACCTTGGACTCGCTTGATTCATACGTCCTGTTTGCGCTGGTGGCGATCCCCTTCGCGTGGGGGCTCGCAATTGCCCTCTTTCCGCCGGAGAGCCGTCAGGCCATCCGGTTCTTGTCGGTGGCGGTGTCCCTGGTTCTCCTGGCCCTGTCCGCCTACGTATTCCTGGGATACGACAAGGAAGCGGCCGGGTACCAGTTTATGCGGGAGTTCCAGTGGCTTGACTCCCTGGGCATTGCACTTGCGCTGGGCGTGGACGGCATCTCCGTCCCGATGGTTTTCCTGACCGGCATAGTGACCTTTACGGGCGTCCTCATCTCCTGGAACATCTCTTCTGACATGCCGCGCCGTGTGAAGGACTTCTTCGTGCTGTTCTTCCTGCTGGTGGCCGGCGTCTACGGGGTGTTCGTCTCGCTGGACCTATTCTTCCTGTTCTTCTTCTACGAGCTGGCCGTGCTGCCCATGTACCTGCTCATCGGCGTATGGGGGAGCAGCAGCGACTTCGGCACCTTCCTGCGACCCAAGGAGTACGGGGCGATGAAGCTCATGCTTTACCTGGTCGCGGGGAGCATCCTGGTGTGGGTGGCGATCCTCGCCGTGTACGTGGAAGGCGGAATGGGGACGTTCTCCTTCCTGAGGCTGGAGGAGGCCACCTTCTCACCGACGTTCCAGCGGGTGTTCTTCCCACTGTTCATGGTGGGCTTCGGCGTGCTGGCGGGCCTCTGGCCCTTCCACACGTGGTCGCCGGACGGCCACGTGGCAGCGCCGACGGCGGTGAGTATGCTTCACGCCGGCGTGCTGATGAAGCTGGGCGCATACGGCATCATCCGGTTGGGCATTGACCTGCTGCCGGAGGGCGCGCAGGATTGGGCGCTGGCGCTCATCGTCCTGGGCATCATCAACGTGGTATACGGAGCGGTGGCTGCTATGGGACAGCGCGACCTAAAGTACGTTGTGGGCTACTCCAGCGTCAGCCACATGGGGTACGTACTGGTGGGATTCGCCACGCTCAACTCCTTTGGATTGAGCGGCGCTGTGCTCCAGATGTTCTCCCACGGCATTATGACGGCCCTCTTCTTCGCTCTTGTGGGCGCCATCTACGACCGCGCGCACGTCCGGGACATCGGCGTCCTTGAGGGCTTGACCAGGCGCATGCCCCTGACCTCGGCCTTCTTTGCAGTTGCCGGCCTCACATCTCTCGGGCTGCCCGGGCTGAGCGGGTTTGTGGCTGAGCTGATGGTGTTCATTGGGGCGTTCAGAGACTACCCGATTATCGGGATGCTTGGCATCGTGGGCGCGGCCATCACTGCGGTCTACATCCTGCGGCTGCTGGGCAAGGTGTTCTTTGGTCCCATCAGCCCCCAGTGGGTGCGACTTACGGACGCAACGCGCCTCGAAGGGTTCTCGATGGCCATCCTGGTGGCTTTCCTGGTCGGGGTGGGTCTGTATCCCCGGCCGTGGATGGACCTGATTAACAGCGGCGTGGCTCCTCTGCTGGAAAGGGTGGTTGGGCTGTAATGAACTTCATGCTCTTCCTGCCAGAGTTCCTCCTCGCGGGCTTAGCCTTTGGCGTCCTGGGCATAGACCTGTTCCTGCCCAGGGAGAGGAAGATCTACCTGCCGTGGATAACCCTGGTGGGTCTTGTGGGCGTTTTGGTGGTGTCGCTGATCTACATGTGGGGCAGGGACACCGACCTGTACGACGGCCTGTTCCTCGTCGACAACTTCTCCCTCTTCTTCAAGGGCTTCTTCCTGGTTCTGGGCGCGCTGGTGGTGCTCGTGTCAGTCGACTACGTGAAGAAGCACCTGAGCCATCCCGGCGAGTACTACGGCATTCTGCTCTTCTCCATCCTGGGGATGATGCTGATGACTGCCGCGGGGGAGTTGCTCACCGCCTACATCTCCCTTGAGTTGCTCAGCTTCAGCCTGTACGTGCTGGTCTCCCACGGAAAGAACAACCCAAAGTCCAACGAGGCCGGCATCAAGTACATACTGCTGGGCGCTTTCGCCTCTGCGCTGCTGCTCTACGGCATCAGCCAGGTGTACGGGATGCTGGGCACCACCACGTTCTCGGGGATAGAGAGGGAGCTGCTGGGCCAGTCAGGCCCTCTCAACCCGGCGTTGCTGGTGGGGTTGGCGCTCATAGTCGCCGGACTGGGATTCAAGGTGGCCGCCGTGCCCTTCCACATGTGGGCCCCCGACGTCTACGAAGGCGCGCCTACGCCGATAACTGCATACTTGGCCGTGGGGTCAAAGGCCGCCGCCTTCGCCCTGATACTGCGGCTGTTTTCCCAGGCCTTCCTTCCGGCCATCGACGACTGGCAGATTATCCTGGTGGTGCTGGCCGCCCTGACCATGACTGTGGGCAACCTGGTGGCCCTGGCCCAGGACAACATCAAGAGAATGCTGGCCTACTCCAGCGTGGGTCACGTGGGATACCTGCTCCTGGGCGTGGCGGCCCTCTCGCCCTTGGCGTCCGACGGGGTTATCTTTCACCTGGCCGGGTATGGCGTGACCAATCTTGCCGCGTTTCTCTGCGTCATCATCTTCTACAATGCGACCAACCGGGAGGACATCGCCGGATTCGCGGGCTTGGCGGACAGGGCGCCCTATCTGGCGATGGCCCTCGCCGTGGCCCTGTTCTCGCTGGCGGGACTGCCGTTCTTCGCCGGTTTTACAACCAAATTCTACCTGTTCACCGCCGCCGCCGAGGGTGGTCTGCTGTGGCTGGTGGGGCTGGCCATCGTCAACAGCCTCATTTCCCTCTACTACTACCTGATGGTGATAAAGCAGATGTACATGGTGCCCGCCGGGGATAACGCGCCGGTGAAGGTGTCTCGGTTGAGCGGAGGAGTCCTGGGGTTGCTGGTGCTTGGGATTATCGTCCTGGGCGTCTATCCCGGCCCTCTGGTGGACGCCATACAAGGCGCCACGGCCGCGATACTGCCGTAGCTATTCCTGGGTTGTGTTGGCAATGACAGTTCCCACCTACAACAAGATGGGGTCCAATGGAATCAGCCGCTGTTCGACGGGGTCCACCGCCAGAGCAAATCCCTCCAGCGTGTATGCCCCCAGAACGGGAGGGGCGTCCTCCTCCCCAAAGGCTACTATGGTCGATACGTTTTCGCCGTTTATCGTTATCCGGGCCTCGCCAATGTCCATCTGAATGCGCCGACCGTCACCCACCAGAAACCTGCGTCTGCCCATCGGCTCAATCCCCAACTGCCGCAACAGCGAGGCGGGGAGGGTGGTGTAGAGCGCACCGGTGTCCACCGTGGCCTCGATGTCCAGGGTGTTCTGGCTGTCCATGCCGGAAATCCGCAGTGGATACTTGAACGTTCCCATATCGGTAACTCCTCTGTTCTGTGCGCTGACCTGCGTTCTATTATAGCTGATCCCCTCGCCTGCGACAGTGGCCGCAATCCCTGCGTCCCCTGGATTCCTGCCTACGCAGGAATGGTCTACGAGTTGACAGGAAACGAAGTCCAACCCACCCCTGCGTAGGCAGGGGTCTACCGTATCCTAATCACCGCCATTCTGGGAAAGAGTCAGCGCAGCTAAGCAGATCAGGAGGCAGCTTCCTTGGATTCCTCCTCCGCCTTCCGCAGGACTGGCTTGAGAGGCCCCTTCACCTCGATGTAGACCATCTGATCCGGCGCAATAGCCACCGTTGCCGTCTCCGGCCCGTCGTCCGTCTCCACCACAACCCGGTCCATCAGGCCTACCTCAAGGTCTCCCGGATCGAAATAGAACACCTTGCCGGATCGCTCAAACCTGACTCCGATTACCCTTGGCATATCTATCGCTCCCGGTTGCCCCGGCTGGCCTTTTGGGGCAGTGAGAGCATCAGCACATCCAGGCTCAGGCGCGGGTTGACGTTGGACTCCAGAAATTCGATGGTCTCACGGGTCGCGTTGATAGCCCTTATAACCTGGGGCGTGGAGATCCATCCGGCGTGACGCCGCAGGTCTTCCATCGCCGGCGCGTTGGACACCAGGTCTTCATGACCGCCCTTGATGAGCAGCATGTCCCGCCACCAGTTCATGCCCACCTTCAGCCGACCCAACGCCTTCTCCCAGTCCCTTGCGTACAAAGATGCGACCTCCTCGGCGTAGGTGAACCGCTCCTCCAGCCCGTTGTCCAGCAGGTGCGACACTCCCTCGAGCTCCGCTGTGTACTCCTCAACCAGGCTGGGGTCTTTGGCGGCCTCAATGGCCCATCCTATCTTCCCGCCGGATAGCCGGGCAAGGTCCATCGCCTGCTCGCGGGGGACTCCCCGGCCCTCCTCCAACTCGCGGGCTATAGTATCAACGGGGACAGTCCGGAAGTCGATCTGCTGGCACCGGGAGAGGATGGTGTCGGGAATCGACTCGCTGCTGCTTGTCAGCAGTATCAGCAGCACCGACTCCGGCGGTTCCTCCAGGAGCTTGAGCAGGGCGTTGGACGCCTCCGAGGACAGGGAGGACGCCTCCTGGAATATGAACACGCGGCTCTTTCCCTCGTAGGGCTTCAGGGTGGCCGCGCGCTGCGCGTCCCTCACCTGGTCTATACCGATGTCCCTTCTCGTGCGAGTCCCGGACGCGTTCGGCTCACGATCTATGACCTGCACGTCCGAGTGGAATCCCTGGGCTATGCGGACGCACTGGTTGCAGGCGCCGCATGGCCTGGAGGCCGGTTCGTCCAGGCAGTTGACCCCCTGGGCCAGGTTCAGGGCCAGGGTTGTCTTACCAACTTGGGACGGCCCCACGAATATGTAGGCGTGGGAGAGCATATCCCGCTCCAGGCTTCTGGACAGCAGGGCAATGGCCGCCTCGTGTCCCACCACCTGCCACATGGTCAGGCTACGTCGTTCCGCATCAGGTCGTCGTAGGTCTCCCGACGCCTTATGAGACGCGCCTGCCCGTCCTTCACCATGACGATGGTCGGTCTGGGGGCCAAGTTGTAGTTGCTTGCCATGGCCGGGGCATATGCGCCCGACGCAGGCACCGCCAGGATGTCGCCCGCCTCCAGGGGGGCGAACTCCACGTCCCGTAACAGCACGTCTCCCGACTCGCAGAACTTCCCGGCAATCGACACGACGTCCCCTCCCTCGGCGTCCATCCTGCTGGCTAGGACCGCCTCGTACTGGGCTTCGTAGAGGGCGGGGCGTATGTTGTCGCCCATGCCGCCGTCCACGGATACGTACTTCCTGATGCCCGGCACGTCCTTGGAGGCCCCGACGCTGTAGAGGGCCACACCCGCTCTGCCCACTACCGACCTGCCCGGCTCGATAACCAGGTGTACGTCGCCAGCGCCCTTCAGAGTGGAGGTGATGGCGTCAGCGTATTCGCCTATGGCCGGAGGCTCCTGGTCCCTGGTGTAGGCGATAGCGAAGCCTCCACCGGGGCTTATCTCCTTCAGCGTAAGACCGACCTCATTGGCGAACTCCAGGGTGACCTCCATAGCCTTTGTGTAAGGCTCAAGCTCGAATATGGGTGACCCCAGGTGAAAGTGCAGACCCAGGAGTCGCAGGCTGTCCTGCGCCATCGCCATCTCGACGGCCTCCCTGGCCTGACCCGTCTGGATGGGGAACCCGAACTTGCTGTCCAGCACACCGGTTGTGGTGTAGACGTGGGTATGGGGGTCTACCCCCGGCGACACCCTCATCAGGATGTCCTGCACCACGCCCCTGGAGGACGCGATTTCGCTCAGCAGGGACAGCTCGTGGAAGTTGTCCACAACGATGCGACCGATGCCGTAGTCCAGGGCCATCTCCAGCTCTTCCCGGCTCTTGTTGTTGCCGTGAAAGTAGACATTGCCCGGAGGGAACTCGACACGACGCGCCACCGCAAGCTCGCCTCCCGATACGACGTCAAGCCCCAGTCCCTCCTCCTCAAGCAGCTGGGCCAGCGGAACGTTGACGAAGGCTTTGCAGGCGTAGATCACCGTGCTGCGGGCGTGGCGCGCCTGGAACTCTGTCACGAAGGCGCGGCAGGTGTCCCGCAGTGTGGTCTCGTCGAAGACGTAGAGGGGCGTGCCGAACTCCTCGGCCAGCCGGACGACGTCGCAGCCTCCAAGCACAAGGTGGCTTAGGGAATTCACGTCTACGGTTGTTGGGAAGATGTGGGCGTTGGGAAAGCTCAAGGTACTATCTCCTTGGGTCCAAGTGTGGGCTAACGGGGCGTCTCCAAGGCTACCTCCTCCTCGGTCACGGCACCGTCCTCAATGTGGAATGCGCGAATGGGCGGGTTCTCCCTGTCCATCAGGGAGACCAGCACGTAACAGGCCTCGGGCCAGGTCGCCAGGCGCACGTCGGTGGCCGATGGGTACGCCTCCGAGTGGGTGTGGGAGTGGTAGATGGCGATGATGTCCATACCGCTGTCGTCTATCTCCCGGTACACAGCCAGGAGCTCCTTGGGGTCCATCCGGTAGCGATAGGGGCTGGCCTCGGCGTTGGTCATGCGATAGAACTTGAGAATCTGCCCGCCCTTGCCCGCGAGAATGCCGCAGCACTCGTTGGGGTCGTCCTCCAGGGCGTGGGAGACCATCTGTTGGGCGTACTGTTGATCGATGTAAAGCATGACTGGAGACCATTGTAACTGCTTTGAGGCTCGGTTGCCTATACCCGCGAGGGCCTGTCAGTCGCTTCACCGCCACGCCCGTGCAGCCTGCCCCGCTCCCCGATCGGAGTCGGGGACATGACTTGATGCGGGGACGGACATCCAGAGATGCGGCGTCTGTCATTCTGAGGAGTGAAGCGACGAAGAATCCCAAGCCATTGCGCGACTGCTGCGTTTGCATCCTGTACATCCTGACAAACGAGACTCGCAGCCTGCACATAGAATCGGTGGACCTTATTTGGTAGACCAAACGCTGAGTGGTCTGACGCCTTGGATTCTTCACGTAGTTTACCCTGAGCGTAGCCGAAGGGTTCAGAATGACAGAGGCGCGCGGCGTTTGTCATTCTGAGGAGTGAAGCGACGAAGAATCCCAGGCGATCCTGGAATGCTGCGTTTGCATCCTGACAAACGAGACTCACAGTCTGCACATGGAACCGGTTGGCCCTACTTGGGTAGACTTGAACGCTGAGTGGTCGGACGCTTTGGATTCTTCACGTAGTTTACCCTGAGCGTAGCCGAAGGGTTCAGAATGACAGAGGCGCGCGGCGGCTGTCATTCTGAGGAGTGAAGCGACGAAGAATCCCAAGCCATTGCGCGACTGCTACGTTTGCATTCTGACAAACGAGACTCGTGTCCTGCACGTAGAATCGGTTGGCCCTCTTTGGGTAGACCTGAACGCTGAGCGGTCTGACGCTTTGGATTCTTCACGTAGTTTACCCTGAGCGTAGCCGAAGGGTTCAGAATGACAGAGGCGCGCGGCGGCTGTCATTCTGAGGAGTGAAGCGACGAAGAATCCCAAGCCATTGCGCGACTGCTACGTTTGCATCCTGACAAACGAGACTCGTGTCCTGCACGTAGAACCGGTTGGCCCTCTTTGCGTAGACCTGAGCGCTGAGTGGTCTGACGCCTTGGATTCTTCACGTAGTTTACCCTGAGCGTAGCCGAAGGGTTCAGAATGACAGAGGCGCGCGGCGGCTGTCATTCTGAGGAGTGAAGCGACGAAGAATCCCAAGCCATTGCGCGACTGCTACGTTTGCATCCTGACAAACGAGGCTCGTGTCCTGCACATAGAATCGGTTGGCCCTCTTTGCGTAGACCTGAGCGTAGCCGAAGGGTTCAGAATGACAGAGACGCGCGGCGGCTGTCATTCTGAGGAGTGAAGCGACGAAGAATCCCAAGCCATTGCGCGACTGCTACGTTTGCATTCTGACAAACGAGACTCGTGTCCTGCACGTAGAATCGGTTGGCCCTCTTTGGGTAGACCTGAACGCTGAGCGGTCTGACGCTTTGGATTCTTCACGTAGTTTACCCTGAGCGTAGCCGAAGGGTTCAGAATGACAGAGGCGCGCGGCGGCTGTCATTCTGAGGAGTGAAGCGACGAAGAATCCCAAGCCATTGCGCGACTGCTACGTTTGCATCCTGACAAACGAGACTCGCAGCCTCCACATAGAATCGGTTGGCCCTACTTGGGTAGACCTGAGCGCTGAGCGGTCTGACGCTTTGG
The DNA here is from genome assembly GCA_965222415.1 of Dehalococcoidia bacterium. GTDB lineage: Bacteria > Chloroflexota > Dehalococcoidia > Lucifugimonadales > UBA2985 > DAOUJW01. Next base: position 601,605 of record CBDCTU010000003.1, on the reverse strand, counting down.
ACTCTTCACGTAGTTTACCCTGAGCGTAGCCGAAGGGTTCAGAACGACAGTGAGAACTGTCGCCACCACTCATGGTGAGCCTGTCGAACTATTTGAGCGGTGGCGAGGCGGCGTAACTCACCCTCTACACTCCACCCCTTTGCCCTGCTATAATAATCCCTGAGCGACTGAGGTCCCTCGGCGCTTCAAGCGGGAGTAGCTCAGCGGAAGAGCTCCACCCTTCCAAGGTGGCTGTCGTGGGTTCAAATCCCATCTCCCGCTCCATTTCCCCTAGCACGCCTTACATCTTGAGGAGTTTCCGTGTCGGCTTTCCCTGGCGGTAATGCAGAGACGACCCGCTCCATAACTTCCCCGGAGGCGTATCGTCTGCTGGAGGAGGAGCAGGGCGTTGCTCAATGGGAGTCCAGGTTTGATCCCATCTCGGAGCTGGTATTCACCATCCTCTCCCAGCACACCTCCGACCTCAATGCCTTCAAGGCCTACGATAAGCTGGTAGAGGCCTTTGGGTCGTGGGAGCGGGTGATCGAGGGAGACACGGAGGACATAGCCCAGGCCATCAGGATAGGCGGGCTGTCCCGCGTCAAGGCGCCGCGCATAAAGGCGGTGCTGCAGGATATCCGGGAGAAGTGCGGCGGGCTGGACCTCTCATTCCTGAGGGAGATGCCCTTGGAAGAGGCCAAGGAGTGGCTGCGGGAGCTGCCCGGGGTTGGGCCGAAGACGGCGGCCATAGTCCTGTGCTTTGCTCTTGGTATGCCCGCAATGCCCGTCGACACCCACATCTACAGGGTGAGCAAGCGCCTGGGCCTCATCGGCGAAAAGGTCACGGCGGAGCAGGCCCACGACATTCTGGAGGCGTCGGTTGCGCCTGAGCAGGTGTTTGCCCTGCACGTCTACCTCATCACCCACGGTCGACAGGTGTGCAAGGCGCGCCGCCCCCTCTGCGACCGGTGCGTGCTCAGCGGGGGCTGTCCCTCGGCGTTCCAAGTCTAGGGCGGAATGCCCCATACCGTACCTTCCGCTCATGTCCTTCGACAGGCTCAGGATGAGCGGTTAACCCCAGGGACACGTGGCCATAAGTGGGACTCCCCGTTCCCGCTAGTGGTGAGCCTAGAGTTTACCCTGAGCCTGCCGAAGGGAACCATTCGAGCGGAGGAGCCGACGGGTGGGATGGCGCTATGGCTGCTAGCTCAGACTGAAGGGCGGGTAGCGATCCGTCAAGCCGGCCAGCCATGCCCCGACCCTGTAGTTCCATCTCTGTATACCGGACACGAAGGTGTAAAGCCCCACGGGATACCTGCCGGTTATGAGCACAGCCCAGTACCCGATGTAGGTTGCCACAGTCATCAGTATACTCAGGAGGCTTAGGATGACCAAGTGGGGTATCAGCAGTACCACCTTGATTATCAGGAGGGATCCCAACAGAGCCAGCACCCTCGACGACGATTCCGGGTAGTCGACCTCAAACCTCGCGGGATAGTACTCCACGCCCTTGCTGAAGGGTGGATAGCGATCTGCAAAGCCGTACATCCACGAGTCCGTCCTGGTTTGCCATCGCTGGACGCCGACAACAAAGTCAAAGAGGCCCTCGGGATACCTGCCGGTTATGAGCACAGCCCAAAATCCAATGTAGACAACCAGAGATGCGGCTATGCCCAGGGCGAACAGGATGATCACGTGGGGTATCAGCAATAACCCCTTGATAAACAGAAGGGCCCCCAGCAGAGCCAGCCCCCTGGACGGCAATTCCGGGTAGTCGACATCGAACCTTACGGGGTAGTCGCTCATTCCCTGGTTCATATTCCTTCCTCCATGAAGGGGCCTATTCATAAAGGCTGCGTCCTTCGCGCCAATTTTCGCGCCACCCGAGTGTGCCCATATCTTCAGTATAGCACGACGCCTCCGCCGAGGGTGACTTTTGGCTGAGCCTCATCGCCTTCATCCAGGTCATCGCATTGACTGGCCGTGAGAACCGCGCTACACTTGGGACAAAACTGAACAGTAGGGCTGAAGGGGAGCTTGGTGTACCAGGCTGAGAGGCTCCGACGTATCGGGGCGACCCTTAGAACCTGACCTGGGTAATGCCAGCGGAGGGAGAGCGCCATTCGATACAAGCACTTATATGGCCGTCGGTACACACCCGGCGGTCTTTTATTTTGGAGCCGATGATTACAGAGATGGCCTTTGCATCCGGCCCAACCCGCGGCGAAGCCAACGAGCCTCCCAGGATAGAGTTGGAGGGCATCTCGAAGGCCTTTCGCGTCGATGGGAGGCCGCTTCCAGTGCTGGAGGACGTGAGTCTGAGTGTGGACGCGGGGGAGTTCGTCAGCCTGATCGGCCCCAGCGGCTGCGGCAAGAGCACCCTGTTGAACATCATCGCCGGTCTGGAGGAGCCAACAGGCGGCAGCATCCACTTCGACGGCCGGCCTGCGATTCGCCGGCCCGGCGCGGTTGGCTACATGCACCAGAAGGACCTGCTTCTCCCCTGGCGAACCGTGCTGGACAACGCCATCCTGGGACTGGAGCTGCAGGGCGTGAGCCGCGCCGAGGCCCGGCGGCGCGCCCTGGATATGGCCGAGCAGTTCGGGCTGAAGGGCTTCGAAGGTAGCTATCCGCATCTCTTGTCGGGCGGTATGCGGCAGAGGGTCGCATTCCTCAGGACGGCGCTGGCCAACCAGGACGTTATCTTGCTGGACGAGCCCTTTGGCGCGCTTGACGCTCTGACCAGGGCCAACATGCAGGAATGGCTCCTCCGTCAATGGGAGTCCTGGGGTAAGACCGTAGTGCTGGTGACTCACGACGTGGAAGAGGCGATTCTTCTCTCGGACAGGGTGTACGTCCTCACGCCTCGCCCGGCGAGCCTGAAGACGTCCATGCCGGTGGACCTGCCCCGACCCCGGAGCTACGAGATGATAACCGAAGACGTCTTTGTCAGGATGAAGGCGGAGCTGCTCGGATCTCTCAGGACGGAGGGTACTCTTGGGTGACTCCCAGATGCCCCCATCCCAACCTTCCCCCACAAGCGGGGGAAGGGGTATTCTCGCCCCCTTCAGGGGGAGAGTCAGAGAGGGGGCGCCTGGCCCGTCCCAGCGAGTTGCCGCCTTCGCTGGCCGCTGGGCCGCGCCGGGCGCGATCATGCTCCTCGCCCTCGCGATTTGGGAGGGAGCTGTCTGGCTGTTGCAGATTGAGCGCTGGCTGTTGCCGTCGCCGACAGCCATTGGAGCGGAGCTTGTGGAGAGCCGGGAGCTTCTGTTGAGGCACACATTGACGACCCTGGAAGAGGTGCTCATCGGCTTTGCGTTGGCCCTGGTGGTGGGGATAGCCGCGGCAATGGCCATCGCCTACTCCCGCATCGTGGAGCGGGCCGCGTATCCCTTCGTGATAGCATCTCAGACTATACCCATCATCGCCATAGCGCCGCTGCTATTGGTCTGGATAGGCTACGGCATCTGGCCGAAGATAATCGTAGTCGTGCTGATATCCTTCTTTCCCATAGTGGTGAACATGGTGGACGGCCTGAAGTCCGTGGACCCGGACATGCTCAACATGATGCGCTCACTGGGGGCAGGCCGGCGACAGATATTCACCAAGGTGCAGGCGCCGTCGTCGCTGCCCTTCCTGTTTTCCGGCGTGCGGGTGGCGATAGCGTTGAGCGTTATTGGGGCTGTGATAGGGGAGTGGGTGGGGTCCAGCGCCGGCTTGGGCTACCTGATGACACGCTCAGCTCCCCAGTTCCTCACCGAGCGCGTCTTTGCCTCCATCTTCATTTTGTCAGTCATGGGCGTTGCCCTCTTCGCGCTGGTGGTGCTGGTGGAGCGGCTGGCTCTGCCCTGGAACCAGTGGGAGAGGCGAAGCAGAGCCCTGGAGAAGCTGTGAACACGCATAGAGCTATCAACACACTGATTTCGGAGGAGCGAATATGATGGTACACCGTGGCCGAGTGACGTTATTTGCAATTGCTATGCTTGTCCTGGCCGGGATCCTGGCGGCCTGCGGCAACGAAGAGCCTACCCAGGTCCCGACTTCCACTTCCGTTCCGACGCCCGCGCCGGAGGAGGTGAGCCTTGCCCTGGACTGGTTTCCCAACTCCAATCACGCCGGCTTCTACGCCGCCCTGGAGCGCGGCTACTATCGGGACGAGGGCCTGGACGTGAACATCTACGTCCCCGCCAATCCCGAGGACGTGCTCAAGACCGTCGGGGCGGGCCGGGACGACTTCGGCGTCAGCTATCAGGCTGAGGTGCTTCTGGCCAGGGGTGAAGGCGTGCCGGTGAAGTCCGTCGCCGCGATGGTGCAACACCCCTTGAACTCTATCATGGTCCTGGAGGAGTCCGGCATAACCCGGCCGAGCCAGCTTAAGGGCAGGACGGTCGGCGTCACCGGCATCCCTTTCGAGGAGGCCCTGTTCCAGGCCATGCTGGAGCACGAGGGGCTTTCAATCGACGACGTGACTGTGGTGAACGTCGGCTTCGACCTGGCGCCGGCTCTCATAGGCGGGAAGGTGGACGCCATAGTGGGCGCCTACTGGACCCACGAGTCCATCCTGATGGAGATGCAGGGCTATCCCATAACGATCATGCGCATGGAGGAGTGGGGCGTCCCTGACTTCTACGAGCTGGTGCTGGTTGCCAGCGAGGACATGATCAGCGACAGCCCGGACACCGTTCGCCGCTTCGTCCGAGCGACGGCCAGGGGTTTCGCCTATGCCATTGCCGACCCCCAGGCCGCGGTGGACATCCTGGTGGAGGCCAACCCAGAGACGGACAAGGCCCTGGAGACCGAGGGAATAGGCCTGCTGGCGCCGCTGTGGGAGGTGGGTATGACGGGATTCGGCTTCCAGACGCAGGAGCGTTGGGAAAGCCTGGCCCAGTGGATGAAAGACACGGGTCTGCTGGGAGAGAACGTCGACGCGCGGGAGGCGTTCACAGCGGATTTCCAGCCGTAATACACCCATAGGCCAACCCCTCAAGGCCTGGGTAGGGAGGGTTCATTTGATAGAGTGGATATGGATACCCATAGCAATAGCCATCGTTATAGTGGTATCACTGGTAATACTGATCCAGACTCGCATTTCGAGCAGGTTGCAGATAGGCTGGCACCGGCCTCTGCACGATACTAGAATTCAGGAAGAAGGCGCCAGCCAATTGGAACTGGCTGTAATAGCTTGGATCAGAAGCTACCGCGCGGCTGACTTCTCTTTTCCAACGTATGAAGTCATTATGGAGCACTCAAGGAGGATAGACCCGGATGGTGTGGGCATAGACCTCTCGACCGCGATGGCCTGTTATAGAACGGTTAGGGACGGCAATGCCGACCAGTTGGAACTGGCTGTAGTTACCTGGATCAGGAGCTTTTACGCGTCTCACAACTCGTTTCCATCGTATGAAGTCATTATGGAGCGCTCAACGAAGATAGACCCGGAAAGCGTGGGCATAGACCTTTCGACGGCGATGGCCTGTTACAAAACGGCCAAGGACAGCCTGGAGAATGCCTCTGAGGAGGAATTCAAAGAGTAGCTGCCGCGAGCGTCAAGCGCGCACGACCAAGAGGAGCAGTGCAATGAAGAGAGCTTTGACCATAGCAGGCTCCGACTCCGGCGGCGGCGCCGGTATCCAGGCGGACCTGAAGACCTTCGCCGCGCTGGGCGTGTACGGCACGTCGGCGCTGACCGCCGTCACGGCGCAGAACACCCTTGGGGTCACGGGCGTGCAGGAGCTTCCGCCTGACATGGTGGCATTACAGATCGACGCCGTCGTCTCCGACATCGGCGCGGACGCCGTGAAGACGGGGATGCTCGCCAACTCCGGCATCATACGCGTGGTGGCCGGCAAGGTTACGGAGCACGGCCTTCCGAACCTTGTGGTTGATCCTGTGATGGTCGCCAAGGGCGGAGACCCACTTCTGCAGGAGGAGGCGGTGGACGCTCTGCGTATCCTGCTAGTCCCGCTGGCCCTTGTGGTGACGCCCAACCTCCCGGAGGCGTCGGCGCTGGTGGGCTATCGTGTCGCGACCCTGGAGCAGGCGCGTCGGGCGGCCAGAGACATCGTTGGGATGGGGAGCAGGAGCGTCGTCGTAAAGGGGGGGCACCTGCAGGGCGACGCCGTGGACGTCTTCTACGATGGCAACGAGTTCAGGGAGTTCTCGTCGCCCCGCGTGGACACTACGAGTACCCACGGCACGGGATGCACCTTCGCCTCTGCCATCGCCGCTGGGCTGGCCAAAGGCATGGGGGTTGAGGAGGCGGTGGGGCAGGCCAAGGCGTACGTCACCGAGGCCATTCGCAGGGCGTTCCCCATCGGGAGCGGCCACGGCCCGCTGAACCACTTCCACGCATTTTGGGGCTGACGGACATACGGTGAAGCGCTATGCGGCGAATACATCTTCGCCACGCTCGAAATGGCGGTTAGAACCCCCTCTCTGACTCTCCCCATGAAGAAAACCTTTGCGAGACTCCTCGCTTTATCCTGGAAGAGGCGCGCTTACCATCCATTCCTGCGGAAGGAGAGCTTTGAATAACCTCGCTTCGGCGCGATCACCCCCATTGTCACTCCCGTGCAGACGGGAGTCCACGCCCCACCCCGCCTGGATTCCCGCTCGGAGGCGGGAATGACGGTGGCAGGGAGCTTTGTCATAGGTTATGCAAAGGTCTCCGGAAGCAGGAATCCACATCACCTGTGATTTAGCTTGGTAGACCCCTGCTCCCCGTTTCCACGAGGACAAGCTTCGCAGGGGTGGACTACAGTTGGGTAGGTTTCGCCAAGGGATCCTTGCGCAGGAACGACGGGAAAACAGGGCTGCGGGACAGGTTATTCAAAAGCCTCCTGAAGGGAGAGAGCATCCGTCTTCCCTGTCAGGAGATTCTTGCTTGGCGCTCCCTTCCCCCGCTCGCGGGGGAAGGTCAGAGCCTGCCCCGTATTTGATACGGGGATTGGGTGCGAGTCAGTTCTGTTAGGAAGCAGGCCCTAAAAGTTGGGCTGCATTCCCCCCTCCTTGAGGTAGTTGGCCAGCTGCGCCGTGCGGCTGCCCAGCGACCTGGCCTGCTCAAGGTCGTCGTTGGTGACGCTGCCATGGACAGTGGCTCCGTAGAAGGAACCTGAGGTAATCATGCGGTCCGTCCACGGAAGGCCGACCACGACGAATCCCCAGGAGAGCATCCAGTGAAGCAGCGCGAGCAGGGTGAACTCCGTACCCGCTGAGCGACCTCTGCCGGCGGTGAACGCGGCTCCCATCTTACCCTCCAGCAGGCCCTCCTGTCCCAGGTCCGACATCTGGTCCAACCAGGTCTTCAGGCGTCCCGTAATGCCGTTCCAGTTGGGTGAACCCAGGACGATGCCGTCGCAGTCCAGCATGTCCTCCGGGCCGGCCTGGTCTATGTCCATAGTCGCAGCCTGGGCGCCCTGTATCCTGCCGACGCCCTCGCTCACGGCCTCGGCCAGAGCTTGCACCTGCGCTCCGGAGTTGTCATACAAGATTAGAATTCGCACGGCCATTTTCTTTGCACCTCTCTAGTTCTGGGCTGGGGCAATACGTAGGAGGGCGCCGTTTCGAGACGGCGAGTTGGGTCTTCCCCCATCGATGCCTGCGTCAGTATAGCAAAAGTGTGTCTGCGCTTCAACGCTTGCGCCCGCAGGTCTGGCGCCCTCCATACAAAGCGGAATCCACCACTCGGAAGAGCGATGGATTCCGCACTGCGCTGCTCTTAAGGCTCTTTGGAAAGGTTGTGGTCTAGGTCCCGTAGCGGGCGGCGGCATTGGGGTCGCTGTACTCGACGCCCTTGGTGGCCCAGAAAGCGGTGGCGATGTTGTCCACCGCGGCTACCAGCTCTTCGCAGGCGGCCATGTCCACTTGCTGGCGGCAGCGGCCGGCCAGCTTCAACGCGGCGTTGAAGGAGCCGTGCAGGTCGAAACCTTCCGGCGCATTGGGCCAGCCATAGTCGGCCCAGAGAATCCGCAGCTCGCGCTTGCAGAGCTCGGCGTGCTCATCCTTGACCACTATGTAGCGGGCCATGGTGTTGGCGTAGGCCACGTGGTCGTCGCCCTCCTGCAGCGCCTGCATTCGCAAAACCATTTTCTGCACGGTCTGGGCCGCAATCTTGGCGGCGATGGGGTCGTAGATCCCGCAGGGAATATCGCAGTGAGCGTAGCCCCGCTCGGTCGGGAGAACCCTGTTCAACAAGCTAAAGGTCTGCTTGAGTAGAGACATTCCTACCTCCTTAGAAGACAGTTGGTCTTGAATAGGGTATAGTTTATCAGACCTTCGGGCTAATTGCGATAACGACGAGAGGACGCGTTGCTGGTCATCACGGGACTGGGCTATCGGGCCTTGGCCTTCGTCACCGCCATCAGGGTGGTGGTCGATGGATGGAGCATGTATCCGACCCTGGCGCCCGGTGAGTACGTTCTCTTCGACCGCCTTCCGTACCGGCGAGAAGCCCCCAAGAGGGGAGACGTGGCGCTGGCTCGCGGAGTCCTGGCCGACGGGCGGGCGATAATCAAGCGCGTGGTAGGAGCGCCCGGAGACACGGTTCTGCTCAGCAACGGCGCGCTCACGGTTAACGGCGTTCCTGTAGATGGTATGGCCTCGCTTGAGGATGTCGACCCCCGCGAGAACGGAGAGTGGGACCTCGGGCACGATGAGTACTTCCTGCTGGGCGACGCTTGGGAGTTCAGCACCGACAGTCGCTCCTTCGGCCCCGTGCCCAGGAGCGCCATAGTGGGCAGGGCGTGGCTTGTCTACCGCCCGGTCAGTAGGTGGCGGAGACTGGACAAGGGAAGGTAGTGGGTTGTAGGCTTGCCACTCTGTCATGCCCGTGCAGCCTGCCCCGTACTCGATACGGGGACGGGCATCCAGGGGTGGGGTATTGACTGCGAATCCTGGCAACTTCCGCACTATCCAGTGTTCTATGTAACTTGTCCAGGGAGTATAATATGGCGGAGGTCACTGGAGGGCCAATGTTGAGCAATTTCGGTCGCAGCGCCAAGTGGACCCTGTACTACGATGGGAGATGCGGCTTTTGCGCCGGCGCGAGGTGCTGGCTGTCCAGGATGGACTTCCTTCATCGCATAGAGTGGACTCCATACCAGTCATTGAATCAGCCGCCCCAGGGCTTATCGTGGGAAGACTTGGACCGATACGCGTGGATGGACACTGGCCGCGGTCGTCTCCACAAGGGGTTCCATGCCATGAGGCTGTTGGCGCTAAGGCTGCCGCTCCTCCTTCCCCTCGCCACACTGATGTGGCTGCCGGGGATGGATCTGGCGGGCGAAGCGGCCTACGGCTGGGTCGCCAGAAACCGCTATCGCTTTTCCAGGTGTCCCGTGAATGAGGTAGGCGCGTATGACTGAGGGCAGCGAGAAGGTCTCTATAGTCGTTCCCACTTATAACGAGCGTGAGAATGTCCGGCCTCTCTGCGACGGCATACGCACTGCCCTGGCCTCCGCGTGGGACTACGAGGTCATCATTGTCGACGACAACAGCCCGGACGGCACCTCCGACGCTGTCCGTGAGATAGCGTCCGAGGACGCGAGGATAAGGCTGCTGCAACGACCCGGCAAGCTGGGGCTGGGCACGGCCGTCGCAGACGGGTTCGCTCTGGCGGACGGCGACTACTGGATAATGATGGACGCTGACCTGTCCCATCGTCCGGAGGAGCTGCCCAAGATGCTGCACGCCCTCTCCGATGCGGACATCGTGGTCGGCTCGCGATACGTCGACGGCGGTGGAGTGCAGAACTGGCCGCTGTGGAGACAGGTAGTCAGCCGCGGAGCGTCCGGGATGGGGCGCATGATAGTGGGCCTGTCGGTCAGAGACCTGACATCCGGCTTCGGGGCATTCCGCCGGCGATGGATGGAGCCCCTGCTGCCCAACCTGAACCCCAAGGGGTTCAAGCTTCTGCTGGAGATACTGGCCAAGAGCCGGGGCGCTCGAGTGCTGGAGACGCCCATCACCTTTGTGGACCGGCAGAACGGCAGGTCCAAGGCTTCTGCGGGAGAGGCGCTTACCTTCCTTCGCCTCTGTTTCACCCTTCGGAGGGAGTGGGACAAGAAAGAGTCGGTAATCTGACCGGGCTTTCGCACGCCGCAGAGTTCCTTTCCCCGCCTCCCCTGGATGTATGCCTGCACTGTCATTCTGAACGCAGTGAAGAATCCAAAGGGTTCGACCACTCAGCGCTTTGGTTAACCCACACAGGATTCTCCGCTTCTACGTGCAGACTATGAGTGTCGTTTGTCAGGATGTATACGTAGTGTTCGCGCAGTGACTTTGGATTCTTCGTCGCTTCACTCCTCAGAATGACAAAGGCCGCGCCCCTCTGTCATTCTGAACGCAGTGAAGAACCCAAGGCGTCCGCAAGCGTCCACGCCCATCACGCCTGGATTCCCGATCCGACTCCGAGCCTGCTCCGTACCCCGATCGGTAGTCGGGAATTACGGAGATGATATGCCCTCAGACCCCCAGCTTCGCCTCCTCGATGCCCCATATCTCCGGGATGAGGTGTTCCAGCCCCAGCTTCTGCAGCGTCTCCGGGAAGGGCCTGCCCGACGCCCGGTCCAGGCCGACCGTATCGTAGTAGGTGCTGATCATCGTGTCCCAGTTCTCCTTCGCGCTCGTCCCCGCGGCCGGACCGTCCACAGGCGTGGACCAGTACCGCTCCGATGGCTTCTCCGAATCCGGGCCAATGCCGTTTCGCAGGTTGAAGAGGCGGAACATGGCCGCGCACCGCTTCCAGAAGGCCATAGCCTCCTCTTTGGTGTAGTCCCAGCCAGTTGACGCGCTCAGCGCCTGGCAGATGAACTCGTGGTAGGTGTTGGCCGTGAACTTGCAGATGCCCAGGGAGTCGATGAAGTGGAGCCTGCCGACCATCGATCCGAGGTGGTAGCCCACCATCTTGGGATCGAAGGGATCGAAGGCGGCGGGCAGCCCGAACTCCTCCGGGTGCACGTTGGACTGGGTGTCGATGGTGGACGTGCCGCTTACGCTGCCCTCCAGCATCTCCATCCAACGGCCGCGGTGGTCGTGGCTCCGTGGGCTTACGCCCTTGTGGATAAAGATGGCGCAGTCGTAGGCTTCTCCGCCGACGTACTCCGCGGCGTATTTCACGCCCTCCGCCAGGATGTCTCCGAACCCCTCTCGATTCGCAACCATCTGGAGAAGGTCGTTTGCGGCCTCAACGTCGCCCCACTTCATCTCCAGCCCGCCGAGCTGCTCCTTGGTTATGTACCCCTTCTCGTAGCACTCCATCACCCAGCCACAGAGCCAGCCCCACTCGTTCACGTCCACGCCGGCCTTGTCCACCTGGGTGTTCAGCCACGAAACCTCCACTGGATCGACGACGCCTATCTGGGAGCCGCAACCGGAGATACCTTCGGCCTCCGGCTCGTCAATCAGCTCGCCCTTGCGGGGGCCCTCCGGCACAACCATCATGTGGCAGTGTCCCTTCATCCCGCAGGCGCTGCACTGGTGGCCCCGGTGCGGGAAAGTCTCGCGATAGGTCGGGGGGGCCCACTCGTCGGCGCGCTCAGGTGCGGGGTAGATGTTGGTGGTGTAGTTGAGGGTAGGAAGGGTCCCGGATCGGAGGCCGGTCGACGGTCCACCCAGGGTGCCGAAGTAGTACGTGGTTCCCTGCTTCAGGTCGTGGGCGATTGTGTCCGCAGCCTGGTACAAGCCAGCGGTGTCGTGGACGCGCACGCCCTTCGTACCGCGAACAATGGCCACGCACTTCACGTTCTTCTTGCCCATCACCGCGCCGCAGCCGTTCTTGCTGGCTACGTGGCCGTAGTCGCCTTCGATTATAGCGTAGCGAACAATCTTCTCTCCGGCAGGCCCCACGCCGTAGACGCTCATCTGATGGCCGCTCAGGCCGTGCTCCGCCTGGAGGTCGTCCTGCATCTCCCACGTGTCCTTGCCCAGGAGGTGGGAGGCGTCACGCAGCTCCACAACGTCGTCGTTGATGTAAACGTACACCCACCTGTTGGCCTGGCCCTGGAGCACCAGCGCATCGTAGCCGCAGTACTTCAGGTTGGAGCCGAAGAAGCCCTGGGCGTTGGTCATAACGGCCCCGTTGGTCATTGCGCCGCGGGTGACCACGTTCAGGCTTCCCGTGCCCCACACGGGAGTCCCGGCCAGGGGGCCGGAGGCCATTATCAGGCGATTCTCAGGATGGTCCCAGGTGACCTCAGGGGGCACCTCCTCCCAGAGGATCTTGTATCCTATGCCCGCCGCGCCCAGGTAGTAGCGGCACTCCTCCGCGGTCAGGGTCTCCACCCACACCCTCTCGGTGGTCAAGTCTACTCTAAGAATCCTGCCGGTGTACCCGCCAGGCAACTGCTCTGTCATTGACTTAGTCTCCCCTCTTCTGGTCTATCCTCCGTCCCAGGCGGGCAGTAGAGTGATGGTGTCGCCGTCCTGGAGTTCGCTTTCCATGGTGTGAGTGATGCCCAGGAAGGCGTCGTTAACGATGATCTCCACGTACGCGCCCAACTGCCCGCTCTCCGGGTCCCAAAGGATGTGGTCAAGGGCCGGATAGCTTCTGGTAAGCCTTCTCACCACCGTTCGCAGGGACTCGCCGGGGGTGAACTCCTCGGTGTAGAACTTGCGACCCCCGCCGTCGCCGCCAACGTAGCGAGTAAGCCAGGCGAAGACTTCGATCTTGACCTTTGGCTTCTCCGCTGTAACCGTCTTGTCCTGTTCATCGGCCACTGATTACGGCCTCCTCCGGTCCCCATATCTCCGGGATGAGGTGCTCAAGGTCATACTTGCGGAGGGTCTCCGGAAGGGGGTTTCCCGTCTCCCGGTCCCATCCGACGGTGTCGTAGTAGGTGCCCACCAGTGTGTCCCAGTTCTCCTTGGCGCTCTGTCCCGCGGCGGGACCGTCGACCGGGGTCGACCAGTACCGCTCCGACGGCTTCTCCAGGTCCATTCCCACGCCGCTCCGCAGGTTGAACAGGCGCATCAGGTGAGAGCACCGCTTGCCGAAGTCCATCGCCTCTTCCTTGGTGTAGTCCCAGCCGGTTACCGCGTTCAGGGCGCGGCATACGGAGCTGAGGAAAGTGCGAGTGGTGAACATGCAGGTGCCCAGGGAGTCCTCGAAGTGTCTCCTCCCCAGCATTGCCCCGGTCATGTAGCCGACCTCCTTGGGGTCGAAGCCGTTGTGGCTGGCGGGCAGCCCGTGCTCCTCCGGTTTTACCAGCGGGCCGGTCTCGATGGTCCCAGCGCTCTGCACGGCTCCTTCCAGCATCTCGGCCCAGCGGCTGCGGTGGTCGTGGCCTCGCGGGCTGACGCCCTTGTGTGTGAACACCGCGCAGTCCAGGGCGGGACCGCCGACGTGCTGCGCCGCGATCTTCACGCCCTCCGCCAGGATGTCGCCGAAGCCCTCCCTGTTGGTTATCATCTGGAGCAGAGTGTTGGCGGCCTCGGCGTCGCCCCACTTGGGCTCCAGTCCGCCAAGCTGCTCCTTGGTCAGGTACCCCTTCTCGAAGCACTCCATCACCCAGCCGATTACCCAGCCAAACTCGTTGACGTCCACACCGGCCTTGTCGACCTGGGTGTTTAGCCACTGCACGTCCACGGGGTCTACGCAGCCGATCTGCGCGCCGCAGCCGGACAGCCCTTCGTACTCCGACTCGTCAGTGAGTTGACCCTTGCGCTCTCCGGACGGGACCACGTTCATGTGGCAGTGCTGCATCCCGCACCCGTTGCACTGGTGGCCTCGGTGTGCGAACTGCGCCCGCAGGTTCGTCGGCTGCCACTCTTCCAGCCGCTCTGGCTCGGGGAAGATGTTGGTGGTGTAGTTTTTGGTTGGCAGTGTGCCCGTAAAGGAGCCGCCGTACACACCGCCGAGGGTTCCGTACTGGTACAGGTTGGCTGACATGGAGTCGGTCTTCAACTCGTGGGAGATCATGTCCGCGGCCTGGAACAGGCCGGCCGGGTCATGTACTCGCACGCCGCGGGTGCCCCGGGCGATGGCTACGCATTTCACCTTCTTCTTGCCCAGCACTGCCCCCGTGCCGTTCTTGCTGGCGACGTGGCCGTAGTCCCCCTCGATGATGGCCCACCGCACGATCTTCTCACCGGCGGGGCCTATGCCGTAGACGCTCAACTGGTGGCCGCTGCGCCCGTGCTCCGCCTGGAGCGTGTCCTGCATGTCCCAGGTGTCCTGGCCCAGCAGGTGGGAAGCGTCTCTCAGCTCCACCAGGTCGTCATTGATGTAGACGTACACCCACCTCTTCGTCTGTCCCTGAAGGACAATGGCGTCGTAGCCGCAGTACTTGAGGTTTGCGCCGAAGAAGCCCTGAGCGTTGGTCACCGTGGCTCCGTTGGTCATGGCGCCCCTGGTCACGACGGTGAGGCTGCCTGTGCCCCATACTGGTGTGCCCGCCATGGGCCCGGAAGCCAGGACAATCCGGTTCTCAGGGTGGTCCCAGGTCACCTCTGGGGGCACCTCCTCCCACAGGATCTTGGTGCCTACGCCAACAGCGCCCAAATAGTGACGGTAGTCCTCCGGAGCCATGCTCTCCGTCCATATGCGCTCGCTGGTGAGATCTATACGAAGTATTTTGCCTGCATAACCGCCCGGCAACTGGTCTGACATTGAATCTACCTCCTTGGGTTTACGCCGCCTGGTATCCTTCGCAGCCTCTATCTGTTGGTTGCTGCAACCTCCCGCGACGGCACTGTGGGGTGGTCCAGGGTCTTTAGGGGAAGCATGTCCCTGGTTATGTGAGACGCCACAAAGGGTCTCTTAATATCACGGGGGTTCTCCTGGATGTAGGCCTTCCATCCGCCCAGGCGCGTGCCCGACTGTATCAGTCCCTTGAGCATTCCCACGTCGTTGGTGGTCCACACGGACCTTGCAGGCCCCATCAAGATGGCCCCGGTAATGCGGTCGTCGTTCCAGACCAACTTGCGATAGACGTTCTCGCTGGTGTTCAGGAACTCTGTGACATCGTCGCTGCCGCTCCAGTCGCCGAAGCTGGCGATGTCCAGGTCCTGCACGTCCAGGATGTTCATAAGCAGGCTACCGCGATAGGCGATGTCCCGGCCAACCATGTTTGCGCCCACTATGCGCCCGTGCTCCATAGCCGTGGGCTCGATGGCGTGCACCTCGAGGTTGCCGGTTATCAGCTCTGCGCCCTCCGCCACGTCTCCCGCAGCGTACACGTTGGGGACGTTGGACCGCAGGTGGTCGTCCACCAGGATGCCCTGGTTGATCTCGATGCCGGACCCCTCCAGCCACTCCAGGTTGGTGCGGATGCCGGTGCCCATGATAACCAGGTCGACGGTTATGTCTTTGCCGTCCCCGATGACCAGCTTCTTCCGCCCGTCCACGTCCTCGATTGCCTGGACGCGGGTGTCGGTGTGGAGTTTGACTCCCTTCTGCTCCAGCCAGCCGTGCACCAGGGAGGCGCCCTGGCTGTCTATCATACGGGGCAGAATCTGGGGCATGATCTCGATGATGTGCAGATTGACGCCGTGGCTCAGCACGGAGTTAAGGATGGTGAAGCTGATGAAGCCTGCGCCCACCATCGCCACGTCCATGCCCTCCTTGATATTGGCGAGAACGCCCCGGGTGTCGTCCAGAGTCCACAGGTTATAGATGTTGGCGCCGTCTGCGCCGGGGATGGGCGGTCGTGTAGCCGATGAGCCTGTCGCGATGAGCAGGTCGTCGTAACCGATGGTGACGCCGTCCTCCAGGGTAAGCTGGTTGTTCGCGGTGTCCAGGGATGCGGCGCGACGCGGGATGAACTGGGCAATGAGGTCTCCCGAAGGCTCCGCGGGCGGCGGCCCAAGGGGTGACGGGGGCGCGGGCGCGGCATCGGCCTTGGCAAACTGGACTCCCAAGTTTGCCAGGCGCGGCGCGGTGGCTGTGAAGACGTGGGACTCGGAGATGGTGTGCCCAAGGTAGTACGGCAGCACCATTCGAGAGTACGGCCATTCGCCGGACACCAGCACCACCTCCGACTCACCCTTGTCGTACTCGCGGATGGTGGTCATGGCGTTGAGACCGGCGGTCCCGCCGCCTACTATTACGTGACGTTTTGCGGCCATATCGTACCCCCTATCCTAAACGGAGAATCCCACAAGATGTACGTTGCCGCGCGTCTCGGCGAAGTCGCCCTGCCAGTCCTGCACCTCGGCCTCCACCCACTGGATGGCTGCTGTGGGACACGCCTCCGCGCACGCGGGCGAGCCTCCGCACAGGTTGCACTTGAACGCCTTTTGGGTGTCGACGTCGTAGAATATTGTGCCGTAGGGGCATGCGATGGTGCACAGCTTGCACCCTACGCACTGGTCGTCCAGGACAACCTTCGCGCCGGCGGGTGATATGGTGATGGCCTCCACCGGGCAGGCCGCCAGACACCACGCCTCCTCGCACTGGAAGCAGGTGTAGGGTGAGTAGCTGGTGTGCCTCTCGAAGGGTGAGACCCGTATTACGGATTTCGACGGCTGGTATGTGCCCGTCTGCATATAGGAGCAGGCCATCTCGCATCGCATGCAGCCGGTACAGGCTTCGGGAACTATCTTCAGTACCTTGTTCATGTGCGCCCCTTTCTGGAAATGGTGAAAATGCGCCACTATGGACTTTGGAAGCGCCGGACTCTTGCAGAGGGATTGAACACCGCGAGGAATAAAGAGGACCGCAGGCGTCCGGCCCAACGGCTAGAGCATACCATTGGCCTATAGAGGTGTCAATGTGGACGGCTGCACTGAGCCTGGTTACAAGGCAGCGACTGCCCACCTACGGCGCCTGTATATCCACTGGCTTGTCGTAGCTTGAGTAAGTGACCACCGTCTCTACTGTCAATCTATCCCCGGAAGTTGAGTCTGTCCGCTGGTATTCGATCGCCAGCTTCCGTATCAGTAAGTCCTCAACCCCTATCCAAAGTCCCATATCAACGGGATCGCTCTCGGAGTCCTCCTCGATAGCGGTGTCTCCGGTGAGTTCGGCAAAGGCGTATGCCGGCAACGCGCCCTCCAGTTAGTAGACAGTGTCGCCTTCCAGGACCTCAGAGCCAACCAGGGTGATCAGCTGGATCACCTCGTCATCCAGATTCAGGTTGATCTGACCCAGATAACCGCCTTCTCCAAGGAAAGCCAACGCGTCCGGCCCCGGCTCCCACGTGTCGCTAAAGGGGAGCTTCTGGTATGCCTCCTGGCCGATGATTATGGCCTCATACTGGATGGATAAGCCTAAAGATGAGATTTCCACTGTAAACTGGCTGCGGTCCGGAGCCTGGAAGTCTCCGGTGGCTACGATATCGGTCTCAATAGGGAAGAGGCCGCTCTGTAGTTTGGTCTTGCTTTCAAGCCTGACGGAACCACTCTTCAGGGCATCCATGGCAGCAGAGGCCGAGTTGAGGACTTGTTGGAGAGTGGTAATCCCGGACTCAGACGTGGGTCCAGGAGTAGGCTGAGCAGGCTCAGTTGTTGGAATAGGTTCGGACGTAGGAGTAGGAGTGGGAGTAGGTGTGGGTGGTGGTGTATTTGTCGGTTCAGGCGTGGGCGTATGTGTGGGCTCCGGGGTTGCCGCAGGCGCCTGGGTGGCAGTTGGGCTGGGCATAACGACGGTTGCCGTCGGAGGCGGGGCCGTCGTCTGTCCGTCTTCCGTATCCTCCGAGCCGCAGGCAACGGCAACCGCCAGGAGCAAAATCGCCATTGCAACTGCTATGGCGGTTATGCTCCTGCTCCTGTACATTGTCTTTAATCTCGCTGTAACGGGCATAGCTTTTGTACTACCTCTCTAGTTAGGGATGATTTCTCGAATGGGATTGCTCCCGACGTGGCTACGCTAACCTGAAGCCTCGACCTCTGTTATGGTCAGGGTGTATGTGCCGTCTGTATCCACGTCAAAGCCCTGCTACACTACCTCCGGCGCCTGTATGTCCACCGCCTTGCCGTAGTCCGAGAATGTCACTATGGTCTGCCCGGCCAGACTGGTTCCGCTAATGGGGTCCGTCTGCTTGAACCGGACTCCCAGCTTCCTGACGAGGAAGTCCTCAACGCCTATCCACATTTCCGTCTCAACCGGCGCGTCGTGAGCTTCGTTCTCAAGGGAGGAGTCCCCAACCAGGTCTGCAGCCGCGTCCGCGGGCAATGCTCCACTCAGATAGTAGACACTTACCCCGTCCAGGTCCACCACGCCAACCAGTGTAATGAGCTCAACAACTTCGGTCTCGAGACCAAGGTCCAGCTTGCCCAGGTGACTGGCTTCTCCCAGGAAAATAAACGCGTCCGGGCTTGCCTCCCACACGCCGCTGAATGGGTTCTCCTGGTAGCCCTCCATTCCGATGACTATGGAGGCATACTCGAGGGATGAGCCGCCAGACGCCGCGACCGTTGTAAACCGGCTGCGGTCCGGCGCTTGGAAGTCCCCGTGCACCACAATCTTGGCCTCAAAAAAGATTGGGCCATCCAGCGTAGACTCGATCTCCATCCTTACGGAACCGGTCTCCACTGACGCCATAGCTGCAGAGGCCGCATCCAGCACCTCCTGGGCTGTTTGCAGCTCCGGCGCAGGTGTGCCAGTAGGATCGGGCGTAGGTGTGGGTGTTGAGGTCGATGTCGGTGTAGGCGTGGCAGCAGGCTCAGGCGTGGGCGCTGACGTTGCCGTGGGCGCTGGAATCGGTGTGGGTGTAGGAGTAGACTCAATCGTCGGCGCAGGTCCAGGATTTACGGTCGGCGCTTGCGTAGGAGTAGGACTGGGCATAACGGCGGTCGCCGTTGGTGGCGGGTCGGTCTGTTGGCCTTCCTCCGGGTCGCAGGCTACGGCAGCCGTCATCAATGCAAGCATCGCCATTGCTACGGCAACGGCTCCGATGCGCCTGCTCCAGCCCTTTGCCCTGAACCTCGCGTAGATGTGAATAGCTTTGCTCCTGTGTAATGGCGCCCCCGGCGGGACTCGAACCCACGCACCTGGCTTCGGAGGCCAGTGCTCTATCCTCTGAGCTACGGGGGCTTGCCGGCATCCACACCGGGCAGAGGGAGACCAATTGCGGGAGCTTGGTCCCGCTGCGGTCTCAGTGGGGAATATAGCAGTGGCTCAGCTAAATGGCAATAACCGCTGCGCCGAGGCCCATCACTGGGAGTTATCGTGTGTTGACTGCCTGGCCCAAGAGGCCAGGAGGACTCTGCTAGCTCCCCTTGAAGAACAGCCTGATTATCGCACCTACAGTGGTGGCCCAAAGGCCCACGTTGACCAGCAGAAGCGTCCTGAACTTTGACTCCATCTCAGCGCGCATATCTCGCATGTCCTGCCGCATTTCGCTTAGCTCGGCAGTCACCCGCTCCATCATGCCTTCCAGACGGTCTATCCGCGTGTCCTGAGTCAACTGAGGCTCCTCCCGCGCTGAGATGCTTCCATTATATCCACCGGCGCGCTATCACTGCAAACTGACGTATCCCCTGCGCCGAGGCCCATCACTGGGAACCGCCGCGGCGCCCGGGACCTCCTCTTTTGAAGGCTGGGCCCAGCAGGACGGCTGCCATGAATGTGGTTACAACGGTCATCAGGATGGACACGCCGAACAAGTCCGAGCCAATCACTCCCCGGGACAGTCCTATGCCGGCGATTATCAGGGCTACCTCTCCACGGGGAAGCATCCCGATGCCAACTCGTATGGAACCCATCTTGGTGAAGCCGGCTCCAAGGGCCGGTACTCCGCTGCCAACCACCTTGGACACAATCGCCAGCAGCGTCAGTATCAGGCTGAAAACAATCGTCCCACCCATGGCGCTCACGTCCACCAACATGCCCATTACTACGAAGAATACGGGCACCAGGGCGGGGTACAGCCCCTCCATAATCGGCCTCTCTATCTTCTCCTTCAGATTGGTGTCGGAGAGGGCAAGCCCAACGGAGTAGGCGCCTATGATCATCGCCAGGCCGAAGCTCTCCGCCAAACCCGATGCCAGCAGGGCGAGCGCCATTGCCAGGGCGACGCTCGCGCCCGAAACTCTGAATGATTCAAAGGCTCTGGATATGTATTTGGAGGCGAGGATGCCGCCTATCATCAGCACCAGCCAGAATCCTACCGCCTTTGCGCCGATCAGGGCTATCCCGGAGGCCGTGAGCTCCTCGCCGGGGGTGGCAATCCCAACCACCACCGTCAGCACCAGTATCCCCAGCACGTCGTCCACGACGGCGGCGGCCATGATGGTCACTCCCTCGGGGGAGTCCAGCTTGTACATGTCGCCCAGCACCCGGGCGGTGATGCCTACGGACGTAGCAGTCATGATCGCTCCCATGAAGAGGGCCGCATAGAGGAGGGCGTCCCCATCAAGACCGGCCGGATTGAGGAGTATGGTCACTCCCACTCCCAGTCCGAAGGGCAGCACAACACCGCCCATTGCAACCAGGGAGGCGGGGGCGGCGTAGCGCCGGAACTGCTTCATGTCCGTCTCCAGCCCGGCGGTGAACAGGAGGACCACGGCCGCTAGCTGCGATACGGAGAAGAGCTCCAGGGAGACAGGCAGGGCATCCTGGCCGTCACGGATAGAGAACAGTGGCCCCAGGCCAAAGATGGCAATGCCTCCCAGGGCGAAGGGGCCGATCAACGCCCCCATCGAAAGCTCCCCAAGGACGGTGGGTATCTTGAGGTACCGCTCGCAGATCTCCCCGCCGATCTTGGCAGCGGCAAGGATGACTGCCAGCTGGATCACCAGATGCTCTACATGCTTTACAAAATCCTCTTCCATACTCTACCTGCGCTAAGGTGCGGCGTGACGCCACGAGTGGATTGTAACAGGAGTTGACGGAAAAACATCAACATATATTGGAACTGGGCCAGATTCGCCAATTGTTTAGCGGTGGACCTGGTCGTGCTTGTGCAGGCTTGCCCCGTACTCCGATGCGGGGAGGGGCCGGGGCGAGCGGCGTCTGTCATTCTGAGGAGTGAAGCGACGAAGAATCCAAAGCCATTGTGCGAATACAACGTATACATCCTGACAAACGAGACTCACAGTCTGAACATGGAATCGGAAAACCCTATGTGGGTAGAACTAAGCGCTGAGCGGTCGGAGGCTCTGGATTCTTCACGTAGTTTACCCTGAGCATAGCCGAAGGGTTCAGAATGACAGGAGGGCGCGCGGCGTTTGTCATTCTGAGGAGTGAAGCGACGAAGAATCCAAAGCCATTGTGCGAATACTACGTATACATCCTGACAAACGAGACTCACAGTCTGAACATGGAATCGGAAAACCCTATGTGGGTAGAACTAAGCGCTGAGCGGTCGGAGGCTCTGGATTCTTCACGTAGTTTACCCTGAGCATAGCCGAAGGGTTCAGAATGACATGGGCGCGCGACCTCTGTCGATCTGAGGAGCGCAGCGACTAAGAATCCCAAGCCATTACGCGAATACTACGTATACATTCTGACCAACGAGACTCACAGTCTGCACGTAGAGACGGAGAGTCGTGGGTCGATAGACCTGAGCGCTGAGCGGTGGGAGGCTCTGGATTCTTCACGTAGTTTACCCTGAGCATAGCCGAAGGGTTCAGAATGACAGGAGGGCGCGCGGCGTTTGTCATTCTGAGGAGTGAAGCGACGAAGAATCCCAAGCCATTGTGCGAATACTACGTATACATTCTGACCAACGAGACTCACAGTCTGCACATAGAGACGGAGAGTCGTATGTGGGTAGAACTGAGCGCCGGGTGGTCTGCGGCTTTGGATTCTTCACGTAGTTTACCCTGAGCGTAGCCGAAGGGTTCAGAATGACAGGAGGGCGCGCGGTGTTTGTCATTCTGAGGAGTGAAGCAACGAAGAATCCCAAGCCATCGTGCGAATACTACGTATACATTCTGACCAACGAGACTCACAGTCTTTACATGGAGTCGAAGAGTCCTATGTGGGTAGAACTGAGCGCCGGGTGGTCTGCGGCTCTGGATTCTTCACGTAGTTTACCCTGAGCGTAGCCGAAGGGTTCAGAATGACATGGGCGCACGACCTCTGTCATTCTGAGGAGTGAAGCGACGAAGAATCCAAAGCCATTGTGCGAATGCTACGTATACATCCTGACAAACGAGACTCACTGGCTGTAAATAGAATCGGAGAGTCCTGGGTCTGATAGACCTGAGCGCCGGGTGGTCTGCGGCTCTGGATTCTTCACGTAGTTTACCCTGAGCGTAGCCGAAGGGTTCAGAATGACAGGAGGGCGAGCGTCTGGAGTGACGGGGCAGTGACAGAGGAGTGACGTTGCTTATCGCGAGCCGTGGGACTCTGAGGCGGCCGTGCGGGCCACGCGTACCCTCTTGATGCGTCTTCCCAGGGTGGAGATCACCCGAATGTTCAGCCCATTGACCTGCGCCTCGTCTCCCGGGACGGGGATCCTGCCCAGTTGGTGATAGAGCAGTCCCCCAAGGGTATCGAACCCGTCTCCCTGGAGATTGACGTCGAACGCCTCGTTGACTTCATCCAGTGAGATGCGGGCGTCCATCAGGGCCTCGTCATCGCTTACCATCTCTCTTAGCGACTCCGTCGTGTCGAATTCGTCCTCTATCTCCCCAACTATCTCCTCCAGCAGGTCCTCAATGGTGACCAGCCCGGTGGTGCCGCCGTACTCGTCCACCACAAGGGCAACCTGGATGTGCTGCTCCTGGAAGTCACGCAGCAGGTCGTCCAGGCGCTTGAACACGGGAATGAACAGGGGCGGGCGGGCGATGCTTGCCAGTTGAACGTCCGCGTTCTTAGTGGCCAGGTGGCGTAGCAGGTCTCGCGAATGCACCACGCCGACGATGTTGTCTATGGTCTCCTCGTAGATGGGTATGCGGCTGTGGCCGCTGTCCCACATAAGCTCCGCCACCACGCTCAAGGGTGAAGTAGCCTCGGCCGCCAGGATGTCCATCCGGGGTATCATTATCTCCCGGGCCGTGGTCTCGTCCAGCTTCAGTATCGACCTGATCATCTCCTCTTCGTGGGGTTCCAGCTCTTCGTTGAGGTCGGTCTCAGGAAGCTCACCGAGTGTGACCAGGTTGAGTGGGCTGGACAGGGCAGAGGTGTCCGTCGTGGCCGCGCCTCTCCTTGACAGAGCCGAAGCGACGGATATCTGCACTCGGGAGAGAAGGGATGCCGGAAGAACCAGAGGCCAAAGCATCATGGCGGGGATGCGCGCCTTCGTTCCCAAACGCGCGCCCATGCCAACCAGCACACCCTGGAAGACAGGCAGGAACACTACCAGCCCCAACGCACCCAGCGCTACAGCCCACCAGGTGAAGTCGAGGGACAACAGGAGGTACGCGCCTGAAGCTACAGCAGCGGCAATCAGTCCTGCCTTTATCAGGGACCGGGTTGTTTCGTCCCACAGGGCGGGATGAAGCAACGAGTCTTCTGCTGCGGGGCCGCCACGAAGCCTGGGCCATAGATATCCCTCAGTCAGGGAGAGGAGGCCACAAAAGACGATAGAGAGGCCCAGTATTAAAGCTGCTAACGAACTATCAGGGTCCAATTCATACCACCTCCTCAGAGTCAGTGGTCGATACTTCCTCTATCAGAGACATCCCTGTGAGGTAAACTGAAGAGCTATGCAAAGAGGTCATTATTCTTTCTTAGGGTTGCCGTTAGGCAAGGTCCTGGCCGGGACTCCCGCTACCCTCGCGCCGGCGGGCACGTCCCTGGTCACCACGGAGCCGGCGCCTGTGCTGGCTCCTGCGCCCACCCGGACCGGCGCCACCAGCATGGAGTCGCTGCCTATGAAAGCGCCCTCCTCAATTATGGTCCGGTGCTTGTCCACCCCGTCGAAGTTGCAGGTCACGGCGCCTGCTCCCAGGTTGACATCCGGCCCTACCCAGGAATCGCCCACGTAGGTGAAGTGGCCTATCTTTGTGCCTGCGCCCAGGCTGCTCTTCTTCACCTCGACGAAGTTGCCGATGTGCACGTCTCTGTCAATGTGGGTCTCAGGTCGGATGTGGCTATATGGACCGATATCGACGCCCTCCTCCAGGACGGCGGACTCCACCACGGAGTACCACACCCGGCATCCGTCGGCGATTACGGAGTCCTCTATCATGGAGCCGGGGCCTATCTGGCACACTTGCCCAATGTGAGTTTCGCCCTTGAGAAAGGTGTTGGGGTAGATCACGGTGTCGGGCTCAATGTACACGGATACGTCAATGTAGGCAGGCTCCATGACTGTAACACCCTGGAGAAGCCAGCGTTCGTTTATCCTGCGCTGCATCGCGTCTCTGGCCCTGGCAAGCTGGACGCCGTCGTTCACGCCCAGGGCCTCCATAGGGTCGTCCAGAGGCATTGTGGATACCGCATTGCCCTGGGCCGTGGCAAGGGCAGCCAGGCCCGTCAGGTAAAGCTCCCCATTGGCGGCCGGCGTCAGCTCGTCCAGGGCGGTCCAAAGCCAGGGGGAGATGAAGCAGTACACGCCTGCGTTGCCCTCATAGGTCGTCCCGCCGCCATCCTCCAGGTCCGCCTTCTCGACTATGGACAGCGCTTCGCCACTCTCTCCGCGCACCACGCGGCCCATGTCCACCGAGGGAAGCTCGCTGCACGTCAGAAGGGTGAGACAGCTTTGGGCGGACTCGTGATGGCGCGCCAGAGCCGACAGGGTGTCGGAGGTTATCAGGGGCGCGTCGCCGTTGACCACCAGGATGCTGCCTGCGTAGTCTCCAAGCAAGTCTTGGGCCTGAGCGAGCGCGTGGCCCGTTCCCAGGGGTTCGGCCTGTTCCACCAGGAAGCAGTCGGGGCCGAGGGCATCGGCTATCTGCGAAGAGCCGGGAGGGACAACGACCACGACATCCTCAAAGCCGGCGACTCTCAGAGCGTCCGCGACCAGCCCAACCATCTCGCGACCGCAGATGGGCTGCAGGACCTTGGGCGCGCTGGACTTCATACGAGTCCCTCTACCCGCCGCCAGTATTATCGCCCGCCAGTTATCCACTTTCTCCACCAATAAATAAAGGGCATCCGCACTCCTGTTGCTGAACAAGAACCACGGCTACCCTATCCGAAAAGTTCTGGACAAATCCTCATTCTTCCCAAATGCTAGCACGATTGAATGTGGGCTGTCAAGGCTAGCTCGGGCTGCAAAGCGTAACTCCAATGGTGTTGCCAGTTGTAATCCGTAGCGATGCGCTGCTGCCAGTGTGATGTCGCAAAGGAGTATGCCCTGTCGGTATCGCGCTGTGCTATAATGCTTTTCGGAAGGAGAGGTGGCCGAGAGGCTTATGGCGCCGCTCTCGAAAAGCGGTTCCCGATTGCATCGGGACGTGGGTTCAAATCCCACCCTCTCCGCCATTGGGTCCAGTCAAGACCCGAGTAGTGCAGGAGTACCGGAGAGGTGCTGGAGCGGCCGAACAGGCGCGACTGGAAATCGCGTAGGGGAGCAATCTCCTCATGGGTTCAAATCCCATCCTCTCCGCCAGCCATACTCATCCCATACCATCCAGTTTGTTCTACCTTCGCCTTCAGTGTCCGCTGTACGGGCTATCGCCTTGTTAGGACAATTGCTGCCACATGCTGGCCGCGCTGAGACCGTTTAAGAGAGACCTGTTTTCCGTACTGCTTTTAGGTGCAGGCGCTGCCTGGTCTTGGCCGACGTTTACTACTAGGAATCCGTCCGAGAAACACGGTTGGCGAGTGGTTGGCTGCCTGACGACCATCTGGCCTACTTCATATCCGACGTGGTGGACCAGTTGGACATGTCGGAGGTCACCGCTCGCTACGAGCGGGAACGGCGTGGCGGGCCTCCGTATCATCCACGGATGATGGTCAAGGCGCTGCTGTATGGCTACTGCGTCGGGGTGGCGTCCTCACGCCGCATCGCCCAGCGTCTCCACGAGGACATCGCCTTCAGGGTGTTGGCGACGAACAACACACCGGACTTCCGGACCATCTCCGACTTTCGCAAGGACAATCTGGATGCGCTGTCGGGCCTGTTCATACAGGTACTGGCGTTGTGCCGGCAGGCGGGGCTGGTGAAGCTGGGGCACGTGGCGCTGGACGGCACGAAGGTCAAGGCCAACGCATCGAAGCATAAGGCGATGAGTTACCAATGTCGCTGACCCGCAAGCGCCGTTAGTTAATCCTCGGACGGGCTGCTAGCCGGCAGGAGTCCTTTGGGATTGCTGTCGCAAGGGATAGCTGAGCGCGACATTATCCCTATGTCGGACTTGACGTCGTGTCAGCAAGCATCGTGGGGGGGGCAGAGAGCAGCCCTCCCGACGCTTGCCGGATTTCAGGAGATTGCAGGTACAGCACTATGGCGACCACCGTCCGCCACTAAGGTCGCTCGACGCCATCGGTGCAGATTGTCCTGGTCCTGCATGTTAAGTCCACCATCACAGGTCGCCAGATCTATCCCGGACACGACTCCGTCTCGCCTTCGACGACTTCTCCTATCCAGCTTACAATGCACCACAGGCGCGCCTACCCTTGACTAGCAGGCAATGGCAGGAACGGAATATAATCGGGCATGGGCGAGGCGCGGGATGGCGAGCCGAGACACAAGATGAAGCTGGAAAGGTCCACTGCTACAATTGTCGAGTTTTCTGCACACTCTTAACTGGAAGAGAATCGCCTTGGCTTACTGTATTGCCATCGCGGCTCTGACCATGCAGACGGACCACAGAGTGGGGGGGCAGGAGCTCCCGGTGGTGAGTCTGTTGAGCGTCGAGCCGTCCTCTGAGGTGCTGGAAGGGAACATGCTGCTTGTTACCCTTGAAATCGACCCGCGTGTCAGTGCGGGCGACCCTGGTCTCACAGGCGGGAGACTCATCGGCGGGATCAGAGTATGGGACTCGTGGGAAAATCCTTCCGGCCCTGAACTGATCGCCTTCGCTTTTTGGCCAGGCGATGAAACGGATATCCTACGCTACTCGGTATGCGTGGCAGATGACGGCGAAGCGGTACAGACAGGCCGAACGATTCGGATTGACGTCAATCCTGTATTTGCTGAATACAGTGTAGGATCGCCAAGGGAAGCGACGTTACGTGTGCTGGACAAGGGTCCTAGCGGAGCGGAAGTACCGTTACGCTGTCCGCCAGGTCAGGAACCTCCACAACTTCCGCCTCCGCCGCCGCCTCCTCCTCCTCCTCCTCCTCCTCCTCCGCCGCCTCCTCCGCCTCCGCCTCCTCCGCCTGATCCGCCCACGCCCACGCCCACGCCCACGCCCACGCCCACGCCTACGCCCACGCCTACGCCCACGCCGCCGCCGCCTCCTCCTCCTCCTCCTCCGCCGCCTCCTCCCCCCCGTGATCCGCCGCCTCCTCCTCCTCCTGATCCGCCCACGCCCACGCCTACGCCTACGCCCACTCCCACTCCCACGCCAACTCAGACGCCAACTCAGACGCCGACGCCTACACCCACGCCCGCTCCTCCACCTACATCGACCCCTACACCTGAGCCTACCCCTACGCCTGAACCAACTGAGACTCCAACACCCAGACCAACGTCGACACCTACACCAACTCCCACGCCTACTGCCACCTCTACACCCACACCCACACCCACTCAGACGCCAACGGCTACCCCTACACCCACGCCAACATCAATCCCGGCGCCGACGCTGGTGCCCATACCCACCAGTACGCCGGCGCCAACCGTCACGCCCACTGTGGAGCCTACCGCGACAGCCACGGCAGTCCTAGCCACGCTCGGCACTGTGGAACCGGCGCTGCGGCCTACCCGGCGCGAGCTGGAGCGGCCCGCGGTCCCGGTAATAGGCGACGCCATACCGCGTATCCGCAACACACTGGGAGACATTGCGTCCAGCCCCCGTCGACGCGCCACGCTGATCATCATCCAGGTCCTTGCCAGCATCTTCGCTGCAAGCGTCTTCACATACCTGATACTGCGGCGGCAGTGACGCAGGGCGAGTCTCTCAAAACGGGTACGCCAAACAGCAGCGCTGTACCGGATGACTGACTCTAGTCGTCTTCCTGGTCTTCCTGGTCCTCTGCGACCTCTGGCAATTCGCCGGCAGCGACGGGAAGGCTCATGGTGAACTCAGCGTACTCTCCGTATACGGTGCCCACGGACAAGTCGCCACCCAACCGCCTCGCCACATCTGCGGCGATGGTGAGGCCCAGCCCCGCCCCAAGCGTCCCGGCGTGGGTGGTAAAAAACGGGTTGAATATATAGCCAATAACGTCGTCCGCTATTCCGGTGCCATTGTCACGAACCCGGACTTCCGCCATATCATCGCTCTGTCGAGTCGTAACGACCAACTCCGGCTCGTATTCGTGGTCGGAGGCCTCCCCCTTCTGGTGCATCGCCTGGCAGGCATTTGAGACCAGGTTCACCATCGCCTCAATGAAGTCCCCCTCAACCAACGGCACTTCACCTAACGACTGGTCCAAGTGGAAATCCGGTTGGATTGTAAAGTTCTGTACCTTGGCGACAAATGCGGAGCAGGCGGCCTGCACCGCAGTCCGCACCACGTCGTTCAGGTCGGTCATAACCGGTTCACCACCAATAACTCCCAAAGCGCGCATTCGCTCCACAATAGCCAGCGCGCGCCCGCCATTGGCAAGGACGCGATTGAGGCTGTTGGTCAGTTCCTGCGTTATATTGTCCAGCAGCTCCGTATCTTCCTGCGACATCCCCTCTCGGTACGTGTCCAGCATCTCGGAAAGCTCTTCGTAGAGAGAGAGAGAACCCTCGGAGAAGTTGGTGACAAAGTTCAACGGGTTGCTGATCTCGTGGGCCACACCGGACACCAACTCACCGAGGGCGGCCAGCTTCTCCTGCGCGACCAGGCGGGCCTGCGTCCGCTCCAACTCCGCATTGGTCTGGCGCAGCTCCTCGTAGAGCTGCTCCACCAGGTTCAAACGCTGGACTTCCAGCGCCTGCTGCCGGAAGACCTCCAGCGCGGCGGCCAATTCGCCGATTTCATCGCGCCCCACTTCCGGCACCGGCGTCTCCAGGTCTCCGTCAGCCATCCTCCGCATACGCTCCGACATTCGCGAGAGCCGTCTCACCATACCGTTTCCCACCCACAGCCAGGCCGCCAGGGTAGCCGCTATAACGCTTATGACGCTGATTACCGTCAACAGGGTCCGGCCCTCGTCGAAGCTGCTGACCGCCAGCGTCAAAGACTCCGAAGATTGAGCGCCGGAAGCCTCCAACAGATTGGACACTGAGTCGACCAGAGTCGCGCTTGATGCGTCGAAGGATAGTGCCAGATCCCTGATGTTGGCTTCCAGGGCGAGCTGCCGGCCCCGGACGAAAAACACCCCCTCACCCTCTCCCAGGGACGCCACAGCCGGGTCAACGCCGGCGGCATACAGGCTTGAGAATTCATCCCACAGTCCATCAAGTGAGTCCTCGTCGTCAGACTGCAATGCCTGTTGCAGCACCGACAAAGCTGCGTCCGACTCACCTATGCCAGACGTAGTGGTCGCCAGACGCAATCGATAGTCGGCGGCAGCTTCGTTTGCGATCTGCAGTTCGTCCCGGTTCAAGGTAAGCTCGTCGATGACCTCCGCGAGGTCGAATGCCGCGTCGCTGACGGACGCGGTAAGCGGCGCCAGATCCGGTACGCTGCGTACCTGACTCAAAGCTGTCTCCAGGCGCTCCAGGGATCCGGCGACAGCCTCCGATTCCGACCCCTGTAACCCGGACTCGGCCGCTACGAGGCCAAGTCCCAGGTTGCGCAGGCGCTCCGCTTCGCGCGCGGCAGCCCAGGACGCCTCAAGCGCCGGCACGGACTCCGACCGGACCTGGTAGTTCGCGTCGCCGCTCTGCTCGAAGTAGTAGACGCCCACTGCGCCGGACACCAGGGTGAGAGCCACGGCAAAGCCCAGGGCCAGGTACAGCCGAGTA
The DNA here is from genome assembly GCA_965222415.1 of Dehalococcoidia bacterium. Taxonomy (GTDB): domain Bacteria; phylum Chloroflexota; class Dehalococcoidia; order Lucifugimonadales; family UBA2985; genus DAOUJW01. The sequence continues at coordinate 571,843 of CBDCTU010000003.1, read as the reverse complement.
CCTATCCGACGCCACCTGTCCATCAGGAAGCTCATCTCAGAAGCAACTCCTCAAAAAAACAATCCTTGCGGCAAGCGCAACGTGGCAAGTTATCTCAGTAGGTAGAATATCACAGCCATAACTCCGATAGAAATGTTCACTGGCCGGGAGAGTGACTCGAAACTGAGAAAACCTACAGCCCTGCAGGGTTACGGGATAATCCGACACCTTCTCAAGAATGCTGTGCGTAGCCCGCGGCTATTCTGTATACTCTGACCACTGCGGTACGTCTGCCTGACCATCGGGTACGCAGGCAAACCCGCAGGTAAAACATGCCCGGAGGGTGGTCTGATACGGATTGCAATACTGGCCTGCCTGGCACTGGCCCTGGTGGCAACCGCCGCTTGCGCCGATACTGGTACGTCTGCCTGTCCTGAAGGGTCTGACTCATTCGTGGAGTACAGGCTCTTCATGGGTCGTAGCAACCAGTCCGGTGAAGTGGTTGACGACGCGGCCTGGGCCGCTTTCCTTGAGGATACGGTGACGCCCCTGTTCCCGGACGGCCTGACCGTCCTCGACGCTCAGGGGCAGTGGCGCGGCTCCGAGGGGATGATCCTGAAGGAGCGCTCCAAGCTGCTCATAATACTGGCGCCTCCGGGCGACGACAAGATGAGCCTGACCGATGAGGTGTCGAACGAGTACGAGCGGAGATTCGGTCAGGAGTCCGTGTTACGGGTTGTGGAAGACGTCTGCGTATCGTTCTCCTGACGCTTGGCGCTCGCACAAGCTTGCGTCGGCTGCGCACAGCACAGGCTCCCAACGCAGACCTAAACTATGGACTCTTTGTCCAGAAGGCTCTCCGCCTTTGCGCGGTCGTCCGGTAGAATTGCGACTGTAGTGTAGTCGCCGCGGCGTTCGACTATGTGCAGACTCTGAATGTTCACGCCGCCCTGCTTGAGCTTCTCCGCAACCTTCGCCAGCGCGCCCGGCTCGTCCTTCAGGCTGACCAACAGCGAGTCGTCCGTGACCGTCTTGAACCCTGCGTCGGTCAGCGCTCGCAGCGCGCCGTCGTAGTCGTCGGTTGTCAGGGAGATTGAGCCATTGTCGTCGACGGCCTCAGCGCTGATAGTCTCTATGTTGATGCCGTTGTCAGCCAGTACCCGGCTGATGTCAGCGATTACGCCTATCTCATTCTTCGCCATGACTAGTATTCTGGACATATGAGTGTGTTCCTCTATCTCTTTCTTGGTGCTATTGCTTCAGGCAGTCATCCACGACTGCGTCTATGGTCTCGCGGGTCACGTGAGGCATCGTCAGCATATGAGCGATGTCCTCGTAGGGGGCTAGCTGCCATTTGAAGATGACCTCTGGGGACGGTTTCGGAAAGACGACTGTCACGGAGTTCCTATTTCGCCAGGCGGGTATGCCGCTATCCCTGAAGCGCGTGACCGCGTACTCGGCTTTGTCCAGACACTCATTCACAATCCGCTTGAAGCCACCCAGCCCGTGCTTCTCAAGGGCATACCAAATCATGAGCGGCGTAATGGCGCTGCGGGAGCCTGTCAGGGTCGTGTCCAGGACGCCGACGTACTCGATGGAGCGTGCGACGCGCGAAACGTACTCGCGCTTGGTAAGAGCGATGCCGCAGGGCAACGGTGAGCCTATCATCTTGTGTCCGCTAATGGCCACGCTGTCGAAGCCGACATCGAACCCATACGGCTGCGGCTCATCCACGAAAGGCAGTATCATACCGCTCAGAGCGGCGTCTGCGTGGATGTAGGAGTTGGTCACAGCCAGGTCTTTGAGTATAGCGCGCACCCTGCTCACGTCGTCCACTGCGCCCTTCATAGTTGTGCCAATGTTCGCCATGAAGATGACCGGCGCGTCTCGATTGATGCGGATGGACTCGTACAGGTCGTCATAGTCTATTTCGCCGCTGGGCTGGCTCTTGATCATGATGTTGCGGGCCTTCAGCAGGCGCATGATCTTCACCACGCTGTAGTGGGTATCCTGGGAGAAGTACACCACGCCGTCCGGGAAGATTTCCCGCCCCATGTAAAGGCCGTACATATTGCCCTCGGTGCCGCCGGAGGTGACGTAGCCCCAGGCCTCCCTCCGCTCCAGGTGCATCATGTCCGCGAAGGTGTTGATCACCTCGTATTCAATCTCGTGAGTGTTCACAAGGAAGCTGCTGCCGTGGAAGGGGTCTCCGACGTTGTTGGCGCTGTACTGGAGAAACGGGAACAGCTCCGAGTAGTCAAAGTCCTGGTTGCACGGATAGCCGACCTGCTGCGCGCTAAACTCCTCAATGTTTTTCAGCAGAAGATCGAGACGCTTCTGAATATCGGTATTCATCTCAGCCCTCCAGCTAGTTGTGATACTAGTAAAGCCATGCCCACACTTCAAATATAGCACGCAACAAATCTGCCAGCAAACGGCAGTGGGCAGGATTTACGGCACTTGCTGCCCGGATGAGTTGGCATAGGTGTAAAATAGAGGCCGAGGTTAAGAGGTTAAGGAGAGGAGGCGCCCGCGTTGGAATCTCAGGCCCCTGGGATTATGGAATTGATAGCCCGAGCCCCTTGGCACGAGGCGGTCACGTATCGGGATACCTGGCCACACGAATATGTTGTGGTCAAGAAAGATCGCCAAGAAGGCCTGCTTGCCGCGTTTTGCGCACGGATCGCGCAGGGAGAGGGAGTCGAGTGCCGGTTCTTTAATGAGAAGCGGAAGTACCTTTTCCTGGGAGATTACAAATACTGGACGATGACGGACTGCCCAGACATAGACCTGGAAGCGGACGACTATGTGCTAAACCGCGCGAGGCTGTATCATGACCGCCGAGACTTCGTGATTGAGCGCGGCGACACAGGCAATTGAAAGGAGTTGGCTGAAGTGACCACATCGGAAGAGGGAATGGAGTACGTAGATATCCGCGAGAAATGGCCGCACGAGGCCTTAAACTTCACGCCTTGGCTCGCCAGGAACCTGGACCTCCTAAGCGAAGCGGTTGGCATTAAGCTGGAGTTGGTCCAGGAAGAAGCGGCCGTAGGCCCATTCTCCTGTGACATTCTGGCAAAGGAGGTTGACTCCGGCCTAAGCGCCGCAATCGAGAACCAGCTGGAGTGGACCGATCACAGCCATCTGACCCAGCTGCTCACCTATGCAGCGGGACTCGACGCTCGCATCGCAATTTGGGTCGCGCCCGAGTTCCGCTATGAACACGCCGCGACCTTGCACTGGCTCAACGAAGGGACGCCTGATGAGCTCAGGTTCTACGGCGTTAAGGTAGAACTGGTCAATGTCGGAGACCCAGTGCTGGAGCCTCGTTTATCCACGGTGGTGTCGCCCGAAGGCTGGAACGAGGAGATCACCCAGCCGCAGGGGGCGTCCATATCCCCGCGCAGCCAGCAATTCCAAGCCTTCTTTCAACCGCTAATTACTGAACTGCACAGGGCTGGTTTTGCCAACCAGCCAACCCAGATGTTCGGCAACAATGACCGGGCTTTTCCGTCCAGCCTCAACCCAGGTATATGGTACGTGGTATCCCTTGAAGGGAACAACGACGCCTGGGTAACCCTGCACATTCGGGCGGAGGACAAGGATCTGACCAAACGGATATTCGACGCGTTGAAAAGTGACCAGAAGGAGATCGAAGCTAGCATAACTCCTCCTGACCAGGAATGGCGCTGGAACAGACACAACGCGAACGACTTCTCCAGCGTGAACATGAGGAAAGACGGCTCCATAGACGACCCACTGGAGAAGCGAGAAGAGACCAGAGCCTGGATGATGGTCATGCTCCCAAAGCTCAAGGAAATCTTTGAGCCGCGCGTGGAGAAGATTCTGCGGGACCTGTCATCCAGGGACGGGGGCTAATCACAGCGCCCGCCTCTATTCCTCGCTGAGCGTGTACCCGGACTCGCGCAGGCGCTCCCGCACCTCCTCCGCGTGGGCGTAATTCCTCGTCTCCAACTCAAGCTGCACCTCTACGTATCCCATTGGAACGGACGGCCCATGCCTGAGGTGGCTTATCTGCAGCACGTTCACCCCGGTGCCCGACACAATGCCAAGGAGCCGGCTCAGCCGGCCTGGACGGTCCTCGATCAACTGCCGCAGCACCATGTAGCGTCCTGCGTGGGAGAGGCCGTGCTCCAGCACACGCGCCACCAGGTTGGAGTCCACGTTGCCGCCACTGAGCACCACGGCCACCCTCTTCCCATCGACCTGAATCTTGCCTCCAAGCACGGCGGCCAGGCCCACTGCGCCGGCACCCTCCACCAGGAGCTTGCACCTCTCCAGTAGCAGCGTCATGGCCTGGGTAATCTCGTCCTCTTCAACCGTCACCATATCGTCCACAAAACGCGTCGCCAGGGGCAGCGTCAGCCGCCCGGGAGTGCCAACAGCAATCCCGTCTGCCACGGTAGACTCCCGCTTCACGCTGATACGCATGTCTGCCCTGTACGACTCGACAAACGCCGCAGACGCTCTGGCCTGGACTCCTATCACCCGGACACCGGGCATCGCTTCACGCACGGCCAGCCCGATGCCTGCTATCAGGCCTCCGCCTCCAACCGGCACCACTAACACGTCGATGTCCGGCGCCTGCTCCAGCAGTTCCAGGCCAATGGTCCCCTGCCCCGCTATTATCGCGGGATCGTCGAAGGCGTGGACGAGGGTCAGCCCGTTCTCCCGTATCAGGCGGCGGGCGTGCCTCATGGACTGGTCGAAGTCCTCGCCATGAAGGACCACCTTTGCGCCGTAGCCCCTGGTTGCCTCCACCTTGGGAATGGACGCGTCTTTGGGCATGACAATGGTGCAGTCGATTCCCAGGTTCCCGGCTGCCAGGGCAACCCCCTGGGCGTGATTCCCGGCGCTGGCGGCGATAACTCCCCTGGCCTTCTGTGCCGGGCTCAGCCCAGCCATCTTGTTCACCGCGCCCCTCACCTTAAAGGATCCCGCTCTCTGCAGGTTCTCCGCCTTGAGCAGGAGTTCACATCCTGCCATCCGGCCCAGGGAGATGGAGGACAGCACCGGCGTCATGTGCACCTGATCGGCAATTACGCTGCGGGCCCTTTGGATGTCCTCGAAAGTTAAAGGCGAACTCATCCCCAGTCTCCTGCCAGTGGTATTCCCATTGTGGCCCAGGCCACAGTTCCAATATAGCACTCAGCCCAGCCTGCCAGCAAAGGACCCAGGACGCGCGGATGCCTTGAGCGCCGGCATAGGTGTAGAATGTGGGTCTACCGAAACCTCACAGTGCTTGCAAGAAGCGCTCGTAGGCAATACGCACAATCTGTACATTGCGACATGATCAACTCTGACCGCCCCGACACTGAAACACGTATTGGAAACTCAGACCGCGTAGTTGTGATTGGCACCAGCGGCGCGGGCAAGACGACTATGGCCAGGAAACTTGCCCAAACACTGGACAGGCCTCATATAGAGTTCGACGCATACCGGCACGGCCCAAACTGGACTGAGACGCCAGACGACTTATTCAGGGAGCAGTTGAAAGAGGCGCTGCAGGGTGACAGATGGGTTGCAGACGGCAACTACGGTGTCGCCCGCGACGTTGTATGGCCGCGGGCCACTATGCTGGTGTGGCTGGACTACCCGATTTACGTGGTCATGTGGAGGCTGTTCTGGAGGACGATGCGCAGAGGAGTCTTTCGCCAGAGACTGTGGAACGGCAACAGGGAGAGCCTCTGGCAGCACCTATTCAGCCGTCAGTCGCTGTTCCTGTGGGCGCTGCAGACTCACTGGCGTCGTCGCCGTACGCTGCCGTCGGCGCTGTCCCAACCGGAGCACGCTCATCTGGAGCTCGTCCACCTGCGCTCGCCGGGAGCCGCGCAGAGGTGGCTGAAGGCTCTGACGCGACAATAGCAACCCCGTCCGCGATGGCGCCTGATGTTGCTGACAGAACTGCCGACCACCGGCGTCGAACGTTGACAGCGGCGCAACCCCGCAAGCCTGACAGCGTCCACAGATTTGGGGTACAACTGTCGTCGAAGTCAGATAGTCGCATGGGCAGCACCGACTACGCAGATACGCTCCGAGGGACGGGGCCTACCTCGCCGGCGCGGCCAACGTTCTTCTACAGCTGGGCATTGGCCTCTTCGCCGTTGCAGTTGGGCTTCGACTCGGGCAGGCGTTCAGGCCCGACCTGTAGCCCTTTCTACCCAGTCACCGCTCCCTCGGACGCCGATCCCACCAGCTTCGCGTACTTCCAAAGCGCGCCTCTGGTGTGCAGGGGTTCCGGGGGCGTCGCCGTCGCCATCCGCTCCTGAATCTCGCTGTCGGAGAGGGCCACCTCCAGGACGCGATTGGGCACGTCCACGGTCACAGTGTCCCCGTCCTGCAGCGCAGCAATGGGCCCATTATTGGCCGCTTCCGGGGCCACGTGACCCACCATCAGGCCGTGGGTTGCGCCGGAGAACCGGCCATCGGTGAGCAGCGCAACGTGCTCGCCCAGCCCCTGTCCTACTATCGCCGCCGTCACCGCAAGCATCTCCTGCATACCGGGGCCTCCCTTCGGCCCCTCGTAGCGGATCACAATTACGTCGCCCTGCTTGATACCGCCTCCAAGCACCTCCCGGTAGGCGTCCTGCTCCCTGTCGAACACCCTGGCCGGGCCCTGGTGGTACAGCTTCTCCTTGCCCGCAACCTTGATGACCGCGCCCTCGGGAGCGATGTTGCCCTTGAGGACGGCTAGTCCACCCGTCGGGCTCAGCGGCGACGACACCGGAAACACGACTTTCTGGTCGGTCTCCTCAACCACGTCTTCCAGGTTCTCACGGACGGTCTTCCCCGTAACGGTCATGGCGTCGCCGTGGAGCAGGCCGGCGTCCAGGAGTCGCTTCATCACCTGGGGCACGCCGCCGGCGGCGTGGAGGTCGGTCATCACGTACGCCCCACCGGGACGCAGGCTGGCGATGTAAGGGGTGTTGCGACTGATGTAATCGAAGTCGTCTATGGACAGGGACACGCCGGCCTCGTAGCTTATGGCCAGCAGGTGAAGCACCGAGTTGGTGGAGCCGCCCATCGCCACCACGACGGTAATCGCGTTCTCGAAGGCCTTGCGAGTGAGTATGTCCCGAGGCGTGATGCCAAGCTCCAGCAGCTTGACCGCAGCCTCTCCAGCCTGCCTGCATTCCTCCATCTTCCGGGGGTCTATCGCCGGAATGGAGGCGTCGCCGGGGAGGCACATGCCCAGGGCCTCGATGGCCGAGGACATGGTGTTGGCGGTGAAGAGGCCGGCGCAGGCTCCAGCGCCGGGACACGCCACGCGCTCAAGCTCGTCCAGATCGGCGTCCGATACGTTGCCGAGGGCGTGCGCGCCAATGGCCTCGTACACGTCCTGAATGTTCACGTCCTTGCCCTGGAAGATGCCCGGCATGATGGTGCCGCCATAGACGAAGACGGAGGGTATGTTCAGCCGCGCCATGGCCATGAGGCAGCCGGGCATGTTCTTGTCGCAGGCGCCGACGGTCACCAGGCCGTCGAACCACTCGGCCATAGACACGACCTCAATGGAGTCGGCGATGACCTCGCGGCTGACCAGGGAGGCCTTCATGCCCTCCGTAGCCATGGACACGCCGTCGCTGACGGTTATGGTGCCAAACTCGAAGGGCGTTCCGCTGGCGGAGCGTATGCCTTCCTTGACCCGCGCGGTCAGCGGCCCCAGATGGACGTTGCAGGGAGTGACGTCACTGGCCAGGTTGGCCACCCCAATGAAGGGGTTGGACAGCGCGGTATCGTCCAGGCCGGTTGCCCGCAGCATGGAGCGGGACCCGGCCCGCGTAGGGCCAGCGGTGATCGCCCGGCTCTTGTGCTTAACGTTGGTGTCGCCTGCATAAGACTGCATGATGCCTCCTAAAAGGTTAAATCGACGGAGACCAAGTACCTTGCTTGATAGTGTAGTCTCCAGAATAGCTAGCTGGCAACTCTTGTGGGCATCACACAGCGAGGGGAATCAGACTCCCGCTCGTGCTAAGCCTGTCGAACCATTCGAGCGGGAAGAATTGCGGCAACTTGTGACCCTCAGACAAGCCCAGGAAAGCGCTGCTTAATATAAGCGGAGATAAACGAGGAAAATGGTTTGTCAGGCAGCGTAAAATCAAGCGCAATTACGACCATCTGCTCAGGGTCTGTTATGCCACTAAGCTGCTGAATCAGCAAGTTCCGCTGGCGGAGACGCTGGCTCCATAGATGGGCAGGATGGTTGACTCCTAATTGTCTGTCATTTAGGTCCATGTCCCAAATGGTGCGTCTAGCCATTGACCACGCCAGTCTGTCAAGCTGTTCGACAGGTCTAATCTCGCCCGTCTCAACATCGAACTCGAAGTACTCCTGCGCAGGTTTCCGTCCTCTCTCCGCGTTGGGACTGACGTACTCCAACACAGACATGTAACGAGAGTCTATACCCAACGACTGATTGGTTTGCGCATCGTCAAAGCCAGGCCAACTGCCGCCTTTTGCCTGGTTGCACCTTTCGCAGGCTAATACCAGGTTTAACCAGTCGAGCCATTGGCCGGGAAACCAATTGCGCGGACGAAAGTGGTCGATGGTTCCTTCGAATGGCCATCGGCAGTCCTCCTCGCAGTAGGCACAAACCAGCCTAAAGTCCTGAGCAAGAGCGCCGCGTATGCGCCGACGGTCGCCTCCGTCCAAGTGATCCCAGTCAGTGTATGCGACGCGGAACTGCGCGAAGAACAGAGGCTCCGCCGACCGCTCTACCGAGTGCAAGATTAGCCGTTCTCCTGGTTGAGTTCCTGCGACCGTCGGTATTTCTCAAGAGCCTCTGCAAACTGCCTCTCGAACAGTTCCCGCTGGGCCGCCTCTGCACCGCCGGCTAACAGCTCCCTGCTCAAGAACCGCCGCAGCTCCTCCATCCGCTCCTGGCGCTCTGCCTCTTGCTCCGGCTCGCTGCGCGGCCCTTCTTTCCGCAACCGCCGAAACTCCCGCGCCGCCTCCGCAGTGTCTTTGTCCGTCGGGTCATCTACGCCCATGAGGTTGCGCAGTATCTCATCCGCCGTCCAACCAATTACGTCCTCCTCGTTGGTGGTAGCGGTCACAACGCCGTTCTCGTCGCGCTTCAGTAGGTGCACCTGTCCCGCCTTCAGACCGGCCACCACAAAGGGCGAATGGGTTGTGGCGAATATCTGCAGGCCTGGGAAGTGCTCCAGCAGAGCCGGTATGACCCTCCGTTGCCAGGTGGGGTGCAGGTGATTCTCAATTTCGTCTATCAGTAGGATTGCGGGCTCTTCATTCCAGTTCAACACCCAACGATAGTGATTTACCATCTTGAGGGTCAAAGCCCAAACCCAGAGAAGCGTGGCCTGTGTCCCTGAGCTCAAGGCCCCAGCGTACAGAGGTTCGCCCAGAATATCGTCACTGGTTCCAATACCCATACTGTGATGCACTATTCTCTCGGGCAAAGAGAATTCTCTGTAGTTCTTCAATTCCACATAGGGGTGCGGGGCATCATCGTGTATCACCTCGGCACATATACTCCTAACGCAGGAGTAGCCAAGCGCCAAAGCTTTGTTGAATTGTTCCCGTTCATAAGGATTCTCAGACATTCTCTCGCGAAGCCAATTTACGGCTAACTCTAAATAACGACCGTCAAAGATACCGGATGCGGTATCAAACAGGTACTCCAACGGATCATTAATCCTGATATTCTCAGGGTCCTCGATTGTTCCTTCGAAGACGTGCTGGCTTGGGAGGTTAACCCTTATAGCGGGTATATACAAGAAAGGTATCATATCCCATATGTTGTCTTTAGGATTTACAGGTTCATCTTCATCAAAATCAGGTTCCTCACTAGGCTCAGCGTTATCATTGAATTCCTGAACCATTTCCTCAGTCATTCTAGCCTCGGTCAACCACCTTCTAAAGGCAAAACTGGATTGAATAAACCTACTTGACCAATCCCAATCCAAGCTAAGTTTACCGTGGAGAATACTTGGCTTGGGGTAACTACTCCGCCTGGGAACAGTGGGAGCAGGTGGGTTATTCGTGTAACGCCCTGTCGACCACCCCATGAAATCATAAGTTGTAGGCACTTTTAGGGAATGCAAAGCCATTATTCCCCGCAGGACAGTACTCTTGCCGGATGCGTTTGGACCGGTGAAAAGGTTCACCCTTTCGTCACAATCGATCTCAACATTGTTCAGAGGTGGCAGTTGGCGTGTTCTTATATTCGTTATGTGCATAGCAAGAACCCCGTCCCAATCACAAGTACACCCATTTTAGCACAGCCTAAATATAAGTGCGGGGCTGGGCAATGGAGTATAATAGAGGTGAAGCCCGTGGATGAAACAGCACAGGAGGTACGTATGAAGATCCTCGTTCCCCTGGACGGCTCCAAGCTCTCGGAAACTATTTTGGGGCGGGTGGCGCAGCTTGCGGAGGCTACGGACTCAGAAGTGATCCTGCTCAGCGTGGTGGAGGAGCCTCGTATTGGCGGGACGTGGCTGGAGGCCCTGGCTACGGTTGACGAGACCACAGGGGAGTTCGGCATGGCGGGAACGTCCTACCTTCGACGTGCGCATCTGCAGTCGGACGCGGTCACGGAGACGAGGGACCAGGCGATGGAGCGCGCCATCGGTACTTCTGAGGAGTACCTGGGCCAGGTCGCCGCGGCGTTCCCTTCGCTCAGGATAACGACAAGGGCAGTCCACGGAGACGACCCCGTAACGGAGATAATGACCATAGCCCAGGAGGAGGACATCGACCTCATAGCCATGTCCACCCGCGGCCACTCCGGGCTGGGCAGGTGGGTGTACGGCAGCAACGCCGACAAGCTCCTTCACTCCACGTCCATTCCACTGCTCTTGCTGAGACCCGGGGAGGACTGGGATGAACCCCTGGAGAGGAAACCAATCGACACTCTGCTGGTGCCACTGGACGGCTCAGCCCTGGCGGAGTCGTCGATGCCCCACGTGGAGGCGCTGGCGAAATCGATGGGCCTCAAAATATCCCTGGTACAGGTGATCACCACGCCCACTATGGCATACCCGGCAACGGAGTCCTACGCCTTCGACCCCCAGATGGCCGCCAACCTGGAGAGGGCGGCCGCCGGCTACCTGAAGGAGAGGCAGACGGAGCTTGAGCAGAAGGGACTTCAGGTCGAGACCACGGTGAAGAACGGCTATCCCGCGGCCCACATAATCGACCTTGCCGCGGAGAGCGAAGGACGCCTGATAGTGATGTCGACACACGGCCGGTCCGGCCTGGGACGCTGGATAATGGGGAGCGTGGCCGACCGCGTTCTCAGGGCGTCCTTCAGCCCCGTGCTACTCATCCGGCCTCAGGAGTAGACCCCCAAGAACGATTACACTTCCGAAGGGAGACCTTTACGTAATCAAATGTCCCTTCCCTCGCTTGCGGGGGAAGGTTAGAGCCTGCCCCGTACTTGATACGGGGATGGGGGCAGACAAGTGCTGTGTACTTCACACGATTCACCCCCATCTCTATCTTCCCCCTTGAAGGGGGAAGACGTCTAATTCTCCGAAGGGCGCGCAGTGTCAGAGCACGCGCGTCCCATGATCGTCAAGGAGGCAAGAATGGACCTGGGTATTGAGGGCCGCGTGGCGCTGGTCACCGGCGGCAGCCGAGGACTTGGGCGGCAGGCGGCTCTGACACTGGGCAGAGAGGGATGCCGCGTATCAATATGCGGCCGCGGCGCCGAGGACCTGGACCAGGCCCTGGCGGAGATGAAGGGATTGGGATGCGACGTCCGGGGCACTCAGGCGGACGTGGCCACAGCCGAGGGCGCTGAGAAGTTCTTCGAGGAGTCGGTGGCGGCTTTCGGGCAGGTGGACATCCTGGTGAACAACGTCGGCGGCACCCGGGGCGGCCGCGACTTCGACACCACCACCGACCAGGACTGGTACGACACCCTTGACCTTAACCTCCTCTCCACCGTGCGGCTCACCCGGCTTGTGACGCCCGGTATGAAGGAGCGGCGATGGGGTCGCATAGTTAATATCGCCTCCATCTGGGGCAGGGAGTACGGCGGAGGGCTCAGCTACATGACAACCAAGGCGGCGGTAATTGCCTTCTCCAAGCACATCGCCCTGTCCCTGGCCCCCTACAACGTGCTGGTGAACACCATCGCGCCGGGGTCGATACAGTTTCCGGGAGGAAGCTGGGACCGTTTCGTGAACTCCAACAGCCCGGAGGCGGTGGAGCAGTTCATAGAGCGGCAGCTGCCTATGGGGAAGTTCGGCTGGCCGGAGCCGGTGGGAGAGATGGTGGCCTTCCTATGCTCGGAGCGGGCGGACCTGGTCACCGGCACGTCCATCACCGTCGATGGCGGGCAGTCCCGCTCATTGATTTAAGAGCGGTCTCACCTTCGAGTGCCCATGACGCAGAGCATCCAGCAGGCCCTTGAGACACTGAACCAGTCGGTCATAGACTGCCGGCTGTGTCCGAGGCTGGTGGAGCACAGGGAGCGGATGGCCAGCGAGAAGCGCGCCAGGTACCGCGACCAGGAGTATTGGGGCAGACCGCTCCCGTCCTTGGGAGACCCGGAAGCGCGGGCGCTGATTATCGGGCTGGCTCCGGCGGCCCACGGCGGGAACCGCACTGGCCGTATGTTCACCGGCGACAGCAGCGGGAACTGGCTCTTCGAGACCCTCCACAAGTTCGGCTTCGCCAGCTCGCCGACCTCCACGCGCCGGGACGACGGCCTTACCCTCAAGGACGCCTACGTCACGGCGGCGGTGCGATGCGCCCCGCCGGCCAACAAGCCATCCACGGAGGAGAAGACCGCCTGCCGCCCCTACCTGCTGGGGGAGCTGTCGCTGTTGACGGAGGTTAAGGTCGTAGTGGCGCTGGGGAAGATCGCCTTCGACAGCTACCTGTCGGCACGGCGGGAGCTAGGCTACGAGACGCCGAGACCCGCGCCCCGCTTCTCACACGGCGCGGAGCACAGGCTGCCGGACGGCAAAATCCTTGCGTCGTCCTACCACCCCAGCCAGCAGAACACCAACACCGGCAGGCTCACCCGCGAGATGTTCGAGGGCGTCTTTGCGAGGGTCAGGGAGCTTGTGGAGACCTAGCCGTAAAGCTGGTCCGTCTTGGCGGCCATAATGAAGTCATTGCGGTGAAGCCCCCGTATCTTGTGGGTCCACCAGGTGACCGTTACCCTGCCCCACTCCGTGACGATGCGCGGATGGTGTCCCTCCTTCTCGGCGGCCTCGCCCACGCTGCTGCTGAAGGCTAGGGCGCCGGCGAAGTCGGGGAAGCTGAAGGTGCGCTTCAACCTCGGAATGGACTCCTCGTCCATCATCTCCCAATCCGCCACTTGGGGATGCAGCTCAGCGACCTCATCATCGGTTACCAGGGGCGAATCCCTGCGACACGCCACGCACTTTTCACGCATAAGCATATTTTCACCTCCCTTCCTGTCCTGATAACAGCTTACTATCGCGGCCCCAGGCTTTCAAGGGGGCAGGATACGAGCAGCGCCAACAGCGGCGGCGATTCGCGAACTGCCCCTGCATCCCTGCACCTTTCCAGGCACAGCGAAGAGTCCAGAGTTACCCACAGGCACAATTATACGCCCTGAAGCCTCGCGTAGTTCGTCTTTCCACTTTTGGAGAACTTGGGCCAACGAGAGCCGTCGCGCAATTGACTACCCGTCGCGGGTGTGCTATATTAACCTCCTAAATCTGGCGGCTAAGCAGCCTTTGCAGGGGGAAGCGCATACCTAGAGACTACCGCATAAACCAGCAAATACATTCTCGGGAGGTGCTGGTCGTCGACGACGACGGCGAGCAGCTTGGCACAATGCAAACCTCCGAGGCAATTCAGCTTGCCCAGGAAAAGGGGCTGGACCTGGTGGAGGTTGCCCCCGCCGCGAAGCCCCCGGTATGCAGGCTGCTGGACTACGGAAAATTCCGCTACCTACAGACCAAGAAGGAACGGGATGCCCGCAAGGGCCAAAAAACCAGTCTCTTGCGAGAGGTCAGGTTCCGCCCTCGCATCGGCGACCACGATATAGAGGCCAAGAAGCGCCAGGTGAAGAAGCTGCTGGATGAAGGAGCCAAGGTCAAGTTGACGGTGATGTTCAGAGGACGAGAGATAACCCACCAGGATATAGGCGTGGAACTCCTCCGGGGGATTGCAGAGGCATTTAAGGACGAGGCCAAGCCGGAGAAGACCCCCTCCCTGGAGGGACGCAGGTTGAGCATAATCATTGCGCCCACGGGCCAGCGCGCCTAAGGTGGAGAAGGATCCCGAAGAGGTGGCGAATGCCTAAGCTGAAAACCCACAAGGGCGCCAAAGCCCGGTTTCACATCACAGGCACTGGCAGGATACTGCGCATGAAGGGCCACAGAAGCCACCTGCGTCGCAAGAAACCGGCCAGTGTGCATCGGCTGTACCATCGCAAGCTCGACACAAGCCCCGCCGACAGGCCGGGCATCAGGCGAGCCTTGCCATATATGTAACCTCTCGGAGTAATATAAGTGGCCAGAATCAAACGAGGCGTAACCACAAGGCACCGACACAAGAGGCTGCTCCAGATGACCAAGGGTCATCGCGGCGGCAGGCATAAGCTCTATAAGCAGGCCAATGAGTCCCTCATCAAGGCCCTGAGCCATGCCTATAGGCATCGCAAGGAGCGCAAGGGAGACTTTCGACGTCTCTGGATAACGCGCATCAACGCCGCCGCCCGTGAAAACGGCCTCTCCTACAGCCAGTTCATCTATGGACTTCACCAGTCCGGCGTGGAGGTGGACCGCAAGATCCTGGCGGATATAGCGGTCAGGGATTCGGAGACCTTTGCACAGCTGGCCTCCGTGGCTAAGGAAGGCATACCGGCTGCGGCCGCTGCCTAGCTCTGCCGAAGAAGTCCGCGACCCGGTCGACGTACTCCAAAGGACGCGTGTTGTAGCCTTGGGCGTGTCGCGCGTCCGGCACTAGCCAGAGATCCTTGTCTCCGTCCGCGGCGTCGAACAGCCTTGCGGAGTGGGAGGGATTCACCATCGTGTCCTCCGCGCCGTGAATAAATAGCAGCGGACACTCCACGCTCCTCACGGCCTCCAGCGGTCGCACCGATGAGAGGTCGACGCCGTACAGGAGGCGGCCCATCAACATCATCCCCGGGAGGAAGGCCCGGGACATGCCGCTGCGCCTGGACGTCTCCTGCTGCACCATCTCCTTCAGACTGGCGAACGGGCTGTCGAGCACCAGCCCGGCGAGGCCCCTCTCTTCGGAGGCGGCCATCAGGGTGATAACGGCGCCCAGAGAGAACCCCAACACCCCTATGCGGTCCCTGGATATGCCCACAGACTCCAGGAAGTCTATGGCGCCCTGCAGGTCGGTGCGCTCCTCGTAGCCTACCGAAATCCTGCTGCCCTGGGAGTGGCCGTGCGCCCTCAGATCGAAGGTCAGGACGCCGATTCCCCTCCTTACGAGGTCCCTGGTCAGGCCGAGCATATTGACCGCGTTGTGGGCGCGGTTGCCTCCGCTGCCGTGGACCAGTATTACCCAGGAATCGGGGTCGCCCTCCCATACGAGCCATCCCCTCAGCTCCAGCGACCCGCCTCTGTTTGTAAAGACCGCGTCTTCGTAGTGCAGACCCAGGCAGTCCGGTGTGGTCTCCGGGTAAGTCCTGAGCGCCCGCGACATCTGGCCGGCCATATAGCCGGACAGCCCCATGTACGCGCCCGCGGCTGCCCCAACCAACAGCCCTGGTATCAGCATCCAGCCCTCGTTATCACCTGCACATGATACCATACCCCCAGAGAGAGGCCCCCTGCATCCCTCCACGCGTCGGAAATACCGACGCCTGTAGGAATACTATTCCATATCCGCTCAGGGTGAGCCTGTCGAACCATATGAGCGGGTACGCTCACCATCGTCCGGCCTCCGCTCACTCCCTTCGACAGGCTCATGGTGAGCGGAACAGGTATGTGGCAGAACCAGCACACTATCGCAACGGCTCACACAAGGTGTTTGTAGCGCGAGTCGGTGACACGCTAGTATCTAAACCCGCCCAGGAATGCGCAAACCCCTCGCGCAGTTGAGCGCGACACACTCTGGACGCTATGATTAGACGAAGGAGGTGGTGTGAGGACTTTCATTAAGGACGCTCTCCGCGTGGGTCTTGTCGTCTTCATATCCCTGGCGCTCCTGATGACGAGAGACACGCTGCAGCTGGGTCACGCCGTGCCGTACAAGTATTCGCTGGTGCAGTGGGAAGCGGAGAACTTCCTTGCCAAGTGGCTGCACGGACTGGGGTCTCTCCTTCCCGGCAACTCCCTGGATGAGCAGGAGAAGAGAAGCATGGTCCTGGAGTACTTCCGCCTGGGAGAGGAGGAGGAGAGGCTGGAGAGGAGAAGCAGAGAGATCCTCCTGCCAATCCACGGGGATTCTCCTACGGCTCTGGAGGATTACATAGAGGAGCTGATGCTCGTAAAGGAGGCCCGGGCGGAGATCAGGAACGAGGTTGAGGAGACTATGGAGGCGACTGTCGACGCAGCCATCGACGAAGAAGGGCTGTTTCCGGGAGGGCTAGTTGGGGCTTTCGGTCTGCACCTCCCCCCCGTGGATTTCCGGCTGGCCCCCTCACCCAAGGCGCTCATCATATCACGGCGCGACCGCATCGAGATCATCAAAGCAAGCCTGCTTGATCCCGACATCACGGTGGAGGAGATGGATGCCCTGGAGAGGCAACTCCTGGCGGAGGATGACGTGTCGGCCCTTGTGGCAGGCACCGGGGGTGTGGCGACGTACCCCGCCGTCATAAACGCCAGGTACTCCCTTCAGACAACCCTGAGAATAGCAGCCCACGAATGGCTGCACCATTACCTGTTCTTCCGTCCCCTGGGCCAGACCTACGGAAGCAACTCGGACATGACCGCCATCAACGAGACCGTGGCCAACATCTTCGGAAACGAGATAGGAGACCTGGTGTACCGGGGGTACGAAACGACGGCCAGAGTTCCTGTATCGTTCAACCCGCGCATTTTGCCACAGACTCAGCAGGATCCCTTCGACTTCCGCCGGGAGATGCGCGAGACGCGCCTGACTACGGAGGAGCTTTTGTCAGAGGGCAGGATTGAGGAGGCGGAGGCGTATATGGAGGAGCGGAGGCTGTTCCTGGCGGAGAACGGCCACTATATCCGCAAGCTCAACCAGGCCTATTTCGCCTTTCACGGCAACTACGCCGACAGTCCGGCTTCCGTCAGTCCCCTGTTCGATCAGTTGAGCCGGCTGCGGGCTGCCAGCCCAACCCTGGGTGACTTCATCAGGGAGGTGGCCTCCGTCTCGTCCCAAGAGGAGTTCCTGGAGCTTTACGAGACGAAGGTGGGAGGAGAGAAAGCCGACGGGTGAGACACAGGTCTCAGGCCTTTGCTTCCTCCTCTTCGGACTCCTCCAAGCGGATATATGTCCGCCTGGCTGGGGTATTGGACTTCTTCGGGCGGTCCAGAAGGCTCAGGGCTGAGTCCAGGCAGCTCTTGAAAGCCATAAGCATTTCCTTGTTGGCCGTCTTCAGGTGCTCCTGGGTTTCCTGGGGAAGGAGCTTTATATTCTTGGGGCTGACACGCACCACGAAATCACCGGACTCGTAATCCACCTGAAGTATCTTTGCCATCTCTCCCTCCTAGCTGCTCTTCGTTTTCGAATTCCTTTTTCGGGGTCGCGGAGACTTGTCCTCAAACTTCAGCTTCAGTGACGAGCCCTCCATCCGGGCAACCTTTACGGGGAGGTCCACCAGTATCCGCGGCAGGACTATGTTGCGGCGATGCTGCCCGGCCTGGATCACCAGCTCGTCTCCATGCTGCATCAGGTTGATGTCCTCCCTGTCCATGAAGGGCAGATTGACGGTCATCACGTGCCCGTCGTCTTCCCGGGTCACGGTCTGGGTGGAGCCTTCGTAGAAAATGGCAGTGGGGTCGTCTTCTTCAAACAGGGACAGACCAATCTCCCTTAAGGGTTCCAGGCCAACCAACTCCCGATCCAGGAGATGCGATACGCGGATTGGCAATGGCGCAAAGCCCTCTTCGATGAGCCGGAAGTATTTGGACTGAGAGTCCTTCCACATCTTGAAGAAACCGTCCTCTACGGAATCCGGCAACAGGCGGTTGCACACTATGAGGTCCGTGTAGTAGCCGTACAGGTTCAGATACGTAAAAGTGCGCTGGGTCTCCCGAATCACCATTTTCTCCGGGTTCATAACCAGCCGTACGGAGGATTGTTCCGGGTCGCCCAGGATGCCCCTCATCCTTTCCAGCCCGTGAAACAGGTCCTGAATTGAATCGAACACCTTCGGGTCCGGCACCGGGAGATTGAACAGGCCGCGGGCCATAGGCCCCAGAGCAGTGGCTACCCTCCGCTCGATGGGAAAGAGCTTGCGCATGTACCAGCGGGCCATCTCCGGGAAGCTCAGGAGTCTCAGTGTCTCTCCGGTGGGGGCGCAGTCGACTATAATGGTGTCGAACTGCCCGCTATCGTAGTGATGGGTGATATTGAGCAGGCCAACCATCTCCTCCATACCCGGCAGCACCGCCACCTCCTCTGCCACCACCTCGTCCATACCCTGCCACTGCATGAGGGCGGCAAGCCAGTCCTGCACAATGCTCCAGTGGGTCTGCATCTCCTTCAGGACGTCGATCTCCTGGCCCCAAAGGTTGTCGGCTATCGGGGTTGGCTCGGCTCCAAGCTCCATGTCAAAGGAGTCCGCCAAGCTATGAGCAACGTCGGTGCTCATCACCAGGGTCCTGTGCCCCATATCGGCGGCTCTTAGGGCAGTAGCGGCGGCTATGCTGGTCTTTCCTACGCCACCCTTGCCAGTGTATAGTATAATCCGCATGTTTTTCGGTTACCTCCTGTCGCCCATTATAGGCTCCGGTCACAAACAATCGCAAGCTAGCTCTAGCTAGAGAGGTGTCGAGCAATGACACAACAGAGGTCTCTTCTGGCGATATTCGCCCACCCGGACGACGAGTCCTATCCCGCCGCCGGGAGCCTTGCAAGCTACGCCGCTCAGGGCGTGGACGTGTACCTGATTTGCGCCACCAAGGGTGAGGCCGGCACCATCAGCGACCCGAAACTGGCCTACAGGGACGTGTTGGGAGCTGTGCGAGAGGAGGAGCTCAGGGAAGCCTGCCGCGCAATGGGAATTCACCAGCCGCACATCCTGGGGTACAGGGACTCAGGCATGGCGGGCACCAGGGACAATCGAGACCCCCAGTCCCTCAACATGGCGCGCTCGGAGGACGTGATAGGAAGGGTGGTGCACCTGATACGGCAGATCCGCCCGGACGTTATAGTTACCTACGACCAGGAGGACATATACGGACACCCGGACCATGTGGCCATGAGCAGGTACGCGGAGGCGGCATTCCACGCGGCGGGCGACCCGGATATGTACCCTGACCAGATAAATCGGGGGGTAGAGCCTCACTCACCTCAGAGGCTGTTCTATGTTGCCATTCCCTACAGCAGGATAGAGGCCCTGGCCAAGACCATCCCCGAGGAGGACCAGCCGGAAGACGAGCCTGTCGACCCCGACGAGATCGGGACGCCGGACGATGCCGTAACGGTGGTGATGGACGTGGGACACATGTACGAGACCAAGCTGGAGGTGGTTGCCTGTCACCGCACCCAACACAAGCCCACGGACTTCTTCAACAGACTACCGGAGGAGGTCAGGCGAGAGTTCTTCTCCAAGGAGCACTTCTCCCAGGTATTGCCTCCACTGGATGCGGGCGTCAGGTACACGGACCTCTTCGAGGACCTGGACAGGGGCTGACACTCCAGAACAGCCGCCTACCACTGTCGTTCCCGTGCAGACGGGAACCCACTGGCCCACACCAGAATGACGACTCCTTGTGTTTACGTCCTGGCAAGCAGGCCGGAAGGAACCCTTTTTACATAGGCGTCACATCTAACCTGGTCCAGCGGGTCTGGGAGCACAAGAACGACTTTACCGAGGACTTCATCAAGCGATATCAGGTACATGACTTAGTCTGGTACGAGGTTCATGAGTCTATGGAGAGCGCCATCGGGAGGGAATAGGCGCTGAAAAAGTGAAACCGGGCGTGGAAGATCAGGTTGATTGAGTAAGGCAACCTCGCATGGTCTGATTTGTATGAGCAGATTTTGTAAGATGGGGATGCTCCACCCTGCCACCCCTGGATGCCCGTCTCCACGGGCATGACGGACATCGCTACCCTGCAAGTCTACCCCGCACTTGATTTGGGACCAGACTCCAGCCTTTCCCCGAGGAGTGAGGGAAGAGGTTCTACGCGCTAGGACAGGGCCTTCTCGCCCTCTTCAGGGGGAGAGTCGGAGCTTGCCCCGTACTCCGATACGGGGAGGGGACATATCTGAACCGGGGTTACACAAAGGTCTCAGTAACAGCCTCAGCCCTTCGCTTCCCTCAGTTGGCGCAGCAGGTTTACCATCTCAATGGCCGTAAGGGCCGCCTCATAGCCCTTGTTGCCCACTTTGCCTCCGGCCCTCTCCAGCGCCTGCTCCTCCGTGTCCGTGGTGAGAACGCCAAAGGCTATTGGCACGCCCGTCTCGCGAGAGGCGGCGGCAATGCCCCGGGCCGCTTCTCCGGCCACAAAGTCGAAGTGGGAGGTCTCGCCCCGAATGACTGCGCCCACGCACACCAGGGCGTCCCATCTCCCGCTCCTGGCCATCTCCGAAGCCGCCAGGGGAAGCTCGAATGCGCCCGGGACCCATGCGACGTGAAGGTCAGTCTCCTCGAACCCGTGGGCCATCAGGCCCTCGCAGGCCCCCTCGACCAGCCTGGATGTGACAAATCGGTTGAAGCTTGAGGCTACTACGCCTATCCTCAGCCCCTGTCCGTCCAGGCTGCCTCTGGTGTGGAGGCCCGGGCCCTGCGGTTCATCCTCGAAGGAAGGCCCCTTCAACCTTTACTCTCTTCCAACCCAAGCAGATGGCCCAGCTTGTCGTGCTTGGTCTGCATATACTGCTCGTTCTCGGCGTTCGTGGGCACAATGATGGGCACACGCTCCACCAGCTTGATCCCGTAGGACTCCAGGCCAATCACCTTCTTGGGGTTGTTGGTGAGCAGTCGCATATTCTTGATGCCTAAGTCAACCAGGATCTGAGCACCGATGCCATAGTGACGCAGGTCCGGGCTGAATCCGAGCTGGACGTTGGCCTCCACCGTATCCAGGCCGCTGTCCTGGAGGGCGTATGCCTTTATCTTGTTGTGCAGTCCAATGCCCCTGCCCTCCTGGCGCATGTAGAGGAAGACCCCTCGACCCTCTTCCGCAATGCGTTGAAGAGCCAGGTCTATTTGAGCGCCGCAGTCGCACCGCTGGCTGCCGAAGACGTCCCCGGTGAGGCACTCGCTGTGCACCCTGACCAGGTGCGGCTCCTCGTTGCTAACGTCGCCCATAACCAGGGCCAGGTGCTCCGCGGCGTCGACGGTGCTCTTGTATGCGACGGCGGTGAAATCGCCGAACCTGGTGGGCAGCCTCGCCTCCGCCACCTTCTCAATCATCGTCTCGTGGAGGCGCCGGTAGGCGATTATCTGGGCAACGCTGACTATCCTTATGCCAAAGCGCTCGGTGAACGTCTCCAACTGGGGCATCCGAGCCATAGTGCCGTCGTCCGCCATGACCTCGCAGATAACGGCGGCGGGGTACAGACCCGCCAGCTTGGCCAGGTCCACCGACCCCTCGGTCTGGCCGGCTCGCACCAGGACTCCCCCCTCCTGATAGCGCAGGGGGAAGATGTGGCCCGGCCTCGCCAGGTCTTCCGGCTCGGTCATGGGGTCTATCATGGCCTGGATTGTAGCGGAGCGGTCGAAGGCCGAGATGCCGGTTGTAGCGCCTTTCCTCACGTCGATTGACACCGTAAAGGCGGTGGTGTTGCGGGAGGTGTTATCGTCCACCATTATGGGCAGCTTGAGCTGCTCCAGGCGCTGGCCGATAATGGGGGCGCAGATAAGGCCGCGCCCGTGAGTTGCCATGAAGTTGATAATCTCAGGAGTGACCTTATCCGCGGCGACGGCAAGGTCGCCCTCGTTCTCCCTGTCCTCGTCATCAACAATGATGACCATCTTCCCGTCCTGGAAGTCCTTTATTCCCTCTTCAACGCTAGCCAGAGCCATATTCGCCCCTCCCTATAGAAGATGGTTGATCTACAGATAGCCCGGCCCATGCCCGCCAAGTCATTGACGAGCCGCCAGCAGCTTCTCCGCGTACTTAGCCAGGATGTCCACCTCCAGGTTGACCACGTCCCCGGGCTTACGCACGCCAAGATTGGTATTGTCCTGTGTATATTTTACCACAGATACGGTAAAGGACGATTCGTCCCACTCCACCACAGTGAGGCTTATGCCGTCCACGGCTATAAAGCCCTTCTCCACAACGTACTTCATCACCTGCGGCGGAGCTTCAAACCGCATCATCAGGGCATCGCCCTCAGGGTCGGTTGAGACCAGGGATCCCGTAGCGTCCACGTGCCCCTGGGTTATGTGACCTCCCAATGGCGTACTAAGGGTAAGGGCCTGCTCAAGATTCACCGGCGCGCCGGGTGTCAGAAGCCCCAGGTTGGTGCGTCTCAGGGTCTCGGGCATGGTGTCCACCGAGAAGCTCCCTTCCTCCAGGGATGCCACCGTGAGACACGTCCCGTTAACGGCTATGCTGTCTCCCAACTTCAGGCCGTCCAGCGATGCCGCGGCTTCAATGATGAGAGAGGAGCCGCCGTTCTCCTTCGCTCTGCCGATTTCCTGCACGATACCGGTAAACATCCGACCTTACCTCACATATCCCGTCATTACGACGTCCTGTCCGATTACGTCCACCCTGGTCCGTTTGAGGCGCAGCGCCTCCTCCATAGTGGCCGCGCCCGCGCCGGCGACCGGAGATGGCGACTCCCTTCCTCCAAGAACCACCGGCGCAATGTATGCGATGACCTTGTCCACCAGGCCAAGGTCGAACAGAGACCCCACTAGCCTACCCCCGCCCTCCACCATGAGGCTGGTTATCTCCTGCTCCCCCAGGGCTTTCATGAGGGCCTGGAGGTCGACGGAGCCATCGGCGGCGGGTACGGGAACGACTTGAGCGCCCGCGGCGCACAGGCCGGCCTTGCTTTCCTCGGTGGCATTGGCGACGGCCACCATCACCGGGCCGGGCTCCCGAAACAGCTGGGAAGTCGGCGGGGTGCGAGCGGAGCTGTCGATCACTATGCGCAGGGGCTGTCTCTCGACGGTGTTGCCGTCCATGTCACGCGCCGTCAGCCGGGGATCGTCGTTCAGGGCAGTCTCGATGCCGACGGCTACGGCGTCGACCTGCCCACGCAGGACTCTGGCGTCACAGCGGGCCTCCTCGGACGTGATCCACTTGGAGTCGCCCGACGCGGAGGCTATCTTGCCGTCGATGCTCATGGCGAACTTGGCTATCACAAAGGGCAGGCCTGTAGTAACAAACCTGACGTATGCCTCCGCCACCTCCACGGCCTCTTCCCACTCCTCCTCCAGGCGGGTCTCAACTCCGGCCTCTCTGAGCTCGGCCAGGCCCATGCCGTTAACCAGTGGGTTGGGGTCTACGAGGGCTGTGTGCACCTCAACAATGCCCGCCTGTATTATGTCTCTTGTGCACGGAGGCGTCCTTCCAAAGTGGCAGCACGGCTCCAGGGTGGTATACAATACCGCGCCCTTGGCCTGCTGCCCCGCCTGCCTCAGAGCTATGACCTCGGCATGGGCTTGGCCGCGGGGCATCGTACTGCCCTCTCCTACTACCCGGCCGTCCTTCACTATCACAGCGCCCACAGGAGGGTTGGGGCTGGAACGACCCAAGGCCTCTCGGGCCAGCCCTATGGCCCTTTTCATATAGTCCATGCAGAATTCTAGTCCTTGCTAAAGTCCTTGAAAAAGCGGCTGGCTGTGGGCTCCACCTGCCCCTGGTACTTGCTGCCCAGAACCGGAGAGCCGTACAGGTTGTCAGCCGGTGTGGTTAATCTCAGGAAGGATATCTGACCGATCTTCATCCGGTAGTAGAGGGTGACGGGCAGGTTGGCCACGTTGCTCAACTCCAGGGTCAGGTGGCCACTCCAGCCGGGGTCCACATAGCCGGCGGTGGAGTGAATGAGTAGGCCAATTCTTCCCAAGGAACTCTTCCCCTCCAGCCTGGCCACCACGTCATCGGGCAGAGTGACTGACTCCAGCGTGCTGGCCAGCACGAACTCGCCTGGGTGCAGGATGAAGGGCGTGTCATCGGGTATCTCCTCAATCTCCGTAAGGTCAGGCAAGTCTTTCCGCACGTCAATATAGGGCTGCCGTGTGTTGCGGAACACCAGCAGCTTGCGGTCCAGGTGCAGGTCCACACTGGCGGGTTGAATGTCGGAGGGGTCCAGGGGGTCGATGACAATTCTTCCCTTGGCCAGCTCCTCCTTGATGGTGCGGTCGCTCAGGACCATATAACCCTCCTGCAAGTGATTACAGATTGGGGAATCTTAAGGGGATTCTAGCAGTCTCCGCCTACCCGCGCAATTGAGGTTGAAAGAGTCCGGCGTTCTGTTGAACCCCGCGTAGCCAAGGGCGTAACATGACTGCCAGCCAGCAAAAAAGAGACGCCTCCTCAAGGGAGGCGTCGGGCTAGAGATGCTATCTCTAGCGTGGTATCTCAATTATAGGCGTAATACAGATATGTTGTCAAAGTCATAATCCTAGTGTCCTGTATCCGTAGTTCCTCGCATTATTCGAGGGCTTTCTGAAAGGACAGAGAATCGGATTCTTGCTCAAACCAGGGTAGTGGATCAGCATCGATCACCCCTTTATTTGCCAATGTACTTTGGTTACACCACACTAGCAGCCTGTCCGAGTAAGACGATATATGTCATAACATACATATAAACAGACTGTTGGGAAGGTAGTGCAAACGCTATTCGTATACAATTGCCACGTTAACTGTGCCAATCGTTGGCATCAGAGGTTACTCGGACAGGCTGCTAGTAACGGTCAGCTGAGAGAAATATGATATTGACTATGAAGAATATCCAATACCCGGAGGCTTGGCGCCGTCCGTATGCGAGGGTACATATCAGCCAAGCCAATCGGGGTGAGACACATTACTGCTTCGGCTGCAATGGCGAGATGATCATTAGGCGGGGCGAACTAAAGCGTCATCACTTTGCCCACAAACCACCCGTACTTGATTGGTGCGACGGGGACAATGCCTTACACGAAGCCGCAAAGCTGAATATCTGTGAGGGATTCCTAGAAGCTGTCAATCAGGGCCGCAAGTACGACATAGGGTTTCCTTGTGCCCGGTGCAAGTCCCCGATCAGAGTCAACTGCGCTGAACCCGGGGCGGGGATTGCCACTGAGGCCACAGTGGTGAAGGGAACTCGTTCTGATTTGGTCATAATCCGCAACGGCGGTGAACGCCGTGTCATTGTGGAAATCAAGGTAACACACGACTTGGAGGAAAAGACCGCAGAGAAGTACGCCGCGGCACAAATACCAGTGGTAAAGGTTGAACCACAATGGGAGTCATTGCCTGACCTAAGGCATGAAGCGATAGGTTATGAGGCGATAAATGTTCAGCATGGTAATCTATGCTCAAGATGTGCTAGGGAATCTCTGAATAAGTCTGTGGGTTGAGGCATTATAATAGAGGTGAGCAAACAATGGTGATGGAGGAGTGAAGAGATGATGGAGCAGCCGACATTTGCAGACGTGGAATACGAGAGCAAGAAGCGGAGGACCCGTCGGGAGGTATTTCTGGAACGGATGGATGGTCTGATTCCCTGGCAGCGTCTGGAGGAGCGTATCCGCCCGTATTACCCTAAAGCTGGTCGAGGGCGTCAGCCATATGATTTGTCGGTGATGCTGAGAGTTCACTGCGTGCAGTTGTTCTACAATCTCAGCGATCCTGGGATGGAGGACCCCCGTTTTCACGGGGGCAGGCTCTGCTCTACGAGGCGGAGTCGGTGCGGCGGTTCGTGGGACTGCGGCTGTCGGAGGCGCTGCCAGACGAGAGCACGATACTGCACTTCCGTCATATCCTGGAGAAGCATGAGTTGGGGGAGGGTCTGTTTGAGGAGATCAAAGGTTATCTGGAGTCCCGGGAACTGCGGCTGAGGGAAGGGACCATAGTGGATGCCACCATCATAGAAGCGCCGTCGTCCACCAAGAACCGGGCTGGGGCGCGAGACCCTGAGATGCGCCAGACCAAGAAGGGGAACCAATATCACTTTGGGATGAAAGTGCATATAGGGGTGGATGCGGATACGGGTGTGGTGCACAGCTTAGCGACGACCCCGGCCAACGTGCATGACGTGACCGAAGCCCACCGGTTGCTGCACGGCGGAGAGTCGCAGGTATGGGGGGATGCTGGGTACGTGGGAGTCGAGAAAAGGTGGGAGAATCGGGAGTTGGCGTTGGATTGGCAGGTGGCTATGAAGCCGGGGCGGCGGCGGCAACTGGATCCGGGGAGTAATGCTGCCTTGACGGAGAAGCGCAAGGCATCCATTAGGGCCAAAGTGGAGCATCCCTTCCTGAAGGTGAAGCAGCTGTTCGGTTATGCCAAAGTCCGCTACCGGGGTCTGGCCAAGAACACCCAACGTCTGGCGCTGCTGTTGGGATTGGGTAACTTGTTGACCGCCGAGAGCCGATTGGCGGCCTGAAGTGGGAGCAGTGGGCTCAACTCCGGCTGGAGACCCCTGGTGGGGCCGGTACAAGGCCACCAATGTCCCTATGACGCCCCATCTGTGGCGGAACATTTCCGCAAAACAGGCACAGTCAACTTAAACCCGGCTGATGTCCTGTTATTCAGAGATTCCCTAAGAAGAGGAAAGAGCAAATAGAGCGGCAAGAGGAGAGCAGGAGACTCCACCAAGTTATCAGAAAACAGCTGCAAGACTTCAGACCGGTCACAGGCGAACTTCCTCAGGTAAGGGCGATAACTCAAGACAGGTTTGGCAATGTCCTTAATTCAGGAACTCAGAGCAAGGTAATGGATAATGCACGAAAGTTAACCTGGTTGGGGTTCCGTCAATTGCCTTCCTGGGAAACGTTATTCCGGTACACGGTGGGAGATTGGTGGGTCTATGCAGATCTTGATAGCACTGAGGTAATACCGATCTGGAAAGCCGAAGGTCGCCCGGCGATTTATGCGTATCCAATGGACAGAGGTAATCCACGAGGTTGTAGGGAGTGCTTGCTAGAGGACGTGCAAGCTCTGTTGGACCGTTACAAATGTCCCTGGCGTCGTTTCTTCGAGGACTCAAAACGACATTCCTGTGGTATTGTGAAATATAGGGGTGATCTGCTTGACTACTAAGTTCAGCATCTTCCTCAAACCAAACAGAAGCTTTATCCCAGCTAATTACCCACTCGCACCACGCCTGCCGTATGTGGTAGACTCTACGACTGAACAGCCATGACTACAACTCGAAAAAGCGTATTTTGGGGAATCCTGGAGGCGGCGCTCTGAGTACAGGCTCCCAGAGCAACCTGCCCATTTCCCGGAGCGGAGCGGACGCTCTGCAGGTGGCCTTGAGGGTGGCGGAGGAGGCCGGTGAAATGCTGCTTGAGAGATTCCACGGCGAGAAGCAGGTCTCCTACAAAGGTCGGGCCGACCTGGTGAGCGACGTGGACAAGCTGTCGGAGAGCCTGATCATTCAGGAGTTGAGCCGGGAGTATCCCGAAGCCGGGTTTCTGGCAGAGGAGTCGGAGCCGGTGAGCGGCAGCTCAGAGTACACCTGGATCATCGACCCCATAGACGGCACCCGGAACTACGTCCTCGGCATACCCTTCTTCTGCCTGGTCATCGCCCTGGCGAAGGGAGACGACGTCCTGCTGGGCCTGACCTACGACCCCGTACGCCGCGAGATGTTCCAGGCCGTCAAGGGCCAGGGGGCCTACGTCAACGGCAGCCCCATCAGCGTCTCGCCAAAGGGCAGGCTGGAGGACGCGCTGCTGAGCTACGACCTGGGCTACGTGGACGAGACCGCGTCCAGAGCCATCGAGTTGGTGCTCCACCTGTGGCCCAACATTCAGGGCACACGTATGATGGGATCGGCGGCCCTGGGGCTGGCCTACGCCGCCTGCGGCAGAGTCGATATGTACTTCCACCACAACCTGTCCCCCTGGGACGTTGCCAGCGGCCTGCTGCTTGTGAAGGAAGCGGGAGGCATCATCACGGACAAGCGCGGCAACCCCGGCACCCTCTATTCCGAAGGCATCATAGCCTCCGGCGCTGAGCTTCACGCCGAGTTCATCCGCGCCACCGAAGGACTCGCGTGGCGACGGTGATACCCACTTTCTCAGGACCAGGTCTCTTTCCCGCTCATGGTGAGCTTGTCGAACCATTTGAGCGGGTGCACCAACAATTGCTTTCACCTTCCCTCTCGTTCCCTTCGACAGGCTCAGGACGAGCGGAAAACCTTCTCCTAGAGCGAGAGGTAGTGCCGACCGGAAGGAGCAAGCAATGCCATACGTAAACGCCAACGGCCTCAATCTCTACTACGAGACCTTCGGAGAGTCCGGCAGTCCTCCCGTGCTGCTCATCTCCGGCCTTGGTGGCGACCACCGCGGCTGGAGACCATTGGCCCGGTTCTTGCAGGACTCGTTCCGAGTAGTTGTCATCGATAACAGGGACAGCGGCCTGAGCCAGCGGGCGCAGACGCCCTACGCCATCCGGGCTATGGCGGAGGACGCCGTTGCAGTCCTGGGAGAGCTTGGCATAGCCAGAACCCACGTAGTGGGGTACTCGATGGGCGGCGCCATAGCCCAGGAGATCGCCATTGAGTTTCCGCACGTTGTAGACCGCCTTACACTCCTTGCCACCTACGACGCCGGAGACCCAAGGGGTTCAGCCCTGTTCAGGGGCTTCGCCGCCCTGAGGAGGGATTTGCCACGAGACGAGTACATCAGGCTCTCCATCCCCTGGGTGTACACCCACGCAGAGTACGAGGTGGAAGGCTTCATAGAGCAGCTGATCAGCGACGGTATGGAGGACGAACTCTACCAGGAGTACGACGCCTACGAGCGCCAGATGGAGGCCACCATAGCCTACCACTCCAGGGACAGGCTACACCGCATCTCCTGCCCTGCGCTGCTCATCTTTGGAGAGGATGACGTCATGACGCCAATGCGGTTCGCCAGATCGATGGTCAAGGGCATCGCAGGCTCGCGGCTGGTGATAATGGAGGGCACCGGGCACGCCGTCCGGCGCACCCGCGCGGCGGAGGTTGCCGGCCTCACACACGCCTTCCTCAGCAATGACCAGGCGCCGGCCGGCACGGAACAGGTGTAAGTACACCGTCGTTCCCGCTCACTTCCGGCGTGCAATGGAATCCGGCTAGCCTTCAGAAGGTCCTTGTCATGCCCGCTCATATGGTTCGACCGGCTCAGTCTGAGCGGACGAACGTCCGGCTCACACAACTTAGCCACGCGAGTGTCTGCAACGCCTCTTTGCTGGTATAATGTCCGCAGTCGAAAGACGGCGCGCCCGCGTGGTGAGTGACAGGGTGGTTGGTGTGAATATGGGCGTGTCCAATACGTGAAAGGAGGCTGATCGAAATGGCAGCAGCCGGACAACTGGAGTACGAAGTAGTAGAGGGTTGGGGCAAGCTACCCGAGGGCTGGCGATGGGGACAGGTTGGCGGCGTCGCCGTCGATTCCCACGACGAAGTCCACGTTTTCACACGCAGCGACCATCCCCTCATGGTGTTCGATACGGAGGGCAACTTCCTGCGTTCCTGGGGCGAGGGCATCTTGACGGACGCCCACGGCATCTGCATAGGGCCGGACGACAGCATCTACCTGGTGGACCGGAGCCCCCAGGTGGCTATGAAGTTCACCCACGACGGCGAGCTCCTGTTCACAATGGGCAACCGCGACCAGCCGTCAGACACGGGCTACACGGACGATAACCGATCCGTCCTCTATGCCGGTCCTCCCTTTCATCACCCCACGGACCTCTCCCTGACGCCGGAGGGCGATATGTACATCTCCGACGGCTATCGCAATTGCCGCGTCCACAAGTTCTCCCAGGACGGGCAGCTTCTCGCCTCCTGGGGCGAGCCGGGAGACGGCCCGGGCCAGTTCCAGCTCGTGCACAGCGTCTGGCAGCACAAGGACAGGCTGTACGTGGCCGACCGCCAGAACAACCGCCTCCAGGTCTTCACACTGGACGGCAGACACCTGGCGATATGGCCCGGCTTCCTCCAGCCGTGCAAGATATTCATCGACAGCGACGACATCGTCTACGTGGCCGAGCTGGGGGACCGCGTGAGCGTCCTGGACCTCCAAGGGAACGTCCTCGCTCGGTGGGGCGACGAGCGCAGCCACGAGCCGGGACTCTTCTGGGGTCCCCACGGCATCTGGACCGACTCCAAAGGCGACCTGTACGTCGCCGAGGTGCTGGAGGGCCAGCGTGTGCAGAAGTTCAGGCGCAAGAGGTAGGGTTCAGCTAACGCGCACTGGCGCGCATATGTAGGCGGTTTTAATCGCTCGCAAGCGCGTCAAGGCACTAGGTGGCAACTCAGGCGTGAATCCGCCATCGGAGGGCGCGGAGCACAAGAAAGGGGGCAGACATGGATGCAGTGGAGGAGCAACTCACAAAGAGCAGGGTTATAGCCGTCGTTGGCCTCTCGCCGAACCCGGAGAGGGACAGCCACGACGTCGCCAAATACCTGCAGGAGCAGGGCTACAGGATCATACCGGTCAACCCGACGGCGGACGAGATTCTGGGTGAGAAGAGCTACCCGGACCTCAAGTCCATACCGGAGCCGGTGGACATGGTGGACGTCTTCAGGCGGTCGGATACCGTACCTCCCGTGGTGGACGAGGCCATAGAGATTGGCGCCAGGTACATCTGGATGCAGGACGGCGTGGAGCACGAGGAGGCGGCCAAGAAGGCCGAGGAAGCCGGTGTCCAGGTCATAATGAACAATTGAACTATGCGAGAGCATCGCCGCCGGTTCGGCGGCCTGAACGCAGACCAGCGTCCACCCTACGCGTCAGCGTAGTAAGTAGAGGACGGAACTATAGCATAGAAACAAACGCACGGCCCGCCCGCGCTGATGTGTGGGCGGGCGGTAATTGTACAGGCGCTTTATATCCGCTCAAATGGTTCGACAAGCTCACCATGAGCGGAAAAGAGGCGGTCTTCCCAAGGGGGGTTAGCATTACCAGTGTATTTTGGTAGTGCCGATCGAAGACACACTTGGGCCGGTCTCCCGCTATGGGAGAGCGGCCTTGGGGCGCCACTGTGTAACGGCCGACAGGAGCGCCGTCGCTAGGACTATCCCCGCTCCCAGCACCATGGCTGCTTCTATTCCCTGGGAGTCAGCCAGCCACCCGGCTATGGCAGGGGCAATGGCCGAGACGATCAGCGCCGAGCCAAAGACAAGCGATACCGTCGTGGCCTGAGCCCCCGGATCCACCAGGTCCACCCCGGCCGCCAGCAGGATGGCCATGAGAGGGAACAGGAATGCGCCCATAACCAGGGCCACGGCTGCAAGGGGCCAGCCTCCGGGTACGGCGGGAAGCAGCAGGAAGCACACCCCAAGCACTGCCAGGCTCGGGGACAGGATGGCCTTACGCCCCAAGCGATCGGAGAAGTACCCCATAACAGGCTGAGATGCTATACCTCCCACGTTTGCAAGGAGCAGATAAAAGCCCACGGTGACACTGGAGACACCCAGGTCCTCACGCAGGTAGATTGGGAAGAACGTCAGGAAGGTGCTCTGCCCGCCCACAAATCCGCCTGCAAAGGTGAGCACCAGCAGCAACCTGCGATTGCGAAGGAGCCCCTTCAGGGAAGTCAAGTAGCTTTCCTGGCCTGTCACAGAGTTGGCCCGGGTCGGGATGGTCCGGAGTATCGCCCAGATGAGGATGCCTGCAATGACTGCCGGCGCCACGCTGCCCCGGAGCACCATCTGCCAGCCCACTACGCCTATCAGCACCCCGGCCACAACGGGCCCCAACGTCTCCCCGACGCTTCCGCCGGTGCCGTGAAGGGATATGGCAAATCCCCTGCGTGACTCGTACTCCTTGGAGAGTGAGGATATGGCGGCCGGGTGCCAGAAAGTTATGGCTACGTTGAACAGGGCGGCGAAGATGAGCGCAGTCCAGAAAGTTGTGGACAGACCCAAAGCCAGGGCAAAGATGCCCAGAAAGATGATGGAAGCGCCCAGGATCTCGGCGCGGTGGGCGCTGAGTCGGTCTCCCGCGTATCCCGCCGGGATGTTGGCTATGCCCCCCAGAACGCTGCGGAAGGTGGTCAGAATGCCTATCTGGGAGTTGGTAAGCGCGAGGCCGGTCTTGATCTCAGGGAGCAGCACAAAGTAGGCTGCATTGAAGAGGTGTTTCAGGCCGTGCCCTGCCACTGCTACAACAAGCAGTGTGCGGCGCTGACCGGCTGTCAGCTCTTCATATCCCGATGCGGCGGCCCCTCTATCCTGCATTCACGGCCCTGCGTGTGGGTTCAAACCTAAAAGAGCCTCTCGACTGCCATGACAACAGCCGTTGCTGTGGCGATACCCGTTACCACAGTTCCGACCATCCATTTGATAAGCCGGGCCTCTTGGCGGGCGATTTCCACCTTCAACGCCTCCACGGCCACCTTCACCGACTCCACATCTACTTTTACTGACTCTACGTCCGCCTTGGTGGCCAGGTGCTCATAGGCGCCTTCGAGGCGGCTCAGCCGTTCTTCGCTTGTGGTCAAGCGTCCTTCTCCACTTGTGGTCTATCCATTTTGAGTCGGCTCTCTGCCGGGACGCAACAGGCAGACTACTGAGCGCTCTCTGCAGCGTCGAACTCGGCTTCCCGACGCTCCACTTCTTGCTGCCTTTCCAGCGGGACGCTGGCCATAGTGCCGCGCTCTATGTCTACCATGAACTCGGCGATCTCAATTCCCTGTCCCTCCAGCCCGACCAACTTCTCCCGGGACACCGACGCTTCAGTGTACAGGAACTTGTGCTCTCGTCCGCCCAGAAGCAGGTTCTCGGGCTTGATCACCACGCCATCGGTATCCGTGTCCACGGAGATCATGCTCATTCGCTGGTTGCGCGGCGCGTCCGGGTTGGTGACCGCAAGGGTGAGCACCACGTCGGGTGGCAGGATGCTGGTGATGTAGTCCTTGGTGCCGGTGATGATGTAGTCGTCACCGTCCCTTACGGCTTCGGTGGTGTTGGCGCTGATGTCGGAGCCGTGTGTCCTCTCGTTGAAGGCGTGGCACATCGTGATCTCGCCCTGCAGCAGGGATTTCAGCAGCGTCGTCTTCTGCTCCTCGGTACCGAATGTCCGGAGGGCCGCAGCGTGCATGATGGACACGTATATGGGTGGGATCGACTGACGTGCAAGCTCCTTCTGGACTACCGATGCGTACGCAGCGGGCAGACCGGCTCCGCCGTACCTGCGGGGCCAACTGGGCGCGATCCATCCCATCGATCCCAGCTTGAGGCGGAACTCCACAACCCACTGCTTGACCTCGGGGGACAGCGGCTGCCCCCTCACGGGGGCCGGAATATCGTCCGGGATCACCGCGTTCGCTGACATCCAGTCTCTGACGTAGAGCCGGAATGTCTCCAGGGCCACTAAGGCCTCTATATGCTCGGTGGACTCCGATGGAGTTGTCATGACATCTTACCTCCCTATCCTCATCGGTGGGGAACCCTGAGCAACTCTACGGGATTATACGATTGCGAAGCGCCCTTTAGTCAAGCCACTCACCGATGGCACTGGTCTCAGTATACACCTCTCAGCAGGCGTGTGCTCGGCTAAATGGGCCGGAACTTGTACAGGGTCACCTCCGGCGTGACGTCCTCAAAGACGACCATCACGGGCATCCCTACCCGCACGTCGTCGGGTTCGCACCCCGTCAGGTGGCTCAGGATGCGCGGGCCCTCGGCCAGCTGCACCATGACGACGATGTACGGCGCGTCTTCCTGGAAAGCCGGCCCAGGGCCGCGATGCACGACTGAGTATGAGTACACCGCCCCGGCGCCACTTACGGGCACCCACGTGGCCTGCACCGACGCGCACATGGGGCAGACATCCTTGGGGGTGAACCGGTATACCAGGCAGTTGTCGCAGCGCTGCAATCGCAGCTCGTGCTGCTTGGTCCCCTCCCAGAAGGGTTCGGTCAGTATGGTTACCTCAGGTAGTGGCTTGTTGTACTGTGTCATGTCTACCCCCTGGCGAAAATGGCTGAGTACTGGCCCTGGAATGCGCCGCCGGTCCCGTGGACGTAGGCCAGCTCTACGTTGGGCACCTGGTGGTCACCGGCCTCGCCCCGCAGCTGCCGCACAAGCTCGGTAACGGTGTACAGCCCGCAGGCTGCGCCGTGGCTGCCGGACAGGTAACCTCCGTCGGTGTTGGTGGGCAGGCGTCCTCCAATCTGTAGCGCGCCGCCCTCCGCGAATGGGCCACCCTCGCCCTTCTCGCAGAAGCCGGCGTCCTCAAGCTCGATTATGACGTCTATGGAGAAGTGGTCTGAGATCCCAACGACCTGGATGTCCTCGCGGCGCACGCCCGCCTGTCCAAAGGCCGTGTTCGCCGACATGACGCCGCCGAAGGAGGTCAGCGTGGGCGCCGACATTGGATCATAGAAGGTGAATCCCTCGCCCCAGCCGAGCATTGTCACCGGAGTCTTGCGCAGGGAGCGGGCCCGCTCCAAGGATGTCATAACTATAGCGCCGCCGCCGTTGTTGACAAGGCAGCAGTCGAACAGGTGCAGGGGGTCGGCTATGACGCGGGAGTTGATCACGTCCTCAACCGAAATCTCCCCACGCCCTCCCATCACGGAGCCCGGGTTCAGGGTCGCGTGCTTACGGGCCGCCACCGCGACCTCGGCCAGCTGCTCGCTGGTGGTGCCGTAATCGTGCATGTGACGGCGGGCGGCCAGGGCATAGTCGGAGGCCCTGGTGGTGCCCCAGATGTACTCGAAGGGACTCCCGGACGGTCCGCCGCCGCGTCGGGGCGCGTTGGGGTGCACCGCTCCACCGGATGCCGTGGGAACGATCACCACGTCGGCGTAGCCGTGGGCGATGGCCATTGCAGCGATGCCCATGCCTGCCGAAGACGAGGAAGCGCCGACTCCGGTCTGGGCGTGGAACCTCAGTGGAGAGCCGAAGGCGTCAGTGAAGTCACCCACAATGCCCGCTCCCTCCGGCCCCGCGCCGATGATGCCGTCGATCTCCCTCGCGGTCAGCCCTGCGTCCTCCAGCGCCCCGTTAACAGCCTCAACGTAGAGGCTGCCGGTGGTGCGGTCCTGCAGACCTCCCTGCTCGGTCATGTAAACGCCCACAATTGCCGCTTGTCTCAAGTCGCTCATAGTATTCCTCCTAAACGACTCAATTACGCCCTGAGCATCCCTTACCCAAGTATTCAGGGTCTTACTATCCTCATTCAATTCGCAGTTTTAGCACTGTTGAGAAAGCCCTCAGCCATCTCGATGAACAATCTCACTTGGTCAAAGCAGGTGGAGATAGCCATTGATGACAAGTGTCCCTCGTAGAAGTTCTTGTGCAGGCTGTCGGCGCCAGAGAACAGCCTGATAAACTGATCGTTACCGGTCTCCGTTGCCATTTTATCCACTGCAGCAAACAGGAGATTGTGGCTCCGATGCTCCCAACCACGCTCTTGGGCAACCGCCTTGACCATCTGCGCCACCGCTCCCCAGCCCTTCTCCGAGGCCTGAAGCAAGTCTCCCTCTTCAAGCTCACGGAAGGCTTTTTCCAGGAAAATCTTGCTCTGGTCCCTATATGTAGTGTCCTGTAGCACCGTCTCCTCCAGTGTGGTTTGCCAGCGCTTGGGGTACATAGTAGCACAGCAATTGCTCACTGGTCATCCCTGCGGAGGAAGCGGGTTATGTGAGAAGTGGCTGTGTCCTTGGCGGGGATACGTATCGGGAATATAATGGGCTATGCCTTGGGAGGTGGAGTACACGGAAGAATTCCGGGAGTGGTGGATAGAACTTACATCCCGCCAGCGAGACTCCGTTGAATCGAAGGTAGATATGTTAAGTCGACGTGGCCCCGACCTGGACTATCCCCATACGTCGGCAATTCACGGGTCGCGGCATAGTCATATGCGGGAGCTCAGAGTCCAAAGTGGGGGAAGGCAGATAAGAATCTTCTATGCAATGGACCCAAGACGCACTTCTATCTTACTCATTGGTGGAGACAAGACCGCCAATGACAGGTTCTATGAAGAGTACATACCCATTGCAGACAGACTCTACGACGAGTACCTTGAGGAACTGAGAATGGAGGGATTAACCTGATGGCCGGACACCGACCCTTCAGAGAACTGACCAAGAACCATTCCCCAGAGCACAAGCGCCGCATTAAGGAGGAGGTGGCTGAAATGGAGGCAGCGATGGTTGTCCTCATGAAGCTCAAAGACGCCTTCCCCGATCTCTACGTGGAGAATGAGTCGAACCTGTCCTTTGGATTTGGGAAATGCGGCTACAAGGGCGCGACGCTGTATTTTCGTAAAAACTACTCGGCGACGAACCAGGCACGTATCCACTCCGGTCGTGTCAAGAACTTCCCCAACGGGGACCGGCTACGGGACTACCTGGTCAAGCACAAGGCGCCGCTGGACCCGTCGGTATCACATCCGGACTACATCATCGGGCCTGAGCATGCGGATGCTGTGATAGCTATACTAAAGGAAGGGCTTGCCCGCGGAACTGCGGCAAAGCGCGCTCATGCCCCAGAGAACATCGCACCGGAGGTCACAGGTTGAGACGATACACGGCTCTCATGATGATAACTGCAATAGCTGCTCTGCTGGTGGCTGTAGCCGGCTGCGACACTAGCGATTTGGCGGCCACGGACGACGTAGACTCCGATGCGACGACGGCATCAAGTTCAGGTATATGGGTTACAGGGCAGGCAAGCGTTAACCTTGAGCCGGACCTGGTACTGCTGACCGTCGGTGTGGAGACTACGGGCGACACCGTGGCTGAGGCGCGGGCTGAAGCCGCCGCCGCTATGGACGCGGTCGTGGAGGCCGTCAAGGCTCACGGACTTGAGGACCGGGACGTGCAGACTCAGTCCTTCAACATATGGCCTCAGTACGAGTACCCGGAGGTAATTAGCGGTGAGATGACCACCAGGAAGCAGGTGCTTGTCGGGTATACGGTGAGCAATCTGGCCAGTATCAAGGTGCGCAACGTGGATGGTGTGGGGGCAGTCATAGACGGCGCGGCCGAGGCGGGCGGCGATGCGACGCGCATCCACGGCATCGACTTCACCATTGAGGACCCAAAGCCGTTTATGACCCAGCTCCGCGAGGAGGCGGTAGCCGACGCTATGGCCAAGGCCGAACACCTGGCGAGCCTGGCGGGTGTGGAGCTTGGCGATCTGGTCTTCCTCGGCGAGACGGGCGCCGTTCCACCATCTGGGTCCGGCTTCCCTGAGGCGGCGTTTATGGCCAGAGCAGACTCATTTTCGACGTCCATAAGCGGCGGCGAACTGGAGCTGAGGCTGAACGTGCAGGCGACCTACTCCATCCGCTAGGGAGATTGCAGGCGGTTCTCCCCTTCTGAAATGGCGCTTACACACCGGAAGTTGGGAGGCTGGCGACCCGGAGGGGATTTGAACCCCTGCTCTCCGCCTTGACAGGGCGGCGTGTTAAACCAAGCTACACCACCGGGCCGAGTTTGAAAGAACTACGCCAAAGGGCGTAAGAGGCCAGGATAAGGTCTTTCCCGTCTCGTTACCGGAAGCCGACGGCCTCCGCTCCTAGAAGCTTCATCCAACGCCGTGGAATCCCACGGTCACGAAGCCCCCTTCAACGATGACCGGGGTAGTGCGGTCGCCTCCGGTCAGTCGCTCCACCTCCGCCCAAGCATCCGGGCTAACGCTGAGGTCGATCTCCTTGAACTCGATCTCGTTCTGAACCAGCTCGTCCCTGGCAGCAGACGAGTAGTTGCAGTCGGGATGAGTGTAGATTACAATTGTATCGTTCACGGGAGACGCCTCCTGAGATATTCCTTACCTGTCCAATATTCTAACCCAGGCGGCTGCAATTTGCAAAGGGAGGCGGCAGCGGTCTATCTGGC
Organism: Dehalococcoidia bacterium; assembly: GCA_965222415.1. GTDB lineage: Bacteria > Chloroflexota > Dehalococcoidia > Lucifugimonadales > UBA2985 > DAOUJW01. The sequence continues at coordinate 533,825 of CBDCTU010000003.1, read as the reverse complement.
GGTCCTGGCTATGGCCACAATGACGACCAGAACCAGCAACAGTAGGAAAATCCACCAAGGCACTCCGCCTCTCATGGCAGCCGGACGATTCCACCGACGAGCGCGTCTTCGTCTCCTGCGCGAACTCATGGCCCATGTTCCTCAATCGCGTTTCAATATGGCGCCCGGGCGCGGTTTGCCAGTACATCGCCCATCGTAACCGAAACTCGCGGCCTGGGGATATAAAAAAGGCTTGAAATAGCGTACTCATAGTGATAGAATTCTAAATTGATGTTTCAAGCAATGAGAACGACAAAGGTATTCGCGGGTCTGCTCCTCGTGGCCCTTCTGCTGGTTGCAGCATGTGACCCAGAGCCAACACCCACTCCTATTCCAACGGATTCACCCACTGCTGTTCCAACGGCTACGGCTGTGCCTGCGCCAGACCCGACAGACACGCCTGAGCCAACGCCTACCTCCGTGCCGGCGATTCAACCAACTCCTACTCCCATACCGACGAATACACCGACGCCTACTTCCGTGCCGACGGAGACACCGACGCCTACTTCCGCTCCGACGCCTACTTCCGCTCCGACGAATACTCCAGCGCCGACGAATACTCCGACGCCTACTCCCGCTCCGACGGCTACATCAACGCCTACGCCGGCGCCTACGGGCACGCCCACACCAGTGCCAGTTCCTCCTGGTCAGGTCCCTCCCCTATTCACTGACTTTTCGGGGAGTGTAACGGTGGGAGGTCAACCCGCGCCGAACGACCTGCAGCTTCAGGCAAGAGTAAGGTGGTGGCATTCGAAAGTCGTTGAGACGTTCAACGGAAGGTATTCCGCTCTGAGTGTGGCTCCTAACGACTTGGCGTTGCACGGAGGGACTGTTACCTTCCACATAATACAAAACGGCGTAGCCGTCAGCCAGGCGCAGGAGACGGCCACCTACAGCAGCAGGAACCTGACACCGGTGAACCTGAACCTCACCTTCCCGTAGTCGCTGCCGGCTTGGCACGCGCTGCCGTCTACCGTCCTAGCTCCAGACCCGCCCGGCCTCACCTCCCGTCTTGGCTCTGACACTTGGGGATATTTGCATTACCCACTCATCGTCACTCTCGCGCAGGTGAGACTCCGTGCCCCCCAATTGGATTCACACACGGAGCTTGGCCCCGTACGCCCTAACGGCGACTGGCATGTCCCGTAGCACGATTCGGGATGGGCGCCCAACGGTGTGATGTGAGCGTCGTCTCCCGCCGCCACTTTGTTCGACTCCCATCTATATCCTTGCCTCTTCCACGTGGAAGACTATTTGCTGCACCCTGATGACATCCGCTTCTTGCTAAAAACGCACAGCAGTTCTATCCTTTCGCCATCGCTAGGAGTGTGTCTGAAGATTCCCAGGAGCGGTTTGGGTGGTGGGTGTGATGTGCAGTGTTGGTGGTGGTCTGGGCTGGGCAGTTAGTCCAGATTTGGACCGGTGGGGTCTTACACCCTCGCTCCGGCCCCCCGAAAGGGGCCTGCTGGACAGGGTTTGGCGTTTCAGGCCGGGTTTGCCGAACCCGCGGCCACCGGGTTTGCCCTCCACAGCTTCAGCAGGTTGTGGGTCAAGGACACCAGGGTGAACTCCCCTGCCACTTTGTGGATGCCACGGAGCAGGAATTGCCTGAAGCCCCGAGCATGTTTGGTAAGCCCGTGGACCGGCTCAGTGATGACCTTGCGACGTGCATACACCTCCCGTCCTTCAGGCGTCTGCAGCTTGGACCGCATGGCGGAGCGCAGCGGCGTCCTGACCTTTACCTGTTGACCTATCCCGGCTTGGTGGTGTCTCTCCCGACCCGTGGCTACGTAGGCATCGAACTGTCTTTCGGCGAGCATACCCAGATTGCGTTCGCTGCAATATCCCGCATCTGCCGTGAATAACAGGGGACACCGCTCTGTTGCCGGGACTCCTATACCTGCCAGGTTTTGGTCCAAGATCTCCAGCATAGGGCCCAATCTGGGGCTGTCGGCGCTCTGGGGCGTCACCTCTTGGGCTACGATCACTCCGCTCCCCGCTTCCACCAGAACCTGAGCATTGTAGCCCTGTATCCAACCGTGGGAACTCTTCATGATCCGGCTGTCCGGGTCTGTGAAATTGCTCTGCTCCTTGGGCCGGGGCACAGCCTTGGCCGCCGCAGCTTCCGCCTCTTCGGGTCTAGCCCTTCCTCCTTCAGCCCGCTCCAGCGCACGCCTTTTGGCCCGCTCTTCCAACCGCACCTTCGCCTCCCTCATCTTGGCCAGTCGCACCTCCCGCCGCCGCAGTTCTTCAGGTAGTTCATCCCCCCGAGCATCATCGCCGTATTCCGCATCCTCCGCCTCGTCAATCTCGGCGGCCCGGCGCAACAACTCCGCTATCTCCGCTTCCAACCGGGGCTCCGTCTCTTGTATCCGCCCGTAGCTCATGGCCTTGTGCTTCGAGGCGTTGGCCTGGTATTTGCTCCCATCCAGGGAGAGGTGTCCCATCTTCACCAGACCTGCCTCCCGGCACATTCCCAGTACTTGGATGAACAGACCCGCAAAGACTTCCAGGTGGTTCTTGCGAAAATCGGACACGGTGCGGAAGTCCGGGAATTGGCCTCCACACAGCGCCCGGAAGGCCACGTCCGTCTCACAAGCCGCCGCTATTTTCCTGGAACTGTAGACTCCCGTGCAGTAGCCGTACAGCAAGAGAGAAAGCAGCATCCTGGGATGGTAAGCCCGGGGTCCACGCCCTCTCTTGAACCGCACGGCAATCTCCTCTATGTCCAGTAGGCTCACCGCGTCTTCCAGGAACAGGGCCAAATGACCCTCCGGGAGCCACTCACGAGGCGCCTGCGGCAACAGATAGGCCTGTTCCAGTCCATAAGGGCGGTACTCTTTGGCCATCTCACACCTCCCACATGTTGCCTCTTAGTCTAACCCTTCCCACTGTAGCCCGCACTCTTTTCCTTGCGTCCAGTCCACAACAAATATCGGACAGACTCCTAGTGTGGTGTAACCAAAGTACATTGGCAAATAAAGGGGTGATCGATGCTGATCCACTACCCTGGTTTGAGCAAGAATCCGATTCTCTGTCCTTTCAGAAAGCCCTCGAATAATGCGAGGAACTACGGATACAGGACACTAGAGCAGGAGGCACATGAATCATGGCGTTGACCATAACGGAAGCGGCAAAGCTCTCCAACGATGTCCTGGTCACGGGAGTGATTGAGACCATCGTCAACGAGAGCCCTATATTGCAGTCACTCCCCTTCATCGAGATAGTGGGCAACGGGCTCACCTACAACCAGGAGAATGCCGCCCCGACGGTGTCCTTCTATGAAGTAGGGGACACCTGGGCGGAGTCCACTCCCACCTTCACCCAGCAGACGGCCACCCTGAAGATCCTGGGCGGCGACGCAGACGTGGACAACTTCCTGAAGGCCACCCGGTCGAACCTCCAGGTCCTGGAGGCGGCCGTGGTGCAGCTCAAGGCCAAGGCGGTGCAGCAGAAATTCGACGACACCTTCATCAACGGAGACACGACCAGCGACTCCAAGTCCTTCGACGGAATCGAGAAGCTGGCTGCTGCGGGGCAGACGGTGTCCATGGGGACAAACGGCGCAACTCTCACGCTGGACAAGCTGGACGAGGTCATCGACAAGGTGAAGGCGGGCAAGCCTCACATGCTCCTCATGAGCCGTCGCAGCCGTCGCAAGCTATCCTCCCTGTCCAGAGCAGCGGGCAGCGGCGTGCTGGAAACCGACCGCAACCAGTTCGGGCAGATGGCGCAGTACTACGACGGCGTTCCCATCGGAGTGAACGACTGGATATCCGACGCCAAGACGGTGGGCACAAGCACCGATTGCTCCACCGTCTACGCCGTCCAGTACGGAGAGGGGGCAATCGTCGGGCTTACCGGCCCCGGAGGTCTCCAGGTGGAGCGCGTGGGGTCTCTGGAGGTCAAGGACGCCACCAGGACGCGGGTGAAGTGGTACGTGTCCGTCGCCGTATTCAACTCCCTGAAGCTGTCGAAGCTCACCGGCATAAGGGACTAGCTGAGGAGGACGCCAATGAACCTGTCTGAGATGAGGACCCGGGTACGGCAGGACCTCCGCGACCTGGACGCCGCGGACTACCGCTGGAGCGACGCTGAGCTGGACCGTCACATTGAGCACGGGGTGAGGGAGCTGAGTCTGGCCATCCCACAAGAGGCCAAGACTACCCTCACCACCTCGGTCAACAGCCGCGAGCTGTCCACCGCCTCTCTTGAGGACCTGGTGTCCATTGAGGCCGTGGAGTATCCCGCAGACGAGTACCCGCCAGTCTACGCGCCCTTCAGCGTCTGGGGCGACACCCTGACCCTGCTGGTGGATAGCGCCCCAACAGGCGAGGAGAGGGTGTCCGTCTACTACGGGAAGCTCCACAAGCTGGACGCCAACTCCTCCACCATACCATCGTCCCTGGAGGAGCTGGTGGCCATAGGCGCGGAGGGTTACGCCGCGCTGGAGTGGTCCAGCTTTGCCACCAACCGCGTCAACGTAGGCGGAGCGGAGGTGTGGCGGCACTACCAGGCCTGGGGCAGAGAGAGGCTGGACTCCTTTCTCAAGGGCCTGGCCAACCACCGGAGCCGCCTGAGGACGCGGCATCTTTACAGCGCGCCGCAGCCGGGCTACAGCCGGACGGCCAACCTGGGCCGGCGGTAGGCGACGGGGCCGTCTTCCTATGCGTACCCTGACCTCGACACTGCGCGCCGCCCAGGAAGAGGCGAGCGGAACACCCCACGTCAGTGTGGAAGCGCTGGACCACATCGCAGGGGCGCCCCGCCCCACCCTCACCCGACTGCACGCCGGCCGCGAGTCGGACTTCTACCACGACGCCACCTGTCCGGCGGACGGCTCCCTGGTGAGGGCCAGGGTGACCCCGCAAAACGGCAGGCTCTACGTTCAGAGGGTGGCCGACCCCGGCCCATCCGGTAACTTCTCGTCGTGGACTCTCATCAACGTCGTCTCAACCGCGTCCAGCGTTTCCCTGGTGAGCCGGGGATCAACCGTGAACCTCTTCTACGTCAACGCCTCTCGCAGGAACCTGTTCCGCAGGGAGAGCACGGACTACGGCGCAACGTGGAACTCTCCCGTGCACGTTGTCTACCCGCAACTGAGCGGCATCGCCTGGCTGGCGGCCGCCGTCAGCGACATCGGCGGCCTGGTCCTCTTCTTCGCCTCCACCAACCATGATGTATACGTCACCAGGAAGACGGGGACTTCCTGGAGCGCTCCCTCTTTGTGGCCCCATAACGCGGCGTCCATCACCGGCTTGAGCTGCGTTTACCACAACGACTGGAACCTGGTGATCACCGGGACGGAGCGCTCCACCAACGACGCCAAGGTGTGGACGTGCGTATACGGCGCCGGCGGCGATCAGGCCACCAACACCTGGTCGCCTCTGCGCGAGGTGAACACCTCCAAGGCAAACTCCCTGACCACCTTTCACTTCCCTTCGATGGTCAGGCCGGACGTCTTCCGAATGGTCTGCACGGAGAAGTCCACAGGCTCTCCCGCTTTCGAGCGCCCTGTTCGCTCCCACAGCCTGACCGACTCCTCCTTCTCCGACAGCTTGTGGCGTGATCCCGTCCCCTCCGACCTCTCTCCGGCCTATGGCGTGGCCCTGGCTGCTACCGGAGATGACCTATGGCTGTCCACTCCCTCCGGGGTCTGGCGCGGCCCTCTCACAAACACCATCCGGGACCTGACCGACGACGTCCTGGAGGTGTCCCTGCGGGAGGGCCCGGAGAGTGGGGAGGCAGTTGTGGTGCTGCGAAACGACGACGGCCGCTACAGCGGCGTCGGCGCCGGGTTCCACCCGTCCCTTAGCCTTGGAGCGGAGTTGCGCATCTCCCCGGGCTACCTGACCCCGGCGGGACGCGAGACTTCTCACTGGTCGGCCTATTGGATAGAGTCGTGGGAACACCGCTCATCGCCGGGCAACTCTCTCTTCGTGATCTTCGCTCAGAACGCATGGCGTCTCCTGGAAGCGTGGAGGGCCAGGCGGCAGTACACTTGGGACATAGGCTCAACCAGCGTGGCCGGCATCCTGGAGTTTGTCCTGGCCAGGGCGGGACTGGAAACGGACGTTTCCCGGGCCAGCAGCGACGCCGGCGCTCTCCAGCCCGCTTTCACGATTCACCCGGGGGAGAGCTGGGCCGGCGCGGTGAAGAGGCTGCTGGACAGGCTGCCGGATGTCCTGGTCTTCCGCGGCCACCGCGGTTATCTGATACACACACAGCCCTCGGACGCCGCCGACTATCGCTACGGGGTAGGCCATCCCGTACTCCGGGGTCGATACGCGTCCAGGGCCCAGACCTACAACCGCGTTCAGGCCTTCGGAGGCGCGTACGTGGGCGAGGCTTTCGCTTGGGATGAGGTGGACCGGCTCTTCGACCGCGTGCTTCAGATACACGACCTGAACCTGGACACGCAGCAGAAGGCCCAGGACAGGGCGGAGGCCGCGCTGCGGGAGCAACTGCTGGCATCGTTGGGTGGGGAGGTCGTTGTACCGCCCAACCTGGGTCAGGAGCTGTACGACGTGATAGAGATAACGGACAAAAGCGCCGGTTTCGCGGCCGAGAGACGCCGCGTGTTGGGGCTGCGCCTCGATTACTCCCGCGGTCCCAAGCCGGAGTACAGGCACACGCTCCGGCTGGGTGGAGTGTAGAGCCGCGTCAACGGAGGAACAGGAATGGAGATAAGAAGGGGCTTCGTCAGGAGCTTCGACCGCAACAGCTACACTGCAAGCGTGCAGATAGCCGGGAGCCTGGCAACGTGGCTTCACGGCGTGCCGGTGGCCCGAAACATATCCACTTCAAGGATGAGGGCCGGCAGCAAGTGCGCGGTCATCCTCTTTGACTCCACCAATCCCCAGGACGCGGTGGTCATGGCCGTGTGGACGTAGGTGTGGGGCGCGCCAATGTCATTCTGAACGGAGTGAAGAACCCAGAGGCGTCCGACCGCTCAAGCGCCCATGTCTACCCACGAGGGATTCTCCGGGTCGGCGTACTACCTGCGAGCCTTGATTGTCAGGATGTATACGTAGCAGTCGCACAACGGCTTGGGATTCTTCGTCGCTTCACTCCTCAGAATGACAAACGCGCGTCTCTGTCATTCTGAACGCAGTGAAGAATCCAGAGCCGTCCGACCGCTCAAGCGCTCATGTCTACCCACGATGGATTCTCCGGGTCGGCGTACTACCTGCGAGCCTTGATTGTCAGGATGTATGCGTAGCAGTCGCACAACGGCTTGGGATTCTTCGTCGCTTTACTCCTCAGAATGACAGACGCCGCGCGCCCTCCTGTCATTCTGAACGCAGTGAAGAATCCAGAGCCGTCCGACCGCTCAAGCGCCCATGTCTACCGACGAGGAATTCTCCGTGTCGGCGTACTACCTGCGAGCCTTGATTGTCAGGATGTATACGTAGCAGTCGCACAACGGCTTGGGATTCTTCGTCGCTTCACTCCTCAGAATGACAAACGCCCCGCGCCTCTGTCATTCTGAACGCAGTGAAGAATCCAGGGCCGTCCGACCGCTCAAGCGCCCATGTCTACCGACGAGGAATTCTCCGTGTCGGCGTACTACCTGCGAGCCTTGATTGTCAGGATGTATACGTAGCAGTCGCACAACGGCTTGGGATTCTTCGTCGCTTCACTCCTCAGAATGACAAACGCCCCGCGCCTCTGTCATTCTGAACGCAGTGAAGAATCCAGAGCCGTTCGACCGCTCAAGCGCCCATGTCTACCCACGAGGGTTCTCCGGATCCGAGTGTTGGCTGTGAGTTTCGTTTGTCAGGATGTATACGCAGCAGTCGCACAACGGCTTGGGATTCTTCGTCGCTTCACTCCTCAGAATGACAAACGCCGCGCGCGTCTGCACGGGCATGACGTCTCATCGTCGCTCCCGTGTAGACGGGAGGCCATCCCGCCGGCACCCCTGGATTCCCGCTCGGGGCCTGCCCCGTACCGCGATACGGGGGCGGGAATGACGACGGGACCTCGTAGGGGCGGTTCGCGAACCGCCCCTGCATCGCGCTGGGAAACCAACTTTGGATGTGAAATGGCGGCAGTCGCACACCGGCTTGGGATTCTTCGTCGCTTCACTCCTCAGAATGACAGACGCGGCGCGTCTGCACGGGCATGACGTCTCATCGTCGCTCCCGTGTAGACGGGAGGCCATCCCGCCGGCACCCCTAGATTCCTGCTTTCGCAGGAATGGTCACAGGGGCGGTTCGCAAACCGCCCCTGCACTACGTCGATCCACTGGCCAAGGGGCCTATAGTTGCCTAGCCTGGCTCTGCCGGCGGGCTCATGCTGCGACGTCGGATGATGAACACCGCCGCACCTGCACCTGCCACCACCAGCAGGAACACGAAGAACAGCCCTACCGGGAACCCGCCACCCTCGTCCGGCGGAGGCGTCGCCGTGGCCTCAGGCCCTGACGTCGGCTCGGGGCTTGCCGGCGACTCAGGACTTGATGTCGGCGCAGGCATCTGCGTAGGGGTCGGCGTGGCCACCGGCCCCGGCAGGACCGTCGGGGTTGGGATTGAAGGCCTGGACGCCGCTGCCACAGTCACCATGAATATCTGCGCGGCCCACTCCCCATCGCCATCCATCGCTACCACAGTCATGGTTACTCCCTCCACAGGTACAAGGGGTGTAAGCGCCAGCGTGCTGCTCTCGTCGGCAATCTCGGCCCGCACCGCACCGTTGTTGGACGATGCAGCCGTGTAGGTGAGTTCGTCGCCATCGGGATCGGTGAAGTACTCTGCCACATCTATATTCACTGGACTGCCTCCCTCCACCAACAGCTGGCGACCAATGGATCCCACGGCCTCCGGAGGCCTGTTGGCCGGCAGCGCTGTTACCGCAACCTCTTGCATGGCGGATTCGCCGCTTGTATCGGTGGCCGTAACGGTCATTGTAGTCTCTCCTGCCGCCACCCCCGTCATGGTTACAACGCTGCCCGCAATATCCACCGTTAGTATGGACCCGTCAGCCGTCCCCGCCGTAAAGGTCAGTAGGTCTCCGTCGGCGTCCGTGAAGTAGGGGGCAAGGTTCAGCGCCAGTGCGGGTTCGCCCACCCGGAGCGTCTGGGCCGGAATCTCGCCCACGGCCTCCGGAGCGTTGTTAGGCGGCAGCACCGTCACCGTGAATGTGACGAAGGCCGTCGCTCCCTCCGGGTCCTCAGCGAGCACCGTCATCCTCACTTCGCCAAGGCCGATGACGTTGAAAGTTATGGCGTTGCCTGACGAAGATGCCGTCACCACCCTTGGGTTGGACGATTGTGGCATGAAGCGCAGTATGTCGCCGTCCTCGTCGCGGAAGTACGAGGTCATGTACAGCTGCGTACCAGCGTCGTCCAGGAACAGCGTCTGGTCCGGCACGCTGCCTGCTACCTCAGGAGGGTTGTTGGGCGACACGACCGTCAATCTGAAGGTGTCGGAGGCCCATCCTCTGTCAGGGTTTGTGGCGGTCACTGTTATGACCGTCACGCCTGCGCGCAGAGTGGTTATCACCAGCTCCTGTGTCTCCTGGTCGATTTCAACGGTGGCGAAGTTTGGCCTGGAGGACGCTGCGGTGTAGGTCAGGTCTTCACCCCGGAAATGGCGGGCCAGGTTCACGCGAGTGGGCTGCCCGTCCCTCAGGATCGACCGGCTGGGTATGTCGACATTCGTGGGCGCGCTGGACATAGGCTTGATTTCCAACATGATTTTATGCGAGCCGCCAGCCTGGCCGATGACCATGCCTTTGGAATCAGTGACATCACTGGGGGTCTGAATAAGGGTAAGGTCCACAAATTCAGCAGCCTCATTGGGCGTGAATCTAAGTCCGCCCGCAACCGGCGCCACATCTAGAATATCATCGAGTGCATCCGTCTGTGTTTCCCGGGCGCCCGCGGTGTAGCTAATGCCCGTGTCCAGCTCAACGATAAACTCGAATCCCTCCGTCAGAGTCTGGAGTCCCACCAGGTTTATCTGGGATACTTCGCTCCTAGTGGTCTGGATCTCGTCCGTATCGTCGGATGTTTCATCAGGTGTACCGTTATCGTCTTCGTACGGCGTCTCCTTTACGGCGCGCACCTGGAAGACGTAGGCTTCGGCTTGATTGAGGATTAGTTCGTCGAGTGTCTCACCGACTCGCATATTGCCATCGGGGTGAGTTTTCTGGCAGAGCGCCGGGGCATCGTCGGCATCAGTGCAGCCTGTGTCAATGAGTCTCCAGCCATCGCTGTCAGTGTCATCGTTCGTTACCCATTGCCCTCCGTCGATGTTGTACCGGTACTCATGCTTCCGTACGTCCAGGGCGTACCAGATGTTATCGAATGATACCGAGATAGCCGACTTGCCGGTGTCATCCCCTTCACGGACAGGGTTCAAGTCTGCCGACAGGTTCAGGGGAGGCGAGGGCAGCAGGTCTTTGTTGTCGTCAAGTCTGAGGGTTTCCAGGCCATCAAAGAGAGTCCAGACATCACGTGGAACTGTCCCACTCAGCCGGTTGTCTGAGAGGTCCAGGGATGTCAATGCGGTCAACTCGGCCCACTCCGGCGCGAGCTTCCCGCTCAAGTCCTGCATGGAAAGATCAACCCGGGTGATCCTGTACTCCTGGTTGGGGGCCTCGCCGACTTCCTCGATGCCGACTCCGTCCCAGCTGCTGTTCCCCATATTGAGCTGGAGCAGTACGTCCAGAAAGGAATCTTCCTGAAACAGCCAGTCGATGTCTGTATCGTCGCCCTCGGTCAGATATTCCGCCGCCTTGAGCAGTGCTATACAGTCCCTTACGAATTCCTCGCTATCCGCGAGTTCGGGCGTTAGGGATCCTATTATATTATTCTCATCAGATTCATTGTAGCTGCGGCAGTGGGTTTCGTACGTCGTGTCTGGGGTGTGGTGCGCGGAGGTACGGTCCGGCATAAGAGCAAGGGCGGAGACCGCAATGAGCAGTGCAACGAGGATTATGCGCCCGGTCCAACTACTGCGCCACCAGACCAGACCAGACAACGCGACTACCGAGATATGTGAATTCCCATTTCTCATCTATAGACTCCTATTGAAAGTCTCATCCGGCCCTGTCTCGCAGTGCAAAACAGGGGCTATACATCTCTAATATTGAACCACATCTGTCAAGAATCCGGTAGGGGTTGGGGCGTTCGTCCTGCCCGTACAAACCCCTCCGCTCCCTTGGATGCCCGTCCCAGTATCAAGTCCTGTCCCCAACTCCGATCGGGGAACTGGGCAGGCTCTACGGGCATAACGTCTCATCGTCGCTCCCGTGAAGACGGGAGCCCATCCCCGGCCCCACGCCGGGATTCCCGCTCGTGGCCTGCCCCGTACTCCGATACGGGGGCGGGAATGACGGAGGGCCTGAGTTCCTCTTGCGCCATCGCCCCTTGAAGCTGGCGGGTCTCTTTGCTACACTTGGCCTATCTCCCCTTGGAACGGTACGTAATCATGACTTCTCCCAGACTCAGCCATGACGAAGTTCAGCACATGGCCCTTCTCTGCCGAGTGGGGTTGAGCGAGGAAGACATCGAAAGGTTCCGCCATCAGCTGTCGGACATCCTGGAGAACTTCCAGGTGCTCGATCAGGTGGACACCAACGATGTTCCTCCTACCGGCCACTCGGTGACCCTCCAGAACGTGATGCGCGAGGACGAGCCCATCGCTCCCTTTCCCAAGGAGGACACGCTGGCCAACGCTCCGCTGAGAGAAGACGACTTCTTCCGCGTCAAGGCGGTGCTGGAATAATGGCCGACGGCCTCTTCAACCTCACCTTCCACGAGGCCCGCGAGCTTCTGGAAAGTCGACAGGTCTCCTCTCAAGAGCTTACACAGGCTGCTTTGGGACGAATCGAGGAAGTGGACTCAAGGGTCGGCGCTTTCGTCACCGTTACGGGCGAGGCCGCCCTCGACCAGGCGCGCCAAGCCGACGAGGCCATTGCCCAGGATAGTGGAGCGCCACTGACGGGCATTCCGATGCAGGTCAAGGACAACATGTGCACCCGCGGCGTTCCCACCACCTGCTCCTCTCGTATGCTGGAGAGTTTCGTTCCCCCGTACAACGCAACCGTGGTCGAGAGGCTGCAGGCCCAGCGAGCGGTGGTTGTGGGCAAGGGGAACATGGATGAGTTCGCGATGGGATCCTCCACGGAGAACTCAGCCTTCTTCCCAACTCACAATCCCTGGGACCTGGAGCGGGTGCCCGGTGGCAGCAGCGGCGGTCCGGCGGCAGCGGTGGCCTCCGGGGAGTGCTTCTACGCCCTTGGCTCAGACACCGGAGGCAGCATCCGACAGCCCGCCGCCCTGTGCGGCATCGTCGGGATGAAGCCAACCTACGGCTTGGTGAGCCGCTACGGGCTGGTGGCCTTCGCCAGCTCCCTCGACCAGATCGGCCCTATGACCAGGGACGTCACCGACTGCGCCCTGGTGCTCAACGCCATCGCCGGCCACGACCCCAAGGACTCTACATCCATCCCGCGACAGGCCCCGGACTACACAGCGACCCTCAACGGAGACATCAAGGGAATGAGGGTGGGCGTGCCAAAAGAGTATTTTGGCGAGGGCATCGACAGAGAAGTGGCGGACACCCTTCGGAAGGCGCTGGCTCAGCTTGAGGAGCTTGGCGCGACGGTGGAGGAGACCTCACTGCCGCACACAATGTACGCCCTGGCTGTGTACTACATCCTCGCTCCGTCGGAGGCGTCGGCCAACCTGGCGCGCTACGACGGCGTGAAGTACGGCTACTCCAGCCAGGACGCCGGCAGCATGTGGGAGGCTATGGAGCAGACCAAGCAGCACGGATTCGGCCCGGAGGTGAAGCGCAGGATCATGCTGGGCACCTACGCCCTCTCGGCGGGGTACTACGACGCCTACTACCTCAAGGCGCAGAAGGTGCGTACTCTCATCAGCCGCGAGTTCCAGGAGGCGTTCCAGAAGTACGATATCCTGGTGACCCCGGTCTCGCCGACGACTGCCTTCAAGCTGGGCGAGAAGGTGGAGGACCCGGTACAGATGTACCTGAGCGACATATGCACGATTCCGGTCAACATCGCCGGCATACCCGCGATGTCCGTTCCCGCCGGGTTTGTGGACGGCCTGCCGGTGGGGATGCAGATTATGGGCAGACCCCTGGGTGAGGAGACGATACTCCGCGCCGCCTACGCCTATGAGCAGGCCACGGAGTGGCACAAGATGAGGCCGGCGCTGTGACTTTGGAGATTCCCAAAAGCGAACAAGAGGTACAGCCGACTCTAGAGAAGGCGGTTGACTCGCCATTTGTCGACTAGGCTAGCAAGAGGGGATTTAACACAATGCTACCCCAAAACGGTGAGCAACTTCGGTATTTGGACCAGATAGATCGCGAAGAGGAATTGGGCGAAGTGACGCCTACCAGAGTTGTCCGCAATGGAGAACCCACCAATGATCTTGTGGTGTCCGCCCATACAAACGGCAATGGGAAGGTTTTCCCCCAGATCCTGGGGCTTTACGTTCCTGTTGGCAGCAAGATTGCAGATGTGACTTATGGTAAAGGCGCCTTTTGGAGGCACGTCCCCCCAGAGCATTATCAGGTCTTGGCGACTGATATTCAGACGGGTGTAGACTGCCGACATCTGCCTTACGCAGACGATAGCATTGACTGTGTGGTGATGGATCCGCCCTATATGCACTCTCCGGGAGGTTCTGCACATTCTACACATACGGCGTTTGAAGAACACTATCGCAACAATGGTTCCGGCAATCGCACTGAAGCGAAATACCACGAGGCCGTTCTTGCCTTATACGTAGATGCGGGCAAGGAAGCACATCGCGTCTTGCGGGAACGTGGCGTTCTGATCGTCAAGTGCCAGGATGAGGTGTGTTCTAACCGGCAGAGATTCACGCATGTAGAAATTTTGCAGGCATACCAAGAAATGGGATTCGTTGCAGAGGACCTCTTTGTGGTCGTACGCAACAACCGACCGGGAGTCAGCAGCTCCGTCCGCCAGGTGCATGCACGGAAGAATCATTCATACTTCCTTGTGTTTTGGAAGATAGGCTCTTATAGTGGCGCTTGGGAGCCTCCGTTGTGAATCCAGTAGATTTACTTGTAACGATAATTCGTGAGCACGCTCCTGAAGACATATGGCAAGATTCTCCCTTAATTAGGTATCGTATGCTTGGAAACACCAATAGGGGAGAGATTGGAGAGGAATTCATTAGGAGATTCTTAGACCAACACGAGATACGGGTTGGCAACGGTGGCCGAACATCCAGGACCGATCTAAGGATTGGCAACTTAAGGTTCGAAGTAAAGACTGCTTCACTGGGCGCAAACGGGACTTTTCAATTCAACCACGTCCGCTTAGATCGACAGTACGATTATCTACTTTGTTTAGGTATATGCCCGCACCAGGTGGTGTTCAACATGTGGCGCAAAGGTGTGGTTGCGGAAAACAGAGCCGGGACACTGGTGCGAATGGCTGAGGGACAAGCAGTCACATACAAGCTCACAAAGAAACTTGATGACATGCAAAACATCGCCGATCTCCCCTCTTCTATTCTGGAGACGATAGATGAGAAGTGATCAGACCAATCTCATTGATAATCGCGAGACTGTATGTAAGACCATCTCAAGCAGACAGATAAGCGAGACCATAACCCGACGTTAGGTCAAGATTGTATATAATTCCAAGTAGAATAATTCGGAGGCGGCAGTAGAGTGACGCAAGAAGCAATGAAGGACATCCTGGCAGTCCTGGAGCAGAACGCCCGGGCCACGCCGGAGGAGATCTCAGAGATGACGGGGCAGACGCCGGAGGAGGTGAGGGAGATCATCGCCGGGGCGGAGCGGGACAAGACTATAGTCAAGTACAAGACCCTGGTGAACTGGGAGTCGCTGGGTGAAGAGGTGGTGATGGCCCACGTGGAAGTGCGCGTCGCTCCCCAGCGCGATGTCGGCTTCGACAGCGTTGCCCAGCGGATAGCGCGCTTCCCGGAGGTGCGTTCCCTGTACCTGATGTCGGGGGACTACGACCTTTCAGTCCTTCTGGTTGGCCGCTCGATGAACGAGGTCGGCAACTTTGTCGCACAGAAGCTGGCGGCCCTGGAGGAGGTGCATGGCACGTCCACCCACTTCCTCCTCAAGCGCTTCAAGGAGGACGGGGAAATCCTGGACGGAGAGGACGGGATCAGGCGTCTTCCACTGGCGCCCTAGGAGCATACCTTGAGCTACTATCACGAAGATAAGGGCGCGGCGTCGATGATTTCCCGCAGGGTGAAGAGCCTGTCCCCCTCCGGGATTCGCAAGTTCTTCGACCTGCTGACCACCATGGACGACGTCATCTCCCTGGGAGTCGGCGAGCCGGACTTCGTCACACCCTGGCGAATCCGGGAGGCCGCCATCTACTCCATCGAGAAGGGCTACACCATGTACACGTCCAACTATGGCCTGATGGAGCTGCGCCAGGAGATAAGCGGGTACATGAGCAAGCGCGCCGGCTTGAGCTACGACCCCGCGAACCAGGTGCTGGTGACGGTTGGCGTGAGCCAGGCCCTGGACCTGGCAATGCGCGCCATCATCGACCCCGGAGACGAGGTTATCATCCCGGAGCCGACATACGTATCCTACATGCCCTGCGTGACTCTGGCCGGAGGCGTTCCAGTCACGGTGCCCACCCACATGGAGAACGGCTTCAGGGTGCGTCCCGAGGACATTGAGGCCAGAGTCACCGGCAGGACCAAGGCCATTCTCATAGGCTACCCCAACAACCCCACCGGAGCCGTAATGTCCCGACAGGAGTTGGAGGAGATAGCGGACATCGCGCGGAGACGTGATTTGATGGTCATCTCAGATGAGATATACGAGCGTCTGGTGTACGGCACGGAGCACACCTGCTTTGCTTCGCTGCCGGACATGGCTGAACGCACCATCCACCTGAGCGGCTTCTCCAAGTCCTACGCCATGACTGGCTGGCGCATCGGGTACGCCTGCAGCCGCCCGGAGATCATTGAGGCGATGATGAAGGTGCACCAGTACACGATGATGTGCGCGCCCATTCAGGGCCAGATGGCGGCCATAGAGGCGCTGCGCTCCGGGGATAGGGCTGTGGAGGAGACCCGCGAGGAGTACAACCGCCGTCGACACCTGATGGTGCGCGGCCTGAATCGGCTGGGCCTTAGCTGTCTGGAGCCCCAGGGCGCATTCTACACCTTCCCGTCCATCAAGAGCCTGGACATGTCCTCCGAGGAGTTTGCGGAGCGTCTGCTGATGGAGGAGAATGTGGCGCTGGTCCCGGGATCGGCCTTCGGTCCCAGCGGCGAGGGGCACGTTCGGTGCTGCTACGCCGTCGCCACGGACGAGATAGAGGAAGCCCTGGTGAGAATAGGACGATTTGTAGGGAGGATTAGAAGTGGTTAGCGAGCCGTCGTGGGAGAGCCTGCTTGAGGGGACGCCGGTCCCCATCGAATACAAGGGAGTTGCGCCCTGGAGGCTGCCGGAGGCCACCGGGGGATCGGGTATCCTGGTGCGCACCAATCTGGGCCCGATTCGCTGCATGTACCATCGGGCGGAGGGCGCCACCCAGGGCATCATCTGGGTATCGGGCGCAGCAGGTGGGTTCAGCGGAGGAGGCGGTCTCTATCCCATCCTATCCGACGAGCTTATAGAGGACGGGGTGTCGTCTCTACGACTGAGCTACAGGAAGCCCAACAACTTCCTGCACTGTATGATGGACGTCCTGGCGGGTGTGTCCTTCCTTCAGGACAAGGGCCACGATAGGGTGGCGCTGGTGGGCCACTCCTTCGGCGGGGCCGTGGTCGTAGCGGCCGCTCCCCTGAGCGAAGCGGTGGTAACGGTGGTGGGCCTCGCCAGCCAGACCTACGGCGCGCAGTTCGCCCATCTGGTAACCCCAAGGCCTCTGCTGTTGGTGCACGGCGAGGAGGACACCAGGCTGGGGCCACACTGCTCCAAGCTCATAAACGACATTGCGGAGGAGCCCAAGAAGCTGGTACTCTATCCCGGCGCCGGCCACGGCCTCCGCGAGTGCCGGGACGAGCTTTACCCCCTTCTCAAGACGTGGCTGCTCGAAAAGCTGGGAGGGGATCAGGAAGCCTAGCCTTCCGTCCAGAGTAGCCCGTGGTCTGTGGCGCGGAGCGTCGTACACGCGTACAATAGAGGCGCAATGGAAAGCGTGAACGTACTCGTGGGTTGGGCGCTGCCGACGGAGCTTATGGAGCGCATCGGCGCGCTGGACCCGCGCATCCGGCTGCTAAACGACCGCAGCCAGAACCTGCCAAGACCCGCCGTGTGGCCTCCCTTTCCCTTCCCGGAGCAGCTTCTGCCCCTGGTGCCGGAGGCGCAGGCGCTCCTAACCTCTCGACTGCCCGCCAACCTGCGGGAGACCGCTCCGCATCTACGCTGGGTGCAACTCATCAGCGCAGGCGCTGACGTGGCGATAAGGGAGGGGCTGGAGTACAGCTCGCTTGTGTTCACCACCGCCAGCGGTATCCACGCCGTCCCCATATCGGAGTGGGCGCTGGGCAGCATGATTGCCCTTGCCAAAGAGTTCCCAGCGGCCATCCGCGCCCAGGACGGCGGGGACTACTGGAAGTTCATCGGCGGGGAGCTTGCGGGACGCACGGCCGGCATCCTGGGGCTTGGCAAGATAGGCTCCAGGGTGGCGAGGCTGTGCCGCGCGCTGGACATGCGCGTGCTGGCAATGCGCAGGTCGGTCGCGGAGGCGGTCGCAGACCAGGGCGACGTCGATCTGCTGTTACCTCCCAAGGACTTGCCCCGGATACTGAGGGAGAGCGACTTCCTGATTATCTGCCTTCCGGGCACGCCTGAGACCATTGGCCTTCTGGGGGAGGAGCAGATCCGGCAGATGAAGCGCGGCAGCTACATCCTGAACGCCGGCCGCGGCGGCATCGTGGACGAGGTCGCCCTTGTCAGCGCCCTGCGAGACGGCCACCTGGCGGGAGCGGCCCTGGACGTCTTCGCACGCGAGCCTCTGCCACCGGACAGCCCCCTGTGGAGCGAGCCGCGGCTCCTGATGACCGCCCATGTCGCGGGCAACTCCCTCCTCTACGAGGAGCGGGCCACCGACCTCTTTCTGGACAACCTGCGCCGCTACCTGGACGGCCATGACCTGCTCAACGTGTACGACGCGGACAGGGGCTACTAGCGAGCTCTCAAACGGGTACAATGAAGCTTGCTGAGTAGGGCGAATCATGCGCATTTCACGAATACCCCGGAGACGCTTGCTTGTATGGTTGATTCTGGCCGCGCTGATGCTCGCGTTAGCCGCGTGGACGGTGATTTGCGTCCGTGAGCCTGCCGCCGACTCACGGCCACAGCCGTCGATAACTACTGAGGACTCACTGGCAACTGCCGTCGCATTTAATGAGGCATGGGCAGCTGCAACGCCCACCGCAACAGCTACACCGGATGTAGTGGACCTCCCTTCCATTGTCTTCTGCACGCCTCCAAACCGTGAGCCGATAGACGACACGCCGCACTTCCTTCATTGGACGCCTGACGGCTCCCAGCTCATCTTCGACCATTCGGATACAATCTGGGCCGTCGATAGCCAGGGCACTCGTGTAGAAGCCGTGGTTGACGCCGACTCTGAAGACCAGGAAGCAAATTACCCGTCCGTTTACGAATTCTACGCCGACCTGGCGCCGGACGGCTCGCGAATAGTCTACTCCACCTGCGAGTATCCCCTTGATGTCTCAACTTCGGGACACTCCGGAGAAAGCAGCCTCTATGAAATCGCCACAGTCGATCTTGCCGGCGGAGGACGGCAGCGACTGACGGAAAGCCAGGGATTCGATGGCTACCCCGTGTGGTCGCCGGACGGCAAGACAATCGCCTTCATTCGAGGCGGCGGGCTCGACGGTGATACGTGGATCTACCTCCTCGGGGACAGTTCAGTGGCGAGCAGGTGGTGGCTGGGAGGTCAGGATGTTGCAGCCGGTCGGTTCCCCCCGGCTTGGTCGCCAAATGGCGAGTCCCTGGCCTTGGTTGGGTACGAGTCCACACCCGGTGGTCGCCAGTCGTGCTTGTACACGGGCCAAGCAATCGGCCCAGAATTGGTCCAATTTCGGACAACCAGGTCAGCAGTGTTCAGGGTAACGGAAGCCACCGGCCCTCCCTCGTGGTCTCTCGACGGGCAGCACATCGCCTTCACGAGGAGTGGCGGGGAGGATGCGGGAATCTACGTGGTCCGTCCCAACGGTTCGGATCCTCAACTCATCGTGGACGGGACCAGCGAGGGGCCACTCTGGCTACTTGACGCAACGGGACTCTGGGAGAATGTGAGTACGTTCAGAGGAAGTCCGGTCTGGTCTCCCGATGGCAGGAGTCTGCTATTCATCACCAGGGAGATTACCCCCAATCCTCTTGAGGATTCAATCGGCTTCGTGCCCAGCCGCGTCTTCACAGTCGGTCTGGAAGGCGGTGACGTTGTCGAATTAGACTTTCCTCTTCCGGATTTCCTGCGAGTGACGGCGGCTGCCTGGTCGCCGGATGGGTCGAGGTTAGCCGTATCAGGGGACATTCGCCAGTTCCCATGGGGTGAATACGAGGCAAGGAGGGTGATTCTCACTGCCGACCCGGACGAAGGGAACATGCGTATCCTTGCAGCCGGAGATACCGTCCTGTCCCTGGTCAGTGGACATTATGATGAGTCCGTTGGAGGCCTGTTTGAATGGAACTCGCCTGATCCTGGAATCCCCGTTGACACTGCACCGTGCTCCGAAGGACTCGTGGTCCTGAATCCCGATGAGAATCCCGGGCTTGTTCAGGACTGCGAAACGTTGCTGACCATACGGGATACCCTTGCCGGGAGAGTTGACCTTGGATGGAGCAGGCAGGTCTCAATTGGCGAGTGGGAAGGAATCACCATAGGTGGTGAGCCTTTACGAGTGCGAAAACTGGGGCTGAGTGTACGGGGCTTGACTGGCGCCCTTCCTCCTGAGCTTGGTCTGCTGTCCGGGTTGGTGGAACTGGGCCTTTCTGGAAACTGGCTGAGCGGCCAAATACCCCCTGAACTTGGAAACCACACGGAGCTTGAGAGCTTGGATCTCAGTTCTAACTTCCTGAGCGGCAATATTCCGCCGGAATTGGGGTCTCTTGGGAATCTCCGTACCTTGGATCTTCACGGCAACGTCCTCTCCGGCTCAATACCACGTGAGTTGGGATCCCTTTCCAGCTTGGAGGAGCTGTATCTCTCCGGTAACCGATTGGAAGACCCCATTCCGCCAGAGTTGGGAATGCTAAAGCGCCTGTTCAGTCTTACCTTGAGTCGGAACAGACTTAGTGGGATAATCCCTACAGAGATGTTCGGGCTCATCAGGTTAACCTCGCTGGATCTATGGGGCACCAATCTGACGGGCTGTTTTGCCGCTGAGTTTCCGGAGATTCCGGAAGAGCAAAACGTTCTGGAGGGGTGCTAAGCCCAGAAAGGTACTACAGAAGAGAGCGTATGGGACAAAGTGAACCTGCGAAACGTGTACGACTCCGACAGGGGCTACTAGTGTCCTGTATCCGTAGTTCCTCGCATTATTCGAGGGCTTTCTGAAAGGACAGAGAATCGGATTCTTGCTCAAACCAGGGTAGTGGATCAGCATCGATCACCCCTTTATTTGCCAATGTACTTTGGTTACACCACACTAGTGGGGATCTTGAGATATAATCCGGAGATGAAAATTGCCGGGCCAGTGCTGGTGTGCCTGCTGTCGGCAGTGTTCGTGCTTGCGTCTTGCGGCGATGGCGAGCCGCCGCCGGCAGACGCAGTGGAGTGGGGATACGGCGGGTCCAGCGGGCCGGAAGACTGGGCTTCCCTGTCTGAAGAATACGCAACCTGCGCCGACGGTAAGCAGCAATCGCCTGTGGATATCACCGGGTACGAAATGACCGATGCCGAGCCTATTTCGTTCTTGTATGACAGCGACGCGGCAGCAGTGCGCAACGACGGCAGGTTTGTGCACATTGACTACCCACCAGGCAGCATGTTGAGTGTCGGCAAACAGATCTTCGAGCTGAAAACGGCGCACCTTCATTCACCCTCGGAACATTGGATAGACGGCGTGAGCTTCGCGGCGGAGCTGCACCTGGTCCATGCGGATGCCGACGGTCGCTTGGTAGCGGTGGGACTGTTGTTCAGACTGGGCGACCCCAGCCCCGCGGTGGAAGCGATACTCGACGACGCCCCGGCTGCCGGCAGTACCGTCAGCGCCGGCACTACACTCAACGCCGGCGGTTACGCGCCGGACGAACTCGGCTATTATCAGTACGATGGCTCGAAGACGACACCCCCGTGCCAGGAGCCGGTTACCTGGTTTGTGATGCGGGAGCCAAAGACTATCTCCCAAGAACAGGTCAATAGACTGTTGGCGCTGAGCGATGGTCCCAACAATCGTCCTGTCCAGCCCACAGGCAGCCGCGTGGTAAAAGTCGGCGGCTGAGCTAGCGCAAAAGACTCAGGTTATGGACGGGGTAGGGCGAGTTTGGGGAGACTGCATTCACGGCTTTCATTGACCAAGCTGGCGCGCAGCCCTACCTGGACTTCTTCCAGGCCTCCAGGATGATCGGGTCTCTGGGAAAGGCCAGGGGAGGCAGCTCGTCCAGGAGGAAGAACCCCAACTCCGAGACCTCGGGCCCGGCCTTGGCCTCGCCGCCGATCTCCTTTGCGTTGAAGGCCGCAAGCACCACGGGATGGTCCTCTTCGGAGAAGATGCCCAGCAGGCCGGTGATGCTCACCTGCAGACCCGTCTCCTCAAGCACCTCCCTGGCCGCCGCCTTTTCCACAACCTCGCCCCGGTCGACGTACCCGCCCGGCAGGCTCCACAGGCCGATGCCCGGCTGGATGGCGCGCCGCACCATAAGCACCCTCTCGTCGCGCTCCACCACCACCGTCGCGGCCAGCTTGGGGTCGTAGTAGATGACCCTGCCGCAATCCGGGCATCGGGGCCTCTGCGCGCCGTTGACCTCTCGCATCTCCAGGCGCGCGCTGCACCTGGGGCAGAACCGTGCTTCCTCCATCATAACAGGTGGAAGATACCACATTATCCCTCAGCCTGCACAACCCGCCCGTATCCCTGGGCGAAGCTCAAGGGGTTGCGTTCGCCTTGCTGCAAAGGGTATAAATAGACAGGCAATTTATCCCCAGAGCAGCCCCCTTTTGACTGAAGGAGCAGGAGGTATCAGATGAAGATAGGCTTCTACAACGACTTTCGACCGTGCATACTGAAGGAAAACGGCGTGGTGGACATCAGCTGGGAGGTGCATCAGCTACAGGGCGGCTCTCCGCAGCTTACCCTGGAGAACATCATCGTCAACTTCCAGTTTCTGAGGCCCAGGCTGGAGAGGCTGGCGGAGCAGGGCGCGACAATCCCGTTGAGCGACGTGCGACTGCGGCCGCCCGTCCCGCGACCGGGCAAGGTGCTCTGCGGCCGGGGCAACTTCATGGAGGGCATCCCCGTCGAGCCGGTGCGTCCGCTGGCCACCTTCTTCAAGTCGCCCGACGCGGTCATTGGGCCGGGGGACACCATCGTGCTTCCATCCTTCCGGCCGGTCATCTTCCACCACGAGGCGGAGCTGGCCTTTGTGATAGGAAAGGCGGCCTCCAACGTGCCGGTGGCGCAGGCCCTGGACCACATCTTCGGGTACACAACCTCGGTGGACGTTTCGGCCAGGGCGCCTGTGGAGGGAGAGGCCACGCTGCCCGGTGAGTACGGCAAGTCCTTCGACACCTTCCTGCCCATTGGCCCGGCCATAACCACCGCCGACGAGATAAGCGACCCCAACAACCTGAACGTCAAGTACAGGGTCAACGGGGACCTACGCCAGGACTACAACACCGGCGACATGGAGCACAGCGTCGCCTACCTCATCGCGGCCCTCTCCGCCAACATGACGCTGAAGCCGGGCGACCTTATCCTGTGCGGAACCAACCACCAGGGCCTTGGCCCGCTTCAGGACGGCGACGTGGGTGAGATAGAGATCGATGGCGTAGGTCGCAGCCATAACAATGTGGTCGACTCGATGAAGCGCACGTGGACCCGGGCGGTTGATCCCACGACGGGCACGCGCATCCGGGAGCGGCGGGAGTCGCTGATGGGCAACCCCACGACGGGCACCTGGCCCCTGACGCCGCCCTCTTCGTAAGCGAAAGGATGAAGGCACGATGGGGACGTTCAGCATTGAGATAGGCGTAGGAGACCCCGACCGCGGGCGTTGGAAGACACTCGACGCCCTTGTGGACACAGGCGCGTCCATCACGGCCGTACCGGCGTCGGTCCTGCGTGAACTGGGAGTTCAGCCCTCAATGCGCCGGAGCTTCGAGTCAGCCCACGGCGAGACCAGGGAGATGGACGTAGGGCAGACGTGGGTGCGAGTCGGAAGAGAAGAAATCTTCACCCTGGTCCTGTTCAACGACGAGAGCACCACACCCCTGCTCGGAGCTTTGGCCCTTGAGATGGCGTTCATGGGAGTGGACCCGGCGCGTCAGAGACTGGTCTCTGTACATGGACTGATGTGATGGCGCGGGTTGGGTACGCAGGCAAAGAGACTGATACAATAAGCCTTTTCCAAGCGAAAGGATGAAGTAGTATGCGCGCAATACGTGTTCACATCTCCGGGGATGACCGCAAGCTTCTGATGGAGGACGTGCCCACGCCGGAGCCGCGGCCTGACCAGGTCCTGGTCCGGACCTCAGCCACCAGTGTGAACAGGGCCGACCTGGGTAGAGGTCCCGTGGGCGGGGCCGCCTCCGGCGAGCCATTCATCCCGGGCCTTGATGTCGGCGGTATCATTGAGGCCGTCGGCTCAGAGGTAAGCGGCTGGAAGGAGGGCGATCCCGTAATCGCACTGGCCCGAAGCGCCTACGCGGAGTTCGTGCCGGCCCGTGCCGTACTCGCCTACAGGCCGCCTGTAGGAATGAGCATATTGGACGCGGCCTCCATCCCCTGCGCGGTTCTCACGGCCTGGTACGGCCTCAAGAAGTTGGGGAGAATGCAGCCCGGCGAGACTGTCCTGGTCCACGCCGCCGGAAGCGGTGTGGGTACCGCCGCCATCCAGATTGCCAGGGCATCGGGTGCCCGCGTGCTGACGACGGCCGGCAGCGACGCTAAAGTGGCGATGGGGCTGGAGCTTGGCGCGGAGGGCGGAATAAACTACTCCACCCAGGACGTGACGGCGGAGCTCCAGCGACTCACGGACGGCCGAGGCGTGGATGTTGTCCTGGACTCGGTTGGAGGGGACGTCTTTGACGCCACCATGAAGGCCCTTGCGGAAGGTGGGCGCGTCGTGAACGTCGGCGCGCCGGCCGGCCCCCGCTCGGAGCAGGACCAGAGCGCAATGGAAGCCAGGGGGCAGTCGGCGCAGCAGTCGGGCGTCTTCAACGACGCAGCGGAGGACATCGAAGCAGCCGGCTGGGCGCAGCTAAAGGCCTGGTATGAGGACGGGACCATGAGGCCAATTGTGGATAGAGTTCTCCCTTGGGAGGAGGCGGCAGAGGCACAGCGGCTTTTGGCTGAGCGCACCATCTTCGGCAAGATTGTCCTCACCATAGGGAGCTAGGCCCTCCATGCGTAAGAGAGATTTCGGCAGCCTGGGACCGGTCAGCGCGCTCACCCTCGGCGGAGGCGGAATAGGCCAGGTGTGGGGCCCCACAACGCGAGAGGAGTCAGTGGCCACGGTGGTAGAGGCGGTGGAGTCCGGCATCGACTTCCTGGACGTTGCGCCCGGGTACGGCAACGGCGAGGCGGAGCTTGTGGTCGGAGAGGCCTTTCAGGGCCGGCTTCCGCAAGGAGTGCGCGTGTCCACCAAGTGCAGGCTGGGCAGCCCGGACTCCGCCGAGGTGGCGGGCCTGCTGACCCAGAGCCTGGACGAGAGCCTCGCCCGTATGAAGCTGGACAGCGTAGACCTGTTCTTCATCCACAACATGATCATCCCGGACGACGCAGCAGACCTGTACCAGGGGACGCCGCGCAGCCTGTTCATCCAGGCTGTACGTCCGGCCCTTGAAGATCTGCGGGAGCGCGGCCGGATTGGAGCGTGGGGCATAACCGGCATCGGGGTGCCCGACGCCATCATCGAGACCCTACGCGAAGATCCGCCGCCCGCGGCCGTTCAAGCCATCTCAAACCTGCTCGATTCTCCGGGCGCCCTCAAACGCTACGATGGCCCTGCGCGGCCGCGAGACATCATCGCCGCGGCCACCCAGCGCGGCGTAGGCGTCATGGGCATCCGGGCCGTCCAGGCCGGCGCCCTGACGGACGCCTTCGACCGGGATCTGCCCCAGGACCATCCGGACATGGCCGACTACCTCCGCAGTGGCCCGTTCCGCGCCTTGGCCCGTGAGGTGGGTGAGTCGCCGGCATCGCTGGCACACAGGTACGCGCTGACCATGCAGGGCGTTTCAACGGTTGTCCTTGGAGTCAAGAACCGGCAGGAGCTCCAGGAGTGCGTGGAGGCGGAGGACAAAGGCCCTCTCCCCTCGGACCTGATGGCGCGAATAGACGCATCTGTCAGGGAATAGCCTGGGATCTGTCATCAAGGAATTCACCACTGAGTAGGGACCAGATTCACCCCGGCCAGGCCGGGACAACCGCAAACGCGAGCAGGGAGATGACCTCCCGTGACGGATAGAGGCCGAGCGCCTTAGGAGCTTTTGCCTGACTCCCTGCCCGGCGCCTCCAGGCGCAACTCCCGGCCGGGGTTTACCAGCAGTGCGCCCCGGACCATTGGGCCGTCGCCCAGCTTGACGATGGCCGCCTTCAGCCGCTCGCTGTTCAGGTCCAGGATGCCCACGGTCCCCAACCGCGTAGACTGGTGGTGCGGCAGTGTTGGGCTCCCCGGGTTCACCTCGACGACTCCGTTGACGTAGTCCAGACGCTCGAAGTGGGTGTGGCCGCTGACCAGGATGTCCGGCGGCTTCTCAAGCTGGACGCCGGACGTGACGTCGTGCAGGAGGCCCAGCCTCCAACCCTCCAACTCCAGCGTCTGAGTGGGCTTCACGCGCGGATCGTCCATATCGAAGTCGTTGTTGCCCAGCGCGGCCAGTACCGGGGCAATGTTCTCCAGCCAGTCCAGAACGCGGTGGGATACTATGTCCCCGGCGTGGAGTATCAGGTCAACCCCGCGAAACGCCTCCGCCACCTCCGGCCAGGGATCGCGTACGGAGCCGGGCAGGTGGGTGTCCCCAATCAGACCAATAAGCATAGATAGAGAAGTGTCTCCGGGATTCCAGGGCCGGCGCCAAGCGGCGTGAACTGCGGCCGGCGCGCCATTTGCTTTATGAAGAGTGAGCGGGGCCTACATTGCAGGCCCCGCTCTTCTAACGCCTTGCTAGAACGCCTCTCGCGTGAGGCGCTTGTTGCGCGGTCTCTAGCTGCCGTGCTGCGTGGCCGTGGCCGGCGTGGGAGCGGCTCGCTCCTGGGTCCGGCTGATGCCAATCCGGCGAGCGATGATGACCTTCTGCACCTCTACGGTTCCGCCCGGGTGCAGGCCCTGAAGACTGGTCCTCTGGTTCACCTCGGTGTGGCCACCGAAGGGAGCGCCCGGCTCCTCGGTGCCCAGGAGGGCCTTGGGACCCATGATGTCCAGCTGCCTGAGGGCGTTGTCCAAACGGTAGGTCTTGCCATACATGGAACTCTGGGAGCCGTGATAGCTCATCTCCTGGCGCGCCTGGTACATTGCGAAGTTGCGCTTCGCGAACAGGGTGTTGATGTGGGAGGAGAGGACGCTGTCCATGGTCTTCTGACGCACTACGGGGTCGCTTCCGACTTTGCCGTCGCCGTGGTCGGTGTTCTTCACGTAGGACATCAGGTTCTCAAGGGCCTCGTCCCGGGGGAACGCCTGGCCCCTGCCGCCGTGCTCCTGCTCCAGGGTGGTCTGGGTGACCTGCCAGCCCTGGTGGTCTCCGCCGACGAGGTTCTCGCCGGACACGCGGACGTTGTCCATGAAGATGCGGTTCTGGCGGCTGCCGCCCAGAAGCTCCATTCGGCCGATCTGCAGGCCGTCGGACGGGTTCTCGATCAGGAAGAAGCCCAGGTTGCGATGGCGAGGCGCGTCGGGGTCGGTCACCATTGGGCCGAAGAGAATGTCAGGTACGCCTGCGCCGCTGACGAACTGCTTCTGACCGGAGATGATCCAGTCGTCGCCATCGCGGGTCGCACGGCTCTGGAGGCTGGCCAAGTCTGAGCCGGCATTGGGCTCGGTGAAGTTCTGGAAGGCAATCGTCTCAGCCTTCAGAAGGGGAGTTAGGAACTTCTGCTTCTGCTCCTCCGTTCCCCACACCAGCAGGGTCGGGAATACCAGGCCGTTGGTGAAGCCGCGTACGACGCCGCCCTTGCTGAATTCCTCTTCAATGATGGTCTCGTGCTCACCGCCGAGACCGCCTCCACCGTACTCCTTGGGGTAGGTGGGATACAGCCAGCCCTTCTCGGCCAGCTCCTTGTGCTTCTCCCTCC
The DNA here is from genome assembly GCA_965222415.1 of Dehalococcoidia bacterium. Taxonomy (GTDB): domain Bacteria; phylum Chloroflexota; class Dehalococcoidia; order Lucifugimonadales; family UBA2985; genus DAOUJW01. Next base: position 506,344 of record CBDCTU010000003.1, on the reverse strand, counting down.
AGAAAAAGTACAGGTCAGCGTTGTCGCCTTCCTGGCCCGATGTCAGCCCCTCGGGGTCAACGGGAGACTTCTTGTCCTCCGGGATGTTAGCGTCAATCCACGCGCGAACTTCCTTCCGGAAATCCTCTTGCTCTGCCGTATATTGGGTCGAAAAATCCATGTGTCCCCTCCTTGCAAAATTGCCTTCGCTTCCCAAATTTTACCCGTCAGGCGTAGTCCTACGACTGACAAACTGTCTGTAGCATACACCATCCCTGCGGTTGGGTCAATAGTATGGGTCGAATGGCGTCACGCCTGACGATGGTGTATATTTTTCATGTGCCGACCTATCCCCACATAGAGCGCTACCACGCCGACAAGCAGCGGTTCATCGACTTCGGCGGCTCCGACAGCGAGCTGAGCATCCGGCGCGCCTTCGCCAACTGCCTGGACTCCTACTGCCGGGACCACAAGGAGAAGCTGGCCCTGGTGGACGAGCTTGGGGCATCCCTCGGCAACCGGCCCGACGGCACGGTGAAGGACACCCTGCGCATGGCCCGGGGCTACTGGGAGGCCAAGGACACCCACGACGACCTGGATTCTGAGATCGAGCGCAAGTTCGACCGGGGCTACCCCCGCGACAACATCATCTTTGAGGACTCGCAGACTGCCGTCCTGATCCAGAACCGGGAGGAGGTGATGCGGGTTGAGATGTCCCGCCCCGGAGAGCTTCACCGCCTCATACGCTCTTTCCTAGACTACGAGCTGCCGGAAATTGAGGAGTTCCGCCAGGCACAGCAGCAATTCAAGGCCGACCTGCCCACCGTCATAGGCAACCTGAGGGAGGCCGTAGAGGAGGCCGAGGCCGATAACCCGGAGTACCAGACGGCGGCCGCGGCATTCCTGGAGCTGTGCAAGCAGAGCATAAGCCCCGCCGTGTCCGCCGCCGACGTCCGCGAGATGCTGCTGCAGCACATCCTCACCAAGGACATCTTCCTGAGGGTGTTCGGGGAGGACCAGTTTCATCGGGAGAACAACGTCGCCGGACGGCTGGAGGCCCTGGAGCAGACCTTCTTCACCGGCGACGTGCGCCGCCAGGCCATCGACCGCCTGCACACCTACTATGGCGCAATCGGCCGGGCCGCCGACGAGATAGCCGACTACGCCGAGAAGCAGCAGTTCCTCAAGGCGATTTACGAGGACTTCTACAAGTCCTACAACCCCGCCGCCGCCGACCGCCTGGGCGTTGTCTACACCCCCAACGAGGTGGTGGACTTCATCATCCGGGGAGCCGACCACCTGCTGCAGAGGCGCTTCAACCGCCGCCTGGCCGATGACAACGTGCAGATACTGGACCCGGCCACAGGCACGGGCACATTCGTCACCAACCTCATCAGCTACCTGGCCGGAAGCGGCGAGCCGGACGCGCTGGAGCGCCTGGAGCGCAAGTATCGCCACGAGATCCACGCCAACGAGGTGGCTATATTGCCCTACTACATAGCCAACCTTAACATAGAGTACACCTACAAGGAGAAGACGGGGCGCTACCTGGAGTTCCCCAACCTGTGCTTTGTGGACACCCTGGACAACATGGACTGGCAGGGAGCGACGGGCGGAGCGGTGGCTCGGCAGGCGTCCTTTAACCTGGGCGGCCTCTCCACGGAGAACTGGATGCGGGTCCAGCTTCAGAATGAGAAGACCATCAGCGTCATCGTAGGCAACCCGCCCTACAATGCCAACCAGCAGAGTGATAACGACAACAACAGGAACCGAGCGTACCCGCACATTGACCAGCGCATCAGTGACACCTACATTGCCTCAAGCGGAGCGCAGAAGACTAAGCAGTACGACATGTACAAACGATTCATCCGATGGGCGTCCGACCGCCTGGCGGATGACGGGATTATCGGGTTTGTCACCAATCGGGCGTTCCTTGATGCACGGCAAGATGACGGCTTTCGTCAGGTCGCGGCGGAAGAATTTACCGACATATACCTTTTGGACCTGGGGTCGGACGTGCGTCGCAATCCCAAGATCTCCGGCACCATGCACAACGTCTTTGGAATACAGACAGGCGTCGCCATAGGATTCTTTGTGCGGGACAAATCCAAACTCGGCGAGTGCTCTATTCACTATGCCAAGCGTGAAGACGCCGAGCTTGCCAAGGACAAGCTGGCCTATTTGCGAGTCGCCAAGCTGGATGAGATTGCCTTTGAGGATATTACGCCTGACAAGAGCGGGAACTGGCTCAACCAGTCGAGTAGCAACTTTGACAGCCTGCTGTCCCTGGCAAACAAGGAGACCAAGTTTGCCAAGTTCGCCGCAGATGAGCGGGCAGTTTTCAAGCTATACTCGCTGGGGGTTGTCACGGCTCGTGACGAATGGACGTTTGATTTTGACAAAAGCGTCGTTTCTGACAAGGTAAATTTCTTTTCCAGAACTTATATGGACGAGATAGATAGATTTAATACTGAAAAACCTGACGCCGGTTCAATCGGAGATTGGGTAAACAGGTCTATTAAATGGACGGCAGAGTTGGAGACTCACTTGGTCGAAGGCCACGAACTTGAATTTGAGGAGGCAAATATAATCCCCGCGTTGTACAGGCCGTTTGTTGCCAAGAACTGTTACTACGCCCCCATCATCACACATCGCAGGTATCAGATGCCTCGTATCTTTCCACACGGCGGCAAATTCCAGAACAAAGCAATCTGTTTTTGCGTGAATGGCAGATTCTTCTATGTGCTGGCCACCGACAAGCTGGTTGACTACCATTTTACAGGCGATACCCAATGTCTCCCCCTCTACCGCTACACGGACAAAGGCGAGCTGGTCAGCAACATCACGGAGTGGGGCATCCGGCGCATCAACGAGCACTACAAGAAAGAGTGGGGCGAGGACTTTGAGGCCATCTACCCGGACGGCGACATTACCGCAGAGCAGATCTTCGCCTACACGTACGCCGTCCTCCACGATCCGGTGTACCGCCAAAAGTACGCTATAGACCTGACGCGGGAGCTCCCTCGCCTGCCCCTCTACCACGACTTCGACGTGTGGGCGCGGATTGGACAGGAGCTTCTTGACCTGCACGTCGGTTTCGAGTCCGCCGAACCCTACCCCCTGGAGCGAATCGACAAGAGCGATGATTCAAAGAAGGTGCGTCTGAAGCCGGACAAGGAGCGTGGCAGCATCGCACTGGACGACAAGACAACACCCTGACCGGGGTGCCGCCGGACGCCTGGCGCTACCAGTTGGGCAGTCGGTCGGCCCTGGAGTGGGTGCTGGACCAGTACAAGGAGAAGAAGCCCAGGGACCCCACCATCGCGGAGAAGTTCAACACCTATCGCTTCGCAGACTATAAGGAGCGGGTTATAGACCTGCTGAAGCGGGTGTGCACGGTCAGCGTCCGCACAATGGAGATAGTGGACGACATGGCCTACTGGGATGACGAGGGCAAGCCGGTTGCGCTTGGAGACCGGGAGAAGCGCCGGCAAGCCTGAGGGCCTGGAATGGGAGGCAGCGTGGTAATGGCAGGCCAGGCTCTTCTGTCATTCTGAGGAGTGAAGCGACGAAGAATCCAAAGCCATTGCGCGAATACTACATATACATCCTGACAAACGAGACGCACAGGCTGTACGTCGAACCGAAGAGTCCTATGTGGGTAGACCTGAGCGCTGAGTGGTTGGAGACCTTGGATTCTTCACTGCGTTCAGAATGACAGAGGGGCGCGGTGTTTGTCATTCTGAGGAGTGAAGCGACGAAGAATCCCAAGCCATTGCGCGACTGCTGCGTACACATACTGACAAACGAGACCCACAGGCTGTACGTCGAACCGAAGAGTCCTATGTGGGTAGATCTAAGCGCTGAGCGGTCGGAGGCTCTGGATTCTTCACTGCGTTCAGAATGACAGGAGGGAGAGCGGCGACTGTCATTCTGAGGAGTGAAGCGACGAAGAATCCAAAGCCATTGCGCGACTGCTGCGTACACATCCTGACAAACGAGACCCACAGGCTGTACGTCGAACCGAAGAGTCCTATGTGGGTAGACCTGAGCGCTAAGTGGTCGGCGATTTTGGATTCTTCACTGCGTTCAGAATGACAGAGGGGCGCGGTGTTTGTCATTCTGAGGAGTGAAGCGACGAAGAATCCAAAGCCATTGTGCGAATACTACGTTCACATTCTGAAAAACGAGACCCACAGGCTGTACGTCGAACTGAAGAGTCCTATGTGGGTAGACCTGAGCGCTGAGTGGTCTGAGACTCTGGATTCTTCACTCCGTTCAGAATGACAGAGGGGCGCGCGGCGACTGTCATTCTGAACGGAGTGAAGCGACGAAGAATCCAAAGCCATTGCACGCAAACTACGCTGTCTTGGGATGAAACCCTTTGGATTCTTCGCTGCGCTCAGAATGACAGCGAAACGCGGTTCTGTTCTCCTGACGATAGAGCGCAGCAGCGTCACGGGCGTGCAACCACTCCCCCTCACCGCTCCACTATGTGTACCCCGGTCGCCTTGAAGGAGGCGCTGACCGTCGATCCCGCCCGGAGCTCCAGGTCCTCCGCAGACCTGCTCGTAATCAGGGCCACCAGTGGGAAGCCGCAGTCGATCCCGACCCGGACAAGAGGCCCCGATGACGCCATACTGGTTATCGTCCCCGAGAATGAGTTCCTCGCGCTGGTTGGCGACGGAGTCAAGGCTATGGTGACGCCCTCCGGCCTGATGCAGGCGGAGACGCGGGAGCCCGGCTCCAGGTCGGATACGCCCTCTATCATCGCGCCGCCGATGCTGACGTTGACCAAGCCCGCCTCCCTGGAAGCTATCTCCCCCTCCAGAATGTTCTCCACTCCGACAAACTGGGCGACCTGCGCGTTGTGGGGCAGGTTGAATATCTCGCTGGGCGCGCCCACCTGCAGCATCTCCCCGCCTATCAGCACGCCTATCCGGTTGGCGAGGCGCTGCCCCTGGGCCATATCGTGGGTGGTCATGATCACCGTGGCGCGCAACTCCCCGATGACCCTGGCTATCAGGCTCTCCACCCTCGCAATTGAGACCGGGTCCAGGTTGGCCGTAGGCTCGTCCAGCAGAAGCAGCTCCGGCTCCGTGACCATAGCCCGCGCCAGGGCAACCCGCTGTATTTCGCCCCCCGAAAGGGTCCTCGCCCGCCTGCTCTCGTAGCCCGCTAGGTCGACGGTCTCCAGGGCGTGGCGCACCCTATCCTGAACCACGCTCTTTCCCCTGCCGCGGATCTTCAGGCCGTACGCCACGTTGTCGTAGACGGTGGAGTTGAACACCACCGGCTTCTGAAAGACGATGACCATCCGCCTGCGCATCTCCAGTTTCGCCTTCTCCGACGCGCCCGCGTCCACGCCGTCGAAGAGAATGACGCCGGAGGTCGGCTCATCCAGCAGATCGATGAGACGCAGGAGGGTCGTCTTGCCGGAGCCACTGGGACCTATCAGCGCCGTGACGCCGTTGCTGGGCGCGTCCAGGTCGATGCCACTCAGGACGGTGTTGTCGCCGTATCTCTTCCACAGGTCTCGGATCTCTATCAAAACGACCTACCTCTGCTGGAGTCTACCTGCCACAATATTGACCACCAGAGCCAGAAACACCAGGATTATCCCCAGAGCCATCGCAAGCTCAAAGTTTCCGATAGACGTCTCCAGGGACATCGCCGTGGTCAGAGTCCTGGTGTACCCCCTGATGTTGCCGCCGACAATTATAGCCAGTCCTATCTCGGAGACGGCGCGCCCGAAGCCAAGGAGCGCCGCAGTCGACACCCCGTACTTCGCCTCTTTGACGATGGTGTAGATGGTCTGCATCCGGTCTGCGCCCAGCGATAGGGCCGTTTCCTTTATCTCGGGCGGCACTCCCCGGAGAGCCGATATGGTAAGCCCAGTTATGATGGGCGATATGAGTACCACGTGCCCCATCACGATGGCCCAGGGCGTGAAGAGTATCCCCAGGCCTCCCAGCGGCCCGTCCTTGGACAGTGTGATGAATACCAGCAGGCCCACGAAGACCGTGGGCACGCTGTAGAGGGTCTGGATCACGTATATCAGCGCTCCCTTGCCGGGGAAGGCGTGGAAGTAGATCAGGCTTCCGACGGGAATGAACACAAGGGTCGCAATCAGCGTGGATGTCCCGGCGATCAGGAGCGTCCTGCCCGCTATGCTGAACACCTCCCGGTCTCCGGTAAAGATGAGCTTGAGGGCCGTGAAGAAGCTGTCCAGCACCAGGTCCATGAGGTTAAGGGCCTCCCAGGCTCTCGACACGGGTACGAGGTAGGAGAGTGGACTCCCGTCCCCATATCAAGTCCTGTCCCCGACTCCGATCGGGGAACGGGGCAGGCTTGCACGAGAGCGACCGGGGAAGGGGACAAACGCTCATTGAGGCTCTTGTCCTCGTGTGGGAGTAAACAGTGGCCTCCCGTACTCGCTTACGCCGTGGGCCGCTATCAGGTCCTGCACCTCCTCCGACGTGAGAAATTGTATAAGCCTGTCGGCCATGTCCGAGTCGGCGTCGGGGAACCGCTCAGGGCTTACCGCTATCACGGAGTACACGTTCAGGAGGGAGTCGCCACTTTCGACAAGCGGTGTCAGGTCCAGGTCTTTCCTGAAGGCCAGGAATGTGCCCGCGTCCGTCAGCGTATAGGCGTCCTTCTCATCGGCGAGGAGCAGGACGGCGCCCATGCCCGCCCCCGACTCCAGGTACCAGTCGCCGGAGTCCCTCACCGTATCGTAGCTGAAGCCCGCCTTCTCCCAAAGCAGCTTCTCTCTCGCGTGCGTGCCGGACTCGTCGCCTCTGGACACAAACCACACCCGGCCCGGACTGGCTTGGCCCTTCCTCATCACCTCCAACAGGGCTTCCTCCGGGGCGAGTTCACTGATCCCCGCGGGGTCGCTCTCCGGCCCCACTATCATGAAGTAGTTGTAGGCTATGGGATGCCGCTCCACCCCGTACCCATCGGCGACGAACGCTTCTTCCCGGACTCGGTCATGGATGGCAAGGGCGTCCACCTCGCCCAGCCTGCCAAACTCCAGGGCCTTGCCTGTGCCGCCGGTCAGGATGTCAAGCTCCACGTCGTATCTGTCCTCGAAGCGGCGCTCCAGGGTGTCCCAAAGCCCCGTATCGTACAGGCTTGTGGTCGTTGCCAGCCTCAGTCTCCCCTCGCCGGTCGCTGCCTCCGGTACGCAGGCAAGCAGCCCGACCAGAACGGCAACGGCCAGCGCCGGCTTTACCAGGTATGTCGATACTATCTTTGAGGCCTTCATAGCTTCTGCGACGGCTCTTTCCCGGCAGGTCGGCGTCCTCTCCCACGATTACTACCACTGAGTCCACCTGCCAGGTGTGCTCCAAAATTACGCTTGTTTGCGCTGGATGATAATAGATTCTAGTAGACGATGGGGTACAACACAATTGGGCCGCAGTCTGGCAAGCACGATTCGCTACCTCCATTTCCAGGAGCCGGTAGAGTGCTGAAAAGAGCGTGGTTGATTTGCCATAAGATATCCGGCTGGATTGGAGGGAGGATCGAATCTGCGCCTTTGCCGCATCCTCTATACCCGGTATAAGAGACCTTTGCGTAACCCGCGCGGCAGCCCGGTTGAATGTCATTCTGAGTGCAGCGAAGAATCCAAAGGGTTTCATCACAAGACAGCGCAGTTTTGCGAGCAAAGGCTTTGGATTCTTCACTTCGCTCCGCTCCGTTCAGAATGACAGCAAGAGCGCCTCTGCTGATATACCACGAGCAGTTATGCAAAGGTCTCGTATAACCGGAAGAGCAGGGCGGTCCAACTCGCGAGTCGAGCTGGGAAGCGATGGCTCGACCGTACCCGTCACGCCAATTGCTGATATGCGTGTGCTTGCAACCTCAACAATCGGCGTCGGGGTAGGCGTTGCGGTCGAGATTGCGGTGGGGGTAGGTGTCGGAGTCGATGTCGATGCCGGCGTTTGGAAGGCGGCTTAGCTCACCCCATGCCTGCTACATAGCTCCAATGTCTTGGCCCCTGTCTCTGCCTCGTTCAGGACAGCTATGATATACTCCTCAGTGTAGTTCTCCCGCGCCATGAGCCCTCCTTAGTATGTCCTGTTTTACCCGGAGGACTCTCCTTGCCACTGCTACTGCTTTCGGGGGTAAGGTCAATCCCGGCCCAGGAGCCGGCCTCAATCAAGGCAAAACCCACTTCATAGAAAGCCCAATGTTCATCGGAATACCGGTGTCTCCCTGGATGTTTTACCACTCTATGGGCAAACGGGCACAGAAAAGGCACGGCTTTTGGCAGTGTGGGCACAAGAATGACACACGACCTGCGTAGAATACTAGATTGGGCTGACACGATAAAACGAACAGATGGAAGGTAGGTGACCCACCCAATGAGACGCGATAAAAACGAGATACAATCAGGGCAAGAAGCGGGTTTCTCCGCTGAGCCAACGCGTATAGATATGCAATCCTCCACACGCAGTTTGGATGAAACGGCGCGGCAAACATCGACAGGGCGTCGTATTGTGGGGGTCTTAGCGAGCGGTCTTGGCCGCAGGTCTTCCAGTCATTACTCCCCTACAGGCAGCCCAAACTCCCCCTCCCTCCTGGTAAGGAGACACTTTGCTTTCCCTATGCTCGCGGCGCTTGCAGTCGCGGCCCTTGGCCTGTGGCTGCTGCTGCCCGGCGGGGCTCTCCATGCCCAGGACGCCGCCATAGAGTATGCCGAGAACGGGACTGGTCCGGTGGCGACGTACACGGCGGTGGACCCGGAGGGGGCGGCAATAAGGTGGAGTCTGAGCGGTCTCGATGCCTCCGACTTCTCCATTGAGGACGGAGTGCTCAGCTTCAAGAAGTCGCCCAACTACGAAAAGGCGACGGGTGGAGGCTCGACTGCTGCCAACACTTTGAGCACCTACAATGTGACGGTCGTAGCCACCGACGCAACCCGTAACTCCAAGGAAAAGAAAGTAATTGTCAGTGTCACCAACGTCGAAGAGGCGGGGACGGTTACGATGTCGGCGTTGCGGCCTCAGTCTACAATCCCGTTTACTGCGACCTTGACTGATCCTGACAACGTTACGGTCGGCGACCCCACAGGCTCGATAACGACTGGCGTTACCTGGCAATGGGCCAAGGCCGGCAGCAAGAACGGGTCCTACACCGATATAGATAAAGCCAGTTCATCTGGCTACGAGCCGGTTGACGGCGACATTGGCTCCTACCTGCGTGCAACGGCAACCTACACCGACAACGAGGGCTCTGACAAGAGCGAGATGGGTGTGTCGGACTACGCGGTGCAGTCAATCCGGGGCGGGAACAGAGCCCCCGCGTTCCCTGTCAACGACCCAGACACGGATGTTAACGAGAGCGAGCCGACCAGAGAGGTGCCAGAGAACACGAAGGCAGGAATGGCCATTGGGGACCCGGTTGTGGCCGAGGACAAAGATGGCGACGTGTTGACCTACACGCTGGAAGGCACTGACGCCGATGAATTCGACATCGACTGGGCCACGGGCCAGTTGAAGACGAAGGAGAAGCTGGACCACGAGGCATCGGTTTGTGACTATAATCCTAGCGATAACCCTACTACATGCACCTACACAGTCGTAGTCAGGGCGACGGACCCGGCTGGAATACCAGGCTCGAGCGCCGCCGCAGGCACCACCGCCACGATCACGGTGACCATCATGGTCACTGGCGTGAACGAAGCGCCGAAGGTGACCGGACCTGCTGCGGTTACCTACATGGAGTTGGATAAGACGTTCGAGGTGGATGGCAGCGCCGCAGATATGGACTACACGGCAGACGACCCTGAGACTTCGGCTACCAACGATGACGATGCCTCCACCTGGTCGGTGTCGGGAGATGACGCAGGCAAGTTCGTCATCAGCCCCGCAGGAGTGCTCACGTTCAAGACAACGGCGCAGCCGGACTTTGAGAAGCCCGGGGACGCCAACATGGACGACGTATATGAAGTAACGGTGGGTGCCGCCGACAGCGTGGGCAACCGCGGCACCAGGGACGTAAAGGTCACGGTCGCGAACGAGGAAGAGGATGGAGTGGTCACGCTGTCGCGGACTCAGCCCCGTGTTGGAGTCTCGGTGAAGGCCGAACTGGACGACCCGGACGGCAGCATATCCCGCCTCAGATGGAAGTGGTACCGGGCTTCAAGTATAAATGTCGGTAGTTTGCCATCGGAGGAATGCTCCGCCACCGTTGTTAACAATTGTATCCTCAAGGATAAGACGTCAGACACCTACACGCCGGTCAAGGCCGACGTAGGCGCAAGACTGAATGCGGTGGCGTCCTACACCGACGGTGAGGATGTAGAGAAGAGCGCGGTGGGCACAGCGGACAATGATGTAAACGAGGACACAAGGAACCTGCCTCCGGCGTTCGAGGACCAGGACACCGAGACTAAAGGCACACAGAACGAAACTACCACCAGGGAGATTGAGGAGAACACCAAGGCGCTTGCCGGCGCTGCGGGTGAGACCGATGCCGACGACGACGACGCCGCCGCCGCCGCCGAAAACGACGCCGACAACGTGGGTAGCGTGATAACTGCCAAGGACCCCGATCCCAACGCAGACCCGCTGATATACACGCTGAGCGGCGACGATGCTGGTCTGTTCAGGGTGAGGGACAATGGGCAGATTGAGGTGGGCGCAGGGACGAAGCTGGACTACGAGATGAAGGACACCTACATGGTCACCCTCACGGCGGAGGACTCCTTCGGCGGCACCGCCTCCATCATGGTGACCATCAGGGTAACCGACGAGAACGAAGGGCCGAAGATTAGCGTGGGCGGTCTGGCGATAACGGGCATGATCAGCGTGGAGTACGCCGAGAACGGGACAGGCATGGTGGCAACGTACAGCGCCTCCGGGCCGGAGTCGGCCAACGCCATGTGGTCGCTTGGTGGCGACGACATGGGCGACTTCAGAATCGACAGCAGCAGCGGCGAGCTCACCTTCATGAGAGCGCCTGACTACGAGAATCCGGCGGACGCCGACATGAACAACGAGTACATGGTCACGGTGATGGCCGACGACGGCACGTACATGGCAATGCGCGAGGTGGTGGTGACGGTCACGGACGTGGACGACGTGACCAGCGGTGACACCCTGGTCACCCAGTACGCGGGCGTTGACGGCATACTCCAGAAGGGTGAGGTCCTGATGGCCATCAACGAATACTTGTTTGATGATGCGACCGACCTGACCAAGCCCGACGTGTTAGAGCTCATAAACCTCTACCTCTTCGGCTAAATCAAGGGACACACACATCGTACAGGGCGGTACAGGAAAGAAGGTCCCGGTTGCTTCAGCGGTTGTAAATGCTGAAGCAACCGGGATCACATAGAGAGGGTGGCTTTGATCACGAAAAAAAGCTTAGCGATAATAATGACTGCCGTGAGCCTCTTGAGTATGCTGGGGCTGAGCCTTGTGTACGCGCAGCAGAATCCGAGCGCCAGCAGGTCATTTGATACCGCGTCGGTGGCCCCAGATGGGCAGGTGGTGGTGATGATCGAGGCGACCGGCTACGGAAGTCTGGGGGCAGTAACGGAAACGCTGCCCGAGGGGTTCACGTACGTTTCCAGCAGTCTCGTGGATGAGGGTGAGGTCACCGAGGTCGATGCCCGGACTGTGAGGTTCACCCTCCAGGGAGCGGACAAGACCTTCACTTATACTGTAACGGCATCCAGCACGCCGGATTCCTATGATTTCACTGGCACGCTGAGGGATTCAGACAGAGGTGACACTCCGGTTGTGGGAGAATCCAGTGTAACGGTTGAAGCTGCTGTGGCGGGGACCGACGCCAGCGCTACCAGGTCCTTCGATAAGGCGTCGGTAGCATCGGGTGGTGAGGTGGTGGTGATGATCGAGGCTACCGGATACGGGAGTCTGGGCGCAGTCACGGAAACGCTGCCTGCTGGTTTCACGTACGTTTCCAGCAGTCTCGTGGATGAGGGTGAGGTCACCGAGGTCGATGCCCGGACTGTGAGGTTCACCCTCCAGGGAGCGGACAAGACCTTCACTTATACTGTAACGGCATCCAGCACGCCGGATTCCTATGATTTCACTGGCACGCTGAGGGATTCAGACAGAGGTGACACTCCGGTTGTGGGAGAATCCAGTGTAACGGTTGAAGCTGCTGCTGCGGGGACCGGCCCTAGGAGTGTGTCTGAAGATTCCCAGGAGCGGTTTGGGTGGTGGGTGTGATGTGCAGTGTTGGTGGTGGTCTGGGCTGGGCAGTTAGTCCAGATTTGGACCGGTGGGGTCTTACACCCTCGCTCCGGCCCCCCGAAAGGGGCCTGCTGGACAGGGTTTGGCGTTTCAGGCCGGGTTTGCCGAACCCGCGGCCACCGGGTTTGCCCTCCACAGCTTCAGCAGGTTGTGGGTCAAGGACACCAGGGTGAACTCCCCTGCCACTTTGTGGATGCCACGGAGCAGGAATTGCCTGAAGCCCCGAGCATGTTTGGTAAGCCCGTGGACCGGCTCAGTGATGACCTTGCGACGTGCATACACCTCCCGTCCTTCAGGCGTCTGCAGCTTGGACCGCATGGCGGAGCGCAGCGGCGTCCTGACCTTTACCTGTTGACCTATCCCGGCTTGGTGGTGTCTCTCCCGACCCGTGGCTACGTAGGCATCGAACTGTCTTTCGGCGAGCATACCCAGATTGCGTTCGCTGCAATATCCCGCATCTGCCGTGAATAACAGGGGACACCGCTCTGTTGCCGGGACTCCTATACCTGCCAGGTTTTGGTCCAAGATCTCCAGCATAGGGCCCAATCTGGGGCTGTCGGCGCTCTGGGGCGTCACCTCTTGGGCTACGATCACTCCGCTCCCCGCTTCCACCAGAACCTGAGCATTGTAGCCCTGTATCCAACCGTGGGAACTCTTCATGATCCGGCTGTCCGGGTCTGTGAAATTGCTCTGCTCCTTGGGCCGGGGCACAGCCTTGGCCGCCGCAGCTTCCGCCTCTTCGGGTCTAGCCCTTCCTCCTTCAGCCCGCTCCAGCGCACGCCTTTTGGCCCGCTCTTCCAACCGCACCTTCGCCTCCCTCATCTTGGCCAGTCGCACCTCCCGCCGCCGCAGTTCTTCAGGTAGTTCATCCCCCCGAGCATCATCGCCGTATTCCGCATCCTCCGCCTCGTCAATCTCGGCGGCCCGGCGCAACAACTCCGCTATCTCCGCTTCCAACCGGGGCTCCGTCTCTTGTATCCGCCCGTAGCTCATGGCCTTGTGCTTCGAGGCGTTGGCCTGGTATTTGCTCCCATCCAGGGAGAGGTGTCCCATCTTCACCAGACCTGCCTCCCGGCACATTCCCAGTACTTGGATGAACAGACCCGCAAAGACTTCCAGGTGGTTCTTGCGAAAATCGGACACGGTGCGGAAGTCCGGGAATTGGCCTCCACACAGCGCCCGGAAGGCCACGTCCGTCTCACAAGCCGCCGCTATTTTCCTGGAACTGTAGACTCCCGTGCAGTAGCCGTACAGCAAGAGAGAAAGCAGCATCCTGGGATGGTAAGCCCGGGGTCCACGCCCTCTCTTGAACCGCACGGCAATCTCCTCTATGTCCAGTAGGCTCACCGCGTCTTCCAGGAACAGGGCCAAATGACCCTCCGGGAGCCACTCACGAGGCGCCTGCGGCAACAGATAGGCCTGTTCCAGTCCATAAGGGCGGTACTCTTTGGCCATCTCACACCTCCCACATGTTGCCTCTTAGTCTAACCCTTCCCACTGTAGCCCGCACTCTTTTCCTTGCGTCCAGTCCACAACAAATATCGGACAGACTCCTAGTGTGGTGTAACCAAAGTACATTGGCAAATAAAGGGGTGATCGATGCTGATCCACTACCCTGGTTTGAGCAAGAATCCGATTCTCTGTCCTTTCAGAAAGCCCTCGAATAATGCGAGGAACTACGGATACAGGACACTAGCAGCCCGTCCGAGGATTAGCTAACTGTGGTTGCGGGTCAGCGACAATGGATCGCGACAACTAATTGTGCCGGTTGCCCCGGTCAGCCCCCAGACAGCTTTGCGAATATCGCTGTGCTCACTACCTCGGCAAGAGTTCCTGATGCGTTGGGCTGGCCCACCGCCACGTGCTTTCCTGTGCAGATTGACCCCAAAGCGGAACAGCTTGAGCAGGTTGTGGCCGGTGCAGATCAGCGACCATTCGCCGTTCACCTTCTCCAGTCCCCGCAGCAGGAACTGCCGGAATCCCCGGCCCTGCTTGATCTGGCCGAATACCGGCTCCACAGTTTGCATCCGCAAAGCGTAGCGCTGCCGACCCCGCCTGGTCTGTAACTTCCGTCGCATCCGGTCCCTGGGAGACAGATGGCTGGGTATGCGACCTCGGGGCGCCGGTGGCACAACCCGGCCGTGGCGGGTCTGCTCCGGCGCGACGAACGGGTCCACGCCCAGAGCATAAAGCTCATCGACTGCCTTTGCCGAGTAGTAGCCGGCATCGGCGGATACTTCCCTGGGGACTGCACCGACGTTGTCGATGGTCTCCTCCATCATCGCCGCAGCCTGTTGCTTATCCGAAGTCTGGTTGGTGGCCCGCGCCGCCACGATCACCTGGTGAACGCTGTCCACCACCGCCTGACAGTTGTACGCTTGCAGGAAGTCCTTTCCTCCAGGCGCGGGGATGATGCGCGACTCGGTGTCGGTGAAGTTACGCTGGGCCTTGTCGTCGGGCACACCCGGGCGCTTACCACCTTCGGCCTCGGCCTGTTCGGCAGCCGCCTGCGCCTCGGCTTCCAGCGCCGCCATGGCTTCCCGTATCTTCTCCAACCGACCCTCTCGAAAGGCCAACTCCTCCGGCAACTCGTCTCCACGCTTGTCTTTGCCGTACCGCCGGTCTTCCTCATCATCCGCTGCCTGGGCCTGTCGCAACAACTCCGCCACCTCCGCCGCCAACTGCGCTTCCCTCTCCTTCATGCGTCCATAACTCATCGCCTTATGCTTCGATGCGTTGGCCTTCACCTTCGTGCCGTCCAGCGCCACGTGCCCCAGCTTCACCAGCCCCGCCTGCTGGCACAACGCCAGTACCTGTATGAACAGGTCCGACAACGCATCCAGATTGTCCTTGCGAAAGTCGGATATGGTCCGGAAGTCCGGTGTGTTGTTCGCCGCCAACACCCTGAAGGCGATGTCCTCGTGGAGACGCTGGGCGATGCGGCGTGAGGACGCCACCCCGACGCAGTAGCCATACAGCAGCGCCTTGACCATCATCCGTGGATGATACGGCGGCCCGCCACGCCGTTCCCGCTCGTAGCGAGCGGTGACCTCCGACATGTCCAACTGGTCCACCACGTCGGATATGAAGTAGGCCAGATGGTCGTCAGGCAGCCACTCCTGCAACGCCGCTGGCAACAGCAACTGCTGGTCGGGTTCGTAGGGAAGGTAGGTCTTGCTCATCAACAACTCCCCGCTACTGGACTGGCCCTATCATACACTCAACCACTCGCCAACCGTGTTTCTCGGACAGGCTGCTAGTGTGGTGTAACCAAAGTACATTGGCAAATAAAGGGGTGATCGATGCTGATCCACTACCCTGGTTTGAGCAAGAATCCGATTCTCTGTCCTTTCAGAAAGCCCTCGAATAATGCGAGGAACTACGGATACAGGACACTAGTGTGGTATAATCAAAGTACATTGGCAAATAAAGGGGTGATCGATGCTGATCCACTACCCTGGTTTGAGCAAGAATCCGATTCTCTGTCCTTTCAGAAAGCCCTCGAATAATGCGAGGAACTACGGATACAGGACACTAGTGGCCATAATGGCCGGACTCTTGGCGGTGCTTGGATGTACCAGCGAGGAAGCAACGAACACACCACCTCCACCCACGGCGACCGACGCCATGATGATGACGCCGGAAGCGACCGACGCCATGATGGATCCCACAGCAATGGTGGAGCCTACGGTCATGGTAGATTCTACGATGATGCCAGCGGGAACCAGCCGCCTGGAAACCGTGATGGAGCGCGGCCATGTAATTTGCGCCAGCCGCAACGACGTACCCGGCTACGGGTACCTGGACGACGACGCCAACAACGTTGGCTTCGACATTGACCTCTGCCGCGCACTTGCCGCCGCCGTGCTGGGCGACCCCAACGCCATTGAGATCCGCCTGATTTCAGCGGCCGAGCGTGGTCCCACCATACAGTCCGGCGAGGTTGATATGCTGGTCAGGACTGTCACATGGACGACCTCCCGTGACGCCCAGTGGGGCAACTACGCCCAGACCATGTTCTACGACGGCCAGGGCTTCATAGTCAGGAAGGACCTGAATATCTCCAGCGCGCTGCAGCTGAAAGACGCTTCAGTCTGCGTAACGCAGGGGACAACCACAGAGTTGAACCTGCAGGACTTCTCCAACCAGTACGACCTGAACATCACGGCGCTGACATTTGAGGACACCGACCTGGTTGTGGCCGCATATGAAAGCCAGCAGTGCGACGCCTTCACCAATGACCGGTCACAGCTGGCCGCTATCAGCACCGCATTCGCCGACAGGAGCGCACACGTCATCCTGCCGGAGACCATCTCCGAAGAGCCTCTGGGCCCGGTCGTACCCCACGGCGATGAGCAGTGGTACGACATTGTGAAGACAGTTATGGGTATGCTCATCTACGCCGAGGCCTACGGCGTGAACTCCGGCAACGTGCCAACCGCCGAAACGGGCGACACCGTAGTCGACCGGCTCTTTGGCCTGTCGGGCTCATACGGTCAGGAAACCCTGGGCCTTAGTCAGACTGCGGCACAGGACGTAATTGGCAGCGTTGGCAACTACGGAGAGATTTACGAGCGCAACCTGGGATCCGAGGGCATCAACCTGCCCAGAGAGAACGGCCGGAACGCGCTGTGGTCCGACGCTCGCTGCACCGATTGTCCCAAGGGAGGGCAGATTTACGCCGCTCCTCTGAGGTAAATCACTATGGCGGCCATACCGCGAGGACTGACCTATAAGGGCATACCGCTCTGGCGGCATACCCGGGTTATCCAGGGGGCGTTGCAGGTTACTTCCGGCCTCCTGGTGGTGTTCCTTGTAGCGTGGTTCTTCCTGAACATCAGCGGAGCCATGCGGGATCGAGAGATCCCGTATGGCTTCAGCTTTTTGTCTCGCCAATATCAGACACCTATCGGGCAGCATTTCCTGCCCTACGAGTCATCTGACAGCTTCCTCTACGCTTTTGGCGTCGCAGCCACGAACACGATAGTAGTCTCTATCGTAGGCGTCATCCTTGCAACGGCGCTGGGAATATTCATAGGCGTCTCCCGTGTGTCCGGCAACTGGCTCGTTTCCAGAGCGGCGCTGGCCTATATTGAGTTCTTCCGTAACGTGCCACTCCTGATTCAGCTGTTCTTCTGGTTCTACATAGTCCTGGCGCTGCCACAGGTCCGCCAAGGGCACGTCATCGCCGACAGAGTGTTCATCAATAACGGCGGCATATCCCTACCATGGCCGTATGCGACCAGACTTGACGCAGGGTTATTGTTTCTGGGGCTGGCGGTAATTTCAATTATCGCCGGAGTAATCGTTCACCGGGCTATGACAAGGCGCGAGCTCATGACCGGAGCGACATCCTATCCCTTGACGCTGGGCATTGTCACCGCCGTTCTTACCACTGTCATCAGCTGGCTGGCCATCAGCGTCGCGGTTGGCGAAGCGCCTTTTTACATCTCAACACCGGTGCCACAGGGGACTTTCGGACGACTCGCAGGCGGCTTCACCGCCTCAGGGGGATTGATCGCCTTAATGCTGGGCCTCGTGATTTACACCTCGTCCTTCATTGCCGAAATCGTCCGGGCCGGCATTCAGTCCGTCGGCCGCGGGCAGACCGAGGCCTCCCGGTCACTGGGATTGACCTATATGAATACCCTGCGCAACGTGACCTTCCCGCAGTCGCTGAGGGTCATTATCCCCCCACTGATCAGCCAGTTCCTCAACCTTACCAAGAACAGCAGTCTTGCCGCCGCCATAGGTTACTCGGATCTCACAAACGTAGGCAAGACCATGACCCAGACGGCGCCCGCGGTGTCCATATTCGTTATGATAATGCTGGCGTACCTGGCCATGAGCCTGACCTACTCGGTGATTGGAAACTTGTACAACCGTCACATCCGCTTCTCCTGATGCCCGTCCGATGTCAACCAATCCCGACATACAATCTCCTGCACCGACCCTGATGCCTCCCGTCTTGGAGCGTGGATTGATTGGCTGGCTCCACGCCAACCTGTTCAGCAACAAATTCAACACCGCCCTGACAATTTCGGTGGGCATTATTCTGGGCTCTGCCACGTGGTTCGGGCTTAAATGGCTGCTTCTGGAGTCCGACTGGACACTCATACCTACACTGGGCGGTCGATTCATTATCGGCACGTACAATACCGAGGCTGCGTGCCCTGGACAGGACTGCTTCTGGAGACCGCAAGCCACCCTGATGCTGGTGACCATGCTGTTTGGCATGGCGTGGGTGGTGGCCGGGGGAGGGCTGACGAAGCGCTTTGCCATAGGAATTGTAGTGGTACTGGCAGCGTTCTCCCTGCTGCCCTACAGCCTGGACACGATGGGCATGGACGTGCGCCTTCTGCTGCTAGCCAACATCCCGGCTCTGGCAGTGGGCTGGGCCCTGGCCCGGTACACACCATTGGGCGCCACACGCTGGCTGGCCATACTGGCCGTGCTTTCTTTTGCCATCACGCTGGTCCTGCTAAGAGGATTGCCGGGAGTGCCGGGTCTGCAGCCTGTGTCCGTTATCCACTGGGGCGGCCTTATGCTGAACCTGCTTCTGGCTGTGGCGGGAATAGTGATAAGCTTCCCCATTGGCATCGCTCTGGCGCTCGGGCGGCGCAGCAACCTGAGTCTGCCTACCGGCATTCTGCTGAGCTGGCTCATCGGCAACATACGCCGATGGCTACCCCTGCGCATTGTCATTGGGCTACTCTTGCTCACCGGCATTGTGATGTCGGCGCTCGCTCTCAAGGATATCTTGTTGTTTGCCCTGTTTCCGTTTACCGGCGCTGCCGAGGTTGTGCAGAGATTGCTGAGCAGCACTGTGCCGCTCCTACTCACTGGGGTCACTCTGGTCTTGCTCACCGTCGTCGAGTTAGCTCTAGTCCTGCCCAGCGAAACCGTGCTGAACTTGGTGCGGCGCGCCGACTTGTCGCTGGTCAAGCTGCTGTGCGTAGTGTTCATAGAGGTGTTCCGCGGTGTGCCGCTGATAACGCTACTCTTCATGTCCCAAACGCTGGTACCCCTTGCCTTCCCGGAAGACTTTCCTCAGAACTCGTTGTTCCGCGCCGCTGTAGTGATCACTCTATTCAGCGCTGCGTACATGGCCGAGAACATCCGAGGGGGCTTGCAGGCAATTCATCGCGGGCAGGCAGAGGCGGCGGCGTCCCTCGGGCTTCCGAACTGGCAAATCACTATGTTCATCACCCTGCCGCAGGCCATTCGCAACGTGATTCCGGCTATAGTGGGACAGTTCATCTCCCTGTTCAAGGACACCAGCCTCGTGTACATTATCGGTATGCTTGACGTGGTGGAGATCGGCAGAGCATATATACAGGGCAATCCCCAGTTCATCCCCAGCGCAAAGGAACTGTTCATCTTCCTTGCATTTGTCTTCTGGATCTTCACCTACAACATGTCTTACGTGAGCAGAAGAATCGAGCAGAACCTGGGCGTCGGAAGGCGGTAACCGCGCCTCCCACTTCCTCCTTTCCTAAGCCGACACCGGGCCGCCCTTCTACTCTCACTCCGACTGCGTCAAGGTCAACCACCGTGCGTTTCGGGCAGTGAATGTGGCTACGGCGCGGAATTATGGGATGATTGAAAGAGATACCTATGAAATTCAGGAGGACAGACCTTGAAGACCACCCTTGAATTCGACCCCAGCTACGCCATGCTGACCGTTGACCTGGACCCGGGTGAATCCATCAAGGCGGAGCCCGGAGCAATGGTGCTCCAACACGGCGTGGAGATGAAAACCGGCACAGGAGGCGGAGGCCTATTGGGTGGGCTCAAGAGGATGGTGGGTGGAGAGTCCTTCTTCGTCAACACATTCACCGCGGAAAGAGGCGGCGGACGGGTGAGCCTTGCCCCCAACTCACCGGGGGATATCGGGGAGTTTGAGCTGCGTCCCGGATCGAATCTCTTTGTCCAGTCCGGCTCCTTCCTGGCGTGTACGGCTAACGTGGAAACCGACACCAAGTTTCAGGGCTTCCGGGGCGTCTTCAGCGGCGAAAGCCTGTTTTTCATAAGAGCCTTTTCCACGGAGGGAATGGGGACGGTCTACTACAACTCCTACGGCGCCATCAAGAAGGTCCCGGTTGAACCCGGTCAAGAGCTGGTTGTGGACACAGGCCACCTGGTAGCATTCACAGATGACGTGGACTACACCATCGGCAAGGTTGGCGGAATGCGCTCGCTCATCGCCGGCGGAGAGGGTCTGGTGATGAAGTTCAGGGGCAACGGACACGTTTGGGTCCAGACCCGAAACCTCGCCTCCCTGGCGGACAAGCTTCTTCCGTTCCTGCCAAAAACGGGCGGCAATTAGCTATCACCCGCGACCTCTATTAGCTGAGCATACCTGGGAATGAGTCCAGGAGTTTATTGCAACGCTGGCCTTGGGGATCAATTAAAGTACTCGTCCTCATTGAATCTTGTCCATGACCCGAACACAGGGAAAGGTAGCGGGAGAACGTTGTCAGGGTCGTTCAGCCTGAAGGACATCTTCTCGCTATCGAAGACGTCCCTGATGGAGAAGGAGACGCCCGTCGTTGGAATGCAGTCATCGCACTCTGAGGGAAACCCCTGCGCAGACCCCACCTCGTTGAAGCGGATGGTATACTCGGACCCACTTCCTTCAACGCTATAGCTCTCTGCGAAGATCTCCCATTCGTTCACCGCATGGCCCTCTTCGGAATATTGCGCCCAGAGAGTGATGCCCCAGGTGAAATCGAGGATGACGGCTTTTCTGGGACTGGCGTCCAGGTGAGGATCGAACTGACGGAAAGACCGGCCTTGCAGCTCCTCGACTACCCGCTCTCTGTCGGCTTCCGTTACCTCGGCAGGTCCGTCATCGCAGCCTGATATCAACGTCCAAGCCAGCGTAAGCACTACCAGAAGGCCAAGCACCCGCAAAGTCACCGCAGCCTGGCCTGGAGAGTAGCCAACACTACCACGCAACGCCGGCTTAGTAGATAACTTCCTCTTCAACCAGCCGGTCTATCTCCTCGCGGGACAACCCAAGGAAGTCGTGGAAGACCTCCTCATTGTGCTGGCCCATCGCCGGCGCGGCATTGTACTTTCGCTCCGGTATGGCGCTGAACTGGCCCTGCAGCCCCATGCTCACGCGCCGTCCCACCTCTACGTGGTCAGTCTCGATGAACTGGTTTCTGAACTGGAGCTGAGGGTCGTTTATCAGCGCCTCGTTGTTCTGGGACGGGCCGGCCGGTACGCCCACCGCCTGTAGCCGCTCCATAACCTCCATGTTGGTCAGCGTGAGCGTCCATTCGGTGATGAGGGCATCCAACTCCTTAACGTGACTATGCCTGTTGAAGGAGTCGCAGAACCGCTCGTCCTCCAACCACCCCGGATGCCCGGCGGCCTTGCAGAGCGCGGCCCATTGCTCTTCGTCGTGGACGGCGATGGCGACCCACTTATCGTCGCCCTGGCAGCGGTATAGATTGTGGGGAACCGCCAGGTCATCCCTGTTCCCGCGAGGCACCGCTACCCTGCCATTCATGGAGTAGTCCAGAAGCTGGCCCGGGATCATGCTCATCACCGTCTCGGCCATGGAGTGGTCGATGTAGAGGCCCTCTCCCGTGCGCTGCCGGTGATACAGGGCGGTAATTATCAGGTAGGCAAGGGTCAGGCCGACGGTGTAGTCGGGCCATGTGCCACCCATTCCGGTAGGCGTGCCGCCTTCGTACCCCGTCATGGAAGGCAGGCCTGCGAAGGCCTGGTTCGCCGGACCCATTCCCGCCACATCCCCCAAAGGGCCGGTCTTGCCAAGGGAGGAGTTGGCGATGAGAATGATGTCCGGCTTGATGGACTTCAGCTTGTCGTACGTCAGGCCGAAGCGCTCCACGACCGGAGTGGTGAAGGCTTCGTTTACGACGTCCGATTTCTCGATTATGCGGTAGGCTAGCTCCTGCGCCTTCGGCTTGGTCAGATCCAGCGTACAGCCGCGTTTGCTGTAGTTGACTGAGTTGAAGGTCGCCACCCTGTTCCACGACGGCTCCGGGCCAGGGATCACACCCCCAACGGCGCCGCTGCGGACAAGGTCAGGTCGAGCCTTGCTCTCTATTCTTATGACATCCGCGCCCAGGGTCGCAAGCCACTGGCCAGCAAGCGGGGCGGCGAGAATCCATCCGAAATCTGCAACCCTTACGCCTTCAAATGGTAGCTTTCCCATGGCTTACCTCCTGCGATTGCTGCTGTATTACCCCTAGATTACGCCGGACTGGTAGAGGTGGACCAGATCCTCCGGCGAGCGCCCAAGCTCGCTGACGAACACGTCGCTGTTGTGCTCGCCGAGCAACGGAGCGCGATTGCGGATCACGGACTGATGAGCCGAGAGCTTGTAGGAGATGCCGGGGTACTCATAAGTGCCGGCAATGGGGTGCTCCACGTCCTGGAAGAACTCCCGGTAGCGGTACTGCTCCTCGGCGTAGACGTCGGCGGCGGTGTTGAGGGGAAAGACGCCCAGGCCGGCTTCCTGCCCCATCTTGAAAAGCTCCTGCTTCGTATAGTCCATCATCCAGGACATTATGTGCGCTTCCAGAATATCCGTATTCTCCCGTCGCGAATCGGGCGTCGAGCAGATCTCGTCCTTGGTCCACTCCGGATTCCCCATCATATTGCAGAGGCGACCCCACCGTATGTCGTCCCTCTGGACGCCAAGCCCGGCAAAGAAACCGTCCTTGCACGGCTTGAACCTGGGGATGCCGTTGCCCTCCCGGGGTATTATCTCGCCCGTGTAGGTGTACTGGGCAATGCGAGGCCTCTCGGTGCTGAAGATGGCCTCGTGCTCGGAGATGTCAACAAACTGGCCTTCGCCCGTCATTTCGCGCTGGAAGAGAGCGACGCTGGTGCACGTGGCGGCCATCCATCCGGATGCGAAGTAGGCCGGGTACCCCGGACCCTTCAAAGGCGGCTGCCTCTCAAGGTCTGTCACCTCGTTGACGGGAGTCTCGTAGCCAGGGCCACCCATTTGGAAGAGCACCAACTCGCTGCCCGCGTAGTCCCGGTAGGGCCCCTGCTGCCCAAATGGGCTAACGGACACCATAATAAGCCGTGGGTTTAGAGCGCTCAGCGTCTCGTAACCCAACCCTAGCTCTTCCACGACTCCGGGCCGGTGATTCTCAATGAGAATATCTGCGCCCGCGATCAACTCCTTGAATATGCGTTTGCCTTCGGCCTTTGCAAGGTCGAGGGTGACGCCGCGCTTGTTCAGGTTCAGGTAGAGGAAAAGGCCGCTGGTCTCCGGATGGGGAACGTCGCCCGGAAAGGGGCCTACGCGTCGGGACGTGTCGCCTGAGCCGGGGGGCTCAACCTTGACCACGTCCGCGCCCATGTCCGCCATCAGGCGGGCGGCCCAAGGGCCCGAGACCAGGTCGCCCCACTCAATTACCCTGAGTCCTTTTAGAATTCCATCTTCCATCAGGGCCTCCCTAAAACAAGACTATCCTGACACGAGAGGAGTTCACAGCGCCCAGCCCATCATCCGTCGTCCTGCTGGAAGCCGAGCGGATGATACACTTCCAGAACTAGCCCGATGATAATCTCTGCACCAGCCTCTGTCAACCACTGGCACATAAGGCCGACGCATAGCCTGGCACGGAAGGAGATCATTGCGTAACCCGGGTGGTATCACGGAAGGGCGCATGTAGGGGCGGTTCGCGGGCCAACCTCTGCCCTACCCGCCTCGGAGCGGGCATTTCTGGAGCAGGCCCCCAAGATGGAGTATAATGCCCGTGAGGTCACCCCGAAATGGGCCGGTCATTCACGTACCGGGTACGATAAGGAGGAGAACATGGCTGACTTGGACCTTCAACGGGACAGCACAGCGGTGGTCATTATGGACTACCAGAACGACATTGTGAGCAACTACTCCACGGACGGAGAGGGCCTTCTCCAGAGATCGGCCTCCGTACTTGAGAGCGCGAGGCAGGCCGGCATCCCGGTCATCTACGTGGTGGTCCAGTTCAGGGAGGGACACCCTGAGGTGCTGCCGCGCAACCGCCAGCGCTTCGCGAACCGCCTTGTGGAGGGCACGCCCGGCGCAGAGGTGCACCCCGCGGTCGCTCCGCAGCCCGGCGAGGCCGTCGTCGTCAAGCGGCGCACCGGCCCCTTCTCCACAACCGACCTTGACGCAGTGCTCAATTCCATCGGCGCAACCACTCTGGTCTTCTTCGGAGTCGCCACCAGCGGTTGCGTTCTCACAGCCGTGCGATGGGCCGCTGACGTGGACTATCGCCTCGTGGTCGTGGCGGACTGCTGCGGCGACCAGGACGAAGAGGTACACCGCGTGCTCACGGAAAAGATATTCCCCCGCCAGGCGGATGTGGTGACGGCGGAGGAGGTATCGACAGCTTTCAGAGAGGCAAAGTGAGGATGAATATGGACGGAAAGATGATAGGGGTTGCCCTGACGGCGCAGAGCAGCAGAGAGGCCCTTGACCAGGTGCAGCAGCTGGACTACCTGGGCATCCCGGCCGCCTGGTCGACGACCGGAGGGGCCGGCGGAGACGCAATCACCTTCTTCGCGGCTGCCTTGATGAAGTCCCGGGACGTACTTCTGGGGACTTCCATAATCCCAACATACCCCCGTCACCCCCTTGTCACGGCCCAGCAGGTGCAGGCGCTGGACAACCTGGACCCGGGGCGGTTCCGGCTGGGAGTGGGGCCCAGCCACCAGGCCGTCATAGAGGGGACTTACGGAATGGAGTTCAAAGCCCCACTGGGCCATCTGCGGGAGTACCTGCAGATCCTTAAAACCTTGTTCAAAGAGGGTCAGGTGGACTACGAAGGTCGATACTACAATGTCCACGGCCGCATCTCCTCACCGATAGACGTGCCGGTTATGGCCTCTGCCCTGCGGCAACGGGCCTTTGAGATGTGCGGCGCTGAGTCCGATGGTGCCATAAGCTGGGTGTGCCCCGGCGTCTACCTGCGGGACGTGGCCGTCCCCGCCATGAAGGCCGGAGCAGAACAGGCCGGCCGTCCTGTGCCTCCCCTGATTGCCCACGCCCCGGTCTGCGTCCACGACGACCCCGCCGAGGTGTACGCCGCCGCGCGGGAGCAGATAGGGTTCTATCCAAGAGCGCCCTTCTACGCCAGCATGTTCGCCGACGCCGGCTTCCCGGAGGCGTCCAATGGAATGTGGAGCGACGGTATGCTGGACGCCGTTGTACTCTCAGGGAACGAGGACCAGGTGGAAGAGAAGCTGATGGAGCTATTCTCCTTCGGGGCCACCGAGATACTCGTATCGCCCATAACCGCCGGAGGCAACAGGAAAGTCTCCCGGGAGCGGACGCTGAATCTGCTGGCCCAGGTATCGGAGTCGATTGAGCAGTCGTAGAATCGCCGCACCTCCCGATCGCCGACTCCCACTGAGGGCGTGAGGTTGGTACAAAAGCCGTTGGAGTGAGCTTGTATGACGCTAAAAAGGGCTGCCAGGAGAAACGATCCTTCCCCCTCACCCACGCCCGCCTACCTGTGGTCTTCGGGCGGACTGGTCCCCTGGGAAGAGGCGACCATCCACATCACGGGCATGGCCTGGACGTCCATCTCGGCAGTCTTTGAGGGAATCAGGGCCTACTGGAACGAAGACGAGCAGGAGCTTTACGTATTTCGTCTCCAGTCGCACCTGGACCGCCTCTTCGACTCCATGAAGCTGGTGCGTATGTCCCCGCCGTATACATCGGAGGAAATGACCACCGCCATAATCGACCTCCTCAGGGCCAACCAGGCGCGGGAGGACACCTATGTTATGCCGGTGGCCTACTTCAGCGGCGACGTGGCCGGCTACAGGGCAGCCTACCAGCAGCCCGGCGTAGTTTTCGTCACTGCCAGGCCCAGCGCTTCCAACCTGGGCAAGAACCGGGGCAGCCACTGCTGCGTTAGCAGTTGGACGCGCATCTCCGACAACGTCATGCCCCCCAGGGCCAAGATGCTCTCCAACTACGAGAACAGCCGCCTTGCCTCCACCGAGGCGCGTATCAACGGCTACGACGCAAGCATTATCCTCAACCCCCAGGGCAAGGTGGCCGAGGGATCGTACGCCTGCATCTTCATTGTTCGAGACGGGGTTGCCATCACGCCCGGCGTCACATCCGGCATTCTGGAGAGCATCACCCGGGACACGGTGATGCGCCTGTTCACGGAGACCCTTGGAGTGCCCGTGGTGGAAAGGGACGTGGACAGAACGGAACTGTACGTAGCGGACGATGTCTTTCTCTGCGGCTCGTACGCCGAGATAGAGCCTGTGGTGTCCGTAGACCGGTACGTAGTGGGATCCGGGAGGCCCGGCCCGCTGACCAGAAAGATCCGGCGTCTCTACTGGGACCTGGTGCGCGGGAAGGACAAGTCGATGCCCCACTGGCAGCTGCCGGTGTGGGACCGGAATAGCGCAGGGGAGTAGGACAGCTTTCCGCCCACTCCTAACGGGAGATAGAATCGGCAAGACTGAGAGGTTCTTGACATGAGCGATGAAGTATGTCTTAGCTATGATGAGCTTTGCGAGAAGCTCCGGAGTGAGATTGGGAGGCAGGTCTTCCAGCTTGCCCTTCAGGCGCGGGTGATCGCGAGGACGGCCGACTCCCAACTCAGAGGGGACTACGCGAATCCCAGGGATATGTCCGGGACCATCGCCCTGATTGCGGTGCAGGACTTTCTGGACCTGTGCTTCGACAAGAAGATGCCCAACCAGTCATAGCCCGCACAAGAGAAACCGGCATGGTTGAGAAAGTCGGGGTGGGCGGATTTGAACCGCCGACCTCCTGGTCCCAAACCAGGCGCGCGTACCCCTGCGCTACACCCCGATGACTTCATCATATGTTAGGGCGATATTGTGGTCAAGGCTCACCCACGGAGGAGTTCAGGGGTAGTCCTCAACGCCAACTGCAATCAGGGCATCGCCCGCTCGCCTGAATCGCACGCTCACGTCCTCTCCCGTGAGCATATGCTCCCACAGGTGGGACGGCGTGAACTCCAAAGGCCCCTCGGCAGTGAAACTCCACGTCTTCCCTTCTGCGTCCGCAATGGAGAAGGAATCGACCGCCGTGACGCTCCTGATCTGGACATCGGTTATCCTGCCGTGGACGGTCTCCGGGGATCCCTCTCCCGTGCCGCAGTACGCAAAGATGAGCACGGCCGCGGACAGGAACGCCAGAAGAGCGCCGGCCATCAAGGCCCTGGTCATATCAAGGCACCGCGTTAACGTGCGACGACACGTCCCTGGAATCTGGAGGACGCGTGCCGTCGTCTGGCTGGATGGCAAGCATGATTGAGCATTGTAGTCGCCGGTCGCCCATTACTCAAACCCGCTCCATGCGTCCCGGGCACGGCGCCCCGCGTCTCGTGCGGGCGTGTTGACAGGAAGCCAAAAAGCACTTAAATTAAAATGCGGCGTTAGCAGACACCAACTGAGACCGCTAATGCCGCTCTGGAGGCAAATGCCAATATACGAGTATCAATGCGGGGCTTGCGACCACCGGTTTGAGATGAAGCAGGGCTTCGACGCCGAGACGACCCAGTCTTGCCCCCTGTGCAATAACGCATCAAAGCGCAAGTTCCACTCCCCCACAGTCATCTACAAGGGCAGCGGTTTTTACACAACCGACTACGCCCGCAAAGAGTTCCACCCCGAGGACCGGGGCAGCAGCGGGGATAAGGATACCTCCTCAACTGAGGTCTAGGAAGACGCAAGGGTGCGCGCCCTCGTCCAGAGAGTAGCCGGCGCCTCCGTTACCGTAGGCGAGGCCGTCGAACAGATTGACCTGGGCTTGGTGGTATTCGTGGGCGTGGGCCAGGACGACGGCGAGGAGGATGCCCGCTACATTGTGGACAAGGTGGTCAACCTCCGCATCTTCGAAGACGAAGCCGAAAGGTTCGATCACTCAGCGCTGGACGTATCGGCGCAGCTCTTGGTGGTCAGCCAATTCACCCTCTACGGCGACGTCCGCAAGGGACGCAGGCCGTCTTTCAGCGCAGCGGCACCTCCCCAGGAGGCGAGAGTCCTGTTCGAGCGGACCGTGGACCTCTTCCGGGAGAGCGGACTTACGGTAAAGACCGGCCGCTTCCAGGAGCGGATGATGGTGCACATCCAGAACGACGGCCCCGTCACCATAGCCATCGACAGCGCAGACAGGCACCGGCCCAGACGCGGCTAATCGGTATCCCACGCGCCCTTACCCACAAGAGGCACGAATCGACATGGGCCCAGGTTGGTTATGGAGTATGTGGTGCGCGACTTGACCACTTTGATCAGGCTCTGCTCCTGCTGTGAACCCGCCGGAATCACCATCCTGCCCCCGTCCGCCATCTGCTCCATGAGCGTCCTCGGCAGCGAGGGCGCGGCGGCCGTAACGATTATGGCGTCGAAGGGCGCTTCCTCCGGGCACCCGAGCACACTGCCCGCCGGGCGCACCTCCACGTTGGCATACCCCAGAGACGACAGCAATACTATGGCCCGCTCCGCCAGCGAAGGAATACGCTCTACGGAGAGGACCTGGCGGGTGAGAAGGGAGAGAATGGCAGCCTGGTATCCGCTTCCGGTGCCCAATTCCAGCACACTGTCCCCCTCCTTTAGCTCCAGAGCATGGGTCATAACGGCCACAATATGGGGCTGCGAGACGGTCTGACCGTCTCCTATGGGAAGAGGCATATCCTCGTAGCTGAGGTGTCGTCTCGACTCCGGGACGAAGAGCTCCCGCGGCACCCTTTCCATGGCGTCTACTATCCTGCCGCAGGGCACCCTGCTGCGAAGGGTCGCGAAGAGCCTCGACTTGGCCCTCTCCAGTTCGTTGGACATCGCAAACGACCCTCCGTGTAGCGGTACTTCCAGTGTACCCGCTCAGTCGTAGCTTGTCCAAGGTTTAGCCGTAGAAGGGGGCGTAGACAACGTCAATACCGGCGTTAGGATGCTTGGATAAGCCCAAGGTTAACGGAAGACGGGATGGCCGTCAAACCAGCAGTCGTTGTGCGTCCCCAGGGTCTTTCGATTGTCACCCTGAGTGATAGCGAAGGGTCTAAAGCCCTTGCCTACATTCCTTCTCTTCAATACTCGGACCAAGTTCTTACTGAAGGATTTTAGATTCTTCGCCTGCGGCTCAGAATGACATATTCTAACAATCGAAAGACCCTGGTGCGTCCCCGTGCTGACTGCGCGTTTGCTCCAGTTGTGGTAAGATATATGCGATTGTGCTCCAAGCGTCAGATACAAGAGAGGTGTGAAATAGATGGCTACTACAATGGATCGCTCCCCTGAATATAAGGTGGTGGGTACAAGACCCATACGCCACGACGGTGTGGACAAGGTAACTGGCCGGGCCAAATTCGGCGCAGACGTGCAGGCGGCAGACCTCCTCCACGGGAAGGTCCTGCGCAGTCCTCACGCCCACGCCCGGATAAAGTCCATCGACGTGAGCAAGGCATTGAAGCTGCCGGGCGTCAAGGCAGTGGTCACCAGCAAGGACCTGCCTGTGCCTCCCGACGAGCCGGTGTCCGTAGGCGAAGGGCCTATGGTCAACCTGCGGTACATATCCTCCAATGTCATGGCCCGTGATAAGGTGCTCTACAAGGGCCATCCCGTAGCGGCGGTTGCCGCCGACAGCCTTCACGTGGCTGAGGAGGCGCTTGACCTCATCGAAGTGGAATACGAGGTGCTTCCCCCGGTTATGACCGCGGTGGAGGCGATGAAGGACGGCTCTCCAATACTCCACGACCAGATGACCACAATGTCCATGGGCAAGGACTCTGGCAAGAACAGCAACGTCGCCGTACACACCCAGTTCAGCATCGGCGACGTGGAGCAGGGGTTCAAGGACTCCGACGTGGTGATCGAGCGGGAGTTCAACACAAAGACCGTTCACCAGGGCTACATTGAGCCGCAGAACGCCACCGTGCTCTGGGGCGGCGACGGCAAGATCACCGTCTGGACCAGCAACCAGGGTCACTTTGGCGTGCGGCAGAACACCGCGGCGCTTCTGGGAGTGCCGATTTCCCAGGTCCACGTGGTCCCAATGGAGATTGGGGGCGGTTTTGGGGGCAAGATCAACATCTACATGGAGCCGCCCGCCGCAATTCTGTCCCGGATGACAGGCCACCCGGTCAAGATGGTTATGACCCGCGTCGAGGTCCTGGAGGCCACCGGCCCCGGGTCAGGCTCGTACACGAAGCTGAAGATGGGCTTCAAGAACGACGGCAAGATTGTCGCTGCTCAGGGGCTTTTGGCCTTCGACGCAGGGGCCTACCCCGGCTCTCCCGTCACCGCGGGAGCCATGTGCATGCTGGGCATGTACGATATGGAGAACGCGCTGCTGGACGCCTACGACGTGGTGGTGAACAAGCCAAAGACATCGGCCTACCGCGCCCCCGGCTCTCCCCAGGCAACCCTGGCCGTGGAGTCGATTGTGGACGAGTTCTGCCTGCAGACAGGCATGGACCCCCTGGAGTTCCGCATGAAGAACGCCTCCAAGGAGGGTGACCGGCAGGTAACCGGAGCGCCCTTCGGCAACATTGGAAACACTGAGATGCTGGAGACCGCCAAGGCCAGCGACCACTGGAACGCACCCCTTGAGGGGAAGTCCCGGGGCAGGGGAATCGCCAGCGGCTTCTGGTTCAACGGCGGGATGCAGTCCAGCGCCAACATCTCCGTCAACCCGGACGGCACCGTGAGCATGGTGGAGGGGTCTGTGGACATTGGAGGCACCCGGGCGGCCATTGCGATGCAGGCCGCGGAGGTGCTCGGGATCAGCGCAGAAGAGGTGCATCCGGTGGTGGGCGACACCGACTCCGTGGGATACACGGCAGTCACGGGCGGAAGCCGTGTCGCTTTCGCTACGGGTTGGGCCGCTTACGAGGCTGCCCAGGACGTGGTGCGGCAAATGAAGGCCCGGGCGGCCATGATCTGGGAGACGACTGACGACGACGTGGACTTCTCAGACGGCGTCTTGACCCGCATATCCGACTCCGAGCAGCAGCTGACCTTCAAGGATATGTGCAAGCGCCTGAACGAGACGGGCGGTCCCCTGGTTGGGAAGGGCACCGTCACCCCCAGAGGCGTGGGCGCTGCCTTCGCCCATCACATTGTGGACGTTGAGGTGGATACGGAGACGGGCAAGGTGGACGTTCTCCGATACACCGCCATACAGGACATAGGCAAGGCCATTCACCCCAGCTACGTGGAGGGACAGATACAGGGAGGCGTCGTGCAGGGCATTGGCTGGGCCCTCAACGAGGAGTACTACTACAACGACCAGGGCGTGATGGCAAACTCATCACTGCTGGACTATCGTATGCCCACTTCCCTTGACCTGCCCATGATAGACACCATCCTGGTGGAGGTGCCCAATCCGGGGCATCCCTACGGGGCGCGCGGAGTGGGAGAGGTTCCCATAGTGCCTCCGCTGGCCGCCATGGCCAACGCAGTCTCCAGGGCAATTGGCATCAGAATGTGTGACCTGCCGATGAACCCCGGGGCGATTCTGGAAGCCCTGTGGGAGAAGGACGGGGAGAACGGGACCGCCTAGGTCGCCCGACAGGGTAGAATAGTAGGAGCAAACGAAGGGGAGGCCCGGTTGTCCGTGGCCTCCCCTTGTCGCATATATAGAATGAGTCTACAAGAGCAGTCCAGCGTCCCGCGGGGTAGTAGCCACGACGAGGGCGAGGGTCGGTCGTTGTCCCAAGAGCGCTCCTTTGATATTCTGAGAGCCTTCTACGACCGCCTGGACGCAGCCGAAAGCCACTTGGGCGGGCCGTACAAGAGAACGGCCGTCGGACAGTACCTCCCGTCGCCGCTGCGGCACCTCGACGCCGCGATAGGCTACCTCATAGAGACGTCGGCATTCGACCCCTCCGGCCTGTTTCTCGACGCCGGATCAGGTGACGGACGGGTGGTCGCCCTTACCTCGCTGGTGTACGGGATACCCTCCGTGGGCGTTGAGTACGACAAGGAACTGGTGGACTCCTCCAAGGCATATATCGAGAGCCTGAAGGGATCCGGCCTGCAGGGCGCATCAGACATCGTCATCCCCGGGGACTTCACCGAGGACGATACCTACCTGCAGGCAGGTCTGAGGTTTGAGGACTTTGCCACGGTGTTCAACTACATCAACAACGAGGGCGACATTGCAGAGAAGGTGGCGATGTCCGCGCCGCCCGGCACGAAGCTGCTGGTGCTGGGCGCATTCCCGGTGCCCGGCTATCACGGACTGACTCTGGAGCGGAACATCCTGCTGGCCACTGGCAGGGACCCGGCCGGGGGCGTACTTCTGGAGGACCTGCCTGTATCGGATGATACGTACATAGATCTGAACGCCACGTACATCCAGGTGTACCGGCGGTAGAGACCATTGAATGACCCTCTTGTCGGGCGCCAAAGCCTCTTCCCCCTTGAAGGGGGAAGATTGAGATGGGGGTGAGTCGTGTGTGAACACACCGCTTATTTGCCCCCATCCTAACCTTCCCCCGCAAACGGGGGAAGGGACATGAGGATATGCAAAGGTCTCCAGTAAAGATGGGCGTCTAGCGCCCAATGGCGAGCTTGTGGAGAAGGTCTCCTTGGCCGCCGGCCAAACGCAGTTCCGGGTCTCGCAGGCTCATCCAGAAGAAACTGAAGGCAATGGGCGGGCCGCCGTCGCTAGGGTCGGTCTCGTAGTGAAGCCAGGACTGCTCCGCCGATCCCGTTAGCTCCAGATGGTACACGTGGCGGTCGTGCACCTCGTCTCTGTGGGGCGCGGCGTTGTGGAGATACCTGCCCAGGAACTCCACCATCCTGACATCCGTCAGGCCGCTCTCCTCCCGCACCTCCCGTAGCACCGCGTCCTGCGGGTCTTCACCCTCCTCGATAGTGCCTGCGGGCACCTGGAGCCCGGCCTCCGGGAAATCCCTGTGCTTGAACACCAGCAGCTCATCGCCGCGGGTCACGTAGGCAAGGGGACCTTATTTCTCACAAACAACGCCGTCACCGTCTCCATCGCGTGCGCTGGGCACCATTGAGGCGGGAAAGCCGCGGCCATCACCATTGCTGCCGCGCACGCGCTGCTCACCGGCGGCCTCTGCATCATCGCATGAATCGTAGACTGCCCCGGACGCGGGGGTCGGCTGAGTTGCTGGCGTTAGAGTTGCCGGAGTCGCTCTGCTGTACCGGAAGGTTCCAAGCGTTCTCCGCGGCGAGCAGGTATTCAGCATCTCGGACAGGGAGGCTGCCTCCGCTTCACTCGCTGTCAGACGCCAAGCGTTCTTTATAGTGATCCAGTCTATGGCGTACTGGCACCAGTAGCCGCGGTCTGGCGGTTTCCACTCCTCCGGCCCGTCTGCGCCTTTGGCCCGGTTTGCAGAGTTCTGCACGGCTATCAGGTGACCCTCATAGGAGAGGTCGTTGGCGTATTCTCTCCTCCTTGATTCGCTCCACAGCCAGCCACCGGACCGGTGCGCGTTTGCGAGAGGCACCATGTGGTCTACGTCCAGGTCGCTTGGGTCGGTGAACTGCTCTCCCGTGTACAGGCCTGTCCACTCGCCAGACTCAACCCTGCACTGGTCTGAGCCTTCGTATTCCACGGGTGAAGTGGACTCCTCTATCAGCACCTCTTGCCGCGTGTTCTGGCAATCGCTGTCCTCGTCTATCCAGTGGCGCCAATCGTCGCGGTCGTAGGCAGGAATGTCGCTTGGTACGGGAGCGACTGTGAGGGACAGATTCTCGGACGTTGTCGCCGGAAACGGCAATTCAGAGCACGCTGTGACCAGAACCACCGCAACGACGGCCACAAGCAAGACGCGGATAAATGAGGTCATCACGTTTCCAAAGCAGAGTGACGCACTTCAGAATATGGCCCATCCAACACAGCCACAGCCATGCACAGGACGCGAGCAGGAGATCCCTCGGCTCCTATTCTCTCCGCGGAAGCACCGTGATCTTCCGGCTCTCTCCCATGCCCGTGCTCTCGGTGGCCACCCTGGGATTGTCCGCCAGGGTCATGTGTATCACCCGCCGCTCGTTGGGGGCCATTGGCTCTAGGGTGATGGGGCGTCCCGTAGATGTCACGCGCTCCGCCACCCTCGATGCCAGGGTTCTCAGGGAGCTGTAGCGCCGCTCTCGGTACCCCTCAACGTCCAGGATGACGCGCCCTCTGGTGCTCTGGCCTACCAGGAGGTTGACCGTGAACTGCAGGGCGCGGAGGGTCTCGCCGCGGCGCCCGATGAGCAAGCCGGAGTCCTCGCCCTCTATGTCCAACTCGATGGTGTCTTCCTCGCCCTCCATCTGCGGCCTTGGCGTCGCAGTGGCGGACACCTTCATCGACCTGAGCAGGGTGTCTACCGTGATCTTTGCCACGACCGGCAAATTGGATGGGAGAGATGTCAGCGTTACCCTTATGCGCGCCGGCTCTGCACCGAATCCAAGTATGCCGCCTTTGCCTTGGCTAATTACGTCTACCTCTACCTGATCGCGGTCTACGCCTAGCTGTTCTAGAGCGATTTCTATGGCTTCCTCTACCGTCCTCGCCGTCACTTCCGTTGTTGTTTCCATCTTCTGCGTTCTCCTTCACCGACTGGGTTGGCGATGGCTGGGCGCTTGGCCCCGGCCGTCGAGTGGGGAGCAGGTTTCCCCAGCCGGCAACAAAGTATTGAGTCCCCATTTGAATCAAGTTGGACGCTACCCAGTACAGAGAGAGGCCGCTGGGCAGAGAAAAGGAGAAGAACATCAGCATCATCGGCATCAGCCAGAGCATCATCTGGGTTGTCTGCGCCTGCCTTGGGTCCGCCGGCTGAACCATGGACGTCTTCTGAACGGCCCACATGGATATGCCCACCAGTACCGGGAGGATAAAGCGAGGCGGTTCGGCCAGGTCCAGCCAGAGGAACCGGCTGTCCAGGGGAATGGACTCGTTTACAAGGGGCAGCCATGCGTACAGCTTCTGGGACAGGCTTACCAGCCTCTCGGGGTGGTCCGGAAGGGTCTGGATAATGGCCTGGTACAGGCCAATCCAGATGGGCATCTGAATGAACATGGGGCCAAGACAGCCCAGGGGGTTGACGCCCTTCTCCTTGTAGAGGCGCATGGTCTCCTGGGACTGTTTCTGCTTGTCATCGGGGTACTTCTGCCGGATCTCCGTCGTCAGAGGCTGGATTTCCGACATCTTCTTCGTCATCCGGATCTGTTTCAGTGTCAGGGGAAAGGTGACCACTCGTATGAGCACGGTGAACACCAGAATGCTGACACCGAAGTTGCCGAAGAAGAGCGAGTACATCAGCACCAAGATGTTTATCATGGGGCCGACGATAATCTGGTTCCAAACGTAAGATATAAGCTCCAAAGCGCCCTACCTCGTTGCCTTCTGCAATTGCGTCATACCTTGCTTTGCTCCCTGATGTCTCTGCGCGTCGCTACTCGCACTGCCTGTTGGACTCCTTTGTGTTGAAGCACCACAGCTCAGTCCAGAACCCCTGCTGCAGGTCGACGGCCCGGACGGTGTGATTCATGGCGCTAAAGTAGACGATTGAGCCCGATGCTGTCAAAGGCGCGTGTATGCGATCCCTGGCCGCGAAATCCCTTATCTCCGTGCCGTCGGTGGAGCGAACCAGGTAGATATCGCCGTTGTCCGTAGCTACGGCCACACCCGAAGGCACGAGGGCCGGCGCTGCAATTATGGGGCTTGCCCCCTCTGCCGTCGTTGCCGTCTCGAACCGCCATCTCTCCGCTCCACTGGTGGAGTCCAGGGAGTAGAGGTTGCCGTCCAGGGACGCTACGTAGATGGTCGCGCCGTCGGATACCGCCTTGGACCAGAACCAGTTTTCGGCCTCAAAGGGCTCAGCCCATGCCTCCTGCCCGGAGAAGGCGTCCAGGGAGTAGAATTTGCGGTCAAAGGAACCGATGTAGACGCGCCCGTTCATAACAAGAGGAGTGGCTGCAACGGCCCCGTCGGTCTCGAACCGCCACATCTCATCGCCAGCCCTCAGGCTGCCCGTGTCCTTCAGAGAGACCGCGTAGACGTTGTGGTCCAGAGAGCCGAAGTACACCACGTCCTCGTAGACCACCGGCATAGACCATATCTTGTTGCCCGTCTCAAACCGCCATTGTTCGACTCCGTTGGTGTCCATGGCATACAGGTTCCCGTCTGACGACCCAACGATAATCAGTTCCAGCCTGGAGTTGACAGCATCCTGCTCGGGTGGACTACTGCCTGACGGGGTAGGCGTGGGCGTGCCACCCGCGAGCGTGCTGCCAAATGAAGCGGTTGGCGTAGGTGTGATCTCCCTAATTTCCTCATAGACCAGCGCCGGAGATCCCACTATGCTGTCGTCGGTTTGGAACTCCCACACCTTCTGCCTTGTCGATGGATCCAGGGCGTAGAGTATACCGTTGTACCCGCCAACCAGCACAAGGTCATCGGTTACCGCGGGGCTTGCGTAGATGCCCTCCAGGCTGTCTTCCTGGCCCTCTTCGGGGAAGCTCCAGAGCAGGGCGCCGTTTGCCCTGTCGAGCGCCAGCAACTCATCCTCGCGGGAGCCTACAAAAACGACTTCTTCGCTCACCGTCACCCCGGACCACCCGGAGTCCGGGCCCAAGTCTCGCGCGTCGCACCCGGCAAGGGTTATGACGGCCAGGGCGAGCGCAAGGAGCCACAGGACGCCCCTTGTTCCGCGCGGCGCTCGCGCCGATAGACCTTGGTCCTTCCGACGCGCCGCAGGCAACGACGATACTTCGCCTGCCCCGGACCCACTCGGAGAGGCGTAGAGGGCTTGTCTGGACTCTTCAGGGGACCGGGTCATAGCCTGTCCTGCCAATGGGCGTACATCTGGCTAACCGCCCCAGGCTCATCCATACACCGCGTGCCAGCCCGTACTTGTAGATAGCCTCGTGAGAATAGTGTGAGCAGGTTGGCTCGTAGCGGCAGGATGTTGGCAGGTACGGCGAAATCGCTCTCTGATAGAGGCGTATCGCTCTCAGCGCTCCACCCTTCATGCCTTGAGCTTCTCCGGCTGTGGAGCGGCGTCCAGCAGCCTTCCTCTTCGAAGCAGGTTCGTCACCGACGCCTTCAGCTCGTGGTAATCCGCCGAACTCGCTCCCCGTCGGGCGATGAATATCATGTCCCAGCCTCCCACGGTGGGCGTGTTCCGCACCGCCTCCCTGGTCCTCCGCTTGATAGTGTTCCTCACCACCGCGTTACCGGTCCTCTTGCCCACGGAGAAGCCGTACCTGTTCCTGCCGTCCGTGCCGTTGGGCATGGCCTTCAACACAAGCAGGTCGTTGGCCCACGATCTTCCCTGGCGATAGATGTGAGAAAATTCCTGCGCCTTCTTGAGGCGTAGTTCTTTTTGCATTCAGTTGAGAGTGAGCTGCGAAGGAGACTCGGCTCCGCAGATCTACACCGTTAGCTTCTGACGACCCTTGAAACGCCTCCGCTTGAGGACGCTCTGGCCGCCCCGCGTCTGCATACGCGAGAAGAAGCCGTGCACTCTTTTCCTTCGTCTGACTTTTGGCTGATAAGTTCGTTTTGGCATGGGACTACAGCCGATGATTATAATTCCTGTCCATTCCCAATGTCAATTGGATGTACGGGTCAGAGGGAAGTGCAAAAGTCCTGAAATGAATGAGGCCCCGATTCGTCGGGGCCTCTTGTCTATCGCGCTGGGGAAAACGGACTTGCGTGATATTGGCGCGGCTACTTCTTGACCAAAACGCTACGGCGCGCCTAACATTAGAGAAGGTAGAGGCACCTGGCACCCCAGGCAACAAATCCTAAGAACCTATGCGGCGTTCGTAGCACCGCGTAGGTGGTGCCTCTACCTATTGAGCGGTATGGCCGCCTGGCTGCCGTGCTAGGTGGTGGCCCTACCTATGTGTCATGGGGAGAGCTTGGTGCCGCCTGTAGATTAACGACCTGGCAGGCGAGGGGTTCAACTCCCCTTCTCTCCACAGGCTAACGATATCGCAGGTGCGGGGGGCTTGAATAGGCTACAGGAGGCGAAATATGGAGATAACAAACACAATCACGGACCTGAACACTGTACAGGCTGTATTGCGCGACAAGAGGGAAAAGGCTGTCGCTGCCTTGGAGGCAGCGCAGGCTAGCATATTAGTCATTGAAGCAGACCTCTGCTCAATAGAACGGGCCATTGAATTGAGCCGGGAGGTGCTACCCGCCCTCAGCGACGACGACCTGCCGGAGGTAGAGGTAACGGTCTCTGATATTGCTAATTGCAAGACCCAACCGGAGGTCCTGTACGCCTACGCCAAGGTCAACAACGGCGTGGTTCACTACAGCAAGGCGGCCCAGTTGGTTCTTGACGCCGGGCTGAGCAAGGCGAAGCTCAAGAGCATCCAGTCCACTTTGCATAACTACCTGAGTAACCACAAGGAGGATTGGGTGTGGGTGGATTCAGGGCAGTTTCGGCTCATACGCGAGGGTCGTTCTCCTGCGCGTCCTAAACCCGCCGGACGTTAGTAAGCATAGTAGCGCAATAGACGTGGAGCCGGGGGATTGTAGCTCCCCCGGCCCCAGCCACAAGAAGGTGGTGACTTCTCATGGCAAGAATATCTTATACCACAGGGATGCTCGTTGGGCAAATCCAACGGCGTGATCTGGAGGCTGTCCTGGACAATCTTGACGACGGCCATCTCTGTGAACGCCTGAAATACTACAGGCGGAACGGAAGGCCGGGCTATCCCGTGAGGGCGCTATGGCGGGCATATGTGGCGTCTTTCGTCCTGAACCTACCTCACACCAATGCGCTGATACGGCTGCTGGACGACAGCCCGGCACTACGCGTCGTCTGTGGGTTCTCTGGCCCTCTACCCCACCGGACGACCTTCAACCGCTTCATTCAACGCCTGTCCCACCACTTCGACCTCGTGGAGGCCGTGGTCGCTGGTCTCACGGACAAGCTACGGCAATACCTGCCAGACTTGGGCAATGAGGTAGCGGTGGACTCCACCACTGTCAGGACTCACGCCAACCCAAACCGCAGGCGCCTCAGCGATCCGGAGGCGTCCTGGACCGCAAAGAACAGCGCCAAGGCCAAGGAGGGCGGTAAGGAGTGGCACCACGGCTACAAGGTTCACATTGCAGTGGACGCCAATCACGGCGTACCCTTGGCTCAGGTCGTCACGACGGCCAAGCGAAACGACTCCCCAGAGCTGCCGGCTGTCGTGGCAAAGGCGGAGGCCCGGTTCCCGTGGTTTCGGCCAACAGCCGTAATAGCCGACCGGGGCTACGACTCCAGAGCTAATCACGCCTACCTGTACGGGAAGGGTGTCTTGCCCATCATTCACATCAGGCGCAATGCCCACGGCCAGCTTTACGACGGTATCTACACTGAGCAGGGTGTTCCTACCTGCATCGGGCAAGTCCCGATGCAGTACATCAGGAGCGACCCAGAGAAGGGCCACTTGTACAGGTGTGTAGGGTGCCACTTGGCGGCGTCCAGGAGGGGCGGATTGCGCTACTGCGACACCGAGGTATGGGAGGACCCAAGCAAGGATATTCGGCTGTTTGGTGCTATCAGGCGGAACAGCCCTGAGTGGAAGGTGCTGTACGGCAAGCGACAGATGGTTGAGCGGGTATTTAAGACGCTGAAGGAAAGCAGGCGGCTTGAGCGCCATTGTGTCCGGGGCCTTCGCCAGATAACCCTCCACGCCCTAATGTCGGTCCTGACCTATCAAGCCACCATTCTTGTGCGGCTACAGGCTGGGGAAGCGGAATCAATGTGCTGGATGGTCAGGAAGGTGGCTTGAGGACGTGAGGTGTAGGATGCCGCCGTCCTCATAATGTGCCCTTTACCGATGGTCGCTGTAGTCTGCCAATGACCAAATAGGAAGCGATTAGACCGTAGTTTACGGGAGAGAAGGTACAGAACCCACTAAAACACAAAACCCTCGGCCTAGAACACCGAGGGCAATGCTGGCGAGGGCAAAAAGGTTTGTTCCCACCTCCGATTCAATAGAGGTAGGATAAGCCTACACTAGGGCTGTGTCAACAGCGCCCCGCCCACTTATAGCTATAGCGCACGGCGGAAGGGAACGGGCTTGATATGCTGCTCAGAGAAAGATTGTCCAATTGGTTCGCCATTACCTTCGCGGTGGGTTTTGTTGTGGTAGCGGTCGCTGTTATCTGTGCGGTCTTGCCGCCTCCACCAGAATCTCCTCAGTCTCCCGACAGCGACATTCCCCTTCTCCGAGGGTTGTGCTCTGTTGCAACTGCCCTTGTAATACCTGGTATTTGCGCATTAGCTGTAGGTAGTCTCGGCTCAGCAGTAAGTAGGAGATTCCGAAAAAACAAAACACCCAATAAACGCAACTCCAAGAAAGGGTGCGCCGAATATGGTCCAGTCCTGATACATCGTAGCCCCCTCCTGTCGATATTCTCGACGCCATCTTACCACAGGGAAGAGGGGAGCGGGATGGAGTAGGGAGACGAGGGTCGTGCAAAATAGAATCTCGTGCCTCGTATATGGCGCACTCTCAGGCGTGGGCTAGGCCCGGGTATTACCTGAACGGTGGCTGAGAGTTGTTCTTGGCATTCTCAATGATCCCTTGCCATCGTTTCACGGCGTTCTCAGGCCGAACATCCTTGTGAATCTTCGTCATATAGCCAATTACCAAGTCCTCACTTACCCACCATTCATCAGGGACGGGATTGGCGTCTCCGCCGGTCCAGTAGGAATGCTTCCCGTCCTCTTCCCTGACTTGGAGGACGCGGTGCAGGATTAACCCGCTCCCGTCGGGTGCATCGAACATAATCACAGCCTCCGCCTCAATTTCGTTAGGGCTGTATTCGGTTACGATAGTCACCTCGTCCAAACAGGTGATCTCAGGTTCCATACTCCCTGAACAGGCTGGAGCGACTTTCATAGACGCTGGAGGTAGAGTTCTCTCCTCTACGATGTACACCAAGTCGCTCCAAAGTTGAGAGGATGTGGTCAAGCTAGCCAAGGCCAACAGGACAAGCATGGCAAATGTCCAAAGGGATTGAGGATTGCGCAGCCGTCGTTTTGCAGCTCGAAGGGGGAGTGTCTGGCCTGGGGATTCCGGTGAGGGACCCGGGGGGAGGAGCGGGAGGGGGGTATCTTATTCTCACTCCACCACGGCCGCTCTGGCTTGAATCTCTGTGGCTTGTTTACCTTGCCGGGTCCGAGACCTGGGGGCGGGGGATGCTCAGGTGTCGGATTGGCCCAGCTAGGTGAATCCCCATCGGAACCCCCTCCCTCTCCGCTTCCCTGCGAGGCCGTCGGAGGGTCTACCGATTCCAGCACACCGTCCCAATCCACCTCGGTTCTCCGCCTCTGAGGTGGCCGTCTGGTGACTCTGCTTTTCCGCACCTTCCCTATTCTTAGACAGGTCGGACACCGGATGCGCCCCGACACGCCTACATTGTTAGGTAGCGTTTCCCTGAGAATAGCTCCTGTACCGGCGCAGGTTGGACAGGTTGTATATTCATCGGGGTTTTTGAAAGCATCGCAATGTATACAGGTACAATCCGAAGGATGGATAGGCCTCATTCCCACACCTTGAAGAGGCCCATCGCCCAAAGCGTTGCCGGCACGCGTCTTGGTCGCGTCGAATCAAAAGGGCAATTCATTGTCCTGGCAGTCCCCTTTCGTCTTGAGTTAAGCCTGCCTGCGCGGGAATACAGATTCACAAGACAAGGGGACTCAATACGGCAAACAGAGGGGATCGAAGAGAGGGAGTATGCCCCCTTGTGGCAGGCTTGATGGCGACTTGACCAAAAGACACCTCAACTACCTTGCTTTGCGCCTCAAGGGGGCGCGAAGCACCAAGCCTTTGGGCTAGCAAGGTAAAGATTGGAGAACATAGGGAACCTAGAGGTAACTTTGGTCAAGCCAAGCCTACTTTACCCAATGCGGGTAAGGAAGGCAAGGGGGCATCAAAGCCGAAAGGCCGCCCTGAAGGGCGGCCTTCTGTTCTGTCCTACCGATGGAGACTTGTGCACTTCTCTCCTAGAATCCTCTCCAAGAGAGGTGTGCGAAATAGAATCCAACCACCTGCTCAGGAGTGAAGGGGCCGTAATGCGGCGGGGATTATCAACAGAGGGCGGTTACAGACAGACTCCCTAAACTCAGTCCTCATTATCCCGCTTCCACAACGTAGGAGGGAAAGGGCAAGGGGAGAGCGCGGGTTAGTGCAAAAGGCAGACAACAAAGAATGGGACAGCGATGACCCCCACAATTGACCAAAAGATGATAATTCGCACGAGTGCTGTCCTTCTCCCTCTATTCTCAGTCCTTGCATTCCACTCTGCCAGTTTCTCGTGCCACTCATCCCACGCTTTGCGCTTTTCCGGGGATCCTTCCGTTCCTAACTGCCACACCAAGGCAAGTATGCCAGTGACTGTGGCGATTTGAGCAACGTACTCAAAAACAATGGCCTCTTTGGCCCGACCGACCTCTGGATACTGCGTAGCCATAAAACATCCTGCATAGAATCCAAGAATCAAAATTGACCCCAACAAAGCGGCGAACTGTTCATTGGGACTCAGGGGGCGCATACAAACTTCTCCAGTCAGTCGAGGCAGGACAGAACTTCGTTTACGGCGTCGGCGTGGTCGAGGCTCACGACGTATGGGGACTTCAGCGCCGATGTAGTGACCATCGGTGCTGACCTTTCATACGCCCATTCTGATGCGTGTTTGCCGCGTGTGTCAAGCTCCTCACTAGATTGAGAGTCGTGCAAAATAGAATCGTTAGCTGACCTTCTAGGGGGGACTTATGCACTTCCCTCCGGGTCAGGACAGGGTCTTTCGATTGTTAGAATATGTCATTCTGAGCCGCAGGCGAAGAATCTAAAATCCTTCAGTAAGAACTTGGTCCGAGTATTGAAGAGAAGGAATGTAGGCAAGGGCTTTAGACCCTTCGCTATCACTCAGAGCCTGCCCCGCACTTGATGCGGGGGTGACAATCGAAAGACCCTGCGGGTCAGGAGGTATCGGACAAGACCTCCTTTCCCGCTGCATTAGCCCATATCCACCGGGGGACACGGATGGACGGCGTGAGGGCAGCGGAAGGGGGGTGAGGAAGCTAAAGGGGACATGGACTGGGCACCTTGGGGTAGATGGAAGGTTGGCAGACGGTCTTCAGTCGCCGCACAGGGTCCCTATTCATAACCGTTATCCCAGTTTCAGAGGAGCACCCTTTTGCCGTCGGCATTGCGGGTGGCCAAGCCCGTCAGTGTCCCCGGGTTAATATCGGCTGACGAGGCGACTTTTATACCGGCAAGAAGCGGACTATGGTGTTCATGTAATTCGCCCAAGACAAAATCCTCCTTTCTCAAGCGCTGTCTTAATGGCCGGGAGTTGGGAGCCTGATGGCAATGACTCCTCAATGATCTGTACGGAAATCCCCTCAAGTACATCTGGGATACGATCTTCCGGCGGCAGCGTGTTCTGGTCCACTTTCTCAGTTACGCTGATTATGAATCCCACCACCATTTTGCAGCCGCCCTTACCATCCGGGATCCGCATATAGTTGCGGTTCTTGTCATTGAACAACCCAATGCGAGTTGACCATACGTTGGGCTGGCGCCAGAACAGGTCCTCGTATTTGGGGAGTATCTCCTCAGCCCGTTCCCCAATTTCCTGGTACTCTTTGAGATGTTCAGGGTTTGGTGCGGTCAAAATTCTCCTCCCCTCTTCTGTTTGAGGTTGCAGT
This sequence comes from Dehalococcoidia bacterium, assembly GCA_965222415.1. GTDB lineage: Bacteria > Chloroflexota > Dehalococcoidia > Lucifugimonadales > UBA2985 > DAOUJW01. The sequence continues at coordinate 462,465 of CBDCTU010000003.1, read as the reverse complement.
GCCTCGCACGGCGTATCCTGCTCAATCTCAATGGCAAGGAATGCCAGTATCAGGAGAGCCACAGCTGACAGCGGCAAGAGTCGTTTGAAGTATCTGGACTGCATGTTCACCTCCTTCCGTTGTGTTTTCGCCTTGGGGCTAATCTTAGCCTCAACCGCCGTCACTGTCTCTCCTGCGGTATGAAACTACCATATGGAACATATGTACGGCATGGGCGGATGTCAGAAGGAAAGGAAGGTTAGCGGCCAGGGAGGTTGCTGGAAGTCAAAGAGCAGAGGTCACGCACCAACAACAGTGCTAGCTTAGAGTATAAGCCCTACCGCCGGAGTTCTGCCGATTGCCTTTTGACCGCGTCGATTTGCGGTATTACAATGGAGTCATAGCTTTGGTACGACCCAAGAAGGCAATGCCCGGTGGTGTAGTGGTAGCACAGGGGACTTTGGATCCCCTGACCCTGGTTCGAATCCAGGCCGGGCAGCCACGATGCCTTCAGTCCAAGCGTAGCTTTCCTGCCACAAATCACGTCCACCTGCAAGGCATGTGAACGTCGTAGGCTAGAACCCGCGCATATCTCTGAGCCTGCTGATGCGCTTCTGCATCGGAGGGTGCGTGGAGAACATCGTCGCCGAGAAGCCGCTCAGAGGGTTGACGATGAACAGGTGGGAGACGGCTTCGTTCACCTTCATCGGCCTCTGGTTCGCTCCGAGTTCCAGCTTCTCCAGCGCGCTGGCCAGGGCCCAGGGATTTCGGCAGGTCTTGGCGCCCGTCGAGTCGGCCTGGTACTCCCTGGCCCGGGAGATAGCCGCACGCACCAGAATGGCGGCCAGCGGAAGGAGAATGGCAACCACCAGCAGGCCGACTATCGCAATCATGGGTCCGTGGCCTCCGGAGTCCCTTCGGCCAAACCCGCCGCCAAAGCCTCCGAAGAACATGGAGAAGCGGGCGATCATCGCCAGAAAGGTGATGGCTCCGGCGATGGTGGCGGCGACGGTCATGATGAGGGTGTCCCTGTTGCCGACGTGAGCCATCTCGTGGGCCATGACCGCCGACAGCTCGTCGCGGTTCAGGATACGCATGACGCCGGTGGTCGCAGCCACGGCCGCGTTGCGAGGATTCCTGCCGGTGGCAAAGGCGTTGGGTGAGTCGTTCTGGATGATGTACACCCTTGGCTTGGGCAGGTTGCTCTGCCTGGCCTGCTCATCCACAATGAAGTGCAGTTCCGGCGCCTCCTCCGGCGTCACCTCCTTGGCTCCCGCCATCTTCAGGGCTAGCTTGTCGCTATACCAGTACGCGCCGGCGTTCATAACCAGGGCCAGCCCAAGGGCGACGGCCATCCAGACGGGGCCGCCCAGAAAGTAGCCGGCCATGACCAGCAGCATTGACATCACTATAAGCAGGAATCCAGTCTTGATCGTGTTCATAATTCTCTCTCACGAAGCCCGTATTCCGGCCCGCTCATGATTAGCTTGTCGAACCATTTACGCGGACCGAGCTACGCTCGCAACTCGCTTGCCGGCGCGGACCGTCTCCGATTCAGTTCTTCTTCGGATAGCGTACCCTGACGAACTCCACGTCCTCCCACACCAAGGCGGAGAAATCCAGGGCTTCAGGCGTCTCGAAAAAGAGCCATCCGGGAATCTCAAAACCGGCGACAACCTGGAACTCGCCCCACAGACGGGCCGCGTACGGGTTTTCCTCCGGCGCTTCTTCCTGGGTCTCCACTGCTCCCTGTCCCGGACTGGGGTCGATCAACTTGTACTGGGTATCGTTCAGGTCTCTGAGGGTGGCAGCGTTCTCGTCCACGGACAGCGTCACCTGAGTCGATTCCGGGTTGAGCACCCTGGCTCTCACCGCGGCTATCACGTTGCCCTCCTGCTGGGGCGCAATGACGTAGTTCTTCCCATCGAGGGTGTAGACCACCCTGTCCAGCTTCACGGGCTCGTAGGCGCCGACGTGGATGATTTCGCCCTTGCCGCCGTACTCACTGTCGCTGCTCCGAATGCACCCCATTGCGATCACAAGGGTCAGCAGCGCCGCAACGGCAAGGAGTCTTATGAGAAGGCCTTTTTTCATATTCTCGGTTAGTGTGTGACGTGGGACAGGCTGGGCATGGCCCGCAGCCGTCCTACCAGTTCTGGCAGCACGCGCAGGACATGCTCCACATCCTCTTGTGTGTTGTCCTTGCCCAGGGTCAGGCGAAGACTGGCCTGAGCGAGGTCTGCGGGCAGGCCAAGCGCCAGCAGCACGTGGGATGGCTCCAAGGCGCCGGAGGTGCAGGCGCTGCCGCTGGAGGCCGCCGTGCCTGCAAAATCCAGGCCCAGAAGTATCGGCTCTCCCTCCACGCCGTCGAAGGAGAAGTTAACGTTGTTGGGCAGGCGAAGGGTAGCATGGCCGTTCAAGTGTACACGCTCAATCCGCTCCTGTATTCCCTGGACCAGGCTGTCTCGCAGTCGCAGGCAGTGCTCACTACTGGACTCTCTCTCCTCCGATGCGAGCTTCAGAGCGACCGCTGTACCCACTATCCCGGGCACGTTCTCAGTGCCGGCGCGACGCTGCCTCTCCTGTGCGCCGCCGAACTGCTGAGGCGTGAATGGGGTGCTCCTTCTCACGTACAACACCCCCACCCCCTTGGGGCCGTAGAACTTGTGGGAGGATAGACTCAGCATATCCACGCCCAGGGCGTTGACATCGATGTCCATGAAGCCTGCCGCCTGCACAGCGTCCGTGTGAAACACGATGGTGCGTCCCAGCTTCTTGGCTATTTCCTTGACGCCACGCGCCATGTCCGCGACTGGCTGGATGGTGCCGATCTCGTTGTTGGCCAGCATTACGCTCACAAGAGTGGTCTCTTCTGTGACGGCCTTGAGCACGTCCTCTGTGTCCACCAAGCCGTCCCTGTCGACGGGCAGGTAGGTGACCCTGAAGCCGGTGTCCTCAAGGTGCTGGCACGTATGCAGGATTGCGTGATGCTCGATACTGGTTGTGATGATGTGGTTGCCGGTCTGCTTCAGGGCCGACGCTGCACCCTTCAGTGCGGTGTTGTCGGACTCGCTGCCGCCGCTGGTGAAGACCACCTCGCTTGTGCGACAGCCCAGGACGCGCGCCACCGACTCCCTGGCTTCGTCCACCGCCTTGCGAGACTCCTGGGCCAGAGTGTACAGGCTGGAGGCGTTGCCGAACCGGTGCGTAAAATACGGAAGCATAGCCTCCATAACCTCCGGCCTGACCGGAGTGGTGGCTGCGTGATCCATATAGACCATCCTTGGCTGCTCTTGCATTGATTAACCTCCTCAGGGGCCGGGCCTCCTTACCTCGACTGTATCATCCCATTGTAGCATTGCAAAGCCCAGGGATAAAGCGGAGGGATTTGCCGGTAGTGGTTCAGTTTCAGCTTGTCAGTCCTGGGCATTGCTGTTAGCCTTCGCATATGGCTGACCGCTCACGCAAACCAAAGTGACCCAGGGACATCAACGTCCGTGCCTGGGATACCGCTCTACGGGCTACTGGTGATGTACAAGAGGACGTCTTTCAGAAACCCCATAACCCAGAGATCACACTAGAGGAACTCCATGCGGTTGCTATCGCGCTCGGACGTATTGGGGAAAGAAGGGTGGCAAGGCGAGGGTTGCCAAAATGACCCCAGAGGAGTGCCGCGAGAGTGCTAGGAAAGCAGCGCAGGCCCGGTGGGGACGGAAGGAATAACTGCCTTTATGAGGCGACCGCTAAAGCTTCCAGTTCCTCCAGGTCATTCGAAAAGTCGAACACCATCTGAATTGGACGTAGGGGGCTGCGGTTCTCATTAAAGCTATCCACATCGGCCTTAAGTTGACGACAGTCTCCGACTATCTGTTGCCTGCGCTGTTGGAATGCGATTGTTAGGTGTTCTCTCGGGGCGGTTCTAATATCACCCCAGAAGTTTAGCTGCTTACCTTGTCGCTCCATCTTAGCCACATGCTTAGCACGAACCTTGCGCCCCTGTGGATCGCGGATGCACTCCTCTCGCATGGCACGGGCGAGAACTTCTGCAAACTGGTCCACGAAATCCGAGGGCATTGGTTCCCACAGTCCCTCACGTATAGCCCAAGATGCAATTTGTCGTGTTGTGGCCGGCCATTCTAAGCCTTCGTCGATATAACGACGTACGATTCTCTGTAACTGCTCGTAGTATCCACTCATACCTAGTTCACTCCATTTACAACAGGTTGCACCGAGACTGGGTTGTTCCATCCATCAGTTAATGTAGATCCAATTGCTATACTCCTAACTGGCACGAGAAATCTGCGGTGTTGTGAGTAGTGTATTTCTTTGCAATGTTGCAGTTGGCCTACGACAATGCCGGGATGTACATGATGAAGCGCGGCGAACCCGAGAATCCTAGTTCGTGAGTACAGTGGGCTAACCCGCTCTATGAAGTCTTCCAACTCCTCTTTAGGCAATAACGCATCAGTAGCAAACGAATCGGCCAATTGCTCAATCTCCGGCTTGCTACCAGCTATTTCGCCGTTCTGCTCATATAGTTCCACATCCATAGCGCCGTCCTCGTTCCCCACGTGTCCTAGTTCATGGAATACTGTATACCAGAAATAGTCGAGGCGGTCATACCTTAGCGAGAGCACGATCACCGGTGAATTGGCATCCAACCAAAACGTTGCTCCGTCCAATTTGGTCTGTGGTAGGGACTCAATAATCAACGACCGAACCCCATAGTCAGATAGCATACGTGGGAGTCGTCTAATCTCCTCTGGACTTTCAAGCAAACTCCGAACCCTAGCAATCATCTCTGGGAATCTCTGTTTGGAGTAGCGTTCTGCCCAAACAGCAGGGGCTAGTTGTTGTACCCTTCTCAGCCAGGCAACTTGTGAAGGACTTGCCCAGTCGTCATAGGACGTAGACTTTCGTGCAGCGTGAACCTGAGGTGCAATTGGAGCGTCAAGGCTAGTAATGCCATAGAACTCCATGATGCGCTTTTCCATTACCTCTATATTGCTAGAAGGTTCTATCCAGTGACGCTTAGCCAACTCTTTCACAGGAACTATTGAGTACAGGTTTGCCCTTCTCTGTATGCTGTCGCTCTGATCCTGCACCTTAGACAAATCGTAGGCTGCCTGAAGATTCAACCAATACTGTGGCGACGTTCCGAACGCTGCACCCAATGCCTTAGCCGTCTCTGGCGTAACTCCAGTCTTACCCTTAATGATCTGGTTTACCTGGTTTACCCTGCGCCCCAGAATGTCTGCGAGGTCCGACTGCGTCCAATTACGAGCATCTAGCTCTTCTTGTATGAACTCGCCGGGCAGGAAAACCTCTGCCGGCATCCGCTTAACCATATGTCTCCTTCTAGTGATAGTCCTCTATGGATACAACCTTAATCCTTCTGTTTGGAGCTTCGCCCATTATCTCTATGACAAGCCTGAACTGGTCATTTATCTTCATAGAATGTTGATGTGAGCGTTGCCCCTGTAGCTTTTCAAAGTGAAGGGATTTAAGTGCGTAGAAGTCTCTTTCGTCCCGCGCAGCTCTGATTTGCTGCATTCTCTTTCGATACATCCTAACTATTGCCTGTGCCAGTTTACCATCAAATGCCGCGTCCGATTCCAATCGGTCAAGGTACGCATCTGAGAATTCAATATCCATTTCACGGCATTAGAATACTTGATACATCTAGCATTTGCAAGTATCATATTCCTATAACTTAGGAATGTACACTTCACAATGCGTAAATGTTAGGGTATTATCAGTTCAGTATGAATAGGTTGTCATTAGCGTATTTGCCAGGGCTCACCGTTCCACAGCCCCGTACTACGCTACCTACGCCCGATGAGGCTGTCCTGGACTATCACCCCCAGTAGCTCTCCGCTCTCAACCACTGTGACAATGCCCGTATCGCCTTCGTCCAGGAGTTCCAGCACCCGGTAGGAGTCGTCGTCCGGGGCGACTGCCGGCATCAGGTCCAGTGGCACCATCGCCTGGCTCACGCTGGCCGACTCCCAGGACCCCTTGCCCAGCCTTCTGGCTGACCGCGGCCCGAGCAGCCCCTCCACGCGATGCTCCCTTATGACGATGTAGCACTTGCCATCCTTCTCTACGGCCTTCCTCCGGCCCACGTCACGCAGAGCGGTCTCCGGCGAAATCTCCGGGCAGTCGGTGCTCATCATATCCCGGGCCACGTATCCCTTGAGTCTCTGGAGCTGTCGGGCGCGCCGGGCGCTCATTGAGGCCGCCAGCCACAGAAACCAGCCCGTGAACGCCAGCCATATGCCCAGCAGATACGCCTCCCACATCAGCAGGAACGCGACACCGGCGACAACGAATGCCGCGGCTGTGATCCTGCCGCCGATAGTCGCTATTCGTGTAGCCAGGGAGTGGTTGCCGGAGACGGCCCAAACGCCTGCCCGGAACGCACGACCTCCGTCCAGTGGAAAGCCGGGAATGAGGTTAAAGAGCGCCAAGGCGATGTTCATGACGAACAGCCACCTGGCAATAACGGTGAGATGTATGCTGACCGGCTCTACAACATAGCTCAGGGCCAGGAATCCCAGTCCCATCACTATGCTTGAAGCGGGGCCTACTATCGCAATAGCGAACTCTGCCGCCGGCCTTGTGCTCTCCCTGGTTATATGGGCCACTCCGCCAAGCACAAAGAGGGTAATGCCCCTTACGGGTATGCCGTGCCTCCTGGCCACCAGGCTGTGGCACAGCTCGTGGGCCACAACCGAGGCGAATAGCAGCAGGCTGGAGGCGATGGCCACCCCGAACAGCTCAAGCGGAGACCAGGATGGCCGGATCTGGCCTATGGAGTACGCTATGGACGAGGTCAGCAGGAATAGGCACAGGAACCAGCTATAGTGGATCCCGATGGGTATACCCAGGATTCTGGCGAACCTGAAGGAGCCTGTCATTCCCGTCCTCCATCCCCTAGACGCCGTGAGTTTCTTCCGTTGCGTATCCCATCAGCTTGTACGCCAGCTTGGCGGCCACGAAGGAGCACGACGGAGGTCCGGCCCCGGGGCACAGCTCCACGACATCGAAGCCCACCACGGAGCGGCTCTTGCATACCGTTCTCAGCAGCCCGATGACAGCGTCCCAACCCAGCCCGCCAGGCTCCGGCGTGCCTACAGCGGCCATGACGCTTGGGTCAAGCACGTCCAAGTCGATGCTCACGTAGACTTGCTCCGAGAGGTTAGATGCTATCTCCTCTACGTCCCAGGAGGACGGAGCGCTGCCTTCGTCGTGAAAGTATACCTGAATCCCCTGCTGCCGCACAAAGTCCATCTCTTCCTGGCTAATGCTGCGCACTCCCACCTCCACCAGGGGACACTCCTCCCATATCCGGCGGGCAGCGCAGGCGTGGCTGAAGCGGCTTCCCATGTACTCGTCCCTGAGGTCGGCGTGGGCGTCCAGGTACAGCACTGAGAGGTCGGGGTAGAACTTGCGAAAGGCTTTCGCCGCGCCCACCGAGACGGTATGTTCGCCTCCCAGGACCGTTACCAGCTTGCCGTCCCTGGCGAAAGGCTCCACCGCGGCCTGCACACGCTCCACCATGCCCTCGGGGCTGCCCACATGGGGTTCCAGCTCGGGCAAAGTGTGGATGCCCACGCGGTAGACCTCCCTCTGAAGCTCTATGTCGTAGTCCTCCAGATGCCGCGAGGCCTCGATGATGGCCCTGGGACCTTCCCTTGCACCGCCCATGTAGGACGTGGTGCTGTCGTAGGGCACAGGCAACACCACAACCCGGCACTCCACGGCGTTGGTCTCCTCAGGAGCAACGGCCAGGAAGCTCCAGGGGACGGAGATGGGGTGCGCCGATGGATGGCCTGAGGCCATCAGACCACCCCGCTTAGCTCCGCCTTAGCCTGGCCTCGCCTTACCGGGGACCGGAAATTGGGACGTGAGTAGTCCAGACCGCGCCCGATGACCCACAGCTTCACCTGATCCAATCCAAAGAGTTCTTTTACCCGCGCAAGGACTTGCTCGTGGTCGAAGTCCTTGCAGGAGAAAACGTCTATGTTCACGTAGGACCTGTCGGGAAAGGTGTGTACGCTGATGTGGCTCTCAGCAATCATCACAAAGCCGGACACGCCCCAGTCTTTCTCCTTGGGACCGTTGTAGGTCATTACGTGGGGCCCGTTGATCTTGGTCATTCCAATCTCATCGGGTAGCTTATCCAGAAAACCGTGGACGAAGTCCTCGCTCTTCAGTTTTTCCTCATCGCCCCCAAATCCATCCATCAGCAAGTGCATTTATCAGACCTCCATATGGACCGCCGCCAGAAGTAAAATTGGAGTCGACCCCGAAAATGGGACACGACTGCTAAGAATAGCATCTTGCCAGTCGCAGCACAACGGCTGCGCCTATCCACCCCACTTATTCGACGCCTCGCGAGCCGGATCGCGTCCAGAAAAACAGAGGGGTTTGCACCTCTCGCGTGCGTGGATAGCATTGACACTGGCAGGGATTTCCTATATATTTCATCACGTAATGCGCCATACATTGGCATTGTTTTGTATGGCTTTCGGATGCTCCAAGAGAGCAATATATCCCCAAGCGCCAGCATATTTAGTGGCGCCTCCCCTGGGAATGGATTGAAGCCCGCCGGGGCAAGTCTTACACAGAGGAGAGTTTCCAACATGGCAGTTACATCGGAGTCAGGCTCGGCCTTGGCCGGGCCGCCCGTCAATCCGAAGTTCAAAAAGGCGCTCGATGATTTGGTGGCCGCCGCGAAGGCAGGCCACAAGCCGGATAGCCAGTTCTTCAACCCATCCAGCGAGTGGCTCATAAGCCATATGCGCATCTTCCAGGACCTGCCAGAGGACCGGCGAGCGGAGATACTCCGGGAGGCCGGTGAGATACTCCAGGAGGCGGAGGAGCTTAACGCCGATGGCAAGGCGGCGGCGCGCGCCTGGCCGGACGTGGCAGTGCGACTCGACAGCGGTGGCTTGGGTTTCTTCAGCCAGCTTGGGGTCGCACGCAGACCCGATCTAACCCAGTATTTCATAGACGGCTTCGCGCGGAACCGGGACAGCGTGGCCTTCAGCGAGGAGAGCCAGTCCCTCTTTGCCGAGGTCTTCCCGTACATCACCGAAGCTATGAAAAGGCACTTTGCCTCCGGCGACACCGTTGTCCAGACGGACAGGCAAATCGGGGACACTACCGATCGCTCATTCCACGCCCGCCAGTTGCTGTTCGGCACGGAGTACCTGCAACTTCCCTACATGTGGCGTCAGCTCACCTTCGACCTGCCTTACGCAAAGCTTCAGGAGGCGCCCGACATCATGGAGGTCTCCCTGCCAAGGTGGCTGGATGACCTGGAGATGCCGGAAGACCTCAAGGAGCGCGTCAGAGAGTCAGGGCTAACGCAGTTGGTATTCAAGGCCCCAACACGGGGTCTCTCCCTTCACCTGGGATTCGACTATCTGGGCGAGCACAAAATGGGACCCCTGTCCATCGCGATGTTCCTGGTCAAGCAGGCCAATGGACTTGCGCTGCAGGCAGCCCTCAGCATGGCGCGTGTCAGGACCCTGGACGGCAGTCCCACAAACGCGGCGTTGGTCACGGCCGGCCCGTCGCTACACGGCAAGAGCACTCTCACGATTATGATTGAGCTTGCCGCAAGCGACCTGTCCAAGCTCATCGGCCTGACCGCGGACCCGAGCGAAGCAATCTACCCAATGAACGACGATATTCTCCTGTTGCAGCCGTTGGGCCAGCCTGTCACGGCTGAGCGCGGCGGCAGGTCGATAAGCGTCTCATACGGCATCGACGGCACCGAGAATAACTTTTACGCAGTGCCCTTCGGCCTCAGTCGTGATGACGACCCCATTACCTACGACGTTCTCAGGGGAGTTGAGGACGCCCCGAATCCACAGGAGACGCTGGAAAACGTCCCCTTCAACCCGGAAGAGGGGGCTCCGGAGTTTAACCGTAATCCGGTGCGCAATATGCGGATGATACTCTCCAGGTCGCGCCTTCTGAACAGAAAGGGCGTCCAGCATCTGCCGGAGGTTATCACCAACGGGCAGGTCAGCGACACAGTCCACGTGCCTATGGAGAGCACGGACAGGGTGCTCTGGCAGTCGGTAATGCGCCAGAACACCGTTGTTCCTCCTCTCATTCGGCTGACACCTGAGCAGTACGTGCGTACCCTCATGTACGGCGAGGCCGTACAGACGGGAGCGGCCATCGGCGCTATCGGCAGGCCGTATGTGGAGTACTTCTCGGACCCCTTCATAATAGGCCTTGAGGACGAGAACGCGTCGCTTATGTACGGCATCTTGCAGGACATGGCCCAAGGCGGCCTGCCCCAGGAGTTCTACTCCTTCAACACCGGCGGTCTGGGCGCGGAGAGGAACGAGGAATCCAGCGGGCCTCTGTACAAAAAGATACCGAGAGAGCTGACACTGATGCTCCAGGAGGCGGTGCTCCGCGGCGCCGTGAAGTTCGAGCACGACCCCGCCTTGGGTGTTGAGGTGGCCGTCGCCATCATGAACGCCCAGGGAGAAGAAGCCCGCAGCCTTCGAGGGGACTGGGGCCCCAGGCAGATCTACGGCGACACAGAGTACGAGATGCGCGTCCGGGAGCTGAAGAAGAAGCGGTACTACGGGGAGCACAAGGAGGACAGAGCGGGGATACTGCGGTACACCAAGGCTACCGACGCCATCTTCGACCTGGACGATATTCCGCCTCCATCCACGGAGCGGGAGTTGGCTTGGCTTCTCTCCTTCTACTGGCGCGTGGACCAGGCGTGCAACTCCCTATCCGACTTGGCGCACCACCTGGGTGAGGGTGAGCGCCCCGGCGCACAGGTCCTGGAGGCGCTTAAGCGCGCCTACGCAGAGGGCTTGTCCCAAGGCCTGGAGCTTTCGTCCGACGGCCGGCAGGCGCTGGGCTCTCTGGGCATAGGCGCCTAAGTCCAGCGCAGACCTGCAATCCACCTCTCTAATCCCGCGCCTGGAGACCTTTGCGTAACTCCGGTATCCTCCTCAAAGAAGCTCGCCTTGTCTGTGTCCGTCATTCCTCCTTCCGGAGACCTATGCCTAACCTATGACAAAGCTCCTTACCACCGTCATTCCCGCCTCCGAGCGGGAATCCAGGCGGGGTGGGGCGTGGACTCCCGTCTGCACGGGAGTGACGACGGGGGTGGTCGCGCCAAAGCGAGGTTGTTCAAAGCTCTCCTGCCGCAGGAATGACACTTGGCGAGCCTATTTGGGGCTGATTCCAAGGGTTATTCAAAGATCTCCTTCCTCAGGACTCTAAAGCCTCCACAAAAGGCTACGTTGCCTTGAATGGAACGCCCTGGATTCCCGCTCCGAGCCTGCCCAGTTCCCCGATCGGAGTCGGGGGGCAGGACTTGATACATGGGACCGAAACGCCGGCGCCACGCCGGTCGGCGCCATTGCCCCTACGGCGGGTACGGGCGCACGTCCTAACGCGCCTTTCGCTTCCTACCCGGCCCGGTCGTAGGCGGCCCGGACCCACGCTGCAATGTCGGCGTCGACCTCATCCGGACTTGTGAGGTCGACGCTGTGCGAGCACATGCCGCTCGTCGCCACGATTCGGGGGTCGTCAGGCGTAGCGTCAAGGTTCAGTCCCAGCCGTATGCGCTTTGCTGAGGGCGCCTGGATGAGCGCAAACTGCTTCTTCCTGCGGAAGCTCACGCCGGTTTTCTGGACCACTTTCATCACATCGGGCCCCAAGCTCTCGGCAACTGTCGAAAGCGCGTGGTAGGCCGGGAGCAGAGCCGCCTTGGCGCCTGAGTACTGAGCGGTCAACAGGTCTTCCGACGCCTGAGGCCCACCCGCAAGCCGTTCGCGCACCACGTGGGCCAGCAAGTTGGCGTTCCCATGGGTGAGACCGTGTGTGGCCTTGAGGAACGCGACGACCTCCGAATGGCGCTCGATGCCCTGGCGCCCGACCTCGTCGGCCACGTCAGCAGCCGTCTTGCCCAGGGCTTCCTCGATGCGCCGAAGCTGGGCCTCCGCTTGTGCTATTGGGTCCGTTGGCATCACTGTACCTCCAAAAATACGCTTGAGTTTGTCCCGTCAGTCCACCACGTGCCGAGCGCGGCGCGAGCGTCCCATTACGCCACGGCAAGTCGGTGGTTTTGCAGTCTGCGACTACTCCCCGGCTAAGCCGGTAATCTCCATATTGGCAGTCTTCAGACTCAAAGGGCAGCCAAAAAGACAGAGCAAAATTATAGTCGGGTTTTGCAAGGCCAGTCAATCGCCGGTCTATCCAATGGGGGATGCGTTTGCACTCGTAGACCACCCCACTTGTCCGTCTTCATCGTCTTCGTGTCCCCTGCCAGTGGGGTGAACCCGCATCTAAGACAAGGCGAGTCCCTGGAGCAACCGTCGAAGAACCGACACCTCAGCCAACTGAAAGATCAATCGCCGGTCACGGCGCACAAAACGGCCTTCCATCGTGACCACCTTGACTTGCATTTTCCGTTGCGAACAGTGCCCCGCGTCACATGATGTTTACAAGGGGGAAATAGACCTGTTACGTATTGGAAACACGATTGTACACAATTTCACATACTCTTGACCTTAGAGTCACCTCACGGGAATAGAGTATGTCTTCGCAAACACAGACGAAATCGGCTGCCACGGCTACACACTGCCCCTACTGTGCGTTCCAGTGCGGCATGAGCATTTCCCTGTCTTCAGGGCAACCGGAGGTCGCGGGCGACCCTGAGTTTCCCGTCAACCGCGGGGCGCTGTGCGTCAAGGGCTGGACATCTGTCGAGACTCTGGCCCACCCCGACAGGCTGCTCACTCCCCTCATACGCGCCGCGGACGGCGAGCTCAAGCCGGCGAGCTGGGAGGCGGCGCTGGACCGGGTTATTGAGGGCATCAGGAGCGCTCAGGAAAAGTACGGGACGGACGCCGTCGGGGTATTTGGCGGTGGTTCCCTGACCAACGAGAAGGCGTACCTCCTGGGCAAGTTCGCGCGCGTAGCCCTGCAGACACCCAACATCGACTACAATGGCCGCTTCTGCATGTCATCGGCAGCCGCGGCGTCCATCCGAGCCTTCGGCGTGGACAGGGGTCTCCCCTTCCCCGTCGAGGACATAGCCGGCGCGGAGACGATTCTCCTGGTGGGGAGCAACGCGGCGGAGACCATGCCCCCCATAATGCAATACTTCGACAAAAGTCAGTCCTCCGGCGGCAGTCTGATTGTTGCAGACCCACGAGCGTCCCTGACAGCGCAGCGAGCCAACCTCCACCTACAGCTCACGCCCGGGACCGACGCCGCCCTGGCCAACGGCATCCTCCACGTGCTTATGGAGGAGGGTCTGATCGATGAGAAGTACATACGAGAGCGCACCGTCGGCTTCGATCTGGCGAAGGCCGTCGCGGTCTCCTACTGGCCGGGGCGCGTGGAGCGCATTACTGGAATCCCGGAACAGAAGATAGTGCAGGCGGCGCGAATCCTCGGCAACGCGCGCTCGGCAATGGTACTGACCGCGAGAGGCGCGGAGCAGCAGGCTCAGGGCGTAAACAACACGCTGTCCTACATCAACATCGCGCTTGCCCTTGGCCTCGTCGGCAGGCCGTTCAGCGGCTACGGCTGCCTCACCGGGCAGGGCAATGGACAGGGCGGACGGGAGCACGGCCAGAAGTCCGACCAGCTACCCGGATACAGAAAACTGGATGACCCGGAGGCGCGCAGGCACGTCGCCGATGTGTGGGGCGTGCCGGAGGCCAGCCTCCCAATGCCCGGACCGTCGGCCTACGAGCTACTCGACGGCCTTGGCAGCGACGGCGGCGCAAGGGCCCTGTTGGTATTCGGCTCAAACGTGACGGTATCGGCTCCCAACGTCATCAACGTGGAGGCAAAACTCAAATCCCTGGACTTCCTGGTTGTGGGCGACTTCTTCCTGTCGGAGACGGCGGAGATGGCGGACGTGGTGCTGCCGACGCTCCAGTGGGCCGAGGAGGAAGGGACCATGACCAACCTGGAGGGACGGGTTATACGCCGGCGCAGGGCGTCCTCCCCGCCTCCCGGGCCACGGGACGAGCTGACGATCCTTCACGACCTGGCGGACCGCCTGGAGAGGGGAAGCTACTTCAGCTTCCCGGGCGCGGAGGAGGTCTTTGACGAGCTGAGACGCGCCAGCGCCGGGGGCGCTGCCGACTACTCCGGCATAACCTACGAGAAGATAGAGCGCTCCAAGGGCGTGTTCTGGCCCTGCCCGGAGGAGTCTCACCCAGGAACGCCCCGGATGTTCGCCGACGGCTTTCCAACCACGGACGGGCGCGCCAGGTTCCACCCGGTCGTCCACGGCTCGCCGGCTGAAGCGCCGGACAAGGAGTATCCCCTCTTTCTCACGACGGGCCGGGTGATGGCCCAGTACCAGTCTGGCACGCAGACCCGGCGTATCGGGGAACTGCAGAGAATAGCGCCGGACCCCCTCGCCGAGATACACCCCACAACCGCCAGGACCTACGGCCTCCTGGATGGAGAGCGTGTGGCGCTGGCCACCAGGCGCGGGTCGGCGGAGTTCAGGGTTAAGGTGTCGCCGGGCATCAGACACGACACAATCTTCGTACCATTCCATTGGGGCGGCGCGCAGGCGGCCAACAGGCTGACCAACCCCGCGCTAGATCCCATCAGCAGGATGCCGGAGTTCAAGGTGTGCGCGGTCAGGATCGAGAAGGACGAAATAACTTCGAGGGTAGATGTATGACAAAGCAGAACCTAGTGGTAGTGGGTAATGGTATGGCCGGGGCGCGGCTGGCAGAGGAGGTGCTGGCCAAGGGCGGCGGCGACCAGTTCGACATCTCTATCTTCGGTGATGAGCCGCACGGCAATTACAACCGCATCCTCCTGTCCGGAGTCCTCTCCGGCACTCACAGCGAGGAGAACATTTTCATTAATCCGCTGGAGTGGTACGAGAAGAGCAACGTCACGCTGTACGCAGGCGTCCGCGCCATAGGCGTCGACCGGAAGGCCCAGACCGTCTACGCAGCCGGGGGGCATCTTGTGCCCTACGACAAGCTGGTCATCGCCACGGGCAGCGTGCCCTTCGTTCCACCGATGGACGGGCTGTACGACGAAGACGGCTCCTTCCGGCAGGGCCTCTTCGTCTTCCGCACCCTGGACGATTGCGTGCAGATGATCGAGCACGCCGCCGCTGCGCGCAGCGCGGTGGTCATTGGAGGGGGCCTGCTTGGGCTGGAGGCCGCGCGGGGTCTGCTGAATCGCGGGCTGGAGGTGCACGTCGTCCACCTGGCGGCGTACCTGATGGAGTCCCAGCTGGACTCCCTCGCAGGGGAGCTACTCAAGGGATCGCTGGAGGACATGGGCGTCACCTTCCACCTGGAGAAGACCACAACAGCGGTGCTTGGGGAGGAGCGAGTGACCGGCATCCGTTTCAAGGACGATTCGGAGGTACCATGCGACATGGTAGTCCTCTCCGCCGGCATCAGGCCCAACGTGGACATAGCCAGGATATCCGGTCTGAACGTGCGCCGGGGAATCCTGATCAACGACGACCTGGCTTGCAGGAACGACCCCAACATCTACGCGATTGGAGAGTGCGCAGAGCACAGGGACATAACCTACGGACTGGTCGCGCCGCTCTGGGAGCAGGCGGGTATTCTCGCTGACCGGCTGACCGGACGCAACCCGGACTCCAGATACCTGGGGTCAAAGGTGTCCACCAAGCTCAAGGTTATGGGTGTAGACCTGGCGGTGGCCGGCGTGAAGGAGGCCCGGGACGAGGATGACGAGGTGGTGACCTACGTCGAGCCCAGCCAGAGGATCTACAAGAAGCTCATCGTGAGAGACGGCCAGATCGCCGGGGCGATACTGCTAAACGACGGCATGTCGTCTCCCCGTCTGCTGCAGGCCTTCGACCGCGACGAGAAGCTCCCGGACAGCCGCGCTGAGCTGCTCTTCGGCATTTCCGGCGGGCTGCCGAGCGTGAACGTGGCCTCCCTGCCGGACGAGACTCAGATCTGCAACTGCAACGGTGTCAGCAAGGGACAGATTGTCACAGCCGTGAAGGCAGGGAGCAGGAGCCTGAAGGCCGTCTGCGACGCCACCAGGGCCGGCACAGGCTGCGGGTCGTGCAAGTCCCAGGTCCAGGAAATCCTTGAGTTCGCCTCCGACGGCCTGATCGCGGAAGACCCGTCGGCCCACTACTACGTCCAGGGCATTCCGCTCACCAAGCCGGAGCTTGTGGAAACCGTGAAGTCGATGGAGCTGAAGAGCGTGTCGTCCGTGTTCAACGCGCTGGCAGGCGGGAGAGAGGACGTAGGCAGCAAGATAGGGCTTGCCTCGCTGCTGAAGACGATATGGGACAGCGAGTACGAGGATGAGCGGGACGCCCGCTTCATCAACGACCGCGTTCACGCAAACGTCCAGCGAGACGGAACCTTCAGCGTGGTCCCCCGCATCTACGGAGGCATCACCACACCGGACGATCTGCGCCGCATCGCTGACGTTGCGGAGAAGTACCAGGCCGGCATGGTGAAGATTACCGGCGGGCAGCGTATAGACCTCCTGGGCATTCCCAAGGAGCACCTGCCGGATGTCTGGCGGGAGTTGGACATGCCCTCCGGCCACGCTTACACCAAGGCGTTCAGGACGTGCAAGACGTGCGTCGGCACCGATTTCTGCCGCTTCGGGCTGGGAGACAGCACCTCGCTGGGAATCGACATAGAGAAGCGTTTCCAGGGCATAGAGATGCCCCACAAGGTCAAGATGGCCGTCTCAGGCTGCCCCCGCAACTGCGCCGAAGCCACGGTCAAGGACGTTGGAGTCGTGGCAATTGAGGGAGGCAAGTGGGAGATATACGTAGGAGGCGCGGCCGGCGCGAACGTCCGCAAGGGTGATGTGCTGTGCATAGCGGACTCTCCGGCAGACGTCCTCAAGTACATGGGCAGGTTCCTCCAGTACTACCGGGAGAATGCCAAGTATCTGGAGCGTACCTACGGGTTCGTGGAGCGCATTGGCGTGGAGCGGCTGAGGGAGGTCCTCATGGAGGATACCGAGGGCCTGAGCGACCGCCTAGACGAAGATATGCAGGCCACCGTCGAAGCCTACTTCGACCCGTGGAAGGAGGGGGAGAACCCCGTCCACAAGAACCAGTTCGTCACCACCCCGGCGACAGTAGCGGTCGAGGGATGAGGGAATGATGGGAACAGAAGCGGCCGCGAAGCCGTCGCAGACCTACGACCTGGGCCCGGTTGAGCAGATACCCATCGGGGAGGGACGCCTTCTTCGCATAGGACACGTGCCGGTAGCGGTGTTCAGGGCGCGCGACGGCAGCGTGTTTGCAACCCAGGCCCTCTGCCCGCACAAAGGCGGCCCGCTGGCCGACGGGATCATTGGCGGGGGACAACTCCAGTGCCCGCTGCACGGTTACAAGTTTGAGTTGGACACCGGCAAGCCCCTGGGCAACGACTGCAATGCGTTGAAGACGTACCAGGTCGAAGTCACGGAGCAGGAGCATATTCGGATCACGTTGGAAAGAGCTAAGGAACAGACCACTTAATTAAGGGGTTGAGAATGGCTTTCGTCGAGTCCAAGGCAACAAGAATCTCTCTATTCAGTCTGAAGACGCCTCAGATGCGGACGTTTCATCTCACCTGGTTCGCGTTCTTTCTGGCTTTCTTCGGCTGGTTCGGCATTGCGCCCCTGATGGCCATAGTGCGGGACGACCTTGGACTCACAAAGGCCCAGGTCGGCAACACGATCATCGCCTCCGTGGCCATCACGGTTGTGGCGAGGCTGGCAATCGGTTGGCTCTGCGACAGGATCGGACCCAGGCTGGCGTATAGCGGCCTTCTGGTCATCGGCTCCATTCCGGTTATGAGCATCGGCCTGGCCCAGAGCTACGAGACGTTCCTTCTCTTCCGACTGGCGATTGGCGTTATTGGCGCGTCCTTCGTTATCACCCAGTACCACACCTCGGTTATGTTCGCGCCCAACGTTATCGGGACGGCCAACGCGACAACGGCGGGGTGGGGCAACACGGGAGGCGGCGTGACGCAGATGGTGATGCCGCTGGTGCTGGCGGGCGTCCTTATGTTCGGCGTAGGAGAGACCGTTGGATGGCGGGTAGCGATGGTGATTCCCGGCATAGCCCTGCTGCTGGTCGGTATAGCCTACTACTTCTTCACCCAGGACTGCCCGGAGGGCAACTACTCCCAGCTTAGGGCCGAGGGCAGGATGCCACCCGCCTCGGCTTCCAGCGGGGGCTTCATGGAAGCCGTCGCGGACTACCGCGTCTGGGCGCTGTTCATAATCTACGGCGCCTGCTTTGGCGTAGAGCTGACCATCAACAACATCGCGGCGCTCTACTTCCACGACAGATTCGAGCTGAGCGTGACGACGGCGGGCCTCATCGCGGGTCTGTTCGGCCTGATGAACATCTTCGCCCGCACCATGGGAGGAATGCTGGGAGACAGAGCGGGAATCAGGGCCGGGTTAAAGGGCCGCGTGTTCTTCCTGGGCGTGGTGCTGCTGCTGGAGGGCTTTGCGCTGTTGTTCTTCTCCCAGATGTCCTCACTGGTGCTCGCGGTGGGAGCGATGATAGTGTTCAGCCTGTTCGTTCAGATGTCCGAGGGAGCTACATTCTCCGTGGTGCCGTTCATAAACCGCAGGGCGCTTGGGTCCGTAGCCGGAATCGTGGGAGCCGGCGGCAACGCCGGAGCGGTGTCCTTCGGGTTCCTGTTCAGGATGGAGTCCCTGGAGACCCAGGGTGCGCTGATGATAGTGGGGCTGGTTGTGATCGCGGCCTCTGCGCTAGTGTTCATGGTCAGGTTCTCCCCCGCGCGGGAGTCGGAGGAGCGTCAGGCGATACAGAGCGCACTGGCGTCCCGGCGCATGGTGGGCGCTGCCGCTGAGGCAGCGGCGGAGTAAGAGTACGAAGATGCGTTTGGTCGTCAGGATACTGGGAATACCCTGGCGACAAACTGCTTTCTGGCGTGGAAGGCCTGGGGAGTGCTTCCGTCTGATGTGATACTATACGGAGGCTCTTGTGAATTCAGGACTGAGATAGGTGCTCTTGACAGCTTTAGGAAAATGATAGAACATATGTACATTCGCTATAGGATAGATGGTCATGCCTTCGGCTATTGAATGGACGGACGAGACTTGGAATCCAGTGACAGGCTGCACTCGCGTGTCTCCAGGCTGCGACAACTGCTACATGTTCACGCTATACCCGCGCCTCACCGCTATGGCAGTCCCGGGCTACGAGGCGGCCCCAGACCAGGTCCGCCTTATGCCGGAAAGACTGCGCGCGCCTCTACTATGGAAGAAACCCAGGTATGTCTTCGTCAACAGCATGTCGGACGTATTTCACCCGCATGTCCCGTTCGAATTCGTGTACGAGATGTTCTCAGTAATGCAGGAGGCCGCGCGCGAAAGAGGCCACGTATTCCAGGTACTTACCAAGAGACCCGGGCGAGCCGTCGCGTGGTGGGAAAAGTACAAGCAGCACTTTCCGGCGGGCTGGCCTCCCAACGTATGGATAGGCACATCAGTCGAAAGCCAGAAATATGCGCCGAGGCTGACCGTGTTGTCGCGCCTCCCGGCGCCGATACGCTTTGTGTCAGCCGAGCCTCTGCTTGAACAGGTCGACCTAAGACCCTGGCTGGACTCCGGCGCCCTTCAGTGGGTGATCGTCGGTGGCGAAAGCGGCCACAATGCGCGGCCCATGGAATTGAGCTGGGTACAAGGAATACGTGACGACTGCCACGAGGTGGGAGTGCCATTCTTCTTCAAGCAGTGGGGCGGAAGGACACCCAAGGCTGGGGGCCGCCTGCTCGACGGGCGTACCCACAGTGACATTCCCCCTGCCATATCGCACTTGATTATGCATACTCAAGCAGTGTCACAAAAATACCCTGCTGAAGCGGCGGGGGAGTAGGAGCTACGTTTGTCGTCACGGTATTCCCAATATCCTGGCGACAAACTGCTTACCCTAGTCATGGATTCAGTGAACGAGTGCAGTCTATTGGGTGTACTGCCCACGTTTCTCAAGTATTCGCCCCTGTATCCCAGCGACGTCTGTTGATGTCCCGCTCCCATTGAGGCGCTTGAGTTGAGTCGAGTTGCGATGCTCAGGCTCGATTTCGCCGTGATTGCGCAATCGGCTCTCGATCATCTCGCAATACCGCGGGTGAACCTCACAGGTCAAGAAATCTCTGCCCAGATTCCTAGCTTGGACAACCTCTGAACCGCTACCACCGAACAAGACGAACACCGTGTCCCCGGGAACAGTGCAGGATTTGATAAGTAACTCTGAAAGGCCCTCCGGAATTTGGCAGGGATGACTAGTCTTTTGACGTGATACATTCTTGACCAAGTTAAAATTCAACCAGGAGTATGGCATCCGGCCCTTATGTCCCTGCCGGATACGTTCCTTGATTCGAGAATCGGTAGGGTTCTGGTATGGTTGCGCCACTTGATCCTTGTAGAAACGATTTTTCTTGGATTTCGTGGCGTGGAGAATGGAACGGTGAGCTGTGGTAAATCTGCGGTTGCTATGACCCACGTTGGTGTTATACACCCATGCGTAGTCGTGGACTGAAGAGGCGTTATCATCCAGATATTTGACCCTGAGATACGCATTCTGCTTGGGATAGTTTATGAAGAATAGGTTGCCGTCAGTCCGCAGCACGCGCATACACTCCTGCGCCAGTGATACATACCAATCAATGTACTTGTCCCATGACAGCTTAAAGGACCGACTATCGTAGGTAATGCCAGCGTTGTAGTCCGGGTCACCGTAGATCATGTCAATGCAGTTATCCGGCAGTTGACGCAGGACTGCCATCACATCGTCGTTGACGACGCGGTTTCGGAATTCATCAGGCAGAGGAATCATCTCAGAACCAACGTATACTCGGCATTACGCAAGAGTTGAATCGACCCTGGGTCGTGGGGATCGGAAAAGGAATATAAGTACAGCCTTAGTCTGTTTTCTTGCCGGAGCAGGTAACACCCGTTGATCTTCACCATTGGAATACCTCTAGCAGCACCTAATCCTGTGTAGTAACGAAAAGGATTGAATAACTGAAAGACATTAAAGTCAAGAGGCTCCCCATTTTTTGCCTCGAAAACCGTTACGGCTCCCATATATTCTGTAGTCAAGTCAATTTCTATCTGCACCCTGCTCACATTGATTTCATCACCACCTATCCGGTAGTCCAATGGAATGTGGGTGCGATTGGAACCGTAAACCTTGGGTGACGCTGCGATATCCTCGTAGAGAAAATCATGGATGATACGGTGATTATAGCCAACTGACAGGATATTGCTCTCGCTCGCATTGATGTTGTTCAGTAAGCTACGGCGATAGGGCCACTGGTATCGACGCTCCTCAGGGATACTCTCGAATTCGTGGTACCCAACCGCAATACCAGAGACAAACTGATGACGGCCTCGCCCCAAATGCACTACGAACACATCATCATCTACCAATGAACTGGGCAGGACGGCCGAATTGTCCAGTTTAGTGGCATCAAAGGGATTTCCGAAACCAACCCTGGCGCAAACTGCCTTGACCTCCTCGTTGTCAAACACGAGGTTTCCACGGGCCTTACACTGAGCATATAGTTCAGTAATAACTGTCTGTTTCTTGCTCAAGGGTTGACCAGTCACAACAGTACCACTCGCCTCCAAACTACGAGTAAATTCAGAGTTCGCAGCCCATAATACGCACGGGCGTTCTTCCATGTCAAGAGGTCTTACCTTTTCGGTTCCAACTCCCTTGACCCTGACTTAGCCCTATTCTGGACTGCAACCAACATGATCGCAAGGAGTTTTGCCAGTGCCATTCTAGGAGTTTTAGCTACTACAATGCCGTCAGGAGCCAAGAGGTCGTGTTCTTTATTGGCTGACCATTTGATAATATATGAGCGGTTAGCTTCTGGACAATGGACAAATGGAGGGACCAATGACGTATACTCGAAGGCCGCGCTATGAAATGCCGGACTTCATAAGGGACGCCCTTCTGGAGCACGGGCTTGATGAGGCGTACCGCAGCAGGCCGCCCTACCAGCGCAACGACTACATCGGCTGGATCGCCGGGGCGAAGCGGGAGGAGACGCGCCGGAAGCGGCTCAACCAGATGCTGGACGAACTGCGCGGCGGCGACCGTTACATGAAGATGGCGTATAGACCCGGATCGGGAAGTCCCAGTTGATCACTGCCTGTACTTCGCTCTTAAGGAATAGCGACGCTTGCCCCGCACTTGATGCGGGGCAAGCTTTGAGCGGTAAGGGTGTAAAAGGCGCCAGATAGCAGCGCGTCGACTCTAGTACTCGTACCAGCCCTTGCCCACCTTGCGGCCAAGCTGCCCTGCGACCACCATCCTGCGCAGCAACTGGCTGGGACGGTACTTGGGATCGCCGGTCTTCTCGAATACGGTCGATATCTCGTGCAGGATGACGTCCAGCCCAATCAGGTCCATCAACTGGAAGGGCCCCATCGGGTGGTTCAGCCCCAGCCGGACGCACTCGTCGATGTCCTCCTTGCCGGCCACGCCCTCCTGCAGTAGGAAGGTGGCCTCGTTGAGAAAGGGCGCAATGAGGCGGTTGACGACGAAGCCCGCCGAGTCCTCCATCACCACCGGCTTCCTGCCCATGACCTCGGACGCCTTGACGACTGCCGCCACAGCCTCGTCGCTGGTGTGGTAACCCCGGATCACCTCGACAAGCTGCATGGCGTAGGGTGGGTTGAAGAAGTGCATCCCGACCACCTTGTCAGGCCGCTTGGTGACGGCGGCCAGCTCAGTGATGGGCAACGTGGATGTGTTGGATGCCAGAATGGTCTCCTGTGGCGCCATCCGGTCCAGCTTCTCCAGCAGCTCCTCTTTGGCGGGCTGCTCCTCCCAGATGTTCTCGATGATGAGCGGCGCCTGGGCGGCCTCCTCCAGGTCCAGGGTGGTCTTGAGGTTACTCACCGCCTGGTCGCGCACGGACTGCTCGAAGAGGCCTCGCTGAACGCCCCTGTCCAGGCCCGTGGTTATCCGGCCCACAGCCGCGTCCAGCTGCTGCTGCCCCACGTCCGTCATAATCACTTCGTAGCCGTTCTGGGCGGCTATCTGAGCTATGCCCGCCCCCATTATGCCAGAACCTATAATTCCGATTCGTTCCGCCATTAGACCCTCCGTTTCGTTAAAGCGCTAGGACTCTGAGGATTATAGCCCAAGCGGTGGTACGGGTAAAGGAAGCGACGAGGACGCGCAGCCGGAACGCTCTCATCTCCTTACCAGAGGGCATCATTCAACGACCCTTCACGAGACCCTAAACAGGCGTTAAACACCCCTTAACCGCCCGTTAACAAGACGCTGTTATGTTGAGTTTAAAGGCAGTCATGACAAGAGAGAACGACTTCTACTTTATCCACATCAGCGACACCCATATAACCCCGCCTCGCAGCAGTATGGCGGCGGCGCCGAGTACGTCCGCTCTGCAGGGGTTGATCAGGAGACCATCGCCCGTCTCCGCTCGGTCCTGGTGCACGACGCCTAGGCCGGCTACCGGGGCGCAACCAAGTCTCAGTTATTCAGAGGTCTCTCTTTAGGAGAATCTGCCCGCGCACTTCTCCGGCAGGCTCCGAGACTGTCGAAGGAAATAAGTGTAGTACGAGAGCGACGTTAGACGAAGGTCGGTAGAACCCTGCCCCGTACTCCGATACGGGGCATACTTTCGCAGTAGTAGTCTGGGCTTAATTACCCAGTTCACCCATAAACCATTCCTGCGGAAGGAGAGCTTTGCGTAACTCATTTGTCGGGACGCAGAGCCTCTTCCCCCTCGAGGGGGAAGATTGAGATGGGGGTGAATCGTGTGTGGACACACCGCTTGTTTGCCCCCATCCCCGTATCAAGTACTGGGCAGGCTCTGACCTTCCCCCGCTTGCGGGGGAAGGGACTTAAGGTTATTCAAAGGTCTCCGCAAGCAGGAATCCAGGAGCGATGTGGAACTGGGCCGCCAATACAAAGTTGTCTACTCTTAGTAGTGACCAAGCGTACCAGGCTAGAGCTGCACCACCTTCACCTGGTAGACGTTGGACAGCGCTCTTATCTCGTTGAGCACCGGCTCAGGCATCGGGTCGTCCAGTCCCAGTATCATGGTGGCCCGTCCGCGGGGTTCCAGACGCCCAACCTCCATGAAGCCGATGTTGATGTCGTGCCTGCCGGTTATGGTGCCCACCGCGCCGATCATCCCGGGCCGGTCCTGGTGGTCCGTGAACATCATGTAGCCTCCCGTGGCTACTATGTCTATCCAGTAGTCGTCTATCTTCACGATGTGGGTATCGCCCCTGACGTAAGAGCCTGACACCGCCGTCTTCCCGCTGGATGTCTCCATCTCTACCGTAACAAGGCTGCCGTACTGCTCCGTAGCAGGTCCCTTCTGCTCCGTGATTCTGAGATCCCGTTGAGATGCAATCAGGTTGGCGTTGACCAGATTAACCCTCTCCTCGCTGATGGGGCCCAGGATGCCCATCAAGCACGCAGCCTTGAGGATGTTGGTGTCGTAGCCGGCTATCTCTCCCTCGTAGCTCAGGTTAATGGACCTCAGCTGACCGTCGGAAAGCTGCGAAGCCAGTTTTCCGGCGTAGGAGGCCGCCTCGATGAACGGAGCCAGTATTGCCTGTGACTCCGGCAGCACGAAAGGAGCGTTGACGGTGTATCTGGCCGACTGCCCCTGGAGGACGGTTATGACCTGCTCCGCCACCTCCTTGGCCACCTCCGCCTGAGCCTCCTCCGTGGAGGCTCCCAGGTGTGGAGTGACAATAATCTTGCTGTTCTTGAGCAACGGGTTGTCCTGAGGGAGCGGTTCCTGGGAGAAGACATCCAGAGCAGCTCCGGCTATCCGTCCCTCCTCTACCGCCCTGAACAGAGCGTCTTCGTCCACCAGCTCGCCACGGGCGGCGTTCAGCACGCGCGCCGTGGGCTTCATCATGGCAATTCTCTCGTCGTTTATGAGGCCCCGGGTGGACTCGGTCAGCGGCGTATGGAGGCATATGAAGTCCGACTCGCGGAATATCCGCTCCAGCTCCACCATCTCTATGCCCAAGAGTCGAGCCTGCTCTGGGGAGACAAAGGGGTCGTAGCCATGCACCTGCATCTGCAGGCCGCCCGCCCTCCGGGCAACCTCCGTGCCCACCTTCCCCAGACCGATGATGCCCAGCACCTTGTTGCGCACCTCAATGCCCATGAACGCGCTCCGTTTCCACTCACCGCCGCGAAGAGACTGGTTGGCCTGGGGTATGTTGCGGGCCAGCGCCATCATCAGGGCTATGGTGTGCTCGGCGGCGGCTATGGTGTTGCCCGTGGGCGCGTTCACAACCGCTATCCCCTTCTGTGTCGCCGCCTCCAGGTCTATGTTGTCGACGCCCACACCTGCGCGCCCAATGACCTGCAGCTTATGGCTGACCTCTATGACTTCCGCCGTGGCCTTGGTCTCGCTCCTGACCACCAGAGCGTCATACTCTCCGATGATGGCGAGCAGGTCCTTTGGGTCCAAGCCCAGCTTAACATCCACCTCGCCCACGGCTCTCAGCATCTCGATTCCCTGGGGGTCTATTGGGTCGGATACCAGTATCCTGGGCATCACGCGCCTCGCACAGGCGCGCCCGCGGGTTGGAACCCCACCTTGGGGAGCGTCGTTCCCAGGGCTCTCAGGACGTGGTCGATATCCTCATCTGACACGTAACCCAGGTGCCCGACGCGCACTATCTTCCCGTCCAGGCTCTGCTGCCCGCCGGCCAGTACAATGTCGTGGTCGCTCTGCATCTGCTGCACCAGCTCCCTGGCTTCTACGCCTTCGGGCACGTTGACCGCTGTGACGGTGTTTGAGGCGTGGGACTCGTCGGCGAAGAGGGACAGGCCCAAGCCCTTGGCGCCGTCTCTTGTCTTCTGCGCCAGCCGGGCGTGACGCTCGTAGATGTTGTCCAGGCCCTCGGCCATCATCTTCTCCAGGGCCACGTCCATTGCATAGTAGATGGAGACCGCGGGGGTCCAGGGGGTCTGGCCACGCTCGTAGTACCTCTTGGCGCTGCCGAGGTCAAAATAGAAGCGCGGTATCTTGGCCTCTTTGTTCGCCTCCCAGCCCCTGGGGCTGACGCTGACGAAGGCCAGTCCGGGCGGCACCATCCATCCCTTCTGAGACCCGGATACCACCACGTCACAGTCCCATTCGTCGGCGCAGAACGGGATGGAGGATAGACTGCTTACGGCGTCCACCACCAGCAGCTTGTCGAATTCCTTGACCACCTTGCTGATGGCGGCCAGGTCGTTGGTCACGCCGGTTGAGGTCTCATTGTGGGTCACCAGGACTGCCTTGACCGAAGGGTTCTCCTGGAGAGCCTCCCTGACTGCCTCCGGGTCGATGGCTTCGCCCCAGGTGGCGGTCAGCCTGATGACAGAGGCGCCGTACGTCTCCGCTATCTGGGCAAAGCGGTCGCCAAAGACGCCAATGGAAACTGACAGCACCACGTCCCCGGGAGACATGGTGTTGACCACGGCCGCCTCCATACCGCCGGTGCCCGACGTGGTGAGTATCATCACGTCGTGCTCGGTCTGGAACACGCGCTTGAGGTTCTCCGTAATCCTGGTGCTGATGTCGCGGAACTCAGGTCCGCGGTGGTTGATCATCTGGCCGGCCATGGCTTCTAGGACATCGTCAGGAACGGGTGTAGGACCAGGTATTCTCAGGTTCAATTCGGTCTCCTGTAATGGTACTCGTTGTTGGGTGCGCTTTGAATGAGCGAGGCGTATCTCGCTACATTGTGAATTTTAGCACACTATTACATCCGTATCAAAGTGAAGGGTCAGAGAGTTTTGCCACGGTCCGGCGTCCGATCCCCTCCACACTCTATGGCCCAGCAAGGCAGTGGCTGCGGGGGATCCCCTCAGCCCCAGTCCGTTGAAGGCCCACTTTCTAGTCCTCGGTTGCCACCATCCTGGCGAAGCGGTGTCTCCCTATCCTTATGAGGCTGCCGTCGCGCAGGGGCGCCAGGTCCGCCGCGAGCCTCTCTCCGTCCACGTGGATCGCACCCTGGGAAATGAGCCTCTTGGCCTCGGTTGCGCTCTTGACAAGCCCTTCCCCTACTATTATCGGAACGATGGGAAGCAGTATGCCGTCGCTGCCATCGCCAGCCGGCGACGTCTCATGCCCCAGCTGCGAGGCCCATTTGGACAGGGATATGTTCTGCACATCCTCCGGCGCGTCTCCCCGCTGGTACGTGTTGATGAAATGGGCCTCCGCCTGCGTCGCTGCCTGGTCGTCGTGGAACTGCGCCACAATCTCCCGCCCCAGGCGCTTCTTCAGGTCCATCGGGTTTACGGACTGGGTCTCCAGCGCGCCGCGCATCTCGGCCAACTCCTCGTCGGGCACGTCAGTAATCAGATAGAAGTAGTCCATCATCAGTGAGTCCGAAATGGACATCACCTTGCCGTACATATCGTTGGGCGGTTCGTCCACGCCGATGTAGTTGTCAAGGCTCTTGCTCATCTTCTGCTCCCCGTCCGTCCCTACCAGGATCGGCACGGTGAAGCACTGCTGTTGAGTCTGCCCCATCATTCCCTGGAGATCCCGGCCCACCAGCAGGTTGAACTTCTGGTCGGTGCCGCCGAACTCCACGTCGGACTGGATGGCCACCGAGTCGTAGGCCTGGAGCAGAGGGTAAAGCAGCTCCGTAATGGCAATGGGACGCTGGGCCCTGAAGCGCTGGGCGAAGTCGTCCCTGGCCAGAAACTGGGCCACGGTAAAGCGCCGGGTCAGGTCGAAGACGTTGGCAAGGGTAAACTGCCCGAACCACTCGCTCTGCCAGACGGTCTGTGTCCGCTCCTTGTCCACCACTTTGAAGAAATGACGCATATAGGACTCGGCATTGTCCCTCACCTCCTCGGCAGTCAGCATAGGCCTGGTAACGGACTGGCCGCTGGGGTCGCCTATCTGAGCTGTCCAATCCCCGACTATGAGGATCACCTGGTGTCCCAGGTCCTGAAGCTGGCGCAGCTTTCGAAGCCCCACTGCGTGGCCCAGATGAATGTCCGGGCGGCTGGGATCGAAGCCCATCTTCAGGCGCAGAGGAGCGCCCTCCTGAAGGCGGCGCACAAACTCCTCCTCTACGATGATCTCGGACACGCCGCGCCGGATCACGCTCTGGAGGGTCTTGGGGTCTATTGCGCTGTTAGCCAAGTAGGTCTGCCTGCGTCACACAAGGATCAAGGTTTTAGGTTTACCGAGCAGCGGGACCCTTAAGGGTTTCCCGCGCCTGCTCCACGTCCACGTGCATCTGGGTCACAAGGGCTTCCGCCGATTCAAAACGAAGCTCGTCGCGCAAGCGGCCAACAAACTCCAGGGTGATGTCTTTGCCGTAGAGGTCGCCATCAAAGTCCAGGAGGAAAGCCTCCACAATCCGCTCGTTTTCGCCAAAGGTGGGCCTGACCCCCACATTGGTGGCCGCCATGTACCTGTCGTCCCAGACACAGGCCCAGGTGGCGTATACTCCGTTGCCGGGCGCAAGCCGGTCCTCCGAGTAGTCCAGGTTTGCGGTGGGAAAGCCCAGTGTCCTCCCCCTGCCGTCCCCGACCACAACTTTGCCGCATAGGCTGAAGGGCCTGCCCAGAAGCTCGGACGCCCCGGCGACGTCGCCTGCAGTTACGCTGTCCCGTATGACGGTGCTGCTGACCCGACCGCCCTCCACGGACACGGCATCCACGACATTCACGAAGAACCCCTGCTCATTGCCAATGGTCGCGAGGGTCTCCGGGGTGCCCTCTCTCTTGTACCCCATTGCGAAGTTGTACCCCATTACCAAGCCGGCCATTCTCAACCGATCTTGAAGAAGGCCTGTGAACTCGTGGGCCCGGAGGCGGGATAGCTCCATGTCAAAGTGCAGAGGTATCACCATATCGATGCCTGCCTCTTTCAGAAGGGTCAGGCGGTCCTCCACGGAGGTGATATAGCTGATACAGGTGTCGGGAACCAGCACGGACCTTGGGTGGTTGACGAAGGTAAGTACACCACTCAGCATCCCCTTGCTGGAGGCTTCCTCCACTACCCGCTTCAAGAGGTGCTGATGGCCCCTGTGCACTCCATCAAAGACGCCGATTGTAAGGATAGTGTTTCTGTCCGGCGGCGTGTCCGGCAGCTCTTCATGGACTCTCATTGCAGGGCGTATCCAGTCTAAGGAGTCTCTACCAGATATAGTCAAAAGGCACTAGGATACTAGCATAGCCCTATGGGAGCGTCAAGCTGACCGGTGTGCCGCGCCGCCGACAGGCCGACCTCCGGCTGAGAGACGTCAGAGAGGCGGACGACCCATCTTTCGGGCCACCAGCAACTGAAGCCAGAAATCGCTCTGCGACCGGGCCCCGGCGTTGTTCTGAAGCCAGCCGTCGTGCGCCGCGTCGGTCGCTCCGGCGTTACGCTTCCTGTTCCGGGATCTCCTGCGCTCGCTCACCCTGGCCTTGAGCGCTCTCGGCACCCCCCTGCCAATGACGTCCCTGGTCTTTAACATCGTTGAGTATTGCATCATAGTGCTCCCTATCTGGTATGGTCACCGGGCCTCGCTGTTCGCTGTATCAAGGATTCCTTTTGGCGATGATCCCAACTCAAAAACGTAGTAATTGCAAACAAATTTCGGCATTTCGCACGGGCCTGGAAACTTGACACCGACCCGTCTATGTGGAATAATTGTGCTGGTTTATCAAGAAACGTTACCCATGATACACACTCCTAGAATTCTGTTACTTGGCTGGTGTAGCTAGAGTAGCAAAACATGGTTAACAAAAGATGAACTGAGCTTCTTGCTTCAGTATACTTCTCTTTTGTTACTTGTCAAGCATTTCTCCAGGTTATTCTGAGAGGAATTTTTCCATATGTCTGATTGGACCTTCATCACCAACCACGGACTTGTATTGGCCGTAATTGCCCGGGGCCTTGGCCGGACCGCAAGAGAGATTGGCGACGTGGTGGGCATAACCGAGAGATCAGCCCACAAGATAATCAATGACCTGGAGGCCGCCGGCTACGTTACCAAGACCAAGGTCGGCAGGCTGAACTCTTACCAGATACACCCGGACGTTCCATTGAGGGACGAGGCAAGCGACGCCGCCGTCGGCGAGCTTCTGGTGGTGCTGGGCTGGAGGTGGGGGGGAAGACGGCGCAGGCGAAGAGAGACGCCCGCGGCCACGGATGGTCAAGAGACAGGCGCCGAGCCGGCGCTTACCGGCGACTGAGGATTATCCTCAAAACAGAGGCGCAGTGTTCCACGGCCGTAGAGACCGCCTGACACCTAATAGGCGAGTGCCGCGCACGAATACCCAATTGTTGCCTGCCGCCACGGGCGTTACAGGAAACGGATCTGCGGCTAGGCCCGCACTCCCTGGGATTACCCCAGCTTCTGGTGAGCAGAGGTAAGGAGCTCCACCGTCTCCTCCCAGTTGATGCAGGGATCAGTGATGGATACGCCGTAGCTCAGGCTGCCGGGATTGCTTTCGTCCAGCCTCTGGTTGCCCTCATTCAGATGGCTCTCCAGCATCACGCCCACCAGGTTGCTGTTTCCTGAGATCCTCTGGTCAAGGACATCGAAGAAGGCTACGCGCTCCTTGGTGTAATCTCTGCCGCAGTTGGCGTGGGAGCAGTCCACCACCAGCTGGGTACTCACGCCCGCTCGTTGCAGCCTGTCGACGGCATCGGCGACGGAGTCTGCATCGTAGTTGGGGCCGCGGCTGCCGCCACGCAACACTATGTGGCAGTCGGGATTGCCCTTGGTGACCACCGTGGACGCCTTGCCTTTGGCGTCCACTCCCAGAAAAGCCTGCTTGGCCTGGGCCGCAACGACGCCGTCCACCGCCAGCTGCACACTACCGCCCGTGCCGTTCTTGAGGCCGACGGGCATACTGAGGCCGCTCGCCATCTGCCGGTGAGTCTGGCTCTCCGCAGTGCGAGCGCCTATCGCCGCCCATGAAATCAGGTCCGCTATGTACTGGGGCGTAATTGGGTCTACAAACTCTATCGCGGACAGCAGTCCCAGGTCGCTCACTCGCAGCAGGAACTCCCGTGCCATGCCCAGCCCGGTCGTGATGTCGAAGCTCCCGTTGAGGTGAGGGTCGTAGATAAGGCCCTTCCATCCCACAGTGGTGCGGGGCTTCTCAAAGTAGACTCGCATGACCACCAGGATACGGTCCTGCACGGCGTCGGCCAACTTCTTCAGCCGGGTGGCGTACTCAAGCCCGCTTTCCACGTCGTGTATCGAGCATGGCCCTGCTATTACAAGCAGCCTGTCCCCTTCGCCGCGGAGTATCCTGGCAATCTCCTCCCGCCCGCCAGCCACAAGCTGGGCTACCTGGGGAGTGATGGGGAACTTCTCAATGAACTCAACCGGTGTAGGCAGTGGTTCTATACTCTGTATGTTCAGGTCGTGTATCTGAGGCATGGTTCACCTGCTATAGAAAGTTTATGGCAGAGACCTGCACACATGGACAAGCCTTCTGCAACAGCTTCTAACTATAGTCCCGAATATCTGCCATGTCCAGTACCGCGCAATATGACGAGTGTGATCGGCTATTCTGTCACAAGAGACGGCGGATGGGTTTACAATGGAATACGACGATGACACCGGCATAGCAGCGCAGGCGAACGTCCTCGACCGGTTAACTCGTGGTTGGACAGACGGTGCCCCACCAAGATGTTTGCATGTTCTGATATAATTGCCTCGTCTGGAGGCAACGGACGTAAGGAGGCAACGGATGAACGCTGAGTTGAATCAGGCAACGGAAGACATCATCGTATGCAATGACGTTCACAAGTGGTTCGGGGAGTTTCACGTCCTCAAGGGCGTCACGACATCCGTGAAGCGGGGCGAGAAGATTGTGATCCTCGGGCCGTCCGGCTCGGGTAAGTCCACATTCATACGCACGTTAAACCGCCTGGAGGAGCACCAGAGAGGCACCATAGTCGTTGACGGGATGGAGATGTCAAATGACGTGCGGAACATTGACTCCATCCGCAAGGAGGTGGGAATGGTGTTCCAGTCGTTCAACCTCTTCCCGCACCTTACGGTGATGCAGAACATCACCCTGGCGCCGATTAAGGTCAGGAAATGGCCTAAAAGCAGGGCCGAGGAGATCGCCAACGAGCTCCTGGAGAGGGTTGGCATCCCTGAGCAGGCCGGAAAGTTCCCCGGCGAGCTTTCGGGCGGTCAGCAGCAACGCGTCGCCATTGCCAGGGCGCTCGCCATGCAGCCCAAGATTATGCTCTTCGACGAGCCCACCTCAGCCCTGGACCCTGAGATGATCAATGAGGTGCTGGACGTCATGCGCGAGCTGGCGACCTCCGGTATGACCATGCTGATAGTGAGCCACGAAATCGGATTCGCGCGGGAGGTCGCCGACCGCGTAATCATGTTCGACGAGGGCGTCATCATTGAAGAGGGCACCGCCGACGAGTTCTTCGGCAACCCCAAGCACGAGCGCGCCCAGTCGTTCCTCTCAAAGATCCTGGGCTAACGACCGCCATCCTGTACTGTCTGTCCTCTCACGCGGACCCGTAAGGACAGCCTCGAGGGCAATCACCCGCTCACCCCCGTATCAAGTACGGGGCGGGCCCCGCATCAAGTCCTGTCCCCGACTCCGATCGGGGAGCGGGGCAGACTATGAGCGGGAAGGAATCGGTAGCGCCAACACATTGTGGGGATACCTGCGCAATTGAGGGCATTTTGATGCCTCCATTCCTTCTCTTCAATACCAGGACCAAGTTCTTGCTGAAGGATTTTGGATTCTTCGCCTGCGGCTCGGAGTGACATACTCCAATAATCGAAAGACCCTGCCTGCGCCATCCGGCAATTGACAAAGGCTCCCACAGGCCGGATATTAGCACGCAGGTTCTCTAATGGACAGGCGAATATTCCACATAGACCTGGACGCCTTCTTCGTGGCCGTGGAGCGGGCTTTGGACCCCTCTCTTGTCGGCAAACCTGTGGTGGTGGGTGGAGAGCTGGGAGCCAGAGGCGTGGTTGTCTGCGCCTCCTACGAGGCCCGTCCCTACGGCCTTCGCGCCGGAATGCCCCTGGCCCGGGCGCAGAAGCTCTGCCCCCACGCCATCTACCTCAAGGGTCGCTTTGCCCGCTACCAGGAAGTGTCCCGAATGTTCATGGACATACTTGGCGACTACACGCCTTTTCTGGAGCCTATGGGCATCGACGAGGCTTACCTGGATATGACGGGATTCGACAAGCTGTACGGGCCGCTGTCGCAGGTGGCTATGGACATCAAGGCCCGCGTTCTCAAGGAGCTTGAGGTGACCGTATCCGTGGGCATTGCAGGCTCCAAGATTGCCGCCAAGGTGGCCTCCGACCAGTGCAAGCCCGACGGCCTACTGGAGATTCCCGTTGGAGGCGACGCATCCTTTCTCGCGCCGCTGGCGGTGAGAAAGCTCCCCGGCGTAGGAGAGAAGACCGCCAAGGTCCTCAACGAGTGGCGCATCACAACCATAGGCGAATTGGCCCAAGTGCCGCCCGCTACCCTGAGACGCCTGGTGGGGTCATGGGGCGACAACCTGCACATGTGGGCCAATGGAGAGGACAACAGCCGGGTCAGCCCGCCGGGCCCGGCCAAGTCCATAAGCAGAGAGACCACCTTCCCCCAGGACACCCTTGATATAAACTTCCTGACTGGCACTCTCCACTACCTCAGCGAGAGGGTCGGGGCGCAGCTCAGGAGGGAGGAGAAGCTGGCCCGTCGAGTGGTGCTGAAGCTGAGATACGAGGACTTTCAGACCTTATCCAGACACCACACGCGGCCAAAGCCAGCCTTTGGAGACGAAGATATCTTCGAGCCGGGCGTCTTGCTGCTGAAGAGAGCGCTGGAGCAACGGCGCTCTCCCGTGAGGCTCATTGGCATTGGTGTCACCGACTTCGTCCCAAGGGCCTCCCAACTGTCTCTCCTGGAGCGCTGCGACGACAGGTCTCAGGACCTCGCCCTTGCCGTGGACGCCATTCGCAGAAAGTACGGCTTCGTCTCGATTCAGAGGGGCGCTACGTTCTCCCTGGACCGCCACTTTCAGGTGGAGAGCGGGGACTATCTCCTGAAGACCTCTGCCCTGTCCAGGTAGGCTACTCAGATTCAGCCAGAGGAACCTGCCGGAAGTCCACCCCCCAATTGGGGTGCAGATGCACAAGGCACACCGATCCCAGCTCGCGTCCGTCCGAGGTGAGTATGGGAGCTCCGGAGTAGGCGGCCCGAACGGTGCCCTGGGAGAGGTCTTCAAAGAAGTCCGAGTGGCCCAAGGCTACGTAATCGTATCCCGTGGCCTCGATCTCATAGGCCAAGATGGGAGAGGAGCGCTCTATTGGCTCTCCCGGCTTTACGTAGAACCCGTGGGCAATGCCCACGTGCCACCAGGGGCCGTTCCTGGGTGGGGCGCCCTCAAGAGGGCGGAATTCCATATGGTGATCGTAGGTGGGGCGGCCCCAGACGTTCACCTTAAGGTCGTGAAAGAGTACCGTTTCGCCCTCCGGGTTGCGGAGCAGGTTCACCTGCCAGGGTAGATCCTTGAAGCCCGGATGGTTGTATATGGTGTACTGGTCGAGCTGGTCGTGGTTGCCGGGCAGCAACACCACCGGCATATCCAACCGTCCAAGCTGGCGGACGGTTTCAAACACCACCTCATCCCTCACCCTGGCGTTATCAAAAAAGTCCCCTGCCAGGATGACCAAGTCGACCTCAAGCTCGTTGGCCTTGTCAACCACCTTGCCAAGGGCAGCGCACGTGGAGATCTTGTCTATGTGGTTGTCCGAGGTGTGGAGTATTCTGACCTCGGTATCGGGGCGACTCCCGTTCAACTACCATACCTCCGTGTTGAAGACGTCCGGCGGACACGCCTGCCGACGCTAGGGAATGATAACACGAGACGCCTGCTCTTACAACTGTTATGCGCCTGTGGAGACACCGAGGGTAGGGGCGGTTCGCGAACCGCCCCTACGGAGGCCGCGGCTGCCCAAGCTTATCCGGCTACGCGGGCGTTCAAAAGGACTGCGCCTAATCCTGGGCCAGGCTCTGAGCGCGTCGAAGGGTGAGCCGGGCTGCTGCCCCCTAACCCCCGTCCGACTTCAGCGCCCTGGAAACTCCTCCAAACCTGAGTCTCATCAGACCCTTCAGGTCGTCCGTGGCCGTCTTGATGACGCGGACGCGCGTGTCCGGATCGTCCACCCAGTGTACCGGGATGTCCTTGATACGGTAGCCGCCCTTCTCCGCAAGGATGAGCAGCTCCGAGTCGAAGAACCACCCCTGGTCCATTATCTTGGGAATCAGCGTCTGAGCGGCCCTGCTGCTGATGGCCTTGAAGCCACATTGGGCGTCTGAGAACCTTGTGAAGAAGACGGCCTTGATTATCAGGTTGTAGGACCGGGACGTCACTTCCCGCTTGAAGGCGCGCTTTTCCACCGAAGACCCCCTCATCAGGCGCGAGCCTACTGCTAGGTCAAAGCCCTCCTCGCCGATGGCGCGCACCATCGGAGGAAACGCCTCAAGGCCCGTGGACAGGTCCACGTCCATGTATGTGAGGATATCGGCGTCGCTCTCCAGCCACGCCTTCCGCAGCGCCCGGCCCCTTCCTCTGATCTCCAGGCGACTCCAGATCACCTGCTCGTGTTCCTGCGAGAGGGTCTCGGCGATGTCAGGCGTCCGGTCCGTCGACCCGTTGTCGGCTATCACGATACGGAAGGGGTACGGCGAATTCTCACCCATGAACTCCAGAAGAGAGGCCACGCAGTTGGGCAAGGCCCGCTCTTCGTTCAGGACGGGGATTACAACGTCAACCAGTGGAGCCATCGGTCGCTCTAGTGCCGGAAGTGGCGGACACCCGTGAACAGCATTGCTATGCCGGCCTTGTCAGCGGCATCGATGATCTCCTGGTCCCGAATGGACCCGCCGGGTTGCACGACCGCGGTTACGCCTCCCTCCGCGGCCGTCTCCAGACCGTCCGGGAAGGGGAAGAAGGCGTCTGAGGCCAGCACCGAACCGCGAGCCGACTCGCCCGCCGCCCTCAGAGCCAAGTGGACACTGGTGACGCGGTTGGGTTGACCGGCGCCCATACCAAGGAGCGTCTGGTCCTTGACCAACACGATGGCGTTGGACTTGACGTGCTTCACAACCTTCCAAGCGAATGCCAGGTCCAGAAGTTCCTCCTCTGTGGGGCTTCGCTTGGTAGCGGGCTTCCAGTCCTGGATATCCTCCTCAAGGATGTCCTGGTTCTGCATAAGCACGCCGCCCAGCACCTGGCGCACCTCCCAGCTTCCGGCTCCCCGTGCGCCGTCGCCCAGGGCCAGAATGCGAAGGTCGCGCTTCTTGTTCAGTATCTCCATCGCGCCCGGCTCGAAGTCCGGGGCCAGGACGATCTCGTAGAAGACCTGGCGCATGGCCTCGGCCGCCTCCGTCGTCACAGTGCGGTTAAATGCCACAATGCCTCCAAAGGCCGATACCGGGTCGCCGTCGAAGGCCCTCTTGTAGGCCTCAACCTGGTCCTGGTGCACCGCCAGGCCGCAGGGATTCGTGTGCTTTATCACCGCCACGGCCGGCCCACCGAAGTCGGAAACCGCTCGCCAGGCGGCGTCGGCGTCAAGGATGTTATTGTAGGAGAGTTCCCTCCCGTGAAGCTGCCTTGCCCCAGCAATGCCCTGGGGGTTCAGCTCCCCGTAGAATGCAGCCTGCTGGTGGGGGTTCTCGCCGTATCTCAGGTCAAAGAGCTTGTTGTACCCCAGGGTCAGCTCCTGCCCCAGGTCGTCCTGGCCCCTCAGGTACTGGGCAATGTTGGTGTCGTACAGGGCGACGTGCTGGAACGCCTTCTGCGCCAGCTTCTGCCTCTCATCAATGGAGAGGCCGCCCGCCGCCATTCGCTCCACCACCCAGTCGTAGTCCGAAGGGTCCACGACCACCGCGACGAAGGGGAAGTTCTTGGCTGCGGCGCGGATCATGGTGGGACCGCCGATGTCGATATTCTCCAGCGCCTCATCCAAAGTCACGTCCGGCTTGGCGATGGTGTCGGCGAAGGGGTATAGGTTGACCGCAACCAGGTCTATTGGCGCAATGCTGCGCTTCTCAAGCTCGGAGACGTGCTCCGGCACATCGCGGCGGGCCAGTATGCCGCCGTGGATGGACGGGTGCAGGGTCTTGACGCGGCCGTCCAGAATCTCCGGGAAGCCGGTCAGGTCCGAGACCTGCTGGACTGGAAGGTTGGCGTCCTGGAGAGTCCGGTGGGTCCCTCCGGTGCTGACCAACTCGATGCCGATTTCCGCCAGACGCCGACCGAACTCGACGACTCCCGTTTTGTCAAATACGCTGATAAGTGCTTTCATCTGCTACCTCGATATAGTTACTTCGTTGCCCCCGACCACCTCTCCCACCACCCGGGCCTCGGGGACCAGGCGGCGCACCTCATCCACTTGGGACGGGTCGCACGCCAGCGCCATCCCGACGCCCATGTTGAACACACTGTACATCTCGTCCGTATCCACGCGCCCGGCCTCCTGAATCAGCCTGAAGATGGGCGGCGCGTCCCAGGCGGACTCATCGAAATACGCGCCCAGCCCGTCCGGGAGAATCCTGGGCACGTTCTCCGGCAACCCTCCACCGGTGATGTGGGCCATGCCCTTGATCAGGCGCAGCACAGGCTCCAGCAGCGGGTAGTAACACCGGTGCGGCCTCAGCAGCGCCTCTCCCAGGGTCTCGCCAAGCTCAGGATAGGTCCGGCTCAGGACCGTCGGGTCCTCCTCCACGCGGAACACCATGCGCGCCAGGGAGTAGCCGTTGGTGTGCAGGCCGTTGGATGGAATCGCCAGCAGCGCGTCGCCTTCGGCTATCGTTGAGCCGTCCAGGATCTCGTCCTTCTCCACGACGCCCACGGCGAATCCCGCCAGATCGAAGCCGTCCTCCGGGTAGATGCCTGGCAGCTGCGCAGTCTCCCCGCCTATGAGGGCGCAGCCCACGGCCTCGCAGGCCTCCGCGACGCCCTTCACCAGCGCCTCCGCCCTCCCGGGCAGGAGCCGGCCCACACCAATGTAGTCGAGGAAGAAGAGGGGCTTTGCGCCGGATGTGAAGACGTCGTTGACGCAGTGGTTCACCGCATCGATGCCAACAGTGTCGAAGCGGTCCATCAGGGTAGCCAGCTTCAGCTTGGTGCCCGGCGAGTCGGTGCTGGAGACCAGAACGGGCTGTCGGTAGCCCTGCAACTGATAGAGTCCTCCGAAGAAGCCAACGCCGCCTATGACCTCAGGCCCAAGAGTCCTGGAAGCCAGCTTCTTGATGCGCTCCTTGGCCTCTTGTGCCGCTCCCTGGTCGACTCCGGCGGCGAGGTAGGTCTCACCAGGCATGGGGCATTGACACTATCTGGCGACTTCCAAGGCCAGTTTGTCCATCTCAAGCTGGACCGGGATGGGATGGTTGCCGGTGAAGCAGCCTGTGCAGTGGCTGTCCGGTTTGCCGCCTACGGCCTTCAGCAGACCCTCGACGCTGAGGTAGCCCAGCGAGTCTGCGCCCACGAACTGCCGAATCTCTTCGATGCTCTTGTTGGCGGCGATGAGCTCGCGGTACGTCGCCATGTCAACTCCCAGGTGGCAGGGATGCTGCAGAGGAGGAGCGCACACGCGCAGGTGCACCTCTTTGGCCCCTGCCCTCTGCACCAGCTTGACCACGTGGGGCGTGGTGGTGCCGCGGACAATGCTGTCGTCTACCACTATAACCCGCTTGCCGGCAAGCACGTCGGGCAGCGGATTGAACTTGAGCTGCACTCCCAGGTCTCTCATCCGCTGGTCCGGCTCAATGAAGGTCCTGCCCACGTACCGGTTCTTGGTCAGGCCCTCGCTGTAGTGAATACCGGCCTCCTGGGCATACCCCACAGCGGCCGCTGTCGCGGAGTCCGGCACACCAATGACCACGTCGGCGTCCACCGGATGCTCCCGGGCCAGCTCCGCGCCCATTGCCTGCCTCATGGTGAAGGTCAGCTTCCCATCGAAGACGCTGTCCGGCCTGGCGAAGTAGATGTACTCGAATATGCAGAACGCCCTCTTGCGCTCGGCGCTCCTGTGAATGGTCCTCATGCCCTGGTCGTCGATGGCGATGGCCTCGCCGGGCTCCACCTCTCTAACCATCTGGGCTCCCAGGTGGTCCAGGGCGCAGGACTCGGAGGCCACTATCCAACCGCCGTCGCTCAGCCTGCCCACGCAGAGGGGACGGACACCCAAGGGGTCGCGAATGGCCATAAGAGAGTCTTTGGTCAGCACGACCAGGGAGTAGGCGCCCTGGGCGCGCTTCATCATGTACTGCACGCGCTCGCCCCAGTCCCTGCCGGGCGCGTTGGCCAGCAGGTGGGCCAATATCTCGGAATCGGTTGAAGCCGAGAAGGTGCATCCCCACTCCTCCAGGTCTGCGCGCAACGGGACGGGATTGACAACATTCCCGTTGTGGCCGAGGGCAAGCTCCCCGTAAGGGCCGTTGACCAGCATGGGCTGAGCGTTGCAAAGCTCGCTGGAACCCGTGGTGGAGTACCTGGTGTGGCCGATGGCTATGTGACCGGTAAGGCGCTCCAGGTCTTGTTCGCGGAAGACCTGGGTCACCAGACCCATAGCGGTGTGAACCTTCAGGTTGTCGCCGTCGCTGACGGCTATGCCGGCGCTCTCCTGCCCCCTGTGCTGGAGCGCGAAGAGGCCAAAGAAGGCAATTCGGGCTACGTCTTCTCCCGGGGCGTACACCCCGACAACCCCACACTCCTCATGGGGTACGTCACTATCTCCCGCCCCCACCACCTCCACTCCCGACGGAAAGGTCACTTTGCTCAAAAGACACCTTCCTTAGGGTTAGACGTGCCTGCATTGTATTCCCTCCAAAAGGCCTGGGTCAATAGTGGGGGATGTGTTAGTGTCTCAATTTGGATTCCCGACCATAAAAAGAAGGACTGGCTTGAGGGCCAGTCGCTGGGGATTTCATAGAATAGAGAGGGTTAGTACAGCTTAATTTTCGTGAATTATGCCTGCGCCAATGAGCATCTCCCACAAGTCATTTAGGTCTGTACCTTCCCAGTGTAATAGGCACCACGATTTGCGGATTTACTCTACTAGCGTACTGTGTCGGTTCACTTGACCCTTCGACCTCGCTATAACCCGCCCGCACCAAAGCCTCTACTATCTGTTCTTTCGTGACAGGTTCACGCATAAGTCGGCACTTTGAGTGTCTGACTGGAAGATTCTTCAGACACGACTACTTCTCCAGCAACATCACCCTTTGTAATGTAAGGAATGTTGTTGGCCTCCAAGTAGCCAAGTACAGAACCATCCCTGTCTCGCACGTAAGCCAGAACGGAATGAAATGCATGGACAGCCTTATTGCGAGCTTCAACCATATCGGCGTCATACATGAAGATAGGAAGGCCCTCTACAGTGGCCCTCCATTTTCCTTCATCAAGTCGATGAAAACCAATGCTAATTGTCACTGTCAATTCTTTCTCGTTACCCATGACCACTCTCATCTCTAGTATGTGTTGAGCCTAGCACCACAGGCAACAGATGTCAAGGACATCCAGGCGTGTTACGCTCCTATGTTCTTACCATTCTCAAGATATTCCTACCCCTCTGGCGGACAGTTGGTCGTCGTAACGAAAGGCCCGCTCGTGGTGAGCCTGTCGAACCATTCGAGCGGGGCATTTGCTAACGCACACCCTTATTGCCAGTGGTAAGATTGTAGCACTATCCTATCGAAGGGAAGCAAATGACGGAAG
This sequence comes from Dehalococcoidia bacterium, assembly GCA_965222415.1. Taxonomy (GTDB): domain Bacteria; phylum Chloroflexota; class Dehalococcoidia; order Lucifugimonadales; family UBA2985; genus DAOUJW01. The sequence continues at coordinate 421,720 of CBDCTU010000003.1, read as the reverse complement.
CAAACTTCAAAAACCGCACGCTGTGGACGGGCGACAACCTGGACATCATGCGCGGCCTCAACTCTGAGTCGGTGGACCTCATCTACCTGGACCCGCCCTTCAACTCCAACCGGGATTACTCCTCGCCCATCGGATCCGAGGCGGCCGGCGCGGCCTTCAAGGACACCTGGACTCTGAACGACGTCGACCTTGCCTGGCACGGGCTGATAGCCGAGGAGAACCCGGGGCTGTACGGAATCATCGACGCCGCGGGCGTTGCTCACGGCAAGGGCATGAAGTCCTACCTGATTATGATGGCCGTCCGGCTGCTGGAGATGAGGCGGGTTCTGAAGCCAACAGGCTCTATCTACCTGCACTGCGACCCCACGGCCAGCCACTACCTGAAGCTGACAATGGACAGCGTGTTTGGGCCAGCCAACTTCCACAGCGAGATCACCTGGAAGCGCACCAACGCCAAGGGCCTGGCCTTCAAGGGCTATCCGAACAACGCCGACCTTCTCCTGTACTACAGCAAAGCGGACCAGTTCACCTGGAATCGTCCGTTCCGGCCGCACGACCAGTCCTATGTGGACAAGTTCTACCGTCACGTTGAGCCGGAGACTGGAAGGCGCTACACGCTTGATAACTTGGTGAACCCGAACCACGACCGCCCCAACCTTACCTACGAGTTCCTTGGAGTGACCCGGGTGTGGCGCTGGACCCGCGAGCGGATGCAGGCATCCTATGAGCAGGGATTGGTAGTCCAGCAACGTCCCGGAGCGGTACCGAGGCTCAAGAGGTATCTGGATGAGATGTCCGGCAACCCCGTCGACACCATCTGGGACGATATTAAACCCATTCAGGCGCGCTCGGCAGAGCGCGTGGGTTACCCCACCCAGAAACCCATTGCGCTTCTGGAGCGCATCATCCAGGCCTCCTCCAATGAAGGTGATGTTGTGCTGGACCCCTTCTGCGGCTGCGCCACGGCCCTCATAGCCGCCGAGAAGCTGGGACGGCAGTGGGTAGGGATTGACCTGTCTCCGGTGGCCAAGACGCTGGTGCAGCGTCGTATGGCAAAGGAACTGGGGTTTGACAGCCTGCAGGCCGTCTACCGCGACGATACGCCAAAGCGGACAGACATGGGTCTGCTGCCTCCCTACCAGACCCACAAGCACACCCTCTTTGGAATGCAGGAGGGCATCTGCGCGGGGTGCGAGGTCCTGTTCCCGTTCCGCAACTTCACCATCGACCACATAGTTCCGAGGGCGAGGGGAGGCACAGACCACGTAGACAACCTGCAGCTGCTTTGCAACGCGTGCAACTCCGTGAAGGGGACAAAGACACAGGCGGAGTTCCTGGCGGCGCTGCGGAGCAGATAGGGAGTGCCAGGCTTGCCGGTGACCGAGAGCCTGCCTGCACGGGCATGACGGAAGGCCCACGGCGGCTGTCATTCTGAGGAGTACAGCGACGAAGAATCCCAGACGATGCACCGCTGCGGCCCTGTGTGTTGACCCGAATCCGGGTTGTCGGACGCTCTGGATTCTTCACGTAGTTTACCCTGGGCGTAGCCGAAGGGTTCAGAATGACAATGCGGCGCGGTCGTTGCTGCGGGGCAGACTGCACAGGCATGACAACCGTCGCTCCCGTGCAGACGGGAGCCCACTCCCCGCCCCTCCCCTGGATTCCCGTTTTCACGGGAATGACGAATGGCTCGCTCGTGGTGAGCCTGTCGAACCATTCGAGTGGGGCCACCACCCCACCCTTGGATGCCCGCCTACGCGGGCATGACGTAAGGACCGCGGCGTCTGTCATTCTGAGGAGTGCAGCGACGAAGAATCCCAGACGATGCACCTCTGCGGCCCTGTGTGTTGACACGAGCGCCGGATTATCGGACGCTCTGGATTCTTCACGTAGTTTACCCTGAGCATAGCCGAAGGGTTCAGAATGACAAAGCGGCGCGGTCGTTGCTGAGGGGCAGACTGCACAGGCATGACAAATGCGCCGCTCCTCCCTCAAAACCTTGACTTGAAAGCGCGCAGGGTATGATACTTAGTATATTGAGGTACATAACCACCGGCGTCCACGCGCCGGCCCGTGAGGAGAAGTATATATGTTTGCGACTATTGGCAGGAGCTTCAGGCTGGTTAAACTCTGTCTCCACGTTCTTGCAGTCGATAAGGAGCTCATCCTGTTTCCCCTGTTCTCCTCAATCGGCGTGGTCCTTGTGATGCTGACCTTCGCAGGTGTGGGAATTGGGATAGGCGCGCTGGACCGGATCAATGCCGGCGCAGTTGGCGGCGGCGACCTTGTCTTAGCCTTCGCGTTCTACGTCTTCTCCTATTTCGTCATCATCTTCTTCAACAGCGCGCTGGTGTTCGCCGCCCACGAGCGGCTGGCCGGCGGCGACCCGAATATACGCTCCGGCCTGAGCGGCGCGTCACAGTCCATAGCGACGATCTTCGTGTGGGCGGTTGTGGCCGCAACCGTGGGTCTGATACTGAACATACTGTCCAGCCAGGCGCGGCAGCGTGGCGGCATGATGGGAATGATCAGCCATTTCATCATTTCCATGCTGGGCGCTGCGTGGACGCTCATCACCTTCTTCGTAGTACCGCTGATCGTCATTGAGCGCCGCTCCTTCGGCGACGCCTTCAAGACGTCCCTCTCAATGCTGCGCCGCACGTGGGGCGAGCAGATAGTGGCCAACTTTGGCCTGGGGATTGCGGCTTTCCTAGCGTTCCTGGTCGCGGCCGGTATCACGGCCCTGCTATTCTTCGTGCTTTCGCCCCTTGGCGGCTTCGGCGCCTTCATAGCGATTGTCATTGGTGTCGTGCTGATAGCGGGAGTTGCGCTGGTGTTCGCAACGCTGGACGGCATCTACAAGGCGGCCCTGTACAACTACGCCGTCGACGGCGTGGTTCCAAGCCTCTTCCCGGATGACGCAATACGGGGCGCGTTCCGCCCGGAACAGCGCTGAGCCTGCTTGACTGATCCAATGACGAATCCCACCAGCAGCACAAAGCTTGCCCTGTTGATCGACTTTGACGGCACGGTGACTGAACGTGACATGGGTGTTGCACTGCTGGAGGCGTTCGCCCTGGAGGACTGGAAACGATTCGAGAAAATGCGGGAGGCGGGCCTCATCGTCGGCCGTGAGTGCCTTGCCGGCGAGTTCGGCTGCCTGCCCAGCGACCGCGAGGAGGAGATGTCCCGCTTCGTCAGCGAGGAGGCAGTCATTAGGCCCGGCTTCGAGGAGCTGGTCAGGCGCTGCAAGGAGGACGGCATACCCCTCAACGTGGCCTCCAGCGGGCTGGGCTTCTACATACGCTCCGTCCTGGCAGCCGGCGGCCTCTCCGACGTGACCGTGTTCAGCAGCCGCGCCAACTTCAGCGCGGGCGACAGGGTGAAGATGGAGTACAACGACTGCCCGGTCATCTGCGATTCAGTAGGCGCTTGCAAATGCTTCCATGCGCTTAAATACGCTGACATGGGCTACAGGGTGGCGCTTGTTGGCGACGGCTTCTCCGACACCTGCGTGGCCGCCAAGGCCGATTACGTCTTCGCCTGCCGGAGGCTCCGCTCCTACTGCGAGACCGAAGGCATCCCCTTCTTCCCCTTCAACGACTTCTACGACGTGATTGCCAGGCTGCCGGAGCTGACCTAAGGGAGAGCGGTTCCCGCTCCGTCATTCCTGCGGAAGGAGACCTTTGCGTAACCCGCGCGGCAACTCCGATGAATGTCATTCTGAGCGCAGCGAAGAATCAAAAGGGTTTCATTGAAGACATCGCAGCTTTGTGAGCAGAGGCTTTGGATTCTTCACTTCACTGCGCTCCGTTCAGAATGACAGTTGGCGCGTCTATTTGGGGCTGACTCCAAAGGTTGTGCAAGGGTCTCCGAAAGCAGGAATCTGGATTCCCGCTCGTGGGCGGGAATGACGACGGTTGCCTCATCCTGAGTCCTGCTTCAAGCGCAGCCACATCCGGTACAGCTCCCTCCGTGTAACCCCCGTCTGCTCTGCAACCAGGTCCCTCGCCTCTCTGCCGGACATTCCCTCCGCCAGCATAGAGCTAAGCATATCCTCCGCATCTGCAACGGATGGCGTGTCATCTTGAGGCTCCCACTCCACAACCAGGGTGAACTCACCCCTGGGTCGGTCGAAGTGCTCCACGGCCTCTGATACGGAGCCGCGGAAGACCTCTTCATGCAGCTTTGTTGCCTCCCTGAGCACGGCCAGGGGTCGGTCTCCCAGGACCTCCCTTACGTCATCCAGAGAGCGCTGCAAGCGGTGCGGCGCTTCGAAGATGACCAGTGTGAAGGGCATGGCCGCCACCGACCGCAGCAGCGCCTGCCTATCGCCTTTGCTGCGGGGCAGGAAACCCAGGAACAGGAATCGGTCGGCGGGGATGCCGGATACCGCCAGGGCTGTCACCACAGAAGAGGGCCCCGGCACGGGTACAACGGGGAACCCGGCGGCTGCGGCCGCCCTCACCAGCTCAAGGCCGGGGTCGCTTATGCCGGGCGTTCCGGCGTCCGAGACCAGGGCCACGTCTCCCTGCTCCAGCGCCTGTAGGACCTGCGGCAGCTTCTGGTTCTTGTTGTGGTCGTAGTAGCTGGTTAGGGGCGTATGAATATCGTAGTGGGAGAGGAGCTTCCGCGTGGTGCGGGTGTCCTCGGCGGCGATGAGGCTCACCTCCTTCAGGACGCGCAGGCCCCTGAGGGTCATGTCCTCCAGGTTGCCTATGGGAGTTGCTACCACGTAGAGGGTGGGCATGTCGTCAGGAGCCTCCGTAGCCGGCTATATGTTGGCGCGTCGGTTCGAATTCAGACATCATGCTCATAAGCTCGGCGCATATCCGCGCGCTTCAGAGTATACCAGTGTGAATGGATGTTGGGGTCGGCAGATGGAGCGGATGACGTCGTTAGCATGGGCAAGCGCCTTGGAGGACGACTGAGGAATCGCTCTGCAGTCACGCAGCTGTCTTCAACGCTCATATGGTTCGACAGGCTCACCATGAGCGGGACATGGGATTGTCGGCTCACCCCTCCCCTCCGGCTGCGCTCCTGGTAGGGAGATGCTATTCTCAAAGTAAGACCAGTCCAAAAGGCTGTCTTCAGCAACCCTCACTGACATGAATATCGGAGTCTGCCGCATAGAGTTGGACCTGCCCGCCAGCCACTCCCTGAAGGACAGGCGAAAGGTGGTCCGCTCCATTGTCGACCGGGTGCGCAGCCGGTTCAACGTCGCTATCGCAGAGGTCGACAACACCGACAACTGGAAGTCGGCCACCCTGGGCATAACCTGCGTCAGCAACGACAACCGCCACGCCAACGAGATGATCTCCAAGGTGGTCCAGTTCATCCAGGGGTGCCGCGAGGAAGCCATTCTGGCAGACTACGATGTAGAGGTGCTCACCGGAATGTAGGCATCTCGCCTATGGGATCCCGGTTTGCAGGGTATCCGGTCTGCCCTACCGCTCAATCTTGAGCAGGGCCAGGAACGCTTCCTGGGGTATGTCCACGTTGCCCACGCGCTTCATTCGCTTCTTGCCCTCAGCCTGCTTCTCCAGCAGCTTCCTCTTGCGACTCACGTCGCCGCCGTAACACTTGGCCAGCACGTTCTTCCGCAGCGCGCTTATGGTCTCCCGGGCGACAATGCGGTTCCCGATGGCAGCCTGGAGGGGCACCTCGAAAAGCTGGCGAGGTATCAGCGTCTTCAGCTTCTCCACCAGGGACTTCCCCTGGTAGTAGGCCTTGTCCCTGTGCGTTATGAGGGACAGAGCGTCTACGGGCTGGTTGTTCACGAGCAGGTCCAGCTTCACCAGGGGCGCAGCTCTGTAGCTGTCGAAGGAGTAGTCCATTGAGGCGTACCCCTGGGTGCGCGACTTGAGGTGATCGTAGAAGTCCATCAGCACCTCGGACAGAGGCGCCTGGTACTCAAGGAGCGCCCGGGCCTCCGAGGACTGGTCGGTCTGGTCCCCCTGGGAAGCCGCGCCCTGGAGGTACTCCATACGCTTGAACTCCCCGCGCCGCGACGTTACCAGTTCCATCACAGTGCCTATGTGCCTTGCCGGAGTTACGATGCTGAGAGAAAGTATGGGTTCCCTCATCTCGACGATTCTCTGGGCCGGCGGAAGCTTTGCCGGACTCTCCACCTCCAACACGGTCCCATCGTCCAGCACCGCTTGGTAACCTACGCCGGGCGCTGTGATCAGCAGGTTAAGGCCGTACTCCCTCTCCAGCCGCTCCTGGACAATCTCCATGTGAAGCAGCCCCAGGAATCCGCACCGGAACCCGAAACCCAGGGCTGCGCTGGCCTCAGGCTCGTACCTCAGGGCAGCGTCGCTCAGTTGCAGCTTCTCCAGGGCAACCCGCAGCGCCAGGTAGTCCTCACCCTCCGCCGGATAGAGGCCGGCGAAGACCATCGGCTTCAGCGCCTGATAGCCCGGCATAGGCTCGGTGGCGGGCTTCCTGGTCATGGTAATGGTGTCTCCAACCCGGCACTCGCGGACGTTCTTCAGTCCGGTGGCTATGTAGCCCACCTCTCCGGCGTGAAGGCTCTCGACCTGGGTCAGCTGCGGGTGGAATACGCCGACCTCCAGCACGTCACAAACGGACCCGGTAGACATCATACGAACCTCGGCGCCCTTGCTGATGGAGCCTCCGAACAGGCGCACGTAGGCTACGACGCCCTTGTACGGGTCGTATGCGGAGTCGAAGATCAGGGCCCTCAGAGGTTCGGCATCGCCCTGTGGGGGAGACACGCGCTTGACGATAGTCTCCAGTAGCTCACCGACGCCCCTGCCGTCCTTTGCGGAGACGAATAGCACCTCGTCTTCCATAAACCCGAATGTCTGCTGAAGCTCTTCGGACACACCGTAGGGCCGGGCCACCGGCAGGTCGATCTTGTTCACAACCGGAATTATGGTCAGGTCATGCTCCAGCGCCAGGTACACGTTGGCGAGGGTCTGGGCCTGGATGCCCTGAGTGGCGTCCACAACCAGAAGCGCGCCTTCGCAGGCGGCCAAGGCCCGGGACACCTCGTAGCTGAAGTCCACGTGACCGGGCGTGTCGATGAGGTTGAGCTGGTAGTCGCCATCCCCGTTGGCGTAGGTCATCCTCACCGCTTTGCCCTTTATGGTGATTCCGCGCTCACGCTCCAGGTCCATCTGGTCCATGAACTGCTCCGTCATGTCACGAGAACTGACGGTTCCCGTTAGCTCCAGGATACGGTCTGCCAGAGTGGACTTGCCGTGGTCTATGTGGGCAATGATACAGAAATTGCGAATTCGGTTGGCGTCCATATTTAAGGTCATAGTAGCATAGGGAAGGTATACCCTCAAGGCAGTGTTGCCAGGGCGTATTGCAGTGCGTTGATTAGGGCATGACTCTCTTGTCCGTCATTCCCGCCTACGAGGAGACCTTTGCGTAACTCATTTGTCGGGACGCAGAGCCTCTTCCCCCTTGAGGGGGAAGATTGAGATGGGGGTGAATCGTGTGTGGACACACCGCTTGTTTGCTCCCATCCCCGTATCAATTACGGGGCAGGCTCTGACCTTCCCCCGCAAGCGGGGGAAGGGATTTAGGGTTATTCAAAGGTCTCCCTACGAGCGGGAATCCAAGTGGGGTGGATGTGGCAGCGTATGCCTCGGATAGAATGCAGGAAAATAGCAGAGCGGGCGAATTATCGCCCGCTCTGCTTTCTGTGTCTCTATAGCTGTGAGCTTAGACTCGTATGCAGGAGACCCAGTGCTCCGGTGACACCTCTCGCAACTCTGGCACTCCGCGCTCGTTGGTGAAGCCCGGCGCATTAACGCCAGCGCAGTCATCTATGGCAATCGGGCACCTGGGATGGAACACGCACCCGGGCGGTGGCCGCAGTGGGCTTGGCACGTCTCCCGTAAGAACGATCCGCTCTCGCTGTGCTTCCACGATGGGGTCAGGGATGGGCACGGCGGACAGCAGCGCCTTGGTGTAGGGGTGCAACGGGTTCTCGTAGAGCTCATTCCGGTCGGCGATCTCCGCGATCTTGCCCAGGTACATAACGACGATCCGGTCGCTGATGTGCCGCACAACAGAAAGATCGTGGGCCACGAAGAGGTACGTCAGGTCGAACTCCTGCTGAAGCTCCTCCAGCAGGTTTATCAGCTGGGCCTGAATGGACACGTCCAAGGCCGACACGGGTTCGTCGCAAGCGATGAAGCTGGGCCTCACGGCCAAGGCCCGGGCGACACCGATGCGCTGCCTCTGGCCTCCGCTGAACTCGTGGGGGAACCTGGCTGCCATGTGCGGGTTCAGACCCACAACGTTGAGAAGCTCCGCGACCTGGTCCCTGTACTCGTTGCGGCTCCGTGTGATCTTGTGCACCACCAGCGGCTCGCCGACGATATTGCCGGCGTTCATCCGTGGGTTCAGGGACCCGTATGGGTCCTGGAATATCATCTGCATCTTACGCCGGGACTGCCGCAACTCCTTGCCTTTCAGCGTGGACAGGTTCATCCCTTCGAAGAAGACCTGACCGGACGTGGGCTGGTACACCTGACCCAGGTGCAAAATCGTGCGGGCGGCGGTGGTCTTGCCGCAGCCGCTCTCTCCCACCATACCCAAGGTCTCGCCCTTGCGGATGAAGAAGCTGATATCGTCTACCGCCTTAACGTCGGCAACGTGCTTCTGGAATACGATTCCCCTGGATACGGGGAAGTATTTGACCAGGTTCTTAACGTCTAGAAGAATCTCGGCCTGTTCCATTACCTTACCTCCTGCCTACCCAACTGGTCTGACACCCAGCAAGCCGCAGTGTGCCCTTCGGCCACCTCTAACAGCGGAGGATACTCTACGGCGCATCTGTCGATGGCGTACTTGCATCGAGGTCTGAAGGCGCATCCAATCGGCAGCCCGATAAGGTCCGGGGGAGACCCCTCAATCGGAGCCAACTGCTCTTTGCGAGGCTCGTCCAGACGCGGCACCGAGTTGAGCAGCCCAATGGTATAAGGATGCCGCGGGTTGGTGTATATCTCCCGGGCGGTGCCCCTCTCAATGATCTTGCCGGCATACATCACGTTCACCCGGTCGGCGTATCGGGCCACCACTCCCAGGTTGTGGGTGATGATAAGCACTGCGGTCCCCGTCTCCTCACCCAGCTTCTTGACCAACTCCAGGATCTGGGCCTGAATGGTCACGTCCAAGGCTGTGGTAGGCTCGTCTGCTATGAGCATCTTGGGGTCGCAGCTAAGGGCCATGGCAATCATAACCCTCTGGCGCATACCGCCGCTGAACTGGTGGGGGTAGTCCCCCAAGCGCCCTGCGCCCTCGGGGATACCAACCATCTCAAGAAGCTCGCCGGCCCGGTCATTTGCAGCGTTCTGATCCATGCCCAAATGAAGCATAAGAGCCTCAGTAAGCTGCTTGCCGATGGTGAGAACCGGGTTCAGCGATGTCATGGGCTCCTGGAAGATCATGGCCATATCCTTACCGCGGATACGCCTCATTTCAGAGTCATCCAGGGCCAGCAGGTCCTGACCGTTGAATGTGACCTCGCCTCCCACGGTCCTGCCGGGTCTCTGAATGAGCCGCATAATGGAAAGGGCGCTTACGCTCTTCCCGCATCCGCTCTCCCCCACCAGACCCAGAGTCTCTCCCTCTTGCAGATCATAGCTGATACCGTCTACTGCCTTAACCACTCCTTCAGGAGTGAAGAAGTACGTTGATAGGTCCTTTACCTCCAGCAGTGTGGCCACTATTTCCTCCTGGTTTACCGCGAACCGGATTTGCCCTGTTTCACAGTAAACTGAGCAGTGTGATTCCTCAATCTACCCTCTGTATCTCCTGAGTAGGAGTCCCATCCCTTGCTCCTGGGGAAGAGGAGACTCGAACTCCTACGCCCTTAGGCACATGATCCTAAGTCATGCTCGTCTGCCAATTCCGACACTTCCCCGCCTATCAAACTCTGACCCGCACAGGACTCGAACCTGTAACCCGCTGATTAAGAGTCAGCTGCTCTACCATTTGAGCTAGCGGGCCTACTTTGCCTCTCGTGGACATCCACGAAATTAACGGCGAATTTATCACGTAAAGCGGTATCTGTCAAGCATTTCTGTATCCAAAGGATAAATCAGATGCTCCTGCTCCCGTCTGCAAGCGGGTTTCCATAATGGCTGTTGGGACGTCCATATTGCGAAAACAGAAGAACGCAGACTTTGGTTCATAGCAATACGTTGAACGTGCGAGTCTGAAATGTGTGAAAGCCGCGCCCGTGTGTCAAGAAGTCGTTGTCTCAGTCTGTGTTACCCTGGCAATACGCCTGAGCCACCGCGGAATGCTCTCGTTGAAGATGGAGTAAACGATTGGCACTACAATCAGTGTCAGGACGGTGGAGCTCACAAGACCCCCAATCACCACGGTCGCCAGTTCTGCGCTGATGATCCCGCCTTCGGCATCGCTTACGGCTGCCAGGGGAAGTAGCGCAAAGCTGGTTGTAAGAGCAGTCATCAGTATGGGGCGCAGGCGGACGCGGCCGCCGATAATCAGCGCGTCGAACACCGACCTGCCGCCCTGCCGCAACTGTTCGACGAACGCTATGAGCACTATGGCGTTGGTCACCACTATGCCAATCAGCAGCAGGATGCCCATCATCGCCGCAAGACTCAGGGAGCGGTCCGTTATCGCAAGCGCAGCGAGCGCGCCTATGAGGGCCAACGGCAGGCTGGTTATAATGACCAGTGGATTCCGGAGGGAGCCGAGACTGGCCACCATCACCAGGTAGACGAGTACAATGCCCACCGCCATAGAGACGAAGATGGCCTGGAACCCCTCAGCTATGTCGGCGAAAATGCCTCCGCTGGTAACGCTCACTCCCGGGGGCAGCGCCAGAGCCGCAATCCTCTGGTCCACCACGCGGCCTATGGCCTGGGTATCAGTTGAAGCTATGTCCCCCGATATGGTGGCCGACCGGACGCCGTCGGTGCGGCTGATGGTGACAGGCCCCTTTTTGACCACAACTTCCGCCAATTCGTCCAGGGAAGCCGTGCCGCCGGGCCCCGTTATGGTCAGTTTCTTAACCGCCTCTATCCCGCTTGCCGACTGAGGGTTCCCTGCCAGCACTACGTCTGCGCTCTCTCCGTCGATGACAATGCTGCTGACAGTCCGTCCCGTCAGATACTGGCTCAGCTGTATTCCGACCTGGCGGGTGGTCAAGCCTATTGCGCCCGCCTTGGAGGGGTCAACCTGGAAGGACACCTCGTCCCTTGCCTGGGCCACGTTGCTCTCAAGATTCACCACCCCATCGATGGAAGACAGAGACTCTATCAGCTGCTGCGACGCCAGGGTAATGTCGTCGTAGTTGGGGCCCGTGACGCTGATATCAACGCCGCTTGAAGGGGGCCCTTGGGTGATTTCGGTTATCCCGACCAGCCTTCCCGGTTTGGCCAGGTCCTCCCTGAGAGTGTTGGCAATGTCTTCGGGCGCGCCGGCAGGGACGTTGACCAGGAGGCTTGCCTGGTTGAATCCCCCGGGACTGCCTCCAAATTGCAGGTCTGTCGCGCCTATGGTGGAGATGTACAGCTCAGAAATGTCGTTTATCCTACCCTCTATCTCCTCCACCTCCTCAAGCGTCCGCTCCAGTGGTGTGCCCGGAGGCAAGGAAACCTCTATCTGGAGGAACCGCTCCCCGCCTGTCGGGAAGAAGGTTATTGGAATGAAGGCCAAAAGCCCCAGGCTGCCGACAGTTATCAGGAAGACGGCGGCGAGAGTGATAGCCTTGTGGACAAGCGCCCACCTGAGGACGTGCGTGTATCCGCGCTGCAACCTCGTCTCCTGACCCAGCACCTCTTCTCCCTCTTCGAGGGCGCCCTCAGGAAGATCGCCGGGCCTCAGGAGGTATGCGCCCAGCACCGGCACGGCCGTCAGCGCCACCAGCAGCGACGCCACCAGCGCGAAGGAGACGGTGAGCGCAAAGGGCAGGAAGAACGACCCGACCAAGCCTTGTATGAAGCCCAATGGCACAAACACCACCACTGTCGTCAGTGTGGATGCGAAAATGGCCGGCCCCACCTCCGTCGTAGCGTCCAGCGCAGCGCGCCACCGGTCCCGACCGGCCTGGATGTGGCGGTGTACGTTCTCCAGTACAACTATGGAGTCGTCCACCACCCGCCCTACGGATATGGCCAATCCTCCCAGCGTCATGAAGTTGAGGGTCATGTCCTGCCAGGCCAGGAGAAGCACGCCGGTGAAGACGCTCAGAGGTATGGACAGCCCTATAACTATGGTCGGACGAACGGTGTTGAACATCCCCCGGATAAAGGTCGGCCGGATGGTGAACATGAAAGCAAACACCACGGTCACGGCAAACAGGAATCCGAATATCCCCTCCCGGCTCAGCTTGTCAATCTGGGACTGGATGTCGGGACCCTGATCGGAAACCACAATCACCTCAACATCCGGCGGCAGTCCGGTGAGGCTGTCCAGCGCCTCTCGCACACCGTTCGACACCTCAACGGTGTTGGCATCCGCCTCTTTGAGGATTGATACGCTGATGCTGGGCTTGCCGTTTGTGCGAGAAATGGACCTTGACATCCCGGAGCCCAGTTGCACGTCCGCCACGTCCCTAAGGCGCACAGGGCCGGTCTCGGAGGCGCCAACTATCAGGTCGGCTATCTCCTCTACGGAACCGAAGGCGTGAGTGGTCTTGGCCGGCACTGCCTGCCCACTCTCGAAGATGAGGCCGGCGGGCATGCTCAGGTTATTCTCCGTAAGGGCCGAAGAGACCTGGAAGAGCGAAACGTCGTTGGCGCGCAGTCTCTCCGGATCCACCGCTATATTGACGCGCCGCTCTACCTCGCCGGTGACCTGGACCTGGAGAATGCCGTCCACTTCCGAGAGCGCTGGGAGTATCTGAGACTGGACTATACGCCTGGTGTCGGCTGCATCCCTGTCCGAGATGGCGCTGAACTGGACAATGGGGATCTGGTCCGGCCTGAACCGGCCTATGTTAGGCTGGTCAACACCGGTCGGAAACCGAAGGCCGGACATAGAGGCTTCGATGTCGCTCTCGGCGCCGGCCATGTCCGTTCCGAACTTGAAGGTAGCCAGGACAATGGAGTTGCCCTCAAAGCTGGTTGACTGTATGGTCTCCAGTCCCTCCATCCCGGAGATGGCCGACTCTATGGGCGCCGTGACATCCCGGACGACCGCATCCGGATTTGCCGAAGGGTATGAGGTGGTTACCGTTACCAGCGGAAACTCGATGTCCGGGAACAGATCTACCCGGAGGGAGTTGTAGGCCGTAACACCCGCTATAAGCAGGATGAAAATCCCCAAAAGGGTGACCGACCTTTTGCTGATTGCCGTTCCGGTGATGAATCTCATTCTCTACTCCGTTCCGAATTCAAACATGAAGCTTAAACCTGAATTGTGAAGGAATTATCAAGGTTCGCGCCACAAAATAACCCCCTACGTGTAGGGGGCTTTGCCGCAGTATGCTGCGTTCCTTACCTGACTTGCCCCTTGTTATATGGCTGCCGAGCCTGGATTCGAACCGGGATTACCTGATCCAGAGTCAGGCGTGCTACCATTACACCACTCGGCAATGCAGGCCATCCCCTAAATTGTAATACTTCCGCCGACTGCTAATCAACCCACTATGGAGAAAGCAGCCCCGTCTCTCTCAGGTCGGGCGACCCCTCCTCATCAGGATGCAGGCCGGGGTCCAGCCGGTCTGAGGCTATCGCCGAAATGGTCCCGATGTTGGCGTTCAGTGTTTCCAGTAGAGAGGCCACGTACTCCTCCGCCGTATCGGTCGGCAGCCTCACCAGGTACTCGAACAGCTTCAGGGAAGCCTCAGCGCCAAGCTGTCCACGCACTGTGAGCTCCTCTCTCAAGTCCGCCAGATTGGGGTCCTCCAGCACTACCAGCCACTGGAGAAGGTAGCCCAGGAAGTGCTCGTCCAGGCTGAGGCCGGTGCGCCAGGATGCCAGACGCCGGCTGATAAAAACGTGGAATCCCTCGTAGTCCGGGTAGGACAGGATTTTGGCGCTTGTGAGTTCCTCCAGCTTAAGCCAGAAAGCCCTCTCAAACTGCTGGGCCTGGGCCTCCCGAATGCTGCTCAGTGTGTGCCTGGAGGCGTCGCTCTCACTGGGGTCGGGATAGGCGTGTCTCTGGTGAACGTGGCCCAACTCATGGGCCAGCGACTGGATTACGTCGGCCAGCCCCCGCTCAGCGTCTATGGCTACCGTAGTCTTCCCAAACCGCGGGGCTGTTATACCCACTGCCGTTGCCTTAATCCTCTCTCGCCGCTCCATCAGGACGGGGTGCTCCGACTCCGGGCTGAGTACGAACCTTTCGTCAAAATAGTCGTCTATCCAGTCTCGGAACTCCGCCCTTGTAAGAAACTCTATGACCAGCCTCTCGTCCTGAATACTCTTGCCGGTCAGCAGGTAGTAACCTGCGTCGGCAATGTCCAGCACCTCCTGGGAGTAGTCGAAGCCGCCCTGGCTGAGCGACGGCTCCCGTATCTCAAGAAGCAGCGGCAGGGTCGACAGCTTCCCCAGGATGTCGTCTTCGCTGTAGACTACTGGGACAGGCTCGCCAACCTCGCCCCTGCTCCACACAAAGGTCTTCTCAAAGACGTTGTCGTTTTCGTTGGATTCCCGGACCGCGTTCTCCGGGTCTATCACCATCCTCAGAGTGTGAGACCCCTCCGTGATAGTCACCCGGTTGGCGAGACCCGCCCAGTCTTCGGCCCCCAGAAGCCGGTTGGGAGTCATACTTCCGTCAAAACCAATGGTATTGACCAACTCTCCGTCGAAGTACAGGTCTACGGTAAAGGGCGCCGTGGCCTCAATGGTGCTGTGATTGTGCACCGCTACGTCGACGTAAGGTGTGCCGCTGACATTTAGAGGACCGTCCAGGAATGTTCCCTGTTGATGGGATATGCTGATGGGCGCATCCCAGTCCAACCTCCATCCGGGAGTTAGGTTGGGCAGCGTCAGGGATGCGGGCGGAATGGGAGCGGGCGTGGGCTCGGGGGCCTGCCAGGGCGTCACCGGACCTGTGCCCCAGGTGAACTGCTTCTCTATGGTATTGTTGCGCTCGTTGGACTCGACCACCGCGTCCGTAACGTCTATCTCCACCCTGATGGTGTGTAACCCCGGCGTCACCCTGGTCATGTTCAGCAGTTCACCCCATTCCGAACTGCCAGTGGACTCCTCCGACAGCAGCCCGTCTCCCTCCTGCACAGAGACAAGTATGTCATCAAAGTACAGATAGACCGTGACATGCTCCGGGATGCTGGCAAGGCCAAGGTTCTGGAAGCCGTACCGTATGTAGGTTGGCACGTCCACCGACAGGGGGCCGTCCACCCTGTTACCTGCGTAAGACGTGGCTATGAGCGAGCCTCCCCAGCCATCAGGTGTTGAGGGAGCCAGGTCCGGAAGCTTGACGGGCGTCAGGGTTGGCGTTGCAACTGCGGACTCGGATGGCAGCCACGTATACTCCAACTCGTATACATTGTCCGACTCGTCCGTCTCAGGGACCAGGTCAGTGGAGTCTGCAACCAGCTTCAGAGTATGCGAGCCGGGCCGGAGCCTCAGACGCGACGGAAGCTCATCCCAGTCTGTCAGGTTGATGTACTGATTGGCCCCCAGATCGTTGGTCGTCCACCTTTCGACCAATATGTCGTCCAGGTACACGTCTATGAAGAAGGGATAGTCTATGCTGTTGGGGCTGTTGTTGATCACCGCCCAGCTCAGGTACATGTCACCGTCGACGGAAAGCTCGGCATCGCTGCGGGGCCCGGGCGCGCCGGCCGCTACCAGTGGAAGACGCCAGCCCACCTGTGTGAAGGGAGCGACGTTGACATTCGCCTCCCTGGTCGGAGTGGGCGCCAGAGTTGGGATGGGCGTCGGGGTAGGGCTGGGCGTTGGCATAGGAGAAGCGATGGCAGTGGGCGCAGGCGTGGGCGTGGGCAGCGGCGACGGGGTCGGCGCGGGAGTGTCGGAGGGCATAGCGCCGGGCCCGGTGCAGGCCGCTACCAACAAGGCGCTTGCCACTATAATAAGTAACCAGAGATAAGATGCCTTCATAAAAAAAGTGTAGCAGATGGCCTTCAACGTAACATTTACCTGATATGATAAAGTAGTTCGGAATCGTGAGCTTGGCGGCGCTCTTGCGCTTGGAATTATGGTATATCTTTACGTGAGCAGTATTAAGGCTTTATTAAGAAGGTAACAGTTGCTCAAATCGACTTTATACTTTGCTCTGGGCATAGTATTGGCGCTCCTGGTCCTGGTGGTCGTCGCCTCGGTGATAGCCGGATGCTCCGGAGGCGACCCCGTCTCCACGTCGACGCCTACTGCCACACCAACGGATGCGGTGGGCCGTGAGACCGCCACGCAGCCGGCCACCACTCCAGTTGACGCGCCGGATATTACCGCTACCCAGCCAGCGCCCACCAACACCCCTTCCGTAGCGGCGTCTCGCGACTTCGAGATCGTGACGCTGCTGCGCAAGGACGCGATTCCGGCCATCCTGGAGCCGGAGTTCCTCACAGTGGCCGAGGCCGATGAGCAGATGCAGGACGACGAGCTGGTGATAGGGGTGTCCATCGAGGAGGACTCCCGGGCGTACTCCGTCAACATGCTCAGCAGACACGAGATAGCCAACGACGTGGTGGGAGGCAAGTCCGTCGCGGTCACATGGTGACCCCTCTGCTTCTCGGGCATAGTTTATGCCCGCCGGTTCGGTGACGATACCCTTACCTTTGGAGTGTCCGGCAAGCTGGTGATGAACGCGCTGGTGATGTACGACCACCAGACGGACTCCCTGTGGAGCCACTTCACCGGGGACGCCATACAGGGAGACTACCTGGGAACAAGGCTGGAACTGGTCCCATCCACCCACACCACCTGGGGCAAGTGGAAGGAGCTGCACCCGGACACCGTGGCCCTGGACAAGGGAGGCATGTACACCTGGGACAACTACACGTCTTACTACTCGAACTCGGATCCCGGTGTCATTGGGGAGGCCCGCATAGATGACCGCTTGGACACGAAGGACTTGGTGGTGGGCCTGGTAGTCGGCGACAAGGCCAAGGCCTACGCCTTTGACGACCTGAGCGAACAGCCTGTGGTCAACGACTCCGTGGGGGACAGGAACGTGGTAATCGCTTTCGATGCCGACTCCTCTACCGGCAACGTGTTCAGCCGCGACGTGGACGGGCGAATTCTGGAGTTCCGCATCTCAGAGGACGCCGGAGTCACTGACCCCGTGATGGTTGACCGGGAGACGGGCAGCGAGTGGCTGCTTCTCACTGGAGAGGCCGTGGATGGCCCGCTCAAGGGGACCCGGCTGGAGCAGCTGCCCTCCAACTACTCATTCTGGTTTGCCTGGAATGATTGGCATCCTTCCACCGGACTCTTCGTCCGGGACGCCGCCTCCTAGACGGGAAGCACGACCGAGTTTAACTTTCAGCCCACTTTTGTTAGAGACTCGTAACTTCTTTAAGGATTTCGGAACATACTACCCGTATGATTTGGTGCATAAGACCTTGGGAGAGGTATATCCGTATGCCAATGCGTAGAGCACATCTACTGGTTCTTTCGCTGGTGATGACTTCGGGGCTGGCTTTGCTCGCCGCCGGATGCAGCAGCACGGCGCCTGCGGCTACGTCCTCACCTGCGCCCACTTCCATTCCCCAGACTACGCCCACTCCTGAACCAACTCGTACGCCCTGGTCTACGCCCACGCTTGTGCCCACCCCCACCCAATTCCCGCTTACGGAAACAGGCAAAGTAACCAGGGATGAGCTCATCGCAAGGATGCAGCCTGCGGTGGTGAGGGACGCCATCCCGGCCATACTGCAACCCCAATTCGTGGCCCCGGAAGCGGTGCCGCCGGAATTCAAGGACGTGGAGCTGGTGCTGGGATTGTCCATGAACGGTGAGAGCAAAGCTTACCCATTGGACGTCCTGAGCCATCACGAGGCAGTCAATGATGTGGTGGGAGGTGTGCCTGTTGTTATCACGTGGTGACCCCTCTGCTTCTCGGGCATAGTGTATGCTCGCCAGTTCGGAGAGGAGGTTCTCACCTTCGGCGTGTCCGGCAAGCTTACCCTGAGCGCAATGATTATGTACGACCACCAGACCGATTCTTTGTGGACTCATTTCACCGGTGAAGCTATCACGGGAGAGTACCAGGGCACCCAGCTTGAGGTCTTGCCCGCCATGCAGACCACCTGGGGTCACTGGAGGGAGCTTCACCCCGACTCGCAGGTGTTGGCGTGGAAGATGCCCACTACCGATGACCCCACCGGCGCCCTGGGATTCACCTACGACCCCTACCTGGGATACTACGCCAGCGGGTGGGCCGGCTACGGACGCGTTCGTGAAGACGACCGCCTGGATCAGAAGGACTTTGTGCTGGGCCTCGTCGTTAACGACAAGTCGATGGCCTACGCCTTCAACGATCTGGTGGACCACCCGGTCGTCAACGATACCGTGGGAGGCCGGGACCTGGTTGTCACCTACGAGCCGGAGTCGGACACGGCGGCAGCCTTCGTCCGCGAGGTGGACGGACGCTCCCTGACCTTCAGCCTCCTGGAGGAGGACGGCGCCGGCGGCCTGCTCATGGTGGACCGGGAGACGAACAGCCGGTGGCTGCTTCTAACGGCGGAGGCCATTGACGGCCCCCTCAAAGGCGCCCGGCTTGAGCAGCTGCCCGCAAACTACTCCTTCTGGTTCGCCTGGGCGGACTGGAACCCGACAACCGGGCTATTTCTGGAGGAGGGCGGCTCCCCGTAGCCGGGCACAGGCGTATCGGCCTGCGAATGGAGGTTGATGTTCAATTACGAGAAACTCGCAAGCACACCAAATACGACTTTTGCTCAATCACAGTGAGGATGGTTTCCTCGCTTCCGGCACAGCCGGTCCAGGCCGGTAGAATACAGACAAAACGTATAGACGGGTGGAGCACCAGCTTAGAGCGGGAGGTCGATCATGCAAAGATACGTAGCGAATCGCCTTATTCAAGGGGCCCTTACGGGCTTACTGGTGTCCGTGTTAATCTTCGCCATCCTGCGCATCGCCCCCGGGGACGTGGCGATGATGATTGCGCTGGAGATGACGGGTGGAGAGGAAGACCTGGTCACTGAGGAGCAGTTGGAGAAAATCCGCGAGGACGTGGGGCTTAACGCTCCCATCCACATGCAGTACCTGACCTGGATTGGCGGTTGGGTGACGGGCGACTGGGGAGAATCCATGTTCTCGAATGAGGGCATATGGGAGAACTTCAGGAGGAAGCTGCCGGTGACACTTGAGCTGGCGCTTATTGCCACTGGCTTGTCCACAGCGCTGGGACTTCCAGCCGGGATCATAATGGCCGTCAAACGGGATACCTGGATAGACTACACACTGAGGATCTGGTCCCTGTCCGGCCTGTCGATACCCAACTTCTGGCTTGCTACCATGGTGCTGGTTGTCGGGATGTACATTTTCGAGTGGAGCCCGCAGATCGGCTTCGTGCCGTTCCTGGACGATCCATCGGGCAACCTGAGCCAGTTCTTCTGGCCCGCCCTGATAGTGGGCTTCTCCTCCATGGTCACCAAGGCGCGGATGATGCGCTCGACCATGCTGGAGGTGCTGCGCCAGGACTACATTCGAACTGCCCACGCCAAGGGTCTCAGGGGGACGGTGGTCACCTACCGGCATGCGCTGAAGAACGCCTTCATACCCGTGATTACGGTTATCGGTTTTTCCATAGCCGGCATCATTGGAGGCTCCGTGATAATGGAGCGGATATTCGTGCTGGACGGGATAGGCAACATGCTGGTGGAAGGCATGAACCAAAGGGACTACCCGGTAGTCCAGTCCCTGGTGCTGCTCTTCTCCATGTGGATAGTAGCCGTTAACCTTCTTGTGGACCTCAGCTACGGCTGGCTGGACCCCCGCATTCGGTACGACTAGAGGACGCGGGGCTGTCTCCCGTATAGCTGCTATAGGTCTGGCGGCGGCGCAGGAGTCTTCGTCCACGCCGCCGCCGAAAGGCGAATAGTGTGCGGGCAGTGGGTATAGCCCTGCGAAAGGAGGATGCCATACAAGTACAAGAGACTTGCAAACCCGCTGTAATCTATATTGACGGCTACAGGAAACGCTAATACAATTGGAGTTCAATTACAGTGAGGATGGTGTCTTCGCTTCAGGCACAGCCGGTTCCAGACGGCTAAATTTGTCAAATGGTATTGATGGGTGGAGTCCTAGCTTAGAGCGAGAGGTCGATCATGCACAGATACATAGTGAACCGTATGATACAAGGGGCTCTTACAGGCCTGCTTGTGTCCGTTGTGATCTTCGCCATCCTGCGCATCGCCCCGGGAGACGTGGCGATGATGATAGCGCTGGAGATGACGGGCGGCGAGGAAGACCTGGTCACTGAGGAGCAGCTGGCCAAGATCCGCGAGGACGTGGGGCTTAACGCTCCCATCTACGTGCAGTACCTGACCTGGATTGGCGGTTGGGTGACGGGCGACTGGGGGGAGTCCATGTTCTCCAACGAGGGCATATGGGAGAACTTCTTGAGGAAGCTGCCGGTGACTGTAGAACTGGCGCTTCTTTCCATTGGCTTGTCTACTATACTGGGGCTTCCCGCGGGTGTCCTCATGGCCCTCCGCAAGGACACATGGATAGACTACACGCTGAGGATCTGGTCTCTGTCCGGCCTCTCGATACCCAACTTCTGGCTCGCCACCATGCTGCTAGTCGTTGGTATGTACGTATTTGAGTGGAGCCCGCAGATCGGGTTTGTGCCGTTCTTTGAGAATCCAACAGGCAACATGACTCAGTTCTTCTGGCCGGCTTTGATTGTAGGCTACTCCTCCATGGTCACCAAGGCGCGGATGATGCGCTCGACCATGCTGGAGGTGCTGCGGCAGGACTACATACGGACTGCCCACGCCAAGGGGCTCAGCGGGTCGGTGGTCACCTACCGGCACGCTATGAAGAACGCCTTTATCCCAGTTATTACCGTAATCGGATTCTCCATTGCCGGCATCATAGGCGGCTCCGTAATTATGGAGCGCATCTTCGTAATGGACGGGATAGGCAACATGCTGGTGGAAGGGATGAACCAGAGGGACTACCCGGTGGTGCAGTCCCTGGTGCTCCTCTTCTCCATGTGGATAGTTATTACCAACCTGCTTGTGGACCTCAGCTACGGCTGGCTGGACCCGCGCATACGGTTCGACTAGCCCAGCCTCCTGGATTCTACGGCTTTTTGGCGAAGTCGGCTTGCATGGCAAGCCGACTTCCATTTAGACAGGCTGAAGGGTACAATTAGCGCTGGGTTCTCACGACGGCACGGAGCGGACTAATGATTCTGCTGATAGACAACTACGACAGCTTCACGTACAACCTCTACCAGTACCTGAGCGAGCTTGGGGCGGCGGTGGAGGTTGTGCGCAACGACCAGGCCACCCTGGAGGACGTGGAGCTTATGCGCCCGGAGAAGATAGTCATTTCGCCCGGCCCATGCACTCCAAAGGAGGCGGGCATCTCCAACGACGTTGTGAGTCACTTCGCCGGCCGCGTCCCCATCCTCGGCGTATGCCTGGGTCACCAGTGCATCGGGTACACCTACGGAGGCACGGTCGACAGGGCGGGTGAGATAATGCACGGCAAGACCTCCCTCATTCATCACGACGGCAAGGGCCTCTTCCGCGGCCTTCCCAATCCCTTCGAGGCCATCCGCTATCACTCCCTGGCAATCTACCGGGAGGACCTCCCGGAGGACCTGGAGGTCACCGCCTGGACGGACAAGGGCCTGATAATGGGTGTACGTCACAAGGAGCACCAGGTCGAAGGCGTACAGTTCCACCCGGAGTCCATTATGACCGTCGTTGGGAAAGACCTGCTGAGGAACTTCCTCAGCTCTTGAGGTAAAGATGATCCAGGAAGCGATAAGCAGCGTTGTATCCGGCCAGAGCCTGTCCGCCGATGAGGCCGTCCAGGTGATGGAGGAGATAATGACGGGTGAGGCGACCCCGGCCCAGTTCGGGGCCTTCGTCACCGCACTGAGACTCAAGGGCGAGACCCCGGACGAGATAGCCGGCATGGCCAGGGTGATGCGGGAGAAGGCGTTGCGCGTGCAGTCGGACGGCGATCTGGTGGACACCTGCGGCACCGGCGGCGACGGGTCGCACACCATAAACGTCTCCACTATAGCCGCGTTTGTGACTGCGGGCGCGGGCCTCAAGGTCGCCAAGCACGGAAACCGGGCCATCACCAGCGCCTGCGGGAGCGCCGACGTTATGGAGGCGGCCGGGGTCAAGGTGGATCTTGGCCCGGAGGGGGTGGAGAGGTGCATCCGAGATGTGGGCATTGGCTTCATGTTTGCTCCCACCTTCCATCCAGCCATGAGATACGCCGGGCCTCCCAGGAGAGAGATAGGCATACGCACCGTGTTCAACATCCTTGGCCCTCTGACCAATCCCGCCGGAGCGCGCAGCCAGGTCCTGGGAGTGGCGGACGGCTCGCTCGGAGAGAAGATGGCGACGGTGCTGCTTCGCCTGGGCTGCCAGCACGCCCTTGTGGTCCACGGAGAGGACGGCCTGGACGAGATCTCCATAGCAGCCCCCTCCCAAATCTGGGAGCTGAAGGATGGGAACATCTACAACTTCACCGTTACCCCGGAGGACCTGGGACTGTCCCGCGCCTCCGCGAGCGACGTGCAAGGGCAGTCCATTGAGGACAACCTGGCCGCCATGAACGGCGTCCTTTCCGGCGAGAAGGGGCCGGCCAGGGACATAGTGCTGCTCAACGCCTCCGCCGCGCTGGCTGCCGGCAACGCCGTCGATAACCTGAAGCAGGGCATAATGGCTGCCTCTGAGTCCATCGACAGCGGCAAGGCGATGAGTAGGCTCCGGGCCTTGGCTGAGCTGAGCCAGAAGCTGACATAGGACTCGGTCATGGTTACTATCCTGGACAAAATCGTTGAGGTCAAGGGGCGGGAGGTGGAGCGCCGCAAGAGGGAGGAGCCAATTGAGACGCTTAAGGAGCGCATCCAATCCCTCCCTGTGCCTGCAAACCTGTCTGGCGCGCTTATGGGCGACGGCCTGCGCCTGATAGCCGAGACCAAGAAGGCATCCCCGTCGAAGGGGCTGCTCCGAGAGGACTACGACCCGGCGGACCTGGCGAAGACATACGCCGGCAACGGCGCCGCAGCGGTCTCGGTGCTCACAGAGGTCGACCACTTTCAGGGCAGCCTGGAGCACATGTCGGCGGTCAAGGAAGCCATTCGGCCTCTTGGCGCGCCTGTGCTGCGCAAGGACTTCGTCTTCGATTCCTACCAGGTCTACGAGGCCAGGGCATACGGAGCGGATGCTCTGCTGCTGATAGTCGCCATCCTCACCCCGGAGAGCCTCAGAGAACTTCTGGAGGTCAGCCAGAGCCTCTGGATTCAGGCCCTCGTGGAGGTGCACGACGAAGCGGAGCTTGAAATCGCACTAAACGCGGGCGCGGAGATCATCGGCATCAATAACCGGGACCTGCGCACGTTCAACACGGACATCTCCGTCACGGAGCATCTGGCCTCCCTTGTCCCAAGGGGCAAGATAGTGGTCAGCGAAAGCGGCATTCACAGCCACGATGACATGTTGAGGCTGCGACGGGGCGGGGCTCACGCTATGTTGGTGGGCGAAGCCATAGTTACCGCGCCGGACCCGGGGGCCAAGGTCAGGGATCTGCTACATGGCTCCGCGTAAGGATTCGTGAGCTCTTCCGAAGGGGGACTTCTTGCATGACCAAGGTTAAGATCTGCGGACTCCGGGACATCGACGACGCGCTGGCGGCTGCGGAGGCGGGCGCCGACTTCCTGGGTATCGTCTTCGAGCCTCGCAGCAGACGCTACGTCGACTTGGAGGAAGCGAGACTGCTCGTCCGGTCCTTCCGCGATCGCTGGGGCAAGGACGGGCCGCGCTGGGTGGGCGTCTTCGCCAATCAACCCCTGGAAGAGGTGGAGCACGTCCTCACCCACTGCGACCTGGACATGGCACAATTGTCAGGCAGCGAGTCCCCGGAGTACTGCCGCCAGATCAAGAAGCCGGTGATAAAGGTGTTCCACGTCAGAAGCGACGCTCCGGCGGCGGAGGTCCTTTCGGAAGTGCGTGAGGGCATTTCCCTTTACAGCAACGAGGGACACATGTGTATGCTGGACACCTACAACAAGCAGGGCATTCTCGGCGGGACAGGCCAGGTCTTCGACTGGGAGGTGGCCCGGACACTGGCCCGGGAGCTCCCCTTGCTCCTGGCCGGGGGGCTCAACCGGGACAACCTGGCCGAAGCCGTGCGCGAGGTCAGGTCCTGGGGCCTGGACGTCTCCAGCGGCGTCGAGACCGACGGAAGGAAGGACGCGGCCAAGATCGCGGACTTCATAGAGCAGGTGAGGCGCGTAGACCAGTCACTGAAGCAGAGCGCCGGGACGTGAACGGCGTTATAGCGAGACAATGGAAAGCAATGTTATGAACTCACAAGAAGCTACCCTACCCGACTCCCTGGGCCACTTCGGGCCTTACGGCGGTCGCTTTGTGCCGGAAACGCTGATGTCGGCCCTGGAGGAGCTTGAGGCGGAGTACGCGGCCTCAAAAAAGTCTGAAGACTTCCAAAACAGGCTCTACGACTACAACACGAACTACGCGGGAAGGCCCACGCCTCTGTACTTCGCCCGCAACTTGACCACCCAGTTCAGCGGCGCTCGCATCTACCTCAAGCGTGAGGATCTGACACACACAGGGGCCCACAAGATCAACAACGCGCTGGGGCAGGCGCTGCTGGCGCAGCACATGGGCAAGCAGCGCATCATCGCCGAGACCGGCGCCGGGCAGCACGGAGTGGCGACCGCCACGGCCTGCGCCATGCTGGGGCTGGAGTGCGTGGTGTACATGGGCGAGGAGGATATGCGGCGGCAGGCCATCAACGTGTATCGCATGCGTCTCCTTGGAGCGGAGGTGAGGGCAGTTACGGCGGGAAGCCGCACCCTGAAGGACGCCATCAACGAGGCCATCCGGGACTGGGTCACCAACGTGGAGACCACCCACTACCTGCTGGGCAGCGTCGTGGGGCCTCACCCGTACCCGATGATGGTGCGGGACTTCCAATCGGTCATCGGCACGGAGGCGCGCCGGCAGATGCTGGAGGCCGAGGGTCGACTGCCGGACTACGCCGTTGCGTGCGTCGGCGGAGGGAGCAACTCAATGGGGCTGTTCTACCCATTCCTGGAAGATACCTCGGTCAAGCTGGTGGGCGTTGAGGCCGGCGGCATGGGCGTCGATTCCGGGAGTCACGCGTCCACTCTGGTCGCCGGAAGGCCTGGCGTGCTTCACGGCTCAATGTCCTACCTTCTGCAGGACGAGCACGGACAGGTGAAGGAAACCCACAGCATCTCCGCAGGCCTAGACTACCCGGGAGTCGGCCCCGAGCACAGCCACCTGAAGGACACCGAGCGAGCGGAGTACACCGCCGTCACGGACTCACAGGCCCTTGAGGGCTTCCACATGCTCTCCCGAACGGAGGGCATCATCCCCGCCCTGGAGCCGTCCCACGCCATTTACTACGTCAGCCAGCTAGCCCCGACGCTGCCGCAGGACACAATTATCCTGGTCTGCCTAAGCGGCCGCGGCGACAAGGACGTAGACACGGTGGCAAGACTGGGGGAGTAGGGACTTTGCGCTTCTTAGACTGCCCAACAGTCTAAACTTGGTCATACAGAGACGATTTACTGAGTTGCTTCCCTTATGGCGACTTCTATGTCTGCTTCAGTTGCCAATACTGCAACTGCGACAACGGGGTTCTCGAAATCGTTGAATCCGGGGCCGTCAAGAGCAGCCTGTGCTATAGATGAAGCATCGCCGTCAGCAATCGGAAGGATTCTTGCCGGGCTGATGTCTATTGACTCGTAGGTTGCAACATAGGCAACGCTGCCGCTCTCAAGTGCCAACTCCCTAATCTCGATTGAATCAGGCCGAATTGATCCCAACCAACCTGTCGGGCCTTCTCTTGGTATTACCGCTGCAATTCTGGGAGTGTTCTGTTCGTCTCGTTCGTAATCAAGAGAGAAGAGGGCTATGGTGAGCGCGTCTCTTGCAGGATATCCTGCACTGAGCTTCTCAGCAATTACATCCGTGTGTGTCCCATTGCCAACGACGGTATGGTCGGAGAGTAGGCGCGCGCAATTGTAGAATATGTACGGATTACTTGTTCCGCTCCTGGATGCGCTTGGCTTTGCCACTATGGACACAGCGTCACCATCGTGCTTGGCTGTACGATCAGGAAAGGAACGAGACGATATGCGGTATATGGCTACGTTCCTTCCGTCAGGCGTCCTGCCTAAGCAAACGCTTCTACCGATGTACATGAGATTCTCAGGCGAAAGGTGCCACCCTCACCGCCACAGGCACGCCATGTGCTCCGCCTCTGCATCGCTGAGGGGGTAGGGGCGCTTCAGCCAGCGGTACACCTCGAACCAGCTGCCGGCAACCCTGACGGCCAGTATCGGGTCCACCTCTTCGGCCAGAACCGCCGTATCCTCAATCTCCCACAGGGTGGACAGCGGCTGTCGCAGGGCCTCCGCCTCCACGCTCATAAGCACCTTGTTCGCGTTGTATTTTTGGAAGGTCCCGCTCCTGGGGATGCCCAAGGTGAAGCTCAGCACCCCGGGTATGCTGATGCTGACCTCTTTGCTCCAGGACACGCGGTAGACGTCGGAAGCGTACATGATCCCGAAGAGGCCCTTCTTCAATGGCCTCAGCGACAGGGGTGTAGGGTGTATGCCCAGCGCGGCCGCCCTGTTGAGGAAGCGTTCGATAATATTCCGATCAATCGCCTCTTGTGTACCACGCGGTTTGTAGATTGCACCTGAACCAACCTGACTGAACGTAGCCATGACCACCTCCAAATCCTTTCGCTTATTCGCACTGAATTGCGGGTAGTGACGCCCAGTCTACCCCATGTCAAGGGATTAGCATAGTGCCCTGGCCCAATTGTAAGATTTGTAATGATTTCATGGGCGGACTCGTGGCGAAATCGCCTTCCTTGAATCCCGGATAGGTGCCCTGTATACTTAGCTCCGCTTGCTATCATGGAAAACCGAACAGTCTCCGTACGAGTTCCCGCCACAACGGCCAACCTGGGCCCGGGCTTCGATTGTCTGGGCATGGCCCTGGACTGGTGGAACGACGTCTGCATGAGCGCAGCCTCGCGTCCTGCTGTGCGGGTCGAGGGAGAGGGCACCGACTCCCTGAGTGCGGCTGAGGACAACCTGGTGTATATGGCCGCTCGAGCCGCCTTCGACGCGGCGGGTGAGGAGCCTGTGCCGCTGTCCATATCGTGCCGCAACCGCATCCCGCTGGCGCGTGGGCTTGGGAGCAGCGCCGCCGCCATAGTCGGGGGTCTCGTGGCCGCCAACGCCCTCTGCCGTCGTCCCCTCGAACAGCAGTGCCTGCTTGACCTGGCTGTGGAGATGGAAGGGCATGGCGACAACGTCTCCCCTGCCCTGCTGGGAGGCTGCCAGGTGGTGGTACGCGACGAAGGCCGTACCATATCGGATGCGGTGCCGCTTCCGCCTGACCTGATGGCGGTGGTCTTCGTGCCGGACGTCCCCATGGCAACCAGGGAAGCCAGAGCTATCCTGCCGGATATGGTCAGCCGCGAAGAAGCGGTGTACAATCTGGGGAGAACTGCCCTGCTTGTCAACGGCTTGGCAACTGGCCGGATGGACAAGCTCAAGGTGGCGACCCGGGACAGGCTTCACCAGCCGGCGCGTCAGAACATATTCCCGGCCATGAAGTACATCATTCGCGCCGCCCTGGACGCGGGCGCGTCAGGCGCCTTCCTCTCCGGGGGAGGGTCAAGCGTCCTTGCGCTGGCAACGTCCAGAGCCATGACCATAGGATATGAAATGACGAACGCCGCGGACAAAGTGGGTATATCCGGGGATCTCAAGGTAACCAGACCTACAACCCTCGGTGCTCACGTGGTATCGGCGGAATGATGGAGCGGATATGAGTGACCTGATAGTTCAGAAGTACGGCGGGAGCTCCGTTGCCAACGCCGAGAGAATTATGGCTGTGGCCAGTCGCATAGCCCGCGCCAAAGACAGCGGGAACCAGGTGGTCGTGGTCGTATCCGCGATGGGCGACACCACCGACGACCTGATTCAACTCGCCTATTCCGTAAACGAGAGGCCCGACGGAAGGGAGCTGGCGCTTCTGCTGTCCACGGGAGAGATTGTGTCGTGTACCCTAGTTACGATGGCCCTCCGGTCGATGGGTTACGATGCCATAGGCCTCAGCGGAGGGCAGGCGGGCATTCAGACCGATATGGACTACACTCGTGCTAGAATAGTGGCGGTCGACCCGCAGCGCATTCGCAGGGAGCTTCAGGAGGGCAAGATCGTGGTCGTGGCCGGATTCCAGGGCATCACGGAGGATATGGAGATAACAACCCTTGGACGAGGGGCATCCGACACAACAGCCGTGGCTTTGGCCGCCGGCCTGGAAGCCAGGATGTGCGAGATCTACACCGACGTTGAAGGCATTTACACAGCCGACCCCAGAGTGGTGCCCAACGCCAGGAAGCTGGACGAGATAGGATATGAGGAGATGCTGGAGCTTGCCGGACACGGCGCAAAGATGAACCCTCGATCAATAGAGCTGGGCGCAATGTACAATGTGCCCATAATGGTGGCCTCCAGCTTTGTAGACGCGCCCGGAACTTTGATACACTGAGAAACGGATATGGAAGTAAGAAACAGAGTAAGTGGAGTAGCCCACGCCAAGAACGTAGCAAAGATAACCGTGCTGGGGGTGCCCGACAGGCCCGGAATCGCCGCCACCCTCTTCGATCCACTGGCCCAGAGGGGAATCAGCGTGGACACCATAGTCCAGAACTCCAGCGTGGAGCGCATCACAGACCTCACCTTTACGGTGACGCGTGAGGACCTGGCCGCCGCGATGGAGATTGTTAAGCCCGTAGCCGAAGGCATTGGGGCCGGGGAGTGCGTCAGCAACGACAGTCTGGCCAAGGTCAGCATTGTGGGGACTGGGATGCAGAACCATCCCGGCTATGCGGCCCAGATGTTCCGCGCACTGTACGAGGCCAACGTGAACATCGAGATGATCACCACGTCGGAGATACGCATCACCTGCATTGTGGCCGAGGACGTGGTGGAGGACGCCGTGCGAGCCTTGCACGCGGCTTTCCGGCTTGACCAGGCAGACTGAAGCATGCGGAAGGCGGTCTTTCTTCTTGGCGCATCCTTTCCTTTCCGTTGTAATCCCCGCCTATAACGAGGAGGTGCGGATTACCCAGACCCTGGAGACTCTGGTTGACTATCTGCGTCGACAGAGCTACTCCTGGGAGGTGGTTGTGGCTGACGACGGCAGCGAGGACGGCACGGCGAGTCTTGTGCAGTCCGCCGTCGACCGGAATCCCAGTATACGCCTGGTCAGCCTCAGCCATAAGGGAAAGGGATGGGCGGTAAAGGCGGGTATGCTGAGCGCGCAGGGACGATACCGGTTCATCGCGGACGCCGACCTGTCCATGCCCATCGAGCACCTGGAGAGGTTCCTCCCTCCCACCCTGTCCGACTTCGACATAGCCATAGGCTCCCGAGAGGCTCCGGGGTCGCGCCGGTTCCACGAGCCCTTTCGCCGCCATCTGATGGGACGCGTGTTCAACTGGATGGTGAGGCTCCTGGCTGTCAGGGGCTTCTCGGACACCCAGTGCGGCTTCAAGTGCTTCGATGCAGAGGCGGCGGAAACCCTCTTCTCTATGCAGCGCGCCCACGGCTTCGGCTTCGATGTCGAGGTGCTGTTCCTGGCACAGAGGCTTGGTATGCGGATCAAGGACATACCCATAGACTGGTACTACCACGAGGGGAGCAAGGTGAAACCCGTCAGGGACAGCTTCCTCATGCTGAGAGACATCCTCTCAGTGAGGTGGAGCCACGCCAGGGGGAGATACGGCAACCTCTCCTCCAAGACCGGACCCTCTCAGCCCGTCGCCAAGGAGGCGGACAAGGCCTCCAACAAGCTGGACGGACTTAGCTAGCTCCAACCTCTCGCAACCCAACCTCCCAGGCCGCGGCGCAGACACGTCTGACACGCCCTTTTCACTGCTCGGAATATCTATCCGGCCCGTGCCTGAACAACCTGGATGCCGCAAATTGCGCCAAAGGTATTGCACACCTATTGACAACAGGTATACAATTCATCTCCCTTGGAGTACAGGCGTGGAGTACAGACGATGAATCTCAACACCGAAGAAAAAGCGCGTTCAAGAAGGGACAAGGCCAAGGAAGCCATAGCCCTGGCGCTGGAGAGCCGATGGGAAGAGGCGCTGGCCTTGAACCGCCAGATCGTCGCGGACTTTCCAAAGGACGTGGAGGCATTGAACCGGCTTGGGAAGGCCCTGTCGGAGCTTGGTCAGTACAAGCAGGCAGAGGACGCCTTCCGGCGCACCCTGGAGGTTTCGCGCGCAAATACGATAGCCAGGAAGAACCTCAAGCGGCTGGCCCACCTTGGGGACAGCGCTCCCCAGCCCAAGCTCGGCTCCAAGGTGGCTCCTCAACTCTTCATAGAGGAGCGAGGCAGGACGGCAACCATGTCCCTCCGAAACCTGCCCCCAGGCGCGGCGCACCTCCCAATGGCGCCGGGAGACGCTGTAGATCTCAAGCCGTACGGCAGCCGGATGACAGTTGAAAACGTCAAGGGAGAATACCTGGGAGAGATAGAACCCAAGCTCGGGTTGCGCCTTGCCAGGCTAGTGGAGGGCGGCAACAAATACACCGCCGCCGTCACCGCGGTGGATGAGCACAGCCTTGTGATAATGATCAAGGAGACCTACCGGCATCCCAGCCAGTACGGCACTATGTCCTTCCCGGCCAGGCAGCCGGGAGAAGGCGCCTACTCCTATCCGGGAACTCCACCCGTGCCGATAGAGTTGGACATGGAGGAAGAGGAGGACCAGGACCGACCTCCTATCATCGATTGGGACGAAGAGGGAGAGGCGAACATAGCCGCCCTGCCTTCGGATGACGAGGAGGTGGTCTCCTTCGTCAAGGACAACATCGAGGAAGAGGAAGAAGAGGAGGGCTTCTAGCGCCGCTGCGTGGAAGCTAAGGGAGCAGTCATGCCGCCACTAGTTGCAGCGCGCCGGAAGGCGCCGCTCCATGCCATGCTGGCGCTGATAGCGACTCCTGTTTGTGACAACGTGGTCACTCATGCAGGGGAATGGAAAGGGCGCTTCTGTGAGTGAGACGACAGATATGCAGGTGTACTCGTCTGTGGAGGAGTTGACGGCAGCCTCTGACATTGTGGTTGTCGGCACTGTACAAGGCGTTGTGTCTCGCGAGATTGACTACGGGACGGCAAACGCCTATGAGCAGAGCGGCAATGGCGTTCCCATCGTGTTTTCCGGCGTGGCGGTGACGGAGACGCTGCGCGGCGACGCAAGAAGCATAATCATAGTAGGCGCGCCGGACGCTGACGACAGTTCCATAGAGGGGGCCACAGCCTTGCTGAGCGGCCAGCAACTCCTGCTCTTCCTCAGGCAGCGGACCAGGGAAGTTGCGCCCGGCATCAAATCCTACGAAACCTTCTTCGCGCCTGTGAGCCTGTGCAACGGCGTCTTCGATGTTGTGGACGAGGGCCTGGTTGCGCAGCCGCGTATGCCCGAGGCCTTCGAGGAAGCGCAGTACCGGCTGACCGAAGTCAGAGCGAAGATGCGGCGGCGCTAGAGAGCGCGCCGACAGCAGGAAAGACAGCAACACGCAACACTCCCCGCTTATCGCTCATGGTGAGCTTGTCGAACCATATGAGCGGGGTATCTGTCTCCCATTTGCGGCCACTAGCCCGCTCAAACCCTTCGACAGGCTCAGGGTGAGCGGGATTACTCGTTACCATAAACAAACGCAGAAAATAGTCGTGCTCTCCTTGAACGCCACCTCTTTCCCGTGTAGTATCCTATCGCCAGCCCTTGGCCAACCCCTCGGCCGGGCACATAGCCCTCGATAACCGATAGCGGAGGCCGCGCTCATGGACCTGTCTCGGCGAGTCTACCCCCTTGACCCTCGAGAGCTGACGGAAGAGCAGCTTGCCGTGGTCTTCGCCATGACCTCCCGCAACCCCCAGCCCTTCGATGAGATAGCCAAGGCGGTCACGGAGGAGCGGGCGGCCGACTTCCACGAGCGATGGGTCCTGAACTACGGCCACTCCTCCGTCGCAGAGCACGCCGTCATCCACATGGCTGTGGAGAACGTCTCGCGCCTGGCCTGCGACACCCTTGAGGACAACCGCCTGGCGTCCTACACGGAAAAGTCGTCCCGGTACCAGGTGCTGGAGCAGGGCAGCTACCACATACCAGGGGAGCTTGAGGGCCACCCACTCAGGGACGTCTACGTCGACACCTGCGACTCCCTGTTCCGCTCCTACGAAGAGGCCGTGGAGAGGGTGAGTCAGCGCCTTCGCGAGACCACGCCACAGAGCGATGGGGAGCGGAACGCCGCCTACAACCTGCGGCTGCGCAGGGTCGCAACCGACGTGTGCCGCTTCCTGCTACCCGCCGCTACCCTGACCAACGTCGGGGTGACCATGAACGCACGCTCAATGGAACACGCCATCCGCAAACTCCTCTCATCGGACCTGTTGGAGGAGAGGGAGCTTGGTGAGGAGCTGAAGGAGCGGGGCAGAAGCATAACCCCAACCCTCATCCGGTACGCCGACCGCAACGAGTACCTCGCCCTCACGAGAGAGGCCCAGATTGGGCTGTCGTCGGGCCAGGACGCGTCGTCGCCATACGAGGACTGCAAGGCTGAGCTGGTGCACTACGATCCCCAGGCGGAGTCGAAGCTGGTCGCCGCCCTGCTGTATCGCTTCTCCGGCGGGTCGTACACAGAGATATGGCAAAGGGTGGAGGCGATGACACCGACTGATCGGGAGGCCGTGGTCCACAGCGCGCTGGACCGCCTGGGGCCTCACGACATTCCGGTGCGTGAGTTGGAGATGGTGGACTACACCTTCGACCTCGTGATGGACTACGGCGCATACCGGGAGTTCAAGCGACACCGGATGCAGACCTACATCCCGCAGCCTGCGACCGTGGACCTGGGCTACATTGTCCCGGAGCTTGTCGTTGACGCGGGCGCGGAGGACCTGTTCCGAGAGGCTATGCAGACGGCAGAGGAGGGCTTCCGCCGCACCCGGGACGTCTTCCCCCGCTTGGCCGAGTACCTGGTCACCCACGCACATCTGCGTCGGGTGCTGTCCAGGATGAACCTGAGGGAGTGCTACCACCTTTTCAAGCTGCGAACCGGCCCCCAGGCGCACTTCACCATCCGCAGGGTGATGCAGCAGGCGCTGGACCTGGCCGTACAAAAACACCCTCTGCTCTTCAGCTACCTGAGGCTGCGTGGGGAGTAGACGGGTTGGCCTGATTCGATGATGTGATTGCAATGCAATCATGCAATAATTGCGCGACAATGGAAGTAGAGGCGCAATCATGGCCAGCATCACGGTACGCAACCTGGACGATGGGCTGAAGCGACGGCTGCGTATTCGAGCCGCGGAGAACGGCCGGTCCATGGAGCAGGAAGCTCGCGAGATCCTGAAGCACGCGCTGGAGGAGGAGGCGGTACCCGTCAGGAACCTTGGAAGCGCCATTCGCGCCCGCTTCGCACCCCTCGGAGGCGTGGAGTTGGAGATACCCCCAAGGCAGCCCATGCGGGAACCTCCAAGGTTCGACTGAGCTTGCGGCGATGTTCGTTCTCGATACCAACGTAGTCTCGGAGCTGATGCTGCCCCATCCCCTGGCCAGGGTCGTGGATTGGGTTGCTCGGCAACCGTCCCAAGGCATGTACATCTCAACCGTCAGCGAAGCCGAGTTGCGCTACGGCGCTGAGATCCTTCCACAGGGCCGGAGACGTGAGAGGCTCTTTGCTGAGATAGAGGGTATGCTAAACGAGGATTTCGCCGGGCGCGTTCTCCCCTTCGACAGCGCTGCCGCCCAGGCCTATGCAGTGATAGCCGCCGCACGCCGCGCCGCCGGGCATCCAATCAACCACGCCGACTGCCAGATAGCGGCCATAGCCCGCTCCGCAGGAGCGTCGGTTGCGACCAGAGATTCAGACGGCTTTCAGGGGTGCGGCATCGATGTGATCAATCCCGGGTCAGACTGATGTGGACAGGCCTCAAGGATTGCCAGACAAATCAGGGTGGTGTTGTCATCCTAGAGGCGTCTAATCTATAATTGATAGCATCCGGGGTACTTAGCGGTACTCCGACTTAAGAGCGGAAGTGGCTCAGTGGTAGAGCATCTCCTTGCCAAGGAGAAGGTCGTGGGTTCGAATCCCATCTTCCGCTCCATTCTTTTTTTGCCGAAGTGGCGGAATGGTAGACGCGGCGGTCTCAAAAACCGTTGGGGCTTAATCCCCGTGCCGGTTCGAATCCGGCCTTCGGCACCAGTGCCACAATGTCACGCCTGAGAGCAGGCCCTCAACCCCCTCTATGCCGACATTTTGCCGACATGTCAGCGAATGACCGTGGCCTGGATGATGCAGACGGGCAGTTTGCCTGAGAGCGGGATGGTCAGCGCCAGGTTCTCAATGTACGCGTCGTCCGTGTAGGCCACATCCACAACCGGAGACAACCAGAGCTGCCGTTAGAGATATCATGAGATTCCTCATATTGATAGGGGTGACACCATGATGGAGTACAAGGGGTACATTGCTAAAGTTGAGTACGATGATTCCGTTGGACTTCTGCATGGAAGCGTGATCAATAGCGGGAGCTACCCCATTGCAAACTGCGAGGCGGCCGACGTGGAAACGCTCAGGAAAGAGTTCCAGATTTCAATTGATGAATACTTGGCGGTGTGTGAAGAGAGAGGCATTGAGCCCCAACCGCCCTTCTCCGGCAAGCTGAACCTGCGCCTGGGCCCCGACCTTCATGCGCGCGTGGCCGCGATGGCCGCCCAAAGCGGCGTGAGCATCAACAGATGGATAAAGGAAGCGCTGGAAAGGCAGGCGGCACACCGGGGGTGAACGCGGCTTGCTGGTGTTGCGGCAGGCGGCGGAGGCCTTCACCTAGGCGATGGTAACTGAAGGGAGCACTCTAGGTGGTAAAAGGAGACCAATTATGTTTTGGCGCAAGAAGAAGCCTTTTAGGGATTGGGCACTAGCTGAGATCCTCGACGAGGTAGCTCATGAGCCACAGATACCCATTGAACAATTAATAAGAGCACTACTCGAGTCTATGTGCTCAGGTATATCAGTCGGTGTGGAGTTTCAGACAAAGGTCATACCAATCTTAAAGCAGATACACGGAAATGATGCCTTGCGGCATCATGATCAGATGAAAGAAAGACTGGTAGAGCGATTGACGGTACTGGATTTAATGGGGCTAGATGTGCCACCGCTTTCGATGCTGCCTCCGATCCAGGATTTCGTGGAGGTAGCGCAATCCCGCGGTCTTCTCAGCGTTACCCGCCGTCAATTTGCTCGATTAGTCCAAGAGTCCTATTTCTGTGGACTGGTGCTGGGAAGTTTATACAGAGGAATCGCTTTGATGGCCTTGCGGCGCTTAATTATGGAACCAAATAAAGGGACCGTTCCGGATCCCTTGGTGGAAGATTTGCTAACGGCTACAAGAAAAATGGTGGTTGGTTACGAGCAAGAGCACGGTACGATATCATGAACCTGCCGGGTTTCCCACTAAAATGCCGAGAGCGGGCAGAAGCCTTCGCCCAAGCAATAGCAATATAGGAGTGAGGTAAGAAGGCTCGTTATGAAGATGCGCTACAAGATAGCAGGGATGAGGCGCAAGGTAGTCAGCATTATATTCGAAAAGTCAGAAGAGGAAATTGAGTATGCGGACTTGTTGCGAGCACGAGCGCGCGACTATGCCAAGCAAAAGATTGATCTTCGTCCACGGGATGAACGCTCGCAGTGGTTCGCGGATTGGGATGGCTACCACGAAGTGATGGTTGCCGAATGGGATTCACTTAGAGCCCGCACATACTTCTGGAGACGAAAAGCTAACGCTAGTCTTGTTGAGTTGCCGCTCGAAAATGACAGAGAAGGGTACTGGGAGCGACTTGATGGCACACTTTGGTTATTGACAGACAAAGGGGTTGCTTATGTCCGCTCTCAGGTGCGAGCTGAAAGACAGGCAAGTCGGGAGCCGTGGGTTAGAGTGTCACCTCTGCTGGTCAGCAGCCTAGCACTCTTCATATCGCTCATATCTATTCTTTGGGGTAGATGATTGCCGACCAAAATACCCTCAACCCCCGTTTGCTACAGACAGTCCACCAACACGAACCACGCCACACCTCGCGGCCCTACGCCGGTATGGAAACGGAGCCGCGGGCCGAGTGCGCCTCCTGGTACTCGTCGGCAAGGCGCGGCAGTTCCGCGGCTCGCATGTTAGCTGTAGTCGGCAACTCCGTCTCAAGCGCTCCGAAAGGCATTTTGAAAGCACGCCTTCACACTGTCAAGTGTAGAGAACGGGCTGTGATACAATAATCTCAGCAATGGATACTCGGATCATTCCAAGGGCAATTGGAGACCGCCATCTCCTGATTGCGTTAATCTACCCGTCCTGAGTAGTTTGTAATAGCAGGGATGGGAGGTAAAAAATGACTACGCAAATCGAGAATGTAGAGTTTGAAGGCAGCTATGAGGTGCCTGAGGCTGCTCGTATCCTGCAAACCGACATTCGAATTCCTGATCTGAGCTATAAAGTTAACTCCGGCCATCTGATACGTTGGATTCGCTCCGGCTTGGCCCATCCTAAGCTGGTTTCGGTCCCCGGCAGGAAGATGGTCATAAGTTTCGAGGACCTGATTTCGATGCGCGTCATAGCATTCTTGCGCGCTATGCGGTACAGCTTTGCAAAGATTCGCAAGGCCGAGGCGGATCTGCGCCGTGTCACGGAACATCCCAGGCCATTCGCCACCCAACAAATATGGGCAGAAGAGCAAGGGGCCGCAGATATCTGGGCTGAAATTGGCACTCTCTTGATGGTAGCGGGTAAGCACGGACAGCTT
Source organism: Dehalococcoidia bacterium (assembly GCA_965222415.1). Classification (GTDB taxonomy): domain Bacteria; phylum Chloroflexota; class Dehalococcoidia; order Lucifugimonadales; family UBA2985; genus DAOUJW01. Next base: position 384,668 of record CBDCTU010000003.1, on the reverse strand, counting down.
GCTTTCTCTGAGCTAGTGCAAGAGAACCTGATAAATGTCCATGGCCTGACCTTTAACGAGAAGAGAATAGCCGATTCCTGGCAAGCTCAAGACGGCATAATGTTGCAGCCACGGGTCCAGTTTGGACGCCCCTGTGTAGCAGGCACGAGGATTCCTACCAGCGATATTGCGGGCATGGTAAAGGCTGGGGACAGCAAAGACGCTCTCGCTCGCTCCTATGGAATCACCTTGGAAGAGGTAGAGAAGGCGATTTCCTGGGAAGAGGATATTGCTGCTGCGTGAACCTGACAGAGAACCTTTCTTTATCTTGGACAATGGGCTCAACCCCCATATTGCCAGGGTAATGGCGGAGCTAGGACACCCCATACGGAGCGTTCAAGAGGAGTTCAATAATCCGTCCGGGGCAATTGAAGACCCGGTTATTATCAATCACATTGCGAAGCAATACGAATTCAGGGGTGTCTGGATAACCAGGGACATTTCATCCAGGAGACAGCACATCGAGCTCATAAAATCGCGCCGGATATCGGTTGTCTGGATACGGCGACAGGATCTATCCACTCTCCAGCAGCACAGGATCATCACCTACGGGCTGACTTCTGTCACACAAGACCTCTTGGAGTCCAGCTATCCAATCCACTATCTAGTGACGTTTCAGGGTCAAGCTAACAGAGAGCGAATCACTTACAAGCAGCAGTGGCATGGCAGGAATACATAAGACTCGGAGCGCGCCAACCCCTACGCCGGTATGGGTGCGGAGCCGCGGGCCGGGTGCGCTTCCTGGTACTCGTCGGCGAGGCGGGGCAGGTCGGCGGCGCGTATGTACGCCCAGTCAACGCTATCCGCCGTGCTCCTGAGCATACCCACCAGCAGCACGATTTGCTGAGAAGACTCGCCGGGCGCGCTCCACAGCCACGCCAGGGTCACCCGCTCGGCGCGGTCGTCTGCGAAGACCCTCTTCAGCACCTCGTTGCTGGGATTGTGCAGGATGGCGCTGGGAAAGGCGCTGACGGGATCGTACCCATCCGCCTGGATGCCAATGATGAGGTCATGGCCGGACTCGCCGAACTGGACGCCCAGGAACTGGGCCTCAGCCGTGTTCCGGGAGTCGTCCAGCGCCCGGCTCACGCTGTCAGTGAGCCACCCGTGATAGTCTGCTATATCCTGGTTGGTGTCTATGGCAGGAGACTCGGACGGGCGGGCGCCGCCCAGGGGTTGCAGGACCGGCAGCACCAGGGAGCCGACGAGCCCCGCGATGATGAAGAACGCAATCACTTTCAGAAAGAAAGAGACGGGAAAACCCGCGATGGTCGGAGGGCCCTTGGGCTCCGGGAGGTTGGACAGCTCCTCGACCTCATCGGGGTCGGGAAACTCCCAGTCCTGGTACTCCCCGTCGGGGCCGGGGTTCCTTCCTCTCATGACAGAAGTCCACTCCCCGCCCCACCTGGATTCCTGCCCCGTATCGTAGTACGGGGCATGCTTTCGCAGGAATGACGAGTATCGCAGGGTCTGGGCAAGTTAAGCAAAGCTGTCCTCATGGTTGACCCTTGACGTCACCCGCCGACGCTCACCCTCTCCTTCATCACCGACTCCACAACTTCCAGGGCCGCGTCGATGTCCTCCGGCTCGATTCCGTAGTGGGTCACGAACCTAACCCTGGACCCGTGCGGATGGGACCCACGCAGGCCGCGCTCCTCCAGCTTACCCAGAAAGCCGAGGGGGTCGCCGTCGGCAAGCTCCAGGATGACGATGTTGGTCTGGATGCCGGCCGGATCGATGAAAATCCCCGGTATACGGCTCAAGCCCTCAGCCAGCCTGCGGGCGTTGGCGTGGTCCGTGGATAATCGCTCCACCATCTCGTCCAGGGCAACCATTGCCGCCGACGCCAGTACGCCGGCCTGCCGCATCCCGCCTCCCAGCGCGTTGCGGCTGCGGTGCGCCCTCTCGACAAAGTCCCGGGGACCGCAGATGATGGACCCCACTGGGCACGACAGGCCCTTGGAGAAGCAGAACATCATAGAGTCCACGGAGCGCACAAGCTCCGCCGGAGGCAGGCCAAGGTAAACGGCGGCGTTGAACACGCGCGCCCCGTCCAGGTGTACGGCTGCGCCCCGGCTGTGTGCGATGTCGGCTATAGCGTCGGTGTACTCCGGGGTTAGCACCCTGCCGCTGCAACGGTTGTGAGTGTTCTCCAGGCACACCAGGGCCGTGCGAGGAAAGCGGGGTGTCGAAGGACGTATGGCCTCCTCCACCACCTCCGGGTCCATAGTGCCGTCCTCCGCGTTTGGAAGCTGGCGATAGGCCACCCCGCCCAGGGCGGACGCCCCGCCGTACTCGTACAGGTAGATGTGGGACTGATCGCCGACGATGATCTCGTCGCCCCGCTGGCAGTGGGCCAGGATTGAGGCCAGGTTGCCCATAGTGCCACTGGGAACGAAGACGGCAGCCTCCTTGCCCATCATGCGCGCCACTCTCTCCTGCAAGCGGTTGACCGTGGGGTCGTCTCCCCAACCGTCGTCACCGACCTCCGCGGTCGCCATAGCCTGTCGCATGGCCGGAGTGGGATGGGTCACGGTGTCGCTGCGCAGATCGATCTGCCTCATGGGGGCGCCTCCTCTACAATCTCTACAATGGACTTTCATTCTAACACATGCCCCGCCAAGCGCCAGGCGTGCTATAGTATGGGGCATCGCCGCGGGATATAGGGAGGTTTTGTCTAACGCCTCGTGGCATCTCAGAAGAGACACACAATGTGGCATTCCTGCGGAAGCAGACCTTTGCATAACCCATAGCATTGTCCCGCAAGAATTGCCCCCACCGTCATTCCTGCGGAGGCAGGAATCTAAAAACGCTGTCTGCAAGGCTGCGATGCCTTGAAAGAGGGGCTTTAGATTCCCGTCCCCGTATCGGAGTACGGGGCAAGCTTCACGGGAATGACGGAGAAGATAGCCTCTTCTAGGAGATACACAGGAGTTATGCAAAGGTCTCCGGAAGCAGGAACCTTCAGGGCACATGCCGACGCCGGCTACCCCTCCCCTGGATTCCCGTTTTCACGGGAATGACGGTCAAAGGAATAACACTCCCAAGGCGGGGTTATCCGAGGCTTTAGTATGAGCGGGAAGCAGCAAGGAGCGAGGGAGTATGAGCGAGAGGGAGCGAATCAACTGGGCGGAGAGGTGGGCGAGAGGCGACTACCGGGGCAGGAACGCGCCGTCTGCCCTCATCGTTGCATGGGCGGACCGTCTGCCCAAAGGACGCGCGCTGGACTTGGCGTGCGGCAGCGGTCGCAACGCCCTCTACCTGGCCGAGCGCGGGTTCGAAGTGGACGCAATGGACATCGCAGAGCCGGCCCTGAAGCTGGTCCAGGACGCCGCCCGGGAGCGCGGGCTGGCCGTCAACCCCATCCTTGCCGACCTGGACGAGCACACCATTCCCGCCGAGACCTACGACCTAATTACCACCAGCTTTTACCTCAACCGCAACCTTATTCCCACGATGAGGGACGCCCTCAAGCCCGGCGGCTTTGTTCTCCACGAGCAGCACTACGCCACAGACTACGACGTGAGCGGCCCAACCGACCCGCTGTTCCGCCTGGGTTCAAACGAGCTTCTGCGTCTTTTCCTGGACTTCCGGGTGCGGCTCTTCTCGGAGAGTGTGGAGTGGGAATCGGAGAGGGACGGTGGCCGGCTCATAGCCCTGCAGCAGCTGGTGGCCCAAAAGCCGCCCGCGTCCTACGAGCCTCCGGCAAGCGGTGGGAACGGGGCGCGCCTTGGGTGACGTCTCCATAGCGGAGATGCTCGCGGGGTTTGGAGTCACCGACGCGGGCGCGCAACAGTCCGCGCTTGAGGCGCTGGTTGCGGCGGGTGTCGTGTCCAGCCGTCCGAACCGCACGCGTATCGCCATCGACAAGCAGCAGCGGGTTGGATCCGTGCTGTCCGATGCCTTCCTTCACCACTGCCACAACGGGGACTGTCTCCAGCAGGCTGCCGGCGCCTCCGGCCCGCGCTTCCCCCTGCTGGTGGACCAGCCCTTCTGCGAGGTGTGCGGCGGCTCCACGAACCGCAGCGCGCTGGAGCGCATGGCGCGGGCGATGAATGGGTCCGGCGTCAGCCGCGTGCTGGTCGTAGGAGGCACGGAGGCGCAGGCGCGCGAGATACGCGAGAATTCGCCCGCCTCGGTGGAGTGGCGGTTTGTGAACACCCAGACGTCGCGGGACGCACGCTACTACCGCGGCGATCGCGACTGGGCGGACGTTATAGTCATTTGGGCGAGCACTCCCCTGCCCCACAAGGTGTCGCGCCACTTCGAGGGCAAGGGAGACGGTCGAAGGATATCGGTGACGCGCAGGGGCGTCGCTGCCCTTGCCGACGAGGTGATACAGCACCTGGAGCGGTAGGCGGAGACTCTCCACATTGACCTGTTGGTCAAGCGTTGTGAGAGGCGTATAATATCACCAATGGACTAGGACCTGTTCACACAAAGCAACCTGAATTTGATACAATACAGGTATGGAAATTACAGAAGCTCAGTACGAACGCATAGCTCCAGTCTTCCCTGTTCAGCGTGGCAACGTGAGGCTGTCCAACCTTCAAGTGTTGAACGCCATGCTGTATGTCGCCGAGCAGGGGTGCAAGTGGCGGGGGTTGCCCAGCCGGTTTGGCAACTGGCACACTGTATACACTCGAATGAACCGGTGGTCGAAGAACGGGGTGCTGGACAGGGTGTTCGAATACCTGCAACGAGAACAGATAGTGCGCATCAAACTGGAGGCGGTCTCGATGGACAGCACCATTGTCAAAGTGCATCCTGATGGCACTGGTGCGTTAAAAAAAACGGACCGCAGTCCATCGGCAAGTCCCGGGGCGGCTGGACCACCAAGATTCATATGGTTGCCTCGGATGCTCGAACAGCCATAACCTTTTCCCTCTCTCCGGGCCAAGCCCACGATGCGCCGGAGGGGCGCAAGTTGCTCAACAGGCTGGGATCGCAGGTTCAGAACCCGTACCTGTTAATGGACCGAGCATACGAGGGCAATGAGACCCGCCAGCTTGCATTGGCCTTGGGGTTCACTCCCGTTGTTCCGCCCCTCAGCACCAGGGTTCATCCGTGGGAGTACGACCGGGAGATGTACAAGAGACGCAACGAAATAGAGAGGCTGTTCCGGCGGTTGAAGGGGTTTCGTCGCATCTTCTCACGTTTTGAGAAGCTCGATGTGATCTTCCTTGGGTTCATCTCATTTGCACTCATCTTCGACGCACTCCGCTTTGTGTGAACACGCCCTAGGGGAAAGTATCCGGCTTATGTCCTTCGATGGCAACTGGCAACTCACCATCAGCTCTCCTATGGGAGAGCGTCCGGCGTCCCTTTCGATTACCGAGACCACCGGTAACATTGAGGGGTCGCTGACCACGGGAATGGGCACATCTCCCATCTATGGATATGCTGACGAAAGCTCTGTAGCGTTCAGCGCCTCTGTTCAAGGACCAATGGGCGCCGTGAAACTCGAATTCGCCGGGACCTTCACCGGGGACGAGGTTTCGGGAGAGATGCAGTTCGGCTCCATGGGAAGCGGGCCTTGGAACGGCGCCCGCGTCGCTGTGGAAGAAGGGGATAATCCGGATCCCGGGTCGTCTCGCGCTGCCCAGGGAGTGAATGCCCAGACCGCGGCCGGCCCGGCCCGCACCGCTGTTGCGGGCGGTGTGAGGTCTGCGCCGGCAGCCACGGGAACCCTTGACCCATCTCCAGAGCCGGGTGTGGGCATATTCAGGCCCATTGCCGCACTGAAGCGCACCTTCAACTCCCTGGGGGTGACGTCCTACAGGAACCTGTGGATAGGCTTTCTGCTGCAGATGGGTGGGATGCAGATGTTGCTGCTGACCGGGGGCTATTACATCTATGAGCTGACTGGCAGAGCCTCCCTGCTGGGTATCGCAATCGCTTCGGCTGCTATCCCGGCCGTCTCGCTGGCGCTATTCGGCGGAGTATTCGCCGACCGTTTCGAGAAGAAGAGGGTCATTCAAATCGGCCAAGGTGTGTCTTTGCTGGTGGCCCTGTTCGTTGCCGTATCAATCTCCACCGGCACAATCACATGGATGCATCTGGTGGCGGCATCCTTCGTTCAGGGCAGCGCAATGCCCTTGATGATGCCTGCCCGGCAGGCCATTGTACCGCAACTGGTGGGAATGGAGCGTTTGCAGAACGCCATCGCCCTCAACTCCATGGTAATGAGCCTGTCATTCATGGCTGCTCCGGCTGTGGCCGGAATTCTCATAGCTGCCGTAGGGATCGAAACGGTCTACTACATCATCGCTGGAATGTATGTGGCAGGCCTGTTTTTCACACAGCTATTGCCGAAGCTGGTGACACCATCAAAGGATGCACCCACAACCATCGTTGGGGACATTAAGGACGGCCTCAAATACGTCTCCTCCAATCGTATAATCTTCCCTCTGCTGTTCCTCTCCCTGGTCACCGTGATATTAGCGTTGCCAGTACGATTCATCCTCCCTGTCTTTGCGAAGGACGTGTTCCTGGTGGGCCCGGAGGGCCTGGGGCCAATGATGAGCGCCATGGGCTTGGGAGCCCTGGGTGGGACTCTGGTTATAGCGACGCTGGGTAAAGTTGCGCGACGCGGGTTCGCGCTGTTAGCCAGTGGAATTCTATCGGGACTCACGCTCCTGGCATTCGCTGCCCTGTCGTATTTCGCGCCAGTCTATACTGCGGCCCTGGCGATTCTGGTGTTGGTCGGCATTATCCAGGCGGCCAGGATGACCATGAACAGCAGCCTGATGATGGAGTACGCTGACCAGGAGTACCGGGGACGCGTGATGAGTATCTTCAGCCTGATAATGGGCGTTATGCCTGCCGGAGTGCTCCCCATTACAGTCTTGGCCGATCAAATTGGCGCGCCGATTGCCCTTGGTATCATGGCCATCCTGCTTATCCTGGTAGCAACTACTATGCTTCTGGCAAGCCCGCGCCTGAGGCAACTAGAGTAGCACGGAAACATAGGGGGCCGACAACCGTGTTATCTGTAGGGGCGGTTCGCGAACCGCCCCTACATTGGTTTCCACCTAACCCCCGTATCAAGCACAGAGCAAGCTTCACCGGCATGACGCAGGTGTACGATCGCTGTCATTCTGAGGAGCATAGCGACGAAGAATCCCGGACGATGAACGGCTGATGCCCCGTGTCCGTGTGCCTGCGCGCTCACTGGTCGGACGCCCTGGATTCTTCACTGCGTTCAGAAAGAAGTGAACTCTCAACCATTCCTGCGGAGGCAGGAATCTAGGGGCATTCCGCTGTCGCCCTACCCATTCCCTGGATGCCCGTCTGCACGGGCATGACGAACGGCTCCAGTCGAGCGGTTCGACAAGCTCACCAAGAGCGGGTCCCTTGAGTGATATTGATGAACGAGGCCACTCCCTACCCAACCACCACGTTCACCAGCCGGCCAGGCACGTATATCACCTGCTTGATCTGGCTGCCGTCCAGGTAGGGCTGGACCTTGTGACTCTCCAGGGCCAGCGTCCTGGCCTCATCTTCGGCAATTGAGGCCGGCGCCTGGATCCGGTCACGCACCCTGCCGTTCACCTGCACCACCAGGGTTATCTCCTCGTCGCGGGCCAGTTCTTCGTCCCACTGGGGGATGGGCTGGTTGTGGATGCTGTAGGGACGCCCCGTCCTCTCCCAAAGCTCCTCGGTTATGTGCGGCGCAATTGGCGCCAGGAGCAGCAGCAGCTTCTCCACGGCGTCCTGCCAGCTTGCGGAGTCGACGCTGCCGTCGTCCCAGGCGTGGCCCATGTGGTTGGTCAGCTCCATCATGGCGGCGAGAGCGGTGTTGAACTTGAACCGTTCCACGTCGTCCTCGACCTTCTTGACGGTCTTGTGAATCATGCGCACCAGCGACCGTACGGCCTCTTCGTCAGTCGCCTGCGCGTCAAGGGACGACGCGTCGCGCTGGGCGATGTCCCAGACGCGGTTGAGCCAGCGGGCCATCCCGTTTATGCCCGTGTCCGACCACTCGCCTCCCTGGTCCCAGGGACCCAGGAACATCAGGTACGTGCGCACCACGTCTGCGCCCAGGTCATTCACGTAGGGATCCGGGGTGATGACGTTGCCGCGGGACTTGCTCATCTTCTGGCGGTCGGCGAGGATCGTCCCCTGGTTGAACAGCCTCAGGTAAGGCTCGTCGTACTCCACCAGTCCCAGATCGCGCAGCGCCTTATTGAAGAATCTGGCGTACATCAGGTGCATCACGGCGTGCTGCGCGCCTCCCGTGTACTGGTTCACCGGCAGCCATCCTCTGGCCGCGTCGGGGTCGAAGGGGCCTTGGTCGTACTTGGGGCTGGCGTAGCGCAGGTGATACCAGGAGGAGTCGACAAAGGTGTCCATCGTGTCCGTCTCCCTCTGGGCGGGCGCGCCGCAGGAGGGGCACACAGAGTTCAGGAACTCCTCGTGGTACTTCAGGGGAGATTCGCCGGTGGGCCGGAACTGGGCGTCCTCCGGCAGAAGCACCGGCAGTTCCTCTTCAGGCACGGGCACCACGCCGCAGCTGTCGCAGTACAGCATCGGTATGGGAGTGCCCCAGTAGCGCTGGCGGGAGATGAGCCAGTCCCGCAGCCTGTAGGAAACGGTGCGATGACCCCAGCCGTTGGCCTCGATGTGGTCGGCGATGCGCTCCTTGCCTTCGGACACGGGCAGGCCGTCGAACGGACCTGAGTTCACCTGCGTCCCATCCTCCACGAAGGCCCGCTCAAGCTCGCCGCCTTCCCAGCCCGTTGGGGCGATGACAACCCGTATATCTAGGCCGTACTTCGTCGCGAACTCAAAGTCCCGCTGGTCGTGGGCGGGAACGCCCATCACGATTCCCGTGCCGTAGGTTAGCAGCACGTAGTCGGCAACGAAGATGGGGACACGGTCTCCGTTGAGCCGGTTGATCGCGTAGGAGCCGGTAAAGACGCCCGATTTCTCCCGCTCCGTGGATAGCCGCTCCACTTCCGACTGCCGCCGCGCCTGCTCTACGTAGGCGTCGACCTCCGCCCGGCGCTCCGGCGTGGTCAGCTTGTCCACCAGGGGGTGCTCCGGCGCAATGACCACGAATGTGACGCCGTAGATGGTGTCTATGCGAGTGGTGAAGGTGCGGATTTCGGTCTCCTCCAGCCCGTACTCCGAGATGTCGAAGCTGATCTCCACGCCCACGCTGCGGCCAATCCAGTTGGTCTGCATGGCCTTGATCCTCTCGGGCCAGTCCAGGAGGCCGGAGAAGTCCAGGAGCTCCTCGGCGTACTTTGTGATGCCAAAGAACCACTGCTCCAGGTCCCGGCGGGAGACGGCGGAGTCGCACCGCTCGCACTTGCCGTCGACCACCTGCTCGTTGGCCAGCACCGTCTGGCAGGAGGGGCACCAGTTGGCCGGGGCGTTGGCGCGATATGCCAGCCCGGCCTTGTAGAACTGCAGAAAGATCCACTGGTTCCACCTGTAATACTCCGGCAGGGCGCAGATTATCTCCCGGTCCCAGTCGTAGGTGGAGCCCATCGAGCTAAGCTGGCGGCGCATGTTCTCAATGTTGCTCATTGTCCACTGATAGGGGTGGATGCCTCGGCGTATGGCCGCGTTCTCCGCCGGCAGCCCGAAGGCGTCGAAACCCATTGGGTGGAGGACGTTGTAGCCCTGCATTCGACGGAAGCGGGCGTGGGCGTCCGCCGGGGTCATGGCGTACCAGTGGCCGATGTGCAGGTCACCGGAAGGATAGGGGTACATGGTGAGCTCGTACCACTTGGGGCGGGGATCGTCGTCTCTCACCTGGTAGAGCTTGTCCCTGTCCCAGCGTTCTTGCCACTTGGCATCCAGTTCCCTGGGGTCGTATCTTCGCTCAGGGGTGCGCATTGACATGTGTAAATCTCCGTAGAAAACTGCTGGTATTATAGTTTAATCTGGACGAATATCGCAACGACGACGGCGACGTGCCTTGACAACCCGCATAGCGTAAGCTATTGTCTTCACGCACCCACGATTTGGGATTGCATGTACGCTTTCCAGTGTTTAACGACCTGGAAATCATATCTAAAGCGCACCCGGCAACGGTGGGGATTTCCCCATTTAAGCTGAGTTATCGATATAACCCCCTCAATATGAGAGGGTTTTTAAATCCCGGAATTAAAGAATCCAGGAGAATACGATGAAGCTATCCTTCTTGCCCAGGGAAGAAAAATTCTTCACTCTATTCCATGAGAGCGCGGCGAACGTCAAGGCAACGGCGGTGAAGCTGTTGGACCTCATGGAGAACTACGAAAATGTCCCGGAAAAGGTCGCCGAGATTAAGCGTCTGGAGGAGGTGGGGGATACCGTCATTCACACGATTATGACCAGCCTCCACAGGACCTTCGTAACTCCTCTGGACAGAGAGGATATCGCGGCGCTGGGAGAGCGGCTGGACGACATTGTGGACAGCATGGAAGAGGCTGCCCGTTTAATGATGGAGTACCACATCCAGGAATCCACAGAGAATGCCAAGTCGCTTGCCCGCATACTGCTGCGCTGCTCAGAAACCCTGGAGGAGGCCATAGGACTCCTGCACTTACGCGGGGCCAAGCTCAGGGATATCCTCCCTCTTGCTACAGTTATCAATACCCTGGAGAACGAGGCCGACCAGGTGGTCAGCAAGGCAATGGCAGAGCTGTTTGACGACGATTCCTCTCCCATCTACGTGCTCAAATGGAAGGAAATCTACGACTTGTTAGAGGGCGCCACAGACTACTGCGAGACCGCGGCCAACATGCTGGAAGGAATCGTCCTGAAGCATGCCTGAGCAAGCCATCCTCATAATCACAATTGGTCTGGCTCTAGCCTATGCCTATGGCAATGGCCTGAACGATGCTGCCAATGCCATAGCCACTGTGGTATCCACCCGGGTCCTAACTCCCACAGCAGCGGTCATAATGGGTGGAACCATGAATCTTTTAGGGGCCTTCACCGGTACTGCTGTTGCCAAGACCATCGGCAAAGGGATAGTAGACCCCGAGTTCATGTCCCAAGCTGCGGTGATGGCGGCTATCCTGTCGGCAGTGATATGGGTGTTCCTGGCCACTCGCTTGGGTTTTCCAGTCAGCGTTAGTCACTCCCTGGTGGCGGCGGTGTTGGGGGCAGGAGTGGCTTCTGCGGGGCTCTCCAATGTAGACACCGGCGTGATGACCAAGGTGCTTCTGGCCCTGGCCTTTTCACCGGTCTTGGGCTTTGGCGCCGCTTTCCTTTTTATGACCGCCCTCTACTGGATATTCCGGCGATGGACGCCTTACCAGGTAACTAGTCTCTTCAGCAAACTGCAAATCCTCTCGGCGGCATTCCTTTCCTATAGCCACGGCAAAAACGATGCCCAGAACGCCATGGGCATCATGGCCCTGGCGTGGGCGGTGTACTACACAGCAGGACAAGATGTGGAAGTGCTCTTGTGGATGAAAGCAGCCGCGGCTCTTACCATGGCGTTGGGAGTTGCCATCGGCGGATGGCGGGTCATCCGTACCCTGGGAATGAGGGTCACCAGGCTTCAGCCGATTTCAGGCTTCGCTGCCAACATTTGCGCCGCCAGCGTTATCGAGGCGGCCTCCAACATAGGGCTTCCGGTGAGCACCACCCATACCACCAGCACGGCCATCATGGGGGTTGGTTCAACCAGGCGCCTCTCTGCCGTGCGCTGGGGAGTCACCCGTGGCATAATGTGGGCCTGGCTGGTGACTTACCCCTTCTGCGCCGTCCTGGGTTGGGTGTTGTCCAAGGTGCTCGAAGCGGTACTGTAGAGACTTACTCCACCTTCTCCAGGGGAGCAAAGCTGTACAGCAGCTTCTTTATCCCGGATTCTCCCTTGAAGGCCACGGTCACTTCATAGTCCTGGCCGTTCGGGGCGCAGCTCACCACAATCCCCTCTCCGAACTTGGAGTGCCTGACCCTGTCGCCGTCCTTGAGCGGCGCTTCGATGGCGACGGCGGCTCTCTTATCTGCGGCCGCCGCGTCGCTCCGCTGCCCGGGCAACGCGCCCTTCTCACCCGCCATAGTCATGGATGTGATGAGACGCTGAGGGACGTCTCCCAGGAACCGGGACGGCCTGGTTGGGCCTGTGTTGCCCCAGAAGCCCCGCCGGAAGGCCCGGGTGAGGTACAGCCTGTCCTTGGCTCGCGTCATGCCCACGTAGAACAGGCGCCGCTCCTCCTCCATCTGGTCGGGGTCGTCAATGGAGCGGCTGTGGGGCAGTAGGCCCTCCTCCAGCCCGACTATGAACACCACCGGGAACTCAAGTCCCTTGGCCTGGTGCAGCGTGATGAGTGTGATGGCGTCCGTCCCCTCCTCCAGGGAGTCCACGTCGGAGACCAGGGCCGCTCCCTCCAGAAAGGCGGAGAGTCGCTCCTCCGGCTCCATCGGCTGGAACTCGTGGGCCGTCGACCTCAGCTCACGGATGTTCTCCAGCCGCTCAAGGCCCTGCTCACCCTCGGCTCGCAGGTGCTCCCCGTAGCCGGCGCGCTCAAGGACTGCGTCTATAAGCTCCTCGACGGAGAGACTTCCGGCGTACTCCATCAGGGTGTTGATTATGTGGAGGAACCTGGCGACCACCCGGTTGGGCCGCGCTCCATCGTCGCCGGTCTCGGCCATAAGCTGCACGGCAGTGTAGACGGGCACGTTGCGGACGCGTGCGGTATGGATCAACTGGTCCAGAGTGCGCTGTCCTATGCCCCTGGGAGGGACGTTTATGATCCTGCGGAGGCTCACCTCATCGTATGGGTTGTGGATGACCCTCAGATAGGCGATTACGTCTTTGATCTCCTTGCGCTGGTAGAAGCGGAGCCCGCCGATCAGCTTGTAAGGGATGCCGTATCGCAGGCACACCTCCTCCAGGGCGCGGGACTGGGCGTTCACGCGGTACATCACCGCGCAGTCACCCAGGCTATGCCCCTCTTCCCGCTTCAGCCGGTCGATCTCCCGGAGCACCTGTTGGGCCTCCTCATCCGGGTCGTAGGCCTCGCTGACGAACAGGGGATTTCCCCTACCCTTCTGGGTCGTTAGGGACTTGCCGAGTCTCTGGCGATTGGCGGAGATAACCCCGGTGGCCGCCTCCAGGATGGCGCCGGTGGAGCGGTAGTTCTCCTCCAGGGTCACCTTCTTGGCGTCCGGGTAGTCCCGCTCAAAGGAGAGGATGTTCCGAATGTCAGCGTTGCGCCATGAGTAAATGGCCTGGTCGGGGTCGCCCACCACGCAGATATTGCGATGCTTGCTCGCCAGTTGCTTAGCGATGGAGTACTGGGCCACATTTGTGTCCTGGAACTCGTCGATGAGGAGGTGCTCGAACCGGGAGCGGTACCTCTCCAACACCGACTGGTGGTCTCGGAAGAGGACCTGGGTCTTGAGCAGCAGGTCGTCGAAGTCCACGGCGTTGTTTGAGTGCAGCAGCTCCTGGTAACGCTGGTACGCCTGGGCAATGTTGCGCTCCATCGGATTGGACAGCCCTTGGGGATAGACGTCCGGTTCTATCAGCTGGCTCTTGGCGGCAGAGATGGCGGAGAGAATCGACCTTGGCGGGAAGCGTTGTGGGTCGATCTGAAGCTGCTCCATCACCTGCTTGAGTACCACAAGCTGGTCTTCCTGGTCGTAGATGACGAAGGAGCGGTCGAGGCCGGCGTAGTCGGCCTCCCTTCGCAGTATCTGGGAGCAGAGGGCGTGGAATGTGGCGACGCTGAAGTCGCTGCGCATATTCCACAGGTCTCCAAGAAGTGGGAAGGTAGGATCACTCTGGCTCTTGCCGAAGAGCCTTTCCCGCATCTCACGCGCGGCCTTGTTGGTGAAAGTTACGGCCGCGATGCTACGCGGGCTGATACCGTACGTCACGACCAGATGGGCTATGCGATGGGTGATGACCCGCGTCTTCCCGCTGCCTGGACCCGCCAGTATCAGCAGCGGCCCATCGACCGCCTCCACCGCTTCCCTCTGGGACGGGTTGAGGTCTTTCAGTACGTCTATGTGCATCTTCTCTCGGAGGGATTATAACACCAGGTATGCGACTACCCTAGACGCTTTGCTGGACTCTCGGTATACTGAATCCGTAACCCATCCCACTACAATTGGAGAGAGTAAACAGTGGCTGACGTTCAACCATTCAAGGGCATACGCTACAATTCAAAACTCAGCGAAACCATAGGGCAGCTGCTCTGTCCACCCTACGATGTCATCTCCCCGGAGCATCAGGAGAGCCTGCACAAGAGAAGCCCCTATAACGCCGTCCGCCTGGAGTTCGGGGTGGATACCCCCGACGACTCCGCGGAGTCCAATCGCTACACCAGGGCGTCCCGCCTGCTGGAGGAGTGGCTGGGTGAGGGCGTTCTGCGGCCGGAGGATGAGCCGTCCTTCTACCTGCTACAGGAGGAGTTCTCTCACAGAGGTCACGCGAGGTCGCGACGCTCCCTGGTGGCCAGGGTGCGCCTTGAGGAGTTCTCCCACAGGGTCGTCCTGCCCCACGAGGAGACGTCCCAGGGACCGAAGAAGGACCGGCTGGAGCTGCTCACGGCTACCGAGGCAAACCTAAGCCCGCTAATGGCGATATACCGCGCTCCCTCGGCACAGGTCGGCGCGGTTATAGGGGAGACGGCCGGGAAGACGCCTCTCATCGACACCAGCTTAGACGACGTGGGCATAAAGCTGTGGGGCATCTCTGAAAAGGCCGACGTGGAGACCATAAAGAATTCCCTGAACGGTGTGCCCATCTACATGGCCGACGGCCATCACCGCTACGAGACGGCGCTCCGCTATCGGGAGATCCTGAATGAAGGCGGCGCGCAGGAGGGCGGCCACGACTTTGTACTCATGTCACTCCTGGAAATAGACGACCCCGGCCTCGTGGTTCTCCCGTACCACCGATTGCTTCGGGGCCTGTCTTCCGAGCAGCTGGCTGAGATCCAGAGGCTGGTTGAAGCGAGCTTTGACATACAGATCCTGGACAGCGCCTCCGCCAACGGCGCCGACCCTCTGCCGCTCCTGGAGGACCGCCTGGAGGAGATAGCCGGGTCGCAAGTCGCCTTGGGCCTTCTGGATTCCAGCGGGCAGCGCGTCTCTCTCCTGACCCTCAAGCAGCAGCCCGGAGCGTCGACATCGCCTCTGGAGCGATGCGCTACCTGGGTGCTGGAGAAGAGAGTGCTTGAGCCCGCCTTGGGAACGCAGTCTGAGGCGGTGGACCGGGGACTGCTGTACTACAGCCACGACTCGGAGGAGGTGTCGCAGGCCATCAGCGGCGGCGACGTGCAGCTTGGCTTTGTCCTGCCTCCCCTGTCCCTGGACGTGTTCGAGGACGTGGTGCTTTCCGGCGCCCGCATGCCCATCAAGTCCACCTACTTCAGTCCCAAGCTGCCCACGGGCCTTGTGATCAACCGCCTGACGCAATAGGCTCCAACGCCGTGGTAGAGGCGAACCGACATCCCACATTAGAAGCCTGCCCAAATCGCCATGAATGACGCGTCCGTTAGAGAGAGGGTGGAGCGGCTCCGCACGGAGATCAACCACCACAACCACCTCTACTTCGTCCTCGACCGGCCGGATATAAGCGACGCCGACTACGACGCCCTCATGGTGGAGTTGCGTGGTCTGGAGGAGCAGCGCCCGGAGCTGGTCACCCTGGACTCTCCCACCCAGCGTGTAGGCGCGCCGCCCGCCGAGGGCTTCGCCGAGGTGGTGCACCCGCGCCCCATGCTCAGCCTCGCCAACGCCTTCAATGACGATGAGCTGGCCGCGTGGCATCGGCGGGCCACCAATCTCCTGGACGGCGCGGACTTCGAGATGGTGTGCGAGCTGAAGATAGACGGCCTTGCGGTCGCGCTTACCTACGAGGACGGCGTGTTCGTTCACGGCGCGACCCGTGGAGACGGCTACCGCGGCGAGGACGTCACCCGCAACCTTCGCACCATTCGCTCCATTCCGCTCAAAGTGCCCCCGGAGGCTCCGCGGCGTTTTGAGGTTCGCGGAGAGGTGTACTTCCCGCGCTCCCTCTTCGACAAGCTCAATGAGGAGCGAGCGGCCCAGGGGCAGCCCACCTACGCCAATCCCAGGAACACCGCCGCCGGCTCCCTTCGCCAGCTGGACTCCCGCATAACGGCCCAGAGGTCCCTGGACATCTTCGTTTACAGCATCTACAACCTTGAAGCGGCTGAGGACGGTCCCATTCCCGACAACCAGTGGCAGACACTGGACTACCTCAAGTCCCTGGGCTTCAAGGTCAACCCACATAGCGCCCTGTGCCGCAGCCAGGAGGAAGCGGAGATCTACTACCAGCGCTGGGTTGAAGAGGCCCAGGCTCTCGACTACGGCGCAGACGGTGTTGTGGTGAAGGTAAACCCCGTGCGCCTTCAAGAGGCCCTGGGCAACGTCGGCAGGGAGCCCCGATGGGCCATAGCCTACAAGTTCCCCGCGACTCAGGTCGTCACCCGACTGCTGGACATAGGCGTCAACGTGGGGCGCACCGGCAGCCTGAACCCCTACGCTGTACTGGAGCCGGTCGACGTGGGCGGCGCCACGGTGAAGATGGCGACCCTGCACAACGAGGACGACATCCGCCGAAAGGACCTGCGCGTCGGCGACTGGGTGGTGGTGGAGCGGGCGGGAGAGGTCATCCCGCAGGTGGTGGGACCACTGGCAGACCGCCGGACAGGTGAGGAGCGCGAATTCTCGATGCCTTCGACGTGCCCGCAGTGCCACACCCCCGTAGTCCGACCCCAGGGCCAGGCCATGACCCTCTGCCCCAACACCGCCTGTCCCGCGCAGCTCTTTGAGCTGCTGAAGCACTTCGTTTCGCGGGGCGCAATGGACATTGAGGGCATGGGCGAGAAGCTGTGCGAGGAACTGCTGAAGACTTGGTTTATCAAGGACATTGCAGACGTCTACTCCATAACGACCGAACGTCTGTTGAAGCTGGAGCGCATGGCGGAGAAGAGCGCGGCCAACATCATGAGCGCAATAGAGGCCAGCAAGGAGCGACCCCTGCCTCGCGTGCTTTTCGCCCTGGGCATACTCCACGTGGGTTCGGAGATGGCGGAGACCCTGGCCGGACACTACAGGAACCTGTGGCGTCTCTCCCGCGCCACGGAGGAACAGCTGGTGCAGATTCCCGGCATCGGGCCAAAGATAGCCGAGAGTGTCGCAACCTACTTCCAGGACGACGCTCATCGGCAGATCCTGCGGGATCTGCAACACGCCGGAGTGCAGCTGGTGGACGATTCGCCCCGGGAGCCGGTCGAGCGTCCCCTGGCCGGGATGCAGTTCGTGGTCACGGGCAGGCTGGACAGCATGACCAGGTCGCAGGCGGAGGCGCGCATCAAGGAGCTTGGCGGCGCAGTGGGGAGCAGCGTGAGCCGCAAGACCAGCTTCCTGGTGGCAGGCGAGGAGGCCGGCTCCAAGCTGGAGCAGGCGAACAAGCTGGGCACTCCCGTCCTCACCGAGGGTGATTTCCTGGAAAAGATAGGCGTGGGCTAAGGTATTATGCACCTCTCTGTCCCTATCCCGGCCTTACACCATCCGGGTAGACCTTTGCGAACCCCACTACGCATAAACCACCCCTGCGAAAGCAGGGGTCTACTGGGTTTTATGATAGGTGTCCTGGATTCCTGCTTCCGCAGACCTTTGAATAACCTGTCCCACAGCCCCATGTTCCCGTCATTCCTGCGTAAGCAGGAATCTGAAGCGTCCCATGCGAGACAAAGTAGCTTTGCGAGCAACGCCTTAGATTCCCGTTTTCACGGGAATGACGGTTGGGGCGCCTCTTCCAGGATAAAGCGAGGAGTTATGCAAAGGTCTCCTCAAGGGGGAAGAGGCTCTGCGTCCCGACAAATGAGTTTTGCAAAGGTCTCTTTCCGCAGGAATGACGGTAGGGACCCTTCCCCTCAGTCCATACCTCCTACATCGGCGTCTGCTGACGGCTCATGAAACTCATAGTCGGTCTGGGAAACCCGGGAGAGCGCCACGCCAGGTCCAGGCACAACGTCGGCTTCATGTGCCTGGACGACATTGGCAGCCGCTCAGGGATACGCTTCTCCGACAGACGCTCTACAGTCGTCATAGGCCAGGGCACGATAGAGGGGGAACAGGTGGCGCTGGCCAAGCCACGCACGTTTATGAACAACAGCGGTGAAGCCCTGTCGTACCTGACCACACGCTTCCCCGTATCTCTCAGCGACCTGCTCATCGTATACGACGACATGGATCTGCCTCTTGGCAGGATACGCATCCGGCCAACTGGGAGCGGTGCAGGGCAGAAAGGTATGGGGTCCATCATAGCCGCCCTGAGAAGCCGGGACATCCCCCGCGTCCGTATAGGAATAGGGCGGCCGTCGGAGGACGTTGACGAGATCAAGCACGTCCTTGGCGGCTTCACCACCGAGGAACAGCCCCTGATTGCGGAGGCGCTGTCGACGGCGCGGGACGCGGTGATGGGCGTATTGAGAGACGGCCTGGAGTGGGCCATGAACCGCTACAACTAGGAGGAGGTAGCGGCAGCCGGGGTTTCCTCGGCAGGCGTGGGCGCTTCTTCTCCCATGGTAGTCTCTCCCCTCCTCACCTGCGGGATGCCGACGAGTATCAAGCATACCAAGACCAGCGAGAGGATGCCCATCGAGGCCGTGGCCACAGGCGCTCCCCACGTTTCGGCGCCCACTCCCAGCATCAGCATTCCCACAGGAGCCATACCGGCCGCGATCATGCGTATGCTCAGCACCCGACCCCGTACATAGTCGGGCGAGATTATCTGCACCAGGGTGAAGTTGCTGGTCATAAATATCTGGAACAGATATCCCACCACCAGGACCAGGAGCAGAGAGAGGAGGTAGATGGTGGAGTAAGCGAAGAAGGCAATGAAGAGTCCAAGGCCCAGCCCGCCGGTGATCATTAGCGCCCTCAACTGCTTCGGATTGCTGAATGAGGCCACCGTTATCGAGCCTGCGATGGCTCCCGCTCCGCCCATTGCGCCGAGCCACCCAAGTCCGCCGGGTCCGGCGTGAAGGATGTCCCGTGCGAAAACGGGCAGGAGGGTCTGGTACGGCATGGCGAAGACGGTGGCAGCAGTCCCCATCAGCATCAGGCCCACCAGAACCCTGTTCCGCCTCACGTAGTCCATTCCCTGCACTATGCTTCCAAGGACCGACGTCCGAGCGGGCGCGCCAAAGCCGGGCGCCACACTTGGCAACCTGAGGAGAAACAGGAATACCAGCGCGGGCGCCAGCACTATACTTGCTACAACGAAGCAAGTGCCCATACCGAAGGAGTTGATCAGGTACCCCGCCAGGGCAGGACCAATCAGCATCCCGGCGCTGAAAATCGTTGTGAAGAGGGCCACGCCGCTGGCCAGATCTTTCTGGTCAACCAGGTTGGACACAGTCGCCGCCCTGGCCGGCATCCCAAGGGCAAAGCCAACTCCGTGCAGGATGGTCAAGGCGAACACAAGATGGATATTGACCATGTCAACAACAATGAGAACCGCCAGGGCCAGCACGACCACGAAGTTGAATACGTCGCTGGCGATGAGCACCAGCCTGCGATTCATGCGGTCCGCAATCACGCCACCGAATGCGGATAAGACAAGCATGGGCAACATTCCCACAGCGTTGACGGCGGTCACCATGAATGAGGAGTCGGTGAGTTCCAGCGCCAGCCACCCCCGGGCGATCATGGTCATGAAGAAGGAGGTAATGGAGATGAGGGAGGCAGCCCAGAAGATGCGGAACTGGGGATACGCGAAGGCGCGCAACGGCCCTAGGCGTCGGGGTGGCCGTGTCCCGTTCGCTGGAGTCTGGTCCCTGTCGGAGATAATGGAGGGCCTCACTTTCGGCGCTGTGGGGGCTGCGCTGTCCGCTTCAGTAGAGCGCGCTTGCGACCAGTATACGCCCTATGTAAAGCGCGGCGTCAAAGATGAGAGGGAGGCTATGCCCTCAAGGGGCGTGGGATTCATGCCTGTACGCCTGATAAAGTGTGGTATAAACGAGTGAAGTTGCGACTTATACCACACCCAAAACACCGCCCAGTGGTTCGACAATTGACAGTCCCGCCGCCCCTAGAATACCGTGATCGCACTAAAGTCTGCCATGGAGGATCGTGCCAAAATGCAAGACCGAGTGGGTGAATTCCAGAAGCTGTATGTAGAGCAAATGGACAAGCTAAAGAAGGATCTGGAGAGAGCCAAGCAAAATGCTAGGGCTATTTCTAGTGACCCGGTTAATTTCACAGCTCTCATTGACATCGTTGGCGAAGTGACAGGGACAATCGAAGCCCTAGCCAGCTATGTAACTATCATGGAAGAGGAACTGAGAAAGCGCGAATAGGGGCGGTGTAATTGGCGAATTACATCGAATCTGCATGCGTGTGGCACCCTTAGGTCAACGCTTGAGCAGTCCGGCGTCCAGGAGCTGGTCTAGTTTTCTGTAGGCGGCGCGGGACCGAAAATCCAGTTCCTCGCCTTTTGGCCCCCGGACCTGGTGACCTTGGATGTGAGAACACAAGATACAGGAGCGGTCACCCTCCAAGGACTGACGCACGACGCCCGATCCGCCGCAACGCTCGCACTTAGCCACCATCGTCGTCCACCATCAGACCGGCAATGGCTACGGCATGGGCAAGCTCCATGCCTCCCCCCACCATCGACTGCATAGCCCGCGCCCGCCGGGATTAGGTCCGACGCCCTTATACCACACCCTTATACCACACAAGGGGAACAACATCCAGGGGTTTTGCCTGTCTCTAGGCGTGAAACGGAGTGAAACGTGGTGTCGGAAATGCCCTCAAGGGGATTCGAACCCCTGGTCTCCACCTTGAAAGGGTGGCGTCCTAGGCCGGGCTAGACGATGAGGGCATATCAAAACTGCGGGTCAGGCGGTATAGGCCCCGGGAGCATTGGAGTCTGCGATATGCTGCGCCCTCTAGGGATACAGCGCAAGCTGCTCCAGCCCTTCCGTTTCCGGCATGTCGAACATGAGGTTCATGTTCTGGATGGCCTGCCCGGCTGCGCCCTTTACCAGGTTGTCCAGGCAGCTCACCACCATCAGGCGGTTGGTGCGGGTGTCCACGTACGGGAACACGATACAGTTGTTGTTACCCAGGGTATGCTTGGTCATGGGCGATGAATCAACCACCCGGATGAAGGGCTCGTCCCGGTAGAAGTCCTTATAGAGTGACAGCACCTCTTCAATGCCCGTCGCGCCCGAGGATATGGCCCCGTCCTTCAGAGGAACGTAGCAGGAGCTGAGAATGCCCCTGGTCATGGGTATCAGGTGTGGCAGGAAGGTGATCCTTGGGTCAAAGGACGGGCTGAAGTGGCGTAACTCCTGCGTGATCTCCGGCAGGTGCCTGTGACCGTTCACGGAGTAGGCGGACACGTTCTCGTTCACCTCGGAGAAGTGAGCGGACATGCTGAGGCCGCGGCCGGCGCCGGACACACCGGACTTGCTGTCGATTATGATGTCCTCCCCAATGAGGCCCTCGCGGATGGCCGGAGCCAGGGCAAGAATGGCGCCCGTTGGGTAGCATCCCGGGTTGGCCACCAGGCTTGAGTTCTTGATTTCGCTGCGATACAACTCCGTCAGCCCGTACACTGAGTCCTCCAGGAGCTCAGGCTTGGGATGGGCCACGCCGTACCACTGCTCGTACTCGGATGCGTCCTTGAGTCGGAAGTCGGCGCTGATGTCGATCGACTTAACGCCCTGGGCCACCAGGGGAATCAGGGCCTCGGCGCTGGCGGTCTGCGGCAGGGCGGAGAACGCAATATCGACGCTGCCGGACACCTCGTCCTGTATCACCAGATCAATGTCGCCAAGGTGGGGGAAGGCCTCGCCCAGCTTCTGGCCCACGGCGCTCCTGCCGGTGACCTGAGTAAGCTCAACCTCCGGGTGTCGATGCAGGATGCGGGCAAGCTCTATGCCGGAGTAACCCGTTACGTTAATTATCGCAGCTTTCAATTTTGAAGCCTCCAGAAGGGGTAGACACCCAGTATAACGCCTCGTCTGGTACAGAGGCAACCTGTCAAGGCGTAAATCGAAGGCCGGCGAGCCGGCCTCCCGGCAGTCCTCCTACTGGGCCTCCAGCGCAGCCTCCGCCTCGGCCTTGTCCAGGAAGTCAAGCGCCTCCTGGGGGTCGATATTCTGCAGGTCTATGTTCAATGGCGAGGAGATGCCGCCGGACAGCACCATAGACATCGCCTCCTGGACGGACATGGTGGTGTCAAATATGTTCTCCACCGGGACCATTGCCACCCAGCCGGAGTTGGGGGTGGGCGCCGTTGGAACGTAAATCACGCCCACGTAGATCCCGCGGTCCAGGCGGGTAAAGCCTGTGAGAAAGCCGACCATCCACGTGCCGGCCTTCGGGTACTCGGATATTACGACGCGACTGAAACCGGCGCCGCTGTCCTTGGTGAACGACTCAATAAGCTTCTTGGCAGGACCGTATACCGCCCCTATCACCGGGACCTGAAGAATGAAGTCCTGGGAGGCCCCAATTGCGCGACGGCCAATTTTCTGGTTGGATACCAGACCCAGGGCATAGGCTGCCAGCAGAATCCCTATGAGTCCGAGTCCCGGAATGTTCCAGCCGAGGAGTGAATCGAATAGCGGCCTCAGCAGCCCGTCAACTGTGTAGAAGGCCCATTTGAACAGCACATAGGTGATTGCCACAGGGATCAGGATAAGTATGCCTGTGATTATGTAGTTACGTATGTTTTCCAGCACCCTCTGCCAAGTAGGTTTTTTGGGCTGGTCTCTGACGTAAAGTTTCACTTCCCTCTTACCTCGGGCCGCCACTGGGTAATCTCCGGCGACCGGTGTGATGGCAACTTTTACCAGTCTATAAAGCGGAGGCGAGCCGGTCAACTCCTCGCAGCGGCTGCCGGCAGGCTCTTCTCCGCCACCCCTGCGAAGCTTGTCCGCGTGGAAACGGGGAGCATGGGTCTACTGGACGCCGTTACAGGCATACTGGGTTCCTGCTTCCGCAGACCTTTACGTATCTTGTGACGAAGCCCCATATCACTGTCATTCCCGTGAAAACGGGAATCCAGGTGGGGCCGGGGCGATACCCCTCCACCCAGAGATGGATTCCTGCCTCCGCAGGAATGACGGTGAGGGCAATTCTTGCGGGATGACGCTATGGGTTATGTAAATGTCTCCATCCGCAGGAATGGTCCATTGGTAACCCCGGTTGCTCCTAGTCCGGGCTTGTTATCCTGGCCTTCCAGCTAGGCCGCCGCTTCTCTGCGAAAGCCCTGGCTCCCTCGACCCGGTCCTCCGCTCCCTGCTCCCCGTACACGTCCGGCCCCGCGTTGATGTGGAAGGCGTAGGGCAGGGGCAGGCCGCTGCTCTTGTACGCATTGTGCTTCTGGCGGGCCACCGAGAGCGGCGCGCAATCCAGGATTTTCTCCGCCAGCTCCGTGCAGTAGGACATCAGCTCATCCTGGGGGACTATCCTGTTGATGAGTCCCCACTTCTCGCACTCCTCGGCGTTCAGCAGCCGGGCGGTGAACAGGGCCTCCAGGGCGATACCCATTGGAAGCATCCTGGGCAGCATAACCGTCCCCACGTGGGCGCCGAGACCCACCCGCGACTCCGGGCAGCCCATGCGTGTGTTCGGCGTGCCGACGCGGATGTCGCAGCACGCCGCAAGCTCGCAGCCGCCGCCCGCGGCAACGCCGTTGATGGCGGCGATTACGGGCTTATTGTAGGTGGTCATGATAAGCTCAGGCGTTGCGACCTCTGTGGCGGTGGCCGGTATGGTCGGCTCACCCGACCTGGACCTGTCCGCCATCTCCTTCAGGTCTCCGCCGGCGCAGAAGGCGCGGTCGCCTGCGCCCGTGATAATCAGCACGCGCATTTCAGGGTCGTTTCGGAAGTCGGTGACTCCCTGCTGCAGGCCCCTGCTTATATCTCTCCCAAGGGCGTTCATGCGCTCCGGGCGGTTCATGGTGAGGTAGGCAATCTGGCCCTTCTTCTCATAAATCACGTGCGGGTTGTCCCATTCCATAACGGCCTCCATTAGCGTTAATGCGGTATCCGACGCGAGCATATAGCAGCCTTGTTGGAGGCGCAAATGATACAATGGAATACAGTTCTTGCTCGGACTGAGAGGCACCGATGGCAGAGATAGCCCGACTTGCAGAAGTTGACCTCCGCGAAGTGTGGCCCTATGAGGCCCGCGACTTCACGCCCTGGCTTGCCAGCAACTTGGATCTTCTCGGCGAGGCACTGGGCATTGATATTGAGCCTTTAGGTGAGACTGAGGTAGCAGTCGGGCCTTTCTCATTAGATATAAATGCTAGGGATGCAAATGAGAACCGAACGATTATTATAGAGAACCAGTTGGAAAAGACGGATCACGACCACCTTGGCAAGGTACTCACCTACGCGGCAGGATTCAACGCCGACGTGATGGTATGGATCGTCAAAGAGTTCCAAGATGAGCATAGACAGGCTCTAGACTGGCTCAACCAGCGGACGAGCGAAGAGACGGAGTTCTATGGCGTTGTGGTCAGGGCAGTACGTATAGGGAATTCGCCTCCTGCCCCCGTATTTGATGTCGTCGCACGCCCTAATACGTTCAGGAAGAGGCGCATCGGTAGTGAAGAGAGTGGACAGTTGACCGAATCCCAGCAGATATACTTGGAATTCTGGCCGAGAGTTATAGACAGGCTTCGGGACGACCATAGTCTCACAAAGAGGCGCAAGAGTACTTCCAGGCACTGGTTCGATTTCAGAACTGGGATTCGTAACGTAATTTACAGAGTAAGTTTTGCTAATAGACAGCGTGCTCGCGTAGCACTTCGTCTTGATGGCAATAGGACTCGAAATAAAGCACTTTTTAACCGGTTACATGACCAGGAAAAAGAGCGTTTTGAAGAAGCCTTTGGCGAGAGGTTCGAGTGGGAAAGACTTGACAACTATAAGCTATCCCGTATAGCCCTATATATCCACAACCGAAGTATACGCGACTCTGAAGAGACGTTGAGCGACACCGCCAAATGGATGGTTAAGAATGTTGTCAGACTTAGGGATACAGTGATTCCCATTGTGCGCGAGGCTGCCCTTGAAGTTGACAGCAGTATAGGCTCACCCTCTGCCGACCAGGAACCTTGGGACGAGGAAGAGGCGGAAGACAGGGAGTAGCACTAGCACGGCCCCCTGATATCGTAGTCAATACGCCCAGCATCCAACTAACCCTTTCACTTCGGCCGTAAGCTTTTAGATTCCCCTGAGAATCAGTTTTCAGGTGTTGACATTCTCCCGGGACAGGGTTATTATGTCAGTCTATAGTTAATATGTTTCAAGGTATGTCCTCTGTTTGTTCGCTCGGCAACTGTTTTGTTGTTAGTTTCCCGCGTCCGTAGTCGCCCCAAATTCCTCTGTCATGGAGTGTGATTTAGTATGCAATCCCTAGCCCCAGTTTCTCTCGGGAATCGCCGGCCTTACATTGCCCAGACGTCCTACGCCAAGATCCCCCAGGTGCTGGATGTGCCGAACCTCATCCAGCTGCAGACCAAGTCCTTTGAGTGGTTCAAGAGTGACTGCCTCATCTCCCTGTTTGAGGAGGTCTCGCCTATACAGGACTTCACCGGGGGCCGCTTCGAGCTGTCCTTCTCAGACCACTCGTTTCACCCGCCCAAGCACACTGAGGAGGAGTGCCGAGCCAAGGAGGTAACCTACTCGGCTCCGCTTTACGTCAAGGCAAGCCTCCTAATCAAGGAGACCGGGGAGATAGCGGAACGGGAAGTCTTCATGGGCGACATTCCGATGATGACCTCTCAGGGCACTTTCATCATCAATGGCGCGGAGCGCGTGGTGGTGAGCCAGTTGGTCAGGTCTCCTGGAGTATACCTCACCACCGAGAGGGACGTCGCCAGCGACAGGGACCTGTGCTTCGGCAAGCTGATACCCTACAGGGGCGCATGGCTGGAGTTCGAGACCAGCAACAAGGACGTGTTGTCGGTGAAAGTGGACCGCAAGCGAAGGGCGCCCATCACCACTCTCCTGCGCGCGCTTGGCCTGATGAACGAGGCCGAGCTGCGGTCGGACTTCGAGGACGTGGACACCGACCCCCAGCACCAGTACATCAAGTCGACCCTGGAGCGGGACACTTACGTGCACGACGAAGACCACGCCCTGCTGGAGTTCTACCGACGCCTCAGGCCAGGCGAGCCTCCCAACGTAGAGAACGCCCGGAACCTGATGCAGAACCTGTTCTTCAACTCTCGCCGGTACGACCTCGGCAACGTGGGGCGGTACAAGCTGAACAGGCGACTGGGCCTTGACCTGACCCCGGACCAGCGGAACCTCACCAAAGAGGACCTGATAGCCGTGGTCAGGAAGATGATCCTGGTGAGCAACGGCCGCGAGACGCCGGACGACATCGACCACCTGGGGAACCGTCGGATAAGGGCCGTGGGCGAGCTTCTTCAGAACCAGTTGCGCGTGGGGTTCCTGCGGATGGAGCGGGTGATCAGGGAGAGAATGACAACCCACCCCGAGCCCACCAGGGCCACTCCGGCGGAGCTTATGAACGTCCGCCCCGTCGTGGCCGCGGTGAGGGAGTTCTTCGGAGGCTCCCAGCTGTCCCAGTTCATGGACCAGACCAACCCCCTGGCGGAGCTGACACACAAGCGTCGCCTCTCCGCCCTCGGGCCGGGCGGCCTCTCCAGGGAACGGGCCGGGTTCGACGTGCGAGACGTACACCATTCCCACTACGGCCGTATCTGCCCCATCGAGACCCCTGAAGGACCCAACATCGGCCTCCTGGGATCTCTGGCTACCTACGCCAGGACCAACGAGTACGGCTTCATAGAGACCCCTTACAGAAGGATACTGCGGGAGGTGCCCAACACCTACCCGGACCTGGAGGGACGCACCCTTACGGAGGCCGTGACCAGCGACAAGGGCAGGACAATGGCCAAGGAGGGCGCGGTCGTAACAAAGGATATGGCGAAGCGCATCGCAGCCCTGGATCCCTGTGAGGTCAAGGTGAAATCCTTCGCCTCGGTAGAGCCGGACGACATAATTTACCTCGCCGCCGACGAAGAGGAGCGCTACCCCATTGCTCAGGCCAACTCTCCACTGGACGACAAGAACCAGTTCATGTCGGATAGGATCGAAATCAGGCAGGGCGAGATCTTCTCTTACGAGTCGCCTGATAACGTGGCCTACATGGACATCTCACCCATCCAGATTGTAAGCGTGTCCGCGGCGCTCATCCCGTTCCTGGAACACGACGACGCCAACAGGGCCCTCATGGGATCCAACATGCAGCGCCAGGCCGTGCCTTTGCTCCTGACCGAGGCCCCATTAGTGGGCACCGGTATGGAGCGCAGGGTGGCTATGGACAGCGGTCAGGTGATCATATCGACAACCGACGGGGTGGTCACCAGCGTAACCGCGGAGGCCATAGAGGTGCAGGACCCGGAGGCCAACAAGCACAGGTATCCCCTTGTGAAGTTCCTGAGAAGCAACCAGGGCACGTGCATCGGCCAGCGCCCCATCGTCCGCAAGGGTGACGTGGTGGAGCGAGGCCAGCCCCTGGCGGACAGCTCCTCCACCGAGAACGGCGAGCTTGCGCTGGGTCAGAATGTGTTGGTGGCCTTCATGAGCTGGGAGGGGTACAACTTTGAAGACGCCATAATCGTGAACGAAGACCTGCTTCGCAAGGACAAGTTCACCTCCGTCCACATTGAGAAGTACGAGGTGGACGCCAGAGACACCAAGCTGGGTCCGGAGGAGATCACCCGCGACATATCCAACGTAGGCGAAGAGGGATTGAGGAACCTGGACGAGGAAGGAGTGGTCTACGTCGGCGCAGAGGTGGGCCCCGGCGACATCCTGGTGGGCAAGATAACACCCAAGGGTGAGACGGAGCTGACCGCCGAGGAGAAGCTGCTCCGGGCCATATTCGGAGAGAAGGCCCGGGACGTGAAGGACACGTCCCTCAGAGTGCCTCACGGAGAACGCGGCAAGGTCATCGACGTGAAGGTGCTCTCCCGGGACAACAACGACGACCTTGCGCCCGGCGTCAACACTCTGGTGCGGGTGTGGATTGCCCAGGCCAGGAAGGTTGCCGAAGGGGACAAGATGGCAGGCCGCCACGGCAACAAGGGAGTCATCTCCAGAGTGCTTCCCGCGGCGGATATGCCCTACCTGGCCGACGGTACACCAATGGACATTATCCTCAACCCCATCGGCGTTCCCTCCAGAATGAACCTGGGTCAGCTGCTGGAGACCCATCTGGGGATGGCCGCGCACGGCCTTGGAATGAGGATGGCAAGCCCCGTTTTCGACGGGGCGCGAGACAGCTCCATCGAGGACGGGCTGGCCAAGGCCTGGATGGTGGAGCAGTCGGGAGCCAGGGACCCGCACCCCAGCAATGGCAATGGCGCCGGCAATAACATGGACACCGTGAGGGAGTGGCTGACCAATAAGGGCTTCGACCCCGATCTGGTGCTGAGCGACGAGCACCCCGGAGAGGCCCGGCGCGCCTGTCTGAAGATATGGCTTTCGGAAGAGATCGGTTTGAAAACCAGGGACATGTCCGACGAGGAGATGTTCGAGAAGGCCCTCAGTCTCAGCAAGGACTCCGGGAAGGCTGCGCCCATCCTGGGCAAGAGCGTCCTCTTCGACGGACGCACTGGCGAGCCGTTCTACCAGCCGGTGACGGTGGGCTACATCTATATGATGAAGCTGATTCACTTGGTGGAGGACAAGATTCACGCCAGGTCCACAGGCCCCTACTCCCTCATAACGCAGCAGCCACTGGGCGGCAAGGCTCAGTTCGGCGGGCAGCGATTCGGCGAGATGGAGGTGTGGGCCCTGGAGTCCTATAGCGCCGCTTACAACCTCCAGGAGATGCTCACCATCAAGTCTGACGACGTTGTAGGGCGCGTGAAGACGTACGAGGCTATCGTCAAGGGCGAGGACGTCGTGCAGCCGGGAGTGCCGGAGTCGTTCCACGTGCTCGTTAAGGAGCTGCAGAGCCTTGGGTTAGCTGTGGAGTTGCTCCACGACGAGCCTGACCATAGAATGCTGGCGGAGTCCGTAGAGTCGGTTATGGTCGACGGCGAAGTGATAGAGGAACTGGAGGAGTTGGGCGACCTGAGCGATCTGAGCGGGCTGGGTTTTGAGGAAATCAACGAACGAGAGCAAGAGGAGTTGGAGAATGCCCCAGACTTCGGAATTTAATGCTATTCGTATTTCCGTTGCTTCACCGGATCAGATAAAGAGCTGGTCCTATGGAGAGGTGACCAAGCCTGAGACCATCAACTACCGGACTCTCAGGCCTGAGAAGGACGGACTCTTCTGCGAGCGCATCTTCGGCCCTACCAAGGACTGGGAGTGCTTCTGCGGCAAGTACAAGAAGATCCGCTACAAGGGCGTTATCTGCGACAGGTGCGGCGTGGAAGTGGCCCGCTCAAAGGTGAGGCGAGAGCGGATGGCCCATATCCAGCTGGCCGCGCCGGTGGCCCACGTCTGGTACTCCAAGGGCATACCCAGCCGGCTTGGGCTACTCCTGGATCTCTCGCCGAGGAACCTGGAGCGCGTCCTCTACTTCGCCAAGTACATCATCACTCACGTGGATGAGAATCTTCGCTCCGAGCTTATACAGTCCCTTAAGGACGCCGCGGCCCTGGAGGAAGAGGCCCAGGCCCAGGCTCAGATTGAGGCCGCCGACGGAGTAGATCAGGCGGAGGGTACGCCTGAGGTCGTCGTCGAGAAGGCCAGCGGCCCCAAGTCAACCGCAAAGGACTCGAAGCACCTGCTGCCGGACGACGTCCAGGCCAAGATAGACGAGCTGGAAAACCTGCGCCCCATGGACCTCCTGACCGACGCGCAGTACCGAGAGCTAAGGGACAAGTACGACAACGTCTTCAAGGCGTCTATGGGCGCTGAAGGCATACTGAACACACTTCAGCAGATGGATCTGGAGCAGATCAAGCTAGACCTCCACAGCGAGATTCTCACGTCCTCCGGGCAGCGCCGCAAGAAGGCTATCAAGCGCCTGCGCGTGGTGGAGTCCCTTATCAAGAGCGGCAACCAGCCGGAGTGGATGATACTCACAGTGCTGCCGGTACTGCCTCCCGACCTGAGGCCTATGGTACAGCTGGACGGCGGGCGCTTTGCCACCAGCGACCTCAACGACCTCTACCGAAGGGTCATCAACCGGAACAACCGCCTGAAGCGGCTCCTGGAGCTTGGCGCGCCCGAGATCATCGTCCGCAACGAAAAGAGGATGCTACAGGAAGCCGTGGACGCCCTCATAGACAACGGGCGCGTGGGCAAGGCGATCTCCGGAAGCCACAACCACAAGCTCAAGTCCCTGGCCGACCTGCTCAGGGGCAAGCAGGGCAGGTTCCGCCAGAACCTCCTGGGCAAGCGTGTGGACTACAGCGGTCGCTCGGTCATTGTGGTGGGGCCTGAGCTGGCGTTGCACCAGTGCGGTCTTCCCAAGAGGATGGCGCTGGAGCTGTTCAAGCCCTTCGTAATGAACAGGCTGATCCTGGAGGGCCGAGTCCACAACATCAAGAGCGCCAAGCGAATGGTGGAGCGAGTGAGGCCGGAGGTCTGGGACATCCTGGAAGATGTCATATCCACCAGGCCCGTGCTCCTGAACCGCGCTCCGACCCTGCACCGACTGGGCATCCAGGCATTCCAGCCCGTGCTGGTGGAGGGCAGCGCCATCAAGATTCACCCCCTGGTCTGCACCGCCTTCAACGCCGACTTCGACGGAGACCAGATGGCGGTGCACGTGCCTCTATCCAAAGAGGCCGTGCAAGAGGCCAAGAGGCTCATGCTCAGCACCCAGAATATGCTCTCCCCCAGCTCCGGTGAGCCTATAGTGGCTCCCACTCTGGACATGGTCTTCGGCTGCTACTACCTCACCACGGAGGTGCCGGGGGCCAAGGGCGAGGGGCAGAGGTTCAACGATTTCGACGAAGCCCGGATGGCGTACGAGCACAGGCTGATTGACCTCAGGTCGCAGATTCAGGTGAAGCAGGCCGGGAACGGCGCCGGAAGCTCCTGGTTCAAGACTACGGTCGGACGCATCATCTTCAACGAGGTGCTGCCGGAAGAGCTTCAATTCCACAACGAAATTATGGACAAGAACCTCCTCAAGGAGTTGGCCGCTGAGTGCTACCGCACCCAGGGCAATGAGGTCACAGCGGAGGTGCTGGACAAGATCAAGCGTCTGGGCTTCCACTACGCGGGCCAGTCCGGCACTACCATAGCCATTAACGACATTGAGGTCCCTCGCCAGAAGGCTGCCCTGATCGAAAGGGCAGACGACAAGATCTCAGGCCTTGAGGAGCAGTTCCAGCGCGGACTGATCACCGAGGAAGAGCGGTACAACACCGCTGTGCGCATCTGGACGGAGACCAGCGACGAGATGACCAGCGTCATCGAGGAGCAGTTGCCCACATACGGAGGCGTGTACCTCATGGCCATATCTGGCGCCAAGGGCAACATTGCGCAGATCAAGCAGATGGCCGGTATGAGAGGCCTTATGAGCAACCCCAGAGGCCGCATTATCGACCTGCCAATCAAGTCCAGCTTCCGCGAGGGCCTCAGCGTGCTGGAGTACTTCATCTCCACTCACGGCGCTCGCAAGGGACTGGCGGACACGGCGCTCCGCACAGCCGACAGCGGCTACCTCACCCGGAGGCTCATCGACGTCTCCCAAGAGGTCATAGTACTCGATTACGACTGCGGCACCACTATGGGCATAACCATTCAGGAGCTCCTGGACAAGCCCCTGGTCGCCCCATACGCCGAGCGCCTTCTGGGACGCGTGGCCATCAATCCTGTGGCGGATCCCACCACCGGCGAGATAATAGTCGATCAAAACCAGGAGATAGTGGAAGAACCCTCGAAGATGATAGCCTCACTGGGCATTAGCGAGGTGTTCGTGCGTTCTCCTCTCAACTGTGAGGCCAGAAGCGGAATCTGCAGCCTGTGCTACGGCCGCAACCCGGCCACGGGCAAGCTGGCGATTCTGGGAGAGGCCGTAGGAGTTATGGCCGCACAGAGCATCGGAGAGCCCGGCACCCAGCTGACGATGCGCACCTTCCATACAGGCGGCGTAGCCGGCGTGGACATCACCAGCGGACTCCCGCGAGTTGAGGAGCTCTTTGAGGCCAGGTCGCCCAAGGGGCAGGCGTTCCTTGTGGAGATCGACGGCAATGTGGAGATAGCGGAGGAAAGCGACGAGAGGCGCCTCAGGATAGCCAACACGGAGGAGTACAGGGAGGAGTATCCCCTGCCCGCCGGCTATCAGGCGCTGGTGGCCGACGGCGAGTGGGTGGACGTTGGGACCGACCTGGCTGGGCCCCAGAAGACGCCTCAAGGAGACGGCGAAGCCGTGCCGGAGTCCCTCCCGTTGAAGGCCCGTATCGCCGGTCGGACTCACCTCAACGACAACGTTATCACCCTCGCGTGGGAGGAGAAGGAGGAGCGGGAGTACCTGATTCCGCCGTCTTCGCACTTGGTGGTGTCGGACGGGTCAACGGTAAGAGCAGGAGACCCCATCACCGCAGGGCCTCTCAACCCCCAGGACATCCTGCGAATTCTGGGCCGCGAGGCGGTTCAGCAGTACCTCCTGGAGGAGGTGCAGAGGGTGTATCGCTCCCAGGGCGTCAACATCAACGACAAACACATTGAGGTGATAGTGCGGCAGATGCTGCGACGCGTCAGGGTGGATCAGCCCGGTGACACCGATATGCTCCCCGGCGAGCTTGTGGACAGAGTCACTTACGAAGACGCCAACGCAAAGGTGCTGGCCGAGGGTGGCGAACCCGCCATGGCCTCCCCTGCCCTTCTCGGCGTGACGAGGGCATCCCTAAGCACCGACAGCTTCCTGGCGGCGGCCTCCTTCCAGGAGACCGCGCGGGTCCTCACGGAGGGCAGTATCAACGGTGCGGTGGACTATCTGACCGGCCTGAAGGAGAACGTCATCATCGGCCGCCTGATACCAGCCAACCTGGAAGGCTCTGAGGAGGGTCGGGCGCGTCTGGGGTTAGCCGTAGCCAACGGCGACCAGGAAGGACAGACCGCGCCACAGTTGACCCTGGAGTCAGAGGCCATCTACCACGTTCTGGAGTCTGCGCCCGGGGACATAGACTTCTAGCATAGCGCCGAGGGCAGTCCGCAATGGATTGCCCTCGCTAATGCTCAACTGCTAGAATTTCGCTAAAGTGGGCGGTTAGCTCAGCTGGTTAGAGTGCTGCCTTGACATGGCAGAGGTCAGTGGTTCGAGTCCACTACCGCCCACCACCGCTTACGGTAGATACCACCGTCTTCGAGATGTGGCTCGGCAGGCTTTCGACGCACCAAGGTCTCTCGATTCCCGTAGTGTGATGCGTAGGGACGGAGGAACGTAGGGAGCGTCTCGCCATTGGGGATTCACTCTCTCTGCTCCCCCTGGGCATCCGGTAGCCGACGCCCAATCGGTGAAGATGCACCTGGGGCTACCGGCTTCGTCACCCGGCTTGGGAAGCAGCCGCTTAGCGGCCGCTTCCTATAAAGCAACCCATGTCGTCAGTCATCCAGCAGACCGTTCCGCACGGCCCAGACCACGATCTCCTGCTTCGTGCCAAGACCCAGCTTGCTCTGGATGCTGTAGAGGCCGTTCCTGATGGTCACCGGCTTGACCCCCCTGGCCTCCGCAATAGCGGAGTATGACATGCCCCGGCAGAACGACACGAGCATCTCCTTCTCCCTCTCCGTGAGCTCGTCCTGCTCCTCCTCCTGCTTGGCCCCCCTTCGTATCCTGGCGAACACCCGCCGCACCACGTCGGGCGGCACCGGCATCTCACCCGCAGCCACCAGCTTCAGCGTGCTCACGAGCCGGTCCATCCCGGACAACTTCTGAAGGTAGCCGGTCGCTCCTGCGGCCACCGCCTCTATCACGGCGGCCTCCTCCGTCGAGGCGGTCAGCATGACCACCCGCACGCCCGGCGCAGACTCCATGATCTCCCGGCACGCCTCCACCCCGTCCTTCTTTGGCATCATGACGTCCATGACGATAACGTCGGGCGACAGCTCGGAGGCCGCCTTCACCGCCTCCACTCCGTCCCTGGCCGAGCCCACCACCTCGAACTCCTCGGAATCCTTCAGCATCGACTCAAGACCTTCCCGCATGATCGAATGGTCGTCGACCAGCAGTACCCTTATGCGACGAGACTCTGTTGACAATCTATCCCTCCTGTCCTCTGCGACCCAACGGCATCACGCAGGCGATGCTCGCGCCCCCGTCCGGTCCCCTGGGCTCGACGACAAGGCGTCCGTCCAGACGCTCGGCATCCGCCCGCATGTTAGCGAAGCCGTGGCCGCGTTCCTCGTAGTCGTCGGGAAGTCCCACCCCGTCGTCCGACACCGACATCCTGAGCTCATGCTCCCCGAAGTCGAGCCCGACCAGCACCCTGCTCGCCCCGGCATGACGGAAGGCGTTGGCGAGCGCGTTGTGCGCAATGGTGAACAGCAGGCTCTTGGCCTCCATCGAAAGAGGAGGCTCCATCCCGTTCTGAGTCAGCTCCGCCGCCACCGACGTGACGGACGTGAACGTTGCAACGTGCGACTCCAGGACCCCGCCCAGCTCCCTGCCGTCGAATATGCGGCCCATGTCTATCGGGTGTCTCAGCTGCCAGATGGCGGTCTTGGAAAGCCGTGAGGTCGCTTCGAGCCGGGCGGCGAGCGCCTCGTTGGAGTCTCCGGCCAGCTTCCTGGCGGCGTCGATGCCCAGGCCGATCATGTACGCCGACTGCGCCGTCGTATCGTGAATGGCCTGGGAGAGCTCGATGCGTTCCCGCTGCAACCGGCGCTCCCCTTCCACCGCGGCCTGTCTCCTGACGCGCTCGAAGCGGGCGATGAGACTGACGCACAACACCAGGGCGTACATGGCCGCAATCCTGACCACCAGCTCCTTCCCGTCGTCTGCGATGAGGTTGAGCGGGGGGCTGACCGTCAGGACTGCGACGGCATAGACGACGGCGGTCATCGTCGTCCAGGCCAACCCGAGCCACAGCGACGGGAAGACCACGACGAACAGCGCAAGGGCCGGGTAGTAGGCCACGAACACGAAGCCCTCCTCGAACCCGCCCTGGAAGACGACCCCGGTCGTGGCCAGGGCTATGTCCATGGCGCTGAGGAGGAGCAGCCAGCGCCAGGTAACGGGTCTGCCCGTCACGAGCCGGTAGTGCACCAGGCCATTGAGAGCAACCAGCAGCACGAGCAGGAGCGGGAATTCGAAGTTGTTGGGAAACCAGAACCGAAAGCGGTAGGAAAACTGGAACAGGGCGACGACCGAGATGAACCAGCGGCCCCACACCGAGACCACTGCGGCGTACCGGACCGTGTCCGCGTCGAGCCCTTCGAGCGCCCAGCCGCCCGTCCGAAAGACGCCGGCTGCTGCCCTGATTGGATGAAGGCCCCGGCTCTGGCGAGGCGCCTGAGACATCTCCTCCCTCGTATGCGCGTGAGAACATGGGGTGTTTCGTGGTCACGGCGGTGTGTATTTGACTACCAATGTAGCCACCATTGCTTGTGTCCGCAAGAGCGCTTTATACCTGCTGGAAGTAGCACTATTACACCTCCGAACAAACACAATGCTATTACAGGTAGCAAACTGGTGCCCTCAGAGCTAACAAACTGGCGTTGGAAGAATAGCGTTTCAGCCTTACCAAGAACATGCAGAGTCCTTACTGTTGCCATGAGTAAGACCGATTAGATGATGGTCGGAGTCTCAGGCTGCCACTTTAGCCGTGGGAGATGTTGCTTTGCAGCCAAACCAGTCCGGCTGGTTTTCAATGCGGGGTTCCGTCCGATAAGGGAAGATGCAAGACAGACAGGGACGAAACGATACGTCGGTTCCAGTGATGCCGGGGGTCGCCGTCCAGAGCGACGGAGGGCTGCGACGGCCCGCACAGGAAGCAGCGCGCCCGACCGCACCAGTGGCGTCCGCCGCCGACGCGACGACCGCGCTTGAGGCCGCCCTCTCAGCGAGGGTAGCGCATATACTTCTACCCCCCCCCCCCCCCACGTACATATGTTCTAGTCCCCCTCGACTCTCGGACTCCCGTAACCCTCTACACCCCGCCTACTTACCTCTCCACAGCGCGCCCGTGATGATCGAGCACGCGCTTTCAGGCCCCAGGAGTCCGTCCGCGACTTCCCCAGGGGGCCTGCGCCTCCTCTGCTCCGCTGTTCCCGCCAACCCCGCCGGCATTCGCCCGGACGGGGCATTACCGCTTGGAACTGACGTGCCGGTCCGTCGCCACGCCTACGGGCGATGGGCGACGCCTGCGCCGGTTCCGGGCGAAACCAATATGAGGTGATACATGTCCAACCGTAGCTCCCGTTTCGTCCATCGTTTGCAGACGATGATTTCCGCCATGAGAGCAGCTCCCCTTCGAGTCCTGTTCCTGGCGGTCGCCGTCGCCGTGGTCGGCCTCATGACCGTGGCCGACCTGCCCTCCGCTTCCCCCGTCCATGCCCAGGAGCAGGCCGTCACCGCAACCAGGGACGCCACCGGAGAGAGCCCCCCGGCGAGGCCCACAGACCTCCAGGCATCGGCTGAACCCGATTCGGTCAGCCTCACCTGGACGGCGTCAACGGACCAGACCGTTACCCACTACGCCGTCCTGCTCCGCGACCGGGACAAAGCCGCTGCCGGCGTGTTCAAGGTCATCGACGGCAACGCCGGGTCCGCCACCAGCTACACCGACCGCTCGGTCTCGCCCGGGGGCAGCTACGTATACCGGGTGAAGGCGGTCAGCCCCACCGGGGTCAGCCAGTGGTCGAGCTACGCCAGGGCCGACATCCCGGTGGACCCCGAGGACCTGGCCCCCAGCGGCCTCTCCGCCAAGGCGGTGTTCGACGGCGGCGATTCCGCCGGAGTGGCCCTGAGCTGGGACGCCCCGGCGGCGGACGCCGAGTCCGTCACCGGGTACGAGATTCTCCGCGCCGTGGGCGACGGGGACCTGACAACCCTGGTGGCCGACACCGGGTCCGCCGACACGACCTACGCCGACGACACGGCCACCGAAGCGGGGGAGAGGTACGCCTATAGGGTCAAGGCCCTGCGGGGCGAGGAGAAGAGCCAGCCCTCCGACCGGGCCGAGGCGATTATCCCGAAGGTTACGGTGCGGCAGGTCGAACCCCGCGTCGCGGAGGAGCAGAACGCGGCGCTCTGGTCCGCGACGCTTACCGTCGCGGATTTCGGGTCGGGCAGCTATGGCTGCTCCAATGAGGTCACGGGCAAGGAGTGCTCAAGTCTCCTCGATGACGACGACTTCATCTACAACGGCACCAATTACCAGATCAAGTTGCTCCTGACTCTTACGAGCACCAGCCAGCTACTGATCCACTTCACCGACGACCTCGGTGAGGACGCCGACTCCTTCGTGCTCGGCGCGGGCGACGACATGTTCGCCTTCCAGGATGGCAGTGACGACATGGATTTTGCTAGGGGTTGGGACAGCCCGGGCCCATGGTCTGACGGCGAGTCGGTGTCGCTGAGCATCACCAGGAACCCCGTAGTGTGGTCTGCGACTCTGACCGTACAGGATGCTGGAGGTGGCGACGTTGGATGCTACTTTGCTGCTGCGGCTGAAAACGCGCGGTGTAGCAACGCCTTGACCGACGATACGTTCGAGTCCAACAACACCAGCTATAGCGTCACCCAACTCTTCCTCCAGCCGGGGGGGGGTTGGTACTGGCATCAGATCCCATAGTCACGGATGCGACCATCGCTAGCCTGACGCTGAACATCGGCAACTCGCCATTTCCCCTCTCATCCGCGACGAAGTCTGGTTCTGGATTAAAGTGGACTAGCTCAGGCCTGAGCTGGAGCATAGGCAACGACGTTGAGGTGTCGCTGACCCAAGAGGCCGCGGCCCCGGCCGTCAGCGACGTCGAAGTCACCTCCGAACCGGGCGACGACGACACCTACGCCATCGGCGACACGATCCAGGTCACGGTGACCTTCGACCAGGTGGTCACGGTGGACACGAGCGACGGCACGCCGCGCATCCAGCTGCGGGTCGGCGGCGGCGAAGACGAGCACCTGAAGTGGGCGGATTACTTAACCGGCACCGGGGCCGCCGTCGTGCAGTTTACCTACGTCGTGCTAACGGGCGACTTCGACGACAACGGGTTCGACATCGCCGCGGACGAGCTGGAGCTCAACGGCGGCACGATCCAGTCCAGCGGCGGGACCGACGCCAACCTCGACTACCCCGACCAGGACACCCAATCGGGCCACAAGGTGGACGGCGTGCGCCCGACACCCGAGTTGGCCGCGACCTCGGTCGACGGCAACTCCGTCTTCATCATCTTCAGCGAGACCCTGTCCGCGACCACCGCCTCGGCGAACGCCTTCACCCTCAGCCTGGACACGGGCACGGCGCCGGCGGTCAGCACCGCTACGGCCAGCGGCGACACGGTGACCCTCGGGCTGGCCAGCGCGTTAACCATCAGCCAGGCGGTGACGGTGACCTACGTCGACGCCACTTCGGGCGACGACGACGCCGCGGTCCAGGACGCGGTCGGCAACGACGCCGCGAACTTCACCACCGGTGAAGGAGACGTCCCCGCCGTCGCCAACGCCGTCGGCACCGGGTGCTCCCTCGTCGACGGCTGCTACGTGGTCTCCGCCGACTGGGGCCTGATACCCGACGGCCTGGGCGCGGGCGCCGAGTTCCGGCTCGTGTTCCTCTCTTCAACGATACGCAATGCCACCCCCACCGACATCGCCGACTACAACACTTGGATTCAGAAGCGGGCCGCCGCAGGCCACGCCGACATCCAGGTCTATGGCTTCGCATTCAAGGTCGTCGGCTCCACCGCCGACACCGACGCCCGGGACAACACCGACACCACCTATACCGCCGACGACAAGGGCGTGGAGATCCACTGGCTCGGCGGCAACAAGGTTGCCGACGACTACGAGGACTTCTACGATGGGGACTGGGACGACGAGGTCAACGCCAAGGACGAGTCCGGTAGCGACCGCAGCACCTCCGGAGGCACCGATGCCCCCTTCACCGGAAGCGACCACGACGGCACGGAGGCGTTCACCGGCAGCAACTCGAGAGCGCTTGGCGCCGATCATGTGCGGGGTGGGTTTCCGAACGACTCCCGCGCTGATCGCGGCCCCTTGAGCTCTACTGCTTCTCTCTCAAACAGCCACCAACGTACCCTCTACGGCCTCTCCCCCGTGTTCCGGGTCGCCGGCCAGGTCGTCACCAACACCGCGCCGGCATTCACCACCGGCGCCGAATTCTCGACGAACGAGAACCAGACGGCTACGTTCCAGGTGACGGCCATGGACGCCGACGACGGGGATGAGGTGAGCTATGCCGTCACCGGCGGCGCGGACAATGCCTATTTCCAGATCAACGCGACCACCGGCCTGCTGGCCATCCCCGTCACGCTCGACCACGAGAACCCCGAGGATGCCGATAGCAACAACACCTATCTGGTGACCGTCACCGCCACGGGGGGACGGGCGCCCGTGCGCTGAGTACCGACCAGGCCATCACCGTGACCGTGACCGACGTGGACGAGCCCCCCTCGGCCCCGGCAGCCCCCACGTCCTCGGCCGTCTCCGGCACGACCGACAGCCTGTCGGTAACGTGGACGGCCCCCGACAACGCCGGCAAGCCCGACATCTCGTCCTACGACCTGCAATACCGCAAGGGGACCACCGGCAACTATATTGACGGCCCGCAGGACGTGGCCGTCACCAGCGGCATCATCGGCGGGCTGGACGCCGGCTCGCTCTACCAGATACGGGTGCGGGCCACCAATGAGGACGGCGATAGCGCCTGGTCGAGCGCGGGCAGCGGCACCACCAACGCGCAGGCCGGGTGCGGGACGCTGCCGACGGACCGGCTCTGGAGCGCCTGCCTGACGGCGGGGGCGATCGCCAGCAGTGGCAGAACCGGATACCAAGCCAGTGATTCCACGGGCAGTCTCGCCCCTGCCACGTTCGACATCAGCACGACCACCTACACCGTCACTCAACTTTTCGACAACGACGACTTTGGCGGCAGCACCTATGTCGCGATCACCTTTTCACCTATTCTCGCGGCAGATGACGTCAGCAACCTGACGCTCCATCTCGGCGACGACACCTCGCTCTCTTTCGGCGATGTCAGTCCGATCATAATTTCGGGCGTCTCTCAGTACCTATGGTCCCGCACCGCCGCCCTGGGCTGGTCGGTGGGCGACCTCATCGTGGTGGGCATCACCCAGGAGGAGCCGGCCAACGCCGACCCAAGCTTCCTCTTGGAGAGCTCAACGCGGGAGGTGGCGGAGAACAGCGCCGCCGGCGTCGACGTCGGAGGCCCCGTCACCGCCACCGATACCGACACCGGCGACACCCTGACCTACACCCTGGAGGGGACCGACGCCGCCTCCTTCACCATCGTCTCCACCAGCGGCCAGATTCAGACGAAGGCCGGCGTCACCTACGACCACGAGTTGCAGGCGGAATACTCCGTCACGGTCAAGGCCGACGACGGCAACGGCGGGACCGACACCATCGCCGTGACCATCGACATCGCCGATGTGGACGAGCCCCCCTCGGCCCCGGCAGCCCCCACGGTCTTGGCCTCCCCCGGCACGACCGACAGCCTGTTGGTGGGCTGGAGCGCCCCCGACAACGCCGGCAAGCCGGACATCGCTTCCTACGACCTGCAATACCGCAAGGGCAGCAGCGGCAACTGGATTGACGGCCCGCAGGACGAGACGGGGACCACCGCCACCATCGGCGGGCTGGACGAGGACTCGGCCTACCAGGTGCAGGTGCGGGCCACCAACGACGAAGGCGACGGGGCCTGGTCGAGTCCGGGCAGCGGGACCACGAACGCGCCGGCCCAGACGCCTGGGGTACTCACATTGGGTGCGCCCGGCGGTATCTACGCCATCGGTAAGACACTCTCGGTGACGGTGACGTTCAGCGCGGCGGTGACGGTGAGCGGCACGCCGCAGTTTGCGCTGGACATCGGCGGCGAACCCCGGCAGGCCGACTACGAGGGCGGCACGGGCACAGAGTCGTTGCTGTTCAGCTACACCGTGGTGGAGGACGACGAGGACACGGACGGAATCGGGGTCCCCGCAGACTCGCTGACCCTGAACGGCGGCACCATCACGGCGGGTGGCATCGCCGCCACGTTGACCCATTTACCCTACGGCTTTGGAGCCGTGCTGGTGGACGGCACCCGCCCGACGCTGCTGAGCGCCGCGACCACGGAGGACGGCACGAAGGTCATCGCGACGTTCAGCGAAAACCTGTCGTCGGCTGACCATACTCAAATCTTCGTTGGAAGTGCCCCAATCGCGTCCGCCACGGTCGCGGAGAACGTCGTCACACTGGCGCTGAGCTTTACGATCTTGCCCGGTCAATCGCTGAGGCTGGACGTTTCGGCGGGCGCCGTCCAGGACGCGGCGGGCAACGGCAACGGTCCCTTGTCCCAGGCCATCACCAACAACGTGCCGGAGCCCAACGCCCCGCCGGCGTTCACGAGCGCCGCATCGTTC
The DNA here is from genome assembly GCA_965222415.1 of Dehalococcoidia bacterium. Lineage (GTDB taxonomy): Bacteria > Chloroflexota > Dehalococcoidia > Lucifugimonadales > UBA2985 > DAOUJW01. Next base: position 343,104 of record CBDCTU010000003.1, on the reverse strand, counting down.
TCGGTGGACGAGAACCAGACGGACGCCGGCACGGTGATGGCCACCGATGACGACGCCGGCGACGAGGTGACCTATGCCGTCACCGGCGGCGCGGACCAGGCGCAGTTCCAGATCGACGCGACCAGCGGCGAGCTGGCCTTTGCGACGGCGCCCGACTACGAGGCCCCCGCCGACGCCGATACGAACTACACCTATCTGGTGACCGTCACCGCCACCGGGGGGACGGGCGACCGCGCGCTGACGACCGACCAGGCCATCACCGTGACCGTGGGCGACGTGGACGAGCCGACCGACCCGACCGACGCCGACAACCTCACCGCCACCGCGCACACCGGCAAGATCCGTCTGGAGTGGACGGGCTCCGCCGACGCCTACGAGTTCCGGCGGAAGGAAGACGGCGGGGCCTGGAGCGCGTGGACGGCCGCCGAGACCAGGGGCTGGTTCGTGCTGCGCAACGCCACCACGCTGGACGACTACGACGTGCTCGCCCTGACCGCCTACACCTATCAGGTGCGGGGGGCGGGGGACGCCGCCAACCTGGGCGAAGCCTCGGCGACCCTGGGACCGCCGATCACGTTGCGCCTGGGGGCCACCGAATACCGCGTGGACGAAGGCGCCGGCGAGCTGTTCTTCACGGTGCTGGCGGAGACGCCGGCGGGCTTGGACATCTACGACCGCGACATCCGCCCGAGCTTTACGAGCGCGGGCGTCGTCGGGCCGCTTCCCGAGGGTCCGCTCGTCAAGACCCAGGAAGACTACGAGCTGCTCATCGAGAGCCTGCGCATTGAGCCCGGCGACTTTGTGCTGGTGAACGGCATGTACGTCGCTTCCCGGCTGCGGTCCGTCGGCATTGTCGACGACACGCTCGTCGAGGGGGACGAAACGTTCGAGCTGCGCTTGCTGCTCGCGGGAGGCGTCTCCCGGTTCTTCACGCTGGGCGCAGGCGACGGCCGGGCCGAGGTGACGATCGTGGACAACGATACGGGCGAGGCGCCGACGTCGGAGCCCGCGACGGTCGCCCCGCTGACCGGCTTCGAGCTGGTGGACGCAACGGCGCACCTGGATGCGGGCGCGGTCGAGGACGGGGCGACGCTGACGGGCATCGATCCCGCGAAGCTCTACGGCTTCCGGACGAATGTGGCCTCGGGGGCGGAGTTGAAGAGCGTGAGGCTTGAGCTCTCGGGTCCGGGGCCGGACGACCGGGTCGCGCGGACGGACAATGACGAGCCGTATGCGCTGCACGGCGATAGCGGCGGCCATGAGCACGGCGCCGCGCTGCCCGCGGGCAGCTACACCCTGACGGCGACGGCGCACTCCGAGAAGGACGGCGGCGGCAGTGAGCTGGGAACACTCAGCGTCGAGTTCACGGTCGCAGGCGAACCGCTGACGGCGCGGTTCGAGGGCCTGCCGGAGGGGACCCACGGCGGCGCGGGGGAGACGTTCAGCCTGCGGCTTTCGTTCAGCGAGGCGGTGTCCACCACCCCGGAGGCGCTGCGGGACCACGCCCTGGAGGCGACCAACGCCACGGTGGCCGTCAGCCGAGTGGACGACCGCAGCGACCTGTGGGAGGTCCGGTTGACGCCGGAGTCCGACGCCATGGTGACGGTGTCCCTGTTACCGGCCGCCGACTGCGACGCGGCGGGGGCGGTGTGCACCGAGGACGGCAGGATGCTGTCCGTCGGCGTCGCAAGAGTCATACCTGGACCGCCCCCCAACAGTCCGGCCACCGGCCAGCCCAGCATCAGCGGCACGGCCCTGGTGGGCCAGACGCTGACGGCGGACACGTCGGGCATCGTCGACGAGGACGGGCTGGACAACGTGACTTTCAGCTATCAGTGGATGGCTGACGACGCGAACATCCAGGGCGCAACCGGCTCCAGCTACACCCTGGCCGATAGGGACAAGGGCAAGACCATCAAGGTGCGCGTTTCCTTCACCGACGACGCGAACCACGAGGAATCGTTGCCCAGCGCCGCGACGGATGCGGTGGTGGCCCTACCCGGCAAGCCGCAAGTCCTGGAGGGCGAGGCCACGGCGCAGGAGATAGAGCTGACCTGGAAAGCGCCTACCGGCGACACCGTTGTCGAATACGTGGTGTACCGCGGCATCCTCCAGAACGGCAGCATGAACGGACAAGCATTGTCGAAGTACGCCACCATCGACGCGGCCGGCAAGGCCATGACCTACACCGATGACAACGTGGAGGAGGGCGTGGAGTACCGCTACCGGGTGGCGGCGGTGAATTCGGACGGGGAGGGCAAGAAGTCCACCTGGCTCGATATAACGGCGGAATAACCTTCGCCGTAGGGTTCAAGACGGCCGCGATGATTGAGCCTCGACTGGAAGAGTCGGCGCAGCCAGAACCAGTAGTAGGCGAGGAGCGACGAGAGCGCCGGTACGAACATTGAGAGGAGCCATTGGCTCAACCTGCATGCTGGCGCCCGGGGAGGCCGTCGCACAACCCTGCGGCGGCTTCCCCAAAGAAGCAAGCACACATGCATGGACGGGTGAGGCAGGCGCACAGGCCGGGAACCGAACCCCACACGGTATGAGGCGTGAAGGAAATGGAATGCCTGCCCTCCCGTAGGAGAGAGTCTCCGGCGGTGCACCGGGAGGACCCGCGTCATGCCTCGACAGCGCATCCACCACAGCAGGGTGACCTATGAAGTCCCCGACGACTTCCCGGAGCGGCTGGAGCGGTTCAAGGAGGAGTCGGGCCTGTCGTGGGCGGAGATCATCCGCCGTCTCGACATCCACCACGAGACAATGAGGCGGTGGAGGAAGGGGCGGGCCCGGCCCAGCATGCGGAACATGATGGCGCTGGTGGCCGTGGCGAGACCCCTGGGCCTCGCCCACCTGTTCACAGACTGAGGAAACGTGCCGGGGAAGCGGTCTGCGACCGCAGAGCCGGAAACGCAAGAAAGGGCGGCACACATGGCCGGCCTCTCCCCATCCACACCCCGTCACGTCGGCGTTGCCTTACGAGAGCGGCTGCATCATCATAGAGGCATCGTTGGCGGCAGTCCCGTAGGGTTACGAGGAAGAGGCCGCGAGGGGATGCCCCGACGCGGAGTCCCGCCGGTGGAGACCGATTCGAGTCCGGGCCGCAGCCTGCGCCATCTGGGGCCGCCGTCAGCGCAAAGAGGGACCCGCCCGGTAGCGAGAACGCCAGGACATACAGGAGGAACGTCATGAACGAGGAGCATGACGGGAAGCCATCGGAAGAAGAGTACCAGAGGTTCCGCAGGATGATGGACGGCATGGGCCGCGAGGGCATTCTCCGGATGGTCGAGCATCTCACGGAGAGGGTCGAGGCGGACCCCCGCGACACCGAAGCCCTGGGCGCCAGGGGGCTGGCGTACGGCGAGCTGGGGGAGCACCGCCTTGCGGCGGAGGACTACGGCGGGGTCATCGCCCTGGACCCCGGCAATGCGGGCGCCCACCTCGACCGGGCGCGGGCCTACGGCAGGCTGGAGGAGCACCGCCTGGCGGTGGAGGACTACGACGCCGCCCTCCGGCTGGCCCCCGGCGACGCTGTGGCGCACTACAGCCGGGGGGCGTGCAAGGCGGAGCTGGGCGACCTGGCCGGGGCGATGAGCGACTTCGACGTGGCCGTCACCCTGGCCCCCGGCGACGCCGACGCTCACTACAACAGGGGATTGACCCACGTGGCGATGGGCAAGCGCCACCGGGCGGTGAAGGACCTGAGCAGAGCCATAGATTTGAACCCCAACCTCGCCGACGCCCGCTACCACCGGGGCATGGCCTACCGCGACATGGGCCGGATGGACAGGGCGCTCAGGGACTTCGACGCCGCCATCGAGTTGGAGGAGCGCTTCGGCCTCGCCCTCTACGCCAGGGGGATCACCAGGGTCAATCTTGGAGCACACGAGGCCGCGCTCGGCGACTTCGACGCCGCGCTGGGACTCGACCCCGACAACGCCTCGGCGCTTCGGGGCAGGGGCATAGCCCTGGGCAGCCTGGGCCGTTACGACGAGGCGGTCAGGGACTTCGACCGGTCTCTGGAGCTTGACCCCGGCAACGCCGAGGCCCTTGGGGCCAGGGGGCTGGCCCACGCCAGCCTGGAGCGGCACGAGCTGGCGATAGAGGACTACGGCAGGGTCCTCGACCTCGACCCCCGGAACAGGAATGTCCTCTACAGCCGGGGGATCGCCCGCATGTACGCGGCCCGGTTCGAGAGCGCCATCGAGGACTTCGAGGCCATCCTCGGCATCGAGCCGGGGCACGCCGCGGCGCGGGGGGCGAGGGAGCTGGCCCGCGAGGCGCTGGAGATGCGGGGAGGCTCGGGCGAGGGGCAGGCGGCGCGGTAGCGCCGCCGCGCGGACGTGACTTCTAGGTGGGGCTCCCCCTGCCTCTATTCCGGAGACAGGGAAGACGAGCGATGATTTCGGGCAACAAAAAAGGGCGGCATACATGGGAAGCCCGGGGGAGGCCGCTGCCGCATCGACGGCGGCCTCCCCCCAGAGTGACGGCCTGGCGGTACTGCGCCGGGCCGTCGCCCACGCCTCACTAGGCGGCAGCCGGTTCCGGCTGCTTCAGCATGGCGGAGTAGCCGGGCATCAGGACGGGCGTCATCGACAACCGGCCCGCGCCGTCGTACCCGGCGCGGTAGGCGTACTCCGCCTTCGCGCCCCAGGGCACCCGGCCGCCGACCCGGACGGCGGGGCCTCCGGACCTGCCGCGGCGCCCCGGCCCGCCCGCGCCGTGCACCACCATCCCGCTCCGCTCGCCCTTCCGCCAGCCCAGCACCTTCACCTCGGCGGGCATGACCCGCTCCTCCGACTTCGCGCGCCGGAACAGCACGGCGTGCAGCCTCTTCAGCACGCCCGCCGACGGAGAGGACTTGCCGTTCATGATCTGGGAGAGGTGGGAGGAGCTGATGCCGGCCCGCCGTGCGACCTCGTTCTGGCTGAAGCCGTGAGCGTCCATGCGGTCCCACACGGCCTTCGTGTCGACGCAGGCAAGCTGCGCTGACGCGACCGTCGCCTCGGCCTCCAGCGCCGCCTCGACCAGCGCCTGGACCCTCACGCCCATGCCCCTGCGGCCGCGGGACACCTCCGACATGTAGCTGGCGGACACGCCGACCCGCTCGGCAAGCTCCCGCATGGTCATGCCCAGGGCGCGGGCGCGCTCCCGGACGTAGCTGCTCTGCCCGTTCACCACGCTCGCCGGGCGGTTGGCGCACTGTGCGGGAGCGATCTTGGCCGGGGCCTTGAGCGCCAACTCGATCCGGGTCTGGACCTTGACGCCCATGTTGACGCGGCCACGGGCCACCCCCGACATGTATCCGTAGGACACCCCGGCGCTGTCGGCGAGGTCCCGCATGGTCATTCCCATCTCGCGGGCGCGCTCCCGGATGAAGCTGCTCTCGCCGGTCACGACGCCGCCCTGTCGGTAGACGATCCCCTGGCCGGGTACCTCTCCCAGCACCGCCGCTGCCTTCTCCCGCATCACGGGCGTCCACGGACTGCCCCCGTTGGCGAGCCGTGACAGGTAACTCGCGCCCACGCCCATCCGGGCCGCCAGCTCCTTCATGGTGAGCCCGCGCCGCCTCGCCGCAGCCCTGAGCTCGGTCTCCGCCGTCCTGGTTCCGGTTGCCATCGTTGCCGTCGTCATCGGTCCGTCCTCCTCTTGTGTTTTGTTGCCGGTGGCCTGCGCCCGCTTGCGGGCAAAGAAGAAGGGCCGTCCCCGGATGGGAACGACCCTTGTGCGTTGGGATGTGTTGTGAGAGCCGGAGGCCCCGCCGTCAGCGGCGATGGACCTCGTTGACGTGCATGGACTCCTCCTTTCAGTTGTTTCTGTTGTTGCCCCGCGCAGGACATCCACGGCGGGAGTCGTTGGTGATGGGGTTGACGAAAGACACACTCCGCCCACGGTCGGATGCCGGACGCGGGAGACGGAGCGGGGTGAGAAAAGACGCAGCTCGGCCCAGGGTGGATACCGTCAGAGAGGGAACTGCTACGAGGGGAGCGGCTGTCCTACGGCTTCATCGCAGACCAGCGCATGAGAGAAGACGCAGCTTGCCCCAGGGTGCGTAGCGTGCAGGTTGGGAGGAAAGCTGCGAGACGTGAAGCGGCCAGCCTACGTCTCAGTCGCAGACCGGCGCATGGTGAGGAAAACGCAGCTTGTCCAGGGTGCGTAGCGTCCGCGTTGAGGGGAAGCTGCGAGACGCGAAGCGGCCAGCCTGCTGGGAACGGCAGACCAGCGCATGTCGAAGGTGCGGCCTAGCTGTCAGAGACAGCCACGCCGCAGGCATGAGGAAGCCGGTCGAAGCGACAGACCTGTCTGCAACAGGCAGGCGCAATTCGACCGACCAAGTGAGGACGAAGCGCAGAGAGCGGTCCGTCCCAGTTGCCCGGCGGAGGAAGCGATCCACTCCGACCACCAGACCAGTGTCCAACGAGTGAAGCGACCAACCCCAACCGCCAGACGAGTGTCCAGCGACCGAAGCGATCAACTCCAACTCGCCGGACTGATGTCCAGCGGGAGAAGGACCAACGTCAAACTCCAACCGCCGGACTGGACCGAGGACGAAGGACCAGCGTCAACTCCGTCGTTTCGACCCGCGCTGCCTGCAAAGGACCAACGTCAACTCCGCATCGGCAGCAATTCCCTCGTGGGCGACCATTCAGGAGAGCGAATCATCCTCCGGTCGTACCCGTGCAACAGGGATCACGCACCCAGGGTTTCTATGGTCGGAAACCTTGGAAAAAGCCTAACAATGCAGTCATTATCACGGCTCGGAGACCGGCAAAAGAGGGCCTGCAACACCCCTTTCGAAGACTGCCGCCAAATCGTTCACTAAAGTTAACCGCAAACCCGCCGCACTCCCGGCCAGGCTACCGACCCCACAGTCCGAAGGTCAGGCGCCCCAGCAGCTCAGCCTTGCGCCGCGCTCTCCGCGTGTCGAAGAGCGCGGTCCTGCGCCAGTTGATCTGCCCGTCGCGGTCGAACCCCCGCAGCGGCCGCTTCTCCGGCGGAAGGGTCATGCCGTGGTCTTCGAGCAATGCCAGCTCCACCGCCCGCAGGCGCTCCTCCTCCGCCAGCCAGTCCAGGCCATTGCCCTCGTTGGAGTGAGCGTCCTTCAGCCCCCGCCACTCGACGATCATCGGCCACGCATCGCCGAACACCTCCTCGTCGTCCTCGTCAGGCTCAAGGGTCACCAGGTCGGGGTACTCCCGCTTCATCCTGGGCCTCGACGAGGGTCTCCTTCCAGCGTCCGACGCACCTGCTTCCGCCTGGGAGGGACCGGCGCCGGCATGACCGGCCCCGGTCCCCTGGGCTTCGACCCGGCCCTCGATGGCAGCCATTCGCCTGCGCAGCTCCTTGCCCAGCTCGTCATGCCCCTTCTCATGCGCCTCCCGGCCCCTCTCCAGCGCCTCGACCCGCGACTCCAGCCTGTCGTTGCGCTCCCGCTGCCGTGCCGCTGCCGTGCCGCAGCCGACCCGACGCCCTCCTGCAACGCCCGCTCCAGGGCCTGCCGCACCCGCCGGGACAGCTGCCCCGTCTTGGCGCACTCGGCCACCGTCCGCTGGTCCAACTCCAGCACCCGCGCCGCGCCCTTGAAGCCCTTGTCCCGCACCAGCTCTTGCAGCAGCGTCATCAGCCGCATGTGGTGCATGTTCTCGATGTCCTTGCTGTCCTCGATGCCGTGTTCGGTGGTCTTCATGGCTCTTTTCTCCTTCTCGAAATCCCACCCAAGTCTCCGGTCACCTGCGGTCCAGGCTTTCCCCCGGTCTTTGACCATGTTTTTGGGGACGTCATGCACCCCCACTTCAAGCGCATTTTCCTGGGCCTAATGTCATCGAGACGCCGCTCCAACCGGCCCGCCGATGTCATGCCCCACGTTTGGCGTTGTCATTGCAGTCCGGAACACCATGATTCGACAAAGTGTTTCCTGTTTACGTCCTGTAGGGGGGTGATTTACCCCTGTTTCAGCTACGAAACCACGACTCTGGCCACTCTGTTACAAAACTCAAACTCCTGTACACCCCCAATACTGCACGAAAGGGGCCGAAAAAAAGAGGGTCTAAGCCCCCCGCATCCCTGCGCAGAGTCACGGGGGAACGGCCCGTAACGCCCCGCATCCGTGCGCAGAGCTATGAGGGGTCTTATTTCCAGTTTCATTTGGTCACACTTTTTTGCGACCGCCGCAATCCGGCCATTGGCGGCAGACCGCAGAAGAGAGGTGAACGAAGTTGGCGCTGAGATCGAAACTCCGGTCCATTAGACGGCTCTTATCCCTGGCAACCGCGCTGCTCCTGGCGGCGCTCCTCGCAATCCCCGCAAGCAACATCGCCCTGGCCCAGACCCCGCCTGACGAGCTGACCCTCGTCAACGCCGACCGGGACTTCGTCGAGCGCAAGGGCGGCGGCGAGTTCGTCGCCCGGCCCCTCTTCGACCGGCAGATCGCCAACCTCTTCTACGCCGTCCGGGACGCCGACACCGGCGACTGGATAAGCGCCATGTACCGGGTCAGGGGCGGCGAGAAGGAGAGAAGCGACGGCTGGGAGTATTCCTGGGAGTACCCCGACCTGGACGAACACCCCGATCTCGACCGCGACCGGGCCTACCTGCTGGTCATGCTGGCGGAGTCAGTGGACAACCACAGGGGCGACTTCTACGCCGTCATCCCCTTCCACGAGCCGGGCCGCATCTGGGACAAGATCCTCTCCGCCCTCAACCCCGGACGCTGGGCGAGGGCCTTCGCCGGCTGGGTCATCGAGGGCGTCCACGGGACCCTCTGCGGAGTGGTTGAAAGAGCCAGCGGCGAGGACGCCGACAACTGCCGGAGGGAATCCGGCAGATGAGCGACATCCTCACCGGCACTCCCCCCGACCTCACCTACGCCCACGACCTGGTGCGCCAGGCGTGGATGGTCGTCTGGGCCATCACCTCCGGCGCCCTCGTGGTGATCCTGGGCTGGATGGGGCTGAGCTTCATCATGGCCGAGCACCTGGGGACTCGTCAGGCGGGCTGGCGGGAGATGGTCCCCCGCCTCGTCCTCGGCCTCGTCGCCGCCGCATCGTCCCTCTGGTGGTGCGCCCTGGTCCTCGACGTGGCCGACGCCGTGTCAGGATTCATAGCCGTCTCCCTCAACGTCACGGCGGGCGACCTGCTCCGCTCCACCCTCCACACCCTGATGACCGGCGTGCAGGCCGGGAGCGTGGGCATGGCCCTGCTGCTTGCCGTCCTCTACCTCGTCTACGGCTTCTTCGTCCTCTACGTGATCGTGCAGATGGTTCTGCGCCTGGCGTTGATCGACCTCCTGCTGGCCCTGGCCCCCATCGCGTTGGGGCTGTGGATTCTGCCCCATACGACGGGCTGGGGCCGCCACTGGCTGCGCCTGTTCATGACGACCACCTTCCAGCAGGCCATCCAGCTCATCGCGCTGGCCCTGGGCTTCGGCTTCCTGAAGGAGTTCGCGGGCATCGCCGCCTTCGAGCCGGTGCAGGACCTGATCTGGAAGCTGCTGTTGTCCCTGGCCTTCGTCTACATGGCGACCCGCGTCCCCTCGATGCTCGGCAACTCTGGGACCTTCGACTCATGGCTCTCGATGCTCTACTTCGGCATGAACCTGCCCTCGTCGCTGGCGCGTTCGGCCCGGACCATCGGGCTGGTGGCGGGCGGCGCGGCGGGAGGGCCGGGCGGCATGGCGGTGGGAGCGATGGCGGCCGGCGCGGGCGTTTCGGCAGCCGCCAGCGGCCTCAGCTCGGCGGCCTCGATGGCCACCCCATCAGCAGGCGGCGGCGGCGGCGACGGCGGCGGAGAGCCCAGGAGCAGCGGGGAGTAACGACGACAACGAACAGGCGCGGACGAGAGAGCGCCGACCAATACCACGACGGAGGAGAAGCGATGTGCAGCTAACGGGAGTCACCGAGTCGGAAAAACGAAGCGATGAACGCCGGATGGGGGAGACCCGCCCGGCGCAAGAGAGGAGAAAAGGAATGGAACAACTGACACAGACCATATCGAACCTGGTGGGCATCCTTCTGGGAGTGGTGGGAGCGATAGGCGTCGGCTTCTTCATCTACGGCGCGTACATGTACCTCACCGCCAGCGGAGCGCCCAACCAGATGGAGCGCGGCAAGAGCGCAATGATGACCGCCCTGGCGGGCATCGTCCTGGCCCTGGTCGCCTACGGCGTCGTGGAGCTGGTGATGAACGCGGTGGTGGACCCGGGAATCGAGATCGACGACGTGCTGCCCGAGCCGGAAGCCCCGGACGCGGCAACCCCAACGCCGGACGGCGGGTAGTCGGACGTGAGGAAGGAGGAACAGAACATGAGAGAACACGAGGTACCGACTCACGTCCAGGCCGAGGACCGGGTGCTATTGGGGTTGACCTTTCCGCAGATCGTGGCGGTGACGGCGGTGTGCGCCATCTCCTACGGCGCATACCGCTACGCCCCCGTCGGCCCGTCCGAGGTGCGCATGGCCCTGGCCGTCGTCTTCGGACTCTTCGGCGTGGCGATGGTGGTGGGGAAGATAGGCGGTCGGCGGCTGCCCCTGGTGGCCGCCGACCTGCTGAAGTACCGGCTGGGGGCGCGGGTCTACGCCGGGCCGGTGTCCCAGCTGGTGAGGAGCGAGCCGCCCGCGCCGGCGCAGCCGGTCAAGAGCGGCCCCGGCCCCCTGAGCCTGATGGCGAAACGCGCCGGGCGCGGGCTGGGAAGGCTGCGCAAGAAGGGGAAGACCCGCAAGAACAAGGAGCGCCGCAACGGGCGCATGCGCTGGTTCGGCAAGCGCAGGGGCAGGGACGGCGGGGACCGGCAGGGCCGCGACCACCGGCCCGAGACCCTTCAGAGCAGGAGCCGGAAGCCCCGCAAGGGCTTCCTGGCCTTCGCGGTCCTGGCCGTCCTTGCCCTGGCCGTGGTGACCGTACCCCAGGTCGCCATGGCCGACGGACACGAGCCCTGGCGGGACGAGATCGACTTCGAGGTCGACGAGCCCGTCCCCGGACGGAGGATATTCGTCGAGGGGTTGTCAGTAACTGGCGACCGCGCCGCCGTCACCCTGCGGGCCGCAACCGCCCTGGACATCCGGGTGCGGGCCTACGGCGGTCCTGAAGGCACATGGCTCCGCTTCTGGGGGTCGGGCACCCTGGCGGAGGGGGAGCGCATCGACTACTCGCTCCCCCTGAACGGCCCCGTCCCGTCCTTCACCGTGTCCTGGGAGGACACGCTGGGGCAGGCGGGAGCCCTCACGGTCGAACACGACCGGATCCCGTACCCCCTTCCTGTTGTGGAGGGCGAGCTCTGCGACCTTCGCATGACCTCCCTGGGCTGGACGCCCGGAGCGGTCAGCGGGGTCATCGAGTCGGAGTGCGTGTCCGCCGTCGAGGAGCCCATCGAGCTTCAGACGGTGGCCGGGCACCAGAGCGTCACCGAGACGGCCCTGTTGGACGCCCAGGTGACGGCCATCACGGGGACCGTCGCCGCCGCGACGGGAGCGTCGCAGGCAAGCGTCGCCTTCGTCCCCAACGGCGACACCCGCTTCAGTCTCAGCGTGCCCACGGGCGCGGCGATTCACGCCGTGAGCGTGGACGTGAGCCTGGAGGCGACCCTGAACATCCCTCTCCCCCCGCTGACCCAGCTCACCCACCACCCGGAGCGCGTGGAGCAGGTCACCAGGACCGTGCACCTCCATCGCCCGGGGGACAGCGACTACGACAGCCAGACGGTGACGGTCACCTGCGACGACGGCACTGAGTCATCCGCCGCCACGACGTCGTCCGCCACCGCGACGGCCTACGCCTACGTCCCCAGCGCCACCATCGCCAAGCAGGTGACGGTGGATGTCCTGCACAAGGAGCACGTCAAGGCCGAGACGGTGGAGCGCTCGCCCATCACGAGGACGAGGGGCGAAACGCTGGCCCCCGTATCAGGTACGGGGCAGGCTCTGGCGTCCAGCGTCGGCAGCGACGACCCCTACGAGGCCCTGGCGCTGCCGGAGCCTGAGCCGGAAGACCCGCCCGGCGAGCAGGAGCCAGCCGACGGACTGCGGGGCTGGTTCGAAGACATGGGATGGGAGTGGCCCTGGTGAGGCGGGCCGCGACGCTGCTGCTGCTCACCGGCGCGGCCCTCGTGTTCACGGGGGCTGCGCCGGAGGAGCGCGACACCATGCTGGAGCAGTTCGACCGCGTGCTCACGGCGATGGCCTACGCCGCCTCCGGCCTCTGCCTGTTCGCCATCGTATGGGCCGGCTTCATCCTGATGGCCGAGGGGGGCGAGGAGCGCGGCGGCGGCAGGGCAAAGGCCGCCGTGGTCATGGCGGTGGTCGGCCTGGTCCTGGTGCTCTCGGCCAAGGGCGTGGCCGCGCTGCTGAGCAGCGGCCTTGTGGACTTCCCAACCCCCTAGAGAAAAGGAAACGAGCGAATTGAAGAAGCTGATAGAACGAATCACGAAACGCGGAGGGGAGACGCCGCCAAACGAGTTCGCCGCCCCGCAGAAGATGCCGCAGGGCGGACTCCCCACGGAACCTGCCGGAACGACGGAGACCCCGGCCCCCAAGCTCCCGCCCGAGCTGCCCCTGTTCTTCATGCTGTCGCACCTGGACGACGACGGACCCGTCCGTCTGGACGGCGTGAAGCTCGGCGTCTGCGAGGTGATGGGGCTGGAGATCGACGAGCCGAAGCTGGGGGCCTTCGCCGGAGCGCTCAACGCCCTGGACTTCCCGGCCCAGCTCCTCATCCGGCAGCACCCACCCCGCCTGGAACGGCTGAGGGAGAACCTCAAGCAGGCCCAGCCCGCCGACCTGCCCCCGCAGACGCGGGCCGCCTCCGAGTCCCTTGGGCGTCTCTTGACCGACCTGGAGGCCCGCGACGGCATCCTCGACCGGCGCTTCTACGCCGTGTGCGAGTTTGGGCGCATCGACGACTTGCGGGGCCTGCTGGCTAGGGCCGGGCTCTCCGTACACGCGCTCCGGGGCCGCCAGCTTCGGATGATGCTCGTGGCGGCCGCCCTGGGCGGCTCCCCCTCCGAGTTCGACGAGGAGCCCCCCGTCGAGGTCGAGATCAACCGGCGCGACGTGCGCGTCGGCGGGAGCCTCGTCCGCTCCCTGCACCTGGGCCGCTGGCCCCGGTCATTGGCCCCCGGCTTCCTCCAGGGGCTCATGGCGGCGGGCGCGCCGATGGACCTGGCCGTCCATGTCGGCCCGATACCTGCGGAGCAGGCGGCCAGGACGCTGGAATGGCAGAAGGTGCGCTTCGAGTCGGCCCAGTCCCTCTCCTTCAAGCGCGGGCGCACCATGTCGCCCGAGGCGGAGATCGCCCTGGAAGACATCACCCGGCTCAGGGACGAGGTGCAGCGGGGCAGGGAGAGGCTCTTTCACGCCTCGCTGTCGGTCACGCTCCATGCCAGGGACGAGGCGTCGCTGAGGGAGATGACCCAGCGGGCGAAGGCACACTTCGCCGCCACCCTGGGCAAGCTGGACAACCTCGCCTTCCGGCAGAGAGAAGGTCTGTTGTCCACCCTCCCCCTGGCCCTGAACGCCGTGGCCGAGTGGCGCAGCCTGGACACATCCAGCATCGCCCGTCTCTTCCCCTTCTCGCCGCCGGACCTGGACACCCGCAGCGGCACCCTCTACGGCATCGACATGCGGGCCTGCTCCCCCGTGGTCTACGACCCCTGGGACGGCACGCACCTGAACGCGAACACGGCGGTGCTAGCAAGGTCTGGAAGCGGCAAATCCTTCGCCACCAAGCTCGGCGTGCTGCGGGGCATCACCCGGGGCATCACGGCCTACGTCATCGACCCCGAAGGCGAGTACGCCGACATGGCCCGCGCCGCGGGAGGGCGAGTGCTGTCGCCGGGCGTGCCGGGTGAGGGCATGAACCCCTTCGTCATCGACAAGGGGGACTCGGAGGAGCTTCTCCAGCGCATCGGCAGCCTGAGAAGGCTCATCGAGGTCATGGTCGGAGAGAGTCTCGGCGCGGAGCGCCGCGCATCCCTCGACCATGCCTTGGCGGGCTACTACGCCCAGCCCCGGGAGCGCACCGGCTTCCGCGATTTCTACCAGTATCTGCAAGAGAGCGAGTCGGGCGACCACGACCCCGAATCGAGTTCGGGGCAGGCTCTGGCCCGTCTGCTGCGGCCATTCGCCACCGGCAGCCTGCGTCACCTGCTCTCCGACGAGGGCGACGACCTGCTGGGCAACGAGGCCCTGGTCACCGTCTTCGACCTGCACCTCCTGGAGCCGGAGCTGCGGCCGGCCGCCGCGATGGTCTGCACAGAGACGGTGTGGGCCGCGGCAGCCCAGGACCCCAAGCCCCGGCTGCTGGTCGTCGATGAGGTGTGGTCGATCATGCAGCACCCCGAGGGCGCGGCCTTCATGGTCAGCATGGCGAAGCGGGCGCGCAAGCACCGCCTGGGACTTCAGTTCATCACCCAGGACGTGCAGGACCTGCTCAGCGAGGACACCTCTCGCACCATCACCGGCCACTCCGGTCGCGCCCTGCTACAGAACGCCGCCTTCAAGCTGCTCCTCCAGCAGGACGCCGCCGCCATCAGCACCGTGGGCGACGCCTTCGACCTGCCCGTCGAGCTACAGCGATGGCTCCTGTCGTGCCCCAGGGGAGACGGGTTGCTGTTGGCAAAGGGCAACCGCTTCCCCGTCCGCATCGAGGCCACCCCGGAGGAGACGGCGGTCATCGAGTGGACACCCGGACGCCATTAGAGATTAGAGAAAGGACTATCCCCCATGAAGCTGAACCCGAAGGAAATCCTGTTTGGAGACGACGAGGGCAAGAAGGGTCCGGTCCTGCTGGCGGTGACACCGCCAAGGACTGGGGAACGCACCCTGCTGGGCGTCGAGAACCTGCTCCAGTCCATCGCCGTCCCCGAACCATTCTCCCTGGAGTTGGCCGGGGACATGGACGGCGTGACGCTCATGGCCCGCTGCCTCGACGCCCAGGTGGTGCGCGGCCAGCTCTCCGCCCACTACCCCCAGGCCCGCATCCAGAGGCTTGACCCGGAGGAAGACCCCCTGCGCCTGGGCGAGGGGGAGCAGGCGTGGTCCGTCACCCTGCGGGCCGACGGACCCGAGTACGTCCCCCTGAGAACCTTCCGGGACGACGACCTGCTCGACCCCGGCTCAGACCCCCTCATCGCCCTGATGGGCGCGCTCTCGGCCCTCCAGGAAGGGGGGAGCGCGTGGTGGCGCGGCTGCTGCTGCGCTCCCTGGGACCCGACTGGTCGCAGGGCCACATGGACAAGGCCCACAAGAGGCCCGGCATGGAGCCGAGGGAGCCCGCCTACACGTTCCAGACCAAGCCCCTCCAGATGGACGGCATCACGATGGCCGTCCTCGGCATAGGCGCTCTCGCCGCCCTCAAGGGCTACCTGTGGGTGCAGGACGGCGAGATATGGAAGGCGGCGCTCCTGGGAACCGTCACGGCCCTGGGGCTGGTCGTCGGCGGCTGGGGCTGGTGGCGTTGGAAGAAGGCCCGCAAGCGCGTCGAGGACCCCATCCTGATAGGGGAGAAGGTCTCCCGCATCGCCTTCGACGCCGAGCTTCAGGTGGTGGCCGTCCTGCCCGCCGAGACGAGGCCGCAGCGGGCCGGTGAGCTTCTCGGCCCGGTGGCCGCCGCATACCGACACTACGACAACCCCGCAGGGGCGCGGTTCAAGGTGGGCAGGGTGAAGCCGGTCGTCCCCGACCCGTCGAACCTCCACCCGGCAGGCCCCGGCCTGTTCGGCAGGCGCAGCGTCCTGGGAGTCCGCGAGGTTGCCAGCCTCTGGCACCCGCCCGGAGCAGGCGACGAGACGCCCCTGGTGGAGCGGTCCGGCGCGAGGGCGCTCAGCCCATCGGCGAAGGGGGTCCGGGGCGGCGCGCTGGTGGGAGACACGACCGCGGGAGCGAAGCGGGAGATCCGCTTCCCCGAAGACCTGCTGCGCCGCCACCACCTCTACGTCGCCCGCACCCGGATGGGCAAGTCCACCCTCATGCACCACCTCGTCACGCACAAGCTGAAGGAGAAGGCGGCGGGCAGGGACCCGGACGCCATCGTCGTCATAGACCCCCACACCGACCTGGTGGCCGGCATCCTCGAACACGTCCCCGAGTCCCTCATCGACAGCGTGAAGCTCATCGACCTGTCGGACGAGTCCCGCTCCCCCGGCATCAACCTGCTGGACACCCGCGTCTTCGCCGACCGGGACCGCACCGCCGACTCGGTGGTCAGGGTGGCAAAAGGGCTGTGGGAGCAGTGGGGGCCGAGGATGCAGTCCATCCTCGAACAGACCGTCAAGACCCTCCACGAGGCCAACGAGCAGGTGGAGGCGGAGGCGCAGTACACCATCCTCGACGGGCTGCGCCTGCTGTCCAACGACCCGTTCCGCAACTCCGTGCTGAAGAAGGTCTCCGACCCCTACCTCCTGGAGTGGTGGGCCAGGGACTTCGGCAGCTGGCACCGCCAGTACCGGGCCGAGGCCCTGGCCCCCGTCCAGACCCGCCTCTCCTACTACTCCTCCTCCAAGCGGGCCAGGGCCATCCTGGGCCAGCGCCGCTCCACCATCGACCTGCGGAAGGTCATCCACGAGGGCGGCGTGCTCCTCGTCTCCACGTCCCAGGGGACGGTGGGCAGGGACGTGGCCGCCCTGGTGGGTGCGTCCCTCCTCAACCTGGTGGACGCCGTGATACGGGAACAGGGAAGCGTGGCGCTCCGGGAGCGGCGGGGCGCTCTGGTGGTGGTGGACGAGATGCAGTCGATGCCCGGCGTGGACTACGAGTCGATGCTCTCCGAGCTGGGCAAGTTCGGGGCTAGCTTCGTGCTGGCGACGCAGAGCCTGGCCAAGCTGGACGACCTCTCCCGCACCATGCGGGACACCCTGCTCGCCAACGTCGGGTGCCTCGCTGTCTTCCAGGTGGCGGGGAACGACGCTAGGACGCTGGTCTGGGAGCTGGGCAAGGAACGGGTGACCGAGGACGACATCACGTCGCTGCCCGTCCACCACTGCTACGTCCGCGCCACCGTGGGCAAGGAGCGGATGCCCGCCTTCTCGATGATGGTCAGGAAGCCGGAGGAGGGAGACCCCGCCGTCGCCGCCCGCATTCGCGAGGCGGCATCCGTATATACCGTATCGGCCCGGCAGGTCGCCTACGGCGACGCGGAGGGCGACCTGAAGGTGGAGGAGTTCCGCAGGGGCGTCGAAGACCTCAAGGAGGACGGCGGACAACAGAAAGAGCGAGAAACAGAGAAGAAGCCGGACGCCGGGCCGGGGCCGGAGCGCAGGAGTCGGCGGAGCAGGCGGAAGGCGGCTGCCGACGCCGGGACGCATGAGGACCGCAGCGCCGGAGAAGCGGGAGAGGAGGCCGGGGAATGAGACCCGAAGGTTGCGAACACGACCTGCTACGCGCCCTGGCGTCCATGCCCTTCCTCAACCGGCTGGAGATGGTCGCCGTCACCGGCTGGTCCAGGGGCGCGGTCTACGAGGCCATAGAGAAGCTGGAGACAGGCGGGCTCTGTGCCTCCGTCCTCCACGCCACGGAGCTGCTTCCCCAGGCGCGGAGGTTCCACCTCACCGCCGCGGGACTCCGCAGGCTCGCAGACGAGGAGGGCATGGCCCCCGACGAGCTGCTGCGCGCCCGTCCCGTCTCGGTCCAGTGGCGGCGCAGCCTGATGGAGCGCCTGGACGCCGTGGCATCCGTCTACAGCCTCGCCTCCGCCGTCTCGGACGTCGCATTCCCCGTCCGGTTCCGCTGGTACCGGGCCGCGCCCCTGGACGCCGCCATGACGCTGCCCGACGGGAGGACCGTCGGCGTCGTCCGGCAGGGACTCACCGCCGACAGGTCGGGCTTCGCCAAGCGCCTCTGGCGGCTGCGCGACTGGCCGATGCCCGGAACGGTGCTCGTCCTCGCTGCCGACGAGGTGCGGCTCAGGCACGCCCGCAGGGCGCTCTCGGCCACCGACGCGCCGGCGCTGCTGGCCCTGGAGCGCGATGCGGTCCTGGCCGGAGCGGGCGACCCGGTGTGGAGCCCGCCCAGGGTCGGCGCATCCATCACGCTGCGCTACGCCCTCGAACGGGCCGCCCCCGGCGGCGGGTTGCCGCTGGAGCCGGAACCCGGACGGGCCGACCCGCCCGCCGACCTGCCGGACAGGGGAGCCGCCTTGGACATGACCGACCAGATGCTGCCCGTCATGCTCAGGCCCGCCGAGAAGCGCGCCCTCGACCTCATATCCGACTGGCCCTGGATCGCCCTGGGGGAGCTGGCCGGGCTGATGGACGTCACGCCCCCGAGGGCCTCCAACATCGTCATCCCCCTGGAGGGGTTCGGCCTGGCGGCCCGGGGGCTGGCCCTTCTCGCCCGCAGGGACCGCACCTCCGTCGCCGTGGCGAGGAGCCGGTGGAGCATCGCCCCCGAAGACTTCGAAGGCCCGCTGGAGTGGCGCAACGTCACCGGCAGGAGGACACGGCAGCTGCTCAGGAACATGGAGCACACCTCAGCCGTCCACGGCTTCCTGGCCGCCCTCGCCGCCCAGGCCCCTCTGCTGGGGTGGGAGGTCGTCCAGCTCGACCCGCCCAGGAGGGCCTCCCGCCACTTCAGGCACGACGGCGGTATGCGCGCCGTCAACCCAGACGCCTTCGGCGTCCTGCGCAAGGACGATACGACCTGGCCCTTCTTCCTGGAGTGGGAGAGACGGGCCGTGCGGCCCTCGACCATGTCCGACCGGCTGGCCCCCTATCTGCGCTACTACTCATCTCACAGACCCACCGACGACCACGGCGTAAGGCCCTCCGTCCTGGTCGTCTTCGACGACGAGATCGCCCAGACCCACTTCCTGCGCGTGGCGCGGGAGGAGATGCGGGCCGAGGGGGTGACGGTCCCTCTGTGGGTCTCCCACGGGGAGGCCGTGGACGCCCTGGGGCCGCTGGGACGCGCATGGCGCTCCCCGGCAGACCCGCAGTCGCCCCAGGCGCTGCCGACCCCATGAACGACGAGGAATGAGAAACCGATGCGTACACAAGATGCCCATAAGCGGAAAGGCCCCCGGAGGCGCGGAGGACGGACTGTTGTCCAGCTCGACGTGGCGGCCCTCTGGAGGCGGCTCGCTGTGCTGAACCGCTCCCAGAACTGGCTCGCCAGGGAGATCGGGATAAGCCCCGGCTACGTGTCGAAGCTGGTCAACACGGGGCGCTCCCCCTCCGGTCGCATCCGTCGCCGGATGCTCAAGGCCCTGGAACTGACCGAGTTCGAAGACCTGTTCAGATTGGAGGATAGCGATGAACAACAGTAACGACCCGACCCGTTTCGACGGGCACGACAACCCCGTAGCCGATGGGACCCAGCCCCTGGAGGGCGGCGTGCTGCCCGAGGACTTCGGTGAGCGCCTCGAAAGCCTCAAGGAGCTCAGCGGCCTCAGCTGGCGCGGCATGGCCAAGGCCCTTGGCGTGGACCCCAAGCAGCTGCGCATGTGGCGCAGGAAGGGCGTCGAGCCCTGCGGCGGAGCAATGCTCTCCATCTGCCGCTTCGCGTTCCGGATACCCGGCGGCCTGCCGGTCATCCTGGCCGAGGGCATCCAGATGACCCTCTTCGAGGAGGAGAGCTAGACAACCGGCCCCGCCGGGCGCACGGCGCGCATCGGCGGCACGGCGGGGCCTGAACCGGCTTGGAGGCCGCAGGCGCTCGCCCCATCCGTCGGCGCCGTCGGCCCCCCGGCCGCACAACTTGCAACGAGAGGCCAGCGGCCCACAGAGACGCCGCTGCGACCACGCACCATGAAAGATCCCAGAAGAAACAACGGACGAAAGAGGCCCGGAGAGCAGGAGCTTGAAGACGCCCTGGAACGCTCCATGCCGTCCTACACGCCTGAACATCGCAGGGCGGTCCTGAAGGGGCTGCGCATCCTGGCCCGCGTCGCCATCCGCTCCTACATGGAGGAGCGGGCGTCCGCATCGCACCGAGCAGAAACCGGGGAGGATGGCGGCGAGGAAGAGGGTCAGCGTGGAGTGTAAGCGGGGGGTGCAGGCGGTCCGGTGCGAGAAGAAGGTGCGCAGCGAGTGTGGCGCGTTCTAGTACATGATGAGATGGGTGGGAACGAGTCGCTGTGCAATGGGGTCCACCGCCAGCCTCAACCCCTCCAGGGTGTAGGCTCCCAGCAGAGCCGGGGCGTCGTCCTCTCCGAACACGACGAGAGTGACCTCGCTGGACCCGTCGACCGTCGCCCAGGCTCTCCCAATGTCCATCTCCACACGGCGACCGTCGGCGAGCAGGAAGACGCCCTTGTCCATCGGCTCGATCCCCAGCTCGCGCAGCAGGCTGCCGGGCAGCGTCGTGTAGGCGGCCCCGGTGTCCACCGTTGCCTCTACGTCCCGCTCCTGCTGCCCATCCATGCTGGAGATGCGCAGCGGGCACCTGAAAGTCCCCATGGAGAGAGCCTCTCCTTCTCAGTGTCTACCACCCCATTTTACTCCATTCAGAGCGCCGGTTATAGGGGCGCGGCCCTTGACAGGGGCAGCCGGTTCGTTCATGATAAGGGTAGGACTTAGTATTACTACAGAGAGCAAAAAAACACATGGCAAGGACCACGAAGATCGTCACCTTCTCCATGCCGCCCGCCATGGAAGAGCAACTGAGGCAGGTGGCCGAGGAGGAGGGCCGCACCGTGAGCGAGCTTCTGCGCGAGGGGTTTCGCCTCTACCTGGAGGAGAGGGAGTGGCGCAGACAGGAAAGGACGCAGATGCGGCGCTCGCGCCAACCCAATAGGAAGAGACAAGGAGGAGAAACAGATGAGTGAACGAAACGACCGCACGCCGGCAGCCCTCTACGCCAGGGTCTCCAGCGACCGCCAGGACGTGGACCTGTCCGTGTCCGCCCAGCTGAGGGCGCTCAGGGACTACGCCGACAAGAACGACTACGAGGTCGTCCGGGAGTACGTGGACGAGGCGGAGAGCGGACGCGTGATGAACCGCCCGGAGTTCCAGAAGATGCTGGACGAGGCCAAGAGGACCGAGGCCCCCTTCAAGGAGATATTGGTCTGGAAGTTCTCCCGCTTCACCCGCAAGCGGGAGCACGCCGTCATTCTGAAGTCCATGCTCAGGCGCAAGGGCCTCCGCGTCGTCTCCATCACCGAGCAGGCCGAGGACAACCCCACGGGCAGGCTGCTGGAAGGCATCATAGAGAGCGTGGACGAGTTTTACAGCGAGAATCTTGCCATGGAGGTCCTGCGGGGTATGAGGGAAGCCGCATCCCGTGGCTTCTGGGTCGCTCCCATGGCCCCCTACGGCTACAAGAGGGTCAAGGTGCTGGACGGACCCAAGGAGAGGCCCACCCTGGAGCCGGACCCCGAAACGAACGGCATCGTCAAGCGCATCTTCGACCTGGCCGAGTCCCGCAAGGGGATGATGAAGATCGTACGCATCCTCAACGACGAGGGCATCGCCAGCCCCAGGGGTAAGCTCTGGAACAAGCCCACCGTCCACAACATCCTCAGAAACGAGGCGCACTTGGGCACCCTCGTCTGGGGCAACAACGCCAAGGACGGAGCCGACCCGGTGCGGGTGGAAAAGGCGTTCCCCGCCACCGTCACCAAGGACCAGTTCGACCGGGTGAATGGGATACTGCGCTCCCGCGCTCCCAAGGTCTCCCACCCCCGCAGGGTCGGAAGCACCTTCCTGCTGAGCGGCCTGGTCAAGTGCTACAGGTGCAAGAGGGCGCTCTCGGGCCGGTACTCCAGCAGGGGCACGTTCCCCTACTACGTCTGCCACTCCTTCGTGAAGCGCGCCCCCGGGTCCTGCGACTCGCCCAGGGTCGACGCCCGGAAGTTCGAGGAGCTGGTCGTCGGCCTGATTCGCTCCAACATCCTGACCGAGGGCAACATTCGGAGCCTGGTCAATGTCGTGGACGAGCAGATGGACGACGTGGCCGGTGACGAGCGCAAGCGGCTGGAGACCATCCAGTCGGAGCTTGCCGACGTGAGGGGCAGACTCGACCGGCTCTACGACCTCGTGGAGACGACGACCGAGTTCAACATGGCCGACTTCGCCCACCGCATCCGAGACCACAAGGAGCGTCAGGAGCGCCTTGAGTCCGCCGCGGAGGGGTCGAGGGCAATCCTGGCCCAGCGCAGGGCGGTCCTCGATGACGTCAAGACGATCACGGCCTACGCCAAGGACATGAGCAGGTTCCTGCAAAAGAGCGAGCTGACCGAGCGCCGGGCCTTCATCGAGACCTTCGTCAAGGAGATCGAGCTTCTGCCCGACAACGCCGTCGTCCGCTACACCGTTCCAATGCCCGACGACAGCTTGATTCCGGGAAAAAAAGTCCAGGAGATACCGCTGAACGGCTCGGTGGTATCTTCCGTAAACGGTAGTCCACCTAACTGGACAAAATCAATAACCTTCACCCTGAAGTTCACATTAGCCGTATAGCCAAGGATTCAAGACAGCCAGGCCGATGCTCATATCCGTATGCGGCTTGTACCGCTAATTGGCATGTAGTGCAGGACCGAAGTCGGTATTGCACACCTCTCACTTACCGTGCGCCCACTACCTCCAGAAACCGATTATACCGCCGCGACAGAAAGTCTATGGCGGGTTGGTCAGCTGTCTTTCTTGGTAATATCATGGGCTGGCCGTGAAGTCCCTGTATTGCGTATTGAAGCGTTGGACCGTCGGATTCCTCAAGGACGTCGGAGCGAACCTCTATAGTGTGATCTGGTCGTACGGCCAAGAAGAACCTATCAAAGGCCGCATGGTGAAGCCGACATAGTGAGATCCCGTTGCGAACGACGGGTTCGCCATCTGGTTCCGAGTCTGGAATGATATGTGCGGCATCAAGCAACTCAGTGTGCCTCAAGCGGCAGAAGGCACACTGATGTCTGTATGCTTGGAGTACACGTTCGCGGAATGCCACTTGGTGCAGCCGTCGGCGCGCCAAAGAAGTGACATACTCCCGGCGGGCCTCAGCAACTCCACTGTCCGGTTGTCTTGATTGCGAATACAACCCTACCTGCGAGACGTCGTCAACCGCTATCGAGAACATTAGGGCATTCGGGTCGTCGCTAATCACGTACACAGGCCACATCGTCAAGTATCTGCCCGGGACCACTCCGTGGAAGTAGGCCAGCGGAAGACGCCCCTGCATGGCAAATCGTAGGCCGACGTTGTCCCGATGCCACGGGTCGGTTCCTCGATACCTATACCGAAGGAGGTTATCTGAACCTATAGTATCGTCGTATGGCCCTTTGGGAGAAGTCGTAATGGAAAGCGGAACCTGCATAACAGCAGGCTTAAAGATTCCCTGAGGGCCGATGACGGATATGCGCTTTTGATCAAGTTCAAACCCTTCTCCCAGGACTGTACGAGGAAAGACCTCACCATACATTGAGACTTGCCTAGCAAGCCAATCAAATGCTGCTCCTCTTACCCTTGCGTCGTGAGTCTCGTCGAAGTCCAATGGCTGATCTCCATTAGCAGGGTTCAGTGTCAATGGAGTATACAATCGAAATGAATGAGTGCATATCTGTGGCCTTCGACTGGAGGGCAAAAATCAGTAATCTCCCGTTCTTTACTACTCCACATGTCCCCTACCCTTAGTGCACCTTCAGTATTTGTAAGAGAGGCTATAGAAGACAGCCTTTAGGTAGCAGAGGTTATAGCATGCTAGCTGTTGGCGATGAACTGCCCCCAGTTGCAATGGGCCGGTGACCTGAAGTCGTGGGGACTGGCTGGAAGCCTGAGGAACACGTAGAATCTATCACAAGAGGCTACGCGAATCACTAAATGGAAACCGGAATTCGCCAGCTCACCAGGAGCCCTGAATGACGGCCATCGTGGCGCGTTTCAACCCGACAGCATAGTTGACCCGTTGAATTCGAGGTGGCATTATTCAACTTGAGGCCTAGCAATTGGGGTAAGCGGAGTTATCCCCAGAAGTAGCCCATAGATTAAGGCCGCTCACATTATGATGAGAATCGAGCAACACCCACCCTCTCTCTTGTGGAAGATAGCGGGCATACAGAGGGTTCAACCCATTGTATGACGACAGCGCTCCCCTCCTGTCCCGGTGTCTGTCGCTGGACCTTGAAGTCGGTGTGGAGGACGACCGCATCCGCGCTCTTGCCGGAGTACGCCCGGATACCGGTCAGTCCGTAATTTACCCAGCCGCCCGGGAGAGCCTTGCCTCAGCGTTGGCCAGACTCGACGGCCTTTCCGAGGGCGCCGAGTTCGTGCTGGGCCACAATCTGATCGATTTCGATCTGCCCCGTCTGCAAGCCGCGAACCCCGGCCTGCGACTCTTGCAGCTTCCGGCAGTGGATACGCTGATGCTCAATCCCCTAGCCTTCCCGCGAAACCCGTATCATCATCTGGTCAAGCACTATCAGGACGGGCAACTCAAACGAGGCCGGATTAACGACCCGAGTCTGGACGCCAGACTTACCCTGCAGGTCTTTGTCGACCAGTAGAAGGCCCTTCGCGAGATGCCCCCGGACCTGTTGGCAGCGTGGCACTGGCTGACCGCTCTGGATGGCGGCGAGGGCTTTGACATGGTCTTCACTACCCTCCTGGATTCACCAAGGCCGTCCGACGCCGAGGCGCATGACGTGATGCGGTCACGTCTGGCTGGCATATCCTGCCGGACGCACGCCCGGGAGGCAATGGAGAATGTAGACCGCAGCGGCTGGCCGCTGGCCTACGCCCTGGCGTGGCTATCGGTATCAGGTGGCAACTCGGTCATGCCTCCCTGGGTGCGCTTTCAGTTTCCAAAGGCGGGACAGTTGGTCCGCCTTTTACGCGACACCGCATGTACCGATTCCGGCTGTGAATGGTGCAGGGAGCGGCACGACGCCCGGAGTGAACTTGCCCGTTGGTTCGGATTTAATGAATTCCGCCCGGAGCCTGCGGACGAGGACGGACGCCCCAAGCAGCAGTCCATCGTAGAAGCCGCCATGGCGGGGGAGCATGTACTCGGAATCCTTCCCACTGGGACCGGAAAGTCGGTCTGCTATCAGGTTCCAGCCCTGTCCCGCTACGACAAGACCGGCGCCCTGACGGTGGTCATCTCGCCGCTTGTTGCTCTCATGGCCGACCAGGTCAAGGGATTGGAGGCTCGTGGCATTATCTCAAGTGTGACCATCAACGGGCTTCTGTCCATGCCGGAGAGAGCCGATGCGCTGGACAGGGTGCGACTGGGAGATGCCGGAATCCTCATCATCTCGCCTGAGCAGCTTCGCAGCGTATCCGTACGTGGTGTCCTCAGGCAGCGGGAGATTGGGGCCTGGGTCATGGACGAGGCCCACTGCCTTTCGCAATGGGGGCACGACTTCCGACCAGACTATCGTTACGTTGGGCGCTTCATCCGTGAGAGGTCTGGAGGACCCAACGCCGCCAGTTTTGGCTCTGACGGCCACCGCCAAGCCAGACGTTATGGCGGAAATCGTGGACTACTTTCGGAAGGAGCTTGATATCACTCTCAGGGTCTTCGACGGTGGGTCCGAACGCACCAATCTGGAGTTTGTGGTGGTGCAGACGAGCAGCGGTGAGAAGTTCTCCCACATCCACCAGATTCTGACGGCGGACCTCTCTGAGGACACAAAGGGCGGCGCCATTGTCTACTGTGCGACGCGGCGCCAGGCCGAGAACATCGCAAGCTTCCTCAAGGAGAAGGGAGTCGAGGCGGAGCACTTCCACGCCAGGATGCCGCCGGAGACCAAGAAAAACGTCCAGGAGAGCTTCATCCGTGGAGAGGTGCGGGCCATCGTCGCCACCAACGCCTTCGGCATGGGCATAGACAAGCCGGACGT
This sequence comes from Dehalococcoidia bacterium, assembly GCA_965222415.1. Taxonomy (GTDB): domain Bacteria; phylum Chloroflexota; class Dehalococcoidia; order Lucifugimonadales; family UBA2985; genus DAOUJW01. The sequence continues at coordinate 317,343 of CBDCTU010000003.1, read as the reverse complement.
ACGCCTGGTGATCCATGCCGACATCCCCGGTTCCCTGGAGAACTACCTGCAGGAGGCGGGGCGAGCCGGACGTGATCAGCAGGCGGCGCGCTGCGTATTGCTCTACACGCTGGATGACGTGGAGCTTCAGTTTGGCATGTCGGCACGTTCGCGGCTTACCCGACGTGAGATCCAGGGCGTTTTGAAGGCCCTTAGGAACCTGGACCGGAAGAGCAGGCTGGGTGGAGAGGTGGTGGCCACCCCCGGAGAGATACTCGTTGAGGATGAAGAGCACGTGTTTGAGCGAGACTCCGCAACCGACGACACCCGGGTGCGGACAGCGGTGGCCTGGCTGGAGGAGGCGGTGCTGTTGACCAGAGAGCACAACCGAGTCCAGGTGTTCCCGTCTTCCCTACGAGTCAGCTCAACTGAAGAAGCAAACGACAAGCTCCAGAGAGCTCGAATCACTGATGTATATCGTCGTCAGATGTTGACCGTCGCCCAGTCGCTGATCGATGCAGATCCGGACGAGGGCATTTCCACAGACGAGCTGATGGCCGTCGCGGGTCTCACCCCGGAGGGTGTCCGGGCCGCCCTCTACGACCTTGAGAGGTTGGGCATAGCTAGCAATGATACAGTGCTGACGGCCTTCGTGCATTCGGGGGTGCCGCGCGCCTCCCGGCAACGCTTTCAGCAATCGGCGGCCCTGGAGCTCGCCCTGATCGACCTTCTGCGCGAGACGGCACCGGATATGGAGAAGGGGGATTCATCCACGCTGCATCTCCGGCTCGCAACGCAGCGACTCAAGGACCAGGGTTACGACTATGCCCTGCCGGTGCTCCTGCGGCGGCTTGTACTCAGCATCGCGGCCGACGGACGTGGTGAGGGCGGGAGTGGTGGAAGCCTTGGGGTGCGCGGCCGTGATGGAGAGAACTTGCAGGTGACCTTGCTGCGTGACTGGGATCAGTTGAAGAGGATGGCTGAGGTCCGCCGCGCGGCCGCCTCCCACTTGCTGGACCACCTGCTCTCCTGTCTACCTCAGGGAATCCGGGGAACTGACCTGCTTGCCGAGACTACTCTGGGCAAGCTGCTAACCTCAGTCACGTCGGATATGACGCTCACGAGCGAGATCAGGGACCCCGCCAGATTGATGGATCGGGCGCTGCTGTGGCTGCATGAGCAGGGGGTGGTCCAGTTGAACAGGGGTCTGACGGTGTTTCGCCCGGCCATGACCATCCGACTGATGCCGGAACGACGCGGCTTTGTCCAGTCCGATTATACATCCCTAAAGCTTCACTACGACGAACAGATCTTCCAGATTCACGTGATGGCGGAATACGTGCAACGTGGTCTTGGAGCCATGGCCGACGCGCTGCGCCTGGCGATGGACTACTTCAGCCTGCAACGGGCGGACTTTCTGCGCCGGTGGCTGCCGAATCGAGAAAGAGAGCTCTCACGGCAGACCACGCCGGAATCGTGGATGAACATCGTGGAGAGCCTGAACAATCCTATGCAGCGCCAGATCGTGGCGGACGACCGGGAGCAGACGAACGTGCTCGTGCTTGCAGGCCCCGGCTCTGGCAAGACGCGGGTGCTGGTGCATCGAATCGCCTACCTGATCCGTGTGAAACGGGAGAAACCCCACGGCATCCTGGCCCTCGCTTATAACAGGCACGCCGCGGTGGAGATCCGGCGCCGCCTAGCAGAGCTCATTGGCGACGACGCTCGCGGAGTAATGGTGCTCACCTGCCACTCCCTCGCTATGCGCTTGGTCGGCGCGAGCTTCACTGGGCGCGCCAATCGCCTGGACGAAAGCGATTTCCGGGGCATCCTCCAGCAGGCCGTTTCGCTCCTGCACGGCCAAGGACTGCCGCCCGAAGAAGCGGACGAGTATCGAACACGACTGCTGGGAAACTTCCGCTGGATATTGGTCGACGAGTATCAGGATATAGGCCACGACGAGTACGCTCTGATATCCGCCCTGGCTGGCAGGACCCTATCAGATGAGGACGAGAAACTCAGCCTCTTCGCGGTGGGCGACGACGATCAGAACATCTACGCATTCAACGGCACATCTGTGATGTTCATTCGCCGGTTTGAGGCGGGCTACAGGGCCAAGCCTACCTTCCTGACCGCCAACTATCGCTCCACCAACCACATCATCGAAGCGGCCAACGCTGTGATTGAGCCGGCCCGAGAGCGAATGAAGAGCGAGCATCCCATCCATGTCGACAGAACGCGAGCCGGGAGACCGCCAGGCGGCGCGTGGGCCGGAATTGATACGGTGACGCAGGGTAGAGTCCAAATCCTGCCGGTGGGCGACAGTCCCACCACTCAGGCCCAGACTGTCATCGCTGAGCTGAAGCGGTTGGCCGGTCTTGAGCCGAACTGGAACTGGTCAAACTGCGCCGTCATAGCACGCGATTGGAGATACCTGGACCCAGTCCGAAGTCTATGCGAGCTTGAGGGGATTCCGGTACAGATGGCAAACGAGGACTTCTCGGGAATCTGGCATCTGCGGGAGACCCAGGCACTGGTGAACTGGCTGAGAGACAGGGGATCGCGCCTAGTCGCTAGCCCTAACTTGAAGGAGTGGCTGCCCACGCAGCCACAAGGTCCCTGGATGGAGCTGCTGTCGGAGGCTTTCGAGGAGTATGATCTGGAGACCGGCGGCGGGGAAAACTCCCTGGACCACTTCATCGAATGGCTGGCAGAGTGGGGACGGGACGCACGCCGCCGACAGCGCGGCCTGCTGCTGCTGACCGCCCATCGTGCCAAGGGCCTGGAGTTCGACCACGTTGTTGTTCTGGACGGTGGCTGGGACCGGGTTGGCCCTGGGGAGGATCCGGACGCCCCGCGACGGCTGTACTACGTGGCTATGACCCGAGCCCGTCAGATACTCACCCTCGCGCGCCTTCCCGGCCTTCATAGACTTCAGGACACCTTGAGAGACGCCCCGTTTGTGCTACACCGCCAGCCGCCTGACGCCCTGACGACGGCCGCACCGGAGTTGGCCCGCCTCTACCGGCGGCTCAGCCTGCGAGACGTGTTCCTGAGCTTCGCGGGATACAGGCCCCCCGGCGATCCGGTTCACCGCGCTATAGCCTCTCTGTCACCAGGCGACATTTTGCAGGTTCTAGCAGGACAAAATCGTTTGGAATTCCTGGATGGCAAAGGGACGGTGGTGGGTCAGCTTGCCGCCAGCTTTGAGGCCCCCAATGGCTTTCGCTGCAAGTTCGCCACGGTCCTCGCCATCGTCACGTGGAGCCGGGAGAAGTCGGAGGCGGAATATCAAGACGGCCTTCGCTGCGATGAGTGGGAAGTGGTAGTGCCTGAACTGGTGTTTGAGCCGGAGCCATGAGTCGAATGGAATTGATCGCATTCGCGGCGCAGAAGTTGATGGACAAGTTCATCATCCTGGACAAGATCCAAACCTTCACCTTGAGGTTAGATTGGACCTGTGACCGGTCCTTAATCTCCAATCGTCAGAGTTGCCAAGCGCGCTATTGAAGTGATCCTGAGGCCAAAGAACTTTCTGACTCAACTAGTGTAGTGTAACCAAAGTACATTGGCAAATAAAGGGGTGATCGATGCTGATCCACTACCCTGGTTTGAGCAAGAATCCGATTCTCTGTCCTTTCAGAAAGCCCTCGAATAATGCGAGGAACTACGGATACACCACACTAGACAATGATACTAACTTCGGGGTAAGGTCACTTGGGAAGGCGTCTTGTGGTTGCCAACGCTTTAGCAGTTCCAATCTCACTCTCCAGAAGGGCTGACGTCGATGACGCTGATCGTAACCTTCCGCGCTTCCTCTGGAGATAGCGTAGCCTGCAGTCGCTTACGCAACTCCTCAGGCCCATTAGGTATAACACCGTCAGGCGCTTTCTTGGTAAATTTGGCACCAAACCAGAAAACCAGATAGATGCCGTACCCGTCCGTTTCGGGAGCACTAGAGTAGTGCCTTATCAGCTGGTCGTGCATCGCGCTCCAGAGGTCTGGGTGCGTGCTCTTCTTTACCTCCACTGGCACATGAAAGGCTGCGTCGTACTCCACCCGGATGTCGCTGCGCCGGTCGCCAGCATATTGACCCTCAGGCTGTGCGTTGACATCTTCTGGAAGCATTTGACGTAGGTCCGAAAGCAACGCGTCGCGACAGTGATCTTCGTGCTTTGGCTTGGTTGGTTGACCATGTGGGCCTTCGTTCCAGTATTGACGCCAGTCGTCTGTATTGGCCGTACGTATCCGGAGAGCGAGTTCCTCGAGCCGGACCACCAAGAGAGCTGCCAAATCAGCTGCGTTTGCAGGGGTCGACTCGCTCAGGGTGTTGCAGACCTGTTCTACTGTGGGATGTCGATAACTGGCATCTCTGCGGACCACCCGCTGGCTATCACGAGCCCTCGAAAGCATTCAACTCCAGGCTTGGAGGATTGGGGCGTTGACAAGGGCGTCCAGTGCCAGACTCGCGTCCATGTCTGGAGAACCAGACAAGCGCCCTATCATATGCTGCACAAGTCGAGAAGCCTTTGCTCCTGGCGTCACCCACCCCTGCGCATGCAGATCGTCGGGGTGGGAGCAACTCCCCACGAGACGAATGAGGAGACTCGCCACGCGAACGTCAATGAGAATGGGGATCTGCGTATGGAACAGCTCTGCCAGATGACGAATGCGGTATTCCGAATTTTTAGCAAAGCCTTCTGCCAATGCAAGATACTTCTCCGGCGATGTGGCTAGACCGGCCGCAAGCCAACGTGACCTCTGGGCGACGTTGATGCGCTTGACGGAGAGCTTCTCGTCGATCAGTTTCCCAAGCGCCTCCCTGTCGGCGTGCTGAATTCCGGCACAAAGAAGGAGATCGAGCGATTCGGTTTGTTTGGTGCGACAGCGAGTTGGGAATAGGTTTAGGAGCGGAATACTCACCAGACGAGCAACCTCAGCGTGGTATTGGTCTTGGGCCAATTCCCAAAGGCCAGCAATGTACTCCTTGTCACCCTTGAGTTCAGACTCGATGAACTTGTACATTACGTCAGCTACGATTTCCGGATGATCCAATAGGAATGTTCGATACCATTCTGGCGAGTCCGATCCGTGAGGTGTGTCTTGGTAGAACGCCAGCGCCTTTCGTACTTGAACTTCGTCCAGTTGATGCAGGATTCCAGGTGATGTCCTGTGCAACTCGTCCATTCCAACCATGATGGGTTGTGAAAGGAAGAAAACCCGCCCTTTGTTTCTAGTCCTGATTACCTCCTCAACATCGGGAATGTCCGACCGATCAATCGCGCTGCGTAAGCCTTGAAGGGCTGCGGAGACTAGATCTGGGTCTCCTTTGAGTAACTCTTCGATTGCCTCCACTCCAGATCCACCCACAACTCCATTGATGCCTCCCAGATAACATTCAGCCAAGTCATACAGCAACTGGGGTGCGGCCCTGTTCTCAAGAAGCGCCTCTTTTTGGGAACGGACGTACTCTAACCATTTCCTTTCCTTGCGGCGCTGCCCCTCGAGGAATTCCGTGTGTTCTCTTTCATACTCTTGATCTGGTAGTACCTCCGGAGGGGACAGCAATTCCTCCAGCTTAGATTTCAGACCATTGTTATCTGCTGTCAGACTCCGAAGAAGTTCGATCGATAGTCCCTCGTGAAGCTTCTGGTTCCTAAATGCAAAGAACGCCTGCCCCAATAGGTGCTCCGCCGCCAGTGGCCTCGTGTCAGCCATAGCGACCGCCTTTTTCAAGCTCCAGAACCCGAAATCAGGTGGCAACGCAGCTCCATACAGGCAGCGGTACACTCTGTGGGCATCAACTAGGAAACGATTCGTATCGTCGCATCGGGACAGCCCTTCTGAGATGATTGCCTTCTGAGTATCAGGATGCTGCTCCAGCCAGTCACGAATTCTCTCATGCGCATCATCTTTCCTCCGTACCTGTTGTAGATCCAATCCTACATTGAGCCAGTCATACAGCTCCTCTACCTCCATAGCATCGGCGCGCGTGTGCAGTACTCGCGCTAGCAAATCAAACGGAAGCTCATTCAAACGATTGCGCTCGAGGGCGGGGCGTAGTTCTCTAATGCGACCCTTCAAGTGGTAAAGTAATTCGGCAGCCTGGTCATCCGAGGACTTATCATTTAGGAGTATCCTCCAAAATACACGGTAAATGCCGACGACGCTTTGGTCACCATTCATATGCAGGTAGTCCCATACCTGAGAAGGAGGCAAATCCTGCGGATACAATTGTGCTAATACCGTGCCAAGTAATTCGTCATTGGAATCTTTGAGCTGCCCGTCTCGGAGCGATGCTAAGATCTCACTCAATGCCCGGGTTCTGTTGCGGCTGTCCGGACAGCAGTTCACGAATGCTCCTATCGCAGATTGCCGCACTTCCGGTCGCCAAGAATCATCACGAACGATGTCGAGGAGGGTGGCTGAGAACTCCTCCATAGGATGACCATTAGCTAGGATGAGTAACAGGAAGACTACGAACGACTGGCGTTCGCTACTACGATCCGGCTCGATCAGAACTTTCCTTATGGCAGAAGATGTCTCAAGCTCTGTGAGGCCAGCAAATGCTGGAGCTGCCGTAAAGAGGTCAAGTCGAGATGCCTGACTCGACAGAGAAGCTAGGAGTCTTAGTTTGTCTTCAGGTGAAAAGTTGCGTATATCTCCGTATAGGCCTACGCCAATAGGATCTAGGGAATCTCTGAATAAGTCTGTGGGTTGAGGCATTATAATAGAGGTGAGCAAACAATGGTGATGGAGGAGTGAAGAGATGATGGAGCAGCCGACATTTGCAGACGTGGAATACGAGAGCAAGAAGCGGAGGACCCGTCGGGAGGTATTTCTGGAACGGATGGATGGTCTGATTCCCTGGCAGCGTCTGGAGGAGCGTATCCGCCCGTATTACCCTAAAGCTGGTCGAGGGCGTCAGCCATATGATTTGTCGGTGATGCTGAGAGTTCACTGCGTGCAGTTGTTCTACAATCTCAGCGATCCTGGGATGGAGGACCCCCGTTTTCACGGGGGCAGGCTCTGCTCTACGAGGCGGAGTCGGTGCGGCGGTTCGTGGGACTGCGGCTGTCGGAGGCGCTGCCAGACGAGAGCACGATACTGCACTTCCGTCATATCCTGGAGAAGCATGAGTTGGGGGAGGGTCTGTTTGAGGAGATCAAAGGTTATCTGGAGTCCCGGGGACTGCGGCTGAGGGAAGGGACCATAGTGGATGCCACCATCATAGAAGCGCCGTCGTCCACCAAGAACCGGGCTGGGGCGCGAGACCCTGAGATGCGCCAGACCAAGAAGGGGAACCAATATCACTTTGGGATGAAAGTGCATATAGGGGTGGATGCGGATACGGGTGTGGTGCACAGCTTAGCGACGACCCCGGCCAACGTGCATGACGTGACCGAAGCCCACCGGTTGCTGCACGGCGGAGAGTCGCAGGTATGGGGGGATGCTGGGTACGTGGGAGTCGAGAAAAGGTGGGAGAATCGGGAGTTGGCGTTGGATTGGCAGGTGGCTATGAAGCCGGGGCGGCGGCGGCAACTGGATCCGGGGAGTAATGCTGCCTTGACGGAGAAGCGCAAGGCATCCATTAGGGCCAAAGTGGAGCATCCCTTCCTGAAGGTGAAGCAGCTGTTCGGTTATGCCAAAAGCCTGCCCTCGCGAAAGCGGGGGTCCGCTACCGGGGTCTGGCCAAGAACACCCAACGTCTGGCGCTGCTGTTGGGATTGGGTAACTTGTTGACCGCCGAGAGCCGATTGGCGGCCTGAAGTGGGAGCAGTGGGCTCAACTCCGGCTGGAGACCCCTGGTGGGGCCGGTACAAGGCCACCAATGTCCCTATGACGCCCCATCTGTGGCGGAACATTTCCGCAAAACAGGCACAGTCAACTTAAACCCGGCTGATGTCCTGTTATTCAGAGATTCCTTAGAACCACCAAGCGAGACTCGAACCCAACACCGGAGCCGTCCCAGCGGAATTACGTTCCTACTCCAATTTACTTTGCCCGTGCGCGTCTAGAAATCTGGCCGGAAAGTGGCGTCAGGCGGGTAAGCGGCTATACTTTTGGGAAACAAGTATAACGGGGGCTGAGAATGCTGGGAGAGCGTTCGAAACAGAGAGGTCTTTGGGAAGCGGACAGTTTGTATTTGGAGCACGTGGGGCGTGATAGCTTCTACGGTATATTGGCCTCGTTGCGGGGCCAGTTGTTTCGAGACTGCGATTTCGCCGTGCTGTACTGCGGCGACAACGGGCGGGACAGCGTACCGCCCAGCCTGCTGGCTACCGTTTTGCTGCTACAGGCTCATGATCGGGTGAGCGACGCCGAGGCCAAGGCGAGGGCGGACTTCGACCTCCGCTGGAAGAGCCTGCCCTCGGCCACGACCGGGGGTAGCCCTGGGGATCGAGGTGGAGGATAGGCCCTTCGCCAAGAGTACGCTGCAAGTGTTTCGTGCTGGGTTGATACTGCACGACAAAGTGCGGGAGGTATTCGAGCGTAGTCTGCAATTGGCGCGTGAATCAGGATACCTGAAGGGGAAACGCATGAAGGTGGCCTTGGACACGACCAACATCCTCGGCCGCGGCGCTGTGAAGGACACCTACAATCTGCTGTCGGACGGGATCGTCCGGCTGGTGCGAGGACTGGCGCAGCTAAGGGGAATCAGCGTTGGGGAATGGGCGAAGGGCCAGGGATACGCGCGGTACCTGGCTTCCAGCGTCAAGGGAGAGGCGGCCATAGACTGGGCCGACCGGCAGGCCCGGGCAGCGCTGTTGGCTGGGATTGTGGAAGACGCGGACCGGCTATTTGGAGTTGTCGCGGCAGGCGCAGGGGGAACTGGCGGAAGACAGCGCTGAGCGTCAGCGGATTGTGGCCGCGTCGGAACTGCTGGGCCAGTTGCTGCTACAGGACGTGGAACGGACTGAAGGCGGAGCGGACTTGAGGGATGGGGTGAGCCGGGACCGCATCTTGTCGGTGCATGACCCGGAGATGCGCCACGGCCACAAGAGCAGCAGCCGACGGTTCGATGGACACAAGGCAGCGGTGGCGGTGGACACCGACTCTCAGTTGATCACTGCGGTGGACGTATTGCCCGGCAATGCTGCGGACAGTCTGGGCGCGCTGGAACTGGTGGAACAGAGCGAAGCGAGCGCTGGGATACTGGTGGAGGAGGCCATGGGTGATGCTGCGTACGGGGGTGGCGATACTCGCCAGGCCTTCGCCGATGCGGGACGCAGGCTGGTGGCCAAGACGCCAGGGCGTCCCAATCGGACTCATTTTCCCAAGGACGACTTCCGGATTGACTTGGAGTCGGGCTCCTGCACCTGTCCGGCGGGGAATGTCACCCGAACCATGCTGCCAACGAGGAAACGGAACGGTCATTTGGATCGGACCTATAGTTTCTTCCGATTCGATGCGACGGTTTGTGGAGCGTGCCCGCTGCGGCCCCAGTGCGTTGCGGCGGGACCGGGCACAGGCCGGACGGTGCGGCTGCATCCCCAGGAAACGCTATTGCAGCAGGCCCACGCCTTACAGCAGAGTGAGGCCTTTACCGGATACCGTAGACGCCGTGTGGTCGTTGAGCATCGGTTGGCGCGGCTGGTCCAGCTCGGAATCCGCCAGTCCCGCTACTTCGGACGCGCCAAGACACTGTTCCAACTGTACCTGGCGGCCACGGTCGCTAATCTGACCCTGGTGGCCGCCAAAGCCGGCATGACCGGTGAAACCGGCTCCGGTCCCAGTTCCGACAGCGTCCTGGTCACTGGCATCGTTAACTCCGCCGCCAATACCGGTGCCGCGTGGCTCAGGCAAATTTGGACACTCACTTTGCTCGCGTCGGCCTTACTGCCACATTACCCCTTCGCAACAAGGGGTTTCCGTCCGAGTTTCTAGGAGTCTGTCCGAGAAATAATGTTCTAACCGATATGCGTCTCTAGTGAAGTGAACAGATATGAATAACTCCACAAGAAAGTCTGAGGTGACATAATCAGGTTACCAGGTGGCGTTTTTCCTCTCCCGGAACGAATCCTCGGACAGGCTCCTAGTGTGGTGTAACCAAAGTACATTGGCAAATAAAGGGGTGATCGATGCTGATCCACTACCCTGGTTTGAGCAAGAATCCGATTCTCTGTCCTTTCAGAAAGCCCTCGAATAATGCGAGGAACTACGGATACAGGACACTAGATCTACAGCCCAGGAATAGGTCATGTTTTGGTTGCTATTGCGTCCCGTCCATGTTCACGTTGAGTTTTGTTTTGAGAGTATAATTGGATGCTGGCCTTTCCCCGTCAGGCAGGGGGATTGCGTTGAGTAGAAGGGAATAGAGCATTACTCGAAGGACTCTCATTGCCAATGCTACTAACTTCGGGGTAAGGTCAACATGTCGGTGCTCAGAAAGCGATAACTACACCCCATCTAGCTAAGATTAGTGTAATTGGGCCCTGCTTCGTGTCATTCAACTATTGACGGACGATGGTCTGGTAGATTTAATCAACGCATTAGAAGTTGGACTAGGCGCGGTGTGTTCAAGAACGGAAGAATAGTGTCCAAATGCATGCCTTTCGGCTCATTCCTTTTCAAAAGCCTATCTGATAGTATATTGTAGGGTTTCTTGCCGAACCAGACACCAGAAGATACTCTGAGGTTTAGTTATGGGGAAACCATATTTTAGAGAGTTGGCACAGATTCCGGCAACGATTCAATGGTCGTTGTCTCAGGACGTAGCTGAGCTTAGAGACACCCTCCTAAGGAAGTTTGCTGGATTCAACCTCGTTACCATTGGCTCTGGGGGTTCCTACGTATCAGCGGCATATGCAGCCCTTCTCCATGAAACATTCACAGGGCTGCTAGCGCGTCCCACTACACCGCTCGAAGCAATCTCGCGCCCTCCACCACGAGAGACTGCCGCCCTGTTGCTTAGCGCAGAAGGCACTAACGCTGACATTCGGCGGGTTGCAGAAATGCTGCCTAGAATCGGATACGACGCAGTTTCAGCCATATGTACCAGATTTGGGTCGCCACTAACGGGTGTGCTCGCGAGCTATGGCGCCAAAACACATGAATTTGATGTGCCTACAGGACGTGACGGATTTCTGGCAACCAATTCCTTGATGGCTACCCTGGTATTGCTTTATCGTGCGACGATCTCGAATAACTTACTCACGCTGGAGAACCAAAATCAGATTGTTGGTTCTCTTCCAATTGTCGATGGCGAGGAATCAGTATTGGACAAGCGTACACTGATTGTTTTGGCCCAGGGTTGGGCAACGCCCGCGGCATTAGATTTAGAATGTCGATTTACTGAAGCGGGTCTGGCAAACGTCTCGGTTACTGACCCCAGAAATTTCGCCCATGGTCGGCATCACTGGCTGTCCCTCCACGGGGATGATACTGGAATTGTGTCGCTTGAAACCAAGGAGAGTTTTGGAGAAGCCACACGCATGCTACGCATGCTTCCCGGCGATACCCCAATCTTTAGAGTAATGTCCGACGTTGAGGGTCCGGAAGCTACCATCGCATTGATTCAGGAGGTAATGAGCCTAGCGGGGAAGGCGGCCGCATCGCGTGGCATAGATCCTGGGCGGCCCACTGTTGCACAATTCGGTCGGCGATTGTACCGTGCTGGTACATCCAGATATTCTTATCCCCGCGATGCAGCTCCAATTACTAGGAAGAAAAGGGCACTCTCTATCGGCCCTAGAGCCGAGGATAAAGTGGTGACGAGTGCCCTTTGCGAGTTCCTGCGGAAGCTTTCCAACAGTAGGTTTAGTGGGTTAGCGATCGATTACGATGGCACCCTCTGTGCTTCAGAACGCCGATTTGAACATATAGAACCTTCTATCCGGCATGAACTGAACAGATTGCTTGAAGAGGGAATAGTGCTTGGGATTGCCACTGGTCGCGGCCGGTCCGTGTATACAGAATTGCGGGAGTCCTTGAATTCTCGGTTCTGGAACAGAGTGTTAGTTGGCCTGTATAACGGATCCGATATCATTAATCTGTCTGAAGACGTCACCGCGCATCGAGGTGAGATTCCTCAACTCTATTCTGCCGCTTATGAGCGGCTGCGTCCACTTGAGAGAGCCCTAGGATTCGAAATTATTGTTCGCCCTCAACAAATTTCGCTCCGGCCGCACAACGGTCCAGATTCCTCAAGGCTGAGAGATGTGGTTGTTGAGCAACTATCTGGGATAAGCGGCCTCGCGGTGGTCATGTCTTCCCATTCTGTAGACATCCTCGCTAAAGGAATTTCCAAATTGGCAGTCGTCGAGGCTCTTCAGAGAAAACAGCCTGGTGAAATCTTGCGAATCGGAGACCAAGGTGCCGGCGGCGGCAACGACTTCGAGCTTCTCAACTCTGGAATCTCACTAAGTGTAGATCGTGTGTCGAGCAGTTTAGAGACTTGCTGGAATCTCGGAGCACCAGGCCTTTCAGGGACTCCAATAACACTGCAATACCTGCGCGCCCTCAGAGGCGTAGATGGAGAATTCTACATCGATACCTCTTCCTTTACGCCGGGTGATTGTGATTAAAAATGAATCCTGAACTCGCAGAGGACCTCTTGAGGGCGGTTATGAAGGACGGCGCGGACGCCGACTTTCCCGACAATCTTGGAATACTTCGTGCGCTAGCGATGTACAAGTATGATGAATATCAGCAGTATGCACCTGGCCGTCAGTTTATTGCATATTTGGCCAGTTGGTTAGAACAGTTCGACGATCCAGACGAACGGCGCCACGCTCTGCATTTCGTCCGAGATAGACTAGTGTACATCTCTGACATGGAAATGAGGCACCTCGTAAACCTCATGGCGCGCGACCGCGTGCCGTCGTTGCTGCAACGCCACGTGTCGAAGCGCCTAGGTATCCCGGACTATCGCATGGCCAAAATACGTGCCTTGGAGGAGTTTAACCGTGCAATAAGGGCCTCTCTATTCTTGGGAATGAGCGACGGCGCACACATCGATCAATTCCGTCGAAGCAATCCAAGCTTTTCGAACGAGCAATTCGCGATGACATATGAACTCAACGGTGGGCGCGCCCAAACAATGATAGACAAGTTGCGTACAGAATTGGGTGATGAAGAAGCTTCCTTCCAATATATATTTTTGGTGGACGATTTTGCAGGCAGTGGAAGAACAATTCTTCATCGCGATGAAGAAGAAGCACTGGATGGTAGATTGTTTCGTTTCGTTCAGAAGACTCTGCCATTGCTTATGAAGGAGTGTTGTCCAAAGATTGTCCTGGCCCTATACGTAGCGACAGAGCAAGCAGTGGGTCACCTCCAGTCTTTACTACCGGACTTCCCTTCTGCACCCTGGTCAGAAGAGGATGTTCCACAGGTCTTGGCAGTGATGACGATCGGGGACCACGATCGGCTAGTTCACGGACGACAAGGCGCACAATTTGAGACGGACCTACTCTTCGACGGACTCCTTCACAAGCACTACGACGAATCTGTGGAGGACGAACACAAGGGAGAGGTACTGCACGGATACGCCAACTGTGGGTTATCTCTTGTGCTGTCACATAACACTCCCAATAATTCGGTCTACTTGCTCTGGGAAAAAGACGGTACGAGACCACTTTTTCCCCGCTACGAGCGACACCAGAGCCGCTTGGAGATAGGATAGTGCCCGCATCACGCAATCCATTTTTCACCCGTACGGCTGAACAGTCTGAGTCAGATGACCAGTTTCTCAATCTATTCAGCCAAAATGTTCTTGAACTACTACCTGAAGACGGCAGTTGGAATCGCCTCTTGCCTATCGAATCCCCGCCCGGTGGGGGGAAGTCAACACTTCTAAGGCTCTTCACTCCTACGGTGCTAACAAGCATAGCGAACGCTCGAAATAGACCGGAGTTATCTAAGCTAGTTCAGAAGCTCTCTGACATTGGTGCCATAGACTCAGGCGGAGTGCAGATCTTAGGAGTGCTTGTAAACTGCAAAGAGGATTACAATCGACTCGCAGGCCTTGACCAATCTGGGACTAAGCACGACTCTCTCTTTTGGGCTCTTCTTCATTCTCGGCTCGCTCTATTGACCTTGCGAGCTTCGCTCCAACTCACCGGCTTTTCGTATCCAAATGACGTGGACCGGATACGATTCTCCCCTCGCTCCGACTCAGTGATTCGCAGGCCAGATCCCAGAGAATTCGCCGGAAGCGAGATTTTCGAACGAGCTCGCTATGCTGAACAACTCATTGTCGACTCGCTAAATAGCTTTGTGCCACAACCGCCCTCATTGGACATCGGAACACACGTAGACGACTTTTTCCAACTCCTAAACACTCATCACATAATGGTAAACAATCGGAGGCCGACGAAGCATGTCCTGCTAATGTTTGACGATGCCCATTTTCTTGATGACTGGCAAAGAACGCAATTGCGCCAAGAACTCGAGCGCCACGACCAAGTCAACTTCGCCAGTTGGATGTCAATGCGGTTGCGAGCGCTAGAGCCGCCCGCCCTCGTTTCGGAAGCCGTTCAACCAAACCGGGAAGGGTTTCGACCTCTTCGTCTTGATAGACTTCGCCCAGCACAAATCGAGCCATGGCTGCTTGACATTGGTGACCGACGTGCACTGAGGGCACAACGTGACGTCTCTTCGTTTTCGGCCTGCCTGTCTGACTCACTGGAATCGGAATTCGAAAACTCAGTTTTGGAGGCTGCTGCTCAATTTGAGAGGCACAGGGTATACGAACTCGTCCAACCATACGGGATACTCTACCAGGACTGGCTAGACTATTGGGAGGCTGAAATCGAGGGGTTGGCACCTATAGAACAAGCCGTGCGCTGGGCACAATTCCAAATCCTCATTGAACGCAGGATCCAGAATCCACAAAGCGAATTTGTCTTTGAACCACTACCGGCTAGTTTAGTCAAGGACGGCGGCACTGACATTATGGAGATCGCCAACATGTTCATGGCAAATAGGAACGGATTGCCGTATATGTTCGGAGCCAAACGAGTCGCACAGCTTGCTTCTTCAAATGTAGACCAGTTCCTTTCGTTATCCGCTGCGCTATTCGATCTTTTGCTGAACAGCGGGAGCTTAGGCCGTCGTAGACACCGTCTACTGGCTCCAACTGCACAGCATCGGCTTATTCTAGGAGAGTCTCAAGCCTATTTTGATGGGCTAAAGACGAGCCTACCCTACGGCCAGGAAATCTACAATCTAGCGGCAAGCATCGCAGACCTTTGTCGGAGAGAGTCACAGAGGCCAAATGTCCCAATTGCACCAGGAGTAACAGGGATTTCCATTCAAATATCAGATAGGGATGCGCTAGTCGAAGCGGCACAAGCCCCGGGGAGTCAAGAGAGACGTCTACTAAACACCTTAGCCTCCGCGATTGCTCACAACGTGATTTCGCTTAGATTGACAGACCGAAATAAGGACGAAAACCGCGCGGTCCTTTATCTTAATCGACTTATATGCCCAGCCTTCTCGTTGCCGCTCGGATACGGCGGGTACAAACCACAAAGAGTGGCAGACTTACTCCATTGGATCGATGGTAGTCCAAGTTCGCCACAAATGGGATTCGAACTCGGGCGTTCCATATGAGCTTGAGATGGGACCCCGGCTTCATATGCAGTGGAGAGCAATTCCAGCCCTTTTGGGGAAATCTTGCAAATATTTCTGAACCAAGGCGGCGTGGTCTACTGATAGCGGGACGTGGAATCGACCCTCGTACCGTAGTTGGACCCACAACAATTAAGGGGTCTGGCTTTCCCATTACTGCATGTTGGCTAATTCGACTGGTGGAACCATTTGAAAATCCGGGCCGTCCTCGTAGTCAAGTAGCCGCGGGACATGAAGACATTTTGCGAGGTATCTTTGGAGACACAGCGTTTGACGTCAAGGAGATTCAAGTTCTCAACGAAAATGGGAGACTTGTTGGCTCCGCACAAATACGGTCCCTCCTCTCCGATCTTGAATGGCTACCAAGTTTCACTGACATCATTGTAGACATTACCGCTCTCCCTACCAGTGTTAGCTTCCCACTGCTGGGTATGTTGATCGCTTTTTCCGATACTGCAAGCAAAGACACCGCGGCACCATTCAACCTCCACTGCATTGTCTGTGAAAATCCCGATATCGATGAGATAATTGTATCTGATGGCGGAGATGTCGCCGAGTACATTGATCCATTCCGAGGACGTGGTGGTCTAGCTGGTGGCCCCGACCCAGTCACAATTTGGGCACCCGTTCTTGGCGAGCGGCAAGCAGTTTCCCTAGGCAAGATATACGAGATGATTAGCCCAGTAGAGGTCACACCATTTCTGCCTTTTCCCTCTCGTAACCCGCGGCGCGCGGACGACCTCGTTTCTGCATACCGCCTTACCTTGTTTGATACCTGGCAAGTTGATCCACGAGGCTTCATATACGCAGATGAGCGCGACCCGTTCGACATTTATCGGCAAATTGGCGAACTTGCAGAGGACTATCAACAATTCTTGAAGCCTCTGGGCTCCACCAATACCGTCGTATCTTCCCACTCAAGTAAACTGCTTTCACTCGGGGTCTTGCTTGCTGCTTTTGAACACAAGCTTGCAGTTGCTCATGTCGAACCGACCGGATATAGAATGGAGGGAGCATCCGTGAGTGACGAAGCCAACGAGATGTTTGAGATATGGTTGACCGGGGACGCATATGAGGTCGATCAATAGGCATCGGCCGCGAATTCTCACCGCAGGCTACTTGACACTCGACCTGATTGTGCGTGACCAAGCTTCGCGTGACTTCTGGCGGGCAGTGGGGGGTACTTGTGGCAATGTTTCGGTCTTCGCCTCCGAATTGGGCTGTGAAGTTGTCATTTTGGCCAGGGTTGGAGAAGATCAGAGGGGCCAGAGATTAATTGAGAAACTCGCAGCCACCACTGTTGACATATCTCATGTGGAACGTGTTCAGAAGCTGTCCACCCCAGGAATCGTTGAACTTGTGCGCAGTAGCCCTGAGGGGCGGCATAAGTTCACGCGGTTATGCCCGATCTGCGACACACGCCTACCCAAAGCCAGCGTCGTGTCAAAGCGGAAAGCAGAGGATGAAGTCCACAACTTAGCGGAATTTGACGCCTTTTTTTTTGACCGCGCGACTTCTGCCACCGTACGTTTGGCGGAGTCAGCCCATAGGGCTGGCCTATTGGTTCTGTTTGAGCCATCGTCGACTCCTCGCGGAATCTGGGCCCAAAGAGCGTCAGAAGCAAGCGACATCGTGAAGTTCTCGGTCCAACCCGGTCTCCCTGTTGAGAAATGGTTGCCTGGTAAAAGTGCGGCAACAAAGTTCTTAGTACACACGCTTGGCCCTCAAGGCGCTCGGATTCTGGGCAAGACGAATGAGGAATGGGAGGAAATCTGTAAACTGCCCGCTTCGGAGCAACCATGCATTCGAGATACTGCCGGCGCTGGTGATTGGCTCACTGCCGGACTATTGACCAATCTTTTGCAGAAGCCACGTCCTTTGAGTGCGGATTCAATAAAGGAGTCAGTTAAATACGGCCAAAAGCTGAGCGCCGTTAGTCTCGCATTCGATGGCCCAGGGGGTGCGCTGGCAGCACTTGGGATAGGAGCTGTCGAACGTATGGCGAGAGGGTTGCAACCAATGCATTTGCCTTCCGGTGAAGAAAGCTGCGTGTCACCTGGAATCGGTAGTGCGTCGTCCTCCTTACTCCACTGTGAGCTTTGCCTAACTGAATTGCCACCCAGTGGTGTGACAGAACAGGGCCTCAGCCATTGCACCAAGTGGCATTAGCTGAGGCATTAAGAGTGCTGATTTTGGTGGTATGGCACGTCTACAAATGTGAGGGGCCCATATCTCGACAACGGAGCTATTTTGAATGAGGACGGATTGCGCAGTTAAAGGGCCCAATTAGACGGCAATCACTAGCTCAAATAAAGTACTGCCTTCAGTCAGCCTTGGCCCACCAGACTTGATAAAATCAAGAACCTTTACCTTGAGGCTCCAATTGGGAGTGTAGGCGTGAAGCTGTTCCCAGTGCTTTAAGCCGTCGCCCAGCCTCCTGACAACACCTCTGCCTGTTCCAGCACGGTCTGCGTCGCCTTCTCCTGCTTGTCGGGTGGGTAGCCGTGCTTGCGGAGTATGCGGCGAACCAGACGGCGAAGGTTTGCGCGGACGTTCTCACGCAGCGTCCAGTCGATGGTGACGTTGTTGCGGACCGTCTCGACAAGCTGGCGGGCGATGCCCCGAAGCGTGTCGTCGCCCAGCACCTGCACGGAGCTGTCGTTGGTTTCCAGTGCGTCGTAGAAGGCCAACTCGTCCTCGGTCAGCCCCAGCCGCTCGCCGCGTGCGTTGGCCTCTCGCATCTCCCTCGCAAGCTCAATCAGTTCCTCGATGACCTGCGCTGCCTCTATCGCTCGGTTCTGGTAGCGCCTCAGCGTCTGCTCCAGCAACTCAGCGAAGGAGCGGGCCTGCACCACGTTCTTACGACGCCGAGTGGACACCTCGCCACTGAGCAGCTTCTGAAGCAGTTCCACAGCGAGGTTGCGATGAGGCATCTCACGCACCTCGGCAAGGAACTCATCAGAGAGCACGGAGATGTCCGGTTTATCCAGACCTGCGGCGGCGAAGATGTCCATCACCCCTTCGGATGCCACGGCGCGGGAGATGATCTGACGCACGGCTAGGTCCAGCTCTTCCTCCGGGCGCGCCTCTGTAGTCGTTCGCTTCGACAGGGCTGCCCGCACCGCCTGAAGGAACCCCACGTCGTCACGGATGCGTGTTGTCTCTGGATGGGGCACAGCCAGCGCGAAAGCCTGCGACAGCTCCCTCACGGCGTTCATGCAGCGATCCTTGCCGTCCTCCTGCGCCAGCACGTGCTCTTGCCCGGCCGGCAGCAGGTTCAGGCGCTCCTGTGGTGTGCCCGTAGTCCACTTCGACCAGTCGAAGCCGTGGAACAGGGCACAGCACACCTCATGCTTCTCCAGCATGACGGCCACCGCTTCGTCGTGGTCCAGCACCGTTCGTCCCTTACCTCCGCTCTCGGTGTAAGTCGCAAGCGCCTTTTTCAGGTCCTGTGCCAGCCCTAAGTAGTCCACGACCAGACCACCCGGCTTGTCCTTGAACACCCGGTTCACGCGGGCGATGGCCTGCATCAGGCCGTGGCCGCGCATCGGCTTGTCCACGTACATGGTGTGCAGGCTAGGCGCGTCGAATCCGGTCAGCCACATGTCCCGCACCAGCACGATTTTCAGCGGGTCGTCGGGGTCCCGGAACCGCTGGGCCAGCTCCTCCCTCCGCGCCTTGTTCCTAATGTGCGGCTGCTACTCCACAGGGTCGGACGCCGAGCCGATCATCACCACCTTGATCGCTCCCTTGCCGTCATCGTCGTTGTGCCAGTTGGGGCTCAGACGCGTCAGCTCCCGGTAGAGGTCGATGCAGATGCGCCGGCTCATGCAGACGACCATCGCCTTGCCTTCCAGGGCTTCCAGCCGCTGCCCGAAGTGGGCCACGATGTCTTCGGCGATCTGCTTCACCCGCTTCTCCGAGCCGACTACCGCCTCCAGCTGCGCCCACTTGGTCTTGAGCCTCTCCCTGCGCTCCACCTCCTCGCCCTCGGTGGCCTCCTCGAAGTCAGGGTCTATCTTCGGCTTCTCGCCCTCGTCCAGGGCTAGCTTGGCCAACCGGCTCTCGTAGTAGATGGGAACGGTAGCCCCGTCCTCGACGGAGCGTTGGATGTCGTAGATGCTGATGTAGTCGCCGAACACAGCGCGGGTGTTTGCGTCCTGTAGCTCAATGGGCGTCCCCGTGAAGCCCACAAAGGAAGCGTTGGGCAGTGCGTCCCGCATGTGCCGGGCGAATCCGTCGATGAAGTCGTATTGGCTGCGGTGGGCCTCGTCGGCGATGACGACGATGTTACGCCTGTCCGATAGCGTGGGATGGGTGTCGCCCTTCTCCTCCTGAAAGAACTTCTGGATGGTTGTGAAGACCACTCCGCCGGCGTTGACCGACAGCTTGGAGCGCAGGTCGGCTCGGCTCTCCGCCTGGGTTGGCGGTTGGCGCAGCAGGTCCTGGCAACGGGAGAAGGTGCCGAATAGCTGGTCGTCCAGGTCGTTGCGGTCCGTGAGGACCACAACGGTCGGGTTCTCCATAGCCCCCTCACGGATAACGGCCCCGGAGTAGAAAGCCATCGTCAGGCTCTTTCCCGACCCCTGGGTGTGCCAGACTACTCCGATGCGGTGGTCGCCGGGGTCCCCACCCGGCTTGCGCCCTGCTTCGTAGTGCCCCTGTTCCTCGGCTACCCGCGCTTCTGCGCGTTGCAGCATCGCAGCCCTCAGGGTCTCGTCCAAAGCCACGCGGACGGCGTGGAACTGGTGATAGCCCGCCATCTTCTTGACGAGGGCGCCACTGCCGTCATCCTCGAAAACGATGAAGTCGCGTAGAAGCGCCAGGAAGCGACCCGGTTCAAACACGCCCTCCAGCATCACCTGAAGCTCGGTCATGGTAGGAGCGGGCAGCGTCTCTCCGGTGACGGTTCGCCAGGGCTTGAACCACTCCCTGCCCGCTGTCAACGTACCTATTCGGGCCTCTGTACCGTCCGAGACCACCAGCGCCTCGTTCATGGAGAACAAGGTGGGCAGCTCAGCCTTGTACGTCTGAAGCTGCTGCCACGCCGTCCAGATGGTGGCGTCCTCGTCGGCGGGGTTCTTCAGCTCGATGATGCTCAGGGGCAGGCCGTTGACAAACAGCACGACGTCCGGCCTGCGGGTGTTTCGGTCTTCGGTGACGGTGAGCTGGTTGACGGCTAGCCAGTCGTTGTTGGCGGGGTTGTCGAAGTCGACTACTCGAACCTGATCACCGCGCACTCGTCCCTCAGAATCTCGGTACTCGATCTCGACACCGTTGACCAGCATCCGGTGAAAGGCGCGGTTGCGGGCCGCTAGGGTTGACCCCTCAGGCCGGGTCAGCTTGCGGTAGGCATCATCCAGCGCCGACGCAGGCAGCGCAGGGTTGAGTGTGGCTACGGCATCCCGCAGCCGACGCTCCAGTACCACTTGGCCGTAGTCGTCTCGCTCGCCATTTGGCGTGTCGGAGGCAATGTCCGGACCGTGAGCCACAGCCCAACCAAGGCCGTACAACCAGTCAAGGGCGACCTGCTCGACTTCAGCCTCAGTGATAGTGGTCATTTCGTCCAGTCCATGACGCCAACGATTGCTAGGATAACCATAACCGTCAGAACCACATGAAGCCCAGCGAAGAGAAGAGGTATCCACCGTTCAATCTTTGTCACAGCACGATACGCCGTGCCTTGTCCCTCTTCAGCCAATCGCCACTCATGCTTGTACATCGCCGCTGGTAGATGCTGCTCGAACTCGTGAATCACGTCGAACTTGATGCGGTTCAGATCGGCATGAGATTTGATGATCAAATACCAGAGCAAAGAGACGGGAATCCCCATAACGGGGAGAAGCAGCGTCCAGTAGCCCTGGCCAAAATTTGCGGACTGAAGTCCGTATAGCGCGACAAGCGCGGCGTTGAGGGTCAACAGATAACGGTTCGAAGCGACCCTACGGGCGCTGACGTTCTCGGCAGACTGCACGTAGAGTTTGTACTGCTCCAATAAGTCTGAACCGAAAGTGTCACCGTAGGTCTCTTTGCTGTGGTGAATCAGGCGTTGGGTCGGCTTGTCGTCCATTTGCCGTTAAGCGCTCCCAATGAGGTTCTTCAGGTTTGCCCAAGTCCAACTGTGCATCTCGTCGCTGCTATGGACATTTCTGGGTTTCGTGCAGGTTTTTCTCCTGCGCCCCTTTAGCAGGAAGTACGGCTTGCTCTCCTCCGGAGTGATGGTGACTTCCCCTGCTACGCCGTCAGCATCGTGTGTGTGCTCGCCACAGATCACAACAACGAGGTCAACCCTGCGAATGCGATCGCGTACCTCGCTTCTCCATTTCTCGTCTATCGGAGCTCGCACCGATCGGTCCCTTATGCTGAACGGCGAATCGGGCCTATTAGCCTGTGCTACAAGGTTGCCTCGCAGGTCGTCATCGTTGTCGTAATCGAAGCTGATAAACACACTTTTAGTGCTGGCCATTAGTGTCTCCCACCCCAAACTTGGGGATAACCAGGCCAAGCCTGCCCGTATATGCTTCCTAGAGGCTGCCGAGGCTGAGCCAACCGATTCCGTTTTTCTCTGCTCCAAATCAAGAGCGCTAGGCCTATTCCTGCTGCCGCAAGCCACGGGGCGGGGCTATTCAGCCAATCTTCAACAGATTCGGCGAGGGTCTTCCCTTCGATTAGCTTTCTCAGATTGTCCCAAGTCCACTCATATATCTGATCGTTGCTATTGGCCGACGTGGGTTTAGTACATACCCTGTCCCTATGCCCTCGAAGGAAGAAGTAACTCACGTCTTCTTCTTGAGCAATCTTGACCTCTATGCCTACCCCTTCCGCTTTATGAGTATGCTCCCCACACATCACAATTACGACGTCAGCTCTCTTTATCCGGCGTCGCACTTGCTTCTCCCAGTCACCACGCAAATGTCTTCTGACTGACGCATCGACAATTTCGAACGGCGAGTTTGGATACTTGGCCTGACCCACCAATGCATTACGAAGGTCATTGTCATGGTCAAAGTCAAAACTAATGAACACTCGCTTCATTGTCACTATTCAGTTAGCCTCCCAATCTCAGGTTTTGTTCAACCCGAACCGGTCCGGGGTTGCCACCTGCCTGCCTAGGCCGGACAGCCAGTTCAGGGCAGCATGCTCAACGTCGGCTTCAGTGAGGATGGTCATAGATCTGGGCATTAGGAATAGAGGACTCTAAGTTGTATTGGATGTACCGAAGTCAATCTCAAGCATATGAAAATATTTCTGCTCAAAGAAGTCGACAACCGCCTGTTGATATTCGGGCATAGGCTCAATCTCAACAACTCGCGCAAGCTCCGTTGCTGTACTTGTAAGGAGAATCACACGTAACATTATGGTTTGGTCTCCTTGTCGCTGGTCAATTGGCGTCAGTACCCAGCTGCGGCCCTGAAATCCGTGGGCAATTGATATCCACCGGGGTGATTTATCCAACCCGGCATCGGTTACCATATGCTGCAGCTCCGAGTCGTAACCTGGGGATACGAGACCGTGTTCGTTTAGCCGGATTAGGGCAGTGTATCCTAAGCCATATGCATTTAGAGAGTTTCCCGTAGCGCGGCCGTCCAAAGAAAGAACAAATTCATTTCCTGCTCGTAAAACACCGCCTTCCCTCAGGCCGATATGGGGCGTCATTCGGGCTGAGCACAATGTTCTGAAGAGCATGGCTGTTGTTCGATCGAGGCCTCTGAGGATGTCCATAGCCTTAAACGAAGTGCTTCCAGGTTTTTCTACTTCACCTGCAAGGATCTTCGCCCAAAGCCTTTGCATCTCTTCAGAGGACACGTCTTGGACATCGTTGAAGAATCGCGCTGTCCAGTCATGGTCCACTTCGTGATCCTGGACTTCTTTCTCTCCAATCTCCAAGGCTGCCTTCTGTACCACAGCCATGATGTTGGATTGCCTCTTCTCTTCCTGAAACTGAATCCTTTGAGTAACTGCCGCTCCGAAATCCAATTGACCTTGCACTGTGGCGTCTGGCGACACCAGGATAGCGCGGGCATCAGCCTGAGCACTGGCTATTATCTGTATTGCGTGTGCTTGCCCTTCGGCCAAGATTCTTTGCGCCTCCACTTCTCCTTTAGCAGCTATCAACTTGGCGTTGGCCTCTCGTCGGGCCTTCCAAGAGGCCAACATGGGACCAGCAACACTACCAATTCCGCTGGCAGCGTAATCGGCCAGTTTGCTGATACCTGACACTAGCGGTCCAATCTCCATTGCTTATTCTGTCCCCACTGCCAACTCTCCCGACACCAACCGTGGCAACAGCGTTTCCCGTTGGGCAGCGAGGGCAAGAGACTCTTTGTGGTTGAACTCGATCTGGGCAAACAAGGGACTGACCAATGCACTGAACTCATTCCAAGTTTCTGCGGATGGGCTGGGTAGAGGATAAGGCGCTAATGCGGCAACCTGGACACGCTGCCGTCCCGACGTACCCGTCATGCTCTGGATGGCGTGCTCTCGAAAGTCCACATCACGAGCTAGTAGGTAGGCATACGCAGGGGGAGCCGGGTGGACAGACCGCATCACGATGAATTCTGTTGACCCCCAGCCGACTTCTCCCCTCTGAAGGGATTGGACAAAGGCTGTCTTACCGTTTTCCAAGCAGGGAGTTATCCGGGCGAGCAGCGAATCGCCGTTGCGGAAGCGTGTACCGGATTTGAATTCTCGCAATACCGCTGTATCTGGACTAGAGCCAGAGGTCGGCAGGGCAGCCATGTCAAGGTACGGAGCCAATATGCCACGATTCATTGGTTCTGGGGGATTCAACTCCACCACCTCCCCCAGAGCCTTCACCTCCCACCCTTCCGGAATCCCCCCCAGCTCCGAGTCCACGAGGCGATCCGGGAACAGGTCGTAGCGCTCAGCGGGGAGGCCAGGGAGGGATTCGCCGCGAAGCCAGCGTCCCTCCATCTTGGCTCGCACCGGCTCGAAGTCCACGAACCACGACTTGAACAGCGCCCGCGCCATCGCCTCTAGCGTCTCGTTCATACGCCGGTTCAGCTCGATCTTGTCGTCCAGCGTGCCGAGGATGTGGGCGATGGCGCGCTGCTCCGGTAGGGGTGGGATGGCCGCTTCTATCTCCTCCAAATCTTGCTTGGTGACGTGCCCCAGGCCTGTGGTCTGTTTATTGCGCGCTATGGCGACGAAGTTCGGTCTCAAATACCGTAGTAGGTAATAGAAAAAAGCCTCGTCCACGTCTTGTACAGGCGTGACCCGGAAGATGTGCTGATTCAACCAACCTTCAGGCCCCTTCCACCAAAAGGCATCAATTGACGTCTCAGGTTGCCCTGACCAGGAGAAAAGCAAGTCACCTGCTATCACATGAACTGACTCCTCGAAGGTCTGTTCGGTGAACTTAGTCTGACCAGATATACCCCCCTTGATTTCAGCGATCTTGATTACAGGCATACCAGTCTCGCTGAATTGTATATTGCGGAACGCCAACCCGTTTACCCACTGGGCCATCGAATAGAGTGGACGACTGCCCCAATGCTCGGGGAATTGAGGGTGATAAAGCCAGTCCTTCTCCGGCCCTCCTGCCGATGGGTGCTTGACTTCCTTCCGGTGCAAGGACAGAGGCACTCTGTGCGACTCCACGATCTGCCTGAAGGAGTCTCCAATCTGATTCAAATCCACGAAGTCAACCGTGTAGGGAAGGGTTGAGTCCTCGAATGCGCCCTTCAGTGCCCCCAACAACTTGTGGCTGAGCTTGTTTTCACCCTCTAGGGCTAAGTCCAAGTCTGATGAGTCCTTCGTGGTCCAGTTGGCGCGGCTGCCAAACACCCAGACCTTGACACCCACAGGCAGATGCTCGCGCAGGATACCCTGCACGATTTCAAGATGATCAGGCCTGATGTCTACTGGGCTAGTCAAGGGATTCGATCCTCTCGTGGAGTCGATTCAGGAGATACCGGGCCTCCTGTAGGAAATCGGGAACGCTCTCAAACACCTCCTGCGCCTTCTCTTCGTTGTAGGCATGGCTGGTCGTGCCACGGTTCCTTCGGAACTCAAGCCACTCAGGGAGTTCGGACCTGAGCAGAGCTTGCCTGTACGCCTCACGTATCACGTCATTGAAGACAAGCTCGTCGATTTCAGACGGGTTGGCTGAGGCTAGCTCAAGATAGCGTTTCAGCATTCCGAAGGAGAGCTCGTAGGTGAACTCGAACGCTTGGATTACGGCCGCCCGGAGATGCCTCTTGAGGCGAGGGTCGTTCAAGACCAATTCCGAGTGGTATACGTCCAGGGCTTCTTCCAACTGGGCGACAGCGTCTTCCAGGGGTGATAGGTCCAGCTTCATCGGGTGTCCTCTATCTTCCAAATCCCAAGCGCGTCATGTTCTCCTCGATCTCTGCGTCCAGCCGTTGGCCCTCGGCCTGCTGTTCCCGCCATTGAACGGAAAGACGGGCCATCTTCTCCTCGAAAGGTTCGCCGTCGTCCTCTTGCGGTGCAGCGCCGACGTACCGGCCGGGGGTGAGCACATGGCCGTGCTTTCGAATCTCGTCCAGCAGCGCGCTCTTGCAGAATCCGGGGATGTCCTCGTATTCGCTAGCGTCCTTGCCCCCGCGCCAAGCGCGATAGGTATCGGCGACGCGGGTGATGCCCTCTTGGGACAGGTCCCGGCGAGTGCGGTCGAGCATGTGTCCCAGCTTGCGAGCGTCTATGAAGAGGGTTTCGCCCTGGCGGTCTGCTTCCTGCCGCCCCCGGCGCAGGAACCATAAGCAGGCCGGTATCTGCGTGGACCGGAAGAGCTGGCCCGGCAGGGCGATGATGCAGTCCACTAGGCCGGCTTCGATGATGTTCTTGCGTATCTCACCCTCGCCGGACTGGTTCGACGACATGGATCCGTTGGCAAGGACGAAACCGGCGAGGCCTCGTGGCGCAAGGTGGTACAGGAAGTGCTGCACCCAGGCGAAGTTGGCGTTGCTGGCAGGCGGGACGCCGTGCTCCCACCGCTTATCATCCCTGAGCTGCTCGCCACCCCAATCGGACACGTTGAATGGCGGATTGGCGAGGATGTAGTCGGCCCGCAGGTCCGGGTGGCGGTCGTTGCGGAAGCTATCTCCGTGCTCGATCTGCCCCTCAATGCCCCGGATCGCAAGGTTCATCCTGGCCATGCGCCATGTGGTGTAGTTGGACTCCTGGCCATAGATGGAGATATCACCCTTGGCGCTACCAGCGTTGCCATTGCCACTGGCATGGGCACGGATGAACTCCACCGACTGGACGAACATGCCGGAGGAGCCGCAGCAGGGGTCATACACGCGGCCCTGATACGGCTCCAGCATCTCCACGAGGAGCCGTACGACCGAGCGAGGGGTGTAGAATTCGCCACCCTTCCTGCCCTCGGCCAGAGCGAACTGCTCCAGGAAATACTCGTAGACGTTGCCCAGCACGTCAGTGGCGCGGGCCTCGGCGCCACCGACCTTGATGTTGCTCACCATGTCAACCACCTGCCCGAGACGGGTCTTGTCCAGGGCAGGCCGGGCGTAGTCCTTGGACAGCACGTCCTTGAGCGCCGGGTTGTCCCGCTCGATGGCCAACATGGCGTCGTCGACCAATCGCCCGATGTTGGGCTGGCGAGTCTGGTTCTTGAGGTACTGCCATCGGGCCTCGGGAGGCACCCAGAAGATGTTCTCCGCGATGTACTCGTCCTGGTCCTCGGCAGCGTCTTTGCCGAATTCGGCGAGCACTTCGGCGTGGCGCTCCTCAAAGGCGTCGGAGATGTACTTGAGAAAGACCAGGCCGAGGACGACGTGCTTGTACTCGGCGGCGTCCATGCTGCCCCGCAGGGCGTCGGCCATGCGCCAGTATTCGGCCTCGTGGCCCGTGTTGATGGCATGGTCTTTTGGCTTTGCTGTCTGAGTAGTAGCCATTGTCCTTACCTCACTCGCTTTCCTTTGGCTCGCCACTCAGCAACTTCCTCCCTGGCATTCTTGCCACCTGGTCCATAGCCGTGGCGGTCCAGAAACTCCGGGACTCCGCCGTACTCGACAGAGATCACCGCTGACTCGGCAGTCTTGTCGTGGCCCGGCAGAAAAAACGAGCCAATGGCCGTATCTCTGCCGCACCCGCACCAACATTCGCCCGTCGGCAGCAGGCGATCGGTTGAAGCCATTGTCATCTCCCTCCCCAAAAGGTATGCTGAATAGCCTTGGATGCTGCCCAAGGATACGACTCAAGGTTGGCTCAAGTCAATGCCGTGCGCCAGTCAAGGGTGATCAAACTCAGCACTATGCTCGACCCCTTACTACAAAGTCGACTTGGGCACAATGGCTTGTAAGGCATTACATGCGACGACTTTGCCCGCCACAATGAGGAGTTGGACAACTGCCATCTAGAGCAATTGCCCGAAATCGGCACAGCGTGAAAGGGGGACCCGGATATGCCCCTCTCTGACCGACAATTACTCGACTTCCTCTGCCAGATGCCCTTCAGCGACTCAGCGGAGCTGGCGGGCATCTGGGGCGAACCTCACGCCTCGGTCCACCGTGCCCTGACCGGCCTGCTGGCCGACGGCATAGTCGGGAGGGTGAGCCACGGCACGGCCCATCTGCCGTCGAGCCAGAGACACTACCTGACGGCCAAGGGCATCCGTGAAGCCGCCCGAGTGCTCGGCTTTGCCACGCCCTCGGACTTCGTGCGGGCCTACCCCATGTCCAGGGAGTGGCTCACGTTGCTCATACGCCGGATGGACGCGGTGGCTGCCGTCTACCGACTCGCCGCTTCGATGTCCCCCGGCATCGACGGCCTCCGGTCCCATGTGGAGTTCCATCGCAGAGGGCGCTTCGACGCCGCCATCACCCTGCACGACGGTCGCAGCTTCGGCGTGGTGCGCCAGGGGTTGGCCCTGCGGCGCCGGTCGCTCTACGACCGGCTGCGGGCCATAGCGGAGTACGACTACACCCGACGTCCCGAAACCGTCCTGATCCTTGTGCCCAGCGTGTGGGAGGAGAGGCTGACGACGAGGTTCTGCGAAGACCGGAACATCCAGGACTGCTACGTTGCAGTGGAGTTCAGGGATGCGCTGGAACGACGGGATCGTCGCCTCTGGCGCAGCGCCTCGTGGGTGATCGGCAGCCAGTTCTTCTCACTGAAGGGCGTGATCTCCCGCAGCAGCCCCGGCGGCGGGCCACGCACTCAGTCGCCGGAACGGAAGAGGGCCTCGATACCCAACCCTGAACGCATGGCGCAGGCTGGGCCGGCCTTCGGCGTCAGCCCCTCTGAGAAACGCACGCTGGACCTCATCACCGATCACCCGATGATCCCACGTGAGCACCTGGCCAACTGGCTCGGCGTCTCCGAGGGGCGCGTAAGCCAGATGATGCACTCCCTGGTCGATACCTGGAGCCTTGTCGAGCGTCATGGAACACGCGGAGACACCCGCTACACCCTGTCCGCCGAGGGCATACGTTACGTCACCCACAGGGACCGCGCCCAACTGCCCACCACGCAGGGCATTTGGAGCACAGCCCTCACCACCGACAAAGAGGGCCGGAAACGTCACGTGGGCCACCGCATCGAGACATGGGCGAGACAGACGAAGCACGCCGACGGCATAACCTGGTTCCTCTCGAAGCTGGAGGCCGAGGCCAGGGAAGATGCTGCGAGCGAACTCCAATGGTCCGTCCCCACCGCCAGGGCCGACCGGGCCTACAACTGGGGAGATTCGGCCATCGCTCCCGACGCCGTGGGGCAGATGACCGCCGGCGGCCTTCACGTGCCGTTCTAATTCGAGTACGAGCTTCGCGCCCGCTACCCCAGAGGAGTCATCGCCCGCCTGAGTCCCTACACCAGCTACTACTATTCCACCACACTGGACTAAATCAAGAACTTTCACCCTGAGAGAGAAGTGCATAAGTCCTAGACTCTCGCGATTCACGCCTACAGAACTTGAGTTCTATGCCTAGATAGAGTACAATCAGACCAGTTGAATAAAGCGAAGGCGCAGAGGGATCTACATCCTCTGCGCCTTCTGACCACACGGGAGGTCGAGTCTCCCAATGGCTTTCTATAAGTCTACTGCCTCTTTGGGCAGGTTGCAAGGGTTGCCGCTCGGCTTGGCGGAGCTCAAGGCCATCCTGGACAGCGTGGACGCCTCTGCCATCCTCACAACCCTCTGGCAGTACCGATGGAACGGCAGGCCAGGCTATCCCTTAAAAGCCCTATGGCGAGCCCACCTTGCCAGGTTCCTGTTGAGCCTTCCGAGTGTCAATGCCCTTATCCGCCGGCTTGAGGACGACCCAACTCTCAGTCTGATTTGCGGATTCAGCAGCCTGCCTCATCGCACCACCTTCAACCGCTTCTTCACCCGTCTGAGCGACTACCAGGACCTGATAGACCAAGCTCTGGCTCCTCTGACGCACCAGTTGCAGCGGGCATTACCAGGCTTTGGCGAGAAGGTGGCCATCGACAGCACAGTGGTTCGAACACACTCGAATCCCAACAGGACCGTCATCAGCGATCCCGAGGCTACTTGGACAGCCAAGACCAGTGCCCGGGCCAAGGACGGAAAGGAGTGGTACTTCGGCTACAAGGAGCACGCCCTAGTGGACGCAACCTACGGCCTGCCCATTGTGCGCTTTACCACTACTGGCAGCCGGAACGACTCCCCTGAGCTTCTGAACCTGATGGACAAGGCAGCCCGGACCCACGAGTGGTTCGCTCCGACCCATGTGATAGCGGACAAGGGCTACGACTCCGTTGCCAACCACAAGACAATCTTGGCGAGGGGCGCCATCCCCATCATCGCCATAAAGCGGATGCCCAGTGGCAGACGCAGGGAGGGAATATACGATGACAACGGTACTCCCACCTGCGTCGGGAACGTCCGTATGGAGTATGTGCGGAGCGACCCCGAGAAGGGTCATCTCTATCGCTGCCGTGGCGACGGATGCCCGCTCCAAGACCGACAGGGTGTGCGCTACTGCCAGGATGAGGTCTGGGAGAAACGGCAGGACAACCCCAGGGTGTTTGGACCGGTGCGCCGTGACAGCAGGGAATGGGACGAACTCTACGCCCTGCGTCAGAGTGTCGAGCGGGTCTTCAAGAGCCTCAAGCAGTCCAGGAGCCTCGAGGCCCATTGCTCCCGGGGTCTGAGGCGGGTCGGCCTGCACGCGGCGATGTCGATGCTGGCCTTTCAGGCGACAGCCCTCTATCGCCTACAGGCCGGACAGGAAGACTGGCTCAGGTGGCAGGTCCGGCGGGTGGCTTAGGGATGCAAGAGGCTCAGGTATCAGGACTTCGTGGTGTGAGTCAGATTTCCCGCAAGAGGTTTGCAAGGCCCATACCATTCAAAGTCCTCTCTAGTTGCTGCCGCTCCCGTTCTGCCTCTGCCAGCTCTTTGAGGACATTTTGTAGAGCAGTCAAATCAAGAACCGAGGCAGGCATTGTGGTTGTGTGATCTGTAATCACTATGGGGTGCGGGTCGGTGACATGAATGCCTCGCCCGTCGATTGTCACTGAATCGGGCTTTTCTTCCAAATGTTGTCCCAACGTAACGAATTGTTTGCCTTGGTCCATTAACCTCTTTTTCAGACAAGCAATCCGCTGGGTATTATCCCTGTATTCCATGACAGTTTGGCCAATTATATCGTAGTCTGGCATAGTGTTCTTAGCTCTCACGGGCTAGCTTTGGCCCCTCACCGTGGTCTTTGTTGTTTTGTGACCCTAGCAGCCTGTCCGAGAAACACGGTTGGCGAGTGGTTGGGTGTATGATAGGGCCAGTCCAGTAGCGGGGAGTTGTTGATGAGCAAGACCTACCTTCCCTACGAACCCGACCAGCAGTTGCTGTTGCCAGCGGCGTTGCAGGAGTGGCTGCCTGACGACCATCTGGCCTACTTCATATCCGACGTGGTGGACCAGTTGGACATGTCGGAGGTCACCGCTCGCTACGAGCGGGAACGGCGTGGCGGGCCGCCGTATCATCCACGGATGATGGTCAAGGCGCTGCTGTATGGCTACTGCGTCGGGGTGGCGTCCTCACGCCGCATCGCCCAGCGTCTCCACGAGGACATCGCCTTCAGGGTGTTGGCGGCGAACAACACACCGGACTTCCGGACCATATCCGACTTTCGCAAGGACAATCTGGATGCGTTGTCGGACCTGTTCATACAGGTACTGGCGTTGTGCCAGCAGGCGGGGCTGGTGAAGCTGGGGCACGTGGCGCTGGACGGCACGAAGGTGAAGGCCAACGCATCGAAGCATAAGGCGATGAGTTATGGACGCATGAAGGAGAGGGAAGCGCAGTTGGCGGCGGAGGTGGCGGAGTTGTTGCGACAGGCCCAGGCAGCGGATGATGAGGAAGACCGGCGGTACGGCAAAGACAAGCGTGGAGACGAGTTGCCGGAGGAGTTGGCCTTTCGAGAGGGTCGGTTGGAGAAGATACGGGAAGCCATGGCGGCGCTGGAAGCCGAGGCGCAGGCGGCTGCCGAACAGGCCGAGGCCGAAGGTGGTAAGCGCCCGGGTGTGCCCGACGACAAGGCCCAGCGTAACTTCACCGACACCGAGTCGCGCATCATCCCCGCGCCTGGAGGAAAGGACTTCCTGCAAGCGTACAACTGTCAGGCGGTGGTGGACAGCGTTCACCAGGTGATCGTGGCGGCGCGGGCCACCAACCAGACTTCGGATAAGCAACAGGCTGCGGCGATGATGGAGGAGACCATCGACAACGTCGGTGCAGTCCCCAGGGAAGTATCCGCCGATGCCGGCTACTACTCGGCAAAGGCAGTCGATGAGCTTTATGCTCTGGGCGTGGACCCGTTCGTCGCGCCGGAGCAGACCCGCCACGGCCGGGTTGTGCCACCGGCGCCCCGAGGTCGCATACCCAGCCATCTGTCTCCCAGGGACCGGATGCGACGGAAGTTACAGACCAGGCGGGGTCGGCAGCGCTACGCTTTGCGGATGCAAACTGTGGAGCCGGTATTCGGCCAGATCAAGCAGGGCCGGGGATTCCGGCAGTTCCTGCTGCGGGGACTGGAGAAGGTGAACGGCGAATGGTCGCTGATCTGCACCGGCCACAACCTGCTCAAGCTGTTCCGCTTTGGGGTCAATCTGCACAGGAAAGCACGGGTCCATGGGCCAGCCCAACGCATCAGGAACTTTTGCCGAGGTAGTGAGCACAGCGATATTCGCAAAGCTGTCTGGGGGCTGACCGGGGCAACCGGCACAATTAGTTGTCGCGATCCATTGTCGCTGACCCGCAACCACAGTTAGCTAATCCTCGGACGGGCTGCTAGTTTACCACAAGAGCCGATGCGGGGCTATTCCGGCCTATTTTTTGCGACGATGTTCCTCACGAGCCAGGCAATCCCCACGACAAACAAGCCCACGATAGCCCAGGCCAAGAAGGTTCCGATGGACTGCTCCAGCGTCGCCACCACAGCGATGCCACAGAACATGAGGAAGGGCAACGAGAGGCCCATCAGGAGTAGCAGGCAGCCGAGAGATCCTAGCGACTTACCCATATCAGGACCAACTCATCCTGTCAGCAATTGATGCCTTCGCTCCTGTCGCAACGGGCTTCTTGTTGGGGTAGTAGACGCCGACGATATAGTCGTACTTCCCTCTGCCGATGGACTGCCCGGGCGGATTGTCGTCGCTCAGGCTCTTGTACATCCTGAGGAAGTTCTCCCCCAGCTGCCTAGCCCTCGCGGTGTTGGTTGCTGAACGGACGATCAAGACTAAGCTGACCTGTTGCCCCTGCCGGCGAATCGCGCTATCTATCACCTCGCGGTTCGCCTCAATTGAACTCTTCACCATGCTATTGACGCTGGAGGCCGGGCGGCTAGAGACGTAGGGAGTGACGCGGACGGATGGCGTGGGCGTGGCCTTTGCACGTTCCGCCCTTGCAGTCGCGGTTGCTTGGGTTCTCTCGGCGGCAGCCCGTTCAGCGGAGCGGGTCGCTACCGCTGCCTCCTGATCGGCGATGGTAAGTCGTTCCTGAGAAGACCCTCCTCCACAGGCCAGGATAAGCAGGGCGGGCAAAGCAACGAAGGCAATGCGACTCAACAATTGGAACCCCCTTGCGGACAGGATTGGCAATTGCTGAAGTCGCCGGATCCACACAGAGGCCGCGCAAGGGGGCACGAGGCCAACCCTAGCGTTACGACCTAAGTGTGGAATTGGGAATCCAGCCGCGACTTCAGCGCCAGTATTCTACACGCAGGGACTAGATTTGTCATCACAATACGAAAGGCGGGCGGGATGGAACCGGAAGGCAGAGATTAGGACTTATGCACTTCTCTCCCTGAGGTGCAGTCTAGACGTGCAGGTTGGTCGAGCCTATAATGTGTAACCCAACCCATCTAGGACTGAACTCGACAGCAGCGGACCAATCAAGGAAGAAGGCAACCAATGGCGTTCACATTACGGTTGGGGAATGTATTGGGGGAGTCCGTTCGGCGGATAGTATGTACCGCATTTGTGAGTTTGCTAGCCGTTGCAATGCTGTCGGCATGTGACGAAGGATCACCATCTACCGTTAATTCACCGGCGTCCCCGGACACACCAGATCCCAATATCCAATTCATTGGCGCTGCCGACCTGTCCGACGAAAGCAGAACATCGCTCGCGGAGCTCATCGAACGCATTCAGGCAGGTGTAGTACAGATTACCGAAGGCACCAGCAGTGGCTCGGGCTTCATTATCGATGCGGACGGGCTGATCATAACCAATGAGCATGTTGTAGGGGGAGCGCGCAGCGTGGGTGTCCGGCTGACCGACGGCCGCTTCTATGAAGCTGATGTGCTGGAGCGAGACGCAACTGCTGATCTCGCGCTAGTACAGATTGACAGTAACGATCGTTTCCATGCGATCGCGGTTGGAAATCCAGATGGGGTACGGGTGGGCGACGAGGTGCTTGCGCTCGGCTTTCCGCTTGCAGGCAGGATTGGCAACAGCCTGACCGTAACCCGAGGTATTATCTCCTCCACCAGAATCGTGGATGGCGTTGACCTGTTGCAGACGGATGCGGCGATAAATCCGGGCAACAGCGGTGGTCCGCTTGTCGACATCGAAGGCGCGGTGATTGGCGTCAACAAATCCAGAATAGAGGAGACTGACAGCGGCAGACCTGTGAACAGCATCGGCTTTGCCGTTTCCGTTATTGAGTTTGATCGCAGGCTGCCTACACTAAACGCACGCCGAGTCAGCAACCCCGTCACCACAACACCCACGCCAACGGCATTACTCACGCCAACCCCCACAATCCGGCCCGTCGACATAGCACCCAGCTTCACGAGCAGCGTGGGAGACTTGGACTACACGGCTGGGACGGCGGTTTCCGGTCTTACGCTTCCTGCCGCGACGGGCGGCAACGGTCCGCTCATCTACTCCCTCACTCCAGCTGTACCGGGTCTGAGGTTCTCCCCACAGACCCGCCAGCTGACGGGAACACCGATGTCTCCCGGTGCTTACAGCATGACCTACGGCGTCACCGACGCCGACGACAACACCAAGGACATCGATGCCGACACCATTTCGTTCACGATCACGGTGATAGTTCCAGACACCGCCCCCAGCTTCTCGGATGGCGTCTCAAACTTGGAATATTCGGTCGGAATGGTGATTTCCGGGTTCATACTGCCTGCCGCAACCGGTGGCAACGGGGCACTCACCTACTTTCTCACCCCAGCGGTCCCAGGGTTGACTTTCGCCCAGGCCACCCGGCAACTTACGGGAACCCCAACAGCTGCCGGCATATATAACATGGTCTACCGCGTCACCGACGCCGACGCCAATACTGCCAACTTCGATTCTGATAATATCTTGTTCACAATCACAGTAGTCATGCCGCTTATTGACTACGACGCTGACGACGACGGACTGATCGAGATCTCCAATCTGGAGCAGCTAGACGCCATCAGCTATGACACCAACGGAGATGGTACGGCAAACCACAGCAGTGTCGCCCTCTACTACGCCGTCGCGTTTCCTAACCCGGTCCCTGGCATGGGGTGCGCCTTTGGATGTACGGGCTACGAGTTGGCGCGAGACCTTGACTTTGCAAGTGATGGGAGCTATGCCTCAAGTGTAGTTAACCCAGCTTGGCGTTCAGGCACAGGTTGGGAATCCATCGGTGCTGAATACGATAGATTTGCGGCGACCTTTGACGGTAACGATCACACCATCTTCAATTTGTATATTGACAGAAGTGAAGCCTCACTTGGAGGTGGTGCAGTGAACCCGAGTAGTGGCGCCTACAATATAGGTTTGTTTGGGTATACCGAGACTAGCAGTGTCATCCGGGGAGTTAGGCTGGTTTCTGCTGACGTGTCGGGATGGTCTGCTGTTGGCGCACTGGCTGGGCGGAATACCGGCACCATCATATCTAGCTTTGTCGTTGGTGAGGCTAGGGGGGACTACGACGCCGTTGGTGGACTGGTAGGACGTAACGAAGGTAGCATTCTAACCAGCTATGCGCGAGCCGATGTGTCGGCACGCACCGCTATTGGTGGTCTGGTCGGGATTAACGAGGGTGTTATCGCTGCGAGCTATGCCAGCGGCCGTGTTTCAGGACACTTTGTGAGGGCTGGCGGTCTGGTTGGGCAGATGAGCGGCGGCAGTATCAGAGCCAGCTATGCAACTAGCCATATATCGGAGTCAGCAGTAGTTGCTAGCGAAGGGAGATTCGAGATAAGGGGGTCAGGAGTAGGAGTCAATCTGTACTATTACATTGAGCGAGGGCAGGCAATCGTAGTTATGCCACACAGCCCTAAAGGTGATGACCCGATCCACGGGGTTCAACGACTCTATGATGGCACACCGCCGGATCACCTCCCCATCAATTACAGCGTTGGTGGCCTAGTCGGAGCGGCGGGTAACGTCAGCATCAGTGCCAGCTACTGGGATACCGACACCTCCGGAATAACGGAGGGCGTCGGTTCAGGCACCGTGCCTGGAACTGAAGGAAAGACCACCTCCGAGTTGCAGACACCTACCGGCTACACGGACATATACACTTCTTGGGACATAGATGTGGATGGCGACGGCGACCCCGACCACATCTGGGACTTCGGGACATCCAGCGAGTACCCGGGACTAAAACTAGAATAGCCCACTATCACTACCGTTCCGGAGACAGGTCAGAGGAACGAAAGCGCTCAGATAGATCTGGAAAGGACGGCACAGGAGATAGGCCAGCAGAGTGGATACCTCCCAAAAGGGCACACGGCCTACCGGATGCCGGCGTTGACACTGGAGCCCAAGTCCAACGAGGCCCACGCTTTCGGGACGGCTACGAACCTCGTGCAAGAGAGGCGCCAACTCAGGACCGGGATTACAGAAACCGGCACTAAGCCTGAGAGGGCCCGGGCGGAGGAGCACAGGTGGGAGTTGGAGCTAGCTATGATCGAGGAGTTCGGGTTGACCCTGCCTCCTGAGACTGAGCCATTGCCACAGTCTAGGAAGTCCGACCACTTCGGATGGCGCAGAACGGCACTGGAGCAGGTGCGGCAGGAGCGTGCCCGGTGGGAGAAGCTTCGCATCCTCCGACGGGTCCTTACTTTGGGCCCGTGGTGGAGGTAGCGAGCCCAAGTGAATAGCAGAGCTGGGTCAAGGTCGTAAGTAGTTTGGGACGGGCCATATTCCGTTGAAATCACCTTATCTTATTCACTCATAGGCTTTTGCATTGCTTCGAGCAGTCGTCTGTGCTCACTCGTCTGGATGCCGCAATAGTCCAATAACAAATACTCAAGGTAGAATTGGCTCAAGTCGTGCAAGTAGGCATACCGCGAGCGGTCTGAATCCAAATATTTTCTGTGCCTTTCCTTGACTTCAGCTGGCGTTTTGGGGTCAAGTGGATGAGACACGTAGTTCCGCACATTTCCGAGCAGATGGGAGCCAATCAAGTCACCTACATCCAAGTCGCTACACAGTTTAGCCATAACGGGAGTCTCCGAGGAATCAAGTTTTACGTGTGGGATCTGCTTGCGAGATAACACCTGATTAATCTTCTTATGAGAGTCCCGTCCTATCGTTTTTCCCAAGATAAGGCCGGAAAGCACTTCTAATCCTGAGTAGCTCTTTGCTACTGCATCGTTTGGCACACCTGCTTGCCGCATCACATTGCTATGGACATAGCATTCGAGGATGGCAATAATCTCATCCTTGTTCATCTTCCACCTCCGCCAAAACCCGGGGAAGAGGTCCTCCAGTAAGACTCCATCAGGAATACCACGTGCCCTAAACCAATTGGCTGTGAGGGGTCTTTCCACGTGGAATCGTCCTATCTTGCCCAGGGTAGGACGATTTCGTGAATCGACTCCGATGACAACTGTGGGAAGAAAATATGCGCCTGCAGAGAACGCAAGGAAGTATTTCAATGCCTCCAGTACCTCGTCAAGCTCGTCGGCTTCGAAGTTTTTGTCGTCTGTCCTTGTTATCAGCCCTGTGTGCCCGACTAGGGTTCTTGTTGGCTTCTCGTCTCTGCTAAGCCTGATATTCCAACCATCTTTACTGTCAAGGTCAACAACGGGCAGTGAGGACTGAATCACTACGTTGAAACCCTCTCCTATATCCTCTGAGATCGATTGCAGGTGGTCGAGGGTCTGCGAGGCTATGCCAGATATCGACCTCCCATGCCAGTGGGTTAACCTAAAGTCTGGAAACCCGACTAGGCTGAACTCCGACTTCCTTAGCGGAGTATCCTGGACGAGAACTTGGTTCTTGTCTAGGCCCAACGCTCCTGTGTTGCCGAATTCCGCATAGCGCACTGAGGCATCTATCTTCCGGGCAGGTCTCGGCTCAATTGGCAGTGGCATTGGGCGCATATTCACTGTCACAGGATCGCCGCTCAGCCACGCCCGTTCCAGTAGCGGGTCTAACCCGAGTGCTTGGAGAATGGGCCAACTCTTCGTGCCTGAGGCACTTGTTGTCGGCGCAGTGTCTGGAGCAGTTTCCGATGCATTGTAGTATTTGAATTTGAAATCACCTTCCTGGTCTATTTCGGGAACAATAATGCAGTCAAAGGTGCGGTCTCCAACTTCCAGAGTTGCAGGAATAGGCACATCCAGCTCTGCGTTGAGAATCCAGTTGAAAAACGAGCTTTCTAGCGCATTTAGTTCCATTTCAAAGTCCCTTGCAGCGGTCCTTCATCACTTGCCCGCTAGTAGCCTGCCTACAATTCCCTATACTGCTTTACCTTCAGTCGAGTCGCGCAGCCACTGTCGCAGCTCCCGGCGCACGATTGTTTCGGTCAGCTTGTCGCTCCGCTTCTCGCGGAGTTCCGCCAGCTCCCCCCCTACCCCGGCTGCCGCCGTTGCCCACGCCTCGCCTCTGTCGTGCCGCCCTATTATCTCGGCGGCGGACTCGGCATATCGTGGATCGTTGTAGTCTATTCGGACAGGCATTTCAGTCTTATTTTTGTTTAGTCGCATGAACACTAACCCTGCGGTTGTGAGTGCTCACAAGGGCAACTCTGCCCGAGGAAGTTCAGTTTTGACCTCATGCAAAAGATGAAGTGGGAATCCCTTAATGATGATGGCTTGAGACTACAACCTCCACGTTCATCGTCGTCGAGAAAGACCTGGAAATAAGCGCATCGTGGGAATCCTAATGCGATCAGAAGGCTCAAGACCTTTTAGGCTGCGTGAGCGCAACTTTCCATCGGCGTTTAGAACGTCGACTTCCTTCTCCCGTGCGAGTTCAAGGATTGTCCTGTCCAGATCGGAAAGTCGAGCAGCGGTACCATTTGCAAGGACGTGTCGCATCGTGTCCACGGTGATAGAATTCTCTGCTGCTAAGGCATATAGTTTTTGAGGCATAGAATTGAGAAGCTGTTGCCGCAACTGCTCGGCGTCAAGCTCCTCAAAATTAAACAGAGGCAGTGTCTCGGTGTTCATGCTCAAAGCGTCCCACCCTAGCATGTCGAAGTCTCCGGATCCATAGTGCTCGAAAGTATTGAAGCTATTCCAGTGGCATTGAATCATCACATCGCGCGCCGTCAGATGTCGCGAGAGATGGAGGAACCACAGGGCGCGGCGTGACTGCCTGGGCCGAATAAAAAATGGAGTATCATAGGTCGCGCCTGTTGTGTTGCGAATGCGGTCTCGCAACGCCCGCTGTACAAGGGCTCTGCCACCATCGCCATTCCGTAGCTGTAATAGTTCGTCTATATCGGATTCCGTCCATCCGAGGGGTGTGACTGCTCGGACCATTTCCAGTCTGTCCGTAAGAAAGTTCATTAGAGCATCCGCTGCAAAGGTCATTATGACCTCCGCCGTTGGCAGCATTGCAAGAATTCGTGAGACAAGCGCGATTTCCACTTGGTTAAATCCCGTCTGATCCAGGAGGAAAATCGAGCGACCAGCTCGAGGCTGGCGGCGAAGAACGTCCGATATGATGTCATCAACCACATTTTGGAATCGGCTGTCGTGGACAACTATATTTTCGCCATCTACACGGTATCCACGTTCAGCCAGGACTTTCCGTAGATGAGCAGTGTGGTCAGCGTCTATATCCACAAAATGGAACTTGCAATCAAAACGCAGCGGTTTGGAGCGGTTCTGGTTTAGCCTGTCCTGAGCGGCCTCACTCTCCTCAAGCATGATCAGAGGTGTGCCAGACACGAGGACGCCTTCGTCCCGGAATGTACCACCTCCAGCAAAGCCATCAATGAGATCTAGTCTGAATTCGTCACGAAAAGGGATGGTACCCAGCCTATCGAAGTAAGCTCGAAGGTAACTACGCAGTACAGTGAGCTTTGCTGTGCTGTGCTGCTCGATACCTGGTGGAGGGCCATTAGGGCGCCAAACGAAAGGCATGCATTCTCTCCTACTTCAGATAAGCTGGCATGGCACTATACTCAACTCCCTCAAGCAGGCGTGCGCCCGATTTCGGCGTCAGGCCACCCCACTGCTTGAAGAAGAAGGGAACGCCTTTTCGCTCGCAGAGATTCCGGATATCCAGAACCCAGTCCAGCTTCATGGGGCGGGCACCTGGACCGCTTTCCCCGCCTACAATGACCCAAGCAATCCCATGTATATCTATATCTCCCATAGGACCCAGAAGTGGTTCTATGGAAAGGAAACGCGTAGCTAACGGTGCCTCTTGAAGATGCTGGATTCTCGCGGTTGCCGCATTGTCCTCTACGGACACGCCACACCAGATGTGCCGTGGAGCAAGATCAGCTCCGAATCTGTGACGCAAGTAGTCCCTCATTAGAGGGCTTCGCTTCGTAAGCACCTGAAACATATGCCAGTCAGCCGTTTCCATGGTGTCGAAAACACTATCAATGAACTCCGTGGGTATATTCTTGTGGAACAGGTCGCTCATTGAGTTCACAAAGATCATTCGCGGCCGCTTCCAAAATAGTGGCTGAGATACCCGCTCAGGTCGAAGGGTAAGGTCGAACCCTCTCTCGAAAGGATGTCCAGGAGTGCCTCGGAATCGCTCTGCAAAGCGCTCAGCGTAACAATTGTCACACCCCTTGGTAACCTTGGTGCAGCCGGTCACGGGATTCCAGGTTGTGTCAGTCCACTCAGTTGCAGATTTGTAGCCCATAATTGCAGTCCTCTTTGCTGAAGTATACCACACCTGACCTGGGCGTAGCACCAATGTGCTGCTAAAGAGTGGGGCAGATCAATACCTAGAGCAGTACGGCCGCTATCAATCTTTGCTGGCTAGCCCATGCAACGCGGTGAACGTGGAGTTGCCCAGTACTATTGAACACGCGACTTTTCAGTTTGTGTGCACCATATAGCAATGAGCAGGAGGACCATTGCAGATGTAGCGATGGGCTTCCTGTACTGGTCGGATGGCCCCCTCCGCTCCTACGCATCACTCATCGTTGTTCGTGATAGTCAATCACCACAACTTTCGCCGTCAGTGAGCCATAGTCCCCGCCTCGCTCTTTGTGGGTCAGCGGCACCACTCGGCCCTTGGCTTAGGTTTTCTCAACGAGTTCGCGGGCATCGCAGCCTTCGAGACTGTGCAGGACCTGATCTGGAAGCCGCTCATGTCTCTGGCCTTCGTCTACATGGCGACATGGGTTCCCGCGATGCTGGACAAACCGGGGACCTTCGACGTCTGGCTGCACACCTTCACTTTGGCATGTCCCCGCAGAAGGGCATGGCCAGATCAGCTAGGGTGGTGGGGACGCCCACAGGGGAAGGAATTCGACAGGGTCAGAAATCTAAAAGAAGTCTCCCTAGTCCCGAATGGGACCACGTTCTTTCGTAGGTTGGTCTATCGTTTCAACCTATTGCATAGTTATTTTTGAACCGACGTATACCACATAAAGCGGTGCGCCGGAACTTTCCGGCCGGGCAAAATGGATTCGGAATGGCGGGTTGTTTAGTTTGCCGTGCCACGGGCAGAACAAATCCATGCGACGCGTCGTTGGGTGCCGGAACGTTAGGTCATGTCTGTATCGGTGTTTCTCTGTATCTGAGGAGTCAGAAAACCAAG
Organism: Dehalococcoidia bacterium; assembly: GCA_965222415.1. Lineage (GTDB taxonomy): Bacteria > Chloroflexota > Dehalococcoidia > Lucifugimonadales > UBA2985 > DAOUJW01. The sequence continues at coordinate 275,361 of CBDCTU010000003.1, read as the reverse complement.
CTTTTTCCCCATGGAAGTGTTGTTGATACAATTGGTGGCCTTCTGGTGTTCGTTGGCCGGTGTTGTCGACTAATCCCATCAGGCGGTCCAGTATTTCTAGGCGAATTTGAATATGCCGAGCTGCCATTGGAGCGAAAGGTTGACCATCGAGAGGGCGGAAGCAGTCCACTGAGAAAGTCAACCGTTGGAATCGCTCCGAACAGGCTGCCTCCAACTGAATCCACGACTCTATAGGCGGACCGGCTTCCAGCAAGGCGGATTTTAGCTCGGACAACGCCCAGTAATTCTGGACCTCGATGTCGTAGGCAGTTCCATTCAACCTAGTCACGGTGATCGGCGAATGCTCCCAGTCCGACGGGCTCAAACTTACGACGCGACGGTCGATTCCAGTTGTGGCGCAGAAAGCAGCCTCCCCCAAGGCAGTTTCCGTAACAATTTCTCCGTTGGACTCAAACCAGTCGTCTGAATTGTGGTAAGGGACATCATCCCAGAATGGTCCATGCTTATTAAGCCATGCCATTAGAACGCGTCTTTCATTCAGGGCAAATTGTGTCTGTACTGCACTATGAACTGACAGTGATGGAGCGATTTCCCTATTTACCGTGGTTCGATGGCAGTACAATTCGCGGCCAAATTCACGCGCGATTTTCCGTATGTCCATAATATGATCAATGGCCTCACGGAACACTGGAGCATATTCGAATTGTTGATGAATAGAAAGATCGTTGAGAATCAGCTCCACGCTATTCTCCCCAGCCTGCAAAGTAACTCATATCCTTGTCAAACTGGTCGAAGAAGCCATCAGGCCAAACATCGATATTGCCGTAATTGTCCAGCGTAGGGCTCAACACTTGGGCTGCATCCGCAGACCGCTTCCTGAAGAAGTGGATTGCTATATCTTCGGCGGGCACTCGTTCGGCCTTAACCGAGCGGCGAACACCGCTGAGAACATGATCACTGTGGGTCTCCGCAATCACCTGAATTCCGGCGTGCGCCGCATCGGCTAGAAACTGGCCCATGAGGGCTTGTCCGGCAGGATGCAAATGCACTTCGGGATTCTCTATCATTAGAATGTTGCCTCGTCTTGCTGAGAGAATGGCGACAATGATTGGCAAGACCTGGGTGATTCCGAATCCACAGTGAATCGGGCGTAAGTATCCGGTTTCGGGAGATACCCTGATTCCCAGGGTCACAGCATTCGCGTTGGGAACTTGCTGGACATCTATGTCGCAACCAGGGAAGAATGCGTCCAGTCTAGCCACTACCTGTTGCAACAATTTAGGACTTGTCCCCTCCACCATCAATTCGCTAGAGATATACTCGTCACGACCTCGGTACAATACGCTTACAGCGTTTTCGCCTTCCGGTCCAATCATGGGTAGTACGTACTGATCTTCGAGGGGATACACTTCCCGCGGCCCTTCTCTCTCAGCGATAATGTAGGTAAGGTCTCGAACTCGAATGGTCAAGGCCCTCGCGGCATCATCGATGTCGGGGGGCAACAAATGCCGAAGAGCAGCCGGTTTGTTCATTATCTTGCCACTGACCTCCACGCGGCTTACTTCCAGGGACATATCGCGCCGATCGCCAACAAATTCCCAGCGGCAGCTTATGTCTTGGTCAACCAGCCCAATATTGAAACAGTCCCGACCGTGTACTTGGTCTACAACGTCGGTTACTGTGCCCAATTGAATTACGTTTCCGTTTAGCAAAAGGCGCGTCGACCATTCATGCTCGCGCATGGTCTGGTGCATCAAGACGAGAGACTGGAGGACAGAAGGCTTGCCGGAAGCGTTGGTACCGGACAACAAAGTCAAGGATCCGAGTGGCAGCTTAAGCAACTCAAAACACTTGAAGTTTATGAGATCGATCTGACTAAGCACCAAACACCTTGCCCAACATCGCCCTGGTCGCTTCGAATCGATATTTGACCCTTCTCGTGTCATTCGTCCCATATGTGATCGACGCTATGAATTCGTTATCGTCCATCAGTTTATAGAACGCAGCCCTTAGGGCGTCCGTCTGATCATCGACCACCTTAGCTTCAAGCCGTGAGAGTCCCGTGGCCATGACGTCCCACAAGGAGGCGTTGATGACGCTTCGGCCAAGCCGATCTGCTGAGTGCTTTCGAAATGCATGCTGGCCAAATACCCTGCGGTTGTTGTCCAGACTCGTCCGAAACTGAGCGGATAGCTTTGATAGCTCGGCGCCCCCGAGAACGTTCATTCGCGTAAGTGTCTCCCCAAGAAAATCGTCCATTTCCCCACGATAGTCATCAAGCGACAAGAGTTGAAACGCGCAGAACCGGTTCACGAACTCGCGATCACGCATTGAAGATGACCGAAGGCTTCTGCCGGTTGCCCCCAAGAAAAGGGGCGTTGTTGCCTCTTCTTTGAGAAAGCGCGTGGCTGGGCCCATATACAGGGAGTTCCGCATCTGCTGTCGAGTCAATGGCACACCGCCGTTTACGCGTTCAAATATGTCCAATCTTGCTCGATCTGGCACCTTCGCATCAATGAGGTAAAGAGTCAGATTGCAATCCTCAATTCTGTTCTGGATCTTAGGCGGAAGGTTCGCGAACCGCTTTCCGTCCAGTCCGGCTTGTTCTTCAAGCTTGAGCCGTAAGCCTCCGTTCACGAACCGGTGGAAAGTGGATAAGCGCTGCAATCCATCAACCACAACCATCCGGCCTTCTGAATCTTCTGCAAGGTAAAAGACTGGCAGTGGTATCCGCATTAGCACTGACTCTATTAGCCTGCTTTGCTTGACGTCATCCCAAATAAAATCACGCTGAAATTCCGGGTCCATCACATACTGCCCTTGGTCAATCCTTCGCAGCACGTCGTGGACAGTCCGGCTCTCAGTTCTGATGAGCAGCGTGTCAATTGGGTAGTCTCCCAAAGAGAGATCTCCTTCATGAACTATACCTTCGATTTCCTCTTCTCCTACAGGGATAGCAACGTCGTGTTGAGTGTTCATGGACAATACCTCACCAAATGTTTTGCTATGAACATCTTATATCATTTTGGTCTTGAATGATCTTATTTTCAGGAGTGTTGGCAACCGGGAAAAGATACCCTCTGGCATTGACCTGATTCAATGTCACATCTTCCATGGACGGACATTTTCGCAGAACAGTTAACTACGGACCTAATCGTAGAACAACAACAAACGCGCCCTTTCGCAAAGTGTTCACCGGTTCCTGTCCTGTACGGGGGTGATGTACCACCGATTGAACGGGGAAATGACCAAAATGTACCCCTTGGTACAAAACCCAATCCCCTGTACACCCCCCGCACTGCGTGGACGTTCTCCGTTTCGGCGGACCTTGCAAGGGGCTCCCTCACAGGGGCTCTATGGCCGCATCGCCAACCGACCAAGGAGCGGGGATCGCCTGGGCATACTCGCCGGGCCAGGTCCTGCGTATCACATCCGGTTGATCGCCAGCGCCGCGGCCCGTCACCCCGGTCTCCGTCTTCGGGGGACGTAACGCGCCCCCACTTCAATCGCCGTTTCGGGGACTTTTTGTCATCGAGACGCCGCTCCGCCGGGCCTGCCGATGTCATGCCTCCCGTATGGCGATGTCATTGCCGTCCGGAACGCACCCTTTCTAAAAGTGTCACTGGTTACGTCCTGTAGAGGGGCGATTTACCCCTGTTCCAGCTACGAATTCACGCCTCTCGCCTTTCTGCTACCAAACTCCAACTCCTGTACACCCCCAGCACTGCATGGAAGGGGCCGAAAAAAGGAGAGCCTGTAAGGGGTCGCATCCCTGCGCAGCCCTATGAGGGGTCTTATTACGCGTTGCGATTGTGCACACTCTCCTGCGAGAGCAGCGATCCGATGAGTCGCGGCAGACCGCAGGCAGGTGAACGAGTTGGTGCGGAGGCCATCGACCAATCGCCGGGCGGCGACGAAGCGGGGATCGCCATCCTACTCCGCCGAGGAGCGGGAGACGCTGCGGCGCGGTCTGCGCATCCTTGGCCGGATGATCGCCCGCGCCCACCTTCGGCGTCAGGAGTTCCGGTCAGGGGCTGCGCCCAAGCCGTCGGCGGAGGACGAGGACTGAACGAGTGACCGCCCCGGATGCCGCGCTTCGGTTCACGTGGAGATTGGTTCCCCCTCGGGCACCCTGGCTCCTGCAACTCCCCGAAAAGCTCTCCCTTACCACAAAACCGCGTCCAAAACAAGGGCTTGCAAGGCCTTACCTTCGACGAATTTACCCTTCACAATGAAAGTTGGACTATTGCGCAAGGGAGCAGTCGATTGACCATTTCAGAGCCAGGGACGCCGACGCCGGGCAAGGGCGCATCGCTCGACCCCGACCTTGAAGACGCCATTCGTGAATTCCTGCGGACCTACGTCTTGTGGCGTGGCATCGGGCCAGCGACGGATACCTTCGGCGTTTCGCGCCACACCTTGTGGCGCTTCCTCGAACGCGGGCACACGGGCCGCGCCCTGCCCCGCGCCGTCCTGGGCATCGTGGGCGACAGCGTCGAGGTCCTGGAAGCGGCAACATGGGCCATCACCGCCGTCGAGCGTTTAGTCGCCAGCAGGCCGGCTCCCAAACCCGTCCAGTCACCCTATCCCCTGTCCCAGGCACTGGAGGACACGCTGCTCCTGCTGTGCGCCGCGCCCCTGGCCACCGTGGACGAGCTGTCCCGCTTCGGCAGAGTCCCCGCCTCCACCCTCCGTGACCGGTTGAGGAAGCTGGTAAAGATGGGCATGGCCGACTCGGTGTCCCACAGCCTCACGATCCTGGGGCCTCACCCCCATCTGCGGCACTTCCCGACGGCGAAGGGCATAGAGGCCGGGGGCCGGATCGAGCACGGCACGGAGACCTTCCTCCGGGAGTACCCGGTGTCCAGGCAGTGGTTCCGGCTCCTGGCCGACCGGCTGGACGCCGTGGCCATGCTCTACCGCGCCGCCGCCCTGGTGGCCGACACCGACTCCCGGGGAAAGCCGGTGAGGGTGGACCACTACCGCCAGGGTCCCTACGATATACTGATCACCCTGTCCGGGGGCCGCTCCGTGGGCCTGCTGCGCCAGGGGCCGACGCTGCCCTCGGCCAACCTGCGGTACCGGCTGAGGACCCTGGAGAACATTCCCCACGACCGGCGCCCCATGGCGACGCTGGTGCTGGCCTTCTCCGACCAAGCCAACCGCAGGGCCGTCCGCACCCTGGGCGACCCCACGCACCACCTCAGGACGTTCGTCGCCACCGAGGGGGAGCTGCTGGCCTGAGACCACAAAGGCGTGGTCTGGCAGCAGTGCGGGGGCGGCACGGAGCTCGATCTTCCGGTGAAGGTGGACCCCGGCGTGTCCCTGGAGAACATCATCGCCCGGACAGACCGGCTGGCGGAGAGACTCGACGACCTGCGCCGGCGGCACAGTCCGAACACTGAGAGAGATCCGACCCCGGACCCGGACACCCTCTATCCTAGCCGCCTGCGGGCCGCCATGCCGGAGCCGTTGGAAGTGCTCAGCTCCTTCCTGGCCGTCCGGCTCACCGGCGCCGAGAAGGACGCCTTGGACCTGCTGGCCGCATGGCCCCTGTGCACCACCGACCAGCTGGCCGGGCTGATGGGCGGCGTCACACGACGCCGGGCCAACCAGGTCCTCAGCTCCCTGGCCGGACATTCTCTGGTGCAGGCAAACGGGCAGCGTCACGTCCTCACCGACGATGGGCTGAGATGCCTGGCCCAACGGGACCGGGCCGCCGTGGGGCCGATGGTGGGCCGCTGGAGCGCCAGGAAGCGTCGTCGCCGCAACACGAGAGCCCCGGTCTACGCCGGCACCGCCCTGCGAGCCATCGCCTCCCAGATGGAGCACCACGACGCCATCACCGGCTTCGCCGCCGCCCTGAGCGCCGAGACCGCCCGTTCGCCTGACTACGAGTTGCTGGACCTGATGCCCACGGCCCGTTCCGCTGTCGGTTATCGCTGGGACTGGACCAACTACGTCGTGCATCCCGACGCCTCATTCCAGCTGTGGCACCGTGGTCAGTGGCGCTTCTATCTCCTGGAGTTCGAGCGCCGGGCGACTACGCCCAGGCGGGTGCGGACCCGCCTGGGGAACTACCGCCGGTACTTCAACAGCGGCTGGCCCAACCGGGACCACGGCGGACTGCCGCCCCTGGTGCTGTTCGTGTTCCCGAATCTCGATGCCGAGGAGGGCTTCCTGCACGGTGTCTCCGGTTCCCACCGCCCCATCCTGTTCACGTTCAACCTCCAGACCCTGGATGAGCGTGGGGTATTGGGAGACTCATGGCAACTGCCGCCGCCTCATCCTGCGGGACGGAGGCCCCTGGCGCCACTGGCCCTGGTTGCAAAATGACAATTCTCCGTCCCCGGGACTTCCTGTAGGGGGCGTGTCCACAAAGCTGGGTCAACGGCTACTAACGCTGTCAGGCCCCAAAAGACTAAATCGATTGCAACTTGTTGCAGAGACCACGAACCGGCCACCCCGAAAACGCAGGCCACGGACTCACCGCAGCCATGCCCCTGAGGTGTTTGACGTGTCAGGGTTGACACGAGTTGACGTGATTATGCGCCGCAACAACCGGAGGAAAGGAGGAAGAGTATGAGACAACTGACGAAGGCTGAGGCTTGCCGGGAGCTGGCGGTGTCCCTGTCCACGCTGGACCGTCGGATCGCCTCGGGGGATATCCAGGTCAGACGGGAGCAGCGCGGAAGTCGGCACCGGATATACGTGATGCTTGACGACGACCTGGCGGAGAACGGCGCAAATGCCAGATCGCAGGGTACGCTGCTGGACGTGGCCCAGGAGCGGATTCGGGGGTTGGATGAGCAGGTGGCGCTCCTCCAAGGCCAACTTGAGCAGGAGCAGGAGCGGAACGTCGCTTTGGAGGAGGTCTGTCGGAAGGATCGTGTCGAGCGCGACAGGATGAGGCGAGTGGCTTTCGTCCTTGGGTTGGTCGCCGCCGGGCTGCTAGGGCTGCTGGCCGTCGGCGGTCTGGTGGCATGGCGTCTGCTGACGTAGGGGGCGTACATGCCGGAATGTGGCGGGACCGCCATCGCGCCTGTGGTGGGGATGCCCGTGGGTGGTGGGAGACAGTTGACAGGAGTTTCGCCAATGCCCCATTATCTTGGTAAGACTCGATAACAAGAGGTGAACATGCCGCGAACGACCAAGACCATCACCTTCTCCTTGCCGCCAGAGATGGCCAACCGGGTGGACGAGGTGATGAAGCAGCAGGGACGGTCCAGGAGCGAGTTCCTTCGGGAGGCGGTGCTCCGCTACATCGAGGAGTGCGAGTGGAGACAGCTGCTCCAGTACGGAGAGGAGCGGGCGAGGGAGAAGGGCATCGGCCCCGGGGACGTGGCCGGTCTGGTGGAAGAGTATCGGGCCGAGGTCAGCTCCTCCCGTACATGAGAGTCGTCCTAGATACCAACGTCATAGTCTCCGGTCTGAACTTCCCAGGTAACGAGCGAATGGTGTTGGAGCTGGCCCTGCGGGGAAGGTTCGAGTTCTACCTGTCCCGGTTCATCCTGGAGGAAGTTGCCGGGGTGCTGACGCGCAAGTTTGACTGGGACGAGGAACGCACGGCCCAGGCACTCCAGGCCATTGGGAACGCCGCCACCGTCATTGACCCACCGAGGCTCCCTGAATCGATTGAGGGCGACCACGCGGACAACCGCATCTTGGAGTGCGCTGTGGAGGCTTCCGCCGACTACCTGGTGACCGGCGACCGGCGGCATCTGTTGCCCCTTGAGGAGCATCAGGGAGCAGAAATCCTCAACGCTCCCCGCTTCTTATCAGCTCTGGAGGCGTAGTGGGGCCGTGGCGAGACACTTACGCCAACGAGGAGATACAAGTATGGACTCTTTCGACCAGTGGATGAAAGATCGCCAGGCCGAATGGCGCATGACACACGTGGCATCGCAGGAGCGTGGGGAGTGGGGGGACCGTCCCTATGCCCACATCTTGCCAAAAGACCTGTGGGAAAAAGGTCTGTGGCCCGGTATAGGCCGTGAGTCGGAAAACTCGCTGCCGGCATACCTTCAGAGAACTGGTGTCCCTAAGCATAAAGATGCACACCACCTCAATAGCTCGTGGATGCTATGCGCCAATCTGTACTTTCCGTTCAGGGGGTCTGCTGACGGCAAGGCGTTATTCGCTTCGTTTCTCAAACGTCGCGTCGCCGAGGAGATCGACTCACTGGAAGAAATCGAACTGGAGTATGAGGACAAGGATAGTGGATTGCGCCCTTCGCTCTTGCTGGGAGAAAAGGGCACCAGAGGCGCCAACCAGACGTCGCCGGACCTTGGCCTGTTGGTGAACAGGGACCGAGGGCTGGTACTAGTCGAGAACAAGCTCACCGAGAAGAGCTTCTACAAATGCTCTGCCTGGAAGCACAAGGGTAGTCGTAGACTGCCCGGCAACCCCGACCCCCATCGCTGCAAGAACCCGCTGATCGTCGCGAAGGACTATGCAAGTCAGTGCCACCAACACCACCCAGCTTGGGGACGGAGATACTGGGAGCATTTGGCACCTGTTGTCGATGAAGAAGCCTTAGCTACTCTACCCCACTGCCCAGCAATGAAGGACGGCTTCCAACTGCTCCGTCAGCAAGCCTTGGCTGAAGGCATCGCACATTCGGGACGATACGACCTGGTAGTGTCGGCGGTAGCGGTTGACGAACGCAACGATGAGGCGGAAGCTGCCCTCAGGCGGAGCGGGGTAGCAGGATTGAGGCAGTGGGAACAGCTTTTCAATGGCCGGGCGCGGTTTGCCGTGTTCACACATCAGGAGTGGGTCGGATGGGTTCAAGAACACGACTCTGCTGGCAGGTGGAGTGACTGGCTGGGCTATGTCAGCTCCCGCTATGGGCTGGGTGAGTAGCGGACGGTGAGGAGTCCCCTTGTGAGATAGCCAGGTCCGGTAGGGAAAGCCCATCTGTGGTGCTTGTGCCCCGGACAATTGTTCCTTGACAACGGCCAGTCGAGTGTTCGATAATATTGAGTAAGACTCGGTAACATCAGGAGGCCAGCATGAAGAAGCATCTACAGCCCCTAACGCCCGCGGCGCTCTACGCCAGGGTATCCAGCGACCGGCAGGACGTGGACCTGTCCGTGTCCGCCCAGCTAAGGGCGCTCAAGGAGTACGCCAAGGCCAACGACTACTCCGTGGCCCGCGAGTACGTGGACGAAGCCGAGAGCGGACGCGTCGCCGACCGGCCCCAATTCAGGGAGATGATCGAGGAGGGCGGCAAGCCGAAGGCTCCCTTCGACGTGATCCTCGTATGGAAATTCAGTCGCTTCACCCGCAAGCGCGAGCACGCCGTGGCCTTCAAGTCCCAGTTGCGGCGCAAGGGCATCCGTGTGGTGTCCATCACCGAGCAGGCCGAGGACAACGCCACCGGCAGGCTGCTTGAGGGCATCATCGAGAGCGTGGACGAATATTACAGCGAAAATCTTGCCCAGGAGGTCGTCCGGGGAATGAGGGAGGCCGCGTCCAGAGGCTTCTTCCTAGGCTCGAACGCCCCCTTCGGCTACAGGAAGATCAAGGTCAGCGACGGGGCGAAGGAGCGCCCCACTCTGGAGGTTGACCCGGCCACAGCCCCGGTGGCGAGGGAGCTATTCGAGAAGTCCCTGCGGGGAAGCGGCCTCAAGGAGCTATGCAAGGAGCTGAACGACCGGGGCATCACCAACAGGGGCAAACGCTGGTACAAGGGAACGCTCCACTACGTGCTGAGAAACGAGGCGTACACCGGAACCGCCGTCTGGGGTAAGAACAGCAAGGGCCAGGAGGCCCAGGACCCTGTAAGGGTCGAGGGAGCGTGGCCTGCCTTGGTGTCGAGGGAGCTGTTCGAGGATGTGCAGCAGGCGATGAGTGAGCGCGCCCCGAAGGTGCAGAGGCCCGGTAGAGTGGGGAGCAAGTTCCTGCTGAGCGGGCTGCTCAAGTGCGGGGTGTGCGGCAGGCCCTACTCGGCCCAGGGAGCCAAGAGCGGCCAGTTCGCCTACTACATCTGCGGCACCCTGTTCAGGGAGGGAGCCGGGACGTGCAGCGCCCGCTACCTGAACGCCCCCAGGCTGGAGACGTTCGTGGTGGAGAAGATCAGGGAGCGGATTCTGAACGAGGAGACCATCGTGGCGTTGGTGACGCTGGTGGCCGAGGAGATTGACGCCATGGCCGGAGAGCTGTCCGGCAGGCTGGAGGTCGTCGAGGCCGAGCTATCCGACGTGAGGAAGCGGCTTGAGAAGCTCTACGAGGCCATTGAGACCAGCGAGTTGACGTTGGAGGTCCTGTCGCCCCGCATCATGTCTCTGAGGCACCGTGAGGAGCAGCTGGAGGCTGCGAGAGAGGACGCCGAGACCCAGCTTGAGCAGAGGCGAGTGGAGTTGCCCAACACCGAGGAGATCACGCGGTACGTTGCGGACTTCCGGGACTTCCTGAAGGACGGGACGATCCCCGAGCGGAAGGCGCTCATCCGCAACTTCGTGGAGGGAGACGAGGCGACGCTGACGTACACGGTCCCCATGCCGAGCGACGGTGCGATGTCGGAATCGGCGTCGGTTCTTGATTTCGTCAAGTCCAGCCCACCATCGCTTACTGAACGCAGTACCGGAGCAGCCAAGGCCACCTCTTCGATGTCCCTCCCAGGTATCCGACTGTCTTGAGGCATGGGTATCGTGTAGCGAATGACGGCGCTCCCCGGCCTTACACCAATCTCCTCCACGAATGAGCGGATGAAGGACTTGGTCTCCGTCAGGTCGCTGGACATCAGGTAGTCGCTCATATCCCTGGCGTAGGTAGCGATGGTCTCCACATCATCCAGCACTACCCGGCGCTCCGACAGCATCGCCCTAGCTTCCTCCGCCGCAATCTCCAGCTTTTCCAAACTATCTCTATGCTCCCTGATGCGGGGAGCCATGTCCGCAGGCTCCAAGTCAGTCGTCTCTATGGCCCGGTAGAGCCTATCCAGCCACCGCTGCACCTGCACCTGTTCCTCCTCGATGGTCTCAAGTCTCTGCCTCTGTTCGGCGGCCAGCCCGTCCATCTCCTCGTCCACCAGCTTCACCAGATCCCGGATGTTGCTCTCCGTTAGGATGTTCTCCCTGATCTGGTCTATTACGAGCCTCTCGAACCTCCTGGCGTTGAGCCTTGGGGAGTCGCACTCGCCCTGTCCTCTCTTCATCAGCGAGTTGCAGACGTAGTAGGCGAACTGCCCGCTCTTGGACTCCTGGCCTGTGAGGGCCCTCTTGCAAGCCTCGCACATCAGGAGTCCGCTGAGCAGATAGGAGCTTGCCACCCTACGGGGATTCACCTTCGCAGGGGCGCGGGACTCTAGCAAGGCGGCGACTTGATTGTAGGTTTCCCTGGAGACTATCGCTGGGAAGGCATCGTCCACCCGTACCGGTTCGGCCTTGTCCTTTGCCGCTACGCCCCATACCAGAGCACCCGTATAGGTCTCGTTCCTCAGCATAAGGTGAACGGCCGTCTTGGACCAACGCTTTCCCCTGGGGCTGGGAATGCCATCCCCGTTGAGTGTCTTAACGATGTCGAGGACGCTCTTGCCGGACTCGGCCATTCGGAACATCCGCTGGACCAGTCCAGCCTCACCCTCTACCGGCTCTAGCTTGGGTCGCTTCTTGACCCCGTCCTGGATCATCACCTTCCTGTATCCGTAGGGAACTCGGCTGGAGACCCAGTAGCCCCTGGATGCGGCTTCCCTCATACCTCTCATGACTTCCTGGGCCAAATTCTCGCTGTAGAACTCGTCCACGCTCTCTATGATGGCCTCCATGAGCTTCCCCGTTGGGGTGTCGTCGGCGTGCTCGGTAATGGAGACCACCTTAATTCCCCGTCTCCTGAGCATGGACTTGAAGGCGACGGCGTGCTCCCGCTTCCGGGTGAACCTTGAGAACTTCCAGACTAATATCTCCTTGAAGGGGGCCTCCGGTTTGGCGGCCTCGTCCAGCATCCTTCTGAACTGGGGCCTGTCGGCAATGCGACCGCTCTCGGCTTCGTCGATATCTTCCCTGGCTACGATGTAGCCGTTGGCCCCTGCGTACGCTCTGAGCGCTCTCATCTGGGCTGCGACGGATAGGTCCACATCCTGCCGGTCGCTGGACACCCTGGCATAGAGGGCTGCGGGGGTCATGGATTGAGATTCCTTATTCATGGATTCCTCCTACAGGTACTCTAATCTAGCGTATAGGTGTTGACAGCTGGTGCGCAAGGGGCTGTTGACTTAGTTTACAGAGTGGAATCTGACCAAGAACCTGGGTTCTCTATTGTACCCCAGAAGGCTCATTAAACAGCTCCGCAAAATGGTAAGAGAGCAGGGTGATCTATTTGATTGCTTAAGCTGACACCTCAGAAAAGGGGTTGAACCAGTCTGGTCCGAATGGCCCCTATTGCTTGAATGCGCGGGATGATGCAGTCTCTCGCCAGGCGACGCATCCAAACAATTTTGGTGAGAATAACACCGAGCTTTGCCAGTTCAGGGGACGAGCGCCTAAGCTACTCAAATGATGGAGCCCATACTATAATGCGGGCAGGTTAGTCGTCCTCTATTGCCGCAAAGGAGTTCGTCATGACGATGGAGCAAGGTCTCGCGAGGTTGAAGGAGATCGCCCAAAAAATGCAAGAGGACAGGGGTAGTGGATTGGCACCGAGTTCTCCTACCCCAACGGTCCGTGAATTCATGTCCTGGTTTGGGTACGCCCGCAGAGGTCTCTGGTTTGTTGAGAGAGTACGTGAAGAACTAGGGAATCTCTGAATAACAGGACATCAGCCGGGTTTAAGTTGACTGTGCCTGTTTTGCGGAAATGTTCCGCCACAGATGGGGCGTCATAGGGACATTGGTGGCCTTGTACCGGCCCCACCAGGGGTCTCCAGCCGGAGTTGAGCCCACTGCTCCCACTTCAGGCCGCCAATCGGCTCTCGGCGGTCAACAAGTTACCCAATCCCAACAGCAGCGCCAGACGTTGGGTGTTCTTGGCCAGACCCCGGTAGCGGACCCCCGCTTTCGCGAGGGCAGGCTTTTGGCATAACCGAACAGCTGCTTCACCTTCAGGAAGGGATGCTCCACTTTGGCCCTAATGGATGCCTTGCGCTTCTCCGTCAAGGCAGCATTACTCCCCGGATCCAGTTGCCGCCGCCGCCCCGGCTTCATAGCCACCTGCCAATCCAACGCCAACTCCCGATTCTCCCACCTTTTCTCGACTCCCACGTACCCAGCATCCCCCCATACCTGCGACTCTCCGCCGTGCAGCAACCGGTGGGCTTCGGTCACGTCATGCACGTTGGCCGGGGTCGTCGCTAAGCTGTGCACCACACCCGTATCCGCATCCACCCCTATATGCACTTTCATCCCAAAGTGATATTGGTTCCCCTTCTTGGTCTGGCGCATCTCAGGGTCTCGCGCCCCAGCCCGGTTCTTGGTGGACGACGGCGCTTCTATGATGGTGGCATCCACTATGGTCCCTTCCCTCAGCCGCAGTTCCCGGGACTCCAGATAACCTTTGATCTCCTCAAACAGACCCTCCCCCAACTCATGCTTCTCCAGGATATGACGGAAGTGCAGTATCGTGCTCTCGTCTGGCAGCGCCTCCGACAGCCGCAGTCCCACGAACCGCCGCACCGACTCCGCCTCGTAGAGCAGAGCCTGCCCCCGTGAAAACGGGGGTCCTCCATCCCAGGATCGCTGAGATTGTAGAACAACTGCACGCAGTGAACTCTCAGCATCACCGACAAATCATATGGCTGACGCCCTCGACCAGCTTTAGGGTAATACGGGCGGATACGCTCCTCCAGACGCTGCCAGGGAATCAGACCATCCATCCGTTCCAGAAATACCTCCCGACGGGTCCTCCGCTTCTTGCTCTCGTATTCCACGTCTGCAAATGTCGGCTGCTCCATCATCTCTTCACTCCTCCATCACCATTGTTTGCTCACCTCTATTATAATGCCTCAACCCACAGACTTATTCAGAGATTCCCTAGAAGCCAATGATCTTCATACTGAGCCTGACTTCCAAAATGCTTATGTAGACGGCTCGATTTCCTTCCGAGATTCTTCCGTTTCCAGCCCCCCTGCCGATAGCACACTGCGCGTGGATATACTTGAGGCTGCCCACAAGAGCCCCATCAGTGTGACACCCAACGATGATTTGAAGACAGCCATCACCCACATGATGAGCAATGATTTCTCCCAGATTCCCGTTATGGAAGGCCTGCGACAAGTAAAAGGAATCTTAACTTGGGAATCCATAGGTTCCAGAACTGCATTGGGGCAGACTGGTGGCGACGTGAAACATTACATGGATACAGCTGAAATAATTGAAGGCGAACGACCTCTATTTGATGCGGTAAGCGTTATTGCCAGGACGGGATACGTCCTCGTAAGGGGCCAAGGCAACCTTATAACTGGAAACATTACCGCAAGCGACCTCAACGAACAATTCCTCCAGTTGGCCGAACCATTCCTTCTAGTGGGTGAGATAGAGAGCCACATACGGAGGATCATTCATGGCAAGTTCACGCGCGAAGAAATCGTCGGTATATCCCAGTATCCCGACAGTCAGACTATCGACGACATCGCCAACATGACGTTTGGGGACTACTGCCGTTTGCTGGAGGACCCGAGCAGATGGGAAAGGCTGAACCTCCAATTTGACAAGACGGTGTTGGTGAAGCAGCTCCACGAAATCAGGGACATACGGAATAACGTAATGCACTTTAACCCTGATGGATTGGATCCGGAGGATGTCCGGAAACTGCGTAACGCATCACACTTTTTTCAGAGATTAGCCCACTAAGTCCTTAGCAGTCATTGTTGCGGTCGTTCACAAAAGGCTGCGTCTCCAATGATTCACATGCTGTTGAGCGCAAATTCGACTGCATTGTTAATTGGCTCCTACTCGCGACGCGAATTCGGCAATCTATCTGCTTCGAGGTGCAGTTATGGGTAGTGAAGCTGAAATCACAGATTTGGTCTACCGCTTCAGTGAAGTGCTGAACCCTCGACGAAGCATCCTGGAGTGTTTCTGCCGGTACGGTGTCCAAATCGAGGGATGGCTGAAGGGAGAGTTGCTGCATTTTCTGGACACTGAGAAGGCTAGCGGCAGCCTGTACGAATTCGATAGAGAAACTGCTTTCGATGAGGGCAGAAGGAAAATTGACATTACGCTCACCGATGAGAACAGCCATATTACCTGGGTTGAACTTAAGCACTGGCTGATTGGGCTTCAAAGAGGGGATAGATATGACGCCAATTTCTATTTCGGCGATTCGTCATCTGTCGGCATCAAGCCTGACGTTGAGAAGTTAAAGCTAGCGTCTGGGAATAGGTATGTCTTGGTCTTGGCAACAGCAAATCCCGGAGCAGACGGCTGGTCTAAAGGCGTCGAACACTTCAACCGCAAGTTTTCTCCGTTACGCATCACCTCATTGACGAATCCCAGAGATTATCCCACATACTATTTCTTGGGTCTCCTCTCAATCGAGTAGCCAAGGTAAGAGCCTTGGACAGGGTCCACCCATGTTCCTAGCTGCCAATGTGGACATAGTGCCGGTGCGTTGCGCAGATGTTGACCTTCTGTTGATGTCCAGCGACAATGTCCGCCCAATTGGTCTGCGAAAATGTCCGATTAGGCGAACTCTGCCTCCCCAGATTTTGGTGTCCCAGTTGTGCCACTGATGCTTCTCAGTGACGGGCTATTGGCCAAGGCGTACTTGCGGGCGGTGTTCCAGTGGATACCCAACTCACGAGCGATAGCCCGAAGGGACAGTCCCCTGAGCCTGGCCTGCTGCACATTCTCCCATAGAGTCCTCTGGCGAGCTGTGGGCATTCTGTGTTGTTGTGCCTTGGATTTGCGAGGCCGCAGGTCCCGGTCCACCTCTCCTGTTTCCAATCTAGCCAAGCAAGCGTCCCATTGGCCTTCCGCGTTGTTGGCGCTATGGCCCACTCCGGAGCCTTCCATGTGGGCGACAGCGGCTGCTCTCACCAGACCGGGGCGTGGCGGAGCCTCTTGTGTAGGGATGGTCCGCCCTTGGTATTGCACCAGGAGCCGACCCTCCAGGTCCTCTTGGACCTCCACTTGCACCCCGGCGTAAGTAGGACGAGTCTTGCTGGGAAGCAGTTGCAGGGTGCACCGGCTGTACTTGAGGGTGTTGTCCCTGGACACCTTGCGGCGGTGTTTGAAGCACAGGATCTGATCGAGGGACACTGACTGCTCCAAGAGACGATAGGCACAATGCCCCTGCTCGGCCTGTACGCCAAACTTCTCGTTGAATCGTGGCAGGAAGTCATTCAGGAGTTCATCGGCCTCGGTGATTGTGGCGGCCCCAGCCAACCGCAGCTCGGTTACCAGCCGGTCCTGGAATGTGGCGGCAGCACGCTCCACCCTGCCCTTGGCTTGGGGTGATCTGGCGAAGATCTGCCGCACCCCCAGCTCCTCCATAGCCCGTGCAAACTGAGTAGGGCCTGCCGGGTAACGGTCTATATCGTCGGTGAATTTGAAGACAGGGTGCCGGTCGCTGTAAATTGCGAGAGGCACTCCATGTCTCCTGATCAGCCTGTCCATGAGCAGGAAGTAGCTTTGAGTGTCCTCCTCCTGGCAGAATACTGCGGCGGGCACGGTGCCGGTGGCGTCGTCTACGGTCAGTAGCAGGGCAAACCTGGGCCTATTCTCCCCAAGCCAGCGGTGGTGGCTGCCGTCAACCTGCACCAGCATTGCCTCCTGAGGCATTCGCTGCCGCCGCACCCGGTGCTGCTGAGGACGGCGGCTGCGCGGACTACCGATACCGGCCTTGACCAAGATGCGACGCACGGTGGGGCGGCTCAGGTTTATGCCCTCCCGTTCCCCAAGCAACTCGGCTAGGTGGGTGTGATTGGTTCCCGCGTACTTGGTGCTGGCCAGCCGCACCACTGCGGCAACCTCGGATTCCAAGACGGCATTATGCGGCGGCCGCCCCCTGTTTCCACGGGCCAGGGCGGCTGCTCCATCCCTGCGGTAAGCATTCAAAAGTCGCCTCATATGGCGCTCGCTTACCCCGAGAATCTCGGCAGCCTGTGGAGTGGGGACCTGGTATTCCAGAATGTCGTTAAGCACTTGGAGTCTCGCTAATTCTCGCTGTTTCAATGTCACATCCTTCATGGATGGACATTTTCGCTGAACACTTAACTACGGACAAAATCGTAGACCAACAACATCCCGAAAACAGTATCAGTTAGAAGTAGAGTCCTCCGGTAAAATAGGATTTACAAGGAGGACTGATGACACGGAAGAGGTACACAGAGGAGCAGATAATCGGGGTCCTGAAGGAGGCTGAGGCGGGGGCGAGGACAGCCGACCTGTGCCGTAAGCATGGCATGAGCGATGCCACTTTCTACAACTGGAAGGCCAAGTACGCAGGCCTGACGGTAAGCGAGCTCAAGAGGCTCAAGTCCCTGGAGGATGAGAACCGGCGGCTCAAGCAGATTGTGGCCCAGCAGGCGTTGGACAACTGGGCGCTCAAGGAGTTGCTGTCAAAAAACTTCTAAAGCCCAAGGCGAGGAGAATAGCGGCGTCATACGCCATGGAGGGTCTTGGGCTGAGCGAGAGGGGGCTTGTCTGTTAACCGGTGTATCACCCTCGGTCTATCGGTATGAGGCGAAGCGGGATAATGATATGAACTCCGCACGAGGATGCGTGAGCTGGCTGGGGAAAGGAAGCGATTTGGCAGTCCCAGGCTGCACATCATGCTCAAGAGGGAGGGATTGGTGGTCAACCACAAGCGGAACGAACGTATCTACAGGGAGGAGGAGCTTGGCCTACGAAGAAAGAGGCGTCGTAAGGGCACAGCAGGAGCCAGGGTGATCGTTCCCGCTCCCGAACGGCCCAACCAGAAGTGGTCCATGGACTTCGTGGCTGACAGCACTGTCACGGGACGGCGCATCAGAGCTTTGACGATCGTGGATGACTACTCTCTGGAGTGTCCTGCTATTGAGGTGGATACCTCCATAGGCGGCGTCAGAGTAGTCGGCGTCTTGGAGAGGCTGGCGGAGGCAAGAGGTCTGCCTGAAGTGATTACTGTGGACAACGGAACTGAGTTCGCTGGCAAGGCCCTGGACGAATGGGCGAACCGTAGGGGCGTCAAGCTAGTCTACATACGTCCCGGCAAGCCGGTGGAGAACGCCTTCGCCGAGAGCTTCAACGGACGGCTGCGTGACGAATGTCTAAATATCAACTGGTTCATGAGCATAAAACATGCAAGGGAGGTCATAGAGATCTGGCGACAGGACTACAATGAGGTCAGACCCCACAGCTCGTTGAACGGCAGGTCGCCAAAGGAGTATGCTGAAGCGGTAGCTGCACTCTACTAGCCTCTGATACTAATATCGGGGCAAGGTCAAGCATCTCTTTCGAGTCCCAAGCCTAGCAAGTCCCATCGCCCTTCCCAATCCCGAATTCGGCTTTCGTCTATGTAGTGAATATCACTACGGAGGGACGGGTCCTTACCAGGATTATTCCTCTGCCAGTGCTCTACGTGGCGGACATGTTCTTGCTTTATGTTGTCACGTATACACTTGTCGGGGACTATGTGATAACGGAGCGGTTCCTCGGAGTCGGGCGGAAGGGACACGAACACCCAAAAGGCATTGTCCTTATGTGGTTTCTCCCCCTGCCCCGCATTCGTGGACCAGTTGCCCGTGACCTTGCGCTCTCGCTTCGATCTCTGGGTCTTCCTCGTCTTGACTTGAATATAGACCGTATGATTCTGGTTCAAGTCGGTGGCAACAATATCCACGTCTGGCATATTCCCCATGAAAGCCACGGCGTAGGCGCCTCGTCTACACAACTCAGCCGAAACATAGTGTTCGCCTGCACGGCCAGTTAGGAAGTTGCGTCTTCTGGTGGTCATAAATAAGTCCTCTTAAGGTTCCTTGACATTGAGGTCCTTTCTTACTATCTATATATAGGGAGTTAGCTGTCGCGCTCCAGCTTGACGGTAAGATCCCAGGAGCCAGGACTACCCCGGCAGATGGGGCCATTCATCTCGGATATCGTTAATCTATGGGACCTTGGTGGGGTTATGGGGGAAGTCGTCGCACCCGCGCTCCCGGCTCGAAATCGTCATTCAGCCACCGGACGAAATTTTTTGGATGCTCTATGTACGTTTTCTTACTCTCTTCTGATAACTCAGACTCTTGGACTGCCTAGCAATACTGCTCAACGGCTTCTTGTATTATTGCCAGGACTTCAGCGTTGACTTTGGCCATATTTGCCTCCATTCATCCTTCGACGGTCTTGCTACTTTCTTTACTCCCTGCTCTTGTATGCGGATAGTACGACACTTGCAGCATAAATCCACGCTTCTTCATCATTCGGATCGAACCGGTAAAAGGCATCTCGGGGTTGTGATGCCTGGCGAGTGAACCGTCCGCCCGGATCGTCAAAAGCTCCGTTTGCGTACACAGTGACCAGACCATCTTGTCGAAGCAAGACTGAGCAAAACTTGAGTCTACGTCCGCCTGATGCAGGGTGAACATAATACTGATAATAGCGCCCTTGAATCTCCATCTCGTATTGACCGGGCATAAGGCCAAGGCCCTTGATGAACTCTTCAGCCCGTCGAAGTTGCTCTCTATCCATTCTATACTCCTTTTCCGTTGCCACCGGTATATTGGAGTTACCCCAGTTCAGTGGACAGTTGGTGTTTCGACTTGCTGAATGCTAGAAGTATACCTCCTCTCAAAGGCTATTGGGGCATAGTAGCCGATGGACGAGTGGCGACGGTGGGTGTTGTACCAGCCCTCGATGTACTGGAATACGGCCATGCGAGCCTCGGCGTGGGTCTGGAAGAACCGGCGGTCCAGGAGTTCACACTCCAGCGAGGCGAAGAAGCTCTCGCATAGGGCATTGTCATAGCAATCGCCCACAGACCCCATAGACGGCCTGACACTCCACTCACGGCACAGCTTGCCGAAGGCATAGGCTGTGTATTGTATCCCCTGATCAGAGTGGTGGATGACACCCTGTGGCCGTCGCAGGTATAGGGCCATGTTGAGGGCCTGGAGGACCAGTTCAGTACGGATGTGGGAATCCATGGCCCAGCCAACCACGCGTCTACTGAACACGTCCACCACTACGGCGAGGTAGAGAAATCCCGCCCCGGTAGGCACGTAGGTTATGTCCGCCACCCACAAACGGTCTGGGGCCTCAGCAGTGAACTGACGTTGCACCAGGTCTGGGGCTTTAGCAGTACCCCGGGATCTCACCGTCGTATGTGGCCTCTTGCGCCGACTTACCCCGGCCAAGGCCACTGAACGCATCAAACGGGCAACTCGCTTGCGCCCCACACGAACTCCTTGGGCACCGAGCTCCGCATGTATCCTGGGTGCACCATACGTGCCATGGGAGCCGGCGTGAATAGCCTGAATCATCGCTAGGAGATCCCAGTCTGCTTCGGCCCGTGCCGACGTGCCACGCCGTCGCCACGCGTAGTACCCACTGGTGGAGACGCCCAGCAGGCGACACTGTGTGGCTACCGGATAGTGGGCCTGGTCCGCCCTCACGAACTCGTATCCTCTGATGGGATCGAGCCGGCCTCCCGTGCAAACCAGGCCGCGGCTTTTGCCAATATCTCCCGCTCACGCTTCAACTGCCGGTTCTCACGGCGCAGCCGACGCATCTCCTCACGCTCTTGGGTCGTGAGCCCGTCTGCAAACCTGCCTTCGTCTCGGTCGGCTTGCTTTACCCATCTATTGATACTCTCTACAGTAGGCTCAAACTCCCGCGCCAACTCTCCAGGCCTGCGCCCCACCCGTACCAACTCTACAATACGCTGGCGGAACTCAAGCGGGTACGCCCTTCTACCTCTTGGCATTGTGGACACCTCCTTACTTAATCTTCAGGTGTCCACCAAATCGGGTCAACTCCAACGCGCCATCATTTCCCCAAGCGCATACAATTTTATTCGCCCTCCGTGCCGCGGCTTCTATCTCTGCATCGTTGATTGGGCCAATGGGCTCCGGCTCAGGTCTTAGTTCAGAGGGATCCGTGGCTCTAAGAGCAAACAAATTGACAACCTCTAGGACACCGAATTCCCAACGCTGTGCAAACCCGATGCATTTCCGTATTGTTCGGTCGTTCTTAGTTGCATCTGCTGTAGAAGGATTGAGCATAATAAACAGAAGATAGCGACTATTGTCTACTTCACACACGCAGCGCCGAAGCCAATAACGATACCTACAATCTTCCGAGATTTTGGCACCATTGAGTCTAACGCAGTCAGAACACATTCTTCTTATTCCTTTTCCTTTCTGATACTTAGTGATTGTTCTGGACAATGGTTCTCCGAATAACGACATCAACAAATGCCAAATACAAGGTGAGACGCAGGAAATGTGAGGAATAAAGAGCGCCGACGCCCTATATTGACGTCGGCTCAAGAAAAAATCAAGAAGCGGGAGAACCTGTCTAGTATTATTCTACTACCATCCCTCGCTCGTCGCAATACCTCACGCTGGAATCCCTATACCACAGCCCTGACCGGGGACACTCCCCCCAACCACCCCTAATCCCCTATCCGGTAGAAAGTGCCTTTGCACTGCCAAGGTGGCAAGGACGACGTTCCATAGTCATCAAAATCGACACGACCATGGTACGTATAGAGTCTAAAGGTGAACGTTTCGCCATAAGGCAACTCCACCCGGCTTTGGTCGGGCCACCCGCCGAGAATAATTTCGCAACCACGTGCATCAACACGATTATCTCCTGGCCGTCGGTATTCATACAAACCGGGCAGAAGCTCACCTTCCTCGTATCCAATATTGTATACAGAGGAATCTGTAGAACCGGTGTAGTATTCGGAGAGGATACCGTTAGGGAATGAAGTAAGGCAGAGTGAATGCGCCCTCCACGCGGGCAACTGGGGGTGATCAGGTACATCAGGATGTGCACTACCATAACGGAGATAGTTGTTCCCCTGCTTGATCCAGTCCAAGACCAGAGCCTCCCACTCCGTGCAGAAGGTAGCGGGATGCGGCGTTGGGGTGGGAGTCAGCGTGGGTGTGGGTGTGGGAGTAGGCGTTGCCGTGGGCTCCGGCGTGGGTGTCGGCGTTGCCGTTGGCGTGGCAGTTGGAGTTGCCGTAGGTGTTGGTGTGGGCAGCCCGGCTACGCGGGTGGCCTCCAGTGAGGCGGCGTACTGCTCGGCCGTTGCCTGAGCGTCAACTGCCGACTGCGTAGCCTGGTCTGAAGCCCTCTGAAAGGCGTCTATGGCCTCTATTGCAGACTTGGTGGCATCTATGTCCGGCGTCGGGCCTATGGTAGGGAATGCTGTCGGCGTTGGGAGAACCGGGCCGTGTGGAGAGACGTGGCTTCCCCAACTTCCCCTCCAAGCCTTCACATCGTTGATCGGAATCGCAAAGCCGATACCCGCGATAGGGCGGCCTGCATTGTCAGTCTCGACCCTAGAAACCACGACGCCAACCGCTTGGCCAAATATGTTGAGCAGGGGGCCTCCGCTATTCCCAGGGTTCAGAGAGGCGTCGGTCTGCAACTGACCGTTGCGCTTGGCGGACATGATGCCCACGCTTACAGTCGGTTCTGACCCCAACGCGGAGCCGAGGGGGAATCCAATGGCTATTACTTCGGCGCCGACTCGAATTCCATCGGAGTCTCCGACAGCGAGGGGTGTGAAAAACTCGTCGTCCGCGTCGTCGATCTTGATGTACGCCAGGTCCAGCGTGGGGTGTCTCTCAAGTACAAGTCCCGTGTAGGTGTTGCCAGAGGCCAAGCGGATGTCCACATCAACGCTCGCCGTTACGACGTGCTTGTTGGTCACGATCCAGCCGTCCTCACTGACTATGAAGCCGGTTCCTGCGCCCATCACTCCGACTATGTGGGCTACGGAGGGCAGGGCGTTCTCCACCACGTCTGCGATGGACAGGCCGGATGAGAGAGGCTCGCTGAACGTATTCTCAAGGTCAGAGCGAGACACGGGAGCGCTTGGGGGCGTGGGTGGAGGGGCAACGTCGGTGGCCGTGGGAGGGAGAGGAGGTGTAGGTGTGGGCTCCGCGCTACAGGCCATAGACGCCAGGAGCGCCAGGGCCATCGTTGCCGTTGTGAGCAGGAGTTTGATTACCAATGCGCACCTTCCTATTGCAGGGGGTGGTTTAGGGCGGGATTTGCCAATTATACCCTACGATTGACTTGGGAGGGAGTGGCTTGACGGACACTGCCACACAAGCGCCAAATGGTGTTGCTAGGGATCCCTGAACGCAATTTGCCATTGCCTGGGTTCACGACACTTGGGACAAAGCGTGGTTAGGGAATCTCAATGGAATGTGAGAGGTGTGGGTATCTGCGCCGGCTTCGCAGAGCGATTCTCAGGTGTCAGTCGAAGGCGAGTGTAGCCTCCACCGTATCTGGATTCCTCCACGCCCGCCCCAGAGGCCCATGCTCCTCTAGCGCCTGCCTGTGGGACACCCAAAGAGGTAACCTAGCCCTCTTCTTTGCCAACTCGGACCGCGCCACTCCCAGGAACCGGGCCTCCACCAAGGGATCATCGAACACCATCAACACCATGGGCTGCGCTCCGTGATCCTCCACGGGTTTGTCGGAAGAGTAGTAGCGCAGGTAGGGAGCGAGCCTGGCAGCCATTGTGCTCGGCCTGACCGCCCTCCTCTCCCACTCCAAGAAGAAAGGCAAGTTCTTGCCGTCCTTCCTCAGAATGCCGAAGGCGTCGGGGTGAATGGAGCGAAGCTTGCCCTGATGCCAGAAATGCCTTGACGCCCTGTGTGGAGGGTCGAACTGTATGGCTCGGAACCCCTGCTTTTTGGCCTGAGCAGCAACCTGGGAGATGAACCAGTGGACGGCTTCAGTGTGCTCCAAGTTCCGGGCCAGCTGCCCGCTACGCCTGCCTGCGATGTTGCGCCACGAGAGTGACTCGCCGGACTTCGACGGCTCCGCGCTCCACTGCTTCCTGAGCCTGCCCACGGCCGTCCTATCCCTGCGGGCCAGAACAGCCAGCCCCCAGTCTGTGAGAGCCAGGTATCCCTTTCTCTCAGAATTCGTGCGGGAGACAATGTTGCCCTTGACCAGTCTAACCAGATTCTGCGAGACTCGCATCTTTGACACACCCAATAGAGTGCCGAGATCGCTGGCAGTAATCCAGGGCCAGTCGGCCAGGATGTCCATCACCCGCTTCTCCCCCGGCTTAAGCAGGGCGAGCAACAGGTGGTCCGGAGCGTCCAGCCCCGCTTTGGGTATCACAATGTCGCCAGGCAATCTTGGTCTGTCCAGAGGTTCCTCTATTGGCAGCTTCCCTGATGCTGCATGGGAGAGCATACCGCCCAGAGCACGAAACGACCCGCCGGTGTCGAGGCGCCAGACCGGGTCCTGGGTGGACGGGTAGGCAACCTGCTCCTCCAGGGCCACTAGGACAAGACCCCGAAACTTGGGAAACAGTTTAGCCGTATGCCTTAGGCGCACGACATCCGGGACAACGACCAGCAGTCCTCCGGGGAGCGGCCCCTCAAGGAGCCTCCAGATCCTGTGGGAAAAGCCCGTCCTGTCCGAGGTGGCTCCCTGGCGAAGGATGCCCAGGGTCCTGCCGTCGGAGAGTGTGAGGACAGCATCCAGAGGCTCGCTCCTGTACCACCTCAGTTTCACCGGCCCTGTAGCCCAGGCCACGGACGACGCCACCCTGTAGATGATACCGACGGCGTCCAGCCTCTCCAGCAGAAGTGACCGGAAGTGGCGGGATACGGGGTATTTGTGTAGCAGCTCCTCGATGCCAATACCCTCGTCCTCGGCAAACTGACGCAACCCTTCCCGGGTTACGTAGAGACGGCGGGTAGGCGACATGAGCGCCGTTGCGTGGGGTACCGTGCCCACCAGGCCCGTGCGTCTGAGCACAGCCGTTTCCTCGTAGACTCTCTGCTGACGTCTGCCGGATACCGCTGACAGTTCCAGCCTGTCCAGGAATGGCATCTCGGCAATCAGACGTAGAGTGTCGAAGTTGGGAAGTGTAGCGCTCATGGTATGTCCTGATCCATCAAGGAGTCAACCTACTGAGTTTGAGCCTTTGATGCTCATGGTAGATTGCAGTAGGATAGTTGCCCAAGCCCCTGATGTCAGTGTCTGGGTAACGCCCTCCCAAGAACCGAGTGGCGTGCGGCGTAAATTGATCCGGTGTTCCGCCGGTGTCTCATGGCAGATCGTCCAGCCACCCTGTTGTAAAGTGCATTTTCCGAGTGGGTGCGCGCCTTGCGGGGGTAGTACAGAGAATGAGGTTTGGGATAGGAGAAGGGAAGTGGAACAATGTAGGCCAGTGCCAAGCGTGTGGGGGCGAGCAAACCTGCAAGTCTGGCAAAGTTCAGGCACATCACAGTAAGCACTTTGAGTAAAGAGCCAGTCCCGGTGGGGTGGTACAAGTTGCACGCTCAGAAAGTACAAGTTGTCACCTGAGGCATCCCGGGGTGTTCGGACAGTGGTAAAGCTGGCAATTGCACTTTGACAATCGTGAGGTGGAATGGGAGAGGCGACTACGAGTGACATTTGCTGGTTGGGTTGATCCAGTGGCTGGGCTATCATGCGGAAGAGAGATGCTCCCATGAGATGGGAGCCATTGGGTGGTGTAGAGAGAGGGCTAAGTTTAAGAAATGGAGCTGTCGGTTGAGGGCGTAGGACATGAAGCAGGGCGTAGAAACATCTGAACAGAGTCGTAACACAGAGGACCCATACGAACTCAGGCTGATGTCCCTGTTGCAGGATCTGGTGAAGGAAAAGGGACGCAGGGGAGCTGCCAGGGTGCTGGGGGTAGACCACAGGACCGTGGCCGCCAGCATAGAAGGAGGCAAGCTGTCGAGGCGGGTTCGAGGAGCTTTGGAGTTTGCACTTCTGACGGGGGCTGACCCAGAGACTGCCAAGCACAGAGAGCGTATTGAGGCTCTGGAGAAACGCATGGCGTCGTTGGAGGCAGCGGCAAAGGCCGGCCACGCTGAGTTACGCAGGGCACTGGAGGAGGGGATAGCTGGACTGCGGGAGGATCACTCACAAGCTATAGGGCTTATTGAGAAGAGATTGGCCGCGCTGGAGACTCGCTCGGAAGCTCAGGTAACTTCGAAAGAAACTGTGGATGTGGAGGATAAGCCGGCCGTGTGGCCGTCAGGGAGAATATATAGGGAGTTGGTCACCCTTGCACCGGAGCCGGGTGAGGAGCAGATATACGGCAAAGCCACGCCACTGATTGTGGAGTGGCGGCGCGTTCGGAGCGCGTTCCTGGCCGGCGGAGGCGCTATGAAAAAGGAACAGGCCGAGGAGCGTCTGCGGGAGCTGGAGATTGAGTTGATCGGGGAGTACGAGATGACTCTTCCGCCGGCGACTCATCCTTGGGACCAGTTTCAGAAAAGAGATGAGCTTCAGAGGCGAGTCAGAGCGATGGAGGAGAGTCAATCGGAGTGGGGCAGGCTTCAGCTGATGCAATGGCTGCGCAGGTTTTTAACCTTCGGACTGTGGCGGACCTCTGTTTAAGTGTGTGGTTTGGAAGCCGTAGATTAGCCATGTTGTCACATCGGAGTAATCAATTGGGGCAGAACACTTGATTCGCAATGATTGTCCGGCAATAATTTGTTCCATTGTCAGGCTTTTCCAGGATTTCGTGCCCAGAAACCTGGAGGGTCCGGTCCCCGACCCGGGTCAGTTCGCATAGGATTGAGCCTTGCTCTCCGAACGGACCGCCCATGAGGGACAAGCGCCTTCTGGCTGCGTGATGCGGTGGAGGGGTTGAGCGCTGCTCCCCCGAGTGCCGCTTCAAATGGTTCTGTTGCATATGCGGGTTAGAACACTGAGAGGAGCATAGTGACAAACGAACACAACGCACGAAAATCAAAGGCGGATGCCTTGGCTCAGCCGTCGTACTTTTTCAGCTACGTCCTACGATTTGAGGATGATGGAAGTTTCTACGTCGGGTCCACGAACGCGCCGTACGCCCGCTGGACCGAGCACGCGGTAGGCACAGGGGCTAAGGCCACGGCGGGCCGTAGATTCTCTGTCTGCATGGCAATGCCATTTCTCACTCGCAAAGAGGCCGAGTACAACGAAGGGCGTCTCCAAAAGGCTCTTGCTGACGGAGCGGCCAAAATAGAGGCGTTAATCGGCGTCTTCGACCAGATGATCAATGTCGTGCGTCCGCCCAAGACATTCTCACAACTGCGGGCGGAAGAGGAAGCCTACGAGCGGGAAATGCAGAGGGTATTCCACCACTCGACGGCCCTCTCATGGAATCCCGGCGGTTCGCTGCCGACAACGTGCGGGTACGATGGCCTTCAATACTACAGCACGCAAGACTGGGATACGCTAAAGAAGATGGCGAGCGACGAGGATTTTACTGGCAACATCTACGGACGCAGGGTCTGCAGGAAGTGCTTGGAGTACGCGCCGGCAGACGAAGATGGGGTATAGGGGATATGGCGACCCAGCTAATCCAACTGAACCATTCAGGGACCGAGACCCTGTCGAATACAAACCTGCAATTTCTACACGGCTAGCGCAATGCCTGATCTTTGTCCAGTATGTTCAAGCAAGAGTGAATATCTGCAATTCCGACAGAGGGCTGAGGCTATGCACTTTAGCCTCATTAACCGGTACCCCGACGATATTGAACTGGGCGGTCGGGCATTCCTCGGCAGACACTATGCTCATAGTCGCAGTATCCTGCTAACCCTGAACCCGCGCCCGAACCCAAACCAACAGTTCACCGCTAGGTTGCTATCCACCAACCCGCATTGGGAAGGCGCTCCCAAGGGCCGATTCCGCAATTGGACATTTGCCAGGCACCTGTTCCGAAACATGGAAGCATCAGCTGAATGGCTCTCACCCGCAATTACGCACATGACAGACCAATTCATAGTCCCCTGGCCTTCGAAGGACTGGCGTTCGATGGAGAAGAGTCCAGCTTGGCCGACCATTCGCGAATACTCGGCGGAACTGTGCAGGTTGTCATTGAGGCATCACCGCCCCGAGCTGGTATTTGTCTCCGGTAAGGCTACATTGAGACTGTTCTTCCAGTTTCTTGGCGTCTCGCTTCCTAAGGCCATAGATCGCCGAGTCCCTCAGAATAAGAGTTGGACCTGCGAGTGGTTCCGGCTGGAGAAAGTACCCTTCTCCGGGACTTCTAGATCGCCTCTTGATGTTGTTAGACTCCCACATTTCTCACGGGCCAGCTACAAGGAGTTCAAAGCGATAGGCGAATGGGTAGGTAATGTCCTTTCAGAGCGCTAACCCGGTTTGCTTCGCACCGCGTCGGCTTCAAAGTGATGATTTACAACTCAACTGCTTTACTCCGTCGGCGTAGCGCAAATCACGCCACTCAAACCGCCAGATCGTCCAGGAACTCAGAAGCAGGCTTGACCCCGGTGACCAGCAGGTAGTCCCGGGCGCGGGTACAGGCCACATAGAGCAAGTTGCGTTCGGTGTTGTAGACCTCCTCCAGTTCCGCTTCATCGACCGTCGATTCTGCCCTGGTCTGAAGGGGAATGACCTCAGAGTCGCAGGCCATCACAACCACAGCTCGAAATTCCAGACCCTTGGCCAGATGCATCGTTCCGATGGTCAGGCGTCCTTCGGCAGCTTTTAATTGGCGGTCAAGCACGTCAAAGGGCAAACCGGAAGATTTCACTGCGTCAACAGCCCGACTCACCTGGTCCAATGATCTCACAAACACGCTCATCTCATCAGGTTGGAGGCCTTCGGAGATTCTGGCAGCCAGCCATTTGCACACCATAGCTGACTCGGTATCCTCGTCTTCCAAGACGTGGATTGTGGGCTTAGGTCCGTTGAATACCGAGACCGTGCCTTTCCGCTCCTCCAGATTGCCGTCAACGTCCGACATCTCCGGGTCAAGTAGACGGTCGGCTTGGGTCCTGATCTGGTGTGAAGTTCGATAGTTTATCCTCAGTGTTTGTGAGCGACCTCGCACGTCTACACCCAACTCCTTCCACGAAAATGGCAGCTGAAATATGCGTTGTCCCAAGTCGCCTGCGAAGAAGAGCCCGTTTGGTCGGCTACCAGACAGGGACGCCAAGAATTTCAGCTGGGCAACACTCACGTCTTGAGCCTCGTCCACAACAACGTGGTCGAAGGGTGGGCGTTCCAGTCGTCCGATAGCTCGGCTCAGCGATTCAAACACTTCGGCTCTAGTTGTCAGTCCCAGGTCTCGCAGACCCTGCTTGACCCGCTGGAACACAGGCCACAACGCCCTTCGTTGAGTCTCAGACAGCCGGCGGAACCGGCCTATGCGAGACACATTGCGGTACTCTTCCCACGACGACAACTGCCAGGCGTCCACCACTCGCTCCCACTCGGCCAAGAGGAACGTGATGGAGAAGCTCGTATCCGACAGGCTTGCGGAGGATTCCAGGAGAGTCTCCACTGTCTCCCGCGGCGCCAGCGCAGCCGGTTCAAACAACTCTTCAAAAAGAGAAAGGCCTACGGCGTCCAGTGAATCGATCACGATTCTGTCGTCCGGTTCCCGGTGAAAAAGAAGCTGCAGCTTGGACCTTAGCAAATTGGCCAGCGCATCGGAGAAGGTGGTGAGCAGAACGCGGGCGCCCGGGTTGGAGTTGACCAGGTGGGCAGCCCGATGGAGGGCCACGACGGTCTTGCCGGTGCCTGCCGAGCCTGAAACCCTTGCCGGCCCATTGAAATTCCTCTCCACCAGGCCTTGCTGGGCCGGGTGGAGAAAGACCGTCCACTTCTCCCAGGGATATTCCAGGGCCGCCGCCAGCTCATCCATGTTGTTCATAATGCGGAAACGGCGCAGCGCATCGGGATGGGCGAATGGGTCTGCTCCCGAAGTCGCGGGAAGGGATGGCTGCGGAGTTCTGCCGACGGCCAGCTCCAACAAGGCCTCAGCCGCCTCTGCCGGCAAGTGCTCGGCAAGTTCCAGCACGCTGTCCTCGGTGGCTGTCCTCACGTCCTCCAGCCATTCCACTGGCACGCCGTAACCCAGCAGTTGGTCGTCAGGGAGGTGGGCGAAAAGCGACGGCTTAGGCGCAGCTGTTACCTCGGTCTCCACATAAACAGGAACAGGGACCTCCTGGACGACCTCGCGCAACTCCACCAGTTGGGCCGAGCCGGTGGTGGGGTGTGTCTCCAGCTTCCTGCGCTCGGCCCACTTGTAGGCGTCGTCGTGGTGGCCGACATAGCACAGGACGACATTGTCTCCGGTGCGGTGGAAAACTATCCGCAGGTCGAGACTGACGCGGGCCGACCAGAAGTCTGGGTCCCGTGTGGTGGTTAGCCGGTGCAGGCTGAGGCCGGGATTGGCAGGGTTGACCTGCAAGTCAAAGGCTGTGGTCTTCGCAGCCTTCTGCTGTTCGTTGGGGAGCCTGCCTAGGCTGGCAGTGAAGGTGTCGGCTATGCGAAACTGCATGGAATGCACGTTTACCGTCTAGTGTGCCTGCTCCGCTTCTTCAGTGCATTCCCCTTGGACCGGTTCACTCTGGTGTTCAACGCCTGCAAGTTTCGAGTAGCGTTACTTCCGCCACGCGACTTCGGTTTGATGTGGTCAACCTCCCATCCCATTGTTGAAGACTTGCCGTAACTCCTCCTGTGCATAGTATTGCCATAGGGGTCTTTGCGGTACTGTGTTGGGCTCTTTCCTCTGATGCGGCTAGCCTTGCTCCAAATTGAACCTGCTATTCTTGAAAGCCTCATTGCGATTTCTCCACTCTAAATACCTTCATCACCTCGTCTCCCAGGTGGTTGATGACCTTGACGGCAATGCGGCCCGACTCCGGCCTGTCGAAGGGGCGGGATATGTCGCTGTTTAGGGAAGCCCACGCCTCCTCGTCTATCTCGGCCTTGAGGGTGGTCTTGAGGGATTTGTACGGGTCGCCTGCGCCCAGGAAGTAGGCGTGTCGGACGAAGAAACTCTCCTGGTTGTAGTCCGTGTCGATGAACCAGCAGGCGATGCCCTCCGGCCCGTCGCTGCGCACCTCTCCTGAGCTGGGGTGGAACACGTCAACGCCGTTGACCTTGACTTGAATCTGCCCCTCCTCGGTGTCCAGGACGTCTATGTCCGGCTCTCCGAATATGACGAACAGGTTGCCGTTGCCCGTGTTCTTCAGCTCCCCGGCCATGTGCAGGTCGGCGTTCATCCGCGCCTTCAGCACCGGGATGCGCCCCAGGCTCTCGAACTCCGTGGTGTGGGCGTCGTAGTTGAAGGCGCAGGCGATGAGCACGTCGAATCCGCACTCGGCGGCCTCTCGCGCCGCCTCCACCAGGTCCGGGCGCGACACCGTGCCGAACTCCGGCCCAATGAAGATACCCGCTCTCTTCTCCGGGCCTACCGGAGCCGCGTCATCGTCGGCGTCGCCGGCGACGCCCTCAATGTACCGCCCCTCGGCGCAGACAAAGCGCCCGCCGGGCCAGCCAGTCAGAGAGGTGAAACTTATCCGGTCCTCCTTGTGCGCTTGCTGGACGCCGGAGCGTTTCAGGTTGTCCAGGATGACCTGGCCAAAGTCGTACCCGGCGCTGTAGCCGTTCCTTGGTTCGGCGACGCCGTCGATAACCTCGCCGTTCTCGTCCACACCCAGGACACGGTGGGGCGATATGCTCTCCACGGTGAATGGCCCAGCGACTCGGACCTTGCTCCGGTCCTCGTAGGGCTTGTCGTACAGGTACTCGAAGTCGGCTCTGGCCGCGATTGACGCGTCTATCTCCCTCTGTCGGGTGATGCGCCGCTCCCACCACTTGGCGTGAAGCGAGACGGCTTCCTCAGACCAGGACTCATCGGCGTCCCTGGGGATCTCCCACTCCTCCCGGGATGTGCCCAGAGCGCGATTGAGCTCCTCCCTCAGGGGCCCCATCTCCTCCTGCGCCGTCTCCCAGATGACGTCTATCTCCGCGTTGTTGGCGATGTCCCGCAGTGTTACGTGAGGCACTCGCTCGTAGACGAACCCCTGCCGTACCTTGCCGTATGTGGGCGTTTCCGATGGGGCGCGGCGGGAGACTTCCGCCTCCTTTAGCTGACCCTCCCGGCTGTCAGCCAGGAGGTAGTAGGGGTAGCGTGCGCCCATGATGCGGGCGCGGGCCAGGGCCAGGGCGACCCGTGAGGTGTCGACGGTGATCCAGCGCCGCCCCCACTGTTCGGCGACGTAGGCGGTGGTGCCGGAGCCGCAGGTGGGGTCCAGCACCAGGTCACCGGGGTCGGTGGTCATCAATATACATCGCTTGATTGCCTCGGCAGCAGTCTGGACAACATAAACTTTGGGGTCAGTGCGGCTCTGAATGCCTCCTATGTCCATCCAAACATTGGTCAATGGGAAAACTGCGAAGTCATCAATGAATCGGACATATGCCGGTGTGCGGCCCTCGGATGCGACCCTACCGGCAGCATCAAGTCTATTAAGGCCGTCCACAGTCGTTTTCCAATGGGACGAGCCCCGTGGCTCGTAAGCAACGCCCTGAAATACGAATGTCTGTGCAGTTGCCGTCGCGCCTTGCGAGGTTAGATCAGCTAACCTCGCAAGGCGCGACGGCGCAAAAATTCTTGAATTCAATGCCCCTATAGAACCGACTTCCCGGTACTTGGTTCCTCCTTCATCTCCCGCCAGTTTTTCTCGCCATAATGCCCGGTATTTCAAGTTGACCCGCGATTTGCCATACCACAAAATAGAGTCGGTGATTTGAGACAGGGAGTTGCCAGAGAAAGCCCAGGTTTTGTTGAAGATTACTTGGCCAACGAAACTGTCTTCCCCAAACACCTCATCCATGAGCGCACGCACGCGGTGGACATTCTCATCGCCAATCTGTACAAAGATGGAGCCGGAGTCGGTCAGCAGGTCCCGCGCCACGGTGAGGCGGTCCCGCAGGTAGGTGAGGTATGAGTGGATGCCGTCGCGCCAAGTGTCCCGGAAGGCTTTGACCTGCTCCGGCTCCCGGGTGATGTGCGTAGCGTTTCCGTCTCTCACGTCCCGGCTGGTGGTGGACCATTGGAAGTTGGAGTTGAAGCGGATGCCGTAGGGCGGGTCTATGTAGATGCACTGCACCTTGCCCTGAAGACCTTCGCGCTCAGCCAGGGACGCCATCACCTGGAGGCTGTCGCCCAGCACCATACGGTTTTGCCAGTAGCCGTCATGTTGGTAGAACTCGGTGCGGTCAACGCCCTCCGGCAGCCCGTTGAAGTCAGCGAACATATCTATCTGACGCTCCGCCGGTTCCCGGTTCGCCTTGGACTGGCGCATCAGGTCGGCTATCAGCGCCTTGGGGTGCACCTTCTCCTGGATGTAGAGTGGAGGGGCGTTCACCACCAGGCCCGACTCGTCCTGCTCGTCCTTGCCACGCCAGACCAATTGCGGGTCTAGGTCGCGGTTACGCCTCTCGTAGGCCACTTGGATGGAGCTTTCTTCCTCCTGCCGGACCATGGACTGGTACTCAGCAGTGGGAATGTTGGTCCGGCTTGCGTCCTCGTGCCGCAGGGCTTCTACTGACTTGCCCGACTTGGCTTTCTTTGCTCTTGGCATTCTCTTATCCTCCGTCTAGGGGGAATTGGTATAGGCAACGCCTAATTCAGTG
This sequence comes from Dehalococcoidia bacterium, assembly GCA_965222415.1. Lineage (GTDB taxonomy): Bacteria > Chloroflexota > Dehalococcoidia > Lucifugimonadales > UBA2985 > DAOUJW01. The sequence goes on along the minus strand of CBDCTU010000003.1, from coordinate 241,823 downwards.
GCGATACGACTGAGCCGTTGGTCTCTGGTCCAAAATGAAACGCCGCTACTTCCAACCACCGAACATATCAGGTGCGCGTCGATGAACCCGATGCCGCGACCCATAAGCTCCATCGACTCAATGGTCGACAATACGACATCTTGCGCAGCCTGTTCAATCTGTGGAAGCATACTCAACCTTCTCAGCACCTCTGCTCTGTCGGGGAGCATTCCGCAAGCTAATTCACCTATGACAAAGGGATGCACCATGACGTTGTTGGCGTTCAGCTGCTCAATCATATCTGGTTCAGGACTTCGCAAGTGATCTACCCAGACGGATGTATCTACGAGGATCATTCCAGAGATTCACTGCGCCGGCGAGGTATGTATTCGAGGTCCGGAGCGCTGCCACCCGCCTTGGCCAGCCATTCAGCAGCCTCCGACTCGGCTCTCGGCAGGATTCCCTTGATGAGTTCCTGAAACTCCCTCTCTATATTGTAAAACTCGGTGAACTCGGCGAAGGCCCAGCGGCCGTAGTCGCCCAGAGCGTTGACGCCGGGCAGCCAGTAGGCCTCCATGGTGTTCTTCTTCTCCCTGGCATCTTCACCACGGAAGCCCTTGATCTCGATAATCAGGTTCAACGAGTCCTCGCGACCGTCGTCCATCTGCACAATGAAGTCCGGGATGTATGTGCGGGGAGTCGACCCGTAGAGGTATGGCGCCTCCAGGCCCAGGTTGTGGTTCTTCACGTACGCCTTCACTCTGGGATGGGACTCGACTACCCGGCAGAACTCGGCTTCCCAATCGCTGTCCAGCACGGCCAGGTTGACGTGGCACTTCCGGGAATCAGTCGCCCAGAGGCCGGTCTTGGAGGTGGTGAAGTTCACGTGTCTCGTAGATCCGGTGGGATTGTAGGAGTCCAGAAGCGCCTTTACGGACCGCTTCCCCTGTCTACTGGTTATAGCAGCGGTGATCTTGTTGCACGCCATGTCCGCCAGGAACTGGTACATCAGCTGCGCCGGATGTGTCCCGCCCCGGCATATGAGGCAGGTGTCAAGCCACTGTTTGACCACGTTCCTCAGCTTGCCGAACAGGTGCATCTTCATGTCCTCGTTGGGGTCACGCCACTTGGTTTCCAGCAAACGCTTTGTCAGGTGAAGCACAAGGGTGGAAGTGCGGATATCGCCGGTCTCGACTAGCTTCAGGTCTATACCCTCGCCAATAATGCCCTCGACCCTGGTGCTAGTCGGCCCGACAAGCGTGGGATTCAAGTACAGCCGCGAGTCCTCGGTGAAGTTGGCGATCAAGTCATCCTTGGGTGGGTCTTCCCGATAGCCGGAAACCCGGGGGAAGGTTATCTCCAGGTGATCCCGCTCAGGGCGCACAGCGGTTACGTGCACAGTCTTCCTTGGCGTACCCGGTCCGACGATTACGGGCCGGGCTGTGAAATCGAAGGGTATGCCCAGCACGTCGGCGTACTCGACGTTGAACTTGTCATCCTCGTTCAGGTCGTAGGACTGGCGCCTCAGCGCACGACCGACCACCTGCTCGCACAGAAGCTGTGTGCCGAAGGCCCGTACACCCAGGACGTGGGTGACAGTGTTGGCGTCCCAACCTTCAGTCAGCATGGACACCGAAACGACGCAGCGAATCTCACCGCCCAGCCTACCCTCCTTGCCAACGGTGTTCATGACCTCCCGCAGAAGCTCCTGGTCTGAGATGCTGTCAGCGGACTCCGGGTTTCCGGAACGCTCGACGCGTTCCCGCCGGAACCGCTCAATCAGATCCGCCGCGGCTTTGCGGAAGTCATCGCTGAGCTTGTCGCCGGACTCCAGCTGCTGGCTGTCAATCAACATGGTCCGGGGCATTGGAAGGCGGTTGCCGTACTCGTCGAAGTTGCGGAACAGCTCTAGTCTCCCTTGTTGAAGCGTAGTAGAGCCATCGTCGTTATTGCGCTCGAAGCCGGAAATGTAATCATAGACCAGCTTGGAGGTGGAGGTGTTATTGCAGACCACAATGAAACAGGGCGGGACCGTCACTCCGTCCTCTTGCCACTGCTCAAATGTGGTCTTGTAGTGTCCGTAGAGGGCTTCCAGCGCAGTTTGCAACTCCACGGGCAATCTGAGAGGGTCCATGGTTCCGGATTTGCCCCGGCCGGCCTTTGGCATATCTTTCCGGATATGCTCCCACAGATTGCGGAACACTGGGACTTCCTCCCCGGGGATATTGTCCGCCACTGGAACGCGGGGCAGCTTAACGATCCCGCATTCGATGGCGTCCATTAAGGAGAAGTCGCTTACGGTCCAGGGGAACAGAGTTCCCTCGGCATAGCCGGAGCCGCGCAGGAAGAAGGGTGTGGCCGACAGGTCCACCACCTGCCGGATACCCAGCTTTCGCTTGACCATTTCCAGGCCGGAAATCCATACCCTGGCCTCTTCGTTGTTCTTGCTGGCCTCCTGCCGCTCTTCTGCCGTCAAAGGACGCTCGTCGTCATCGCCAGGCTTACGACGGTAGCAATGGTGCCCTTCGTCGTTCAGCGCCATTACGTTCTTCATGCCCATGAGTTCCGGCATGACCCGTTGGATCATCTGGCCTTCGGTTTCCAGCGTTTCCAGGGGGCTTCCTTGTCCTTGCAGCAGGGCGCGTCCTCCGCTGGAAACTTCGAGACGCTCCCGCGGTCGCAGAGCGTGATAGTTGGTAATGACTATCCTGGCCCGTTGAAGGTCTTCTAGCATATCGCCGGGGACCAGCTCTCTGCTGGCGTAGTAGCTGTCGGGGTCGTTGGGTTGGAGCACTCTCAGACGGTCTTTGATTGTCAGGCCGGGGGTTACAATCAGGAAGCCGCGAGTGAATCTCCGACTGTTCGGGTGCCGGACGGCGTTGATGGTCTGCCAGGCTATGGTCATAGCCATAACGGTGGTCTTGCCTGCGCCGGTAGCCAGCTTAACCGCTATTCGATACAACTCCGGGTTGGCCTCTTGATTCACATTGGCTAGCCTGTCCAAGACCCTCCTATCGGCTACACTAAGCCTCGGAGCAACCTCGGTCAGCCATATCAAAGTTTCCACAGCTTCAATCTGGCAGAAGAATGGCCGGTAGCTGCTAAACTTGTGCTGGCGCCAATGCAGGAGCAGCCTGGCAGTCTCTGGCGTAACGCCCCAGTTGTTGGGGCCAGGTATGCTCCGCCATTCGTCAACCCGGCGGCGAATCTCATTCACCGCCGCGGTGACTTCGTATTGCTGCTCTTGGGTGGAGAGGCCCATCCCTTCGTCTATATCCAACCGCTGCTGCCCCGCCCTTGCCCTTCCCCTCTGCTTGGGCTTTGGAATCGGCGAAACGAATTCGGCTCCCCTCCTGCGTTCAATAGTCCTCTGGGTCGGTTGGCCCTCTTCGTCCAACTCCCAATGTTTAGAGGGATACTCGTAGGGAGAGTTTATTATAGGCTTGTCAAAGAAGGGATTTTCCACTGTCTTCACCTATTGCTACGCTTATTGGCGCCCACTAACGAGAGCGGCTCCAAACCTATGCCAACTTGGCAACCGCTCCGGCTAAGGGAGGGATTGCGTCCGCGATTACGACTCTATTTTAGTTGCGAAGCCAACAGTACCGCAAGGATGTGAGGTGTACTCCATCGGTTGGACAGGATCAGGCCACAATTAAGTGGGACTCCTGCACTTCTCCGTGTGATACCGAAACCCGTTGGTCCGAGCGCATCCTTTCCTTCAGTTCCTCATCCTCTTCAACAGCCTGCCCGTAGAAGACCTCTGCCGGCGTCCGGTAGCCCAGCGCCTGATGCGGCCTCCGGTGGTTGTAGAACCGGAAGTAGGCTCCCAACTCCCTCCGGGCTTGACCGGCGTTGACGTAAGCCTTCAGGTAGACCTCCTCGTATTTCACCGTCCGCCATAGCCGCTCGACGAAAATGTTGTCCTGGTACCTGCCCCTGCCGTCCATGCTGATCCTCACCGAGTGATCCTGGAGTATCTGCGTGAACTCGCGGCTGGTGAACTGGCTTCCCCCTGCTTTCGCAGGGGCAGGCTCTCGTCCGTGTTCATTACATTAGGCGTTCCTTGGTTCAGGGAGTCGCTCAGCGCCTCGGCACAAAAGGCGGTCTCCAGAGTGTTGGACAATCGCCAGGTCACCACGTACCGGCTGCGCCAGTCCATGATCACGACCAAGTAGAGGAATCCCCGGGCCATGGGCAGGTAGGTGATGTCGGCCGCCCATACCTGGTTGGGCCGGGTGATCGTCAGGTCCCTCAGCAGGTAGGGATAGACCCGGCGTTCCGGCGCCGGTTGGCTGGTGCGAGGCTGCCGGTAGATAGCTCGCAGCCCCATCACCCTCATGAGCCGCTGCACCCGCTTCCGGCTTACCGGCATGCCTTGCCGCTCCAGCGATGCCCTCATCCGCCTGGATCCGTAGAAAGGGGTTTCCAGGTACTGGTGGTCCATCTCCCTCATCAGGGACAGGTCCTATTGCGAGGTCTCTTTGGGACGGTAGTAGAGGCTGGAGCGACCGACCCCCAGCAACGCACACTGCCGCACTATGGATAGGGTCTGATGTTGCCGGTCCACCAGCTCACGCCGCTTTGCTGGGCTCATGGACCGGACCTTTCCTCCAAGAAATCCCGCTCCACCTTGAGCTGGCCGATCTGCTGGTACAGCCGGGCCACCAGGGCGTCGTTGTTCTTCTGTTCCTTGCCCTTATTGGTCCCGTTGCCGTGGTCGAAGATGGCGGCCGCGCCGTCGGCCAGGGCCTTCTTCCAAGTCTGAATCTGGTTGGGGTGGACCTCGAACCGGGCGGCCAGTTCGGCCACTGTCCGCTCGCCCTTCATTGCCTCCAGTGCAACTCTGGCCTTGAAGCTTCCTTCGCTCTCTGGACATTTCCCGCTCCTCCTCGACAGCATTAGCTGTCCTTAGTTTAGGAGCAGGATTCCCACTTAGCTACCTGTCCAGTTTCCTGGGCCCACCTCAGCTTACCCTACATTTCTAGCATATCAGCTATGAACTGGATAGCGTCTGGGTCGTTCTTGTGAGTGCGCAGTAATTCAATTACTTCGTTGTGGGAATATAGCCCTGGTTCTATCCCACCCGGGTGGCGTCTATCGCTTCCCTCCTCGTGCTCGGGAATCAGCAACTAAATCACTATGCTCCTCCATGCTTTTGTCAAAAATATATAGAGTTTTTGTGTTCTTGTGAACATTACAGCATAGAACAGGTACTGGCGAGACTACGCTAATTACTTTTTCGCTTCCCTAGGCACGATGTGGTGGACCCGCGAAAGTTCGCGCTGAGGATTTGGCGCGCGGAAAAACAACGGCTATGGATGGTTCATGGACTGACTATCGAATGCGCACGTGCTGTGGAATGGCTGACCACTCACAAAGTTCTGCTTGTTTCCCAAGTCACTCGTAAACGCGACAAGAGGCAATGCTCCTAGCCTTGGAATACCCTGAGCCTAGTGATTGCAGGTACCTCATTGAATTGGTCATCTGTATACCCTGATACGGCGACCCAGGGTGATCTTCATGCAAGTCCGGGGACAATAGACCCTTGGCCACGTAAGCAGTCTTGAGAGCACTTACAGCCCAATTGCTTAAGGGATAACATGAAGTCGTGGTCGATTGCCATGTCTACAACAGCTCGCAAGCCTTGCAGAATACCAAAGTCTGGTGGTATAAATGCATGATGTCGGATCACTTAAGTGCTGGCCAGCAATAGTCAATTCCTTGCCTGGCAAGGCCCTGCCTACTCTCCTTGTGTGGAGGATTAAGACATGAGTCGTTCTAGTGGATTCGAGACTCGGACAGTACAGGGCCTTAAGGTACATCAGTGGCTACCTGAGTGGGACAGTCTAGAATTCGATGAGTCTGCGCAACGCCGCCGACCCAAATCACACTTTTACCTCTTTAGCCTGTCTGCATCTGACCTAAAGGCACTCACAGGTGTTCGACGTCGAAGTACCGAGAGGCGCTCGGCTGGTCAGTTTGATTCAGGCATTCAGCGGGCACATGACCAAGCCCGGTCCAGCGAGATCGCAAGGTTTATCAGATATGGATTTCCTTGGTCCGCGCTTAGCGAGGCACAAAGACGTTCGGGACGCTATGACGACTTAAAGAAGCCCGGCTGGCTACCCACCTCTATAGTTGTGAACATACTAGAGAATGAATCTGATGATTTAGCAGCTCATATTATGGACGTGGATAAGGACGACTTAGTGACCGTAGAGGAGACAGGCCCGGGCACAGTCACACTGCAACTTCCCGATTCCTTTACCGGCAGTGAGTGGAGACCGAAGGGGCGTCACCCTATTGAAGTTATTGATGGTCAACACCGACTATGGGCATTTGAAAGCAACAATAGACAAGTAGACTATCAATTGCCTGTAGTGGCATTCCATGGGCTAGACTTAAGTTGGAAGGCTTATCTCTTCTACACAATAAACATAAAGCCAGAGAGAATCAATGCGAGCCTGGCGTATGATTTATATCCTCTCCTACGGACCGAGGATTGGTTGGAGAGAGTTGAAGGGCCAGAGGTATATAGGGAAGCTCGGTCACAAGAGCTCACACAAGCCCTATGGGCTTTCCCGGCAAGTCCGTGGTATAGGCACATAAATATGCTGGGTGAGCGCGGACTAAAACGAATGGTTCGTCAAGCCGCTTGGATAAGGTCACTGATGGCAACATACGTTAAATCTGCACGAGGCACCAGCATAGGAGGGCTCTTTGGTGGTCGGCCTGGTAAGAATGTCCTACCTTGGGACGGGGCGCAGCAAGCTGCTTTTCTCATTATGGTGGGGCAGAAGATGCGAGATGCAGTTTCAGAAGCTGACTATGATTGGGCGGAAGTTCTTCGAGAAGAAGCTGAAAGTGATGATGATGACAAAGACGCAGCGTTCTACGGAGCGAACAGCCTATTGAATACCGATCAAGGGATTCGTGGGTTACTTGTTGTGACGAATGACCTCTGCTATGTTCAATCAGAGCAGCTAGAACTTGAGAGTTGGTTTTCGTCGGATTCGTCAGGTGCAAGCGATCAGGAGGCTATAGATGAGGAACTTGAAAGCCTCAATCAACACTACGTAGCGGACTTCCTCGACGAACTATGCTTTGCGTTGGCGAAATTTGACTGGCGTACTTCCGCTGCTCCTGACCTTACTGAAGAGGAGAGGGTTCTCAAGACTGCGTACCGCGGCGGCAGTGGCTACCGGGAGTTGCGGAGACAGCTTCTCAACCACCTGCGTAATGAGTCAGGTAGGGTTGCGGAAGCTGCCGAGGATGTCTTAAGCCTGATAGGGTACGAGTGATTTTATGGCAGTGAAACTTCACGCCGACTCCCTAGCGCTCTTGAATTCTTCCTCCGATTTCGGGGTAGCGTTGACGATGCAGAGGGTGGCTGGCACTCTGTCTGACGGCCATTGGCTTGCACCCTCACACAGATATCGGGATAGGGGGCGGAGACTGGGGAACAATAGATTGATTAGCGATCTGTCGAACGGCACCGTCCACAGTGCCGCACTTGCAGAATACGTTGCAACTTCTGCACCAGTTCATTGCATGGACGGCTGGAGCCTCCTTGGCAAGTCGATCCACTGCCTTTCAAGAGGCGACCCATATTCGGCAGTCCATTTGGCTTACTACGCAGAACTTAGGGCTGCCCTTGCGCTACTGGCTGCCGAGGGCATTGGAGTGTTTGTTCGTACTCACTGCGTGATCGACTCTGAGGGCAACTGCAGTCTTGTCGAGGCTTTAGACGAAAGCAAAGAATCGATTGGAAACCATATGTGGACTTGGCTAGTGTTTCAGTGGTGGGCAAGAGAATCAAGAGCCGTAGAATTCCTTCGCAAGGTGATCGCACCTGGTGGGCAAGCCCTAGGGATTTGGATTGAGTCAATGACAAGATCCAGATTCGCGATTGAAGAACTCGGATCCAAATGGCTCAGGTTATGGGGGTTAGATATCGGAAGATTCTTCGGCGACAGAGACGCACGAAATGCTGCTAGTGTGGTGTAACCAAAGTACATTGGCAAATAAAGGGGTGATCGATGCTGATCCACTACCCTGGTTTGAGCAAGAATCCGATTCTCTGTCCTTTCAGAAAGCCCTCGAATAATGCGAGGAACTACGGATACAGGACACTAGCTACTGGCCCAATACAACCAATAGTTGGGCAGAGAGAAATGTGGAACAGAACTGCCAGGCTATTGCCGATATCTGGATGTCACTTGAACCTAGCTCAGAGTCTCGGTTCGCTGAACTTGACCGACACCTGCTTCGCATAGTCTTGCATGACGGGTTCCAAGGTGCCACTGGACGAGGAGCAACCTCCGTAGTTGGTAGCACAGAATATGCTCAGGATGTGGATGTGCTCCTACGCAATATGGCAATGCCCGACACAATGAAATCAAGCTGGAGGACCTTCTTGACGGACTTTGAGCTTAAGGAGCCTGCAGTTGTGAAGATGGCTCATGGTAGCGCAAAAGTTGGTGACGCAAACCACGTCGTAGAAGTCATGTCTAGAGCAACGATGCTCCTTCGCCTGGCAACAGGTGCGTCAGCGAATCTGATGTCGGATGCAGGGATAGAAAGAGAGCACCTTCAATTCTGGATTCAGTCCGTTGGGACAAGTCGTGGTGTGTGGCGACCAGAACAACCTCCAGAGTCCCTAGTTGATTTATGGGCAGATGTGGAATCTGCACTAGATGATATCGACGATTGGCTGGGTGGAACTGCCCCGAGCATGAGGGAGATCTGGTCAGATAGGCCGGGAGAGCTAGCAAGGCTTGGGGAGTGTGAAAGGGTAGCGCTTTGGGGCCTCGGCTTGTGAAATTCATGGGGTCAAAGAACACTCTGCTGGCCAGTGGTCTAGGGGAGCTGATCTTGAAAGAGTCTCAGAACTCCCTGCGGATCGTAGATTTATTCTGCGGGGGCTCTTCAGTTTCATGGTTCGCAGCAGAGAACACAGACCTGCCAGTGTTGGCCACGGATCTTCAGGAATTTGCAGTTGTTCTTGCCAGATCGGTCCTGTGCAGGACTGAGGTGCTCAATCCTGACAAAGTTGCAGAGGAATGGCTCAACTTAGCTCTACAGTTACGAGATGGTTCGAGCACTTGGCTTAAAGCAAGGAATACCGAAACTTATTCCAATGGCGTAACTGAACTCGTAAGGGCATCCAGGGAGTTGTGTGGTCGGATTGCTAGTTCAGGACCTATCTGGAATGCCTATGGCGGGCACTACTTTAGTCCGTCACAAGCAGCAACATTGGACTTAATGATTGAGGCGCTTCCATCGACGGAACCCTTATTCACCGTATGCCTTGCTGCGACAATTGTAAGTGGGAGCCACTGCGCGGCTTCGCCTGGGCATACTGCCCAGCCTTTCCAGCCCACACCTAGCGGAGCCAGGTACATTGCTGACGCTTGGGGTAGAGACCCATTAGCGACAGCACGGAGAGCACTTGAGCAGATTTGCTCGCGACATGCCAACGTTGCTGGCAAGTCGGTTGTTGGTAATGCTGTGTCGATAGCGTCTACTCTTTCGCCATCTGATCTAGTAATTGTAGATCCACCATATTCAGGTGTTCAATATAGCCGGTTCTACCACGTTCTTGAGGCAATTGCAAATCGTAAAGGGCAATCTGTTGCCGGCACTGGAAGATACCCCCCTCTGGCAGTTCGACCACAATCATCGTTTTCAAAGCCTGGTAGATCGAAACAGGCTCTCTATTGTTTGCTAGAGAATCTCTCACGCGCTAAGACGACAGTAATATTTACTTTTCCAGTTGGCAAGTCTAGCAATGGGCTCTCAGGGGATTTCGTTATTGACGTTGCCAGCAGATGGTTCAACGTTGAAGAACGACATGTTGTTGGACGATTCAGTACCTTAGGCGGAAACAATACCAACAGATCAGCGCGGTCCAGATCAGAGGAGTTGGTTCTGTTGATGCGAAGCAAGACGGAATGAGATGACGTGCTCTGAGTACTCGGACTGCACGGGGCCACTCCATAAGTACCAATAGGACCGCAGGTACACCTGCCCTTGTCGGGGTACGTTGAGCAAGTCCCTCTCATAGTTGGTCACGCCGGAAGACATCTCGTGCTCTAGTTGACCTTACCCCCCAAAACAGTGGCAGTGGCAAAGAGAGTCCACTCGGCAAGACCCAAAGCCCCGCAATAGCCCCGCTAGGATTACAGAGCCACCACCAACGAAAACGTGGTACTGCGTTCGGTCAACTTAGGCCCACCAAATTAGGTAATATCGAGAAGCGCCAAGCTGATGTGAGGTTCAGGTTGGCGCTGTGAGCGGCAAGCGTAGCCTCGGGCATATGTGGACCACTCAAGTTCGACGATATCGTGCTATTCTACCCCCCGGGAAGGTCACTTGGGATATTGTCCACCAGCACCGCAGACTTTTTTTCTACGATCGCTCATTTATGAGGTACTTGCTGGTACAATCACTGGGGCCAAGGCATGACCTTACTGGAACTGAACAAGGTTTTGCAAAACGTTAAAACGTTAATAAGTAGGCTCAATGGATAATGTAGTGTACCTATTCGGGTCGGGAGCCTCCAGGGCCGAGTTGTATCGACAAGGAATTGAGCCGGATGTCAGCATGAGAGGTATCGGTGATGCGGTGCTGGAACTGTCACGGCAAAGAGGAGGAAAGTACTCCAAGCTTCAACAAAGACTGAGTATACCTCCCAACCAAGATATCGAGAGAGTGATCAGCCTGCTGGAGGGATTCGGTAGCGGGCAAACTGAACTTAAAGAAATCGGCTTAGAACTACGTCGGCTATTCCGGGAGTATCTCATATCTCAAATCACTGCCCGAGGTTTGAGTCCTCGTCTGCACGGTGCACTGCTACATATTCATCATTACTATGGAGCCAACATGGGCCAAGAAGGCGAGAATCTGATAGGCTTGCTGACTACTAACTATGAAAGCCTCCTAGACGAAGCATGCGCCACTGTGCATGGCGGCATCGACTATGGCCACGAATACCAATCAGAGGATTACAAGCATTCAACGTCAGTTGTACTTCCTCTACTGAAGCTCCACGGATCTTTCAATTGGCGCATAAACAGCAATGATAAGACATTGCATGTGGCCAGGCGGTTTGAAGAGTTGGACGAACCCGACGATCTAAGTGGCTGGATTCCTCCATCAGTCTACAAACGACCGTCAGGAGGAGTGTTTGAATCAATTTGGAATTCAGCGGCGAAAACCCTCAGCAATTGTGACATACTTAGGGTGGTTGGGAGCTCGCTGAGAAACGAGGACTCGTCTCTACTCTCCTTGATCTTCACTAGCCAAGTCAATAGTACCAAAAGTATAAACATCGAGCTGATTATTCCTCCAGATGAAGCCCGAGGAATTGATCCCCAGGAAGGAATAATCAATCGACTATCATTCTTAGGCTCGATGAAGCCTATTGATGACACGTCTGCATATGATCCTGATCTCGTCCAGAATGATAATATATTCTACAGCTGGTTGCTGATGAAACTAAGAGAAGCTGAAGTAAATCGTGGCGCGCAAATTGAAGATCAATATATTGCCGACAGTCTTCAACTAGGAGGATAAGCAATTGAGATTTAAGATTCAAGAATGGTCCCTATTGAAACTCTACACAATGAGGGACAGGATAAGTTTCCCTGTATATCAGAGGGGTTTGGTGTGGGATGATGAGAGGAGACGATACCTAATCGACTCAATTTTTCGCGGAATCGATATCCCGAAACTGTACATGGAGCTTAGGAATGACGATGAATGGGATTGTATCGACGGACACCAGCGCATAGAGGCCATACTGGGGTTCTTTGATGGAGCGTACGAGTACCAAGGAAGTACCTTCGAGGACTTGTCAGATGAGGACAAGACCACGTTTGAGACTTACAAGCTCACTATCTCCGAAGTGCACGAAATTGACGAGGAAGAAATCCGGTTGTTGTTTACAAGGCTACAATTGGGTGTACCTTTGAACTCAGGTGAAAAGCTAAACGCAATCAAGAGCAATATGGGCGAGTTTGTAAAAGCCATGACTAACCATCCATTCATCAGAAGAGTGAGTATCCCAAGCCGCAGATTCGCGAGAGAGCAAGTGTGCGCTCAAATATGCAATAACTCTACATATTTGAATCACAGCCAAGACTTCCGCAACTCAAAATACGAGGATCTCGAAATCTTATATAGATCCAGAGCAGACTTCGATCTCAATGGCACTGAGGCCATCGGAATAAACAAAAACTTGGAGAACCTTGACACTATCTTTGGATTGTCGGCCGCCCAAATAACAAATCGTGCGTCCGTGGTGTCCATATTCTTGTGGGTTGAAGAACTGTCGGAGCAAGGGGAATTGCACGGAAATGAAAAAACAATCAAGAATTTTTATCCGCGATTTCTTGAAGCAGTCCGTGATGAAGCGAGAGCAGGTCTCGACGCTACGAACCGGTTCCTCCTCTCATATCAGAGCAGAATAAATCAGGCCGCGGACACCAAAGTCGCCGTTCGAGAAAGACATAGAATGGTAAAACAAGCATTTGAACACTATGTTGCTACAGGAAGCATAATGCGCTGAACCGCTCCTCATCTGGGCAAATTCTCCAAGTTTCAGCCCAAACAATGTGGGTATTCCCAACCTGTGTTGGTCATGGCGCGTTACACCGCCCATATAGTTGGCACACTCACCATGAGCGGGAAAGGGTAGTCAATTTCGCTGGACTGGCAAAAGTCTGGCAATGCTGTGTGGGTCGATCGCTCTAGTGTGCCTGAGGCTTGGTCTAATCTAACACCAACACACACCGAGAATACCCACCTCTTCTCTGTACGCACGTCCTGCGGATGGTATGATAGTCCGGGTAAAACGATATGCTATTTGCATCCGACATCAGCAAGGTCTACTCAAGCAGGACCCTGTTCAGCGGGCTCACATTGAACGTAGCCGCCGGGGACCGTATTGCACTGGTGGGCCCAAACGGCTCCGGGAAGACCACGCTCATGGATATCCTGGCAGGCGAGACTGCCCCGGAAACGGGGAGCATATCCAGGCAGCGCAACGTTACTATGGGCTATCTCAAGCAGGAACCATCGTCGTTTACCGGCAAGCCTCTGCTTGAAGAGGTGTTGAGCGCCCACTCCGAAGTGAACTCCCTCGTCGATGAGATTTCCTCCGCACGAGAAGCGCTGTCATCGGAGACCGATCCGGTGCGCCAAGGCTATCTGCTGAACCGCCTCAGCAAGCTTGACGTGGCTTTGGAGGCCGCCGGCGGAGACGACCGCGAGCACGAGGCCAAGGCGATTCTCTCAGGCCTTGGCTTCAAGCAGGGCGACTTTCTCCGGCCAATGAGTGAGTTCAGCGGTGGATGGGTCATGCGGGCTAGCCTGGCCAGGATTCTGTTCAAGAACCCCAATATCCTGCTCCTTGACGAGCCAACCAACCACCTTGACCTTGATGCAAACCTGTGGTTTGAGAAATACCTGGCCTCTTTCCAAGGCGGCGTGCTCGTAACATCTCACGATCGCGCTTTTCTGAACCAGACCGCAACCAAGGTCCTTGCCATCGAGCCGGATGAGGTTGCGCTTCACACGGGCAACTATGACGATTACCTCGTTGCACGCGAGAGCGCGCTTCAGAACAAACGGGCAGCCTCCGCCAGGCAGGTTCGCGAGATAGAAAAGCAAATGCGCTTTGTGGAAAAGTTCCGCGCCAAAGCAACGAAGGCCAGCCAGGTGCAAAGCCGTCTGAAGCAAATCGAGAAAATACAGATCATCGAGTTGCCAAGGGCCACCAAGAAGGTACGCTACTCGTTCCCGGATCCCCCGCGTAGCGGTTCCGAGGTCATAACACTGACCAATGTAAGCAAGTCCTACGGCGACATCGTGGTCTACCGAGGCATGGACCTGACGCTTTCGCGCGGCGACCGTGTTGCATTAGTTGGACCGAACGGTGCCGGGAAAACCACGATGTTGAAGATACTTGCAAGCGTCCTCCCGATTGACGAGGGGGAAAGAAAGACCGGCCACAACGTCGTCACCACCTATTACGCGCAGCATGTGCTTGAACTCCTCAACCCGAACAATACACTCATTGAGGAGTTGCAACAGTCCGCGCCAAAGGAGTCGGAGCAGAACCTGCGGACCACCCTCGGCGGCTTTCTGTTCAGCGGCGACGATGTGCGCAAGCCTATCTCCGTGCTGTCCGGCGGTGAAAAGGCCCGGGTGGCCCTGGCCAAGCTGCTTCTCCAGCCCAGCAACCTGCTCCTCATGGATGAGCCAACCAACCACCTTGACATCGATTCCAGGGAAATCCTCGCGGACGCCCTTGGCGATTATCACGGCACCATCTGTTTCATAACCCACGACCGCACTCTAATACGTCAGATTGCAAACAAGATTGTAGAGATAGACGGCGGCCGGCCCGCGGTTTTCCCCGGAGACTACGATAGCTATCTCTATCGAAAGCAGACCGAGACCGATAAGAGTAGCCCCAACGCAAGCGCAAGGGCCAATGGAATTTCCAGAGATACTGCAGAACGAGGCCAGGTTACGAGACGCTCAGGAAGGCCGCTTAGCGCCGAGGAGAGCCAGAGCCGGTCACTTAGCAAAGAGGCCCGAAAGCTGGCGATGCGGATAGAGGAGATAGACGTTTCGCTGTCGGACCGCGAGGCCCGCATAACGGAATTGGAGACCATGTTCTCGCAGCCTGACCAGTCTGACAACCCGGCTCACTTTGCGCACGCAGGAGAGGAGTACCGCGTGCTCAAAGAGGAGGCGGAATCCCTCTGGGAGGAGTGGGAGAGGTTGACGTTGGAGGCGGAGAACATCGACAGCAAGCTGACAGCCCTGAAGGTCGGCTAGACCCGCGCCAAGGGTGTCAACGCCGGTTGAAAGCGCCCGCGTAGGTACACCATGTCACTGGCAGTGTGCTGCGCCAGACCACACCTCACGCCAACTCCAACGAATCGGTGGAGGATGCATTGCAGCGGATGACGGAGAGTTCGTTGACCGTGCTCCCGGTAGTGGATAGGGAGACGAACAAGTTCATCGGTTCAATCTCCAGCTATGAGGTCCTGGAGATGCTTGTCCTGACCGCTCAAGGCCACGAAATCTAATTGGCCGTATTTAGCTGCATTCGGCCTCTCCCCTGCCCGACGACACAGCACTCATGATCCCCTTGATTCCTTCTTCCCGACATGGACTGGCCCCCGGCCTTTCCGAATTTCAGCGACTGCCGCGGCCAACTTGCATTGGACGCTCTGGGCTAATCGTTGATAGAATGTTCCCAATATGTCTGCTCCACTACTTGTTCACCTGCACAGAAGCGGCCGTTTGAGGACAAATAATTCAATTTAGGTTCACATGTCCAGGGAATCGTCTAATCTCATCAGAGCGCTACGCGTACCCATTCAGAGCTTCATTCACACCGAGGAGATCGGCGCGATCATACTGTTGCTGTCCACAGGCGCCGCGCTAGGCTTGGCCAACTCTCCCTGGTCGGACCGGTACGTCGATTTCTGGCACACCACTATATCAGTCGACGTCAATATCTTTGCCCTCTCTGAAAACCTTGAACATCTGGTGAATGACGGCCTCATGGCCGTCTTTTTCTTTGTAGTTGGGCTCGAGATTAAGCGGGAGTTACTCCACGGGGAACTGTCGACATTCAGGAAGGCGTCGCTTCCTGTGGTAGCGGCAATCGGCGGCATGGCAGCGCCGGCTCTGATCTACCTCCTCTTCAACCCGTCGGGTGAGAGTGCGGTGGGCTGGGGCGTCCCCATGGCAACTGACATTGCTTTCGCGCTCGGGGTGCTTGCGCTGTTGGGCAGCAGGGCGCCTCCTGAATTGAGAGTGTTCCTCTTGGGCTTGGCCGTGTTCGATGACCTGGGAGCCATAGCTGTTATAGCCATCTTCTACGTAGAGACTATCAGTTGGACGGACCTCGGTCTGGGCGTCGCCTGTTTCGCCGCGCTTGCTGCGTGTCTTCGCATCGGAATACGTTCGCCCGTATTCTATCTCATACTGTGCTTCGTAATCTGGCAGTTCTTCCTCAAGTCAGGGATTCATGCCACGCTGGCCGGGGTCCTGGTGGCTGCCGTCGTACCCTCCGAACCGCGTATCCACCGCAGGGATTACGCCGCTGCCGTGGAAGACCTGCTTCGCGACTTCAACCTGGCGATGGAGGACGAGGACGAAGAGAAGGCGGAGGCGATAGCAGAGGAGATCGAGAGGCTCAGTCGCGGCACTGAGGGGCCTATGGAGCGCATCGAGGGGATCATTCACCCGTGGGTCAGCTTTATCATTCTGCCGGTCTTTGCGTTAGCCAACGCCGGCATTGTCTTCACATCGGAAACCCTGTCGGAGGCTATGGCTAGTCGCGTAACCCTGGGCATAGCGACGGCGCTTCTGCTGGGCAATGCCCTTGGCGTCTTCGGCATGACTTGGCTGGCTGTCCGGCTGGGCATAGGCAGCCTGCCGTCAGGCGTCACCTGGAGTCACGTGCTGGGCGTGGCATTCATGTGTGGAATGGGGTTCACAGTCGCTATCTTTGTCTCCGGAATCGCCTTTGACGATCCTGCCCTTGTGGAGCAGGCAAAGATCGGCGTATTCGGCGCTTCTCTCCTGGCAGGCGCAATAGGATACCTGTTCCTGCGTTTCAAGAGCGCCGGCTCACGAACTTCGCCAACAGTCACCCAGAACACATCCCCCTGAGGCAGTTATAGCCCTTGCGGCCTGCCGGCCTCAATGGCGACTAGTTGATACTCCTGCAGATCTCGCATAGGGTTGAATCCTTCTGGAAGCCTCCCGCTGAAGTCAACCAGTAGACGGTGACTCAACGGTGAATCATGGTTGACCTGTGCCACTTTGGTCTCAACTTCAGTAACCATCCAGGCATTATCCCGATGCATTCCAGAAACGAGGTAATGTGGCAACCAACCCAGCACGTATTGGTCACGCGTTTTCACACTAATTGCGTGCTTGGCTACTGGGTTATTCAATTCGAAGGCAAGTTCGAGCGATTCACCTACTTCAAGTGATTCTGCTCGTCGCATTGAGTCATGATTCGTGTGACGCAGGCCATGCAAAATGAAGCGCGTTGCAAAATGACCGACCTCGTCGGGCGTAATCTCCGGGAATGCCTCAAAGCCATCTGAGTGGACACGGCCACCTGACACGGAAAGTTCAGTCACTTCGTCCCAGTTATTGATGTCGATACCCAGTTGAGAAAGGTACTCAGGCCGGTCTGGACGTTTCAAGTTCATCACTCGATTGCGAAACGTTGGAAAAATCGTATGCGCTCTGTACAGCCGGTCCAGTTTAGGGAAGCCAGGGATCATCAGGAATCCTGCCGCTTGCTTCGCTTGTCTTGCTCCCTGGACGTACGCAAACTCGTATTCAGCAGGCTTGCTTTTGTGGCGGACAAGCCGTCCCACCGGGAACCAATTGCGACTGTGATGGTCTTGCCAGGCTATATACAGGATATTCATCTAATGCTCCGCAACAGTTCAACTTTACTTGTTACAACCACCTGGAAAGCAAATTCTTTGGCAATATCGGACATGAATTCAGGTGGGATTCGGTCGATTACAGATCGAAGTTCTGTGTCTGGTACAGAGTTTAGTCGATCGAACCAAGTTATGGCTAGTCTTGGCTTCCATCGACAGAGCAATTGCGCCAGCCGAAGTGGTGATGGAGCGCGTCCATGGACGCCGTCGACGAATACGCCACCATGTCCTTTCTCCAAATAACTCAGGACATCGTTAGAGGATAGGATTCGCTCGCGATGTTCATCAAGTAGCTCACGACCTAGTGTGGTGTAACCAAAGTACATTGGCAAATAAAGGGGTGATCGATGCTGATCCACTACCCTGGTTTGAGCAAGAATCCGATTCTCTGTCCTTTCAGAAAGCCCTCGAATAATGCGAGGAACTACGGATACAGGACACTAGAGAGGAGGCATGGTCAAACGAAGGTGAAACATGTATGCGGATATCGCCAGCGTTTTCAACATACGCCACCATCCAGTTTTCGTGGTGTCTGTCAGTGTTGCCAACGAGACCGTCTAGCAAAGCGTACGATGCCAAATCCTCCATCATTGTGTCCCAGCCAGCCATTGGGTTCGTGCTGCCTACACCTGCAATTTCCACGATAGCAGCGATTATGTTCTTTATGTTGTGAGCACGATTGAACCAAACGCGGTTTACATCATAGGCCGGGGTCACCAAGTCCAAGAATTCGGACCCGTGGAACCACATGATCTCAGGATCTATATCGTAATACGAATCGTCGAGATCCGATAAGAACGACCTGCAGATAGTAGCCAAGTCGACTCCGGATCTTGCCAATTCGACATGGGCAGTGTTGACGTTGATCAACCGTCCAATCTCTGCCGCAAGTTTTTCTGCCCAGTGTTCGCCGGTGCCTGGCCTGGGAAATTTGAGCAGCCACTCGGCCAGGTTGTCCTGTCGGACTACCCACAACTTGCGCCTAGTACCTCTACCTTCCATCTCTCCGGGTTGTATTTCGATAGGTATTATTGGATAGTATTGATCCGGCATGGCAACTGCAAGTCCTCACTCAGCGCTGTACGGCTATTCATCATACAGTGTGGTATTCTGTCCACACTAACGAAGTCGACTCGCTATCTTCGCCAACAGTCACCCGGAACACCGCCACCTGATGCAGCTATAGCCCTTGCGGTGTGCCGGCTAGTGTCGGCCTATCCACTGCCTCCTCGCTCCAGCTGGTCCAATCCCGCAGCGTGTCTGAAGGAGCGCGTCAGGTCCTCAATGAATATCCGGTCAAAGTCCCCGTAGTGTCCGGTGCTTTCGTCATCCTGCAGAGGCTCCGCCCACATGTATCTGACATCTCGCCAGTCGATGGGGAAGTGAGGTTCGTCGAAGAAGGACTTCACGGCGTCGAACGGCCCGCTCGATTCCACGTAGCCCATCATCTGGAAGTTCTCATATACGTTGCCCCCGTGGGAGAGGAACTCCCCCTTCATGGCAGCCAGCACGATGAACTTTGTCACCCTGAACCTCCTCGAAAGCTACCGACTCACCGGGCTCATCGATGGTAGTCCCAACGACAGTCCGGGATGGAGGAATCATAAGCTGGCCTTTCGATGCGGGTCAATCCCGTGGGTCTCCAACGGCAGGGATGAACCATGTCACGAGTCACCACTCTCGCAAAACCAGATTCTCATAGCGGTTAGCTGACGATTTGTTGAATTCGGGGCAGAGGGAGAATCCCCGAAGAATTCAGTTTTGAGATGTGACTACAGCCGACGTTCGGCTGTCTTCTTTCTCAAATAAACTCGGATGCTCGCCCACTCCAATGTCCTTGTCACGCAGATGGCGAACATCCACCACTGCCCCAAATCTTAGGAAAACACTCTCAAAGCGTTCGTAATGCAGACCCCAATATGCCATTGCACAAGACATTGGAGCTCCCTTGCCGCTGTCTCGACCATCCACAAGAAACCTTAGGCGCGTATCGTAAAGAAAGGCCACCGCTGTAGCTGCGCCCCAAATGTAACGTTTCCAATGGCGAGTATTCGTAGCAACTGGAACGAGGGCTAAAACCTCAGCCCCAAACTTAGAATGCGCCTCTGCGCATTTATAAAGCCAATCACTGATTGTTGTCCCTCTTTCACGGTCTGCACCATATGGCGGATTCACGAACACCGTACTATAATTCCACGGAACTGCCAGACCATCTACATCAGGTAGTTTATACTCAACGCCTGCTCCCACAAGTGAATACTCATTGGAACACGGATCAAGTGCAATTGTACCTGAGAAAAACCTGCGAATAGCACGCACGTACTTTGGTGGCGTACACCAGTCCTGGCTTAGCGACGCTGCGTTCTTGCGTCCAGCAGTCATACGTCTATAATACCTCCAACCAGTTCTTAGAGGCCAGCTTACCAAGATCCGAACGTAGGTTTGTGAGATCACTATCCCTTGGTGAAACCACATTGAACCAAGTCTCAACCTCAGCCTCGTGAGTTGCAAAATAGCTGCGGAGAGCTTCATCAGCATCAATGCCGATTCGAACTTTAGTGAACCTGTTGGCGCCTGGATTACCAGAATAGCTAGCGAGAAAAGCCTCCCGAGCAGGCTCTAACTCCGGCGTCGGGTTTAGTAGCAACCTCTCAATAAATTGGGACAGCCCTGCATCCGTGAGGAAGATTAGCCAATCGTAAGACTGGGCCAGCACACGAAGCTCCTTATTTGGATTGTACGAGGTAAACCAATTCCCGTGGTTACTAACCACGCCAACAGTGAGGATGAATCCCCGTAAGTCCGAAGCTGGCGAGGAATCAACCAATTCCCTTAGTAGTCCTGTATAAGAGCCTAAGCTAAAAGTACCATCACGCCGCTCTATCACGCCCCGGAACTGCCCATTTCGTAAGCGCACTTTTTGGAGGGCAGAGACGGCGCGGGCAACATATGCGCCTTGTTTTGCTTTCTCAATAGTTTGTGGGCCTTTGCGCATACCTTCCTCAACTCCTACACGTTTGCATTCAAATATCGCGAACGGATCAGGTAACAACTCACATACACTCAAATTACAACTCATCTCAGAGAGACCGTCTACATTTGCGACCACCGGACCTGCACCGTCGTCAGCAATCACACACGCATTCCGCTTGGAGTCATCTCTGCTCAAAACTTGCGTCGATTTCAATGTCATCTCTTCTAACCAAGGTAGGTACTTTCTCATCTTAGTCGGTGTGAGAGGTGGAGTGAATTTATCGATATCAACCGAGTGCCGGGCACGGACTGGATGAAGTGAGAACTCGACATTATGTAGAATGTCAGGGTTAGCGAACTCGGAAATAGACCGCTCAATCACGATATGATCGCGAAGATCCCAGGAAAGAAGTGTATAGAAGGTAACGATCTCTACAAGTGTACCCAACGCTCGTCCAGCAGCTTTCTTACGATCTGAGGCGTAATTAAAAACAGAATCGGCGAGGGTCCTCTGAAGAGCGTCAACAGATTGGTATGTCATAGCCTGTTCCTATATCGCTACTTTCCGCCACCTATAAGATATTAGTGATTATATGTAACCGCGTTCTCCGTACGCTCTATGCGCGTGATGCGCCCCTGCCGGTCCACGTCCACCGCCACGAGGTCGATGCGCCACTGCTCCGGCAGACCCGTCCTCGACTGGATGTACGTCTCGGCGGTGGCAATGAGCTTCCTCTCCTTGTCCGGCGTTATCGACTCCTCCGGAGACCCGAAGCTGCTGCTCCGGCGAGTGCGCACCTCAAGGAACACCAGGCAGTCTCCCTCCTGAGCGATGATGTCCACCTCGCCGTATGGACAGCGGAAATTGGTGTCCAGGATGGCGTAGCCTTTGCTCTCAATGTAGCCCCTGGCGGCCCTCTCCCCCGCCTGGCCCAGCCTTATACGGCGACCGCCATCAGGCATAAAGTCCGTCCGCGACGGCCCGCACGGGCGCAAAGGAGCGCCGATGAATCGGACAGGGGCCCAGGCTGCGGAGTCGCTCCAGGTGCTCCCTGGTGGGATACCCCTTGTGCTTGGCGAAGCCGTAGCCCGGGTGCTTCGCATCCTCCTTCGTCATCAGCCCGTCCCGCGTGACCTTGGCGATTATCGACGCTGTTGCTATCGACAGGCACTTGCTGTCTCCCTTGATGATGGCCTTGTACGGGACACCGCTCTCCGGGAGCGGTACGGCGTCGATGAGGAGGAAGCCGGGCTCGACGGGCAGTCCGCGTATCGCCCTCAGCATGGCCTCTTTGGTGGCGGCCACTATGCCCAGAGAGTCCACGTCCTCCGGTGAAACGACGCCGGACGACCAGGCAATGCCCGACTCCCGGATGTGATGAAACAGGGTCTCTCTACGCTTGGGGGTTAGCTGCTTGCTGTCCCGCACGCCGGTCAGCCAGGGAGCGCGATAGTCCGGGGGAAGCACGGCGGCCCCGGCGACCACCGGCCCCGCCAGCGGCCCGCGGCCCGCCTCGTCCACGCCTGCGACTGCGCGGTGGCCCAAGGCCAGCAGCGCTGTCTCCTCTTCAAAGGTTGGCGGTGTGTTCAAGGTGTCCCTTTGTGCAGTCGGTCTAAAGTCCTACCTCTTGTGAAGCGCCAAGAACAATGTACCCCTCTACAGGGGATTGTCAAGGCTTACGCAGGGTGGAGCAGTACTCCGGTTCGAATGAGGATGGTATAGTAAGGTAGAAGGGATTACTTGCAGATGGGCTTGCTGGTAGGAGATAAGCACGTTCTATCAGGGAAATAGAGACGTGAATCAATTGACTATAATGATAGAATGATAGAATGCTAGTGTTGCACTACTTTCCAATAAGGAGAGTGAAAGTTATGGTATTGGCAAAAGAGTATGAATACTTTGCTGGCGTCAAGGACGAACTTCTGAAACACTACGAGGGTAAATTCGCGCTGATTTATGGCTCGGAACTGGTTGGTATTTGGGATTCCCAAGAGAGCGCCTATATCAATGGTATTGAGAGATTCGGGAATGTCTCGTTTCTCATCAAACACATCGTTGTGGACGATGCCGTTGAGTCCGTACCAGCCCTGTTTTTGGGAGTGCTGTAAGTGCCAATCTTCCATCGCAACTTTGTTCACCGGGATAGTTCGGAAGGTACTCGCACTTCCAATCCGGAGCACTTGGCCAACGTGGGGCCTCGCCTACCAGTGCAGATTGGCATAACGGAAAAGTTGGCCTCGACATATGCTGAGCAGGGACAGGAAATACCAGCGCCCATAGATGGATTTGCGCTCTTCGACACAGGCGCGTCCAGAACGTGTGTAGACGAGGGTGTTTTAACTAGCCTCGGCCTATTGCCGGTTGAAAGGATTGGCATGTCAACGCCATCGGGTCTTGGTGAGGCTAGCATATATACTTGTGCGTTGTACTTTCCAGGTTATCCGTTACCAGACTTGGACCCGTCCTTTGTCGCAGGTGTGCAGCTACAAGGTCAGGACTACATCGCCCTCATTGGCAGGGACATCCTAAGTGATATGATACTGATATACGATGGGCCGGGTGCTAGAGTCACCTTCGCCTTTTGATTTCTCTACATATTTAGCGCCATGCTTCCAACTAAGAGAAGACCCCCGTACATGGGCCTTCTCTTATGCTATAGCTTGGCTGAATATACCTAAGATGGAAGCAAGTCTGAGCTGAGACACTACTCACAAGCCGGAATGGACAGCGTCAGGCAACCTCTTTCCCCGCAGCCGTGCTATAATGGGCGCACTATTCCCAGCCCCATCCGCAAATACACGCTAGGGCAGCCGGAGGTGGCCTGATGTCGGACATGGCGCTTTCCGATGTGCGTATCCTGGACCTGACTCGGCACGTCGCCGGTCCATTCTGCACCAAGATGCTGGCCGACTACGGAGCCGACGTCATCAAGGTGGAGCGGCCCAACGGCGGCGACGTCACCCGGCGCATGGGCCCATTCCCGGACGACGTTCCTCATCCGGAGAAGAGCGGCCTATTCCTGCACCTCAACACCAACAAGCGCGGCGTGACCCTCAACCTGAAGAGCGCGACTGGCAAGCGTATGCTCATGGAGCTTGTCAAACAGGTGGACGTTGTGGTGGAAAATTTCGCCCCGCGGGTGCTGCCGTCCCTCGGCCTGGCCTACGAGGACCTGGAGCAGATCAACCCGCAGGTGATCCTGGTCTCCCTCTCCAACTTCGGGCAGACGGGGCCTTATCGGGACTACAAGGCCAGCGAGATCGTGCTTCACGGCATGGGCGGCAACCTGCGAAGTCTGGGGCTGCCGGAGCGCGAGCCCGTCAAGTACGGCAGCCACGTCGCGCTGAGACAGTCGGGCCTCATAGGGGCCGCGGCGACTATGGCCGCCCTCTTCACACGCGAGGCGCGCGGCGAGGGTGAGCACGTCGATGTCGCTATAGTTGAGACCCAGGCCGGCTCCCAAGACCGCAGAGCGCCCCAGCTTATCACCGCCCAGTTCGTGAACCAGGTGTTCCCTCGCCGAGCGCCGGGAGCCACAATGGCGTCTGGTACGTTCCCCTGCAAGGACGGCTACGTCAACGTCACTGGCGGAGGGAGCCGCTTCCCAAGGGCGCTGGAGATGATAGGCAGGCCGGAGCTTATTGAAGACCCGCGCTTCGCAACCCCGGAGGCGCGGCTCAACCCGGAGAACTCGGAGGACTTCAACCGTGAGGTGCTCATGCCCTGGCTCATGCAGCACACCATGCAGGAGGTCTGGTCCACGGCCCAGAAAGCCCACGTGCTGTCCGGGCCTATCTACACCTCTGAGGCTCTCATGGCCGACAACCATTTCCGGGACCGCGGTATGTGGGTCGACATAGACCATCCCGTCGCCGGAAGGTACACTTACCCCGGCCGACCCATCATCATGGGCGAGTCTCCCTGGCAGCTACGACGAGCCGCGCCGCAGCTTGGAGAGCACAACGAAGAGGTTTTCGGCGAGGCTCTGGGCTACGAAAGCCAGGACCTGGCGCGACTGCGTGGAGTGGGCGTAATCTAACGGGCCTCAAGGCCCCTGAGGAGATCTAAATGAGCAAGCTGCCTCTGGAGGGAGTAAGGATTGTGGAGCTGACCCACATCTTCGCCGGCCCTTATGCTACCATGCATCTGGCCGACTGGGGGGCCGAGCTCATCCGCCTGGAGACCATCCAGGGAATGGTACTGAGCACTCGGGGCCAGTACGCGAAGGTGCCCAAGGAGCTGGTCGAGCAGGCCAAGGCGTCCGGGACCGGGGCCGGGATGGTCTTCCCCAACTGGGACCCTGGGCCTCGCCCCTGGAACCGGTCGACAAGCATGACGTCCACGGGTCGGAACAAGCTTAGTATGACCGTTGACCTGCTGAGGCCGGAGGGCTTGGAGATCCTGGGGAATCTGATAGCGAAGTCGGACGTGTTCATAGAGAACAACGTGCCGGAGACAATGGACAAGCTGAAGATCACATACGATTGGCTGCGGGAGTGGAACCCGCAGATCATAATGGTGCGGATGCCCGCCTTCGGGCTGTCGGGGCCTTACACAAACTTCCGGTGCCTGGGGATGCACGTGGACGGGGTATCGGGGCACTCCCACACGAGGGGTTACCCGGACGAAGAGCCGTCCCGTCGCGGGGAGACCGTCGCCGCGGACGCGGCGGCAGGAGCGGCGGGATGCTTCGCGGTGTTCACCGCGCTGTGGCATCGCAAGCGCACGGGCAAGGGTCAGCTGGTGGAGATGCCTCTTGCAGAGAACTTCATCCCGTTCATGGCGGAATCGATTATGGACTACACGATGAACGGGCGCGTCCGCGAGAGCATGGGCAACAAGGACCGGTGGATGGCGCCCCACGGGGTGTACCCCTGCCGCGGAGAGGACAAGTGGATTACCCTGGCGGTGGGCAGCGACGAGGAGTGGCAGGGACTGTGCGAGGTGATGGGCAACCTTGAGCTGGCTGCAGACCCGCGCTTCAGCGACACGGACGCGCGGTGGAAGAACCAGGACGAGCTTGACCCCATCATCATCGAGTGGACGCTTCAGCAGAACCATCGCGAGGTGTTCAACAGGCTACAGGCCCGCGGCGTGCCCGCTGGCCCTATCCTGGACGAGCTTGAGGTCCTGGAAGACCCCCACATGGTGGACCGGGGCTACTACCAGCCGCTGGACCACGCCGAGATGCCCACGATAAAGTACCACGGCCCACTCTGGAGCATGTCCAAGACGCCCAACAAGCTCCGCAAAGCGCCGCCTCTCCTAGGGGAGCACAACCCCCACGTCTACAAAGAGGTGCTCGGCGTCTCGGATGAGGAGTACGCGCGTCTGGAGGCCGAGGGGCACATCGGCATGGACGTCCTGGAGGGCGCTTAGCAGATGGGGATGTTCAGCTAGATGGCAGAGACCAAAGTCGAGAGAATAGCCGATGCGGCCCGCGACATCCACGACAACATAGCGCGGGTCATTGTGGGCAAGGCCGACGTGGTGGAGCTGGCGCTGGTGGCGATTCTGTGCGAGGGACACATCCTCATTGAGGACGTGCCGGGAATCGGGAAGACGATGCTTGCCAGGTCGATAGCGCGCTCCCTGGGCTGCACCTTCAATCGCATACAGTGCACCCCCGACCTTCTCCCTTCCGACGTGACCGGAACGTACATCTACAACCAGAAGACCAACGACTTCGAGTTCCGCTCCGGCCCAGTCTTCGCCCAGGTGCTCCTGGCAGACGAGATCAACAGAGCCACGCCCCGAACCCAATCGGCCTTCCTGGAGGCCATGGAGGAGCGGCAGGTGACGGTGGAGGGGGAGACCAGGCCGCTGGTGCGACCCTTCCTCGTGCTGGCGACCCAGAACCCCGTGGAGCTTGAGGGCACCTTCCCCCTACCGGAGGCCCAACTCGACCGGTTCCTGATGCGGGTGCGCATGGGCTACCCGGACGAAGCGGAGGACGAGCTTATCATGGAGCGGTTTGCCCAGGGCAATCCCATAGTGGAGCTAACATCGGTGGTCTCGGCGGAGCAGCTGCTGGAGCTGCAACGAGCCTGCCGCGAAGTGATGGTGGACGCCGACGTCCGACAGTACATCATCAAGCTGGTCCACGCCACCAGGGAGCACCCCCAGGTGGAGTTGGGCGCGAGCCCGCGCGCGATGCTGGGGATGCTCCACACGGCCCAGGCCCTGGCCGCTATCCGGGGCCGTGAGTACGTGATACCCGACGACGTCAAACAGCTTGCGCCCTACGTTCTGGAACACCGCATTATCACACACACCCAGAGCCACCTTCGAGGCCACACCGCCTCAGACATCCTGTGCGAGGTTCTGGACTCTGTACCCGTGCCCGTGGAGGAGGAAGAGGCCGCAGACACGGACTCCGGGGTCTAGCGGTGCTGGGCAAAGCCTGGCTTTTCATCACACTGGGCATACTTGCAGCGGCGGTGGCCCTCCAGCACGCGTTGCTCCTCCTGATAGCCATGTTCTTCTTCATTGCCTCCATGGTTGCCCGGCTGTGGGCCCGTTACGCCCTGGAGCGAGTTGAGTACAGCCGGCACCTGAGCGAAACCAAGGTGTTCTTCGGCGAGACCGTTACACTGGATATGCGTATCTCCAACGCCAAGATACTTCCCATGCCCTGGGTGCACATTCAAGACGACGTGCCGGAGGACCTGTCTTTCCTCACTACGCGCACCACAGCGGGGCACAAGTCCGGGCGCGCCTTCCTCTCCAGCTTCCTGTCACTGATGTGGTACCACCGCCTCACGCGTCGGTATCCCATGCAGTGCCTCAGACGCGGGTACTTTGCCTTCGGGCCTGCCACCGTGCGATCCGGCGACCTCTTCGGATTCTTCCGCCGGGAGATCGAGGAGGGCAAGAGGGACTTCCTGCTGGTGTACCCAAAAGTTGTTCCCCTGGAAGACCTGGGCATCCCGTCGAAGGACCCCTTCGGAGACCTGCGGGTGAGACGGCACCTTCACGAAGACCCTGTCCGGGTGGTCTCCACTCGCGAGTATGTACCAGGCGATCCTCTGAAACGCATCCACTGGAAGGCGACCGCACGCCTGCAACGACTGCAAAGCCGCGTCTTTGAGCCAACCACTACCGTTGACCTAGCGCTGTTCCTCGACGTGCGCACCGTTGGAGTGCGCATCTGGGGACGGGTGGAGCACCTCCTGGAGACGGCGGTTATGACTGCCGCCTCAATCGCCAACCACGCCCTGAGGCAGGGCTACAGATTCGGGTTGTACGCCAACGAGCCATTCCTGTACTCCGGAGGCACGATAAGGCTGCCGCCCTCCGACCACCCCGACCAGTTGCAGCGGACGCTGGAGGCGCTGGCCCAGGTCCAGGGATGGCCTGCCATGCCCCTGGAGCAGATGCTGAACCGTGAGGCCAGAAATCTGCCCGGCTCAGCCACCTTGGCCATAATCACAGCGGAGCCCACCGAGTCGCTGCTGGCGACCCTCAACCGCTTCCGGCGCGCCGGCCGCAGAGTGGCGCTGATCATTGTGGGAGATCGTGAGGTCGACTTTGCCCTGAACGGCCTGCCTGTGTACCACGTCTCCGGCGACGTCTACACGCAGGAGCTGGAGTCTGTGCGACTGGATCGGTCGGAAAGCGGAGTGGTGTAGTGACTCCGCTGAGCCGGCTCAAGGGAGTCCTGCGGTTGGATGCTGCGCGCTCCATCCCTCCACTGGCAGTGCTCATGGAGGCGCTGTGGGCGTATCCCTGGTTCGTCTTGATAGGGGACTGGCATGTCCTGAGCTGGCCCGCGCCGCCCCTGAACCTGGCTAGCGCAGTCTTCCTGCCCGCTACGGCCATGCTGATGTCCCGCGCCGCGTTGGCCCGGCATTGGGCGCCGGCCCGGACGCTTTCGGTTGTGCTCCCTGTCCTTCTCCTCCAACTGGGACTTATAGTGCGGCTGAATCTGGGCGGAGGCCATGCGCTCTGGGACTTTGGGTGGTGGGAATACGCCGTCGAACAGCGGGCTATCATTATCGGCGCACTGGCTTTTGGAGTGTACCTGCTGTGGCGCGGCATATCCATCGGTATGGAGACGCCCTCCTTTGAAGCCGTATACCGCAGGTTCCTGTTTGGGCTTACCGCCCTTGTCTTGTTACTGGCGTTCATGGCCCTGATCTCCGAAGCCGACGAAACGCGACGCTCGCTGGAGTCAACGGGGTTCTACGTCGTTGGATTCCTGTTCATCGGACTGCTCTCTATTGGCCTGGTCAACCTGAAGACAATATGGGATGAGATGCTGCGCCGGGACGAGGCGTCCGGCGCGGTGAGCAGGCGGTGGTTCTCCATGCTTCTGGGAATGGTCTTCGCCATCGTAGCCGTCTCCCTGGTGGTCGCCGGCGCCTTCTCCTTCAACCTGGCAACGGCGCTGCTCCACCCGCTAAGAGTGCTGGGTGACTGGCTGCTCACCGTGTTAATATACGTGGTCGCCTTTCCCCTGGGAGTGATAGCCTCCGTTCTGATATACGTACTCCGTTTCCTGGCAAGCCTCCTCCCCAGAGGCCAGCCTCCGCAACCTCTGAGCATTCAGGGCCCGGCAGAGATGCAGAGGGTTGTGGAGGGCCAGGGTACGCACAGCTTTCCGCCCGAGGTGGCGCTGGTACTGAAGTGGGGACTGGTTGCCTTGTTGGTGGCTCTGGTTGTGTTCATCCTGGCCCGCGCCCTGCTCCGCTACAGCAGAGGCAGGCGGCGAGAAGAGGAAATCGAAGAGGTGAGCGAGTCGCTGTGGTCCTGGAACGGTTTTAAGACAGACCTCCGCTCCTTCCTGTCCAGGCTGCTGGGACGGTTCAGGAGAAAGAGGCCGGTGGCCCCGACCTCCGCCTCTCCCCCACTCTCGATAGCGAGAGAGACGGACGCGGGCGCCTTGTTCACCGTCCGGGACATATACCGCGGGTTGCTGTGGGAGGCGCGCCGGTCGGGAGTTCCGCGCAATCAGTCGGAGACGCCCAGCGAGTACAAGGGCAGGCTGGAGACAAGGATCGAATCAGAGGACGAGGCGATTCAGGCCATCACGGAGGCATACATTGAGGAACGGTACGGCCGGATGGACGCCTCCGGGGAGAGGCTGAACGCGCTGAACCGATCGTGGCGCTCTCTAAGGTCGGCTCTGCGCGGCCAAGGGCCGTAGGTCACCGCGCGGCCAGCATGTCGTAAGCAAGAGCCAGCATGGTCCTAGCGCTGTTCATCAGGCTGGCAATGCCTATGGACTCGTCGGTGCCGTGGGCGTTGGTTAGAGCGGGATCGTCGTCCGGATGAGAGGCCGTGAAGCCATACGTCACCACGCCCAGTGGCCTGGTAAACCTGGAATCGGTGAAGCCGGTGCTGATGGATGGGACCATCTGAACGTTGTCCATGCCCAGGGCGCGGGCGGTGGCGGTCCTGAGGCGCTGGGCAAAGGGCGTCTCAAAGGGCGACGAGTTGGGAACGGCCATGTAGTCTATCTCGTACTCCACGCCGGGAATCCCCTCCAGCGCCCGGTCAAGCTCCTGACGCAGGTAGTCGTCGGTCTGGTGCGGCAGCGTTCTCACGTCGCAGGTCAGGCGGATGGACTCCGGCACGCTGTTGGACTTGACGCCGCCCTGCACCATCGTAGGCGTAACAGTCATGCGGGACAGCGCGCGCAGCACGGAGGCAAGCGGCGGGTTGTCGGCCTCCAGCTCAGCGATTATTGCATCGACGTTATCGGGTGACGCCCTGTGTTCGACGGCCAGGGTGGAGAGATGGTTGAACAGCTCCGTCGAGGTGTCGCGCTCCGCCTCGTACTCCTGTATGCGAGTCAGCACCTGCGCCAACGGGTATAGAGCGTTGTCCCCGCGCCAGGGTATGGACGCGTGAGCGCTGGCCCCCTTGATATCGATCTCTATCTGCAGACGACCCTTCTCCCCCACACCCAGAGCGTAGACGAAACCCTCGCCCACCCTGATGGGAACTCCCCCACCCTCGTTTACCGCAAAAGGCGCTGTTATCCTCTCAGGGTGGTTCTGCGCGAGCCACCCGAACCCGTACCGTCCGCCGTGCTCCTCGTCTGCGCCTGCGGCCAGGATGAGGCTATCATGAAGAGCCACGCCGTTGCGCTTCAGCAGAAGCATCGCCATCAGCTGGGCGGTGAGCAGTCCCTTGCAGTCGGATGCGCCCCGCCCATAGACGCGGTTGTCCGACAGAGTTGGGTTGAAGGGCGGAAAGCGCCACTTGCTCTCGTCCCCCACGGGCACAACATCGGTGTGGGACATGAACATCAGGCCAGGCTTGCCGGATGCGCCCTCCAGCCCTGAGAGCAGGTTTCCGCGGCCCGGGGCCGACTCCAGTATCTCGGCAGAAATGCCGTCCCGCGCTAGCAGATCACGAGCGTACTCGCACACCGGGGTCTCGTTGCCGGTGGGCATGAACCCCGTGTTCACTGAAGGGATACTCACCAGATCACGATGAACGGACAGTATCTCGTCCGCGCTGCGGTCCAACTGTGCGAGCAGGTCATCAAGGTCCGGCATAATGCGCCTCCGTTCCGAAGTGGTCAAACCTGTTCTTGTAATCTCAAACCAGATCAATGCGGTCTCCAAAACGGCGGAAATCCGCGGTGTTGAAGGTTAGCAGCCTGCGCTCCCCGTGGGCCAGCATCGTTGCAACGATATTGGCATCGTGAATCTGACGACCTCCTACGAGAACTTCACGACATAGCCTGACGAGCGTCTCGGTCACGGCGGGGCCGTCTTCAAGTATCTGGAAAGCCCGCGACATTCTATCCACGTCATCGAGAGCTTCTCCGCGAGAAACGGCCATGCGCCAAGTCTGCGGTCTGGTTAGGGTAGCCAAATACTCGCGCAGAATCTGTCGGCTGACGCTGGGGATTTCACCCCCATCAAGAGCGCGATTCAGTCTAGCGACTGCAGAATTGTGGTCTGGGGCGCTAACTACACGTACGTTGACAAGCACGTTAGCATCTACAAACACCGAACACTCTAATCTGTGTACGCAATATCACGAGTTAGAACCAGACCCTCCGGCCAAGGCCCCACATCAATTGGCGGCCATATCTCGTCCAGGTTGAACTTAGGTATATCCTCCGGCCCATTCAGCTTCACAAACACCAGCGTCTCAGAGCCCATATCCACCTCCGCCGTCTTCCACCCGGCTTCAATCCAGAGTGGAGTTATCAAGAGGCCGTTGACGGGTCTCTTGTTTGCCCACCATCCCCGGTCTCGACGCGCCCACTCCGGCAACCTGAATCCGATTATCGATTCTATTTCGCCAAAGGTGGTTTCCCATTCTTTGACCTGAAGGCCACACAAATGTGTATACAGCTTCTTATATTCGTTCCGATTCTCCATATCGCTCCCGCGTATCAAAGGTCTCTCCAAATAGAATTGTACTTGTCCAGCGCGCCCTGAGCAAGCACACCAATGTCGTATTGACCGCAGCAAGTGGCTGGAAATATACTGCTATCGTACCTCCACCATATGTTGAATCCACAAGTCGTTTCCAGGAGGATGTTATGCCTACCATTCTAATCGACGGCGTCAGCATCAAGTACGAGGAGATGGGCAGCGGCGCTCCGGTCACTCTCATGCCGGGGGGCAGGAGCGGCATGGAGGCGGTCAGAGGGCTTGCGGAGCGTCTCGCGCCCCACTATCGGGTCATCATACACGACCGGCGCAACTGCGGCGCATCCGACGTTGTAATCGGCGGCGAACCGTCCGAGCAGGAGATATGGGCGGATGACCTGAACGAGCTACTCAGGAGGATTGACGCCTATCCTGCTTACGTGGGCGGCGGCTCGGCCGGGTGCCGGGTCGCGCTGCTGCTGGCCCTGCGCCATCCGGAGGCGGTCAAGGGGCTTCTCCTCTGGCACGTTACGGGAGGCGCGGTGGCCGCCGAGCGGCTGGGCTACAACTACTACGAGCAGTTCATAGAAGCGGCAGAGCGCGACGGGATGAAGGGAGTGGTCGAGAGCGACTTCTTCGCTGAGCGGATCGCGGAGAACCCCTCCAACCGCGACAGGTTGCTTGGGATGGACGTACAGGAGTTCATCACCACCATGCGGAGATGGCGAACCTTCTTCACAGCCGACAAGCCCGTAATCGGCGCGACTGAGGAGGAGCTAAGGAGAATCCAAGTACCTATGGTGATAATACCCGGCAACGACGAGGTTCACCCCAGAGCAGTTGGGGAGAACCTGCACAGGATATTGCCCTACTCGGAGCTGCACCCGCCCGTCTTCTCGCCTGAGGAGGCGGAGAGCCTGAGACAGCAGGACCCGGACGGGTTCGTGGATATTGGGCATGAACGAAGGGCGGCCATCTACCTGCCATTCCTGGAGAAGTTGTCCAAGGCCGAGGTCCCGGTCCCATAGCCACTGCTCCTGAACCAAGACGGGATGACAAGGAGGAAGCAACATGACCCAGACGCAAGTACCCTCTGAGGCGGAGGTCTTTGAGTACGTACAGACGCTGAGCAACTGGGGGCGTTGGGGCCCGGACGATCAGCTGGGCACTATGAACCACATAGGGCCGGAGCAGCGCAGGCAGGCGGCGGCACTGGTGAGGGACGGCGTGCCGGTGTCGTGCGCCCGGACCATCACCTACGATCACACCCCAGACTCAAACTCCGTAGCCATTCACTATATGACCCGCTCCGGCGAGGGGTACGTCAACCAGCCGGAGACCTTCCCGCCGGCTTCGCAGGGCAGCGGCGACTTCATCGGCATGGCGTTCCACGGGTACAGCATCACGCACTTGGACTCCCTCTGCCACATATTCTGGAACGGCCAGATGTACAACGGTCAGTCCTCGGCGCTGGTGACCACCGGCGAGGGTGCTACGGCGGAGTCCATTGAGCTGCTGCAGGACGGCGTGGTCAGCCGCGGCGTGCTGCTGGACGCGCCTCGCCATCGAGGCGTCAAGTGGATGGACCTTGGAGAGACCGTCCTGCCCTCTGAGCTGGACGCAATGGAGGAGGCGCAGGGCGTCCGCGTAAGGGAGGGAGACATACTCCTCGTCCGCACCGGACACTACCGACGCCGCAATGAAGAAGGCCCCAGGCTACTGGCCGACGGCTGGCCGGGGTTGAACGGCTCCTGCCTGCCCTGGCTCAGAGAGCGGGGCGTGGCAGCCCTCGGAGGCGACACCGTGAGTGACGCCGGCCCCAGCGGCTACCCAAACCTGAGGCAGCCCATTCACCAGATAGGCATCCCGCACATGGGGCTTTGGCTCATCGACAACTGCAACCTGGAGGAGCTTGCTACGGCGTGCGCCGAACGTGGACGTTGGGAGTTCCTGCTCACCATCGCTCCCCTGCGCATCCGCTACGGGACCGGCTCCCCGGTAAATCCCATTGCGCTTTTCTAGGCAAATCTGATACCGACGCGGTGATCTGTGAGATCAAGTCCTGACCGGCAGGAGGGTACGTCATGGAAGAACAGCCTCTCTCGGACCTACGGGTAATAGACCTGACCCACGGCATTGCGGGGCCGTACTGCACCAAGCTCCTCGCCGACTACGGAGCCGACGTCGTCAAGGTGGAGAAACCCGGCTCCGGCGACTATACACGCTCCCTCGGCCCATTCCCAGACGACGTCCCGCACCCGGAGAAGAGCGGCATCTTCCTCTTCCTCAACACCAACAAGCGCGGCATCACCCTGGACCTCAAGTCAGACGATGGCGTAGAAGCCCTCAAGAAGCTGATGAAGGATGCCGACATCCTGGTGGAGAGCTTCCGCCCGGGCGTCATGGCCAGCCTTGGCCTGGACTACGATACCCTGAAGGACATCAACCCCAACCTGGTTATGACCTCCGTGTCCAACTTCGGGCAGACCGGCCCGTACCGGGACTACAAGGCATCGGAGCTTACGCTGTTCGGCATGGGCAACAGCATGACCCGTGTAGGACTGCCGGACCGGCATCCCCTGAAGCTGGGAGGCAACCACGTCCAGTACCAGGCCGGTAACAACGCGGCGATGGCCACCATGTTCGCCTGGTACGCACAGCGGTACGAGGGCATGGGCAGTCAGCGCGTGGATATATCCATTTTCGACACCCAGATGGCCTCAATAAACGGGCGCATGATGAGCCTGATAGGGTACCAGTACAACGGAATGCGCGGCCGGCGTCTGGGGACCGGCATTGCGGGCTATCCCACCGGCGTGTATCCCTGCAAGGACGGGTATATCTCCGTGGCCGGCGGCGGACAGCGGTTCCCGCGCGTCGCCGCCTCCGTGGGCAAGCCGGAGCTGGTGGAACACCCGCGTTACGGCGTCGCCAGGGGAGCGCAGGACCCCGATTTCAGAGAGGAGTTCGAGAGCGCCATCTGGCTGCCTTGGCTCATGCAGCGCACCAAGGAGCAAGTGGTGCAGGAGTGCCAGGCCAACGAGCTGCTGTGCACTCCCTACAACACCATAGACGAGGTGGTGGACAACAACCCACAGCTTGACTCCCGCGGCTACTTCACGGAGATCGACCACCCGGAGGCCGGGAAGTTCCGATACCCAGGAGCGCCGGTCTTCACAGAGGGCAAGTGGTGGCGGATACGCAGGCCCGCGCCCCTTCTGGGTCAGCACAACAAGGAAGTCCTGGAAGAGCTTGACCACGGGCGTCAAGCGGTGTCGGCCCGCGCTTCTGCAAGCTCAGAACGTCCTGCCGGCGCCAAGCTCCCCCTGGAGAACGTCCGGATCATAGACATGACGGTGGTGCTGGCGGGGCCATACGGAACCATGTTCCTTGGAGACATGGGAGCGCAGGTGATCAGGGTCGAAACCCTGCAGCAGCTCTCCGCCACCAGCCGGGGCCAGTTCGCGCGGCCCAACAGGGAGGCCGAGGCCAACGCGCCCATGTCCATGTACCCGGACAAGGACCCGGGCGAGAGGCCGTGGAACAGGTACGCCGGATTCAACGCCCACGGCCGCAACAAGCACGGCATCACAGTCGACCTGCGAACGCCAGAGGGTCAGGACATCTTCCGCCGTCTGGTGGACATCAGCGACATGTTCATCGAGAACAACGCGGTGGGCTCCATAGCGCGGCTTGGTTTCACCTATGACGTAATCAGCCAGTGGAACCCCAGGCTGATAATGATATCAATCAACGGCTTCGGGCAGACGGGCCCCTGGTCTACATACAGGGGCATCGGCACCTCCTTCGAGGCCGCTTACGGGCACGCCTCCGTTATGGGCTATCCCGACATGGGCCCGGAGGGCGTGCCCCTGACTGTCCCCGCGGACGCCAGCACAGGGGTCACCGCAGCGATGGCGGCCACTATCGCCCTTCACCACCGAGAAAGGACCGGCAAGGGCATGTTCATCGACATCTCCCTGGGCGAGAACTTCCTGCCCCATCTCGGAGAGCTGTTCATGGACTACACGATGAACGGGCGTGTGGCAAGCTCCACCGGCAACAGGGACCCGTCGCGGCTCGTGCAGGGGGTGTACCCCTGCGCCGGGGACGACGAGTGGATCGCCATATCCATAGGACAGCATGAGCAGTGGGGCGCCCTCTGTCGCCTGATGGGACGGCCGGAGTTGACAAACGACCCGCGTTTCGAGAGTATGGCAGCGCTCCGCGCGCACCATGACGACGTGGACCAAATCATCGGGAGTTGGACGGCGGACAAGGAGCCTGTCGAACTGTTCCATAGGCTGCAGAAGGAGGGGATAATCGCCGGCTACCTTATGCACGAGCCACATGCGCTCAACGACCCGCACGTCAAAGAGCGCGGCATCCTGACGCCCGTCAACCACCCGGAGATAGGGACGCACCTGTACCCGGGCGTGACCTTCAAGATCTCCGGCGTGGATTTCAAGATTAGGAAACCGGCCGTACGGCTGGGCGAGGACAACGATTACATCTACAATGAGGTGCTGAAGCTCACGGAAAAGGAGTACGACAACTTGAAGGCTCTAGGTCATATAGGAATGGATTATGCAGAACACGTCAGATAACCGGACGGGACCCGCCACACTCAGAGACCTGCTTGAGAACGGCGCGCCTCAGCAGGCCGCCATCCGCGTGCCCGACGGCCCCACCATAACCTACGACTCACTGTGTCGGCAGGTGGACTCCCTGGCCGAACAGCTCCGCGCTCAGGGCATAGGCAAGGACGATCGCGTGGCCCTTGTGCTGCCCAACAGCGCAGAGGCGATCATATCCTTCCTGGGAGTCGCAACGGCGGCCACGGCCGCGCCACTGAACCCCGCCTACAAAGCCGACGAGTTTCGATTCTACCTGGAGGACACCAACGCCCGGGCCCTTGTGGGGGACGACCGCCCGGAAGCCGCCGAGGCTCGCGGCGCAGCGTCGGAGCAGACCCTGCACATCGGCGTTCAGATCGACGCCCAGGGGAATGTCAGCTTCTCCAACGGCGGAGGCGGATCAGCCGGCGCTGACGGCCCTCCGGGATCGGCGGATACGGCGCTCATCCTGCACACCAGCGGCACCACCAGCCGGCCCAAGCGCGTCCCTCTTGCCCACGAGAACCTGGTGGCGTCGGTGCGCAACATAGTCGAGACATACGGCCTCACGCCTGACGACGTCTCCCTGTGCGTCATGCCCCTGTTCCACGTCCACGGTATAGTCGCCTCCACCCTTGCCACGCTCGCCTCCGGCGGAACCATCGTGGTTCCCGGGCGCTTCAACGCCCTGGGCTTCTGGAGAGTGGCGAGAGAGTACGGGGCCACCTGGTACACGGCAGTGCCGTCGATGCACCAGGCCCTGCTGTCGCGCGCCAGGGGCAGCGAGGACCGTGAGCAGTACGGCGGGCTGCGGTTCATTCGCTCATGCAGCGCCGCATTGCCGTCCGCAATGATGTTGGAGATGGAGGAGCGATTTGGAGTGCCGGTGCTGGAGGCCTACGGCATGACCGAAGCGTCACACCAGATGAGCTCCAACCCCCTCCCGCCGGGAAAGCGTCTGGCCGGATCCGTGGGCCACGGGACGGGCGTGTCCATCGCCATAATGGACGACGCAGGCTCGCTCCTGTCGACTGGAAGCCGCGGAGAGGTGGTGATTCAGGGGGCGAACGTCATTAAAGGCTACGAAGACAACCCGGACGCCAACGCCACATCCTTCACCAACGGGTGGTTCCGCACCGGAGACGAGGGAATGCTGGACTCTGATGGATACCTGACCCTCCTGGGTCGCCTCAAGGAGATCATCAACCGGAGCGGCGAGAAGATATCCCCCCAGGAGATAGACGAAGTGCTGCTGTCCCACCCGGCGGTGGCTGAGGCCGTGTCCTTCGGAATCCCCCACCAGGTCCACGGCGAAGAGCCGTCGGCCGCGGTGGTCCTTGGTGGCGCGGCGACGGAGGCGGAGCTTGTAGCACACTGCCGCGAGCGGCTGGCGGGCTTCAAGTGCCCAAGGGTCATCCACATCGTCGACCAGATTCCCAGGACGGCTACCGGCAAGGTGCAGCGCCGCATCGTGGCTGAGGTCATCGCGGGAGGCGCTTCCGGTGCCTAGAAATGGGGGACGTTTGGGTATACCCCTCACCGTCACTCCCGCGCAGACGGGAGTCCACACCCCGCCAGTACAAACCATTCCTGCGAAAGGAGCCCTTTGCGTAACTCCGGTGTATCTCCCAGAAGAGGCAAACTTCTCCGTCATTCCCGTGAAGCTTGCCCCGTACTCCGATACGGGGACGGGAATCTAAGGCCCCTCTTCCAAGGCATTGTAGCCTTGCAGACAGCATTTTTAGATTCCTGCTTCCGCAGGAATGACGGTGGGGCAATTCTTGCGGGATGACGCTATGGGTTATGCAAAGGTCTCCGAAAGCAGGAATCCAGAAGTACCCTATACCCCACCCCACCTGGACTCCCGACCGGAGCCTGCCTGCCCCGTACCCAGATACGGGGTCGGGAATGACGATGAAAAGGGCGCGGCAGTGACAGCAGAAGAGGGGTGTCGGTGAGAATCGCCATCTACGGCGCGGGCGCTATAGGCGCCTACCTGGGAGCGAAGCTGGCCCTGGGTGGCCAGGACGTAACTCTGATTGCGCGCGGAGCGCATCTGAAGGCGATGCAGGCCAACGGTGTCACGGTGCGCACAGCCCAGGGTGAATTGCAGGCCCACCCGTCGGCCACCGACGACCCCGACGCAGTTGGCGCAGTCGACTTCCTGTTTCTAACGGTCAAGGCGCACAGCCTCACGGAGATAGCGCCCCTGTTGAAGCCGCTAATCGGGCCGGAGACGGCCGTGGTGTCCGCCCAGAACGGCATCCCCTGGTGGTACTTCCAGCGACACGGCAGGGAGTGGGACGGCACACGACTGGAGAGCGTCGACCCCGGCGGTGTCATCTCAGAGGCGATAGACCCGGAGCGCATCATTGGCTGCATAGTCTACCCCGCAGCGGAGATCGAGAAGCCGGGCGTTGTACGCCACATCGAGGGGGACCGCTTCTCCATCGGTGAGCTTGACGGCTCCTCAAGCGAGCGGTGCAAGGCGCTGTCCCAGGCCCTGATCGCCTCCGGTCTCAAGTGCCCCGTCAGGTCACGTATCAGGCAGGACATGTGGGTCAAGCTTCTGGGCAACGCTGCCTTCAACCCCATAAGCGCCCTCACCCACGCCACGCTGGCCGAGATCACCGCTCACCCAGAAGCGGGCGCAATCGCAAAGGCCATGATGGCCGAGGCGGACGCAGTGGCTCACGCCCTGGGAATCGACGTTCCAGTGACGATTGAGCAGCGGTTCGCCGGCGCGGCGAGGGTGGGAGACCACAAGACGTCCATGCTCCAGGACCTGGAGACCGGGAGACCCCTGGAGCTTGAGAGCATTGTGGGCGCGATAGTGGAGCTTGGGGACAAGCTGGGCATCCCCGTGCCCCACACCCGCACGGCCTACGCCTGCGTGAAGCTGCTGTCCTCCAGTATACGCCGACCGTAAGCAACTCAGGTTTGGGCGCGCTCCTTGAAGGTAGACTTTTGCGCGACTCGCTCCGAAGCTCCATCATATGTCATTCCGAGTCCTTCGGCTTCGCTCAGGATAAACTAAGCGAGGAATCCAAAGCGTTCCATCCAAGTCAATGCAGCTTTGTAGGCAGAGGCTTTAGATTCCTCACTTCGCTGCTCTACGTTCGGAATGACAGTAGGCACGCCTCTTCACGGGATGATACCCGGAGTTATACAAAGACCTCCTGAAGGGGATTACTCAAAGGGCTACTAATCCCGCGCTTGCCATTTGCCCCAAGAACTGGGCATAATAGGCCTCGTATGCCGTCGTGACACCAACCGGCGGCGTCAACTTCACGCGTAGAGGTCCAGCAGCAGTGTACATAGACATGCACGTCCATTCCAAGCGTTCCGATGACGCCGGCGGCACCGTAGAGGGTTATCTGAAGTGGATCAGCGTAATTCGCAAGAAGGGGTACCAGGTGGATGGCATAGTGCTGACCGAGCACAGGGGATTCGACTTTGAGGTTGACTACTCCGACCTTGCCGAGCAGTACGGCGTCGTTGTGTTGAAGGGGGCTGAGATTGAGACCAACCTGGGGCACGTGCTGACCTACGGGATAACGCCAAATCTGACGGAGGAGTTCGACTTCAAAAACATCACGCTGTCCGCCAGAGAGGTGCTGAGGGCCGTTCGCAGAGAGGAAGGGTACGCAATCGCCGCTCACCCCGGCCGTCCTCGCATTGGACTGTGGCAGCACATCCGGGAGGGCGCCTCCGTGGACGGCTTCAAGACCATCGAGCTGCTAAACGGCGGAAGCAGTGCGGAGGAAAACGCCCTTGCAAAGGAGCTTGCGGAAACCTACGGCTTCGCCTGCGTAGGCGGCAGCGACTCCCACTACGTGAGCACCATCGGCAGGTGCATCACCCGCTTCGAGAGGCCGGTGACCTGTATCGAGGACTTGGTGGAGGAGCTACACAGCGGTGACTACGAGGCGGTGGTGCTTGAGGAAACAAAGGTCACTTAGCGACGATTGAGCCACATCGCTGCGTCTCCAACTCTGCATCAGGAGGTATGAATGGCGGAACAGAATCTGACGGACACCATCGATTTCGACAGGAGCGTCTTGGGCGTCGACTATGACGTGGGCACGCACCAGGTGACTAAGGAGCAGGTCGTCGCCTACGCGCAGGCGCTGGGCGAGACCAACCCACTCTACCTTGACGAGGAGGCCGCCAAGGCAGGCCCCTACGGGGCGATCATCGCGCCGCCTCTCTTCTACAACATGTTCAGCCTACAGGCGGGCCCGGACCCCAAGGTGAAGTTTGGCACCTCCGGCTTCGACGGCGGTCAGCACGTTGAGTTCTTTGAGCCCATCAAGGTCGGCGACGTCATCTCCGCCCAGACCCAGATTGCGGATGTGTACGCCAAGACGGGCCGCACCGGGACGATGGTGTTCACGGTCAGACGCACAACCTTCACCAATCAGGACGGGGAGAAGAACATAGTTATGGACCGGATCAACGTTCTAAGGGACCTGAGCCAATGAGCCAGGTCTACTTTGAAGACGTGGAGCCGGGGTACGAGGTCGGCCCTGTTGTCAAGATGCCGACCAGGGAGCAGTTGGACGCCTTCACCACGGTGTGGGGTTCGCAGACGGGCCGGTTCACCAGCGACGAAGCTGCCCAAAAGGAGGGCTTCTCCGGCGTCATTCTGCCGGGCAACATGAGCATGGCCTTACTTGCCCAGGTCCTCACGGAGTGGGC
The DNA here is from genome assembly GCA_965222415.1 of Dehalococcoidia bacterium. Classification (GTDB taxonomy): domain Bacteria; phylum Chloroflexota; class Dehalococcoidia; order Lucifugimonadales; family UBA2985; genus DAOUJW01. The sequence goes on along the minus strand of CBDCTU010000003.1, from coordinate 200,716 downwards.
CGGGTCGGAAGGCAAGCTGAAGCGGATGGAGTGCGACTTCCGGCGGTACGTGCAGCCCGGTGACACCCTCAACTGCATCGGCCTTGTCACGGACACTGAGACGGAGGACGACGAGAATCGAGTGATCCTGGACGTGTACATCGAGACCCAGAAGGGGGAAAGGGCCATCCAGGGTACGGCGCTGGTGCTGCTGCCCAACAAGGCGTAGGAGACCTTTGCGTAACTCCAATGTATCTCACAGAAGAGGCTATTTTCTCTGTCATTCCCGTGACAACGGGAATCTAAAGCGTTTCTCTCAAGGCATCGCAGCTTTGTAGACAACGCTTTTAGATTCCTGCCTCCGCAGGAATGACGGTTGGAGCGCCCCTTCACGAAACGCAGCTATAAAAATATCAAGGAGGAGACCTAATGCCGGACGCAGATGACATCATGGACACCATTGAGTACAACCGCGACATCGTGGGCGTCGACTACCCCGTAGGGAGCCACGAGGTGACTGAGGAGCAGGTCGTCGGCTTCGCCAACGCCATCGGCGAGACCAACCCGATGTACCTGGACAAGGAGTTTGCCGCGAAGAGTTCCTACGGGACGCTCATCGCTCCACCCGCCTACTACACCTCCATACGGCTGGAGTCGGCGCCGGACGCCGAGGTCAAGTTCGGCACAACCGGGTTCAACGCCTCGCAGCACTGCGAGTTCTACGAGTCGATGAAGGTGGGAGACACCATCTCCGCCAAGACCCAGGTCTCCAACGTCTACGCCAAGACTGGACGGACGGGGACTATGGTGTTCACTGTGCGTCGGACCACCTACAGCAACCAGCACGGCCGCGACGTGATGATGGTGGAGAGCTCCAACGTGCGAAGGGACATGAATCAATGAGCCAGAAACACTACGAAGAGGTAGAGCTGGGAGACGAGTTGGGCCCGCTGGTAAAGGAGCCCACTCGCGATCAGATACGTGATTACGTTTCCCTGTCCGAGATACGGATGGGCCGGTTCACCAGCGAAGAGGCAGCCCAGGGCGAAGGCCTTCGAGGCATTATTGTCCCGGGTAACATGAGTATGTCCTTCCTGTCGCAGCTCCTCACGGACTGGGCGGGAATGGATGGCAAGCTCGCGAAGCTGGAGGTCAACTTCCGCAGGATGGTGGAGCCGGGCGACAGGCTGGAGTGCAAGGCCGTGGTCACGGACATGCAGGAGGTTGACGGCCAGAACGTGGTCACGCTGGACGCCTTCATCGAGAACCAGAAGGGCGAGCGACCCATCCAGGGCATCGCGGAAGTGGTGCTGCCGAGCACGGGGTAGGGAAGGCAGTTGCTCAGTCAGTGAGACGAGGAGGACTTATGTGGGAAAACCTGAAGTGAATCCTCAACTGGCTTCGTCGTAGACGAGCTTGCAGCTAGCCAGAACGTCGGTTTCTACCAGGGTATCCCTGCTACCTGTACCGAGGGACGCTGTATAGCGTCCCTTGCCATGGCGACCTCTATCGGTCAAGTCAGTGCGATCTCATTCAGATCGCGCAGTGCCCGCGCCGCTCTTGAAGGCGGCCAGACGGGGCCGGACAACTGACTGGACACGTACGAGCGGCATGTCCCCGAACACATCGGGTACATGCGTGAGGAGACCTTTGCATAACTCCTGTGTATCTCCTAGAAGAGGCTATCTTCTCCGTCATTCCCGTGAAGCTTGCCCCGTACTCCGATACGGGGACGGGAATCTAAAGCCCCTCTTTCAAGGCATCGCAGCCTTGCAGACAGCGTTTTTAGATTCCTGCCTCCGCAGGAATGACGGTGAGGGCAACTCTTGCGGGACGATGCTATGGGTTATTCAAAGGTCTCCGGGAGCAGCTAAGACTAGGCAGAGGTGGTCGATACCCGCCCCGGTAGAGATACTGCCAAGCTGAGGGGTTGGGACGCGCATTGCCTGGATTACAAGACTGGCTGCTTCCTTTCAGCATTGCCATAAGTATTGCCGTGCGCCATAATGTAATGCAGCAATCGATTTAGCAATGCGGGGACGGTGACTCCATGATTGAATCGGGTATAACTGCGAAGGGTCAGACCACGCTGCCCAAGGCCGTCCGGGAAGCGCTGTCCATACAGGCCGGGGACCGGATACGGTACGTAATAGAGGGCAGCGAGGTCCGGATTCTGCCCGTGCGCCCCATAAACCGACTGTACGGCGTACTCCAATATGACGGTCCGGCTGCCACACTGGAGGACATGGAACGCGCCATCACGGACGGAGCTACTGAGGCGTGATAGCCATTGACACCAACGTCCTGGTTCGCTATCTGGTGCGTGACGACGCGGAACAGGCTGAAGCGGCCCGGTTGCTGCTTGAGGGGATCTCGTCTGAGCGTCCGGGCTTCATCTGCCGTGAAGTTGCAATCGAGGTGGTCTGGGTACTGGAGAGGGCCTACAAGTTTACGCGCGCACAGATTGCGGATGTGATTGTGGAGTTAGCGGCTACGGAAGGCATAGTCATCGAGGAGGTGGAGGACGTGGCCCGTGCCGCCATTCGCTATCGACAGACCGGCGCTGACTTCTCAGACCTGATGATTCTCGCAGCAGCCGAACGCATGGACGCCGGACCTCTCTACACCTTCGACCGCAGGCTTGCTCGTGTAGATGGCGCATCCCTGGTGGAAGCAGGCCAGGCATGAGTGCGAATGGGAGCGGAAGATGGGCGGGTTTGAGGAGCGGTGAAGGTAGGGCAGGGCTGCTGCTCACTCAGCAAGAAGAACGCGCACTGTTACGATGGCCTGTAGCAGTCCTGATGGACTACCTGTGAAATGTTGAATTGGACGCGACTAAGCCATTCCCTGTACGTTATAATGTATAGTAATGCCTTTGCCATTTGAATTCACCATTGAAGGTCCGCCTGTGTCTCAACAGGCGCGCCGAAGGCGTCGAGTGGCAAGGTGGACGCAGGACGTGAGAGATGCCGCCCAGCGAAGTTGGAGTGGGGAGCCGCCCACCGTCAGAGAAGTCATGGTAACTATAACTTACTTCTTTGACAGCGTAGACCCTGACGTTGATAACATTCCAAAGCCGATTCTGGACGCCTTGAATGAATTGGTCTACAATGACGATTCCAAAATAACTGATATTATTTGTCGCAAGAGAGAACGGAATAGAGACATGCAGGTACTGAACGCCTCGCCTGTTTTGCAGGAATCTTTAGATAGGCCCGGACAGTTTCTTCACATATTTGTGTCTGAGGCACTGAGCGGGGAGGTGACGTTTTGATAGAAGACACAGCCATACGTGAAGGTCTTCTTGCCGACCAGACGGCAGAAGAGTATCGCCGGAAAGGCTACGAGGTGTCCCGAGATCCCCATTTGGACTTCCTGCCAGACTTCCGCCCTGACCTGGTTGCGCGGAAGGGCGACGAGGCAATTGTAATTGAAGTGAAGGCCCGGTCCTCGTTGGCAGCAAATCCCAGGATAAGGGAGTTGGCGGAAATCATCCGCTCCAAGCCTGGATGGAGCTTTGAGCTGCTCCTGGTGAGCGAACCGGAGAAGCTCGATTCGCCTGAGGACGCGTGGCCTTTTGGCCGCGAACGCATACTGGAGCAGATCGAGAAGGCCGAAAGGGCTCTTGAGTCGAACCTTACTGATGCTGCGTTCCTGCTTGCCTGGTCAGCCTGTGAGGCCGCGATTAGAGAGAAGAACGCGTCACAAGGAATCTCCGCCAAGGGTATCCCAACGGCAAGTTACGTCCTGAACCAAGCCGTCTCGCAAGGCCTGGTCTCAAGGGACGAGTACAATAAACTGACTGGCATGATGAGATACAGGAATGCCATTGTTCACGGGTTCAGTCTCAACAACCTTAGTGATGATTTGGTAAAGGACTTAATCAAGAGCGTCCGGCGAATGACCAAGAAACCGGCCTGAGCTCCCGTACGCGTGCGGTCGTCCGGCGATTATCGCTGGCAAAGTTTCTCGGCGCCTTCATCGAGAACCAGAAGGGCGAGCGACCCATCCAGGACATAGCTGAGGTGGTGCTGCCAAGCTGAGGTAGGTGGAGGTGTCTGATTAGGTGTCGGGACTGGAGGGTTTAAACTAGCCCGATAGTGTGTTTTTGCCGCCACCACCCGTGGCCGAGCGGTCAGGGTTGGACTGACGGGGTTGGTTGAACGTCGGGCGCTGTGGGGGCATACCCCACCATTTCCACGAAACCTTGACCCGCCACGAGCGCTCCTCTCCTGGTCCCCATCGCCGTGACTGACCATTCCCAATAGACCATGGGGATGAAAGCGCTCAGTGCGAATTCGGCCTCCTCCATCGAGGGGGTAAGCGTCAGGTCCAGCTCCAGTGAGTCGACTCGCAGATTCCAGTTCATAGGGTACACTGCCCCGGTGACGGAGCTAGCCCAGGTCCCAGTGGAATCCAGGGAGATGTCGTCGCCGGACAGATGCAGCGGGGCGGAGTCGGCCGGGATGTAGGTGCCGTAGGCGCTGATGGGCTTGTGCCCGTCCCGCTCCCATACCACCGAGACCGTGAGGTCGGAGCCATCGTCCAAATTGAGGCTGAGCCAGTCCCAACCGATGTCACTGGTGGTAAATTCACCCCACTGGTGATCCATCCAGGATACTCCCGTGACAGGGTGAGAGACGCCGGAAACGGACACCGCGCCGGAGGTTTCCAGGCGAGTGCGCGAGTAGTAGTAAGTCTTGCCCGCTATGCCCAGGTCCACCAGCCCTGTGCCGTGGTGGAGCGCGGCTGGCTTTTGCGAAACCGCTTCAAGCTCTATCGTATAGTCGCCAACCCCGAAGTTGAGATGATACACCTCGCCGTTGCCACTCATCCTCCAACCGGCTATGGGCAAGTCGAACTCACCCGACGACGGCTCTAGAAGGGACAATTCAGCCTCCTCATCGGTCAGGTGCAGCCCGTTGTCGTGGTCGGCCCAGCTCAGCTGCGCCAACCGGGGTGTCAGGCCGGAGGGCAGCACAGACTGGAAGGTGACGAAGTGATAGCTGAACTCCTGTCCGTTCTCCGTTGCCAGGTGGCCGTTGAAGTACCACCACTCCAGGCCCGAGATATGAGCGCCCTCGTCGTGAGGCAACCGCACCGTGTCTTCCGGTACAGGGGTCACGATGGCCGGGAGGGCCGTGTCTGTGGCTACCGGACCGGGAGACGGCGGGGGTGAAGAAGCCGGAGTGCGTGTGGGATGCGGAGATGGAAGCGGGGCGAGAGTAGCGGTGGGTGCGGCGGTTGCCACAGGGGGAGCTTCCGGCGATTCGCCGGCTGCGCCGGAACACGCCGCCGTAACGATGATTAGGAGGACTGGCACGACTAGGGACGAAACGACTCGCGCCAGATTGGGGGTAAGCATAACCTGTCTAAAACTATACCACAGCTTCGCCCGCCAAGGGCGTCCCGACCTGATGCGCATCCATTAGATACGGGGTGGGGGTGGCTTAGGTTCCGTGCTCTATGGGACTCGCATCGGGAAAATCCAAAGTAAATTCCCCGGCAGTTCCGTCGTAGGTGAGTTTGCCATTCGCCAGGACATCGGTTCCTATTAGAGCAATGATACCCTGATCAAACACGTTGCACGAAGAAATAGTGAGGTCTTGAACGTACCCGGCGATTCCGCTAAGTTGCACTTCATATATTGGGCTCGTATTTTCTCTGCCGTCTGCTGTGAGTACTGAAATTGCGCCCGACACAGTGAAGCCAAAGGATTGAGCAATACGCGAATCAATTGCAGTCATAGTGGCGCCGGTGTCGACTAGCGCCGGCCCGTTTACTGCACGCCCTCCCTTAAATGGTGTGATGGTAACCCATGTTATGGGGCGGTACGAGGCCGGCTTCCCTGGTCTCATTGTTTACAGCGTAGGTGTGCCTCGTAATCTCTATGGGTGAAGTAACACTGTCCACAGTGCTATCCTACCAGGCGCATCGTAGCAAGGAAGATGGCGTCTTTTGCCATGCCCGGATCCACGGGTTGAATCAGGGCTATAGCGTTCAGCTCGCGCAGGGCTCGCGCAGCTTCAGAGAAGGTGTCCAGCGCATCAACGACCTCGCTGCCGCGTATGAGCAGCCACTTGCCCGGATACCGCGCCGATAGCTCCTCGCAGTTGGCCTTCCAGAAAGCCGTCTCTTCTCCAAAAACGACGTGTACCTCGTCTTGGCTGACATCCCGTTGCTTGTTCACTGCCCCGTTCCTCTCTCTACGACTTCGCCTTGCGGCGCTCGCACTGATATGGTAACACCGAGCAAGTGCCCGTGCCTACCAGATTTTTGAAAGGGATAGGAATGGTCCCAAACTCTCCACCCTCAGCCCTGATTCTCCAGGACGCTCCTGTCCGTGACCGAGGGCTCCCGCGCCAGCTCCCGCCGTATGGTGGCAACCCACTCCGGGTCAAGGCCTAGGGCCTATCGTCCTGCTGCGTTTTGTTGAGGATGAAAGTCGCTGTTCACTAATCGGCTTGAGATAGTCTATGATGTAAGTGTGGCGATTATTTCGTCTCACTGCGAAGTACTCAACTCCGTTGGAATCTCAACCTAACGCGAGGTAACAATGACTCTTGCTAATGAAGCCCAGGACCTAGAACACGATAGGGAAGATGACCGATATGAGCCGGACATAGTAGATGACGAATCTGAAGGCGACTCCTATCCAATCGACCAGTTCGACTTGGTATCCACTCCGAACGACTTCAACACGAAGACTTTAGTTGACTTCATTGACTCGGGTGTTATCAAAATCCCTGGGTTTCAACGTAACTTCGTATGGGACATAAGGCGCGCGTCTCGCTTGATAGAGTCAATGATCGTGGGGCTTCCTGTACCGCAAATGTTTCTTTACGAGCAGGCGCGTGATAAGTATCTGGTTATCGATGGGCAGCAACGGCTAATGTCAATTTACTATTTTGTCAAGGGAAGGTTTCCTCGCAAGGAGAAATTGGCTGAGCTAAGGTTAGCTTCGCAGGGCAATAGCGCGGTACCAGCGGACATACTTTCGGATGAAGAGTATTTTAACGACTTTAGACTTAGCTTGCCTGCAAACGCCCCGGGAAAGCCGAACCGTTTTCACAGGCAGAGGTATTCGAGCTTGGACGAGAGCTATCAAATCTCTTTCGATCTTCGCACTATAAGGAACATCCTAGTAAGGCAAGTTGGGCCTGCCGGGGATGAAGCCATGTACGAGATTTTCAATCGGCTCAACTCGGGGGGGGTTAATCTTACTCCGCAAGAAATCAGAAGGTGTATGTACGATTCTGAGTTCTACGAAATGCTCTACCTTACCAATACGGAAGAAAGCTGGCGAAGACTTGTAGGCACCCGTATCCCCGACGTTCACATGAAGGATGTCGAGATTTTGCTCAGGGGCTTCGCCATGCTTATTGACGGCACCGCATACACTCCTTCTATGGTTAGGTTCCTTAACAGTTTTTCTCAGAATGCTAAGAGCTACGATAAAATCAAACTCGAACAATTGCGGAAGCTGCTTGATTCCTTTCTTGATAGTTGTCAGCATCTGCCGCCGAGTTCTTTTCACAGCACCAAAGGAAGATTTAGTCCGATGATATTTGAGTCAGTTTTTGTAGCGGCGTGCCAAGAAGCATATCACTCGGGCCAAGCCGTAAAGGGCAAAATAGAACTCGATTCACTGAATCATCTCAAGGAGCATTCGGAATTTCGAAGCGCTACCCAAAGCCAAACGACGAGCCAATCGAATGTAAAGAAACGGATTGAGCGGGCTCAGGAAATTCTGGTACTAGTCTAACGACATGGTAGAACCTGGATCGGATGCGAACAACCGAATTGAGGAGTTGCACAACGACCACCGATCTCTAGTGGACTATTTGCAGTCCAATGGTCAGATACATCTACAGTCTCGAGCACAGGATGCATTCAGCAAGACATTAGTTGTCGCGGCCGCCAGTTACTTTGAGATCCAACTAACACAAATCATTGTCGAACTATATCGAGAATCGACCTCTGGGGTAGAGGCGCTGGCTCAATTCGTAAAGCGTAAGGCAATAGGGAGGGGCTTTGCCCAGTTGTTTCAGTGGGATAGACGAAATGCCAACTACTTCTACAGCTTTTTTGGAGAAGAATTTGCATCACGGATGGAGCAGAAGGTTCGGGACAATGATGGCTTAGCTGACGCTGTGAGAGCGTTTCTTGAAATCGGAAACCTACGGAATCAGATGGTGCATGGGGATTACGCGGATTTCCAACTCGGGAAGACTGTCGATGAAATCTACGACCTATACACGTCTGCGACCAGATTCGTTAGCGAATTTCAAGCTACCATCCGAGAATTCATAGCCAATAGTCAACAACAGGTTAGCTCTTGACTTGGATTCCAAGTGTACCCCAATGCCCTAGGCATTGAAACATAGAGCGTAACGCCAGCATATCTGATCCACGGGGCATTCCCAGAAGCACGCTGGCGTCTGGCTAGCGCTCACAGGCTGTCGTCACTATGCCAACGGTCACACTGCCCGCCCCTTACTTCACGTGGGGGGCGTAGTCCATGCCGATGTGGCCTTGGGCCTTTAGGCGGTCGTACTCCTCCTCCGTCAGGCCCAGGACCTCCCGGTACACGTAGTCGTTGTCCTCGCCCAGGCGGACCGGCGGCTTCCTCACCTCAAAGGGCACGTTGGACATCCTGAACGTAGTGCTGGGGTAGAGGTACGTGCCCACCTCCGGCGCGGTGATGGGGACAAAGAAGCCACGCTCCTTCAGTTGCGGGTCGTTGAAGACGTGGTCCTCGTGCATCAGGTACCCCGCCGGGATGCCCTCGCTCTGGAGACGATGGAACAGTGCGATGGATTCGTGGCCCGACGTCCAGGCCGCAATGATGTCGTCCACCTCGTCGTGGTGGGCGCGGAGGGCCTTCATATCGACGAAGCGGTCGTCCTCCAGGAGGTCAGGCTTTCCCATCAGTTGGCAGAGGGCGCGCCACTGCTCGATGCGGCCTATGGTCAAAGCAATCCACTCGTCGTCGCCGTCGCAGGGGTAGGCGCCCTGCACGTTCCACCAGTCGCGGTTGCCCGGAGGCCCGGCCACGCGCCCGTTGATAGTGTAGTCCATGTAAAGCTCCCCCAGGTGGGGCAGGAAGTTCTCGCCCAGGGAGATGTCGATGTACATGCCCTTACCAGTCTTCTCGCGCTGGTGAAGGGCCAGCATGGCTGCGATAGCGACCGTCACGCCGGAGGAGGCGTCAGTCGCCACCGAGCCGGGCGCGCCGTCGATGCCCATGTCCGGGTAGCCGGAGACGGAGGCGTGACCGACCGCCGCTTCGAACTGCGTCCCAATGCCCCGGTACTCGCTCCAGGGGCCGGTCTGCCCAAAGCCGCAGACCGAAATCATGATGAGGCGGGGGTTCCACTTGCTGACCACGTCCCAGGAGACGCCCAGCCGGGCCATGGAGCCGGCGGCGTTGTTCTCTATGAAGAGGTCGCTCACCTCCACCAGGCGACGGAATATGTCCTTGGCCTCTGGCTGTCCAAGCTCCAGGGTCATGCCCGACTTGTTGCGGCTGTGAGCGTTGAAGTTGGCGGCGCGGTTCCAGGGGCGATCGCCGGGGTCGCGGTCGGGATAGGGGGAGGAGAGCGCCGTGAGCTGAGACTCCTTGTTGGGGCGGGCAAAGGGGCCCCGGCTGGTGGCCGGCAGGTGGTTGACGGTCTCGACGCGGATGGTCTCCGCGCCCATGTCGGCCAGGAACATAGTGCCGTATGGTCCGGCGAAGATAACGGTCATATCGATGATGCGGACTCCCTCCAGCGGAAATCGCTTCTTGGCAGCCTGCTTGCCCTGCGATGCCGGGGACGTGCGCAGGCCCACCGACGCGCCGGTTGTCGGCCTGTCGGACTCTTCCCACGCCGACCCGCCGGACTCCAGCACCTCCTTGTTGTGCTGGCCGAGCAGGGGCGCGGGCCTGCGGATTCGCCACCAGCGACCCTCCGAGAGGATGGGCGCGCCGGGGTACCGGAAGCTTCCAGCCTCCGGGTGGTCGATCTCCGTGAAGTAGTCGCGGGCGTCAAGCTGCGGGTTGTCGTCCACAACCTCGTCAATGGTGTTGTTCGCGCCTATGAGCAGGCCCGCCACCTGGCATTCCGCCACGGCCTGCTGCTTGGACCGGGCCATGAGCCACGGCAGCCAGAAGTCCCTCTCGAACTCCTCCTTGCCCTCCATGCTCTGCTGCCCGAAGGGAGGAGCGAAGCGGGGGTCGTCCAGAAGCTCCGGCGTACCAATGGCCGCGACGGTCAGGGGCCACCGCTGGCCTCCGCCGGAGACGGAAATGTAGCCGTCCTTGCAGGGGTAGTGACCCTGGGGATAGCCGCCGCGGGTGCTCGGCCCGCGCCGCCGCCCTCGCTCGCCGTTGTACTGGTAGTTCACCAAGCTGGTCAGTCGTCCGTTGATGGAGGCCATCTGCGTCTCCAGTATGGACACGTCCACACGCTGACTGCCCATGCCTTCGTACCTCTGGCCGTGCCATGCGAAGAGGGTGGCCATCGCGGCGTTGTTTCCGGCCTGGTACTGGACGTGGCTGCCGCCCAGTTTCAGGGGATACCGCTCCGGCAGGCCGAGGGCGTGCATCCTGCCGCCCATCCCAAACAGCGTGAGCTCCGACGCCTTGTAGTCCCGGTACGGGCCCGTCTGCCCGAAGTTGGACACGGAGGTCACTACGAGGTTGGGGTTGATGGCCTTGAGTGTGTCGTAGTCCAGGCCAAGGCCGGACATGACGCCGGGGCGGAAGCTCTCCACCAGGATGTCGGCGTCCTTCACCAGTTGCTTCAACGTCTCGATATCTTCGTCTGATTTGAGGTCGAGGGTGATGCCGCGCTTGTTGGTGTTGAGGAAGAGGAAGATGCCGCTCTTCTCCGGGTGAGGCGCGTCGTTGGGGAAGGGGCCGAGGGAGCGGGCGTAGTCGCCGGAGCCGGGCCTCTCCACCTTGATGACGTCGGCTCCGAAGTCGGCGAGGAGCTTGGTGCAGTACGGCCCCGCAATGCCGTGGGTCAGGTCAACGATACGAATATCGGAAAGAGGTTGGGGTTCCGGACGCTCTTCCATAGTCTACCCTCCTGTAACCGGGGTTTTCCTGAAAGATACCTCCGTAGCATAGCACATACGGGGAGCGGGCGTCTTGCGGTGATTGACAGATGCAACTCAACATGGTAGCCTCTGATGTACCACCCCTATCGCTTCGGAGGTAGGGTCGAGACCGCCCACAAAGGCGGTCTCTGTCTTTCCAAGAGGGCAGCGATTGATTACCAATGTCTACATTGACGGCTTCAACCTCTACTACCGCGCCCTCAAGGACACACCGTTCAGATGGCTGGATCTGCGTAAATTAGCCGAAGCTCTCTTCCCACAGGACACAATCAACAAGGTCTGCTACTTCACCGCCCGACTCGATGCCCGTCCCGGCAATCCCGCTCAACCCCAGCGGCAACAGGCGTACCTGAGAGCCTTGTCCACGTTTCCGGGCTTTGAGATCTACTACGGAACCTTTCGCTCCGGCGTCAGGCGTCGTCCGCTGGCCGAGCCGGTTCCGGGGTTGCCGACCCACGTCCTGGTCAGGGACTCGGAGGAGAAGGGGTCTGATGTGAACTTGGCCACCCGCCTCCTGGTTGACGGGTTCAGCGGGGAATACGAGCAGGCCGTAATCGTGTCCAATGATGCGGACTTCGCGACAGCAATGAAGTATGTGAGAGACAATCTGGGCCTTCGGGTAACGCTGGTTAATCCAGACGCCCGCAACCCGAGCCCACGAGACCTTGCCAACTCCGCGACATACGTCAGGCGTCTGTGGAGGAGCCATCTGCGGCAAAGCCGGCTTCCCGACACCCTGATGGACGAGGTAGGCATCATCACCAAGCCGGCCGGTTGGTAACTGGGCAAGGCCATACGCCCAAGCACATAGTTGGATGGTAGGATGCAGTCTGGCGCGGGAGCGCACTAGGGGAGGCCGCCGGCCAAGGGGCGATTACGGATGTGCTAAACTGGCGCCAGGAGGGAAGAGATGCGTACTATTGAGATGGCCCTATACCGAGAGGGAACGGTCTGGGGACCATAACGGTGCTTGCCTGGAAGAGAGCCATAAACGATGCTCTGGGTGCGGAACCCGTCAGCCGAGTTGGCAAGGCGGTGTCGATGTCCCTTTTCATCCTCATCGTCTTAAACATCGTGGCTGTGGTTTCAGGAACCGTCGAGGAGATTAATAATATCTCGCCTAGAGCTTTTATCGTCTTTGAGGCCGCGTCCGTTGCCGTTTTCACAGTGGAGTATCTGTTGCGTGTATGGGCATGCACTACTGACGCCAAGTTCGCTCGCCCAGTGGCAGGGCGGCTGAAGTTCATTGTTTCCCCTCTGGCGCTGTTTGACCTGATGGCTATTCTGCCTTTCTACATAGCTTTGCTCAACCTCCCCGAGATAGATTTGCGAGTAGTGCGCGCAGCCCGTCTAGTGGGACGCGTCGCTCGGTTGGGCCGCTACAGCGCCGGAATCCGCACCTTGGCTATAGTGGTGCAGGCCAAGAAGGACGAGTTGTTAAGTGTCATCCTGGTCTTGCTCTTACTTCTATTGTTGGCCTCTTCCCTCGTATTCTATGCAGAGCATGGTGCTCAACCCGACAAGTTTTCCAGCATCCCGGAAACCATGTGGTGGGGAATCATCACACTAACCACGGTGGGCTACGGAGATGTCTACCCTGTCACTATAGCAGGACGGGTACTGGCCGGAGCGATGGCGATTTTGGGTGTAGGGCTGTTTGCACTGCCGGCGGGGATTCTGGGATCCGGATTCATTCAAGAGGTCCAGCAGCGGCCCGAGCGCAAGGACATATGCCCGCACTGCGGGGAGCAGATTTGAGAATAGGGACTTGCCGCTAAGAAGGGAGTACAGAATAACGGCTGGTTTGTCTACAACCTGGTGACGAACTTGGCAAGGCTATGAAAGGCAGCGTTCACCATCTCAGTCCCGGTTCTGGAGAGACCTCCGGCGTCTTGTTGCCACTGACAGATGCAAGTCAACGCTGTAACCTTCCGCTACCACCTCTATCGCTTCGCCGGCAAAGACAGAGACCGCCCTCAAAGGCGGTCTCTGTCTTTGCAAGAGGGCAGATGTTACGAATGTGCTAAACTGGTGCGAGGAGGATGGATATGCGCACTATTGAGGTGGTCCTGTACCGCGAAGGAGCCGTCTGGGTAGCCCAGGCTCTCAACGTGGATATCTCATCTTTCGGCGACACGCGCGAAGAAGCGCGGTCGGCTATACAAGAGGCGCTGGAGCTCTACTTTGAGGATGCTCCGGATGCAGAGGTCACTATCAGCCAATGCCTGATTCCACTCTGTTACAATGAGGGATGAAGGGAGGCAAGTGCATGGATACAGAAAACTCATCAGACAATTCATTGCACTTGGCATACGGATTCGTCACGCATTCGTATGAATGGGGGCTATCAAGACTGGACGCTGTGGAGAGACGACTACAGGGGCTATTGGTATATCTTGCCACCGTTACTTTCGCTCCCCCAGTAGCCATCATTGCTATAACCGGAGAAGCCTACTCTCTCGATGAATTAGACTGGCGAGCGGTTTCGGCATTTGGTGTCTTCGTCTTGGCTACAATGCTACTGGTAGTAGAGAGGACACTACTAGGTGGACACCGCATACCTGACCCCGAGAAATTGTTCGAGGAAGACTTGTCAAAGACTCCATTGGAGTTTATGGAGACGACTCTTTATAGGGCGAGCCAAGACCTCAAGGCTACATTGAAACTCGTTAACCGAAAGACCAGAGTAGCAGACATAGTGGTATGGCTTATCCTGCTTGAAATCGTCCTCTGGCTACTATCTCTTGACATCCTGACCCTGTGAGGAGGACACAATGGATGCATTCAATGAGTTCTTAGTTAATGCAGCGGTTTGGATATTTGTTGGCACGATATTCCTTGCACTTCTCGTATCCATATTCAAGGCCATTGTGGGCAAGTAGTCTGCTATATGAAAGGAATGTCTGAGACAACTCGGTCCAGACTATCAAGAGGTCGCCTTCAACTTGAACGGAACACCTCGGAGAACGCTGTATAATAGGATTATCCTAATGACAAATAGCATCATCAAAGGAGAAGCATGGTTGAGATAAAGAAGACGCCTGACGGAATTGAGATACCGCCGCCGGGGCCGGACGACGTGCTCTACGAGAAGGGGGACGGCTTCGCCCGCATCACCCTGAATCGCCCCACGGTGCTCAACGCTATGAACAAGAACGTCCAGCGGCTGCTGTACGCCGCGCTGGAGCGAGCGGAGGATGACGACGACGTGAAGGCCGTCATCCTGACCGGAGCGGGCCGCGCCTTCACCGCCGGCGGGGACCTGTACTCCCACCTCTACCCGGACGACGACCCCGCGCCCGGCGGGATGGAGAACCAGATGAAGATATGGTCGCTGCTCAAGCCGGTCATAGCGGCGGTCCGGGGACACGCGGTCGGACAGGGGTTTGAGTTCGCCGGCGTGTGCGACTTCACCATCGCCGCGGAGGACGCCCGGTTCGGGGAGATCCAGATACGTCACGGCGGCTCTCCGCCCGTGCTGATAACGCCCTACATGCTGGGCCTCAAGAGCGCCAAGGAGGTCCTCCTTCTGGGCGAGCAGATTGGCGCCCAGGACGCCCTGAGGATGGGCATCGTCAACAAGGTTGTGCCGGTTGAACAGCTTCAGGAGGAGGCCGAGGCGTGGGCGAAGAAGATCGCTGCCCTGCCCCCGGCCGCGGTGCAGCGCAACAAGTTTCTGGTTAACCGCGTCTACGATCTCGCCGGCTTCCGTGAGGGTCTGGCCTATAGCGACGATCCGGCCGTCAAAGCCCTCTCCGAGAGCGCCGATGATGACCGACTCACCAGGGAACGCCGCCAGCGGCTCCAGGAGACTGGATGGGGCGCATTCAAGGACGAGCGGGACGCAGCATTCAGGGGAGACGCGCCGAAGTCGTAGAGGGGCGGGCTTTTTTGAACCCATTCCCGTATCAAGTCCTGTCCTCGACTCCGATCGGGGAACTGGACAGGCTCTGACCTTCCCCCGCCTTGCGGGGGAAGGGATCCAAGTGTACAGTCCTGGGAGGCGTTTCCCCTTCTCGCCCACTTCAGGGGACCTTTGAATGACAGGGAAAAGGGATATTATCGGCTCAGCCCGAGTATATCCTAGTGGCTCCCATTGGGCCGGGGCGGCCAGCCTCCCTTGGAGCCGGTCTCCGGCATAAGCTTGCCTCCTATGAACAGCGTGATCGCCATAGGCGAAACTATCAGGAGGCCTGTGAACAGGGACCCCGTGATCGCCGCTATCGCTCCGACCACCAGCGGGCCAATGGTCGCGCTGAAGGGGAACAGGGTGCGCGTCAGCCCGATGGCCACCGCCACCTCTCTGGGCGGCAGACGCATATCCAGGGGAATGGTGGCTATTATGGGAGGCACGGCCATGGCGCAAACGCCCGCCAGAAAGAGCAGCATCATCGCATAGGTGACGGAGTCCACTTGCAGCAGAGCTATGTAGCAGACGGGCAACACCAGTCCCGGCACCCATATAAAGGGCTTCCTACGCCCTATCATCTGGGAGAGGGGGCCAGCCGCCAGCGACCCGACCATCGCTCCCACGGAGAAAAGCCCCATTGTAAGGCCGGCAACCGTTCTGGAGATACCCATTGAGTCTATGGCGTACGTTGGATAGAACGTGAGGAAGGAGGCGAAGACCACGGCCGCTCCTATCTGGCACCCGGCTATAACCCACAGCACCTTGTGGCGTCGGAGGACGCCGGCCGGGCTGCCCACCTGCGGCGGTGGGCCTCCCTCCTGCTGAGTACGACGCCGCTCCCTGCCGAAGAAGACCCATATGACGGAGAGTCCGGCCAGGGCGATGGCAACGGCGATGTAGGAATTTCGCCAGCTTCCAAGCAAACCTATCAGCGGGGGAATGGCGGCTACGCCAAGGGTCTGACCCAGGGAGCGGTTGCCGAAGTCCAGGCTGTTGATCATGGCGTACAGCCGGGGCTGGAACCACTGCTGAATGAAGATGACCTGCATCTGAATTCGACAGACCGACACCAGTACAAAGAAGAATCGGGTTACTATAAGGAGCAGAACCGTAGGAGCCAGGGCCTGGCCCAGGGCCATAACCGCCATAAGCACGGTTGCCACCAGGGTGACCAGTCGCGGGTTGTACCGGGTGAGCCAGATGCTCGCAGGCAGCGCCATCACTCCAAATCCGAGGAACCCCGCAGCGCCCAGAATACCGGCTTGTAACGGCGTCACGCCCATTTCCTCTCTCCAGTAGGGAATCAGCACTCCTATGGAGGAGAACACTATCACGTTCATCAGGTCCATTCCCCACAGCTGGCCCATAACCACCCAGGAGTAGGAGGGCTGGCGCTGGTCCACCACACCGGCTGAGACCCTTGAAGCAGGTGAAATGTCCTGGCTATGTTCTTCGGAGCTCAAGTTGCCTGCTATGAGTTTTCAATGTATTATTTGATGTGGGTCAAGTCGGCTCGCGCCGTGACGTTATCCTGGTACGGAGCGCAGCTAGACTTGGTCAAGAGGGTCGCAGTCTCCATCATACATCCTGTTCCCCCCTTTAGATATAGGGGAACGCAGGCAAGTCGATGGTCGGTCGGCAGCCTGCGAAACGCAGGCGCAGGCCAGGCAAAAGCAAGATACACAGCTAGACAACACGGCCTCATTTGAGAAACCGCCGGAGGTGCATAGCTAATGGCAGAGGAGAAAACGCCCGAGAGGGGAATGGTGGTGTTCGCACACGCAGACGATGCGGACTGGGGATGCTCCGGTACGGTGGCCCTCTGGTGCAAGCAGGGCATGGAGGTAGTGTACGTGGTCTGCACCGACGGCAGCAAGGGCAGCGATGACACGGAGATGACCTCCGAGCAGCTCGCGCAAACCCGCCGCGACGAGCAACTGGCGGCCGGGGAAGTGCTGGGGTTGAAGGATGTGGTCTTCCTCGACTACGAGGACGCCATGCTCCAACCCTCTTTGGAGCTTCGCAGAGATATAACTCGACAGATACGCAGGTTCAAGCCGGAGATTCTCATCACAACCAACCCGACGCGCACCCTGGACAGCATGGAGTACATCGGTCACCCCGACCATTTCGCAGCCGGAGAGGCCGCATTGTCGGCGGTGTTCCCCGCGGCGCGGGACAGGCTCACATTCCCGGAGCTGCTCCAAGAGGGGCTGGAGCCTCACAAAGTCAGGGAACTGCTTGTGATGGACCGCAGCGAGCACGCCACCAAGTGGATCGACGTTACGGACACCATCGACATCGCCATAGAGGCGCTGAAGAGGCACGAGAGCCAGGTTACGCCGGAGGACGCAGAGCGGTACATGCGGATGTGGCGAGAGGAGAACGGCAAGGCCAAGGGCATGAAATACGCTGAGGCATTCCGGTACTTCCGCCTGGACTAGGAGAACAATGGAAGACATAGTGCTGGTGAAGCCCGATCAGCGGGGCGAAAACACGGCGCAGACGCCGGGTATGATTCGGCAGGCGGCTGTGGCGCCCGATCTGTGCGGCAGCAAGGGGCTCTGGATCGGGTTCGTATCGTCGCCGCCGGGCGCGGGCGGAGCGCACTACCACGGTAGCGCCGAGTCCGGCATTTACGTGATAAAAGGCCAATTGAAGTTCCACTTCGGCGAGAGGCTTCAAAAATCCCTCATCGCAGAGGCCGGGGACTTCCTGTACGTGCCGCCTGAGACCGTCCACGTGGAGGAGAACCTAAGCGAGACGGAATCGGCGGAGTTGATAGTAGCCAGAAACTCAACCGAGTTCTTGGTGGTAAACGTTCCAGACCCTCGGGAGAGCGACTGAGGCTTTCCCGTGCCGTTTATCCCGGCAGGGTACGCTAGCCAGGGAGGTGCAAAATGACATCCAATCCCGAACCCAGAGAGGTGGATGTTATGGCAAAGCACGGGCGTCTGCACTGCATTGTGCAGGGAGATGGCCCTCCGTTGGTATTCCTTCACGGCGCGCTGGGCACAGGCCGCTCCCACTTTCGCCATCAGATCAACGAGTTCGCCGCCGACTACCAGGTGATTGTCCCGGACTTCCTGGGCTGCGGCGGGTCTGACCACCGCGACTCCTTCGAGAACTTCTACGAGAAGGACGCGGAGGACGTCGTGGCCCTGCTCCAGCATCTGGGACTGACGCCGGCGCACATGTGTGGGTTCAGCGACGGCGCTGTCGTGTCGCTGATTATCGCTGGAGAGTACCCCGACCACCTGAGGTCCCTGACCCTCATAGGCGGCCAGGCAGTCCTGGACGAAAAAACTTTGGAGGAGGCCCGGAAGCTGGCTCCCGCCGACAGCCTTCCGGGCGGCCTCCAGCGCGCCCTGGCGCGAAGCCACGGCGATCCCTACTGGGAGCGGCTGGTGACCGACTACGTGGACAGCGTGGAGCAGCTTTGCGAACACGGTTGGAACATCCCCACCGACAGGCTGGAGGCGATTCGCTGCCCTACCCTGATAGTCCAGGGCGAGGAGGACCCCTGGGTCGGTCTTGAGCACGCCCACATGATACGAGATTCCATTCAGGGGTCGGAGTTGGACCTGTTCCCGGGCGTCGGCCACGAGGTGCACAGGGAGGATCCGGAGACCTTCAACAGTCGGCTGTCCGGCTTCCTGTCCTCCTTGCAGGAGTGAGCGCAGCTTCTAACGACCTGAACCATAGCCTGAATGAAGAGGGTCTGACCGCATGAACAAGCAGTGCATAAGTTGTGAATCGGAAATCCCGGTGGACGCGAGGCTCTGCCCTCTATGCGGCAGTGACGTTGGCGGTGCGCTCGCCCATCTGCGGGCGCTCGACCTCACCGGGCCTGGCTCCCAGTATTGCGGTCGCCTGATGGCCGACCTGGGAGCGGACGTTGTCCGTGTGGAGCCTCCGGCAGGTGAAGATGGCAGGCGTCTTGGTCCCTACGCGGGAGGCAAGCCGGACCCGGAGCGCAGCATAACCTTCCTCACATACAACCTCAACAAGCGAGGCGTCGTTCTCGACTTGGAGGACTCAGCCGACCGGGATCGCTTTCGGTCGCTGGCGGCCGCGGCGGACATCCTGCTGGAGGACGGGACGGCCTGGGACCTGGCCGACCTGGGTCTGGGATACGATGACCTGAGGGAAACCAACCCCGGCCTGATATACACCTCCATCTCACCCTTCGGGTTGTGGGGACCCTACAGCAACTTCCTGGGCGGCGAGCTTATCGTGCAGGCTCTTGGCGGGCTGATGTACGGCTACGGCGACCCGGATATGAGGCCGGTCCTTGCGCCCCTGGCCCAGGGATCCCAGCTTGCGGCCCAGCACGCGGCTATGGCCAGTCTCACCGCGCTCCGGTATCGGAACACCACTGGCCGCGGCCAGCACATCGAGGTGTCGGTCCAGGAGGTGCTTGCGAACATACTGGCATACCTGGGCAGGTACGCCAACGGCATCCAGATCAACCGCAGGGTGGGCGCAACCACCAACCTGGCTCCCACCAACACGTATCCCTGCAAGGACGGGTTCGTCTACATGCAGCCCGGCTACCCGCGTCACGTGGAGTCCCTCTTCGAGTGGATGGACAACGACGCGCTCAAGGACGACATCTGGAAGGACCGGGACTTCCGTCGTGATAACAGCGACGTTCTGTCCGCTCTGGTGTCCGAGTTCTCTGAGGGCTTCAACAAGATGGACTTCTACAAGGAGGCGCAGCGCCGACACATCCCCGCTTCGCCACTAATGACCATCAAGGACCTGCTTGAAGACGACCACCTGCGAGTCCGCGACTACTTTGTGAGCTTAGAGCATCCCGCAGTGGGAGAGTACCGGATACCCGGCGCGCCGTTCCGCATGGGTGAAAGCCCCTGGCGAATATACCGCCCTGCGCCGCTTCTGGGTGAGCATACGGAGGACGTGCTAAAGGAGTGGTCCGAATCGCCTCGCAAGGAGACGCCGTCGGCTGCGCCGCCGGAGGGCGCCGAACCTCCTCTGCCCCTGAAGGGACTTCGCGTCCTGGACTTCAGCCGAGTATGGGCCGGGCCGTTTATGACGCGCTACATGGCGGAGCTTGGCGCGGAGGTGTTCAAGGTCGAGTCCCACATGCTGCCCGACCGCGGGCAGGCACAGGGAGCCTTCAGCTTCAACTTCGCTGAGATACAGCGTGGCAAGCGTTCCATAACCCTCAACATGGCCCACAAGGAGGGCATCGCCCTGGTTGAGAAGCTGATCCGTGAGTGCGACTGCGTGGCGGAGAATTTCCGGTCCGGCGTTCTGGAGGGATGGGGCATAGGCTACGAGCGCATGAAGGAGATAAACCCCCGCATCATCTACCTGAGTATGCCAGGATTCGGCAACTCCGGGCCCAACGTGGACCAGCTGTCATACGGCCAGAGCCTGCTTGCCTACACCGGGCTTATGAACCTGTGGGCGCACCCGGAGTCGGACGGCCGCGCGCGGCCCAAGGTGCCCCTGCCGGACTTCATCGCCGCCGCCGCCGGAGCCTCCGCCCTGCTCTCAGCCCTGGAGTACCGGGACCACACGGGCAAGGGGCAGATGATAGAGATGGCCCAGCTTGAGGGACTGGTGGCGACAATGGGCGTGGCCTTCGCCGACTTCTCCCTCAACGGCCACATCTGGGAGCCAACGGGGAACCGTAACCCCAACGCCGCTCCCCACGACGTGTTTCCATGCCAGGGTTACGACGCCTGGTGCGCCATCGCCTGCTACACCGATGAACAGTGGCAAGCCCTTGTCAGTGCAATGGAGAATTCCGACTGGGCGCGGGACGACAAGTTCGCTACGCTGGAGGGCCGTCTGGCAAACCTTGATGAGCTCAACACCCGCATCGGCGAGTGGACCGTAGAGCGAACACCCCACGAGGCGATGCGCACCCTGCAGAGGGGAGGCGTGCCGGCGGGTGTGGTAGCCAACGCGGAGGACCTGTACTACGACCTGAACCTGCGCGCCCGCGACTACGTTGTGACCATAGACCACCGCCCGGCCTTCGACGTGCTGGAGCATCCGGGGGCCACGATACGGCTTTCGGAGACGCCCAGCCGTGTCGTTGGGCCGTGCCCGGAGCTTGGTCAGCACAACCGGGAGGTTTTCGGCGGCCTGCTGGGAATCTCGGACGATGAGTTACAGCGCCTGGTGGAGGAGAAGGTGCTATACTAGCCACGGCTGTAGCTCGGCGGCGACTGGATAGCAGCCACGGATTCGGCCACAATCTCACAGTACGCATTTGCAGGATGAGATGAAATGACAGCAGAAGCAAGAATAGAGATAGAGTATTGCACGCAGTGCCACTGGCTGATGCGCGCCGGGTGGACTGCCCAGGAGCTGCTCTCCACGTTCGAGGCGGAGATTGGAGAGGTGGCCCTGATACCCGGCAACGGCGGCGTTTTCGAGGTGCGCGCCAACGGACAGACGGTGTGGTCGCGCAAGGGAGAGGGCCGTTTCCCGGAGCCCAAGGAGCT
This sequence comes from Dehalococcoidia bacterium, assembly GCA_965222415.1. Lineage (GTDB taxonomy): Bacteria > Chloroflexota > Dehalococcoidia > Lucifugimonadales > UBA2985 > DAOUJW01. Next base: position 179,236 of record CBDCTU010000003.1, on the reverse strand, counting down.
CAAGCAGCGCGTCCGGGATCAGATAGCACCGGAGCGGGTGCTGGGCCACGCAGACCGGTAAGAGCGCGGGAGCGGGGCTGCCTACCAGCTACACAAACCGATGGTGATTGAAGTTCACCGCGCTTTCAGGCACATTGCGGGCGACCGCGTCGTACAGGATCGAGTCCACTGTGAGCAAGGGAGTCTCAGAAGAGACCAATTCCAACAGTGCCGCGTCGGTGAGGCCAAGACGAACAAAGGCACTGTTGCTTGACGCCTGCGCACTTGCAAGCACGACTTCCTTAGAATCTTCAATCAAAGCGCGAAGCTCTTCGAACAACCAGGACCGCTCTGGATCCCTGTGCTGTTTAAGCAGGTTGGAAGTCTCAGTAAGCGTGTTTGGAGTTACGTATATCTGTGACTGCCGTGTCTGGCTGAGCAGGTCAAGCAGCGTCTCGTAATCTTCTGCGGTGTATTCCCGCCGCAATCGGCGATGCTTGGCTATGAGGTCTTGGTCTACGTTACCCACCACCAAGAGAACGAGCAGATTCGCGTCTATGAAGTATCCGACAGGTGCATTTAGGCTATTTGGGATCATTCAATAAACGGTCTGTGAGAGATTCCACATCTCCACTGGCGTTGCTTATGCAGATGACCTTGTACGACCTCATAGTACGCAAGTCGCCTAATCGAGTAGCAAATGCATTTCTATTATTCCAGGGTCGAGAGAAACCTATGGTTATTTTCCAGTTATCTGACTCTTCATCGAACACAACCTCTTCAAGACCAACGTACGTTATCTCTTCTCCTGCGAATAGTTCACCGATGTAATCTTTAGCCTTCCAAACCGCTTCCTTTACGTCCATGAGGCCCTCCGGTTTGTTCTCTGGATTCATTGTATCACACGCAAGTTAGCAGCCGCCCTGCGCCAAAACCAAGAAGGGCAGCGCCCGTATGGGCGCTGCCCTTCTTTACGTACTAGAAACTAGGAGCTAGCTGCCGAGGGTGGTCGCCGTGGAGGCCGTGGGGGCCGCCCTCTCCTGGGTCCGGCTGATGCCGATACGCCGCGCCAGGATAACCTTGGCGATGTTGGTGCTGCCCCCGGCGTGGCGCTGGCCTGCCGTGGAGCGCTGGTTTACCTCATGCATTCCACCCTGGGGGGCGTCGGGCTCCCTGGTGTTCAGGAAGGCATAAAGCCCCATAACGTCCCGGAACCTCCTGGAGTTTCGCAGGTCGGACTCTCTGCTGTGGACGTTGGTGTAGTTGTTCTCGCCCATCATCTCCATGCGGTTCTGGTACATCCAGTAAGTGTGCCTCTGGAACAGGCTCTGGACGTGTGAGTCAATCACGGCGTCCATGGCCGCCTGCTGGACAATGGGGTCGCCGCCCAGCTTGCCGCCGCCGCTCTTGGTCTCCTTCACGTAGTCAACAAAGCTGTCCACGTTGTCGTCCTTGGGGAACGCCCGACCGCGGCCTCCGTGCTCGGCCTCCAGCAGAGTCTGCATGACCTGCCAACCCTGGTGGTCGCCGCCAATCATGTGGTCAGCGGGCACTCGCACGTTGTCCATGAAGATGGCCTTCTGCCCAGGCCCCGGGGAGCGCCCCGAAGAGGGAAGCAGGTCCATCGCCCTTATCTCCAGACCTTCCACGTTGTTGGGAACCATGAAGAATCCCAAGTTGCGGTGTCGGGGAGCCTCGGAGTCGGTCATCATAACGCCGGGGTAGTAGTCCTCATCGCCCCAGCAGCTGATGAATACGTTCTGACCCGTGAGAAGCCAGTCGTCGCCGTCCCGGACCGCCCTGCCCTGGACGTTGGCCAAGTCAGCGCCGCCCTGTGGCTCGGTCAGCCTCTGGTGGGTCTTCTTCTCGCCCTTCATAAATGGGACAAGGAACTTCTGCTTCTGCTCCTCAGTTCCCCATACCATGATGCTGCCGAAGGAGTAGGTGTTGCCGAAGGAGCGGGGCGCTCTGGCCCTGGAGAACTCCTCGTCAAGAATGGTCTCGTGGTCGGCAGAAAGCCCGCCGCCGCCGTACTCCTTGGGATATGTGGGATACAGCCAACCCTTTACTCCCAACTCCAGGTGCTTATCCGCCCAGAAGGTCCGCATCTCCTGGGTTGTCTCGTTGGCATCAATGGGCTGCTGCATCTCTTCAGGAGTGTTTGCCTCGAGCCAGGCGCGAACCTCCCTACGAAATGTCTCCTGTTCCTCCGTGTATGGCAGTGAAAAGTCCATGTGAACCTCCTTTTTCTCCTAAATACTCTCCCTCTATACTTCTCTACCCTGAGAGCATCTGCCACGTAGTATACCACGTTATCGCACAAACTCAAGCGCGAAGACGGCTTTTGGATGGGGTTTCACACGGAGTCGAAGGTGTGGCTCACTGCTCAAGCCTCGCGCCTTGGCGCGCCTCATCAGAAGGGCCTACACGAGAGACGATATGCGTTGAGATGTGCAGACATTATGGAGTATTATGGAACTATGAGAAGAGCAGCCCTGTTATTGCTAGTGAGCGTCATCGCCGTAGTGGCGGCTGTTGCGTGCGGGAGCGAGGAGCCGCCGGCAACCCTTGAGCCTGACCCAACACTGGCCGCCCCGGCAACGCCTGAGCCCAATCCAACAAGTGTACCCTCGCCTACGCCTGCATCCGTCGAAACGCCCGACCCTGCATCCGGACCGGATATGCAGGCCGGCGCAGAAGTCGGGGACATGGCGCCCGTCTTCACGCTGCCGTCGGCCTCCGGGGCGGAGGTGTCCCTGGAGTCCTATCGGGGCGACAAGAACGTGGCGCTGGTGTTCTACAGAGGGTCCTTCTGAGGTATCTGCAAGAATCAGCTCGGTGAGCTGACAGAGGCCTACCAGGACATCGAGACCCTGAACGCTGAGATACTGGCTATCAGCGTAACCGACCTCCGGGACGCCACCACAGTCGTGGAGAACTGGCGCGTCTCCTTCCCTGTCCTTTATGACACCTCAACCAGTGTGACACAATCGTACGCGGTGTACGACCTCCTGGGTGACGGCCTTGCCACACCATCCGTGTTCATTGTGGACGCGGAGGGGGTTATCAGGTGGAAGTACGTGGGCAGAGACCCGGGAGACCGGCCTACCCTCTCCACCATAATGGAGCAGCTGGCCGGCTTGGCGGCGGTCGAAATGATCCCCACTCCCCTGCCGGAAGCGACTCCAGAGCCCGACATCGTGGTCGGTACAGATGTAGGAGATACCGCGCCCGGCTTCACACTTGCGTCCACCGCAGGCGTGGACCGTTCCCTGGAGTCCTACCGGGGCGACAAGAACCTGATAGTGGTCTTCTACAGAGCGTTCTGGTGAACCTATTGCAGGAGTCAGATCGTTGAGCTGACAAGGAACTACGACAAGATAAAGGACCTGAACGCGGAGGTGCTCGCGATAAGCGTTGACAACCTCGAAGAGGCTTCGGAAGTCGTGCAAATGCTGGGTATTCCCTTCCCAATCCTGTACGACCCCTCAACGGAGGCGCCCCAGTCGTACAAGGTCTTCAACCTTCTGGGCGATGGCCTAGCCACTCCGTCCACGTTCGTTTTGGACAAGGAAGGGGTCATCACGTGGAAGTACATTGCTAGGTCGATAGGCGACCGTCCCTCCGTTTCGACGATCCTGGCCCAGCTATCCGGCCTGGAGCCAACCGTCACTCTTACTCCTACCGACGTGGCGCCGGCTGTCAGCTCCGTTCCTGCCGACACGCCGCCGATAGCCGACCCAGTGCCAACTGACACGCCCCCAGTTGCAAGTCCCGTTCCTGTCGACCCACCTGCGGTAGCCACAGCCCGGTTCCTACAGAACCTCCTCCCGTTGCCACCCCAGTCCCCACTGAACCACCTGCGACAGCCACCCCTATACCCACGGAAATTCCGATACCGGTCGGAACGAGCGTTGGAGAGTTGGCCCCCGCGTTCACGCTGCCGTCCATCTCAGAGTCGGACGTGTCCCTGGAGTCCTATAGAGGCGACAAGAACCTCGTAGTAGTCTTCTACCGGGCCTTCTGGTGAACCTACTGTCAAGCTCAACTCGGTGAGTTGAAAGGGGTTTACAACGACATACAAGCCCTGAACGCGGAGGTGATAGCCATAAGCGTGGACAACCTCAGCGGCGCAGAGGACATCGCTCGGCAGCTGGGTATCCCCTTCCCCGTCTTGTACGACCCTTCAAGAGTGGTGACCCAACTATACAAGGTAGACAATCCCGGCGACGGAGGACGCGCAAGGCCTGCTACGTTCGTTGTGAACACGGAAGGTGTCATCACGTGGAAGTACGTGGGCAGCGACATAGGCGACCGTCCCTCCGTCTCGACTATCCTAGCCCAGCTATCCGGGTAAGGCCGCTATCTTCTCAGATTTGCGACCCACCTGATTCAGGCTAACTAAGAGATTACGTCCCAGTCTTCGGGAATCTGCGGGATCGGCCAACTCGCATCAGGCCTCCAGGTCTCCCAACCCTCGCAGAACGGCGGATCGTTGCGTTCTATTGCAGCTACCATCCTCTCGCCCTCCGCCCTTATCGATGCGGCCTGCTCACAAGTGAAGAACCCGCGCTCTTTAAGCGCTCGAAAATCGTCCTCATCCTTCCAGTTCCAAGCCCGGTCGGGGTCTGCAACGATGTCCAGGACCAGGTCCTGAACGAGAATACCGCGTGGCGTTCTCCTGACAGGTTCCTGTAGATTTACGTACCAGAACTGAAAATGCCACTCCGGGGTCTAGAAGAGCCACACTGAATGCGCCGCTCCAGGTGGAGTGAGAGTCAGCACATGGCGATCTCCCGACACTCTTCGCTCAAGTGGAGGGAGGTCGTCCAACATCAATATGTCCACGCGCTCTGACAATGACAGAGCATTACGATTCCTGGAGATCGCAGTAGCCGAGTAGTAGTGCGATCCGGGATGAGTGTAAAGGGCAAGCCGAGTTGGGGTATCTTCAACAACCGTAACAGGACGAGAGCTAAGGAGCTTACCGCGCCACAGGTCCTGTTGAAGTATTTGCTGTCCGGTCTGCCAAAGACCCTTAGCTGCCACTGAATCACCTCTACAGATTAGTGAAGTCAACTTGGGTATTGATGGAACTGCATAATATCATGCTTCAGAATGGAATCACCTACAGACGCAGCTGACGGCTCCGCCGACGCTACGCCAAACAAGCCCCGCCGACCTGCCCAACCTGATGGATGGGACTGACGTGTACCAGGTCACCGGCGGCATAGACATCACCGATGTGGCACGGCAGGGTAGCGGAAGCGATATTTCCGTTCAGGCTTAAGGCAGTCTAGGTCTATCTATTCAGTTAATGAAGCACTAGAAGATCCCTGAGAGCGGCCATGCGTAATCTCTATTGGTGACAGTATCTTGATGCTGCTGAATATAAAGAACAGGGGATTGCCGGTTGCAATCCCCTGGGTCTTATCGCCTTAGGTTGCGGTGCAATCTAAGGGGTTCCATTAGTAGTAAAATACACCTCTCCAGAGCCGGGTGTCAAACCTCTCAATCGCTTATTGAAAGCACCAAGTTACCGCCAAAATGATTCCCGTTGCAAAGTGTGATAGCATATACCTGATAGAGGGGGTGGCATATGAGCTATCAGATAACCGTAGCAAAAGGTGGCAAAGGCGGAGGTGGAGGCAAAAACCCGAACTTTCCAAGCAGAACAGGGAATCCATCTGGCGGCGGCAGGGGGAACAACCCTCCCAAAAAGTAGTAGCGCCGTGCACGACGCTACTACTTCAAATCCGCCCGGTCCGTGAACCAATACCTTCGCAAAGCCTCACCGTGAATCGGCTTTGCAGCTTCTTAGGCTGTAAATCAGCATCCTCGGCGCTTTCAGCGCCGCCCCTTCCCCACACTATGCTCTTGGCGTATTATTGGCTCAATCAATCTCGCAGTGAGGTCGAATGGCAAGCGCCGACTGGGTAGCACAGAGGCTCATTGGCAAGCGGTTCTTCTACGGTTGGATAATCGTCCTAATCACCTTTAGCACCGCTATGACCACGGCCGGCATAAGCGGCTACGGACTGTCGTTCTTCATCGTTCCAATGAGCGAGGAGCTTGGAATCTCACGCACGCAGTTCTCTGCGATCGCGGTATTCCGACTAGCCCTGCTCCCGCTGCTTCCCTTCCTGGGACTGCTGGTAGACAGGAAGCACGGCCCTCGGCTACTGATTACCGTCGGAAGCATTCTCTCCGGCCTGGTGCTCATGTCCACCTCGCTGGTACAGGAGCTTTGGCACTTCTACCTCCTGTACGGCGTAATTTTCGGTCTTGCCATGTTCAGCATGGGCGGTCAGCTGGTCGGACCCGCCGTCATCTCCAAGTGGTTCATCAGGAAGCGCGGCAGGGCCATGGCCATTGGGACTATGGGCATATCGACCGGCGGCTTCATCATAGCCCCTATGGCCGGGTGGTTCGTTGGCGAGTTCGGGTGGCGCACGGCCTGGGTGCTTCTTGGCATATTCCTTATGCTGGCCATCACGCCCATGGCCGCGCTGTTCATGCGCCGCCAGCCGGAGGACATCGGCCTCTTGCCGGACGGGGACGCGCCCGTTGGGGACGGGGCAGGCACAGGCAGGGCTGGCTCTACGGAGTACCCCTGGACTGTGCGAGAGGCGTTCAGGACCAGAGCGCTCTGGATAATGATGGGCGTTCAGTCTCTGGGCAGCATGGGCCTCATGCCTGTCATCTTCCACCAGGTGGCCTACATACAGGACAAGAGCTTCAGCCTGGCAACCGCTACGGCAGTTGCTGCGACACTTGCCTTCTTCGCCATAGTCGCAAAGCCGATTTGGGGACTCGTAACGGAGCGTATACACGTGAGATGGGTCATTCCCATGTGCGTCATACCGGCCGGCTTGTCGCTTTTTGCCCTGATTATCGCCCAGGACCTGACCATGCTGTACGTCTATGCCGTATTTCACGGCTTAACGATGGGAGGATGGCCGACAATAGCGAACGTGGCCTGGGCATCCTACTTTGGACGGCAGCACCAGGGCGCCATCAGGGGGTTTGTGACGCCAATAGGCAACATGACGGGCGCAGCCAGCCCTGTTCTGGGCGGCTTCATGTGGGACCGGTACGGTACTTACGACCTCGCATTCGTCGTGTTCGGGATGGCGTGGATAATGGCCGGCCTTCTGATGCTCTGGGCCGTGCCCCCCCGACCGCCCGTCAAGGCCGGAGCCGAAGAGCAGCAGCTGGCCTCCGGGGCGGGTTAGACACACCCGCCCACCCCTGTACCCCGGGGAGAGGGCATGAGCGGGATCACACGGGCTGGCGTGAGCAAATAACAGGGTTGACATGTCGAGATAGCGCCAGCTAATATTGGCAGCTAAATTACGGATTTGGAGGAAGAAGGTGTCAGGGCAGCTCAAAGTTCTTGTAATAGGCGCGACCGGACAGCAAGGCGGTTCGGTAGCGCGACTGCTCCTCAGCAGAGGCCATGTGGTGCGCGCTTTCACCCGTAGCAGGGAATCCCCTGCTGCTCGGCAGCTCAAGGAACTGGGCGCCGAATTGGCGGTGGGCAACAACGAGGAGAGCGAGTCGGTGGTTCTGGCCGCCCAAGGTATGGACGCCGTGTACGCCATGACCTCGTTCTTCGAATCAGGAATTGACGCCGAGGTGAGTCAAGGTGAGAAGATTGCCGATGCCATCAGGGCTGCGGGCGCCAGGCATCTTGTCTTCTCGTCCGTCGGCAGCGCCGACAAGTCGACGGGCATTCCCCACTTCGAAAGCAAGTATCGGATTGAGCAGCACATCAAGTCGCTCAGAATACCGTACACCATCGTCGCGCCGGTGTTCTTTTCCGAGAACCTGTTCAGCCCCTGGACGCTGCCTGGGCTGATACAGGGAACCCTTGCGCTTCCAATGCCTCCCGACCGGCCGCTCCAGCATATCCCGGTCGGTGACATCGCTTCATTCGTCGCCTTGGTGCTCGAGAACCCGTCCCGGTTCCTGAATCAGCGAATCGACATAGCGTCGGATGAGCTCAGCGGCAGGCGGGCGGCAGAGATAATATCGAACGCCTCCGGGCATACCATCGACTACGCTCAGATACCGATCGCCAAGGCATATGAGATGAGCGAGGATGTGGCACGCATGTACGAGTGGTTCGACAATGTAGGATACAGCGCCGACATCACCGCACTCCGTCGGAACTACCCGGAGACCGGCTGGCGCACGTTTGAGCAGTGGGCATCTGTCCAAGACTGGAGCGTCCTTGACGCCAAAGGAGTGGAAGCGCCAGACGCGACGTGAATGGCGCGCGCCGGGTGAACACTTGGCTGTGCAGCCCGGGCTTGGCATAAGCGAGGTTGACTCCTCCCACTCACCCCCGTATCAAGTACGGGGCAGGCTCTGAGTATGTCAAAGGGCCGTCCGAGGATTAAAAACCTGCACAAATGCCGGCGTCCACTGGAATCCCGTTCGCGCCGTGATATAATGTCGGCGAAGTTTCGGCAACGGAAGGAGCGCCATTAAGGCCGCGGTTTTTAACGCCACAAATACGCCACTGACCATCGAAGAGGTCAACATTGATACGCCCATGCCCAGGGAGGTCGTGGTTCGCACCGTCGCCAGCGGCGTGTGCCACAGCGACCTTCACTACGTGGATGGGGTCTCCAATACGGTAGCTCCGGCCATCCTGGGGCACGAGGCCGCCGGTATTGTGGAAGAGGTTGGAGAGCAGGTAACCTACCTCAAGCCCGGCGACCACGTCATTTCCTGCCTGTCCGTATTCTGCGGGACATGCCACCAGTGCCTGTCGGGACATCCCAGCCGCTGCACCGATCGGCCTCGCCGAACAGAGTCGGACCCGCCGCGCCTCAGTTATGCCGGGAGCGGCGCGCCGATCACCCAGGTCTTCAACCTCTCCAGCTACGCTGAGCGGATGCTGGTCCACGAGAACGCGCTGGTCAAGATCGACGACGACATGCCATTCGACTGCGCTGCCCTTATTGGCTGCGGTGTCGTAACCGGCGTGGGGGCGGTCATCAACACCGCCCGAATTGAGCCCGGATGCACCGTCGCTGTCTTTGGCTTGGGAGGCGTCGGCCTCTCAGCCGTACAGGGGGCACGCATAGCCGGAGCGCGGCAGATCATAGCCGTCGACGTTGTGGAGCCGAAGCTCACCCACGCCCTGGACCTGGGAGCGACCCATGTGGTGGACGCATCGTCCCAAGACCCCGTGGAGGCCATCCAGAACCTGACAGACGGCGGAGTGGACTACTCCTTCGAAGCCATTGGCCTCAAGACAGCCGCCGAGCAGGCCTTCTACTGCCTGACACCTGGCGGCACCGCAACCGTCATCGGCATAATACCCCCGGGCCAGAAGGTCGAGATAGAGGGGCGGATGTTCCTCAGCGAGCGAAAGATACAGGGCAGTGGCATGGGATCCAACAGGTTCCGCACGGACATGCCGCGTCTCATCGACTTCTACCGACAGGGTCGGCTGCTGCTGGACGAGATGATCACACGCCGGGGCCGCCTGGAGGACGTCAACGAGGCCTTTCGCGCTATGAAAGCCGGAGAGGTGTCCCGCACCGTCCTGATGTTCGATTAGCGGCCGGCCTTGACCTCAAGCTATGCCCTGCCCTACCCGACGGCGCGCAATTGAACGGGCAGGAACCGCCTGCGCACTATGGCCGGAGTGACCCACTCAACTGACTTGGAGTAGATACAAAGCATGACTGTCGCATCTGACAACACATACGCCATTGCCGTTGAGGGGCTTGTGCGCCACTTTGGCGCGGTGAAGGCCGTTAACGGCGTGGACCTGAAGGTGCAGAAGGGTGAGATATTCGGTTTCCTGGGTCCCAACGGCGCGGGGAAGACTACGGTTATCAGGATACTCATAACGCTCCTCGCTCCCACGGAGGGCCGGATAACAGTAGCCGGGTACGACGCCGTGCGCCAGCCCAACGAGGTGCGTCTTCGCATAGGCGCTGCTCTCCAGGACGCCGCCCTCGATGCCAAGCAGACGGGCCGCGAGCTCCTGCGACTCCAGGGCCAGCTCTACGGGCTGTCCGGCAAGCAGGTAAAGAGCCGAATAGCCGACCTCTCGGACCTGGTGGACATCGGGGAAGCTATGGACCGGCTGATAGGCACCTACTCAGGCGGAATGAAGCGCCGTCTCGACCTGGCGGCCGCCCTGATACACAACCCGGAGGTGCTCTTCCTGGACGAGCCGACCACCGGCCTCGATCCGGTCAGCCGCTCCCGCGTCTGGCAGGAGGTACGGGACATCAACGACAAGCTGGGAGTCACCATCTTCCTGACCACGCAATACCTGGAGGAGGCAGACTCCCTGGCCCACCGGGTCGGCATCATCAGCCGTGGGAAATTGGCCGCCCAGGGTACGCCCCAGGAGCTGAAGCGGGCCCGCGGCTCCGATCTCATCATCGCCAGGATCGACGGAGACGTGGACGCGGCCGTTGAGGCGCTCCAGAGCACGGGACGCGTGACCAGGGTAGAGGTGCATGGCAACGAGCTGACGGCCAGCGTTGGCAACGGCGCGGCTTTGATCAGCACTGTAGCCCTGGCGCTGGACCAGGGAGGTATCAGCGTCCAGGAGCTGACCCTGCGCACCCCCACCCTGGACGACGTGTTTCTACAGGTGACGGGAGAGCGCTTGCAGGACGAGGGCGGCGAACGGAATCAAACGGAAGAGGACGGCCAGTCCGTATCCTGATGCGCCAGCCTCCCATTGAGCTGCCGGTGAATGCAGGTTACCGCTTGACCACAACAGGGACACGCCTGTTGTCAGTGCAACCGCCTGCAAATCCTGCTTAGTCTGAACGAATAAGGAGTTTAAGTTGGTATCCCAAGTATCCACCGGCGCTTCAGTCAGAGCCCGCAGGGCGGGGTTCCTGCGGGACATCCTCTCAGTAGCAGAGCGTGCTACCCGCTCAGTGGCCAGAGACCCCGAGATCACTATCTCCGCACTGGTCATACCGCCCTTCTTCTTCTTCCTGAACATCGGGGCCCTTGCTGATTTCGCCGAGCAGATCCCCGGCCTGGACTACAAAGCGTTCCAGCTCCCCGTAGCAATCATGTTTGCCGTCACCGGAATATCTCGCGCGGTGACCGTAGTGACCGACATACAGAGCGGCTACTTCGACCGGCTGGTCATATCGCCGGTGAATCGACTTGCGTTGCTCCTTGGCCTGATGCTGGCCGATTTCGTGCTTGTTGTCGCCCTGACGATTCCAGTGCTCATCATGGGCTTCGCGGTTGGTATACGCTTCGAGTCCGGCGCGCTCGGTATTGCGGCTTTCATGCTGATGGGCGGTCTATGGGGACTCATATTCGCCGGTTTTCCGTACGCAATCGCTCTGAAGACCGGCAGCGCCGCGGCAGTCAACTTGAGCTTCCTGCTCTTCTTCCCATTCCTCTTTATGACGACCCTGTTTCTGCCCCAAGAGGCAATGACGGACTGGCTTTCAACCCTGGCCGACTACAATCCGGTAACGTACTTGCTGGAGGCGATGCGGTCGCTGATCACCGACGGTTGGGAGCCTGTGGTGCTGCTGAGAGGCGTAGGCGCCGTGCTGCTTGTGGGCGTCGTCAGCATTGGTCTGGCCTTGATGGCGCTGAAAGGCCGCGCCACAAGGAGCTAGCAGTCCAGCAGACTAACTGGACCGATTTGAGGTTTAAAATGACCTGTGAATTGCCTTCAGGCCATCCTAGCTGCTCATGAACGCTTGGGGACAATCGCAGCCATCCTCAGCCTCTCCTGGCGAATACTCCTCCAACGCATCTAAAAGCTGCTGAGCTGTACTGAGCGCCAGGTTGAAGAGCGCCTGAGCATCCAAACTCATACCCCCAAGCCTGAGTGGTGGAACAAGATCATAGTCTGCCAATGTGCGGAACCTCCTGAGATCGTTTAGAAGGTTGCCCACATTCCTGGATGTTGCGTCATCTTGACTGTTATATCGTTCATGGAGTTCAACGTGTCTACGATTGCGGTTTAGCGGCGGCTCCGTTGGAGGATTCGTTCTGAAATATCTGCAACAAGCCTCGTGGTGGAGGCCGTAGTATAACCGGTTCACCACCGTCCGTTGAAGCGGTTCAGAGATCGCAGTCTCGGATAGGGAGACACCCAGTCTGTAGAATTCAAGCGGTCTCACAGCTTTGAAGGGACAAAACCAAAATATATTCGGCGCCCGTAGTCAGTTTTTTCCTCCTCGGGCCATTCCCGAGACCACTCGCCTACCTTGACGAGTATCTCGCGCCTAAGCTTCTTGATGTATTCCCAATCAGCGTCTATGGTCATGGTCAGATCCAAGGCTAGTGAGTCTTCTTCACCGGGTTGGCTTGAGACAGATACAACTGCAGACTCCAAGCAGTCCTCGGAAAACGCCAAAGCTGTGCGATAGATGTAGTTGAGTGCAACTCTTCGGAAGGGCGTCAGCATTCCACGGATGTCACGAGGAAAGTAGAGACTAATGTCGGCCCGATTGGGTTGCGCGCCGAAAAGCCGGCCACTATCGCCACGTTCTAACCTTCTATGTGCTCTGGTCTGTCTGATCGCCGGCATTGCTGTTGCCATCATATCCCCCTATGCCCTATCTTTGGAGATCTCTTTCACCAGTACTCTGGCAAATTGAAGAAGATGTTCCTCCTCCTCCTCAGTCTTTGCAACCCAATTTAAACCAATGTCCTCCTCACCAACCCGATTGGCAATAACTATCAGTGAAGCCTCGCGAGAAGAGTCTAAGCCACGAAGAGGTTCTAAGTGAATCTCTATACCAGAGATGGACTCTAGTGAGTTAAAAGTCAGATATCCTGTATTATCATTGTCGTCTCCCTCGATGTCTATCAGCAGACCGTCGCCTATTATTGCGACATTACAATAAGCCCTACGACTGGAAGAATACGGGCGACGCTCAATTCTCACAAAGAATTCCTTGATACTCTGAATGTCAGCGGTATTCTCGTACAGTTCCCAGTAGTCGGCAAACTTCTCTAGGTCGTGTTCTTCTATGGCTTGCTCAACGATGCGAGCAAGCTGCGCAGAACGATTACGAGTGTTCACGCTACGACCCCATTAGATAGACGTGATATGACTGATATATTGTCCATGGCTCAGTGTCAAAAATGCAATTTAGTTTGATTATACTGGATTGGTCAACAGTCCAGCTTGCGTGCCAAGTCCTCAATGTCCACGGCGTTGACGTCGAAACCCGGCTCAGGCGTTGTATCCACGTCGTGGTCGGGGCCGAACTCACGGGGCCTGGCAACGAACGCAGCCTTGAAGCCAACCTCCTGAGCGGACCTCAAATCGCCCTTGTGGGCCGCCACCATCATAACCTCCTCCGGACGCAGGCCGAGCAGGTCGGCAGCGCCCAGGTAGGCCTCCGGGCCGGGCTTGTAGCGCTTCATCAGTTCGGCCGAAAGGATGCAGTCCCAGGGCAGGCCCGCGAGCTTGGCCATGTTTGTGAGCAGGGACACGTTGCCGTTGGACAGCGTGGCCACAATGAAGCGCTCTCGCAGCCGGGTCAGGCCGGCCACGGAGTCCGGCCAGGGCGCGAGCCTGTGCCACGCCTGGTTGAAGTAGGCCTTCCCATCCTCGCTGAGGCCCATGATGCCGAATTCGTCCAGCAGGCCGTCCAGGATCATGCGATGCAGCGCGTCTATCTTGGTCCAGGGCAGCTCCCCACTTCTCACGCGTGCCATCGCAGGGCCGTACCCGCCGCGCCACCTGTCGGCGAACTCTGCCCAGTCCACGTCGATTCCCCTGATCCTGCCAAGCTGCTCACCTTCGCGGATGAGGCTACCGCGCCAGTCGACCACGGTGCCAAACACATCGAACGTAAGGGCTTTCACATCCGAAAGGCTCACGGGATTATCCTCTTACAACATGGTCTATAAGGTAAACGACAATACCTGAGTCGTCCGGCTAGCCCAATGGAATTGCTTATGGCAAGTACGACGTATACCTTTGTGCCCGACCACAACGCCGTAGCGGGATGAGAGCGTGCTCAAAGCCGAAAGGACAGATTCCACAGGGTTATCCATCGGTGACATTTAGTCTATACTATCATGGTATAGCCTCGTGAATCTCTAAATTGAGGAATGATCATGGAGACAAAGCAGGGCATCCCCGTCCACCGCATCCCAGCGGAGGTGGCGCTGGCGGAAGCTGAGAGCAAGATGCGCGAGTACGAGCGGCGTTACGAGATGTCCAGCGAAAAGATGGCCACGCTTATGGAGTTGGACGCCATGCGTCCCACAGCCGAGGTACTCAGATGGTACTCGACCTTTCAAGGAGCCAAATTGCTCCGCGAAACGACCCGCACGACTGGAACTCCTGGGACCACTACCTGACAATCCACGAAAACCTTCTAAGAGAACATCCCTTCGTAGTCAGTGACACCCTCGCATTCACTAATGTAGCGGAAGACGTCATCTCCCTAAGAGGGACTGTTCAGTGTCAAAAGAACGCCCTGCTGGAAGTGGAGAAGTGGTTCGAGACCCGATACTCCGGTCATACGTTGCGTGTCAGGTGCCACACATACGTCTACATTGGCTGGTTAGAGGGCGAACACCTCCTGCTTAAGTACCATAACGTACATCGTAACCAGGACGAGTACCACCATCGCATCTACAACCCGTCCACAGGGACTGAAGTGTTCCACGAGGTGCTTGAACGTCATCAGTTCCCTGTATTCACCGAGGTGCTGGACGAGTTGCAAGCCCTGACACGGGATCTATGATTCAGGGCGGTTGGAGAAGCCGCATTCCTGATATTCAAAGTTCAATTCGGCCGCCCAGACATACCCTTGCCGGCCCCCTCTCAGGCTCCTATACCAGGGTGGCCTCGACGCTGAGGTCGACGTTGCCCTTGAGCGCCTGGGATATGGGGCATCCGTCCTTGGCAGCCGCCGCCGCCGCTTTGAAGGCAGCCTCATCTACGCCAGGCACATCTCCTCGCACAGTGAGGGCGCTGGAAGTGACCTTGGCGCCCCCACTGCCCACCTCAAATGTCACCGTCGCGCTCACCTCCAGCTTGGCGGGAGGTGTGCCCGCCCCGGTCAGCCCGGCGGACAGCGCCATGCAGTAACAGGAGGCGTGAGCGGAGGCGACCAACTCCTCGGGGCTTGTCTTGCCGCCAGCCGCCTCAGCCCTGGACACCCACGTCACCGGCAGGTCCGTGAACACGCCGCTGCTGACCGCGCTCACCACTCCATTTCCCGAAGCCAAGTCACCATTCCAAGCTGCCTCTGCTCTACGAGTCGTAGCCATTCATATCCTCCTTGAACTACGTTTAGTTGTTAATGTCCATTGGCAAAGTCCATATTATCACAGGCTCTGCACCACGTCAGACTTCCGGGGGGCCACCGGCAAACCGACACTGACCATACCGGTCAGTCGGAGTGAGGGCGGCTGTTTTGAGGTATACCGGGCGTAAGCTCATCGGCGTAGCGTGAGGTGGATACCGTCTCCTCGATTGCCTGGGGCTGTGGGAATCTGTCCTCGTCGTCGTGCACCAGCTGGGCGAACCTTCGTCCCTGGGGCACAACCCTGCTGTCAAAGGAGCCGACGGAGTCATTGAACGCCTTAACCGCAGACGCAAGCTCCTTGCCCACGTTCTGGTACAGGTTGATGAACCTCTGCATACGCTGATGCATCTCCTCCCCGGCCTGACGTATGGCCTCCGCGTTCTCGGCAATACGGTGCCGCTGCCAGCCGTTGGCCACAGCCCACAGGAGGGAGACCAGAGACGCCGGGGTTGCAATTGCCACACGCTTGCCCATTGCGTACTCAATGAGGTTGGGATTGGCGTTCAGAGCCGCCGCCAGGAACTGGTCTCCCGGCACGAACATGACCACGAAGTCCAGCGACCCTTCAACCAGGGCGCCGTAGTTCTTGCCCGCCAGAGAGTCCACCTGCGACCGCAGGGCCCCGGCGTGACGCCTCAGTGCTTCGTCCCGCCCGGCTTCATCCTCAACCTGGTGGGCCTCAAGATACGCCGCCGTCGATGCCTTGGCATCGACCACCACTGCCCGCTTTTCCGGCAGCTTCACGGTCAGGTCCGGCCGCTCGCCGGAGCCGGGAACAGCAGTCTGCTCTGTGAAGTCGCAGTGTTCGGTCATTCCCGCAAGCTCCACCACCCGCCTAAGCTGTATCTCACCCCAGCTGCCAATCTGGCGATTGTTGGTGAGGGCGTTGGAAAGCCTGCCGGTCTCGGCGGCCAGGTTCTGGCTCTGCTGAATCAGAGACTCAATCTGCGGGTTGAGCTTTTCGTAGTTCTGAGTCAGGGGTTTGACAAGGGCCTCAAACTGCTCGTGGCGCTGCTTAAAGTCCCCCTTTGCCGACTCCAGAGTCTTGCCCAGGTTCTCATTGGCAACGTTCATAAACAGCTCATTGTTGTTCTGCAGGGCCCGACTTGCCGTCGCCTGGAATGTCTCGCTCAACTGCTCCTTGGCCGCCTCCAGGATTTTGGCGGCGTTATCCCTCTGCTCCAGCTGACCCCGGAGACCGGCGACGGTCTCGCGATGGTCGGCGTCCTGCTTTATCAAGAGACCCTTGGACCGAGACCCCTGCACAACCCAACACGCCCCTCCTCCCAGGATGAGGCCAAGAATCAGCGCAACGATTAGCTCCATTGTCCAGCCCTCTCATCCGAGCCATCCACGGCTCTCATGACTAGGCTTCAAGAATAACACGGCGTATTGGACAGACGCTACCTGAGAGGGATCAGGGTAGGGACAGGATTAGCCCTGGCCCGAATGTGGCAGCGAGTTTTTGGACACAAAAGGAGAGGTGGAGGAGCTTGCTCCTCCACCTCTTTCACTTACCGCGGGATTACAGCTAAGGTTAGCCTTCCCGGGCTAGCTCCGCGTCCACCATTGCAATGATATCTGCAGCGTGGTCGCCGGTGATCCAGGTTGTCCAGACGTCCCTGTTCTCCTGGAGGAACTTGATTGCAACGTCCGTCCAGGAGGAGTCGCTGTCGGCCTTCCACTTCTCCAAGGTGGCCAGAACGCTGGTCTCAATGTAGAGGTTGCCCAGGAAATCTACCACCTCGGGCGCCCGCTCTGGCAGGGACATGTGCACTCCGGTGTGAATGTCATGAGAGAGGAATGCACACCCAATTTCAGACTCGTAAGGCTCCTCTGCCACAGCCGCGTCCAGAGCTGTTTGGCACTCAGGGGTCCAAGCCGGCTCATCAAGAAGGGTCAGGTCCAGGAGTCCCACTACGTCAGTGGGCTCCCAGTAGTAGGAGAGAAAAGGTTCTCCCGCCTCATAGGACCCCTCAATGCCTGCCTTGATTGCCGCAGAGCCTCCGGGCTCAATCACGTTGAAGTCGGCGTACAGGTCATAGGCGTACCACTTGGCCCTGATGATCTTCTGGCATCCCCAGCCAATTATGCAGTTCACTACGGCACCCTTGCCAGGGTCGCTGGGGTCGGCGAACAGCTCCTTGTAATTGGGCAGGTCCAGTACGGAACTCAGGTCAGGCGCCGATGCCTCGATGCCTCGCTCCGCGTCGCCCTCGATCAAGTAGGTGGGAACGTAAATACCCTGGGTCGAAACGGCTATGGTCTGGCCCTTCGATCCCGGTGCGAGCGACATAGTCGGGGCGGTTGGACCAGCCAAGTCTATCACGTTACCCGATTCCACCACCTGCTCTTGGTACCAGTCCTGAATGTTGATACGCCACATCTCCATGTTCACGTGCACGTCACCTTCAGGCAGCGTGACCTGCATGGTTCCAGTGGTGCCCTGTACCTCCTCCACCGGGTATCCGTAGCCAACGTCCGTTATGTACATGGCTACGGCGTTGTGTATCCATAGGGTTCCCCACTGGCCGTCGTGGAACTTGATGGCTTCCTTTTCCATCATCATCATGGCTTCAGTGGCCGTCGGCTCCATCATCATGGCTTCAGTGGCCGTCGGCTCCATCATCATGGCCTCGGTGGCCGTCGGCTCCATCATCATGGCCTCGGTGGCCGTCGGCTCCATCATCATGGCCTCGGTGGCCGTCGGCTCCATCATCATGGCTTCAGTGGCCGTCGGCTCCATCATGGCCGTTGGCATCGCGGTTGGCGCCGCGGTTGGCCTAGCCGTAGGCTCTTCTGATCCACAAGCCATCACCACAGCCAAGGCTGTCAATACCAAAAGTAGCCCCAGGAATTTGGCCTTTGAGACCTTTCCTAACATATGACTCGTCCTCCTATAGATTCTGTTCCGTATCCTTACAAGTAACTGACCAGGTGGGTCTCTTCAGGCTGAATGCTCATTTAGACCCACAGAAATTGTCAGAGTTTTTACGACCCTTTCACCTCCTCAAACTATATTTCCCCGGATTGTGGGGCCGGGTGTCACGCTGTCCCGCAAGACGGGAGCGTGGCAACTTATCTACGAGGAGCCGGCGTATTATGCGTGATTAGGAGTGGGTGGATGAGCTTAACAGGAAGCTCACTTTACGCCTTTATCCTCAAGTCGATCTCGTGATGAATACCCAATATAACCTAATGGGTTTTAGCTTGAATGTCAACCCATGCAAGGACTCTCTGCATTGATGCCGCTGAAGTTATGATGCGATATTCGACAACTGCGCCAGTGGCAGCAACGCGTTGCGTCGTTCGGGCCGACGCACAGTTCGTTTACGCTCAAAAGCCGGCGAGCGAATCTGTAAGATATGCCGGGAGCTCCTAAAGGACCATCATGCAGTCCCCAAAGCTGTAGAAGCGGTAGCCGCCCTCTATGGCCTCTTGGTAAACCCGCAGGATAATCTCCCTGCCCGCGTCCCCGGCACGGTCTCGCCCTGCGAAGGCTGATACGAGCATCAGCAGTGTGGATCTGGGCAGGTGGAAGTTTGTTATGAGACCATCGACCAGTCGGAAGCGGTGCCCGGGCAGGATAAACAGGTCCGCCCATCCGGATGCGGCGGCGAGAGTCGCGGACCCCTGTTCTTCTGCGAGCAGCGCCGCCTGCTCCAGCAATCGTACGCTTGTAGTACCGACGCAGATTATGCGGCGTCCGTCCGCTTTTGCCTGGTTTATCTCCCGGGCAGCCTGCTCACCCAGCTGAAAGTACTCCGAATGGAGTTTATGCTTGCCAGGCTGCTCCGACCGGACCGGCCTGAAGGTGTCGATTCCCACGTGGAGAGTGACCTGAGCAAGTCGGACTCCCTTGAGTCTCAGGCCGTCCAGAAGCTCAGGCGTGAAGTGCAGGCCGGCTGTTGGAGCGGCAGCGCTGCCTTCGGTGCTGGCGTATACGGTCTGATACCGCTCTCCGTCCGCCAGTGGCGTGTGGATGTACGGAGGCAACGGGACCTCTCCCGAGTCTCGGATGACGCCTTCATCGGACATGCGAATGAGCCGCGTGCCGTCGCCCAGATCTTCAAGGACGTCCACTGGAACCCCGTCAATCTCAAAGGCTGCCCCCGGCCCAAGCCGCCGGCCGGGTTTGACCATGGCTTTCCACAACCCTTCGTCCTCTCGATGCAGCAGCAGCACTTCCACCGCGCCGCCCGTGCCGATCCTCCGCCCTTTGAGTCGAGCCGGGAGTACCCGGCTGTTGTTGAGCACCAGAAGGTCGCCGGGCTGGAGGAAGTGGCCGATATCGTAGAAGTGGCAGTGGGACAGATCTCCCGTAGCCGTGTCCACTACCAGCAGACGAGAGTGGTCGCGCGGCTCCACAGGAGTCTGGGCAACCAGGTGTTCCGGCAGATGGTAATCGAAGTCGCTGGTGCGCATTTGGCTAACCGCGGAAAATGCGGAGGACGAGATTCAGGACGATCGTAAGGCCCACGCTGGCAAGTACCATAGTGACTAGCGGAAAGTACAGCGTGAAGTTGCCTTTGCGCAGGAGGATGTCTCCCGGAAGACGACCCAGGTATGGCGCTTTGGGAGCCAGGATGAACAGTATGCCCAACAGGAAGGCGAATACCCCCAGAAGAACAAGCAGCCTGCCCAGTGATTCAAGGCCTGTCATAACGATGTTTCCATGTCTCCTCTGCTATTATAGCCCATCCCCACTCCAACATATTCGACGTATGCAGGCGGGATGTCTCGATTCTATGTCACACCGGCATCTTAAACGTCGGCGCGGGACAGACGGAGTTATTGCTCAACACTATTGCTGTGACCTGTTGTCAACGAGTAAGATGTTAGAGTGGGGTAGTTGTGGATGAGCGGCGGAGAAGCGCGCTTGTAGCTCAGCTGGATAGAGCGCAGCCCTGCGAAGGCTGAGGTCGTGGGTTCAAGTCCCGCCAAGCGCACCATATAACAAGTCAAAACCGGGCGATTAGCTCAGTTGGTTAGAGCGCTTGCTTTACACGCAAGAGGCCAGAGGTTCGAGTCCTCTATCGCCCACCATGACGTACCGAATTCATAACTCGCCCATTCAGGGCGATCTCTGCGGCGTCCGCTCCCCCTATGGGAGAATCGTCCGGCGTGGGTATTGAGTAGACGATGGCGGCCCTGCCGGGCTTGACCACGACCTCCTTCACGAAGGAGCCGACGAAGGCTTTGGTCTCAGTCAGCTCGCTGGTTTTGAGAAACTCGCTCATCTCCTCTGCGAAGGTAGCGATGGTGTCGGCGCTGTCCAGCAGTTGCCGCCTCTCTTTCAGCAGCCCTCTGGCCTCCTCTGCGGCGATCTCAAGGGTCTCCTTGCGTTCCCGGAGTTCCACGATGAGGTCCGAAGCCTCGGCCACGTCTACGCTGTCGCTCCTCGCTATGAAGTGCCAGACGCGGCCCAGTTGGTTCTTCACCTCCTCAAGCTCCCCGTCGATACTCTCCAGCCGCTCACGCTGCTCGCGGGCCACTCCGTCCATCTCCTCGTCCAGCAGCTTCACCAGGTCTCGGATGTTGGACTCGGTGAGGATGTTGGCGCGAATCTCATCGACGATGATCTTCTCGAATTTCTTGGCATTGAGCCTGGGGGTCTCGCAGGTGCCCTTGCCGCGCTTGAGGAGGGAGTGGCAGATGTAGTAGGTGTACTTGCCGCTCTTGGCCTCGGCTGCGGTCATGGCCTTGCCGCAGGTCTCGCACTTGGCGATGCCGCTGAGCAGGTAGGGGCTGGAGGCGCGGCGGGGGTTCACCTTCTTGGGGGCGCGGGAGCCGAGCAACCTCCTGGCCTTCTGGAAGTCCCGCTTGGAGACGATGGCGGGGTGTGCGTCCTCGACGCGCACGGGGGGAGCTCCGTCCTTGGCTTTGGCTCCCCAGACCACGGTTCCGGCGTAGGCTTCGTGGGAGAGCATGGTGTGGATGGTGGTCTTGAGCCACTTCTTGCCGTTGGTGGTTGGGATGCCCTCGGCGTTGAGAGTCTTGGTCACGTCGAGGATGCTCTTGCCCTGTAGCACCATGTCGAAGACCCGTCTGACCACGGCGTCGGCGGGCGGGTTCAGCTCAAGCTTGGGGCGCTTCGCGGCCCCATCCTGGACGTGGACCCGCTTGTAGCCGTAGGGGGCGTAGCTGGTCATCCAGAAGCCTCTCGACGCGGCCTCCCGCATCCCCCGGACAACCTCCTGGGCGAGATTTTCCGAGTAAAATTCGTCCACGCTCTCGATGATGGCCTCAAGGAGCTTGCCGGTGGGGGTGTCGTCGGCCTGCTCGGTGATGGAGACCACGCGGATGCCCCGCCTGCGCAGCATGGACTTGAAGGCGACGGCGTGCTCGCGCTTGCGGGTGAAACGGGAGAATTTCCAGACGAGAATCTCCTTGAAGGGAGCCTCGGGCTTGCTGGCCTCGTTCAGCATCTTCTGGAACTCGGGCCTGTCGGCGATGCGGCCGCTCTCGGCCTCGTCCACGTACTCGCGGGCGACCAGGTAGTCGTTCTTCTGGGCGTAGTCCCGGAGCGCCCTAAGCTGGGCGGCGATGGACAGGTCCACGTCCTGGCGGTCGCTGGACACTCTTGCGTAGAGGGCCACTGGCGTCAGATCGAGTCGGTCATTCATCAGTCTCTCCTCCTTGTGTTTCACTCTGTCCTGTCCGGCGGGAGCGCAGCCGTTCCAGCCGCTCCCGTCTGCGCCACTCCCGCTCCTCCATGAAGATGCGGATGGCCTGGCGGAGCAGCTCGCTCACGGAGAGGTCATCCTCCTTCATTACCTGCCGCACATGCGCTTCCATCTCCGGCGGCAGGGAGAAGGTGAGGGTCTTGGATCGCCTGGGGGTGGCCACTCTCTTTGTGCCTCCTGTTGTAGTGTATGGTCTTACTCTACACTATCTTGCACCGGCCTTCAAGCGCCACCAGGGACCCGCCGTTGCTGCTGCCGGCCTGCGCCTGCGGCCGGGCATGTCCGAGGCGACCATCTGGGGGCCGAGCACGGCGGAGTCGCTTTCGGGCACGGCGATGACCACGACCTTCGCCAGCTTCCCCTTCCAGATCACGGGCCTGGCTATGGCGGCGCAGCCGCCGTCCTGGGCGTATCGCGCCCTGCCGTAGCGGGCGGCCTGCTCCGCCAGGGAGCCGGGGGGGATGGACCTGCCCCTGCGGGGCAAGCCTCCCCGCTCACCACAGATGGGGAACGTGGCCGGCGTGCCAAAGCCCCGCGTCCGGCGCACCACCTTCGCCCGCAGGTTGAGCGGGTCGGTCCAGCCTGCGGGGTCGCTCTTATCCTCCCGCGCGTACAGGACGGCCATCAGGGGCGGGTCGCGCAGCACCTCAGCCAGCCGGATGGTCACGGCGGCGTAGGAGCATAGGAAGGCACGCTGCAACTTCAGCACGTCCAGCCCCCACTCCAGGGCCAACGGCTCGAAGGCCCTCGGCTGCATCAGCGCCGCCGCCGCGAATCGCTCGGCCTGCGTGCACACCGCCCGCTCCGGCGGGGAGCCTGAGTCCATGTCGCATAGGGTCTCATAGATGATCTCGTAGGTCTCGTGGACCACCGAGTAGTCCTGGGTCCCGGCCCACATGTCCTCCCGGTAGTGGATGTCGTAGCCGCCCCCCGGCGCGCTGTAGTGGATGCCCTTCACGTCCAGGTGCCTCCTGCCCGACACCTCGCCGAACCCGGCTCGTTTCAGCAGGGCCTTGATCTGCTCCATCGTGGGGCGGGCGGGGACGTCGAAGTAGCGCACGAAGCGTGCGGCGAGCCGCTCCGGGTCCAGGGCCTCGCGGGGGGAGTCGTCCAGGAGCAGGCGGCAGAAGTCCTCTCTCGTCCTGTTCATTCCAGCAGCCTCTTGTTGGCGAATCGCTCGTACATCTCGACGATGAACCGCTTGGTCTTCAGGGTGATGGGGCCGTCGGGCCGGGTTCCCACGCGGAAGACGGGATCGGCCAGCACGTACTGGTAGGCCCGCTCAATCTCCATCGCCTCGCCGCTGTAGGGGTCGGGCTGGTCCACGCGCCCGGCCCGCTTGATCAGCTCGTCTGCGTCCACGTTGTAGAGGGCGGCCAGCTTGCCAATCATGTTGGAGCCGGGCTTCCGGCCACCCCGCTCGATCTGGGAGAGGTAGGAGCTGGAGATGCCGGTGCGCCGGGTCACGTCCCGCAGGCTGAGGTCTCCCCGCAGCCGTCTGAGCAGCGGCCCGATTTCGTCATCGCCCTCGATGGCCTCTCGGTCGTCCATCTCCCGGTCGTCGTCAAGCTCATCCATGATGTCTCCCTCTGGCATCCGTAGTTGCGAACAGCATCGCGCGCGACGTGCCTGCTACATTACAGCTACATTGTTGCTAACTAATTGTTACATCAGAGTAAGCAATTGTCAATATATCCTTCTATATGCCCGAAATATGCCTCTCGACCATTGTCTCCACGTACTCTCTATTGCTACACTTACGCCCACAGAACACAGAAGCTAACACCTGGCCCACTATACATCCCCGACGCCCCGAAGGGCCACCCCTTCAGGGCGCGCCGGACCCCACGAGAGAGACGGACCGCGTGAGTAAGAAGTCGAAGCGGAAGCTGACGGACAGGCAGGAGCGGAGGCGCATCGAGGGCCTGCGGATACTGGCCCGCATCATCGCGCGCCACTACCTCGCCAACCCCCACCTGTATCCCAACGGCGCAGCCGGGGACAGGTCGCAGTCGGCCAAAGAGGAGGGTGCGGCGTGAAGCGCAGGCAGCCCTCCTCCAGGGTAAAGCTCGACGCCCACAAGGTGTGGGAGCTTCTGAACCGGCTCAACATGACTCAGAACGAGCTGGCGCGGCTGATCGGCACCTCGTCGAGCTACCTGTCCCAGCTCATGTCCGGGACGCGCCGCCCCTCGGCGGCTTTCCGCAAACGGCTGATGGAGGCCCTGGGCGTCACCCGCTTCGAGGACCTGTTCATCCTGGAGCAGGTCCATGTGTAGCGACGGCTCCGCCTCGTCCGCTCCCCTGCTCATTCCGCCCGGCGTCGCCCTGATGCCCGACGATTTCCCCGAACGACTGGAGGCCGTGAGAGAGCTGTTCGATCTCAACTGTGAGGAGATGGCGGTGGCGCTGGGCGTGGACCCGCGCCAGCTGATGCGCTGGCGCATCAAGGGCGGCGCTCCCAACGGCGGAGCGATGCTGGCCCTGGTGCGGCTGGCGATACGGTCGCCGGAGGGTCTGGCGAAGCTGCTGGGCGAGGACGTAATCGTGATCTTCAAACCGAGGAGGAGGGACCATGACCACTAGAGAACGGAAGCGGACGTTGAACAACCGGCCCCCGCCCTTTCCCGAGGACTTCGGGGAGCGGCTGGAGGGCCTGAAGGACTTGTCCGGGCTGTCGTGGGGCGAGTTCGCCGAGCGCCTCGGCGTGACGCAGCGCGGCCTGGCGAAGTGGCGCAGGGGAGGGCCGCCTTCGGGGGCCTACTTGTGGGCCATCATCGAGCTGGCCCGCGAGCTTCCCGGCGGCTACGACCTGATGATGTACGGCGACGACGGTACGGAGGAGTAGAGGGGCCATGGGACGCCGGCAGGAGCGGGTCTACCACGTAGAGCCTGAAGAGTTCCCCCAGGACTTTCCCGAGCGCCTCGACCGCTTCCGGCAGGCCGCAGGGCTGTCCTGGCGGGAGCTGGCCCGCCGCCTGAAGGTCAACGCCCGCACCGTGCGCCGATGGAAGGCGGGAGCCAAGCCCGGTCCCGGCCACCTGGTCAACCTGTTGGAGTTGGCCGCGGGGATGGGGCTGCTCCACCACCTGCTGCGCGGAGTGGAAGAGCCGAGCGCGTTCCAGGGGGCGGGCCAATGACCGGATACAGGCAGGGACACATGGAGAAGGTATGCCGGGGCTGCGGTCGGGTCTACTACCGGCAGTTCCGGCGCAATTCGGGCCGGGAGGGGTGGTGCGGCGGCAGGTGCTACAAGCGGACCTACCGGCGAAGCCTGGGAGAGGCCGCCAACGGGCAACCGGCGGGCGCGGCGAGGGCCGGGCGGGATGAACCGTCCGGCCCTCTCGTTTGTCACCAAGACACTCTGGAAGGGAGAGAGACAGTGACTGAGAGCGGGGAGATCATCGGATTCAATCTCGACCTGGTGGCCGAGCGCCCCCTGGTTGCGCAGACGCGGTTCGGGGAGGACGGTAGCATCGGCGTCGATTGGCGGGGCCGCTGCTGGGCCTGGCTGAACGGCGACGAGGCCCCGGCGTTGGTGGAGGTGGTGGTCAACGACGCGGAGACCGCCAGGCTGCTGTTTCCCGGCCAGGTCCGGCGGGTGCGGGCGATGGTCCGGGCCGTCGAGACGGCTGCGGGCAGGGTTGCGGGCCTGGAAGTGCTGACGGACCTGGGCTGGGAACCCCGCACGGAGCCGTGCGCCGCCGCCAGGGGGCTGCACGAGGGCGGGAAGGTACGGATCGTCGGCGGTACGGTTCAGCGACAGCTCAATGGCAAGGTGGGCACGCTGCTCAGGTATACCAGCGCCACCGTCGAGGTGGACGGCAGGCGGTACGGCGTGGGAGTAAGGGGCCTGGAACCCGTCGGCGGCGGGAACGGTCCGGAGGAGGCCGCCGTGGGTCTGGACTGACGGCCAACGCCACAGGCAACGGCTGTCCATCGACGCAAAGAGGGCCGGGCGGTTCAAATCCGCCCGGCCCTCCTGTCTTTTCCGGCCCTTCCCCCTCCTCGCCGCTCACCGCCTGCCGCACCGGGGGCCTCCGCTTCGTCTTGGATGGGAGGCCCCTTTGGTGTATCGTTGGGTCTGCACCACCCCGGAAGACGCTAACGCTGCCTTGCGGCAGCCTGGCACAGGGCGCACAAGGGGTGTGGAGATCAAGGCTGCATGATCCCGGACGCGGGCGTCTGCACTCTCGGCGTCTGGGGGCCGTCTCGGTTTGAGACGCTCTGTTCTCGTTCCGGGGAGGCTTCTGCAAAACGGGTTTGGACGAGGAGGCAATCACAGACAGAGACCGAGGAGGTTGCGCCATGGCTGTCGAAGGACGTGAAGGGAGCACCGGGAAGCAACGACGAACCCCTTTCCCCGAGGACTTCGGGGAGCGGCTGGAACGCCTGTTGAAGATGGCCGAGCTGTCGCCGCAGGAGTTGGCCGAGCTTCTCGGCGTGACGGAGCTCACCGTGCGGAGGTGGCTCAGGGGAGGGGTGCCCAAGGGGTTCAACTACATGGGCATCATGCAGTTGGCGCGGGGCGTCCCCGGGGGCTTCAATCTAATGCTCTACGGCGACCCGGAATCGGAGGGCGAACCGGCGAAATAGGAGCGAGAGGCCGGGCCACGTCCAAGCGCCCTCCTCCTCCTCTTTCCTCATCTCCTGACGACGCCCTGGGGATCCGTCCTCGACGCCCTGCGGTTGAGGGCGCGGTCGAGGATCCCGAAGGCCAGGTGGATGCCCAGCTCCGTCACCCTTTGGGAGGGCTCCTCCTCCTGCTTGAGGAGGGCGTGGGCGATGAGGTCGGCCATCTGTAGCAGGTCGTCGTCCTGGGAGCTTCGGAAGGAGGGGCCGCCGATGATCCGCTCTATGGGGATGTCCTTCGTCGGCGCGCCGTCCTCCCACGCCTCGTACCTGCTGGGCACGGGGTTGCGGCTCCTGAGCCTGCCGTAGAGCCGCCTGACCATGCGCTCCCCTCCCTCGTCGAAGATGAGATGGGCGTAGCGCCCGTCCGCCGCGACGGAGGTGTTGATGCGGTTGAGCAGCCGGTCCAGGCTGACCCGTTCGTAGCCCTTCACGTCGGCCTTGCGCAGGCAGACGTTGACGACCTCGATGCCGCCCAGGGAATGGGCGGCGTTCTCTATGATGCGCAGGCCGTTCATGAAGATCTCGGCTCCCTGCACCGGGGTGAGCCTGCGGCCGGTGTTGTCGATGCGGGCCAGCTTGCCCCGTCCGGCCAGCAGGTCGCAGGCGTGCAGCTCCCGGCTTGTCGGGACGCTGTAGTCGCCCGCCAACGCCGTGCGCCAGTCCTGAATGCGGCCATGCAGGCCGTTCCATCGCTCGGCGTTCACGCCCAGGGCGGAGCGGACGTAGTAGCGGGGACCCTCGGACTCGTCGATGTAATAGATTCTCATGGCCTTGGTTCTCCTTGCATGTCGGTCAGGGGCGCACCGGCTCGAAGCCTCCGCCCGGGGCGAACCAGGCCCGTCCCAGCGGCCCCTCCCGCTCGACCAGCTCGCGGTGGGAGGCCAGCAGGGGGACGGCGGTCCTGAGACGGTCCATCTCGTCCTGCGCCACTCTCAGGAAGTGGGTCTGGGCGATGTCGTCGTCGAAGACGACCAGGACGACGGGCGGCGCGCCGTGGTCGTCGATGGGCCGGTGGGACGAGTAGTAGCGCAGGTATGGGGCGAGCCGCGCCGCCATGGTGACCGGCCGCACCGCCCTCCGCTCCCACTCCAGGAAGAAGGGCCATGCGGTCTTCCCGCGCCTGAGCATCCCGAAGGCGTCGGGGTGCACCGAGCGCCTCCCGCCGAAGTAGCGGAAGTAGCGGGACGCCCTGCGGGGCGGGTCGAGCTGGTCGATCTCCCAGCCCAGGGCGCGGGCCTGGCGGGAGAGGGCCGCTACGAAGCCGTGGACGGAGGCGGTGTGCTGCATGTCGCGGAGGAGCTGCCGGCTGCGCCTGCCGGAGACGCCGCGCCAGCCTGCTGCGGCCCCGGCGTCGGGGGGAGCGGCGCTCCACCGCTTCTTCGCTCCGCCAACGGCTGCCCGGTCCCTGCGGGCCAGCAGGGTCAGCCCCGCGTCGGTGAGCACCAGCCGCCGCTCTGCGGAGGGTACGCGGGCGGCCAGCCCGAAACCCTCAAGGGCCGTCGTGAGCTGGGAGGCGCGCTGGTTGGTGACTCCCAGCAGACCGGCGAGGTCGCCCAGGGCGAGCCAGGGCCAGTCGGAGAGCAGGTCGAGGGCGCGCTTCTCGGCGGGTTTCAGGAGGGCGGGCAGCATGTGCTCGGGGACGCCCCGCTCGCTCCCCCGCTCGTCGATGTCCTCGGGCATGGAGACCCGCGCCAGGGGCCGCTCGGCGGGGAGCGAGCCCCTGCGTTCGATCCGGTCGATGGCGTCTCTGAGGCTGACGGCGGCGTTGACCGAGGACAGCCGCCACACCGCGTCGTCGGTGGCCGCTGCCGCCGCCTCCCGCTCCAGGGCTAGGACCGTTGGCGTGGACGCCCGGCGCAGAATCCCTCGGGCGTAGCGCAGCCGGGTCTCGTCGGGGAGGACGAGCAGGATTCCGCCGGGCTGCGGGCCGTTCCTGAGCCGCCCGATCCGCTTGGAGAAGCCGGTGCGGTCGGTGGCGTGGCCCTGCCGGACGATGCCGATGGTCCTCCCGTCGGGAAGGATGATGGCGGCGTCCATCGACATGGCGCGGTACCAGCGGAAGCGGATGGGGTGGTGGATGTTGGCGACGGCGGAGGCCAGGCGATAGACCACGGCCACGGCGTCGAGCCTCTCCAGGAGGACGCGCCGCCACCGGGCAGCCAGCGGGTAGCTGCGGAGCAGCCGATCCGGGGTGAGGTCTTCCTCCTGGGCCAGGCGGCGCAGGCCGTCGGCGGTGAGGTGGAACCTGCGGGTGGGGGTAACGAGCTCCGTCCCGTGGGGTACGGAGGCGATCAGCCCCGCGTCCTCCAGCTGGCGGGCGGCCTCGTAGACCGCGCTCTGGGACCAGCCGCAGAGGGCGGCCATCTCAATCCGGTCGAGAAAGGGCATGGCGGCGAGGCGGCGAAGCAGCTCCCGCTTTCCCCCGGTGAGCGGCCTCATTCCTCAAGCTCCTCGTCGGCTGCCCCGTCCGGCGTCTCCAGGGCGTCGTCCCCAGGGTTCTGGTCGCGCTTGCTGCGCTGCTTGCGCCGGGCCTGCTCCTGGGACTGGCCGCCGCTCTCCGCCGTCTGGGTGTCCTGGGCCTCCCTGAGCTTCTCCAGCTCCTCGCGATACCTGTCCACCAAGTCTTGCATCTCCGCGTCCCGGCGTTCGATGTCGCTGGCAGGTGTTAGGTAGCTCTCGGCCAGGTCGCGGATGCGCTCGGCGGTCTCGGCATCTCCCGTCTCCGGCTTTGCGACCTTCATGGAGAAGGCGTCCATCCGCTCCGTTCCCACGGTGGCGCGGACGTAGCATTGGTGGACCGGCAGGGACGTGATGTCGTCCTCGGTCACCCGCTCCTTGCCCAGCTCCCAGACGAGCTGGCGGGCATCGTTGCCCGCCACCTGGAAGACGGCCAGGCAGCCCACGTTGGCGAGCAGCGTGTCCCGCATGGTGCGGGAGAGGTCGTCCAGCTTGGCGAGGCTCTGGGTTGCCAGGACGAAGGACGCCCCGAACTTCCCAAGCTCGCTGAGCATGGACTCGTAATCCACGCCGGGCATCGACTGCATCTCGTCCACCACCACCAGAGCGCCGCGCCGCTGCTCGAAGGGCAGGCTTCCCTGCTCCCGTATCACGGCGTCCACGAGGTTGAGGAGGGACGCGCCCACCAGGGCGGCCACGTCCCTTCCCGCCTTTCCCTGGGCGGTGGAGACCAGCAGGATGCCGCCGTCGTGGATGGTGCGGCGCATGTCGATGGTGGATCGGGGCTGGCCCAGGATGGCCCGCGCCCGCTTGGAGGATGCGTAGTAGGAGAGGCGGGTCTGGACCGGGGCCAGGGCGTCGGCGCGGGTCTCGCGCCGCCAGCCGAAGAAGTCCCTGGCCCACCACTGCATCAGGTAGGGGTCGTTGACCTTCGCCAGCACCTCGGCGCGGAATCCGTCGTCGGCCAGGATGCGCAGTCCGTCGAGGATGGTGTACTGCTCGCCCGCGTCCCTGCTCTCATTGGCCTCGTGAAGGGTCTTCACCGTCTGTTCGAGGATGGACTGCATCCTCGGCCCCCACTGGTCCCAGAGGCCCTTGGCGATGCGCACGACGGAATCGGCGGTGCGGTCGCGGTCGGAGAAGATACGGGTGTCCAGGAGGTTGACGCCGGGAGCGCCCCGCTCGTCGGCCAGGTCGATGAGCCGCACCTGCTCGACGAGGGAGTCGGGGACGTGTTGGAGCAGGCCGCCCACCAGGTCGGCGTGGGGGTCCACGACGACGATGGCGTCTCCGTCCCTGCCCACCGCCTTCTCCCGCATCTTGTGGGCGACGATGTGGTGCATCAGGGTGGACTTGCCCATGCGGGTGCGGGCGACGTAGAGGTGGTGGCGTCTCAGCAGGTCGTCGGGGAAGTGAATCTTCCTGGGCGTTCCGGTGGTGGTGTCGCCGACGTGCGCGCCGCCGCTGACGCTGCGGGCGGTGGGCAGCAGCACCTTGGCCCCGGCGCGGGCCACCAGGGGCGTCTCGTCACGCGCTCCCGGCGGGTGCCACAGGCAGGCCGCCTCGCGGACGCCCATGACGCTGCGCTTCCCGAACAGGCCGGGGCCTGACGGGTGGAGCACCTGGGGGTCGGGCACGGCGGGCCGCACCCGGCTCACGTCGAGGCGCGCGCCCGCGGGGTTGTCATAGTCGCGGTAGGCGGCGGCCACCGGCTCCAGCAGCTCATTCGCCCGGTGGGGCCGGGTGCTCCGGGGCAGGATCGCCGTCACCTGAATCTCGGCGTCGAAGGCGATGCGGGAGACCTTCTCCTTGATGAGGATGGGGTCGAAGACCCGCTTGCGGGCCTTCTTGAAGCGGTGCCAGGCCCAGCCGCCCACGGCCAGGGCGAGGGCGACCCCCGCTCCCATGAGCACGGCCTTCCAGGTCTCTCCCGCCTGCACCCACAGGTAGCCCCGGAGGGCGGCCAGGGCCGCCACGCCCAGGACGGCCATCGTCACGCCGTCGGTCTGGAGGGGCTTGGTCTGATAGGTGTAGGCGGGGTCTCGCCGGTCCTCCACAGGCCGCTTGTGGGCCTTCTCCAGGTGGGACTCCGACCAGTCGGGTCCCATCGAGCGCAGCATCAGCCGCGCCACCACGCGCTCCCCCTCGTTGAGGTTGGAGAGCGCGCCCATGAGGGCGATGAGGGGGTCGGAGCCGGGGTCGAGCAGGTCGTCGTCCCGGAAGACCCGGAGAGGCACGTACTCGGGGCCGTCGGCCCGGAGCGTCATGCTCCACGCCTGCTCGTCTTCGGCCAGGCGCAGGGGGTCGTCCTCGGCGGAAATCTCCTGTATCTGGGCCTGGGGGTAGCGGGCGGCGATCTGGGAGCGCACCACCTGGTCGTCCAGGCAGCGGGCCAAGAGCGTTACGCCGTCTGCGTCCCCGGCAAGCTCCAGGGAGAAGGGTTCGGGGACGGCGATGGAGCCGAGCATGTTCTCGACTCCCAGGAGGGTGCGCTCCCCCGTCCTGGGCGGCGTCACCGCCAGCAGCGCCGGGGGTTTCTTGGCCTCGTTGTTCAGCAGCCACTTGATGGGGTTCGCTTTCATTCGCTTGCTCCTTTCTCTATCGGTTCCTTCATTGCGTCGTTCCGTCGCTCTGCCTAGTGCCTGCCCGGTGTCCACTCAATTACTGCCGTCTCCTCCGGGGTGGCCTCGATGCGGACGGGAAAGCGGTTGCCCTTCGCCAGCAGCAACCCGTCTCCACGCGGGCACGACAGGAGCCATCGCTGGAGGTCCTGGGGCAGGTCGAAGGCGTCGCCCACGGTGCTGATGGCTGCCGCGTCCTGCTGCAAGAGCAGCTTGAAGGCGGCGTTCTGTAGGAGCGCCCGCCCTGAGTGGCCGGTGATGGCGCGGGAGGAGTCCTCGGACAGAAGGTCCTGGACGTCCTGGGTGATGAACTGCAACCCCAGCCGGTGCTTCCTGGCCCGCTTCGCCATGCTCACCATGAAGGCCGCTCCCTCCGGGTGCTGCATGATCGACCACACCTCGTCCACCACCAGCAGGCGGGGCTTGGGGTCCTGGGCGGCTGCGGCCCACACCGTCTCGGTGCAGACCATCGCGGCGGCGGGGCGAAGCTCCGGCTCCAGGAGCCGCAGGTCGAAGACGGTGATCAGGGCCTCGCCCCGCAGCAGGTCGTCGCCCTCGTCGGAGAGGAGGTTGCGCAGGCTGCCCGTTGCGAAGGGCCGCAGCAGCCTCGCCATGTCTTTCCCTCCCGCCTCATCTCCTTGCAGGTACTCGTAGAAGTCGCGGAAGCCGGTGCGCTCGCGGGGCTGTGCGTAGTAGCCCGCCAGGGCGTGGTCCAGGGAGGCCCTTCGCCCCGCGCCGAGACTCTCGCCCACCATCACCTCTATGAGCCGGCGCAGGCTGCCGATGCGCTGCAACAGCTCCTCCGAGTCGCCCCGCTCAATGACGAAGGGGTTCATGCCCTGGCCGGGGACGCCCGGCGACAGCACCCTGCCGCCCGCCGCCCTCGCCATGTCCGCGTACTCGCCCTCGGGGTCGATGACGTAGGCGGTGACGCCGCGGCACAGGCCCCTGAGCATCCCCAGCTTGGTGGCGAAGCTCTTGCCGCTGCCGGAGCGGGCGAGGACGGCGGTGTTGGCGTTCAGGTGGGTGCCGTCCCAGGGGTCGTAGACCACCGGGGCGCAGGCCCGCATGTCGATGCCGTACAGCGTTCCCCTCCGGGTGTCCAGGTCGGGCGGCGAGAAGGGGAAGAGCCGGGCCAGGGACGACGTGTCCAGCGTCCTCCACACCGCCACGGCGTTGAGTCCCAGGGGCAGCGTGGAGAGGATGCCCTCGCGCTGGCGGAAGGCCAGGGGATCGAGCTTGCCCAGCGTGGCGGCGAAGTGGGCCTTGGCCCGCTGGGTCATCTCCTTGAGGGACGCCTCGTCCTTCGCGTGCAGGGTGATGGAGAGCGACGCGTGGAAGAGCCGCTCGCGGCCCCGCTGCACCTCGTCCCTGAGCCTGGTCACGTCCTCCAGGGCGATCTCCGCCTCCGGCGACATCGTTCTGCCCCGCTTGAATGACAGGCTCTGGGCCGACTCGAAGCGCACCTTCTGCCACTCCAGGGTGCGGGCCGCCTGCTCGGCGGGGATCGGCCCCAGGTGAATGGACAGGTCCATCGGCGCGCCTGCGGCCATGAGGCTCTGGAGGAAGCCGGGGGGCAGGGAGCGGGGCCACTTGCCCAGGTGGAGGGAGCGGACCAGACGGTCTCCGACGCGCACCTCGCGTCGGCGCATCTCCACCTCCACCGGTGTCTCCTCGTCCCGCTCGGCGGGGGCGCCGCCCAGGGCCGAGGCCAGCATCAGCATCCTTAGACGCCTACCGTTTAGGGGGTGGACGGACAGCCCGGCCCGTGCCAGCAGGCCGCGCAGCTCGTCGAACCGGGCGAACTCGCACACGGCGTAGAAGCGCCGGTCGAGGATGCCGTCGCGGGCCTCCAGCTCGGTCAACAGCCTGCGAAGCGACTCGGCCGCCGCCCTCGTCTGTGGGGGAAGGTCCTGCGGTTGGGCCTCCCTGAGCTTGTCCCGCAGCCCGCCAAGGCGCGGCGGGTGCTGACGGATGAGGAGCTGCACGGGGAAGTCGCAGGCGTTGAGCGCCCCGGCGAAGGCCCCCAGCTTCGGCTCGTCGATCTCCAGGCCCATCACCTCGCACACGCCCAGCTTCACCCCGTCAAGCCGCACGGGTCCGTCCTCCTCCAGGTGGGACAGCATGAAGAACAGGGGTAGGGGCAGCGGCGGCTTGGGAGCGGGCGCCTGCGGCTCCGTGGGTTCCTGGGTCTGCGGAGCGGCCACGCCGTGCGGCGGCCCCTCCGCTCCGTCTCTCTTGAATCGTTCCAACAGCTTCTTCAACTCGTTGTCTCCTTTGCGCTAGGGGGTGGGGAACGGGACGAGGCCGCTGCGCAGCAGCGCGGCGACCGCCTTGGCCAGAAGGACCAGCACCAGGCCGACGACGGCCATGACGACGGCGCTCTTGGCCCTGCCGCCGCCCCGCTCCTCGGCTCCCTCGGCCATCAGGACGAAGCCCGCCCAGACGATGGCGAAAACGCACAGGCCGGAGGCGGCGTAGGCCATCGCGGTGAGCACCTGGTCGAAGGCGTCCAGCATGGCCTGCTCCTCGGGCGGGACCGCGCCGGCGACCACCGGCGCGGTCCCGATCAGAAGGGTTGCCGTCAGTAGATGCCTCACCAGGGCCACTCCCATCCCAGCAGGTCGAGCCACTGGCGCAGAGCCTGCCCCGCACTGGATGCGGGGGCGCCGTCTGCGGGCTCCTGCTCGGCGGGCGGTTCGACCGGCTCAGACTCCGGCAGGACCAGGACCTCGAAGGGGTCGTCGGCCCCGACGCTGGACGCCAGGGCCAGCGTCTCTTCGCGGCTCCCGGCGATGGGCGACCGCTCCACCGTCTCCGCCTTGACGTGCTCCGGGTGCTGGACGTCCACCGTCACCTGCTTGGCGATGGTGGCGCTGGGGACGTAGGCGTAGGCCGTCGCGGTGGCGGACGACGTGGAGCCGTCCTCGCAGATGGCCGTCGCCGTCTCACTGTCGGAGTCGCTGTCCCCCGGGCGCAGGAGGTGCACGGTCTTGGTGACGTGTTCGACCCGGGTCGGGTGGTGGGTGAGCATCGTCAGCGGGGGCATCGGGATGCTGAGACTCGCCTCAAGGTCGGCCTCGATGGACACGGCGTGGACGGCCTCGCCAGCTCCGACGGGCAGCCGGAAGCGGGTTTCGCCGCCCGCGACGAACGGGACGCTGGTGTGCGACCCGCCGACGCCGACGTTGACGGTCCCCGTGATGGCGGTAACTGCCGCGTCCATCAACGCCGTCTCGGTGACGCTGGCGTGTCCGGCCACCGTCTGAAGCTCGACCGGCTCCAGGGTGTGGGAGACGCACTCGGAGGCGACGGCTCCCTCGACGGCCCCCGGACTCCAGCCCAGGGAGACGACCCGCAGGTCGCAGAGCTCCCCGTCGATGGCCGGAAGGGGGTACGGGATCTGTCCGCCTTCGACGGTGACGGCCCCGGCCTGCCCCAGCGTGTCCTCCCACGAGAAGGTGAAGGACGGGTTCGGGCCGTCCAGGGGGAGGGAGTAGTCGATGCGCTCCCCCTCGTCCAGGGAGGCCGAACCCCAGAACCTCAGCCAGCTGCCCTGCGGCCCGCCGAAGGCCCGCACCCGGATGTCCAGGGGGGTGGCGGCCCGCAGGGTGACGGCGGCCCGGTCGCCGGAGACGGTGAGTCCCTCGACGAAGAGCCGCCGCCCTTCGACCGGCTCCTCGACCTCGAAGTCGATCTCATCCCGCCAGTGGTCGTCGGCAAGGGCCGCCTGGGGGACGGCGACCGCCGCCGCCAGAGCGACGACGGCCGCGATTGCCAGGAAGCTCTTCGGGGGCTTGCTTTGCCGGGACTTACGGCTCCCGTCCCCGTTGTCGTTTCCGTTGATGTTGTCCTTATCCGTCCACCTGGGCTTGCCGAACCAGCGGTGAGGGCGGAAGGGCATCCTCCCGCCCTTCTTATCC
The DNA here is from genome assembly GCA_965222415.1 of Dehalococcoidia bacterium. Classification (GTDB taxonomy): domain Bacteria; phylum Chloroflexota; class Dehalococcoidia; order Lucifugimonadales; family UBA2985; genus DAOUJW01. The sequence continues at coordinate 143,637 of CBDCTU010000003.1, read as the reverse complement.
CTAGCCTTGCGCTTGGGACGAAGGCGGCGCAGGGTCTTGCCAGCCCGCCTCGCCATCAGCCGCAGGGGACCGGGGCCGCTTGTCACCGGCTGCGCCGGCGCGGGCGGCTCGCTGCGCACCAGCTCGGACGGCGCCCCGGCGTAGAGCCTCGCCCCAAGCCGGTACTTCAGCAGGTAGGCGGCCACCAGGGGCAGCCGCCGACCGCCTATCTTCCCGGCGACGGCGACCAGCCCCGCCAGGCCCAGGAGAACGGCAATCGCCATCCTCACCTCCGACGGCCCCACGGGGGCGTAGCGGTATGCGCCGTAGGACAGGGCGCACACCGCCATCATCGCCACGACCTGCGGGAAGGTGAACCCCAGCAGCACCTTGTCCTCGGCCTGCACGTGGGTCGGCACCTCATGCTCTCTCATGGCTTTCCTCCCTTTCATCGGCCTATTCGCCGGGGTCGGGCAAGTTGGGGTCCACCGGGGAACCCACGACGGCGTTCATCACCAGTTCGACGACGCCGTAGGCCACCATCGCCAGCACGATCCCGGCCAGGGCGGTCATCATGGCGCTCTTGCCCCGCTCCATCTGGTGCGGCGCTCCCGACGCCGTCAGGTACAGGTAGGCCCCGTAGATGAAGAAGCCCACGCCCACGACCCCCACGACGCCCAGCAGGATGCCCACCAGGTTCGATATGGTCTGTGTCAGTTCATCCATAAGTTCCGTCTCCTCTCTGTCGTGACTGCCGGGCGTTCTCCCACCCGGTCTTCGTCCGTTCGTCCCTCTCTATCTGTTCCGTTGTCGCTGCTCTCCTAAATGCACATCGCTCTCACCTCCTTCGTCCTGTTGTCGATGGGCGCAGGCCGCGCCCGCACTCCGTTGGGGTCGTCGTTGTCGGGGTTACTCGTCGCTGCTCCGGGGGGCATCTCCCCCGCCGTCTCCGCCTGCCGATGGGGTGGCCATAGAAGCCGCCGAGCTGAGGCCGCTGCCAGCCGCCGACAGGCCCGCGCTGGCCGCCATCGCCCCCACCGCCATGCCTCCCGGACCCCCTGCGGCCCCGCCCGCTATCAGCCCGATGGTCTTGGCCGACCTGACCATCGAGGAGGGCAGGTTCATGCCGAAATAGAGCATCGAGAGCCAGGAGTCGAAGGTCCCGGCGTTGCCAAGCATCGACGGCACCCGGGTCGCCATGTAGACGAAGGACAGGGACATCAGGAGCTTCCAGATCAGGTCCTGCACCGGCTCGAAGGCCGCTATCGCGGCGAACTCGCGCAGAAACCCGAATCCCAACGCCAGGGCGATGAGCTGGATGGCCTGCTGGAACACCGTCGTCATGAACAGGCGCAGCCACTGGCGGCCCCAGCCCGCCGTGTGGGGCAGAATCCAGAGCCCCAAAGCGATGGGGGCCAGTGCGAGCAGGATGTCGATGAGGGCAAGGCGCAAGATCATCTGCACGATGACGTAGAGGACGAAGAAGCCGTATACCAGGTAGAGCGCCGCCAGCAGCAGCGCCATGCCCACGCTCCCGGCCTGCACCGCCGTCATCAGCGTGCTTAGCGTCGAGCGCAGCATGTCTCCGGGGGTGACGCCGAGGGAGAAGGCGATGAAGCCGGACACGGCGTCGGCCACGTCGATGACCAGGGCGCACCACCACAGGGACGACGCGGCGGCCACCAGGCCCAAAACAAGGCGGGGCACCATCTCCCGCCATCCCGCATGGGAGCGGCCCAGGTGCTCGGAGATGATGAAGCTCAGGCCCATCCAGCCGAGGATGACCACCAGGGCGGCGGAGGTGATGGCCCAGACGACCATCCACGCCTGCTGCACCAGCCAGTGGCCGTAGGTGAGATGCTCAGGGGTGCCGGTGAGGATGTCGCCCATGCGCTACCCTCCCCGGCAGTTGTCGGCGTCCTCTTCGGACGCCCGCTCGACAACTCCGCAGAGGGTCCCGTGGACGCCCTCGATGACCCACCCGGCGAAGGCTTTGGCCCAGCGCGCCGGGCTGAGGGCGGACAGAATCTTGTCCCAGATGCGGCCCGGCTGGTGGATGGGTATGACGGCGTAGAAGTCGCCCCTCAACCCGTCCTCGGCCTCGGCCAGCATGACCAGCAGGTAGGCCCGGTCCCGGTCCAGCTCGGGGTGGTCGTCAAGGTCGGGGTACTCCCAGGAATACTCCCAGCCGTCGCTCCTCTTCTTCTCGCCGCCCTTCACCCGGTACATGGCGCTTATCCAGTCGCCGGTGTCGGCGTCGCGAACGGCGTAGAAGAGGTTTGCGATCTCCCGGTCGAAGACGGGCCTTGCGACGAACTCGCCGCCGCCCTTGCGCTCCACGAACTCCCGGTCGGCGTTGACGAGGGTTAGCTCGTTACCGGGCGGGGCTTGGGCTTGGGCGATGTTGCTTGCGGGGATTGCCAGAAGCGCTGCCAGCAGCAGCGCGGCGGCCAGGGGCATCAGCCTCCTGGCTCTGCCAAGGGACCTTCGGACCGTCGATTGCGCTCCCACGATTCGCCTCCTCTTCGTTGATGGGGCCGTCTGTTCTGCCATCGAGTCTGGGAAGTCGCGGGGCCGGACACCATGCCTTATATGGGAGGACTCGCGCGTCCTCCCTTTTAGGGCATGGGAAGGAATGGGCCGGATGTGGTGTCATACCCGTGTACAGGGATTTGCTTCGGTGCCCAGAAGGGAAGTTGTGGGCTGTGGGCAACGTGAAACGGGCGTGAAGGAAGGGAAGTGAGGCCGAGTCTGCGAGCACTTTGGTGAAAGGGGTGGTTCCGACAGCGGCCCAAAAGGGAAGTCGGGGGTGGTGCGACATCGGAGCGAGCAATTGGACGGGGAGGCTGGAATCGGGGGTCGAAACCCCCTACAGGACATGGCATTGAGGAGGTTGGACGCATGAATGAGCGGGATGTGGACGGCAACGGGAGCGTGGATGCGGAGAGGCTTCGTCGGCTCAGGCTGAGCGAGTTCCTGCGGGACCTGGTGCGGCAAGAGGGCAAGATGGAGGCTGCGGAGCTGCTGGGGGTCAACCATAAGACCCTGACGCGGGCCGAGGAGTCGGGTGAGATCACGGGGCGCATGGGCGATGCGCTGGAGCTGCTGCTGAGGAGGGTGGACGACGCCGAGGTCGCGCGGCTGCGGGAGGCGGTCGGTGCACTGGAGGAGCGGGTGGCGGCGCTGGAGGGCGGCATGGAGACGCCTCCTGCGGCAGATGTGGAAGGCGGGGGTGAGAGCAGCCAGGTGGAGGGCGGTGACGAGGACGGTACCCAGGCCCAGGCGCAGGGCGGGAAGCACGAGGAGGGGGCGGGCCGGTCGGAGACCAGGGCCGCCCCTCCGATGGCGGGTGTGCGCTCGAAGAAGCGGGCGACGCTGCGCAGGCTGGACCCGGAGGTGGTCACCGAGGAGCCCGCCGACGACGATGATGAGGTCTACAGCGATGCGTGGCCGCTGGTGGAGGAGTGGCGACGGCTGCGGGCCGGGCATCCCCACCAGGGGAAGAGCCTGTCGTGGCTCACGACGGAGGAGCGTCTGCTCGTGCTGGAGCTGGCTATGCTGGAGGAGCACGGGCTGACCCTGCCCCCGGAGACCCAGGCCCTGCGGGGCTTCGGACGCAAGGGTCAGATCAACCATCGCTGGAAGGCGCTGGCCGACACTCGGGTGGCGCTGCGGAAGCGGAAGCTGCTGCGCTGGGTGCGGACGGTCCTCACCCTGTGGGTGTGGCGGAAGTAGGCCCCGGAGCCGTCTCCGGGGCCGGTTTTCGGCGGTTGCTACATCGGAGCGAAGTGGGCGCTAAATCGGTGCGAGCAATTTAGGTTGCGTTGGGCCGAAACAGGGTTTTGGGCCTTCCATTCGCTCGGTTGTTCGGGCGATAATTGACGCAGTTTCTGGCTTTTTCCAGTGTTTCCTGCCTAGAAACCTGGAGGATTCCCGTCCCCCGAATCCGGGACCGGCTGCATAGGATCGAGCCTTGCTCTCCGAACAGCCACCCAGGGGTCGCACCGGAAGGATTGAGCCTCGCTCTCCCGAAGGCCACCCCGGAGGACACATTCGCAGCGGTTGGAGCGTCTCTCGCTTCGGCCCCTCGGACACCCTGGTCGGAGTGCGCCCTGCACACTGGCCGGTTCCTCACGTCTGCGGCATGGTTCCTGTGGAACTGGCCGCAGCTTCACCACGCGCCGGTCTGCCATTGCAAGCTGGCTGGCCGTTTCCCCTTCGCGCAGCTTCCCAGGACGTTACCGACGTAGCTCCCGGGTCTCGCTGCGTCTCTCACCGGGCCGTCCTGTGGTTGATCTGCAGGCCGGTCGGTTCTCCCCCACTTCATAGCAGCTCCCCCTGAGTCCGCTCCTCTGAGTTGACTCTGGGCCGAGCTGCGTCTTCTTCATCCCCCACGTAGCAGCAGCTCCCCTGAGTCGGTTCCCGTGAGTTGCCCCTGGGCCGAGCTGCGTCTTTCTCACCACGGCGTCTCCCTGCGTTCGTCTCGTGGTCGGACTGCGTATGGCGGCGGAACGGCAACACGGATTCATGGAGTCAACAGCAACAAGGAGGTAACGACGATATGGCTACTGAACGGACGGACGGCAACGGCGAAGGAGGAGCGCACATGACGGAACGGTACACGGGACCGAGCGCGAAGCGGATCGCAGACCTGCTTCCACACCGGTGAGCTTCGAGCGGGGCTGGTTCTGGACGACGACGGCCATCTGTCACGGCGGCAAGTCGGACGGGCTAGCGTTCCGGCAGCGACCGGACGGCAACGGCATCGACGTGCACTGCCACACCGGGGGCTGCTCGGCCGGCGTGGTGATAACCGAACTTGAGGCGCTCATCGGGCTGCCCATCTGGACGGCCTACGAACCGGTGCGCGACGCGGCAGCCAAGGCCCCCGAGAAGCGGCCTTGGTGGAAGCGACAGCGGGTCTGGGCGCCGACGGTGGTCGCCCTGGTCGTGGCGGCGCCGCTTATCACCGGCGACGTGGAGCTCTTCGTCCTGAACCTCGTCGGGCTGGGCACCGGGGCGCTGCTGCTCCGGCGGTTCATGCCTCGGCGTCCGGTAGGGAGGGTCCGTCGCCGCTGACGACAGGTCCTCCGGCTCCCTCATACCCATCCCAACACGCAAGGGTCGTCTCCATCCGGGGACGGCCCTTCTTCTTTGCCCGCAAGCGGGCGCAATCCAAAAGCAACACAACACAGAAGGAGGTCGTGATGACAACGGCAACATTGGCAACTGGCAATCGGACGATGACGGATGTTCGGCCTAGGCGCAGCCTCGAAGAGCTGGTCGACCGGCTCATTGCGGCGCTGTTCATGGAGGAGGAGCCGGAGGCGGAACAGGCGACGGAGACACCGAGCGTGGCCAAGAGCCTTCACGAGGCGCGGCGGCTCAGGCAGGCGGGGGACGTGGATAGGGCGCTGGCGGTCCTCGCCGGCACGGACACGACGAAGGCTGAGCCGCATCAGGCTCGGTGGGCCTACGCCGAGTGGACGGACCTAGTGAAGCGGCGGTTCGGGGACCGGGACGCGCTGGTCTACAGCCAGGGCGCGGGACAGGCCGCCGCCCTGGTGCCCGCCGGAAACGGCGGGACGCTGGAGGTCGCGGCGGTCCTGGGAATGCGGTGGCGGCCCGGCAAGGTCGTCTCGGAGCGCAGCCTCCGGGGGCTCCGGCCCTTGGCGAAGGCTTGCCCGCGGCCCTGACCGGAGAGTGGCCCGGCACTGGCGTAGCGCAAGCAACGGTTGACGACTCGTGAGGCAAACGGGGCGCTTCAGTGCCCTGCCTGGACCCCGGGTCGTCGCCTTCTTGCGACTGCTTGCACCCGCGCTCCGTTCCATCAGGCAGCGCCCCGCACGGGAGGCGTTGCCTCCTCCGCCCGCTCCCCTGCGGGCTTCCATCCCTCTTCCCCCAACCCCACACGCGTCGCACAGGTCTTCTCCTCGACTCCGGTTGGGGGTGGGACCTGTGCCCTATGCACGACGGAGCCTGCCCCGGACTTGATTCCGGGGGCTTGCCCCGCACACGGGCTTGCACAGAGGCCGCCCCGGACTTGATTCCGGGATGCCGCACCGGCCATTCGCCACGGCAACAACGCCACCCAAGGAGACAGTCCCGACCATCGGGACACGGATTCGAGCGGGACTGTCTCCGACAAGGGGGCGGTCCCGCTTCTTCATTACAGGAGGAAGCGACATGACGACTACGAGCATTGACAGAACCGAGAGCGAGCTCAGGGCTGCGGCGAGGCGGCGGGGGCTCACCATGAAGGAGCTTGCGGCCATGATGGGCGTGAGCGCGGGCTACCTGTCGGGGCTTTCGACGGGGCGTACGCCGTGGACTCCGAAGATGCGGGAGAAGGCTGTGGCGGTCTTGGGAGAGGTCCCTGGGCAGGGGACCGTCTACCGCCAGGGCGGCGTCGTGACCGGTGAGAGCAGCTTCATCAGGGAGCGCGCCCGCACCCTGGGCATGACCATGCATGACCTGGCCGACCGCGTTGGCGTGTCCTACAGCTACATGACGCAGGTTGCCCGTGGCCGCCAGAACATGGGCGTCAAGGTCCAGGCCAGGGTCGAGTCGGCGTTGCACGCCCCGGCGAAGGTCGCGCCCGCCACGTGCGCCAACCGCCAGGGCGTCGTCGTGGCCGGTGAGAGCAGCTACATCCGGGAGCGGGCCAGGGAGTTGGGCATGAGCCTGCGGGACCTGGCCGACCGCGTGGGCGTCTCCTACGGCTACATGTCAATGGTGGCGCGGGGTCATAGCAACATGGGCGTGAAGGTCCAGGCGCGGGTCGCGTCGGCGCTGGAGGCCCCGGTGAAGGTCGCGCCCGCGCAGCCCGCCTGCATCGACCGCGAGGCCGTGTGGGACCGGATGAACGCTCACGGCTTCAGCCAGAACGAGGTCGCCCGGCGAGCGGGCATCAGCTCGGCCCATCTCTCCCAGATCATGAACGGCAAGTCCTCCCCGTCGGCGGGCGTGCTGAAGGGGCTGCACGGCGTCCTGTTCCAGCCGACGAGTGCGGAGCGGGTCATGCCCGCCGAGGTGAAGGTGCTGGGCTGGCGGAAGGGAGAGCGGAGCGGGATGGTCGTTCGCGGCGCCGGTGGGCCTGGGCGCGGCGCCAAGTCCGGCGGCGGCACCGTCCGGGTCGGCGGCCGGGTGCCCTGGGGCGCGAAGGCGGAGTTCGCGTACCGCGCCGGGTACGACGGCATGGGCAGGGTCTCGGTCACGCACGTCGTCGAGCGGGGCTACTCCGCCATGCTGAAGCAGCCGGAGACGGCAGCTGCTTAGGGCTCCGTGACGCACCGCACGATGGGCGTCTGCCTCGGAGCAGCCTGGGACGGCCCGCACCGGGCCGCAAACGCGAGTCCCGCCGTGGGCGGGCCTTCGCACGTTCAAGCATTCGCCTGGGGGCGTTGCCGGAACCCGACCGCCCCCGCTGGGGCGGCGCAGTCCGTCTCCCGTCGCTCTCCGCCTTGCGGCGGCGACTGATGGAGACGCGCGTCCGGGTTCCGGCGTCGTCCTCTAACTACCACGAAAAGGAGGACGACTCAAATGAACCTCGGAGGTTTCATCGACACGTTCAAGGACGCAATAGCGCGAAGGGTGGTGGAGTCCTACCCGCCGCTCTACCGGCCCTCGGAGAACGGCGGGACGCTCCCCAGGCTGCTCCGCAAGCCCCTGGGGGCGCAGGCCGACGCCATCAGGGGCGCGGCCCTCTCCCTCAAGGCCCACCGGGGCACCACGGTCGTCGGCGAGATGGGCACGGGCAAGACCTTCATCGGCGCAGCGGCGGCTCACATGGCGGGATTCGAGCGGGTGCTCATCATCTGCCCGCCCCACCTGGCGCCCAAGTGGAAGCGGGAGGTGGAGATGACGGTGCCCGGCGTCCGCGCCGCCATTGTCGAGTCCATCACCGACCTGGAGCGGCTCCGCCTCTCCGTCGGCTCCGGCCCCCTCTTCGCGGTGATGAGCCGGGAGAAGGCCAAGCTGTCGTACCGCTGGATGCCCGCCGTGATACAGCGGTGGGCGGTATCCAAGGGAAGGCTCTTACGGGAGGAGGAGACGGGGGAGCCGTTCAAGGTCCCCTGCTGCCCCGACTGCACGGCGCAGATAGTCGACAAGGACGGCGTGCCGCTGACGTTCGCGGACCTGAACCGCCGCAAGCACACCTGCGCTGCCTGCGACGCCCCCCTCTGGCAGGCCGACAAGTCCGGCCCCGCCCGCTACCCGTTGGCGGACTACATCAAGCACCGGATGCGGGGGTTCTTCGACCTGCTGATCGGCGACGAGGTGCATGAGTTCAAGGGGCGAGGGAGCGCCCAGGGCATCGCCGCCGGCATCCTCGCCGACGTGTGCGGCAAGTCCCTCAGCCTGACCGGAACCCTCCTCGGCGGCTACTCCTCGACCATCTTCCACCTCCTCTACAGGTTCAGCCCGGAGATCAGGACGGAGTTCGGGCGCTCCGACGAGCACCGCTGGATACAGCGGTACGGCTTCGAGGAGGTCACCGTCGGCAAACCCGACGACGACGCCGTGGAGGACGGCCGCTTCAGCCGCCGCCGCCAGTACCGCAAGGTGGTCAGGGAGCGGCCCGGCCTCGTTCCCTCCGCGCTGTTCCACATCATCGGCAACACGGTCTTCCTCAGACTGGCGGACGTTGCCTCCGGCCTGCCGGACTACGAGGAGAAGATCCTCGTGTCCTCGATGGACTCGGAGGAGGACGCGACGGGGTACTCCCAGCGCACGGCCTACAACACCGTGTTCGAGGAGCTGAGGCTGAAGCTGGCGGAGGCTCTGAAGGCTGGTTCCAAGAGGCTGCTGGCGACTTACCTGCAAACCCTGCTCGCCTACCCCGACGGCTGCACCAGGGGGGAGACGGTCTTCGACCCCAGGACGGGCGACGTCATCGTGCAGGTGCCGCCCCTGTCGGAGGAGAAGCTCTACCCGAAGGAGAAGGCGCTCATCGACCTGGTGGCCGCCGAGCGGCTGGAGGGTAGGCGGGTGCTGGTCTACGTCACCCACACGGGGACCAGGGACATCACCGGGCGGATGGACGACATACTCATCCGGCACGGGTTCCGGGTGGCGGTGATGAAGGCCGACGCCGTGGCCCCGGACAAACGGGAGGCGTGGGTCGCCGACAAGGTCAAGCAGGGCATCGACGTGTTGATATGCCACCCCAGGTTGGTGCAGACGGGTCTCGACCTGATCGACTTCCCAACTATTTGCTGGGGGGAGGTTGATTACAGTGTGTACGTCATGAGGCAGGCTTCCCGCCGCTCGTGGCGCATCGGCCAGACCAAGCCGGTGAAGGTAGTGTACATGAGCTACCGCAACACGCTACAGGCGGACGCACTGAAGCTGGTGGCGAAGAAGCTGCAAAGCTCCCTCGCCGTCGAGGGCGAGCTGCCGGAGGACGGGCTGGCCGCCTTCGGGGACGACGGGGATGACCTGATGATGGCTCTAGCCCGCAAGCTTGTCCTCGACCACGATCGGGGAATCGTCAGCGGAGACGAGGAAGACGCCGAGACGGTGGAGCAGGTCTTCGCCCAGACCAGGGACTCCGAGGCCATCGCCGAGGAACTGCTGGTGGACGACGGCTGGAAGGTCGTCGAGGCGGAGCCGGAGACCTTGGGGGTCAATGGCAACGGCCATGACGACCTATTCGGCATCGGTCCGACGGTCGAGCTTGTTCCGTCCAATGGCCACCGTGCCAACGGGAACGGCCATTACGTCGAGGCCGACGAGCCGCAGCAGTCGCTCTTCTCCTGGGCGGAGTTTATGGCCGAGGAGCCGGTGAAGCCGAAGCGCCGCAAGCGCAAGGCTCAGCCCGCGAGCATTTCCATGTTCGAGTGGGCGCTGACTCTGGAACAGGAGCGGGAGAAGGAGACGGTCGGCGCGGGACGCTAGGTCGCAACACAAAGGAAAGGGGGGGAGGGCATCGCTGATCGAGCGATGCCCTCCCCCTAGCTGTCCATGTATGCCGCCCTTTTTGCGTTTCAACCCCGGCGACGCAGGGACACCCCTCTGCGCGTCGCTATGGGTGAGTAAGTGGGCCTTTTTTGTTGTCAGAAACCGACGCAAAATGGTAGAATGCCATCTATAGAATAGCGCCATAGAAACACAGCGCAAAGGGAGTAAGGGATTTGGGCGTTTTCAACTGGCCCATCCGGCTGGAGAGCATGGACGGCCAACGGTCGTTGGAGATAGAGGCGATGGTGGATACCGGGGCCAGCTACACCATCGTGCCCGCCAACCTGCTGCGGGACATTGGGGTGTCGCCCATCGACAAGATCAGCCTCGTGCTGGCCGACGGGCGGCCCGTGGAGTACGACATGGGGGAAGCTCGGGCCACCATCAGCGGCAGGAGCATCCCCACCCTGGTGGTCTTCGGAAATGACGACGCCCGCGCCCTGCTCGGGGCCTACACGCTGGAAGGGCTGCGCTTGGCGGTGGACCCGGCCCATGGCAGGCTGGTCCCGGCCACCACCGCTTGGGCGTAGAGCGAAGTCCGCCATTATTACAGATGAACGGGAGAGTAGAACAATGTCCAACGCCCCGACCCTAGCCAAATCTGCCGTTAGCGCGACGCTGCGCCGACGGCGTTTTTCTACCCCCCCCCCCCCCCGATTTTTGCGGTCAGGAAGTGGGCAGGCGGGCTCATGAGCGTGGCGGCGGGCAGTTGGGTTCGGTTCGGACTCATCGGGCTGCTGGCCTTGGCGCTGGGAGCGCTGCTCCTCTCCCCGGCTAGTCCTGCCGGGGCGCAGTCGGGGTCGGGCACCGTGGACTACGACACCGACGGCGACAACCTCATCGAGGTTTCCAACTTAGCCCAGTTGAACGCCATCCGGTACGACCTGGATGGCAACGGCACAGTGGCCTCCGGCGACCAGGCCAACTATGATATCGCCTTCCCCAACGCGCTCGCGAGCATGGGCTGCGCCGCCACCTGCACGGGCTACGAGTTGGAGGCGGACCTGGACTTTGACACCCACGGCGACGACGATGCCGTTACCGTCGCCGATACCTACTGGAACGGCGGCGACGGCTGGGAGCCGCTGGGCGACAGCGGGCCGAACCCCTTCCGGACCACCTTCGAGGGCAACAACCACACGATCAGCAACCTGTTCATCAACGTTGCGGGCAACAGCGACAACTACATCGGGCTGTTCGGCCAGCTGGGCGGCGCGACGGTCACGCGCGTTCACCTGGTCGACGCGAAGGTGACAGGCAACAACGACGTTGGCGCGCTGGTGGGGCACATCACGCTGGGCACGGTGAGCCACAGCTCCTCCAGCGGGACCGTCTCCGGCGTGGGCAAGGTTGGCGGCCTGGTTGGGGCTATCAACAGCAGCAGCGGGGTGGTCGAGTACAGCCGCTCCAGCGCCGTCGTTACGGCCACTGGCAAAAATGTGGGTGGCTTGGTTGGGTACAGCGGGGGCACTGTGCGGGTCAGTTACGCCACTGGCGCTGTCACTGGCCTTGATGACGTCGGTGGGCTGGCGGGCTATTCTCCAACCTCTTTATATGCCGTCTATGCCACGGGCGCCGTCACTGCCACAGGCTCCAGCAATGCTCAGGCTGGCGGCTTGGTTGGCGCGTCGGAAGGCGGTATCTACGCCAGCTATTCCACCGGCGCCGTCACCTCCGCCTCAGGCCACGCAGGGGGATTGCTAAATCCGAGTGGCAGTGGCGCCACGGTGGGCCACAGCTACTGGGACGTCACTACCACCGGCATCGCCGACGACAATAATGCGGATACCGGCGTCGGCAAGACCACCAGAGATTTGCAAATGCCCACGCAGACCGACGGCTACGCGGGCATCTACGCCAACTGGAACCTCAACCTGGACGGGGACGCCAGCACCGACGACGACCCGTGGGACTTCGGCACGGCCAGCCAGTACCCGGCGCTGAAAGCGGACGAGGACGGCGACGGCAGGGCCACGGCCTACGAGTTCGGACGGCAGGGCCGCTCCGCGCCGGTGGTGGACTACGACCTGGACGACGACGGGCTGATTGAGGTCGCCGACCTGGACCAGCTGAACGCGATGCGCTGGGACCTGGACGGCGACGGCGCCCCAGATGTGGCCAACGCCAACGACTACGCGCTGGCCTTCCCCAATCCCGCAACGGGCATGGGCTGTCCCATCACCGCCACCGACGCCGACGACAACGACTGCACGGGCTACGAGCTGGACGCGAACCTGGACTTCAACACGGACACGGGCAGCGACTCCGGCGGCGCTGCGGTGATCGACGCCGCCGACGATTATTACAACAGCGGCTCGGGCTGGGAGCCCATCGGGGATGATTCTTCGGGGAGGAACACCTGGTACAACGCCATCTTCGAGGGCAATGGCCACACCATCTCCAACCTCTTCATCAGCCGGGCTCACCGGTGGGTGGGGCTTTTCGGCATCTCCTCCGAGGCCGGCTTCTTCCGCAACGTGGGACTGGTGGACGTGAACGTAACCGGCTGGGGCTACACCGGCGCGCTGATTGGCCATGCCTACGGCACTGTAGATGCCGCCTACTCCACCGGCATAGTTGTCAGCAACAAGCTTACTCACGTGGGCGGGCTGGTAGGTCACTTGAGTGAGAATGGTTCAATCCAGAGGAGCTACTCCACCGCCAGCGTCACCGGATTTGGCACTCGTTTAGGCGGGCTGGTGGGCACCAACCGGGGACCAATTCGGGCTAGCTACGCCACCGGCGCGGTAGCCGGCAGCTCCATCCATAGCAACCGCATTGGCGGGCTGGTGGGCGAGTCCGGGGGTGACATCACCGCCAGCTACGCCACCGGCTCGGTAACCGGGGCCGGTAGCGATAAAGGCGGGCTGATAGGCGAACTCAACAAGGGCACAATCACCAACAGCTACTGGGACGTCACCAGCAGCGGCATTGCCGACGACAGCGACGCCACCACCGGCGTCGGCAAGACCACCCTCCAGTTGCAGTCGCCCGCGCAGACCGACGGCTATGCGGGCATCTACGCCGACTGGGACATCGACGTGGACAACGCCGATGTCGATGACGACACCACGACCGAGACCGACGACCCATGGGACTTCGGGACGGCCAGCGAGTACCCGGCCCTGAAGGTGGAGTGGGACGGCGACGGTACACCCACGGCCTACGAGTTCGGGCGGCAGGGCCGCTCGGCGCCGGGGGTGGGGCCGCCGGCCAACGGCCCGCCGGTCTTCACCCCCGGGTACGACGACACGCCCAACATTGCGGAGGGCGTAACGGCGGTGGGGACCTATGCCGCCACCGACCCGGAGGGCGACCAGCTGACCTACGCGGTGACCGGCACGGACGCATCCGATTTCGCCATCTCCGGCGCCGGGGCGCTGACCCTCGCTAGCGCGTCGAACCACGAGACGAAGGAGAGCTACAGCGTCAACGTTACCGTGCACGACGGCAAGAACGCCGCCGGCGGCGCCGACACCACGGTGGACCTCACGTTGGCGATCACGGTCACCGTTGACGACACCCTCGAGCCGCCAACGGTCCCCACCAGCTTGGGGGTCGTTCCTGCGGCCAACGGGCTGACGGTCACCTGGACGGCGCCGGTGATGCCATCCACCAAGCCGGCCCTCGATGACTACGACGTGCAGCACGCCCTGCGCACCAGCGGCGACGGCGACCCCGCTGCGTGGGCCGCCTGGGTGGCTTTCAACCACGTTGGGACCGGGACCACCGCCACGATAACCGGCCTCGTCGCCGGGTCGACCTACCAGGTGCAGGTGATGGCCAAGAACAACGAGGGCGAAAGCGCATGGACGGCGGCCGTCAACGGCGTACCTGCGGCGCCGGTCGACTACGACCTCGACGACGACGGCCTGATCGAGGTGGACAGCCTGACGAAGCTGAACGCCATCCGCTGGGACCTGGACGGCGACGGCGCCCCGGCTTCGGCCAGCGCCGGCAGCTACGCCGCCGTCTTCCCCTACCCGGAGGCGGGCATGGGCTGTCCCATCACCAACGCCGACGGCGATGACAACGACTGCACCGGCTACGAGCTGACGGCGGACCTGGACTTCGACCAGAACAACGACAAGCGGATCACCAGCGCGGACGCCGCCTGGTGGAACAGCGGCGCGGGCTGGGCAGCCATCGGCAACTGGGGCGCCCCCTTCAACGCCACCTTTGACGGCGGCGGCCACACCGTCTCCCACATGTACATCAGAGTAGGCGGGGGAGACGTCGGCCTGTTCGGCAGCACCGACACGGCCTCGGTCATCCGCAACCTGGGCATGGTGAGCCCGAGCATCGACCGCACAGGGTCATTGGCGCTCGACTCCGCCGCTGCGGTGGCGGGGAGCAACCGTGGGACGATCGACCGCGTCTTCGTCACGGGCGGCAGCATCTGGGCCTACGCGAAGATAGGCGGTGTGGCGGGCCACAACCGGGGAACGGTCAGCAATAGCTACTCCCGCATGACGGTCACCGGCAACACCCAGGTCGGCGGCCTGGTGGGGTGGAACGAGACCGCTTCGGGAATCATCACCAACAGCTACGCCGCCGGGGGAGTGGCCACCCACGGAGAGGCCGGAACGCGCGGCGGCGTTTCAGGGACAAATGCCGCCGCGGACTTTGGCGGTCTGGTGGGCCAGAATTCCAGCGGCGCCGCGGTGACGGCCAGCTACTGGGACACCGAGGCCAGCGGGCAGGCCGCCAGCGCCGCCGGCGCCGCTCAGACCACGGCGGGACTGCAATCGCCCACCGGCGCGACGGGCATCTACTCGGCATGGGGTACCGTCAAGTGGGACTTCGGGACGACCAGCGAGTACCCGGCGCTGAAGTACGACACCGACGGCGTCGGCGGGGCGACCTGGCAGGAGTTCGGCGGCCAGGTGCGCATAGCGCCGGTGGACTACGACACGGACGACGACGGCCTGATCGAGGTGGACAGCCTGGCGAAGCTGAACGCCATCCGCTACGACCTGAACGGCGACGGCGGGGTGACCCCCGCCGACAAGGCCAGTTACGATACCGCCTTTCCCAACGCGCAGGGCAGCATGGGCTGCCTCAACTCCGCCTGCGCCGGCTACGAGCTGACGGACGACCTGAACTTCGACCAGAACAACGACAACGCTATCACCTCCGCGGACGCCGCCTGGTGGAACAGCGGCGCCGGCTGGGCGCCCATCGGCGATTGGGCCAACCCCTTCAACGCCACCTTTGACGGCAGAGGCCACACCATCTCCAATCTGTACATCAGAATCGGCGGGGGAGACGTGGGCCTGTTCGGCAGCACGGACACGTCCTCGGTCATCCGCAACCTGGGCATGGTGAACCCCAGCATCGACCGCACCGGGGCATTGACGCTCGACTCCGCCGCTGCGGTGGCGGGGAGCAACCGGGGCGCTATCCAGCGCGTCTTCGTCAGCGGGGGCAGCATCTGGGCCTTCTCGAAGACAGGAGGCTTGGTGGGCCACAACCGGGGGGCGATCAGCGACAGCTACTCCCGCATGGCGGTCACCGGCAACACCCAGGTCGGCGGCCTGGTGGGATGGAACGAGAACGCATCGGGGACCATCACCAACAGCTACGCCATGGGCAAGGTAGCCACCCATGGACTAACCGGAACGCCCCCAGGAGGCGGTTCACGTCAAAATCCCATCGCGGATGTTGGCGGTCTGGTGGGCAAGAACGACGGGGGCGCCACGGTCACGGCCGGCTACTGGGACACCGAGGCCAGCAGGCAGTCCGCCAGCGCCGGGGGCGCCGGCGCCGTGGGCCAGACCACGGCGGGACTGCAATCGCCCACCGGCGCCACGGGCATCTACTTGACCTGGGCAGCGGCCACCTGGGACTTCGGCACGGCCAGCCAGTACCCGGCCCTGAAGTACGACACCAATGGCATCGGCGGGGCGACCTGGCAGGAGTTCGGCAGCCAGGCGCGCGCGGCCCCGCCGCCGCCGACGGACTACGACACGGACGACGACGGGCTTATCGAGGTGGACAGCCTGGCGCAGCTGAACGCCATTCGCTACGACCTGGACGGCAACGGCGCGGTGACCGCTGCCAACCAGGCCTCCTTTGACCACGCCTTCCCCAACGCGGCGGCCAGCATGGGCTGCGCCGGCAACGCCTGCACCGGCTACGAGCTGACGGACGACCTAGACTTCGACACCGACGACGACGGCGACGTGGACAGCAGCGACGACTACCCCTCGTGGACGGCCATCGGCGCCTGGGCCACCCCGTTCACCGCCACCTTCGACGGCGGCGGCCACACCATCTCCAATATGAGGATACGGGCCGCTATTGGCGACCAGGGGCTGTTCGGCAGCATCAATAGTCCCGGGGTCCTTCGCAACGTGGCCGTGTTGGACGTGGACATCGACCGCACAGGGTCGCCCACGTTCAACTCCATAGGGGGATTGTTGGGGAGCAACCGCGGCGCGGTGGAGGGCTCCTACTCCACCGGCGCAGTTACGGGATTCGAGAACGTGGGCGGGCTGGTGGGAGACAACAGAGGCGTTGTAACCAACAGCTACTCCAGCGTGACGGTCAACGGCAACAGAGCGGTGGGCGGACTGGTGGGGTTCAACCGGAACAGCACGGCCAGGATCACCAACAGCTACGCCGTGGGGGCCGTATCCGCGGTGGCTATGCTGGTCAGCGGCGGAAACTCGGCCGCCAGGACCAAGGGCGGACTGGTGGGGGAGGCTACTGCGGACGCCACGGTGACCGCCGGCTACTGGGACGCCACAACCAGCGCTCAGGCCGCCAGCGCCGGGGGCGCCGGGGCCGTCAGCCAGAACACGGCGGGGCTGCAATCGCCCACCAGCGCCACGGGCATCTACTCGACCTGGGCAGCGGCCACCTGGGACTTCGGCACGTCCAGCCAGTACCCGGCGCTGAAGTATGACACCGACAAGGACAGCACGGCCACCGCCTACGAGTTCGGCAGGCAGGGCCGCTCCGCGCCGGGGGCGCCGGTGCAGCCGCCGGCCAACGCCCCGCCGGTCTTCGACGCCGGGGCCGACGCGACGCCCAACGTGGCGGAGGGCGCAACGGCGGTGGGAACCTATGCCGCCACCGACCCGGACAGCGACACGCTGACCTACGCGGTGACCGGCACGGATGCAGCCGCCTTCGCCATCTCCGGCTTGGGAGTACTGACCCTGAATGACGCGGCGAACCACGAGACGAAGGAGGACTACAGCGTCAGCGTGACGGTGCACGACGGCAAGAACGCCGCCGGCGCCTCCGACACCACGGTGGACATCACCCTGGCGCTCACGGTCACCGTTGACGACACGCTCGAGCCGCCAACGGCCCCCACCAACCTCCAGGTCTTCCCGGTGGTCGAAGGACTGCGGGTGACCTGGACGGCGCCGGTGATGCCGGCCGCCAAGCCGCCCCTCTCGGACTACGACGTGCAGCACAGCCTGCGCACCAGCGCCGCCGGCGACCCCGTTGTGTGGGGCGCCTGGTTGGCTTTCGACCACGTCGGGACCGGGACCACCGCCACGATAACCGGCCTCACCGCCGGGTCGACCTACAAGGTGCAGGTGATGGCCAAGAACGCCGAGGGCAGCAGCCCCTGGACGGCGGCCGTCAACGGAGCGACGTTGGCGCAGTCGACCGACGTGGACTACGACAGCAACGGCGACGGCCTGATCGAGGTGGATAGCCTGGCGAAGCTGAACGCGATGCGCTGGGACCCGGACGGCGACGGCGCCCCGATCGCGGCCAATGCCGACGACTACGCGCTGGCCTTCCCCACTCCCGTAACGGGCATGGGCTGCCCCGATACCGACAGCGACGCCGCGACGTCCAACTGCCTCGGCTACGAGCTGACGGCGGACCTGGACTTCGACACCAACGGCAGCGGCACGGCCAACTCCGGCGATACCTACTGGAACACCGGCGCCGGCTGGACCCCCATCGGGGACCATCCGAACGGCACCGGCGCCGATGGGTACACCGCGGTCTTCGAGGGCAACGGCCACACCGTCGCCAACCTGTTCATCAACCAGCCGGCAGTCGATAGGATGGGCCTGTTCGGGACCGTGGGCGAGACGGGGGTCCTCCGCAACCTGGCCGTGGTGGACGCAGATGTCACTGGCAAGCGAATGGTGGGGACGCTGGCCGGCTATGTGTGGGGAACGGTGAAGCTCAGCTACGCTACCGGCAGCGTCCATGCCGCGATATCGACAGCGGGGGGATTGGTCGGGGTGACGAAACCGACCAGCCTGGTCAGCCAGAGTTACGCCGCCGTCGACGCCTCCGCCACTTTGGATGAGGTCAAGGCGCAGGTGCAGACTGTCGGGACTTACGTTGGCGGGCTGGTTGGTCAATTGCAGGGAAGGGTGGAAGTCAGCTACGCTACCGGCAGCGTCTCCGGCCAGCAGGGCGTGGGCGGGCTGGTGGGCTGGTTCGTAACTGGAGCAGTGGAGGCCAGCTACTCCACCGGGCGGGTGCAAGGCAACGACCGCCAGGGCGGGCTGGTTGGAAACGCAACCACCAGCATGTCAGCAGGCACGGTAACCAATAGCTACTGGGACACCCGCACCAGCGGCCAGACCAGCAGCGCCGGCGGCACGGGCAAGACCACCATCGAGCTCATGACGCCCACCGCCTACGGCTCGGGCTCGGACATCTACGCCAACTGGAACCTGGACCTGGACGGCGACACCAACAGCGACGACGATCCGTGGGACTTCGGCACGGCGAGCGAGTACCCGGCGCTGAAGGCGGATTGGGACGGCAACTCCGCCACCGCCGCCGAGTTCGGCTCCCAGGCGCGCACGGCGCCGATCTTTGCCGACGGGACCAGTACGACGGTCGCCGTGGTGGAGAGCGCTCCGGCTAACCAGGACATCCCCGGCTCGCCGGCCGCGAGGGGCCCGGCTGCCGGGGACACGCTGACCTACGCCTTGAGCGGGACCGACGCCGGCCACTTCGACATCGACGCGGGCAGCGGTCAACTGAAGACCAGGGGCGCCCTGGAGCGCGCGGTCAAAACTTCCTATTCGGTAGTGGTAACCGCCACCTACGGCAGCGGAGCGTCGGACAGTATCACGGTGACCATCAACGTGGCCGTCGACTACGACACCGACAGCGACGGCCTCATTGAGGTTTCCAGCCTGGACCAGCTTGACGCCATCCGCCGGGACCTGGACGGGGACGGCGGCTCCACCTACGCCAGCTATGCCCGCGCCTTCCTGGACATGGCGGTGGGCATGGGCTGCCCCGACACCGACTCGGACGCCGACACGTCCAACTGCCTGGGCTATGAGCTCATGAGGAACCTGGACTTCGACACCCACGGCGACGACGATGCCGTTACCGACGCCGACACGTGGTGGAACGACGGCGACGGCTGGCATCCCCTGGGCGGCGCCGTCGTGCGCGGGGCCGCCAACCCCAAGTACGAAGCCATCTTTGAGGGCAACGGGTTCACCATATCCAACATGTTGATCAACCTGCCGAACCGCCAGGGCGTGGGCCTGTTCGGGGCGCTTGACACGGATGGCGTCATCCGCAACCTGGGCCTGGTCAATGCCACCGTTACCGCGAGGTCGGTTGTGGGGCCGCTGGCGGGCTTGGTCGCCGGCACGGTGGAAAGCAGCTACGCCACAGGCAGCGTCACCGGCAGCGGCAATAACGTCGGCGGGCTGGTGGGCAGCGTACCCGCCGGCGGCCGGGTCCTCCGCAGCTACACAACGGCCAGCGTCTCCAGCTCTGGCACTAGCGTCGGCGGACTGGCGGGCTTCCTCGGAGGAACAATTAAAGCCAGCTACGCTGCCGGCAACATCTCCGGCTCCGGCGCTAGCGTCGGCGGGCTGGTGGGCGAAGTCAATAGAGGAACGGTGACGGCCAGCTACGCCCGGGGCGAAGTGCAAGGCGCCAATCTCGTAGGCGGGCTGGTCGGGCGGCGGCGCGGCAGCGCGACAGTCACCGACAGCTACTGGGACACGGAGACCAGCGGGCAGGGGTCGAGCGTCCGCGGCGTGGGCAAGACCACGTCCGAGCTGCGAACGCCCGCGCAGACCGACGGCTACGCGGGCATCTACGCCAACTGGAACATAGACCTGGACGGCCAGGCCGGCGGCGACGATCCGTGGGACTTCGGCACGGGCAGCGAGTACCCTGCCCTGAAGGTGGAGTGGGACGGCGACAACACGCCCAGCGCCTACGAGTTCGGACGCCAGGGCCGCTCCGCGCCGGCGGTGGCCAATGGGGCTCCGACGTTCGGGGTTGTCGGGCCGTACACGCCTGATGAGAACCAGACTGCGGTGGGGACGATTCCGGTGGCGACGGACCCGGACGCAGGCGCCACGCTGACCTACGAGATGATGATGGGCGCAGGCGACGGCGACCACGCCCTGTTCACCTTCGTCCCGGGCACGAGGGTTCTCACCTTCAAGACTGCCCCGAACTTCGAGAATCCTCCGTTGTCGAAGACGACCTACACGGTCAAGATCCGGGTGCGGGACAGCTTGAACGCCGGGGGCACGGCGGACACTGGGTGGGACGACACCGTCACGGTGACGATCAACCTGCAGAACGTGAACGAAGCTCCGACGTTCGGGGTTGTCGGGCCGTTCACGCCTGATGAGAACCAGACTGCGGTGGTGACGCTTCCGGCGAACGCGGCGGTGGACCCGGACGCAGGCGCCACGCTGACCTACCAGATGATGGAGGGCGCAAGCGACGGCGACCACGCCCTGTTCACCTTCGTCCCGGGCACGAGGGTTCTCACCTTCAAGACTGCCCCGAACTTCGAGAATCCTCCGTTGTCGAAGACGACCTACACGGTCAAGATCCGGGTGCGGGACAGCTTGAACGCCGGGGGCACGGCGGACACTGGGTGGGACGACACCGTCACGGTGACGATCAACCTGCAGAACGTGAACGAAGCTCCGACGTTCGGGGTTGTCGGGCCGTTCACGCCTGATGAGAACCAGACTGCGGTGGGGACGATTCCGGTGGCGACGGACCCGGACGCAGGCGCCACGCTGACCTACGAGATGATGATGGGCGCAGGCGACGGCGACCACGCCCTGTTCACCTTCGTCCCGGGCACGAGGGTTCTCACCTTCAAGACTGCCCCGAACTTCGAGAATCCTCCGTTGTCGAAGACGACCTACACGGTCAAGATCCGGGTGCGGGACAGCTTGAACGCCGGGGGCACGGCGGACACTGGGTGGGACGACACCGTCACGGTGACGATCAACCTGCAGAACGTGAACGAAGCTCCGACGTTCGGGGTTGTCGGGCCGTTCACGCCTGATGAGAACCAGACTGCGGTGGTGACGCTTCCGGCGAACGCGGCGGTGGACCCGGACGCAGGCGCCACGCTGACCTACCAGATGATGGAGGGCGCAAGCGACGGCGACCACGCCCTGTTCACCTTCGTCCCGGGCACGAGGGTTCTCACCTTCAAGACTGCCCCGAACTTCGAGAATCCTCCGTTGTCGAAGACGACCTACACGGTCAAGATCCGGGTGCGGGACAGCTTGAACGCCGGGGGCACGGCGGACACTGGGTGGGACGACACCGTCACGGTGACGATCAACCTGCAGGACGTGAACGAAGCTCCGACGTTCGGGGTTGTCGGGCCGTACACGCCTGATGAGAACCAGACTGCGGTGGGGACGATTCCGGTGGCGACGGACCCGGACGCAGGCGCCACGCTGACCTACGAGATGATGATGGGCGCAGGCGACGGCGACCACGCCCTGTTCACCTTCGTCCCGGGCACGAGGGTTCTCACCTTCAAGACTGCCCCGAACTTCGAGAATCCTCCGTTGTCGAAGACGACCTACACGGTCAAGATCCGGGTGCGGGACAGCTTGAACGCCGGGGGCACGGCGGACACTGGGTGGGACGACACCGTCACGGTGACGATCAACCTGCAGAACGTGAACGAAGCTCCGACGTTCGGGGTTGTCGGGCCGTTCACGCCTGATGAGAACCAGACTGCGGTGGGGACGATTCCGGTGGCGACGGACCCGGACGCAGGCGCCAAGCTGACCTACCAGATGCTCACCACTACCGGCGACCACGCCCTTTTCACCTTCAACGCCACCACGAGGGCGCTCACCTTCAACGATGCCCCGAACTTCGAGGCGAAAGACAGCTACACGGTCAGCATTCAGGTACGGGACAGCTTGAACGCCGGGGGCACGGCGGACACTGGGTGGGACGACACCGTCACGGTGACGATCAACCTGCAGGACGTGAACGAGGAGCCAGAGTTCATGTCGGCCGCCACCACGGACGTGGATGGAAACCTGGTGCCGGCGGCGCCCATCGCCACGGACACGCGGAGCTTCCGCGAGGATGCGGCGGCGGACGCGGCCATCGGCGCCCCCGTCGCGGCCACGGACCCCGACACCGAAGTCGACCCCCTGGACACGCTGACCTACGCCTTGGCCGCCTCCGGGGACCATGCGTCCTTCGCCATCGACACCGCCACCGGGCAGCTGAAGACCAAGGCGGGAGTAACCTACGACTACGAGGCGAAGGACACCTACACGGTCACGGTGACCGTGCATGACGGCAAGAACGCCGCCGCCGCCGTGGACGCCACCGTGGACGACACCATCACCGTTACCATCAACGTCACGGACGCGCTCGAGCGGTGGACCCCGCCCACCGGTCTGAACATCGACGTGGTAACGCTGGCCAACAGGATCAGGGTCACCTGGACGGCGCCCGCGGCGGCGGATAACACGGGCAAACCGGCCCTCACCGGCTACAAAGTGGAGTGGCGGCAGAAGCGCACCGCCTCCGCCGCCTGGGCGCCGGACTGGGTCGACTTCCCGCGCACGGGCCTCGGCGTGATGAACGATATCACCACGTACACTGTTACTGCTACCGATGGCACGACCACAACGTATACCGTTGCCACGGGCGGCGGGCGCATATTTGAGGTGCGGGTGTGCTCCCTGAACACGGACGGGGCGAAGAGCACGGACTCGCCGAAGGCGGAACAGTGCGGCAGCTGGAACGGCAACGCCCTGCCGGCCTTCACGGAAGGCACAAAGGCGTCGCGCAGCGTGGCGGAGAACACCCCCGCCAATACCAACATCGGCAATCCCATCGCGGCCGCGGACTCCGACGCAACGGACACCCTGGCCTACTCGATAACCGTAGGGACACACAGCGGGAAGTTCACGATAGACAGCGCCACCGGCCAGCTGAAGACCAAGGACCCGCTGGACCACGAGACGGCGGGCTCCTACGATGTCTATGTGAAGGTGAACGATGGAAACAACGGCATAGACGGAATCATGGTGACGATCACGGTCACCGACGTAAACGAGCCGCCGGCGTTCGACGACGGGGCCGGCCCCACAACCCGGAGCGTGAGCGAAGGCGCGGCGGCCGGGGACGCCATCGGCGACCCGGTCGAGGCGACAGACCCGGACACCAAGGCCGACCCCCTGGACACGCTGACCTACGCGCTGGACACCACCACCGGCGACCACGCTAACTTCGAGATCGATACGGGCACGGGCCAGCTGAAGGTCAAGGACGCCCTGGACTACGAGACGAAATCCAGCTACACCGTCACCGTGCAGGTGCGGGACAGCCTGAGCGCTGCGGGCGTGGCGGACACGGTTTGGGACGACACGATCGTGGTCAACATCTCGGTCGGCGACGTGAACGAGGCGCCGGTGTTCACCGCCGGGGCGGGCCCGCTCAACCGCAGCGTGGCAGAGAACGCGGGCGCCAACGCCAACGTGGGCCTTCCCGTCCCGGCCACGGACGTGGACGACGGAGACTCGGTCACCTTATCGATGAGCGGCACGGGCGCGAACCTCTTCAGCATCGACTCCAACGGACAGATCAAGGCTAAAGCCTCCCTGGACTACGAAACGGCGGTCTCCTACGCGATCACCGTCACGGCCACCGACACCAGCAGCGCGACGGACACGATCCTGGTGAACATCAGTGTCACCGACGTGGACGAGCCGCCGACCGCCCCAACGGGCGTCGAGGCCGGTGGGATAGCCAACGGGCTGCGGGTCACCTGGACGGCGCCGGTCATGACGAACAAGCCGACCCTCGACGGCTACGACGTGGAGTACAGCCTGCGCACCGCCGTCGCCGTCGGCGCGACCCCGGCAACCTGGGGCGCCGCGGTCATAACCGATGCCGGGCTCGTGCTGACCCACGACATAACCGGCCTCACCCCGGACTCGACCTACCGGGTGCGGGTGCGGGCGAAGAACGCCGAGGGCATCAGCGGCTGGTCGTCGTACGACACCGGCGTGCCCACCGAGCCGCCTCCCACCAACATGGCCCCGTCCTTCGACGACGGCGCGAGCACGACGCGCAGCGTGGCGGAGAACACCGCAGCCGGGACCGCCATCGGCAATCCCATCGCGGCCACGGATACGGACGCCTCGGACACGCTGGTGTACGCCATCGACGCCACCACCGGCGACCACGCTCACTTCGCCATCGACTCGGCGACCGGTCAGCTGAAGGCCAAGGGCGCACTGGACTACGAGAGCGGAACCATCAGCTACTCGATCAAGGTGACCGTCTCCGACGGGAACGGGGGGACGGACAGCATCACCGTGACCATCACCGTCACCTCCGTGAACGAGGCGCCGGTGTTCACCGCCGGGGCGGGCCCGCTCAACCGCAGCGTGGCAGAGAACGCGGGCGACAACGCCAACGTGGGCCTTCCCGTCCCGGCCACGGACGTGGACGACGGAGACTCGGTCACCTTATCGCTGAGCGGCACGGGCGCGAACCTCTTCAGCATCGACTCCAACGGACAGATCAAGGCTAAAGCCTCGCTGGACTACGAAACGGCGGTCTCCTACGCGATCACCGTCACGGCCACCGACACCAGCAGCGCGACGGACACGATCCTGGTGAACATCAGTGTCACCGACGTGGACGAGCCGCCGACCGCCCCAACGGGCGTCGAGGCCGGTGGGATAGCCAACGGGCTGCGGGTCACCTGGACGGCGCCGGTCATGACGAACAAGCCGACCCTCGACGGCTACGACGTGGAGTACAGCCTGCGCACCGCCGTCGCCGTCGGCGCGACCCCGGCAACCTGGGGCGCCGCGGTCATAACCGATGCCGGGCTCGTGCTGACCCACGACATAACCGGCCTCACCCCGGACTCGACCTACCGGGTGCGGGTGCGGGCGAAGAACGCCGAGGGCATCAGCGGCTGGTCGTCGTACGACACCGGCGTGCCCACCATGCCGCCCCTCGTCAACGCGGACCCGACCTTCGGCGAGGGCGCGGACACGACGCGCAGTGTGGCGGAGAACACCGCAGCCGGGACCGCCATCGGCAATCCCATCGCGGCCACGGACACGGACGCCTCGGACACGCTGGTGTACGCCATCGACGCCACCACCGGCGACCACGGCCACTTCGCCATCGACTCGACCAACGGTCAGCTGAAGGTCAAGAGCGCGCTGGACTATGAGAGCAATAACCGCTACACCGTCGTCGTCACCGTCTCCGACGGGAACGGGGGGACGGACAGCATCACCGTGACCATCGACGTCGATGACGTCGTGAACGAGGCGCCGGTGGTGGTCCCGCCGCAGGCCAACGTGGCTCCGTCCTTCGACGAGGGCGCGAGCGCTTCGCGCAACGTGGCGGAGAACACGCCGGCGGGCAGGAACATCGGGTCGTCAGTGGGCGCCACCGATCATGACAACGACGTCCTGAGATACGAGCTGGAGGCCACCGGCGACCACGGCCACTTCGCCATTGACAGTTCCTCCGGCCAGCTGAAGACCAAGGGCGCCCTGGACTACGAGAGCAAGAGCTCCTACGCCGTCACCGTGATCGTGTGGGACGGCAACGGCGGGACGGACAGCATCCCCGTGACCATCCGCGTCACCAACGTGGACGATACGCCGACGGTCACGCCGACGCCGGTGGCGCCCACCGGGACCCTGGCCTTCGACAAGGTGGGCGTCGCCAGACGCACGGTTGACGCCTACGCTCCCGTTGGCACGGCCGTGGGCGCCCCGATCACGGCGACCGTCTCCGCCGGCATGGCAGGTCCCTTCTATAGCGTCTACACCAGATCGTCGCCTTTCATCGTGGACCGGCTGACCGGTCAACTGAGGACTGCCAGGAAGCTGGGGCCCGCGGACGAGTACACCATCCAACTGCTCGCTACGGACGGAAAGGGCAGGCTCGACGTTATCGGGGTCATCATCACGGTAACCGGAGGCCGCGCCAACAGGGACCCGGTCTTCCGGGAAGGCGCCTCGGCGACCCGCAGCGTGGTGGCGGGGTCCTCGCGGGGCGTCCGCGTGGGCAGGCCCGTCACGGCTACCGACCCGGATGGCGACGCCCTCTTCTACATGGTCAGTGGAACGGACTCCAGCCACTTCAGCATCGGCAGCGGGAGCGGCCAGATCAAAGTCGGCAGGCCCCTGACCAAGAGCTCGTATTCGTTCGAGGTGGTCGTGGGCGACCTCAAGGGCGGAGTGGACGTCCTCGACATCACCATCACCGTCACCGCCGTGGACGCGCCGCCGGTGGCGACGACGCCCACACCGACGCCAAACCGCGCGCCGTCCTTCGACGAGGGCGCCGGCGCCAGCCGCAGCGTGGCGGAGAACACGCCGGCGGGCAGGAACATCGGCCTGCCCCTGGCGGCCACCGACCCCGACAGCGACTCGCTGACCTACGCGCTGGGCGGAACGGACTCCGGCCACTTCGTTCTCTCCGGCAACCGGCTGCGCACCAGCGGGGCCCTGGACTACGAGGGGGTCAAGAACTCCTACGCGGTGACCGTGACCGTGAGCGACGGCCGCGGCGGGACGGACACCATCGACGTGACCATCACCGTCACCAACGTGAACGAGGCGCCGGTGGTGGCCCCGCCGCCGGCCAACCGCGCGCCGTCCTTCGACGAGGGCGCCAGCGCCAGCCGCAGCGTGGCGGAGAACACGCCGGCGGGCAGGAACATCGGCCTGCCCCTGGCGGCCACCGACCCCGACAGCGACTCGCTGACCTACGCGCTGGGCGGAACGGACTCCGGCCACTTCGTTCTCTCCGGCAACCGGCTGCGCACCAGCGGGGCCCTGGACTACGAGGGGGTCAAGAACTCCTACGCGGTGACCGTGACCGTGAGCGACGGCCGCGGCGGGACGGACACCATCGACGTGACCATCACCGTCACCAACGTGAACGAGGCGCCGGTGGTGGCCCCGCCGCCGGCCAACCGCGCGCCGTCCTTCGACGAGGGCGCCAGCGCCAGCCGCAGCGTGGCAGAGAACACGCCGGCCGGGACCGACATCGGCCTGCCCCTGGCGGCCACCGACCCCGACGGCGACTCGCTGACCTACGCGCTGAGCGGCGCCGACTCCGGCCACTTCGCCCTCTCCGGCAACCGGCTCCAGACCAGCGGAGCGCTGGACTACGAGGGCCAGAACTCCTATTCGGTGACCGTGAACGTGAGCGACGGGAATGGCGGCTCGGACACCACCGCCGTGACCATCACCGTCACCAACGTGAACGAGGCGCCGGGCGCGCTCCCGGGCTTAGCGGTGTTTGAAGAGGTCAACGGGATACGGGTCTCCTGGTCCGCGCCGGACATGACGGGAAAGCCGCCCATCACCGGCTACGACGTACAGTACAAGTTGGTCACGGCCACTGACTGGAACGATCACTCCCACAGCGGCACAGGCACAACGATCCAGGGCCTCACCGCCGGTTCCACGTACAACGTGCGGGTGCGGGCCAAGAACGATGAGGGGAACAGCGTCTGGGCCCGCGCACAGACCACGCCCACGGCGCCGCCGGTTACGCCCGTGCCGCCGGGCGCAATCACTAACCTCGAGGTGACCCCAGGGTGGTCCAAACTGGGGCTCACCTGGAACATGCCGGACATGACGGGCAAACCGCCCATCACCCACTATGAGGTGCAGTACAAGCTGAGCATCGACAAATACTGGGGTGATTTCCCCCACGACAGCACGGTCAGGAGGGTCACTATTGACTTCCTCGGCGGAGGCCTCTCCTATGACGTGCGGGTGCGGGCCGTCAACTCCGCGGGGAATAGCGACTGGGTGTCATCGAGCGGCACGACCAAGTAGCGGGGCCGCGAAATAGCTGGAGTTCGACGAGGGCAGGCCGCCCCGCTGGGTGCGCCCAGGGGGGTGCCTGCCGCGCGGAAGGTTGGGGGCCTGTCACAGCGATGGGCCCCAACGACAGGGTTCGTTCGAGAAGGCCACTGCCTATCCGTCGCAGGCAATTCTACCGCCCACGAATAGCGCGGTTTTATAGCGTTGCAGAGTGCTGCAACTCAACCTCCAACTCAAGAGTTCGTAGTTCAGTGCCCCCAGTCCCACTTCTACCGTACAATCCCCCAGATCGCTCTCTCCTTGACGATATACCTACTGTGGTGAACCGTTTTGGCATAATCACCGTACTCCAGACGGAAACGTTCCGGCGGTGGCTGCGCAGGCTGTGGGACAAAGAGGCGTTCCGCCAGATCGTCGCCCGGTTGGACGTTGTCTGAGCGGGGCGCCTTGGGGATGCAAGGACGGTGAGGGGGTGGTGTGTCGGAGCTGCGGATACACTACGGACCTGGCTATCGGCTCTACTTCATCCGACGGGGCGCCGAGGTGATCGTGCTGCTGTGTGGCGGTCAAAAGGACGGCCAACGGCGGGACATCGAGCGAGCCAAGCAGATGGCGGCCAAAATGGAAGGATTGAATGCTTGAGAAACTGACGGAGTTTGACGCGGCGGACTATATTCAGACCGAGGAGGATGCTCGACGGCATCTTGAGCTATGCGCAGAGGCGGACCCTGGCGATGGCAGCGCCATCCGCGCTGCACTGGGCACGATTGCCCGTGCCCAGAACATGAGTGGTCTGGCCCGTGATGTTGGGCTCAACCGCGGAGGCCTCTACAAGGCGCTATCCGAAGATGGCAACCCGTCCTTTGCCACGGTCATCAGGGTCGTGGGCGCGCTGGGGCTGGGGCTGCGGATCGAAGCTGTAGAGAAACCTTTACGGCAAGAGCAACCCAGCGCCTAGCTGCGACAGTCCAAACCCAGGGTCACCGCCAAGAAGCCCGTCTCGCTTTGCCAGGGATTACAGCGTCACCTCCCACCGAAAAGTTCGCAGTACGGTACACTCTGGCCCACCAGACTTGATAAAATCAAGAACCTTCCTCCTCAGGTTCTATCTGGCGATATAATCACTACACGCCTGCTTAAACACGGGATGTGTAGGTTGTTAGCGGACCATTGAGGAAGTTCATGCAAGCAACTAGACGCTGCCCATGACTATTATCTACGGCCGGAACCCTTCTTCCGATAACTAAGGGCGAAGGTCTGCTGGAAGCGCCGGGCTAAGCAGCTTTACCGATTAGGAACATCCTTGTGGAGGAGACCGGGCAAACACCCTGAGTGGCCAGTCTACCGTTCTTCATCATAATAGCATAGGGATCGCTCATCTCCCCCTTGGTCCGGCACTTGACACAGTAGGCTTCCAAGGCACTCCTCGCAACTCTTAGCAATAGCGTCTATGCTACACTATGACCATATGAAAATCAGCAATTGCTCCCGAATCGGACAGAAGGCAGTCGTCCGTGTCTCTCCACTACTCGCACGAGGAACACTCCAGAGCTGGCCCCGGGATGTCCATTCCACACCGTCCAAGCAGTACGAATTGCGAGAGGACTACAGCGAGGTCAGGCCTTACAGCTCCCTGAAAAGTCAATCGTCCAAGGAGTTCGTTAGCCCTATAGTCAGACTCCATAAACCGATGATACTAATTTCGGGGTAAGGTCACAAGGAGAAGCCATAGGACATACAGATGCGGACCAGGATTTTGTTACCCTCGGAACAGTCGCGACCCTAGGCAGAGTTCGACTTACCATTGCGGACACGGAGAATGTGCTTAACGGTTTTCAATATCTGTTGCGACCATAATAGGAATTTGGGGAAACATATGCGATAATTCCCAATGTTTCAATGTGTACTCAAAGACATGGGACATAGTACTGATTAACGATAAGGATAACATTGTCAGCGAAAAGAGAGGAATCGCATGCTAGGAAAGCTAGAAAACCAGGTGGCGATCGTTACCGGTGGGAACAGTGGGATAGGTGAGGCTACTGCACGTCTTCTCGCGTCGGAGGGAGCGAAGGTCGCCCTCCTGGCAAGGCGTGAGAAAGAGGGGATTGATGTCGAGAAGGCCATAAAGGCGAGTGGCGGCGAAGCGTTGTTCGTCTCTTGCGACGTATCCAATAGTGAACAGGTGGATCGTGGCGTGAAGAAAATCGTATCTACCTATGGTGGCGTCGATATTCTCTTCAACAATGCCGGAGCGGGAGACAAAGGAAACTTCCCCAACGAGACTGACGAAGACTGGGAGAGGGTACTTTCTGTAAATCTGACAGGAACGTTCTATGTGAGTAGAGCTGTGTGGCCACACATGGTGGAAAGAGGCGGGGGAAGGATCGTTAACAATTCATCCGTGGCGGCACAGCGTGGCTTCAGCAAGAACATGTACGACCTAGTTGGAATAGCTCCCCCTGCATCGTATTACGCTGCCAAGGCCGGCGTAGAGGCGTTCACGAGGTACACAGCTGGAATGGGAGGGCAACACAACATCAGGGTCAACGGTGTTAGGCCCGGACTAATCATTACTCCCATGACCGTTGCAGGTGGGGGCCATCAAACGCTTAAGGTCGCCTTCGACATGATCCAGATACTGGACGGACCGGGTTATCCGGAAGACGTGGCAAAGGCCGTGCTTTTTCTTGTTACGGACGACTCCCGGTTCATTACCGGCGAGATAATCAACGTAGACGGAGGAATGCCCGTTAAACTGTAGATGGGATCCGCGAGTTTACTTAGCTCAGGGCTACAACTGAGGGCGGTATCGTTGCACTGTACAGTATTCTATCGCTAGTCAAATGCTCTGAATGTCCCGTCTGATAAATGATTACCATAATGTAGCGATCGGGTATTCTCTACAGGCGTTGGTTATGGTGAGCGACACCGCTCATAATTCGACAGGCTTACCATGAGCGAGAAGAGAGTGGCGCTCCGACCGACGTAGGCGTTACCAACCCGTATAGAGGATACCGGCAATCATACTCAATTGACAGGCTTCTATACGTCTAATCTTGGTGGGGGTAAGGAGCGAACGAAAACTCAAAAACATTGCTCACAGTGTAGCATTTAGTCACTTTGTATTCGAACTACTGAGTTCTATCCGCAACAGGATAGGTTGTTGGAAGTATCCAAAGAAGTGGTCTGTGAAATGGCCTGAGAGTTCGGCAACTATGGCGTGTTCACATTATCGCAATGCATCGACGATGAGGGCGAAGTGTATGAAACCCAGGAAGAGCACGTCCAGTTTCTCAAATCGGGAGAAGATGCGACGATTGCCCTTCAACCTGCAGAACAGCCTCTCCATCTCGTTGCGCCTCTTGTACATCTCCTGATCATACTCCCAAGGGTCAATCAGCGTTACTTTCGAAGGAACCACGGGAGTGAACCCCAGCGCCAAGGCCAGTTGACGGATCTCATTCCCCTCGTATGCGTGGTCCATCAACAGGGATGGACTATTGGCCTGTTTCCCAAGTCGCTAAAGCAACTTACGACCTTCCGGAGCATCGTGGGCCTGTCCTGGGGAGAGGGAGAAGGTCACGGCTGTTCGAGCATCCGCGGCAACCATATGAGTCTTGGTGGTCCAGCCTCCTCGGGACTTGCCGATGGACTGGGGTCCCCCTTTCTTAGCGCGCCAGTACCATCGGGATGAACCTTGACCGTTGTTCTGTCCTGGGATACCGCTTCTATCTTTATGCGCACTATCTGTTCCCGTTGCAGCTCTGCTCAAACACCCGGTCCAGCACTCCCTTCTTTGACCAGCGGTTCATACGGGTATAGACAGTTTGCCACCTACCAAATCTAGCGGGCAAGCCCCGCCACTTGCAGCCATGTTCCGCAACGTATAATATGGCGTTCAGGACTTGGAGGTTGCTTATCCGCACGTTGCCTCGTTGCACAGGCAGATAGGGAGCTATGCGTGTAAATGTACAGAATCATTGACCCGGTAAACTGGAGAAATTGACAAGGTCATTGCCCCCCTGATTTGCAGGGTCATTGACGCACTCTGGGAGACAATCGGCGACCATTGGGGCACTTCTGAAGTGAGGTGCAGCGATGGCGTACCGGGAGGTTACCAGATTGGAGATACAGGAAATCATGCGGCGCTGGCAGTCGGGTGAAGGATACCGGCAAATTGCATCTGGGACCGGTGTATCTCGGAACACGGTTCGGAAGTACCTGAGCGCCGCCAAGGCGGAGGGTATTGCCCGGGACGGCCCCGCTCCCACCGACGACGAGCTGAGCTGGCTGGCGGCCATGGGCCAGTCAGGGCCGCGGCAGGCGGCGACGCCCAGCGAGGAGTTGCTGGCCCCGTGGGCCGACCAGATATACCAGTGGCTCACCGGCGACCGGCTGCAGGTGACGCGCATTCACGAGTTGCTGCTGGCGCGGGGCTGTCTGGTGAGCTACCAGTCGGTGCGGCGTTTCATTGAGAGACGCCAGTGGCGAAGACCTCCCCGCTCCACAGTGCGCATGGAAGAGACGCCACCTGGGGAAGTGGCTGAGATGGATTTCGGCCGCCTGGGCCTGATCCATGACCCGGAATCGGGGCGAAGCCGTGCGGTGTGAGCGCTGATCGTGGTGCTGGGTTACTCCAGGCATTGCTTCGTCTGGCCCACCTTCAACCAGAAACTGGAGGACGTCATCGCCGGGCTGGAGTCGGCCTAGGCCTTCTTCGGCGGCATCCCCAGGTACCTGGTCATTGACAATCGTCCTGCCGCGGTGGCCACGGCGGACCAGCTGCATCCCGTTTTCACCAAGGGCTTCATTGCCGACGCGGCCAGAGCGCGCCACCCCAAAGACAAGCCCAAGGTCGAGCGGGGCGTCCCCTACGCCAGGGAGCGGTTCTTCAAGGGAAGCGAGTTCAAAGACCTGGCCGATATCAGGGATCAGGCCCAGCGCTGGTGCCTGCAGGTGGCGGGGCTGCGCATCCACGGCACCACCCGCAGGAAGCCCCTGGTGGTCTTCCAGGACGAGGAGCGCAGGGCCCTGCTCTCGTGGGACAGTATACCCTACGAGACCGCCGACTGGCGCAATGCCAAGGTCCACCAGGACCATCATATCCAATGCCGTCAGGCCCTCTACTCGGTGCCTGCCTCCCTGTGCCCCCCGGGCCAGAAGGTGGAGGCCAGGGTGGACAGCAAGCTGGTGCGCATCTACCACCGGGGCCAATTGATCAAAACCCATGTCCGCCAACCCAGCGGCGGCCGCGCCACCGACCTTGCCGACTACCCCGCCGAGCTTTCCGCCTACACCACTAGGGATCCCGACCGCATCAAGGCCAGTGCCCATGAGCTGGGACCTGCCGTGTCTGAGTTCGCCGACCGACTGTTCGACGGCCCGCTCCCCTGGGCCAAGGTCAGACAGGGACACAAGCTGCTGCGTCTCGGGGAGCGCTACACCCCCCAGCGACTGGACGCCGCCTGCCGTAGGGAGCCCTGGAGGTGGACCTCATCGACGTGCGTCGCGTGGAACACCTCCTGGTGCAGGCCCTGGAAGAGGAGACCACCCCTGAGTTGCCAACGCCGCTGCCCCCAGGGCCGCTTCGCCAGGCCAGGCTCAGTCTTTGCCCAAACCAACCGCTACCGCCGTACGGCATAAGGAGACCGACATGACCATGACTACTTACCTCACACCCCTGCTCAAGCAACTCAAGCAGGGTGCCATGGCTGACACCCTGCCCGAGCGCATTGCCCTGGCCCGCCGGGAGCAACTGGACTACGCCTCCTTCCTGGAGATCATCCTCAGTGACGAGGTCAACCGCCGGGCTCACCGGCGTGTTGAGCTGCGACTGCGCAACGCCGGATTCCAGGAGACCTGCCGACTGGAGGACTTCGACTGGTCCGCCGCCATTACTCTGGACCGCAGGCTCCTGGACGCCGTCTTCTCCCCGGAGTTCATGGCCAAACGCGAGCATGTCCTGCTGGTGGGCCCGGCCGGCGTGGGCAAGACCTTCCTGGCCCAGGCCTTGGGCTACGCCGCCGTCCGCGCCGGTCACACCGTCCGCTTCCTCCACGCCGACGATTTCTTCAGGAGCATGACCCAGGCCCGGGTGGACAACTTCCTGGACCGGACCTACTGCTCCTTCCTCTCTCCAGACCTGTTGATCCTGGACGACCTGGGCCTTCACCGGCTCTCCGCCCAGCAGTCCGCCGACCTCTATGAGCTGATCATCGGCCGTCACCGGGTCTCCAGCTTCATCATCACCAGCAATCGCAGCGTCGAGGAGTGGCTAAGCCTCTTTGACGATCCCATCCTGGGCAACAGCGCCTTGGACCGCCTGGCCAATGCCAGCTTCCAGATAACCATCGAAGGGGCCAGCTACCGAGAGAAACTGTCGCCCCACCATAAGCTCCTGCGCGACAAGGGAGGTGATTGACCCCCAGGCCAAATCCTGATATCACTCAAGACACCACGCTCCCAGGGTGGGTCAATGACTCTGTAAATCCCTGGGTCAATGATGCTGTAAATCGACATTCTAAAGCCCAAGGCGAGGAGAATAGCGGCGTGATACGCCATGGATGGTCTTGGGCTGAGCGAGACGAGGGCCTGTCTGCTGACCGGTGTATCACCGTCGGTCTATCGGTATGAGGCCAAGCGGGGTAATGATGATGAACTCCGCACGAGGATGCGTGAGCTGGCTGGGGAAAGGAAGCGATTTGGCAGTCCCAGGCTGCACATGATGCTCAAAAGGGAGGGATTAGTGGTCAACCACAAACGGACCGAGCGTATCTACAGGGAGGAGGGACTTGCGCTCAGGAGAAAGAGGCGTCGTAAGGGCACAGCAGGAGCCAGGGTGATCATTCCCGCTCCCGAACGACCCAACCAGAGGTGGTCCATGGACTTCGTCTCCGATAGCACTGTGACCGGTCGGCGCTTCCGAGCTTTGACGATCGTGGATGACTACTCGCGTGAGTGTCCTGCTATTGAGGTGGATACCTCCCTGGGCGGCGTCAGAGTAGTCGGCGTCCTGGAGCGATTGGCGGAGACAAGAGGGCTGCCTGAAGTTATTACTGTGGGCAACGGACCTGAGTTCGCTGGCAAGGCCCTGGACGAATGGGCGTACCGTAGGGGTGGTATCAAGCTAAACTTCATACGTCCCGGCAAGCCGGTGGAGAACGCCTTCGCCGAGAGCTTCAACGGCCGGCTGCGTGACGAGTGTTTGAATATCAACTGGTTCATGAGCATCAAACATGCAAGGGAGGTCATCGAGAGCTGGCGACAGGACTACATTGAGGTCAGACCCCACAGCTCGTTGAAAGGCAGGTCGCCAAAGGAGTATGCTGAAGCGGTAGCTGCACTCTACTAGTGTGTTGTAACCAAAGTTAGTCGCATGTTTACCGGCTATGGTATATCCTCCTGACTACTTGGCAAAAGGGAGGATGAATATGGGTAGGGGCAGACCAATCGCGCCTTTAGTCCTAGACGGCGCCGAACGGGAAACCTTGGAACAATGGACCCGCCGGACCAAAACGGCCCAGACGTTGGCCCTGCGGGCCAGAATCGTTCTGGCCTGTGCCGATGGCCGGAGCAACACTGCGGTGGCCGCCGAGTTGCGGGTATGCGTTGACACGGTGGGGAAATGGCGGTCCCGATTCTTGGAACAACGGCTGGGCGGCCTGTTGGACCAACCGCGCAGCGGTCGTCCCAGGATGATTGACGATGCCGACGTTGAGCGGGTGATTGCGTTGACCTTGGAGAGCACCCCCAAGGACGCCACCCACCGGAACCCCGGCCCATGGCCCGGGGTTCCGGTCTGAGCCACAACACCGTGAGCCGCATCTGGCGTGCCTTCGCGCTGCAGCCCCACCGCACCGAGACCTTCAAGCTGTCAGCGGACCCCCCTCTTCATCGAGAAGGTATGGGATATTGTGGGGCTCTACCTCAACCCGCCGGACCGGGCGCTGGTCTTGTGCGTGGACGAGGAGTCCCAGATCCAAGCCCTAGACTGCACCAGGCCGCTTTTGCCCCTGCGTCCGGGCCAGGCCGAGCGGCGTACCCATGATTACGTGCGCCACGGCACCACCGCCCTCTTTGCCGCTTTGGACGCTAGGACCGGTCAGGTGATTGGCTAGTGCCACCGCCGCCACCGGGCCCTGGAGTTCCGCAAGTTTCTCGATGCCATCGCGTCCGAGGTGGCCGCCGAGTTGGACGTGCACCTGATTGCCGACAACTACGCCACCCACAAGACGGCGCTGATCCGGAACTGGTTCGCCAAGCGGCCCCCCTTCCATATTCATTTCACGCCCACCAGCGCCTCCTGGCTGAACCTGGTGGAGCGCTTCGGTCTGCTCACCGAAAAGCAGTTGCGCCGGGGCGTGCATCAGAGCAGCGCCGAACTGGAGGCTGCCATCTACCGCTACCTGGAAGTCACCAACGAAGACCCCAAGCCCTTGGTATGGACCAAGACCGCTGACCAAATCCTGGCCAGCGTGGCTCGCTTTTGCCAGCGTACGTTGAATACATGACACTAGCCTCTGATACTAATAACGGGGTAAGGTCAGATGGCCCTGATGGCAACGGCACCATTTCAAGACGACAGGTGAGTGTCAAAGAGTGAAATTGTTCCTTGATTTGAACACCCACTGTGGGCAAGTTGAGTTGAATCCAAGCTAAGGACACTCTGAATAATGCTGTGATTGTGGCATACTGAGGCCAGCCAATACCAAGGGGGAGCGACCATGACGGAGCAGCCAACCTTTGCAGACTTGGAGTACCAGCACAAGAAGCACCAGACCCGCTGGGAGGTGTTTCTGAAGCGAATCGACTCCCTTATTCCTTGGCAAAGGTTGGAGGAGAGCATCCGGCCCCACTACCTTAATGCGGAGCGGGGTCGTCGGCCTTACCCCCTGTCGGTGATGCTTCGGGTCCACATCGTCCAGCTCTGCTACAACGTGAGTGATCCAGGGATGGAAGACCTGCTGTATGAGGCGGAGTCAGTGAGGCGCTTCGCGGGATTGCGGCTGTCTGAGCCGATTCCTGATGAGAGCACCATCCTGCATTTCGCCACCTGCTGGAAGAGCGCCATCTGGGACAGGGGCTGTTTGCGGAGATCAACGAGCATCTGGCGTCCCAAGGTCTGCGGCTCAGGGAAGGGACCATAGTGGACGCCACCATCATAGAGGCGGCGCCCTCGACCAAGAACCGGACCGGGCAGCGGGACCCGGAGATGCGCCAGGTGAAGAAGGGGAGCCAATACCACTTCGAGATGAAGCTGCACATCGGGGTGGATTCGGAGACGGGCTTGGTGCACAGCTTCGCTACCACATCGGCCAACGTGCATGATGTGACCCAGGCCCACCGGTTATTGCACGGGCGGGGAGAGGCAGGTGTGGGGGGATGCTGGCTACGTCGGGGTGCAGAAACGGGAAGAGCATCTGGAGTTGGCGGTACAGTGGCAGGTGGCAATGAAGCCTGGGCAGCGGCGGAGACTGGAACCTGGGGATCCGGCGGCAATAGGGGAAAGGGTGAAGGCTTCTATCCGGGCTAAGGTTGGAACACCCCTTCCTGGATGTGAAGAGACTATGGGGCTATGCCAAGGTACGCAACCGGGGCTTGACCAAGAACACAGAACGGCTGGCGCTGTTGCTAGGGCTATCCAACTTGAAGCGGTCTAAGGGCCTCTTGGTTGGTTGACCAGGGGGTAGTGGGCCCAAAAGCGGGACTGAAGCCGCGAAGAGGCCGAAAAGGAGAGGGCAAAGAGCCGAAATTAACCGTACCATCAACAAACAAGGCAAAAAACCAGGAGGGAAAGCCTGCTTCTGTACCCGGCAATCAATAAATCAGCCTGGCAGCACTTTGTTCAGACCTTCCCTAGTGTGGTGTAACCAAAGTACATTGGCAAATAAAGGGGTGATCGATGCTGATCCACTACCCTGGTTTGAGCAAGAATCCGATTCTCTGTCCTTTCAGAAAGCCCTCGAATAATGCGAGGAACTACGGATACAGGACACTAGGAGTCTGTCCGATATTTGTTGTGGACTGGACGCAAGGAAAAGAGTGCGGGCTACAGTGGGAAGGGTTAGACTAAGAGGCAACATGTGGGAGGTGTGAGATGGCCAAAGAGTACCGCCCTTATGGACTGGAACAGGCCTATCTGTTGCCGCAGGCGCCTCGTGAGTGGCTCCCGGAGGGTCATTTGGCCCTGTTCCTGGAAGACGCGGTGAGCCTACTGGACATAGAGGAGATTGCCGTGCGGTTCAAGAGAGGGCGTGGACCCCGGGCTTACCATCCCAGGATGCTGCTTTCTCTCTTGCTGTACGGCTACTGCACGGGAGTCTACAGTTCCAGGAAAATAGCGGCGGCTTGTGAGACGGACGTGGCCTTCCGGGCGCTGTGTGGAGGCCAATTCCCGGACTTCCGCACCGTGTCCGATTTTCGCAAGAACCACCTGGAAGTCTTTGCGGGTCTGTTCATCCAAGTACTGGGAATGTGCCGGGAGGCAGGTCTGGTGAAGATGGGACACCTCTCCCTGGATGGGAGCAAATACCAGGCCAACGCCTCGAAGCACAAGGCCATGAGCTACGGGCGGATACAAGAGACGGAGCCCCGGTTGGAAGCGGAGATAGCGGAGTTGTTGCGCCGGGCCGCCGAGATTGACGAGGCGGAGGATGCGGAATACGGCGATGATGCTCGGGGGGATGAACTACCTGAAGAACTGCGGCGGCGGGAGGTGCGACTGGCCAAGATGAGGGAGGCGAAGGTGCGGTTGGAAGAGCGGGCCAAAAGGCGTGCGCTGGAGCGGGCTGAAGGAGGAAGGGCTAGACCCGAAGAGGCGGAAGCTGCGGCGGCCAAGGCTGTGCCCCGGCCCAAGGAGCAGAGCAATTTCACAGACCCGGACAGCCGGATCATGAAGAGTTCCCACGGTTGGATACAGGGCTACAATGCTCAGGTTCTGGTGGAAGCGGGGAGCGGAGTGATCGTAGCCCAAGAGGTGACGCCCCAGAGCGCCGACAGCCCCAGATTGGGCCCTATGCTGGAGATCTTGGACCAAAACCTGGCAGGTATAGGAGTCCCGGCAACAGAGCGGTGTCCCCTGTTATTCACGGCAGATGCGGGATATTGCAGCGAACGCAATCTGGGTATGCTCGCCGAAAGACAGTTCGATGCCTACGTAGCCACGGGTCGGGAGAGACACCACCAAGCCGGGATAGGTCAACAGGTAAAGGTCAGGACGCCGCTGCGCTCCGCCATGCGGTCCAAGCTGCAGACGCCTGAAGGACGGGAGGTGTATGCACGTCGCAAGGTCATCACTGAGCCGGTCCACGGGCTTACCAAACATGCTCGGGGCTTCAGGCAATTCCTGCTCCGTGGCATCCACAAAGTGGCAGGGGAGTTCACCCTGGTGTCCTTGACCCACAACCTGCTGAAGCTGTGGAGGGCAAACCCGGTGGCCGCGGGTTCGGCAAACCCGGCCTGAAACGCCAAACCCTGTCCAGCAGGCCCCTTTCGGGGGGCCGGAGCGAGGGTGTAAGACCCCACCGGTCCAAATCTGGACTAACTGCCCAGCCCAGACCACCACCAACACTGCACATCACACCCACCACCCAAACCGCTCCTGGGAATCTTCAGACACACTCCTAGATGTCTGGGACTTGTGCGCCTCTGTAAAGTCGGCAGACATGACCAAGGCTACATTCCCATCGATCACTACGCATTTCGCATGTAGAGTGCTGCTCATTTGAGCGTTATCCACCCTCAAGTTCTTGCTCTCTCGCATTACGTAGAGCAACGAGAGTCCATAGGCTGTCCATGCTCCTCCCCGTCCTCCATAACGATGGCCAAGTCTGGGTTGTAGCCGCCGATCGGCGTTGCCGCCACGTTCTAAGTCATGTAACTTAACGTACACTCCAGAAAATTCACCATTCACTTGAAGAAATGTTTGAGCAAAGACCCTAAGACCAAGGTACCTATTTGACTGGCGTCGTCAGAGCGTCCAAGAGAATTTTAGGAAGTACGAAATTCTTGACGAATTGACGCCTCAAGTCCTCTACTGTTGTCCTACCGGAGAATAGAGATTTCCCCGCCAATGGCATGTCAGAGATTTGCAGAAGTGCTGCCGCCTGGATTCCAACTAATCGTGCTGCGTTCAGAGTGGCTGACGTCTCCATCTCGATCCCAACGCAGTTGAACCTATTCACTAAGTCTGGGATGCGGAAGAACTCGGCCAATATGGAGTCTACTGAGCATACGGTGCCTTCGTGCAACGCTACCACCTCCCTCTCACATGCGGTATGGGCACTACTTCTGACTAACTCCGTCAGACTAGCATCTGGCTCGGCAATTTCCAGATGTAGGTCCTCAGGTGACACACGGTCGGACAGGTAGCGTGAAAACCCCTCTCCACATATTGACTGATTAACTACTAGGAGGTCGCCAATCTTCATTTCCGGATTAAGGCCGGCTGCAGACCCAGTAAAGATAAGGCGACGGCAGGGAGTGCAGCCGAGAGCCAACACTATGTCTCCTGTGGACGGAGCTCCCATACCTGATCGAATCACACTTATCTGTCGTTCTTGGTTCCCGATTTCGTATACGAGGCCGTGCGAAACATCAGTTATGTCAGGGAACCGGTCTATAAAGCCGACATTCCAGACGGGAGTGATAACAACATCAGAATGAATCGCTTCAGGCTCACACCGCAGATACATGTGTACAACATCTTGCGCAGTGATGTTGTATTCGTCCAGTAGAAAGTAATCGGGTATCCGGCTTTGCATTTTGACTCCTTATCTAATTGGGGTGTGTTCACACTATTAGGTTGGTTGTGGTAGAATGGATACATGGAGATCACCAAAGCACAATACGAACGCATAGCTCCATATCTACCGGTGCAACGGGGCAACGTGCGCCTCTCCAACCTGCAAGCGCTCAATGCGATTCTATACGTTGCGGAGCACGGGTGCAAATGGCGGGGCTTGCCTGCCAGATTTGGTAACTGGCACACTGTCTACACCCGTATGAACCGCTGGTCAAAGAAAGGGGTGCTGGACCGGGTGTTCAAGCAACCACAGCGGGAACAGATAGTGAGAATCAAGATAGAGGCGGTGTCCCTGGACAGCACAACAGTCAAG
The DNA here is from genome assembly GCA_965222415.1 of Dehalococcoidia bacterium. Lineage (GTDB taxonomy): Bacteria > Chloroflexota > Dehalococcoidia > Lucifugimonadales > UBA2985 > DAOUJW01. The sequence goes on along the minus strand of CBDCTU010000003.1, from coordinate 102,494 downwards.
GTGCATCCTGATGGTATGGGAGCGTCAAAAAAGACGGACCGCAGTCCAGCAGCAAGTCTCGAGGAGGCTTGACCACTAAGATTCACATAGTTGCCGCGGATGCTAGAACAGCCATGACCTTCTCCCTCTCCCCGGGACAGGCCCACGACGCACCGGAAGGACGCCAGCTGCTCAAGTGCCTTGGTGAGCAAAGCTATAAGCCCGTCCCTGTTGATGGACCGCGCTTACGAGGGTGATGAGACCCGACAACTGGCCCTAGACTTGGGATTCATCCCCTTGGTCCCGCCCCTGAGCAACCGCATAACCCCGTGAGAGTGCGACCGGGAGATGTACAAGAGACGCAACGAAATTGAGAGGTTGTTCCTGCGATTGAAGGGGTTCCGCCGCATCTTCTCTCGTTTCGAGAAGCTCGACGAACTCTTCCTCGGCTTTATCCTGTTCGCTCTTATCTTCGATGCCTTACATTAGCGTGAACACGCCCTAGTCCCAGACCGGTGTTGGACGTAAATATCGGACTCCAAAGCTCTCATGCTGCAGACGGCGCAGTAGAGAATCTCTGCAAATGAGCCGCTGTCGAAAAGAATCCGAGTCTGGCCTCCCGGCAATCCGTTGTTATTGGAAGGCTCAATATCGTTACATTAGTACAGTCTAGAATTGTCTTATATTGGCTTCCATGGCGGGGGATTCATGGCCTAGCTATTGCTTGAGTGTTGACCCGAAAGCTCTATATAGTGGTATTGCCAAAGGGATCCCTGTCCTGAGTGCAAAAGCGCGCGGACTGAATGGTACCACTTGACGTCTGGCTATTGGTAGTAATCAATACTGAGAGCCCCAGTCAGAGAAGTAGTGATCAATCCCTTAGCCATACGTTTGGCTTCCACATCCCGTCAGAAAAACTGCCTAAACAGGTTCTCGGTCGGTGTCTCCTCATTGCGAAGGCCTACATTCTAGCCGTTGAACTCGTCTTTGTGGCTCTGGCCAGATATAGCCATTTCTTATCGATAGTTATATGGGTGTTTTAAGTGACCCTCACAAGGATTGGCTTGCATACATTAAATTGCTGGCCCAGTATCGTCTCCGCTATCGGCATTCTGTGATCGGAATCCTCGGTAGCCTTGGTGGATCTTCGGTCTTGCTGAGCGTATCCTCAGATAGGTCTGAACCCCCCTAGATGTGAACTATGCCCACTCGAACGCCATGCTCATACCGTTCTCATTGTTGTCGTTCCAAGCTGAAACTGGGTCTGGTCCGCTTGCTAGCACCATTATCTCAATCTCCAGCAACTAGTCCTCCTTTTTGTGTCTGGACAGTGACCAACTCACTCAGGCAAAGTAGCCGCTGAGCGATACACTCAACAACTGATTCACAAGAAACTTGGGATAATCTTGTCGTGATTCTTTCAACTCTCTGTACTAGGCAGCGACTCCCTGTTGGGTATGGCGCTACTTTCATAGTGTCGCACCCCGTGCGAATACTGCCTGCGCTTTCCACGTCCGAGTGAGGTCCATCTCTTCCTCAGTCATGGGCCAGTGCATTTCACCAACAATTATCTTCTGGCACCTCCGTTGTATCATCCTAATTCGAGATTAGTCTACATCTATTCCATCCTGCCTAAGGTCACCGTCTATATCCCTTATCATCTATTGTCGTGTAAGATTTGCCTGTTGGTCTGTTTCTAACAAATCCAACCGGTGAATGTTCACAGGAGCTTAGGGATTAGACCAAAGAGTAGCACAAGAGTGAATGTCTCCATATCCGTTGTTTTTCGTAGTATTTCACCAGTTGGGTATTTTTCGGCATTTCTTGCGAAGTCACCGTAAGAGTGATTCTGGCTCTCTTGTATCCAAGTGAGAGTGGGAAGCAGAGAGGCACTTCTGAGAGTCCTACAAGGCTGTGGCAAGCTCGGCAATGCTAAAATATTAGGTCATGCCATGAATATCTCTAATCCGGTATGACAATTGATTCTGGCTCTTCGTCTCGAGCTACCCTTAAGGCGTTGTAGATGGCGAATGTGCGGCTTCGCTCTATGGACTCCTGTGCAAAGTATGCCATATGGGGCGTTATCAGCACGTTGTCATAGCCGAGAAGGGGATTGTCGGGAGGCGTAGGCTCCACAGCTGTGACGTCGAGTCCCGCCGCCGTAATCTTGTTTTCACGAATGGCCCTTACCAACGCGTGCTCATCGACTACTAGCCCGCGGCTTGCATTGATTAGCACTGCAGTCGGTTTCATGATTTCTAATTCGAAGTCGCTGATCATGTGGTGTGTGCTCTTGTTGAGAGGGACATGCAGGGTAATGATGTCGGAGGTTCGCAAGAGTTTCTCTCTAGAGAGTCTTGTTAGGCGCAGCTCTTTTTCGAGACCCTCTTCTGGTACAGCTATGTCATTGTATACGATACGGCATTCCCAGCCCTGAAGTCGTCGGGCCACGCGGGAGCCAATGCGTCCTAGCCCAATAATGCCAATAGTCTTACCTGCGATTTCGTGGGCCTGAGAGATCCATGCTGAGTAAATGTCTCCAGACCAAGCGCCCGCCCTAACGGAGTTGAATTGCAGTTGCATTTTTCTCAAGGTGCTGACAATTAGGCCAACCGTATGTTCGGCTACAGCTATGGCGTTGCTGCCTCCGTTGTTGGCAACTCGGATGCCGAGGTCACGTAGGGCGCTTGTGTCTATGTGGTTAGTTCCCGCGCTGACAGTCTGGACCAGTTTGACAGTCGGTGTCAGCTTCGCCAATTCGACTGGATACTCTGAGGGTGTAACGATTACGGCGACCACGCCTTTCAACTCTTCTGCTTGCTTTGCTACAGGCTGGTTGGCATCAACCCACTTTATATCGCCTCTCCTCGGTAGTAGGCTTTCGAAAAATGGCATCCGGTTTGGGTTGGGTCCTAAATTCGCGATTTTGGCGTTCATGTACTCCTCCTAGACAATTCAAGCAACTCTCTACGCCTGACAGCAAGGTTAGTTGCCGTCGGTGCCATAGGGGCAAAGACCATACTACGATAATAGTATCACTGGTTAGTAGAGTCCAGCCATAGATTCGGCATACTATTTGGGTGTTCTGCCCTTCAGGGAGCTGTGAGGCCTTGACCTCGTTGTAATCCTGTCGTCAGTTCTCTATGATCTCCCTGGCGTGCCTCACGCTCATAAACCAGTTGGTATTCAGGCATTGGTCGCGTAGCCGGCCATTTGAAGCCTTCGGCAATGGCGTTCTCTACCGGCTTGCCAGGACGGATAGATCTCAGTTTGACGCCCATCCGATATGCCCACTCATCTATGATCTTACCCGCGAATTCCGGCCCATTATCTACGGTAATCACCTCAGGCAGCCCTCTTGTCTCCGCCAGTCTCTCCAGGACCCCTACCACTCTGGCGCCACCTAGGGATATATCTACCTCGATGGCTGGGCACTCTGACCTTACCCCAAAGATAGTATCAGTTGCTAGTAGAGTCCGGCGGTAGATTCAGCAAACTGTTTGGGTGTTCTTCCTCACGGGGAGCTGTGAGGACTGACCTCATTGTAGTCCTGCTGCCAGTTCTCTATGATCTCCCTGGCATGTCTCACGCTCATGAACCAGTTGGTGTTCAAGCATTCGTCGCGCAGCCGGCCGTTGAAGCTCTCAGCAAAGGCGTTCTCTATCGGCCTGCCAGGTCGTATGAAGCTCAACTTGACCCCCATCCGATATGCCCACTCATCCATGACCTTGCCTGTGAACTCCGGGCCGTTGTCTACGGTGATCACCTCAGGCAGTCCCCTGGTCTCTGCCAGCTTCTCCAGGACCCCCACCACTCTGGCGCCGCCCAAGGACGTGTCCACCTCGATGGCCGGGCACTCCCGTGAGTAGTCATCCACTATGGCCAGTGCCCGGAAGCGCCGTCCGGTCACTGTGCTATCCGAGACTAAGTCCATCGACCACCTCTGGTTGGGACGCACGGGGGATGGAACGATCTCCCGCACCCTTGCGCCTTCTCTTCCTCCTGAGGGCAAGCCCCTCTTCACTGTAGATGCGCTCCGTGCGCTTGTGATTGATCACCAGACCCTCTCTCTTCAGCATGATGTGCAACCTGGGACTCCCAAAGCGCTTCCTCTCCCCCGCCAGCTCACGCATCCTCAGGCGCAGGTCACCATCATCACCCCGCATTGACCTGTACCGGTAGACCGAGGGAGAGATGCCGGTCAGCCAGCAGGCCTTCCTCTCGCTCAGCCCAAGACTCTCTGTGGCATACGCCACCGCCATCTTCCTTCCTCATCTTGGGCTTCAGAAGTTTTTTGCCAGCAACTCCTAGAGGGCCAAGTTGTCCAAGGCCTGCTGGGTCACGATCTGCTTCAGACACCGGTTCTCTTCCTTGTAAATGTACAGAATCATTGACCCGGTAAACTGGAGAAATTGACAAGGTCATTGCCCCCCTGATTTGCAGGGTCATTGACGCACTCTGGGAGACAATCGGCGACCATTGGGGCACTTCTGAAGTGAGGTGCAGCGATGGCGTACCGGGAGGTTACCAGATTGGAGATACAGGAAATCATGCGGCGCTGGCAGTCGGGTGAAGGATACCGGCAAATTGCATCTGGGACCGGTGTATCTCGGAACACGGTTCGGAAGTACCTGAGCGCCGCCAAGGCGGAGGGTATTGCCCGGGACGGCCCCGCTCCCACCGACGACGAGCTGAGCTGGCTGGCGGCCATGGGCCAGTCAGGGCCGCGGCAGGCGGCGACGCCCAGCGAGGAGTTGCTGGCCCCGTGGGCCGACCAGATATACCAGTGGCTCACCGGCGACCGGCTGCAGGTGACGCGCATTCACGAGTTGCTGCTGGCGCGGGGCTGTCTGGTGAGCTACCAGTCGGTGCGGCGTTTCATTGAGAGACGCCAGTGGCGAAGACCTCCCCGCTCCACAGTGCGCATGGAAGAGACGCCACCTGGGGAAGTGGCTGAGATGGATTTCGGCCGCCTGGGCCTGATCCATGACCCGGAATCGGGGCGAAGCCGTGCGGTGTGAGCGCTGATCGTGGTGCTGGGTTACTCCAGGCATTGCTTCGTCTGGCCCACCTTCAACCAGAAACTGGAGGACGTCATCGCCGGGCTGGAGTCGGCCTAGGCCTTCTTCGGCGGCATCCCCAGGTACCTGGTCATTGACAATCGTCCTGCCGCGGTGGCCACGGCGGACCAGCTGCATCCCGTTTTCACCAAGGGCTTCATTGCCGACGCGGCCAGAGCGCGCCACCCCAAAGACAAGCCCAAGGTCGAGCGGGGCGTCCCCTACGCCAGGGAGCGGTTCTTCAAGGGAAGCGAGTTCAAAGACCTGGCCGATATCAGGGATCAGGCCCAGCGCTGGTGCCTGCAGGTGGCGGGGCTGCGCATCCACGGCACCACCCGCAGGAAGCCCCTGGTGGTCTTCCAGGACGAGGAGCGCAGGGCCCTGCTCTCGTGGGACAGTATACCCTACGAGACCGCCGACTGGCGCAATGCCAAGGTCCACCAGGACCATCATATCCAATGCCGTCAGGCCCTCTACTCGGTGCCTGCCTCCCTGTGCCCCCCGGGCCAGAAGGTGGAGGCCAGGGTGGACAGCAAGCTGGTGCGCATCTACCACCGGGGCCAATTGATCAAAACCCATGTCCGCCAACCCAGCGGCGGCCGCGCCACCGACCTTGCCGACTACCCCGCCGAGCTTTCCGCCTACACCACTAGGGATCCCGACCGCATCAAGGCCAGTGCCCATGAGCTGGGACCTGCCGTGTCTGAGTTCGCCGACCAGCAAAAGTGGGACACATTGGGAGCCGAGAGATCAGGGGTTGGATGGAGGTCTGGTGAACTCCCTGAGGGCCCTGTTGTAGCGTCGTCGCAGTTCGGTGGTTTGAGCCTTCACCTCCTTCCTGCGTTGTAGGATCTCTTGCCGTCTTCCCTTGAGCACGTCTGATGGCGTCACGTTGCCCAGAGCCTTGTGATAGCGCTGGTAGTTGTAGTAGCTGACGAAAGCCGCGATAGCAGCCTCAAGGTCGGCGGGCAACTCATATGGCACCTGGTTGACGTCCCGTTTGATGGTCTGGTGGTAGCGCTCCAGCTTGCCGTTGGTCTGAGGGTGGAAAGGAGTTGCTAGGATGTGCTTGATGCCAACCATCCCCAGGTAGTCCCTGAATGCTCTTGAGACATAGCCTGGACCGTTGTCACTCAGCAGCCTGGTGCGGTCTGTGACTGGAACTTGGTCCATGCTGGTCGTGTCCACAGAATCCTGGACCACCTCGATGAAGGAGTCGGCCGTCATATCTTGCTGAAGCCTGTGAGCCAGGATGAAGCGGGAGTAGTCGTCCATAACTGTGACCAGGTAGTAGTAGTAGCCCCAACCAACCACCCTAAAGTATGAGGCATCGGTGGCCCACATCTGGTGAGGCCCTGTGGTCTTGCGGGGGTACTCCTTCCCCGCGGCCAACCGCATCTCAGGCCTCTTCACTAGGCCCTCCCTGCCCAGGATACGGTAGACGCGGGACTCTGAGACTGAGAAGCCCTGGTTGTCGGTGATCCACGCGGCCAACTGACGGCAGCTCAGCTCTGGCATCTCCCTGGCTGATAACAGGACTGAGCGTTCTTCCTGAATAGTAAGACGGTTCCATGGTGGCTGATCGCCTCCTGGTCGGTCCTCAAGTCCTTGTTGGTCTTGGCGTCTGATCCACCGGTAGTAGGTGCTCTTAGGGATGCCCAGCTCTCTGAGGACCTTTCGCTTGGGGAGGGGAGACGAGGATACTTTGGTAACTACCTCTGCCTTCTCCGGGGCGCTCATCCGCTGGTACCGGTGGCGTCCTGGGGCATGGGGATAGCCGTTTTTTTGAGACGGTACGCCTCCAGCGACAGATAGGCCACTAGCTCCTTGAGTTCCCCGTTCTCTCGCTTGAGTTGCCCTACCTCATGCTGAGTGGCGTCCCGAACCGAGTCACGGGTCAACCTCTCCTTGCCCGCCTCCATGAACTCTTTGGTCCACAAGTAGTAGGAGTGGGGCTTGATCCCCTCCCGCCGGCACAGGTCGTTGACTGCGACCTCGCGGCGGAAGCCCTCCAGAACAATACGGATCTTCTCTTCGGGGGTGTACTTACGCCGGGCAACCGCCTTCACTGTGCGGACGAAAGGCCTAGTCTGCTCGCTTCGTTCCTCGGCGGCCTCTGCTTTGCTTACTTCTAACTGGGACACATCTGCTCCTTTATGTGGGTAACTCTACCCTCATTTCAGGAGCTCACACCACCCTCCGACTCTCGGGCTTTCCTACCCCTATATGTGTCCCATTATCACTGACGGTCTACACTACATCTACCGACATTACCACAATGCCCTGGGGGAAATGACGCCATCAGACGTGCTGAGGGCAGGCGAGAAGACATACTGAGCCCGAGAGGAGGTGCAGGGCCCTGGCAATCGAATGGCGGAGACAGCACAACAGGGCCATCAGCTACCTTTCAAGTCCCAGATCCGGCCTCCGACTCTCGGGGCTCGGAGTGACCCATTCTTGCTGGTTGCCAACATTTGGAGTTGGACTCGTCGGGTACCGTTCCTCCGCATTGGCCCAGTCCTGGTTTACACATAAGTACATCCTCACAACGTGCTCAAACCTATATGGCCTACGATCAAAGGACGTGGTCTATAAAGTGTCGGGGGCAGAAAGCTTTCGTATGAGGCGCCATCTGGCGAGTTCAACAAGAAACTGCTCAAACGCACTGGTTTCTATGTCCGTACTGCCGGATTCGTTAGGGGGCCTCTGCAATAGTGCACTTGCAGTAAAGGGTTTTCCGAGCGTTTCCCAAATCATTGCCCCAGAATCGTTTAGCACAAAGATATTATTCCTCTTTATCAAGAAAGAGACATCATTCGTAGAATATAGAACGGCACCCCGGGCAGATACCCAGTAATTGTCGTACAAAGACGGCGCACTAACTTCCAACCTCTTAGGTTCGATTGAGAAAACGTTGGTCTTCTTGCTCAGCTTGAATCGGGTTTCCAGTGCAGTCCACTCCGTGAGGAACGTCTGAGCAGTGCTACCTCGGCTGCCATCACGAAAGCGTGGAAGGCCAAAGCCATGATGCTCAATCAACTCATTACCAAGATTAACAAACTCGTCAAAGTACATTGTAACGTCCTTGGGGTCCATTAACTCGAGCGTACGTAGACGCCAAGAAGTCTGAAATATCCACCCGTTAACTCCATATGCACTTTCAAGTACCTGGAATACTCTTGCGGTTCGACCTTCGATACTCCAAGAGGCCTCATACAGGTCCTGCATGGAATAAACATCGTGATCAATAGCAAGATGTGAATCCAAACAGCAGTCTAGCCCTCTCTTAAGCTGGCGAAGAGCGTACATATAAGCACCTTCACGGATGGCCTGCTCTGCTTTTGTCGTGTAGTAGATTCTCATGGCGTTACCATAGAACATAGTGAGTCGCACACGCACCCAGGCGAGAGGAGTCCAGCGCAATCGAGTGACCTCGGGGTTAAGGATTTCTTTCATGCGAACCTGCATACTTAGAAGGTTGAGAAGCATAAATTTGCCAATGGCATTTCTTAATCCATTCTATGATTATGGTATGGGAATCGTCGAGCACTAAGGAGTCGCACGAAGGTTTCTACTTCGGCAACATATTGAACCATCCTTCGAGTCGGCTGTATCTGCTTATTCGTCAATTCCCAAACGCGATCTAATAGCTCGTGTCCGGAACCAAATGCCTTTGCGAAGGCGGCGTATATCCAAGAATCATTTGTGAATAAGCGGTGCGCAGCAAGCATGGTCTTGGCAACATAAAAGACTGCTTGCTCAGCGTGGAAGTAGGCACCAACGAAATTACTCGTCGAAAGTTCAGCCCGGGATCTTTGTATGGCCTCGGAAGCAAGTCGATAATTCAGGTCGCCTATCAGGCTGAAGACTCGATCAATATCTATAGAGGATCTCAGCTCTTCGTAGAGACCGTCATTCCAAACGGGAACACCAGTAGACAATGCAGCAGCGAAAAACAAGCCTGTTCTGTTCAGGCGCTTTGGAATAGAGACAGGAGCAAGGGGATTCTCTGCTGTTTGGATATTCAAGAGATTCTTAAACCTAGTCCAAGTATAAAACTCAATATCGACTAAGCGTGGTCCGTACCGATAGTGAACTATCGGCGCACGGTCCGCGTTGTCAAACCCTCTTAAGTTACTTGCCCTTCCATTCGTAGCTGATTCTGGAATGGACTCCTCCAAGTGACAATTCAAAAGACTGTCTTCACATATTACTATAATATCAATATCCGAGTCTGCGGTTCCGAATCCTGCAATGACAGATCCCGTAGCATATGCCACTTCAGATAATCTGAGCGCTGGCAACATCTCAATCATCTCAGATTTGCCAATACCTATCTTATCGAAAACATCAGGCATTGTCACCGTGAACTCCTTGCTTGAAACTTATGACCAGTGCCTCGCCGGAAACCAGTAACATTCAGCGTATTCTGCATGAGCTCCAGCGAGATTGAAACGCGTTTAATCATCGTCTGTAACCAACATCGTTAAAGGTGATACTCAAGAACCCCTAGCCTAATGCACAGTAGGCGAGAGCGGCAACCTTGTACGTTGAGCTATGAGCTATTTCTGATATCAGTATTAACTACAGCCTTGGCAATCGACCAGCAGCTGCCTGAGAGTTTATCAGAAGCTCTCTAGAGCGACATTATAGTCCTTTCCCATACCTGAGTTTCTTGCTGCCCTTTAGAAATATACAAGGTCGAAGTAGAATGGTATTCTTGGGAAGAAGTTTTTTCCTCTAAGGTTCCTTACGGACAGCAACTCTTTCTCTTGCCGTACCGAATATCGTTCTTCTAGGAGTGCATGGTGAGTGGGGTCCAAAGCCAACATCATTTCGGAGGACCCCCTCAGTTTGGCAACCCCTATAAGATAGTCAACTAGACATAGGAGATCTCCTTCATGATCCGTAGAAACTCCCCAATCTAAGACGGCCCGAGGGTCAACAATTTCTTGGACACTTGATTGCCTGTTTACTCGTATTTCCCGCATCACATCTCCGCGGTTCCAAAGGCCTCCTACGGCTGTTATTAGCCCTTCACCATTCAAATGCACGAAGAAGTCACTCATAGTGTAAGATGCGCTTCTCGAAAGTCGCCCTCTAAGGCTCTCGGCACTTAGAGGTGTGAATAAGTCCTTGGCACCATGGTATTGATTGATAATCCTTGCTGCTTCCTCAAGATCACCAGGAACCGCTTGCCGGACCACGCAGTCCTTTGAGGGGGCCTCTGAAGCGTTGGATGAGACATCCACTAGAAGATATCCGACATGTGGTAAGTCGTCAATTGACCTAGATGTTCGTTCCTCCATAGTAATATTCTGCGCTACACCGGTTGTCGGTCTGCCGAGGCGACTAAGAGCTAGACTTTGTTGCTCGAGTAACGCATAGCGTATATCCATTCCGAGATCCCTGACTTCGCGATCAACCGCCGCAAAAAGCTCGCCTCCTATTCCCATCCCCTGTGCATCCTTATGGGTCTTCGCTCCGAAGGCCAAAGCAATCTTTGTGAGATTCCCTTGGACTTTCGTTGTATAGTAAGCTAGGCACTGACATCCTAAAATTCGGCCATCATTTTCGTACACAAGAACTGACCAATCATCAAACAACGCAAAGCGCTCAAAGTACGATGGCGACCAATCAATGATGATTGAGGTTTCGGCCAATTCGAGAGGAGCCTGATTGCTGAGTTCCAAAAGAGCATCGCTATCAGATTGCATAGCCTTCCGGATACGTCCTGTCAAAATGCCCCCCTTCAGTTGCGAGAATATTTAGAGCGAGTTAGCTGGCTCACACGCTTTAGGCCTCATAATTCTAGAAGCAACACGTGAGATTGTCAATCTGGTGTACTCGTTCAGTACATATGAGACGGGAGGGTCTCGGGGTGGTACTGGAGAATATACTCCAGTGGTGAGAGATAACCAAGGGACTGATGTGGGCGGCGGGTGTTGTAGTAGAGTTCGTGATCTCTGAGGGCTGGGGTGATGTCCCTTACGGACCAGTCTCCTTGGTAGAAGGCGTAGAACTCCTCCTTGTGGGTGCGGTGAGCTCTTTCTGCGTAGGCGTTGAGTTTGGGGGAGTGGGGCGGGGTGGTGAAGAGCCGTATACCACGGTCCCTGCAGGCGGTCTCGAAGTCGGCCTGGAATTCTGAGCCGTTGTCCACCTGTATGGCTCGGACTGTGAAGGGGCATCGTGTCTGGAGGTCGTCTAGGACACTTGTGGCGGTGGCAGCGGTGGCGCGGGATGCTATGTGGAGGGAGTCCCATCGGGAGACGACATCCCGTGCGCTGAAGTGCTTGAGCACGACTCCTGGGAGAGGACGCAGGTCGGTGGTGTCCATGTGTAGGAGGTCGCCCGGGGCCTTGGGGCGGTAGTCCCTTGGGGTGCGTACGGCGTAAGGGCGGTGTATACGGCGTTTGGCGCCGGCTACACCTGGGCGTGGTGGCTCCTTGAGGATACCCCGACGCTTGAGGTCCGCGAGTATGCGACCGATCGTAGAGGTGGAGACAACCCATCCACGCTGTCGCAGCAAGGTGGCCAGCTTGTCCTTGCCCAACCAGGGTGGCTGCTGTCTGAGATCCAGCACAGCTGTCACCAGCGCCTGAGGCCACTGAGGCCTCCGCCGGCGGTGTGGAGCACGTGATCCCGGCTCCAGACCGCGGATGCCTGCATTCCTGTATCGCCTTGACCAGCGGTACAGCGTGGAGCGGGGAATGCCCACCTTCTCGGCGGCCACGCGTGGGCGCACCCCCAGCTCCTGAAACTCCCGCCACAGGCGCAGTGCGCCCTGACGTGCTCTCGCTTCGTCACTGACCGGCTCCACAGTGATTCTCGCCAGCCGATCGGCTTGGTACAATACCTTGGGTAGCCCAACTACCCGCATGAGGGGCCTCCTTTAAGTTTCTCACCTCAAGGATGGCCCCTCCTTTTCATCTTGAATAGTCTCACATGTTTCTGAACTTATTCATCTGGTGAATTGAGGTGGATCCCATCGGTTGGACAGGATCAGGCCACAATTAAGTGGGACTCCTGCACTTCTCCGTGTGATACCGAAACCCGTTGGTCCGAGCACCTCCTTTCCTTCACTTCCTCATCCTCTTCAACAGTCTCCCCGTAGAAGACCTCCGCCGGCGTCCGATAGCCCAGCGCCTGATGCGGCCTCCGGTGGTTGTAGAACCGGAAGTAGGCTCCCAACTCTCTCCGGGCTTCACCAGCGTTGACGTAGGCCTTAAGGTAGACCTCCTCGTATTTCACCGTCCGCCATAGCCGCTCGACGAAAATGTTGTCCTGGTACCTGCCCCTACCGTCCATGCTGATCCTCACCGAGTGATCCTGGAGTATCTGCGTGAACTCGCAGCTGGTAAACTGGCTTCCCTGGTCGGTGTTCATTACATTGGGCGTTCCCTGGTTCAGAGCGTCGCTCAGTGCCTCGGCACAAAAGGCGGTCTCCAGAGTGTTGGACAACCGCCAGGTCACCACGTACCGGCCGTGCCAGTCCATGATCACGACCAAGTAGAGGAATCCCCGGGCCATGGGCAGGTAGGTGATGTCGGCCGCCCATACCCCCGATCGGGGTCGGGGGCAGGCTCTGGTTGGGCCGGGTGATCGTCAGGTCCCTCAGCAGGTAGGGATAGACCCGGCGTTCCGGCGCTGGTTGGCTGGTGCGAGGCTGCCGGTAGATGGCTCGCAGCCCCATCACACTCATGAGCTGCTGCACCCGCTTCCGGCTTACCGGCATGCCTTGCCGCTCCAGCGATGCCCTCATCCGCCTGGAACCGTAGAAAGGGGGTTCCAGGTACTGGCGGTCCATTTCCCTCATCAGGGTCAGGTCCTGTTGCGGGGTCTCCTTGGGACGATAGTAGAGGCTGGAGCGGCTGACCCCCAGCAACGCACACTGCCGTACTAGTGTGGTGTAACCAAAGTACATTGGCAAATAAAGGGGTGATCGATGCTGATCCACTACCCTGGTTTGAGCAAGAATCCGATTCTCTGTCCTTTCAGAAAGCCCTCGAATAATGCGAGGAACTACGGATACAGGACACTAGGACAGGAACTGATGTTGCCGGTCGACCAGCTCACGCTGCCTTGCCGAGGTCATGGACCGGACCTTTCCTCCAAGAAATCCCGCTCCACCTTGAGCTGGCCGATCTGCTGGTACAGGCGAGCAACCAGGGCGTCGTTGTTCTTCTTCTGCTCCTTGCCCTTAGCGGTCCCGTTGCCGTGGTCGAAGATGGCGGCCGCACCGTCGGCCAGGGCCTTCTTCCAAGTCTGAATCTGGTTGGGGTGGACCTCGAACCGGGCGGCCAGTTCGGCCACCGTCCGCTCGCCCCTCATTGCCTCCAGGGCAACCCTGGCCTTGAAGGCCGGGCTGTGCTTCCTTCGCTCTCTGGACATTTCCCGCTCCTCCTCGAAAGCATTAGCTGTCATTAGTTTAGAAGCAGGATTCCCACTTAGCTACCTGTCCAGTTTCCTAGGTCCACCTCAAGCCTCGACAATTGCGTTGTTAGGTGACCTTCCCCCCGAAAACAGTATCAGTTAGAAGTAGAGTCCTCCGGTAGAATAGGATTCAAAAGGAGGACTGATGACACGGAATAGGTACACAGAGGAGCAGATTATCGGGGTCCTGAAGGAGTCAGGGGCCAAGACTGGGGAACTGTGCCGGATGCACGGCATAAGCGAGGCCACCTTCTACAAGTGGAGGGCCAAGTATGCTGGATTGACGTTGAACGAGCTGAAGAGTCTGAGGTCCCTTGAGGAAGAGAACCGGTGTCTGAAGCAGATCGTGGCCCAGCAGGCCTTGGACAACTGGGCCCTTTAGCAGCCCGTCCGAGGATTATCTAGCGGTTCTTGCGGGTCAGCGACAATGGATCGCGACAACTAATTGTGCCGGTTGCCCCGGCCAGCCACCAGACAGCTTCGCGAATAGCGCCGTGCTCACTACCTCGGCAAGAGTTCCTGATGCGTTGGGCTGGCCCAACGCCCCGTGCTTTCCTGTGCAGATTGACCCCAAAGCGGAACAGTTTGAGCAGGTTGTGGCCCGTGCAGATCAGCGACCATTCGCCATTCACCTTCTCCAGTCCCCGCAGCAGGAACTGCCGGAATCCCCGGCCCTGCTTGATCTGGCCGAATACCGGCTCCACAGTTTGCATCCGCAAGGCGTAACGCTGCCGACCCCGCCTGGTCTGTAACTTCCGTCGCATCCGGTCCCTGGGAGACAGATGGCTGGGTATGCGACCTCGGGGCGCAGATGGCACAACCCGGCCGTGGCGGGTCTGCTCCGGCGCGACGAACGGGTCCACGCCCAGAGCGTAAAGCTCATCGACTGCCTTTGCCGAGTAGTAGCCGGCATCGGCGGATACTTCCCTGGGGACTGCGCCGACGTTGTCGATGGTCTCCTCCATCATCGCCGCAGCCTGTTGCTTATCCGAAGTCTGGTTGGTGGCCCGCGCCGCCACGATCACCTGGTGAGCGCTGTCCACCACCGCCTGACAGTTGTACGCTTGCAGGAAGTCCTTCCCCCCAGGCGCGGGGATGATGCGCGACTCGGTATCGGTGAAGTTACGCTGGGCCTTGTCGTCGGGCACCCCCGGGCGCTTACCACCTTCGGCCTCAGCCTGTTCGGCAGCCGCCTGCGCCTCGGCTTCCAGCGCCGCCATGGCTTCCCGTATCTTCTCCAACCGACCCTCTCGAAAGGCCAACTCCTCCGGCAACTCATCTCCACGCTTGTCTTTGCCGTACCGCCGGTCTTCCTCATCATCCGCTGCCTGGGCACGCTCCAACAACTCCGCTACCTCCGCCGCCAACTGCGCTTCCTTCTCCTTCATACGTCCATAACTCATCGCCTTATGCTTCGATGCGTTGGCCTTGACCTTCGTGCCGTCCAGCGCCACGTGCCCCAGCTTCACCAGCCCCGCCCGCTGGCACAACGCCAGTACCTGTATGAACAGGCCCGACAGCGCATCCAGATTGTCCTTGCGAAAGTCGGATATGGTCCGGAAGTCCGGTGTGTTGTTCGCCGCCAACACCCTGAAGGCGATGTCCTCGTGGAGACGCTGGGCGATGCGGCGTGAGGACGCCACCCCCACGCAGTAACCGTAGAGCAACACCTTGACCATCATCCGTGGATGATACGGCGGCCCGCCACGCCGTTCCCGCTCGTAGCGAGCGGTGACCTCCGATATGTCCAACTGGTCCACCACGTCGGATATGAAGTAGGCCAGATGGTCGTCAGGCAGCCACTCCTGCAACGCCGCTGGCAACAGCAACTGCTGGTCGGGTTCGTAGGGAAGGTAGGTCTTGCTCATCAACAACTCCCCGCTACTGGACTGGCCCTATCATACACCCAACCACTCGCCAATCGTGTTTCTCGGACGGGCTGCTAGTGTCCTGTATCCGTAGTTCCTCGCATTATTCGAGGGCTTTCTGAAAGGACAGAGAATCGGATTCTTGCTCAAACCAGGGTAGTGGATCAGCATCGATCACCCCTTTATTTGCCAATGTACTTTGGTTACACCACACTAGGAGTTGCTGGCAAAAAACTTCTGAAGCCCAAGATGAGGAAGGAAGATGGCGGTGGCGTATGCCACAGAGAGTCTTGGGCTGAGCGAGAGGAAGGCCTGCTGGCTGACCGGCATCTCTCCCTCGGTCTACCGGTACAGGTCAATGCGGGGTGATGATGGTGACCTGCGCCTGAGGATGCGTGAGCTGGCGGGGGAGAGGAAGCGCTTTGGGAGTCCCAGGTTGCACATCATGCTGAAGAGAGAGGGTCTGGTGATCAATCACAAGCGCACGGAGCGCATCTACAGTGAAGAGGGGCTTGCCCTCAGGAGGAAGAGAAGGCGCAAGGGTGCGGGAGATCGTTCCATCCCCCGTGCGTCCCAACCAGAGGTGGTCGATGGACTTAGTCTCGGATAGCACAGTGACCGGACGGCGCTTCCGGGCACTGGCCATAGTGGATGACTACTCACGGGAGTGCCCGGCCATCGAGGTGGACACGTCCTTGGGCGGCGCCAGAGTGGTGGGGGTCCTGGAGAAGCTGGCAGAGACCAGGGGACTGCCTGAGGTGATCACCGTAGACAACGGCCCGGAGTTCACAGGCAAGGTCATGGATGAGTGGGCATATCGGATGGGGGTCAAGTTGAGCTTCATACGACCTGGCAGGCCGATAGAGAACGCCTTTGCTGAGAGCTTCAACGGCCGGCTGCGCGACGAATGCTTGAACACCAACTGGTTCATGAGCGTGAGACATGCCAGGGAGATCATAGAGAACTGGCAGCAGGACTACAATGAGGTCAGTCCTCACAGCTCCCCGTGAGGAAGAACACCCAAACAGTTTGCTGAATCTACCGCCGGACTCTACTAGCAACTGATACTATCTTTGGGGTAAGGTCATGACCAGTTGTCCAACGCTTGCCGGGCCGCAATCCGACTCAGTCGCTGGGGCTTTGCCTCTAGGGACTTGAGCCTCTTGAGTTCGCTTACCGTCAGTTCAGCGTACTTGGTTTTCCACTTGTAGAAGGTGGCTTCGCTCATCCCATGCTTGTGACACTACTCGCCTGTCTTGGCCCCTGCCTCTGCTACTGTATTAAGGGGTGAGTTCACTTTACACCTGCAATGGATACGCCGCTGAGTGGTTGGTCGATAGACTATTGACGCTGGTTTGGAGTGCCTTGAATCCGGTTTTTCAGCAGCAAACAAATCAAGTGAAAGAGCACCACATGATATGATTCTATCAGTGGGGTACCCATTGGCTCAAGGTCTATTGGAACCCTGAGACATATGTCAGCCATGTCATTCATGACGCCGCCATCAAATCCAGAAAAACCCAGAATCTTGGCGCCTCGCTCTTTTGCCAATGTCATGGCTCGCACTAGATTCTGAGACCAAGGGCCAGCTTCCCCATAGCCAGTCCCTCCGTGTACTGAAAAGCCAACCAACATGTCTCCCTTGCCGAGCCAAGGTTCCATTTGCTCTGCAAATACGCTGCCAAAACCCAGATCGTTGGTCCAAGCGCTTACTAAGGGAACCGTATCGGTTAGGCTCAGGACCCTAAAGCGAGGACGGCCAGGAACAATCGTGCTTTTGGAAAGATCGCTCGCAAAGTGGGAAGCGGTGGATGCTGACCCTCCATTTCCCATTGTTAGTACGTTGCCACCGTCTTGCCAAGTCTCAAATAGACTATCCGTAGCTAATTGGATATTTGTGTGGGAGAAAGAGGAGTTGATCCGTGCCAACTCCTCAATATACAGTTCAATTGTCCTAGTTTCGTCACTCTCTCTCATTGATTGCCTCTAGTTGCTCAGTATCAATCAAGATTCTTGATCCTTCCGACTGGAAAGAGTATCGCATCTCCTTGAGGCCCCTCACTGCTAAGGCATGCCTAAGTCGAGTCTGATTTTCTTCAGCGCAGCAGAGCACAAAAAACCCACCTCCGCCTGCCCCCATGACCTTACCTCCAATGGCTCCATGCTCCAATGCCGCGTTATACCATTCGTCTATTTGTGTAGAGCTTATCAACGGTGAGAGACGCTTTTTCGCTTGCCAATGGAAATGTAGAATATTGCCGAGTCGGTTCATATCTCCAGCTTCTAGTGCTTCTTTAACCTGGTATCCATTTTCTTTAATCGTGTGCAAAGCACTTGTCGCATTGTCGTCACCTTGGGCCACAGCACCACTTTGGAATACAAGAATCTCTGAAGAGTTGCGCTGAATACCTGTATAAAAGAGAAGAAGGTTAGACTCAATATTGCGAAGTTCTGAATCATTCAATTCTAGTGGCGAATTCTCGACTTGCCCATCCTTGCTAATCTCAAGATGCTGTATCCCACCAAATGCCGCTATGTATTGATCCTGCTTGCCTACTGGTTGCTTGAGAATCTCAGCCTCAATGTGGAACGCCTCTTCAGCCACCTGCTTGGAAGGAACTGATTCTCGCTTATAGGCGTGCATTGCATTAAGCAAGCCTACCGTAAAGCTAGAGGAGCTTCCCAAACCAGTGTTTGATGGGATGTCAGCAAGCGATATAATTTCAATTCCTGCACGAATTCCGACCAACCTTAGGGACTCGCGAATGATAGGATGGTGAATATCCTCGAGATTTTCGATGTCTTCATATGTTGAATAGCCTAGGCGAATACGGTTCTCAAAGCATTGATTGATAACAACATACACGTGCTTATTTATTGCAGCAGAGATCAAGAATCCACCATGCTTTTGGTAATATGAGGGTAGGTCAGTTCCTCCACCTCCGAGAGGAATGCGCAAAGGAGTCTGCGTGACAATCAAAGCCCCAAACCTCCTCGTCGAACAAGTTGCGTGAATTCCGCGAGGCCCGTGAGAGATCCAATTTCGAAAAAACGCTGAGAAGTTCGATATGCTGCTAGCTGTAGACATTCTGATAAGTGCTCGAACAGCTTTCCTAAGTCAATTGGGTATCCCACTGGCATATTACTTAGAGACGCACGGCTTATGATACTTAGACCTGCATCTATATGAGTCATCTCTGTTGGATGCTGCTTCTTGCTATAAAGAGTAACAAAGTCATCTTGAACTACTACATTGCTACTATCATATTTATCCTCATTCTTAAACACAACCATGAGCGCCGCAACACTTCGGGCGTGGAACTCTGCTTCTATACATTTATAGTCTATTGCAAGGTATGAGTCTCCATACATCACTAAGAAGCTACTCTCCAATAATGGTAACGCATTCCTGATCGCCCCGCCAGTTCCCAGCTGGTCTTTCTCAATACTGTAGCGAATACGCATCCCCAGATTGCGACCATCCCCAAAATAGGAGACGATTTGATCTGCCAGGTGACCCACGCAGAGAACTACATCATTGATATCACACCGTCTTAACAATTCCAATTGGTATTGGAGAAACGGTTTGCCGTTGACTGGGACCATCGATTTGGGCAAGTATCCTGTGATTGGTAGCAACCGAGATCCCTTACCTCCAGCTAAAATCGCTGCTTGCATAGCGTTCACCTATGGATATGGGTACCGAAACAAGCCCCCACTTCGACTCATCAATTCACCATATCTAACAGGACATATGTACCTTAGCTTACTACCAAATGTGAGATTATCTCGCAGTCTAGTCACATTATGGCTCGTTTCAGTGGCATGAAGAATTACATTTGGCAATAAGGTGATTACTTGAGGCACAACAAGCCGACATTACCTTCTTTCCCACAGAACATAATCAAACTTTGAGCGAGACGAATAGATTCAGTGGCGACAATTTACCAAAATCATTCTAAGCTGATTGTCCGCTGACGGCTGCTTGCCTCGTAGGCAGCATAAACTAGGCGCATCGCTGCAAGTCCGTCGTAGCCGTCCCCAGACGGTTGTCTCCCCTGATCAATCGCTTCCGAAAACTCAAGCCACTCTTCTAACCAAGATTGATCTTCCCTCCGAAATTCGACAACTTCCTCCTTAAAAGGTGCAGTGAAATCTCGGGGACCCAAACTAACGCGCTCGGTACCGTAACTACCGCCGATTCCTTCTACATTGATGTAGCCATCTCTTCCGTATAGCTCAAATGAGAACATGTTTCTCCATTGAGTAAGGCTAGAATGTATGGTTGCAACTACGCCTGCCGCGGTTCTATACATCACAAATGCATTATCTTCAAGAGGCTCCATGGCCCAGAATTGTGTGTCTACGAATGCCGCAACTTGAGTAAAGTCCCCCAGAAACCAGCGGCTCAAATCGACTAGGTGGATGCCTTGCTCCATCAGATGACCTCCACCAACAATTTCAGGATCACATCGCCATTCCGTTTCATAGCCAGGTCTACCTCCGATTCCATATCTGGCTCGTAGGAATAAAGGCTCGCCAATCTTTCCCTCATGGAACCAAAGATGAGCTTGCCTAATGGCTGGATGATGTCGGTGATTGAAGCCACATTTGAGAACAAGGCCGGTAGCATTAGCAACCGCAATCATTTCAGTCACTTCGTCGACAGTGCGGGCCAGTGGCTTCTCACACAGAACGTGCTTGCCATGTAGCATTGCAGCTACACTTATGGCTTTATGGACGTGTGGTGGAGTGCACACAACAACTGCATCTATATCACTGCGCTCCACAACGTGTCTCCACCCTTCGCTTGCCTCACAGCCGAGCTCTTGAGCAAGTTCTTTAGCCGCGTCAAGACGAATATCCGATACTACAACCAGATCGTGCTGAGGAAGACGCCTAATTATAGGAGCTCGGCGCCACCCCTGCAATCCCGCTCCGATTATACCTACTCTCATTGACCGCTAGCTCCCTACTTTATATCGTCTTGTGCAGTTCCCAGATAAATGAAACCCGATCGTCTCACAGAGTTAGGTTCTAGGAACTCATCGGCATCAATGATCACTCGATTGTTCATACCTTCACCAATTCTCCTGAGAATTAATTCATCAAAATTCGCCCACGGAGTCATTACTATGAGAGCGTCACTTCCCAGGGTTGCAGCCTCAATGGTTGGAGCCATGACAAAACTCGAAAAAGGCGTTACTTCGGAGGTATCAGCAATTGGATCGTAAGCCATCACAACGGCACCCCCAGAGCATAGTTCTCTGATAATATCCAGAGACACGGATCGGCGCACCACGCTTGTACCTACCTTATATGTAAGTCCAAGAACTGAGAAGACCCGCCCAGATATATCAGGGTAAACTTCTCTTAACGTTCGGAGCGGTGCTCGAATGTGTAGCTGATTGGCCTTCCACACCCCGTCAAAGAAAGGTGAGTTAAATCCATTCTCTTCGCCGAGACGACGGAGACTCTGGATGTCTCTAGCAAGCGTTCCTCCACTGAATCCAAGTCCCGGGCGTAAAGGGGCATTTGGGCTGACCCTGGCATCCAAACTGAGCAACTGAATCACTCTCGACACATCGGCACCGGCCAATGCACATAATCTAGCGAGATCATTCGCAAAACTTATGCATGATGCCAAGTAGGCGTTGACTGCATGTTTAGTCATTTCTGCCGTTCTTAGGTTTACTTCGAACTTTGGGGCTGAGAATGTTTGATAGAACGCTTCAACTTTGGCGTACGTGTTTGTATCAGTAGTGCCTATGGCAATAGTGTCGGGATTGAGAAATCTGTAAATGGCCCGACCCAATTGGAGATTTTCTGGAACGCAGGCGATTCCGAAATCGAGCAGTGGGTTTATTTTCTGAATCATCCTAAATATATAGTCGCAAGTTCCCACTGGTACTTGGCTGCTAACTACAATTGTCACACCGTTGGAAAGAGCAGGCGCCAGCGCTCTAGCGGTATCTAGGATATCCGTAATATCAACAATATCATCGTCATCTACCTCAGTGTCATAAGTGAAGAAAACATAATCAGCCCCGCGAACTGCTTCCAAAATGTCAGAAGTGTAGTGCAATCTACCAGCCTTAAGATTACTTCGCACAATCAACTCGAGTCCTGGCTCAAGAACCGGTGGGATTCCTTGATTTAGGTTCTGTATTCGGATAGCGTTATTATCGTACCCCACCACTGTGTATCCCAATTCCGCAAGGCACGCAGATATTACTGATCCCAAATGCCATAGTCCCATTACACATACTCGATAGTTTAGCATCGAACTATTACCTCTTACTGGCAAGCAGCCGTCCAGTCGATATTCGTACAGCTTCTGAAGACGAGTATCTCGCCTGCCAGCCGAGTCGATTTGCTTTACTAGTATCAAACTTGACCGTTGGAACGTCGCCGGGCCACCCCCGTTCCCCACCTGTGTAGCTAATGCGCACGCCCTTTAATCCCATCTCTTCTATCACGATACTAGCGATTTCATCCACACTCACAACCGAATCGCTGCCGAGGTTGAATATATCGCATGTATTGACATGCTCATTGTTAACGATGGTTATCATACCATCTATACAATCTTCAACCAAAAAGTAATTCTTTTCCCCTTTGCCGTCTCCCATGATCTGAAGTTCTCTGGGATTTCTACGTAATTTAGCGATGAAGTCGTGAATTATCCCACGTCTCATTCGTGCGCCGACTACATTGCCAAAGCGAAAAATCCAGCCTTGCATACCATACAGATTGCACTGAGCACTTAGTAGTGCCTCCACAGCAACTTTGCTTGCGCCGTAAAATGACTGTGGCAATAGGGGCCCCATTGACTCGGAGGTTGGAATGACTCCAAGCATGCCGTATACGGTGGAAGACGAAGAGTACACGACTCTAGGAATCTCTGCCATGTGCATAGCAGTCAATAGGTTATGCGATGCGACGATTCCATTAGCAAAATCAAGTTCCGGGTCAGCGTACCCAGCAGCAATGTCGCTACTTGCTCCCAGATGCCACACTATCCCATGATTTCGAACAGCACTCTTCAATAATTCGATGTCCAAGAGATCACCTTGAATAAATCGGAGGCGGTTGTTTGAGAGGAGATGGTCCACATTCTCGATCCCTCCCGTCGAAAGGTTATCAAGAGCAGTTACACTACAATCTAAATCCAGGAGTTGCTCGATCAAGTGGCTACCAATGAATCCCGCGCCCCCGGTTACGAAATGTCTTTCGCTACTCACTTTTTTTGATCCGTGCCTGACTATGATCACAATCACCGATATGGTTAGTATGACACTACTGGATTCTTTGGCTCAATAACCGATTAGCTCAGATAATGAGACTTACGTCGCAAGAGAGAACCAATTGCGTCTGTTAAGTCACTGGCCGACCACCACCCCGGAATACGCTGCTTGCCAAACATGGCAGCTTCCTCCCTCTTGCTCTTTGTTGCAGGCTCGACCAGAAATGCAATTGTGGATCTAAAGAACTGCGATCTCGCGAATTCCTCAGGATCCCAATTTGAGAGCTCCTCGAACTCAACATGTGTAAAAACGGGAGCTGTGTCATACATCGCAGTTATATTGACTGGCTCCATGTTGGCAATGGATACTGCTCCCCAAGCTCCGCAGTGCACACAATACATCCTCCAAGTTGCCTGAGTCTTAACGAGCGCGCCTTCGATTGGTGGTGATTCCCTGATTAACTGCATCGCGTCTCCGGCGGATAGTTTTGTCCTTTCATACTCAATCTTGTAGGTAGTGTCCCGTGTCGTACTCTTCGGGGCCCATGTCGCGCTCACCCGCCGTTTTCCGGCATTCCGGAAAATCAGCCGATCTCGACATGCCTCATCTTCAGACTCAAAATAGACATAAACCCCTGATTTTTGGGGCAGTTCATGTATCCCATACGTGCAACCATTTCCAGGATCTATGTAATCTAAGCCGAAGATCTGGATAAATCGGGGCACATCCTTATCCACTATGTTGAATGTGATTTCCCTTTCAATGGTAGGATCATTTCTAGTAATCATCATTTGGAGCCTAGGGTATTGTAGCTATTACAAGCTATCTAGGGAAGGTCTGAACAAAGTGCTGCCAGGCTGATTTATTGATTGCCGGGTACAGAAGCAGGCTTTCCCTCCTGGTTTTTTGCCTTGTTTGTTGATGGTACGGTTAATTTCGGCTCTTTGCCCTCTCCTTTTCGGCCTCTTCGCGGCTTCAGTCCCGCTTTTGGGCCCACTACCCCCTGGTCAACCAACCAAGAGGCCCTTAGCAAGTTGGATAGCCCTAGCAACAGCGCCAGCCGTTCTGTGTTCTTGGTCAAGGGCATAGCCCCATACATCCAGGAAGGGGTGTTCCAACCTATGGTCCCTTCCCTGAGAAGCAGGCTTTCCCTCCTGGTTTTTTGCCTTGTTTGTTGATGGTACGGTTAATTTCGGCTCTTTGCCCTCTCCTTTTCGGCCTCTTCGCGGCTTCAGTCCCGCTTTTGGGCCCACTACCCCCTGGTCAACCAACCAAGAGGCCCTTAGACCGCTTCAAGTTGGATAGCCCTAGCAACAGCGCCAGCCGTTCTGTGTTCTTGGTCAAGCCCCGGTTGCGTACCTTGGCATAGCCCCATAGTCTCTTCACATCCAGGAAGGGGTGTTCCAACCTTGGCAGCCCGGATAGAAGCCTTCACCCTTTCCCCTATTGCCGCCGGATCCCCAGGTTCCAGTCTCCGCCGCTGCCCAGGCTTCATTGCCACCTGCCACTGTACCGCCAACTCCAGATGCTCTTCCCGTTTCTGCACCCCGACGTAGCCAGCATCCCCCCACACCTGCCTCTCCCCGCCCGTGCAATAACCGGTGGGCCTGGGTCACATCATGCACGTTGGCCGATGTGGTAGCGAAGCTGTGCACCAAGCCCGTCTCCGAATCCACCCCGATGTGCAGCTTCATCTCGAAGTGGTATTGGCTCCCCTTCTTCACCTGGCGCATCTCCGGGTCCCGCTGCCCGGTCCGGTTCTTGGTCGAGGGCGCCGCCTCTATGATGGTGGCGTCCACTATGGTCCCTTCCCTGAGCCGCAGACCTTGGGACGCCAGATGCTCGTTGATCTCCGCAAACAGCCCCTGTCCCAGATGGCGCTCTTCCAGCAGGTGGCGAAATGCAGGATGGTGCTCTCATCAGGAATCGGCTCAGACAGCCGCAATCCCGCGAAGCGCCTCACTGACTCCGCCTCATACAGCAGGTCTTCCATCCCTGGATCACTCACGTTGTAGCAGAGCTGGACGATGTGGACCCGAAGCATCACCGACAGGGGGTAAGGCCGACGACCCCGCTCCGCATTAAAGTAGTGGGGCCGGATGCGCTCCTCCAACCTTTGCCAAGGAATAAGGGAGTCGATTCGCTTCAGAAACACCTCCCGGCGGGTCTGGTGCTTCTTGTGCTGGTACTCCAAGTCTGCAAAGGTTGGCTGCTCCGTCATGGTCGCTCCCCCTTGGTATTGGCTGGCCTCAGTATGCCACAATCACAGCATTATTCAGAGTGTCCTTAGAATAATCAGCCGATCTACCATCACAAAAGTTCTTATGTCATATACTTTCGATTTATAAAGACGTCACACGGACTGTTCGGCAAGTCATGGTGGACAAATCCAGCGTCCTCCAAGGAATCCATTATTGACCTTTCGTCAATGTATTTTCGGTGGATTTCCATCACGATAATACGCACATTAGATAACCAAGGAGCATCTCCACTGCCTAGCAATTCTTCTTCTCCACCCTCTATATCTATCTTCAGCAAATCTATTTCTGAAATGCCATGTTTGTGCATTAAGTCTTCCATACTTACACTTGGAACCTCACGGGTTGGCAATTGCCAATTGTGTTCAACTCTTGATTCTAGGCCCTCACGCTGAGCTACTACCGAGGGGTGCATAGAGCTTGAACTCCACCATTGATTTGGATAAAATACTCTTACTCCGCTGGTCGATGCTATTGCCGCTGGTTCTATTATCCAATGATTGCCGCTAAGTTCAGCGTTCGATCTTATGAGTTGAAGATTTTCTTGAATCGGCTCTACCACTATAATTTCTGCATCCGGAAAAAGGCACTGGAAGTACGCTGCAGATAATCCAGTATTCGCACCAAGATCCACCACGGTCCGCACAGTTCCAAGATGGTTCTTATATGGGAATCTGTAGATTTCTCTCAGAAATAATTCTCGGAACACATAGATGTCACTGTGATTTAGGCGTAGACCTACTTGCATTGAACCTTCGGGCAGTCTCAACTTGAATTGGATGATTCGCTTTATTGCAATCGGGTGAATACTGAGCGTGATATGATAGACACTCAACCAGAACCGCAATCTCCATTGAAGACCTCCTAGTTTCTTAGCCACAGAAACATCGTGAAATGCCTCCCTTAACTGGCGCAGAGCCAAGGTAATTATGGATGTCCCTGGTGTATCGGTGTCGCGTCGCAGGAATCGCGTGGTAATCCACGGGTGTGATTTTGGACCTCTTTGCTTAGAGTGTGGATCAATAAATTGCTTCATATATTTTGCCCATTCTAGATTGCTAGACAGCCATAATCTCGATTACTTCCATTGAGCTTGAAAGGCGCACTTCACGAACGCAGTCGACCCCATCCTCCGTCACAATTTAATACTTGGCCCGTAATCCATTTAGCTCCAGGCGAGCACAAAAACACAACCAGGTCTGCAATGTCTTTAGGCGTTCCAACTCGACCAAGTGGCGAACCGGTTGCAATCTCGGCTTCAAGGTGTTGGCTCATCCAGCCAGTATTATTTGGTCCCGGGTTTATGGCATTTACAGTTATGCCTTTGCTGGCAAGTTCGCTAGCAGCTACTACTGTGATCCACTCTACGGCACCTTTGCTAGCAGCGTAAGCAAGTTCACCCTTGAGAGGCAACGAACTTGTGAAATTCACAATCCTACCATTACCATGATTCCCTCTCCAGCGACGCGCATATTCCGCACACATTAAGAACGTGCCTCTTGCGTTCACTGCCATATGCATATCGAACTCCTCGGTGCTCGTTTCAAGCAAATCACCTCTCATTGAATGCGCGTGGATGTTAATGAGGACCTCAGCATCACCTAAAGCATTCTCTATTTCGTCAAACACGTGCTTGGGCGCACTTGGTTGGCTTAGGTCTGCCTCTACATATGCAACACCATCAGGGGATATTGCCTCAAGTTCGGTCATAATGGAATGCAGGTCAGAAGGAATTCTCCCCCACTCCATCTTCGCATCGTAGGTTGGCCAGCCTGTAAGGCCTAGGCACCAGCCGGCACGCCTCATTTCGACTGCCACGGTGGCAGCGATTCCCGCTCGCCGACTAAGGCCTGTAATTACCGCGACCGGCTGGGGCTGGATTATTGTAGAACTGCCCATAAGCTATCAGAGAGTTCCAGTTGACACATGTCCTCTACTTTGTCCATATCTTTGAATATCTCATCCATATTGCTACTGAGCGTAGCCCAACTCATTCATACACCAAGAGTATTTGCTTACTTTAGGCATCGCCCAAGCCTCCTTCGTGGCCAAATTGGAGATTAGTCCCATAATTCTCTTACCATGACCCCACCTATCAACCTCTAGGCAGATTTGCTCCACCTCTGCAATGCGTCCCTGGGTTACGCGAGCCGAGTCTTTGTATTGCACAGAAACAGAAGCCCACGGTGCGTATGGTAAATTCGACGTATCAAAGGCGGTGAAGTTATCAACCACTAGAGCAGCGAAGGCGGGGAGAGGCAATTTCCGTATTGGATACATATAGCCAGGGAGAGGTGGGGAAATGCTAAATACTTCACGATACGTCGTAATCTCGACCACGGGTACGATGGCCGGTCGTGTGATGCTTGGTTCCACCTGCATTAGATATTCATATGCTTTGTGAGCAGCAAGACCAGGTATATCATCGTTCATTAGTCCTGACAGTCCCTCTTCTTGATCCACATCCGTCTTTATCTCTCGCCGACTGAAATAAGGAGCTTCAGGATCGTGGGGAGGTTTAAAGTTAATACTGTAGCGTTTGGAATTAGTATACGGCGACCCCCATCTTCTCATCCTGAATGACGCTCCATGCCGATGGAAAGATCGGTTCTCTGAATCTAGATATATATCAACAATGACCCGTGGTGAAGCCTTTATGAGGTTGTAGTTAGAACCAAGCGACATTGCAATTGCTCGGAGTAATTCATCAGTGGTCGGTGGTTCAATCTTAAATTCAATTTCGATATGATCTTCACGTTCTTTCATTTTCAGTATCCTAGTTCTGAAATTGCTGACTGCGGCATCAATTACCTAACATCTTCTATTGAAGGCACACATGTGATAAATTTTCACCGAATTACACTAGCTGAACTCCATCATAAACCTAGAAGGGGCATTCTCTAGATGTCATTTGTTGTTGTGCTAGATTCCAAGCCTGTTATAGCCAGACCAACGCATCCGATCCTAACAGTCCATTCTCGCCCCTGCGTTATCCATTGGTTCTTCGGGTTAACCTGTTCAGCTACCCTTCAACCTCGAATCCACCCCCTTCGATTCCGGTTGCTACTCGCCCCTTGCCTGCTACGTGCCAGTTGGTGCTCAGACTCTCGTTTGACCTGTACCCCACGCTGACTCACCCATTAGCCTTCGGCATTTGGTTGAAAAACTTCAAGAGCATCGCCTCACCACGGTCTCCTAGCCCAAAGTCCATCCATCAGTTATCGCCTTCTTCCTCCATCTCCATGACAGTCGTCCATATCCAACTGTTCAGTAGAAACCCCCGTCGCTGTGCTCCCAAAGTAGGTCCACATTTTATCCTCAAGAGATGATCTTGGCTAGCAACTACCCTAAACTCTAGGCTACCCGCCTCAGGCACCGGATACATACTAGCTCCAGTACACAGTGGACTGTGGACTTGTGGCCGAGAACCTTACACGCCAGCGGATTATAGAGACTATGCTAAGGCCCAGCTCATTAGACATTGACCAACACACTTATCCGTGATATTGTATTTGCTCACGAGAACGATTATCCATGATTTACGAAGAAAGTCAAGTAGCGGCAGTGTGGAACGGGCCCGGCGGCCACTTGCATCCAAAGGTGGGTGTGTTGATGTGATTTGGAAGAGAATTATTCCGCTCAACTGTGTGGGAGGTGAATACAATGCGCGTCGACCGAGAATTCCCTACAATGAGGACGATCAGCACTAGGCAAGTGTATTCTAACTCATGGATGCGTGTTCGAGAGGATACCATTGCGAGCCCAGATGGAACGATTGACCAGTATGGTGTGGTTGAACGAAGCGATTTCGTCGTGATCTTGGCACTGCAAGGAAATTGCTTGTTAGTTGTTGAGCAATACCGTTATCCCATCGGGCAATGGACAATTGAATTGCCTCAGGGTGCATGTGAGTCTGGCGAAACCAACCTTCAAGCTGCCCGTCGGGAACTCTTGGAAGAGACCGGCTTCCCCGGTCACAACTTCACGGAAATCGGAAATATCTACGAATGTGCAAGCTTCGCCACGCACAGCGGGTCTATAGTAACTACCGTCCTAGAGGATAACGCCATGCTTTATCCATTGGATTCTGAAGGTTCGATCACGGCGAGATTAGTACCATACGATGAGCTGTCCCAGATGGCCGTTCTTGGTATGATCCATGACTCAGCTTCACTGGCTGCATTGTTTCTTTGGAATGCATTTGCAAGGGTCAGAGGTCAGAGTAGAGATAATAAGATTTGGCAACGTGATTCTCAAATATAGATTCCGAATGAGGCCCAATGTAGCATACTCATTTTGATGAACCTATGCGTTACGAGGTCTGCACAATACAAGAGTGAGTTCGCTCAAATATTGAACATCACAGTATCTGATTGATCAAGAGAAAGTGCCCGCTAAGAGATATGTCATACGAAACTCCCCCGTTACTACTCTTAAATGGCGTTGTCACGCCCTGGTCCGAGGCTAATGTGCACATATGGAGTGAAACGGCAGTTCGTGGCTCTAACGTATTCGAAGGCGTGCGAGCCTTCTGGGATGAAGCGAACAATGGATGGCGCTTACTCTTATGGCAACGACATCTGGAGCGTCTTTTTAGGTCAGCCAAGCTCAGCAGGCTGGCCCATTCATTTACCTACGAAGATTTTCATTCTGGAGCCAGTGACCTCCTTAACGCTCTGGAATATCACGAGTCTTTATATATCAGACCTACTATATACGCGGACAAAGGAAGGTATGGACTTCCTGATGAAGACCTTGTTTCAGGTTTCTACATCGTTGCGTTTCCAGTTGAAGGAGCGAACCTCCCACCGCCAACGATTCGCTGCGTGGTATCTTCATGGAGGCGTAGCTCGGATTTGGACCTGTCTCCCAGAGTTAAGAGTGGCGCTAGTTATCAGCAGTTTCGCCTTCCTAAGATTGAGGCTTTCGAAAGAGGGGTTGATGATGCCATTCTCTTGAACGCACGTTCGACCGTCTCTGAATTGACCGGAGCAGCAATCGTCATCATTAGGAACGATACTCTCATAAGCCCACCGACTAGCGCTAGTACATTGGAAAGCCTAACACGTGAGCTAGTCATTGGAATCGCGAGCAGGATAGGCCTAGGATTCATAGAAAGGGAGATAGATCGCACGGAACTCTACGTTGCTGATGAAGTGCTAGCTTGCGGGACTCTGCAAGAAATCTCCGCCATAACCGAAATAGATCACGTTCTAATCAATGATGGAGAGGTTGGTAGCATCACCGCAAGACTTGCGGAGGGTTATCGAGATATAGTTCTTGGATCGTCGAATTCATACCAGGAATCAATAACAAAGATTTATCGCCATTAAGACCTTGGCGGTGCCTGTGGATAATAGAGCTTCAAGCAAATTGACGGCTTCTACGAGGCAAAGAAGATGCGCAGCGAAGAGCAAGACACCAGATTTAGGCTTGGATTGATTGGGGGTGGTGAGGTAGCAAGATCACACGCTGTGGCTATTCTTGCGTTGTCAGACTTAGTTCGGCATGAGGGATGTAGCGATATCTTGCCGGAGCGTGCGGATGTGTTCGCGGAACAGTCTAGCACTCAGTCTACCCCTCTGATTGAACTCCTCAATAGGGTTGACGGAGTCATCATAGCAACACCTCCGGCAACTCATGAGGAGACCGCCATTGCTGCATTTGAACATGGGCTTCCTGTCTTATGTGAAAAAGAGTTGGCTCCAACAGTTGAAGCTTGTGACAGAATGTTGACCGCGGCAGCTCAGCACGGCATATGCTTTTCGATTGGTTATAGATTCAGGCATGACCCTCACTTTAGTCTCATTAAGGGATTGATTGAAAGAGGTGCAGTAGGAGTACCGACGATCTTAAGTTTCCGATTGCCTCGCTCAATTGAACACGTGGACCAGCTCACCGACATGGCATTTCCTGGGGGTGTAGCGCTTGGACGTCGTGTGCACGGCGTAGATATCCTGCAATACGTATTGGGTGAGCCAGATGCTGGAATAGGATTAGGAGTGCGCACGATCCACGCTAAGAATTCGTCAGCAGATGATGGAGGGGCGATGGTATTCCGCTTCGGTTCTGCCCTAGTTCTTGTGTCGGTGCACTGGGCAGGTGTGATTGTCAGGGATCGGGAGATGCTCGTCGAAGGAACTGAAGGAGTGCTACTTGGATCTTATATGGATCGGTATATCAAGGTTGATAGGTTGGACGGGCATAACGAATATTTGTCAGTCCCTCCGCTGAATTACTGCGTCGGTGGGATTTCAGCCTGCCTGGATTTTGTCAGGCAGATACAGAATTTTGTACTATCTGCGCAAGGGGTAGAGGATCTATTAGCTCCAGCAACAATTGGTAGGCAGACCGTTGCTCTAATATCTGAGATCCAAAGCGCAAGAACATGGATGAACTAGCATGAATAGCAGGAGGTGGCGTTGACGATGATGTCTCCAAAGAATGTTGGGGCGATCTTTTTCGATATAGGAGGTGTGCTAGCGTTTCCGAGCGGGAAATCTATGGCCCATATTGCGACCAATGTATCGGGAGTTGAGCTTGAGCCGTATAAATGCCGAGATGCAGTATTTCGAGCCGGGGCCGATGCGGCAAAAACAGATGATCCTCCGAAATTTTGGCAAAGCAACCAGGTGGCGTTCGCTTGGGCAAGGCACGCGGGATTGTCCCAAGACTGGGCTATAATCGTGTGGGAGGCCATATTGGGATCAGACACTCCCAACACTCCCCTGTGGAACGAAGTGAATCCAGAGGCTATGCCAACACTTATGAAGTTGAGGCAGTACGATATACCATTGATTGCCGTAAGTAATGCAGACGGCCGATTGCAATCAGACCTTGACCGCATGGGATTTGGTGAGTTCTTCTCAGCAACCGTTGACTCCGCGCTTGTCGGCATTTCAAAGCCTGATCCAGCTATATTTGATTTCGCGATAGAAGCGATAGGTAGTCAAGTTAACTTGAAAGACTGCTGGTATGTGGGAGATGATACGTATTTTGACGTTAGCTGCGCCTTGAAAGCCGGAATTGGTAGGATCTTCTTGTATGATCGCTTGGGCCTTTATGGTGACTCAATCCTGTATGATAGGATAATCGAGCCAGCAGAATTAGGGGTGCAATTGGAGCGACGTATTACGGAGGTGTAGATTGACCACGTATGTGCTTGGTGTGGGATTCTCACATGATGCTTCGGGCGTGATTCTAAGAGATGGCCTCCCGATTGTGGGTATTATACAGCTCGAGCGAATTACAAGGGTCAGATATGATTCTGACTTTAGCCAGTTGCCCTATCTAGTTGACTACCTGTTGGACAGCGCTGGAATCTCATTCAGTGAGATTTATGCCGTAGGAGAGTATATACCTTACATTCACGATTTAGATATGCTCAAGGTTAGCTCGCTGGATCTAGGGGCAGCAAGAGTGTTCCTACACGTTAATCACCACCTAGCTCATGCTTGTTCGGCGTTTGCGCCCTCTGGGTTTGGGGATGCAACTGTACTTGTAGTCGATGGAAATGGTGACCCTCACTTTGATTCATTGGACGACTGGATACTAGAAGGTCCCGAGTTGAAACATAAGCTCTCCAGAACTCTTCATCCCGCAGACTATGAAATGGCACCCCGGTACGAAACCGAGTCCATATACGAGTTTCGCCGCGATGATTATGGGTTGCTGGAGCGGCGTACTATGAAATTCGGGCGACGAGTATCTTCCACAGGTCGATGGGCAGATGCGCTTGGCATAGGTCTTCATCACGGTGAAGTAGCATCGATCCTGTTTGGGTCCATGCACGCTGCGGGTACGGTTATGGCGTAGGCATCGTATGGAGTTGAAGTGCCAGACATGCCGCCGTTCTACACCAGCATTGGCAATGAATATTACATAGCTGACGCATGGAAGGGAAAGATCCGAAAGTAACTCGCGCAGAATCCAAAATTGCCGTTAGATTTCTCCTGGGCGTCTGGATTAGTTTACCACGTTCAAAAAGCACAGAGGGGTTAATGCTTGGGTCAACGCATAAGGAGCGGCAGTTTTCTACCTCCAAGAACTTATGTATGGCAGGCGGAGTGGCTCTGAATGCCATAGCGAATTCGGCTATCAAGCGAGAGGAATTATTTGCCAACGTCTATATTCAACCATCCTCTTCTGACGTATGGCTATCTATTGGGTCTGCTACGATGGTGGATAAATTGATTAGCGGCGAGTTTAGAGGTGCTCAGCCAGATCAAGACTCACTAGGGCGAGAATACCGGCTAGGAGAAATTCTAAGTGCATGCCATGACTACACAGGTTACGTGTACTGGGAACAAAAAACAGCAGGATGACAATCGAGATTGCGGCATCGGAGTTAGCCAAGGAGCGTATTGTGGCATGGTTTAGGGGAGGATCAGAATTCGGTCCAAGGGCCTTGGCACACCGGAGTATTTCAGCTAATCCGAAGCACAAGAAGGTGAAGAACTTTATCAATGCCAGGATTAAGGGCCGAGAAGGATTTCGCCCATTGGCCCCTTCTGTTTTGGAGGAAGAGGTGCTGAATTGGTTCGGATCGCAAGGCAGCCGATTCATGCTTGAAGTGGCTACCGCATTGGACCAATGCCGCCTAGAAGCTCCTGCTATCCTTCATGTTGACGGGTCAGCACGGCTTCAAAGAGTGCCTCCTAGCGATGGACCATTTCGTCAACTTCTAGAACTATTCTATCAATATACTGGCCTTCCAATGATATTGAATACCTCGTTTAATGGCCGGGGCGAGCCCATTGTTGAAGGTCCCAATGATGCAATGGACTTATTTTTGCGAACACCAATCGATGTGTTGGTCCTGGATACTGTAATAGTAGAGAAGGTACCGCTCGTTGAATCGTTAATCAAGACAGCAGATATGGAGATTGCAGGTATTCACAATTGGGCTTCTCTTGGCAATTTGGATCCTCAATTGGCTATTGCCCTGTGTGAAACTGCTGCTCACGGCCCAAAGACAAGACGGCAGATTGCGAATTCTCTCTGCTCGAAATGGAGGGAATGGGCGAAGGAATACTTGAATATACTTAAGAAGTTGGACGAGCTCTGGAGTTCCGGCGCGCATCAGATGATGCTTCACATCCGCTTATGAGATCAATGTCAATCGTGAACAGCAGTTTTCGTGCTTGGGATCTCTTGAGCGTTTCGCCCTAAGACTTTTGATCAGCTGTTCCTATACGAAGGAATATGGTAGGTTCGGTGGCGCGATTCCCTAAATGGCAGCATTCCCAGAACAAGGATTGGGGGCTATCTCCGATGAAGTCATCGGCCGCGACCGCGCTCCAGTTCTTCTTTGGGGAACTGTGGATAGCTTTCCGTTCAGCAATTGATAGCAGAAGAATCCGACGGAAGCTGGCAATTTCAAGTGGCAGGAACTGTGTGAGTCTTGGAGCAGGCGCAACTACACCTCCAGGGTGGATTGGAGTGGATTTGCATGGTGGTAAAGGGATCTACGTGTCCGACCTTAGGCGTCCCATGCCGTTTTCGACTGCCTCTGTAGACGCATTATTGGCAGAACATGTACTTGAGCATCTGTATTTGGACGATGTACGAATTCTACTTGATGAGTGTAGACGTGTGCTGCGCCCATCTTGCGCCATAAGGATCGTATCCCCCGATGCGCGATTCCTGGCAAGAATGATTCTTTATCCCGAAACACAGGAAGTGCAAGAGCAAGTGTCGGCAGATTCAGCCATTCATCGATGGAATTGTGGACCCTTGCGCATTTGGAAGGCTATCAATCGACTTAGTCACCAGTGGGGGGAGCATCGCTCCCTTCTTACTCCAGAATTGTTGACTCTACTGCTTGACGCGGCAGGGTTTGTGGGAATATGTCAAGTGAGTCCCAGAGAATCAATCTATTTCTCAGATGTTCCTAGTACTCATTCCAGGCGATTCCCATCAGCGAAACTCGAGGAATTTTGTATTGAGGCAATAGTACCTCCCTAGTATCACTTCATCGTCGGCTAAAGCTGGGAATCAGGGGGCAAGACTTGCAAACACAACATGACCTGAGGACTCAGAAAGCTATTAGAATATGTGTGATGGCACCTGCTCTTCCACCTGCCATTGGCGGGGCCGAATCTGGAGCGGAAGCCTACATCATTTCGCTCGCCAGAGTTGGAGTTGTTATTGACCTAATGACAGCGTCCGACCCCGATGTGGAAATCGTTAACGCAGTGTATCAGAGCGGTGGTGAAGTCTTCACTGTGCCCCTAGAGATTCCGGGTGAAAAGGTCGGATGGGAATATCAGACTTTCTCCAGAAGTGAACAATTGGATACCATTCTATCTGAGAGAAGTCCTGATGTCGTGCATACTTTTTCCCATGACACTGCTCTTTCAGCAGCGATTTGCATGGAGGAAATTCAGCGCCCACCGCTGCTCGTTGGGTCGTTTAGCGAAATGGCGACAGAGTCTACTGAAATGGGCGACAGAAGGTCACATTTCATATACGGCCTCCAACGGCTTGACGCGATCGTCGCTCCTAGCCGCTTTTACGGAGACATAGCAAAGCGCTATGGGATATTGCCAGAGCACCTAGCCATCATTCCTCCGGGTATTGATTGCCCAAGATTTGAGGCAGGCTCACGCAAGATTGGCAGGAAATTCTTGGATGTCCCGGATGAGGAGTTCTTGCTTGTGTGCCCTGGGCGTATGTCTCCTCGCAAGGGGCAAATTGACCTTATTAGAGCATTAAGGATAGTGCACAGCCAAGGCTTGAAATTTCGCGCTGTCTTCACCGGATCTATCCACTCTGGCGATCCAGATTATCATGAACAGCTGATTCAAGCAATCGATCAAATGGAACTGAGTGAATGCGTCAATCTTCAACTCGGGCTTCCAAAGTCAATAATGCCTCACATTCTTGCTTCCGCGAGTATTGTGGTTCAGCCGAGCCATTGGGAAGGTTTGGGCACCGCAGCCCTTGAATCAATGGCTGCTGGCACTACCTTGGTACTAACTTCAACTAGTGGCTTCAGTGAGATTGCCCGTCACTTAGAGACCGCGTATATGGTGCCTCCAGAGGATCCCAACGCCCTCGCGAGGGCAATACTTTGGCTGGCAAAAGATGAGAGGACTCGTACAACAATTGCTCACCGTGCCAGAGAACATGTAAGGTCAAACTTTTCGATGGATGTGCTAGCCAAGCGAGCGCTAGCCTATCTTGAATCACTCCTATATCGAATGACTAGGACTGGTAGGCAGCCGGAGTAGTGAAGGTAATGGGATTGGACTCCCGATGACACTTCATGAACGTGTTGATGTTGCGTGCAGCGACTTGATGGGGTAAGCTTTGGTAGCAAAGGCAGCTTGCGATAAATGATAGGTACTCTTCTCACATTATGTCGGTAATATGTTATGCTTAAGGCGATCATTTTTGACCTGTTTGGTACGCTTGTAGACGAGTTTGATTCGACTAGTCGGAAGTCTAAGCGAGAAATGGCAATCTCCTTGGGCATACCCTTTCTGCAATTCAACGACCTGTGGAGTTCCAGTTCACATGATCGAGTAACGGGAATAATTCCAACTCTCCGGGCGAACATATTACAAATTGTGCAGAAAACTGGGGTTGATACGCCTAACAACGCAATTGTCGATGCTATTGCAATAAGGAGTAACTTAACGCGCCAAGCACTAACACCTAGACCGGATGCACAAATGGTCTTGCAGGCTCTTCGGAATCGAGGATTCCGTATAGGCATCATAAGTAATTGTTCCCCTGAATTACCTGAGCTTTGGTCAGAGAATCCCATGAGCAGGCTCGTAGACACGGCGGTATTCTCATGCATGGAAGGTTTATCAAAACCTGAATTACAAATCTATCTTGTAGCATGTCGAAGGCTTGGCGTTTGTCCTTGGGAGTGCGTTTATGTTGGAGATGGCGAGAACGGTGAGTTGGAAGCTGCCTCGCAACTTGGAATGAGATCAATACTAATTCAAAGTCTATATGGTAGCCCGATTCCGCACTACCGGCTTGAATGTGAAGAGTGGAGTGGGCGTCGCATAAGATTTCTCAAAGATGTAATTGGAATCACGACTTAACTCCCCGCGGTAGACCTCCAATATGGATGTTCATTTTTTGCAGCCTTCGCGAAAGCACAGGGCTCGCGTTTCTCGACAGGCAGTCTTGCTCGTGGCTGGATTGAAGGAACATGGGAGTAACAGAGATTTTGAGAATGTCTTGAGGCGCAGTTTCATTTTAGGTCCACAAATGTACAAGATCTCCCCAGACGCGTGCATGTTTCTAGCCAAAATCAAAGATTAAGACCCTCAATTATCGGAGCGATTCGAAGGGGGGCGAAAAAAGGAGGACAAGTTGGAGTTATTCCTAGATTCTGCTGATGTGTCTGAGATTCAAAAGTGGTTAAAGCTCGGAGTGATCGACGGAGTTACCACAAATCCTAGCATCATGCTCAGAGATCACGGCTACGATATGGAGGCTAGGGTGAAGGAAATCGCCAATACCATCCACCCTCGGCCTATCTCAGTCGAAGTCTACTCCAACGACCCAGACGAGATGTTGATTCAAGGACGTTACTTTGCTCAATGGGCGCCTAATGTCGTGGTTAAGATTCCAGTAATTAATGAGTTTGGGGAACCTTCTCTGGGGCTTATGAGTATTCTTGAATCAAGTAACATCAGAGTGAATTTGACTGCTTGTTTGTCATTCGGCCAGGTTGCTATGGGCGTCAAGGCTGGAGCGTCGTATTGTAGTCTGTTTTCCGGAAGGGTATCAGATGAGGGCAATGATTCGTTCAAGCTTATCCAACAAACTACGAGTTGGATAAAGGAATGGGGGTATCCCACGAAACTCATAGTAGGCAGTATTCGCGAAGCAATAAGTGCCCAGGATGCTGCTAATGCAGGTGCCCACGTCCTAACGGTTGGACCAGATATACTCTCGAAATGGATAGATCATCGGTACTCTAGAGACACAGTCCGTGGCTTTAACGCTGATGCTCAAACCGCCCTGGCTGAGATGAAGAGGTTACAGGCCCACCAGACTTGATAAAATCAAGAACTTTCAGCTTGTGCTTCAAGCTGGCGGTGTAGACACCTATCGCTGAATTGCGCCGATGTCTCTCGGAATACTCACGCTCCTCGCAACTTTCCGGAGACAGTAGTGGCTCGAAGCGTGGCGACGCACTATCCGATTTTGGTCGTTTTCGGGTAGAATCGGATAGGCTCGCTAGCAGCAATGTCCTGTTGGAGTCCATAAGTGCTGAACCCTGAAACACAGAATGTCATCTCAGAAGCGCTCGGCATTGCGACTGAGATGAATCCTCAAGCCACGGACGGCACGTGGCTTGAGGACCTTACTGTTCAAGTAGGCACCTACATTAGAGAGTGGGACATTGCCCAGTGCTACCGCTGGGCAGAATGGCCAGAGCGGGAAGGGCACTTTCCCAGGAGCACCAAACAGGATGTGGGGATTGACGCGGTAGCTGTTCGCCGCGGCGACAACCAGTACGTTGCTATCCAATGCAAAGCTCGGCAGTTGGACGAGCACGGCAACGGTGCCGTCATCGAAAAGAGTGAAACCGACAAGTTCGCCAGCGCCACGGCCGATGGATTCTGGGCGGAACGCTGGATTGTAACAAACGGCAACAACCCGTTGAGCAACAATGCCCAGCAGGTCCTCTCAATGACCAGCAAGCCAATAAAGCTCGTGGACATCACTAGCGACCTGCTGCAACAACAGCGGGTCATTACCGATGAAGAATGTCCGCACTGCGAAACTAACCCGAATGGTGAAGAACGTAGGCAGATCAAGTCCTGTATGCAGGCCGAGGCCATTGCCGAGAGCGTTCGTATCCTCAGAGAGCATGATCCATCGGAAAGTGGCGGTCTGCCAATAGGTCAGGCCCGTGGGAAGCTAATCCTTCCCTGCGGAACTGGCAAAACACGCATATCGTTGCGCATCATTGAGGAACTGACGCCTCCGGGAGAATTGTCCATCGTTCTGTGCCCGTCAATCGCGCTGGTCGCTCAGATCAGGCGCGAGTACCTTCAATACACCGAGAAGGCCATGCGAGCGTTGGCCGTGTGCTCCGACGAAACGGCGGGATACGATCCCAGGAGGGAAAGCTCGCGGAACACTGCTGCCGACCCGACGCTTGACAATAGCAACGTCAGTGCATCCGAGGTAAAGGGGAAGGTGACTACCGACTCACTGGAGATCGCCCAGTGGATGGTAGCCGGGCGTGGGGGCCATCAAGTCAACGTGATCTTTGGCACCTACCAAAGCGGCCACCGGGTTGCCCAGGCGCTACAGGAAACGGGCATAAAGGCCAAGGTCCTCATCGGCGACGAGGCACACCGCACCGCAGGGCTGCGACGTAAGCGCAATGCCAAAAACGGTGAACTCTCTGACGAGGAAATGCGCCTCCGCGATTTCACACTATGCCATGACAACGACGCTTTCCCCGCTACCTACCGTGTCTATCAAACGGCTACTCCGCGTATCTACGACACGAGCAGAGTGAACCGGGACCAACCTAGCGAATGGGTTGTTCGCACCATGGACGATGAAACCGTCTTTGGCGTGGAATTGTACCGCAAGAGCTATGTGGAGGCCGTTAGGAACGGCTGGCTCTCCGATTACCGCATCATCGCTCTGGGCATCAACGACCCGGAGTCCTACCAAGCAGCCAACCTGCTGGCCGCCAACACCAAGAGCAAGGGACGTCGTGCGCTCACCGTCAGCGACTATCTGCGCGGCTTAGCTTTCAGCTTGGCCATGGGCGGAGCTACGCAAACCCGGGAAAACGGGAACGTTCCCGTCAAGTCCTGCATCGCCTTCATGAACACTGTTGACAAGTCCAAGAATATGGCGCAGGACCTTCAGACTGATGCCGTGCGAAATTGGCTCCAGAACTGGCTACACAATAATCGAGAAGGACAGATAGCTGCTCGGTATACCCTGGAACACCTGGATGCCACCAGCAATGTCACGGCGCGGGAAAACGCCAAGCGACGGCTAGCGGAATCCACCGAAGACCACCCTCACAGCGTCATCAACGTGGGAATCTTCGGCGAGGGTACGGATTCTCCTTCGCTGAACGCCGTAGCGTTTCTCGAAGCTCGGAAGAGTCCCATAGACGTAATTCAGGCCGTAGGCCGGGCGATGCGCACCGCTCCAGGGAAAGAAATGGGGTACATCATCTGCCCCATACTGATTCCACCCAACGTGGACCCTGAAAGTTGGCTCAGCACCAGCAACAGCGAGGAGGGTTGGCAGGAACTTGGTCAGATACTCCTGGCTCTGCGCGCCCACGACCAGCGTATCGAGGACAATCTAGCCGACCTGTTGCAGTTGTACGTCCCCAAGCCACCTGAAGTGCAGCGTACCATCGTCGCCGTCGCCAGCGGTGAGGACAAGCGCATCTCGTATCGGGAACATGAAGGCGCTCCAGGAGAGGCGCAAAAGGCCGTGGAACGGGTCCTTGAAGGTAGCAGTACCTTGGCACTGGAATTCACATCTATTGCCGAACCGCCCCAGACATCTCCCCCAGAGGTGCGTCGGATAGGAGAGGATCGACCTATATACCGAACCGACGAGCCCACGCAAATCGTCACCGGTAGGAAGAACGAAGACGGAAGCATGGAACTGCGCATGGACACCGTCGCCAGGGACAAGCCGGAGCCGGACGGCGCTCGAGGCAAACTGGACATCAGACGGTCCAAGGCCAAGGCGCGGGACATGATCAACAAGGGTACGGGCCTGCGTCTGCCCCACAGCAGCGAGCAGAAATCATCACGCCGCACCCGCCAGGAAATGGCAGAACACTCCGCCATGCAAATGTTGCTCTTGAGTGGAATGGAAGAACACGGCAACGCCATCAGGATGAACCTGTTGTCCAAATCCGGCTTGGTTGACAACCGTGTTGTCAGAGACCTCAACATACTCGAAACTAGCGTAAAGGAGGCGGCGCATCACCTGAGGAGCGATGACCTACAACCGGCGCTGGACCGCCACTTTGGGTTGGACAATCTGAAAGAGAGCGACCTCAACAAGCAAGCCGATGGCTGCATCATAGCCGCATTGCTGATGATGAACGCGGCCATGCTGCACCAGCGTATCGCCAATGGACGCTGGCTCTCAGGCGTCAGCGACCTGGCGGCGGTCAAGAACGACGTGAATGTGGTGCGCCGAGTCAGCAGGGAATGGAACCAGATCATGCGCCACGACTTCCGACCCGTCCTGGAACCAGCTGTCCAAGCCATTGAAGCCATCGAGGACACGGGCAAACTGGCTGGTCTGGAACG
The DNA here is from genome assembly GCA_965222415.1 of Dehalococcoidia bacterium. Taxonomy (GTDB): domain Bacteria; phylum Chloroflexota; class Dehalococcoidia; order Lucifugimonadales; family UBA2985; genus DAOUJW01. The sequence continues at coordinate 61,360 of CBDCTU010000003.1, read as the reverse complement.
CGCTCTCCGTCATATCGCAGCCGAGGCCGAGCGCATCGCCGAGACCTACGCCGACATGGGCGCGGACCACGCTGGTCCCCTGTTCAATCGCGTCATGGGCAACCAGGCGAGCGACGGTGCCTTCTTCACCCGTCCTGTGGCTGCCTCTATTGCCGCCCGTCTCACTCTGGACGCAGTGGGTGACCTCGACTGGGCCGACTCCTCTGCCTGGCGTGAACACAAGATCGTGGACTTGGCCTGCGGCAGCGGCACCCTGCTTGCGGCCATGCTCACCGACATGAAGCGAAGGGCCAGAGAGTGGGGTGCCAGTGAGATGCAGATCACCAGTCTACAGAAACTGGCCGTTGAGGAGACCATCAAGGGTCTTGATATCAACCCAGTGTCTCTGCAACTTGCGGCGTCGCAACTGACCGCAGGGAATCAGCAGATCAGCTACCGCGCCATGGGGCTGCACCTCATGCCCTACGGGCCACGCCAGGACAACCCAGCGCAGGTGTCCGTTGGCACCCTTGAATTGCTGGGCCAGAAGGCGATTGTAGAGAGGAAGGCCGAGCTCGGTCTAGCCGACGACGACATAGGATCCCAGGTCACCTGGATACCATCCGGGGATGCTGAGTTGGAAGGCGCCGTGTCCGCAGTGAGCGACGCCCGCATCGTCATTATGAATCCGCCCTTCACCAGCCGCCGTAGGATGGGCGAAAAATTCCCAAAGGAAATACAAAGGGCGCTGCGCTCCCGGGCCGATGCAATGGAGAGAGTCTTGGTGGGAGCGGACCCCAGTCTGATGGAATTCTCGGACAAGAATTCCATCAGACTGCTTTTGTATGTGGCCCTAGCGGACCACATACAAAAGCGGTCCGATGGGGTGGTCTCGATGATCAATCCCACCATAGCGCTGTCGGCCACGTCAGGTCTGAAGGAACGCCAAATCCTTGCTCAGCGCTTCCACATCCATACGGTGCTGACCTGCCACCAGCCAGGCAACATCAACATGAGCCAGAACACGAGCATCAACGAGAGCATCGTCATCATGCGCCGCCATGAGCGTGGCCCTAAGCCTCCCACGCGTTTCGTTCACTTGGACAAGATGCCTGTAGACGAAAACGAGGTTGAGGACCTGCATAGATGTCTGCTGGATTGCCCGCAAGGCCAGATGTTGAATGGCTGGGGAGAAATCTCCCAGTGGCCCACCGACAGGATGGACGAAGGCGACTGGACGCCGGCCAGTTGGCGTTCACCGCAATTGGCTAAGGGGGCACAGCAATTTGCCGCGCACCGCGATATGAGAACCATTCGGGACCACGGGTATTCCTGCGAGGCAACCCTCCAGATGATGGACAAGAAGAACTTCATCCCTGCCACCCCCGGTAACGAGGGGAGCTTCCTCATCATTGATTCAAAGGGAGCCGACGGGCAGCGGACCATCCGAAGCACTCCGGACGCGGAATGGCAACCCGCTAACCCCGATGAAGAGCAACGCATCCTCAACGGCGGAATGTACCCGCAGGTACAGAGATTGCTGCAAAAGGCGGGTTTCCTGCTTGTAACGTCAGGACAACGCACAACCACAGCGCGCTTAACTGCCGTTGCCAATGACAAGAAATACGTGGGACGCGGCTGGCTACCCATCACGGGACCAGACTCTCAGCAGGCCGAAGCCATAGCAGTATTCCTCAACTCAACTGCAGGCCGGCTCCAGTTGTTGCGCAATTCTGGGCGGACACTAGAGTTTCCCCAATACAACCCCGAGCCCTTGGAAGGTATACGAATACCCAACGTCAAGGATCAGAGAATTCGCCACATACTGGCCACCTGCTGGGAGCAAACTAAGGACATGGTGGTCCCTCAATTCCGCGACGGAGAGTGTAACGTTCGTCGCATCTGGGACGAGGCCGTCGCTGAGGCGATGGGTTGGAATCCGCAGGAACTGGAACGCCTGCGTCTGCTGCTTCACAATGAGCCACACGTTCGTGGCTTAGGTGTGAACGAGTATGACGACGAACTTGAAGAAGATTACATTGCAACAGCGCCAGATCAGGAAACCTTGGAGAAGCTGGCCGACGAATGGGAACGCGACCGCCCCCGGGGCACCGACATTGAGCAGATGACCAAACACTCGGCCTATCAGCGCATTATTGCGATGGGTAAATCCGCCGTGCCATGGCTGCTCCAACGACTAGCCGAAAAGCCTGACCACTGGTTCGTTGCCCTCAACGCCATCACTGGCGCCAGGCCAGTGCTGCCGGAAAGTCGCGGACGCATCAAAGAAATGACCCAAGCATGGCTGGACTGGGGACGTCAACAAGGCTATGACCTTGAGAACAACTAATGTGGATTGACGAACATCTGCCCCTCCTAGCGGCGGAGGGTTATCAGGTGACCAGTGAACCTACCGACGAGTACAACTGCATAGCCTACGTTGTCGGAGAAACCGACCGCTGGTGGAGTCACGTAGCAGAAGCCGATTACTACTGGCCCGAGCACGCAAGCCGTACACCTTCCATACAGAGCCTGATAGAGGCCTTCGCCGGGCTGGGCTACGAACTGTGCGAGGACGCCAGCGATGAGCCGGGCTTCAGCAAGATTGCGCTGTACGCTGATGGGCAGGAACATTGGACACACGCCGCAGTACAACTGCTCGATGGCCGATGGAGTAGCAAACTCGGGCCAGATGAAGACATCAGTCACCGCACGCCTGAGTCCCTAGACTCTGATTTCTACGGCGGTGTCCACTGCTTAATGCGTCGGCCGTTATAAGCCTTTCATACTGATCGAGCGCCATCGACGGCTACCATCAGCTGTGGAAATGGAACTGGCTGTCACTTTCGGCGAGCCTCATGCGGCCGTCCACCGTAACCTGACCGGCTTGTTAACCAACTGCATCGCCGGGCGGCTAAGCCACGGATCGCCCACCTGTCGGCAATCCAGAGAGACCGACTGACGGGCAACGGTATCCGTGAAGCCACTGAGGTCCTCGGCTTCGATACTCCATCGGACTTCGTACGGGCCTACCCCATGTCCAGGGAGTGGCTGACGCTGCTCATCCTCAGGATGGACGCAGTGGCCGGCGTCTACCGACTCGCGGCCTGGATGTCCCCCGGCATCGACGAGCTCCGGTCCCGGGTGGAGTTCCATCGCAGGGGCCGCTTCGACGCCACCATCACCCTCCACGACGGCCGCAGCTTCGGCGTGGTACGCCAAGGCCTAGCCCTTCGGCGCCGGTCCCTCTGCGACCGGCTGAAGACAAAGCCGACGCTACCCCCGGGACCCGTGCCGCGCTGACGGACATTGCACACGGCTTGAACGAACAATGCGTCACGGTCCCTCAGGGAGCTGGAGATGCCTCTAACCGCCCCTTCCGACGAACGTAACGCACCCCCGCTTCAAGCGCATTTTCATGGGCCTAATGTCATTGGGACTCCGCTCCAACCGGCCCGCCGATGTCATTCCCCACGTTTGGCGATGTCATTGCCGTCCGGAACACCGTGTTTCGACAAAGTGTTTCCTGATTACCTCCTGTAGAGGGGCGACTTACCCCTGTTTCAGCTTGCCCACGACCCAGCTTGCGCCTTTCCGACGAAACTCAAAGCCCTGTACACCCCTGGTACTGCACGAAAGAGGCCGAAAAACAGAGAGTCTATAACCCCCCGCATCCCTGCGCGGAGCCATTAGGGGTCTTATTCCCAGTCTTATTTGTTCACACTGTCCTGCGAGAGCCGCGACCCGATGGACTGCGGCAGACCTCAGAGGGGTGAACAAGTTGGCGCGGCGACCAACGACAGATCGCTAGGCGACGGCAAAGCGGGAATCGCCGTCCTGCTCCACCGAGCAGCGGGAGACCCTGCATGGGCAGGGTACATACATGTACCCCGTCATGGGAGGTTACGAACGGCCATCTCGCCGTTCACACTGGAGGGAGGAAGCCGAAACACGGCGCCTCTGACGACCGCACGGTTGGCGTCGGGAGCTACGGCGGGGAGTGGAATGAAAAGGGCCGACGGACGGAAGCCATCGAGAGACCAACGGGCGACGGCGTACACCGCCGAGCAGCAGGAGGCGCTGCGGCGCGGTCTGCGCATCCTGGCCCGAATCATCGCCCGCTCTCACCTTCGGCGTCAGGATCTCCGGTCAGGGGCTGCGGCCAAGCCTTTGGCGGAGGACGAGGACTGACCGAGTGACCGCCCCGGATTCCGGGGTTTTGGTTCACTCGGAAACTGATTTCCCCCTCAGGCCCACTGGCTTCTGCAACTCCCCGAAAAGGTCTCTCTCTACCACAAAGCCGCGTCCTAAACAATGGCTTGCAAGCCATTATCTTCGCCGTATTTCCCGTTCACAATGGGATGTTAGGGCATTGCCGCCATGAGCAATCAATTGACTACTGCGGAACCGGATACGCAGACGCCGGGCAAGAGCGCATCGCTGGACCGCGCCCTCGAAAGAGCGGTCCGGGAGTACGTGCGGACCTACGTGCTGTGGCGTGGGCGTCGCCGCGCGTCCGAGGACTTCGGCGTCTCCCGCCACACCCTGTGGCGGTTCCTCGAACGGGGACACATGGGCCGCGCCCTGCCCCGCGCCGTCATGGGCATCGTGGGCGACAGCGTGGAAACCCTGGAAGCGGCGACCTGGGCCATCCCCGCCGTCGAGCGCGTGCTCGCCCGCAGGCCGGCCGCCAAGACCGTCCCTCCGTCCCGCTCCCTGCCGGAGGCGCTGGAGGACACGCTGCTCCTGCTGTGCGCCGCGCCCCTGGCCACCGTGGACGAGCTGTCCCGCTTCGGCAGAGTCCCCGCCTCCACCCTCCGTGACCGGTTGAGGAAGCTGGTAAAGATGGGCATGGCCGACTCGGTGTCCCACAGCCTCACGATCCTGGGGCCTCACCCCCATCTGCGGCACTTCCCGACGGCGAAGGGCATAGAGGCCGGGGGCCGGATCGAGCACGGCACGGAGACCTTCCTCCGGGAGTACCCGGTGTCCAGGCAGTGGTTCCGGCTCCTGGCCGACCGGCTGGACGCCGTGGCCATGCTCTACCGCGCCGCCGCCCTGGTGGCCGACACCGACTCCCGGGGAAAGCCGGTGAGGGTGGACCACTACCGCCAGGGTCCCTACGATATACTGATCACCCTGTCCGGGGGCCGCTCCGTGGGCCTGCTGCGCCAGGGGCCGACGCTGCCCTCGGCCAACCTGCGGTACCGGCTGAGGACCCTGGAGAACATTCCCCACGACCGGCGCCCCATGGCGACGCTGGTGCTGGCCTTCTCCGACCAAGCCAACCGCAGGGCCGTCCGCACCCTGGGCGACCCCACGCACCACCTCAGGACGTTCGTCGCCACCGAGGGGGAGCTGCTGGCCTGAGACCACAAAGGCGTGGTCTGGCAGCAGTGCGGGGGCGGCACGGAGCTCGATCTTCCGGTGAAGGTGGACCCCGGCGTGTCCCTGGAGAACATCATCGCCCGGACAGACCGGCTGGCGGAGAGACTCGACGACCTGCGCCGGCGGCACAGTCCGAACACTGAGAGAGATCCGACCCCGGACCCGGACACCCTCTATCCTAGCCGCCTGCGGGCCGCCATGCCGGAGCCGTTGGAAGTGCTCAGCTCCTTCCTGGCCGTCCGGCTCACCGGCGCCGAGAAGGACGCCTTGGACCTGCTGGCCGCATGGCCCCTGTGCACCACCGACCAGCTGGCCGGGCTGATGGGCGGCGTCACACGACGCCGGGCCAACCAGGTCCTCAGCTCCCTGGCCGGACATTCTCTGGTGCAGGCAAACGGGCAGCGTCACGTCCTCACCGACGATGGGCTGAGATGCCTGGCCCAACGGGACCGGGCCGCCGTGGGGCCGATGGTGGGCCGCTGGAGCGCCAGGAAGCGTCGTCGCCGCAACACGAGAGCCCCGGTCTACGCCGGCACCGCCCTGCGAGCCATCGCCTCCCAGATGGAGCACCACGACGCCATCACCGGCTTCGCCGCCGCCCTGAGCGCCGAGACCGCCCGTTCGCCTGACTACGAGTTGCTGGACCTGATGCCCACGGCCCGTTCCGCTGTCGGTTATCGCTGGGACTGGACCAACTACGTCGTGCATCCCGACGCCTCATTCCAGCTGTGGCACCGTGGTCAGTGGCGCTTCTATCTCCTGGAGTTCGAGCGCCGGGCGACTACGCCCAGGCGGGTGCGGACCCGCCTGGGGAACTACCGCCGGTACTTCAACAGCGGCTGGCCCAACCGGGACCACGGCGGACTGCCGCCCCTGGTGCTGTTCGTGTTCCCGAATCTCGATGCCGAGGAGGGCTTCCTGCACGGTGTCTCCGGTTCCCACCGCCCCATCCTGTTCACGTCCAACCTCCAGACCCTGGATGAGCGTGGGGTATTGGGAGACTCATGGCAACTGCCGCCGCCTCATCCTGCGGGACGGAGGCCCCTGGCGCCACTGGCCCTGGTTGCAAAATGACAATTCTCCGTCCCCGGGACTTCCTGTAGGGGGCGTGTCCACAAAGCTGGGTCAACGGCTACTAACGCTGTCAGGCCCCAAAAGACTAAATCGATTGCAACTTGTTGCAGAGACCACGAACCGGCCACCCCGAAAACGCAGGCCACGGACTCACCGCAGCCATGCCCCTGAGGTGTTTGACGTGTCAGGGTTGACACGAGTTGACGTGATTATGCGCCGCAACAACCGGAGGAAAGGAGGAAGAGTATGAGACAGCTGACGAAGGCCGAGGCTTGCCGGGAGCTGGCCGTGTCCCTGTCCACCCTGGACCGCCGGATCGCCTCGGGGGATATCCAGGTCAGACGGGAGCAGCGCGGAAGTCGGCACCGGGTATACGTGATGCTTGACGACCCCCTGGACAACGGCGTGGCTGCCAAGTCACAGGGTACGCTGCTGGACGTGGCCCGGGAGCGGATTCGGGAGTTGGACAAGCAGGTGGCCCTCCTTCAAGCCCAGCTTGTCCTGAAGCAGGAGCGGAGCGTCGGGTTGGAGGAGGTTTATCGAAAGGATCGTGTCGAGCGCGACAGGATGAGGCGGGTAGCATTCGTCCTTGGTTTGGTCGCCGCCGGGCTGCTAGGACTGCTGGTCGTCAGCGTTCTGGTCGCGTGGCTTCCGCTGGCTTAGGCCCATGGTCAGGAGCTCGACGGGTGATCACCGAGGATGCGAAGGATGGAGCCTGACATGCCCTGGGCTCAGCGGCGTGGGAGGCGGTTGCCGGGACCCGCTAGAAAGTCATGACGTCCTCGCCCACCCACTTGCGAATAAGCTCGTTCAGGGAACCGTCCGCCTTCATCGACGCGATGGCCTCATTCAGCTTGTCTCGCAGGTCACCGCTGTCCTCGCGCACACCCATGCCGATGCCACGGTCCAGCAGCACCGAGGGTCCGACGACGGCCAGCCTCCCCTCGTACTCCACAAGCTTCTCCACGGCGTAGGCGTGGTCTACCAGGCTCGCGTCGATGTCGCCATTTAGCAGTGCCTCAAGGCGGTCGTCCTCGCTGCTGAACTCGGTGTACGGGATGCCTTGCTCGGTGAAGTAGTCCGAGTAGATGGTATTGGCGTAGGCTCCGAGCCTACCCTGAACGGCCTCGTAGCCCGCCCCCGCAAGGGCGAGATATACGGAGGGCGCAGGCGGGTAGTACGGCTCAGTGAAGTCGATGGTGTCGTCGCGCTGGTCGGTGATGCTCATCCCCGCGATGATGACGTCGAACTCCCCTGCCACCAGGTCCGGTATCATGTCTGACCACTCGTTGAGCGCCCACTCGCAGTCCAACTTTGCGCGGCGGCACAACTCGTCGCCGACCTCTCGCTCCAGGCCATCGATCTCGCCATCGTCGTTGATGAAGTTGAAGGGGTGGTACTGTCCCTCAGTAGCAAGGCGCACGGTCTCCGAGCCGCCGTTGCACGCCAGCAACACGACGACCAGCGCGCCCAACACAGCCGCCATGACCATGAGCAGCATCTTCAGTCCGAACATGCGTCCATCCCTTGTGCCGTCTTCTGGATGTCTGCGTCTGATGACCGTGCCCGCAGGTACCGCACAGAAGCCATCTGAAAGTCCCCATAACGGAGCTTGGCAATCGCAATGTCCGTCATGGTATTCTATTCCTTTGGGACCGCCGGCTGCACGCGCTCCTTGACGCCGGGAGGCCCTATCGTTCACATCAGGAGTAGGGTATTGTAATACACAAGAACGCAATAGAAGAGAGAGCGCCCATGCCCAAGATATCCAAGGTCATCTCCCTCTCCATTCCCCCTGAGATGGCGGAGCACCTCCAGCAGGCGGTCACGGAGGACGGTCGCACCGTGAGCGAGGGCCATCCATCTCCACCTAGAGGAGAGGGAATGGTTGAAACGAGAGCGCCGCCAACGGGCCGAGGCGCGCCTGAACGAACCGGGATGAGCAAGGAGGTCAGCATGAACAAGAAACGACTGCAATCCCTTACCCCCGGAGCCCTCTATGCCAGGGTGGAACTTGGGGAGTTCGGTTTCAATCACCGAATCTAGCAACCACATAATGGGCTAGAGTCTGACCAAGACACACACTCGGAACTATCCCGCTGATACTGGCTCCAGATACGGGCAGATGAGCCGGAGTGGTCTACAACTCAAAACAAGACTTGGAGAAATGGGACCAAATGATGACCCAAAGAGCGCCGCAAGATGAACGCAAAGCAAATCCGACCGAGTGAAGACCCACTCCAAGTCTTTATCAGCAGCCGACAGGATCCAGAAGACGAGGAAATGTCCCGTGCCAGGTCTTTGGCCATCAAAGAGGTGGACGGCTTCCCGTTGGCGAAGGTCTGGGCCTTCGAAGACGCTCCTGCTAGTTCCGAAGAGGCCCGCGACCGGTACGTCAGAAACGCAAGCGGGGCGGACATGGTGATCTGGCTCATCGGTTCAACGACCACCCCACCTATAGCCGAAGAAATAAGCGCCTGCATGAGGGCCCAAGGAAGACTTCTCGCCTTCAAGCTCCCCGCAACTGAGAGAGACGACGAGACAGAGACACTGATCCAAAAAGTGTCGAACTACGCCACTTGGAAGAAAATTGAGAACGTAGACGACCTGCCGGACCATATCAGGGCATCCTTGACTGACGAGATTCTGCGGAGGTACCGGGACCCGGCTCCGGTCAACCACGACCTGCACCTGAGGCAAAAGCACCGGGAGAGCATCGCGGATACCAAGCGCCTCTGGGCAACATTGGGAGTTCCCGAAGATATCGCCGGCGAACTCGCCGAGGACCACTCAGTTGGGCACAAACTGACAATCCCCACGACAGGAACACTGACGGTAAATGCGCGGCAAGGATCCGGGAAGACGCTGGCAGCACATCGGTTATACCAGTTAGCGCTGCTAAACCGGCTGCAGGACCATTTCGAGCCCCTGCCTGTATTTCTGAACGCACGTAACATCAGTGGGGACCTGAAGGATCATGTTGAGGGATATACGCGGGAACAAGGACCCGTCTACACCCAGAGGGTCCTGGTCATCATAGACGGTCTGGATGAAACAGGGCGCTCCAAGGCAAATCAGTTGCTCAACCAGGCGCAGTCCTACACGGAGGCAAACCAAAACGTGTCCGCGGTGATGATCACGAGGCCGTTACCTGGCCTGAACGTCACAGCCGAAGATTATGCCCTGCCTGAGTGTGGCGAGGAGGAATTTCTTTCCATAGCGTCAAGAGTCGCAGGACGCGAGGTCAAACAGTTTGAGATTCCTTTCCGGGAGTATAGGAGCCGACTTCCATTGTTCGCAACGATAGTTGGAGCGTACCTGAGACAGCCCATGCCCATATGGGGAAGGACTCCGAGTCAAATAGTCAGCGAGATGGTTCGGCAAGCGCTGGGTGACTCACTTGGCGACCTCGGAGATGCCACGGAATTCTTGAAAACTCTGGCTGTGGCCTCTATCAACTCGGGAGAAAGTGTCGATAAAGCACTTGTGACAACGAAAGCCTCCGAACAGGCTCTTGTAGCCAACTCACGAATCGTTGTGGAAGAAGGCGGCAAGTTCGACTTCACGTTGGCAATTTTCAGGGAGTGGCTCGCCGCAAGGGCTATTGTGGAGAGGTCAATCTCCTTTGAAGAAATTGAGCTGAACTCCGACAGGTGGATAGTCCCGCTGGCCATCGCCATCAACTCGGAAAACCCGAACATCGGCCGAGAGATCATGGAGAAACTCGCCTCCTTAGACCCAGGGATGGCCGGGCTGGTACTGGAAGAGGTCAAGCATAACTGGTCTAAGGAAGAACACTCGGAATCACTCCCTCCAGGCACAGCAATGGAGATAGGCACCAGCATCAGAAACGCCATGGAAAACTGGAAGGACGGACTTGGCCCTCTGATGCCTGCGCTGGGGATGCAGGCAAAGAGCAGAAGCGTTCCGACGCTGGGAATCGACGTACGATCAGGATGGGTCACCACCAGTTGGTACAGAGGAGACGAAGAACTTGCACCCGTAGTCCAACTTCCTAAGGATCTGCGACATCCCTATAAGGGGCATCGTGAGGGCTGGCCCAGATTGAAGTCGAGGGGCATAGAAGTCACTAGAGTCTGGCCATGGAGTATCACTCACGATGAACTATCCCAGTCACTGTCGGAACAACTCAAAAGCTTTAGACTCGCACTGGAATTGCCAGTAGGATTCCATGAATTTGCCTATGACTTTACTAGCTACTTGCGCAAGAACCATTTCGAGGCAAGGGACATAGATACTCCAACTGACTTAATTGACTACATTGATAAATGGCTACGGCATCTGGAAAGAGACCCGAGAGGCTCCGTTACGTTCGGATTCAGCGGGTATTCCTTCACGGTGCCCGAATTAGAAATATTCCGAGAGCGGGTCTCTGAACTTCTTAGGAACGGCACAGACATCCTTGTGGATCCCTGGCCACAGCCAGACAAAGAATGGCCTACGGGGAGAAGGGGAGGGATGTGGTTCGAGCGTTACACTGAAGAAAGGTTACTTCAGCGTACGAATGCAATTTTCAACGGAGCACTGCAAATCTATAACCGCATAGTAGAACGGTGGCTCCCTGCGTTCAATAAAAGGAACCAAATGAGATACATGCTACCCTTTCGAATGAGTGGTGAACTGAGATTACTGGAAGCCAGCAAACCGAACGATCGGAAAGAGGCAGTTCTCATCCACTGGAACGAATGGGTAGACGATATCGCCGACTCGGGGGTATTCATAGAAATGGGACGAAAGGAGAGGACCATCGACGACGATACTCGGAAGAGAATTCAGGCAGCCCAAGAAAAACTCATCGAACAGGGAAAACCATACTACAGCGGCTGGGGGATTCTTCATGGGTACGAGCCCAGACCAGCAACTGCCCTTGCACACGAGTGGCTGACAAACGACCTCCAAGGACTTCATTGGGCAGGTAGGTGACTGACAAGGCTCCCGTCCATAGACCAAGGCTCCTAACATAGACTCTGTGCGCTAAATCAGTTTATCTACCCATTCTGGTCACGCGTTGCAACTCACGTCCCTCAGGACTTGCTTGACAGTAGACTGCCACATGTCGCATGATACAGAGTAAGACAGGTTATGACCAACAGGCTCATCAACAGGAACACCAAGACGATCACCTTCTCCCTGCCGCCTGAGATGGCCGAGCAGGTGCAGGACGTGATGCGCGACGAGGGCCGCACCATGAGCGAGCTCATCCGCGAGGCCCTTCGCAACTACATGGAGGAGCGGGAGTGGCTCAGGACCATCCGGTACGAGAGGCTCCGCGCTCGCCATGCCGAACAGCAAGATTCACAGGGAGACTGAAGGAGGACAGCATGAAGGAGAAGCACCTACAGCCGCTAACGCCGGCGGCGCTCTACGCCAGGGTGTCCAGCGACCGGCAGGACGTGGACCTGTCCGTGTCCGCCCAACTACGGGCGCTCAAGGAGTACGCCAAGGCCAACGACTACTCCGTGGCCCGGGAGTACGTGGACGAGGCCGAGAGCGGCCGTGTCGCCGACCGGCCCCAGTTCAGGGAGATGATCGAGGAGGGCGGCAAGCCCAAGGCCCCCTTCGACGTGATTCTCGTCTGGAAATTCAGCCGCTTCACCCGCAAGCGCGAGCACGCCGTAGCCTTCAAGTCGCAGCTGCGGCGCAAGGGCATCCGCGTGGTGTCCATCACCGAGCAGGCCGAGGACAACGCCACCGGCAGGCTGCTTGAGGGAATCATCGAGAGCGTGGACGAATATTACAGCGAGAATTTGGCCCAGGAGGTCGTCCGGGGAATGAGGGAGGCCGCGTCCCGGGGCTTCTTCCTAGGCTCGAACGCCCCCTTCGGATACAGGAAGGTCAAGGTCAGCGACGGGGCGAAGGAGCGCCCCACCCTTGAGGTTGACCCGGCCACCGCCCCGGTGGTGCGGGAGATATTCGAGAAGTCCCTGCGGGGAAGCGGCCTCAAGGAGCTATGCAAGGAGCTGAACGACCGGGGCATCACCAACCGTGGCAAGCGCTGGTACAAGGGAACGCTCCACTACGTGCTGCGAAACGAGGCGTACACCGGTGCCGCCGTTTGGGGCAAGAACAGCAAGGGCGAGAAGGCCCAGGACCCTGTAAGGGTAGAGGGGGCGTGGCCCGCGCTGGTGTCGAGGGAGCTGTTCGAGGACGTGCAGCAGGCGATGAGTGAGCGCGCCCCGAAGGTGCAGAGGCCCGGTAGAGTGGGGAGCAAGTTCCTGCTGAGCGGGCTGCTCAAGTGCGGGGTGTGCGGCAGGCCCTACTCGGCCCAGGGAGCCAAGAGCGGCCAGTTCGCCTACTACATCTGCGGCACCCTGTTCAGGGAGGGAGCCGGGACGTGCAGCGCCCGCTACCTGAACGCCCCCAGGCTGGAGACGTTCGTGGTGGAGAAGATCAGGGAGCGGATTCTGAACGAGGAGACCATCGTGGCGTTGGTGACGCTGGTGGCCGAGGAGATTGACGCCATGGCCGGAGAGCTGTCCGGCAGGCTGGAGGTCGTCGAGGCCGAGCTATCCGACGTGAGGAAGCGGCTTGAGAAGCTCTACGAGGCCATTGAGACCAGCGAGTTGACGTTGGAGGTCCTGTCGCCCCGCATCATGTCTCTGAGGCACCGTGAGGAGCAGCTGGAGGCTGCGAGAGAGGACGCCGAGACCCAGCTTGAGCAGAGGCGAGTGGAGTTGCCCAACACCGAGGAGATCACGCGGTACGTTGCGGACTTCCGGGACTTCCTGAAGGACGGGACGATCCCCGAGCGGAAGGCGCTCATCCGCAATTTCGTGGAAGCAATCGAGGTCAACGGAGACGAGGCCGTTCTGACGTACACCATACCCATGCCGAACGACGGTGTGACCTCGGAATCGGCCTCGGTTCTTGATTTTGTCAAGCCCGGCCCACCATGACGTACCGAACTGCGAACTCGCCCATTTAGGGCTATCTCTGCGGCGTCCGCTCCCCCTATTGGAGAGTCCTCCGGCGTAGGTATAGAGTAGACGATGGCGGCCTTACCGGGCTTCACCGCTATCTCCTTGATGAAGGAATGGACGAAGGCCCTGGTCTCGGTCAACTCGCTGGTCTTCAGGAACTCGCTCATCTCCTCGGCGAAGGTGGCAATGGTGTCGGCGCTGTCCAGGAACTGCCGCCGCTCCGCCAGCAGACCTCTCGCTTCCTCTGCGGCGATCTCCAGCCTCTCCTTGCGCTCCCGGTGCTCCTTGATGCGCTCCGAGGCGTCGGCCATCTCGATGTCAGTGGTCTCGATTACCTGCCAGATGCGGCTCAGTCTCCGCTTGACCTCCTCAAGCTCCTCCTCGATGGTCTCCAGCCGCTCCCGCTGCTCGGCAGCCACCCCGTCCATCTCTTCGTCCAGCAGCTTCACCAGGTCTCTGATGTTGGACTCGGTGAGGACGTTGGCCCGAATCTCATCGACGATGAGCTTCTCGAAGCTCTTGGCGTTGAGCCTGGGGGTCTCGCAGGTGCCCTTACCCCGCTTGAGCAAGGAGTGGCAGACGTAGTAGCTGTACTTGCCGCTCTTGGCCTCGGCAGCGGTCATGGCCTTGCCGCAGGTCTCGCACCTGAGCAGGCCGCTGAGCAAGTAGGGGCTGGAAGCCCGGCGGGGGTTCATCTTCTGGGGGGCGCGGGACCCCAACATCTTCTTGGCCTGCCGGAACTCCCGCTTGCTGACGATGGCGGGGAATGCGTCCTCGACCCTGACCGGCGGCGCTGCGTCCTTGGCCTTGGTGCCCCAGACCAGAGCGCCGGTGTACACCTCGTTGTCCAGCATGGTGTGGATAGTGGTCTTGAGCCACTTCTTGCCGTTGGTGGTGGGGATGCCCTCGGCGTTGAGGGTCTTGGTCACGTCGAGGATGCTCTTGCCCTGGAGCACCATGTCGAAGATGCGGCGGACCACGGCGTCTGCGGGCTGGTCCAGCTCCAGCTTGGGGCGCTTCTTGGCCCCGTCCTGGACATAGACTCTTTTGTAGCCGTAGGGGGCATAGCCAGTGACCCAGAAGCCCCGTGAAGCCGCCTCCCGCATACCCCGCGTGACCTCCTGGGCGAGGATATCGGTTATCCAATCGACACAAAAAGCTTAGGTATACGTGGGGAGTGGGACTTGAAGTCAGTTGACGGCGACAATTGCTGACGAAGCTTATGTGGTTCGAACCTTCTCGAGCGGGCCGCCTCGAGAACGAGTCGACAGATCACTTTGAGGGCATTGCGTCGGTTCCAATTGAGATCAGGCCCGAGCCGAGGGGGTCCGGGTGAGATTATCGCAGTCCCAGTTTTGCTGGTTGCTACCACCTGATGACCTGACAATCTCGTCTGGATAGTCCGCGGGACGCGGTGGAAGGAATAGAATTAAGTCGTGAGTTCGGTAAGTGGGCTTAGTTTCTGCGCTTCATCAGAATTGTGAATCCTTCTTGTTCAAAGTGATGGTCGGTCGTGAGTATGTGAGAAATGCCCTCAGTCTCCATGACGTTCATGGAAATACAATCCTGCAGGCTATATCCCTTGTCCAGTCTACGCTCATAACGCTGCAGCCCATTTTTGAATGACTCACGTGATTGAGGTATAACGTGGGTGTCTGAGTTTTCCAGCATTGACCGCACTGCTGAGGCTGCGCGAGAGCGGAGTCCCGGTCCGCCTTCAGCCAAAGCTGCCAGAAACTCAGTGAGAACCTCATCGGTTGTGATTAACGATGCTTCTGCCAACCCTTCCCGAGCAGCAACCGCCGAGACGTTCCATTGATCGTTCGGCCTCGCAATTGCTATGAGGTACACAGCGTCGACGAATACCGTTGCCATCTAACGCTCGGTGCCGTACAAATAGAAGTCGAGTCGATCAGTCAAGTCAGAGGGCAACTTATCCCATTCTTCATCTGGAACGTCCTTAAAGTTCTCCTCAATAACCTCTTCCAGGCTTAGCTTGGCCGGGCGTGACTCCAGTGAAGTCTTTTGTGATTCGGGAAAATCTGGATACAGGATGGCCATCCCAATAGTTTCCAGAGATGAACGAACTCCGCTTCTACTCTCTATTTCCGTTAGCTTGGACTGAGTCTCGTCTTCTATCCTACGGTTCCAGCCGCGATACATGTTTCGCAGATTGATGTTGAGTTCGCTCTTGGATAACTGGCGTTCATTCCTGGTGATTTGACGGTCGGCGTGGGACCGGGCAGCCCGCTTTGCCTTTTCTACCAAAAGCTGATCCCGCGAACCGAAGGCAGTTGCAACACCCTTGAACTGATCCAGCAGAATCCTCTCTGCCTCTCCTTGGATAGCTTCCACGTCTACGTTCGCCGTCATGTCCCCATGGCGAGAGGTCGTCATTTCTCTCATCAACTGTTGAGCTAGGTCGACCGAGATTGGACTTGCTTTGGAAGTCTCACAGTCTACTGCGGCACATAGGAGATCTACTTTGTTGGTGTAACCTTCAAGCGAGCCTATAGCCCATACCAGCGTAGTGGGCTTAGTCAACATATGCGATGGAACTTCGGCCACAGACCAAGGCGTGTTGGAGAGTGGTTCCCTTTCAAGGTGTCTCGCCAATAGCAGCAGTGGATGACGCGTGTGAACAAATTCCATTCCCTCCTTGTCCCCAGAGAACGTAGCCTTAACGAGGCCACCCTGAATGAGCCGATTACGAAATCTATTTATCTCGGTCCGCGCGTAGTGGGTAGTTGGGTACGATGCCAGTAGTGCCCTGAGGGCATCCTGAAGACTTTCGCTCTTCACGAGCTCGAACTCCGTACTTCCTGAAGCTCTCTTCATGATTCCCGGCATGTGGCTTTCTATTGAAGCATACACGAATTCCGACAGTTCCTCCGGGGACAAGAATCTGGTCTCAGCTTCTCTAATGTCCTCCTGTTCAGAATCGATCAACTGGCGACCCTGTATGGAAATAACGTTGGACTGGGATATCAATTCTCTGTTTTGTGCGTTGTTATCTATTGACTGTGCTATTCTCTCAAGGCGCTCCACTTGCTGTTCATCTGTAAGGTCTCGTCTGAACAGGTCTTTCTCGAATGAGGCAATTTCTTCACCCAGCACAACTTCGAGATCGCCCAAGGCGCGCTCAAATATTCCCAGCCTCTCATAGAGCCGCGATAAGATTCTGGATTCAATCGTGCCGGAACTGGCGAGATTTCCAATGTATACCTTGTCGGAGGCTTGACCAATGCGGTCACATCTCCCGATTCTCTGCTCAACGCGCATTGGGTTCCAGGGAAGATCATAGTTTACAACAATGTGGCAGTGGTCAAAATCCAACCCTTCCCCGGCTACTTCGCTAGCTAGCAGTATCTGAAACTCGCCACGCCTAAACTCGGCAGCGATTCTCTCCCTGCTCTTTTCTCCGGGACGGCAATCTTCATCCCTGGCGGGAGTTGGCCCATACATTAGATTCAGAGAATATCCCCTTGCCCGTAGTTTCTCAGCAAGATAGTTTAGGGTTCCCCTGAAAGTCGAAAATATCATCACTCGGTCCGACTTCAAGTCGCCAAACGCGTGTACAAGAATCTCGTTCAGAGCTTCAAGTTTCTTATCTCCAGACCCCAATGCGGCTCTAGCGAGCGGTGCCAGATGGGCAATTTCCTTACGAGTGAATCGGGCTTCATGCTCTTCGTCTTCGTTCTCCTTAGCAGACTTCAGTATCTCTGAAGCTACAGCGGGCACGCAACTTGCAGTCCGGCGTTCCGGCATCTGTGTCACGAATCCCGGAGGCATTCCACCAACTACTGCGCGAGCAATACAGACTTCGTAAACTCCCCTGTAAAATAGCTCTTCTTCGGAGCTGAACTGCACGATCCTAGTAATTGCTTCCCTTGTTGGTCTGCTCTCGTCCACATCTGAGCGAAGGGTTCTTGTCATGTAAGGACTCAGAGCCTGCAGATCGCGTGCTGCTTCCACTATGACCGTCCGTTGGCCTCTGTCTTCCAGATCTGATTCTGCTACAAGTCGCTGAAAACCGTCCCAACCTAGACGACTTCGTCCTCCGCTCGATTCTAGAAGTCTTAGGGACCGCTCTGTTTCCTGTTTCCACCCTAGTGGTTGGCGTCTGATGAGTCGTATCCAGTCGTTTAGTTGCATGTCCCAGCGCAACTGTTCTTCAAGCAGCCTCGGGTCCTCCGCTACGTCCACACCTAAGGCTTCCATCAGATGCACAATGTCTTCCAAATTCGTCTGAAGCGGGGTGGCGGTTAGAAAGACCGCCGCTTTTGACCGCTCGCAGATAAGCTGAGCCAAGGAGTAAGAAAGCGTGTCTGTATTTCGCAAATGATGGGCTTCGTCGAAGATGGCTAGGTCCCATGAAATTGATGAATCACCCAATCGCGCTGCGTAGTCCTCCATGCGGACTAATTCTAAGTTGACAATAGACTTGGCAAATCTTGGAGGCAGAACTCCGTCTCGCTCCAACGATACCAGGGCTTGCCGATAGCCCTCGGAGGATAGTATTTCAAGGCGAAAATTGAATCGCTGCAACATCTCGTCCCGCCACTTTCCTACAAGGGTCTTGGGACAGACTATCCAAACGTTCTCCAGTCCTTGTGCAGAGCTAGGGAATCTCTGAATAACAGGACATCAGCCGGGTTTAAGTTGACTGTGCCTGTTTTGCGGAAATGTTCCGCCACAGATGGGGCGTCATAGGGACATTGGTGGCCTTGTACCGGCCCCACCAGGGGTCTCCAGCCGGAGTTGAGCCCACTGCTCCCACTTCAGGCCGCCAATCGGCTCTCGGCGGTCAACAAGTTACCCAATCCCAACAGCAGCGCCAGACGTTGGGTGTTCTTGGCCAGACCCCGGTAGCGGACTTTGGCATAACCGAACAGCTGCTTCACCTTCAGGAAGGGATGCTCCACTTTGGCCCTAATGGATGCCTTGCGCTTCTCCGTCAAGGCAGCATTACTCCCCGGATCCAGTTGCCGCCGCCGCCCCGGCTTCATAGCCACCTGCCAATCCAACGCCAACTCCCGATTCTCCCACCTTTTCTCGACTCCCACGTACCCAGCATCCCCCCATACCTGCGACTCTCCGCCGTGCAGCAACCGGTGGGCTTCGGTCACGTCATGCACGTTGGCCGGGGTCGTCGCTAAGCTGTGCACCACACCCGTATCCGCATCCACCCCTATATGCACTTTCATCCCAAAGTGATATTGGTTCCCCTTCTTGGTCTGGCGCATCTCAGGGTCTCGCGCCCCAGCCCGGTTCTTGGTGGACGACGGCGCTTCTATGATGGTGGCATCCACTATGGTCCCTTCCCTCAGCCGCAGTCCCCGGGACTCCAGATAACCTTTGATCTCCTCAAACAGACCCTCCCCCAACTCATGCTTCTCCAGGATATGACGGAAGTGCAGTATCGTGCTCTCGTCTGGCAGCGCCTCCGACAGCCGCAGTCCCACGAACCGCCGCACCGACTCCGCCTCGTAGAGCAGAGCCTCCATCCCAGGATCGCTGAGATTGTAGAACAACTGCACGCAGTGAACTCTCAGCATCACCGACAAATCATATGGCTGACGCCCTCGACCAGCTTTAGGGTAATACGGGCGGATACGCTCCTCCAGACGCTGCCAGGGAATCAGACCATCCATCCGTTCCAGAAATACCTCCCGACGGGTCCTCCGCTTCTTGCTCTCGTATTCCACGTCTGCAAATGTCGGCTGCTCCATCATCTCTTCACTCCTCCATCACCATTGTTTGCTCACCTCTATTATAATGCCTCAACCCACAGACTTATTCAGAGATTCCCTAGACTCTAATTCGGCCCAGATTAAGCCTGCCTCTATCGTCTTACCGGTCCCTACCTCATCTGCAATTAGTAGACGTTGGTCCGGCGACTCCAACATCTTCTTCACTGGAAGGAACTGGTGGTAAAGAAGTCTAGTCTTGGATGCTCTGTATGACAGAAACTGATCAGTTACGGGGTGCTCCAGCCTTCGTCGTGTTAGAGCAACCCTGAATTGGTTGGGAGGCATCTCAGCCAGGACCATAGATGGCTCGAGTTCATCCAGTGGGATCAGCTTGTCAGAGCCATCCACGAAGACCCTCGCGTTTTCGCCAACAATGCTGATGACCCATCCGGAGACAGACGGCTCCGATCTGTATCTCACCCTCGTATTTGGCTCTATCTTTGCCATAAGAACTCACCTACGCCCATAGTAGCTCACAAAGGTATTTCCAGTGAGGAATACTGTATCGAATTGTTTCGCGAATGGTCTCCGGGTCGGGCCTCCATTCCCGATACACATTCGAGAACCTGACTGGCAGACAGATGTAGGGGTTGTTCAGTTCGTCTGTTAGCTGCTCTGCGCCAGATATGTAGGATCGCATTTGATCCCAACCTTCGGACCCTTTCGACTTTTCGAACGCCTCATCAGTTTCAGGATAAATCAGTGCCCACTCGCCATACCGGATCAAAGCGTAGTGCCACCCACACAGCCCCAAGAGATCGCCAAAGTGATTCGTCCGATGGTCTTTCCTGGGTTCCACTACATGAACTACAAATACCTGAGGCTCACCGTCAGTCTTCTTAAACGTCCGACTGCAGATCTGGCACCTTTTTCCATAATCGCCGTGAACCATGCTTCTGAACTCATCTTCTAAGGCCTTACCCTCTGGTCCCAACTCAGACCTCGTGACTATTCTCGGAACATGGGCCTCATTCCGGCCTAATTGAGCGGAACGAGAGGTATGCATTCTGGCTGATTGGTCAGTTTTCGGACCGCCTCCAGGAAGCACCACCGGATTATCTGGCGTCCTTGATGGTTCGATTGTTTGGGACGCGTAGAATAGTTCAGCGAATGATTTTTCACTTTCATCCTGGTCTTGCGATGGATTCTGCCCTAAAGGTGCACCTTGAGTGACATCGCCAGATTGGCCCTCTCCATCCATTGCTGGTGTGATCTCGTCGAAAAATTCGGAACTCGGCTTAACATCGAAAGACTCTGCCGAATCCCCAAAGCTCTGTTCATTCGGCAGTGCTTGAACAGAGGCGATTCCTAAATCAATGAGTTGTGCCTCCGCCTCCTGGTAAGTAGAGGCCTCAAGGATGGTCTTAAGTCCTGGAGAGATGGAAGCTGTCTCCTCCCCTGGAGCGATTGCCTGAGTCAATTCTCGGGCAATCGCCGGCCAAGGGTACGGGGTGCCATTCTGTGGAAAGGCGAAATAAAGTGCTGTCTCTTCAACACTAAAGTACGCCTGCGCAGGTTCGGGCTCTGTGAAATCCCACTTGCAGCCGAAAGTTAGGTCTTGGAGTCGCCATTTCACAGACAGTTCTTCGGCAACCAGGAAGCGTACCTCATCAAGCGGGGTAGTATTGCGCCTCAATTGCCCCCTGCTCAACGTCGCATCCAATATCGTCCTTATGAGACCGCTTCGTTGTCGAACGCGTTCCATTATGTTTTCGTCTTCGCGAGGATCAACTGGTTTGTCCATGCTTGCCTGGAGCACTTCAGAAAGAGGCCTGACACCAGAGGCTTCCATGGCAGTCCATACCCGTTCCATACGTGCTATGCAATTTCCTTTAACTTCAGGAAATTTGTCGGCTAGGCCAGGACGGTCCTCAAAGAACATCCAAGAGGGCCTGTATAACCTCCCCTCCTTGTTCAGAACACATTGGGTATCGTATAGGTCATCTCCTACACTTGCGCCACTAATCTCGTCTCTTTGAAGTGCTTCGGACAGAATGATCCAGCATTGAGTCACTACGTTAGAGTCATCTTCATTCAACGGGCTATTGCCAACTGCCCGCGAAACTTCCTTTAGTACTTCGAGTGCGTCACAGTGATCTGGTTCTTCTTTGATGCCTAGAATCTGGAGCAGCTTCTGAAACGACCGGAAATCAGCTCCCAGTTGGATGCGAAACTTGCCGAACGGATGCTTCCCCCAAAAAACTTGGTCTGGCCGAAGATACCGGCCTGCCATTCTAAGACAGGCCGAATCCCTTAACGCCTGTAGGTCTCCGGGTTCCGCGTTATTGTTTAGCCAACCATATACCTCGTTTGGAGGTTCTACATCTAGGGAATCTCTGAATAAGTCTGTGGGTTGAGGCATTATAATAGAGGTGAGCAAACAATGGTGATGGAGGAGTGAAGAGATGATGGAGCAGCCGACATTTGCAGACGTGGAATACGAGAGCAAGAAGCGGAGGACCCGTCGGGAGGTATTTCTGGAACGGATGGATGGTCTGATTCCCTGGCAGCGTCTGGAGGAGCGTATCCGCCCGTATTACCCTAAAGCTGGTCGAGGGCGTCAGCCATATGATTTGTCGGTGATGCTGAGAGTTCACTGCGTGCAGTTGTTCTACAATCTCAGCGATCCTGGGATGGAGGCTCTGCTCTACGAGGCGGAGTCGGTGCGGCGGTTCGTGGGACTGCGGCTGTCGGAGGCGCTGCCAGACGAGAGCACGATACTGCACTTCCGTCATATCCTGGAGAAGCATGAGTTGGGGGAGGGTCTGTTTGAGGAGATCAAAGGTTATCTGGAGTCCCGGGGACTGCGGCTGAGGGAAGGGACCATAGTGGATGCCACCATCATAGAAGCGCCGTCTTCCACCAAGAACCGGGCTGGGGCGCGAGACCCTGAGATGCGCCAGACCAAGAAGGGGAACCAATATCACTTTGGGATGAAAGTGCATATAGGGGTGGATGCGGATACGGGTGTGGTGCACAGCTTAGCGACGACCCCGGCCAACGTGCATGACGTGACCGAAGCCCACCGGTTGCTGCACGGCGGAGAGTCGCAGGTATGGGGGGATGCTGGGTACGTGGGAGTCGAGAAAAGGTGGGAGAATCGGGAGTTGGCGTTGGATTGGCAGGTGGCTATGAAGCCGGGGCGGCGGCGGCAACTGGATCCGGGGAGTAATGCTGCCTTGACGGAGAAGCGCAAGGCATCCATTAGGGCCAAAGTGGAGCATCCCTTCCTGAAGGTGAAGCAGCTGTTCGGTTATGCCAAAGTCCGCTACCGGGGTCTGGCCAAGAACACCCAACGTCTGGCGCTGCTGTTGGGATTGGGTAACTTGTTGACCGCCGAGAGCCGATTGGCGGCCTGAAGTGGGAGCAGTGGGCTCAACTCCGGCTGGAGACCCCTGGTGGGGCCGGTACAAGGCCACCAATGTCCCTATGACGCCCCATCTGTGGCGGAACATTTCCGCAAAACAGGCACAGTCAACTTAAACCCGGCTGATGTCCTGTTATTCAGAGATTCCTTAGAACAGCGTCATCATGCTGACATTGGCGGAACACAGGGTCTGAACCGTTACTCTGGTTACCGTACTACCTTTTGTTGGATGTCCTGAGAAGAGACCACTTTACTGCTCCTGACGTCACGCCAGAGGTCACCTTCAGGGACCAGTTTGGAGTAGTTTGAAGACAAAATCACTAGATAGTATCGCTCTCTGTCAAACCCACTGGGAACGACGATGGGAACACCCGGGGATTCTTCATCAGGTATTTTTTCAAGAAACACAAGAATGCGTTCGCCAACTGCCAGTTCCGGTTCTTCGAAGTTGGAAGTAACTTCTATTCCTTCCCTGGCAGGCACAATCCCAGCGCCGATCATCAATGCCACTACGTCGGATTGCAATGATTGGGGTTTCAATACAGTTTCAACTTCGAGCTCGTAGTCCAGAAAGCTCCATGCGAAACGAGATTCCTCTCCCCCTCCCAGGAGCTCAGGAAACTCTTTCGAGCCAAGTTCCCGGGAGACCCTCCCTATGACTATCGCATCTGATTGGGCGACCATTTGGTCGAGGTTCCAACTAGGAGTCAAACCTGAAACTTCAACCACAATGCGGTCTTCACCGGGATCTTCACTAGCCCCTGCTCCAGAACAACCAGGGAAGAAGAGTAACAGGCATATGCCCATGAGCAAAAATGTTCCGAATTTCATCATCTTCACCATGCCCTACCTAATTGAGAGTTTATTGAACTAAGCCTAAGCCTTGCCGATTTTGGACTCTCAAGAGGCTCCATATATCTCCTGTATACCGGCTTCATCGTGACCACACAGTCCATGATTAGTTCCGCGCCAACCATCCCACATGGCGCAATCGTTATCCCAAACTTTCCAGGTGGGTATATGGTTCAAGGTGAGCCAATGACCGAACTCGTGTATGGCAACTGTCCGGACATCAAACGTCCCGCTATTACAAGGATCACAGATGGCAAAACTGTATCTTGTATTGAAATATGCTCTAGTCAAGTCCAAATGGCAACTTGGAACGGTGTATTCTCTTGTAGTTATGGCGATTTCTGACAAGGTGTTTCTCGTACGTTTGTACCATTGGTTGTCAGTGGCATTGAGGGGAAACTTGAAATCAGTCCCTGCATCCTCCCATACTACACTTGCGTAGATGATCTCTGATCGCCACCACCCCTCTGTTATCTCTTGGCCATTAGTAGGAGGATCAGACCAATGAAAATCAGCCTCACTGCCGTCCCAATGCACAAACTCTGAGCCACAAGACACACTGTTATATGCGTCTGCCGTCCCTTTCGGGAAAAACAGGACCACCATAAGCAAAGCGGATATAGTTGCTAACATTAGGAGCCAGAACTTGGGAAACATCGACCGTGTTCTAATGGAATTCATAGTCTTCCTCTAATCATACTTGCAACGAATGGTTTGGGATGTTATTAAACCGGGATTTCCCATATTTGCAGCCTTCAGGCTCAATGGGCAATCCAAAACGAGATGCTAGTATCTTAGTCAGGCCCCGCGAGCATGTCAATAACCGGTCAATCCCATGATCTTATGTTATGAAACATGAGTGACACTCTCAGGTAGGATGTTACTTGAAGGGGAACATACTGAACTTGAGAGGAGGTCACCCACCTGAAGACTAGTGTGGTGTAACCAAAGTACATTGGCAAATAAAGGGGTGATCGATGCTGATCCACTACCCTGGTTTGAGCAAGAATCCGATTCTCTGTCCTTTCAGAAAGCCCTCGAATAATGCGAGGAACTACGGATACAGGACACTAGGAGCCCGTCCGAGAAACACGGTTGGCGAGTGGTTGAGTGTATGATAGGGCCAGTCCAGTAGCGGGGAGTTGTTGATGAGCAAGACCTACCTTCCCTACGAACCCGACCAGCAGTTGCTGTTACCAGCGGCGTTGCAGGAGTGGCTGCCTGACGACCATCTGACCTACTTCATATCCGACGTGGTGGACCAGTTGGACATGTCGGAGATCACCGCTCGCTACGAGCGGGAACGGCGTGGCGGGCCGCCGTATCATCCACGGATGATGGTCAAGGTGTTGCTGTATGGCTACTGCGTGGGGGTGGCGTCCTCACGCCGCATCGCCCAGCGTCTCCACGAGGACATCGCCTTCAGGGTGTTGGCGGCGAACAACACACCGGACTTCCGGACCATATCCGACTTTCGCAAGGACAATCTGGATGCGTTGTCGGACCTGTTCATACAGGTACTGGCGTTGTGCCAGCAGGCGGGGCTGGTGAAGCTGGGGCACGTGGCGCTGGACGGCACGAAGGTCAAGGCCAACGCATCGAAGCATAAGGCGATGAGTTATGGACGCATGAAGGAGAGGGAAGCGCAGTTGGCGTCGGAGGTGGCGGAGTTGTTGCGACAGGCCCAGGCAGCGGATGATGAGGAAGACCGGCGGTACGGCAAAGACAAGCGTGGAGATGAGTTGCCGGAGGAGTTGGCCTTTCGAGAGGGTCGGTTGGAGAAGATACGGGAAGCCATGGCGGCGCTGGAAGCCGAGGCGCAGGCGGCTGCCGAACAGGCCGAGGCCGAAGGTGGTAAGCGCCCGGGTGTGCCCGACGACAAGGCCCAGCGTAACTTCACCGACACCGAGTCGCGCATCATCCCCGCGCCTGGGGGGAAGGACTTCCTGCAAGCGTACAACTGTCAGGCGGTGGTGGACAGCGTTCACCAGGTGATCGTGGCGGCGCGGGCCACCAACCAGACTTCGGATAAGCAACAGGCTGCGGCGATGATGGAGGAGACCATCGACAACGTCGGTGCAGTCCCCAGGGAAGTATCCGCCGATGCCGGCTACTACTCGGCAAAGGCAGTCGATGAGCTTTATGCTCTGGGCGTGGACCCGTTCGTCGCGCCGGAGCAGACCCGCCACGGCCGGGTTGTGCCACCGGCGCCCCGAGGTCGCATACCCAGCCATCTGTCTCCCAGGGACCGGATGCGACGGAAGTTACAGACCAGGCGGGGTCGGCAGCGCTACGCTTTGCGGATGCAAACTGTGGAGCCGGTATTCGGCCAGATCAAGCAGGGCCGGGGATTCCGGCAGTTCCTGTTGCGGGGACTGGAGAAGGTGAACGGCGAATGGTCGCTGATCTGCACCGGCCACAACCTGCTCAAATTGTTCCGCTTTGGGGTCAATCTGCACAGGAAAGCACGGGTCCATGGGCCAGCCCAACGCATCAGGAACTCTTGCCGAGGTAGTGAGCACAGCGATATTCGCAAAGCTGTCTGGGGGCTGACCGGGGCAACCGGCACAATTAGTTGTCGCGATCCATTGTCGCTGACCCGCAACCACAGTTAGCTAATCCTCGGACGGGCTGCTAGGGGGAAGTTCGCCTCGGTGGGCGCCGGGAAGTGGCACACCTGCGGGGTTAGAACCGACGGCTCCGTAGCCTGCTGGGGCTACGACGAAAGTGGGAGATCCTCACCTCCCAAGGGGAAATTTGCCTCCGTCAGCGCCGGAAATGCCCACACGTGCGGGGTGCGTGTCGATGGATCCGTCGCCTGCTGGGGCTACGACGCTTATGGCCAATCCACGACACCGGAGGGGCAGTTCACCTCCGTCAGCGCCGGGCGATATCACACGTGCGGGGTGCGTGTCGATGGATCCGTCGCCTGCTGGGGTCAGAAGCATCTAGGCAAGGCCACGCCGCCGGCGAGGACCACACCTGCGGGATAAGGACCGACGGTACCGTTGCGTGCTGGGGCAATGATTCTAGAGGCCAATCCTCGCCGCCGGAGGGTGAGTTCACCATCGTCAGCGCCGGGGATCGGCACACCTGCGGGGTTAGAACCGACGGCTCCGTAGCCTGCTGGGGTTCCAACAAGAACCCGGGAGGAGGGCGGGCAGGTCAGGCCACACCGCCTGAAGACGCCTTCATCTCCATCAGCGCCGGGGATCGGCACACCTGCGGTGTGAGAACCGACGAATCTGTGGTATGCTGGGGCTACGACAGATTTGGCCAAGCTGGCGGCGTTCCCTCAGCCACAGTAGAGGCCGGCGAAACAATGACCCATATCGGCCCGCCTGAACCCGCTGCAAAAAGGGGAGGCGAATTCACCTCCGTCAGCGCCGGGCCTGAACATACCTGCGGGGTGAGAGCCAACGGCTCCGTGGCCTGCTGGGGCGGCAACCGGTACTGGCGAGCAGCACCGCACGAGGGGGATTTTGCCTCCGTCAGCGCCGGGCCTAGACACACATGCGGGGTTAGGATCGACGGCTCCGTCGTCTGCTGGGGTAGCGGTACTGACAGCTACTCCTCGCCGCCCGAGGGGGAGTTCACCTCCGTCAGTGCCGGGCATAGGCACAAATGCGGGGTGAGAGCCAATGGCGCCGTCGCCTGCTGGGGTAGCGATACTAGCGGCGAGTCCTCGCCGCCTGAGGGCGAATTCACCTCCGTCAGCGCCGGGGCGTGGCACACATGCGGGGTGAGAGCCAATGGCGCCGTCGCCTGCTGGGGTAGCGATAATGTCGGCCGAGCCACGCCGCCAGTGGGAGAGTTCTCCTCCGTCAGCGCCGGGGCCTCCCACACCTGCGGGCTAAAGACTGATGGCTCCGTCGCCTGCTGGGGCGACAACGAGCACGGGAAAGCCACGCCGCCCGAAGGGAAGTTCGCCTCAGTAAGCGCCGGGGAGTGGCACACCTGCGGGGTGAGGACCGATGGCTCCGTCGCCTGCTGGGGCGACAACGAGCACGGGAAAGCCACGCCGCCCAGTTGGAAGTTCGTTTCCGTAAGCGCGGGGAGCAGCCACACCTGTGGGATCTTGGACGATAGCGCCGCCGCATGCTGGGGCCATGACGAGCGCGGACAAGCCACGCCGCCCGGAGGTGACTTCTCCTCGGTCAGCGCCGGATTTGCCCACGCCTGCGCGGTGAGGACCGACGAATCCGTAGTCTGCTGGGGCCAGAACGATGCCGGCCAAACCACGTCGCCGGAGGGAGAGTTCTCCTACGTCAGCGCTGGGGGTTTTCATAACTGCGGCTTGAAGGCCGATGGCTCCATAGACTGCTGGGGATATAACGAGTGGGGCCAAACCACGCCGCCGGAGGTGGAGTTCGCCTCGATCAGCGCCGGTTACGAATACACCTGCGGGGTGAGGACCGACGGCGCCGTAGCCTGCTGGGGCGACGACGAGTGGGGCCAAGCCACGCCGCCCGAAGGGGAGTTCACATTCTCAGTGCCGGAAGAAGACACGCATGTGGGGTAAGGCCCGGCGGCTTAGTGGTATGTTGGGGAGACGTGGGGTCCGGCCAAGCCGTGCAACCGGAGGGGAGGTTTACCGTCGTCAGCGCCGGGAAAAGCCACGCATGCGGGGTAAAACCCGATGGCTTAGTGGTCTGCTGGGGCGCTGTGGGGTTCGGCCAAGTCGCGCATCGGGAGGTGAAGTTTGCCTCGGTCAGCGCCGGGTCCTCCCACACCTGTGGGGTAACCACGGATGGATCAGTCACCTGCTGGGGGTCTGATTTCGAAGGTCAAAACATGCCTCCAGCGGGGATATTCGCCTCCGTCAGCGCGGGATCCGGATATAATTGCGGGGTCATGGTGGACGGCTCGGTTGCCTGTTGGGGCTGGGATTCCTCGGAGCGCCAAGCCACACCGCCCTTTGGGGAATTCCGCTCCGTCAGCGCGGGGGGGGGTCCACACCTGTGGAGTGAAGACGGACGGCTCAGTTGCCTGCTGGGGTAGGCTGGTTCGGGGACTCATGGCGGAGGACCTCCGGCGCAGCTAGCGGTAGGGTCGAGAGGCTGTTCTATTTGCTTTAGCTCAGGTTGATGGGTTCCAGATCGAAGACTGCTCGCTCCAGCATCCTATAAAGGCCTTGTACCTACAACGCTACTTTTGTTCAAAAGGCAATTGGCTCGTCTAGTCGAGCTGATGATCGAACGAGCCACACCACCCGCTACACTTTTGCCAGTATCTGTAAGTCTGTCGATTTCGAAAGATGACCTTCCCACTGAGAACAGTGGCAGTTGTAAAGGGTGTCTGTAGGTTGTCAGCGATAATGGGACAGCTGAGGGGGTAGAAAAACCCGAGAGGTTTGAGGTTAGGTTGGCTCTCTGGATGAGGTAGAGTACTTCAGAGAGAGGAGCAACAATGTCCCAGACAGAGACAGCCAAAGCAGTTGCCGCAGAGGAGCGGACGGAGGAGACCCGGTCTTTCGTGCGCATGGTGAAGGCTGCTAGTCGGCGCAAGTACACACCGGAGGAGAAGATCCGTATCGTGTTGGAGGGATTCCGCCGGGAGGTCACAGTGAGTGACCTGTGCAGGCGGGAGGGGATCAAGCCACACTCCTACTATGCATGGACGAAGGAGTTCATGGAGGCTGGGAGGGAGAGGTTGACCCGCGACATGGTGCGGGACGCCACGCAGCAGGAGGTACAGGCGCTCAGGAGAGAGAACGTAGAGCTGAAGCAGTTGGTGGCGGAGCTGTCCCTGGAGGGACACCGTCTGAAAAAAACAGCTATACCGATACTCCTCGAAGACGCCGGTACCAGAGGATGAGCGCCGTGGAGAAGGCAGAGGTCCTCGTCAAGGTAACCTCGTCTTCCATGCCGAAGCGTAAGGTCCTCAGAGAGCTTGGAGTGCCCAGGAGCACCTACTACCGGTGGCTAAGGCGGAGTGAGCAGCGAGGACTGGAGAATGATGCGGGAGGAGGCAGGCCCGCATGGAACAGAATGACCTCCCAGGAAGTCGACTACATTCTGTCGGCAGCCATAGAGATGCCGGAGCTGAGTCCACGACAGCAGGCCTCGTGGGTCACCGACAACATGGGGTTCTCGGTATCGGAGTCTACGGTCTATCGCATCCTGCGGAGAGAGGGACTGGTGAAGAGGCCTGAGATGAGGCTGGCCGCGGGCAAGGAGTACCACCGGAAGACCACAGGTCCCCACCAGATGTGGGCCACCGACGCCTCCTATTTCAGGGTGGTCGGCTGCGGCTACTACTACCTGGTAACCGTCATGGACGACTACTCCCGCTTCATCCTGGCCTGGAGGCTTCAGCGGGACCTGACATCCGACTCCTTCATAGAGGTGGTCCAGGATATGCGGTGGAAAGGACGGGCATGGACCTGGTCCCAATCACGGACCGAACCAGGCTGCTGAGCGACAACGGCCCCGGGCTATGTATCCAGAGCCTTCAGGGACTACCTGGGCATGGTGGGCATCAGGCACATACTGGCTGCTCCCTTCCACCCTCAGACCAACGGGAAGCTGGAGCGGTACCATCAGGCTCTGAAGCGGGACGTGAACCAACTGCCGTATGAGCTGCCCTCAGACCTGGAGGCGGCAATCGTGGCCTTCGTCAGCTACTACAACTACCGGCGCTATCACAAGGCCCTGGGGAACGTGACACCATCAGGCGTGCTCAGGGGGAGGCGAGAAGAGATACTGCGCCGGAGATAAGGAACTGCAGGCTCAGACAATAGAACGGCGGAGACAGTACAACAGGGCTCTCAGGGAGCTTACAAGACCTCCATAAAATCCCTTATCTCTCGGATATCAAAGTGTGCCATTCTTGCTGGTTGCCAACAGTTTCTACCTTCGAACGCGACAGATTTCCCTATGCACCACCCACCCAACTGCGAAGGTGACGGATGCCAAGCCGCCATACATAACTGAAAGGGTAAATGCAAACAACACAGGTAAAATGTCTGAAGAGTCTATGCCGAATACTGAAAAAGCCACGGAAAGACTAGCGAACATAATCATTGGCAATAGCAAGGCGTTTGCCAATTTCGGCGAGGACCAACCTAACACAAAAGACGCCGTGTAAACCATTATCGCAATTCCTATCCCTACCCAGTCATCGCTTTTTCTAAACAGAGTGAAGGCCAGTGCAATTCCCACGCCGGGAAACAACAACAAGGCAAGTCTCAAGATCAGCGCAACTCTAGATTCCTTCACATCACTCGGCCTCAATGGTAAGCACCCCGTAGCCCGCCCCGATATTGCCTCGTGCTGAAAGTGCGACACGGATTACTCCAGCCTTCTTCGGGACAATGGTCACTGCTGTGGTGATTACTGCATCAGTGACCGTGTCGAACTTCTCTTCTGAGAATGTGATTTCTGCGTCTCCTTCAATCACAGTACCCGACAGCCTTACGTCCACAATTTGCCATCCATTTGTAGACAGTTTTAGTGGTAGCACACGTGGTGTGTTGACTGGAAAAACTGTATTCGGAGATGCTTCAATCCGCAGGTCGAGTCCTGCTGGGGCCATTGGAAGCCGCAGTATCCCCGAATCAGATCCTACACTGATCGCATCAATTAAGTCAGTATCTCCGCTAGCACTCACCGTTAGAGTATTTCGCCCAGATTGAACGCCGTTTACTTGGAGGTAGTTAGCATGCGAAAGCTCGATCACCTCATCCATCGTTATCAGCCTCGTGGAACCACTCACCAGCTCGGTAGTCCGAATCTCAACTCCAGAATAAGGCCTTGATTCAATCAGAAACTGCAAGAATACGAAGCCGTTCGTAGAACCAGTAAGACGCAAAGACCCCCTTCTTCGCGGTTCCGCAATATCCAAACCAATGTTCAGATAGCCGACATACCATTGCTCAGGTCCCTGAGAGGCACCTCTCGGGAGGTCTATGGGGAATACAGCTGATACACGATCAGATGGTGCTACTGCCTCAAGCGTCATGCTGCCTTGGTCAGAATGGGGAACTCTATGCCAGTCCGAGCTTAAAGCTGGGACTAGCCGACCAAATAGGATGCCCGACGCTAGGCTCAAGAATAAGAACACCGTGACTAAAATTACCGACCAGCGATGCTTCTTGCTCACCGATATCGTTTATTGTCAGTGAAGTGTCGGGGCTGAGATCCATTAACCGCCTGCGGGCAATTCTCTTCCGCAGTTCGCTTAGCGTCACCAAAACTAACCACAGGCTATTGGATTCCAGTCGCTCGCGTTGGGTATAAATACTGCAGTTGCTCGACCATTGTTATCCTTGATGTGGTCCGGACCGGTTGAGGAGGAGACGTATTCATACGATTCTGCGTTGGCGAAATCGGCCCAATCGTGATCAACCCACACACCACAGCCCGAATATCGACTCTGTACAAAATCGGCAAGGTTTTCTTCTGCGCTCTCGCTCTTGCCTGACCAGTGTGCACCCCAAAAGTTACACTCGTTGTAATCCTGGTGGGTGGTGCCCAGAACGTAGTACCCCCAACTGATGTTGTACATTTGGTCGTTCGAGTCAGCGTAGAGTCGCAGGTGGTCTGCTGTGGCGAGTACAGGACAATCTATGGACTTCGTCCCCCTGTCGCGATCCCATACCCAAGTACCGTTGTCCATCAACCGTGCATGCATCCATGAGGCAAAAATTGGAGTACCATAGTACATGCCCTTGACTAAGTCGATTTCAGCGTCGTTCCAAAACACCATCGTAACTGGCCAATCGACATTACTAGCGGAGACCTCCTGGTCATCCTGGAAATCCCAGTTGTAAAAGCGATCTCCGTCAATGCTTATATAAGATACGTTGGTAGCTTCATGGTCGGCAAGAACCAATTGTGTATTCATCGGGACTGCCAAGACCACCAAGACTGCGATGAAAAGCAACATCCTAGGTTTCACTTTTGAGGTCTCCCTTCAATCAAGGAACTGTGTTGTCAGCCCTTGTCCATGTTATCTTAAGATTTCTTAATTTGAAGCCGACTCTTCTTCCTCTTCTTCGTAGGAGATTGCCTCAAAGGAAGTCGGCTGCAATGCAACTACAGTTTTCGTCTCTAGGTCGACTAAAGCATGCAACTCCGTTACGCCAGTCGCGATCGCAAGAGTTTCCAATTTCTCGTAGACTGCCTTGTCGTTCGTGATTCCTTCGTATTGAATATACGGCCAGACCAGAGATACATCAAGGGGCTCATTAAGTTTGAACTCAACTGACGCACCAATCTTCAGGTTGTCGCCAGTCCAAGGTCCTATGGCAGTAATGGAATACTTACTCCCAATCATTACATCTTGCAAGGGCTTGTAGTGCTGAAGAGCCTCAATTGCATCTGCTTGTTCGACAGAAGTGAGGACTGGACGTTCGAGGGTAGACGGCGGGAGACTTTCACCTAGTGAGGGTGTGGGAGGGCTTACTCCGCCTGATGCCCAGGCTCCTACAGCGAACAAAAGCACCGCCGTTCCCAAAACGGTCATCAGGATAACGAGCCTCATTAGTATCGCGGTCTTTAGTTGGGCTAGCACTTCTTTGTCTCATTTCCCGCCGGGTTGTCCAAGCGGGCAATCTTCTTGTGCGGGAGTCGGCATCTGAGGTGGGCAGGTCAACGATGTGTAGAGTATTATCAGATGCCGTAATTGTCAAGTGCGTGTCAAGGGTGTGTCATTGTTCAGGAGATATCGGACAAGACCTCCCTTCCCGCTGTATTAGTATTGAGCCAGTGGTGATAGAACTGATCCGAGGTCTTGTAACCTAGGGAGGGTCTGAACAAAGTGCTGTCAGGCTGATTTATGATTGCCGAGTGCAGAAGCAGACTTGCCCTCCCAGTTTTTGGCCTTGTTTGTTGATGGTGCGGTTAGTTTGGGCGCTTAGTCCTCTCCTCTTCGGCCGCTTTGTGGCTTCAGTCCCGCTTATGGGCCCACTACCCCCGGGGTCAACCAGCCAAGCGGCCTTGGGCCCGATTCAGGTTGGACAGGCCTTGCAGCAACGCCAGCCGTTCTGTGTTCTTGGCCAAGCCCCGGTAGCGTATCTTGGCGTAGCCCCATAGTCTCTTCACGTCCAGGAAGGGGTGTTCCTCCCCCGATCGCAGTCGGGGGCAGGCTCTTGGCCCGGATGGAAGCCTTCACCCTACCCCTTATTGCCGCCGGACCCCCCGATTCCAGTTTCCGCCGCTGTCCCGGCTTCATTGCCACCTGCCATTCCACTGCCAACTCCACATGCTCTTCCCGCTTCTGAACCCCGATGTAGCCAGCATCCCCCCACACCTGGGACTCCCCACCGTGCAATAACCGGTGGGCCTGGGTCACGTCATGCACGTTCGCCGATGTGGTTGCAAAGCTGTGCACCACGCGAGTCTCCGAATCCACCCCGATGTGCAGCTTCATCCCGAAGTGGTACTGGTTACCCTTCTTCACCTGGCGCATCTCCGGGTCCCGCTCCCCGGTCCGGTTCTTGGTGGAGGACGGCGCTTCTATGATGGTGGCATCCACGATGGTTCCCTCTCGCAGTCGCACCCCATGCTCTTCCAGGTGGTTTTTGATTTCAGTAAACAGCCCTTGTCCCAGATAGTGTTCCTCCAGCAGGTGGCGAAAATTCAGGATGGTACTCTCCTCAGGAATCGGCTCAGACAACCACAATCCCGCGAAGCGCCATACTGACTCCGCCTCATACAGCAGGTCTTCCATCCCTGGATCACTCAGGTTATAGCAGAGTTGGACGATGTGGACCCGAAGCATCACCGACAGGGGGGTAAGGCCGGCGACCCCGCTCCGCCTTAAAGTAGTGGGGCCGGATGCGCCCCTCCAACCTCTGCCAGGGAATAAGGGAGTCGATTCGCTTCAGAAACACCTCACGGCGGGTCTGCCGCCTCTTGTGCTGGTACTCCAAGTCGGCAAAGGTTGGCTGGTCCGTCATAGTCGCTCCCCCTCGGTGTTGGCTTGCTCGACCTCAGTATGCCATAACCAAGGGCATTATTCAGAGTTTCCCTAGGTTTCTTCCCCGCCAAGGATACTAAGCACAGGCTTCATCGCAGCCTGCCTTCAGTTCTTCCAGCGAAGCGGACTGACTGACATAAATGAACTGTTCCTTTGCTTCTTCAAGGGAGTTTGCCGTGGGAAACATTGTGAGCATCCTTACAGGGAAATACTCATCGCTTTCCTCCATGCAATCCCACGTCTGTTCTACGATGCTGGCCTTTTCGTCGGTCGCACAGGCGGCCAACAATAACAGCAACGCCAAGCCCACTAGGATAACTGTCGCTTTCATGCTAATTGAGATGGACCCGGTTAGTTGGACAGAATCAATGCGGAGTTAGGTGAGGGTCCCGCCACTCCTGCCTATGATACCAAGACTGCTTCCGGTGTGCACCTCCTCGCCTTTGATTCTTCCTTCCGGAGGGCCGGCCCTCCGTGGAACACTTCGGCCGGGGTCTGGTAGCCCAACGCCTGATGGGGTCTCTGGTCATTGTAAAACCGGAAATAGGCTCCCAGTTCCCTGCGGGCCTCACTAGAGTTGGCATAGGCTTTCAGGTAGACCTCTTCATACTTCACCGTCCGCCACAACCGCTCCACGAAGATGTTGTCGGCATACCTACCTTTCCCATCCATACTGATCTTCACTCCGTGGTCCTGTAGGACCTGGGTGAATTCCTGGCTGGTGAACTGGCTCCCTTGGTCGGTATTGAACACCTCCGGCCTCCCCCTGTCCATCGCCTCGGACAGGGCCTCGATGCAGAATCCTGCCTCAAGAGTGTTGGACAGGCGCCAGGACACCACGTACCGGCTGTGCCAGTCCATGACCGCCACCAGGTAGAGGAATCCCCGGGCCATTGGCAGGTAGGTGATGTCGGCGGCCCAAACCTGATTGGGACGGGTGATTTTGGCCTTCCCCAACAGATAGGGATACACCCGACGTTGCGGCGCCGGTTGGCTGGTCCTGGGTCGCCGGTAGATGGCCCGCAGCCCCATGACCCGCATCAGCCGCTGCACCCGCTTCCGGCTTACCGGGAACCCCTGCCGGTTCAGCCAGGCCCGCATCCGCCGTGACCCGTAGAAGGGGGTCGCCAGGTATTGCCGATCTATCTCCCGCATCAGCGACAGGTCCTCTTCCGAAACCCCCTTGGGACGATAGTATATGCTGGAGCGGCTCACCCCCAGCAGGGCGCATTGCCCCACTATCGGCAACGAGGGATGCTCCCGGTCCACCATCTCCCGCCGCCGGGCCGGGTTCATGGACCGGACCTCTCGGCCAAGAAATCCCGCTCCACCTTCAACTGCCCGATCTCCTGGTACAACCGGGCGACCAGAGCGGCGTCGCTCTTGGCCTTCTGGTGCTGACCATTGCCGAACACACCGGCGGCTCCCTCGGTCAGGGCCTTCTTCCAAGCTTGAATCTGCCCCGGGTGGACTTCGTACCGGACGGCCAGTTGGGCCACGGTCTCCTCCCCCTTCACCGCATCCAGGGCCACCCTCGCCTTGAAGGCCGGGCTATGTTTCCTTCTTCCTTGCGCCATGTCCTTCTCCTTCCAGACAGCAACAACTGCCCTTAGTTTAGGAGCAGGACTCTCACTTAGCCACCTGTCCAGTTTCCTGGGTCCACCTCAGTTGGCCTTTTATGGACCGTTGGGCTAGGTCTTTAGGAGACGGTGACGGATACTTGAGAATGCGCCCCTCTTTGTCCAGTTGTTGAATTCTCCGTTCAAATCGATCCAAGACAGCTTGCTTCTGGTCTGCATCTATCATGAGATCGACTGAATAGGGTTCCAATCCACTGAGCCCAGCATATTGGCGACGCACCTTATCTGTAGCTTTGACTGTTGCATCTAGTCGCTCCTCGACATGGTTCCGTAGTTCGTCCACAACGACTTCCGGAATCACTAACCGTATGCCAGTCTGGTGTTCGGCAGCGAGTATAGTCATTATCAGTGGGTTCTCAAGAAATGGATCTGAAAACAAGACGTTGGTGTCAGGTATGATTAGCAAGATGAGCGAACCTCCACAGCCGTCTGAGGCTGCCATTTACTTAGCTGAAGAATGTTGGGTAGCCGAGCTTGCAAGTAGCCAAGTTGATAAAGTAGGTCGACAAGTGGATTACCGGTGCGGCCATTCGTAGTTGGAGTGTCGAATCCTCCATTGCGGAGCCAATTGAGTCTTACGGAGCCTGCCTTAGCGTGACTGCATCGCTCATGCGATTCGTGGCGATTGCTAGACATTGGAGTCTGGCTGTAGGTACGCTTGGAGATGTACTGGGAGGCCTTCTACAAATGTTCCGGCCATATTGTTCATCGGGGCATTCCGAACCTCAGGAAACGGGTCGGTGGCCGCGGCTTCTAACCAACGGGCGACGGCAGGTCTGCCATGAAAGCCAGCTTGTGACATTGACGACGCCAGTTGTGCGCAGCGCCAGCGCAGATTCGGTACATCGCCTTCGTCATGCTCGCCGTCATATCGCAGTTCTTCGGCTAGGTAGACTAGGCCCTCCAGTGTGGTATTGAGTATGACATCCCGCTGATCGTCGCTTCCCTCATCGAAGACCTGCTTGGCGACCTGCAACGCCCCCGTGAGCGACTCCTTTCTTCGTGCGGCAATGATTAACCCCAACTCGCGGAGTATGTCCTCGGGCAGATTCTGTACCGAGGAATC
Source organism: Dehalococcoidia bacterium (assembly GCA_965222415.1). Taxonomy (GTDB): domain Bacteria; phylum Chloroflexota; class Dehalococcoidia; order Lucifugimonadales; family UBA2985; genus DAOUJW01. The sequence goes on along the minus strand of CBDCTU010000003.1, from coordinate 24,377 downwards.
TGAATTGTTTGACAGATGCATCCAAGTAGCCAAACCCGATAGCGCTCCGGACGCCATGTCACGACTGCCTGACGCCAGCCCCGTTCTCAACCAGGAGGCCAGTTCAATAGCGCGATTAGGTATGACTTTGACCAGACCACCTACAGGCCCAAACGCAGGAGTGCCTGATTCGGTGAGCTTCTTAAGCTTTTGGAAGAGTGATTCGCCGGTAGGTACTGGAATCTCGACCCGAGATAGAATCGGCACCAGTCCCTCAAGCGCCCAAATTGAAAATCTTCGCATCTCGAACTGTATCGCAATATCGGGATGAGTAGTGACAGGAGTATTCGCCCACTGCGAAACCAGGCCGACTACATGGTCGCGTTCTGCATCCGTAAAATCGAACGAACTTCCGCGAGCTCGCAATTCGGCGATAGCACCTCCCAAGTGCCATAGCGTGTCTTCCATTAGAGTCGGATCATTTGGGAAAGAGCGAAGACTTACCGTGACGGTACCGTCAGAACCAGATATATCATGCCTGGACTTAACGACGTCACAGGTAAGCCATTTGCGACGAAATCGCCGGTCTGCAAGTCCAGGTTCAGGCTCAGGCAATACCAGAAACGCCCAATCATAGAGGGCTGTGGCTGTCGGCAGATCGTTAGCAGGAACGTATTCAGCAGCCCATAGTGCGTTGGCCACTTCGAACGTTTCAGCTTCAGTCATGAATCCCTTGACGGCGATGGGAGCCAGTCTGGTAGCCGCCCGTTTGCGGGCCTCTCCACCGGTACGTAGCGCGCGTAGCATCAGATTGACTACGTCCTGACATTGCGCCTCATTGTCGTCGCTACGGTCAGGAAGCCATATTCCAGAGTCTCCGCTTATCAGTTCACCGGGATCTGGATAGTCTTCCGTGAACTGCGCCGTGAAGCCGTCCAAACCGACAATGGGCGCCCCCAGCAGATCCAGCGATCTTTTCTTTCGTTGGTTCTGGGAAAGAGATTTCCATGTCCTCTCAAGTAGGTTCTGTAGAGGAGGGCCGATCCACGCATGAGACATAACCCGATGCTGTCTATTGCGATATTCCTCGAATGCATAGTCAAGCGTTTCAAGTGCGGAGTCAGACTCTAGCCGTGAGACGAGACGGGACAATGCCTCCATGCCAACCCGAATGTGTTCTACCCATCCTCTTGGGAGACCGTAGTCGATCACCCTTGTGCAGTCTCTCACGAGCCTTTGAACAGCATCGTCTGACAATAGAGCTAGGTGGTTACGCGACAGCACGCGCATGAGTGACTTGTCTTTGTCGTATGTGCAGGACCTCAGAACAAGACGAATTGCGAGTTCCGGGCGGAATTTAGCAAGGTGTTCTGCGGCGAGTTGCAGGATGTCAGCGCCAGTGGCGCGAGGCAGGAACACCTGGGGAGTAGCGGCCGGGAGGCCGGCGACTTCGGAAAGCCGGATTGCTCTGAAGGCGGGAGCCAGTCTATTGCTGGATTCGAAGCGAGTACTCCACCCATCCCGAACAGTGCCAAGGTCGAAGGGGGGTGGAGTACTCGAAGCCACTTTGCTCGACAGTGTTCTAATAACACCAGCCTTCTCAGCATAAGCGTCACAATTGCGTGACGCTAGTTCATTCCATCTCTTGAACACCTCCGACTGGCTCTCGTGGTCAATTGTGGACCACAGCGCCCACCCTTCTCGTGATGGGCCCGCGACGCTGCGGTCATCGACTGGAAAACGGCGGATGTTTGCAATCGCCTGCTGGGCCAACTTTACGCCCTCTTCATCACGACCAGCTTCGCTGAGCAATGCCGCCTTTCGCAACATCCACATAGGATCGCAGTTCTCTGTATTCCAGTCTGCAAGTAGGCCATCCAGTACCTCGAAATCCAAAGACCATGCCGACCACAGGCAACGCTCATGGTGAATGCGGTGACCTACATCAGAGTCATCATCCATAAACTGCGTTGCCGCCTCTATACGCTGAACGAACATGCCTTTGTCAAACCGGTGTCGGGCGGCTGTCACAAGTGTGAGCGCGACTTCCCGCCAAGCTTCTCTGATCTGAGGCTGCACGATAAGTGGTTCTCCACTGCCATTGTTCGTCTGAGCCTCGCAGTTAATTTGCGTAATAGCATCCACCGCTGCCGATTCTAGCTCGGAGCAGATTGGCTCTAAGGTGATCTCATGCCGCCACATCAACTCGCGGATGGCGTTAAGCCGCTCAATTGTTGATAGTCTGTCCAGGATTTGGAGGATGTTGGGTTGCCATGCGTGAGTCTTGCTAACCAGTGGACCTCTCACTTCAAGTGGCGCCACGAGCCAACCAGGAAAGACACTTCGGTTCTTTGCCCAGATCCTCAGTATCTCGCGGGTTGAGTCCTCGACACTCTGAGAATCATCAGCTCTAAGAGGAGACCATGGCTCTTCAATGGGGTCATCCGAGGTGACCTCTTCTATTGGTATGAGATGGACAGGAGGCTCAGGAAGGCTCTGGGTAGCCGGGGTCGGCCAATTCGCAACATCATAGGGATGTCCGCCTTCCAAAGTACGTAGAACCCAGTCCGTAGCATACCTGTGACGCAGATGCTTGGGCCAGTGAACAGCCTTCGGATGCTGTGCAAGATCAATGGCAACCACGTTACGGGCCTGAAGGCAATCTCGCTCATCGGCGGAGAGTCCCAGCCACCCTACGATGTATATCCTCGGCGCAGAATCACCAAGATTATCCAGTACCCATGTGGACCACTTCAAGAAGTTCGGGTCACTTCCTGAGAATCCGATCAAACAGAAGACAGTCTCCATCATAGCCTGCTGTACGGTATTGACGAACGGAGCATGCCGCTCCGGGTATTCGCGATAGTCTTCTTCAGCAACGATCAGGGGATAGTGGCCGTCAAGAGAACCGTGCAGCTTGATAATTCGAGGCTGTGCCGAAAGAGGGATCTCATCCTTGTTGTGGACAACGCTGTAGGGGCGCTCAGGTACAGAAAGGCGCGTCCGTTCTAACAATGTGTCCCAGTTTGTGGTGAATACATCGCGCCAAGGGAGCCTCAACAATCGTTTGTGGTACTCTCCAGGATTAAAATCTCCATCTCGAACCTGTTGCTGCAAAAACAAGTGCAAGCTGCTCCGTCCAAAGGTATCCTTGTACTCTTGGGCTAACTTCAGAGCACCATTGGGATCCGAGGCGCTGGCAGGTGCGCTATGCTGACTACCACCTAGGCTTGCTGGATGGAGCTTGTCGAACATAGCCCTGGCCAACTCATGCCACAGCGGGAGTTCCAACGCATCGGGTCGAGTCGGCTGCGCATTCTTGCTGAAACCGCTACCGATCATCACAGATGCACGCCCCGCGCGTGACCACAGCGCGTCTCGGACATGATTTATGTATTTTTGATCAGGTAGAGACATGAATCTATCTGTGCTTCATAGTCTGAGCACCAAGGAGAGTCAAGAGTTCGACTTCGGCCCCAGGATGCCGGACCTCACTTGACGGTGAGCCGGCCTGACCGCTGACAATTTCCCCCTGAATAATCACAAGAGCTCCCATCTCTACAAGGTTGGCATTGTTAAGGTTGTCTAGCGTAAGCAGGGGCTTGCCAGTGTCCACGAGCTTGTGGGCGAAAGCCTCAGTCTTGCTCCCGGGCGCGGCGTGGGCGATGAAAACTCGCTGGGCGAGGTCCGCCACCAGCTCGTTACGTTGGGCCGCGAGCTCCGCCGTCGGTCGTCGAACCGTGGCCGGGAAGGGCGACAGGACCAGCAGGCGGCCGTCGTCTAGGGTACGGCGCCAGTCGCGAGGGATGCGCATGTTGTCGATGCCGCGTGCCGGGCAGACGACCACAGGTTGCTCGCCCCGCAGCAGCAGGCGCAGGCATTCGCGCTCCATCGGCGTTTGGAAGCCGCCGATGATGGGTACGCCGGCGTCGCGCATGGCCCTGGCAAGGTCATACGTCTTCAGGATGAGGTCGCCGGGGCAGCGATTGGAGCAGAACAGGGCCGTCAGCGGTTCGTCGAGCAGGCTGACATTGCCCTTCGACTTGAACTTGGGTAGTAGTCCCACGTTCACCATGCCGCGCCCGTCTCCCTAGGCCCCAATACAGAACAGGTCGTTGAATTCTCCCCTGGTCTTGCAGGAGTTGACCTTGCCCTGGATCTGTCTAAGCTGAGTTGAGACTCCTTTGCGGAGTTTGGAGCCTGCCGGTCCTAGATACTCATCTACGTACTTCGACTGCCCCGTGGGGTCAGGGATCGGACTCATCACCGCCTTCATCGAGTATGCGAGGAAGTGCAAGAGCATGGACCTCGAGTCCAATTCGCCGTTATAGCCCTTGAAGGCTCCGACCGCCAGAGATTCCATGTGGTATCCCTTGAGTTTTCTGTCCTCGTGGGTAATGGAGCAGTCCGCGAGGGCCTTAGCAAACTTGATTACAGGTACAACTCTCCCACCCCTTGCGTTGTTCACTTTGATGAGCCTCTCTACAAAGCGCTCAGGGTGTACGACGTTGCTCCATTTGGTGCTTCCAGGGTCCGCGATCCGGAAGCCGTCAGTCGTCCGTATTGCCGGCAGAATCTGGATTTCGGACTTGTCTGCGTAGCCTACCGTTACTGCCAGCCTGCCCTTGTTCACAGGATTCTTGGGAAGCCGCCGTTGGATCGTGTCGGCCACATACGTTATGACCTTTGAGGGAGGTTTGTTCTTAAGCGTAGACTGGTTCACTATCAGAAGCGCATCGACGTCACTGAGGCCGGTTACGAAAGTGCCCTTCTGGACGGAGCCGCCGAACTTTGTCTGCACCACATGATCGTCGTCGTTGCTAAGAATGTTGCACAAACCACTAAGATGTCTCGTGACAGCTTTCCCATTTCTGCGTTTGTACTGCACGAGCAAGTTCTCGCAGTACTCATTGAACCTATCGTCTGACACGGGTCATGCCTCCGCTTCCGTTTCGACCAGATCGTCTAAGACGACGACGGGCAAGCCCTCGACGCGGCGAAAGTCGGTGTCGTTGGTGATGAAAGCAGCGCAGCCAGCACGCATAGCTGTCGCGGCATGGAGTGCGTCTGGGGTCGCCAAGCCCGTCTCGGCTCGGATGCGAGCGGCGTCTTCCCAAATTGTCAACGTAGCAGGGATGAGGTCCATCTCCGCAGCGGCGAAGATGGACCGAAACAGCATCTCAAGGCGAGCATTACCTTCCCGCAGGGGTTTGATCAGCGTTTCCAATACAACGAGCTCGCTGCTGGCGAGAACGAAACGGCCCGCTCCAGCTTCCTGCCACATCGGGGCCAGCAACTCTCGATACGGCTCAATGCGCTCTACGCTGTAGATGATCGCATTGGCGTCTATGTAGACCGACCCGCCGTTGGGTAAAATCAGCGACCCCATGCTTCCTTCTCTTCTGCCAAGTAGGCCGCCACATCTGCGGCTGTCTTGAAGACCAAGTGCCCTGGCGCTTCGTCCAGAATGTCAACAGCAGACCGGCGTTCTGACGCCGCCGACTGACTAACAACCACATCAACGGACTCCCCCACGGGAAGCCCTTGGTCCACGATTTCGATCTTGCCGCCCGGCTGTACCGTCGTTCTTATGTGCAACGCTCTTTGCATGACTAGCGCCTCCTTCCTAGATTAAGCTCCCCATCTTATGCGTCTTCCTCTGAGTTAGTCCTCAACGCCTGCGCTTACCACGCTGATAGGTTCGTACTGCGCCTTTAGGCACCGGCCGTTGGGACCCAGACGAGTGTGTGAGTATCCCGGTGCCGGAAGCATCGGCCACAATTTTGTTAATGGTTCGCCGTTCTTCGACAGGCAGTCCATGGTAGGACTCAGGCGAAGCGACTACGCTGCCTGCCCCATATGTCATCAGGTCCTTCAGCACATCCACTCCGTAGTTGGTGGAGTTCTCAGAGTCACATACGACTCGGTTCAGCCGTTCAGTCGCTACAGTAGCGGCCTCAGTGTCATCGGACAGATATAGTACCCCCATCTTGTGCCGGTCGTCGTCAAGTGGGGACACAGTTACGATGACGTGTTTCCCGTAACTGAACACGCAAGCCGCAAACTTCAAGCTTGAACGAAAATTCAGTACTCGCACCGAAACGGCATCGGCTTCTAGATTCTCGTAGGTCTTCCAGCGATACCAGATCTTGCCAAGCCGCTCTGACGTAGCTTCCGACCACTGCGCCCTACTCTGCAGGGAGGCCCTAAGTCTATTCCACCAAACTCGAACCTCACCTAGAGGGTGCCGCAAAGCCTCTTGTTTGTGTTGCTCCGTCAATCGCTTGCCCAGCCGGCATAGGTCAGCCTCGTAGAGAGTTGCCCGATACATTGACAAGATGGGTACTCTAGGGTCATCGAAATCAAGCTCCTTGACATCTATGGGGCTGAAATCGCTATCGTGGTCCGGGTGTGTGCATTTACACGCGAATCTACCAAAACAAGCATCCCTAGGCCCCACGAGTTGTGGTTCGAACGCATCCAAATTTCTCGATGTGATCGGATTAGTTGCGCTGCTCCTCGCGTAGTAATGTTCCCATCGAGCCGCGCCCCACCGCAATTCAAACACTTTGTCGGACTTCCGGTCCTTTAACTCGTCCAAGACCTTAGAAACGGGAACGACGTGGCATTTGTTGTCCACGGGGTTCCCGCAACGCTGCCCATTCTCGCCGGTTACGTATAGGCAGACACCCTTAGCCTGTTCCTCTGTCTTGACGGGATTGACACTCCTTTTGATCTCACTCTTCAAGCGATCGGGAACATGCGGTGGCACGCTCCGACTTCTCATTTCACCCCTCCCGACCCATGCGGTACTTGATGTCATAGTTGGTGGCGAAGTCTAGCTCGTTGCCCGTGAAATCGTAGTGCTTTGCCAATCTGGAAACCGACATCGCTATTGCCGCGACAGCGCATTAGCAACGGTTTGCACACAGGCCGCAGCCAGCCAGAAACCGATGCCAGCCATTAGAGCCACGGCCATTCCTAAGTCTAGAGTATACAGGGTAATCCTGTGCGCCAACTCCGCGTCTCTCGCCTGTTCGAGTAGCGTCTGGTGTACAAACGCACTCCAAATTGGCTTGGTTACAGGCAAGATAGAGATGTTGATCAGTATCCCAAATGCAAACGTTCCTAATAGCCTCATGAGTGTACCTCCCTTTTGCTATGCCACCTCAGCCTCCCGCCTTTTGCAGCACGGCCCTAGTACTCAAAATAGTACACAAACCAGCTAGCCCTCTCGCGTCCACCACCGCCGTGATGGGCCACGCAGCCAAGGCTGTCAGCCAATTCGTCTTCTCGTGCTTGAGCTCTAGTCTTCGTGGGATAAGGGCCTTGCACCTGCCAGTTGCGCAACCTAGGATGCTCCCGCTGCCATTCGCTCTTGCGTTCTTTGGGTCTAGTTGTTATCCCAACTCGACAAGCCATCTCACCCCTCACGCCCCATGCGGTACTTGATGTCGTAGTTGCCTACTGCCGTTTGGTGAAGTCCGGTATGCTTCTTGTTGTGCCGGGTCTTTCGCCGGTCATCTTAAGAAATCGCAAATATTCAAGCTCCAAGTCGCCCCAATAATGCCCAAGACCTAGCGAATCAAGAACGAGTCGGTCTGCTGCGTCAGTTAGGTGACGGATATATTTGATATCATAATTGCCCATCCATTTGCCAGCATATCGAGTGTAAATGACGTTATCACTCAGCGTCTCTTGTATTTGGGAGGAAAGCCTCAGGAGTTCCGCACAGGTATTGTTGCCAATGAGTCATATCCCACAGGCGTTCTTGCTAAGCCAGAAGCAGTGACATCAAAATCATCCCCGGTGGCAGCCCACCACATCAGAGCGATTTTACCCAAGGCCAATACGAGGGAGATTTCCTGAACTTCGGGCGTGACAAAGTACAAAGCACCAACTTTGGTCTGCTTTATTGGTGTTCCTGATTCGTCAAATGATGGAGGGTCCTTGATGAAAAGGCTTAGATAGTAGAGTGCGGTGGTCTTGAAGCGAAGACTCGAAGGATTTGTGTGCTGTGATGTCGGCACAATTCCCCCTAGAGTCTTGCCTAGACCCGCCAGAGCTTCAAAGAGGTCCCCAATTTGCCTATTGCCTATGCGTGCCCAACCAGACTTGGCAAGAATTGGAGGCAGCGTGGCGTATTCCAAGCTCTCAAACAAGCACGTCCTGAACTCCTCTACCCATCGGTTCAGCCGAGTCGTGTAGATATGAGGCTCGCCATGTTTCGAGGCATGGGCAAGGAATATTGTGCTACGCACACCCAAGCCTGCACTGAACAAGGCTGCTGGGTTTCGAGAAAACGTGGAGACCCATACCACCTGCGCATGGTGCGTTACAACCGTCCGAGCCTCCTCAAAATCGGTGCTGAACTGAAAAGATATCGGCAATATCATTCCGTAGCGAGCATGATCTCTGGTAAGCGAAGTAGAGCGCTCAACACAAGCAGCGTATATGTCCGGGCAATTCATTGTTTGGAATCCGCGAACCGTGTAGTCGGAAATCTTTCGCCATTGCACATATGGCGGATTCCCGATAACAGCGTCAAAACCGCCTTTCGACATGATGCCGTAGAACTCGACGAACCAATGGAAGGGCTGGTGGCTCGCGCGCCAGGCATTGTAGGCAGCTGTCTTGCTAGGGTCGACGCCATAATCGGTCGCAAGGAGACGGTCCAACTCGTCGTCGAGACTGCGGAGGCGGTCGTGGAGGGCTGCTTTATCGGCGGAAGTCACTTCCCCTCCTAGTGTGGTCTGTTGGAGACGGAATTGGTCGAAGGAGCGTTTGGCTTCCTCCGCTCGTTCTTCAATGTCTTTGAGTTGCGCCTCCTGGTCTGGTGAGAGCATTCGTGCCTGCTTAACCCCTTTCCTCCTCTCCGTACGCATCGCCTCCCGCACGGCGTCCAAGGAGGTGAAGCCCACCAGCGTGTTGCCGGCTCGGACGTTGAAGTCGATGTCCGGCAGCGGCTCTATTTGGTCGTAGCTTTTCAACTGGGCGACCAGCTTAAGGAAGAGGCGCAGCTTGCAGATTTCAACAGCCTCTTCCATGATGTCGACGCCGTAGAGGTTGTTCAGGACGATGGACTTGAGGACAAAGTAGCGCTCGCTGGGGTGCTTCTCCACCTGCGCCAGGATGTCTTTGAAGTCTCTCAGATAGTCAGGGCCACGGCGCTTGAGCCGTTCTTCGTCGTCAAGGAAACCCCGCATACCCTCCAGGCAGGCGGTGTAGAGGGGTTCCAAAATGTTGAGGGCGGCGAAGAGGAACGCGCCGGAACCGCAGGTGGGATCGAGGACTGATACGTCCCGCATGGCGTGCCAGAAGGCGCGCAGGAGCTCCGGCCCCTCGCTCTGGGCGATGACATCCCTGGCGAACTGCTCGACGTCCAAGTTCAGGGTGATGAGGTCGTTGATCTCCTGCACCTCACCGGCGGCGAGCTTGGCTCGGACCTCTTCATAGCGGTTACGACGGGTCACGACCTCACGCCAGGTCTCGGTGGGCAGAGCGTAGTCGTCCGGCGCAGGGGCGTTCCAGCCGCCGCGTTTGGACACGTCGTTGATGCCCGCGGCGATGTCCTCGGGCAGGTCGAAGGGCGCTTCGAGGCGCTTGGGGTCTTCGGGCTGCCGGGCGTTCCATGCGCTGCCGTGGCCGACGGCAGGGTAGATGTACCGGTCGGGGTCGTCTCGCAGCAGCCGCCAGACGCCGCCGTCTGGCCCGAAGGCCACGGGGCACTCCTTCCTGGCGGCGTCGAACAGGAATGGAATGACCGTGTTACGCGAGATGTAGCCGGTGATGTCCTCTTTGGTGTAGTAGGCCCCCATCTGCTTCTGGTTAACGTACTTCTCGAAGATGTAACCCAGCACATCGGGGTTGATCTCGTTGTCAGCCTGGCCTGGCCGCTCGTCCAGGTGCCAGCGGTAGCCGTCGAAGAAGTCGAAGACCCGCTCGAATGCGGCGTCAGAGATAGAGATGTCGGGGTTGTCTCGCTCCAGATCGTGTACGTCGAACAGGCCGCCGTTGAGAAATGGGACTCTTCCCAGCAGCGCGGCCAGGTCAGGCGCACGCTGGGCCTCGGGCTGGCCGAGACCCTCGTGGAACAGCCTCAGAAGGAAGATGCGGTAGAACTGCTGGAAATGCCCTGTGCCGCTCTGCTCTTGTACTTTCTTCAGGCGGTTGCGCAAGTAGCCAAGGTCCCCGTCAAGGAAGCCCTGCTTCTGAACGAAGTAGACGAACATCATGCGATTGAGCATGAGGGATGCGTACCAATCGCGGTCGCCCTGGGCCGTGATACCCTCGATGAACTTTCCGAAGGCGGTCAACTCGGTCCTGAAGCGTTCGTAGAACCGCTTGGTGACTTTCTCGACGTCTAGTGCTGCGCGAACCCGGGATGCGACAAGGGCGATGTTCAACGACGGCTCTTCATCAAGGGAGACGAATAACGGCTGGATGCGCTGAAGCAGATGGTCTCCAGCGCCGCCGGTGGTGTAGGCGTACTCGCGGCAGGCGGCTGGCTTACCGCTCTCTCGCTTGACCCACTGCCAGACCTGCGCCTTGCGGCCTGGGTCGGTGAAGATGATAAGGTGCTCGAAGGTGCGCTTGGCGACCTCGCTCTCTATCTTGCGGCGGACCGGGTACTGGGGGATGTTGTTGTCAACGCTGGAGTCGCACTCGTAGACGGCGAACCCTGCCTTCTCCGCAATGGGATTGAGCGTGTAGTCCCGCTCGTTGACCCGAACGACGAACGGCTCCGTGACGTAGTGGTCCCAACCCAGTCCCTCGACGAAGAGACGCGGAAAGTCGGAAGCCTGTAGGTGGGGCCGTAGCTCTTCAATGGAGACTGGCATCAGCGGTTGTCCTCACTGTCGTATAGTCCGAGGGAGCAAATGATTTGCGGTTCCTGAACCTCGGCGTCGTCACCTGTCAGACTTAACCGGTCCTCCTCACGCAATGACATGACTATCTCGGCGAGCTGCGCGTCGTCCACACCGCTGCGCAACTGCCGGTTCAGCGTATCGACCGCCGACTGTCGGAGGGGATAGCGGTAGATGTCGTCGATCGCTTTGTGCAGCGCGTCCACATCGAACAGCTGGCCCTTGATGGCGTCAGCGTAGGCCTTGAGGCGAGTGTAAGTGCGGAATCGAGCGCCGGAGGGCCGCCCGAGCTGGCCGCCCACTCGCTTCTCCTCCCTGACGACGTGCCTGACTCCCTCTACGACGAGCTGGTGGTGGCTCTCGTGGCGAGGCTGTGCCGGGGTGTCGGACCTGCACTCAGCGGCCGAGAGGATTTCGAGCTGGGACTCCGTTATGCTGCGTCCTTCGCGGTCAACGTAGGCCAGCGCGTCGTTCCCGTCCGCCGTGCGCATGAAGACGAGGACGCCTTCGGGCCGCTGGGCGATGGGCGTGTGCTGGCGAGACGAGAACACGACGTCGGGCAGGTCTGCAACAACCTTCTCCAATCGCGGATCCGCGCTCGTAGCATTCTTCCAGATCTGGTAAGCGTGGGATGCCAGGTCAACCTCACCGTCAGGGTCGCCGTCCAAGATGCCGGCGCGCTCGTTGTAGAGATTGACGATGGTCTGGCTATCGGATTCATCTTCGAAGAAAGCCTCGTCCGCGCCGACCACCTCTGCGTTCTGGCGGAGCCGGGTCCTGACTCGCCCCCGCAGGTCGATGATGCGCTCAACGCCGTCGGCTGGCAGGAAGGAGTGGCAGAGTATCTCCTCTGCCTTCTGCCCTATACGGTCGACGCGGCCCGCCCGCTGGATGAGCCGGATAATGGCCCAAGGCAGATCGTAGTTCACGACGATGTGGCAATCCTGAAGGTTTTGGCCCTCGCTCAACACATCGGTGGCGACGAGGATGCGAAATTCGCTCTCCGGTTGACCCCGGCCCGGTCTCTGGTTGCTATGTGGGCTGAATCGCCATGCAAGCTGAGTGGGGTCGGCAGAGTTGCCGGTGACGCCTGCCAAAGCTTGCACCCCTCTCCTCTTGAGTTGAGCCTCCAGATAGTAGACCGTGTCGGCGAACTGAGAGAAGACCAGGACCTTCCGGTCCGGGAATGTCTCCGTAAGGAGCGTGTAGAGTGAGTCTAGCTTGGCGTCGTGATGCGGGTCCCATGCGCCGTAGGTCTGTAGCAGGTCCAAGAGGGCGTTGGAGTCGGCCCGGAGTTCGCCCACTAGGGAATCCTGAAAGAGATTGGATCGGAGCCACTTGAATCGTCTCTTATAGCGGCCCTCGTACTCCGCGTATATCGCAGCCGCACGCGCTTCGAAGCCGGCCGCAGTCCAAGCGCCGCCGGTCTCTTGGACTTCCTCTTCCTGCTCGTCATCATCAGGGTCGAAGAGTGAGCCCCTGGCCTGGTCCGTGTCCTCGTCAGTGAATCGGGAATCCAGCATCTCGGCGTCCTGGGTACCAAGGGGAAGCGGCAGGCCATTCTGGAGGGCGTGCAGGAAGACATAGTTTCGGAGAACGTGGCGTTCGACGGACTGTAGGAAGGCCGCTCCGCTGCTTTCCAGGCGTTTGAAGAGGTTCGTTCGGCAGAAGCCCATCAGCCGTTTCCCTGCCCGTGAGAGGTCGTCTATTTGGCGGTCCTCGGCAGTGGTGGGTGGCGTCCCTGGGTTGTCAGCGACGTAATTGCCAAGGCCGTATCTTGGCAGATGCAGATTGTTTACCGTATCGACCATCTGCTGCGAGTACAACTTAGCGTACTGGTCATCTGGATTAGACTCGTCGATGGCAAACTTGACTGTCTTAGGGATGCGGCTGGGGAAGAACGACTGGGTTCCGTCCTCGTAGGTGAGGAACCTTCGCCCTGTCTCCTGTTCCGTCTCCGCATAGTTGTCCTGGATGAAGCTGCGGGTGCGGCGCACTAGGTAGAGGCGCATCAGGTCCCGCCAGTCGTCTGCGTGCTCACTGAAGTCAAAGGCCGCCAGAGTGCGCGGCGAGGCCTGGTGGCGCCGGCTAAACTCGATCTCGCCCAACTCTCGCAGGAGCCGTTCGGGGCGAATGCCCAGGTCTTGGTCTTCCTCAACGAATATGCGCAGTTGGCTGGATAGGTCCAAGTATGTCTTGTTGTAGGGCGTGGCTGATAGGAGGATGCACTTGCTCTCGTTCGCGCGGACGTACTCCCGGATGGCCCTGTAGCGTCTGCCCTCACGGTTGCGAAGGTTGTGGCTCTCATCTATGACCACCAACCGGTAGCGACGGAGGTTGGGCAACTCGCCAAGCACCTTGCCCAGGGATAGCACACTGGCGCGCAGCCCGTATTCAAGCCTGTACGACTCCCACATGGGGACAAGGTTCGGGGGGCAGATGATTAGTGTCTCCAGCCCGTAGTCATCCTCGAAGATGCGAGCGACGGCGGTAGCCATCAGCGTCTTGCCAAGTCCGACCACGTCCCCGATGAGCACGCCGTTGCGCTTGTTGAGGTGATGGGCTGCAATCTTGACCGCTGCCGCCTGGAAGTCGAACAACCGGTCGCCGAACACCTTTGGAATCCTGAACTCAGCTAGACCGGCCCGGGCCTCGTGAGAGAGATGGTAGGCCATCTTGAGGTAGACGTGGTAGGGAGGAATGAGCGCTTCCCGCGCCCAACTCTCTTCGATGATCTGAAGCAGCTCGTCCGTGATGTCAACACAGAAGCGGTCGTTCCACCTGTCCTTGAACCACTCCCCGAGCTTGAGAGCGGCGTCGTGGTCGAGAACGTCCATGTTCAACTCGCCTTGCCCGGAGAGCCCTGCGAAGGTCAGGTTGCTGCTGCCTAGATAGCCGACGATGGGATTGATGGGATCGTCTCGGAACAGCAGGTAGAGCTTCGCGTGCAGAGGGTGGCGTAGGAAGAGCTTGACGACGACCCTCTTGGAGCGAAGCTGCTCAGCCAACTGCCGTAAGGTCCGCTCGTCGGTGTTGGTAGGAACTCCAATAGTAAGCTGCTGCCGTAGCTGCTCGGCCAACTGGACTTTGAGACGGTTCGCCGTCTGGTTGTCAATGCTGGAGGGCTTGTCGAGCAGGCTCAGGGCTTCCCTGAGCTCTTCGTGTGGGAGACGCTGCATTCCAATGAGGACGCGGCACAAGCCGTCGTAGTTGCCCCAGTCGTCCACGTAGGGCGCAAGTCCGCCCCAACCGCGTAGGTTGAAATAGCCCACGCAGAAATCCGCACGCGAAGCGAGCATCAAGGTCTCCTGCAACGCAGGAAGGAGACTAGAGCCAAGCTCAAGGTTGTCGAAGATACGCGGCATAGATGTTCCTATCCGTTACTCTTGGTCATCGTATGATGAAGTCTCACCAACTCTATGGGTTCTGGAATCACTCCCGCCTCCTGTTCTTACCCATTCGTCCACTTCTGAGAGCCGGAAGCGCAGGAGCCGTCCCACTCTGTGCGCGGGGAAGTCCTTGGAGTCTACCCAACGGTAGATGGAGTCCTTGCCAACACTTAGGTGGGCAGCCACATCTGCGATGCTGCCCCAACCTTCTTCGGACGCCATGTCCCACTAACTCCTTATCAAGAAAACCTAAAGCTTACAACGAAAATATACGACTGTAGGTATCTGCCGTCAATCCGTTCCCCATTTTCCGTGCGGTCTAGCGTCCCGCGCCGACCGGCTCCGCCCCCGCACCTGCACCTGCACGAGGCTGAGCACCCAACAAGAAAGGCTCGCACACATCGACATGGGAACCGCCTGAAACGCGAAAAGGGCGCACATATAGATGCGTGGGCCGACCCTTTAGCCCGGGCAAGGTCCCAGACCGGTCTCTCGCAAGAGTGTGTCGGCGAGTTGGCGATATTCCTCCGCCTTGTCAAGCAGGCTGTCGGCTTCAAGGTCACGGCTGCGGTTCACAGCGAAGGACGCCGCCTGAGCCTTGCACCTCTCGCAGACGGTACTAACCGAAGAGCCATTCCGCCGGTCGTCCAGGTAGCCGTCCACGCCCCTCAACTCGTCGGCAGACGTGTCGACTCCACACAGGGCCTTCTCTTCCCTGGCATAGATGTCAAACAGGTGCATCTCCCTCACTTCGTACCTCCTGTCGGTCTCCAACGTCGCCTTCATGGTCGCATCGTTGCGGTCATTCATCTGCTCCACTCCTTCCTGAAATGCAAAAAGGCTGCATACATGGGCTCTTGAAGGGGGAGGGACACCGAGTCACGGTGTCCCTCCCCCTGTGTGCTGCGGTCAGCGCGCCCCGCCGACCGGACCCTAGAACAGCCGCAGCGTCTCGGACTGCTCCCGTTCCGTCTCTTCCTCGGCCGTCTCGGCCTGCGCCGCAGCTTGCGAACGCCGGGGCTGACGCCTGGCCTGGGGAGCGGGTCTCTCGTGCGCCGGATGCTTCGGTTCCTCCTCCCACCTGGCTCTCGCCCGTTCGATCACCGCCGGGACCTCCTGCGTCAGCCCGGACAGGTCCGGGTCGTCGAACGACTCGATGTGCGGGTCGGACGAGGGCTGTTGCACCCCGATGGTGGCCCTGTCTCCCTTGATGGACACGACCACCTTCAGGTCCTCCGGCTGGCCGTCCTGCTCCTCGGCGTCGTCTGCGCCCTGCGAGTCCTGTGCGGGTCCTCGTTGGCGTCCTGCTCATCGGCAGCCGCGGCCGTATCGTCCGCCGGTTCGCCGAAGAGACTCTCGTCTGCGCTCGGGGCATCCGATTGCGTTGCTTCCGTTCCGGTTTCGTCAGGCATGGTTTCTCCTTTCCCTGCTTTCTTTTCTGGCTGCCTTCACTACCGCGGCTGTCCCCTGATCTCGCCCAGGGTCTGCGGCTCCCAGTACAGGTCGCGCTCCACGGCGGGGACTCCGCCGAACACGGTTATCTCAGCCAGCTCCGTGAGATCGAAGTAGCCCAGTTCCGTCTCAAACCCCTCGACGAGGCCGAAGCACAGCCCGGTCTCGGCGTCCCACTCGGTGATGTACCAGGTCCATTCGCTATACGGGCTGAACAGCTTGGCCGGGGCGAGCACGGCGTCGTAGTCTGCGGCGTCCTCGTTGGCTCCCATCGCGGGTATCGCGTCCCCCACCTCCCTCGTCATCAGCTTGTGCCCGCGGCGCCCGCTGTGGGCGTCCTGCCAGATCGTGGTCGTAGTGGTCCCGTTCTTGTCAGACATAGTTTCTCCTCTCTTGTCTCTTTCTGACTGCTCTCAAGAGCCTTGATCGCTAGGCCGATGATTCCTATTCGGAGCCGGGTCCCACCACCCGCGCCACCGCCTCCGGGGTGGCGTAGGTCGGGGTAACCGTCCCTTGCTCCATGTCCAGGTAGAGGCCCATGAAGGGGCAGGTTCCCGCCACCATGCGGCGGACCACCTGTAGGACCAGCGACGCCATCATCTGGTTGATGGTCGGGTCCTGGTCGGTGAGGTCGAGGGCGGCCGCGCAGTCCACGTCCGGCGGCGTGGTCGACACGGCGGTCAGCAGGTCTGGCCGCTGGAGCGTTGGCGCGGGCAGCAGGTAGCAGGTCTCGCCCGTGAAGGCCGGCTCGTCCCAGGCCAGCTCGTTCGCGACGTTGCCGATAAGCACCTGTCCCCAGTTGGTGTCGTTGCCCGCGTCGATGAGCCACCGGCGCGGGTCGCCCGGCAGGGACTCGGCCATCGCCCGCCGTGCGGCGGCGTTGTCGGCGCAGCCAATTAGCAGGGAGTTCCCGTAGGAGGGAAGGCCGGGGTAGCGGCCCCCCTCGAGCTGGGATTCCTTGTCCCGGAAGGCATAGACCGAGTAGCCCACGGGACGCCGGAATGCCCTGGCCAGCCGGTCGGCGAGGGCCTGGCTCTTGAAGCGGCCCACGTCCTCTGCGTAGAAGTTCTGGCGCAGCAGGTTGTGGGGATCCACCCGGTCGTGGTCGACCAGGACGATGGTGGCCTGCCTGCCCTGGAAGAGGCGGCAGAGACCCTCCGCCACGAAACCGCCCGTCCCGCCGCAGCCGACCACGGTGATCCAGGGGTTGTCCAGCAGGAATGCGTTGTCCAGGTAGTAGGGCATCTTCAGTTCACCTCCTTGTCTTCCGATTCGGTATTCCATGTCGCCTCCGGCTCTTCGCCCACGAGCCAGACGCTGGGCTGCGGGCCGTCGAACACCTGCGACCAGTCCACCGGGGCGAAGTGGCCGTAGACCCCGACCCGGAGACGCAGCTCCGGTTTAGGGGTGTCGAGGCGTCCGACGACGCCGTAGATGCGGAAGCCCTGCTCGTCCCGGTCGTCGGTGGCCGAGAAGAAGGCGCGAGAACCTCCGTGGGAGTGGAACTCGGCGACCACCCCTGCGGGGGGCTGATACGCGAGTCTCGTTGCGGTCCCCGCCTGCTGGGGGACCACCAGCTTGTAGGCTCGACCGTCCCAGCGCACTGCGAAGAGCCGCTCGGTGTCCGGGGCGTCCTGGAACCAGCACATCCCCTTCTCGAAGAGGCGCGCCGGGATGGGGCCGTTGGGCAGCGCCACCTTCTCGTCAACGGGAGCGAGCCCGCGCACCTCGCCGGGGGCCACCACTACCCGCGCCACCAGGTCAGCGCTCTGGGACTGGACGTAGACGCCCCCTGATCCCAGAACGTAGTCGTAGCCGATTCCCTGGACTCCGGCGAGTCCGGCGGGGTGGTTAACCAGGTAGCCCACCGGCCCCGGCGCCCCGCTAGCGGTAGCCACGTCTCCCCTCGGAGACCGCCATCGCCTGGCCCACCGTGCACTGGGGAACCAGGTCCTCGGTTGGGTATTCTGTCTTTCCATCAAGCTCCTCCCATAGCGCTTGCAGGTTGTCGGGGTGCTTCTTCGAGCGGTCCCGTGAATCGCCGGTACCCGAGAAGAAGGACTGGAAGAAGGACTCCGGTATCAGCCCCACCTCCTCGGGGAACCGGTGGCTTCCGGGGCAGACCCTCCCGTCGCCGAAGACGTTGAAGGCCGGGACCCGGAAGAACTGCTGCTCGGTGTCGGTTGGCCGGCTCAGCGCGGCGTAGACCCAGGGGGCGCGGCCCGGCGAGCAGACGAAGACCAGCCCCGGCATGGGAAGCCTGAGCCGGGCGGGGGGCTTGAACGCCTCCAGCTGCAGGGCCACCGACCAGACCTGCGGCGGCCGCCAGAGGCCCACCACCTGTCCGGTCTCGCCCTGATTCCACCAGAGGGCCTCCTGGGGCAGGAGCCCCGAGGAGGACCCCAGGTGCTGGGTGAACACGTTGGCGATCGCGTCCGCCGAGACGGTCCTGACCCAGGCCGAGTCGTTCTCGAAGCCCCGCAGGAGGATGGTCTCCTTGTAGACCTCCAGCTGCATCTGGAGCTCGTCCCTGGGCATGTCCGCCGGCCCCGGCAGGGACCATTGGGTCGTATCGACTTCAACACTCATCGTTTACCTCCTGTTCTTGTTTGGGGAGCCGCCCCAGGACGACGCCCAGCATCTCGGCGAAGCGGCCGGGCAGGTCATCCTCCAGCCAGTCGGCCAACCGGGTCACCGAGTCGATGAGGGCGCTGGCCTCGCGCCACTCCTCCGTGCCCTCCGCGATGATGTCGTCCTCCCAGGGGTCGGAGAAGCCGTCGTAGTTCCCGTCCTCATAGCAGGCATCCAGGAAGAAGTTGCCCGTCTCGGCAAAGACCCAGGAGGCGGCCTGCGCCGCCCCCTCGAACCTCGTCCCCTTCAGCGCCTCGGCCAGGTCGTCCAGGGGTATGCCGCCCTGGGGGATGCGGAGCAGGGTCTCCTGCGGGATGCGCTCGGCGGCTGACTCAAGCCAGGCCACCCGCAGCCCGTCAGGTCCCTCGTAGATGGAATCGGGGGGCTTGGCCAGGAGGACCAGGGCCGAGGTCCCCTCGCGGTAGCCGTCCCACATCTCGTGGAGGCCGTCGTAGCCGAAGCCCATCAGCTCGAAGGGGATGCCCTTTCGCAGCCAGGTCCAGGGGGGTTCGTCCCCCTCGTCCATGAAGAACTCGAAGTAGGGGGCGTAGAGGGGGAAGTGCCGCTCTCCGAAGAGGTTGGCGAACCGCTCCACCCTCCTGCGTATGTCGGGGGCCGAAAGCGCCGCCTCCGCCTCCTGGGGAAAGAGGCGGCGCACGAGCCCCGCGAACCAGGCGTAGTCGTCGGCGTAGCCGACGAGCGTGACCAGCTCCCGCAGCGACGGCGGACGCCGCAGGAGCAGGTTCGCCAGGCCGCTTAGGAGCGCCGGGGCCGCAGTTGCCATCGCAGCGCCTCCAGCAGCCGCCCCGTGGAAGCGGCGTAGTCCTGCGCCTGGACGCAGGCCATCTCCACCTCACCCTGCCGGGCGGCCGCGGCGTCCAGGTCGAAGGAGCCGTCGGGCCGTGTGAGCTCCACCGTGAGCTCAAGGATTCTGAGGTCTGCCGGCGGCGTTGCCGCCATCAGGCCGCCAAAGGTCCGGTTGTCCATGGGACTGCCTCCTTTAGTTCCGGGCGTGGGCGCCCTTGGTGCCCACCCGCCGCTGGAACTCGTAGATCGTGTCGTCTCCCCGTGTGGTCTCCTTCACCGAGGCGTTGGCTATCTCCCCGTAGAAGTCGGCCAATGTGCCCGTGACCTGCTCGACGCTCATCTCAGGGTCCGGGTCGGGGAACTCCCGGTCGTCGTAGACGAATACTCTTGCCATCTCTTCATCTCCTTTGTGAGTCGTTGTTGTCCTTGCTGCGTTGCCATCTGCGGGGAGGCCGTCGCTTTGTGTAGTGCGACCTCCCCGTGCCCTTGCGGTCTAGCGTCCCGCGCCGACCGGCTCCTCCTCCCGCTCCTGTTCCACCGCCCACTCGAAGAGGGACGTAGAGGCGGGCTTGGGCCTCCGCCCCCGGCTCTCCTCTCGCTCCTCGGCCATGAACTCCGCCCAGGAGAAGAGCGACTGCTGGGACTCATCCTTGCCTGTGGATGGCTCCCCACCTTCACTTCCGCCGTCACCCGCAACAATCTCTGTGACGGCCCCGATCTCCCTTCTCCAGCTGCGAGGGACCTCCACAGCCTCGGATTCAACCTCCACATCCCTCCAGTCCCCGTCCACCAGGTACTCCTCGGCGTTCGCCTCGGCGTCCCGTGCCTGGGCGAAGACCGCCTCCACCGAGTCGGCGTCCTCCTCCTCTCCGTTGACGATCCTCCTGGCCAGGGCCAGCATCAGGTCGTCCCCGTCGTCCCCGTAGGCCGCCAGACCGTCCTCCGGCAGCTCACCCTCCACCGCCAGGGAGCTCTGCAGCTTCTTCGCCACCAGCTTCAGGGCGTCGGCCTGCAGACTGTTCCGGTAGGCCATGAACACTATCTTCACCGGGCGGGTCTGCCCGATGCGCCACGACCGCCGCGACGCCTGCCTCATGACGTAAACGCTGTAATCTGTCTCGTACCAGCAGATGGTGGGGAAGTCGATGAGGTCGAGGCCGGTCTGCACCAGCCTGGGATGGCAGATCATCACGTCGATGCCCTGCTTCACCTTCTCCGCCACCCACGCCTCCCTCCGCTCCGGGGCCACCGCGTCGGCCTTCATCACCGCCACCCGGAACCCGTGCCGTGCGAGGATGTTCTCCATCCTCTCCGTGATGTCCCTGGTCCCAGTGTGGGTGGCGTAGACCAGCACCCTCCGCCCCTCCATCCGCTCCGCGGCCACCAGGTCCACCAGCGCCTTCTCCTTGGGGTACAGCCTCTCCTCCGATAGGGGAGGCATCTGCACGATGGGGACGCCCGTCTTGGGGTCGAACACCGTCTCGCCCCTGGTGCAGCCGTCGGGGTAGGCCAGCAGGGTCTGGAGGTATGTCGCCAGGAGTCTCTTGGAGCCCTTTGCCAGCGCCTGTGCCAGGGCCTGCTTCAGCATGTTGAACACCCTCTGGTATGCGCCTCTCTGGGAGAACCCCGTGTGGTCCTCCTCCCGGTCCATTGCCGACAGCAGGACCTGCTCCTCGTATGGGGGCAGGCCGGATGCCACGTCGGAGAGCCTGAGGAACACGGAGTTGCCTATGAGGTGGAATAGGGCGGAGGGCGCCAGGCCCGGCCTCTCCCTCACCACCTTCCTGTACTTCCTTCTGTGGCTGTTGCGGCCGTCCTCCACCGGGTCATCGTCGGACTTCCCAATGGTGTGCTCCTCGAAGCCGTATCGCTGCACCCAGCGGTGCTCATCGGAGCGCCCGAACTCCGTCCTTATCTCAGGGGAGAACCTGTAGAGGAGGTGGAAGAGGGTGGAGGAGTAGCCCCCCAGGAGGGTTCCGGTGAGGGTCAAAGACTTGCCGCAGGCGTCAGCCAGGATGCCGGCGGCGATACCCTGGGCGGAGCCTCGTCCCTTGTATTCGTGCACCTCGTCGCCAATGAGCAGGTCGAAGAAGCCATTCATCCTGTTCTTTACGTAGTCCGCCAGTGGGTACCTCTTGGGCCCCGTGTTGTCGGCCCGCCAGAGGGGGGAGCCGCACCTCGTGCAGGTCCTCCTCTTGCGTTTGAGCTCCTCCGCCGTGAGGGGAGCGCCGTCCCTGTCCACCACCTGCGCCGTGCAGTCGGGGCAGGTGGGTACCCTGAATGGCTCCCCCGCGTCCTCGGTGCGCATGAGCCTGCCCCCTGCCACGGCCCACCTCTTCACGGTGGCGGGGAGCCACCGGTAGGAGAGCTTGGCCCTCTCCCTGGACATCACGGCGAAGAGAGGGCCTGAGCCGGTGAGCATCCTCAGCCGCTCCAGCTCGGTTATGGAGGAGACGATGGTTGTTCGTGCGTAGGGTACGGTCTCCTCCACCTCCCTCTTCCACTTCCGGGTCAGGTGGGGAGGGCAGACCACCAGCACCTTCCTGAAGCCCGCGGCGTGGGCCGCAGCAGCTGCAATGAAAGTCTTGCCCGTGCCCATCTCTCCCACGACGGTCGTGCCTCTGTTTGCCTGCAGGGAGAGGGCCGCTCCCCTGATGGCGTCACCCTGTGTGTGCTCCCAGGGGGGAGCGGAGCAGCCTGGGAAGCCTGGTGTTGCTCTCCGATGGCCTGTAGAGGGGAGGGTAGGACTCCACCACCCTCCTGGCGATGGCGTCTCTGTATGTGTCGATGAATCCTGCCAGGTCCATGTTGTCGTTCCTTCCTTTGTATGTGGATGTATGGGTGCCGCCGTCCATTGAGCCGGCCGGTGTAGTGCCAAAGGGAGAGGCCCCGCCGTCCGTAGTGGGAGTAAGCGGGGCCTCGTGGTGCGGTTAGCCTCGCGTCGTCAAGTCCGGGCTCAGCCTGCCACAAAATCTAGGCAGGCCTGGGGTAGACTAGGCGGCGATGTCGGTGACTGAGCCGTCGTCCAGGTCCAGGGCGACCACGGTGGTCTTGAGTCTCTCCCTGTACACCTCGGTCTCCTCCGTCTCCTCCGCCAGCGCCATCTCCTTGGACGTCCTGCCCTTGACCAGGATGCGACTGCCGTCCGCCTCCAACTGGAGGTTGTCCAGGAAGCCCGCCGCCACCAGCATCGCCATGTGCCCCCGTCGCAGGGGCATGAGGGGCCGTGTCCTGGGAGCCTGCGCCGGCCAGAGGGAGTCGGTGACCTCCGTGCTCGTCCATAGGCCCGACTTTCGTGCCTCCAAAGCTGCGGCCACCGGGTCCACCGTCCTGGTGGTGAAGAGCACGTCTCCGGCTCTTGTCGCGGGAGCTGTGTACACGGGGTAGTCGTGGCGGTACAGAGCCGCCGCCTCCCCGGATGCCCACTCCAGTATCTGCCCCTCAGCCGGAGTGTCGGGGCCGGGTTCGGGCTTGCGGCGCCCAATGAGGACCACCTGGTCGAAGGCCTCCCGCTCCGGGTGAGGGAAGGCCCAGCACCGTATCCTCCCGTAGTGGGAGGCCAGGTAGCGGGCGGAGACCGCAAGCCTGCTCCTGGGTACGATGAACACCAGGAGGCCGTCCTCCTTAAGGTACCGGGTGCAGTGTGTGAGGAAGGCGTGCTCCACGCGTCTCTTCTCCTGGTCAAAGTCATAGGGCGGGTTGAGAAACAGGATACTGAAGACGCCGTTGGCTATGGAGGTCTGGAACAGGTCGGAGGCAAGGGAGTGGTCCAGTAGCTCCGCTGCCTCCTCCGCACGGTCCCTGTGAAGCTCCACCCCGAAGGTCTCCACGGGCGCCCTGGAGGAGAGCCTCAGCCTCTCCGCAAGCTGGGCCACGGCCTCTCCGGGCCCGCAGCAGGGGTCGAGGATGCGCAGGGCCAGCCTGTTCCTGTCCAGGTAACCGGCCGGCGAACCGATCAGGCTGGCTATCAGGTCGACCACCCTCTCCGGAGTTGGGTAGAATCCGCCCTTGGCCTGTGCTGCAAGTCTCATGTCGATTCTCCTTTCGATTGAGCGTCGTCTTCCGTCTTCAGTCCCACCACCTCGCCGGTGGCGAGCGTGCGCTGGTAGCAGAGCACCTGCGGTGCGCGCATCTCCTGGGCGCAGGCGGTGCAGAAGGCCGTGACTATCTCCGCCTCCCTGGCCACCGTCATGCGCCTCACCAGCATCGAGCCGCCATCCGGCGTGTTGTGGCGGTAGAGCATCACCGATGCGTCGGAGGTCTCGCCGGTTGTCGCCAGCCTGTAGAAGTGCGGCTGACCAGAGGTGGTCAGGTGCGTGGTGTTGTCGTGGGGGCAGTACGGGCAGGTCCTGCCGTCGGGACAGAATCTCTGCCAGGCCCTGAAGTTGCGGGACCTCCTCCGCCTGTTGCCCCTTCCGGGGCGTCTCAGCATCCTATCCACCATGATCAACCTCCTCCGGGAGCGTGAGCCTGCCGGAAGCCACGGCCTGGGACAGGTCCTCCCTGAGACTCTTCCCGTCGGGGCTGCACCGGTAGGCCGTGATGCCAACGGACTCCAGTGGGACAGTCTCCCCGGAGTCCAGGCCCCGTCTCCAGAGCCAGTCCGCCCAGGAGCCGTGGAGGGGCAGGGGACTCCTCCTGTCCAGGAATCGGTGATGCAGCTCCGGGGCGTCCTCCTCGTTCTCCGCCAGCAGGAGGAAGGAGTCGTGGTCGAATGTGTACTCCGCCCTTCTGGTGTAGACCAGGGCGTGCCAGCCCCCTGACACGGGAAGGCGGGCTATCTTCGTAGTCCATGTTCCTATGGTCTGGTGGGGGATGACGCACCTCAGGTAGCCCCCAGAGAGGGCCATGCCGTCGGCCCCCTGTATCAGGTGGGCCGGTTCAGGGGGCTGCTTGAGGAGGGAGGCCCAGATGGCCTTGAGCGCAGTGTGGGACCCCACCATCGAGAGGAACCAGAGTCCCTCGGTGTCCGTGTCCCTCGCGAAGGCGTCGGCGGTGGCGGAGAAGCCACCGGCGGTGATGGTGTAGAGGTCTTGGCCGGTATCGAGTTCCGGGTCTGCGAGGATGTCCGCAGTCGGGGCGTCCATTTCCGGGATGCCCCCATCCTCGACGCGGGTAATGTCGCGTGTCGTTGTCATTGCTTGTCTCCTTGGCAGGTATTGTGGGTGAGTGAAAAGGGGTTTTGGGTTCAGGGTGTGGAGTGGTTACTGGAGCAGGATGGGTTCCGACTCCTGTAGGGAGAGACCACTCG
>CBDCTU010000002.1:0-390181 GCA_965222415.1 Dehalococcoidia bacterium | reverse complement strand
GTATGGGTGCCGCCGTCCATTGAGCCGGCCGGTGTAGTGCCAAAGGGAGAGGCCCCGCCGTCCGTAGTGGGAGTAAGCGGGGCCTCGTGGTGCGGTTAGCCTCGCGTCGTCAAGTCCGGGCTCAGCCTGCCACAAAATCTAGGCAGGCCTGGGGTAGACTAGGCGGCGATGTCGGTGACTGAGCCGTCGTCCAGGTCCAGGGCGACCACGGTGGTCTTGAGTCTCTCCCTGTACACCTCGGTCTCCTCCGTCTCCTCCGCCAGCGCCATCTCCTTGGACGTCCTGCCCTTGACCAGGATGCGACTGCCGTCCGCCTCCAACTGGAGGTTGTCCAGGAAGCCCGCCGCCACCAGCATCGCCATGTGCCCCCGTCGCAGGGGCATGAGGGGCCGTGTCCTGGGAGCCTGCGCCGGCCAGAGGGAGTCGGTGACCTCCGTGCTCGTCCATAGGCCCGACTTTCGTGCCTCCAAAGCTGCGGCCACCGGGTCCACCGTCCTGGTGGTGAAGAGCACGTCTCCGGCTCTTGTCGCGGGAGCTGTGTACACGGGGTAGTCGTGGCGGTACAGAGCCGCCGCCTCCCCGGATGCCCACTCCAGTATCTGCCCCTCAGCCGGAGTGTCGGGGCCGGGTTCGGGCTTGCGGCGCCCAATGAGGACCACCTGGTCGAAGGCCTCCCGCTCCGGGTGAGGGAAGGCCCAGCACCGTATCCTCCCGTAGTGGGAGGCCAGGTAGCGGGCGGAGACCGCAAGCCTGCTCCTGGGTACGATGAACACCAGGAGGCCGTCCTCCTTAAGGTACCGGGTGCAGTGTGTGAGGAAGGCGTGCTCCACGCGTCTCTTCTCCTGGTCAAAGTCATAGGGCGGGTTGAGAAACAGGATACTGAAGACGCCGTTGGCTATGGAGGTCTGGAACAGGTCGGAGGCAAGGGAGTGGTCCAGTAGCTCCGCTGCCTCCTCCGCACGGTCCCTGTGAAGCTCCACCCCGAAGGTCTCCACGGGCGCCCTGGAGGAGAGCCTCAGCCTCTCCGCAAGCTGGGCCACGGCCTCTCCGGGCCCGCAGCAGGGGTCGAGGATGCGCAGGGCCAGCCTGTTCCTGTCCAGGTAACCGGCCGGCGAACCGATCAGGCTGGCTATCAGGTCGACCACCCTCTCCGGAGTTGGGTAGAATCCGCCCTTGGCCTGTGCTGCAAGTCTCATGTCGATTCTCCTTTCGATTGAGCGTCGTCTTCCGTCTTCAGTCCCACCACCTCGCCGGTGGCGAGCGTGCGCTGGTAGCAGAGCACCTGCGGTGCGCGCATCTCCTGGGCGCAGGCGGTGCAGAAGGCCGTGACTATCTCCGCCTCCCTGGCCACCGTCATGCGCCTCACCAGCATCGAGCCGCCATCCGGCGTGTTGTGGCGGTAGAGCATCACCGATGCGTCGGAGGTCTCGCCGGTTGTCGCCAGCCTGTAGAAGTGCGGCTGACCAGAGGTGGTCAGGTGCGTGGTGTTGTCGTGGGGGCAGTACGGGCAGGTCCTGCCGTCGGGACAGAATCTCTGCCAGGCCCTGAAGTTGCGGGACCTCCTCCGCCTGTTGCCCCTTCCGGGGCGTCTCAGCATCCTATCCACCATGATCAACCTCCTCCGGGAGCGTGAGCCTGCCGGAAGCCACGGCCTGGGACAGGTCCTCCCTGAGACTCTTCCCGTCGGGGCTGCACCGGTAGGCCGTGATGCCAACGGACTCCAGTGGGACAGTCTCCCCGGAGTCCAGGCCCCGTCTCCAGAGCCAGTCCGCCCAGGAGCCGTGGAGGGGCAGGGGACTCCTCCTGTCCAGGAATCGGTGATGCAGCTCCGGGGCGTCCTCCTCGTTCTCCGCCAGCAGGAGGAAGGAGTCGTGGTCGAATGTGTACTCCGCCCTTCTGGTGTAGACCAGGGCGTGCCAGCCCCCTGACACGGGAAGGCGGGCTATCTTCGTAGTCCATGTTCCTATGGTCTGGTGGGGGATGACGCACCTCAGGTAGCCCCCAGAGAGGGCCATGCCGTCGGCCCCCTGTATCAGGTGGGCCGGTTCAGGGGGCTGCTTGAGGAGGGAGGCCCAGATGGCCTTGAGCGCAGTGTGGGACCCCACCATCGAGAGGAACCAGAGTCCCTCGGTGTCCGTGTCCCTCGCGAAGGCGTCGGCGGTGGCGGAGAAGCCACCGGCGGTGATGGTGTAGAGGTCTTGGCCGGTATCGAGTTCCGGGTCTGCGAGGATGTCCGCAGTCGGGGCGTCCATTTCCGGGATGCCCCCATCCTCGACGCGGGTAATGTCGCGTGTCGTTGTCATTGCTTGTCTCCTTGGCAGGTATTGTGGGTGAGTGAAAAGGGGTTTTGGGTTCAGGGTGTGGAGTGGTTACTGGAGCAGGATGGGTTCCGACTCCTGTAGGGAGAGACCACTCGTCTGAGTGGCGTCGCTCCCTTGCCTCCATGCCTCTCCCGCCGGGACTTGTGAGGCGAACACTGTGGTTACGAGAGTTGAGAGGTGCAATGCCTCCGGAGATCCCTCGCAGCTACCTGGGTATGACGCCCTGCTCCTTGAGGCTGACGATGCCCGGGGAGCCGATGACCACATGGTCCAAGAGCTCTATGTCCAGCAGCTTCCCGGCCTCCACGACGGTCTGGGTTATGGCGATGTCCTCAGGGCTTGGCTCCGGCAGGCCGGAGGGGTGGTTGTGGACCATGATGATGGCGGGAACCGACTCTATCACCGCGAGCCTGTACACCTCAGCGGCCCTGACCACGCAGGAGTAGAGGTTGCCGTGGTAGATCACTCGCTGTCCCAAGAGGCGGTTCCTCCTGTTCAGGAGGAGCACCCGCACCTGCTCCTATGCCAGGTGCTCCATCTCATGCTGGAGCAGCTTACGCACGTCCTCCGGCCCGGATATGTAGACGGACTCGGAGGAGCGCCTGGGCTGGGTGTCGATCTCGTACCTTGCGGCCAGCTCTCCAAGGATGCGCTGGTTGCGCCTGAGGGCGGTGAGCAGGGCCTTGCTCGGCTCGTTGAGGGGGTTCGTAGGGGTGGTCTCTTCTTGTTGCTCGTTCTTCATGGTTGACCTCCGAAGTGTGTATCTGTGTCCAGAAGAGAGCGGGGCCGCTCCCTGGTGTGGGAGCGGCCCCGTGTCGCGCCCGTGCTTGGACAGGCGTCGCAGCTATGCTTGTGGCCTAGAAGGGGGAGGCGGTCGTCTCCTCCTCGGCATCTCCGCCGCCGTTGTCCCCCTTCCTGCCACCGTTGCGGGAGTCCAGGAACACCACCTCCTGGGCGTGTATCTCCGTCCGGTACCTCCGCTGGCCGTCCTCCGCCTCGTAGCTGCTGTGCACGAGTCTGCCCTCGACGTACAGCCTGTCCCCCTTGCCCACGTACTCGTGGACGGCCTCCGCCAGCTTCCCCCAGCAGACAACCCCGTGCCAGTCCGCGGTTGTCTCTCCATTCTGCCGCCGCCTGTCCGTTGCCAGCCTCAGCTGGGTGACGGCGGTGTCGCCCTGGGTGTAGCGCATCTCCGGCTCGGCTCCGACTCTTCCCAGTAGCTCGACTCTGTTGATGGTCCTTGGCATTTCCTTCCTCCTGTGTGTGCTATGCGTGTCTTGTAGGCCGTCATTTGACCTGTAGGGATTAAAGCGGGGCCGGCATCCCTGGTAGAGACGCGGCCCCGTGTAGCGCTCCTCGGTTGGGAGTGTCTATGTGACCCGGACGTGCTCGGAGGACTGCTCTGTTACAATGCCCACCCGGGTATCGGGGTCCAGGACGGCGTTCAGCTTCTTGTGGTCCACCGAGTAGCGGGTGGTCCGCACGAGGCTGACCTTGTGCCCCTCCAGCTGGGTCTTGTCCAGACTCTGTCCTCGCATCCACGCCGTCAGTGTGTCCAGCGCCTCCCGCTTCGCCTGCTCAGGCTCCTTCATGGCCTCCCTGGCAGCTGCGTAGGCCCGCGCCGCCTCTTTCGCCTCGTCCAAGCTCACCTCCCTTGTTTCGGTATCGGCAGCCTCCTCAGCGCCGCCGTCTGGCTCCTGCATACCTGGCAGGCAGGAGTTGAGGTAGGGGCAGGAGTTGCAGCGCCAGTGGCCTGCGGAGAAGTCCCTCTCCGGCAGGGCCTCCGGGTCAGCCCCGTGGAGGACGTGGTTCTCGGAGAGGGCATGGAGCCTGGACATCACCCCTTGGAAGGCGTTCCCGATCCTGACCGCCGGTATGATCTCGTAGTCCCAGGACCTGGTTGCGGTGTCCATGACGGCAATCACGGCGTCCCTGGCCTCTCCGAAGATCCCGTGGGTGTAGAGGGCCGCCTGCGCCACCGACTCGGGGTGGCTGCGCTCCGCTCCCAGGAACTGCCACCGCTTGTACGCATCCGGCCCCCTGGTCTTCACCTCCACCACCATCTCCTCTCCCTCGAAGAGGGGCATCCTGCCCGCGGCGTCCGGGTGGCCCGTCACCCTCAGGGTGGGGGCAATCCGGACCGACACCGCAGCCGGTGAGCTTGGGTCTGCGGGGGTGAGTTCCCAGCCCGACCTCTCCATGGCCCTGAGCACCACCGGCTCCAGGGCGTTGCCGGCTTCCAGCAGGGTTAGAGTCTCCCTGGTCGGAGGGTTGGTGACCTCCCAATCCGTGGCCTCGTACCAGAGGGCCCGCCGGCAGTCCCCGGCGGCGGAGGCCCGCATCTCCAGTACGCCGTCCTGGTCGAACCTTGCTTTGGGGCGGGAGTACACGTCGTTGCCGACACTGGGTGAGCTATGTTCGTTTTGATTCATGGTCTGTCCTCCTTGTGCGATGTTCATCCCTTCAAGTGAGAGCGGGGCCGCCTCGGAGAAGTCGGCCCCGTGTGTTTCTGAGCCGGCGGCCTTCCCTGCGTTCAGGCAGCCGAGTCCGCCTTGGCCTCGACTTGCTCCGCGCCAGCTTCGGTCCTTATCAGGCCCTGGCCTGCAAGGCCCCTGAGGACGTGGGCTATGCCGTCGCCCAGGCCCAGAACTGAGACGGTGCTGCCGTCCGGCATCACGTTGGGCCAGGGCTGCATCTCCTGTATGCCGGCGCACTGGCGTATGACCTCCTCCAGTGGAGCGCCCCTCCTCAGGTGCAGGGAGATGAGCCGGCAGGCCAGCTCCGTCACCCCGTACTCGAAGCTGCCACCCTTGCCCAGTCTCCCGAACACCTCGAAGGGCCTGCCCTTCTCGTCCACCGACACCGTCACGTAGAGTCTGCCGTGCGCCGTGTTGAGCTTGGTGGTAAACCCCGGCAGGGACCTGGGTCTATTCCTCGTCTCCGTCATCTCACCCCCTCCTGTCCGGCGGGATGCAGTGGGGACACCCCACCGTCTCCAGTCCCATGCGCCCCATCACCTCCGGGGGGTACTCCTCTTGCACCCTCTTGAACAGGTCGTGTGCCATCTCTATCACCCGGAGTCCCTCGGGGCTCTCCTCCTTCGCTGGGAACATATCGCTCACCTCTTCGATCTCTTGCTGGAAGCGTGAGTTGCCGAACCTGTCCATCTGGAACCAGAGGATGGCAAGGTCCTCCTCCACCTGCTCTGTCATCGTCTGTACGTTGGTGGTCACTGTTTGTCTCCTCTCCTGCTGTTGTCTGTATTTAGCTGAAATGGCAACGGGGCCGTCCTTGGTTGGACGGCCCCGTTGCCGTAGGATGGTATGGGCGCTAGGCCGGGGTCACGCCGACTCGCCGTTCTCCCCGGCGGCCTGCTGCATCTTGCTGACCGCAGCCTCCAGCAGGCCCGTCAGGTCCTCAGCAGACAGCTGGTCCATGTCCCGACCCATCTTCCTCTTTACGGCGTCGCGCACCTGCTTCTCGTCGAATCCCTGGGTAGCCCCCAGCTCCAGGATGGTCTGACGGAGGGAGGGGGCCAGCGCCTGCCCGGCGCTCGGTGCGGGCGAGTCGGCGTTGCCGTCGCCGTAGAGCCCATTGCCGAACTGGTCTCCGAAGCTGCGCAGGGCCCGCTTCAGACCGTCGGTCACGGCGCCCTTGTAGGCGGTGTCGTGGCCCTCGGCCGTATCCTCCACCACTGCGTGGAACCCCACGTCGGTCTTGGGCATTGCGCCCGGGACGGTGACCTTCACCGTTGCGCAGTAGGCCCGGACGCACTGCACCTCACCCGTCTTCTTGTCAAGATTCTCGATCTCCCTCAGGGCGACCTCTCCCACAAGCTCGTAGCCCCAGCCGCCGTAGCCGAACACCCTGTTGGCCTGGTCTATGGCGGTGTGCCCCTCTATGTAAGAGTAGGAGCGTCCGGCTCTTCCCTTGCGCTGGGACACCAGCCCGGCATCCAGTGGCTTGGAGAGCATCTCAGTCACAGCAGGGGATATGCTGTCCCAGAATAGGGACGGACCGCTGCTGGACGCGGGATCCATCTCGGTGGAGGTTTGAAGCTCCTTGTGGGTTCCGTTGCCGTTTGCCGGCTTCAACATTTTGATTCTCCTTCTTCGTTTTCTTGATGCTTGTTCCGTGTGTTGCCGTGCGGGCTTACCATGATGGAAGCCCGTGTGCGTGGTCTGCCCGTGCTGAACGCGTGGGCAGACCACGTCGGTGTATAGGCATAGCTCACCTCCTTGCTTGGAACAACTGGTACGCGGCTATCCGGAGCGATGGGAGGGGGACCGGCGGACCGGGTTTGGCGTGAGGCGTTAGCGGGAAGCAGTCTGCCGGGCGGAGCAAGCCGCCTGAGCAAGCAGGCGGAGGAAGGCGGCGCGTCCGTGTGGTCGAGCGGCAAGCTCGGCCACGTCGCCGACGCCCTGGGGAAGGGTGACGGAGGCGGCCCTGCGTCCAAGCAGGGCGGAGAGGCGCTCCGTCGCCTCCCGGCCGGCGTCATCGGCGTCGAAGGCGAGGAAGACGCGGGCGCAGCCCCGCAGTGATGAGGCGACGCACTCCACGCCCTGGGTGCCGAGGGCGGCGCAGGCGGGGATGCCCCACTGCGCCAGCGCAAGCCAGTCGAAGACCCCTTCCGCGACGACCGCCCAGGACGTCGCGTGGCCGAGACGCCCAAGTCCAAGCACCGGCTTGGGGCCCGGCAATGCCTGGAACCGGGGCGTCCGGTCGGGGTCTATGGCCCGCCCGACGAGCCAGAGGACGAGTCCGCCGTAGACATCGGGAACGACCGCCATCCCGGCGAATCGCTCCGTTCCACCTTCCGTGAACAGCCCGCAGTCCCTGAGCCGGTCGGCGGCGAAGCCGCAGGACTCAAGGGACTCCCGCAGCCCGCTGCCCGGGGCGTAGCCGAGGCCCAGGCGGGCTGCGGCGGCCTGGCCGACGCCCCGTGAGGCCAGGTACTCCCAGGCGGCGGGACTTCGCCGCAGCTGTCCGGCGTAGAACCTCGCCGCCGCCGTCAGCAGGGTCGGGTCCCTGGGGGGCAACGCTGCGGACTTGGGACGCCGCGTTCCGGCTGGACGAACAGCGGCCCTGGGAGCCGGCCCAGGGCTGCCGTCCAGCCGCCGGATCGCCTCCGGGAGGGTCACACCCTCGGTTCGCTGGATGAAATCCAGCACGTCGCCCCCTTCGCCGCACCCGAAGCAGTAGAACCTCTCCGTGTCGGCGTACACGGTGAAGCTGCCCTCGACCTCGTCGTGGAAGGGGCAGACGCCCTGGCGCACCCTGCCCTTGCCCTTGAGGTGCACCCCGGCGGCCTCCACCACGTCTCCCAGGGAGTGGTGAGCCTTCAGCGCCTCGATATCCACCTGTGTAATGCCCGCCACCATCACCTGCCTCCTTCCAGCGGCTTCAGCCCCCGCAGGCTCCGGCGCGACAGGACATTTCCCCTCTGCCAGCGCATGCCCAGCGTCGCCGCCACCTCCAGGGTTCCGTCGCTCCGCCTGAGCAGCGCCGCCGCCCGTCCCGTGCCCTGGGAGTAGAGCAGGGCGTTGCAGCCGCGGAAGCGTCGCCGGGCCATCACCAGCCATTCTGAGTACGCCCACCGCAGCTCACCTCTGGTCGCCCTCGTCGTATCCAGGGTGGCCAGGGCTTTCAGCGCCCCATCGATGTCGCCGGCCTGGCGCATTCTGCGAGCCTCATGAACTCCTTGCACAACGTGCCTTACTCCCGTCTCCCCGATAACCAGGGACTCCAGAACTCTCTCGACCAGATACTCCAGTTCAAGGCGAGGGCTTCCGCCCACCTTCACTTCTCCGTTGCTCATAGCTGTCGTCGTCATTGCGTTCTCCTTTCAAATTGGACTTGAGGTCCTCTGTGATTGTTCCAACAGACTTCTGCTCATTGAGTACCGAGCTTGTATCCTGCCCTGCAATCGCACCTCCTTATGAGTAGATGTGTCGTCCCGCACCGGCATCCGTGGCGCAGGTCATGTGCAGTGGGGTTGACGATTGATGCACTCCGCCCACGGTAGGATGCCGAACGCGGGAAGCGGAGCGTAGTGAAGAAGACGCAGCCCGGCCCAGGTGTCCGTTGCGACTCGACTTGGGATGCTGCGAGTGAAGCAGCCAGCTAGCGAGGGTTTCATCGAAGACCGGCGCGTGAAGAAGCTGCGGCCTAGCTCCGTGTGAGCAGTACCGCAGTCGTGAGGAAGTGGTCAGAGTGCAGGACGCAATCCGACCAAGGCACTGAGGACAAAGCACATGACGCACCTCGCCCAGAGCCTGCCCCGTACTCGATACGGGTGTGTCCCGACTTCTGAAGCGGACTTCAGGAGAGCAAGGCTCGATCCTTGGACCACTTCTCGCAGCGGGAAAGCGTATGTCCCTCCGGGGCGAACCGTCGGGAGAGCGAGGCTCAATCCTTCCGGTCTGACCCCTGGGCGGCTGTTCGGAGAGCGAGGCTCAATCCTATGCAGCCGGTCCCGGATTCGGGGGACGGGAATCCTCCAGGTTTCTAGGCACGAAACACTGGAAAAGCCAGAAACTGCGCCAATTATCCCCCGAACATGCGACCGAATGGAAGGCTTCCGAGGGGGTCTTGGGCCTTCTCGTCCCACATCACTTGCTGCGATGTGGCAACGCAGCCAATATCGCCCCAACCGCGCCCTATCGCCTCCACAGCCCCAGGGTGCAGACCCGCCGCACACAGCGCAGCAGCTTCCGCCGTCCCAACGCCCGCTGCGTGTCGTGCAGCGCCGTCCGGCGCCAGTTGGTCTGCCCCTTGCGCCCGAAACCCCGCAGGGGCTGGGTCTCCGGGGGCAGGGTCAGCCCGTGCTCCTCCAGCATCGCCAGCTCCAGCGTCAGCTGCCGCTCCTCGGTGACCAGCCACGACAGGCTCCTGCCCTGGTGGGGATGCCCGGCCCGCAGGCTGCGCCACTCCTCCACCAGTGGCCACGCATCGCCGTAGACATCTGGGTCGTCCTCGGCAGGCTCCTCGGTGACGATCTCGGAGTCGAGCCGCCTCTCAGCGAAGGGCTTCTTCGAACGCAATCCCGCCACTGGAGGGATGGGCCGGTCGGAGACCGTGGCCGCCGCTTCTTCGCCCTCGACCCCGGCCTGCGTCTGGGTCTGGCCTTCAGCCCGACCATTCTCCCCATCCTGCGACTGTGTCTGGCCGTCCTCGTTGGCTCCGGCCTTCACGCCACCGACGGCAGCCCGAATCTCATTGAGGCCATCCCGCAGCTCCTTCGCCAGCGCTTCCATTCCAGCCTCCAACGCCGCCATGCGCTCCCGCAGTCTCACCGCTTTGGGGTCCTCACCCGTCCCCAGCAGCCGCTCCAACGCGTCGCTCATGCGCCCGGTCAGCTCGCCCGACTCCTCGGCCCTGACCAGCGTGCGGTAGTTGACGCCCAGCAGCTCAGCCGCCTCCATCCGGCCCTCCTGCCGCACCAGCTCCCGCAGGAATCCGCTCAGCCTGAGCCGCCGCATCTTCTCCACGTCGGGGACATCGTTCTCGTCGCAGTCGTCCGGCGTGTCGCCATCCAGTGTCCCACCAGCCTCGACCTCGTCCCACTCCGCCTCGTCAGCCTGTGTCCCGTTCGCCTGCTTCTCATCCATGCGTCAAACCTCCTCACTCTCATGTCCTGTAAGGGGCTGTCCTGTAGGGGATTCTCTCCACCGACACCGTTCCATCCACCACATTGCTTGCTCCGTTGTGGTTGTCTTGCCAACTTGCATTTCTGCAACTCGCCCAACATCCGTGGAACCGGCCCCGACTAAACATCACTTGCCAACTCGCTTCGACTCGCCTCTCTTCCCCCCTGATTCACGCTCAATACAGCCCCGACTTGTATTTCTCCAACTGACTCCAATCCCTGTACACCCCCATGACACCACAAACGCCCTCCCATAGACAGGCCCCGTGAGGGGGGCACGCGCACGGGGCCCCCTCACTCACCATTCCTAAGCCGACTCCGTCTCCCCAAACTCGATGGCAGGCAATCGACCCATTTGAGACGAGGAGGCGAAACGTGTATCTGCAATCTACCATCCGAAGGTCCGGCAGCCGAGCCAGGCGGCTCATAACCCTGGCAATTGCGCTGCTCCTGGCGGCGCTGGTGGCAATCCCCGCAAGCAATATCGCCCTGGCCCAGGCCCCGCCCGGCGAGTCCCCAATAATCCTGGTCAACGCCGACCGGGACTTCGTGGAACGCAAAGAGAAGGGCGACTTCGTCGCCCGTCCCATCTTCGACCGGGAGATCGAGATCCTCTACTACGGCATCCGGGACGCCGACACCGGCGACTGGCTCACCGCCATGTACCGGGTGCAGGGCGGAGAGAAGAAGCTCCGCGAGGGCTGGGAGTACAGCTTCGAGTACCCGGCCCTGAACGACCACCCCGACCTGGACCCCGACCGGGCCTACCTGCTGGTCATGCTTGCGGGCAACCCCGGCACCCAAGCCCCAGCCACTTTCTACACGGTCGTCCCCTTCCACGAACCGGGCCGCATCTGGGACAAGATTCTGTCTGCCCTCAACCCCGGACGCTGGGCGAGAGCCCTCGCCGTCTGGGTGGTCGAGGGAGTCCACGGGACGCTCTGCGGTGTAGTTGAAAGAGCCAGCGGCGAGGACGCCGCCAACTGCCGGGGAGGGTAGCATCCATGAGCGACATACTCACCGGAACCCCTCCCGAACTCACCTACGCCAACGACCTGGTGCGCCAGGCGTGGCTGGTCGTCTGGGCCATCACCTCCGGCGCCCTCGTCGTCATCCTCGGCTGGATGGGCCTCAGCCTCATCGTGTCCGAGCACCTGGGACGCCAGCAGGCGGGCTGGCGGGAGATGGTCCCCCGGCTCGTCCTCGGCCTGGTGGCCGCCGCCTCTTCCCTGTGGTGGTGTGCCCTGGTCATCGACGTGGCCGACGCGGTGTCCGGCTTCATCACCGCATCCCTGGACATTACAGCGGGAGACCTGCTGCGCTCGACCCTGAAGACCCTGCTGACGGCGGTCAATGCCGGGAGCGAGGGCATGGGACTGCTGATGGCCCTGCTCTACCTGGTCTACGGCTTCTTCGTCCTCTACGTGCTGGTGCAGATGGTGCTGCGCCTGGCCCTAATCGACATCCTGCTCGCCCTGGCCCCCATCGCGCTGGGGCTGTGGATTCTGCCACACACAGCGGGTTGGGGACGCCAGTGGCTCAAGCTATTCATGACGACGGTGTTCCAGCAGGCGATCCAGCTCATTGCGTTGGCGTTTGGCTTCGGCTTCCTCAACGAGTTCGCGTCGATAGCGGCCTTCGAGCCGGTGCAGGACCTGGTGTGGAAGCTGCTCATGTCGCTGGCCTTCATCTACATGGCAACCCGTATCCCCTCGATGATGGGCAATCACGGGACCTTCGACTCTTGGCTGCACACCATCTACTTCGGGATGAACCTGCCCGGCTCGATGGTGCGGTCCGCCCGGACCATCGGGTTGATCGCGGGCGGAGCCGCAGGAGGCCCCGGGGGGATGGCTGTTGGAGCAATGGCGGCCAGCGCGGGCCTGTCGGCGGCGTCCGCCGGCATTCGCTCGATGGCGGATATGGCGACCCCATCCGGCGGAGGCGGAGGCGGAGACGCCCCCAGGAGCAGCGGCGAATAACGACGACCAACGGCGCGACGAGACTCACGCCAACGGCGACGCAAAGGAGGTGGAGCGATGTACCAGTAGGCGGACGCAATGGAACGGGAGATGACGAACGGGACACTCTGGTTACAGAGAGGAGAAAAACCTATGGAAGACCTGACACAGACCATATCGAACCTGGTGGGAATCCTGCTGGGCATCGTGGGGGTCGTTGGCGTGGGCTTCTTCATCTACGGGGCCTACCTGTACCTGACGGCGTCGGGAGCGCCCCACCAGATGGAGCGGGGCAAGAGCGCCATGATGACCGCCCTGGCGGGCATCGTCCTGGCTATGGTGGCCTACGGCGTCGTAGAGCTGGTGATGAACGCTGTCGTGGGTTCCCCGGTGGACCCCAACGTGCCCGACCCCACCGGCGACTCCGGCAACGCCGGGAACACCGGCAACGCCGGGAACACTGGGAACAACTAGGAGGAAGCGAGGAAGGAGAGAGAGCCATGAGAGAACACGAGGTTCCGACCCACGTGCAGGCCGAGGACAGGGTGCTGCTGTGGTTCACCTTTCCCCAGATCGTGGCGTTGACGGCGGTATGCGCCCTGTCCTACGGCGCATACCGCTACGCCCCCGTCGGGCCGTCCGAGGTGAGGATGGCCCTGGCCGTCCTCCTGGGCCTGTCGGGGATCGCCGCGGTCGTGGGGCAGATAGGAGGCCGGCGGCTGCCCATGGTGGTTGCCGACCTGCTTAAATACCGGCTGGGGGCGCGGCTCTATGTTGGGCCTCCGTCTCAGCTGGTGAGAAGCGAGCCGCCCGCGCCGGTCCAACCGGTGAAGAGCGGCCCCGGCCCGCTGCGGCTGATGGCCCGGCGAGCGGGAAAGACCCTGCGCAACCTTCGCCGCCGTCGCAATCGCCGGGAGCGGCAGGGCGGGCGGATGCCCTTCAATCCCCACCGCTGGTTCCGCAAGCGGCGCGGCCGCCGGGAACAGGAGAACGACAACATCAACGGGCGCAGGGCCGCGACCAGGGAGGGGAAGGAGAAGCGCCGGAGGTTCTGGCGCGCCTTCCTGGGCGGGGCGACCGTGGCGGTCTTCGCCGCCGCCCTGCCCCTGGCCGTCCCACAGCCGGCCCTGGCGGAAGGCCACGAGGACGACGAGGGCTGGAGCTCCGACGAGGTCGAGTTCCGGCCCCCGGAGCCGGTCAAAGGGAGGCGGCTCTTCGTCGAGGAGCTGACCGTATCCGGCGACCGGGCCGCCGTGACCCTGCGGGCAGCGACCGGCCTGGACCTGCGGGTACGGGCCTACGGCGGGCCGGAGGGCGGCTCCCTCCGCTTCTGGGGCGCGGCAAGCCTGGATGAGGGGGAGCGCATCGACTACACGCTCCCGCTGCACGGCCCCTTGCCGTCGCTGACCTTCTCCTGGGAGGACACGCTGGGGCAGGCGGGGGCCGTCACCGTCAAGGGCGAACAGATCCCGTACCCGCTTCCCGTCGTGGACGGTAAGCTGTGCGACCTGAGGGTCGTCTCACTGGGCTGGACGCCGGGGGCCGTCGAGGGAGCAATCGAGTCCGAGTGCGAGGTCGGGACCGAGGAGAGGGTGGAGCTTCAGACGGTGGCCGGACACGCCAGCGTCACCGAGACGGCACTGATGGACGCCGAGGTCACGGCTATCACGGGGGCCGCCAACGTCGGCGTCAGTGGGTCGCACGCAAGCGTCCCGTTCGTCCCCAACGGCGAGACCCGCTTCCAGCTTGCGGTTGGGGCAGGCGAGGCCGTCCACACCGTGACCATCGAAGTTGACCTGGAGGCCAGTCTCCGCATCCAGGTTCCCCCACTGGTGCAGTTGACTCACCACCCGGAGCGGACGGAACGCCGCACCGAGACGGTGAGCCTGCTGAGGCCGGGGACGAGCGAGACCGTCAGCGAGACGGTCACCGTGACCAACCCCGACGGCACGACTACGCACCACACAATCTCGGCCACCCTGTCGATACCCGGCGAGGTGGTCTACCGGGACGTGACCCTCACCATCGTCCACCAGGAGCGGGTCGAGGCCGAGGTGGTGGAGCGGTCGCCCATCACCCGGAGCCGCGACGAGGCCCTGGCTCTGGCGTCCAGCGTTGGGGCCGACGCCCCCTTCGAGGCGCTCACGCTGCCTGAGCCTGAGCCTGAGCCGGAACCCGCCGAGCAGACGCCGGGCGGCAGCGAGCTGGGCGACTGGTTCGACCTGCTGGGATGGGACTGGCCGTGGTGAGGTGTGTATTGACGGCAACCCTTCTCGCCGTGGCTGCGCTGGCAACAACCGGCGCGGCCCCGGCCGAGGAGCAGGCGGTGCTGGACGCCTTCGACCGAGTACTCAGCGCAATGGCCTATGCCGCCGCCGGCCTCTGCCTCTTCGCCATCGTCTGGGCGGGTTTCGTCCTGATGGCCGAGGGCAGCGAGGAACGCGGCGGCAGGGCCAAGAGCGCGGTGGCCCTGGCGGTGGTCGGGCTGGTCCTGGTCCTTTCGGCCAAGGGCGTGGCCGCGCTGCTGCGCAGCGGCCTCGCCGAATTTCCAACACCTTAGAGCAAAGGAGTAGACCCAATGAGAAAGCTGCTTGAACGAATCACGAAGCGCGGAGCGGAGAGGCCCCCGGAGGGGGCCGCCGCTCCGCAGGACATTTCGGAAGCCGACCCAACGTCGGCCTCCCCGTCCACGTCCCCGGCACCCAAGCCGCCGCCACTGCCCCAGTTCTTCATGGTCTCCCACCTGGAAGACGACGGCCTGGTACGCCTCGACGGTGTCAAGCTGGGCGTGTGCGAGGTGATGGGCCTTGAGCTGGACGAGCCGAAGCTAGGGGCCTTTGCGGGCGCGCTCAACGCCTGCGACTTCTCCATCCAGCTGCTCATCAGGCAGCACCCGCCGCGCCTGGGCCGCCTGCGGGAGAGCCTCCAAGAAGCCCAACCAGAGAACCTGCCCCCGCAGACGAAGGCGGCGGCCGAGTCCCTCCGGCGGCTGCTCACCGATCTGGAGGCCCGCGACGGCATCCTCGACCGGCGTTTCTACGCCGTGGCCGAGTTCGGGCGGGTTGACGAGCTGCGCGGGCTGCTGGCGCGGGGCGGGCTGTCGGTGCATCCCCTCCGGGGCCGCCAGTTGAGGACGCTGCTGCTGGCCTCGGCCCTGGGCAGCCCCCCCGCCGAGATGGACGAGGAGGAGCCGGTGGAGGTGGAGATGGGCCGCCGGGACGTGCGCGTCGGCGGGCATCTGACCCGCTCCCTGCACCTGGGCAAGTGGCCCCGGTCGCTGGCCCCCGGCTTCCTCCAGGGACTCATGGTGGCGGGAGCGCCGATGGACCTATCCATCCACCTGGGTCCGATACCGGCGGAGCAGGCGGCGAGGACGCTGGAGTGGCAGAAGGTGCGCTTCGAGTCGGCCCAGTCCCTCTCGTTCAAGCGGGGCCGCACCATGTCCCCGGAGGCGGAGATTGCCCTGGAGGACGTGACCCGGCTCCGCGACGAGGTGCAGCGAGGCCGTGAGCGGCTCTTCCACTCGTCCCTGTCCATCACCCTGCACGCAAAGGACGAGGCCGCCCTCAAGGAGATGACCCAGCGGGCGAAGGCCCACTTCGCCGCCACTCTGGGCAAGCTCGATCCCCTGGCGTTCCGGCAGAGGGAGGGGATGCTTTCGACGCTGCCGCTGGCCCTCAACGCGGTGGCCGTGTGGCGGACGCTGGACACGTCCAGCCTGGCGAGGCTCTTCCCCTTCTCGCCGCCCGACCTGGACACCAGGAGCGGCACGTTGTATGGCATCGACATGCGGGCCTGCGCCCCGGTGGTCTACGACCCCTGGGACGGGACCCACCTGAACGCCAACACCGCCGTTCTCGCAAGGTCGGGCAGCGGTAAGAGTTTCGCAACGAAGCTCGGCGTCCTGCGGGGACTGTGCCGGGGCGTCACCGCCTACGTCATCGACCCGGAGGGCGAGTACGCGGACATGGCCCGCGCCGCAGGCGGGCGGGTGCTCTCCCCCGGCGTGCCGGGCCAGGGGATGAACCCCTTTGTCATCGACAAGGGCGACAGCGAGGAGCTGTTGCAGCGCATCGGCAGCCTGCGCCGCTTGATCGAGGTCATGGTGGGGGAGCGGCTCAGCGCCGAGCGGCGGGCCGCCCTCGACCACGCCCTGGCGGGCTACTACGCCCAGCCCAGGGAGCGCACCGGCTTCCGCGATTTCTACGAGTACCTGCAAGGGGACGAAGCGGGAGGCGGAGATATGGCGCGGCTGCTGCGTCCCTTCGCCACCGGCAGCCTGCGCAACCTCCTCTCCGACGAGGGCGACGACCTGCTCTCCAACGAGGCCCTGGTGACAGTCTTCGACCTGCACTTGCTGGAGCCGGAACTGAGGCCCGCAGCAGCGATGGTCTGCACCGAGACGGTGTGGGCCGCTGCGGCCCAGGACCCCAAGCCCCGCCTGCTGGTGGTGGACGAGGTGTGGAGCATCATGCAGCACCCGGAGGGAGCGGCCTTCATGGTGTCGATGGCGAAGCGGGCTCGCAAGCATCGCCTGGGGCTTCAGTTCATCACCCAGGATGTCCAGGACCTGCTCAGCGAGGACACCTCACGGACCATCACCGGACACTCCGGTCGGGCGCTCCTACAGAACGCCGCCTTCAAGCTGCTGCTTCAGCAGGACGCCGCCGCCATAAGCGCCGTGGGCGACGCCTTCGACCTTCCCGTCGAGCTTCAGAGATGGCTGCTGTCCTGTCCCAGGGGAGACGGCCTGTTGCTGGCGAAGGGCAACCGCTTCCCCATCCGCATTGAGGCCACGCCGGAGGAGACGGCAGTGGTCGAGTGGCGGCCCGGAGCGCACAGGTAGAGCTACCAACGACCACGCAAGGAAAGAACCGATAGAGAAGGGAGCAACCCCGTGAAACTGAACCCCGTCAACTGGCTGCTGAATGACAGAGATAAGAAGCCCCTTGTGCTGCTGGCGGTGACGCCGCCCAGGACAGGGGAGCGCACCCTGCTGGGAGTCGAAAACATGCTCGGCTCCATCGCCGTCCCCGAACCCTTCTCATTGGAGCTGGTCGGGGACATGGACGGTGTGACGCTCATCGCCCGCTGCCTGGACGACCAGGTGGTGCGGGGCCAGATCGCCGCCCGCTACCCCCAGGCCCACATACAGGAGATTCCCGCCGAGGACGATCCCCTGCGCGTGGACAAGGAGGAGCAGGCGTGGGCGATGACCATGCGGGCCGACGGCCCCGAGTACGTTCCCCTGCGCACCTTCCGGGACGACGACCTCCTCGACCCCGGCTCCGACCCCCTCATCGCCCTCATGGGAGCGCTGTCCAACCTCAACGAGGGGGAGCGCGTCGTGGCGCGGCTCATGCTGCGCTCTATGGGACCCGACTGGTCGGAGTCCCACCTGGAGAAGGCCCACAGGCGGCCAGTGGAGGACCGGCGAGACCCCTCCTACACCTACCAGACCAGGCCCCTTCAGATGGACGGCATCACGATGGCCGTCCTGGGCGTGGCGGCTCTGGCCGCCCTCCGGGGCTACCTGTGGGTACAGGCGGGGGAGACCTGGAAGGCCGTGCTCATGGGGGCAGGCATCGCCTTCGGTCTCGCCGTGGGCGGCTTGCTCTGGCACCGCTTCAAAAAGGCCAAGAAGCGGGTGTACGACCCGCTCCTCATCAAGGAGAAGGTCTCCCGCATCGCCTTCGACGCCGAGCTTCAGGTGACGGCCTTCCTGCCCCGGAGCACCCGGCCCCAGCGGGCCAGGGAGCTGCTTGAGCCGGTGGCGGCGGCCTACCGCGACTACGACAACCCCGCCGGGGCGCGTTTCAAGGCGAGCCGGGTCCGGCCCGGCGTTCCCAACCCCTCGATGATGCACCCGACCGGCCCCGGCCTGTTCGGGAAGCGCAGCGTCATAGGCGTCCGCGAGGCGGCCTGCCTGTGGCACCCGCCGGGAGCGCGGGACGAGACCCCCCTGGTGGCCCGCGCCGGGGCGAAGGTGCTGCTGCCCACGGCACGCAGCGTCCGGGGCGGCGCCCACATCGGCGACACCACCACCGGAACGCCGAGGAAAATTCACTTCCCAGCCGACCTGCTGCGCCGCCACCACCTATACGTGGCGCGAACCCGCATGGGCAAGTCCACCCTGATGCACCACATCGTCAGACACAAGCTGGCGGAGAAGGCGGCGGGCAGGGACTCGGACGCCATCGTTGTCGTGGACCCCCACGCCGACCTGGTGGGCGGGCTGCTGGAGCACGTCCCGGAGTCCCTCATCGACAGGGTGCGGCTCATCGACCTGGCCGACGAGCGGGGCGCGCCCGGAATCAACCTGCTAGACGCTCGCATCTTCGCCGACCGAGACCGCACCGCCGATTCCGTCGTGCGCGTCTGCAGGGGCCTGTGGGACCAGTGGGGGCCGAGGATGCAGTCCATCCTAGAGCACACGGTCAAGAGCCTCCACGAGGCCAACGGGCGGAGGGAGGCCGGGGAGCAGTACACCATCCTGGACGGGCTGCGCATCCTAGCCGACGACGATTTCCGCGCCGAGGTGCTGGCCAAGGTCTCTGACCCCTTCCTGCTCCAGTGGTGGGCCAGGGACTTCGCCGGCTGGCGGCGCGAGACCCGCGCCGACGCCCTCGCCCCGGTCCAGACCCGCCTCTCCTACTACGCCTCCTCCAAGCGGGCGCGGGCCATCCTCGGCCAGCCCCGCTCCACCATAGACATGCGGAGGGTCATCCGCGAGGGCGGCGTCCTGCTGGTCTCCACTGCCCAGGGAACGGCGGGTAGGGACGTGGCCGCCCTAGTCGGAGCGTCCATCCTCAACCTTGTTGACGCCGTGATCCGGGAGCAGGAGAGCCTGCCCTTCGAGCAGAGGCGGGGCGCTCTGGTGGTCGTGGACGAGATGCAGTCGATGCCCGGCGTGGACTACGAGTCGATGCTGTCGGAGCTGGGCAAGTTCGGCGCGTCCTTCATCCTGGCCACCCAGAGCCTCGCCAAGCTGGACGACCTCTCCCGCACCATGCGGGACACCCTCCTCGCCAACGTGGGCTGCCTCGCCGTCTTCCAGGTGGCCGGGTCGGACGCCCGCCAGTTGGTATGGGAACTGGGCAAGGAGCGGGTAACCGAGGACGACATCACATCCCTACCGGTGCACCAGTGCTACGTCCGCGCCACTGTGGGGACGGAGCGGATGGACGCCTTCTCAATGAAGGTCGCAAAGCCGGAACCGGGAGACCCGGAGCGGGCCGCTCGCATCCGCGCCGAGGCCGAGAGCTACCTCACGACGGCGAGGGACATCGATGAGGACGCCGCCGACCTGCGCGACCTGGTGGACAAGTACCGCAGGGAGCTTGATGAGCTCAGGAGCAGTCAGGACACCCAGGCGTCAGAGGTGAAAGGCGAGTCCCAGGAGCAGGCGCGGCGCAGGCAACGCACCAAGCGCGACCGGAACGCTGGAAACTCCTCGCCTGAGACAATAGACGAGGAGCGCGGCGAATGAGGCCCGTAGACGCGGAGTTGCTGCGGCTACTGGCCGACATGCCCTTCCTCGACCGGCTGGAGGCGGTCGCCGTCTCCGGCTGGTCCAGGGGCGCGGTCTACAAGACCGTTCGCAGACTGGAGGATGCCGGACTGGCCGCACCCGTCCCCCACGCCACCGATCTCACCGCGCCCACCCGCAGGTTCCACCTCACCACCGCCGGCCTGCACCACCTCGCCCAGGAGGAGGGCATCCCCGTGGACGGCCTCCTCCGGTCCAGCCCCGTCTCGACGCAGTGGCGTCGCCTCCTTCTGGAACGCCTCGATGCCGTGGCCGTCGTCTACCGCATCGCCTCCGCCGTCGCCAACATCCACCACCCCATACTCTTCCGCTGGTACCGGGCCATGCCGATGGACGCGGCCATCGCCCTACCCGGCGGGCGCACCATCGCCGTCGTCCGGCAGGGACATGTCACTGACCGGACGG
The DNA here is from genome assembly GCA_965222415.1 of Dehalococcoidia bacterium. GTDB lineage: Bacteria > Chloroflexota > Dehalococcoidia > Lucifugimonadales > UBA2985 > DAOUJW01. The sequence goes on along the minus strand of CBDCTU010000002.1, from coordinate 370,297 downwards.
GCTTCGCCAAGCGGCTCTGGCGGCTCAGGGAGGGGCCGCGCTTCGGCGGCGTCCTCCTGGTCGTCCCCGACGAGACCCGGCTGCGCTACGCCCGCAGGTTGTTGACCGGTGCGCAGTCCACAGCCGTCCTCGCCCTCGAGCGCGACGCGGCCGCAGGAGCCACCGCCGACCGGGTGTGGCTCCTGCCCTCGGTCAACGCCGCCGTCGACCTCCGCACCGCCATCGACCGGATGGACCCCAAAGGCGCGCTTCCCACCGAGCGGCCCCTGGCGCGGGCTTCCCTTCCAGAAGACCTGGCTCCCGACGCTCCGGGCCGCCCCGTTCCCGACTACTTGCTGCCAGCGCTGCTGAAGCCCGCCGAGAAGAGTGCCCTCGACCTGCTCTCCGACTGGCCCTGGATCGCCCTTGACGACCTAGCCGGGCTGCTGGGCCTCGTTCGCAATCGGACGTATGAGATCGCCGCCGCCCTGCAGGGCTTTGGCCTCGTCACCCGCATCCCCGCCGGAGGACGACGCCTCACCCTCACCGACCAAGGGCTGGCGATGCTGGCCCGCAGGGACCGTGCCGCCGTCGGTGGGGCCAGGAGGCGGTGGAGCGCCGCCCCAAGGGACGCCGGCGACTGGCGCAGCGTCTCCGGTAGGCGCAGCCGCCAGCTCCTGCGCAACATGGAGCACACGACAGCCGTCCACGGCTTCATGGCGGCACTGGCAATCCAGGCCCGCGACCTGGGCTGGGAGACCGCACAGCTCGACCCGCCTCGCCGCGCCTCCCGCTACTTCAGCTACTTCGGCGGGATGCGCTCCGTCCACCCTGACGCCTTCGGCGTCCTGCGACGGGAGGGCGTTGCCTGGCCCTTCTTCCTGGAGTGGGAGAGAAGGGCCGTGCGCCCGGCGACGATGGCGCACCGGCTGGCACCCTATCTGCGCTACTACTCGTCGCACCGCCCAACCGATGACCACGGCGCTCAGCCCACCCTCTTTGTCGTGTTCGACGACGACATCGCACAGACCCACTTCCTGCGCGTGGCCAGCGAGGAGATGGACCGTCTCAGGATGGCCGTCCCCCTGCTGGTCTCCCACCGGAGCCTGCTGGAGCGGCAGGGGCCGCTGGGGCGGGCCTGGTTCGCCCCGGGCCGCTTCGAGCCGGTCAACCCGCTTCCGGCGAAATGAACATCCAAACCAAGATGGGAGAACCAGAGCCATGAGGCCGTACTTCATCGGCGATACTGAGGGTCCCCGCTACTATGTCCGCTCCGCCTTGGGCGTGGACGCCGAGCGGTGGAACGACCTGTTCAGCCGCGTCCAAGAATGGCGACGGGATCTGGGAGATTGCTACGGCATACCCACCGATGGGGAGCTACAAGACTGCGATCCCATACCGGGTACGGGGCAGGCCCTGCTGAATGGATGGGGCAAGCTGGCCCGCCAGGGAAGTACCGACCGGAGCCTCACCCCGGAGCAGGGAGCCGAAATCTTCACCGGCGGGCTGCGTGTCATCGAGGGTGCCGCCCGTGCCATCGGCGGCGTGGAGGTCATAAATGTCTGCCTACACACGACCGACGTGAAGGGATACGAGCGGGTCAGCCTCGACAGGATTCTCAACCGCATCAACACGTCGGTCGCAGCATCGAAGCGCCACGCCTTCCTAATCTTCGACGAGGGCCCGGAGGAGATGGTCACTCGCCTTTACCGCAGGCTTAGGAGCCGCAACCCCGTGCCCAGCAGGTACGAGGTATGGGAAGACGGAGAGCAGACCAAGAACATCCCCATAGAGAACGTCATCGGCGGGCCCGCCTTCCGAAGCTTCCACTCCGACCTCCTGCTACAGATGGCGAACCTCATCGCCCGCGTCCTCCTCAAGCAGGAAGAGGAGCCGTCGCCCAAGGTGGAACGCCTGGGAAGCCGCATGGCTTTCGGCATCCTCAATATCGCCCTCAACCGCAGGGCGTCGAGGCGAGACCCCCAGGGCGTGGTGAGACGGTGAGACCCGACGTTAACTACCCTACGCTATAAGCAGCCCCGATTCCGCGGCCACGCTGCCAGACGACCACTTTGGGGAATAACGTGATACAGAAAGAATTCAACGCATCTACTAGGGCTGAAGTTCTGGCGTAGACGGTCGACAATAATGCGCGACTCAACCCGCACCACGACCAACAGCTAATTCATTGATGGTCAGGCATTGAGTTCTATTGGGTTGGGTATAGGGATGGCTAGACAAAGGCCCATTTGAGATAATCGATGATAGGTCTGCTATCATCATATTCAGATAGAGGAAGATGCATTGCCTTCAAATACTCCTCCTAATACCCGACCAATTCCACATAAGCAGGATACGGGACGCCCTGTGGAAGAATCCCGGTTCCGGGGCTTCCGTAATGGTGGGCAGCGGCTTTAGCAGAAACGCTCAAAAGATACGTCCGGATGCTGCTCCACCTCCACTATGGAAAGATATTGCCCAGGAACTTCTCAATGAGCTAAAGCTGCGAAGCGGAGATTCTGAAGAACGAAGTACTGGTATGTTAGGTTTGTCAGTTGACAACCCGTTGAGATTAGCCCAGGCGTACGAAGCAAACTTCGGGCGGGATGAACTACACGATTTGCTTGTGCGGCTAGTTCGAGACGACGACTTCGTTCCAGGAAAGTTACACTCGCGACTCTTAAGTCTTCCTTGGCGTGACGTTTTCACGACAAACTGGGATACGCTCCTAGAGCGTGCTGGTCCCAAGTTCGCGGGGCGAATCTATAGTGTCGTAGAGAAGATGGGTCAACTCCCGGAAATGAGACAGCCTCGCATCATCAAGTTGCACGGCTCACTACCTTCACAATTCCCACTCGTCATTACCGAGGAAGATTACCGAACCTACCCGGACAAGTTTGATCCATTTGTGAATACGGTACAACAGGCTATGTTGGAGGCCGTGTTCTGTCTCATTGGGTTTTCAGGCAGCGACCCTAATTTCCTTGAGTGGGCGGGATGGGTCCGCGACAAGCTCGGTGATACTGCACCTAAGATATACTTAGCAGGGTTGCTGGAGTTGTCAACCCAAGAACGTACTATGCTAGAAGACCTAAACATAGTGCCCATCGACCTAGGGACTCATCCCAAGGCCTCGAGTTGGCCAGAGGATCGACGAAACGAGTACGCGACCGAATGGATTCTTCACACGCTAGAGGGAGGTAGCAGCTTCTATGACGAGTCAACCTGGCCCTCACCACCACTACAAGACAAGATTCCAGCACTGGAACATCTGCAGCCCATCGACTACGGTGCGCTCACTGTTCCCCGAGATTATCCGCACGTTGAAGCAAACACGAACTCACCGGACTACAACAACGAGCCACTACACAAAGCCAGGCAAGTTATCGATGCTTGGGCGCATAACAGGAGAATCTATCCGGGATGGCTTGTGTTCCCGTCTGGACCGGAGCATGCCGAACTTTCATGGCGTACAAACGATTGGGAACCTTACATACTCAAGGTGCTGCCCGATCTTGAGCCTGTAGAGAGGCTACGTGCTCTTCGTGAACTTTCGTGGCTCAGGGAGATACTTCTCGAACCGATCACGTTCGAGTTCGCAACTGCCGCAGAAAATGCTCTGGGCACGATAGACTGCGAAAGTCGCTTAGTGGCTGGCGTTGAAGTAAACGGTGATAACTGGGCTGAGATCGAAGAGGCTTGGCAAGCAGTAGCGTTTAACTTGGTAGCGGACGCGCGATTGGATTGCAATCAACCACTATTCGAGCGATTCCTGGATGCCTTAGAACAGTCTTGTGAGGACTCGTCTGACTGCCAGCACAGAATTCACCACGAAAGATGCTTGTGGGCGGTTTACTCACTCGACTTCGAAGAGCTAAGCAGACTACTTGATAGATGGCAATTGGGAGAGTGCAATCAGATCTGGAAGATCCGTAAAGCCGCACTACTGACCGAGATTGGACGCCATGATGAGTCAGGCCCTTTGCTTGAGGAAGCTCTCAGTTCAATCCGAGACAATGACGGCAGTTCAGGAAATATCGCTGTTGCTACACTAGAGAGTTGGGCATTGGGTTCTACGCTGAACCATAACAGCAGAAGTGCAGTTTTCAGAAGATGGGATGAACTCGCTGCAATGAAATGCCATTCTTGGGACGAGTTAGACCATGTGGCACGTGCAATGCGTGGGACGGAGGAAATGCAAAATAGGCCATCTTATGAGCTTGGTATCAGCCGTACCGTGCGTGTTCGATGGTCCAATGAAAGGTACACCCGCACAATTGCCGCCTACCGGGCAGTGCGATTGCCCGAAGTAACCGGGTTGCCTCCAGTCAACATTCCCAGTGGCGATTTGCCGATTCCCACATCCGCTGCATCAGGGATTCTGAAGTTGGCGGCAGGCGAACTCGCCACCATCAATCCTGAACTATCTATAAGGCTGATACTCCGCGTCTGTACCTATGATAGAGATGAACTACTTCTCCAAGTGCTGTCCCGCGCACGCGTCGCTATATTGACCGACGACGTCGCAACCCTGCTTGCTCAGACTTGTATCCGTATAATCAAGTACACGCTACCTCGACTGCTTGCATCAGATGAGACGAAGACCGACATCTCTACGGTCGAGCGAATGCGCGTTGCCATGGAAATCTTGTCCAGGCTCGCCTTGCGTCTAACGCCTGACATGGTGAACGCCACTCTGGATATCGGTCTCGAATGCTACCGGACAGACCGATTGCGAGAACACTATTTGTTAGGACCACCACTTACGAGTCTATTGAGATGGACTTGGGAAGCTCTCCCTGAGAACCGTCGTGCCGAACGCGTGTTTGATCTATTACTTGCGCCCATAGTGGGACTTGATGACTTTGAAGCGGTTTCCAATTTCCCAGACACATCCGAGTTCATAAGGGCCGAGGACATACCATCAGAGCGTACAAGTGACAACCAAATATATTTCGAGGAGGCGCTGCATTTCCTGATTCGCGGTTTACGAGCGAACGACTACGCTCGTAACAGAGCAACACTCAGGCTTATATGGCTGGCGTTGTCCGGAGGTCTAACCGAAGATGAGCTAGAGGAAATAGCCAATGCCCTCTGGGACAATGCTGACCCGGTGATGAAAAACGCATCCGGTCCAAACACACCTCTGGACTGGGTATATCTCGTTCTGCCAGAAAAGAAAGACGGACAGGCGTTGGATTCGTTCAAATCCAAATGGTTAAGTCAAGACCCCGAAGGCCAAGAGGCAGAGTTAGCTTACTCCAGCGACGTGATTAAGGAAGTGGGAGCTGCTGTGACTGGTTTGCGGGATAAAGGCCGCTCATTGGATTTGTCAATCCTCGAAGAGGAGGTTATCGCCGTTCATGTTGAACGCTTGGTCGAGATGATTGCCTCTGATTCCGTGAGTTTCAACTTCAGCATAGGCTCCGCAATTGATCGCCTTGGTTCCCTAACTGCAAACATCACGATTCCCAATAACATCGCCGAGAATCTATTCCAAAAGGCAGAATTTCTGCTTAGCGCTCAAGGGAATTCCAGAGACTCCATAATCGAATTCCTGAGCGACATCAGAATCGCAATAGGGTTCCAACTAGTTCCAGGATTAGTGAAGGCATTTCCAGACCGCGTCGCCGAATTAGCAATGTGGTTAAGGTTGGGATTAGCATCCGACGATGATGTCAGAGTTCGCCATGCAATGTCGGCGTTGCAAACTTGGGTAGCAGAATTAGGTATTGCGCATTTGCCTCAAGTACCCGAACACTTACTGATGGAGTGTGGCGTCATGATTGCGTCCCGACGTAGAGTTGGACTGGGGAACGCTCTCTTGTGCGCAACTTGGGTATTTGATAAGGGTGCTCAATCACATCAGGACGCGATCAGCCCGCTGGTCTTGACTGGACTCCGCCATCTTGCTGAGGAATTGCAGTATGCCCAATTTCAACATGACGATCAGATATCTACGTTGAGGTTACTGTGCGTGAAGCTGGCACGGTCTATGGGCAGCCACGGTTTTTCGGACAATCCTGCCGTTCAGCAGTGGTTGGATGAAGGTAAGAATGACCCCTTTCCTGAAATCAGATACGCGGCTACGCCTCCTGACACGGACCAAAGTAACGACAAAGGAATAGAGTAGGCTTTGTCGCCTCCATCAACTTACCGACGCCAGTGTGCTGGAATTATGACCGTAGCTGCGCCTCTAGGTCCACGCCAACGGACACATATCCCGGTCGGGGGCACATCAGTATCCCGTCCCTGAGACTCTGACCTCAGCGATTGTCAGCAGCAGAAAGAGACGGGCGGGGCTGGGGACCACGCCCAAGAGACGGGTCAGCACCTTCCAGTCCGCTCGACTCCTTTAACAGCGCCAGCCGCCACCGGCTGGCGAACTCCTCCTGCGACATCCCCGACCGGTCCTTCAGCCGTCCCAGCCCTCCCGCAAAGTCCTTTGGAAGCGGCGGCGGGAAGCCCCAGTTTCGGCTCCGTCCCTCAAACGTTATGCTCCCTTTCTACCCTTCCGCCCCGGCGTCGCCGTAGAGCATCAGCTCGTAGCCGCCGGGAACACTCTGCGCCAACTCCATGATGGCTAGGAAGTTGGCCGCCGAGGGCCTTCCTCCCCTGCGCCACTTCAACGCGCCGCGATCCGTCACGCCCAAGAGCCCTGCCATCTTCCGCCAGGAGAGACCGGCCAGCTTCTTCAAGCCTTCCAACCGCTCCCCGAAGTCCTCTGGCCAGCGGGGTGGGTTGTAGTCCTCGATCCGATTCCGTTCCTCAATAACCATAGTCTTTGCCTCCTCCTTTTTGAAGTTCACTTTTACGTCGGCTACGCATCCGAAACTCCCATATCCCCGTCAGGTGGTCAGCCCCGCTCGCCATGACCAAGGACTGCACGCCTCCGCCGAGGCTGATGACCGTCAGGCGCTTCATTGCAGGACGGCCTCCAGGTCCACTGCCTCCGGGATGTCGCGGTCGGGGCACATCAGGATCCCGTCCCTGAGACCCATGACCTCGGCGATGGTCAGCAGCAGGAAAAGATGGGCGGGGCTGGGGACCACGCCCCGCTCCCGCCACTGCCAGAGCCGGTAGGGTCGGACCCCCAGAGGAGACGGGGCCAGCGCCTTCCAGCTCAGCCCGCTCGCCTCTTTGAAGCGTACAAGCCGCTCAGGGAAGTCCTTGGGAAAGTCGAAATGGACGGGCCGGTAGACTCGCCGCTGCACTCCCATGTCCCTACTCCTCCCCGGCTTCCCCGGACATGACCACCGCCGCTTCGGGCGGAAACGCCTCCCCGAAGCCCGCGCCCTCGGCAAGGGCCTCCAGCACCTCCGTGTCCGGCAGCACCACATTTACCCCCAGCAGCATGTGGACGCCGCCGGGGAACTGGGCCGCCAGGGTGAGCAGGGCAAACAGCCCGTCCCCGCTGGGTCTGGTGCCGTACCTCCAGCGTCGAAGCTGGCGCGGGTCCACGCCCATGCACGCGGCCATCGCATCCCAGGTGAGGCCGCTGGCCTCCTTGAAATGCTCCAAGCGTTCGGGGAAGTCCTCCGGCAGGAAGGTCACGCCGAAGAGTACGTCGGGCGGCGGAAGGGTGACGGGCCTCACTCCACGACCTCCAGGATGAACAGGTCGTCGAAGCTGGGGATCTCCAGAACGTCCTGAAGATGCTTCCGCACCTCGGCGGAGGGGGAGCGGGTCCCGGTCATGAGCTGGGAGAGGTACCCGGAGGTGATGCCGACCATAGTCGCCAGTCGGTTCTGCGTCACGTTGAGCCGGTTGAGCCGCTCCCACACGGCGTGTGGGTTGAGCTTCACCCTGCAAGCCGGTTGCCTGCGCTTCATGCCACGCCCTCATTCCGGGCGGACTCCCCGCCGTCGGCCTGCTGACCTTTGGCCGGGGCGGAGCCGTCGTGGTACAGGTGGGGGTTGGCCAGGTAGTGGCGGGCGATGATACGGGCCAGAATCCGCAGGCCCTCAATGCGCCGCAGCTCCTGTGCTGGGGTGAGCCGTCGCTTGCTACTCACGGTTCGTCTCTCGAAACCCTCTCTCGTGTAACCCGGCACGCCACACGGGGGTGTCCGTCAGCGGCGCCGGTGTTGTATACTCAGACCAGGGTTAGCATATCTGTGCTGACTGGTGATAGTGTATCAATACGCTGTACACACCTGCAATAGGGAAATGGCCTATAGGCCCCGTATATTGACAAATCACTTGCTCCGATGTAACAATATAGCCGTATCGCTAACTCATCTTATGAAGTGATACAGCTAGACTCTACAGAGAGAAAGCCATATGGACGAGCTTGACGACAACCAGGACCTGGACGACCGCCAGGAAATCGATGGCGACGACGAGATAGGGCCGCTCCTCAAGCGGCTGCGGGGAGAGCACAGCCTGCGGGACGTGCAGCGGCTCACTGGCGTCTCAAGCTCCTACCTCTCCCTGATAGAGCGAGGCGACCGCAGTCCCGGCGTCAACCTCCTCAACAAGCTGGCCATCCTCTACGGGGTGGACCCCAACGAGCTGCTCCACCGGGCCAGGCGTCTGGGTAGCGGCGACCCCAGGGACGACGAGCCGCTGGAGGTGGAGCGGGCCTACCAGTACGTGCTGGCCGACCCCGCCTTCCGCGTGGGCACCAGGCCCGACGGCCCGATGACCTTGAAAACCAAGCGGTTCATCGTAGAGATGTACGAACGCTATACCGGCAAGAGGCTGTTGGAATGAACATGACGAGAGAAGACTTCTGCCGCAGGCTGCTGGACGACGATTCCCCCCACGACACCCTGAACCCGGAGGGCATGGCCGCCGAGTTCGTAAGGTACTTCCGGCTCTCCGGCCGTCCCGCAATGAAGGAGTTGCGCTCAATGCTTCGCTGCGCCGGGTTCGGGGAGGTGTCGGGCAGGCATCTGGACAGCGTGAAGGGCATCCACTACAGCGCGCCGGGGGGCGGCTACGACATCCACTACCGGAACGACCTGTGGGACGGCGGGCGGGAGTTCACGGTGGTCCACGAGACCTACGAGATCATCCACGAGACCCTTTGCGACATGCATTCCGACTCCCCACCGGATCGGAAGGTGTGCCGGGAGGCCGAACGCTTTGCGGCGGCGGTGCTGATGCAGCCAAGGGCCTTCGAGCCGCTGGCCCTGGAGTGGGGGCTGAACGTGCCGACCTTGCAGCAGGCCTTCCGCTGCTCCTACGCCGCCGTGACCATGCGGCTGGCCGAAGTGCTGCGGCACCCGCCCCTCATGGCCGTCCTGTACGAACGGGAGGAGGGAGGTGACCCGGCAGGCTGGACCGAGCCGCCGGAAGACCTGCGGGCCACCGTCGTTCGGCGGACCCGGGGCTTTGGCACTCTCGCCAGCTCCCACATCTCCGGTTTCAAGGGTGGAGTCCCTCGCAGGGGCTGGCCGATCCCGGAGGGCTCCCTGGCGGAGCAGGCTGTCCGCTGCGGCACGTCGCTTTATGCCCACGACGACGGCTACGCTGTCACGGCCCACCCCGTCGTCTGGAAGGGCAAGCTAGCCAAGGTGGCCGTGGTCGCCGTGCCAGACCGAGACAGCGGTGTGCTCGACCCTCAGCTGGTCGCCACCGACATGGCGGGGCGCAGGCGGCGACCTGTGGTGGGGGCGGGGGTGGGTTCCTGGTAGGCGATTAAGATGATCTCTCATTACTCCAAGTACCCAAACAAGGTTTTTTCTACCGGTTATCCGGTTCCGCTCGACAACGAGCACAAGCCCGGAGGACTCTGGCTCAGCGACGACAGCGACTTCGGGTGGTATGAGCTTGTGTCGTACCTTGTGCGCACTGGACGCAGTGACTGGGCGGATGGCAACGAGCTTTTGCGGTACAGGTACGACTTCGTCATAGACCCGAGTCAACTCGACCAGGTTCTGCTGCTCAGGACCCCTGAAGACCTACGGATGTTCACATCCGCCTATCAAGAGCCATCACCCAGGGGATGCGTCGTTGATGGTAAGCCCGGATTCGGCCTCCATATCGAGTGGCATCGTGTCAAGTCCGACTACAAGGGTGTCTTGATTACTCCGTATCAACCAAAACTATCTCACGTTAATGGAAAACCAGAATTTCACTGGTACAGATTTGACTGTGCCAGCGGATGTTTTTGGGACATTTCCTGCCTGATGCGGGCTAATCGACCACCCGCATCTTGACGGAAGGGCCGAGATGGTCGATGATAAGAGTAAGACAATGTACTACAACTAAAGACAAGAAAAGAGAGAGGCCATGCCAACTACGCCCAGAAAGTCCAAGACCATCACCTTCTCCCTGCCACCGGAGATGGCCGAGCATGTCAGGCAGGTGATGCAGGAGGAGGGCCGCACAATGAGCGAGTTGCTCCGGGAGGCCCTGCGTCAGTACATGGACGAGCGGCAGTGGAGAAGCCTCGAACGATCCGGATGGCGGCGCGCCCGCGAGCAGGGCGTGGCCCCTGAAGACGTGGAACGGCTGGTGGACGAATACCGCACCGGGGCCCGCCAAGATGAACAGCAAAGGCAAGGAGGAGAAACCGATGAATGACCGACTCGATCTGATACCGGCGGCCCTCTACGCGAGGGTATCCAGCGACCGCCAGGACGTGGACCTGTCCGTCGCCGCACAGCTACGGGCGCTCAGGGACTACGCCGAGAAGAACGGCTACCTGGTCGCCCGCGAGTACGTGGACGAGGCTGAGAGCGGGCGCATCGCCGACCGGCCCCAGTTCCAGAAAATGCTGGACGAGGCCAGCAAGCCCGAGGCCCCCTTACAGGAAATCTTGGTCTGGAAGTTCTCGCGATTCACCCGCAAGCGGGAGCACGCCGTCGCTTTCAAGGCCATGCTCCGGCGGCGCGGAGTCCGGGTCGTCTCCATCACCGAGCACGCCGACGATTCCCCCACGGGCAAACTCATGGAGGCAATCATCGAGAGCGTGGACGAGTTCTACAGCGAGAATCTGATACCGGTGGTTCAATCGAGACAAAATCATCCACTGGCACTGCCAGCGTGATCTGGACGTTGTAACCGCTGTCGATGGTCGCTCCGTCGAGCAGGAACTGTAACACCTTGCGGCGTCCCTCGTCGGTCAGGTCATCCAGCCTGTCGCCCATCTTCTCGGCCCACGAGACGAAGTTCTCCATCAAACTCCGCTTCTCTGCCAAAGCCGTCTGCTGAGAGCGATGGCCGGCAAGGTTGGCCCGGAGCATCTCCAGCCGTTCGGTGATGAACTTGCGCTGATGGTCGAGCTGGTCTTCGGTGATCTTCCCGGACACGTAGAGCCTGATGGCCCTGTCCTCCTCCATCTGAACATTCTGGAGGTCTCGCTCAGCCAAAGCGATCTCCTCCGCCAATCCTCCGCTGTCCTCCTGGGAGCTCATGGCCTCGATTCCGGCGATGATGAGGCCCGGATTCTCCAGCACCTTCCTGATTTCGTTCCAGACCAGTCCCTCCAGCCGCTCTGCCCGGATCATCGGTTTCGGGCGGCACTGAAGTCTCATATGCTGATAGCCGTAGCACCTGTAGTAACGGCGGGGAGGGTTCATCGCGTACTTGTAGACCTTACCGTTGCGCTTGACCTCCTTCTTGGTGGTCGCCGCGCCGCCCATGAGGAAGCCGCACTCTGCACACCTGACCATGTGCTGCAACAGGTAGAACACCTTGGTGTTTCGCTTGGACTTGGTTTTGCGCATCATGCGAAGCGCTATAGCCTTCTCCCAGGTCTCCTCGTCGATCAGGGTGGGGAACGGGACCCCGATCCACTCGTCCTGCGGCTGGTCGTAGACCTGCATCCCCTCCTCGGTGGAGACGTACCGCGCCCTGCCGTACCACCATGTTCCCCTGTAGGTCTCGTTGCTCAGGATGCGGTGGACCTGGCCGTCCCACCACTGCCTTCCGGATGCAGCGACCGGCACGCCCTCGGCGTTCAGTTGCCGGGTGATGGCGGGCGCGCCCTTTCCCTCTTGGACGTACATCTGGTAGATGCGCCGGACGACCTCGGCCTCGAACTCAACTACCTCGGGCCTGCCGTCGTCTCCGACTCGGTAGCCGTAGGGGATGTTTCCGATGGGAATCCGGCCCTGCTTGGCCGAGCCGCGCTTGCCCATCGAGGACCGTTCGCGGAAGTTGTCCAGCTCTATCTTGCCGACGGCGGCCATGAGGCCGAAGGTCTTCATGTCGATGGCGTCCATGACGGCCTCGATGTTGATGCGGTGAGCCTCTATGACCTCCATGAGGGCGGCGGCGGGGTACATGCCCCGGCTGAGGCGGTCGGACTTCCAGCATACGATGGTGTCGAAGCGTCCCAATCTGGCGTCAGTCAGCATCCGTTGGAACTGGGGGCGCTTCTTGGACCATCCCCTGCCCACTTCCTGGTACCGGGCCACGATGGTCAGCCCCCTGCGCTCGCAGTGGGCCTCCATGTCGGATATCTGCTCCGAGATGGAGGTCTTGTCCTCCGTGTCCTGGCTCTTGTCCGATACGCGGGCGTAGATGGCCGCCCGTTTGGGTTCCGGCTTCCTATAGGATGTTTTCGCCATGACTGCTTCCTTTCATCCTGGTTGTGGTGTGCAACAATCACTTCACTTGGGCGGATCGGGGTGTGCGGCGGAAGCCGGTGCGGTCCGTGCGCTCACAACCCCCCGGCCTCTCCGTCCACGCCTTCCAGCCGTCGTTGCACACTCGGCATTGCGTGCTCCGCACCGGACGCATTCGGCGAGTCCACCCTCCGGCGCTCTGCGCGTGAGGCTTCGGCGTCGTTCATTCGGGTTGGGGAGCCTCCCAGGGATCGATGACCTCTATGTCCAGAGCTCGGAAATCACCGACGTTCCTTGTGGCAACAGCCAGAGCGTTGGCCTTGGCTATGCCCGCGATCAGCACGTCGCCCAGGTCGACGGTGCGTCCGGATCGTCTGGCTGCTGCCCGGAACTCGGCGGCCCACTCCGCTCCGGTTCTGTCCAAAGCCAGTATACGGTTGCCATAGGTGGAGACGATGCTCGCCTGCATCCTGGACAGTCGGCTTCGTCGGTCTCCATGCGCGAGCAGCCGCACCCCGTACTCGATTTCATGTATCAGGATGGACGACAGCCACACGTCGTCCCGCCCGTCCAGGAAGGCCAGCACTCTCGGTTCCGGAATCTCCCGCGTCAGTTCCGAGATGACGTTGGTATCCAGGAGGTAGCCGGTCACCGCTCCTCCTCGCCGGCGAAGGGGATCGGGCGGCTGGAGTGCCGTTCCGGGACTTCGAGATTCGTGCCCCGAGGCACGTTCTCTACGAGCCACTGGCCCAACGGCATGGCCGGATGTCTCTTCTCCTCCCACACCTCCGCCGGGACTACGACGAACGGCCTCCTGGTGCCTATCCGTTGCGGCCCCTCCGACTCCGCAAGCCTCAGTATCTCGGACAGCTTGGCCTTGGCCTGGGCCACGGTCCACACGCGTTGGATATGCGACTCATTCACAGCTTGGCCTCACTTACAGGGTTTTGATATGGTTCATTATAGACCATATGCTCCGGCCAATCAATGAGTGGCCAACCCCCGCACGTCGTCCCTCGATGGGTGAGATTGTCTGTCTTCGGGGGGCAACGGGTGTCGGCAAAGATGTGCAGACCGGCAGGGGGTCGAAACCGCCTTTGCGCGTAGTATCGCCATGGCGGAGGAGATCCAGAGTGACGACGGCCAGGGCTGATCTTGGACGGATCAGGCGTCCTCTTCGGCAACGCCCTCAGCGGTCCGGGCGTGCTCCATAGCGTCCTCACGGGCCGCGGTCTGCCCATCGTCTGCCGTGAGTTCGAGCAGCAGGGTGAAGAGGCGGCGCAGGCGGTCCTCGGCGTCGGGAGCGGGGTTGCAGTTGATCGCCACCACGCGCAGCTCGCCGGGGGCTCTGTCGCCGATCTTCGATTGTGCCCGGCTCTTGGATTCTTTCAAGTCGATGCTCTCGTCGCATTCGCTTGCTCTCGACCCGGCAGACGCCGGTCGAACACGCAAGGCGAAAGCTGGTGATGCAACCAGTGTGGCGAGTGGGGGAGTTGAGCGTTATCCCCCGGAAGGGGCTACATGGGTGTAGTGGCTTTCGAGGGACTTCATCCATGTAATCCCCTCCGGGATCTGGGGCCGACGCCGGACGACGACGAGGGAGCGTCAGGCGGCCAGGAGGAAAGGGAGAGGACGGCGGGGGCGTCGTCCTAGCCGCCGCGCACCCTCACCCTGGGGAGCAGGTGTCCCAGGCCCATGCCGTCGGCGAGGTCCTGGAGGGCGATCAGGTGGTGCATGTTGGGCTGGACGCCCTGCCGCCACCGCCACAGGTTGACGACGCTGGTGCCGAGGCGGCGGGCTACTTCGGCCCAGGTCAGCCCGGAAGCCTCCTGGAACCTTTCAAGAGCCTTGGCGAAGTCGCCGGTCAGGATGTGGGTGGTTCTCTTGGTGCGTCTGACGCGCTTGCGGGGCATGTGGTCAGTCCTCCTTGAGGGGGTCCAGGAAGTCCTCTCCCATGAGGATGTCGAGACCGCCCGGTATCCAGGGCGCGAGACGCACCAGGCAGTGGTAGGCCCCTCCGGACGGCTCGGTCCCGTTCGCCCACCGGATAAGCTGCTTGGGCTCCACCCCCAGCAGATCGGACAACTCGTCCCAGGTGACGTCGGCGGCCTCCTTGAAACGGACGAGCCGTTTGCCGAAATCGCTGGGAAGCTCGCAGTCTCCTCTGGGCACGAGACGGCCGTCTATGACGGGGTCTCCCGCATAGATGGACAGGCGAGGAGAGCTAGGCGTAGTCGTCTTCATGGCGCAGCTCGAACAGTTCATCGAAGTCCTCGATTCCCAGGGCCGCCTGCATCCGCCGGCGGATGCGTCCCGAGGGGGCGCGTCCCTCGTTGACCAGAGTGGACAGGTAGCCTCGGCTGATGCCCGTCTCGCGGGCCAGCCAGTTCTGAGATCGGCCCAGCAGCTCCAGGCGGTCCCAAAGGGTTCTGGTCTTGAGCAGGACGACGGTGCGTCTCATGGCGGTCGTTGGAGTCCTCCCGACTCTAAGTAATACTTATGGTATAGTGTAACCACAGAGCAGGTGGCGTGTCAAGAACTAGTGTGCTATTATCTAAGCTATGATTATTCCATCGTATGAGCGTTGACCAAGAGAGGCTGGGACCCATGACCGAAGACCGGGGCTACCGATGGAAGAGCATCGGCGCCCGCGTCAAGGAGGCGAGGCTCAAGGCCGGACTCACCCAGAAGCGGGTGAGCGAGCTGTTGGGCGTCAGCCCCCACGCCGTCTGGTCGTGGGAGGCGGGCAAGATGAAACCCACCCCGGAGCACCTGCTGGAGCTGGCCTACCAGTGCGAGACGAGCACCGACTGGCTGCTGGGCCGGGACGTGGTGGAGGCGGAGATACTCAAGGAGGCCGACGTCTCCTTCCGCAACGCCATCGAGGGCTTGCCGATGGAGGACCTGGAGTCGATCATGGAGTTCATCCGCTTCGTGCGGGAGCAACGACGGAGGAGGGACCGGGCTGAGAGATGAAACGGGCGCAGAGGAAGGCCGCGGCGCTCCGGCGGAAGCTGGGGCTTCATGGCCGAGTGGACGCCGAGGCGGTGGCCGACATCCTGGGGTTGGAAGTGGTGCCGTGGCCGATGGAGGTCCAGCAGGAGCTGCAGATGGGCCGATTCATCGGCGTGGCCGAACGCTTGGACGCTCGCTGGCGGCGCTGGGTGATAGCCCACGCCATAGGGCACCGGCTGCTGCACTCCGGCAACCACCTGTGGATACGCGACCACACGAGCCTCGGCGGCCTGTTCGAGCGGGAGGCCGAGGACTTCGCCCGCGCCCTGCTGATGGACGTGGACGAGGCTATGGAAGAGGGCCTGAGCGAGCTGTGGGAGGTGGCGGAGCACTTCGGGGTGCCGGAGGAGATGGTCGTTCTTCAGGCGCCCATGAGGATGGAGTGAGCTCGTTCTCCGGCGTTGACGCGGCGTCCGGCCCCATGTGGTCGGACCGGAAGGCGAAGCAGGACAGGAGCGACTGAGTGGGGCGGCCCTGCAAAATGGGGTCGGCCTGTATGGAGGGAGTAATGTTGGAAGTGCGATACCCGAATATACAAGTCCGGATCTGGGAGGAGTACCCCTTCGGTTACGGCGGGGAGGACGAAGAGTTCTACAGCGTCGAGAACCCCGACGCCGCCGGCATACTGGAGCGGGTGCGAGGCGCTCTCAGGGAAGCCGGGGTCGGCGACGAGGAGATAGAGGCGTACGCGAAGGAGGCCACCTCGCGTTGCTACAACCACCTGCTGTTCACGACGATGCAATGGGTGCGGATACACTGGGACGTTCCCGGCTACGCTACGACGCCCTGAGGGTCTTATTTCGTCCTGCCCCCACCGCCTGACGATCCCCCGGAGGTCTTGCCTCGACCCCGGGGACGGGTTCCTCCTCCTGCTTGAGGAGGGCGTCGGAGATAGCCCCATAGGGTCAGAGGGGTTAGTTGCGTCCCGGTATGCGAAGAACGTAGAGGAAATATGGCGGCCCAGAGAGGGAACCGCCACCCCCGCCTATCGTCTTTCTGGCGGGGGTCTCCGCTTCATCTTGAAGGGTAGTCCTCCCATGGTGTATCGTTGGGTCTGCACCAGCCCGGAAGAAGGCACCAACGTCTTGCTTCAGCTTCGGACTCTGCTGTCCGGCGCAAGGGAGGTGCGCAAATCAAGGCCGCCTGATCCCGGACGCGGGCGTCACCGCTGTCGGCGTCCGGCGAACGTTCGGAGTGGCTTTGCACAACGGGTTCGGACGAGGAGGCGACTGGGAACCAAAGAATGAGGAGGTGGCGCAATGACTGTCGAAGGAAGTGAAGGGAGCGCCGGGGAACACGGTCGCGCTCTATGGCCGGAGGACTTCGGTGAGCGGCTGCAACGCCTGATGGAGATGGCCGGTCTTTCGCGGCGGGACCTGGCCGAGCTCTTGGGCGTGAGGGAAAGCACCGTGCAGAAATGGCTCAAGGGAGGGGAGCCTACCGGGGGAAATTACTGGGGCCTCATGCAGGAGGCGAGCCGCGTGCCCGGCGGCTTCCCTCTGCTGCTCTACGGCGATCCCCGTGCGGAGGTCGGAGCGGAGGAGTAGGGGCGAGGAACAGGGACGCCTCCAGGGACCTGCCCCCTACCGCCTGGCGACGCCCTGGAGGGCTCGCCTGGCCGGCCTGCCTTCCCAATAGTCTTCTACGAGAATCGTCGCTGTCTCCCTCGCATACGTGTTTGAGCGTGTCCTGTAGAGCAGGACCATTTCGCTGTACTGACCGCGGTGGTGTCTTGCCCGGCTGGAGGGGAGCCCCTTGATGCCTATCCTCAAGGAAGAGCTGGTCCGTCGATACTGAGACATCGACCGGCGAAGATGCGGGACCATGTCTCCGGGCCAACCGGTTCTGGCCCTGTCGGTTATCTTCACCTGGGGTACCCGGCGCCCATCGTGCGTTGACTGCCCGAACTTGCCCCGTGGTATTAATCGCGCTGGATATGCACTGCTTCCGATTGCCTTGACCGCGGACATCGGGGAGCGCCGTACTACGCGGGGTTCCGTTGCATTTGCAGGGTAGTCCCTCGTATGGTGTCACCCCTCTGTCTCCTGTTCTGCCTGCGCTGGGGGAACTGGGTAAAGCGATTCCAGCGAGTCTAGGCCCTGCAAGACATCAACCAATGTCCGGCGGGTGGCAGGGGTGCAGTTCCGCACAGCATGGATGAAGTCCTCCACCAGCTCCTCCGTCTGCTTGTTCTCTCTATATGCCATTTGATTTTGAGCGTTATTGTGGAAATGGTGTAGCCGCCTGCGTCCATACGAGCTAGTGGGTTCCTCGGGAAACATCGCCTTTAGGTCGTCCTCCGTGTGGACAGTGACCTCCACGACGTCCACGCCACGCCTTTGGAGTTGTTCCAACTTTGCCCTCTTGCTAGGACTCGGGGCAGAGGTATTGATTACCTCGATTAACCTATGGGGCTTGCCGTCGCTGTTGTACAGAATCAGGTCAGGGATGATGCCGCCGACCGCATCCCAATCGGGGTCTGGCACCTTCACGGAGGCCACGCCGTCAGCCAAGTTGTCAGACCAATCGTCCGCGTCAGGGTTACGCCTCACGTAGACCGGCACGGTCCCGACTTCTTTCTCTATGCCGCCCTTTAGCCCAGTGTAGGCGCCGTGTAACGCTTGCTCAATCATAGCCACAGCCCTCTCGTGAATCGGTCCTGCTTGTGTCATTGTGTCCTCCTCTCTCCTCTCTCTTTGGTGCTAAGCGTAATCGTCATGCCCCTTCGACTTTTGCAACTACCCAGCAAATGCAACAGAACACTACGCGGTCTTTCCGATTCGGAACAGCTTCGTGGAGCAGACCGGGCACACGCCCTGAGTGGCCGGTCTGCCATTCTTCATTGTGATGGCCTGGGGATTGCTCATTTCCCTCTTGGACCGGCACTTCATACAATACGCTTCCAAGGGCTGCCTCCAAACCAATATAGTTTGGGTAATTCTACAACATGGGCAGGCTTAAGTCAGCAGACTTTCCTAACTTGGAGAGAGGACATCTGTCCGTGTGTCGGCCTGCCTAGACTCTCATCCTCTTCATCTTCTGACGATCCCCTGGGGGTCTCGCCGCGACGCCTTCCGGTTGAGGGCGCGGTCGAGGATTGAGAAGGCTTCGTGGATGCCGTGGGTCTCGACCCTGGGGACGGGTTCCTCCTCCTGCTTGAGGAGGGCGTGGGCGATGAGGTCGGCCATCTGGAGCAAATAGTCTCCGTCGGAGCTTCGGAAGGCGGGGCCTCCGATGACGTTCTCGACCGGTATGTTTCGGGTCCTCTCGCCTTCTGCCCACAGCTCGTACTGGCTGGGCACGGGGTTGAATATCCTGAGCCTGCGGTAGGCCCTGCTGATCATCTTCTCCTTGCCTTCGTCGAATATGAGGAAGGCGTGTCGTCCCCCCGCCTTGACCGAGCTGTTGATGCGGTTGAGCAGCCGGTCGAGGCTGACCTTCTCATAGGCCTTCACGTCGGACTTGCGGATGCAGACGTTGATGACCTCGACGCCGCCGATGCGGATGGCGGCGTCCTCGATGCGGCGCAGCCCGTCCCTGAAGACCTCGGCTCCCTGCCGGGGCGTGAGCCGTTCGTTGGCTCCGCCGTTGCGGGTGAACAGGCCCCTTCCCGCCAGCAGATCGCAGGCGTGAAGCTCTCGGTCCGGCGGGATGGCGTAGCGCTCCTGAAGCTCCCTTCTCCACTCGTAGATGTCGCCGAATAGGTCGTTCCACCGCTCGGCATCCACGCCCAGGGCGGATCGGACGTAGCGGCGGGGACCCTCGGACTCGTCGATGTAGTACAGGCGCATGGCGATTCGACCTCCGTGTGGCGTTCGTTTCTCAACTGTTCGGCAAGGGGCAGACGGTCTTCCATCCGCCGTTCGGTACAAGCCAGGCCCGTCCCAGCGGCCCATCGCTCTCCAGCAGGCCTCGGTGGGAGACAAGCAGTGGCACCTCGACCCCGGCCCGGTCCATCTCCTCGCCCGCAACCCTCAGGAAGTGGGTGGCCGCCAGCTCGTCGTGGAAGACGACCAGGACGATGGGCTGCGCGCCGTGGTCGTCGGTGGGGCGGCGGGTTGAGTAGTAGCGCAGGTAGGGCGCAAGCCGTTCCACCATCGTCGCGGGACGGACGGCCCGGCGCTCCCACTCCAGGAAGAAAGGCCGGGTCGCGGAGCCTCGGCGCAGGACGCCGAAGGCGTCGGGATTGACCGAGCGCAGCCCTCCCTGATGCCTGAAGTAGCGGGAAGCTCGGAAGGGCGGTGCGAGTTGGCTCAACTCCCAGTCCAGGGACCGGGACTGTTTTGCCAGGGCGGATATGAAGCCGTGGACGGCCGCCGTATGCTCGAGGTGTCTGATAAGCTGGCGGCTCCTCCCGCCGGAGACGTTGCGCCAAGCTTCGCGACCGTCAAGATCTATCGGCTCGACGCTCCATCGTTTCCTGGCCGCGCCCACGGACGTGCGGTCCCTCCGGGCCAAGAGAGCCAGCCCCCGGTCGGAGAGGGCCAGGCGGCGGCCCTTCATGACGACCCGCAGGACCAGTCCGGCCTGGGACAGGGGGGCCATGATCTCGTAAAAGCGGGCGCGCGAGATGTCCAGCAGGCCGCGCACATGTTCTGGCGCGATTCCCGGCCAGTCGTAGAGCAGGTCGAGGAAGCGCTTCTCGGCGGGCTTCAGCAGGGCTGGCAGCAGCCAGTCTGGGGCCTGAGTCACCGGACTATCCACGTCGATGTCCTCCGGGAGGCTCGCTCTCAGCGGTTCAGACTCCGTGGGGAGGACACCCCTGGACGCCACGTAGGAGGACAGGACGTAGCGAAGGTCCAGGGTGGCGGCGACGGAGGGCAGACGCCAGACGGGTTCCGCGGGGCCTGCCCGTGCCGCGTCCCGCTCCAGGGCGAGGACGGCCGACACATGCGAGCCGGCGAGCGCCCTGCGGGCGTGTCTCAGACGCACCTCGTCGGGCATGAGCATGAAGACGGCTCCGGGAAGCGGTCCTTCTCTCAGCCGCCAGAGCCGCTTCGAAAAGCCTGTCCTGTCCGACGTGAGCCCCTGCCTTACGATGCCGAGAGTTCTTCCATCCCGGAGTGTCATCGCGGCATCGAGGGGCGCGGACCTGTACCAGCGCAGTTCCACGGGGCCGCACTCTGCGGCGATGGACGAGGCCAGCCGGTAGATGACGGCCACCCCGTCCAGTCTCTCCAGGAGGATGCGACGCCACTGGGCCGAGACGGGACGGCTGCGGAGCAGCTCGTCCGGAGCGATGCTCTCTACTTCACCCAGCCTTCTCAGTCCTGCGCCGGTGAGATGAAATCTCCTTGTGGGCCGGAGCAGGTCGGTGGCGTGTGGGACGGATGAGATCAACCTCTCACGTTCCAGGTACGCCACAGCGTCGTAGGTGGACCGGTCGGGTGTACCTGAGACGGCGGCCAACTCCAGCCGGTCGAGAAAGGGCATGTAGGCCAGTCGCCGCAGGATGGGCAGGACTGGATCCACGTCGCTCACAAGGACCCTCCTGCGCCGGAGTCCGGCTTGGGGTTTCGGGTGCGCGGCTTGTGCTTCTTGGGCGGCCGGGTATCGTCCTGCTCCTCCGGTTTCGCCTCCTCGTTCTTCGGCCTGGGGTCGCTCATGCCCTCCCGGGAGTCTCCCGGCTTCTTGCCCGACTCCACGTCACTGGAGGCTATGTCCCTGGCAGCCGTGAAATAGGAGGAGGCGGCGGCGCGGATGCGAGCGGCCCGTTCGGGGTCGCCTCCCTCAGGCTCCCTGACCGCCATGGAGAAGGCGTCCATCCGCTCCTTGCCCACCGTGGCCCTGACGTAGCACTGGTGCACGGGCAGCGAGGTGATGTCGTCCTCGGTCACCCGCTCCTTGCCCAGCTCCCACACAAGCTGACGGGCGTCCGACCCAGCCACCTGGAAGACGGCCAGGCAGCCCACGTTGGCGAGGAGGGTGTCCCGCATGGTGCGGGAGAGGTCGTCCAGCTTGGCCAGGCTCTGGGTGGCGAGGATGAAGGACGCCCCGAACTTGCCCAGTTCGCTGAGCATCGACTCGTAGTCCACGCCGGGCATCGACTGCATCTCGTCCACGACGACCAGGGCGCCCCTCCGCTGCTCGAAGGGCAGGCTTCCCTGCTCCCGAATCACCGCGTCCACCAGGTTGAGGATCGACGCCCCCACCAGGGCGGCCACGTCTCTGCCAGCCGTTCCCTGGGCGGTAGACACCAGGAGTATTCCGCCGTCGTGAACGGTCTTTCGCAGGTCGATGGTGGAGCGGCGCTGGCCGAGGATGGCCCTTGCCAGCTTGGAGGAGGCGTAGTAGTTGAGCCTCGTCTGCACCGGGGCCAGCGCCTCGGCCCGGTACTGGTAGGTCCAGTTCTTGAAGTCCCTGTTCCACCACTCCGACAGGTAGGAGTCGCTCACATTTGCTAGTACAGTATCCTTGAAGTTCTTGTCGTCGGAGAGGAGCTTGAGGCCGTCCAGGATGGTGTACTGCTGCTCGGCGTCCATCCGCTCGTTGGCCTCGTGGAGGGTCTTGACGGTGAACTCCAAAATGGACTGCATCCTCGGCCCCCACTGGTCCCACAGGCCCCGGCACACCCGGACCACCGAGTCGGCGGTCCGGTCCCGGTCGGAGAAGACGCGGGTGTCGAGGAGGTTGATTCCGGGAGCGCCCCGCTCGTCGGCCAGGTCGATGAGGCGCACCTGGTCTATCAGGGACTCCGGGACGTGCTCCAGCAGGCCGCCCACCAGGTCGGCGTGGGGGTCCACGACGACGATGGCGTCTCCGTCCCTGCCCGCCGCCTTCTCCTCCATCTTGTGGCGGACTATGTGGTGCATGAGCGTTGACTTGCCCATGCGGGTGCGGGCGACGTAGAGGTGGTGGCGTCTCAACAGGTCGGTGGAGAAGCGGATCTCCCTGGGACTGCCCGCGTTGGTCTCTCCCACCAGCGCGCCGCCAATGACGCCCCTGGCGGAAGGAGTAAGCGCCCTCGATCCCGACCGCTCCACCAGGGGAGACTCGTCCCTGGCTCCCGGCGGGTGCCACAGGGCCGCCGCCTCACGTACCCCTATGACGCTGCGCCTGCCGAACAGTCCGGGGCCTTCGGGATGAAGCGTCTCAGGGTCGGGGACGATGGGCCTGGCCTTGCCAATCTTGAACCGCGCTCCCGCCGGGTTCTCGTAGTGGCGGTAGGCGGCCGCCACCTGCCCCAGCAGCTCCTCTGCCCGCTTGGGTCCCGCGTCCGCCGGCACTACGGCGACGATCTGCACCTCGCCGTCGAAGGCGATGCGGGAGACTTTCTCGCGTATGAGCTGCGGGTCGTAGAGTCGGCTGTGGGCCTTCTTCCACCGATGCCACAGCCAGCCTCCCGCGGCCAGCGCGGCGGCGACGCCCGCGCCCATGAGCGCGGCCTTCCAAGTCTCTCCCGCCTGGACCCACAGGTACGCCCTAAGGGCGGCGACCACGCCCACGCCCAGGACTGCCATCGTCACGCCGTCCATGCGCAGGGGTCTGGTCTGATAGGTGTAGGAGGGATCTCGCCGCTGCTCCAATGCGGGCCTGTGAGCCTTCTCCATGTGGGCCTGCGACCAGTCGGGTCCCAGGGAGCTCAGCATCAGGCGCGACACGACGCGCTCCCGGTGGCGCAGATTCGACAGCGCGCCCAGCAGGGCGATGAGGGGGTCGGAGCCGGGATCGAGAAGGTCGTCGTCCCGGAATACCCGGAACGGGACGTACTCGGGGCCGTCTGCCCTGAGCGTCATGCTCCACGCCTGCTCGCTCTCGCCAAGGCGCAGGGGGTCGCCATCGTCGTCGATCTTCCGGATGCGGGCCTGCGGGTAGTGGGCCGACAGCTGGCTGCGCACCACCTGCTCATCCAGGCAGCGGGCCATGAGCGTCACGCCGTCTGCGTTACCCGCGATCTCCAGGGAGAAGGGCTCCGGCACGGCGATGGACTGGAGCATGTTCTCCACGCCGAGCATGGTGCGCTCCCCCGTCCGGGGCGGTGTGATTGCGAACAACACGGGTTTCTTATTCTCGCCGGCCAGCAGCCAGTTGATGGGATTCACTTTCATGGTCCTCCTCCTCTCTCCATTGGGGTAGTCGGTAGGATCGCAGTCCTTCCCGTCCGCTTCAGTTCGCCGGTTATCGTCTTTCGTCATCTCTCTTCTCCTTCCCCCGTACTCGACGGGTACCGTCTGTCGTTCGCGGCTTCCGCCTAGCGCCTTCCCGGTCTCCACTCGATCACCTCCGTCTCCTCCGGCGTTGCCTCGATGCGCACGGGAAAGCGGTGCCCCTTCGCCAGCAGCAGGCCGTCTCCCCTGGGACAGGACAGCAGCCAGCGCTGGAGGTCTTCGGGCAGGTCGAAGGCGTTGCCGACGGCGCCGACGGCCGCCGCGTCCTGCTGGAGGACCAGCTTGAAGGCTGCGTTCTGGAGGAGCGCCCGACCCGAGTGTCCGGTGATGGTTCTCGAAGAGTCCTCGGACAGGAGGTCCTGCACGTCCTGGGTGATGAACTGCAACCCCAGCCGGTGCTTCCTTGCGCGCTTGGCCATCGACACCATGAAGGCCGCGCCCTCGGGGTGCTGCATGATCGACCACACCTCGTCCACGACCAGCAGGCGGGGCTTGGGGTCCTGGGCCGCCGCGGCCCACACCGTCTCGGTGCAGACCATCGCGGCGGCGGGCCGAAGCTCCGGCTCCAGCAGGCGCAGGTCGAAGACGGTCACGAGGGCCTCGTTGTGGAGCAGGTCGTCGCCCTCGTCGGAGAGGAGGTTGCGCAGGCTGCCGGTGGCGAAGGGCCTGAGCAGCCGGGCGAGATCGGGGTCTCCCGCGTCGCTCTCTTGCAGATACTGGTAGAAGTCCCGGAAGCCGGTGCGCTCGCGGGACGTTGCGTAGTAGCCCGCGAGGGCGTGGTCGAGGGAGGCGCGGCGGTCTGCGCCGAGGCTCTCGCCCACCATCACCTCGATGAGGCGTCTCAGACTGCCGATGCGCTGGAGCAGCTCCTCGGAGTCTCCCCGGTCGATGACGAAGGGGTTCATGCCCTGCCCCGGCACGCCGGGGGAGAGCACCCGTCCTCCCGCCGCGCGGGCCATGTCCGCGTACTCGCCCTCGGGGTCGATGACGTAGGCGGTTACGCCCCTGGTCAGGCCCCGCAGGACGCCGAGCTTGGTGGCGAAGGACTTGCCGGAGCCTGACCGTGCGAGGACGGCGGTGTTGGCGTTCAGGTGCGTCCCGTCCCAGGGGTCGTAGACGACGGGGGAGCAGGCCCGCAGGTCGATGCCGTAGAGCGTCCCCCTGCGGGTGTCCAGGTCGGGCGGCGAGAAGGGGAAGAGGCGGGCGAGGGACGACGTGTCCAGCGTTCGCCACTCAGCGACGGCGTTCAGGCCCAGAGGCAGGGTGGACAGGATGCCCTCGCGCTGGCGGAATGCCAGGGGGTCCAGCTTGCCCAGCGTGGCGGCGAAGTGTCCCCTGGCCCGCTGGGTCATCTCCTTCAGCGACGCCTCGTCCCTGGCGTGAAGGGTGATGGAGAGCGACGCGTGGAAGAGCCTTTCGCGTCCCCGCTGCACCTCGTCCCTGAGCCGGGTCACGTCCTCCAGGGCGATCTCCGCCTCCGGGGACATGGTGCGGCCCCGCTTGAAGGAGAGGCTCTGCGCCGACTCGAAGCGGACCTTCTGCCACTCCAGGGTGCGGGCCGCCTGCTCAGCGGGAATCGACCCCAGGTGGATGGACAGGTCCATCGGCGCGCCTGCGGCCATGAGGCTCTGGAGGAAGCCGGGGGCCAGGGAGCGGGGCCACTTGCCCAGGTGGAGGGAGCGGACCAGGCGGTCTCCGACGCGCACCTCGCGACGGCGCATCTCCACCTCCACCGGCGTCTCCTCGTCCATCTCGGCGGGGGTGCCGCCCAGGGCCGAGGCCAGCATCAGCATACGCAGACGCCTGCCGCTGAAGGGGTGGACGGACAGCCCGGCCCGCGCCAGCAGGCCGCGCAGCTCGTCGAACCGCCCGAACTCGCACACGGCGTAGAAGCGCCGGTCGAGGATGCCGTCGCGGGCCTCCAACTCGGTCAACAGCCTGCGAAGCGACTCCGACGCGGCCTCGGTCTGCGGCGGCAGGTTGCCCGGTTGGGCCTCCGTGAGCTTCTCCCGCAGCCCACCAAGGCGCGGCGGGTGCTGACGGATGAGGAGCTGCACGGGGAAGTCGCAGGCGTTGAGCGCCCCGGCGAAGGCCCCCAGCTTCGGCTCGTCTATTTCGAGGCCCATCACCTCGCACACGCCGAGCTTCACCCCGTCCAGGCGCACGGGGCCGTCCTCCTCCAGGTGGGAGAGCATGAAGAAAAGGGGCAGATCGGGCGGTGGCTTGGGAGCGGGAGGCTGGGTTCCCGTGGGTTCGGAGGCCGCATCCGCGTTGGCCTCCGCAATGTCCTGCGGAGCCTCGTCGCCCTCCGGGGGCCTCTCCGCTCCGCGTCTCTTGATTCGGTCAATCAGCTTCTTCAAAGGGTTTTCCTCCTCCGGTCTAGGGGGTCGGGAAGTCCACGAGGCCGCTGCGCAGCAGCGCGGCGACTGTCTTGGCCAGAAGCGCCAGCACCAGGCCGACGACGGCCATCACGACGGCGGCCTTGGCCCTGCCGCCGCCCCGCTCCTCGGCTCCCTCGGCCATCAGGACGAAGCCCGCCCAGACGATGGCGAAGAGGCAGAGCCCGGAGGCGGCGTAGGCCATTGCCGTGAGCGCCCGATCGAAGGCGTCCAGCATGGCCTGCTCCTCCGGCGATGGGGCCGCGCCGGTGGTCGCCAGCGCAGCCCCGGCCAGCAGGGTTGCCGAGATCACGCGCCTCACCAGGACCATTCCCAGCCCATGTCCTCAAACCAGCCGCGCAGCCCGTCCGCTGGCTCCTGCTCGGCGGGCGGATCGACGGGCTCCGGCTCCGGCAGGACCAGGACCTCGAAGGTGTCGTCGGAGCCGACGCCGGACGCCAGGGCCAGGGACTCCTCGCGGGTTCGAGTGACCGGCTCTCGCTCCACCGTCTCGGCCTTGACGTGCTCCGGGTGGACGATGGTCACCGTCACCTCCTTGGCAATGGTGGCGCTGGGAACGTAGGCGTACGCCGTCGCGGTGGCGGTCGACGTGGAGCCGTCATCGCAGGTGGCCGTCGCCGTCTGGCTGTCGGAGTCGCTGTCCCCCGGGCGATGGAGGTGCACCGTCTTGGTGACCTGCTCCACCCGCTCCGTGTGGTGGGTGAGCTGCGTCAGCGAGGGGATGGGGATGTGGAGAGTCGCCTCAAGGCTCACGTCCACGGTCACGGAATGGACGGCCATTCCCCCTCCGACGGGAAGCCGGAAGCGGGTCTCTCCGTTGAGGACGAAGGGGACGTTGATATGCGACGCTCCGGTCGCCGCGGCGACGGTCCCCGTGATTGCGGTCACCTGGGCGTCCATGAGCGCCGTCTCGGTGACGCTCTCGTGCCCGGCCACCGTATGAAGCTCGGCCGGGTGCTCAATGCGCGTTGCGCACTCGGACTCGACCACGCCGCTTACGGCACCGGGCGTCCAGCCCAGGGAGGCTATGCGAAGGTCGCAGAGCTCGCCCTCGACGGCGGGCAGCGGGTACGGGATGTGCTCGTGCTCGACGGTCAGCGCCCCGGCCTGGCCGAGGGTGTCCTCCCAGGACACGGTGAAGGACGGCGCCGGTCCGTGGAGGGGGAGCGAGTAGTCGATGCGCTCCCCCTCGGCCAGGGACGCCGACCCCCAGAATCGCAGCCACGTACCAGTAGGACCGCCAAAGGCCCGCACCCGGATATCCAGGGCAGTGGCGGCCCGCAGGGTCACGGCGGCGCGGTCGCCGGTTACCGACAACCCCTCGACGAATAACCGCCGGCCCTCCACCGGCTCCTCGATCTCGAAGTCGATCTCGTCCCGCCAGGGCTCGTGGTCGTCGGCCAGGGCCGCCCGGGGGACGGTGGCGACCGCCGCCGCGAGAGCGACGACGGCCGCGAGTGCCAGGAAGCTCTTCGGGGGCTTGCTACGCCGGGACTTCCGGCTCCCGTCCCCGTTGCCGTTTCCGTTGATGCTGCCCTTGTCCGTCCGCCTGGGCTTGCCGAACCAGCGGTGGGGGCGGAAGGGCATCCGTCCTCCCTTCCGCTCCCGGCTGCCGCGCTTGGGGCGAAGGCGGCGCAGGGTCTTTCCAGTCCGCTTCGCCATCAGTCGCAGGGGGCCGGGACCGCTCTTCACCGGCTGCGCCGGCGCGGGCGGCTCGCTCCTCACCAGCTCGGATGGCGGCCCCGCGTAGAGCCGAGCCCCCAGCCAGTGCTTCAACAGGTCGGCGGCCACCAGGGGCAGCCGCCGACCGCCTATCTTCCCGGCGACGGCGACCAGCCCCGCCAGGCCCATGAGGATGGCGATACCCATCCTCACCTCGGACGGGCCGACGGGGGCGTAGCGGTATGCGCCGTAGGACAGGGCGCACACCGCCGTGATCGCAACGACCTGCGGAAACGTGAACCACAGCAGCACCCTGTCCTCGGCCTGCACGTGGGTCGGAACCTCGTGTTCTCTCATGGCTCTCTCCTTCCGTTCGTCCGCCCAATTGCCGTCAGGGGGTCGGCGTAGGCGGGGGCGGGGTCGGGTTGGGGACGTTGGGGTCCACCGGGGAACCCACCACGGCGTTCATCACCAGCTCCACGACGCCGTAGGCCACCATCGCCAGGACGATGCCAGCCAGGGCCGTCATCATGGCGCTCTTGCCGCGCTCCATCTGGTGGGGCGCTCCGCTGGCGGTGAGGTACAGGTAGGCCCCGTAGATGAAGAGGCCCACGCCAACGACACCGACGATGCCCAGCAGGATTCCCACCAGGTTCGATATGGTCTGAGTCAGGTCTTCCATTCGTTTTCTCCTCTCGGTCTCGACTCCCGGGCGTTCTCCCGCCCGGTCTCCGTACCTCTCTATCTGTTCCGTTGTCGCTGCTCTCCTAAATGCACATCGCTCTCACCTCCTTCGTCCTGTTGTCGATGGGCGCAGGCCGCGCCCGCGCTCCGTTGGGGTCGTCGTTGTCGGGGTTACTCGCCGCTGCTCCGGGGGGCGTCTCCGCCGCCGTCTCCACCGCCAGCAGATGGGGTCGCCATAGAAGCGGCGGATCTCAGGCCGCTCGCCGCAGCCGACAGGCCCGCGCTGGCCGCCATAGCTCCGACGGCCATGCCTCCCGGACCCCCTGCGGCCCCGCCCGCCAGCAGCCCGATGGTCCGGGCTGACCGCACCATCGAGCCGGGCAGGTTCATGCCGAAATAGAGCATCGACAGCCAGGAGTCGAAGGTCCCGGAGTTGCCAAGCATCGACGGCACCCGGGTCGCCATGTAGACGAAGGACAGCGACATGAGGAGCTTCCAGATCAGGTCCTGCACCGGCTCGAAGGCGGCGATGGCCGCGAACTCCTTGAGGAACCCGAAGCCCAGGGCCAGGGCGATGAGCTGGATGGCCTGCTGGAACACCGTCGTCATGAAGAGCCTGAGCCACTGGCGGCCCCAGCCCGCCGTGTGGGGCAGGATCCACAGCCCCAGGGCGATGGGCGCCAGGGCCAGGAGGATGTCGATGAGGGCCAGGCGCAGCACCATCTGCACGATCACGTAGAGGACGAAGAAGCCGTAGACGAGATAGAGGACGGCTAGCAGCAGGCCCATGCCCTCGCTCCCGGCCTGCACGCCGGTCATCAGGGTGTGGAGGGTGGAGCGGAGCAGGTCGCCCGCGGTGACGCCCAGGGAGAAGGCGATGAAGCCGGACACTGCGTCGGCCACGTCGATGACCAGGGCGCACCACCAGAGCGACGATGCGGCGGCCACCAGGCCCAAGACGAGGCGGGGCACCATCTCCCGCCAGCCCGCATGGGAGCGGCCCAGGTGCTCGGAGATGATGAGGGTCAGGCCCATCCAGCCGAGGATGACCACCAGGGCGGCGGAGGTGATGGCCCAGACGACCATCCACGCCTGCTGCACCAGCCAGTGGCCGTAGGTCAGGTCGGGAGGGGTGCCGGTGATGATGTCGGACATGACCGGCTACCCTCCCCGGCAGTTGTCGACGTCCTCGCCCGACGCCCGCTCGACAACTCCGCAGAGGGTTCCGTGGGTGCCCTCGATGATCCACCCGGCGAAGGCCCTCGCCCAGCGCCCGGGGTTGAGGGCGGAGAGAATCTTGTCCCAGATGCGGCCCGGCTGGTGGATGGGGACGACGGCGTAGAAGTCGCCCCTCAACCCGTCCTCGGCCTCGGCCAGCATCACCAGCAGGTAGGCGCGGTCGCGGTCCAGCTCGGGGTGCTCGTCAAGAGCCTGCCCCGTACTTGATACGGAGTCTGGGTACTCCCATGAGTACTCCCAGCCGTCGCTGCGCTTCTTCTCGCCGCCCTTCACCCGGTACATGGCGCTTATCCAGTCGCCGGTGTCGGCGTCGCGAACGGCGTAGAAGAGGTCTGCGATCTCGCGGTCGAAGACGGGCCTTGCGACGAACTCGCCGCCGCCCTTGCGCTCCACGAACTCCCGGTCGGCGTTGACGAGGGTTAGCTCGCCGGGCGGCGCCTGGGCCAGGGCGATGTTGCTTGCGGGGACTGCCAATAGCGCTGCCAGAAGCAGCGCGGCGGCCAGGGGCATCAGCCTCCTGGCTCTGCCAAGAGTCCGTCGGACGGTCGATTGCGCTCCCATGTTTTCGCCTCCTCGTCGCTGATGGGGCCGTCTGTTTTGCCATCGAGTCTGGGGAGTCGGGAAGCCGAGGGTTATCCCCTGGAAGGCACTACACGGATGTAGTGACCTTGAGGGGAGTACATCGATGAGGTGCCCTCCGGGGGATTACAGACGGAGGGGCCGCCGTGATGTCATGGGGCTGTACAGGGAATCGAGTCTGTGTGCAAGTTGCAGATCGGGTAGTCGGCAAAGCTGATTTGGGGGGGAACGGCCCCCTACAGGACGTGAACGGCGAACACCTTTTGTCAGGGGCCGGTTGCGGCGGAAACACAGGTTGCAGCAAGTTGCAGAAGGGGTGAAACGTATGGAATCGAGTGAGCGGTCAGTGTCCGACGGGGTGGACGCCGAGGAGGAGCACGTTCTGAGCCTCAGGGCGCTGCTGCACGACATGGTGAGGAAGAAGGGACGCGTGGAGGCGGCCAGGGAGCTGGGCCTGGACCCCAGGACGGTTGGGGCGTGCATGGACGGAGAGGGGATGTCGTGGCGGGTCCGCGAGGCGCTGGAGCGGCAACGGTCGGCGGAGGGTGACGAACCGGGCGCTCAACCGGACGACCGTATCAGTGCCCTGGAGCGGCGGGTGGACGCGTTGGAAATGGAACTCCGAAGCGGCCTCGAAGATGCCGACACGGCGATGAAGGAGGCGGTTCAGGCTCTGCGTGAGGAGGGGACCAGGGCGCCGAAGCGGATGGAGCGTGCGGCGGACCAGCCCAAGACTCGCCAGGGCGCCGAGGCGGTGTCCGAACCGCCGCAGGAAGTCGGAAGGCCGGAGCGGCACACCGTGGGAAGGCGACTGTACCCCGAGCTGGTGACGAAGGAGCCGGCTCCCGACGACGAGCAGGTCTACGGCGAGGCGTGGCCCCTCATCGAGGAGTGGCGCAGGCTGTGGAGGACCCACTCCGCCGGGGGCAGGGGTCTGGCGTGGCTGGAGGTCGAGCTGCGTGTGCGTGAGTTGGAGGTGGCCATGCTGGAGGAGCACGGGCTGACGCTGCCGCCGGAGACTATGCCCCTGACGGGCCTGTGGCGGAGCTCGCAGCTCAACTGGCGACGGGAGACCCTCCGCGAAGTCCGAAGGGCGGTGGCCTGGAGACGGTTGGCGAGGCGCATCCTCACCCTGAATGTGTGGCGCCAGTAGGCGCTTTCAGGGGCGCGCTTAGGGTTTCGTGGAACTGGACAGAACGCTTTGGGCGCAGGCGACGCCAAACCCTTCCTTTCGCACGGGCGTTCGGCAATAATGGAGTCAGTTTCAGGCTTTTCCAGTGTTTCCCGCCGAGAAACCTGGAGGGTTCCCGTCCCCCGAATCCGGGACCGGCTGCATGGGATCGAGCACCGCGCTCTCCGAATAGCCGCCCAGGGGTACTGACCGGAGGGATCGAGCATTGCGCTCTCCCGAAGGCCGCCCCGGTGGGATACATTCGCAGCGGCCCAAGCGCTTCCCGCTTCGGCCCCTCGGACACTCTGGTCGAGGTGCGCCCTTTGCACCGGGCCAGGTTCTCACGTCTTCGCCGCTGTCCAGGAGGTCAACTGCCCCGCGACGCCCCTTCTCTCGCCCCGGCGTTTCATTCGTGGGCGGGATGCGGGGACCGGAACTGCGACATGAGATCAACCAGGTCGATGGCTTCGAAGTTTAAGCTCATGAAGGAGGTATTGAAGGCATGGAAGCATTGCGGACACACGACATCGGAGAAGGAGGTGACAGGTGCATGGAACCGGAACTGAAGGAGATCGACGGAGACAGAGGTATGAACGTGACGGAGAGGTACGTGGGATCAAGCGCGGTGTGGATAGCCAAGCTGCTCCCCCATCGCGTCAGCTTCGACGGCGGCTGGTTGTGGACGACTGCGGTCTGCCATAGCAGAAGAGCGGATGGGCTGGCGTTTCGGCAGCGAGCCGACGGCGAGGGCATCGAGGCGCTCTGCCACAGCGGGGACTGCTCTCCCGAGGAGGCTGCGGACGCGCTGGGAGGGCAGATAGGGTGGCCCATTCGGAGCGCATACGAACCTCTGGCCGAGCCGATTGACAGGCTGTGGTGGCTCAGGTGGTGGCCCAGGCACAGGATCGTGTGGCACGCAGCGGCTGCCCTGACGCTCGCCGTGCCGCTGCTGCTCGGTCATGTGGCGCAGGCCGCCGTCCTCAGTTGCCTGGGGTTCAGCGTCGGCTCCTGGCTGACGTCCCGATCCATGTTGCGCCGGCGGGCAGGGAGGTTCCACCGCTGACGGCGGGGGCTTCGCGCCTCGATCACAACCCAATCAACGCAAAGGGTCGGCTCCTCACCGGAGCCGGCCCTTCTTCTTTGCCCGCAAGCGGGCGCAAGTCAAAGACAACACAAAGCACATGCACGAAGGAGGTGCGCAGATGACGACGGCGACATTGGCAACTGGCAATCGGACTATGGAAACGGCCCTTCGGCCCCGGCCCAGTCTGGAGGAGCTGGTGGACCGTCTCTTCGCTGCGATGGGAGTCAAGGATGAGTTGGAGAGGCCGACGGGGACACTGGGCGTGGCCAAGAGTCTCCACGAGGCCCGGCGGCTCAGGCAGGCCGGGGATATCGACACGGCGCTGACGGTCCTCGCCGGCGTGGACATGGCGAGGGCGACGACTAGGGAAGCTCGGTGGGTCTACACCGAGTGGACGCAGTTGGTCGGGCGGCGGTTCGGCGACCGGGACGTGGCGCTCTACAGCCAAAGCACGGGCCAGGCCGCAGCCCTTGTTCCCAGGGGCGACGGGACCCTTGAGGTGGTTACGGTCCTGGGGATGCGCTGGCGGCCCGGCAAGCGCGTCTCGGAGCGCAGCCTGCGGGGGCTCCGGCCCTTGGCGAATGCTTGCCCTTGACCGGCTCAGAGAGAGGCTCGGAGCGGTCGAGGCGCTTGCTCTCAGCGCCGCCCCAGCGCTGAAGGCGCGTCACCTCCCGGGCCTCGGCTGCGCGTTGGGGCTTGGCCTGCGCCTGCTTGCACGGACGGCCCGCGCCGTCAGGCAGCGGGCGATCGCCTTCTTGCTCTCCCCGGCGCTTGACCACTGCGGGGCTTGCCCGCTCCGCTCCCTTGCTTACGGGACCCGCTCCCGCGTCACCCATCCAGACCTCACCCACCCGAGAGGACCCATGCCCAGTTCACGACGGAGCTTGACCCCGGCTTGATCCGGGGGCTTGCCCCGCACACGGCTTCCCCGCCAGGGGACGCCGCAACGGCCATCGGCCGCAGCAACACCACCACCCAAGGAGACAGTCCCGGCATTCGGGACACGTTACCGAGCGGGACTGTCTCCCCCACAAGGGGGCGCGGTCCCGCTTCTTCATTTCAAGAAGGAGGAAGCGACATGACGACGGCAACGACGACACAGACCAATCGGACCCAGGAGACGGCGGGAGCCGAGAGCGAGTTGAGGGCTGCGGCGAGGCGGCGGGGGCTCACCATGCAGGAGCTTGCGGCGCTGATGGGCGTGTCCCCTGGCTACCTTTCGCAGATTGCGAACGGGAGCAGGCCGTGGACGCCGAAGATGCGGGAGAGGGCTGCGGCGGTGTTGGGAGAGGTCCCCGGCCAGGGGATCGTCTACCGACAGGGCGGCGTGGTCACCGGAGAGAGCAGCTTCATCCGGGAGCGCGCCCGCACGCTTGGCATGACCATGCAGGAACTGGCCGACCGCGCTGGGGTGTCCTACGGCTACATGACGGAAGTGTCCCGTGGCCGCAGGCACATGGGCGTCAAGGTCCAGGCCAGGGTCGAGTCGGCGTTGCAGGCCCCGGCGAAGGTCGCCCCAGCGCGGTGCGCCAACCGCCAGGGGGATGTGGTGAGCGGCGAGAGCAGCTACATCCGGGAGCGGGCCAGGGAGCTGGGTATGACCATGCAGGAACTGGCCGACCGCGTGGGCGTCTCCAAAAGCTACATGTCAATGGTGGCGCGGGGTCATAGGAACATGGGCGTGAAGGTACAGGCGCGGGTCGCGTCGGCGCTGGAGGCTCCGGCGAAGGTCGCTACCGCGCAGCCGGCCTGTATCGACCGGGAGGCCGTGTGGGACCGGATGAACGCCCACGGCATCAGCCAGAACGAGGTCGCCCGGCGCGCCGGCATCAGCTCCGCCAACCTCTCCCAGATCATGACCGGCAGGAACAACCCGTCGCCGGTTGTGCTGAAGAAGCTGCACGGGGTGCTGTTCCAGCCGACGAAGGCGGAGCGGGTCATGCCCGCCGAGGTGAAGGTGCTGGGCTGGCGCAAGGGCGAGCGGAGCGGGGTGGTCGTTCGCGGCGCCGGTGGCCCCGGGCGCGGCGGTAAGGACGGTGGCGGCACCGTCAGAGTTGGCGGCCGTGTACCCTGGGGTGCGGAGGTGGAGTATGCGTATCGTGCGGGGTACGACAGTCGGGGCCGGGTGTCGGTGACTCCAGTTGTGACGCCTGGCATCTCTTGTATGTTGGAGCAGCCGGAGTCGGATGACGCTTAGCCTTACTGGAAAGGGCGCTTCGCTTGGAGGGGTCGCCGGTTCGGAAGACGGCCGACACGGGAAGTTGGCGCGTACGCTAGCAGCCCGTCCGAGGATTATCTAGCGGTTCTTGTGGGTCAGCGACGATGGATCGCGACAACTAATTGTGCCGGTTGCCCCGGCCAGCCCCCAAATAGCTTTTCGAATAGCGCCGTGCTCACTACCTCGGCAAGAGTTCCTGATGCGTTGGGCTGGCCCACCGCCACGTGCTTTCCTGTGCAGATTGACCCCAAAGCGGAACAGTTTGAGCAGGTTGTGTCCCGTGCAGATCAGCGACCATTCGCCGTTCACCTTCTCCAGTCCCCGCAGCAGGAACTGCCGGAATCCCCGGCCCTGCTTGATCTGGCCGAATACCGGCTCCACAGTTTGCATCCGCAAAGCGTAGCGCTGCCGACCCCGCCTGGTCTGTAACTTCCGTCGCATCCGGTCCCTGGGAGACAGATGGCTGGGTATGCGACCTCGGGGCGCCGGTGGCACAACCCGGCCGTGGCGGGTCTGCTCCGGCGCGACGAACGGGTCCACGCCCAGAGCATAAAGCTCATCGACTGCCTTTGCCGAGTAGTAGCCGGCATCGGCGGATACTTCCCTGGGGACTGCACCGACGTTGTCGATGGTCTCCTCCATCATCGCCGCAGCCTGTTGCTTATCCGAAGTCTGGTTGGTGGCCCGCGCCGCCACGATCACCTGGTGAACGCTGTCCACCACCGCCTGACAGTTGTACGCTTGCAGGAAGTCCTTCCCCCCAGGCGCGGGGATGATGCGCGACTCGGTGTCGGTGAAGTTACGCTGGGCCTTGTCGTCGGGCACACCCGGGCGCTTACCACCTTCGGCCTCGGCCTGTTCGGCAGCCGCCTGCGCCTCGGCTTCCAGCGCCGCCATGGCTTCCCGTATCTTCTCCAACCGACCCTCTCGAAAGGCCAACTCCTCCGGCAACTCATCTCCACGCTTGTCTTTGCCGTACCGCCGGTCTTCCTCATCATCCGCTGCCTGGGCCTGTCGCAACAACTCCGCCACCTCCGACGCCAACTGCGCTTCCCTCTCCTTCATGCGTCCATAACTCATCGCCTTATGCTTCGATGCGTTGGCCTTGACCTTCGTGCCGTCCAGCGCCACGTGCCCCAGCTTCACCAGCCCCGCCTGCTGGCACAACGCCAGTACCTGTATGAACAGGTCCGACAACGCATCCAGATTGTCCTTGCGAAAGTCGGATATGGTCCGGAAGTCCGGTGTGTTGTTCGCCGCCAACACCCTGAAGGCGATGTCCTCGTGGAGACGCTGGGCGATGCGGCGTGAGGACGCCACCCCCACGCAGTAGCCATACAGCAACACCTTGACCATCATCCGTGGATGATACGGCGGCCCGCCACGCCGTTCCCGCTCGTAGCGAGCGGTGATCTCCGACATGTCCAACTGGTCCACCACGTCGGATATGAAGTAGGTCAGATGGTCGTCAGGCAGCCACTCCTGCAACGCCGCTGGTAACAGCAACTGCTGGTCGGGTTCGTAGGGAAGGTAGGTCTTGCTCATCAACAACTCCCCGCTACTGGACTGGCCCTATCATACACTCAACCACTCGCCAACCGTGTTTCTCGGACAGGCTGCTAGTGTCCTGTATCCGTAGTTCCTCGCATTATTCGAGGGCTTTCTGAAAGGACAGAGAATCGGATTCTTGCTCAAACCAGGGTAGTGGATCAGCATCGATCACCCCTTTATTTGCCAATGTACTTTGGTTACACCACACTAGGAGGCGAGGCCTGGCCAAACTCGTTCATACCCCAGCAGACTACGGAGCCGTTAGTCTTCACGCCGCAGGTGTGGGACTCTCCACCGCTGACTGTAACGAACTCGCCTCCCGAAAAACTCACGGGCGTCTTGTCTCTAATGCAGGCGGCCATGGTCAGGACAAGTGTCAAGACTACGAGGAGCGCAGCGGGAGCGCTCGTCAGAACACGGGCACGTCTGGCCATCGATCGACTGGTCACTGTGTTACCACCTCATGCTCTTGTTTTCTGCATCGCAGGAACGACGCGAGGGCTGTCGCAGAATGTAAGCTCGGCTTAAATGGAAGTTTCAATTGCCGTGGTAGTCCAGTATTTCGGACCGCAGAACGCCAAGCCAAGGCCTTCCATTGGGCGGTTCAGTCTGCAAAACTGGAGTTACCCCAGTTCAGTGGACAGTCGGTGTTTCGACTTGCTGAATGCTAGAAGTATACCTCCTCTCAAAGGCTATTGGGGCATAGTAGCCGATGGACGAGTGGCGACGGTGGGTATTGTACCAGCCCTCGATGTACTGGAATACGGCCATGCGAGCCTCAGCATGGGTCTGGAAGGACCGGCGGTCCAGGAGTTCACACTCCAGCGAGGCGAAGAAGCTCTCGCATAGGGCATTGTCATAGCAATCGCCCACAGACCCCATAGACGGCCTGACACTCCACTCACGGCACCGCTTGCCGAAGGCATAGGCTGTGTATTGTATCCCCTGATCGGAGTGGTGGATGACACCCTGTGGCCGTCGCAGGTATAGGGCCATGTTGAGGGCCTGGAGGACCAGTTCAGTACGGATATGGGACTCCATGGCCCAGCCAACCACGCGTCTACTGAACACGTCCACCACTACGGCGAGGTAGAGAAATCCCGCCCCGGTAGGCACATAGGTTATGTCCGCCACCCACAAACGGTCTGGGGCCTCAGCAGTGAACTGACGTTGCACCAGGTCTGGGGCTTTAGCAACACCCCGGGATCTCACCGTCGTATGTGGCCTCTTGCGCCGACTTACCCCGGCCAGGGACACTGAAAGCATCAAGCGGGCAACTCGCTTGCGCCCCACACGAACTCCTCTGGCACCGAGCTCCGCATGTATCCTGGGTGCACCATACGTGCCATGGGAGCCGGCGTGAATAGCCTGAATCATCGACAGGACCTCCCGGTCTGCTTCGGCCCGTGCCGACGTGCCACGCCGTTGCCACGCGTAGTACCCACTGGTGGAGACGCCCAGCAGGCGACACTGTGTGGCTACCGGATAGTGGGCCTGGTGCGCCCTCACGAACTCGTATCCTCTGATGGGATCGAGCCGGCCTCCCGTGCAAACCAGGCCGCGGCTTTTGCCAATATCTCCCGCTCACGCTTCAACTGCCGGTTCTCACGGCGCAGCCGACGCATCTCCTCAGGCTCTTGGGTCGTGAGCCCCTCTGCAAGCCTTCCTTCGTCTCGGTCGGCCTGCTTTACCCATCTATTGATACTCTCTACAGTAGGCTCAAACTCCCGCGCCAACTCTCCAGGCCTGCGCCCCACCCGTACCAACTCTACAATACGCTGGCGGAACTCAAGCGGGTACGCCCTTCTACCTCGTGGCATTGTAGACACCTCCTTACTTAATCTTCGGGTGTCCACTGAACTGGGTCAACTCCAGTTCATCTCTTGGCCCACGTGGTGGTTATCCCTCTTAATCGGCCTCACTCTCAAGTTCTGGGCCGGGATGGATACCCGGCGTAGCTATAGAGAAAGCAGACGCTATGCCGACCTTCACGGATGGCAACCCATCTCCGATACCGCTTGGAAGAACTTCAAGCGCAGAGGCGTTACCCTCTCTGTCGGCCCGGCCTGCCAGCAACCTACATTTATCCTCTCCATAGACCTAGACGGCGAAACCTTAGCGACCGACGGCTTCTCTAGATCCCTCTACGCTCTTCGCTTTGGGGATCATCTATGGGAGCACGTCTTGTCTGATAGCAAGCAACTCAACGTTGAAGTACTCAATGCTGAACGTGGGCAGTGGGAGCAGACTCAAGCCCTAGCAGTCAGACGTTAGACAGGATGATGAAAGGAGACTCAATGGCTCAGTCACGATGGACGGACAACCCATTTAGACGGCCTGACATCACTCCCGAAGAACTAGGGAATCTCTGAATAAGTCTGTGGGTTGAGGCATTATAATAGAGGTGAGCAAACAATGGTGATGGAGGAGTGAAGAGATGATGGAGCAGCCGACATTTGCAGACGTGGAATACGAGAGCAAGAAGCGGAGGACCCGTCGGGAGGTATTTCTGGAACGGATGGATGGTCTGATTCCCTGGCAGCGTCTGGAGGAGCGTATCCGCCCGTATTACCCTAAAGCTGGTCGAGGGCGTCAGCCATATGATTTGTCGGTGATGCTGAGAGTTCACTGCGTGCAGTTGTTCTACAATCTCAGCGATCCTGGGATGGAGGCTCTGCTCTACGAGGCGGAGTCGGTGCGGCGGTTCGTGGGACTGCGGCTGTCGGAGGCGCTGCCAGACGAGAGCACGATACTGCACTTCCGTCATATCCTGGAGAAGCATGAGTTGGGGGAGGGTCTGTTTGAGGAGATCAAAGGTTATCTGGAGTCCCGGGGACTGCGGCTGAGGGAAGGGACCATAGTGGATGCCACCATCATAGAAGCGCCGTCGTCCACCAAGAACCGGGCTGGGGCGCGAGACCCTGAGATGCGCCAGACCAAGAAGGGGAACCAATATCACTTTGGGATGAAAGTGCATATAGGGGTGGATGCGGATACGGGTGTGGTGCACAGCTTAGCGACGACCCCGGCCAACGTGCATGACGTGACCGAAGCCCACCGGTTGCTGCACGGCGGAGAGTCGCAGGTATGGGGGGATGCTGGGTACGTGGGAGTCGAGAAAAGGTGGGAGAATCGGGAGTTGGCGTTGGATTGGCAGGTGGCTATGAAGCCGGGGCGGCGGCGGCGACTGGATCCGGGGAGTAATGCTGCCTTGACGGAGAAGCGCAAGGCATCCATTAGGGCCAAAGTGGAGCATCCCTTCCTGAAGGTGAAGCAGCTGTTCGGTTATGCCAAAGTCCGCTACCGGGGTCTGGCCAAGAACACCCAACGTCTGGCGCTGCTGTTGGGATTGGGTAACTTGTTGACCGCCGAGAGCCGATTGGCGGCCTGAAGTGGGAGCAGTGGGCTCAACTCCGGCTGGAGACCCCTGGTGGGGCCGGTACAAGGCCACCAATGTCCCTATGACGCCCCATCTGTGGCGGAACATTTCCGCAAAACAGGCACAGTCAACTTAAACCCGGCTGATGTCCTGTTATTCAGAGATTCCCTAGAGTGGATTAAGAAGCGGAATGAAGCTACTCGTATCTTCCAAGAAACGGGAGATGATACAATGGCTATCGAGATTGGCCTATTCCCTCCCCACGACAATGAGGAGGGGCAAGACGACTCCGATACTTCTACGGAAGGAGATTAGCTAATGTGTACCAACGAAATGTTCAAGTGCTCTCTGTGTCAGGAAGTCGCTAATATCTACAAGATGCAAGACACTCTCATTAACATAGAATGCTCCACGCACGGAACTGCTATTATACTTCTCGGAAAGATTACTGGTTATGAACCCGTTGACCTCCTCCACGTTTACAGGATCCATCAAGGTGTCCCAAAGGTACTCGGTGACGACTTCTCTGGAGACGAACCCTTGCGCGAAATTTGGATTGGATTAGAGAGTTTGGAAGATGCTCTCGAACATTTTATAGAAGGCGATAACCTCTTCACCGCTAAAGACAAATAGAGGCTTTCTTCCCTTTGTAGTTTCTTCTATCATTTCCCACCTCCGATTGATGTCCCGAAGGTGGAAGTTCCCCTCCGGGAAAAACTGTATATAATTCCCTTTTTTAAGGAGGAACTGGTATCCCGCATGCAGGCGTGGGAGGAGCTGCCCCTCCCGCAGGACATAGTGGAGCAGTTGAACATGATGAGCGCATCTACAATTAACCGGTTGCTAAGGCCTTACAAAGCCTGAGGTCTGCGGAGGCCCTGGACCAATGGCACGACGTCTAGTAGCCAGCCCAAGGCGACCATTCCCATCCCCGCACCTTCGAGGAGTTGGGCGACCCACCCCCAGGGTTCCTGGAAGTGGACCTGGTGGCCCATTGTGGCGAGAGCACGGAGGGGTTCTACCTGAATACCCTCACGAGAGTGGACATCGCCGCCGGCACTGTACGCCACCTGTGACTATCTTCTAAGGCCGGTACGCTTCTTCTGATAGCTGAAGGCCGAGGTCTGCTGGAAACGCCTGGCTATTCAGCTTTCCCGATCCGGAACATCCTTGTGGAGCAGACCGGACAAACACCCTGAGTGGCCGGTCTGCCGTTCTTCATCGTAATGGCTTGGGGATTGCTCATCTCCCTTTTGGACCGGTACTTGACACAATAGGCTTCCAAGGCACTCCTCCAAACTCTTGGTATTGGCGTCTATCCTACACGTTGGCCAGGTGAAAATCAGCAATTACTCCTAAATCGGACAGAAGGCAGCCGCTGGTGTCTCTTCAATACTCGAATAAGGAACACTCCAGAGCTGGACTCTACTAGCCAGTTATACTAACTTTGGGGTAAGGTCAGATGCGCTCCTCCAACGTCTCCCAGGGTAACAGACATTCCATCCGCTCCAAAAAGACCTCTCGACGGCTCCTGCGCTTCTTGTGCCGGTATTCCAAGTCGGCGAAGGTCGGCTGGTCGGTCATGGCGCCCTCCCTAGGTTTTGTCTATTTTACCCAAATTATGCCATAATCAGGGGCATTATTCAGAGACTCCCTAGAATGGTTCAGTTGACAAGGAACACGGCCTGCCCAGGAACATGTGGGTCCGAGGGAGGCCATATAAGGCGAGGACGAGCCTTTGATCCATCACGCGCCATGCGCGTCCCGGCACCCCACTTCCTAGCGGACTCCCATAGAGGACCCTATCGTCCGGCCGTCCCACCTGGCTCGAATGGACCCAAGTCGACCGCCCACGAGTAGCGGAGCTTTTGATGTCGATTGAGAAATGGGGATGGTATAGCGAATAGTAGCGCTTCCCGGCCTCACCGCAACCTCATTCACGAAAGACCGGATGAAGGACCTGGTCTCCGTCAGGTCGCTGGACATCAGGTAGTCGCTCATATCCCTGGCGTAGGTAGCGATGGTCTCCA
The DNA here is from genome assembly GCA_965222415.1 of Dehalococcoidia bacterium. Classification (GTDB taxonomy): domain Bacteria; phylum Chloroflexota; class Dehalococcoidia; order Lucifugimonadales; family UBA2985; genus DAOUJW01. Next base: position 328,679 of record CBDCTU010000002.1, on the reverse strand, counting down.
CGTCGTCCAGAACCACTCGGCGGTCTGAGAGCATGTCCCGTGCCTCCTCAGCAGCCACCTGCAGCTTCTCCAAGCTCTCCCTGTGCTCCCTGATGCGGGGCGCGATGTCCGAGGGTTCCAGGTCCGTTGTCTCTATGGCCCGGTAGAGCCTGTCCAGCCACCTCCTCACCTGCACCTGTCCCTCATCGATGGCCTCCAGTCTCTGCCTCTGTTCGGCGGCCAGCCCGTCCATCTGCTCGTCCACCAGCTTCACCAGGTCCCGGATATTGCTCTCCGTGAGGATGTTCTCCCGTATCTGGTCTATGACGAGCCTCTCGAACCTCCTGGCGTTGAGCCTTGGGGAGTCGCACTCGCCCTGCCCCCTCTTCATCAGGGAGTTGCATACGTAGTAGGCGAACTGCCCGCTCTTGGACTCCTGGCCAGTGAGGGCCCTGCTGCAAGCCTCGCACATCAGCAGTCCGCTGAGAAGGTAGGTACTCGCCACCCTACGGGGATTCACCTTTGCAGGGGCGCGGGACTCCAGGAGAGTGGCGACCCGATTGTAGGTCTCCCTAGAGACTATTGCTGGGAATGCGTCCTCCACCCGTACCGGCGGGGCTTTGTCCTTTGCCGCGGCGCCCCATACCAGAGCACCCGTGTAGGTCTCGTTCCTGAGGATGGTATAAACCGCTGTCTTGGACCACCGCTTTCCCCTGGGACTTGGTATGCCATCCCCGTTGAGTGTCTTCACGATGTCCAGGACGCTCTTGCCGACCTCAGCCATTCGGAACATTCGCCGCACCAGGCTCTCCTCCCCCTCTACCGGCTCCAACTTGGGTCGCTTCTTGGCCCCATCCTGGACCATAATCTTCCTGTATCCGTAGGGAACACGGCTGGAGACCCAGAAGCCCCTGGAGGCAGCCTCTCTCATTCCCCTCATGACTTCTTGGGCCAAGTTCTCGCTATAGAATTCGTCCACACTCTCTATGATAGCCTCCATGAGCTTCCCCGTTGGAGTGTCGTCGGCGTGCTCCGTTATGGAAACAACCTTGATGCCTCTTTTCCTGAGCATGGACTTGAATGCGACAGCGTGCTCTCGCTTACGGGTGAAGCGGGAGAACTTCCAGACCAAGATCTCTTTGAAGGGGGCATTGGGTTTACTTGCCTCGTCCAACATCCTACGGAACTGTGGCCTGTCGGCTATGCGGCCGCTCTCGGCCTCGTCAATGTATTCCCTGGCGACGACGTATCCGTTCTTCTCGGCGTAGTCCCTTAGCGCCCTCATCTGGGCTGCAATAGAGAGGTCTACGTCCTGCCTGTCGCTGGACACCCTGGCATAGAGGGCCGCGGGTACATATTCGTTAAGCTGTTTGATCATGCCTTCCTCCTACAGGTACTTCCAACCATCGTATTGCCGTGGGTACTCTGTGTGCAAGGAGCCTCTGTCAGGCGAGTAGACTGTTTCTCCAAAACGATATCTGAGGAGCGAACAAAGGACTGGTCGCCATCCTGCCAGAGCAAATTCTGGTCTGCAGCTACATCCCCATTGGTTTTGGTCTCTGATTGCCGACATTGAGATGGGAAATGGCCTGAGGGGGTTGAATTGGATATTTCTCTGTCCAACAAGTATCGCCGTGTTGGACAATGAAGTCCCTGTGGTCTCCGTAGCTCCACGGATAAAACCGTAGTCGCCTTCGTCGCTGTATGTGTCGATGTTGTTGTAATGGGTCATCAGCCGATTCTTGTAGTCGCCGACGAGCAGTAAGTGTCTTCAATGAGAAGAAAGCAGCAGGCGACACCCTCCCTGCCGCGAATGCTGGAGCAGCAACCATCCAAAAATTCACTCGGGTCGTATTGTTGCTAGACGCTCAGTTAGACTGCGTTCACCAGCTGTGCGATACGGTATCTGAGTTGCTCACGGCGAGTGGAATAGAATTCGGCGAAATCATTTATCCTTCTCGGCACTTCTCCCAACAAATGACGGTCGCAGTAATTTTGATGGGTCGTGTCTTCCGGGCAATGTACGTCGAGGCAGTCCGCGGGTAAGGAGGCTCGCTTTTCGTTGTTGACGGAGCGGTCCAACAACTGGAGATTCGCCAAGCGGTCGCAGCGGTCACGGAACTCGTCAATGTGTTCGACTCCCACGCCCGCAGCACTCAGTCGATTAGGCGTGAAGCGGCTCTTCGGGAATACGTGGTCGATATCAGAACCATCGCGGGATCCAAAGTGAGGGAAGAGCATTGTCAACAATGGGAAAATGCGCCGGTCTCCCAACCGCATGTCGGCCAAATCCTCAATTTCCTCCTCAACAAAGTCTAACGTTTTGCCCCTTTGCGCCATCACTCGCCGAAGTTCGGCAGCAGGAAACTCCGACCCGTCGGAATTGCGGATTACCTCCCGCAAGGCCGTAAGCAGGGTGTCTAGTCCGCTACCCCAAATCCCGGACTCTTTCAGAATAGACCTAGTGAGCCAACCCCGAATGATATTGCGGTCGTCTAGGTAATGGTCGCTGGTTTCAAAGTCCCTCGGCGCCCCTTTCTTGTATAGGTAATAGGCGATGGGTAAGAGCGAATTGGTGGCCTGGATTGTCCTGCTGTCGAAACCAAAACTGTCCACCAGCTCCACCGTTTCCAGCAAGGCCTGACGTATATTCGGCCAATCCCTTTCCAAGATGGCCATGTTTTCATGAGTGAAGTTCTCTACCCGGAACCCCACGCTGGCAATGTCGGTCAGCATGAGCCCTGCTTTGAGGACAAAATCTGCATTAAACAGCAGCCCGGCTCTGACATTGTTCATTTCATCCACTAGCCCGTGGACTTCACGCCTGGCATCAAGTGTGTCCCATTGCGATACGGCAATGCTCAAGAGAAGATTAGAGTATGACAGGGGCGTCCCGCCACTGTTGCACCGGATAAAGATATTCAGGACACGCTCTATGTCTTGGCTCTTTTCCTCGTAATAGGCAACGACGGGTTCGACACGGATGGCTTGGTAGAGGCGGTCCAGTGTACGAAAGGCCAAGCGCTGTGGCTCCGTACCGAGGCCTATGTTGGAGAGCCAATCAAGCATATCTGGGCCGGAGGTCATCCTCATGATATCTGATACCCTAAACCATAAGCGATCGTCGTGGACACCTATGTGATCTTCGTTAACGAAGTCGAAAGTGTAACGGCTGCCTTCTTCATCAGGATCCGGTGGCGCCAACAGGTCAAGTGCCAGCACCCTCTTCGGAAAGGCATCCAAGCTGTTCCACCACCTATATGGCAATTTAATGGCCATAGAACCACGGAGGCCAATATTGAATGCAGTCAAGCGTTGCTGGCCGTCAAGCACGGCGGTTAGAGGTTTGTCGTGAATGGGTCCGAGTTCCGGGCAGTGTGGGTTGTCGCGCTGATGGTACTCCCTGACGAAGTCGTACCAACGGTATTGGCCGGCATTCTGCGCCTCAACCCTCCAGAACATGAACTCGCCAAACGGGTAGCCCTGCATCAGGCTATCAAACAGGTTACATACTTGTTCCGGCCTCCATACAAATTCCCTCTGAATTGCCGGTAGAACATATTCATGCGTTGCGATGCTGTCCAATGTCTCTTTAATTGTGCCACCTTGTTGGTGCATTTACTTCCCTCCGATCGAGTGTCCAGTTCAATACATGGGAAAGGTGTGACCACGATGTTTGTTTATCGAGTTTACAGAAATCTGCCATTGTCGTCATTATGTTGGGGCGCCCAAAAACGTACTTCTTAATGGAATCATAACGTGCTCAGTCCCATTCTAGGACAGTCTATGTGCCTCACTTGCAGGAGGCCACCTCTGCTGTTCGAAGCCAACGACTTCCAAGGAATCTCATTACCGCGGATGGCAGGATTTCAAAGACCCTTGAAAGACCTGCCTGAGATGGACGACGATCAGACACCCTATGACCAAGACTGGTGGGCTTGAGGCAATGGTTGTGCGAGATGGATATGCGGTAATCGACCTGGAGATGACAGGCGCGAATCCCCACACCGGCCTGATTATCGAGACGGCCGTCGGAGTATCGTTGCCAGGCCAAATCCTTGTTACTGATCGGGTCTTGGTTAAGATTGACCGGCCAATTCCCAACAGAATCGTGAGGCTGACTGGAATCACCGATAGAGACTTGGCTGCTGGGGGAATCGGTATAGATGATGCACTTGCTTGGTTCGTTGAGAAAACGGCTGGTCTGCCCCTAGTGGGACATAACATAATCAAGTCGGATCGTCCGTATTTGCTGGAAGCGGCCCGCCGACACGGCCATGCCGTGGGAAAAGGCCAATATCCCAGTCTTTGCATAGACGAGGCGATCGACCTACAAATTGGGCGTTTCATGGACACGGCCGCATTGTATAAGGGTTACAAACTGGGCGAGTACCAGGAGGCGGAGGAGAGCCATCCAGACTATGCACAGCGGGTAATAGCTTTACCGGCCCATGGGCTGCGGGCCGGCTTGACTGCTGCCTGCGAGGATTTGGGCATCTCCATTTCCCGCATCAGCTCCCATCGAGCCGCCGGCGATGTGGTAAAGAATCACAGGCTGTTCGAGAGGCTGCTGGAGTTGAATCCGCCGAGGATATAGCGCAGGAAATTCTCAATGCGCACCATTCTCGCGTTTCAATTGCGGCATAGGGGATTGTTCTCTCGGCCTCAAACGCCACTATCAGTTATGCGATTTGGATTCAGGCCATCCTCGGGGACAAATGGGCTTAACCTGAGGAGGGTCAATTACATTCGCAAGGATTGTGGGGGTAGCTCACTACCTCCCCAACCCTGTATCCTGGGCTGCCCTCCTAATTCCCTTGGCACGGGCCATATCCCCGATGGCCTCCATTATTGCACCTGCGACATCCCCTTCCAATGCGGCATTCAGGCGCGCAAACATCCCTTCTCTTGTGTCCAGGCTATCCGACGTGTCCTTAGAACACTGTTTCTGTATAACTCATTTCTGTTCCCTCCTACAGGTGTTCCCACACCTAGTATCGCTATAGATACAATAAAAGGGTTGCAAGCCTGAAGAATTCACGATAAGTGGTAGATGTTACGTACCCATATAGGGGTCATTCTATCGAACTGTCAGGCTCCCTGGTTACAATAGAAATCTCTCACAGCCGATCTGAGTGGCTACTTCCATCAAACGAAATATTGACCAGGTGTAACTCCCAACGACCTTCGGAACATGGCGATGAAGGCGCTGGGAGTCTCATAGCCCAATTCCAAAGCCACTTCTGTCACCGGTTGTCTCTCAGCCAAGCGTATCAGACCGTCCAACAGACGGGCCTGTCTTTGCCAGTGACGAAAGGTCATGCCAGTATCCGTCAGAAAGAGCCGAGCTAGGGTCCTACTGCTGGCCCCAACCTCCTTTCCCCAATCTGGCAGTGTTCTACGGTCCGCGGGATCTTGCTTTGTGACCGCAGCAATCTCCTTGAGCCTAGAATCATTGGGTTCGGGCAGATACAACGGTATTGATGGCAGCTCCCTTATTTCGTCCAAGACCAGGGTCATGATCCGTTCTTGGTGCCCGCCCGTTTCATACCACTGGGGGAAATCGGCCGCCCGCAGGATAAGTTCCTTCAAGAGCTGGGTAACGGTGACGACACAACAATCGGTTGGTAGCCAGGGAAACTCCTCCTGGCGGATGTAGGCGCTTCGCATCGACACCGACCCCGTCGTCTGGATATCGTGTTCTATCCCGGCGGGAATCCATACCGCGCGCTGTTGAGGCACCACCCAGATCCCCTTAGCACCAGTGACTGTGATTACTCCGGAGCTGGCATACGCCAACTGGCTCCGCCTGTGCCAGTGACCGTAAGTATTGTAACCCGACGGGTATTCCTCCGCCCGGATTACTATCGGGCGATCAACGTCCGCACCGTAGTCATCGTGGTAGACCAGATCGTGGTCTGTCCGGTTCGGCGTATTTATTGGCAACATGTCGATAGATTGTAAAGCGCATCACATATATATTCAACTCAACATCAGATTGCGAGTCAAACCAGAGTCGCAATGGCAATAAGTCGGGAGGGGTACCATCCGAGTTGGAACTGGTGAACAGCAGAGGATCTGGTTTATCGTTTGTGGACTGGTTGTAGGCCACATCCTCTTTCACTGGATAATTCAGAGCTTTATTGTCATTCTACCTGAAATACAGAGCACTTTCCGGCTAAACTCGGTTGGCGTGGGCGGAGTCATCAGTATCCGCGAACTCGCTTCGGGCCTGGTCTTGCTGCCCGGAGGGTTCATTGTAGATGTCATCCGCAAACATTGGGGTGCGCTGTTGACTGCTTGCCTTGGGGTATCTGGGTTGGGATGTCTCATAATGGGAGTCTCCCCGTTCTATCTCCTGTTGCTCATCGGATTCGCGGCGGTGGCCATTTCCCACTCAATCTGGCACCTTCCCGCATCAGTCTCGCTCTCGTACCACGTTTCCCATCGGCGCGGTATGGCCCTAGCTTTCCATGGAGTTGGAGGCGGCGTTGGCGACGTGGCTGGCCCCCTGACCACTGGGGCGCTTCTGGCATTGTTGACATGGCAAGGTATTCTCAGCGCCTACTCAATCGCACCGCTGTTCCTGGTCTTCTTGGCGGTCTGGTCCTTCAAGAATATCGGGCATATGCGTGAAGCCGAGGCAATCACGACTGACCTAGCCGCTCGGATTGAAATGACTTGTCGCTTGCTCAAAAATCGGGTGCTCTGGGGGATTGCGTTCGTCCTTGGGCTGAGGGCTATGGCGCTAGTGGCCTTGATCACCTTATTGCCCATTTACTTTGACCACGAGTTGGGCCTCAACCCCCTTATGCGAGGGTTCCACATCGGGCTACTGTTAGCTGTTGGCCTGGTGTCCAAGCTATTCGTGGCATATTTGTCAGACCGCTGGGGCCGGAAACAAGTGCTAGTGCCAGGGTTAATATGGTCGGCTGCTCTATCGCTATTGCTGATACCCAACGGCCAGGGAGTTGAGCTGACCATAACTGTGGCGCTATTGGGGCTGTTCCTTTTCCCCGACCAACCAATACTCACGGCAACGGCTTTGGATGTAATGGGGCCAGAGGTGTCCACGACAGGCCTGGGCATCCTTAGCTTCAGCGAATTCATAATGGCCGCAGCATCGCCCCTCATCGTCGGCGGATTATATGAGGTGGTAAACGTGGACGTCGCGTTGTACTACATCGCCGCGCTCTTTGGCCTCGCCGCCGCAGTTCTAGCGAGGTTGCCGATAAGGTCGAAGATCACTTGATGCAACCTCTTGCATTCCTCTGGCGACTTCTTTGGCCAAGTTCTCAGAGTAGAACTCATCCACGCTCTCGATGATGACACTCCAACAGGAAAGCTGATGGAGTGTCATCTGCGTGCTCCGTTATGAAGACCACCTTGATGCCTTCTTTCCTGAGCATGGACTTGAAGGCTGGGGCGTGCTCTCTCTTCCTTGTGCAGCGGGAACACTTCCACACCGAGATATCCTGGAAGAGGTCATTGGGCTTGCTTGCCTCGTCAAGCATCCTATGGAACTAGGGCCTGTCGGCTATTCGGCCGCTCTCGGCCTCGTCGACGCACTCCCGCGCTGGTATAGCCGTTGGCCTCGGCATATGCTCTGAGGGCCCTCATCCGTGCTGCGACAAAGAGGTCCACGTCCTGCCGGTCGCTGGACACTCTGGCATACAGAGCCGCGGGAGTCAGGGGGTTGTAGTTGCCGGTTCATGCTGTTCTCCTAACGGGCCTTCCTGAAATCCTATTGCTCCGAATATACATCACGCAGGATGCCGATGTCCCGGAACGGACAAAGTGCCATAAGCCTGAGGGAGCCAATGCTGTCCGCATGTCCACGCAGCCGTACCCGTGCCTTACTCTCGGGCACTCTCAAGGACCTTAATGGCGTATTTGGCATCAAAGCTCCCAGTCACTCTGTGTTCCGTACATTGCCTATCCGATGGTCAAGCTTTGACTCAGTTGATCTTAGCTGATCGCTTCGTAGTACCCTAGCCTTTCGGAAAGCGTTGCAAGCATTGGTGGGGTAGTTCCATACTCCTGTAACTTGTCAAATACAACTGCCGGAAGGCCGAATACCACAGCTCCTTCGAGAGGGCCTTCGGGCAATCTAACGTCACGATAAGTACGATCTGTTCGCCCTGCAAGCATTCTTGTCCAATCGCCCTCCCTGTCAGTAGCGCGTTGCAGACCACTGTTCTTGAGAATAGTCCTCCAAGGAGAAGGTGAGCCGTTTGAGATCGTTACAATGAATCGCGGTTTGGGTCTTATCAAACAGAGCAACTCCCAGCCAATCTCTTCACCACGCTGCCGCAGCACAAGTGGAAGTTTGTTGAGCGTGGAGCCTCGAAAAGGGATGATATTCTGGGATGGCGTATTTCTCAGCAAGTCGGCTGTCTCGGTCCCTAGCCGCTCTTCTGGCTTTCGCTCATTAGTTGCTGTAATTGCCTTCTTCGTTTCAGTCCAAGTTGCCCCATTGAGAATCATTGCGATTCCTTGCACAGCACGTTGAAATCGGTCTTGGCCACGGTCATCGGCCCATGTATCGTCCACATAGGCAGAATAACTCTTTTCATCAAATGGACGGCGGCGGCCCCTGTCTCGGTCGGCATCCGATGACTGCCCTGCCGGATTGAGCCCAACCATAGCGAACCCATTGCTACTCTCAAAGGTCTCCACACTAGAGTAAATGAGCCGGAAATTCGGGTGTCCTGTTTCAGGACCTATTTGTCCAGTCTGATAGCACAACTCCGAACACTCTTCGTACAGCGCTTCGAGTCTCTCCCTGACCTGTATCATGCATTTCTCCTTTCATTTGTCCAATGTCTCCACTGCGCACGCGCGCAAATCTGTCGGCCGAATTCAGTAATTCATGAATGATAGTTTACCCTTTCACCATGATTTCCAATAGGCCGGTCCCCTATAAGTTAATAAGGGGTCACAAGACGGCTTCAGCAGAGACGATCAGCACTGCAGAATTGGCACAGAGAAGCAGCAGTTTGTTTTTCAACAGGTGTCCATGAGTCCAGTGCAGAAATCACCTGAAGACCGGTGCCGGCCCCATAGTGTCCGGATTACGCCAAGCTGGTCCTAGAGGCCCGTGCATCTTCAGTACATCCCTACTGGATACCCACAGGGGCAACTGCACCTTCGTCCTTGCAATCTCCGAGCGGGCCACGCCGAGGAACCGCGCCTCCACCAGAGGATCGTCGAACACCATCAGGACCAGCGGCTGCACTCCGTGATCATCCACTGGGTTGTGGGATGAGTAATAGCGCAGGTAGGGAGCGAGCCTGGCGGTCATAGTACTCGGCCTCACGGCACGCCTTTCCCACTCCAGAAAGAAGGGTGTGTTCTTCCCGTCCTTTCTAAGCTTGCCGAACGCGTCGGGGTGAATGGAGCGAAGCTTGTCACGATGCCAGAAGTGTCTTGACGCCCTGTGTGGAGGATCAAACTGAACGACTCGAAATCCCTGCTCCCTGGCCTGAACCGCTACATGGGAGATGAACCAGTGCACAGCCTCTGTATGCTCCATGTTCCGGGCCAGCTGGCCGCTTCGCCTGCCGGAGATGTTTCGCCAGTCTACGGGACCGCCTGCCTTTGACGGCTCCGCACTCCACTGCTTCCTCAGCCTGCCTACGGCCGTCCTGTCCCGGCGGGCGAGGATTGCAAGCCCCCAGTCGGTGAGGGCTAGGTGACTGCGCTTTCCCAAAGTTACACGGGAGACGAGATTGCCCTCAACCAACCTGTCTAGGAGCTGGGAGACTCGCATCCTGGACACGCCCAGGACCCCTCCGAGGTCGTTGGTAGTAACCCAGGGCCAGTCAGCCAAGATATCCATCACCCGCTTCTCCCCCGGCTTCAGCAGAGCGGGCAGCATGTGGTCGGGTACGTCCAGCCCAGTCTTGGGGAGCGCAAGGTCTCTCGGCACACGGGGTCTTGCCAGGGGATCCTCTACGGGTACCACACTTCCTGCTTTCACGTAGGATAGCGCGTTGCCCAAGGCAAGATAGGAACCGCCGGAGGGTGTACGCCAGTCTGTGTCTTGAGTTGATGGGTAGGCGACCTGCTCCTCCAGAGTCATGAGGACTAGGCCGGTGGCACTCTGCAACAGCCTGCTAGTGTGGCGCAGGCGTACCGCGTCCGGGACGATGACCAGCAACCCTCCGGGGACTTTTCCCTCCAGAAGCCTCCATATCCTGTGGGAGAAGCCCGTCCTGTCCGAGGTGGCTCCCTGGCGAAGGACGCCCAATGTCCTGCCATCGGAGAGCGTGAGAACTGCATCCAAGGGCTCGCTCCTGTACCACCTAAGACTCACCGGCCCCGTAGCCCAGGCAACAGACGACGCCACCCTGTAGATGATGCCTACGGCGTCCAGCCTCTCCAGCAGAAGTGACCGCGAGTGGCGGGATACGGGGTACTTGTGAAGCAGCTCCTCAATGCCAATACCCTCATCCTCGGCAAGCTGGCGCAACCCTTCCCGGGTAAGGTAGAGACGGCTGGTAGGCGACATGAGCGCCGTTGCGTGGGGTACCGTGCTCACCAGACCCGTGCGTCTGAGCATGGCTGTCTCCTCGTAGACCCTCTGCTGGCGTCTGCCGGATACCGCTGACAGCTCCAGCCGGTCCAGGAATGGCATCTCGGCGATGAGCCGTAGAGGGTGGAATTTAGGATCTGTTGCGCTCACGGTACGTCCTGATCCATAAAGGTGTTGACCTACAGAAACTGAGACTGAGCCTTTGATGCTCATAGTAGATTGCAGTAGGATAGTTGCCCAAGTCCCTGATGTCAGTGTCCGGGGAATGCCCTCCCAAGAACCGCGTGGTATGCGGTGTAGATTGACCCGGTGTTCCGCCGGCGTCTCATGACAGACCGTCCAAGCCGTCTCTTGTAAAGTGCATTTTCCGAGTGGGCGCGTGCCTTGCGGGGGTAGTACAGAGAATGAGGTTTGGGGTGGAAGAAGGTAAGTGGAACAATGTAGGCCAGTGCCAAGCGTGCGGGGGCGAGCAAGACTGCAAGTCTGTTAAGGTTCAGGCACATCACAGTAAGCACTTAGAGTAAAGAGCCAGTCCCGGTGGGGTGGTACAAGTCGTGTGTTCAGAATGTACAAGTTGTCACCTGAGGGAATGGAGGCCGTTGGACAGCGGTCAAGCTGAGAATTGCACTTCTACAATCGTTGGGTGGAACGGGAGAGGCGACTACCAGTGACATCCGGTGGTTGGGCTGATCCAGTGGCTGGGCTATCATGCAGGAGAGGAGTGGTTTCTCACCACGGGATACTGCCGGCGAGATTGACCAGATTGCCTGGGCTGAGAGAGGCAAGTCCTTGGGAGGGGGCGTAGGACATGAAGCAAGGCGCAGAGATAATGGAGCAGCGTCGTAACACAGAGGACCAATACGAGCTTAGGCTGATGTCCCTGTTGCAGGATCTGGTGAAGGAAAAGGGACGCAGAGGAGCTGCCAGGGCGCTGGGTGTAGACCACAGGACCGTGGCAGCCAGCATCGAAGGAGACAGGCTGTCGAGGCGGGTTCGAGGGGCCTTGGAGTTTGCACTTCTGACGGGGGCTGACCCGGAGACTGCCAAGCACAGGGAGCGTATCGAGGCTTTGGAGAAACGCATGGCGTCGTTGGAGGCAGCGGTAAAGGCCGGCCACGCTGAGTTGCGCAGGGCACTGGAGGACGGGATTGCTGGACTGCGGGAGGATTATGCACAGGCCATTCGGCTTATTGAGAAGAGATTGGCAGCGCTGGAATCAGTCCAGGAAGCTAGGGGCAGGTCGGAAGCTACTAGCAATGTGCCGAAGAGACCGCCTGTGAAGCCGGCGTGGAGGCAGTACTCAGAACTTGTGACCCTTGAGCCGGAGCCTGGTGAGGAGCAGATATACGGCGCTGCGCTGCCGCTGATTGTGGAGTGGAGGCATGTTCGGAGCGGGTTCCTGGCTGGCGGAGGCGCAATGCAGAAGGCACAGGCCGAGGCTCGGCTGCGGGAGCTGGAGATTGCATTGATAGATGAGTACGGGATGACGCTTCCGCCGGCGACGCATCCTTGGGACCAGATTCAGAAAAGAGATGAGCTTCAGAGGCGAGTCAAAGCGATGGAGGAGAGTCAATCGGAGTGGGGCAGGCTTCAGCTGATGCAGAGGCTGCGCAGGTTTTTGACCTTCGGACTGTGGCGGACCTTTGTTTAAGTGTGTGGTTTGGAAGTCGTAGATTAGCCAGGTTGTCACATCGGAGTAATCAATTGGGGCAGAACACTTGATTCGCAATGATTGTCCGGCAATAATTGGTTCCATTGTCAGGCTTTTCCAGGATTTCGTGCCGAGAAACCTGGAGGGTCCGGTCCCCGACCCGGGACAGGCCGCTTAGGATCGAGCGTTGCTCTCCGAACGGTCCGCCCATGAGGGACAATCGCCTTCTGGCTGCGTGATGCGGTGGAGGGGTTGAGCATTGCTCCCCCAAGTGTCGCTTTGAAAGCCGGGATTTCCCCGTATCGAGTATGGGACAGGCTCTTGCTCGGAGTGCGTCTGTGACTCCGATCGGTTCCACATGCCTGCGGTTTGCTACCAACTGCCACATACCGCAGCTTCAACACGCACTGGTCTGCAGTTATGGACAGGCCAGTCGCTTCATTCCACGCGGTTCCCACCTGGACGTTTCTGGCCCAAGCCAAGCTGCGCCTTTCTTCACCTGCGTCGCCCTATGACCATCTCGTAGGTCAGACGTTTCTTAGATAGCAGCCCACACCATAAGAATTCCTGTCTCATTACCCTGGCCGAGTTGCGTCTTCTTCATCGCGTCGTCCTGTGACCAGCTCCCAGGCCGATCGCTCCCCTCAGTAGCTCCCCCTAAGTCCGTTCCCTGTGATGTGACCCTGGGCGAGCTGCGTCTTCTTCAACCCCCCTCCGTCTCACGCGTCCGGCACCCGACCGTGGGCGTAGTGTGTCCAGCGTCAACCGAACCCAAGAACAAAGAACCGCGTTACGGATGCCAGCGCGGGTCAGCAATAGAAAGGAGATATCAATGAGCGTCATAGAAATCAAGGCAACGGTTCCAAGGGTCGAGATCATCCCTGTGGTCATTGGCGGGCTCGCCCCGTGGCGCAGGCGGCTGACGATGGCGGTCGGCTTCGCTGCACTGCTGGCCTGGCAACTGCTGCTGGCCGGCGGCATGGAGGTCTTCGCACTGCACCTCATCGGGCTGGGCATCTGTGCGCTGCTGCTCCGGCGGATCATGTCTCGGCACAAGGTAACGAGGCACAAACACTGACGGGCGTCTAACCCACCGCTTTCAACTGGTCTCCAATACACAAGGGCCGGCTCCATATGGAGCCGGCCCTTCTTCTTTGCCCGAAATCGGGCACCACCCAAGGCAACACAACAAGAGAAGGAGGTCGTGATGACGACTGCAACGGCAACGATGAGCAATAGGACCAAGGATACGGCAGCAGCAGGATGTGAGACTGAGCTCAGGGCCGCGGCAAGGCGCTGCGGACTCACGATGAAGGAGCTTGCGGCGAAGATGGGTGTATCTGCGGGCTACCTGTCGGAGCTTGCCTCGGGGCGCAGGCGATGGACTCCGAAGATGCGTGACAAGGCCGTGGCGGTGTTGGGAGAGGCCCCGGGACAAGGAGTTGTCTACCGGCAGAGAGACAGTGTTAGCGGAGAGAGTAGCTACATCCGGGAGCGTGCTCGTGAACTTGGTATGAACATGAAGGACCTGGCTGAGCGTGTGGGGGTTAGTTACGGCTACATGTCGGAGGTGTCCCGTGGCCGCAGGAGAATGGGCGTGAAGGTCCAGGCGCGGGTCGAGTCCATCCTGGAGGCTCCGGCCAAGGTCGCTCCTGCAAAGCGCGCCTGTGTTGACCAGGGAGCTCTGTGGAGTCGAATGGACGCTCACGGGATCAGCCAGAACGAGGTAGCCCGGAGGTCCGGGATAAGCTCCGCTCATCTCTCCAACATCATGTCCGGCAAGGCCATTCCGTCGGCGGGAGTTCTGAAGAAGCTGCACGGGGTCCTGTTCCAGCCGGCGAAGGAGGAGCGGGTTGTGCCTGCGGAGGTGAAGGTTCTGGCTTGGAAGAAGGGTGACCGGCGCGGGGTTGTCGTGTGTGGGGCCTGTGGAGGTGCGGGTCAGATTGGAGAGGGCGCTATTCGGGTCGGCGGACGTGTGCCCTGGGGCGCGGAGGTGGAGTATGCGTATCGTGCGGGGTACGACAACCGGGGCCGGGTGTCGGTGACTCCCGTTGTAAATCTGGGTTACTCCTGCATGTTGACACAGCCGGAGCCGGATGGTGCTTAGACCTCTTCTAGTAGGAGCTTGGCCTTGGGAAGTATCATGAGACGGGGGTGATTGGCGCGGACGGTAGAGCGCAAGACGGGGTGATGACACCTACATTCGGTGTCATCACCCCTCACGACCGTTTACGGGACCTCTCCGACATTTGAGACAGATCGAGTCCATTCTCTTGCGTTGCCAGATCTTCCTGCTGCTGTCGCTCCGTCCAAATCCCGCCGTCAATAACATTCGCATGGATTGACGCGAGTCTAGCGCGGGGATTCTGTCACGCTCGACTATGGCGTAGAATAGGTCTATGCCAGTAACCACAGCAAAGCTAACCGCAGCAGTCGAGGAGTACTTCGCCAACCTACGGAGTATACGAGCATCCGGCGGCGCAACGGGGGAAAAATCTTACTATCCGGCTCTGACCAACCTGCTGAACGCCGTAGGCAACACGCTCAAGCCCCAGGTGTTCTGCGTAAGCGAGCTTGCCGAGCAGGGCGCGGGCCACCCGGACCTCGGTTTGTACGCCAGGAAGCAGGTGCAGAAGGGCAAGCCGCGCCCCGGCCAGGTCCCTGAGCGGGGCGTTGTGGAGGTCAAGCCCGCCGGCGACGACGCCTGGCTTACCGCAGACAGCGACCAGGTCAGCCGATACTGGGGCCGCTACAGGCTGGTGCTGGTCACCAACACCCGCGACTTCGTGCTGGTGGGGGAGGACGGGCAGGGCAACCCGGTGAAGCTGGAGACCTTCCGAGTAGCAGAGTCGGAGCAGGCGTTCCACGCCCGGCTTGAGCAGCCGCGGAAGTTCGCAAGCGACGTGGGAGCGGGGCTGGGGGAGTACCTGTGCCGTGCGCTCTCCCACAGCGCGTCGATAGTCGAACCCAGGGACCTGGCTTGGCTGCTGGCCTCCTACGCCAGGGACGGGCTGGCAAGGGTAGAGGCCGCGGGCGACGAGCCATCCCTTCATGCCGTGCGCTCCGCCCTGGAGGAGGCGCTGGGCGTGCGCTTCGAGGGCGAGCGTGGCGCGGCCTTCTTCCGCTCTACGCTGGTGCAGACCCTCTTCTACGGCGTCTTCTCCGCATGGGTGCTCTGGGCCCGCCAGACGCCGCCGCCCACCGGACCATTCGACTGGCGCACCTCCGTCTGGCACCTGAGAGCACCCGTCCTGCGCGCCCTCTTCCAGCAGCTGTCTTCACCCGCACAGCTTCAGCCCCTGGGCCTAGTCGAGCTGTTGGACTGGACGTCGGCGGCCCTGGACCGGGTCGACCGCGCGGCCTTCTTCGACCGCTTCGACGCAGGCGAGGCCGTGCCCTACTTCTACGAGCCGTTCCTTGAGGCCTTCGACCCCGACCTTCGCAAGCAGCTGGGCGTCTGGTACACGCCCGCCGAGGTGGCGCGCTACATGGTCGCCCGCGTGGACATGGCGTTGAAGGAGGACCTGGGCATCGCCGACGGCCTGGCCGCTGAGAACGTATACGTCCTCGACCCATGCTGCGGCACGGGGACGTACCTCGCCGAGGTGCTGCGTCGCATCGCCGCCAACCTCCAGGGCAAGGGCCTCGGCGCACTCACCGGAGCGCAGGTGAAGAGGGCGGCCACTCAAAGGGTGTTCGGGTTCGAGATCATGCCTGCGCCATTCGTCGTCTCCCATCTGCAGGTTGGCCTGACAATGCAGGCGCTGGACGCCCCCCTGTCCGATGACGAGACGGAGCGGGCCGGGGTGTACCTCACCAACGCCCTCACCGGCTGGGAGCCAAGCGTGCAGAAGCCGCTGCCATTCCCGGAGCTGGAGGAGGAGCGCGACCGCGCCGATAGGGTGAAGCAGGAGACGCCGGTCCTGGTCATCCTGGGCAATCCGCCCTACAACGGCTTTGCGGGGATGGCTGTCGATGAGGAGCGGGAGCTCTCCACGGCCTATCGGACCACCAGGCGGGTGCGGAGACCGGAGGGCCAGGGGCTGAACGACCTGTACGTGCGTTTCTTCCGCATGGCGGAGCGTCGCATTGCCGAGAAGACGGGCCGGGGCGTGGTCTGCTTCATCTCCAACTACTCCTGGCTGGACGGCCTCTCCTTCACGGGCATGAGGGAGCGCTACCTGGAGGCCTTTGACTCTATCCGCATAGACAACCTCAACGGCGACAAGTACAAGACCGGTAAGACGACTCCCGATGGCGCGCCCGACCCAAGCATCTTCTCCACGCTAGGCGATCCGGTGGGCATCCAGGTGGGTACGGCGATTACGACCCTTGTGCGCAAAGCCGACCACCAACCCGCCAAGGAAGTCGGCTTCCGCCATCTGTGGGGACAGGCCAAGCTCTCCGACTTGACGGCGACTGCCGAAACGGGTTCGAATACTCTGTATGGCAACGTTGAGCCGAGCTTACCGCTGGGTTTGCCCTTTACCCCGGTTGCGGTCAGCGGTGGATGGTCTGCCTGGCCTGCGCTGCCGGACTTGTTTCCCGTATCTTTTCCAGGGGTACAGAGCAAACGAGATGCGTTTCTTATTGACATAGAACTCAACAAACTCAAGGCCAGGGTGGGCGAATACTTCGATCCCTCCGTCAGTAGCACTGAGGTGGAAACGAAGTACCCTTCCGCAATGAAGAGCTCATCGGGGTTTGTGGTATCCGATGCTCAGAAGGTGAGGAACTCATTGCTCACCCGTGGTGGCCCGATTGATGACAACTTTGTCCGACATTCCTACAGACCGTTTGATACAAGATGGCTATATTGGGAAACAGGACACGGTCTGCTTGGTCGTCCAGTTCCAGACTACAAACCGCACCTATTCGAGAATAATCTTTGGATGGTCGCACAGCATAAACCACGTAGAGAATGGTCTCCTCCGCAGGTTATCTCCAGCCTGGGTTGCCTGGACTTGATAGATAGAGGTGCCACTTGTATTCCGGCCTGGCTCCATGAAGAGGGCATGGCACTTGACGGCGGCGGAGAGCAGCGACGTCCCAACCTGTCGGACGCGGCCCAAGGCTACCTGGACCGCCTTGGCCTGGGCGTGGAGGACCTATTCCATCACGTCCTGTCCGTGCTGCATGACCCCTCCTACCGGGAGGCCAACGCCGGCGCCCTCAGGATGGAGTGGCCTCGCATTCCGCTGCCGGGCTGGCCGGACGGCGACGCCACCGGAGCGGCGGAGGAGCTGAAGGCCTCGGCCTCCAGGGGACGGGAACTTGCCGCGCTGCTTGACTCGGAGACGCCCGTACCCGGCGTCACGACGGGCGCGCTGCGGCCGGAGATTGCGTCGGTTGCCGTGCCGACAACCACGGACGGCGGCAACATGGCCGGAGACGACTTCTCGGTGACGGCTGGCTGGGGGCACTTCGGGCAGGGAGAGGCCGTCATGCCAGGCCAGGGGCGCGTCGTCGAGCGCCCGTACACATCTGAGGAGCGCGCCGCCCTGGGCAGCGCGGAAAACGCCCTCGGCGATACCACCTTCGACATCCACCTCAACGACCGCGCCTACTGGCGGAACGTCCCGTCGGCGGTCTGGAGCTACAAGCTGGGCGGGTACCAGGTGCTCAAGAAGTGGCTCTCCTACCGAGAGCGCGGCGTATTGGGCAGGGCGCTGCGACCTGAGGAGGTGCAGGACCTCACGGACACCGCCCGGCGGATAGCCGGCATTTTGGGGCTGGTGGCGACAGGACTACAATGAGGTCAGACCCCACAGCTCGTTGAACGGCAGGTCGCCGAAGGAGTATGCTGAAGCGGTAGCTGCACTCTACTAGCCTCTGATACTAATAACGGGGTAAGGTCACAGTCTCATTCCCTATGACAGCCACGTACACAAAATAGACTCAAGAGTGCCGCCTCTTGAAAGCCCACCATCCTGGACAGAGTCTAAAACCTTCACCTTGAGGTTCAAGCTGGCGATGTAGTTAGGGGCCCCACCCCGACCCGTCGGGCGAGGCGTGCCACGAACGGAGAGGACACAGGCTCGGCACTCACGATTCCTCTGCTCCCGGCGTCTCCCCCCTTGGCATCCGATAGCCGACGCGGGGCTCGTTGAGGATGTAGGCGAGTTGCTGGCGTCGTCGCCCAGCTTGTCGCGGCGTTGCAGCAGCCGGTCGTAGGTCATCACGCGGCCGGCGTTGGCCGATAGCTCGAAGAGTGGCCCGTACTCGATGGCGGTCAGATGCACGGGACGCCCGCCCATCGTCACGCGACGCTCGGCGTAGTCGATGGTCAGGTCTCCAAACACGTAGGGTTCCGACGGCTCGGCCCATTCGGGCGCTTCCCGCTTGCGCAGGGCCGCCCTGATCCTCGCCACAAGCTCAGTCGGTGAGAAGGGCTTGACCACGTAGTCGGCGGCCCCATTGTCGAAGGCCCTGGCGATAATCTCGTCTTGGCTGTAGGCGGACAGAAAGGTCACCGGAACGTCGGCCATATCTCGGCCATATCCAGGATGTCCCCCATCAGCTCGATTCCGTCGGTCCCCGGCACATCAGGTCCAGCAGCACCAGGTGGGGGTCGTTCGCCTCCACGAGGCTCGTCGCCTCCTGCGGGTCACCGGTCACAATCGGGGCGTAGCCCGCCCTGGCGAGCGCGTCCCGGACATACCTGAGCGTCTGCGGGTCGTCGTCCACGCAGAGAATCCGCGTCCGCTCCCTCTCCGACCGCCGGGAGCGGTCGGAGAGCCGGGGAACGCCGGCTGCGGCATCCCCAGCCACCGGAATCGTGAAGGTGAACCGCGCCCCCAGGCCCGGCCTGTCGCTCTCGGCCCATATCCGACCGCCGTGGGTCTCCACTATCCTTTTGCAGATGGCGAGACCCAGGCCCGACCCCGCGATGTCCCGTCTTCGGTCCTCGCCTTCCAGCCGGGAGAACTTCCGAAACAGGTGCGGCAGCCGCTCGGCGGCTATCCCTCTGCCCTCGTCCGTGACGGAGACGGCCACGTGGTAGCCCTCTCGCACGGCGGACACCCCGATGGCGGACGCCTCGTGAGAGTTCCAGGCCGCGTTGGTTAGGAGGTTGTTCAGCACCTGGATGATGCGCCGCCCGTCCGCCATGACCAGCGCCACGTAACAGGCCTGTTCGTCATGAGCCGGTAGTGGACCAGGCCATTGAGCGTCACGAGCAGCACAAGCAGCAGCGCGTATTCGACGTTGTTGGGTCCGATGTTGTCGGGAAACCAGAAGAGCGGCCGGTAGGCAAACTGGAACAGGGCGACAACCGAGATGAACCAGCGGCCCCAGACCGAAACTCTTGCGGCTTACTGGACCACGTCCGGGTCGAGCCGGATGAGCGCCGAGTCACTCATCCGAAAGACGCTGGCGACGGCCCTGATTGGATGAAGGCCCGGGCTCTGGCGAGGCGCCCGAGACAACTCTTCTCTCCGGAATGCGCGTGAGCACGTGGCGTGTCTGGTGGTCACGGCCGTGGATACATTGCTACTAATCTAGCCACTATTGTTTGTGTCCGCAATAGCACTTTATACCTGCCGCATTGCAAAAACACACTCTCCCAGAGCAAACAAATTGGCTCTCAAGAAGTGTGATTAGGCACTTACAAACACGATGTAGAGTCTCTAGTGTTTACCATGGGTAGCAAGAAAGAGAAGACAAGTGGAATCTAAGGCTGCCACTTTCCGTGCGGAGATCCGGAAATGAATAGTATGGCGTCTAAAGCGACATTCAGGCTTCACTTCATAGTTGGCATAGCGATTCTCCTTGCCCTCATCACTGTGGCAGTGGCTCATGGCCAAGAGCCCACGCCGGAACCGGTCCCTACGCCCCCTCCGCAGGAGGAGGACCTGTCTTCCAGCGAAGGCGAAGGCTCAGGTCAAGATAAGGGCGGCGGTTCCGTTGTCCCTAATTATAATGAATGTGATGAAGAACCAGAAATATGTTACACGCCTACGCCCGAGCCGACAGACCCGCCTCCACCACCAGACAATTGCGACCCAAATGACGAGGTATGTGATGACCCTACACCGGTGCCTACGGAACCGCCTACGCCTGAGCCCACGATCCAATGCCATCCCCAACGCCCCGACCCCGGCTGTGACGACCCTACACCGGAGCCTACGGTCCCACCCACGGTTCCACCTACGGTCCCACCCACGGTCCCACCTACGGTCCCACCTACGGTCCCACCTACGGTCCCACCCACGGTCCCACCCACGGTCCCACCCACGGAACCACCATGTTGTGACCCGCCTACCAACACGCCTACGCCCATGTTGCCCTCAAAGCCTACCCGCGTCACCGCCATACCCACCAGCCAGACCACCGTTAACGTCAGTTGGAAGAAGGTGCCAGGTGCAGCCAAGTATGAAATCCAGTGGAGCAAAAGCTCTTCAGGCCCCTGGGACGACACTGAAGTCTCAGGCACATCCTACACAGTGCCAGATCTCACCTGCGCTACCACATACTACTTCCAGGTCAAGGCGTATGGCAATGGCACAGACGCGTCGGCGGGATGGGGTGCCCTTTCAGATCAAGATAACGCAAAGACAGGGCCGTGCCCGCCGCCGGAGCCAGAGGGGGTAACGGCCGAGGCCGACAGTGATACCAGTATCACAGTCAGTTGGAACTCCATGGATAGAGTCAGCCACTTTAGAATTCAGCGGAAGTCAGGGGGAGGGTCATGGAGAACAATAAGGACAGCCATCCCCGGCAGCAGCGACAGCTACACTGACACCGGACTATCGTGCGACACCACCTATACCTACAGGGTCGGTGCCAGGGGAGACGGCTCGATAACTCCCCGCGGAGTTGGGCCGCGATATGCTACCGAGTGGGGTCCCTACTCCAGTGAAGTGTCCGCAACAACCCCTGGCCCAGACTGTCAGCCCACGCCTACGCCTACGCCCACGCCGGTCGTTACAGTTTCCTTCAGCCCTGACAATTACACAGGACGTGAGGGATCGTACGTCGACATTGGAGTGCTCTTGAGCGGCGCCTTGTCCGGGGACGTGACCATACCGATTACCGTTACTCCCGGAACAAACCAGCGTGTCACGTTCGACAGTGGAGACACGTCTGAGACGCTAAGATTGAGCCTTGGCCACGACGCTGACTGCGTAGACGAAATTGTCGACCTGAGCTTCGACGACCTGCCGTCGGGCGTGACCAGAGGTTCGCCATCCACCTCGACAATCAACGTCACCGACGATGACCCATGTCCCATCCTTGTCAGCTTCGGCTCGTCGTACTACTCGGTGAACGAGGGGAGCAGTGTTACGATTACCGTACTCCTCAGCGAGGCGCCGGGCCAATCCCTTAGTATACCGGTCACAGTGAACCCAGGGACCAACCGGACGGTTACCTTCAGCAGCACCAGCACGTCTGAAACCTTCTCCTACTCTGCACAGGACCCGGATTGTAACAACGAGACGGTGAGTCTCGGATTCGGCACCCTGCCGACGGGGGTGGTCAAGGGTTCGCCATCCACCTCGACAATCAACGTCACCGACGACATATGCGTCAGGTTCGGCTCGTCGTCCTATTCTGGGAACGAGGGGAGCAGCGTTACGATTACCGTACTCCTCAGCGAGGCGCCGGGCCGGTCCTTGAGTATACCCGTCACAGTGAACCCAGGAACCAATCGGACGGTCACCTTCAGCAGCACCAGCACGTCTCGAACCTTCACCTACTCTGCACAGGACCCGGACTGCAACAACGAGACGGTGAGTCTCGGCTTCAGCACCCTGCCGGCGGGGGTAATCGCGGGTTCACCATCCACCTCCACGCTCACCATCACCGACGATGACCCATGTCCCATCCTTGTCAGCTTTGGCTCGTCGTCCTACTCGGTGAACGAGGGGAGCAGCGTTACGATTACCGTACTCCTCAGCGAGGCACCGGGCCGGTCCCTGAGTATACCGGTCACAGTGAACCCAGGTACCAACCGGACGGTCACCTTCAGCAGCACCAGCACGTCTCGAACCTTCACCTACTCTGCACCCCAGGACAACGACTGCAACAACGAGACGGTGAGTCTCGGCTTCAGCACCCTGCCGGCGGGGGTAATCGCGGGTTCACCATCCACCTCCACGCTCACCATCACCGACGATGACCCATGTCCCATCCTTGTCAGCTTTGGCTCGTCGTCCTACTCGGTGAACGAGGGGAGCAGCGTTACGATTACCGTACGCCTCAGCGAGGCACCGGGCCGGTCCCTGAGTATACCGGTCACAGTGAACCCAGGTACCAACCGGACGGTCACCTTCAGCAGCACCAGCACGTCTCGAACCTTCACCTACTCTGCACCCCAGGACAACGACTGTAACAACGAGACGGTGAGTCTCGGATTCGGCACGCTGCCGACGAGAGTGGGCACGGGTTTGCCATCCACCTCGACAATCAACGTCACCGACGACGACATATGCGTCAGCTTCGGCTCGTCGTCCTATTCGGTGAACGAGGGGAACAGTGTTACGATTACCGTGCGCCTCAGTAAGGCGCCGGGCCGGTCCCTGAGTATACCGGTCACAGTGAACCCAGGGACCAACCGGACGGTTACCTTCAGCAGCACCAGCACGTCTGGAACGTTCTCCTACTCTGCACAGGACCCGGACTGTAACAACGAGACGGTGAGTCTCGGATTCGGCACGCTGCCGACGGGGGTGGTCAAGGGTTCGCCATCCACCTCGACAATCAACGTCACCGACGACATATGCGTCAGCTTCGGATCGTCGTCCTACTCGGTGAACGAAGGGTCCGCCAGAACCATTTCCGTCGGACTGAGCCGCTCGACAAGTCAGACCCTGACGATACCTGTGACGCTGTCGAACGGCACTGCGGAGAGCGCCGACTACTCTGTATCCGGACTTCCCTCCGGAAACCTGACCTTCAGCCCAGGCACCACTTCCCTCGACTTCTCCATCACGTCTAAACAGGACTCCGACTGTTACGTCGAGACGGTGAACCTCGGCTTCGGCACCCTGCCGGCGGGGGTTATCGCGGGTTCGCCATCCACCTCCAGGCTCACCATCACCGACGATGATTCCTGTCCCGTGCTGCCTCCTGCTACACCGACGGGCCTGAACAATACGACCGGGGATGGGACGATCACTTTAACGTGGGATAGAGCCGACCATGCCACAGGATATAAGGTATACCAATGGAACGGGATTGTCTGGGTGCTTGGAACCCCCCAGGGCCAGTACCCAGTCACCATCTCAGGATTAAGCGCCACCATCAGTGGCCTGACTAACGGGGTCGCCTACTCACACCGAGTCACCAGTACGAACGTTTCGGGAGAGTCGTCCCCGGCGCGGTGGGATACTAACCTACCATTAGCAGCGCCCACCAGCTTCGACGTGACGCCTATGCCGTTACGCAAGGCCGAGCTCAGTTGGGGGGCCGTTTCTGGCCCCGGCAGCATCATCTACGACGTCCAAGTAAGTGAAAATCTAAGCGGGCCATGGAGAGAAGTCAAGACTGGAACTTCAGACAACAGCTACGAGATCAACCTCGACGCTATCATCGGATCAAAAGGTTTAGCGGATCCCACAAGTTTCGTGTTTCAGGTTAGAGCAAGGCAAGCAAGCACCTCTGATTTCGACAGCTCTTACAGCAGTTCCGTCAGGCTCATTGACAATCCTCTGCTCCTAGATGGTGGCAGCGCATATGGAAGCGGCAGCAACGAAGCGACTCTCCAATGGCAGAGGATATCGGGAGTTAATGAGTACGTCATCAAGTACAGGATGTTGGGTGAACGCACTCTACAAGGCGCGCTAGGCACCAAGTATCCGCATTGGCATGAGAGGTGGCCGGAAGATGCAAGTTGGCCCTACTATCAGAGTGAAATGGAGCAGCGGTTATCGCAGCGAGGTACAACTACTATTACAGAGCCTATCCCGGGACTTCAGACGGGCGAGATTTACGCTTTCCGCGTCAGCTATACAACTGCAAGCGGCGAGGAGGTGTTCTCTGCAAGGGATGCCTTTGTGTGGCCGTCGGGAGAAGTTCCTTCACGGAGGGTAGGCACCTATCCGTTTTTCGGATACTGGGATGGTGGGAGATATGACTATACTATTTGCGCCGGCACTTTCGATGACTCAGACAGTCCAAGTTATGACGAGTCGTCCGAGTGGGTAGATCTCATCGAGCATGCGTTCGAGCAATGGGAAGAGGCTGTTCCGGACCGCGTAACAGTGACACACGTGCCTGGGAGTTGCACGTCTGATGGCGTTCCTATTGATAACGCGGTTCCAGTCACTCTGGTTACAGCACTGTTCAATGGAAACAACGAGGTCTATATGGTTGATACCAGCGACTGGACGGATAGAATACTTCCTTTTGTCCATCATAACTGGCTCTTTGCGTGCGTACAAGGCGCACCAATCATAAGAGAAGGAACGGCTTGCGTCATCTCCACTCGGTACACTGATTCTAGGCAGGAGATCTCCGTCTTGGACGACGGGAGCGTGGACATATTAGTGAACGCTATTCGCCAGAGCAGAGACAAAGACATACCTGGTGGTGATGTGCATGTGCATGATTCAGATACTCATTTCAATACATGTAGGGGCCAAACTGACAATTTCTCATATCGAAACTACAGAATGATGGTGCACGAAGCCGGACACGCTTTGGGGCTATCAGGGTATGTCCCCGTCCGGTCATGGGTGAGCAATCTGCCGTCCCATCCCACTATTCCTGATGCAGTGATGAACTATGACACTCTTTTATCTCAGGCGATTGTACCTGAGGGGTTTAATGAGCCTGACTGCTCGCCGCACCCCTTCGACATAATGGCCATCCAAGCCTTGTACCAGTTGGTGATTCCGTGAGAGATGTGAATTGAGTTTCAGTAACGGTAAGCCACCTAAAAAGAGAACGAAGCTGGGGATTGTTGTAGAGGGCGCACTAGCCTTCATGGGGTTGGTCCTTATTGTTGAAGCCCTCGCGTTCTACGTTCTCAGATACTTGGTTAGCCAAGGAATAATCTGGAGTGGGTGATGGGACTGCGATGAACTGTCAACGAGGGTTCGGATCATGCTGAACAGAACTGTCTTCAGGGTTGCTGTGCGTGTATTGGCCGTCCTCGGGGTGTTCTCTATCTTTGTGAATCTATTTTTCCTCGTCTCGTTCTGCGCTGTTGTGAATATCGAACCCCGGGACCCGAGTGAGACTGACACAGCTGGGTATGCCAGATGGGTGGCATCGGAGTCACGGACTCCTCAATGGTTCCCCGAGGGAGGCCGCATAGCATTCAGCCACGCAGGTGGGGTATACGTGGTCGACTCGGCAGGCTCACGCTTGGAGTTGATTGACGGCGGCGGTAGTGGATGGGATTTAGCTTACGCTCCAAGCGTATCTCCCGACGGCTCTCGAATAGCTTACTCTGCCTACGGGCGACCTGGATGGTTTCCTTGGACTTGGGCCAAGGGGAAGGGCTGGGGGGTAGTTACTGCTAAGGCAGACGGCTCTGACAAGCACAGGATCACTGGGAACAACCAGTTGGACATCAATCCTGTCTGGTCGCCCGATGGAATCCGCATTGCCTTTGTTGGGCCGCGGGAGTATGTAATCAGCGTTATGAGAGCAGACGGCTCCGAATTGCAATCTGCAGTTAACCTGCCAGTAATTTGGTCCTCCATTGCTGGGGCACCGTCGTGGTCGCCCGATGGAAACCACATTGCCATCGCTGGCGAGTCTGGTAGACGAGGGGAGGACATTTTTGTTGTTGAAGTGGGTGGGTCGAATCAGACGAGGGTAGCAGATGGGATGGGGGATGGGACAAGCGTGCCAGCGTGGTCTCCGGACGGACGTCGCATAGCGTTTGTGAAGGATGGGTCTGACTCCGGGGTATTTACCGTTGATCCAGACGGCGCTGGGCTACGTAAAGTTGCATCACTGCCCATCCAAACAGTTAGCCGGACAGATAGTATCTCGTGGTCTCCCGACGGCTCAACGATACAGTTCAGGGGATACGTCGTCAAGGCAGACGGTTCCACGGAGAGGAGCCTTGCCTGGTCAGACGGCCAAACTGCGTGGTCTCCCGATGGTTCCAGAATAGCGATCTATGCCAGCGACCGCACTGATATCGTGCTCTATACCGCGGGGCCGGACGGCCTGGACAGAAGAGTTCTAGTTGAGCAAGGGAAGGACGGCCTAGTACCGGCGAATGGCAGGCCGCTACCGTAGCTTTGATTCGGAGGTTTTGGAGGATCGTGATGAAAGTTGATGGCAAGAGATTAGGGAAACTCCTCCCAATTCCAGTCGTTCTAGCGCTCCTTGCGCTTTTTACAGCGTATGTCTTTACCCAGGATGCAACGCCGACATCACTACCGTCAGATGCTACGGCGACGGCCGCCGCCACTTTTTCGCCTTCGACACCGGGATCCATGCCCCCATCAACTACCCCCCGTGACGTCAGCCAGTTCGGTTTGTTCTCCGGTCCGGGCGGGGCTGCATATGATACCGATTACGTTAGCCCCAGCACTGAGGATGTTCTGGAAAAGGGGTTATACGCCGCCGGAGCGAGTCCGACCCACATCGCCATTCGTGGAATGGCAGATGAGAGCAGCATACGCTGTGACTGGCGAGGGTCTGCCAGAACCCTGGCGCAGAGAGGACAGGAGATACGGTTCTGGCTCGGCAAGGACGATGACGTACTTCTGCCCTCTCCCGCGCAGGTAGAAACTGAGTTCATGTCATACCTTAGCGGAGTGTCTCCTCAATACCTTGAATATGTAAAGGCTCTGTATATGCCGCTCGCGCGCGGCGGGTTATCAGTCGATAGACTGACTTTGACTTGCTTTGCTGACTACACCGTCAGCGAGTATCTATTGGGTGCAGGTCCCCTCAGTCCCAACAAGCTAAGCGTGGCGTACGACAGGATAGATGAGGTGTCTTCCTATGAATTGTACCGGAGAGAGCACGATGCCGGACGATTTGGGGATGAGCCTCTGCAGACTCGGGGCGAATATGAGAGTTCGCTTCTTGAGTTGGTCAGCATAACCGAGGTGTCCCTTGCCGACCTTATCGGCAACCGTGAGAGCGTTGTATTCCTCGCGCCTATGGGTGCTCATAACGCCATAGCGGTGGAGGCGTGGCAGGTTGTGGAGCAGTGGGACCTACAGACGGACGATGATGACGTTGTGCATGCCGTGCGCTACGGCGTGCCGGAAGGGGACCCGGAGTACACACAGACCTTGGCGAACCTGAAGAGCCGCGTCACCACGGCGTCGACCACAGACGACTTCGCCGACGACAGGATTGAGAATGCCAGCGGGCTGACGCAGTACTACCGGGACATAGGGGCCTACGGGGATATCACCCCGGACGACGGGCAGACCGCGACATTCACGCCGTCGCTGCCCCCAGCGGCGCTCACCTGCGCCGACGGCACGGCCGTCACCAACCCAGGGACCAACCGTGGCTTAGTCCACGACTGC
Organism: Dehalococcoidia bacterium; assembly: GCA_965222415.1. Taxonomy (GTDB): domain Bacteria; phylum Chloroflexota; class Dehalococcoidia; order Lucifugimonadales; family UBA2985; genus DAOUJW01. Next base: position 301,060 of record CBDCTU010000002.1, on the reverse strand, counting down.
GAGGCGCTTCTGGACAATGAAGTGACCCTTGCGGGCACGGCCTCGCTGAATTGGAGCGCTGACACTGCCATCGCAAGCTGGGACGGCGTGACTACAAGCGGAACGCCCAGCCGCGTTACAGAGCTGGACCTGTCGAGCGAGAGCCTCACTGGGAGCATCCCGGGGGAGCTTGGCAACCTGTTCGAGTTGACCTTGCTGGACCTGAGCTCCAACTCGCTGACCGGGGACATACCCAGCGAGCTGGGTTGGCTGTACAACCTGACGGAGATCAGGCTGTCGGGGAACTCCCTCACGGGCTGCATACCGATAGCGCTGGAGGACGTGGCCACCAACGACCTAAGCTCACTCAACCTCCTGTACTGTCAACCCCCTGTGCCGGGTGCGCCCACGGCGGGGACTGTGGGGATGACAAGCACCCCATTGAGCTGGACGGCGGTGTCCAACACCAGCAAGTACCGGGTGGAGTACCGGGAAGCGGGAGCCTTTGGGTGGACGGTAGACGACGAGACGCTAACCGGCACGACCCACACGGTGGACGGGCTGCTCTGCGAGACGGAGTACCTATTCCGTGTGAGCGCCTACGGAAGCGGGACTACCTACGCGGCCGCCTGGAGCGATCCCTCGAGCATAAAGTCGGAGACCACGGGGATGTGCGTGCCGCCAGTGTTCGGCGCCACGTCATACAGCTTTAATGTCGTGGGGGACGCGGCACTGGATGTGGTCGTGGGTACCGTCTCGGCAACGGACGCCGGTAGTAGCGCGGTTACGTACGCCATCACGGCGGGCAACGATGACAGTCTCTTTGCGGTCGGGGAGAGCAGCGGGGATATCACGGTGGCAGCCGACCTGAGGGGTGAGGCAGGGACGACGGTGACTCTGATTGTGGCGGCCAGAAAAGACATAGGCGGGGAGGCAACCGTACCCGTAATGATAACCATCACTGAGACGTGCGACAGCGGGACGGCGATGCCGAGTCCGTCGTCCAACGCCGGGCTGGTGTCGGACTGCAAGACTCTTCTGGGGCTGCAGAGCGTCCTGGCGGGCACGGCGACGCTGAACTGGAGCGCGAGTACGGCGATGACTAGCTGGGACGGCGTGACCGTAGGAGGGACGCCCAGCCGCGTGACGGTCCTGGACCTGGAGATCCGTGAGCTGACGGGCAGCGTTCCGCCGGAGTTGTCGGAGTTGACCGGTCTGGAGGAGCTGCTGCTGGGCCAAAATCGGCTGACGGGCGGGATTCCGAAGGAGCTGGGCAGTTTGACCAACCTCAACTGGCTGTACCTCCGCTACAACCAGCTGACGGGCCCCATTCCGCCGGAGTTGGGCGACCTCTCCAACCTTACCAGGCTGTTCCTGCATAGCAACCAACTCACCGGTTCCATACCGCCGGAGATAGGCGACCTGACAGAGCTTGAATTTTTGTGGCTATCCAGGAACCAGCTCACCGGTGTAGTGCCGTGGCAATTTGGGACCCTGACGAACCTTGGAGATCTGTCGATTGCCTATAACCAGTTGGAGGGCTGCGTGCCTCCCGCGTTGCGTAGGGTCAGACACAACGACCTTGACGAGATGAGCCTGCTGGATTGCCTGCGGGAGGGCGGAACGCTCGCTCCGACGGGAGTGAGTGCGTCGCTGACGGACGATACATTCACCATCATGTGGAATGCGGTGAGTGGCGCCGCCAATTACGAGGCGCAGCACACCACTAATGCTGCGGATGCGGCGACGGTGACGTGGACGGCGCTGGCGGAGACCACGGGGACGACCCAGGACTACACGCCGGCGGATGGGGTGACCTGCAGCACCGCGTACAGGTTCCGGGTGCGGGCCTTCGGGGACGGCGACACCTACACCGCTATGTGGGGGACGGAGTCGGATGCGGAGACGGTGGAGACAGCGTCGTGCCCGCCGGTCTTCGGCGAGACGAGCTACGCCTTCGACGTGGCGGAGGATGCGGAGGTGGATGACGTGGTTGGGACGGTGTCGGCCACCGACCCGGACGAGGACGACGAGGTGAGCTACGCCATCACAGCGGGTAACACGGGGAACGCCTTCGATATCGACGATGAGACCGGGGATATCACGGTGGCTGTCGCCCTGGACCATGAGACCGCTGCAACCTACAGCCTGACAGTGGAGGCGGACGACGGCAACGACCAGAAGGACACGGTCACGGTTTCCATCAGCGTCACGGACGTGCCTGAGGACGCCCCGCCTGTGCCGACGCCGGTCGGCGCATCCCTGACTGACAGTACCTTCACCATAACATGGGAAGCTGTGACAGGGGCGAGCAAGTACGAGGTTCAGTACATGCTCAGAGACTCCGGGGAGGACTGGGCAGCTTTGGAGGCCACCACTACCACCACGTCGACGTACAGCCCTGCCGATGGACCCCCCTGCGGTTCGACCTACGAGTTCAGGGTGAGGGCTTACGGCGACGCCGTTACCTTTGCAGCCCTTTGGAGCGACCCCTCAGAGCCGACGCCTGTGGAAACGGAGTCGTGCATCCAGCCCCCGGCGTTCGACCAGTCCAGCTACGCCTTCTTGGTCTCCGAGGACGCTACTACAGTTGGCGCTGTGGGAACAGTCTCCGCCACCGACCCTGACTCGGGCGACACGCTGACCTACTCCATCATATCGGGCAACGAGGACGGCAAGTTCACCATCGACGGTACGACGGGGGAGATCACGGTGGAGGGAGCGCTGGACCGCGAGACCGCGGACACTTACACCCTAACTGTGGAGGTGGACGACGGGAATGGTGAGACGGCCACCGTGACAGTGACGATAGCGGTGGTGGAGGCCGTGTGCTCCGGCGGGATAGCGGTACCTGATCCCGCCAACAATACCGGTCTGGTAAGCGACTGCGAGACACTGCTGGGGCTGAAAGACCAGTTGGCGGGCACGGCCAGGCTCAACTGGAGCACGGGCACGGCGATGTCGAGTTGGGACGGAGTCACGATAGGAGGAACTCCGAAGCGTGTCAATAGGCTGACCCTGGGTAGCCGCAGGCTGACGGGTTCCATACCGGTAGGGCTGCGCGGCCTAACAGGGCTGGCGTTGTTGCAGTTGGGCTCCAACGACTTGACGGGCGTCGTCCCGCCAGAGTTGGGGGAGTTGTCGAACATGCAGAGCCTTCGGCTACACAACAACCGATTGAGCGGAGCTATACCGTGGCAGATGGGGAACCTTACCGGTCTGTCGATACTCCAATTGTCCGGCAACCTGCTGGAGGGCTGCGTGCCGCCGGCGTTGGAGGATGTGGTCAACAACGACTTTGACGAACTGGGGCTGCCGTTCTGCACTCAGGCGGGTCCTGTACCGGCGCCGGAAGGCCTCAGCGCATCCCTGGCGGAGGATGCATTCTCCATCGCATGGACCGCGGTGACCGGGGCTGGCTCGTACGAGGTGCAGTACCGGGTAGAGGGGTCCGGAGAGGAGTGGGCCGTAGCGGATACCGCTGAGGAAACGACGCTGGCGTATATTCCTGCCGACGGCGTCCAGTGCGAGACGACCTACGACTTCAGGGTGAGGGCCTACGGGGATGGGACGACGTACGTACCTGGCTGGGGCCAGGAGTCCGCCGTGGAGTCGGTAACCACCGACCCCTGCAACCGGCCCCCGGCCTTCGACCAGGCCCCCTACGCCTTCGAGGTAGCCGAGGACGCCGAGGCGGTGGTGGAGGTGGGGGCGGTGTCGGCCACGGACCCGGACGGGGACGCGCTGACCTACCGGATCACGGGCGGCAATGGAGAGCGGCGGTTCGGGATGAACCCGAGCGCTGGAACCCTCTCCTTGGTGGCGGGGCCCCTGGACTACGAGACTACGGACGAGTACACGCTGATGATCAGGGTCGACGACCGAAAGGGGGGGACGGACACGGCGACGGTTATCATCAGGGTGACGGACGTGGGGGAGGACGCGCCGCCGGCGCCGGAGAATCTCAGTGTCACCCTGGCGGAGGGAGCCTTCACCCTCACCTGGACGGCCCTGAGGGGAGCGACCAGGTACGAGGCCGAGTGGCGGGCGGGAAGTCCTCCGGGGATGTGGAGCGCCTTGGCGACAACCACGGAAACCTCCCAGACCTACACCCCCGAGAGGGGACTCGCCTGCGGCGCCATCTACCAGTTCCAGGTGCGGGCCTACGGGGACGGCGCGACCTACGCCGCGGCGTGGGGCCGGGAGTCTGCCACGGCACTGGTGACCACGGAGCCCTGCAACCTGGCGCCAGCCTTCGACCAGGAGGAGTACGCCTTCAGCGTGGCGGAGGACGCCGGGCTGGGTGTGACGGTGGGCAGCGTCACCGCCACGGATAGGGACCCGGGGGACACGGTAGGGTACGTCATCACCGGGGGGAACGAGGCCTTCCACTTCGCCGTCGACCAGGTCACCGGGGCCATCACGGTGAGGGGGCCCTTGGACTACGAGACGACCCCCTTCTACCGCCTGCGGGTGGTGGCCATCGACCCTGAGGGCCAGGCGGATACCGCCGTCGTGGAGATCACGGTGATCGATGTAGGCGGGTAGCGTGAGCTGGAGTACAGGCGCGTCCTCGAGTTGGCCTGCGCATGGGAGGGCCGACATCGCGAGGAACATGAGCAAAGCAACTAGAACGCCATGGCCGCCATCGATGCTGGGGTGCATCAATCTTGAGACTGGGCCGGTCTTGAGTGCGCAGCCCCTCGCTTGTGCTGGCGCCGTGACTCGGAGTCACGGCTGTGTCTTGCCCGAAGTGCGGAGCAGGCCTCCCCCAGGACAGCATCAACCGCTGGCCTTGGGTCATTACCTGCTAACGCCGCCGTGCTGACGCCATCAAAGCCGGACGACGAACCGGGCGGCTGTACGAAGCCCAGCGCCGAGTCGCAAGCAGGGGGCTGACGCGAGATCTACGATCCGGAGGCCTTGATATACGGCTCAACACCTTACACGAAGGAGGAGATACGACAATGGCCATCTCTGAGGGTGCGCAGGATTTGATAGAGTTGCTGGACCAGTTCAACAGGAAAGAGCGGTACTTCCTCGTTTGCCATGCGCTAGGTCTGGACAGGTTCTCGCTTTCCGAGGAGTTCCGCGAGAGTTTGGGGGCAATGCTTGACATCACCATCCCAACCGACGCCCGCGTCTGGATGGACTATCATCTGGATTGGCTGGCCGCAGCCATTGCCAAATGGCACGAACCGTCCGGAAACGACGTTTTCCCCAATGGGGACTTGGTGCACGGAAATCAGGAGGACCTGGACCTGCTTATCGCGTTCAAGAAGGACGGCGACTATCGCCTAGTGGGCGTTGAGGCGAAGGGGTACGAATCCTGGGACAACAGTCAAGCACTGTCGAAGGCGAGGCGCTTGGGAGGTATATTCGGCAAGGACGGCGAGAAGCGTTCAGGAGCGAAGGTTGACTACTGCCTTATGTCGCCGCGCCGGCCGGAGCGCCTGCTTTATGACCAATGGCCTGATTGGATGAAGCGCGCCGGTGTTCCAGTCTGGCTTGAGTTGCCAGTGCCATACCCCCGATTGGTGGTCAGCCGCTGGGATGCGGACCGAAGGCAAGAAAGCGCCTCCGGCAAGCACTTCCGCATAACGTAAGAGTGAGCCGCCAGGCCAACTGCCCGCGCCACCACCTCAAGAAGTGACCTTTAGAATGGGTTGAGGACTAACTGATGCAGCGGACCACTTGGTCCCACCGCCATCCCCAAGGGTGTACGTGCTGGCGATGCAGGGGCAATGTGCGCCAGGTTATACGGCGGGAGATAAGATACCTTCCTCCGATCAGGGCAAGGAAGTCGAAACGCCGATGGCTTCTTGTCTGCGTTCTATTGGTCATGCTTCTCACCGCGGCTCTCGCGTGGGGCTATGCGGAGCATGAGCGTGCCCTCGAGCTCACGGATATGCTCTTGGACAGCTTGCAACGGATCATCGATGATCTCAGACGGCGGCGTCAGTAGCGCCACTCCCAGCCCACTGATGCGCCGTTGGACTGAAAGTGGTGGGACCACGGCGCAGACTGGCCTGGTGCTGGGAAAGGTGTCTAAATTGAGAGTTTGCAGGGAGGCCTAATGGCTCTAACAGACAGAATAGGACGGGCTGGGGAACACTACGTTGCGGCCGAGCTCAACAGGCGTGGGGCCTACGCGTCGCCCTTTTCCGGCAATGTCCCCGGCATCGACATAGTGGAGACCGACGCCTAACAGAAGCGCATGGCTTACACTCAAGTCAAAACCAAGCGTTTTTCAAGGCAACGTTGGCCGGCTTCCTTGCGTCATGCATGGGATATACCTAAGAACGTGCCGGAGTGCCTTTGCCTTGATACATGCAAGGCTGCTCGCTGCGCCGAGGCGTCAGGAAAGTTCCCAACTCATCCGCATCACCGAGATGCCACCGACCTGTTGACCTTGCGGGAAGCGGAGAGTAAGTCAGACCACTACTGGGTCTTCGTCTCTCTGGAGGAGCTGCAATACTGGATAGTCCCAGACGACACCGTGCGGGGCGAGATGATTCGACAGCCTCACATCAAGTATCTGCGAGAGCGGGGTGGCCATCGGCCGGGGTCCAAGCACGGCTCGTTGGACACGAGTATCTTCGAGTCAGCCCTCACTTCGTGGCGTGGCCGTTGGAGCGCCTTGGGATTGGGCCCGGAAGACCCCAATCCGCGATGCCTGCCACGTAAGCACAGAGGCTTCCCATTGGAAGCTGAGGCACTAACAAACACTTTGGAGGATGCCATGAGACAGTTATCTGAAGGCGAACTTTGGGACAGGGTGAAGGCTCTTGAAGGCTCTACAGTTGAGACTTTAGAAAGAGGGGAGCCAAGCAAGATCAGCGAGGTTACGGAGAGCACCGCAAAGAGAGTGGACCCAAAGACCGGGATAATGAAGACCTCGGCAAAGAGAGAAGATGTCTGGGGAGTTTACAGCTACCTGTGGGACAGAGGATTCATCGTCAGCGAAAAGGATGGCTTCATTCCGGGTAAGACCCGTGATCTTACCAAGAATGGTCGATTCATCCTCTCGATTCTGGAAAAGGCGCTTCCCGATCAGATAGTTTCATTCAAGCGCAAAGACACGGGTTCTCCATGGCCAGGTAAATCAGGCTTGAAATTACGCTAGCCGGTGTCCCGATCTCCATTGGGTCTTCTCACCCTCTTCTGTATACCGGGGAGCCCTTGGGAGAATGGGTATGTGAAGAGCTTCAATGACATAAGACCGTATGTAAGTCGCTAACCTAGCCTGAAAGGGGCGTCCATTTTGCGAGTGAACCTTGTCCCCACTCTGACTATCGCTGGTATGGCTATTGCCGCGGCCATAATCCTGCTCTCTGTGCTGTCCAATGCCGACAAGAAAGAGCCCTGGGAATTAGAGGGGTATCAGGATATGGTGGACGATTTCGAGGCCATCAGGGTATTCACTATTGCGGTCAACGCTGATGGCCTGATTGATGCTCGTGAGGTACAGGCTATGTGTGGGAATGCGCCTCAATGGATTGCGGATGTTGCCTATGCCCGTCGATGGTACGAGGAATATAAGAACGACTCTGATGCTTGGGATAGATTTCAGCGAGAGCTAATCGACTATGAAACGGCGTTGGAAACACTGCGTAGGGGATGCCTTATGGGAGGTTAGATATGGAGAAGCTAGACAAGAGTGGGGCGTTTAGAGAAGGTGATAAGGTCAAGGTCGGGACTGAACACGGACAAGTCCCAGGTGCGACCGGAAAGTTCCTGGGGTATACTGTGGCTGTGGTGGAAGTGGATGGCAAGCCTTATGCCGTTGGGTTGAGGAACCTAGCTCCTGTTGAAGGTGAGGTCACGGATGATTATCGACGAAGTGTTTAAGTGCTCTAACTGTAAGCAGGAAGCCGAGATTCTCGAAGTCGATGATTATTCTTTCTGCTTGGTCTGCCCCGTAATGACATGTGAGTTGCTCATCTCTCTCTTGGAACGGCATTTCACACAATACGCTTCCATGCAACTCCTCAAATCTTGTAGCAGTTAGGACTGTCCCATCTGGACCTACCTGTATCTCCCAATCTGTGGTACAACTATCGTGGGCGTTCACTCTGGCGACGCCGGAGTGGGGATCCGCCGTCGACGATGGCTACGCCCCAACAATGCGGGAGGAGAGTTTCCCATTTGGCGTCTCTTATCGGCGAGGAAAGATGGTGAACATTCGGCGACCCAGAGCAATACTCTTCGACATGGATAACACCATTCTGGCCCAGGAGAGAGTATCTCCCAAGAGTTGGGAACGGGCCTTCGCGAGATTCGCATCCCAGCTAGGCGGCTTGGACGTCCAGCGGTTTGCCGATGCAATGAACGAAATACGCCCTCGGCTCCAGGGAGACCCGGTTTGGGACCAGTGGGCGCGTCTAAACATGGAAGCTTCCCGCCGTGAGCTGGTTGCCCTGGTCTTTTCTCACATCGGCGTGAATGCCGGGGAGACAGCCGATGAGGTCGCCAGTGCCTACGCCGAGATTATAGAGGCGTCGCTAGAGGTATTCCCAGGCACTATGGGTACCCTGAAACACATTCGGGAGATGGGGAAGGGGATGGCGCTAATCACTAACGGCCTCTCCGATTTTCAGCGAGGCAAGATCGATCGCTTCGGGCTGGAGCCCTTCTTCGACTGCATTGTCATTGAAGAGGAGTTTGGCGTGGGCAAGCCGGATCCAAGGGTCTTCCAGCACGCCTTGGGGCAGTTGGCGGTTCAGCCTTGGGATGCCATGATGGTGGGCGACAATCTGGAAGCGGACATCGCCGGCGCCCAGTCCCAAGGCATATACACGGTGTGGGTTGACTGGAAAAGCAGAGGATTGCCCGAGAGCAGTCCGACAATCCCGGATAGCACAGTCCGATCAGTTGCGGAGCTACTAGCGTAGGAATGTGACGCGAAAGAGTTTCTAACTCGCTTGGTCAAGCTCTCTACAAACTGATAAGGCGGAATGTTCCACCAAGATTGTGCTGCTCAAGTCATTCCCGGAGGAGCCACCGCATTCAACATCGACAACGGCCTGCCCATCAAAGCTATCACGGCTGCCCGAAGAGGCTCGAACTCCCCCGAGGGTCGCGGTGCCAACAATCACAGAGCCAATACCAACTCAAACCTGGTACTGCGTTCAGTCAACTTAGGCCCACTTTTCACTGCCTAGCTTGACTGCAGACAGTACTTCACGCAGCTTCAGGTTATCACTGCTCCCTGTAGTAGGGGGCCATAGTCGCATACATTGCTGCTCACCAGCTGACCTCCGTGTGCATCTCCCCTTCGAGCGGCTCTAAGGGGCAACCCAGCAGAAAGGTGTGAAATGCACAGGACAAATGCTGCGTATCCCGCCTGACTCTCGACAGGAATGGTGCAGTCTGGAACGAGACGGCGCTATCGGGAGATTTGTTAGCTGCAAACTATAGATTCATCCCCCTCGGTAAACATGCCATCCAATCTAACGCGCTGAAGTTCTACAAGTACGCCACTTGGTCGACAACGTGGGACGAGAATTGTCCGCGTAACAAGAATGTAACACGCCGGTAACAATTGTGAGATATTTCACGATTACTATGCTTTTGCATCCAATCCTATGTCTTAAGGAATGCCAGTTATGATTAACGTCCCGTGGCGCAATAAGCGCACTGTCGATGAACTTGACCCTTCTCTGGCATCTGACTCTCAGATCATTGAGGATGTTTCTTTGCCCCGTGCCAGTGAGGAGGCAGAATTGGCAAACGTGCCCCTGCTATCTCTGCAGGGCATCACGAAGCGCTTTCCTGGTGTGACGGCTAACGATGCCATTGATCTGGAACTCAGACACGGAGAGGTGCATGCCATACTGGGAGAGAACGGGGCAGGCAAAAGCACCTTGATGAAAATCATCTACGGTTACTACCAGCCTGACGCTGGCACTATCCGAATGAACGGCAAGGAGACCAGATTCCGTTCACCTCAGGATAGCATACGCTCAGGAGTAGGCATGGTGTTCCAGAACTTCACTCTTGTGCCCGCCATGACTGTGGCAGAGAACGTAGCGTTGTTCTGGCCGGACCAGGGGATGGTGCTGAATCACAAGACCCTCTCGGCACGGATACAAGAGGTTTCCGACAGGTACGCCTTGGAGGTTGACCCAAGCGCAAGAGTTGGATCTCTGTCAATGGGCCAGCGGCAAAAGGTGGAGTTGATCAAACTCATCATCGCGAATGCTCGGCTGCTTATTTGCGACGAGCCTACCAGCGTCCTCGCGCCCCATGAGGTTGAAGGGCTGTTCAAGGTTTTCGATGAGCTGAAGGCGGACGGGTACGCGATCCTCTTTATAACTCATAAGCTTCGCGAGGTCATGGCCACGGCAGACAGAATCACCGTGCTGAGACATGGAGCGGTGGTGGGCACTGTTTCACCGAAGGAGACAACTACTGCAGAGTTGGTAACCATGATGATAGGCAGCGCTCCACCACAAGCTGTGCGTGCTGAGGATAACCGAGCTGAGAAGGTGGCAACTGAGATTGCGCTGGAGTTCAATAACGTTACTACACCTTCTGGGGATCAGGGAGTTAGCCTCAAGCAATTTAGTTTTCGTGTAAGTCCTGGTGAGATTCTGGGAGTGGCAGGAGTGTCCGGCAATGGACAGGAGAAGATTGGCGAAGTTCTTCTGGGCCTGCATCGAAAACAGTCCGGGTCTGTGATACTACATGGCAGGAATGTGGAAGGATGGTCCGTTTCCGCCATCCTTAACGCGGGCGTTGGGTATATTCCGGAAGACGCTATTGGAATGGCGCTTGTGCCGGACATGCGGGTGGAAGAGAACATGGTGTTGGGAGAGATTCACAGCTTTGCAAACCAGAATGTCTTCCTGGATTGGGGAGCCATTCGGGAACGGATTGATGCTTCGTTTTCCGCCTTCCCTATGACCATGCCGGAGCCCGGCTTGGAGGTCGGTACACTTTCCGGTGGGAATATGCAGCGTGTAGTGCTGAATAGGGAGCTTACTCGAGACCCGCGGGTCCTGGTTGCATACTACCCAACCCGCGGTCTGGACGTGAAGACTGCAGAAATAACCCGCGCTCTTCTCTTGAAGGCAAGGGAGGCCGGATCCGCAACGGTCCTGATCTCTGAGGACCTGGATGAGCTATTCGCTATTAGTGACAGGCTTATGGTCATGCATCGCGGGGAGGTGGTTGGGCATTCCAGCCCGGCTGATACCTCTGCGCACCAGGTAGGCATGTTGATGACCGGCCATTTGGACTAGGATGACGCAGCGCATTCTCCCCTCTCCAATGCTCTGGTTCAACAGTGGGGGCGCCCTCCCCATGTTGGCCCGTAACATTGGACTGATTCTTGTTGCCATTGCTCTCTTTGGCCTGTTCCTTGCGCTCATGGGCCGTGATGTCCTTGACGCCTATGGCAAGGTGTATAACGGTACCCTTGGTAGCAAGACCGGATTGGGTGAGATTGGCGTCCGGATGATCCCCTTCGTGCTTGCGGGCCTTGCCACTGCGCTTCCTGCGCGTGTGGGTCTGATAAACGTCGGCGGCGAAGGCCAGCTTCACTTTGGAGCGTGGCTCGCGACTGGAGTGGCGCTCTACGCGTCCGGCGGGCCTCTGTTTATAACAATCCCGTTCATGGTGCTCGCGGGTTTTGTCGGCGGGTCGGCCTGGGCCGGCGTGGCGATGCTACTCCGATACTGGCGCAATGTTAACGAGGTCATTTCAACGTTGCTGCTGAACTTTGTTGCGATCTTGCTTGTCAACGTATTTGTGTTTGGCCCGTGGAAGAACCCGGACGGATTCGGCTACCCGTACACCGCCAACTTCAGCCCTAGCGCAATCCTTCCAGACATTGGCGGCACACGGTTCCACTGGGGATTCGTACTGCCGATCATTGCCGTATTGGTACTCTACTTTGTGTTTGCAAAGACACGCTGGGGGTACAACATCCGGGCCATTGGCGGTAACCCTGATGCGGCACAGAGGAGGGGCATACCCGTGGGCCGGTACCTGCTGGTAGCGATGCTGGCAGGCGGCGGCATAGCCGGGGTTGCAGGAATGGTAGAGGTTGCCGGCGTGCAGCACCACCTGCGGCCTGAGATATCCAACAACCTTGGGTTCCTGGGTTTCCTGGCGAGTTGGCTGGCTCGACATAACCCCGTCGCTATAATTGGCGCCGGTTTCTTGCTGGCGCTCGTGGTGGTTGGTGGAGACCTGCTTCAGTTCAGTGCGGACGTCCCCTCCGGGGCTTCCAACATTCTCATTGCGTTGATCCTCTTTATGGTCCTGGGATTCGGTTATCGTGCGGCGACCAGCCATTGAACACCTTCTGGCTTGTCATCAAAGGAGTGCTCACCGGCGCGGTTGGTCCGGGTATCTCGGTGATGTATGCCACATACGGAGAGGTCATAACCGAGCGCTCGGGCAAGATCAACCTTGGGGTTGAGGGAGCAATGCTCATGGGTGCGTGCTTCGGCTTCATCGCAGCGGCTGAGACCGGGAGCGAAGCAATTGGGGTGCTGTCCGGGGCACTGGCGGGTGGCAGTCTGAGCCTTTTGTTCGCGTTTATGGTTATCAACCGTAGAGCTAATCAGTTGGCTACCGGGCTGGCTATAACCATGCTTGGAGCTGGGATTACGTCTTGGGCCGGGCGATCGTATGTAGGAGTCAGCATAGACGGGCTCGATCCGATAGCCATTCCGCTCCTCTCCCGAATACCCATCATCGGTGAGGCGCTTTTTAACCAGGATATACTCGCCTACATTGCCTATGCTCTGGGGCCCGTGCTGTGGTTTGTGCTCTTCCGATCGCGCTGGGGTATGAGTCTTAGAGCGGTGGGAGAGAGCGTGGAGGTGGCGTACGCGGCTGGGCGCAATACGGCGATGGTGCAATATGCAGCCATTGCTATGGGTGGGGTCCTAGCAGGCATAGGTGGTGCGCAGCTCTCCCTGGCCTTTACACAGTCCTGGTCAGAAGGGATGACGGCCGGAAGGGGATTCATAGCGGTGGCGCTGGTGATTTTTGGCATGTGGACGCCGCTCCGAGCCATGGCCGGAGCGCTTCTGTTCGGCGCAGCCATTGGCCTGGAGTTGCAGCTCCAGACCGTAGATGCGCCGATATCGCCGTTCTATCTTCAGATGCTGCCCTACATCACCACCCTGGGCGTGCTGGCTATCTGGACCGGCCCGACCCTTCGAGCTATGCCTGAGGGTCTCAAACGCGTTCTGAAGGAAGGGGGGTGATTCGGTATCGTACCCCTTTGAAGTTGCACCGCAACACCAAATTGTGCAGTAGAGATTATCTGACGTTAGGAGGATTTAGCTTGTTCCATACATTCAATTCCAAGGTTCCCATGCTTCTGGTCGCGATGATTTCCATCCTGGTATTGGCGATTGCGTGCGGAGGTGACGATCCCACTCCCACCACGCCTGCCACATCGACGTCGGCTCCCACTATGTCTGCAGTTGCTTACGTTCCGACCACCGAAGACCTGGGCGGAGGCTCCCCTGCGGGGTTCGCCAGGATATTTGAGAACGCCATAAACACCAGCACGGCCGAGGCTGCTTCCGAGTACGCCGACGCGGCCATGCCTTTGCCCGCCGGAGAGAAACTGAAGATTGGTTTCATCTTTGTAGGCTCTCAGCGGGACCTGGGATACAACCAGGCCGCCTATGAAGGTAGCCAGTTTCTCGTTCAACAGCACCCGGATGTGGAGATACTGTACGCTGAGAACATCCCGGAGACCGCTCAGGTGAAATCGGTTATGGAAGGGATGATTCAGCAGGGAGCCAAGGTGATTTTCGCCACCAGCTTCGGATACTCGGATGCCACGAAGGAGCTTGCGGAGCAGCATCCCGGGATTATCTTCCTCCACCAGGGGGACTTGGAGAGCACGCCAAACTACGGGGCATACTTCGGCAACATTTGGCAGTTGGAGTACGCGATGGGTCAAGCGGCGGGGCGTTCCACCGAGACCAACCAGCTTGGTTTCGTCGCTGCGTTCCCCATCCCTCAGACTCTGCTCAACGTAAATGCATTCCACTTGGGCGCACTCTCTGTGAATCCGGATGTCAGCACAACATTCGTGCTGCTCGGTGCCTGGTGTGACCCGGCCAAGCAGGCCGCGGCTGCCCAGACCATGTTGGATGCTGGGGTGGACGTAATTACCCAGCACCAGGACTGTACTGGCACCATAACCACGGCAGCGGAACGCGCCAACATCTTTGTTACGGGCTATCACCAGGATGCCAGTCCTGCAGCGCCAAACGGGTGGCTGTCCGGCGCAGTCTGGAACTGGGGCCCGGTCTACTCTGAGCTGATGACCGAAATCAAGAATGGAACCTACAAGACCAACGTCTTCTTTGGCGGCCTTGAAGAGGGGTTTGTAAAGCTGGCGCCCTTTGGCGCAAACGTCCCGGAGGAGATCCAGCAGGAGGTGCTGGCCACGGTTGAAGGTCTGCGTGACGGCAGTATACAGCCGTTCCTTGGACCTATATCTGACCAGAGCGGTACAGTCCGCATCGCTGCCGGGGAATCACCGGCTGACGAAGATCTCCAGATCATTGACTGGCTGGTCGAAGGGGTTTCAGGAAGCACGAACTAACCGGCGGATTCTACGACACTCGCCGTCTCAGTCCCACATATAGGGCTGAGGCGGTGAGCTGTCAACAAAGGAGGGCACTAATGGCGCAGGTAGTTGGCGCAGATCCTTATCTCTGGCCATATGATGGCGATATCGACCCTGCCAAAACAGCGCTTATCTTGATAGATTGGCAACATGACTTCTGTGGCCCCGGTGGGTACGTCGACACTATGGGCTACGATATAAGTGCAACTCGTCGCGGTGTAGCTCCGACCCGGAATGTGTTGGAAGCCTGTCGCGCTATCCAGGGATTTACCGTGATTCACACTCGGGAAGGCCATAAGCCGGACCTGTCCGATTGCCCGCCCAACAAACTTTGGCGGTCAAAGCAGATTGGCGCAGGTATCGGCGACCAAGGCCCCTGTGGTCGTATTCTGATCCGCGGTGAAAAGGGTTGGGAGATAATTGATGAACTTGCTCCTATAGAAGGGGAGATGGTCATAGACAAGCCCACTAAGGGCGCTTTCACCGCGACAGACCTGGACCTGGTGTTGCGGAACCGCGGCATCACACACCTGGTGCTGACAGGCATCACTACGGACGTCTGCGTCCATACCACGATGCGAGAAGGAAATGACCGCGGCTACGAGTGTCTTCTTCTTTCCGATTGTACTGGGGCCACTGACGAAGGGAACTATGAATCATCGTTGAAGATGATCAAGATGCAGGGCGGAGTCTTTGGCGCTGTAGCTGATTCCAGGCAATTCCTGGCAGCGCTGGGCAAAACAACATAGGGAGCATTTGATGTCTGCACGAGACGATTTTCAAGCTGCGTTGGCCGATCTTCAGGCATATCAAGTCGATGGCCTTTCCCGTCGGCCTGCATTCATATACTCCTTGGCGAGACATGAGGACACCAATCGCCGCGACGTGAGGGCCCTACCAAGAGTTACGCCTGGCCATGCCAAGGAGGGAACCCTGGCCGATGCCGCAACTCGCATGGCAGCGGGTTCGACTTCTGCATCACAGCTGGTACAAGAAGCGTTGGCCGCTATCGAATCCAAGGACAAGTCGCTCAACGCCTTTGTTCACGTAGCTCCTGCTGCTGCGTTATTGGCGGAGGCAAACGCGCTCGACCGGGAACGGGAAAGGGGAGGGCTGCGGGGGCCTCTGCATGGCATTCCAATATCCATTAAGGACATTGTGCATGTTAAGGGAATGCCCACCACAGCGAGTTCCAAGGTCCTGGCGGGCTATATGCCGGAGGACGATGGCACCCCGGTACGGCTCCTCAAAGAGGCGGGCGCGATTGTGATGGGCAAGGTCCACACTCACGAGTTTGCCCTGGGCGTGACCACTTCCCAAAGCCGGAATCCCTGGGATACAACCAGAGACCCGGGCGGGTCCAGCGGAGGTTCCGCCATATCTATTGCGTCCGGGATGAGCTTTCTGAGCCTGGGCTCTGACACCAGGGCATCCATCCGCGTCCCCGCAGCGCTGTGCGGCATTGTGGGTTACAAGCCAACCTTTGGACTCGTGTCCACAGACGGCATTATTACACTCTCCTGGAGCATGGATCACGCCGGCCTTCAGGCGAAGACCGCTCAGGACGTGGCGCACATGATGAACGCGCTTCAGGGAGTTGATCCCAAGGACCCTGCGTCTTTGGACCGTCCCAAGGACGACTACACGGACTACCTGCACCGCGATGTACGCGGGCTACGAGTGGGTTTGGCGGTAAACGGCTTGAATGATGTTGATCCGGACGTGCTTGCAGCTTTCAGCAAGACCGTGGAAGCCCTATCCTCACTGGGTGTGGAAGTGGTAGAAACTGAGATTCCGTCGGCAGAGGATTATCGCCTGGCGACATCTCTCGGGCTCATCGTGAGTCGAAGTGAAGCAGCGGCCTACCACCACTCCTTCTCCGATGCAAGGTCTCAATACACCCGTCCGGTCTTTGAGCAGTTGGATGAGGCGTCCAAGGTTAAGGCCATGGACTATATAAACGCGCAGCGTTTCCGGTCCGAGTTTCAGGAACGCATATTAGCCCACCTGGCAGGGTTTGACGCTCTCATCATGCCCACCACCAAGGTTGCGGCCCCAAAGTTGGAGGAGGCAGACGCATATCTGATAATTCTCTCCACCAACTGTATTCCCTGGAGCTTCATAGGAGTCCCGGCGATTTCAGTGCCCAGCGGCCTTACGCCGGACGGCCTGCCGGTTGGCGCTCAGATGGTAGCCTATCCCTTTGATGATGGCATCCTTTTGGCCTTGGCATCCGCACTTGAATCCCAGACGTGACCTTCCCCGGTATGGCGGTCCACTAGGTCGCAATCCGGCAGAGGGAGATCGGCCCGACGACATGGCCGCTACTTTGCAATAACCAGGATTCGCGCCGCACGATGGCAGGATACTCGCGTAAGACAGTCGAACGGAATGTTGATGGCTTGAAATAAACTTGAGGACAGGAGGTACGGCGCTATTACTATGGAAGAGAAGATAGAAAAGGCGAACCGCGAAGCGTTTGACCGAATCAACCGGGCCGATCCGGTCCTCCTTGATGTATGCCAGGCGGGAGATGTTGTACCGGGGCTGGACGACCGTATGGTTCTGCACTCTGGACCCCCGGTTGACTGGGAGCACATGAGCGGGGCCCAGAAAGGCGCCTGCATTGCAATGGTGCTATTCGAGGAGTGGGCTTCCTCCAGAGAGGAGGCTGAGCGACTCTTGAGCAGCGGAGACATTGGGCTGGATAGCAATCATCACCACTCCGCCGTGGGCCCAATGGCCGGTACTATCACCAAATCGCTGCCGGTCTATGTCGTGGAGAACCGGGCCTTTGGGAACAGGGCTTACTGTCGACTGGTAGAGGACAGACAGCAGTTTGGCGCGTTCGATGAGGAAGCCGTTCAAGAGCTGCGAATGTGGCGAGACGTCTGGGCGCCCTCAATCGCCAAAGGGATTAGGCACATCGGCGGTCTGGACTTGAAACCGCTGACAGCCAAAGCGCTGCAGATGGGCGATGAGTTGCACAACCGCACGACTGCGGCGACTTCTATGTTTGCGAATGCGATTGTCGCTCCCATGATCAAAGCGGATGTTCCTCAGGATGACCTGTTCAGTACCATCGATTTTATGGCCAGCCACGAGTTGCTCTATATGGGGATGGTTATGGCCTCTGCAAAAGCTACAGCGGACACCGCGAAGGGGATTCCCTACTCCACTGTGGTGACAGTAATGTCCAGGAACGGTTACCAGGTTGGTATCCAGGTCAGTGGCCTGGACTCTGAATGGTTTGTCGCTCGCGCTCCGGAGCTTGATGGGCTTTTTCTGCCCGGATTCGGCCAAAGTGACGCCGGCCGGGATATGGGAGATTCTGCCATTATTGAGACGTTGGGTTTGGGCGGGTTCTTGCTGGGCAGCGCCCCAGGAATTCTCCCCCTGGTTGGCGGAACGCTGGAAGAAGCAATGGGCTACACCCATGCCATGCGCGAAATTACAGTGGACCTGAGTCCAGAGTTTCCGATACCGGCCCTCGACTTCGAAGGACCGGCTGTGGGGATAGATATCCGGAAAGTGGTTCAAACCGGTATTCTTCCTATAGTAGACACGGCCATAGCGCATAAGGACCCGGGGTACCCAATCATAGGTGGCGGGCTTTCCCGTCCCCCAATGGAATGCTTCACTGAAGCATTACGAGCGTTTGACGAAAGATACGGCACGGGAAGTTAGCTATCAGGTCGAATATCGTTTGAGGGCGCTACGGCATAATCCGCATCGTCTTTGACGACCACCGCCTTGTGGCTAATGCCGGCCCGCTCGCCTGCGCAGAACACTTGGGCCTGCGGGAATTTGTCTACTAACACATCGACCGCGGCGGCGGGCCGGTTGATCGCGGCGCTGGCATTTGACTGAGCTACCTCTTATAACTTACGCTACTGGCTACGTAGATGAGCCAAATTGAGTTCGTAACTGAGGAATCACGCCTCGCCGAAGTCGTCGATCATATATCGAGGACGCCGCGAGTAGCAGTCGACATCGAGTCGAACGGGTTCTTCAGGTATCACGAGCGCGTCTGCCTCGTGCAGCTCGCATCAGCCGAAACCGCCTTCATCATCGATCCGTTGGCAATAGACGATGTCCGACCCCTTGGTAATCTTCTCGGTGACCCATCGGTGGAGAAGGTGTTCCATGCCGCCGACTACGACCTCCGTAGCCTCGACAGGGACTGGGGATTCCGGGTAAACAACCTGTTCGACACCGGTATTGCCGCCGCCTTGGTTGGCTCCGAGCAGCTGGGCTTGCAGTCCGTGGTGGAGGAGCACACGGGGGTGGAACTGGTCAAAGACCGGAACCTCCAGAGGTCAGACTGGACGACGCGGCCCCTAAGCCCTGAAGCGCTGAAGTACGCAGCAGACGATGTCCTGCACCTTCTGCAGGTCCGCGAATCACTTTCGGCGCGGCTAGAGACGCTATCGCGGCTTGCATGGGCGGAGGAGGAGTTCGCACGTCAGGAGACCGTGAGGCATACTCCTCCCGAACGCGAGTTGGCCTTCCTTTCGATCAAGGGTAGCCGTGATCTGGACGGGAGGAGTTTGGCTATCCTGCGCTCCCTGTACCAATTCCGCGAACAAGAGGCCAAGCATCTCGACCGTTCGTTCTTCAGGGTGATACCGGATTCCGCGCTGGTGCAGCTGTCGTCCGAGCCCGAGGCCGACCTCTCGGCCGTCAAAGGGCTGGGCAGGTACGGTCATACCCCTGCAAATAGAGGCCTGAAAGCCGCCATCCACCAAGGGCTCAGCTCTGGCCCCGTGACTCGGCCGAGGCGGGCGCGGAGTGAAGAGAAATTGAGTCCAGCAGAGCGAGAGAAGGTCAGGACTCGCTCCAGGAGTCTCAAGACGTGGCGCAGCCAGTTGGGAAAGGAACTAGCTATGGACTCGGCCCTGCTGTGGCCAGCGGTGAGTCTGGAGCGCCTGGCTCGGCGCCCAGGTGGCTTGCACTCCGAACTCGATAGCCCTGAGGTCCGGAGCTGGCAGAAGCGCGAGTTCAGCTCGGCGCTGAGGGGAGTTCTCGCAACTTTGAGCTGAGCCACTCCGTGCAGCAACGATAACGGAGTCAATGGTCGAGGAGCCGGTGAAGCCGAAGCCCGTCACCACGTCCCTCTTCGAGCGAGCTTTTAGCCTGGAGCGGGAGGAGGATCTGGTAGGCGCAGGACGCTGTCAGCAGCGCCCATATCAGGAAGCGTCCCCTCGGTCTGGGAGTCCGTTTCTTGAGTGTTCAAGGCGGAGCGCAAACGGATGGCTTAATCCCGGCTTCGGACCCCGTCTCGGCGTTTACGCTTACGGTCCAAGGCAGAGAGTTCTGCCTTGCGAAGACGAAGATTCAGGGGTGTGACTTCCAGCAGTTCATCGTCAGAGATGAACGACAGGGCCTCCTCCAGGCTCATCCTCACAGTGGCGTTGAGGCGCTTGGTCACTTCAGACGTCGACGACCGCATGTTGGTCAGCTTCTTTTCCTTGCAGACGTTGATCTCAATGTCGCCCTCGCGGCGGTGGGAGCCGACAATCATCCCTGCATAGACCATAATGCCTGGATCGATGAAGGTGTCGCCCCGACCTTGTGCGTTGAGCAAGCCGTAAGTGACAGCCACGCCGCCCTCGGACGCCACGAGTGAACCGTCGCGCTGGGACCTAATTTCACCTTCCATAGGCTCGTAGGAGGTGAAGAAGCTGCTCTTCACTCCATCGCCCCGGGTGGTCCGAAGAAAGAAGGCGTTGAATCCTATCAGTCCCCGGGTAGGTATCTTGTACTCCATGTGGACGTAACCGTTCTCGTCGTACCGCATGTCCCGGAGCTGAGCCAGATGGGCGGAGAGATACTCGGTCAGCACACCCACATACTCTTCGTGAGTGCTGATATTCAGAATTTCGTAGGGCTCGTATACTTTGCCGTCGATTACCTTGGTGACGGGTGTGGGACGGGACACCTGAAACTCGAATTGTTCACGGCGCATTGTCTCGACCAGAATGGACAGGTGCAACTCACCCCGTCCTGCGACTACGAACACGTCCGCGCTGGGGGTGGGATCCACTCGCAGGCTGACGTTGGTCCGCAGTTCTCTAACCAGCCGTTCGTGAAGATTGCGGGAAGTGCAGTGGTCACCCTCCCGCCCCATGAAGGGAGAATTGCTCACGCCGAAGGTCATGCGCACCGTGGGTTCGTTGATGTCGATAGTCGGCAGGGCCTCCGGGCATTCCGGCGAAGCAATGGTGTCGCCGATGGACACGTCTTCAGGGCCAGTCACAGCCACGATGTCCCCGGCGTGGGCTTCGGGTGTTTCAACTCGCTCCATGCCGCGGAACACAAAGATGCGCTCGAGGTAGTGGGTGGTCGCCTGACCGTCGCGGCCCAGCAGAGCCACGGCATCCCGTAGCCGGAGCGTGCCATTGGAGATGCGGCCCACGGACACTTGGCCCATATAGTTGTCGTAGTCCAGGGCCGCCACCAGCATTTGCAGCGGTGCGCCGGGGTCGCCGGTGGGCGGCGGCACCGAGTCCAATACCGCCTGGAAAAGAGGCTGCATATCCACCCCTGGCACGTTGGGGTCCGTGGTGGCGCAGCCCTGGCGGGCCGAGGTGTACAGCACCGGATAATCCAGTTGGTCATCCCTCGTAACAACGTTCAGGAACAGGTCCTGGACCATCGCGACCACCTCAGTCACGCGGGCCTCAGGGCGGTCAATCTTGTTGATGACGACAATTGGTCTAACGTTCTGCTGGAGGGCTTGGCGCAACACGTAGGTAGTCTGGGGCATGGGGCCGTCAACGGCGTCCACCAACAGCAGGCAGCCATCGGCCATATTCATGACACGTTCCACCTCGCCGCTGAAATCGGCGTGGCCCGGCGTGTCGATAATGTTGATCCGGACACCGCCGTAGGAGACCGAGGCGTTCTTGGCTAGGATCGTAATGCCGCGCTCTCGTTCCAGGGGGTTGGTGTCCATAATCAAAGCGCCCACCTGTTGGTGGTCCCGAAAGACCTGGCCTTGTTTCAACAGAGCGTCGACCAGAGTGGTCTTGCCGTGGTCGACGTGGGCTATGATGGCCAGGTTGCGAATGGCGTTGTTTTGGCAGACGGTCAAATCTAATCTCCTCAAATACAATGACACACCATCATAACAGGAAGATGGACTAAGTGCTGGTTTTTTGCTTCTATTTTCACAACCCAACCCGAAACCGATAAGGATAGCCCTGATTGACGCCGGCTTGATGACCATCTACAAGTTTCTGTATAATCTAGCCAGAACATCTAGCCGGAGTTTGTAATGGCAGAGTGGCCTCTACAAGATGCAAAGAACAAGTTCAGCGCCCTGGTCAATGCCGCGCTAGCCGGTGAACCGCAGCGAGTTACTCGCCGGGGACAGCCCGCCGTGGTCGTGCTGGCGGCGGAGGAGTACGAACGACTCTGTCGCCTGGAGAGGTCCGACGCTCCAACTCTGGGGGAGCTGCTTCTTGAAATCCCGCAGGACGACCAGGAGTTCAAGCGGCTGTCTATTACCGCCCGGTCATTCGACCTGTGATGTTTCTCCTGGACACCGACGTGCTGTCGGCGCTCCGCAGGCGTGAACGGCATCCTGGGGCTGTCCGTTGGGTGGAGACCCAGCGCACAGCGGATTTGTACATAAGCGTTGTTACCGTGGGGGAGATAGAGCGCGGCATTACGCAACAGCAGCCACGCGATCCATCTTTTGCCGGGGAGCTGGCTCTCTGGTTGGACCGGGTGCTGGCCTGGTACAGCGACTGGATTCTTATCGTAGATGCGGCTACGGCGCGTAGATGGGGACAGTTGCCGGCGACTCTTGGGCACGACGGCGCAGACCTGTTGATTGCAGCTACGGCTCTGGAACACGGCCTGACAGTCGTTACCCGCAATGCCCGCCACTTCGAGCCGACGGGAGTCCCTACACTGAATCCCTTCGAGTGAGGGAGTAGTCGGTCGCGGGCTATGAAGTGGTGAGATGATTCTCCGGCTCCTTTTTTCTCTACATTAGTCCAGTAGCTCAAAGGATAGAGCAACGGCCTTCTAAGCCGTGGGTTGCGGGTTCGGGTCCTGCCTGGGGTGCTTTGATTGATGGTGGTACAGCTAGTGGCGGCTTAGTCTCCTCGCTTTTAAGATTCGTTTCAGCAGCCCGACGGTAGGCACATCGAATGCGATGCCGGGCAAACATAAGGGAATTGTGTGTACACTAAAGGAGAGTGGTCGTGATGGGGATAACGGATGCTGACATTGAACAGGGGTTGCAGGAGATTGTGGCGTTCCTAAAGGAGCAAGGGGTAGAACAGGTTGTAGTGAATCCTGAATGGAGTCGGGGGAGTAACCCCGTCATCTATTTTGATGGAGGCGACGGTGAAGGTGAGCGGGTGGTGACGCTGGTACGGGATTTTGCTTGGTCTCGTCTTCACGCCGTGGACGAGCTTTCTTGCAGGTGGGGCTACCTCTCCGTTCCAAAGGAGTATTCCAAGTGGAGTCCGTCGCTTCTACCCGTAAGATTACGGAGGAGAGGGTAGCTATCCGCGAAGCTCTCCGATAAGCGCGTCTTCACACACTTCGCAGAGGTCGCGTCCGTCTCTCAGTGCCTGTGGAAGCGATACTGTGAGCAGATTATGGCATTCTATATTTTCCTTTTGGGGGCAATCCACGTATACGTGAAAAACTGGATGTTCTTCAGGACTGATGGTAATCCACACTTTAGTTTGGGATAGTAGGCGGTCGCGTCTTGCTCTATCTATAATGGCTCGGATGTCTGCAATGATTCGCTGTATTCGCTCTAGTTGCCGTAGATGGTCTTCTGCGGACATGAAGAATCTCCTTTGGGTGAGTTGGCTCAAACCCTAGCTGCATCGTAGTATGCAGTCAAGACTTGACGCTCTCATAACCTGCGATGCTATACTCCCGTGGTTCCATGCTGGATTACGGGCGACTTTGGGATAGATTGTCTAGCACATCCTTCGCCACAGGAAGGCTTGCCAGTGTTTTGGTTACTAGCCGCCTTAGCCATATATGTATTGTTCTTTGCGGTCATGGTTCAAGGGGTGTTGGACGGTTATCGAGTATTCATAGGTATTCTTGTCCTTGGATGTCTATCCACTTTGGGGATTAGTGTGGCGTGGTTATTTGGCTGAGATGGACCCGGTTAGTTGGACAGAATCAATGCGGAGTTAGGTGAGGGTCCCGCCACTCCTGCCTATGATACCAAGACTGCTTCCGGTGTGCACCTCCTCGCCTTTGATTCTTCCTTCCGGAGGGCCGGCCCTCCGTGGAACACTTCGGCCGGGGTCTGGTAGCCCAACGCCTGATGGGGTCTCTGGTCATTGTAAAACCGGAAATAGGCTCCCAGTTCCCTGCGGGCCTCACTAGAGTTGGCATAGGCTTTCAGGTAGACCTCTTCATACTTCA
Organism: Dehalococcoidia bacterium; assembly: GCA_965222415.1. GTDB lineage: Bacteria > Chloroflexota > Dehalococcoidia > Lucifugimonadales > UBA2985 > DAOUJW01. Next base: position 277,059 of record CBDCTU010000002.1, on the reverse strand, counting down.
CCGTCCGCCACAACCGCTCCACGAAGATGTTGTCGGCATACCTACCTTTCCCATCCATACTGATCTTCACTCCGTGGTCCTGTAGGACCTGGGTGAATTCCTGGCTGGTGAACTGGCTCCCTTGGTCGGTATTGAACACCTCCGGCCTCCCCCTGTCCATCGCCTCGGACAGGGCCTCGATGCAGAATCCTGCCTCAAGAGTGTTGGACAGGCGCCAGGACACCACGTACCGGCTGTGCCAGTCCATGACCGCCACCAGGTAGAGGAATCCCCGGGCCATTGGCAGGTAGGTGATGTCGGCGGCCCAAACCTGATTGGGACGGGTGATTTTGGCCTTCCCCAACAGATAGGGATACACCCGACGTTGCGGCGCCGGTTGGCTGGTCCTGGGTCGCCGGTAGATGGCCCGCAGCCCCATGACCCGCATCAGCCGCTGCACCCGCTTCCGGCTTACCGGGAACCCCTGCCGGTTCAGCCAGGCCCGCATCCGCCGTGACCCGTAGAAGGGGGTCGCCAGGTATTGCCGATCTATCTCCCGCATCAGCGACAGGTCCTCTTCCGAAACCCCCTTGGGACGATAGTATATGCTGGAGCGGCTCACCCCCAGCAGGGCGCATTGCCCCACTATCGGCAACGAGGGATGCTCCCGGTCCACCATCTCCCGCCGCCGGGCCGGGTTCATGGACCGGACCTCTCGGCCAAGAAATCCCGCTCCACCTTCAACTGCCCGATCTCCTGGTACAACCGGGCGACCAGAGCGGCGTCGCTCTTGGCCTTCTGGTGCTGACCATTGCCGAACACACCGGCGGCTCCCTCGGTCAGGGCCTTCTTCCAAGCTTGAATCTGCCCCGGGTGGACTTCGTACCGGACGGCCAGTTGGGCCACGGTCTCCTCCCCCTTCACCGCATCCAGGGCCACCCTCGCCTTGAAGGCCGGGCTATGTTTCCTTCTTCCTTGCGCCATGTCCTTCTCCTTCCAGACAGCAACAACTGCCCTTAGTTTAGGAGCAGGACTCTCACTTAGCCACCTGTCCAGTTTCCTGGGTCCACCTCAGGCTACATGGATCCAAACGTGTATGAGATACCCGCTTCCGCGTTTGCGTATGGGCGAGACCCCACACTTAAATGTACGGAGGACTACGCTCCCTCTTACGCATGTGTGACGGTGTATGACGGGGTGAAGGGTTGGCTGAGGATCATTTGGTTGACAGGCTTTTTCTTCTGGCCCGCTGGAATATGGGCTGGGATTGTAGCTTCTGTATCGGGAAAATCAGGGGAATCAAAAGAACGTTCAGAGAAGTAGGATAAGCTATCGACCGGGTAGTAATTAGAGATTCCGAAAGAACCTCCTCCACCTGTATAACCCCCTCCTGACAACAACTGAACCCTTAAACACCAAGCCCGCTCTCAATTCGAGGGCGGGCTTTCTTGTTACGAATCGACTCTTTGCGGACCATACTATAGTGTGTTAGGCGAAAGTGGACAAAAGTATAAAATTCCCCAAAGGAAACAGCTTATGCAACGTAGTACTTGGAATGATACGAATCAACACTGGGTCCCACAGTTTTTGCTAAAGGGATTCGGTATCAAAGGAGATGCATCCCATGTATACGAGATGCATAAACAGACGGGAGTCATCGAAGTCAGAGATGTGGAGGATGTAGCTTCAGAGCCACAGCTGTTGACAGAGCTAGACGACAATTTAATGAAGCGCATAGAGGCTAGAACTGCACGAGTTATTGGTCGAATACGCAAGGGGAATCTTGAACTGCAAGAGCACGAAAGGCAAGAAATAGATGCCTTAGTATTTGCGATGATGCGGAATGACCCCTATAGTGCGCTTAATGATGATAGAACGCGTGATGACATCGTTAGTAGCGTGAGCAATGAAGTAATAGATGCTCTCAAGCTGGAAGGAGGGATAGCCAACCCACAATTCCTAAAGGACTTGGTAAACAAGTACTTTAGCCATGATTACCTCAGTATGGCGATGGGGATGGAAGACAACCTAGCACGCAAGATACTCGGGTATATGGGATTGCGAGCGCATAAGGCCGCAGGTGAAGAGTCCTTCGTTATTGGGGATTCCCCCGTGTTGGTAATTCGCGGGTCTTATGCCAATGCAAGGAGTCTGGTATATCCTGGCAGCCAAATAGTATTGCCAATTCACAGTGGGTGCGTATTGGTCTACAGCTGGGAGACACATACCAACTTGATTGACTCGGGCAGAGATTTGAGTGATCTTGAGGTTCGTTCATTGAACAGAGACTATTTTCATGGCTCCAAAAGCCAGCATATCTTTGGTAGGACCTGCGAATCACTCAAAAACGCCCGAAAGTTACAAATGAAGTGGAACTCAGAAGTACATCCTCCCACAGTGAACGATGGATGGCTGAAGATGCTAGGAGAGGTCGCCAAAGTATCGAGATCTCGGGCCGAGAAGAGTGCAGAACAGAAGGCATCTCTAAGTTCCTTTGCACACGGCGTAGTAGAGCAAGCCCGATCGCAATCTCAGAAGCTGTAGGTAGGAAATGTTATGATGCGAACATGGTATGCCCCGCATACGCACTCTTTTGGCCTCGGATCCTTTTGTACACTGTTCCAAGAAACCGGAGTTGCCTGGGTGACCCGGCTGGAGTCTGGAACTAGTGCTTCCTACCCCACCTTCTCACGCAGGCGCTCAAAGAAGCGGTCGAATTGGGACTGGGCCGCGCTGCTCATGAACCGCTGGCCGACTCTCACGAGCGCGCCCGTTACCGTCACGTCGCCGTCGAAGGTGACGGAGGTCGCGTCGCCTTCCGGTGTGAGGGAGACCACGGCCTCGCCAGTCAGGTTCGTCATCGGGCCGTAGCCATTGACCCTCATCCGGTATGAAGAGAGGGCGTCCTTTTCGGAGATTACCAGCGTGCCATTGAATGAGCCTGAGAAGACGCCCACTTTGACGGCTACCTCGACCTCGTAGTTGTCGGGCGAGACGGTGGTGAACTTGTGGGCCCCCGGGATGCACTCGCTCACCACGGCGGGGTCCAGGAGAGCGTCCCAGACGCGTTCGGGGGTGGCATCGAATCGGTATGTCCCGTTGATTTTCATGGAAGAACTATAGCATGGAGCGCGTGCGCTGAGCGAGGGGCGCTGTTCTCGTTGTGTGTTGATAATGCCGATACCACCCGCTCATCCCCGTATCAAGTACGGGGCAGGCTCTGAGCCTGTCGAAGGGTAGCGGGGAAATCTAAGCCGCAGTCTTCACGCTCAAATGGTTCGAGAGCCCTCTTTCTCAATTGACACGAAATCCTGAGTCGGGATGCCCAGGGTGATAGTGACGCTATTGTCACGATCTATGGCGATCTGGTCCACGATTAGCCTCAGGATGTCCCGACGCTCCTCGGAGGGCAGGTCATCCAATCGACCGCCAATCCTGCGGGACCACTCGGCAATGTTCCCCGTCAGTACCTTCCTCTCCGTGGCCGCTGCCCCTTGAGCACGGTAGTCATAGAGCCTTGCCCGTGCGGCTTCCAGACGTTCCTGTATACGCTTGCGTTGGTGGTCGAGCTGGTCCTCGGAGATCTTGCCTGATACATACAGGCCAATAGCCCTGTCCTCCTCCGTCTGTACCTTACGGAGCTCACGCTCCGCCATGGCAATCCGCTTCTGAAGCCCGCCATCCTCCTGTTCCCCCATGGACTCCATGCCCTTCACGATCAGGTCGGGATTCTGAACCACCGTTCTGACCTCTCTCCAGACCAGCTCCTCCAACCTGTCGGCTCGGATGTATGGCCGTTGCCGGCACCGCATGTGCTCCCTCTGCATTCCGTAGCAGTGGTAGTAGCGGTTAGGAGTCTTCAGGTCGTAGGTGTACCTCCTGTCCTTGTACTTCGCGGTTGCTCTGGTCTTGGACCGGCAGCCGAAGAGCAGACCGCACTCGGAGCACCTTACGAGGTGCTGCAACAGGAAGAAGACCTTGGTGTTCCGCTTGGACAGGGAGGCCCGCTGCTTCTTGATGGCCTGCGCCCGATCCCACGTCTGCTCGTCCACCAGGGGCGGGAAGGGTACCCCTATCCACGTGTCCTCCGGCTGCCTAGTGACCCGGTCCCTGCCCTCCGTGGCCACCCAGCGGGCCTTTCCGTACCACCAGATGCCTTTGTAGACCTCCTTGCCGAGGAGAGAATGCACGTAGGAGTTCTGCCACCGCGAGCCGGGCCTCCAGGTAGGGGCATTGTCTCGGGCCAGCTGACGGGCTATCTCCAGCCCCACCATCCCTTCGTGCACGTACTGGCGGAAGATGCGCCTCACGATCTCGGCCTCCGGCTCGTATACCACCGGCTTGCCGTCCTCCCCAATACGGTATCCATAGGGGACCGAGCCATTCGGCATTCGGCCCTGCTTGGCCTTCCCGCGCCTGCCCATGGATGTTCTCTCCCGGATGTTGTCCAGCTCTATCTTCCCGATGGCCGCCATGATCCCGAACATCTTCATGTCGACGGGGTCCATGACCGACTCCAGGCGAATCTGGTGCGCCTCGACGACTTCCATCATGGCGGCTGCCGGGTACATCCCGCGGCTCAGCCTGTCCATCTTCCAGCAGACGATGACGTCGAACCGGCCGTCCCGCGCATCGGCCAGCATGCGCTGGAACTCCGGGCGGTTCTTGGACCAGCCCCTGCCCACCTCCTGGTATCGGGCGGTGATGGTCATTCCCCTCCGCTCGCAGTAGGCCTCCATCTCGGCGGTCTGCTCGGAGATGGAGACCTTCTCCTCCGTGTCCTGGCTCTTGTCCGACACGCGGGAGTATATGGCCGCCCGTTTCGTTCCCGTCTCCCTATCGGTGGTTCTCATCGCCATGATTCCCTCCTCTCGGATTCCCTGAAATGAAGAAGACCCGCCTCCTGTCGGGAGCGGGTCTGCGAGTAGTACAATCTATTCGCATCACCTGTCCAACCAGGTGGCGCCACGGCCCGGGATGTTTGCAGCATCGCCGGGCCAACTTTCTGACCCCATGATACCGCGATCTGGGGGGCAGGGTCAAAGCGCGGCGGCTCTCGGTAGTGTACTCGTTTGACCAAAAGCACCTTCTCACCACAGGTCTCACTCAGCCTATCTCATGAGTTCGTGTTCGAGAGCAGTAGGTTATCGGCAGCTCGAACAACCGCGCCAATTTTTTGACGGTTGGCAGGATGTCGTCACGCTTCATACGCCTCGTGTCGGTGTCGAACATCAGGTAGTAAAACGAGGCCCAAAAGATCGCGGCTTGATCGAAATCAACATCCTTGCTAGGACCTATCGTTGATAGGCATCCCGAGCCAGTCATCACGGCTTGTCGAAATTGGTCGTTCACCACACTACAAGCCGAGATGAACAGCCGTTTATCTTGTAAGTATGGCCTAAGAAGGTCGCCTAGCTCTTGGAACGAGATCGTGTCGAATGTGGTTCCGATGGCTCGACTATTCCCGTGGCAGGATAAGTGCAAGTAACGATATCCGCTTTCTTGAAAGTCCTCCAAGAAGTGTATTAGTTCCCGCTTCGTTCGAATGTAAACGTATCGCGGGGACTTACCCGACAGCTTGAGAATCTCCGTAAGCGCCTCTCCCTCTCGTTCACCCTTGGCCTCGTTTTCCAAGTCAACCGACTCAATTATGTAGATATCCGGTGTGTCAAGGGCCATAGTAACCTCCTATCCTTTCTCGATTTCCTCAAGAATCCACTCCCACCCGTAGGCGTACTCCACCACACCCAAACTGAGACACTACCCTCGATTGCTATTCATAGTAGGACGCACTGACGTAGAAGTCTACGGCGGTCCGACGCTCGCGAGGTCGCCACTATGAATGTGGGGCGTCAAGACGCGTTCCCGTTCTGCCAGCGTTCCCCACAGTGTCCCGCTCAATCCTCCGGTTCGTCACCTGACGACGCGGCGGTCGTCGTCGGAGCCCCCGCCGCTGATGAACCGTACGTCTCCATCGCCTGCCTCGTCCGGTCGAGCTCTGACGCCAGGAGCGCCTCGTCCGGCAGGGTGATCCGGTACTCCGCAGCCATCACGTTGTTCGGCAGGCCATCGAGGGCATACTGCGCCAGGGCCTCGTCCTTCTCGGAGCACAGGATGAGTCCGACAGGCGGGTTCTCGCCCTCCCGCGCCCAGCGCTCCCGGGCATAGTTCAGGTAGAGGTGCATCTGCCCGGCGTCGGCGTGGGTGAACGCCCCGATCTTCAGGTCGATGACCACGAGGCACCGCAGGGTCCGGTGAAAGAAGAGCAGGTCTACCCTGTACCACCTGTTGCCGATGCGCAGCCGCCTCTGCCTTCCCATGAAGCAGAAGTCGCCTCCGAGCTCCATGAGAAAGGTCTCCAGGTGGCGAATGAGCGCCTCTTCAAGGTCGCTCTCCGAGTACTCGTCCTTGAGGTCAAGGAACTCCAGGACGAAGGGGTCTTTGGCCTCCTCCTCGGGACGCGCGAGGTCTTCGGCCCTGGGCTTCTGCCCCCGCGCCAGCATGGCGGCCTTGTTCTTGGACAGGGCGGTGCGCTCGTAGAACTGTGAGCCGATCTGCCGGTCTAGCTGGCGGACCGACCATCCTCCCCGCAGCGCCTCGGTCTCGTAGAACTCGCGGGCGTGCTCGTCCCTTACGGACAGGAGCCGTACATAGGCCGACCAGGGCAACGGAAAGGCCGCCAGAAGGTCGTGGAAGCCCTCTTCGACGGAGGAAGCTTCGGATATGCCAGACGCCTTCTGGCGAATCGGCATTTGAGAGGGTCGATTCAATTTGCCAGACAGTGTCTGGCGAATCCGGTCGGGCGGATGCGAAAGGTAGAACAGTCGCATGTTCTGGAGGTTCTGACGGGAGAAGCCCCGTCCGAATTGCCCGGTCAGGTCCTGCGCCAGGCTCTCGATCAACGCGGCTCCGTACTCGGCCCTGTCCTCACCCGACTGCTCGAACTCGACGATGCGCCGCCCAACGAGCCAGTACGCGGCGGTCATGGCGGCGTTCACCGAGCGGGCGGCCGTCTCCCTGGCCGCGTCGATGATCTTCGACACGTCTCCGAAGACGGCCCGATATGGGGCGTCGTGGCTGAGAGCCGAATCCCTCGGCGCAGGCTTCTGACGGTCGGGGGACGACTCGGACCGCATCAGATTTCAGCCTCCAGGTGGTTATCCACATGCCGGTCGTCCGGGGGCGGGTCCTTCTCGGACGCAGCGTGCCCGTCACTGTCAGGGGGCTTGAGCAGGATAGTGAAGAGACGGCGCAGCCTGTCCTCGGCGTCGGGGACGGGCCTGGAGATGACCCTGACCACGCCGAACTCGGAGAGGTCCTCTTCGGGCGTCGGTTGCCCGTTCTGTCTGCTCTTGTCGTTCATCGCTCTCTTCGCCGGGCTCGCGTGAGCCCGCATCGGGCTGTCACCGTCCGTCTGATTGCAATCGAGTGTGGGGAGCCGTGAGGCGGGACACCATGCCGCACTTGGGAGGACGCGCGAGTCCTCCCTTTTGGGGCCATGGGCGGAAATGGGCGGGATGTGCTGTCATACCCGTGTACAGGGATTTGCGCCGACTCCCAGGAGGGCGGTCTGGGGCAGGTTTGAACGTGAAATGGCCGCAAAAGAGGGAGGTGGGAGCCGTAGTTGCGAGCGCTCTGGTGAATGGGCTGGTTCCGGTCACTGAAAGGGAGACCGCCCAGAGGGAGGCCGGCATTGCTGCTACATCGGAGCAAGCAATTGGACGAGAAGGCCGGAATCCCGGGTATGCAGCCCCTACCGGACAGTCCTCTCCAGGACATGAGGCCAGGCGCCGAAGCCTTCTGGCGCGTCCTCCGGCTCTGCCGAGGGTCCGTTGATCGGTCGATTGCGCTCCCATGTTTTCGCCTCCTCGTCGCTGATGGGGCCGTCTGTTTTGCCATCGAGTCTGGGGAGTCGGGAAGCCGAGGGTTATCCCCTGGAAGGCACTACACGGATGTAGTGACCTTGAGGGGAGTACATCGATGAGGTGCCCTCCGGGGGATTACAGACGGAGGGGCCGCCGTGATGTCATGGGGCTGTACAGGGAATCGAGTCTGTGTGCAAGTTGCAGATCGGGTAGTCGGCAAAGCTGATTTGGGGGGGAACGGCCCCCTACAGGACGTGAACGGCGAACACCTTTTGTCAGGGGCCGGTTGCGGCGGAAACACAGGTTGCAGCAAGTTGCAGAAGGGGTGAAACGTATGGAATCGAGTGAGCGGTCAGTGTCCGACGGGGTGGACGCCGAGGAGGAGCACGTTCTGAGCCTCAGGGCGCTGCTGCACGACATGGTGAGGAAGAAGGGACGCGTGGAGGCGGCCAGGGAGCTGGGCCTGGACCCCAGGACGGTTGGGGCGTGCATGGACGGAGAGGGGATGTCGTGGCGGGTCCGCGAGGCGCTGGAGCGGCAACGGTCGGCGGAGGGTGACGAACCGGGCGCTCAACCGGACGACCGTATCAGTGCCCTGGAGCGGCGGGTGGACGCGTTGGAAATGGAACTCCGAAGCGGCCTCGAAGATGCCGACACGGCGATGAAGGAGGCGGTTCAGGCTCTGCGTGAGGAGGGGACCAGGGCGCCGAAGCGGATGGAGCGTGCGGCGGACCAGCCCAAGACTCGCCAGGGCGCCGAGGCGGTGTCCGAACCGCCGCAGGAAGTCGGAAGGCCGGAGCGGCACACCGTGGGAAGGCGACTGTACCCCGAGCTGGTGACGAAGGAGCCGGCTCCCGACGACGAGCAGGTCTACGGCGAGGCGTGGCCCCTCATCGAGGAGTGGCGCAGGCTGTGGAGGACCCACTCCGCCGGGGGCAGGGGTCTGGCGTGGCTGGAGGTCGAGCTGCGTGTGCGTGAGTTGGAGGTGGCCATGCTGGAGGAGCACGGGCTGACGCTGCCGCCGGAGACTATGCCCCTGACGGGCCTGTGGCGGAGCTCGCAGCTCAACTGGCGACGGGAGACCCTCCGCGAAGTCCGAAGGGCGGTGGCCTGGAGACGGTTGGCGAGGCGCATCCTCACCCTGAATGTGTGGCGCCAGTAGGCGCTTTCAGGGGCGCGCTTAGGGTTTCGTGGAACTGGACAGAACGCTTTGGGCGCAGGCGACGCCAAACCCTTCCTTTCGCACGGGCGTTCGGCAATAATGGAGTCAGTTTCAGGCTTTTCCAGTGTTTCCCGCCGAGAAACCTGGAGGGTTCCCGTCCCCCGAATCCGGGACCGGCTGCATGGGATCGAGCACCGCGCTCTCCGAATAGCCGCCCAGGGGTACTGACCGGAGGGATCGAGCATTGCGCTCTCCCGAAGGCCGCCCCGGAGGGACACATTCGCAGCGGCCCAAGCGCTTCCCGCTTCGGCCCCTCGGACACCCCCGTATCGAGTACGGGGCAGGCTCTGGTCGGAGTGCGCCCTGCACACTGGCCGGTTCCTCACGTCTGCGGCATGGTTCCTGTGGAACTGGCCGCAGCTTCACCACGCGCCGGTCTGCGATGAGGTCTTCGCAGGCTGGCCGCTTCCCTCGCACGCAGCATCCCAGGACGTTATCGATCTAGCTCCCGGGTCTCGCTGCGTCTTCCTCATCCCCCACGTAGCAGCAGCTCTCCTGAGTCGGTTCCCGTGATGTGACCCTGGTCGAGCTGCGCCTACTTTCGCCCGCGCTGTTCTATGACCAGCTCTCAGGCCGGTCGCTCGCCTCAGTAGTTCCCCCTGAGACGGTTCCCGTGATGTGACCCTGGGCGAGCTGCGCCTTCTTCACCCACACTCCGTCTCCCGCTTCCGGCATCCGACCGAGGATGGAGTGCGTCACTAGTCAGCCTCATCACCAACGACCCGCGCCACGGATGCCTGCACGGGTCAGCAACAGAAAGGAGACATCAATGAGCGTCATAGAAATCAAGGCAACGGTTCCAAGGGTCAAGAGTGTTCCAGCGGGCTTCGGCGGGATCGCCCCGCGGCGCAGGCGGCTGACGATGACGGTCGGCTTCGCTGTGCTGCGATTCCGACTACCGCCGGTTACCGGCGATGTTGAGGTCTTCGCACTGCACCTCGTCGGGCTGGGCATCGGTGCGCTGCTGCTCCGGAGGTTGATGTCTCGGCGCAGGGTACCAAGGCTCAAACACTGACGGGCGTCTAAGCCCCGACCACAACATAGCCCCAATACACAAGGGCCGGCTCCATACGGAGTCGGCCCTTCTTCTTTGCCCGCAAACGGGCTCATCCAAGGCAACAAGACAAGTAGGAGGTAGAGATGACAACGGCAACTATGAGCAATAGGACCAAGGGTACCTCGGCAGCGGGTTATGAGAGTGAGCTCAGGGCCGCGGCGAGGCGCTGCGGGCTGACGATGAGCGAGCTTGCGGCAGAACTGGGTGTCACCCGGGGATACCTGTCACTGCTTGCATCAGGGCGCAGGCGGTGGACCACCAGGATGCGGGACAGGGCATTGGCAGCGTTGGGTGAGGCCCCCGGTCAGGGACTCGTCTACCGCCAGAGGGACGTGGTGAGCGGGGAGAGCAGCTTTATTCGTGAGCGTGCTCGTGAGTTGGGCATGAGCATGAAGGACCTGGCCGAGCGTGTGGGGGTGAGTTACGGCTACATGACGGAGGTGTCACGGGGCCGTAGGAGGATGGGCGTCAAGGTCCAGGCGCGGGTCGAGTCTGCGCTGGAGGCACCAGCCAAGGTCGCTCCTGCAAAGCGCGCCTGTGTTGACCAGGAAGCTCTGTGGAGCCGGATGGACGCTCATGGGATCAGCCAGAACGAGGTTGCCCGGCGGGCCGGGGTCAGCTCGGCTCACATCTCCAACATCATGTCCGGCAAGGCCACTCCGTCGGCGGGAGTTCTGAAGAAGCTTCACGGGGTCCTGTTTAGGCCGACCAGAGAGGAGCGGGTTGTGCCCGCCGAGGTGAAGGTGCTGGCTTGGAAGAAGGGTGACCGGCACGGAGTGGTGGTGCGTGGGGCCGGTGAAGGGGCGGGTCAGGGCCAAGGCGGCGCTATTCGGGTCGGCGGTCGTGTGCCCTGGGGCGCGAAGGTGGAGTATGCGTACCGTGCGGGGTACGACAGCCGCGGTCGGGTGTCGGTTACGCCTGTCGTGACGCCTGGCATCTCTTGTATGTTGGCGCAGCCGGAGGCGGGTGGCGCTTAAACCTCTTCATGGTGGGCGTTCAGTATTTAGTAAGAGTGGGGTAAGGGGGATGAGCCGGTCGGCCCGGGACACTAGGCCGCAAAGAGACAGGGGCAGCCATCGTATGAATAGGGAGGCTGCCCCTGCTCGCCCATGTGAGCGGGCTTTCTTGTTGTCCGAATCCATCACTGGCCTTCCATACACTGGAGGCGTGGACAGAAGGGAGTGCAACCTCGATGCTCACATGCGAGCGGCAGTGCTAAGGCGTCGCCATTCGGTTCACCGTTCATCCGCCTCCGCCAGCTCGATGGCGAGCTGTCTGTCGTGGCGGACGAATTGGTCGTCGGGATTCAGGCGGATGAACTGGTCGAAATCTTCGACCGCCCTGCGGTGCTCGCCGAGCTCCATGCGGGCAACGCCCCTCTGGTAGTAGGGCTCGTCGTAGTCCGGCTCAAGCTCGATGACCCTGTCCAAGTCAACAACCGCCTCGCTGAATCTGCGAAGGGTGAAGAGCGCAGACCCCCTTGCGTGGTGAGCGTCCGCGTCGTCAGGTTCGAGGCGGATGATCTCGTCGTAGTCCTGTACCGCTTTGTCCGGCTCGCCGAGGCTTCCGTACAGAGCCGCCCTGTTGCGGAGGGACTCGATGTTGTCCGGGTCGAGGGCGATGGCCCGCCCGAAGTCCTCGACCGCCCTGTGGGGCTCACCCATCTCCGAGTGAGCGTACGCCCTCGTGTAGTACGCCATCGGGTCCTCCGGGGTGAGTTCGATGAGCCTGTCGTAGTCCTTGATCGCCCCACTGTGATCCCCCAGCGCCGTGCGGGCGAATCCCCTCGCCATGTACGCGGCGGCGTTGTCCGGGTCGATCTCGATAATTGCGCTGAAGTCCTCAGCTGCGCGCTCGTACCCGGCCACGTACATGTGGGCCATCCCCCTGTTGTAGAGGACGGCTGTGTTGCGGGGGTCAAGGTCTATGACTCTAGTGTAGTCTTCTATCGCTAGCTCGTGTTGCCCCAGGCGGGTGCGGGCGAGCCCTCTGGCCGTGATGGTCTCAGCGTTGTTGGGATCGAGGCCCAGGGATCGGTCGAAGTCCCTAATCGCTTCGTCGTAACGCCCCAGGCCGCCGAGGGCGACGCCCCTGTTGCGGAGCGCGGAGGCGTTGTCGGGGTCAAGGCCGATGACGGCATCGAAGTCACGGAGCGCGTCTTCGTATGCTCCAAGATTGAGCTTGGTGATTCCCCTGGCGTAGTGGGCGAGGCCGTAGTTCTGTTCGAGCTCTATAGCGGCGTCGAAATCGCTGAGCGCCTTATCCGGCTCGCCGAGGTCACGGTATGCGAGTCCTCTGTGGTAGTGGGCAACGGCAAAGCTGGGATTGCACTCTATTGCCTTGCTGAGGTCCTCCACCGCCCGGATGAGCTCTCCCATCGAGGCATAGGTCAACCCCCTGTTGTAGTGGGCGTCGGCATCGTTGGGGGCCAGGGTGATGGCTACGTCAAAGTCATTGACCGCTCCGGCCAGGTTGCCCAGCTCGGCGTTGCACGCCCCCCGGTTGTAGTGCGCCACGGCATTGCCGGGAGCCCGGCGGATGGCGTTGTCGTAGTCCTCCACCGCCGAGCGGTGCTCCCCCAGCTCGGAATGGGCGCGGGCTCTGTCCAAGTAGGCGCCCGCATCGTCGGGATCGAGGGCTATGATCCTGCCGTTGTCCTCTATCGCCGTTGTCCTCTATCGCCTTGCGGTGGTCCCCCAGCTCGCTGTAAGCTAGCCCCCTCGCGGCTAGGGCTTCCGTGTCGTAAGGGTTCGCCTCAATCTCCGCTGTCAAATGTTCGATCATCCGGGGAAGGCCCTCGTGACCCACGCCGTCCATCATCCTGCGGAACTCGAGGTAGTAATCCGATGGCTTCCCCTGGTCCATCCCGTCATGTTCCCCGGTCATGACGCTCCTCCTTGTATGTCTTATGTCTTGATGTCCCGCAAACGGCTGGGTCCCTTATTGCGGAAATGGTTGCCCGGCATGGGGCAAACTCTGACTTCTATGACTTGGGCCGCAGTCCGTCTCCATCGGTGGGAGTCCAGCCCGAGTGCCATGCCGGCGCACCCATCGCGGCCTTTCTCTATCGGCGTGGTATCCTCCCACTCGCAGTAATCCGAGTCAGCAGGCCGGTAGATTAGTTCATGCAAGCGCTTGGAAGCCGCCGGGGACATCGCCTACCACCGGGACGCTCTTTCCGACGGCTATTGGCAGCGGTCTCCGGGAACCAGCGGACTATGGAGTTTTGCCTATGCGGAACATTCTTGTGGAGCAGACTGGGCAAACTCCCTGAGTGGCCGGCCGGCCATTCTTCATCGTAATGGCCTGTGGATTGCTCATCTCCCTCTTGGACCGGCACTTCATACAATACGCTTGCACGGCACTCCTCCAACCCTGTAGTAGTAAGTTATATCCTACAATATGACCGAGCGTAAGTCAGCAATTGCTCCTAGTGTCGTGTTACTAAGGTTAGTTGCTCAATTGCTGGCTATGGCGAATCCTCCTGCCTCCACGGCAAGTAGTAGGATGAATACGGGCAATGGGAGACCAATCCCACCCTTGGCCTTAGCCCGAATCCACCGATGGACACGGATGGACGGCGTGAGGACACTGGAAGGAGGGTGAGGACACTGGAAGGAGGGTGAGGAAGTTACACAAGCGATGGTCCGGGCTCGAATTCGGGTAGATGGGAGGTTGGCGGCGGTCGCAGGCGCTTTTGGGGGCGCCGATGGCGGCTTACAGTGGCTGTGGTGAGGGAGATGGCGTGATAGGACACGGCAAGAGGCGCTCGCGGACCGGACTGGCGCGAGTTTGCGGGGACGTTCAGTTTGCGGGGACGTTGGGTCAGTGGCGGAGGGCGCCGTCAGGCTGGGAGTGGAATGGCTCGCAGCCGGGCCAGGGTGCGACTGAACTGGGTATCCCAAGGCCAGCGCTGTGGCAGATGCAGGGTGAGGCGGCGTGCCGAGCGGGTGAGCCGTCCGGCTAGTGCGAAGACCCGTCGTCTGAGGGTCTTTGGTGGTCACGATCTGCTCATCCAGGCCGATGCGGGCTGTCCAGCGGGCCAGGTTGTGCGCCATCACCTGTACCGCCAGCCAGGCGCCGTTGGCGGCGAAGCGGCCGGACGGCATGTGGTTCAGTCCGACACCGTACTTGAGGTCGCGTATCGCATTCTCGATCTCGGCGTGGCGGCGATGATCAGCCTCCAGTTCGAGCATCTCCCCATCGCGGTCGGTGATGAAGCCGTGATAGCTGTAGGTGGCGAAAAGGGCCAACTGGGAACCGGGCGTGGGCTTCACCCGCCGGACGATGAGCCGCACCGACGCGGCGTCGGGCTCACTCTGGAAGGGGATATAGGTGGTCTCTGCCACATCGGCGGCGCCGTCCATCCAGTAGGGAATCGGCGTCCAGGCATCTTCAGGTATGGCCTCGATGACATTGCGCAGGCTTTTGTGCTGGCGGAGGGTGATGGAGAAGCGGACATCCATCTTGCGGCAGACGGATACCACGCTATGAGCGTAGAAGCCGCTGTCGGCCCGCACCGTGAGTTGTCCCTTGGCCCCGGCGTAGCGCACCCGCCCCACCGTCTCACGCAGGAAGTGGGCGGCGCCGCGGGCGGTGTTGGCGCGGCCCTCGCGCAGCCGGGCCATCAGCACGTCTCCGGTGCTGGCGGCGATAGCCAGCAGTGGGTGATAGCCCCGCTTGCCGGTGTAACCATGGTGTCGCGCCCCTTCCTTGTCCAGTCCGTAGGTCTCGCAGACGGTGGGATCGAGGTCGATAGTCAAGGGTGCGTCGCCGGGTCCGGCTCCGGCCTGCCATGCCCGTGCCAGCAACTCGCGGCTCACCCGGTCCAGTTGGCGGACGTGGCCCCAGCGAAAGCTGCGCAGGAAAGTGCCCAGTGTGGATGGCGCCTTGACCAGGCAGTCGAGAACACCGGCCGTCCCACCGGCTCGCAGCGCATCGGCGGCGTCGATGCAGTCGCCGCCAGCCAGCGCGGAGGCGACCAGCGTCATTATCTTGTCGCCGGTGTTGGCCCGGCCCGGCGCATCACCCAGGTCCAGGCGCTGCTGTACCAGTTGGGAAAGACCGAGGTGCAGGGCCAAGGTGGCTGGGAGGAGTAGGCCGGCATTGTCCACCAGGCGGTGATCGTCGAAGGCGACTTGGATGCGGTCGAGGTGGTTGCGTGGTAGCATCTATTGGGTGCTCCTTCTCTGGGGTCGGGTTGCCGTTACAAAACCATTATCCCAGATTCAGAGGAGCACCTTCTTGCCGCTTTAGAACGCTGACCCGACCCACTCCTTCGGTGGATTAGGGTTTAGACGGGCTGCTAGCCTGTAACCGCACTTACGAGACGGTGCGTCCCCATCAAGCCCTGGGTTACAAGACCCCGGACCAGTTCTATCACCACTGGATCAAAACTAATGCAACGGGAAAGGAGGTCTTGTTCGATATCTCCTGACCCCCTACAAAGGATTGACGTAGCGCCTTCCAGATGATAACTTGATTCCAAGTTCTTCCCCGCCCGCTGGATCGTGGCCTTCGGCCGTATGCTTGGGCGGGTGTTTTTGTGCGCACTATCGTCTTTATAGATGGCCAGAACCTCTATCATCTGGCACGGAGAGCTTGGATCTCTGGATCGTCGTTTCTGTATGCTTGGCCGAGCTACGACGTGGAGAAGCTCGCGCAGGCCTTGGTGTCCAGCACTCCCGACCGCAGCCTTGCAAAGATTCGCTTCTACACGGGCGTCCCAGATCCGGCCTCCGGCCCTTCTCAATTGTTCTGGCACGGGATCAGGTATCTGCGGAGCCGCGGGGGTACGTCTACCGGGGCAGGGTGAACGCCGGAGGGTAGGAGAAGGGTGTGGACGAGCCTGGCTCTGGACCTGGCGCGAGCCACCTACGGCAGGCAGTACGAAGCCGCCATCATCGTGAGCCAGGACTGGGACTTCGGGCCTGCAGTGCGCCCGACGAAGGAGATCGCCCAAGCGCAGGGCTGGAGACTCGTGTTTGAGTCCTGCCTCCCTGTCGGGCCCGGGAGCCTTTCACGCAGAGGGGTTCCGGGAACAACCTGGTTCCAATTGACCAGGCGACCTATGACGCCTGCCGAGATTCGAGGTACTATCGTCCGAGAAGGCCGTGAAACGGGCGGGCATCGAAAGAACCTCTACGAATGACAGTGGACCGGAGCTGTCGGGAGGCCTATGCGCATCGTCATGCCGAAATGTACTGGAGGGCATAGCTTGAAAGTCTACGTAGGAGGAAATCGTGAACATCAAGAGTCTGATCTCAAACCCAACTCTACTCGTCAAAGCTATAGTGACCGTACTGGCTTCTGCATTCATCGGGGCGATAACGGCATTGGTCTATGCGGGCGTGTTCATTTGGAACGTCTCATTCTTAACGGATCCCATAGTGGATAATCCCTATGCCAGCGGATCGCCATTCACACTTGCTCAAGTGATGGCAATCTTCGGTGCATTCGGCCTAGCGGCAGGCTTTTCCGACCGCATCGAGTCAAAGCTCAAGCGCGACATGCGTCGCGTGGCAATTTATCACTTCATATCAGCTCTTTGTTTTTGCCTACTCGGTCTGCTGCTACCAGCAATACCGTATGCGGCGGAAGGAACGGCTGGGTTCTGGATCATAAGCGTATCGGTCCTGGTAGCTATTGGAGCGGCCGCACTATTTTTCTCTTGGGGCACAGTTGATTGGCTATCTAATATTCCTAGAATGCTTGAGAACAAGGAAATTGAAGGAGTGGAAAGCCGTCCTTCGATCTAAAACGAGAACCACTCACTAGAGCCGGTAGCCGCGTTAGAGGAGGCTATTTTCAGAGCACTTGACGGGACGTGGCCGGACCTAGGTCTGGTCGCCTGAAAGAAGCTGACGTACGTCAGCAGTCGATGTAGCGCCTAACTCCGTGAATCCCTCGACTACCTCACGGAGAGTCGGAGAACTCGAAGTCAGTGGCGCGATGCGATATAGGAGGGATCGCACGTCCTCGCTCTCTAGCCAGAAGTCTCCATGGAGCCGATACCACTCGACGCATCTGTCTAGGAGCCTGAGTATCAGGAGCGGATCTTCCTCAACGTGACTTTCCAAGTACTTGAAGACTTCACCCACGTCGAAGCTGTTTTCCGCCTGTCCGAGTGACGCTTCTATGAGCTCGGCAATCTCACCCGGCGGAAGGTCCAAATCACTCAACCAGAGGAGATACTTCGCCAGTTGGGGTCCGTCTCGGCCGCCGAGTCTATCCACCTGTGCAGTCCAATATCGAACAAACCGGTCTTTAGCCCTTCCATGGAACGGCGAACCCGGCTCTTCAGCCGCTTCGTGCAGACCGCGGCCCAGCGAGAATGCGATCGACCCTCGTGTCTCCGGACTGAATCCAGCACCAAGGGTGGACATCAAGAGGTCGTCATATCCCGGAATATCCCTCAGCGCTCCTATCACTAGATGGTGAAGGAACTGATCCCTTAGGTCGTCTTCTAATACCCCCTCCTGCTCTAGGATAGGTGCGTGCGCACGATACGCCTCATGCAACTGCCGCAGTGCGTCCGATGAGACCAAGGGCGCCCACAAGTACCCCGACCAGAACCCGGTTGCGGTTATCGACAGCTCCGACGATTGGGAGCTCAGATGCGAGGCAACGAACGCTACGGCGTCAGGAGCCCGCCCCAACAGAAGCGAATAGAATCTCCCAAGGCCAATCCATGCGTCGACTCCGAATGCCATCGACTGTCCTGCCATCGGCTGCAAGACGGCCTGGACGAACCACTCAGGAATCTCTTCGCGGCTCTCTCTTGTTTCCCCGGATTCGGCCATTTCACGGCGGACAAGCTCAAAGAGCGCGTGCACTGCCTTCCCAGCAGGGTGGTTCAAGTACCCATGCAAAAGAGAGACGTCACTGGTCTCCGAATCTAGTTCTGAGGTCCTCTTCGCCTTTTCGACCAAACCCATGGCTAGAGCCCTAACGCGCTCGCTGAATCCGATTGGTGCCGCCTTCGCGCTACTTTGCACGAGTAATCCGAGCGGCCAAAGCATGTCTGCTGCCACCGCAGGCACAATGCTGTCAGCCCAGTCGAAAACTTCCTCCCAGCGTACCGGATCGTCTCCTGCGATCTCAGGCATTGACTCGATCGCCCTCCACATCCCATCCCTGCCGAGGTCACCCACACTGATTCTCAGCAGAGGATATAGTGTACCCTGATCCTTCGCGTATTCGGCAAGCAGGGTCCACATCGCCTCCGAGCTATGTCTCCAAGTAACTCTGACGCCAGCAGCTTCGGGTTCTCTCACAAGGTCTAGGAGTTGGTCGGCGTTCAACGTTGCCGCGCTATCGGCGAAGCTCGCTCTATCTAGGGGAGCGCCGGGTGTGAAAGTACGGCTGTTATAGAAGTCACGGAACAGGCGCCTTTCGGGATCGTCCTCGTCTTCCTCCTCTTCCACAGGCTCTGGGAGGAGTTGAGCAGGAAGTATCGACGCCCATAGCACATACTCATATCGTTGGATTTCTGTCATCTCTTCGTGGAGAGCTTCTACGAAGTCCTTGACAACCTGCATCGCCTGATCGGATAGATCTTCCACATCGTCCGCCATTAGCTTCGCCAACTCATGAAAGAGATTTGGGTTTGCGAGATTCTCTTTAGTGACTATGTCTGCTTCATTCGCGAGCAGATCTGAGCGCTGAAGGAAGCAGTGAGCGATCCCAATTCTTCGCTCCGTTGGCCATTGAGACCGCAGGAGTGTCGCGATGGCGGCGGAGCGCCCTTCGGCATCGTCGGTCTTGAGCAGGGTTTCGCGCGTGACGTCGATCAAAAGGCCCACAATTGAGCGCTCCGGTAGGTTCATTCGGTGAGCTTCAATGGCAGGGCGCGAGTACCTCACATTATCCTTCTCAGGAGTAACGCATTGGCGCACAAGCGCAGTAGTCAGCGCGTCCTCCAGAGTCTTGAGGCCGGATTCAGAGCCGGCTAAAATCGGCGCGACAGCTTCGCTAAATCGGGCCGCACTTCCTTCGGAGAGTGTGTGAGTGACCTTCGTGAGCTCCAGGATGGTGGCCTCCACCAGTTTCTGCGCAGCCTTACGTTTGCCACTTTGATCCAGCCTTTGGGCGGTTTGCGATACCGTTAGCAGGAGTTGAGTGTCCACAGCCATTGCTCTAACAGCCCAGTCAGCGAAGTGCGCTGCAAGATCTTCGCTAGAGGCTTCATCGAGCGCTTCAAGTATCGCAAACGCTTGCCGGATTGCGAACCAGTTGTCAGTCTCGACACTTAGGAGGAAGCTCTTGACCTCACTTGGGGCGAACATGGCCACACGCTGTAGCAGACCTACTGGTCGCCAGTAGGGAGCCCGTCGTTCTCCGTCCGCGGTGGCGATACTTGCCTCGGGTTGAAGACTACCCGCGTCACGTAAACCGCGAAACCAGTCTAGTCCGTCGACCCTATCTACAAAGGCGGCAGCTATGCTCGGATGCCCTTCCAGGATCGCTTTTGCTCGCCTGATATGATTCGCCGTTGGAGAGTCCACAGATGCGAGATCTTCAGCTTCGATGAGTCGCTCTGTTAAATCTGGATCGTTCTCAGACACAGTCAAACCCCTGCTTTCTCTTTGAATTCGCTGCACTACTTCCAGTATGCTGCGGTGTGGGTCAGGCCCTCCTCCGTCCTGGTACCAGATTACTGTAACACCAATTTCCTTCAGTAAACTTTCGCGCGAGCGTTTCTTTTCGTCGCGACGAGGGTCGGCCCGTATGGGCGCCTTTAATAAGATGTACCAATTGAGTTGCGAGACTGCTTCCACAGCACCGCCGGCGATGGGCGTCACCTGACGATACCTAGCAGCGCGAGCAATGTCCTCTAGGGACTGGGTGACCAACTGGTCATTCATTGAGAATCCGACAAAGATCACTGGATAGGGCGCAAGGATGCTAAGCTTCCTTCTGGCGAAGGCTCCTACCGAGTCATCATATGCCTTTCTGTAGCCAGTCAATCCCAGAGTTAGTTCTTCGTGGATCGATTGGGCGGTGGATGCGCGTCCATGCAGATACACAAATCGCGCATCCATGGGAATGTAGTCGGGGTAGACCGAAACTTTCTCACCGGCAGCCACCTCAAATAGCACCTCATCGAAGTTCGTCGTATAGAAATAGCGGAACGATCGCGTTGCACGAGCCAGTCTTACTACTGGCGGGATGTGAGAGATGGGGACTGCAAACGTATCCTTGACGAAGGCAAGAGCCTTCGCTGGACACCTGTTGGTGTGGTAATCGACATCAATGAGCATGGCCTGATACGAATCGGATCCGGGCTGAGCCCCGAAGTGTGCCAGAAACTTCTTGTGGAAGTCTTCCCAAGTCGGGAAACCTGCAGGTACGGAGGCACCGGCACCGAAGAATGCTACTCCTCCATCGGCCGACTCCTTCAGCTTCCGCATGAGTTCTCGAAAGTGACGCTCCGATTGGAGGTCATCGAAGGGCCAGTAGTTTTTATGGTCCATTGTTATAGGTGTTGAAGCATGAGCGGACACATCGCGCTCGCACATTCTCTGGATAGTTCAGTTCGATTGTTGGCAATACAAGCGTGACGGTGCCGCAGGCAGTTCCGTCCAAGAATCGTTGCTAGTCTAATGAGCCTCCCTGAGTATGCCAACTGTGGTCACAATTGTAGCATACGGAGGGAGGGACACCACTTATGCCTACAATCTCCTCCCACAATGAACCAGTAGGCCGTCCCGGTGAAGTTCCAGTCAGTGCCGCCATGGGAAGGCGGTAGGGTCACGCCAGACCGTACGGCGCTCTGTTCAGTCGATATCACGTCGCATTCCCGTCCCACCTTGACGCGCGCCCGGCGATCTGTACCACTTGGCTGCCGAGCTCCCTGTGACGCCCGGCGAACAGGTAGCGCCAGACGACGATGACCTGCACGTCGCCCGTCTAAATTGCAGTATGGTCTCCCTTGTCCGTGTACGGAGGCGCTGACGGGGTCGGATCTGAGCGAAGGCGTGCTGGACGTGGCGGCTGCGGCCCTGGCAGGCGATTTCAAAGGCGACCCGATGAGCGACATCTTCGCTTCAGAGGAATACCGGAAGGCGATGGCTGCGGTGTATCTGCGCCGCGCTCTCGGAACCGCCGCGTCGCGCGCGGGCTAAGGCCTGTTCGGCGGCACATAACCGGAGCATAAGAGACAGGCGCAGTACCCAGGAGGACGCAGAAGTTGGAGCAAACTCCCGTCGCTTCCATGCCCGCTTCGGTTGACGAGCTGCAGGCCGCGCTTCGCAAGGAGATGTACGTCGCCGACCGTGGCCTGGCGATGTCCGTATACCTGGCGATGCAGCTGAAGCGTCCGCTGTTCCTGGAAGGGGAGGCGGGCGTTGGCAAGACGGAGGTGGCCAAGGCGCTGTCGTCCGCGCTTGGCGCGCGCTTGATACGGCTGCAATGCTACGAGAGGCTGGATGTGAGCCAGGCGGTCTACGAGTGGAACTACTCCCGACAACTGCTGCACATCAGGCTGCTTGAGGCCTCCGGCGGAGTCGACCGACAGGATGCGGAAAGGGAGCTGTTCAGCGAGGAGTTCCTGATCAAGCGACCGCTCCTGCAGGCGCTTGAGGGCATCGGCCCGACGGTGCTGCTGATCGACGAGCTAGACCGCGCCGACGAAGAGTTCGAGGGCTATCTCCTTGAAATGTTGTCCGATTTTCAGATCACCATCCCGGAGGTTGGGACATACAAGGCGGACGAGCCGCCGGTGGTGGTGATCACGTCCAACCGTACGCGTGAAATCCACGACGCTCTGAAGCGGCGGTGTCTGTACTACTGGATCGATTTCCCAGACCTTGATAAAGAGATGCAGATAGTGCGGAGCAAGGTGCCGGCGGCGTCGCAGAACCTGTCGGAACAGGTGACAGCTTTCGTTCAGGAGCTGCGGGGAACGGAGCTGTACAAGGTGCCGGGTGTCGCAGAGACCCTTGACTGGACGGCGGCGCTCGTGAGCCTGAACGAGAATGAGCTTAGCCCCTCGGTCATTGACGACACGCTGGGCGTCATGCTGAAGTACCGGGAGGACGTGCAGACGGTGAGGGGAGAGCAGACACGCGCCCTGCTCAACCGGGCGTTGCAGCGCGGCACGAGGCGCGGTGGCAGGCGTGGCTAGCGTCGAATCCGGCCATCTGCTCCATAACCTGCTCCTGTTTGGCTACCTGCTCAGACGTCTCGGACTGAACGTCCACGAAGGGCGGATGCTGGACGCGATCCGTGTGCTGGAGGACATCGGCGTATCGCGCCGGGTGGACGTGTGGTCGGCGCTGCGTACGCTGCTGGTGCACCGGAAAGACGACCTTCCGATTTTCGACGAGGCCTTTGAGGTGTTCTGGCGCCAGCGCAAGGATCGAATGTCGTCGCTCGACCTGCGCTCTATGGGCGAACAGCGACGTTATCGACGAGTGGAGGCCGGCCCTCCACCGCCGGGACAGTCGACAGGCGAATCTGATGCAGAAACCCAGGACCCGGAGGAGCAGTACGACCGCATCGACCTGACGCGTACATTCAGCACGCGGGAGGTGCTACGGGAGAAGGACTTCGCGGAGTTCACGCCGGAGGAGACGCTGCAGGCCAGGCACTTGATGGCTTCTTTGCAGTGGAATCCCGGAGTGCGTCGAGGGCGGCGCAAGGAGCGGGGAAAGGGGCCTGCGCTGGATATGCGGAGGACGCTGAGGGACAGCGCACAGTTCGGGGGCGAGCTCCTGCACCTGAGGACCAGGTGGCGTAAGGAGAAACCACGCAGGCTGGTGGTTATCTGCGACGTGAGCGGCTCGATGGAGCGGTACACGCGGATGCTGCTCCACTTCATTCACAGCCTCTATGAGGGGCTGGAGAACCACGTGGAGGCGTTCCTGTTCGCTACCCGGCTCACGCGCATAACTAGGCAGTTGGGGCAGCGGGACATAGACCAGTCCGTGGGTGAGGTCGCAAAGGCGGTTCCGGACTGGTCGGGCGGGACGCGCATTGGGGAGGCGCTCAGGGAGTTCAACTTCAAGTGGGCGCGTAGGACGCTTGGCTGGGGGTCTATCGTGCTCATAGTGTCGGACGGTTGGGACCGCGGCGAGCCGGAAGCGCTAGGCGACGAGATGGCGCGCCTGCAACGTAGCTGCCGGCGTCTGATATGGCTCAACCCGCTGGCCGGGGCGGAGGACTACGAGCCCCTGACCCGGGGTATGCAGGCCGCTACGCCGTACATCGACGATCTGCTGCCGGTGCACAACCTGGCGGCGCTGCTGGATCTTGCGCGCCACCTCAACGGCCTGACCACGAGCCGGCCGGTGCGCCGGCAGCCTCCCGCGCCGGCAACGAAGACGGTGGAAGCTGTGGCCGTAGCAACACCGAGTCAGCGGTCGTGGCATACGGGCGCGAATCCATCATTTCGCCATCCGATGTGGGGACGCGGCTCAGGGGAGCGCGGGGGGTAGGTGGAGGTAGGGGAGTCACGCCAGCATCAAGCGCTCGCCCTTTGGCTCCGGAACAGGGTCTCCGAACTCCCTTGCCGTTGCAAGCCACAGAGCTACTGCCTCGTTGATGTGCTTCAGAGCCGCCTCCTGTGTGTCGCCGTGGGCGGCGCAACCCGGAAGCTCCGGCGCTTCGGAAACATAGGCTCCGTCTTCATTGCTCCAATAGATGATGATCTCGTACTTGTGCATCAGTCTACCTCTTCAAGCTGGTGTCTCAGGACTATCTGCCTTACCTGTCTCACTTGATAGGACTTGGCATGACTCCTGTCACGCTGTAAGTTTATCAGTTCTCGGACGCCTTCCTTCCTGAAAATGTGGTGACTTCCACGTACTCTTTCAACGAAACCCAATCGCGACAAGAAAAGCCGCAGGTCATCGAAGCGGATGTTAGCATCAGACCTGCCACTTAAAATTCTTTGTCGTAGCTCGTCGTTCTGGGTCATATGTGGGTGCTATTGTTGGTCTGGGATATCAATCTAGTGTGGTGTAACCAAAGTACATTGGCAAATAAAGGGGTGATCGATGCTGATCCACTACCCTGGTTTGAGCAAGAATCCGATTCTCTGTCCTTTCAGAAAGCCCTCGAATAATGCGAGGAACTACGGATACAGGACACTAGCAGCCTGTCCGAGTAAGACGATATATGCCATAACATTCACGTAACCAGACTACTGGAAAGGTATGGCAAACGTTATTCGTATACAATCACCACGTTCACTATGCAAGTCGTGGGCATCAGAGGTTACTCGGACAGGCTGCTAGTGTGGTGTAACCAAAGTACATTGGCAAATAAAGGGGTGATCGATGCTGATCCACTACCCTGGTTTGAGCAAGAATCCGATTCTCTGTCCTTTCAGAAAGCCCTCGAATAATGCGAGGAACTACGGATACAGGACACTAGGACTGCTTTCGCACTTTCCCTGTAAGGGCGGTTCGCGAACCGCCCCTACAACACCGGTGGCGACGTCTTTGTTGAAAGAGAACACGACCGCATCTCTACAACAACCGAATCGGCAATCTCGTTTGTGATTCAACGATCGCAAAACCCATTCGATGTAGGTCTCTATTTGAATAATCGTCCGTCTGCAACGACTCAATGGCTTCTGGGGATAGTTCTAGGCTGTCCAAAGAAACAAGTTGAAACTGCATTTCGGAACCAGCATTGAATCCTTTAGCCTGAAATGCAGCCGTTACCTCTCCAGAATGGCTTTGCAAGTATGATTCGTGCCACTTAAGCTCGTGCACAAGCTTCATTCCCCACCACCTGCACGTAACGCTACTGCCATCAGCCATCATTCCTCCGCCGAGCGGAGCGATGGCCTTACCTCCAGACGCCCGAGCGTAGTTAGCCCTTTTTCTTCTTAGCTCTCTTTCTTGGTCCTCTGTAAGGGAAGTGCCTCTCACCCCTCGAAGCACTCGCGAATTGACTAAATCCGGCCAGTTGGAATCTACAATCTTGAGGAGGTCTTGTCTGACCCAGCGGAGTTTTGTCAGATCCCTATGAAGTCTTACGTCTACAAAGTATGCGGCCTCTTTTGTCACTATCACTAGAAGAATGTAATCTGATCTTTTCACAATCCCAGACTCGCCGAGCTGAGAGCTGAGATGAAAATGGTGCATGCCGTAATCCCAAAGAATGCAGTCTTGGATCCTTGAATTGCTAACCCTTTCACTCAGGTATGGCAGAACGGTCTGGCCTTCAGTAAGTAGATACCAAATTCGAAAAGCTGTCTGCCAAGCATCTAGTGCCTTTTCTCTATTATCCTCGTCATTCTCACGGGCAAGGGCACCTAGAGAATCGTGGATCTCATCGGAGAAATGCACAGTACGCGGCTGTGGACCAATCCTTCTGGTGCGCATCTCAAAATATCGTGTCGCAAAGTCACTGGCACCTCCTTCGTCTTCGTAACTGATGCCTTCAGCAGAAAAGTAATGCTTAACGATATCTATCAGGTCGTTTTCCAAACTCATTTTCATACCTATCCTAGCAACTTCGAGTCGCTTTCCGGCCTAACACAATGCTATCGCACACCCGTTCGATTGGCAAGCAAGAAGCCGGACCTGCTCAGGCAGGTCCGGCTTCTTAGAGTCCTGGTTGAAGGAGTAGTCTATGGGGTGCGTATCCGGTGTACTACCCTGTCGGCCAGCCGTCGGGTGTCTCGTTGGCGTCCAGGGCCTCCTGGATGGCATCCGCGGCGTCGTTAGTGACCCAGTTGCTCCATACGTCGGTGTTGCCGTTTAGCCACCAGAGGGCGGTGTCGTTGATGCTGGCGTCTTTGTTTTCAAATCGCCATACCCCAACTTCCAGGTAGCGCTCAATATTCATGTCCCAGGCCCGCAGTATGTCGACAACTTCAGGGGCTCTATCTATGAGATCCTGACGCACCGCTACAATTATGTTGGCGGGGCCGTAGGCGCAAGCCTTGGTAGTGGACCAGCATTCCTCGCTGTACGGCGGCTCTTCTAACCGAACCAGGCCAAGCTCTACGGTGGGATCGTTGGAGCCCCACTGGTAGCCAAGCCAGGGCTCCCGCTTCTCGTAGGCGCCGTACAGGTCTGCGTTGGCAGCCGCGCTGTCACCTGGGCTGATGATGTGGATGTGGTCGGACAGCCCGTACGATTCGATCTGCTGGGCATTGACCTCTTCGCACGCCCAGCCGATTACGCAGGATACCAGGCGGGCCTTGCCACCTGTCTCAGAGGTGGCGAACAGCTCCTTGAACTTATCGTCCTTCAGGTCCTCGATGCTATCGAGGTTGGGGTATTGCTCCTGGAGATAGGCCGGTATGACGAAGGCAGACTGCCAGTCTTCCCCCAAGCTCTCCCCTATGGGGACCACTTCACCTTTCTCAACGGCGCTTGTCCAGGCTTCTTCCTGGTTGGGGAGCCAGATCTCCATCGTCACCTGGGTGTCGCCGTTTCGCAGGCCGTTGAGCAGAGGGAGTGTGGCGCCGAAAACGACGTCCGTTGTGTAGCCGTAGCCCTCTTCTACGAGGTACTGGGCAACGCGGTTTTGAAACTGGGCGCTGGTCCAGTTCAGATCGCTGAAGACGATTGGCTCCTTCTCCTCTTCGCAGGCCAAGGCGGCCAAGACGACCACAATCGATGCTATCAATGCGAATAACCTGTATTTGACAGTCATTGTGTTCCTCCTAATTGTGCAGAGTCTGGAGTCTCTCCTCTTCGAACTACCCCTCGCAGCACCCATTATGCCATTGCCCTGGGTTAGATGCTAGCCCGCTACTCTTCTCAAGGCTTCCTGCCGGCCGCGTGCCACCGACTGAGTGAACCGATCGATTATGATGGCGAGAAATACGATAGCCAGACCCGCGATGAGGCCGTTGCCGGGCTCGTTCCTCTGAAGCGCACGGTTAACATTGTCGCCCAGTCCTCCGGCGGCAACAAGGCTTGCTATTGTCACCATCGCCAGCGCCATCATTGTGGTCTGGTTGATGCCGGCCATTATAGTGGGGAGCGCCATTGGAATCTGGACCTTGGCCAGGATCTGGCGGGGAGATGCGCCGTAGGCCCGGGCGACTTCCAGGGCCTGTGGAGACACCTGGCGTATGCCCAGATTGGTGAGCCGGATTACCGGTGGGACTGCGTAGATTATGGTGGCGAATATGCCAGCGGGCTTGCCCAGGCCGAAGAAGAGGATGCCCGGGAGCAGGTAGACAAAACTGGGCATGGTCTGCATCCCGTCCAGTATGGGACGCATCAGGCTGTCGGCCATTTGGCTGCGCGCTCCTAGAATGCCTAGCGGAAAGCCGATTGACACCGCTATAACGACTGCCACAATCATGAGTGCGACTGTGCCTATGGTGTTCTCCCACAAGTCCATGAATCCCATAAAGAGAAGGGCAATGCATGTAAATACCAGGAGATACCGTCCACCCACCTTCAAGGACAGCAAGGCAAGAGCGACCACGAGGGAGGGCCACGGCAACCACTTGAGTACCCCTTCTATGCGAACCAGCGCGAAGTTGACGGCGTCGCTTATCCCGTCGAAGAGCCAGGCTCCCTCTATGGTCATCCAGCCAACTGCATCGTCAATGGTGCGGGAAGCCTCCTTACGGATTGTCCTTTCAAGTCTGACTGAGCCGTCGCTGGAGGTCTCAAGAGACAGCCTGGTGGGGAAATCCATCTCAGAGCCCCACATCAGCAGGCTTGCCAGCAGCACTAGCGCAACTACAGCTACGCCGATGGCCCAGAGGTAGAGGCGTGAGAGATGTGCCTGAGCGCTTCGCGGCGTCCCGGTTCCTTCGGCTGTTTCTGCTTGACTGGTTTGAGCCATGCCTGCCTCCTAACCGATTTCGGACACCTCTGGTAGCAAGTCGTCTTCAAGAATCCCGCCGGTGGACTACCGGCATCTACAACCGCAACCTCCGTGATTTGTACCATACTTGGGGGAATTCTCGCAAGGATTCCTCTTGGTTACTATTATTGTCAGAGGTTATGATACTCTGGCGATATTCCTGCAATACAAGTGAAGATGGTATCTTCAAACCTGCGAGCGTCACTCCGTCTGCGGAACGGTCTGATGCATTGATGGAGCTAGCCTAGTCTATGCAACCGCGATGAAACGGTTGTGTGTGAGCAGGACATAGATGCCCTTCAGGTTTAGCTACAATCTTCAGACGTTTCGCGGGGACGTGTTTGGTGGTATCACCGCGGCCGTGGTGGGGCTTCCGGTGGCGCTGGCCTTCGGAGTGGCGTCCGGCCTTGGAGCGCTCGCCGGCATATACGGAGCGATAGCGGTGGGATTCTTTGCCGCGGTGTTCGGCGGGACCAAATCTCAGATATCCGGCCCAACCGGCCCTATGGCAGTGGCTATGGCGGTCATAGTCACCAGCTACGCGAACAACCTCGCCGAGGCGTTTACGGTGGTCATCATGGCCGGCCTTATCCAGATTCTACTGGGTGTGATGAAGATAGGGCGGTTCGTGTCATTTACGCCGTATTCCGTCATATCCGGGTTCATGTCTGGCATCGGCGTAATCATAATTCTGCTGCAGACCCTGCCATTTCTGGGCGCGTCCGTCGCGATGGGCGGCCCGATGGCAGCGGTCCGTTCCTGGCCGGATGTCGTAAAGGACGTCAACATCAGCGCGTTTGCCATCGCCGCCGCCACCCTTGTCGTGGGAATAGTGTGGCCGGCCAGGTTACGCAGGGTTTTGCCTCCCACCCTGGCGGCGCTTATCGCCGGCACTGCTCTGGGAGTCCTGTGGCTTACCGACACGCCCGTCATTGGTAATGTGCCAACCGGGCTGCCTGAGTTGAAGCTGCCCGTGATCTCAGTCGATCTGCTGACTAGCGCGATCCAGCCGGCTCTGACCCTTGCGCTGCTCGGCTCAATAGACAGCCTGCTTACATCGCTGATAGCCGACGCGATTACCCGTACGCGCCACAATCCTGACCGCGAGTTGATAGGCCAGGGTATCGGCAATATGATTGCGGGATTCATCTGGGGTCTGCCTGGCGCCGGGGCTACTCTGGGCACCGTGGTGAACATACGCGCCGGGGGCCGTACACAGGTATCGGGAGTGCTGCGCGCAGCAATACTGCTGGCGCTGGTCCTGGGCCTTGGGAAATACGTCGAGGTAATCCCTCACGCAGTCCTTGCCGGCATATTGATGAAGGTCGGATGGGACATCATAGATTGGCGATTTATCACCCGTATCCACCGCGTCCAGAGGGAACACCTTCTGGTGATGGTGATCACAATGGGACTCACGGTATTCGTAGACCTGGTCACCGCCGTGGTCGTGGGCCTCATAGCTGCTGGCATGGCCTACTCCCGGCAGCTCGAGCGCCTTGAGCTAGACAACGTGGTGTCCGTGCCCCTGAGCGACCAAACCTTCCTGATGACTGAGGAAGACGGTGATGATGTGGACGAATTTTCCGCGCGCGTGGGCCTGGTAGCTCTCAGGGGGAGCTTCTCCGTGGCGTCATCCGTCAAGCTGATCAACGCCATCAGCCTGGACATTCAGGAACATGAGATAGTGATCCTGGACTTCTCCGGGACCGTGTCCATTGACGATAGCGCGGCTCTGGTGGTGGAGCAGATGATCGACATCGCCATAGCTGAAGACACGGAGTGCATTGTGATGGGGCTGACAGGCGCGCCGGAGACCGCCCTTCTGTCGCTCAACGTCCTGAAGCGTGTTCCCGAAGACCAGTTTGTAGCGGATTTGAACGAAGCAAGGGAAGTCTCACAGCGCCTACTCAACGTCTAGGGCGAGTAGGTGGGGTGGAAGTCCTTCAAAGGGAAGCTGCCAGGTCTTACGCAGTTGCCCACATTTGGCGGGATAGCTATACTATGGGCGCTGCGGCCAATCTAAGCCGACGGCCAATTTTAGAAGAGAGGTTTGTGACACAATGTCGCTACGCATCAATGACACGGCGCCTGATTTTACGGCGAAGACCAGCCGAGGGACGGTCAACTTCCACGAGTGGATGGAGGGTGGATGGGCTATGCTCTTCTCGCATCCCAAGAGCTTCACGCCCGTGTGCGCAACGGAGCTGGGGTACGTGGCGAAGATGAACCCGGAATTTGCCAAGCGGGGCTGCAAGGTGATAGGCCTGAGCGTGGACAAAGTGGAGGACCAGCAGCGCTGGGAGTCCGACATTGAAGAGCTTGCCGGTACGCCAATGAACTTCCCGGTCATCGCAGACGAGGACCTACAGGTTGCCAAGCTGTACGACATGCTGCCGGCGGAAGAGGGAGACTCCTCCGATGGCAGAACGGCCGCCGACAACCAGACTGTCCGCTCGGTGTTTCTGGTAGGCCCTGACAAGAAGATTAAGATGAGCCTCACCTACCCCATGAGCACCGGTCGCAACTTTGACGAGCTGCTTCGGGTAATTGACTCCTGCCAGCTCACCGCCGAGCACAGGGTGGCGACGCCTGCCAACTGGAACAGCGGCGAGGATGTGATCATAGTTCCTGCGGTGAACAACGAAGCGGCTCAGGAGATGTTCCCGGATGGCTGGGAGACGGTCAAGCCGTACCTGCGGAAGGTTAAAGACCCCAGCAGCTAGAGTGATTCGATCATATGGTTCCGGGACCTCGTGGGAGTCTCAGACCCAGACAGGCCGCTCAATTCCGGGCGGCCTGTCCTTTTGTTGAAGCCGCTGCTTCAAGAAGCGGCGATGATCTTCGCCCTGCTGTCAGCGGCGGAAGAGCTTGGGTTGCTTGGCGTAGAGGGCGACCCGACGAAGGATGAGGACTTGCTGTCGGTCCACGTCGGAGAGGCGCACTGCCTGGTGGCCGCGACGGGAAGCGACGCCGACAACGTATACATTACCCTGACGGCCCGAGGTCTGAACCCCAACCTGCGGATCGTTGCAAGGGCATCCAGGGCGGATGCGGAAGACAAGCTGCAGAGGGCCGGCGCAGACATGGTCATCTCGCCGTACTCAATTGGCGGGAGGCAAATGGCGCAATCGGCCATTGAGCTGATGGCGGAAGTGGGGCCGAAAGGGAGGCCTTCCCAACGGCTGGTCAGCCCGCCTTGATGCTGTGAAGGGGCAGGGCCTCGGTTTCCAGCGTGTGCAGATCCAGGCGACGGGATGCCTGGTCGATGTCGAAGCCAACCACCTCGCCATCAGCATCTATATCGACGTTCAACCCCTCAGTGACCTCGATCGTTTCCGCCCCAGGCTTGGCGTTGAACTCGACATAGAGGCTGTCGGTCTCCGGATAGTAATGGAGTTTCATGCTGGTTCCTCCTTCCGAAAGCTTCGATCAAAAAATGCGTTATGAATAGTCTCGCCGTCTTCCAGCGTTATGACGCGCAGATAGCGTGGTGCGGTTTCGCCGGGTGGGGTGACCTCTCCCCAAAAGCGCAAGCGTCCGTCCGCCTGCTTCTCCGAGTGGAGCGGCGCAGCGACGACTTGCGCGCACCACGTCAATTCGATATAGGGCCGCTTGCGGCGCACCTGCTCATCGAAATAACGGGTTGTCTTCATAGACCTGTGTTTCTCTTCTTCTTAAGCCTATCGAGTACGCCCCCTCAGCCGCCTTGGTGTTTTTGTCCCTACCTATCTTGCCTATGCTGAGCTTCACGTCGTAGTTAATTATGAAGTCCGATTCCTAATCCGTAAAGCAGTAGTGTTGCACGAGAGCTTTGCTTATCTTATCCATGTCGCTGGAGTCTTGAGTCGGCCACCGCTGATTCTCCTGTAGTAAACCTCTGCAAGTCAGAGTATACTGATGACGAAAGCCGGGCCGGTCGCGGGGGTAGAGTCGCCGTACTCGTGACAGGAAGGCTGTCGGGCTCCTAGTTAGTAATGAAGTTTCATTCTTGACCCTACTCGATTCGATTAAGGGCCGATCCTGGTTCACCTGATGTAGTGTTGCTGAACTCCTGCCTAGGGCTGTCCGAATTCTAAGCCTGGTCGAATTCCTGTCTGCTGATGCCCAGGTCTCTTCGAATCCCATGTGCTGTTCCTGTGGCCAAGTCCCGATTGCCATGTCTTGGAACGGTGGTTTCCTGGTTGTTGGCTGGGTTGATCCAGATTTCGTGCGAACCTCCTGCTTGGCGGTCGAAGACGCATCCAAGCCTTGTGAGCTTTCTCGTTAGTTCTCTGTATGTCATACAGCCACAGAGATCCTGCCCCGCCCGGCCAGAGATGGGGCTATCCCCGCAGGAAGGGATTTGCCCCGGTCCTTGTAAGAGAGAATGAACTGTTTGGCCACTGTAGAAAGTTCGGTCAAGGCCTCTTCGGCGGTATCCGCCCACGCTCGGCATCCGGGCAGTTCCGGTATCTCTGCCATGTAGAGCCACCCCTGCTCTTCACAGGGTTCGTGCAGAACGTAGTCTAACTGGTACAATTCCATCTCGGCCTCCCTGTCCTTGGTCCTATCCCTATTCCCTTTACTGAGCTAGACGGCGTAGTTAATTATGAAGTCAGACTGCTAATCCGTAAAGCCGTAGTGTTGCGCCAAAGCTTTGTCTATCTTGCCTAAGTTGCTGAAGTCTTGAGTCGTCCACCGCAAATTGTCCTATAGTTAACTTTTGCAAGTCAGAGTAAACTGGCGACGAAAGCCAGGGAGGGACGGGCGCGGGGGTAGGTTCGAGCGCTATAGCCACTAAATGGGTTGACAGAATGATGATGCTTGGTGTACCGAGAGGCTTACACATATACACTCGGACACTATTGGTGTGCACGGGGCTGCTGGGCTTAGTGCTTGTGGCACTTATGTCTGGATGCAGCGAGGGTACCACGCCCGCGCCACCGACCGAGACGCCTCAGTCCGTGCAGGCTGACAGCACTCCAACGCCTACACAGATCCCGCCAACAGCCGCACCAGAGTCAACGCCGTCACCGGTCCCGCCAACGCCCATCCCTGTGCCGACACAGACCGCTACACCGGCCGTTACACCAACCCCGACACCCGAATGGTTCCTCTCGCTACCGCGATATGGGCACCAGGCGCTATTGCTCGACGACGGCCGCGTGCTGGTAAGCGGTGGATTTACCGGCATAGCCAACAACAATGTTATAGTCCGTTCCCCCCTGAATACCATTGAGATCTACGACCCTGATGTGGATACGTGGTCGTCTATTGGGTTGGAGGAAGACTTAGAAGTAATTCACTCAGTGGTCAAGCTGTCCGACGGGAGGGCGCTGTTTGTTGGTCTCGGAACGATCGAGGGAGCGGAGCAACTGGTAGATGGTGTTGCATACATCCTGGACCCGGAGACAGACGTATGGACACCAGCGCCAATGCCTTCGGTGGCTCCATGGCCCCGCAACATGGTAGTGCTGGAAGATGGCCGCGTAATGATGGTCGGCGTAGATGTGAACGCTTTAGAAGCGGATGGCACATCCCAGATTTTGAATCAAGTATTTGTCTTTGACCCGGAGACGAATACATGGCATCAGGCGGCTCCGCTCGACCAACATTCCCTATTCCAATGGTTCCATCCCTTGCCCCAAGGGAGGATTATTGCTATCGGAGTAGGCGTGGGCGAATCGAATGATACCCGGCGGGCATCTATCTGGATATATGACCCCCCTTCCGATACGTGGTCTGCCATTAGCAGCGTGGAACCCTACTACATACCTACGAACGCCATCCTGCTATTGGATGGGAGGTTGCTGGTGCTGGGTCAACTAGCAGAGAGAGCGAGGGCCGGGTATTCGATGGATTCTGAAGGGAATCTAACGTACTTGGAGCTAATTGATGGCAGATATCTCTATGGGGAGAGAATTGCCGAGGTGTTCTCTGACTCCAAGGTCTATGACCCCGCCACGGACACCTGGGCTAGCATTAACGGGATGGAAGGCGTACGGAGCTCCTCCACCCTGACCCTGCTCCCGGACGGCCGCGTTCTCCTGGCAGGCGGGACGGGCCAAACAGCAAGTGGTAATGGGGTGTACTCCACAACTGAGGTCTTCGACCCAGAGACCAACTCCTGGTCGGTGGGGCCAAGCCTGTCCGAACGGCGCTATTATCACTCGGCAACCCTGCTGCCCGACGGTAACGTAATCTTCGCAGGCGGGATAGGAGTATGGGTGACCACAACAGGTAAGGAAGAGATATACCCTTCCAATGCTGTGGAGAGAATAGATTCAAACCTCATACCAGAGACGAATCCGGCCACTGTGCCCGCTCTGGAGACTTCGGCTGATCCCTGCGAGCTCACTCCCATATCCACCTCTGAGGCCGGGCTCGGGCCAGCAGAAACACCTCTATCGCCCGTGGCAGTCTTGGAGGCTGCTAAAGAGTCTATGAACGCGTTGGACTCATACCACTTTGAAATGGAGTTGGCGGTCATAGACGAAGAAAGTGGCTACTCATTTTGCCGAAGTTCCAAAATCGATTTCCAAGCGCCGGACAGGTTCCGGGTCAATTTGTGGAATTACTTTACTGCCTTTGGCGAGTTTGAGTTTACAGAGGAGGCAACCACAATAGGAAACACCGCCTATGATTTTAGCCCTGAGATTGGCAGTTGGGTACAAACTACCTGGCGCGATCCAGAAAACCCTCTTGAACTGATAGATGCCAAATTCATGGCCAATATAAGAGATCTATCCATTGAAGGCATAGAAACACTGGGAGATAACAACGTCTATCGCGTTGCCGGAAAGGTCCCATTGGAAATCTGGGCTGACGGTTTTCCTATGCCCACGCTATTCTCTAGGGTGGAAGGCCAACTCAATGTCGTTTACTGGGTGGGCGTGGACGATTTCCTTGTTAAGAGGGTATCCGCGGAGGGAGTATTGGAAATTGAGGAACCGGGCTGGGTCAACGTATCACTTACAGCGGACTTTTCCGATCTCAGCGAGGAGATAACTTTAGAGACGTCACAATAGGCCTCGGCCTCGGAAACTCCTCTCGACTACCAGCCCCTAATCAGGCTAAAATAGGGCAGCCTTCATCACCTGTTCAACGCGGCGCCGACCGCTGGCGGGGATGAAATCGTCGTGAGACGAAGCCTGAAAGCCTGAATAGGAGGTAAGAGATGGTACAGACCCAAGCCGATCCGACGACCACTAAAGCGGGAGCCCTGGCGGGGATACGGGTGTTGGACTTCACCTGGGTGAGGGCCGGGCCCTGGTGCACACGCTGGCTGGGCGCGCTGGGCGCGGAGGTGATCAAGGTGGAGTGGCCCCAGAATCCCAGCACGCGAGGTGAGAACATCGCTTCAGGGCAGGGGACGCCCGAGGGTTTTCCAATAAACCTCAATACCAACGGCCACTTCAGCGACACCAACGCCAACAAGTTGAGCATCACTCTGAACACCAGGACTGAGCGCGGCATAGACCTCATCCGCCGGTTGGTGTCCATCTCCGACATCGTCATCGAGAACTTTGCCTTTGGCGTGCTGAACAATTGGGGCATCGGCTACGAGGAGATGAAGAAGCTGCGACCTGACATCGTCTACCTCTCCATGTCCGGCTTTGGCCATACGGGACGCAACAGGGACTATCAGACGATGGGGCCCATCGCGCAGGCGCTGTCGGGCCTGACCTATCTGTCCGGTCTGCCTGGGAAGCCCCCCGCCGGTTGGGGCTGGTCCTACATGGACGATACCGGTGGAATGTACGGCGCAATCTACGCCCTGAGCGCCCTGTACCGTCGGAACGTGACCGGACAGGGTCAGCATGTGGACAAGTCGCAGTGGATAACCGGCGTGGCCCTCAACGGCCCCGTGTTCCTGGACATGCAGGCCAACGGCCGCACCACGTATCGGGAGGGCTATCCGGCTGGGAACCGCACCAACTGGCCCGGTACACCGCTGGTGAACAACTACCGCGGGCGTACGGTAGCGCCACACAACGCCTACAGGACCGCTCCCGGCGACTACAACGACTGGTGCGCCATCGCCTGCTTCTCAGACGACGAATGGCGCAGGCTGGTCGGAGTTATGGGTTCTCCTGCATGGGCGGTCTCTGACAAGTTCGCAACCCTGGATGGCAGACTGCAACACCAGGAGGAGCTTGACCAGGGAATCGAGGTGTGGACGAAGACTTTGGGCAAGTACGAGATCATGGAGCTGTGCCAGGCGGCCGGCGTGCGTGCGATGCCTGTGCAGAGCAGCCAGGACCGCTTCGACAACGACCCGCACCTGAAGCACCGGGAGATGTACAGGAACGTGGAGCATCCGGTGCTGGGTTCGTGGCCGCTTCAGAACGCTCCATTCAAGATGTCGGAGACGCCGGTGTTCAACAGCCGCTCCGGCCCCCTGATAGGCCAGCACAACAAGGATATCTTCGAGGGCCTGCTGGGAATCAGCCACCAGGAGCTTGTAGACGGCTTCGAGGACGGCACGTTCTGGCCCAAAGACATGAGCATGGAACCCTATCCGTATCTGCAGGAGATGATTGACTCGGACGCGCCCGCGGAGTGGACGGGCAACGACCCGAGAGGGAACCCCGCGCCGTCGCCTGTGCATACGCCCGGCGTTGAGCCGGAGGGGCCTTTCTCCGGAATTCGAGTGCTGGAGCTCGCCGATGAAAAGGGCCAGTGGTGCGGCAAACTGCTGGCCGATATGGGCGCAGACGTCGTCAAGATTGAGCCGCCGGGAGGCCAGGAGACGCGGACGGTTGGGCCGTTCTTCCAGGATATGCCCAACAGGGACAGGAGCCTCTCCTTCTGGCACTACAACACATCCAAACGCGGCGTAACCTTGTCCCTGGAGACCGAGGATGGTCGCCGGTTGTTCCGGCGTCTGGCGGCCCAGGCCGACGTGGTACTGGAGACGTTCCGGCCCGGCTACATGGCTTCCCTGGGTCTCGGCTACGATGACCTTAAGAAGGACAATTCCCGACTGGTAATGTGCTCACTGACCCCCTTTGGTCAGGATGGGCCGTGGAAGGACTACGCGACCAGCGATCTGCTCCACTTGGCGGCGGGTGGTCAGATGGCGGGCTGCGGGTACACGGAGGAGGAGGAGCCGGACGCGCCGCCCATCGCTCCCGGCGGCGGGCAGGCCTGGCACATGGGGAGCCACTTCGCGATGATGGCCACTGGAGCGGCCCTGCTTAATCGGACGGTCACGGGCAAGGGGCAGTACATCGACGCCTCAGTCCACGAGGCCTGCGCCCTGACCACCGAAGCGGCCGTGACTCGCTACATCTACACGGGCCAGATCGTGCGGCGGCAGACCGGCCGCCACGCCTCTCCCGCGCCTACGGACAAGAGCCAGCACCCGTGTGCCGACGGGAAATACATCAACGTCGCCGCGCAGATTGTGAACAGGCTCACCTCGGAGAGGCTGCAGATCCTCGGCGACTGGATGAAGGACGAGGGACTTGCCGGCGACATATTTGAGGAGAAGCTCCGCAATCCGGACTCCATCACGGACAATGAGCTGTTCCTGTACTTCATTGCCAACATGGATCGGGACGACGTGTACCACGGTGGGCAGAAGCGCGGCTTCAATATGGGCGCTGTGCGGTCGCCGGAGGAAGTTCTGGCGGACCCGCATCTGCAGGACCGCGGCTTCTGGGCCGAGGTGGACTACCCGGAGGTGGGGGCGAAGCTCAGGCACCCCGGGCCCGCCGGTGTCTTCAACGGCTCGCCCTGGCGTATCTCCAGGAGAGCGCCCTTGGTTGGCGAGCACAACGAAGAGGTGCTGTGCGGCGAGCTTGGGCTGACCAGGGCGGAGCTGGCGGTTCTTGCCGAAGGAGGCGTGGTCTAGCGGTCGTCAAAGCGCCGGTCCAGGTCCCGGAGGAACTGGTCGACTTGGGGCGATAGCGGGGGTTGAGGCGCGTTCTCAAAGAGCGCCTTTGCCCTCGCGTCGTAGGCGGCCTCCATCTGGACCACCATCTCCCGGACTTCCGGATCTTCCTCTATCTCCTCGTTCAGCTCCAAATACTGCTTGCGCCCCTCTTCCGGGTCGGCCAGGTGGCCGGGGAAGTTATACAGGGCGCAGATCACCTGCAGGAGGCGGGCGGCCCCGGCGTGGTCCTCCTCCACGTCCAAGT
Organism: Dehalococcoidia bacterium; assembly: GCA_965222415.1. Classification (GTDB taxonomy): domain Bacteria; phylum Chloroflexota; class Dehalococcoidia; order Lucifugimonadales; family UBA2985; genus DAOUJW01. Next base: position 239,016 of record CBDCTU010000002.1, on the reverse strand, counting down.
AGTGTGGCAGCTGCACCATCAGGCTGAGGGTCTCTACGCCCTCCCGCTCCAACTCGTCGCCTATCAGGCCCATGATGCTTACTGGCCCCTGGTAGTTGTTCGACATGCGGGCTGTCACAAGGCCCTTCAGCTTCTCCATCTTCTCAATGCCAGGAGACCCGGTCACGCGCAGGGGCCGCGTGTGCGGCACGGAACTGTACATTCCACCGATGCGGCAGTACTGCTTGACCTTGAGCCGCTTCAGGATTTCCACCACTGACCCTATGTACTCCTCCGAGTTGGCATGAGGCTCCAGCAGGTGGAGGAAAAGGAAATCGGGGCCGTCATCCTGGCGGGTGTAATAGATGTGGCTGTTCGGGATGGTCAGAAGGCGCTGGCCTTCGACGGTGTGGGTGATGGGACGGTAGCGGGTGAAATCGAAAAACGACCCGGGCGCGCTCAGCTTGCCAAGCTCTTGTGAGTCGAAGTGGGTCTCCAGCTTGCTCAGGGCAAGGGTGCCGACGCTGCCGGCGTCCACCCACGGAACCAGCAGGGAAAGAACGTGGGGGTCTCTCAACTCCGGAAGGGGTTCCTGGATTTCAAACGCTCCGATATTCATAGTCATATGTTGGCATAACAGACCAATTTTAGCAACTCCCAGGGTTGTCTCACCTGCAGACTACACTATTCAGACTCAATCTCAATGCACTTGTATCTCACACACCGGCTGAGCACAAAACCAACGGGGTTGACAGGCCGGCGTAACCCTGCAAGAATTGAGCAATCCCGAAACCCGCCTCTGTAAAACGGGGGGTATTATTAAGACTGAGTATCATAAGGAAACCCTCAATACTTCGACAGACCTCTCCGGACGTCCCCGATAGGCACTGTGCGGCGTTGAATGAGAGTGCCATACATTAGCTGAGATTAAGTCTCTTTAAGATAGACCTAGATAGGCACAAACAAGAACACGGAGGGAATCTGGCTGATTATGAGACTGAGTATGAATAGCTGGATATCCGGACTGGCAAAAGCGGCTTTCCCAACAGTCGCGTTGCTCCTGGCCTTGGCGGCATGCTCCGAGGACTCAGGAGGAGCTCCGCCTGCACAAACCGCTACTCCTATTCAGGTAGTGGTCACAACAAACATCATGGCGGACTGGGTTGAGATCGTCGGTGGGGACCGTGTTGAGGTCTTCAGCCTGGTTCCGGAGGGCGCAGATCCTCACTCATTTCAGCCTGGCGCTCAGGACATTGCCAGAATCGCCGACGCCGACCTTGTAGTGAGCGTAGGTCTGCGCCTCGAGGAGTCATGGCTCAAGGAGCTGCTAGAGAACGCGGCGCGTGACCCAGCGGGCATAGTTGAGATGGGCGAGCTTATCGATCCTATAGAGTTCGCAGAGACTCATGCCGAGGACATCGAATTCCTGGAGTCGCTCGCCCATATTGTAGATGAGGTGGAGGAGGGTGAAATCAGCCCGGAAGAGGGGTTGGAAGAGATAAAAGAGTTGATGGAAGGCGTCGAAGATGATGGCGATGAAGAAAAAGAAGGCGAACCGCCCGTCATGGTGCGAGGAATACTCGACCAGGTTGAGGCAGGTCAGTTGGACATCGGGGAAGCGATAGAGGAGATCGAACACCTTGGCGGTGAGGGCGAGGAGGAGCACGGAGGCCACGGCCACGGCATTTACGACCCCCACTTCTGGTTTGACCCGCTACGCGTTAAGACAGCGGTTAATGAGATAGCCGCTCGCCTGTCGGCCATTGACCCGGACAGCAGCGGAGTCTATAGCAGCCAGGCTTCTGAGTACAACGCTCAACTCGACGAGCTGCACGCCTGGACGGAGGAGCAGGTGGGCCTAATTCCGGAGGATAGCAGGCTATTCGTGACCTCTCACGACAGCTTTGGCTACTTCGCGCTCCAGTACGGCTTCGATGTAGTGGGGGTCATTCTGGGCACGACCACAGAAACGGAGCCGTCGGCTGAAGACCTGACCGAGTTGATACACGATGTAGAGGAATCCGGCGCTAAGGTGGTGTTTGGGGAGACGACGGTGAGCGAGCGGCTGGCCGAGACCGTGGCGACGGAGACCGGAGCGCGGCTGGTCAGGCTCTACTCAGGCTCTCTTGGCGCTGAGGGCAGCGGCGCGGAGACTTACATCGATATGTTCAGGACCAACGTAGAGCGGATAGTCGAGGCTCTAAAGTGATGCAATCGTATCCCGGGCCTGTCGGATTCGAGCCAGAGGGGAGGACTCAGGAATGGCTATTGCAGGACCGAGCATAACCGTCGAGGATTTGACCGTCGTGCGCGGAGGGCACGTCGCCCTGACCGACGTCACTTTTGACGTGGCCGAGGGCACCCTTATGGGCGTCCTCGGCCCCAACGGCGCGGGCAAAAGCACGCTATTCGGAGCGATTGCAGGGACTCTGCCCATAACTCATGGCAGGGTTGAACTGCACGGCGCGGCGTCCGAGAAGGGCGCGCTTGCCTACGTTCCGCAGCGCGACCTGATCAATTGGGCTTTTCCCGCCACAGTGCTGGACGTGGTGACTATGGGGCGCACCTGGAACATTGGATGGTTCCGCCAGCCGGGCAAAAGGGACAAGGAAATGGTCCGGACGTGCCTGGAGCGAGTTGGACTTTGGGAGCATCGCTCCGACCTGCTTACCGAGCTTTCCGGCGGCCAGCGCCAGAGGGTTTTCATAGCCCGCGCGCTTGCACAGGAAGCCAGCGTCATCCTGCTGGACGAGGCGTTCAGCGGCGTGGACGTTGGCGCACAGGAAGGGATTGTGGAAGTCCTCCAATCCCTGCGGGACGAGGGCAAAGCGGTGATGCTGGCGACTCACGACCTCACCAACCTGTCCCAACGCTTCGACCAGTGCCTGTGCATCAACCACCACGTTTGCGCCTACGGCCCTCCCGCCGAGGTGTTCACCGCGGAGGTGCTGGAAGAGCTTTACGGTTCCCACGGCATCGAGTTCACCCCAGATCACTACGCCGCGCACTCACACGAGGAAGGGGGGTAATGGACTACATAACAGGGCCATTCCAGTACGGCTTCATGGTTCGGGCGCTGGTGGTCTCGGTCCTGGTTGGGATAATGTGCCCCATTCTCGGCGCATACGTCATAACGCGCGGGCGCGCTTTCATGGGCGATGCCCTTGCCCACTCAGTCCTGCCTGGCATGGTGGTAGCATTCCTGTTGGGAATCAGCCCCTTCTTCGCAGCAGTGCCTGCCGGAATCCTGATAGCCCTGCTGATGGGTTCCGTCAGCCGGCGAACAGGCATCAGCGAGGACACGTCCATAGGCATCATCTTTGCCGGTATGTTTGCCCTGGGCCTTGTGATGCTTTCCAAGGCCACCAACGTCAACGTCAACATCGAGGACCTGCTCCTTGGTCAGGTGTTGGGCGTGTCCCAAACGGACGTCTACATCTCGCTGGGACTTACCGCCCTGGTTCTGGTGGGGCTGTACGCTTTTCACCGCCAGCTCGTCTACACCACCTTTGACGAGGTGGGGGCATCCGTAGTGGGAATCAAGACGGGGTTGGTGGAGTACGTGCTCCTTGCGCTTCTTGCGCTGGTCATAGTCATAGGCATCCAGGCCGCCGGGATAGTTCTGGTAATGGCAATGCTCATCACGCCCGCGGCAACGGCGTACCTGCTGGCAAGGCGTTTCGTAGGCGTAATGGTGATTGGGGCCATTGTCGGAGCGGTGTCAGCGTTGGCCGGACTCTACCTCTCTTTCCACGCCGACCTGCCATCCGGGCCGGCGATGGCTCTGGTCGCGACATTGATGTTCGCCGCGGCGGCTACGGTGAAAAGAGGGCTGGCAACCGGGCGGGGTGTGTAGCAGGGCGCGTCTCACGTCTCTTACCGATACCGGCTTGGGCGAGTTCTTCGATGTCCTTGCAGAGTCCGACCAGAGAACGACCAATCATCCGGTGGTGTCCGATTTTGGTGTCCGAATTTGTGTCCATTACATCTCAATCCTGCGCGTGGATATTAGGCGCGCCTACGGGGCGGAGTTGCCGCAAACGCCGCAACCGCGCACGCTGCGGGGAGGGCAAGGAATATGGCTACGGCGATGGTGTAGCTGTTCGAGATATCGAACAGAAAGCCAAAAGGTAGAGGGCCAAGCGCGGCGGATGCCACCATGCCCGCGGTGACCACTCCTCGTATGGAACCCAGGTGGGTGCGCCCAAAGTAGTTGGGCCAGATGACCGCGGCGGTGGTCATTAGAGTACCGCCGGCCAGACCCAGTGAGAACCCGTAGAGTATGGCGTGCCAGGGGAGCGCCATTACGAAGGTCAGCAGCATAGCGAAGACCAGAACCAGCTGCCCGCCAACCAGCACGAACCTGTTGGGGAACCTATCGCACAGGAAACCCGCTATGAAGGTCCCGGACAAAGCCCCCGGAGCGATTACGCTGAGCGCTGAGGCGGCCACCACTGTGCTCAGACCCAGGCTGTCCATAACGGACACGTGGTGAAACACGAGCGCGGTGCCTATCAATGACTGGGAGGACCCCGCGAATATCAGCAGCCAGAAGGCGCGGGTCTTGAGCGCTTCAGGAAGGGTGAAGTTGACTTCCTCTGTCACGGCTGAAGATATCTGTCCCTCAGATGGAACGCCGTCTCCATCCGGAAGCAGCCCTATGGACTCCGGGCTTCTGCGGACCAGCAGGATCGCCGGCACTAGCATCAGCAGCCAGACGGTCAGCCCCAGTGCGACCCAGGCGCTGCGCCAGCCGTAGGCTGATATGAGCAGGTGTATCAGAGGGGGGAACGCGGCCTGACTCGCCACGGCCCCAAGGGAGTTCAACGCCATCACCCTTCCTCGAAAACGGACAAACCAGACGGCTATCAGGGTGGTTGGAATCAGGGTAAGAGATCCTTGGCCCAGGATCCGGATAAGCGCGAACCCCGCGTAGAGGTGCCACTGCTGAGACACTTGACCTATAAATATCAGGGCGAACCCAAAGAGGACCACTACGGCCGGCAGCACCACCCGCGCGCCGTACTGGTCAAGCAGGCGTCCCACCAAGAACATGGCTGCTGCCGCCGTGAGCGAGCCTGCGGTGTAAAGCCCTGATACGCTCGTCCTGGACCACCCGAGATCCTCTATTATGGGGTTCACGAAAACGGAGACAGTGTAGGTCTGCCCGGGTCCGGACGTGAACATGCCCAGCCCGGTAACTCCAAGGATGACCCATCCGTAGAAGAATGGAAGGCGGGTTGTCCAGGGCGCGGAAATCCCTTGACTTAAACTAGAAGACATTGCTTGATTATATATTCGGTTGGCGTGGGTGAGAAGCCGTCAGCGGGTGTCTCGTAGTTGGAGTACGTTCTCGAGGGTGACAGCTGGATACCAAGTGTGGTATTGTTCTTGCAGCAAGGGCTACATTGAATTATGGACGCGCCCTTATCCCAAACCCTCTGCCGACTCTAAGTCAGAGGACTCCATAGGAGAGAGTGAAGACCTTTGGACCCCGACCCTCCAAGTAGAGGCAGCCAGGGTGGAAGGCCTACTACCAATTTAGCATCAGATCCTTCGGAACGGCCACGCGTCTTCTATGGATGGTGGATCGTTGCCGCGGCGGCGCTGGTAAGCACCATCCAGTCGGCTGTGTTCAACTCCGGCGCCCAGGCGCTCTTCCTGCCACTGCAGAGAGAGTTTGGGGTTACGCGGACCGCTATCACGGTCGCATTCTCCCTCAGAAGACTTGAAGGCGGATTGACGGGGCCACTCGAAGGGTATCTCATACACTGGATAGGGCCTCGCCGGTACATGATGGGGGGTTGGGTCGTATTCGGGGCGGGCTTCATACTTTTGAGCCTGTCTCAGAACTTATACCACTTCTACGCATCATTCCTTCTGATAACTCTGGGTCAGAGCGTTTCGGGATTCCTGCCGATAGTCACTGTACTGATCAACTGGTTCAATTCCTGGCGAGGGAGAGCCATCGCCATCTATCAGTTGGGCGGGAGCCTGGGAGCGCTGCTGATCCCCGCCTTTACCTGGTCGATTCTATATTTAGGGTGGCGCCCAACCACGCTTGCCGTAGGAATCGTTACCATTATCATCGGCCTTCCCCTGGCGGCCGTGATGAGAGCCCGGCCGGAGGACTACGGATACCTGCCGGACGGGAAGCAGCCTGACAGCCAAGAAGCTTCAGGAGCGGCTGCCGTAGAGGAATACGTCACGGTTGGCCAGTCCCTGCGAGATCGCAGCTTCTGGTTCCTCGCCCTGTCCCACTCCGCCGGAATAACGGCATGGGGCGCGCTCCAGGTCCACCAGATACCGGCGCTGGTTGACATAGGCTTGGATGAGCTGGCGGCAGCCGGCATACTGTCCTATACCCTGGGGGTTGCAGCGGTAGGCCGGGTGATAGGAGGTTTCCTGGGCGATTGGCTGGGACCACGAAAGGTGACGGCCGTAGCGTTTATTTTCCAGGGAATCTCGGTTACTATTCTGGCCTTTGCCACATCTCTGGCACAGGTGATGGTATTCGCGACCATCTTCGGAGTCGCTTTTGGGACTCGCGGCACCCTTATGACCGTGCTGAGAGCCCAGGTCTTCGGCAGAGAGAACTTCTCTCGCCTGGCCGGGCTCATGGACCCAATAAGCAGCGCGGCTGTCTTCATCAGTCCTCTTGTTGCCGCGTTGATGTACGATACCCTTGGATCATACCAGCTTGCGTTCATCGGGTTGGCAGTATTCAACGCATCGGGAGCGTTGCTGCTTCTGGGAATACGCATACCTCCTTCACGATCCTAAACGCCGTAAGCGCGCAACCGGCACGGAGAGCGGGAGAGCGCCCACTTGGTCCAGGGTTGGCGGGCCGTAAGCCGTAGTCTTAGTAGAGTGCAATCAGCGCGCCTATGGCGGCTGTCAGCAGGACGACCAGCCACGGCGGCGCTTTCCAGAACGCCAGGAGCGCGAACGCGCCCGCCGCAAGGGCGAAGTCCTCCGGCGTCTTGACTGCGCCGGTCCACACCGGGTCGTACAGCGCGGCAAGGAGCAGACCTACCACCGCCGCGTTCACTCCCATCAGTCCCTGCCTGACTCTGGTGAATCCCCTTAGCCGCTCCCAGAAGGGCAGCACTCCCATGACCAGCAGGAAGGATGGCATGTATATGGCCGCGAGGGCCGCCAGGCCCCCGAGCCATCGCGGCGTCGTGGCATTTATCGCTGTACCCAGGTAGGAGGAGAAGGTGAACAGCGGGCCTGGCACAGCCTGCGCCGCGCCGTATCCCGCCAGGAACTCGTCTTCTGTCACCCAACCCGGCGGGACGACCTCCGCCTCCAGCAAGGGCAGCACGACGTGGCCGCCGCCGAATACAAGGGACCCTGACCGGTAAAAGCTGTCGGTCATCGCGATCAGCGTATTGTCCGTGAGACGACTCGCCACGGGAAGGGCAAGCAGGAGAATGAGGAATAGTATCAGCGCCACCGCGGCGACGCGGGCTCCGGCCCGGGGGCCGGTCTCGCCACGCGGTTGCGCCTCCGGGGGACGCAGGAATATCAGACCGAGGACCGCTCCGCCGGCGATCACCAACATCTGCGTCGCTAAGCCCCCCGTCAGAAGGACCACGACCGCCGCAAGGACGGCGATGGTGATGCGCGGTCTGTCTGGAGCGAGATTCCTTCCCATTCCCCACAGGGCAAGCGCGACGACCGAGGCAGCTACGATCTTCAGGCCGTGCAGCCAGTCACCCACCTCTCCGCTGAACTCCTGCACGCTGTAGGCGAACAGGATCAGGGCAACCGCCGATGGAAGGGTGAAACCCAGCCACGCCAGGAAGCCGCCGATAAACCCGGCGCGCCTGATGCCTACCGCTATTCCAAGCTGGCTGCTAGCCGGGCCGGGCAGGAACTGGCAGAGCGCGACGAGCTCCCCGAGGGTCTCTTCATCGAGCCAGCCCCGCCGGGTTACGTACTCATCTCGAAAGTAGCCTATATGGGCTATGGGTCCGCCGAAGGACGTAATCCCCAGGCGGGTTGCAACCAGCAGGACTTCCAGCAATTTACTCACTAGAATCGGTCACCTCTTATCCCATATTAGCCATGTGCCGGGCAGGCTGTGCATGGCATTCTCGTCTAGTTTCTCTTAAAATTGGAATGGCTGCAAGGAATACGAATATCCGCGTACCTGATTGGAACATACGAAGGTTGGCTATGCAATGAAGCTGTACTTGTCATCTAACGGATTAGGCAAGGAGTCTGAAAAACTGGTATCGATGCTCTCGGATAACAGGAGAGCAGCGGTTATTTTCAATGCGCTCGATGTCTCCGACGACGCTGAGAGAAAGCAGGCCGCCGTAAATCGAGAGATTGAAATTCTTGCCGGGCTGGGAATTGAAGCCGTCGGGTTTGATCTGCGTCTCTATTTCGGACGCCCTGAGTCGCTCAAAGAGGAGATGGCCAACTTTGGTCTGGTGTGGGTTACTGGCGGGAACACGTTCGTGCTGAGAAGAGCAATGAACCAGAGCGGGCTTGATCTATTCCTGGAAGAAAACAGAAGCAATGATGACTTCGTTTACGCCGGTTATAGCGCAGGGGTGTGCGTACTCGCGCCTACACTTCGGGGGATCGATCTCGTCGACGATCCGCATGAAGCGCCGGAGGGGTATGATGAACGTGTTATATGGGACGGGTTGTCCCTGATAGATTACTGTATCGCTCCGCACTACAAGTCGGGCCACGAAGAGTCGGAGCTGATAGACAGGGCGGTCGAATACTTCATTGACAACAAGATGTTGTTCAAAGCCCTCCATGATGGCGACGTGATAGTTGTTGAATGAGGCTGCAGACTATATGTTGTAGAATGGTACCTCCAAGGAGTGCAACGTATGCGGCAGATCATTCACGCCGACTTCGACGCCTTCTACGCCTCTGTCGAGCAGCTGGACAACCCTCACTTGCGCGACAGGCCTGTGGTCGTGGGAGGAAGTCCTGAAGATCGAGGCGTGGTGGCGTCGGCGTCGTACGAAGCGCGACGCTTTGGCGTCCGCTCAGCAATGCCCATGCGGACGGCGCTCAGGCTCTGCCCGGACGCCGTAAGGGCGCCTGTCAATTTCGACCGCTATCGTGAGGTGTCTCGCCGGGTGATGGCGATCTTTCGTGAGTATACGCCGCTCGTGGAGCCGCTCTCTTTGGACGAGGCGTACCTGGACGTCACCGCATCGGTTGTACCCGGACGAGACGCCGTAGACATCGCACGCCAGCTCAGGAGTCGAGTCAAAGAAGAGCTGGGGCTTACCATCTCCGTGGGAGTTGCCACCAGCAAGTCGGTGGCCAAGATAGCCTCAGATATTGGCAAACCGGACGGCTTCAAAGTCATTCCGCCGGGTTCTGAGCGGGAATTCCTGGAGCCGTTGCCGGTGGGACGGCTATGGGGTGTGGGCCCCAAGAGTGTAGAGCGCCTCAACGCCGGAGGCATACATGCAATCGGAGACCTGGCGTCGCAGACGGACGAGTGGTTCAATCTCGTATTCGGAAGGACTGGGAGTCGCATACGCTCACTCGCATTGGGCAATGACGATAGCGCGGTTGTGGTCGAAAGGGAAACGAAGTCGGTTAGCTCAGAGAGTACGTTTTCACAGGACACCGGGGACCGCGATGTGCTCCTGGAAATGGTGAGCAGGCTAAGCCAGGACGTAGCGCGCGGACTGAGAGGCAGCGCCCTGCGCGGCCGCACTGTGAAGATCAAGCTGCGGCTCTCCGATTTCACCACGCTAACTCGCCAGAAGACCCTTTCGGAACCCGTGGAGTCCTCGGAGGATATAGCGCGCGCCGCCGGGACCCTGCTGGAATCTGAGTTGGTCCAGGATAGGAGGTTCAGGCTGGTCGGAGTGGGTGTTTCCGGATTCGATGATCGCCGATACAAGGATAGTCAGGGTGAGGCGGTACAACTCAAACTGGCGGGCTTCCAATAGGGAGAAGAGTTTGGAGGAGGCGGACTGCGGGCTGGCCAGCCGGTCTTCCACAGAATCTGTGGGTATGATTACTCTCTACAAGAGTGACGCTGGCACCCCAGGCAGGACTCGAACCCGCAACCTACGGCTTAGAAGGCCGTTGCTCTATCCTTTGAGCTACTGGGGCTGAAGAAACCAACTACATTTTAACAACTGAAACGCCGTGCGCCAAGGTGCATATCTTCGGCTCCAGTGTCCGGGTGTTTGGTGTCACTCATTTTCGCTCTGACGGGCAGGCGACCAAAGTCCCAAATTGACCTTGTCTTGTAGTCTCATAGCGGCCAGTTCCGGGCCGTTTTTGGCGACGGAGTTTACAAGAGACGATACCTCGTAGGCTTCCATTGCGTTGGCAGGGTAGGGGGCGAGGGCGCTGCCGAGCAAGTGGTGGTCTTGCACGTTATGGTCCAGCCATAGCTCCTCATGCTCCCTCGGCAATATGACGGGCATCCGGTCATGGATGGGTTTGAGCAGGCTGTTGGCGGTCGTGGTGATTATGGCGCATGACCTGACCAACTCGTCCGACGGGTCCCGCCATGTTTCCCACAGGCCGGCAAAGGCGAACGGCTCCCCGGAGGCTATCGTTATCCTGTATGGTGTCCTGCTTGAGCCGCTGCGCCGCCACTCGTAATAGCCGTCGGCGAGGACGAGGCAGCGTCTGCGACTGAATGCACTGCGAAAAGCGGGCCTCTCTGCCACCGTCTCCGCGCGGGCGTTGATCATAGGTCTGCCTGAGGACGCGCTCCTGGCCCAGGACGGGACCAGCCCCCATCTCAATAGATGTGCCTGCCTTCCGTCCTCGTTCAGCACTGCAAGCACCGGTTGGGTGGGGGCGATGTTGTAGCTGGGCGCGTGGGTTAGACCGGCGCCGTCAAACTCAAACCGCGCTTGCAACTCTCCTATGTCCGCAGTCAGAGTGAATCGTCCGCACATGACAGGTCGCTTCCGAAGGCGCTTCGCGGATCGGCCTAGTCCTCCGAGTACGTCCGCACCAGGTGGACTCTTGCGCTTCCAATGCCCAGTTTCTTTATGTCCCTGATATTCAACCTGCCGACCGCGCCGTCGGTTGTGAGGTGCTTCTGCACCAGGTATCCCAGGGGTCTGGCCGCCAGAATGGCAATCGTGGCGGCGCTGATGACGTTGGGCAGCTTTCGCCAGCGCTTCTCACTGCCGACGGCTATGATGCACGCCAGCCCCGCCAGTCCGGCGGCCACCACAATGTTGGTGCCACAGTAGGGGGAGATGGCCAGATCCTTTTCACCGGCCTTCAGTCGCTCCAGCGCCTCTGACGCTGATTCCGATAGCACTTCGTCGGGAATGTCTCCGTAGACGAAGAATCCTCCCTGGGTGGAGTTCCCGGCGACTACGCCGTGCTTGTCCGACTTGGAGAGCGCAATGGCGATGGTGGCGTGCTCCAGGGCGTGGTTTCTGCGTACCTTCTTGAAAAAATCCAGATTCATTTTTGTCCTCCGCTTGATGGGAGCCGTCTCTCAGTATAATAGCACTCTCAGCAGCCTCGCGCTTTCCGGCGAAGATGCCTAAATCCCTTCCCTCGCCAGGCGGGGGAAGGTTAGGATGGGGGTTAGAGTCATCGGGAGCAAGGACTACAAGAGGATTAAGACCGGCAGGTGTCGCTAGCCCGTCCGTATAATCCCGCCCAGCCGGATGCCGCTCAGGGTAAGCGCGGTGACGATTATCCCCGCAATGACGACACCCAGGCCAATCAGCGGGATGGCGCGGCGCGCCGGTATGTTGAAGACCCAGGCGGCCATGGATCCCGTCCAAGCCCCCGTCATTGGCAGCGGGATGGCCACGAGGAGGACCAGGGCCATGTCGCCGTAGGTGTGAAAGCGGCGGCCCTGCACCCTTTGCAGGCGCTCCAACTGCCAGGCGAGAAGCCTCCCGGCTGGATTGGGGAAGCTCTGAAGGAACCGGGAGAGGCGGTCCAGCCCGGGCACAAGCGCCAGCACGGGGACCATGTTGCCCGCTATGGCGATGGGCATGGCAACGTACCAGGGAATCTCAAGGGTGTATATCGCAAGGGGAATAGCCAGGCGCAGTTCGCCTATAGGGGTCATGGCGGCGGCGAAAGTCGCCAGCAGGTCTAGCAGTTCCATAAGCCCACTAAGGATACACCAAGCCTCTCTGAGTGAACAGGTCGGCGTCTTATACGAGGGAAGTGCAAAAGTCCTGAAATGAATGAGGCCCCGATTCGTCGGGGCCTCTTGTCTATCGCGCTGGGGAAAACGGACTTGCGTGATATTGGCGCGGCTACTTCTTGACCAAAACGCTACGGCGCGCCTAACATTAGAGAAGGTAGAGGCACCTGGCACCCCAGGCAACAAATCCTAAGAACCTATGCGGCGTTCGTAGCACCGCGTAGGTGGTGCCTCTACCTATTGAGCGGTATGGCCGCCTGGCTGCCGTGCTAGGTGGTGGCCCTACCTATGTGTCATGGGGAGAGCTTGGTGCCGCCTGTAGATTAACGACCTGGCAGGCGAGGGGTTCAACTCCCCTTCTCTCCACAGGCTAACGATATCGCAGGTGCGGGGGGCTTGAATAGGCTACAGGAGGCGAAATATGGAGATAACAAACACAATCACGGACCTGAACACTGTACAGGCTGTATTGCGCGACAAGAGGGAAAAGGCTGTCGCTGCCTTGGAGGCAGCGCAGGCTAGCATATTAGTCATTGAAGCAGACCTCTGCTCAATAGAACGGGCCATTGAATTGAGCCGGGAGGTGCTACCCGCCCTCAGCGACGACGACCTGCCGGAGGTAGAGGTAACGGTCTCTGATATTGCTAATTGCAAGACCCAACCGGAGGTCCTGTACGCCTACGCCAAGGTCAACAACGGCGTGGTTCACTACAGCAAGGCGGCCCAGTTGGTTCTTGACGCCGGGCTGAGCAAGGCGAAGCTCAAGAGCATCCAGTCCACTTTGCATAACTACCTGAGTAACCACAAGGAGGATTGGGTGTGGGTGGATTCAGGGCAGTTTCGGCTCATACGCGAGGGTCGTTCTCCTGCGCGTCCTAAACCCGCCGGACGTTAGTAAGCATAGTAGCGCAATAGACGTGGAGCCGGGGGATTGTAGCTCCCCCGGCCCCAGCCACAAGAAGGTGGTGACTTCTCATGGCAAGAATATCTTATACCACAGGGATGCTCGTTGGGCAAATCCAACGGCGTGATCTGGAGGCTGTCCTGGACAATCTTGACGACGGCCATCTCTGTGAACGCCTGAAATACTACAGGCGGAACGGAAGGCCGGGCTATCCCGTGAGGGCGCTATGGCGGGCATATGTGGCGTCTTTCGTCCTGAACCTACCTCACACCAATGCGCTGATACGGCTGCTGGACGACAGCCCGGCACTACGCGTCGTCTGTGGGTTCTCTGGCCCTCTACCCCACCGGACGACCTTCAACCGCTTCATTCAACGCCTGTCCCACCACTTCGACCTCGTGGAGGCCGTGGTCGCTGGTCTCACGGACAAGCTACGGCAATACCTGCCAGACTTGGGCAATGAGGTAGCGGTGGACTCCACCACTGTCAGGACTCACGCCAACCCAAACCGCAGGCGCCTCAGCGATCCGGAGGCGTCCTGGACCGCAAAGAACAGCGCCAAGGCCAAGGAGGGCGGTAAGGAGTGGCACCACGGCTACAAGGTTCACATTGCAGTGGACGCCAATCACGGCGTACCCTTGGCTCAGGTCGTCACGACGGCCAAGCGAAACGACTCCCCAGAGCTGCCGGCTGTCGTGGCAAAGGCGGAGGCCCGGTTCCCGTGGTTTCGGCCAACAGCCGTAATAGCCGACCGGGGCTACGACTCCAGAGCTAATCACGCCTACCTGTACGGGAAGGGTGTCTTGCCCATCATTCACATCAGGCGCAATGCCCACGGCCAGCTTTACGACGGTATCTACACTGAGCAGGGTGTTCCTACCTGCATCGGGCAAGTCCCGATGCAGTACATCAGGAGCGACCCAGAGAAGGGCCACTTGTACAGGTGTGTAGGGTGCCACTTGGCGGCGTCCAGGAGGGGCGGATTGCGCTACTGCGACACCGAGGTATGGGAGGACCCAAGCAAGGATATTCGGCTGTTTGGTGCTATCAGGCGGAACAGCCCTGAGTGGAAGGTGCTGTACGGCAAGCGACAGATGGTTGAGCGGGTATTTAAGACGCTGAAGGAAAGCAGGCGGCTTGAGCGCCATTGTGTCCGGGGCCTTCGCCAGATAACCCTCCACGCCCTAATGTCGGTCCTGACCTATCAAGCCACCATTCTTGTGCGGCTACAGGCTGGGGAAGCGGAATCAATGTGCTGGATGGTCAGGAAGGTGGCTTGAGGACGTGAGGTGTAGGATGCCGCCGTCCTCATAATGTGCCCTTTACCGATGGTCGCTGTAGTCTGCCAATGACCAAATAGGAAGCGATTAGACCGTAGTTTACGGGAGAGAAGGTACAGAACCCACTAAAACACAAAACCCTCGGCCTAGAACACCGAGGGCAATGCTGGCGAGGGCAAAAAGGTTTGTTCCCACCTCCGATTCAATAGAGGTAGGATAAGCCTACACTAGGGCTGTGTCAACAGCGCCCCGCCCACTTATAGCTATAGCGCACGGCGGAAGGGAACGGGCTTGATATGCTGCTCAGAGAAAGATTGTCCAATTGGTTCGCCATTACCTTCGCGGTGGGTTTTGTTGTGGTAGCGGTCGCTGTTATCTGTGCGGTCTTGCCGCCTCCACCAGAATCTCCTCAGTCTCCCGACAGCGACATTCCCCTTCTCCGAGGGTTGTGCTCTGTTGCAACTGCCCTTGTAATACCTGGTATTTGCGCATTAGCTGTAGGTAGTCTCGGCTCAGCAGTAAGTAGGAGATTCCGAAAAAACAAAACACCCAATAAACGCAACTCCAAGAAAGGGTGCGCCGAATATGGTCCAGTCCTGATACATCGTAGCCCCCTCCTGTCGATATTCTCGACGCCATCTTACCACAGGGAAGAGGGGAGCGGGATGGAGTAGGGAGACGAGGGTCGTGCAAAATAGAATCTCGTGCCTCGTATATGGCGCACTCTCAGGCGTGGGCTAGGCCCGGGTATTACCTGAACGGTGGCTGAGAGTTGTTCTTGGCATTCTCAATGATCCCTTGCCATCGTTTCACGGCGTTCTCAGGCCGAACATCCTTGTGAATCTTCGTCATATAGCCAATTACCAAGTCCTCACTTACCCACCATTCATCAGGGACGGGATTGGCGTCTCCGCCGGTCCAGTAGGAATGCTTCCCGTCCTCTTCCCTGACTTGGAGGACGCGGTGCAGGATTAACCCGCTCCCGTCGGGTGCATCGAACATAATCACAGCCTCCGCCTCAATTTCGTTAGGGCTGTATTCGGTTACGATAGTCACCTCGTCCAAACAGGTGATCTCAGGTTCCATACTCCCTGAACAGGCTGGAGCGACTTTCATAGACGCTGGAGGTAGAGTTCTCTCCTCTACGATGTACACCAAGTCGCTCCAAAGTTGAGAGGATGTGGTCAAGCTAGCCAAGGCCAACAGGACAAGCATGGCAAATGTCCAAAGGGATTGAGGATTGCGCAGCCGTCGTTTTGCAGCTCGAAGGGGGAGTGTCTGGCCTGGGGATTCCGGTGAGGGACCCGGGGGGAGGAGCGGGAGGGGGGTATCTTATTCTCACTCCACCACGGCCGCTCTGGCTTGAATCTCTGTGGCTTGTTTACCTTGCCGGGTCCGAGACCTGGGGGCGGGGGATGCTCAGGTGTCGGATTGGCCCAGCTAGGTGAATCCCCATCGGAACCCCCTCCCTCTCCGCTTCCCTGCGAGGCCGTCGGAGGGTCTACCGATTCCAGCACACCGTCCCAATCCACCTCGGTTCTCCGCCTCTGAGGTGGCCGTCTGGTGACTCTGCTTTTCCGCACCTTCCCTATTCTTAGACAGGTCGGACACCGGATGCGCCCCGACACGCCTACATTGTTAGGTAGCGTTTCCCTGAGAATAGCTCCTGTACCGGCGCAGGTTGGACAGGTTGTATATTCATCGGGGTTTTTGAAAGCATCGCAATGTATACAGGTACAATCCGAAGGATGGATAGGCCTCATTCCCACACCTTGAAGAGGCCCATCGCCCAAAGCGTTGCCGGCACGCGTCTTGGTCGCGTCGAATCAAAAGGGCAATTCATTGTCCTGGCAGTCCCCTTTCGTCTTGAGTTAAGCCTGCCTGCGCGGGAATACAGATTCACAAGACAAGGGGACTCAATACGGCAAACAGAGGGGATCGAAGAGAGGGAGTATGCCCCCTTGTGGCAGGCTTGATGGCGACTTGACCAAAAGACACCTCAACTACCTTGCTTTGCGCCTCAAGGGGGCGCGAAGCACCAAGCCTTTGGGCTAGCAAGGTAAAGATTGGAGAACATAGGGAACCTAGAGGTAACTTTGGTCAAGCCAAGCCTACTTTACCCAATGCGGGTAAGGAAGGCAAGGGGGCATCAAAGCCGAAAGGCCGCCCTGAAGGGCGGCCTTCTGTTCTGTCCTACCGATGGAGACTTGTGCACTTCTCTCCTAGAATCCTCTCCAAGAGAGGTGTGCGAAATAGAATCCAACCACCTGCTCAGGAGTGAAGGGGCCGTAATGCGGCGGGGATTATCAACAGAGGGCGGTTACAGACAGACTCCCTAAACTCAGTCCTCATTATCCCGCTTCCACAACGTAGGAGGGAAAGGGCAAGGGGAGAGCGCGGGTTAGTGCAAAAGGCAGACAACAAAGAATGGGACAGCGATGACCCCCACAATTGACCAAAAGATGATAATTCGCACGAGTGCTGTCCTTCTCCCTCTATTCTCAGTCCTTGCATTCCACTCTGCCAGTTTCTCGTGCCACTCATCCCACGCTTTGCGCTTTTCCGGGGATCCTTCCGTTCCTAACTGCCACACCAAGGCAAGTATGCCAGTGACTGTGGCGATTTGAGCAACGTACTCAAAAACAATGGCCTCTTTGGCCCGACCGACCTCTGGATACTGCGTAGCCATAAAACATCCTGCATAGAATCCAAGAATCAAAATTGACCCCAACAAAGCGGCGAACTGTTCATTGGGACTCAGGGGGCGCATACAAACTTCTCCAGTCAGTCGAGGCAGGACAGAACTTCGTTTACGGCGTCGGCGTGGTCGAGGCTCACGACGTATGGGGACTTCAGCGCCGATGTAGTGACCATCGGTGCTGACCTTTCATACGCCCATTCTGATGCGTGTTTGCCGCGTGTGTCAAGCTCCTCACTAGATTGAGAGTCGTGCAAAATAGAATCGTTAGCTGACCTTCTAGGGGGGACTTATGCACTTCCCTCCTTATACCAGACCATTTTCCAAATGCGTGGAGAATCTGTTATCCTGAATTGCCAAGTCTGAGCAGGGTGGTGCTTTTATGTACGAGATAGATCTGAAAGGCAAGAACGGCGTAGTTTTTGGGGTGGCCAATGAACACAGCATAGCCTGGCCCATCGCCAGAATACTGCACGACGCCGGCGCGGGGCTGGCCCTGGCGTACCAGAACAGCAGGTTGGGAGAGCGTGTGGCGCGCATAACCTCGGCTATGGAGAACGTGCATCTGCTGGAGTGCGACGTCTCACAGGACGAGTCCATAGAGGCCGCTTTCGACAACATGAAGCGAGAGTTGGGAGGCATTGACTTTGTGGTGCACAGCGTTGCCTATGCGAACAGGGAAGACCTGAAAGGGGAGTTCTCGAAGACGGCCAGGGATAGCTTTCTGATGACCCTGGACATAAGCGCGTACTCGCTGATACCCATAGTCAGGCACGCATCCTCTCTCATGGATGGAGGGGGCAGCGTGGTCACGATGACGTTTCAGGCGTCGGAGAGGGTGTTCCCCGGTTACAACGTAATGGGTACGGCCAAGGCAGCCCTGGAGAACGAGGTGCGTCAGCTCGCGGAGGAGTTCGGTCGCCGGAACGTCAGGGTAAACGCCATCTCCGCGGGGCCTCTGGAGACCCTGGCGTCCCGGGGCATCTACGGCTTCCCGGACATGCGAAAGATTCACGCCGAGAAGGCGCCTCTCAAGCGCAACATAACCCACGAGGAGGTGGCGAAGACTGCGCTGTTCCTGTGCAGTGACCTGTCCAGCGGCATAACGGGAAGCATTATTCCGGTGGACGCGGGCTACCACATCATGGCGGTGTAAGAAGCTAGCGAGACCCCACGGCGCTGTCTGCGATTGCTTGCTCGCCCCGTCGTCGGACCAAGTCCGGGGCAGATTGTAACCTTCCCCTGCCGAGCGGAGAGGCTTCGCATAGCTCCGGTGTATCCCCAGAGAACGCGCATACTGTCATTCCGAACGGAGCGCAGCGAAGTGAGGAATCTAAGAATCCTCTGAACAAGTGGCTAAATCAGTCCGTCTTTGTATCTAACGATGGGTCCAATTGGGGCTTATTCAGAGAGTTCCTAAAGCTTTTGCCCACAAAGCCGCAGTGTCTTGTATGAAAGGCCTTGGATTCCTCGCTTCACTCGGAATGACAGAGGTTAGAGCTAACGAGCAGGTCATGCAAACGTCTCAAACGGGGGATTGATCTATACACTGGAATAGGGAACCGGCCAAGCCGTTTGCGGCGTGGCGGTGGCAGTGCGGCTAGCTTGATACGCCGGGTACCGGAAGGTTGTCCACTATGCTGGTGATGACCTTTTGTCCGTCCAGCCCGCGGGCGCGGGCCTCCGGGGTGAGGATGAGCCGGTGTCCCAGAACGCCCACAGAAAGCTCCTTCACGTCGTCGGGCACGACGTACTCCCTGCCTCGCATCAAAGCCAGGGCCTGGGACGTACGGAAGAGGGCCAGGGAGCCTCTGTGAGAAGCGCCCAGCACTATGTCCTGGTGCTGGCGGGAGGTCTGGGTCAGTGAGACGATGTACTGCCGGACCAGAGGGTCGACGTATATGCCCCTGGTCTCTTCCTGTAGAAGCATCACCTGCTCGGGCGTGGCGACAGGGGCCGCATCCTCGATGGGGTTGTGTTTCTCCTGACGCTCTATGATTGCCAGCTCCTGCTCAAAGCTGGCATATCCCAGGTTGACCCGCATGATGAACCGGTCCAACTGGGCCTCCGGCAGGGGGAAGATGCCGTGGTACTCCACCGGATTCAGAGTGGCTATTATCAGGAAAGGCCTGGACATGGGGTAGGTCACGCCGTCCACGGTGGTCTGATGCTCCTCCATTGCCTCAAGCAGGGCAGCCTGGGTTTTTGAGGGAGCGCGGTTGATCTCGTCGGCCAGCACCACCTGAGCCATGACCGGCCCTGGCCTGAACTCAAAGTCCCCGCTCTTCTGGTTGTAGACGTTCACTCCCGTTATGTCGCTGGGAAGGAGGTCGGGCACAAACTGGATGCGCTTGAAACTGCACCCGGTGGACAGGGCTATGGCTCTCGCCAGCGTGGTCTTTCCCAGACCGGGCACGTCTTCAATGAGCAGGTGGCCCTCGGAGATCAGGGCGACAATGCTGAGCTCAATGGCGTGGTCTTTTCCAATGATGACCCGCTTTACGCTATCCAGCAGGTTCTGGGCAATTGCCGATGCTTCGCTTAGCTGATTCACACTATTCATTTAGTCACCTGCGCCCTGGTAGTCTCACACCTTCCCAGTTTACCAGAAGGCGCGTTGGAATGTTAGTTGCGATTTAGGGGGGTCAACGCTTAATACCGGAGATACGGATGTCCTTTCAGGCCGCAATCGCAGGTCCATCAGCGCCCTCTTGATACGATTCCAGGCCCATAGCATCCGGAGTATCTCCACAGCGGAGGGGTTCTTTCCACCGTACCGCTTCTCCACGAAGGTGCGGCATATCAGGTCTATGTCCTCTTTGTTGCCGGGCAGCAACCCGGAGAGTAAGTCCGCGAACTCAAAGGGCGTTTGCGAGGTAGGGCAGGGGATACCTAGGAAGACCACGAGACGATGAATGCGGCTATAGGCCATCTCCGGGGTGCTGAACTCGCCGTACTGTCTCGTCCAGAAGAAGCGCAGGAGGAGTATCCCTATAGCCATGAAGGCAACGAAGAAAAATCCACCCGATCCCAGTGGAGTGCCGAAATGACGAGTTGGCAGTGCTCTGATACCCTGTCCTCCTGGCAGAGGCCCTCCAAAGTCGTCCCTTTCCTGGAGCTCCTCCTCAGCTTGCAGCAGCTCGCTTACGGAGGTCTGCGCATCCGGCCCCAGCTCTCCAATGCCAAGGTCCGCAAAGTTGAACCCGCCGCCGGGGAGGGCTCTTGGTCTCAGGTCGTAGATTGGTGTGGGCTCGAAAGGCACCCACCCGATGTTGGGGAAGAACACCTCCGGCCAGGAGTGGCTGTCCCTGTCCTTCACCAGGAATCCATCCTGTTCCGGGTCTGCGGTGCCGTGCCCGAAACCCAGAACCAACCGGGTGGGAATGCCCAGCGTCCTGAGCATCATGGCCATTGATGAGGCAAAGTGGTCGCTGTAGCCCCTCCGGGACTCAAAGAGGAAATGGTCGACCACGTCCGCGTCGTGGTCGATGGGGGCCTGCACGGTGGTGTACTCCATCGTCCTCAGGAACGCCTCTATAGCTACTGCGCTGTCGTAGGGGGTTGGAGACCCTTCAGTAAGGGCCGCAGCCAGCCTCCCCACCCTGGGGGGCAGGGTGTCGGGTATCTGGAGGTTCCTGTTCAGGATGCCGGGGTAGTAGTCCTGGGTTGCCTTGCGCATGGCTTCCTCGCTTGCCAGGTCCAGCTCGGCAACGATCCTGTAGGTGCTGTTGGGTCTCAGCGGCTCGACGGGTTTGTACAGCACAGGGGATATCCCCGGGGGGGTGCGCGTGACCTCCATGCCCACGGTATTGCCCTGCCTTTCCAGCGCCTGTCCGAGTTCGGAATAGTAGGAGGTCGAGTTGTACTCGATGTTCAATTCGTACGTGCTGCCCGATGAAAGCTCCTTGGTCAGCCGCGCCACAATTAAGTCCGACGGGATATCTGCTAAGCCCAGTTCGCCCGCTCCGGCGACGCTTGCGGACATGTCTGTCGCCATTGCCATCACGTCCGGCGGCAGACCCTCGTTCACGTCCACGTTGAGCAGGTCCAGGCTAAAGGACTCTGTGACGGGAATCTGCTGCTCTGCGCCCGGCTCTACAAGGACGGGCGTGCCGCCCACCATGAGGTATGGCGAGTCCACGTGCATCTCCACCCAGTACGCCAATGAGGAGTCCGTGAACGCCGAAATCTCCAGTCCCTCCTCCTCTTCCTCGGGTTGAGACGGGCCGTAGGTGCTCAGGGGCCGCTCCTCCGTGTTCTCGACCTTCCACGCCTTGGACGTGTACTCGTCGTAAGCGACGGCAGGCCAGTAGAAGGGAAAGCGGGAGTTGGATGAGAGGACCGGGTCTTCCCCGGTAGGCACGGGCCTCACCAGGGGCAGCACGGGCCCGAAGAATCGAAGGGATGCGAGTCTGTGCCCAGGTACTGAGGCAAATACTCGATGCAGCTGCCCACGGACGTCGTCCACTACGTTGTCTATCGGCCTGAGAGCCCATTTGAGAGGCTTGGTGTCCGTGTCCGCCATTGGGACCAGCGCGGTCGCTCCCAGGGTCACGGCGCTCAGCAACAGGCCCATGAGCAGAGACAGCCGGTGCATCGCGGCGGGATAAGTTTTGCCCTGGGCTTGTAGCAGTTCGCGCCTCTTCAGGCCGGTTGTATGCACCAGCAGCAGCAGGCCGAGGAACAGGAAGGCGAGCATATATATGAAGAAGCTATCAGGCAGGTAGGTGAGATTGATAAGCATCCCAGTGCCTATGGAGATGAGGGTAATCCACACGTTGCCGTACCTGAAGAGTGTCCAGGATGTTACGTACGCCGCCAGCCAGGCTATCATCACCAGTATCAGGGATAGAGGGAGGGTATCGTTGGTGGCGTCCTCGCCCGTTACCGCCAGCCACCACTCGGCCAGCCGGTTGTGCAGCGCCTCGATCTTGAGGTCCCAACTTTGGGCCTCAGTCAGATAGACCGCCGAGAGGTAGGCGACGAGCGCGCCCAGGGCGAGGACGATCAGGTGGTAGCCAAACCTCTGCCTACTCCTGCTGCCGACAATCGCCGCCAGCAACGCGGCCACCAAAACTATGACGACGAGAGGCGGAGATTCCACCCACTGCGCTGCCTCCACAGACCTGACGACAACCGCAAGCACCGCGACCTGGAGCAGCAGGGTCAATCCCTGCGTCTCCAGCATATTCCTCAGCCGGGCTACCCGAGACAAGCTAAAGGCTCCTTATCCGGTAAATCATGCTCGCGCCCCTGAGACCTCTGCCGGTGGCGCCATGTTGCCGGTGGAGCGCCATCGGTATCGCAGACTCTGGGCTATGTCCTCGTTGTGCTGCAGCAGGTAGATGGGCGTACCCCGTTGATTGAGCTGGTTCAGCAGGAGGCCTGGGTCTCTTCGGTCTCCAAAGGACTTGGGGTCTACCACCACCACGGTTGCCGATATGCCCTGGTGGATCAGGGATTCCAGCAGCGGGATCCACGCAGGGTCGACCGAGGGGGTAACCACTACAAGCGACACCGCCTGTGAGGAGATCTGGGAATGCCAGAGTGTAAGAAGCTCTCTGAAGGGCAGGTTTCCCTGCGCTCGCGCCTCCGTAAGGGCCAGCAGCAGCCTGTCCAGGGCCGGTGCGCCTTCCTGCGGCGCCATTATGTAGGAGCGGTCTCCCTGCGCCATCAGGCCTACGGCCCATGCCGCCTCCGAGTAGCTTCTGGCAACGGAGGCCGCTGCGGTGATGGCGTACTCCTCGGTGCTCTCCGGCCCTTCGCCGTAGTGCGATTCGCCGTGCAGGTCCAGGAGAATCCACACCAGGTCCTCCATGCCGGTGTCGAACTGCTTCACCATGAAGTTGCCCTTCCTTGCCGTGGAGGGCCAGTGAATGTACTTGGAGCTGTCTCCGGGCTGATAATCCCGTATTGTGGAGACGGAGGAGGTCGCCTCCGGGCTGCTTCCCTGCACGTCGCCCTCTCCCACGATCTCGCCGCGGGTGATGGAGAAGGGAGGGATTTCCACCATATAGGGGTACACCACGAACTGCTGCTCGCCGGGGTTCCTGCGCCGCAGCCGCACGAAGCTGAAGGGGTCGCTGCTGGTGACCGTGGGCGCTCCCACCTGATATATGCCGCGATGCCTGAGAGGTATGCTCGACGCCAGTGTCATCTCACCGGAGCCGGGCACGTTGACCACCGCGCCCGAGTTGTGCCCCGGCAGCTCCGGCATGTCGTCAATTTCCAGTCCCAGCTTGGGCAAGGGTGCGGAGTTGTGTATGGTTATCCGGCTATCCACAGACTCACCCACTTGGAGCTTCCCGAAAGTTCGTTGAAAGGTGATCCGGGTCCCCCACAGGTTCAAATTCGCCCAGAGAGCGCTGCCGGCCAGGACCAGCGTGGTAACCGCGAGGAGTCTGTAGTAGATCGCGTACCCGGTCCCCAGAGACAGGAACAGGGACAGGAACAGGAGCGCCAGGACTGCGTGTAAACGCTGTGGTCTCATTAGGCCTAGCCTGCTTGGGCCAATTCGAGGGTTGGGGCCTGAGCGTCTTCCTCTTCCTCGTCTTCCTCATAACCCCGGACGTACACCTCCCAGCCAGCGACCAGGCCCGCTATGGCTGTGAGGATGCCGGGAATAGTACCGGCCAGCACTGGCAGCAGAGGAAAGCGGGAGTAGGGCGTGTAGGAGGCCTCTTCGATGAAGTGAGGGCCGTCGTAGGACCAGGTGGACATCCACTCTACGCCAAGGCCGATCACCAGCAGCAGGGCTATTCCCTCCTTGGCAAAGCCCTTGCGCACAAGCGCCGTGCCAAGGACTATCAGCCCGCCGATGCCTACGGGAGTCAGCACGCTCAGGAAGAGTCGATGGGGAACGAGCATCAGGATCGAGCGGTTGGCTATGTGCCCGACGAGGGCCGTGGCAAAGAACAGGAATATGACAGCCGACAGGAGCCCCAGAACGAGAAAGAGGTTGGAGGTCTTATCGCTTCTCTGGCTGGGGATTGAGGTCTCCAGGATTAGGAAAAGCAGTAGGGGAACGGCCACGGCGTAGGGCCACAGCGGAGGCGCCAGCGCCTTGAGGTCGAGGAGGGCAGTGGTGTCGTAGATTATGGGTAGCACCTGCAAGGTGGGCAGCAGTACGAGCGCGACTATACAGACTACCCACCAGAGTTGGGCTGCTGCGCGGCGTCCCGATACGGCAAGTGAGCCGGCGTAAATGGCGAGCGCCCCTGCGCCCAGTGTCAGCGCCGCCGCCGGAATCTGGAACAGCGGCCTGATCTGGCCTTGGGACTCAATCACAACCACCCCGGCGGCTGCCACAAGAGATACGGCCACAACCGATGATACAAGCCTGACAAGGCTGCTGGCTTGCAAGCTGTGGGGGCGGTCCGGACTCATCGTTTCCACCTATTTTGCCCCCTTGAGGCCTGAGCATATGCAAATATCTCCAGCCCTGGTCACGGCGCTGGAGACTGCATTCGCGGACATTCTATCACCTGAGCAGGCTGTTAGCTAGCCGATTGGCAAGGTGATGGGAAACCAGTGGATAGTGTCCGCTCATCCCCGTGTTTAGTGCCGGGCGGGGTCTGAGCAGGTCGAAGGAAATGAGCGGTGGCAACTATGCCTCACTACCAGAGCACCCCTGCAAGGCTTGTCCTCGTGGAAACGGGGAGCAGGGGTCTATCGTGCATTTTCATTGAGGGCCTGGATTCCTGCTTACGGAGACCTTTGAATAACCCATAGCGTCATCCCGCAAGAATTGCCCCACCGTCATTCCTGCGGAGGCAGGAATCTAAAAACGCTGTCTGCAAGGCTGCGCTGCCTTGGAAGAGGGGCCTTAGATTCCCGTCCCCGTATCGGAGTACGGGGCAAGCTTCACGGGAATGACGGGGAAGATAGCCTCTTCTAGGAGATACACCGGAGTTTTGCAAAGCTCTGCTTTCGCAGGAATGGCTTTGTAGGGGCGCTTCGCGAAGCGCCCTACCTTACGCTCATCAGGTTCGACAAGCTCACCATGAGCGGTGAGGGTTTTCTGCGCTACCTAGTCATGCTCGCCAGGTGGTCATCCAACGGTTGTGACACGGCCTCACAACTTGTTGGACACCAGCTTGGCGTCCTGCTCCGGCTCCTTGCCGGAGGCCAGCACCTTCCGAAGCTCCACCATTTCGTCGCGGAGCAGGGCTGCCTTCTCGAACTCCAGCGCCCGGGCGGCCAGCTTCATCTGAGACTCCAGGTCCTTGATAACCCTTAGCAGGTCGTCCTTTGGCATGTCCCGGCGCGTCCGGTAGGAGGGGCGGGACTCCGCCACGGCCTTGACGCGCTCGGTGATGTCTCGGATAGCCTTGCTGATGCCCTGGGGGGTGATGCCGTGCTCCACGTTGTGGGCCTCCTGGATGTCCCTGCGGCGGTAGGTCTCGCTGAGGGCCTTCTGCATCGATTCGGTCAATGCGTCGGCGTACATTATCACGTGCCCCTCGGCGTGGCGGGCTGCCCGCCCTATGGTCTGGACAAGGGAAGACTGGGAGCGAAGGTAGCCCTCCTTGTCGGCGTCAAGTATGGCTACGAGGCTGACCTCCGGCAGGTCCAGTCCCTCTCGGAGGAGGTTGATGCCCACCACCACGTCGTACACGCCCAGGCGGAGATCCCTGAGTATCTCGCTGCGCTGGAGGGTGTCAATCTCCGAGTGGAGGTAGTGGGTCTTGACGTTCATCTCCTGGAGGTAGTCCGACAGCTCCTCGGCCATGCGCTTAGTGAGGGTGGTGACCAGGCACCTCTCGCCCTTCTCCACGCGATTCCGTATCTGGTGCAGCAGGTCGTCTATCTGCCCCTGGGTGGGCTTCACCTCGATGGTGGGGTCCAGGAGGCCGGTCGGTCGGATGACCTGCTCCACCACCTGCTGGCTGTGTCGGTACTCGTGGGCGCTGGGAGTGGCCGATACGTATATCACCTGGTTGAAGTGCTTCTCAATCTCCTCGAAGCTGAGAGGGCGATTGTCCAGCGCCGATGGCAGCCTGAACCCGAAGTCCACAAGGGTATTCTTACGTGATATGTCCCCGTGGTACATTCCGTGCAGTTGCGGAACGGTCATATGGCTCTCGTCTATCAGCAGCAGGTAGTCGTTCGGGAAGTAGTCCAGCAGGCACCAGGGCGTGCTCCCCGGCGACCGTCGACCCAGCGGAGCGGAGTAGTTCTCGACCCCGGAGCAGTAGCCGGCCTCTCTCAGCATCTCAATGTCGTACCTGGTGCGGTTCTCCAGGCGCTGGGCCTCCAGGAGCTTTCCCTGGTCTCTGAACCACAGGACTCGCTCATTGAGCTCCCGCTCGATGTCCCGTATTCCCAGTTTCAGCTTCTCCTCGGAGGTGACGAAGTGCTTGGCGGGGTAGATGTCTATGGAATCCCGCTCCCCGAATACCTCTCCGGTAAGCGGGTCCAACTCCGTGATGCGCTCCACCTCATCTCCCCAGAACTGGACTCGCACTGCTACCTCCTCGTAGGCGGGCAGTATCTCCAGAGTGTCGCCCCGGACGCGGAACTTCCCGCGGGAGAGGTCCATGTCGTTGCGTTCGTACTGCTGGTCTATCAGCCGCCGGATGAGCTTTGTGCGGCTGGTCTGCTCCCCCTTGCTGAGGAAGATGACAAAGCTCTGGTACTCCTCCGGCTCTCCAAGGCCGTATATACAGGACACCGAGGCGACAATCAGGACGTCTCTGCGTGTAAGCAGGGCGCGAGTGGCGGAGTGGCGCAGCTTGTCTATCTCGTCATTGACGTCGGCGTCCTTCTCGATGTAGGTGTCCGTCCGGGGCACGTAGGCCTCCGGCTGGTAGTAGTCGTAGTAGGACACAAAGTACTCCACCGAATTCTCGGGGAAGAACTCTTTAAACTCGGTTGCCAGCTGCGCCGCCAGGGTCTTGTTGTGGGCGATGACAAGGGTGGGGCGCTGCACCCTCTCGACGATGTTGGCCATTGTGAAGGTCTTGCCGCTTCCGGTGACCCCCAGGAGCGTCTGATGGGCGTAACCCTTCTCCACCCCCTCGACGAGCTTGTCCACCGCCTGGGGCTGGTCGCCGGTGGGTCGGAAGTCCGATACGATTTTGAACTCAGGCATCTTCTCTTCAGCCTCTGCTCACATATGCTATCAGCATATCAAATTCCCGGGTCGGGTGTCGCTACCCAGACCATCTCCGGGCTGGCCTCGTCAAAGGGACTGCGGTCGAAATCACCGTACAGGTCCTCCACGCGGAAGCCGGCCAGCTCCAGCAGGTGCTGCGCCTCGAACCTGTGTATGTAGCGAAGCTGGTACTCGCGGTAGAGCTTTCTGACTACCTCTCCGTCCGGGCCCACCTCCTCCATGATGGAGCGTGCGCTGTTGATCTGGCTGTGGTTGTCGAAACGATTCTGATGCCAAATCACGAGGCGATGTCCCGTCTCAGGATGAGGAACGTCCATAAAGTGAAACGGCGTGCTGCCGTTGTCTGTCAGCATACCCAGGTCCGGAACGAATATGTCGAATACCAACCTGCCGCCGGGCGCCAAGTGGTCCTTGACACATCGCAGGCAGCTGCGCTGCTCCTCCACGCTCAGGAGCGAAAGGAAACCTCGGAAGGGTATGATTACCAGGGCGAACTCCCGACCCAGGGAGAAATCCCTCATGTCGCCGTATGTCCACGTGATGCGGCTACCGTACGCGCCCAGTGCCTTCGATTTGGCCTCGGCCACCTTCAGCATCTCGGTCGAGCTCTCCAGCCCGACGATCTCTATGCCGCTCCTGGCTATGGGTATGGCTATCCTGCCGGTTCCGCTGCCTAGCTCCAGGACGGGGCTTCCTGAACTAACCGCCTCCTCTACGTAGAAGGGTATGTCGTCCTGCTTCTCCGCGAAGACCCAGTCATAGATGCCGGCCCATTGGTCGAAAGTGGTCATGGGTAGAGTCCTTGAAGAGGATTCACAGTGAAACCAAATGACTCGAGATTGGTGGCCTCATTCCCGCTCATATGGTTCGACAGGCTCACCATGAGCGGGAAGTCTGCGGCGTATTTTCCTCCGCTCATCCTGAGCCTGTCGAAGGAAATGAGCGGACCCACCCCCAGCCATTTCCGTCGCGATCATGTGCCCTCCGCAAGGCCATAGTGACTCCGAGAAGCTCGCCCGCAAGAAGACTGGAGTCGAAAGAGCGGACAGCCGCGTCAGCCTTTGTACTGCTCCATGGCCTCGTCCGGGAAGTCGGCGTTGGTGTACACCTTCTGTACGTCGTCCAGCTCATCCAGCCGGTCCAGAAGTCGGAGTGCCTGGACGGCCTCCGATGTCCCCAATTCGACCGTGCTCTTGGGCACCATGGACAGCTCTGCGGACGTGACTTTTACGCCAATCTCGTCCAAGGCCTTGCGAAGAGGCTCAAAGCTCTCCAGGCCGGCGTATATCTCCAGGTAAGACCCATCCAGATTGAAATCCTCGGCCCCGGCGTCTATGGCCACCAGCGCCATGTCCTCACCCTCCTCCGGCTCCACCTCTGCCGTTATGACCCCACGGGACTCGAAGTTCCAGGAGACGCATCCCACCTCGCCGAGGCTGCCGCCGCCCTTGGTGAAAGTGGAGCGCACGTCGGAGCTGGTGCGGTTCTTGTTGTCGCTGAGGGTGTGGAGCATGATGGCTACGCCGCCCGGCCCGTATCCCTCGTAAGTTGCCTCTGTAAGGGAGTCCCCGGCCCCGTCGCTGCCTCCGGCGCCCCGCTTGATAGCCCGATCGATGTTATCCAGGGGCATGTTGCTATCCCTGGCCCTCTGCACGGCCAGTCGGAGGCGAACGTTCATATCAGGGTTCACGTCGCCCTGCCTCGCGGCCACGGTGAGCTCGCGGGCGAGCTTAGTAAACAGCTGGCCTCGGCGGGCGTCGGTGATTCCCTTCTGGTGCTTGATGGTGGACCATTTAGAATGACCTGACATAGCTTTTACCTTCTATCGAAATTGGTATGTATTCCCACACCGATTTTAGCATTGTCGTCGGAGAAGGTCAAAAGTACGAATGACAGCGGATTGCCAAAATCTGTGTGCTGTGTCAAGATATACATATTATGAGGATAGGTGCTTTCGAGATACAAGAGCCCGTTCCGGAATTCAAAGACCTTCACGCCATCGCCCTTCTTCACCCCTGGGTCGATGCAGGCAGCGTAGGGACGCTGGCCTTGGAGAGGCTGGAGCGCCACCTGGAAGCAAAGGAGTTCGGAAAGCTGCACCGGCCCGGTAACTTCTTCGACTTCACGCGGTATCGTCCCACGTCCAAGTTTGTTGATGGTGAGCGCGTTGTCGTCGTGCCCAACACCAACCTCTACTACGTCCGTCAAGAGAGCGGCCAGGACCTGCTGTTCGTTCACCTGATGGAGCCTCACGCCTATGCGGAGAGATACATCCATTCGATTGTGGAACTCTTCAAGACGCTGGACATCAAGCGCTACTGCCGAATAAGTGGTATGTACAACGCCGTGCCCCATACCCGCCCCCTGCGAGTCACCGGCTCGCCGGAGCTGGAGAAACTGCCCGGCATGGCCGGCCTCATAACCCCGCGCACACCCGGCGGAGGGTACCAGGGCCCCACCAGCATAATGAACTCCGTGACGGGGGAGTTGGAGAAGCTGGGGACGGAGAATATCAGCTTCATGGTGCACCTGCCCCACTATCTGAGCCTGGAAGAGGACTACGCGGGTACGGCTCGGCTGATGGAGGTGCTCTGCAACCTCTACGACTTCCCCAAGCATCTGGCCGAGACCGAGCGAGGCGAGAAGCAGTACCGGGAGGTGGCCTCCGAGGTGGAGCGAAACGCTCAGGTCAAGTCGCTGGTTTCCCAGCTTGAGGAGTACTACGACTCCCAGCAGACAACCCAGCCCGAGGAGGAAACTCCTCCACTCTCCCCGGACGTGGAGCGCTTCCTCAGGGACGTCGGTGGCAGGCTGGACAGCTAGGATCTCTATTTCGCCTGCTCGCGGGTGACGGCATACAGAGCGGATTTGGCGACGGAAACTCCGTCGGGGGGATGTATGAGATCCCCCTTTTAGGTCTCCCTGTAAAGACCAGTTGCATCCTGTGTAAGGGTGTCTAGACACGGCTTGGGAGTAGAGGTTACTTAACCCAGTCTTCATCTGCGTGTACGAGTAGGAGGACAAAGTGGCGCACAGAATTGCCCTATTCAATCATAAGGGTGGCGTTAGCAAGACCACGACCACTTTCCATCTGGCATGGATGTTAGCATCCAAGGGGAAAAGGGTACTTATGGCCGACGCCGATCCACAGTGCAATTTGACGGGACTAGTTCTAGGGGATAACGAGGAGACTGGGTTTCAGCATTGGTATGAAAGTGAGATAGGGCGTAATCTCAAGGCTGGTCTGGCACCGGCGTTTGAGTCCAGACCCAACCGCATCGAACCGGTAGAGTGCTTCCCAGTGCCTCAGATGGATGGATTATTCCTTCTCCCTGGGCATATAGGTTTGTCAGAGTATGAAGTCACCTTGGGAATCGCACAAGAGCTATCTGCTTCTATTCAGACTCTCCAGAATCTGCCGGGGTCTCTATCCTATTTGCTTGAGCAGACCGCAGCGAAATATGATGTAGATTATGTTCTAATCGAGATGAACCCTAGTCTGAGTTCGCTTAACCAAAATCTTCTGATGACCAGCCAATTTTTTATTGTTCCAACTACGCCTGACTATTTCTCGGTAATGGCCATAGACTCTCTGGCGAATGTAGTTCCTAAGTGGTGCGCTTGGTCTAAAAAGGCACAATCTCTCCCCATACTTCAGAATGCTGTCTATCCTTTCCCTGAAACTACCCCAAAATTCTTGGGGACGGTGGTGCAGAACTATCGGCCTAGAGGAGGAGCTCCTGCCAGCGGCTTCCAAAGTTGGATAGACAAAATCAACGCGACCGTAGATAGCAAACTAGTCCCAGAATTCACCAAAGTCGGTATGATGTTGTCCGAGGATCTCTATGACGAACAACAAGTTGAAAAGCATTGTCTGGTGACCATTCCGGATTTCAATACACTAGTAGCCAAATCACAGACAGCCCAGACGCCTGTGTTCGAACTAAGCATAGATCAGATTGGCCAAACTGGGGTAGTGTTGGAACGAACTGTTAGGTCACGAGACCGATTTAAGAAGCTCTTTTCAAGCCTAGCGGACAAAGTGATAGGCCTGACTTCTTATGCAAACTGCGATTGAGCAATTTCATCGGAATGCTCGACGTGTACGTGACTTCGGCTCCCTCTACGAGGCCCTCAACTCTCAGACCACTCAGGTGTTGGATTTGTCTGACTTGCTGCGCTCTCAGTTGGTTATGGTAGTGAGCGCCCTTGATCAGTACGTTCATGAGCTCGTTAGGCTAGGAATGTGGGAATCTTTCCGCGGCAACCGCCCAATGACAGAGGCATTCCGCCGGTTTCAGGTAACTCTGGGCGGAGTGCTGGATGCGAATGCTATGCAAGGACAAGGAGACTGGCTGGATGAACAGATAAGGACTCGCCACAGCTACCGTAGTTTTCAACACCCTGAACAAATATCGGAGGCTATCCTGCTGGTCTCTGACGTTCAACTATGGAACTCAGTGGCAGTCTACCTTCAATCTACACGACAAGAGGTTACGTCTCAACTGAGACTAATTGTAGATCGTCGAAACAAGATTGCTCACGAAGCAGATCTGAACCCGTCCTACGGACAGATTGGGCTCTTGTGGCCTATTGAGTTTCACGAGGCAGACGAAGCAGTAAGTTTCGTCAACAGGCTGGCGGAGTCCATCCACGCGGTAGTGGTCTAACAGACTATGGAGGAAAGGGTTTACAACTCGAAGCCACAAGCTGCCAGTAACCTGCTGCTTTGTGCCCGATATTGTTGAGGACTCAGAAAGTCTGCTACCAACAGAAACGAGACAGATAACGCTTCTGGCCCCTGCGCCTTGACGCCTATGCGCGTATATGCTAGTGTTTTGCCCAGAGGCGAAGACGGAGACGAGTAGGAGGCTACCTGCGCCCAGCGAGTCTGGTACGGTGTGAGCAGACGCGGCAGACCCCTCCCAAAATCCCTCCTGAGCTACTCACCGAAAGCCCTGCCTCGGCGGGGTCAGTAGGCTGGGTCGGGACTAGCCGCCGTTACCGGTGACCAAGGCATAATGGCACTTTGACGGAGTGCCCCGAACTTATCGGGGAAAGAGGGTGGTACCGCGGGAGCCGAAATCCCGTCCCTCATGGGGCGGGATTTCTATTTGCAGGTGAAACATGGATATAGAGCTGTACGACACCACACTTAGAGACGGGGCCCAGCAGGATGACATTTCCCTATCTGTTGAGGACAAGCTCAAGATAACCCGCAGGCTGGACGAACTGGGAGTAAGCTACATTGAGGGAGGAACGCCCGGTTCCAACCCCAAGGACGAGGATTACTTCCAGCAGGTAAAGTCTCTCACTCTCTCCAACGCCCGCGTCGCCGCCTTCGGGCTGACACGCCGGGCAAAGGCAGACGCGGCGACGGACCCCAGCATCCAGGCTCTCATGGCGGCCGGCACACCCGCCGTTACCCTGGTTGGCAAGAGCTCCGACCTCCACGTGCGGGAGGTGCTGGGGACGACTTTGGAGGAGAACCTGGCTATGATAGCCGACTCCATCGCCTACCTGAAGAGCCAGGGGCGCACCGTCTTCTTCGACGCCGAGCATTTCTTTGACGGATTCAAGGCCAACCGGGAGTACGCCATTCAGAGCGTCAAGGCAGCCGCCGACGCGGGATCCGACTGCCTGGTGTTGTGCGACACCAACGGCGGCGCGCTGTCCAGCGAGATCGCAGACATAGTGGCCTGTGTGAGGAGTGAGGTTCAGACCCGCCTGGGCATCCACTGCCACAATGACGCGGAACTGGCGGTCGCCAATACCATGACGGCGATTTCGGCGGGGGCCACTCACGTTCAGGGCACCGTCAATGGGTACGGCGAGAGGTGTGGCAACGCCAACCTGCTGTCTATCATCGCCAACCTGAAACTGAAGATGAACATCTCCTGCGTCACGGACACGCAACTGGCGTCCCTGAGGGACGTGTCGAACTACGTCAGCGAGATAGTCAACATACCGCCCAGCAGCAACCAGCCATACGTGGGAGCCAGCGCCTTCAGCCACAAGGGAGGCCTTCACGCAGACGCCGTCTCCAAGCTGGAGGAGAGCTACCAGCACATCCAGCCGGCGAAGGTCGGAGCAGCCAACCGCGTGGTCATCTCGGAGCTTTCCGGCCGGGGCAACATCCAGTACCGCCTCAGGGAGATGGGCCTGGACGGCAGGGTCAACCGCGACCAGGTTTCGGCTCTGCTGGAGAGAATCAAGACTCAGGAGAGCAAGGGCTTTCAGTATGAAGGCGCTGAGGCCTCCTTTGCGCTGATGGTCAGAAGGACTTTGGACGGCTACAGTCCCCCATTTGAGTTGGTGGACTTTATGGTTATTGTGGAGAACCGACGTCGGTCTCCCAGCAACGGCGGCCAGGAGGATATGCTGGCGGATGCAATGGTGAAGGTCAGGGTAGGTGACAGGCTTATGCACACCGCGGCCGAGGGCAACGGGCCGGTGAATGCCCTGGACAACGCCCTTCGAAAGGCTCTACTGGAGTCCTACCCATCTCTCGACTCTGTGAAGCTGCTGGACTACAAGGTTCGTGTGGTGGACCAGGGACAGGACACGAGGGCCGTGGTGCGGGTGCTTATTGAGTCCACCGACGGGCAGTCCAGGTGGCAGACCGTAGGCTCCTCCGGCAACATCATTGAGGCAAGCTGGATGGCGCTGGCGGACAGCATGGAGTACTTCCTGGCAAGAAGCGATAGGCAGGGCTAGTCGCCCCGACCGCTAGAACGAGCGAAACGCTTATGGCGTTTCCCATAGCCGGCGCACGGGGACGGCATGCAGGCCGCTCCCAAAGCTCACGGTAGTTTCGCCGTCGTAGAGCACCACACCGCAGGCAAAGCGTTCCCCGCTGGCCTCCCTGAGCCTGCGCAGTCCTCGGAAGTCGGATGGAGTGACCGTCGCGCCTGCCTTGACCTCTACACCGGCTACCAGGCTGCCGTATTCCATAACAATATCGACTTCAACCTGGTCCTTGTCCCTGTAATGGAAAAAGTCCACCGGACCGGCATACCAGGTAGCCTGTCTGCGTAGCTCCTGGAACACGAAGGTCTCCAGAAGCTGCCCCAGCAGCGTACGGTCCGACTGAAGTGTCTGTACGGACGCGCCCAACAGCGTACAGACAAGCCCAGTGTCGCCTATGTGGAGCTTTGGAGTCTTGATAAGGCGTTTCCCTCTATTGCTGTGCCAGGGCGGCAGCCTCTCCAACAGGTATACTCGCTCCAGCAGGGCTATGTAGTCGCCGATGGTCGGACGGCTAAGCTGGAAAGGCGCCGCAAGGCGGCTCAGGTTGAACAGCTGAGCAGTCTGCGTTGCCGCCAGGGAAAGGAGCCTTGGCAGCGCGTCCAAGCCGCTGATGCGGGACAGCGATCCGACGTCTCTCTGTACCTGCGCGTCTATATAGTTCCTGTACCAGTTTGCGCGCCTGCGGCCGGCGGGCCTGGCAAGGGCCGGCGGATAGCCTCCCGCCACTATTTTCTGGACCAATTCCGTTCCTAGTGTGGTGTAACCAAAGTACATTGGCAAATAAAGGGGTGATCGATGCTGATCCACTACCCTGGTTTGAGCAAGAATCCGATTCTCTGTCCTTTCAGAAAGCCCTCGAATAATGCGAGGAACTACGGATACAGGACACTAGCAGCCTGTCCGAGAAACACGGTTGGCGAGTGGTTGGGTGTATGATAGGGCCAGTCCAGTAGCGGGGAGTTGTTGATGAGCAAGACCTACCTTCCCTACGAACCCGACCAGCAGTTGCTGTTGCCAGCGGCGTTGCAGGAGTGGCTGCCTGACGACCATCTGGCCTACTTCATATCCGACGTGGTGGACCAGTTGGACATGTCGGAGGTCACCGCTCGCTACGAGCGGGAACGGCGTGGCGGGCCGCCGTATCATCCACGGATGATGGTCAAGGCGCTGCTGTATGGCTACTGCGTCGGGGTGGCGTCCTCACGCCGCATCGCCCAGCGTCTCCACGAGGACATCGCCTTCAGGGTGTTGGCGGCGAACAACACACCGGACTTCCGGACCATCTCCGACTTTCGCAAGGACAATCTGGATGCGCTGTCGGGCCTGTTCATACAGGTACTGGCGTTGTGCCAG
The DNA here is from genome assembly GCA_965222415.1 of Dehalococcoidia bacterium. Classification (GTDB taxonomy): domain Bacteria; phylum Chloroflexota; class Dehalococcoidia; order Lucifugimonadales; family UBA2985; genus DAOUJW01. The sequence goes on along the minus strand of CBDCTU010000002.1, from coordinate 203,796 downwards.
CGGGCGGGGCTGGTGAAGCTGGGGCACGTGGCGCTGGACGGCACGAAGGTGAAGGCCAACGCATCGAAGCATAAGGCGATGAGTTATGGACGCATGAAGGAGAGGGAAGCGCAGTTGGCGGCGGAGGTGGCGGAGTTGCTGGAGCGAGCCCGGGAAGTGGACGATGAGGAAGACCGGCGGTACGGCAAAGACAAGCGTGGAGACGAGTTGCCGGAGGAGTTGGCCTTTCGAGAGGGTCGGTTGGAGAAGATACGGGAAGCCATGGCGGCGCTGGAAGCCGAGGCGCAGGCGGCTGCCGAACAGGCTGAGGCCGAAGGTGGTAAGCGCCCGGGTGTGCCCGACGACAAGGCCCAGCGCAACTTCACCGATACCGAGTCGCGCATCATCCCAGCGCCTGGAGGAAAGGACTTCCTGCAAGCGTACAACTGTCAGGCGGTGGTGGACAGCGCTCACCAGGTGATCGTGGCGGCGCGGGCCACCAACCAGACTTCGGATAAGCAACAGGCTGCGGCGATGATGGAGGAGACCATCGACAACGTCGGTGCAGTCCCCAGGGAAGTATCCGCCGATGCCGGCTACTACTCGGCAAAGGCAGTCGATGAGCTTTATGCTCTGGGCGTGGACCCGTTCGTCGCGCCGGAGCAGACCCGCCACGGCCGGGTTGTGCCACCGGCGCCCCGAGGTCGCATACCCAGCCATCTGTCTCCCAGGGACCGGATGCGACGGAAGTTACAGACCAGGCGGGGTCGGCAGCGCTACGCTTTGCGGATGCAAACTGTGGAGCCGGTATTCGGCCAGATCAAGCAGGGCCGGGGATTCCGGCAGTTCCTGTTGCGGGGACTGGAGAAGGTGAACGGCGAATGGTCGCTGATCTGCACCGGCCACAACCTGCTCAAATTGTTCCGCTTTGGGGTCAATCTGCACAGGAAAGCACGGGTCCATGGGCCAGCCCAACGCATCAGGAACTCTTGCCGAGGTAGTGAGCACAGCGATATTCGCAAAGCTGTCTGGGGCCTGACCGGGGCAACCGGCACAATTAGTTGTCGCGATCCATTGTCGCTGACCCGCAACCACAGTTAGCTAATCCTCGGACGGGCTGCTAGTCTCTCGGCTTGCCGGATAGGGAAGTTGTCCCCGAACAGAGCGTCGATGAACCCGTCAGATGCGGTGTGGCCGGCGTGCAACTCACACTGGGTCAGTGGATGTAGCCGGATTGTCTCCAGACGGCCGGCCAGAGAGTCCTGCACGGTTGGGATCGCCAGCACGTCCGTTGAACCGGTGAGCACGAATCGGCCTGGCATGCGCCGCTGGTCAACCTCCAGCTTCAGAGAAGTGAAGAGTTCGGGCACACGCTGCACCTCATCCAGAACAACGCGTTCCGGGAGATCGGCTATGAAGCCCATGGGATCGGCCAATGCGCCGGCGCGGACAATGTCGTTGTCGAAGTTGAGATAGCTGTAACCGCGGCTCTCGGAATGGAACGGCCCTGCGCTATCCGGGAGTGACTCCGGTGAGCACACCATTTGCGCGAAGGTGGTCTTCCCACACTGGCGCGGCCCTTGGATTAAGACAACGGGGGAATCCTCCAACGCCTCAAGGAACCGCGGCTCTATAAGACGTGGATGGAGGCCGCTTTGAACCATGGGACAATTGTAACGTTATGCCCGTCCAATTGCAAGGTTACGTGCGTCCAATTGCAATGTTTGTGCCGTCCAATTGCAATGTTATATGGCAAACTGAGTGGGCTGAGGGTGTCACAAGCGCACTTGGTTCGCATAAAATCTGCGTTGACCTACCACCAGGCCGTGTCGTCCGGGTGGATCATACGCGCCTCCATCTCCTCCTTCCACGGACCTGTTGCCAGGTACTTCCACCCGCCGTCGGCAAAGATGACCGCGATGTTGCCGCCGTCCATACGCTCAGCTATGCGCTGGGCGCAGTGCAGCACCGCGCCGGCGGAGACGCCGGCAAAGATGCCCTCCTTCTGTAGGAGAGAACGGGCGCACTCGAAGGCCGTCGCGCTGTCTACCAGGAATCTGCCGTCCAGTCTGTCCAGGTCGAGCAGCGGCGGTATGTAGCCCTCTTCCAGGTTCCTCAGCCCCTGTAGCTGGTCTCCCATCCGAGGCTCTACGCCGATTACCTTTATTCCGGGGTTGTGCTCCTTCAGAAGCCGTCCTACTCCCGTGAGTGTGCCGCCGGTGCCGATACCGGCTATGAAGACGTCCAGGTCTGGGAGGGCTTGGAGAATCTCTGGACCGGTTGTCTCGTAGTGCGCCCTGATGTTGGCCTCGCTCTCGAACTGGCAGGTGTTGAAGCACCCCTTCTCGTGTCCCAACTGCCTCGCCAGCTCGATTGCCCCTCTCATACCGGCAAGAGGGTCGCACCAAACGATTTCGATGTCGTAGGTTGCCAGGAGGTCTGCCACTCCGGGAGTTGCCCTGTGGGGGATAACCACCTTCAGCTTGTAACCCTTCTGCTTGGCGATAAGCGCGAGAGCCAGGGCCGTGTTTCCAGTGCTGGCCTCTACCAGGGTCTGGCCTGGTTTCAGCGCGCCGGACTCCTCGGCCTGCTGGACAAGGTACTTGGCAACCCGGTCCTTGATGCTGCCGCTGGGGTTGAGGCCCTCCAGCTTTGCGAATATGCGCACTTCCGGCTTCGGACTCATGCGGGATACCTCAACCAGGGGCGTGTTGCCTATGTGGTCCAGGATATTTTTCGACTGCATTGCATAACCTTCCAGTAGAGGTAATGATAGCCCATCCGCGCCTTCTCCGAAAGCTCACAGCCTTGCTAACCAGGGTATTTCGATTGTTGGAATATGTCATTCTGAGCCGCAGGCGAAGAATCTAAAATCCTTCAGCAAAAACTTGGTCCGAGTATTGATGAGGAGGAATGGAGGCAAGGACTTTAGACCCTTCGCTGTCGCTCAGGGTGACAATCGAAAGACCCTGCCTTGCTAACGCATTGGCTTGATATGGTATATTAGCCTCCATTAGAGCAATTTTGTGCGGGCCGTTCAGAGGCAGGCTCCAGTGTGCAGGATTCAGACGGCAGGGGAGTAGCTTTTGAGCGGTTTGCGAGAGTGGAGGACAAGCTATGCAAGAAGGCATTCTCCAAGGCGTCAGGGTTGTAGAGTGTGGCGATCTGGTCTCCGGGCCTTGGACGGCTCGGCTGCTCGCGGACATGGGCGCCGACGTCATCAAGATAGAAGCGCCGGATTCTGGAGACTCGGCTCGTCGGGTCGGCCCATTTCCTCAGGACGTACCTCACATCGAGAAGAGCGGGCTTTATATGTACCTCAACTGCAACAAGCGCGGCGTTACGCTGGACGTCGACAAGGCTGAAGGGAAACGCATCTTCCGGGAGCTGGTTGCAGGCGCGGACGTATTGATCGAGAGCCACTCGCCCGGCGTGGTCGAGGAGTTGGGGCTCACCTACGACGACCTCAAGCCTCAGAACCCAAATCTGGTCATGGTGTCCATAAGTCCCTTCGGACAGACCGGGCCGTACCGCGACTACGTTGGCAGCGAGCTTGTGCTCTTCCACATGGGAGGCATCGGCTACGAGACACCGGCCGGCGACGTGACCGACCCGGAGAGAGAACCTCCGCTGAAAGGGCCGGGGTACCAGAGCTACTTCGTCACAGGCTGGCTGGCCGCCACCAGCGCATTCATCGGCCTCTATCACCGAGAGATGACGGGCGAGGGCCAGCACATAGACATATCGGAGCACGAGGCCATTGCCAGCACCCAGAGGCCCAACATCACCCGATACTCCTATGCGGAAGAGCTTCCAGGCCGCGAAGGAACGGGGATACCCCGATTCAAGCCGTGCAAGGACGGCTATTTTGCGGGTTACGGCGCGCAGGGGACGGACGTCATGTGGCAGAAGGTGTGCCGGATCATGGACAACCCTGAGTGGACGACCTGGGATATGTGCGCCACCATGATTTCTCGGCGGGAGAATATTGCCACACTGGACGCCCTGATAATGTCCTGGATGATGGACTACACCAAGGCGGAACTCTTCGAGATGGGGCAGCGGGAGGGGCTTTCCTGCTTCCCCGTCAACACAGTTGCAGATGTATACACGACGGAGCAGTACAAGGCACGCGGCTTCTTCGAGGAGGTCGAGCACCCGCAGGCCGGGACGTATCCCTACCCGGGAGTTCCATTCAAGATAACCGACCATCAGCCCGCGCTGCACCGGCCCGCGCCGCTGCTGGGTCAGCACAACACCGAGGTGTACGTCGAGATGTTGAAGCGAAGCCCTCAAGACCTGGTCAAGCTGCGCCAGGCAGGGGTAATCTAGTCGAGTTGGGGTCAAAAAAGGAGGAATGAGATGAGCAAACTGCCATTTGAGGGTATACGCGTAGCCGATTTCGGCTGGATCATTACCGCTCCACTGGGCACCGCCTGGCTGGCCACTATGGGCGCTGAGGTTATCAAGGTAGAGAGCAAGGTGCACCCCGACACCCTGCGAAGCGGAATTCACGGAGGGGCCATACCGGGAGAAGACCCGGCCTTCAACTGCACCGGGGGCTTCAATTCCCTCAACTACAGCAAGTACAGCTGCTGCTTGGACATGACCAAGCCGGAGGCGCAGGAGCTTGCCTACGAGATTATCAAGACCAGCGATATGGTCGTCGAGGCCTACACCGCGCCAGTCGTGGAACGGTTCGGCCTTACGTTTCCGCAGCTTCAGGCCATCAAGCCGGACATCATCCTGGTCTCCGTCTCGTCCCTGGGCAAGACCGGCCCTCTGAAGGACGTGACCGGATTCGGCCCGGCCAACCAGGCCTTCGCCAGTCTGCCCTCGATGATGGGCTATCCGGGAGGACCGCCCGCGAGCATGGGCGGCACCTGGCCAGACTACGTTATGGGGGTTGCGATGGCGTATCTGGCCGTTGCCGGACTCTACCATCGCAAGCGCACGGGCCAGGGCATCTACCTGGACCTCTCCATGGCTGAGGCCGTGATGGATATGATACCCGGACAGCTGCTGGACTACACGATGAACGGGCGCGTGGCACAGCCCCAGGGTAACATGGACGATCTGGCCGCGCCTCACAACGTCTACCGGTGCGAGGGCGATGACAAGTGGGTGGCCATCTCCGTCCACGACGAGACCCAGTGGGCCGCCTTCTGCCAGGCCGCGGGTAACCCGGAATGGCGGGACGACGAGCGCTTCAGCGACATCTACAAGAGGCGAGAGAACCGCGCCGAACTGGATGCCCTAATAAGGGAGTGGACCCTGCCGCAATCCGGACACAGCATCATGGAGCAGCTCCAGGCGGTGGGAGTCCCGGCAGGTCCGTCCCAGGACACCCTGGAGCTTATGGACGATCCACAGCTCCAGCACAGGAACCAGTTCTTTGAGATGGACAACCCGCATACAGGCCCGCGCCTGAGCATGGCGATGCAGGGAATCTTCAGCGCCATCCCGGAGCGCCGCTACTCCCCGGCCCCCGCCTTCGATAGGGACAACGAAAAAGTGTTCCACGATATCCTGGGTCTCTCAGAGGACAAGATAGCCCGGCTGGTTGAGGAGGGCGTTATCAACTAGGGGACTGCGATATCAACAAGGAGTTGCTGACTTGCTTGATGAACTGGTTGACGTGATAGAGGCGCTGAAGTCTCGAATCAATGAGCATCGCTCTGTTTTGCAGGGAAACGAGGCTCAAACTCGGATGTCTCTGATAGACCCGTTGCTGCGGGCCTTGGGATGGGACACGGCGGACCCCGTGTTGGTTAGGTCGGAGTACAACGTTAGAGGAAAACGCGCCGACTATGCCTTGCTTGATTGGCAGGGCAATGCGGCAGTCCTTTTGGAAGCCAAGAAGTTAAGTGAACCGTTATCTGCGCATAGGTCGCAAGTTGCAGCATACGCAAGTGAGCTGGGAATAAAATATCCTGCTCTGACAAACGGCAGTAAATGGGAAATGTACGATAATTCTATATTTGTTCCAATTGAACAGAGGCGTATCTTAAACGTATCTATTGCTGACGACCCTTCCGCCGAGTGCGCTAAGCAGTTCTCGTTGCTCTTGCGGTCTAGTCTTGAGTCGGCTCGTCCCGCGCAGGCCAGCGAGCCAATCCCTGTGACACAAAGCAAGGGCGGCTCCGTCCCCACTTCAAAAACCCCGGCTACGGGGGTTTGGCAAAGACCGCGATCGGGTCGTTTCGCTGAGACTTCCAAGCCCCCGACTATGGGGGACTGGCGGAGGCCGCGACCGAATCATTTCCTTGCGACTTCCAAAACCCTGAATACAGCTTGGATCGCTTTGAAAGATCTTCCTACCATATATGGATCTAAGCGGCCGACAGCGGTAAGATTTCCCAACGGCGAAGAGAAGTTTACAAAGATTTGGGTAGATCTCTTGATCGAGGTGGTGGAGTGGTTAATCCGGGATGGCGTGTTGACTTCATCTGAATGTCCTATTCCCGACGCATACAACTTAGCAAGAAATGCGATCCATCTACAGCCCAAGCATCCCAACGAAACGGAATTTTATGGCCCGCATAGACTGTCCAATGGCCTATTCCTGTGTGGGCGAGGCCCTAGAAAGATCCATATAGACAGATGCATAGCCATCATGGAGTATCTCGGCAAGGACCCGTCCACGGTCCATGTTCAGGTTGGTTGAGCGGTCGCAGTTGACATGAGCGGGGATGGAAGACCTTCGCCAATGTCTAACCTGTGGTAAGGCGGAAGGAGTGTTGGGGATTGACAGCGTGTAAAGATTATTGTACTATCCCATCAGTGCCGGGCGGGATTCCTTGCGGGGATCACCCCTGGCGCTCTGGTTTTTAAACGCGCTTTCCTCTAAGAGTCCCATGCCTGAAGCCTGTAAAATCCCGGCCGGTTGTATCCGTCTATTGTGGTCAAGTCGTCCCGAGTCTTCCTTTCTATGAGGTTGTACCATCGCCTGATGGTCAGAAGGTAAGTGTCACCCACACTTGGCGCCTGCCGATACAACCCCGCCTCCTCATACTGTCGGATAACAGACGCCATCATGTCAGCGAGTAGGCTCATCTTTGTAGCGGAATATAGCCACATCTTCTTGGCCTCCAGTCAAGGAGGAAACGATTACCTTGCCAGCGTCAGTGAACTCTACTCGGCGGAGTCGCTTGTTGGACAGAAATCCTCCATCAACATGCGCGACCTCGCCGCTCTTGATTCGTTGAGACAACTCTCGGGCCAAGTAACTAGACAAGGTAAAGTTTACGCCAGACCCTTCACCACCAACCGGATAACCCAAGCGTTCAAAATCCTCCGGAAATTTCTCTTTGAAGAGGATGGCGATTTGATACCCCGTCAAGAAGGGTCTGCCGAGATGGTGGCCGGCGTAGCTAAGATCCCTCAGCAGCTCAACAATCTTTGATCCAAGAGAATAGGCGTCCCAAATACTCTGGGTACTCATTTGCCCCCTTTTCCCATATACAGAATACGGACTCCTCCAATTCCATCTCCAGATAGCATAATTCTCAAATGGCGGCAGGCACTAGCAGGCCACCCTCGCGCTTGTCAAAGCCCATTACCCCACCCGCATCACGCCCAGGGTTACGTCCACGCCGTCCATCCTCTGGCTCTCGGTGTGGGCGCCCTCCGGGGCAGCGCCAGCCGTCAGTTCTTCAGACAGGGTCTCGTGTTTGATGTAGTCGGAGAAGCGCTGCATAACCTCTGCCAGGGCCTCGCCGCCGGAGTAGAAGGTCACGATGCGGTCTGCTATGTCGAATCCGGCCGAGCGTCGCATGTTCTGGATGCGATGGACCAGCTCACGGGCCACGCCCTCCTGGGCAAGCTCCTGTGTAAGCTCGGTGGATACGGCCACCATGAGGCTTGGCTCCAACGCGGACGAGAACCCCGGTTTGTCCGAGGTAGCGACGGTTATCTCCTCCGGCTGTAGCTCGTAGCCTCCGACCTCCACGGCAGAACCGCCGCGGACCCGCAGGGCTATTGCAACGGGGTCGCCGCCGCTCAGGGCGTCGCCGACGTTTCGCACCTCCGCGCCGTGCTTTGGACCGGCTATCGCCATGTCTAGCCTAACCTGGAAGTCCAGCACGTCTTCTTCCTTGTCTATGAGGGCCACCTCCTTGACGTTCAGCTCGTCCATTATCTGGGAGGCGACCTGCTCAAGCAGCGCTTCGTCCTCCTGGGAGCCGAGCTTCACAAGCACCCTGGACAGGGGCTGGCGCACCTTGACCCCGGCTTTGCTTCTGGCGGAGCGGCCAAGGCTGGACACCTTCATCGCAAGGCGGGTGGCCTGGGACAGGCGGTCGTCCACAAGGGACGTGTCTGAGATCGGGTAGTCCGCAAGGTGCACGCTCTCCGGGGCGTCGGGATTCGCGGAGCGCACCAGGTTCTGGTACAACTCCTCGGAGATAAACGGTGCCAGGGGCGCCATCAGCTTGGCCAGAGTCACAAGGCAGGTGTACAGGGTGTTGTGTGCGGCCAGCTTGTCCTGGTCGTTCTCGCTCTTCCAGAAGCGCCGGCGGCTGCGTCTCACGTACCAGTTGGATAGAAGCTCGACGAACTCCTCGATGCGGCGTCCGGCGTCAGCGGAGTCGAACTCGTCCATTGACCGGGTCACACCGGCCACCAGCGACTGAAGCTCCGAGGCTATCCACCTGTCCATCTCGGAGGAAGGGGCGACAGTCGCTCCGTCCTCCGGGCGGAACTCATCGATGTTGGCGTATGTGACAAAAAAGGAGTAGGTGTTCCACAGCGTGAGGAGGAAGCGACGGCGCACCTCGTCTGCCGAGCCGAAGCCGAAGTTCAAGTTCTGGGCCGGGTTGTGGCGCAGGAAGACCCATCGCATTGCGTCCACGCCCATCTTGTCCGCTGCCTCCGCGAAGTCGATGGAGTTGCCGCGGCTCTTGTGCATCTCCTCGCCCTTCTCGTCACGCATCAGGGCATAGCTGAAAACGGAGCGGAAAGGCTCGTGGTTCTCCAGCGCCGTGCTCATGGTCAGCAGGGAGTAGAACCAGTTGCGGAACTGGCCGGGGAAGCTCTCCGATATCCAGTCGGCGGGGAACCAGTCCTTCCAGTGGTCGCGGTCGTTTCTGTAGCCGATGGTGGAGTAGGGGACGATGCCGGCGTCCAGCCAAGGATTGCCAACGTCCCGGATACGTGAGACCGTCTGGCCGCACTGGGAGCAGTTTATCTTCACGTTGTCGATCCAGGGCCTGTGAGGCGAGTGACCCTCGAAGTCGCTCCAGCCCTCAACGGCCCTTTCCTGAAGCTCAGTCTCGCTGCCTATGACCTCGAAGTGGCCGCAGTCGCACTTGTAGATTGGCAGCGCTAGGCCCCAGTAGCGCTTCTTGGAGATCATCCAGTCGTCCATATTGCGCAGCCAGTCCAGCTCCCGCTCCAGCCCGAAGGAGGGAATCCACTTGATGTTGCGGGTGACGTCGGCTATCAGGTGGCGAAGCTCATCCATTGAGATGAACCACTCGTCCACCAGCCGGAAGACCAGCTCCGTGTTGCAGCGCCAGCAGATGGGGTAGCGGTGCGGGTAGTCCTCAACCTTGAAGAGGACGCCCTTCTCCCGCAGATTGCCGAATATGTCCCGGTTCACCTCGGCGACGTTGCGACCGGTCAGCCAGCCGAACCCCTGGATGTAGCTCCCAAACTCATCTAATGGAGCGATGGTGGGCAGGCTGAACTCCTTGCCCAGGGCGAAGTCCTCTTTTCCTGCGCCCGGGGCTATATGCACGATGCCCGTTCCCTCTCCCTCGCTCACCTCCTCCCAGGGTATTACCCTGTGCTCGACGCCCTGCTGTGCAGGCAGCTCATCGAATGGGCCCCGGTAACGACGGCCCACCAGCTTCTCGCCCGTGGTCTCCTCCAGCACCTCGTAGTCTCCTCCCAGGACCTCAATGCGGGCCTTGGCGAGGTAGAGCGTGTCGTCCCCGTGCCTCACTTTGACGTAGGCCATCTCCGGATGGACGGCGGCGGCGACGTTGGAGGTCAGGGTCCAGGGGGTGGTCGTCCACACCAGCAGCGACTCGCCGTCAGCGTCCTCCAGCGGGAACTTGGTGAAGAGACCCGGATGCACGACCTCCTTGTAGCCCTCGGTGACGATCTCGTGCTCCGAAAGGCCGGTGGCGCACCGGGGGCACCAGGGCATGACGTCCGTGCCTTCGTAGATCCATCCGCGCTCGTGGCACGTCTTTAGGAAGTGCCAGATGGTGTAGTTGTTCTCGTCCGACATGGTGTGATAGGAGTCGTCCCAGTGCATCCAGTAGGCGAGGCGGATGGACTGCTCCGAAATTATGTCGGCGAAGTGGCGCACCCGGGCCTTGCACGCCTCCACAAAGCGGTCGATTCCGTAGGCCTCGATATCCTGCTTGGAGTTGAACCCCATCTCCTTCTCCACCTCCACCTCCACCCAAAGACCCTGACCGTCGAACCCGTTCTGGTACCGCTGTTTGAAGCCCTGCATGGTCTTGTAGCGCTGGAACAGGTCCTTGTAGGCGCGGCCCCAGGCGTGGTGGACACCCATAGGGTTGTTGGCGGTTATGGGGCCGTCGATAAAGGACCATCGCCTGTCCGAGTCCTTGTTGCGTTTCAGGTACTTCTCCATCATCCCGGCTTCGTCCCACCACGACTGGATGTCGCGCTCCATCTGCGGGAAGTCCACCCTGCTGGAGACGGGCTTGAACAGGGTCTGCGATTTTTCCTGGTCTGTTGTCATGCCAGCTTTTGCTCCTTATTTGGAGGCTCGTGTCACGCCGAGCCGAATTTGGGGTCTGGTAAAGTAACGGAGGAATTCGCAGCCACCCCGATTCCATGCCTGGCAAGGCTTCAACGGTTACCCGGAAGGGTCGCCCGGGATGGGCGGAAGAATGTCGGGGTGCGCGGCGCGAAGGGCCCTGTACTCCTCCTTCTCGATGCCAACGGTGCTGTCCGCGCCGTGGCCGGGGAAGAGCAGGGTGTCGTCAGATAGGACGTACAGCTTCTCCGTTATGCAGCGGTACATCAGCTCAAGCTCCTCGACGGACGGGGTGTGGCCGACGCCTCCGGCGAATAGAGTGTCGCCGGAGAAGAGGTGTTTGTCGCCCGCCAGGTAGCACACGGATCCCGGAGTATGACCGGGGGTGTGTATAGCCCTCACCTCTATTGTGCCCGCCCTGAGAACGGCCCTGTCCGGTATCAGAATATCCGGATGTATGGGTATGTCGAAGGCGTCCTGGGTGTGAGCGCCGATCGGAGCGCCGGTGGCGTCTTTGACTTCCTTCAGACCCTCCCAGTGGTCTTTGTGGCTGTGGGTAATGAGGACCAGCTTGACCTGGGTGTCCCTGGCCTCCTGAAGAAGCCCGCCGGGGTCAAGTGGAGCGTCGATGATGATGCTCTCCATAGTCACCGGGCACACTATGAGGTAGGTGTTGTTGTTATCGGAGCCGCAGAGGGTTCTGTATATTCGGACTTCCTTATCGTAGATCAGTGCCATTATTTTCTCCAACAAAAAACCCGCCCCATAGGGACGGGAGATTGCCCGCGGTACCACCCTTTTTCCCCGATGTCTCGGGGCACTTTTTCAGGACGCTGTCACGTCCTTGCCCTTTAACGGTGGCTGCCGTCTCCGCCTACTTGCCCCTCAGGGCTTTGGGGGAGCGACTCGGGAGGGATGTTCGGGGAGGAGGCCACATCTGCTTGCACCGTACCAGACTCGCTGGGAGGTCCTTCGTCCCGTACTCGTCTCCGTCTTCGCCTTTGCGCTGACTAGACTAGCGGACTCGTGACCGCGATGTCAAGCGGGAATTGATTTAGTTGTCGCGGCTCTGCTTCCGGATGCGGCTCGGAAGGATAACCCAAAGCGAGAAAAGTACACCGAATCCGACTGCGCCAAGTGCTGCTTCCATATCAGTTCACCTCGTTCTTGGATTTGCTGCTTGTAGTGTGACCGATTTTTGTTTCAGGCGTGTTACGGGAGTATGTCTTTCATATCACAAAGGGCCCGGTCTTCGACCGGGCCCTTTGCTCTGTGTACCGTGGTTTTGGGACTAGTGCCTACTGCAGTTCCGGGTAGGCCAACGCGCCGTGCTCCGGCATGTCCAGGCCCTCCATCTGCATTTCGTCGGAAGCCCGCAGTCCAATGGTTATGTCGATGAACTTGAAGAGCGCAAGGCCCGCTCCCAGACCCCAGCCGATGGCCACAAGCATACCGATTACCTGAGGAACTATCTGCTCGGTATTACCGACTATCAGACCCTCCACGCCGTTGTGTCCTGCGGCGAAGATGCCGACCGCTATGAGACCCCACGCGCCGCATATGCCGTGTACCGCGATCGCTCCAACGGGGTCGTCGACCTTGAGCACGTCCTTTATGAAGGCGACGCCGAACAGCATGACGACGCCGGCTATAAGGCCTATCACAACGGCAGCCCACGGGTCAACGTATGCGCACCCAGCCGTGATGCCCACCAGACCACCCAGCGAGCCGTTGGCGCCCATCTCGATGTCCGCCTTGCCGGTCCGCATCATGGTCACGTAGATGGCCGAGGTTGCGCCGGCCGCGCCCGCCAGCAGGGTGTTGACGGCGTTGAGGCCAAGGGTATCGGAGTTGATGTTGAACCCGAACCATCCGAAGAACAGGATGAATGTGCCGATGACGACGTAGGGCATGTTGTGCCCTCTCATCTCCATGCCCTCACGGAAGCCGATTCGAGGACCGACTACAATGGCGCCGGCCAGGGCAAGGAAGCCGCCAATCATGTGGACTACACCGGAACCGGCGTAGTCGGCAAAGCCGGGGCCTATCTGGGTCAGCCAGCCTTCGCCGCTCCACGCCCAGTGGCCGTAAATCGGGTAGACAACCGCGCCAACGATGAAGCTGTAGGCGAAGTAGGCGTTGACCCTGGTCCGTTCAGCAATAGCGCCGGCTATGATGGTGGCCGCCGTGCCGGCGAAGACCATCTGGAAGAGCCAGCCAACCAGCTCGCCGTCGCTGAAATCAATAAGGAAGAAACCGTCGGACCCGATGAAGCCGGAGGCCGCCCCGCCTCCCATCATCAGGGCGAAGCCAAAGGCCCAGAACCCCAGAGAGGCTATACAGAAGTCAAGGAATGACTTGGTCATGTAGTTGACGGTGTTCTTGGATCGAATCAGTCCGGCTCCCAGGAATGCGAATCCAGCCTGCATAAAGAACACAAGGGCAGCTGCCACCACGAGGATGAAGCTGTCTAATTTATCGTTGACCGCAGAGATGGGGTCGGTGTCCTGGGCAAGGGCTAAACCGCCGCTTCCAGCGAATATGCCAATGCCCAACAGCATCAGCGCGATCATCCTGAGCCTGAATGGAGTTAACCGAGACATACTACCCACAGCGTTCGTGACCATGACTGAAACCTCCTATACTCCGCAATAGCGTTTGTGCGAAACATCACAAGTAAAGCACCCGGTTATTTCCTCTGTGTTGCCGTTGTATTACTTCCGTGTTTCGGTTGCATTAAGTTCTTGTTACGCAGGTTATCGGCACATTTCGGGCGGAGTCATGGACTGATATGTCGATACCGTGCGATTGGCTGGCGCTAGACATCTATTATCCGAGACTCTCGCGAAGCCCCGTCCCTCCGTCATTCCGAGCGCAGCGAGGAATCCAGAGGGTTTACAGAAGACATTGTCGCTTTGGGGACATGGACGCTTTGGATTCCTCACTTCGCTGCGCTCCTTTCGGAATGACAGCAGGCGTGCACCTCTTGTGAAAAGCCGGATTAGTGGAAAGACGACTCGCCCCAGGAGACAGCGTGGAATGGGTTTGGAGTCAAATTCTTCCAGGCCCCTTGACCCAGAGACCTTAAACCAAACCGGCGAGATGTTACATGGAGTTAACATTACGGCAATAATGGCGAAACAAAACCCCGTCACAATAGGGTTCAAGTTCAGCAGAACGCTGGACGGCAAAACAGACAACAACAAGAATACGAAACAGGAGAGAAACAAAATGGAAGCAATTCTGGGTGCAGTAGCCTTCGGTGGACTTTTCACAATGTGGGTTGTGCTGCCCAGCCGGATACGCAAAGCAAAGTAGATAGCGTTAGTCGCTAGCTAAGTAATCTCTATAACAGGGTTTCTTCCGTAGCAGGGAGAAACCCTGATTATGCTTTTTGGCATTCAGAAAGGAGGCAAGGATGAACACTGGAGACATCGCCTGGATTCTGGTCTGTTCCGCCCTGGTACTGCTTATGACGCCTGGGTTGGGGCTGTTCTACGGTGGTCTGGCGCGAGGCAAGAACGCCGCTGCCACCATAATGCACAGCTTCATGACCATCGGGATTGTAGGGGTGGTCTGGGTATTGTGGGGCTACAGCCTGGCCTTCGGCCCCGACGTGGGCGGGTTCATAGGAGATCTCTCCTGGTTTGGCTTGAGCGGAGTAAGCGCCACAGAGGCGGGGCCGTATTCTGACACCATGCCACATCAGGTCTTCATGGTCTTCCAGGGTATGTTCGCAATCATCACCCCGGCCCTGGTGACCGGAGCCTTTGCGGAGAGGATGAAGTTCAGCGCCTTTGTGATATTCATCGTTTTGTGGGTAACCATTGTGTACGCCCCGGTAGCCCACTGGGTGTGGGCGGGGGGCGGATGGCTGGGTGGTCTGGGCGCGCTGGACTTTGCCGGCGGGACGGTTGTCCACATCAACTCCGGCGTTGCCGCTCTGGCGGCGGCCATCATCTTCGGCAGGAGGCTGGGCTACGGTCGAGAGCCTATGGAGCCTCATAACGTTCCGATGGTTGTGCTCGGAGCGGCGCTGCTCTGGTTCGGGTGGTTCGGCTTCAACGCCGGCAGCGCTCTCGCAGCCGACGGCGCGGCCGTCAATGCATTTGTGGTAACAAACACCGCCGCGTGCGCTGGCGTACTGGGCTGGGTGGCGATGTCCTGGATCTTCGGCAAACCCAGCATCATTGGAGCGGCCTCCGGGGCCGTGGCCGGCTTGGTGGCGATTACCCCGGCCGCCGGGTTCGTCGGAGCCATGCCCGCCATTGTAATCGGCCTTGTTGCAGGTATCCTCTGCTTCAGCGCACCCAAACTGCTGGGCAGGCTGAAGGTGGACGACTCCCTGGCGGTATGGGGAGTCCACGGCGTGGGTGGCACCTGGGGTGCGCTGGCCACCGGACTGTTCGTCGGTGTGGGCTACCTCAGCTTCGGCGACCTCTCCGGCGCCGGCGATCGCATGACGCAGGTGTTGTACCAGCTGGTCGGCATTGGCGTAACGTGGGTCTGGGCCTTCGGAGTAACGGCGATAATCCTCTTCGCCATAAAGGCGACCATCGGACTGCGCGTGTCAGATGCCGAAGAAGAGACGGGGCTGGACGTCAGCCAGCATGACGAGCCGGCATACAGGTTTACGCAATAGCGGGCGCGTTCTTTTTCGCCTGCCAATAGGCTAGGGCTTGTGGTAAACTTTAGAGAAGGCGGGCGCAAATGCTGAAGATAGTATGGCGCCCATATATTAGAAGGAGCTGACGTATGAAAAGAGTAGAGGCTATAATCCGCCCGGAGAAGGTGACCGTGGTTAAAGACGCTCTAGCGGATGCGGGCTTCGTCGGGCTGAACGTAGTCTCGGTGACAGGCCGAGGCGCCCAGAAAGGCATCGTTCACACGGGCCGGAGCGGGCAGTCCGTGGTCATAGATATGCTGGCCAAGGCCAAGCTGGAGTTGGTGGTCAGGGACGCGGATACCGAAATGGTGTGCCAGGTGATTATAGACACCGCCCGTACGGGAGAGATCGGGGACGGCAAGATCTTCGTGAGCACCGTGGACGATGTCATAAGGGTGCGCACGGGCGAACGCGGCGAAGAGGCGATTTAACGACCGCGGCCCCATAAGGCTTCTACGACGGAATCGCGCCACCTAACTACAAAAAACATCGAACACCTCATAACTCTGAATCTGGCTGGCTGTGCATATGCACAGCCAGCCTCCATTAATCTAAAAGGATCTCACTAGTCAGACTGAATACTGGCGCACAGTTCTTGAGTCCTGATATTTCTGAACTTGGACAGTCTTTGGATGACTTGGCGAAAATACTCTCCTGGTAGAAAGTTAGAGGTCGCCTTAGGAGCTTAGAATGTCCACAATGTTTTGTCGTAGGTGTGGGGCCAGAATAGAGGAGGAAATTAGTTACTGCACCCAATGTGGTGCCCCGACTGGAGAATCTCAAGCACTTCCGCAAACAAAAAAACAAAGCAAAACTGGGCGTGTCCTTAAGTGGACCGGTATTGGATGCGGCGGGCTGGTGGGCTTGATCATATTGCTGGTGATTATAGGTATAGTGGTTGGCGACGGGACCTCCACGGACAATTTGTCTAATCCGCGAGAATCGTCCCAACAACAGGCGACAGCGACTCCTTCTCTCTCGAGCATACCGTTTGAGCAGTTAAAGGAAATGGCTCTTGATACAATTTCCTACGATGACCTGTTCCGAAATAACGAAGCGCATGTTGACGAACTAGTCTATTATCGGGCTAAGGTTGTGCAGGTTACTGAGGGCTCAAGTGACAGATACGTACTTAGGGCAGATGTGACCGAAAGCGAGTTTTTTTGGGAAGACACCGTGTGGCTTCACTATACGGGCTCAAGGCTGCTGGATGATGACTTGATTGAGTTGGTGGGAAGAGTTAAGGGCCTCAAGACCTACGAAGCTCTTTTCGGTAATTCCGTAACTATCCCAGAGATAGACATCATCCAAGCTAGACTAGTCTCCAACGGTGAACGATGATCCTTGGCCCGGAATGCTAGTGTCCTGTATCCGTAGTTCCTCGCATTATTCGAGGGCTTTCTGAAAGGACAGAGAATCGGATTCTTGCTCAAACCAGGGTAGTGGATCAGCATCGATCACCCCTTTATTTGCCAATGTACTTTGGTTACACCACACTAGGAGTCTGTCCGATATTTGTTGTGGACTGGACGCAAGGAAAAGAGTGCGGGCTACAGTGGGAAGGGTTAGACTAAGAGGCAACATGTGGGAGGTGTGAGATGGCCAAAGAGTACCGCCCTTATGGACTGGAACAGGCCTATCTGTTGCCGCAGGCGCCTCGTGAGTGGCTCCCGGAGGGTCATTTGGCCCTGTTCCTGGAAGACGCGGTGAGCCTACTGGACATAGAGGAGATTGCCGTGCGGTTCAAGAGAGGGCGTGGACCCCGGGCTTACCATCCCAGGATGCTGCTTTCTCTCTTGCTGTACGGCTACTGCACGGGAGTCTACAGTTCCAGGAAAATAGCGGCGGCTTGTGAGACGGACGTGGCCTTCCGGGCGCTGTGTGGAGGCCAATTCCCGGACTTCCGCACCGTGTCCGATTTTCGCAAGAACCACCTGGAAGTCTTTGCGGGTCTGTTCATCCAAGTACTGGGAATGTGCCGGGAGGCAGGTCTGGTGAAGATGGGACACCTCTCCCTGGATGGGAGCAAATACCAGGCCAACGCCTCGAAGCACAAGGCCATGAGCTACGGGCGGATACAAGAGACGGAGCCCCGGTTGGAAGCGGAGATAGCGGAGTTGTTGCGCCGGGCCGCCGAGATTGACGAGGCGGAGGATGCGGAATACGGCGATGATGCTCGGGGGGATGAACTACCTGAAGAACTGCGGCGGCGGGAGGTGCGACTGGCCAAGATGAGGGAGGCGAAGGTGCGGTTGGAAGAGCGGGCCAAAAGGCGTGCGCTGGAGCGGGCTGAAGGAGGAAGGGCTAGACCCGAAGAGGCGGAAGCTGCGGCGGCCAAGGCTGTGCCCCGGCCCAAGGAGCAGAGCAATTTCACAGACCCGGACAGCCGGATCATGAAGAGTTCCCACGGTTGGATACAGGGCTACAATGCTCAGGTTCTGGTGGAAGCGGGGAGCGGAGTGATCGTAGCCCAAGAGGTGACGCCCCAGAGCGCCGACAGCCCCAGATTGGGCCCTATGCTGGAGATCTTGGACCAAAACCTGGCAGGTATAGGAGTCCCGGCAACAGAGCGGTGTCCCCTGTTATTCACGGCAGATGCGGGATATTGCAGCGAACGCAATCTGGGTATGCTCGCCGAAAGACAGTTCGATGCCTACGTAGCCACGGGTCGGGAGAGACACCACCAAGCCGGGATAGGTCAACAGGTAAAGGTCAGGACGCCGCTGCGCTCCGCCATGCGGTCCAAGCTGCAGACGCCTGAAGGACGGGAGGTGTATGCACGTCGCAAGGTCATCACTGAGCCGGTCCACGGGCTTACCAAACATGCTCGGGGCTTCAGGCAATTCCTGCTCCGTGGCATCCACAAAGTGGCAGGGGAGTTCACCCTGGTGTCCTTGACCCACAACCTGCTGAAGCTGTGGAGGGCAAACCCGGTGGCCGCGGGTTCGGCAAACCCGGCCTGAAACGCCAAACCCTGTCCAGCAGGCCCCTTTCGGGGGGCCGGAGCGAGGGTGTAAGACCCCACCGGTCCAAATCTGGACTAACTGCCCAGCCCAGACCACCACCAACACTGCACATCACACCCACCACCCAAACCGCTCCTGGGAATCTTCAGACACACTCCTAGAGGACTACTAGCTTGGGAAGCAAGCTCCTAGGATAGGCTGGCCTGACTCGAACATATCATGGTTTAACAGCCACTCCCCCTGCCATTTGTACTAACCGTTTTCTACAGTGACAACGATGCAAAGCAAATGGGCATTCAGGACGGCTCTCAAAGCTTTGTCTTGTAACACATGGATCACTGAGGCCAGGAGTCACTGTAAATCTTTCTGAGCTGTCGGGTTGCGCCCCAGAATCTTGGCGACCAGAGAAGCACAAGAAATCAGGCAGTCGTGTATTCCTCTAAAGACGCACCTCCAAGACGTCGGCATTGTCAGCGCTGGCTTTAGGCACAAAACATCATCCAGTCTCCAACGTCTCGCCAACGGCCGCGATTGGCCGCTGCTTCATTCCTGCTAGGCAGAGTGTGTATGCTGCAATTGTAGTTGATTGCATAATCCCCCTTCTGGATACGGGCTAGCTATGAAACTTTGAGTCTAGGTTTTGCATCCAAGAACGCCCCAGCCACATTGGCCGGGGCGTTTCTGTTTAAGGATAGTGCCGGAGTCCTGTATAATGGGACATATCCGAACACTGTCGATCAGGAGGCTGCCCGTATGCGCTGGGTAATTAGGTCAAAGATTCACAAAGCTACGGTAACCGAGGCCAATCTGGACTACGTGGGCAGCATCACCATTGATGAGGACCTCATCGAGTTGGCGGGACTTTGGGAGGGCGAAAGGGTCCTGATAGCGGACAACACCAATGGCGCCAGGCTGGAGACCTACGTGATGTTGGGGGAGAGGGGGTCCGGCACGATAAGGATGAACGGGGCGTCCGCGCACCTGATTAACGTTGGGGACGAGCTCATCATTATGGGCTATGAGCTAACGGACGTTGCCATCGAGGCGACCAAAATCCTGTTGGACAAGCAGAACAGGTTTGTACAATACCTGTAGCCCTTAGCCGGCTCTATAGCCCAACCTGCCTATTCCCGATACGCTGTTAAACTGCTCATCGGGCGCGTCCACTGTCACCCTGAGGCGCGGTGCGCCCGATGAATCCAGGGCCTTTGACTATAGCCGGAGGTCTGGCCAACTTGAACGCAGCGCTTAGTCGTACCACCTGGATTCTTCGCTGCGTTCAGAATGACAGTGAATGGAGACGCGCTTAGCATCCACCCTTGTGAAGCTTGTCATCGTGGAAACGGGGAGCAGGGGTCTATTGTCCACTGGCACAGCTATTCTGAATTCCTGCTTTCGGAGACCTTTGCGTAACCGCTTTATCGTCACTCCCGCGCAGGCGGGAGTCCACACACCACCCTACCTAGATTCCCGTCCCCGTATCGGAGTACGGGGCAAGCTTCACGGGAATGACGGAGAAGATAGCCTATTCTAGAGATACACCGGAGTTTTGCAGCGGTTTGTTTCCGCAGGAATGGGGAAGGGGAGCGCCTTACGCCTCTTTGATGGCGTTGATCAGGTTGACGAGCGCCCGACGGGCGTCGTCGAAGAGCATCCTGGTCTTGGGGTTGTAGAACAGGGGATTGTCTATACCAGCGAAGCCGGGGCTCAGACTTCGCTTGATGAAGATGATGTTCCTGGCCCTGTCCACGTTCAGTATGGGCATACCATAGATGGGGCTGTCCGGCACGTCCCGAGCGACTGGGTTGGTGACATCGTTGGCTCCTATCACCACGGCTACGTCGGTCCTCTCGAACTCGTCGTTGATGTCCTCCATGGCGTAGAGTTGGTCGTAAGGCACGTCAGCCTCCGCCAGAAGCACGTTCATGTGCCCCGGCATCCTGCCGGCCACCGGGTGTATGGCGTGCTTGGTCTCGACACCCCGGGACTGCAGCAGGTCGGCGAGCTCCCTCACGTGGTGCTGCGCCTGCGCGGCTGCCAGACCGTACCCCGGCACAAAGATGACCGACTTGGCGTATGCCAGTATTATGGCGGCGTCCTCGGCGGAGGTGGACTGTGCCTGCCTGCCATCCGCCGCTTCCCCGCCAACCGCCGCCACTTCCGCGCCAAAGGCCCCGAAGATAACGTTCCATATGGAGCGGTTCATGGCGTTGCACATAATTGTCGTCAGGATCAGCCCGGATGCCCCCACCAGCGAGCCGCTTACAATAAGGATGGGGTTGTCCAGCACAAACCCGGCTGCTGCTGCGGCCAAGCCGGAGTATGAGTTCAGCAGAGCAATGACAACAGGCATATCTGCTCCGCCGATGGGCATCACCAGCAGGACACCCAGGAGCAGGGATACGACAATAAGGGCTATGAAGACCGGCGAGACTTCGGAGAGGACCGCCGAGCCTTGGCTGAACACTACCACGAGGTAGACTCCCATGCCCAGTATCGACAGGAACATGACGGGGTTGAGGACCTTGATTATCGGAGAGCTCACGGCCCTCGACGTGACCAGGTCCTGGAGCTTCCCAAATGCAATGAGGCTGCCGGAGAAGGTGAGAGCGCCGATGAAGGTGCCCAGCATTATCGTTGTGGAAACGTCGACGTCCATGCTGCTGGACTCGGCTGCGAGCTTGCTGAACTCGCCGGAGGCCACCAGCGCAGATGCGCCGCCGCCCAGGCCGTTGAATATCGCCACCATCTGGGGCATGGCCGTCATCTTGATGGATCTTGCCATGACAGCGCCGATGGCCGCGCCCACAACCATTCCACCCGCTATGTGGATGTAGTTCAACACCTCCCGGTCGAGGAGGGTAACCACAACGGCGAGGAGCATACCGGTGGCGCCCAGCATATTCCCAGATCTGGCCGTGGCAGGGGAACTCAGCCGCTTGAGGCCGAAGATAAAGAGGACTGCGGCGACCAGGTATGAGAGGTAGATGACGTTCTGGTCCATTAGCTCGGTTCGTCCCTCCGTCGTCTGAACATCTGGAGCATCCGGTCAGTGACCATGAATCCGCCGACAACGTTGATCGTCGCCAAAGCCACGGCGCCCACTCCCAATATGGTGCTCACCAACGGTGCGCCGTCGTTGCCGGCCACCAGTAGAGCGCCTATCAGCACGATGCCGGATATGGCGTTGGAACCGGACATGAGGGGAGTGTGAAGAATGGGCGGGACCTTGGTTATCACCTCAAACCCCACCAGGATGGCCAGGACAAACACGTACAGAGAGAACAACAGCGTAATCTCGCTCATGCCTGTTACCTCATTCCCTTTTTATTCATTGGTCACGGCCCGCTTCATCGCTCAGGATGCCTGCGCGGGACCGTAGACGACCTCTCCATTGTTGGTGATGCAGCAGCCCTGGGTTATCGAGTCATTGAAGTCCAGGTTCAGCTCTCCGTCCTTCACCAGATGCATGAGCAGATTGTATATGTTCCGCGAGTACATCTGACTGGCGTGGACCGGCATACTGCTGGGGAGGTTCAGGGGCCCGTTTATGGTGACGCCGTACCTGACAACTTCGGAGCCGGGCTCCGTCAGCTCGCAGTTCCCTCCCGTCTCCGCTGCCAAGTCCATGATTACGGAGCCTGCCTTCATGTCCTTGACCATGTCCTCGGTTATAAGCAGTGGGGCGGGCCTCCCCGGTATCAGGGCAGTGCTGATGATGAAGTCCGCGTCCCTGGCGTGGGTGTGGATAAGCTCCCTCTCCTTGCGCTGGGTCTCTTCGGCTAGCTCCCTGGCGTAGCCCCCGGCGTCTTCCACGTGCTGCTCCTCTGCCATACCGACAAATGTTGCGCCCAGGCTCTCCACCTGCTCCTTGACCACCGGACGGACGTCGAAGGCCTGCATCACCGCTCCTAGACGCCGGGACGTCGCAATGGCCTGCAGACCGGCGACGCCTGCGCCCAGCACCAGCCCCTTGGCCGGAGCATAGGTCCCGGCGGCGGTTATCATCATGGGAAAGTACTTGCCCATTGAGTTAGCGGCTATAAGGGCAGCCTTGTAGCCGGCGAGGGAGCTCATGGAAGAAAGGGCGTCCATGCTCTGCGCCCTGGCAATTCGCGGGACGGTGTCCATGCTGAAGCTGGTTATGCCCCTCTCAGCCAGCTTCTTTACCAGCTCCCTGTTGGTCAGAGGCTGAAGGAAGGCGATGATGGCCGATCCCTGCGGCATCATATCCACTTCCTCGACGGACGGGCTTTGCACTTTCAGGATAACGTCCGCTCCGCCCAGGAGAGCGGCCGCGTTGGGCGCAACAGTGGCCCCGGCCCCTGTGTACATTTCGTCGGTGAAGAACGATTCCTCCCCGGCCCCGGACTGCACCGACACTTCCAGCCCCGCCCCCACGAGCCTGGCAGCCATGTCTGGAGTCAAAGCGACCCGTCGCTCGTTGGCTGCAGTCTCTTTGGGGATGCCTACTTTCATTGTGGTGTCTATCCTAGTGTTTACTCACCGACGAGAATCCGGAGGCATTACCCTACGGAACAGTCGCCGTACAATCGGCCGTTGTTCCGTTCACCCCTTACGAATCCCAGATGCAAGTATATCCAGACGCAAATGCTCCGTCAACAAGAATGTAAAGGGGGGTGTTTCCTACACTTGGTGGTATTGCCAACTCCGTTGGGATAGTATGTCTTTCTTCCCCCATTCCTGCGAAAGGAGACCTTTGAACAACTTCGCTTCGGCGCGACCACCCCCGTCGTCACTCCCGTGCAGACGGGAGTCCACGCCCCACCCCGCCTGGATTCCCGCTCGGAGCCTGCCCCCGCATCAAGTGCGGGGCAAGCTCCGTACCCAGATACGGGGGCGGGAATGACGGTGGCAGGGAGCTTTGTCATAGGTTATGCAAGGGTCTCCGGAAGCAGGAATCCGGGATCAATGCGATAAGGGACCATAGACCCCTGCTCCCCGTTTCCACGAGGACAAGCTCCGCAGGGGTGTTCTGTTGCTTGGGTTGTGTTATTTGCTATTGCCAACACATCCCGGGAAGAATGTAAAAGGCTGCAACTTGCTCCAGGGACTCTGCCGTTAAATGCCAGCAGCGACGCCTACAGGCCGGTCAGCTCCAGCGTGGACACCTCTTCAGTATCCAGGTCAAGCACGCGGATGGCGTGGTTGTTGGTGTCCGCTATGTAGAGCTTGTTGCCGGCTGCGTGAATCCCGCCCGGCTCGTCGAAACAGGCGTCACCTGCCCATCCGTCCCGGAACCCCACCTCGCCATTGCCCGCAATAGCCTCAGCGCTTCGATCTTCCGGGACCACCCGCTTGATCTTGTTATTATAGGTGTCAGCCACGTACAGAGCGCCCTCAAGGATCGCGATGCCAATGGGGTGTTGCAAGCGCACGTCGTCTCCAACGCCGTCCACGTCCCCAAACTCGAACAGATCTCGGCCTACTATAGTGTCAACGCGGCCGTCCTCGCCCTGAGACATTATCCTGATGGAGCTGGTCTCGCTGTCGGCGAAATATAGCCTCTGGCCGTCTGTCGTGATGCCACTGGGCTGCGCAAGCCAGACGTACTCCACGGGGCCGTCGAGCAGACCCTCGCGGCCCGTCCCTGCGATGGGTTGAATCTTGCCGGAGGACAATTCCATATCCCACAGCTGGTGAAAGCCGGCCATTGCAATGTACAGCCAGCCGTCGTCGTGCACCAGGTCCCAGGGCGAGTTCAACTCAACTTCCTTGCCGTCGCCCCCCATGTGAAATTCTCCCGCCTGCTGTCCGCTGCCGGCGACTGTCTCCACTGCGCCGCCTGCCAGATCGACTCTGCGGATGGCGTGGTTCTCCGTGTCCGCCACATAAAGCGTTTCACCGGCCAGAGCCAAGCCCTGGGGACGGTTGAACTGCGCCGACGAGAAGTCGCCGTCCTGGATTCCCTGCTCGCCGCTGCCAATGACGGCCTTCACCTCCCCGTCGAGGGATGCGACGATAATGCGGTTGTGGTTGGAGTCGGATATGAACAGACGGTTGGACGGCACGTCCGTTATCAGCTTTCCGGGGAATGAGAGGACTGTTTGGCCGCCGCCTTCGTCCGGGCTGCCCGGCAGATGTAGGGGGGTGCGGCTCAGCATCCCTTTCTCATCGAACTCACTGACCATCTCCTGTAGAATGCCGTCCAGCCTCTCGAAAGAGGCCTCGCCGGAGATGCCTCCGATGATCCGGCCATTAGGGTCGAGGAACACGATGGTCGGCCAAGCCCTTACGCCGTATTGCTGCCAGACCTGGAACTCGTTGTCATTGACCACGGGATGTCGGATCTCGTACCGTCTTATGGCTTGGTGGACGCTCGCCGTGTTCCTCTCCGACGGGAACTTTGCGCTGTGTACGCCAATGACCGCCAGCTCGTCCGGGTACTTCTGCTCCAGCTTCCGCAACTGCGGAAGTACGTGCATGCAGTTGATTCAGCAGTATGTCCAGAAGTCCAGCAGCACCACCTTGCCCGACAGGTCTTTCAGGCTGATTGCCCCTTGGCTGTTGAGCCACTCCAGGCCGGAGGGGAAGTCAGGCGCATCGGCAGTTCCCACGTATGACCTTGGTTGCATGATGTTTGCTCCTCTGTGGATTCTACGGCGCGTTTCCCAAGGCTTGGCGATGGCTCACGCCTGTGTAGCTGTCACTATAGCACAAAGGGCTGTCAAGCCTCATTTCAGGTTACTCAGGATGGGTTCGAGATGAGAGTGAAGGGATCAGTGAAACGAGCCTGACTCCATGTCCATGAGGGATGACTTGGCAGCGGCTTTGCCCCTGGCGGAGGCCAGTTTTGCCCGGATCCCGGTGAATGTCAGCACCAGCATGAACAGCGTCGCCGAGAAGAGCACCACCGTTGCGCCGGAGGACACGTCCACGTAGTAGCTCAGATATATCCCGCCCATCCCGCAGAAAGCGCCAACGCCCGCCGACAGCGTCATCATCCTGCCAAAGCTGTTGGTCAACAGCCTGGCTACTATGGGAGGTATGACTATAGCGGCCGCTATCATCGTCACGCCGAGCACCTGTATCGACACCACGATGGTCGCCGCCAAAACAAGCGCAAGCATGGAGTCGACCCAGCCGGTCGGCACTCCGTAGTACCGGGCAACCTCCGGATCGAAGGTGGCGAACAGGAAGAATTTGTAGCCCACGAGCACTATCAGGGCTGAAGCCAAAACAACCAGAACGATGGCGATCAGGTCGCCGTCGGTGACGCCCAGGATGTTGCCGAACAGAGCCGCGTCAAAGCTGCGTGTGAAGGTCCTGAAGCGGCTGATAAGCGCTATGCCCACGGCAAAGCTGGCAGTGGTGACAATGCCTATGGCGGCGTCTGCCCCTATCATCCGCTTGCGCGTTGTCATATTGATGAGAAGCGCCGATACGAAGCCCCAGACGCTGGCCCCAACAAAGAAGTTTATGGACATTACGTAGCTGACCACCGCCCCCCCGAATACCGCATGGGACAGACCGTGGCCTATGTATGACATGCGTCTGAGGACTATGTACACTCCGATGAAGCCGCACAGCCCACCCACTAGGGTGGCTGAGACTAGCCCTCTGACGAAGAACTCATACTGAAGAGGCTCCAGCACCGATCTATCCTCCGTGTCCTGATGACTCTCTGTGCGCCGGCGCGCGGTTGTCTCTGCCGAAGAAGTGGGGCCTCTCCGCCACCAGGGTGATGCCCTGGTACTGTGTTACGGGCATTTCGGCCCCGTATGTATGGCTGAGAATATCGCTGGTAAAGACCTCGCCCGGAGGGCCGTCGGCCACGAGACGGCCGTTGAGGCATATCACGCGCGGCAGGTGCGCGGCCACGGAGTTGATCTCGTGGGTGCTCATGACCACGGTGATGTCCTCGTGGTTGAGCTCGTCCAGGAGATGCATCACGTCGTCCCTGGTCTTGATGTCCACCCCGGTGGTTGGCTCGTCCAGGAGAAGCAGGCGCGGGTTGCTGACCAGGGCGCGGGCGAGGAATACCCTCTGCTGCTCGCCGCCGGACAGCTCGCGGATGTGCCTGCCCGCCAGCCTGGATATGCCCAGCCGGTCCATTATGTGCGCGGCCCGCTCCTTCTCACGGCGGCGGTGCCAGGGGAACAGGGCGTTATCCATTGTGCATCCCATCATCACCACTTCACGCACCGTCACGGGAAAGTTCCAATCGATGGTCTCCAGCTGTGGCACGTACCCGGCGCGAGGCCTCTTGTGGGTCACCGACTGGCCCTCAACCACAACTTCGCCCCGGTAGATGTCAACGGTTCCGAGGATGCAGCGCAGGAGCGTGCTCTTGCCAGATCCGCTGGGACCTAGCAGGCCAACAAAGTCACCGGGCATGATGCTCAGGCTAACGTCTCTGAGCACGTGCCTGCCGTCGTAGCCGGAGGTCACGCCCTTCAGCTCTACAATGGGAGGCTCTTGTCTGTATTCGTGTGGAACTGGATGAAGCAATTGCGTACCTTACTGGGGGTATTTCGCCCCGCTGTCTTCTTCAAACACCAGGCTTGTGTCAAACCCTTCCAGGGCTTCGGCGCTGCCGCCCAACGCGGTGACGATGATCTCCACGTCGGTCAGTATCAGCCCCAGGTATGTGTGACGCGGATCGCCGGGCGCGCCGGGCAGGTCGTCGTCCCGCAATTGGTCGACGAACTCTGCGCCGCCCTCCTTCGCTATCTGAGCCATGATCGGGCTTGGAAACACCTCCGAGCCGAAGATGGCCGGGACGCCCGACTCCCTGATTTGGTCTATCAGCGCGGCCACCTCTCGGGCCGAGGGTTCCGTGAAGTCGGAGGGCTGCACCGCGCCGATGATCTCGAACCCGTATCTGGGGCCAAAATAGGGGAAGGAGTCGTGGTAGGTCAGCAGCTTCCGGTTCTGTTGGGGGATGGTGGCGACCGCCTGGGTTATTCTCCGGTCAAAGTCCTCAATGCGCTCCGTGAGCGAGGCTAGGTTGGCGTCGTAGTAGCTGGTGTTGTCCGGGTCGAGGGCGGCCAACTCATCTCTAATTAGCTCGGCGTATCTCAGCGCCAGTGGGGGAGAGGTCCACAGGTGGGGATTGGGGTTCCCGTCGGACTCCGGGAAGGAGAAGTCAAACACCCACTGGTCTGTGCTGATTGCTTTGTCCGCCAGGGTCAGTATGACTGCGCCGTCCTTGACGTTGGCGCGGGCCATCTCTATGGAGGGCTCTTCCAGGAAGAGGCCGTTGGCAACGAACAGGTCGGCTTCCGACAGGATGGCTGCGGTCGACGGCGACGGCTCAAAGGTGTGTGAGTTGACGCCCTCCGGCACGATTCCCTCCAGGCGAATGCGTGCGCCTCCGATGTTCTCAACCAGGCTGGTGATTGGGGATACTGTGGTAACCACTCTTAACCTGTCTCCTGTCTCTTCTCCGGCGTCGCTCTCCTCGCCCGGCGTGCAGGCCATAGCTAGCAGAAGCAGGGCTATCACCAGGACCACGACCCGGCCCGGCAAATGCGCGCTCTCTGCTACTTGGGCGCGCATTCGGCGCAGGCCCCACCGACAGCGAAATGCTCCAGGTCCGGCTCAAATCCGAACTCCTTTATCAGGCGCGTGCGGAACTCCTCCAGGTACGAGGGGCTCAGGTCGAAGGTGCGACCGCACCCTCGGCAGACCATGTGATGGTGCTTGTTGGGCTCTGCCACCTCGTACTGGGCCGAGCCGTCCCCCAGGTCGATCTCCGTCACCAGATGCAGCCGCTTGAGAAGCTGGAGGATGCGGTAAACGGTGGCGATGTCCAGGTATGGGTACAGCTTTATGACGCTTTGGTGGATGGCCTCGGCCGTCAGGTGTACATCGCTCTCAGCGATGGCCTGGAGCACCATCACGCGTTGAGGGGTGAGACGGTATCCCGCCTCCCGGAGCGTCTCCAATACGGCGTTATGTTTGGTCATAGATAGCTTCTGCAACTGATTGCAACAACATATTACTGCTATACGGCATAATGGTCAATAGGGTTGGAATCAGATTAGTGCAATGTGCGGCTAGCATTAGCCTGCTCCTATAATGCTAAAGCGCGTCAACTTAGATGAGATAGTGGCCCACTGCCCACCTTCCCCGCGCGGTCGGTGTGCTACAATAGTTTGGATATGTCTACAGCTTCGGAGAAGTTCGGACGGGCGTGACTAGCCAACCTGAATTGCGAGACCTGGACGCCATAGTCTTGGCAGGAGGCCAAAGCGCCCGTATGGGTGTGCCGAAGGCGTATCTGCCTTTCGGCAACGCTACGCTCATCGAGACGGTGGTAGCGACTCTTCGGCCTGTGTTTAAGACGGTGTACATGGTGGGCCGCGACCGGGAGTGGCCGGTCGGCTTGGACGCCACGCTGCTCATCGACGATCGAGACGAGCAAGGCCCCCTGGTGGGACTTGCTCGGGGACTCTCGGCCTCAGATGCGCCGTGGTGCTTTGCGGTGGGCTGCGATATGCCCTTCCTGTCGCCGCGGGTCATCCGGCGTATGGCAAAGTCCCTCGACGACTGTGACGTGCTGGCAGCATACGTTGAGGGGCGCATTCAACCCCTGCACGCCTTCTACTCCACCGGATGCCTGCCCGCGGCGTTAGGGCTGCTGGATAAAGGGAATACGTCACTGAAGGCTCTGCTTGCAGCCTGCAAAGTCCAATCCATAGATGGCTGTGACATCCTTGACCTGGACCCGGAGTTGACGTCCTTCATGGACCTGGACACTGAGGAGGAGTACAGGGCAGCCCGGCAAATCGTTGAACGTGTGGGCGCTTTGGAGCTGGCGCCGTGAACCGCCGTCCGGGAGAAAGGACGACCGCTTCGACCCCGCAGTGGACAAAGAGCCGGTTGCTGACCATCATCTCTATCGCAGGTCTGGCTGTACTTGTGGCGGGCTGCGCCACTCAAACGGAGACCACGTCGGCTGAGGAGATGGAGGAGGAGGCCCAGGGGATAGAAAAGAGACTCATGTGTCCTGTCTGTCCTAGCGAGACCATCGACCAGTCGCAGGTGCAGCTTGCCAAGCAGATGCGAGACATCGTGCGTGAGAAGCTGGCCGCGGGGGAGAGTCGGGAGGAGATATTCCAGTTCTTTGTGGACAGGTACGGGACCGGGGTGCTCGCGGAGCCGCCCAGAAGCGGGTTCAACCTGCTGGTGTGGGTTGTTCCGCCCATCGCACTGGTATTCGGGGGTCTGGTCCTGGCAGTCGCCATGCGGGCGATGCGAAGGTCGCACGACTCCGATGCTCCAGAGGACGGCCGGGCGGATGAGGCCGACCTGGAGCCGTATCTCTCCGCAGTGGACAGGGAGATCCAAGGGCTTGCCCCGTTGGGCGAGTCGGCCTCATCGAACATCACGACGGAGGGCTCAGAACAGGAAGCCTCCGGCGAAAGGACGGTCTAGTCTTGGCGGATATGGGTTACATCACGCTGCTCTTGGCGCTGGTGCTGGCATCCTACTCGGTGATGGGATCGCTGGTGGGGGCGAGCAGGGGCGCTCCGCAGCTTGTCAGGAGCGCCCTCAACGCCACTTACCTCGCGCCCATTGCGCTGGGATTATCTACGGCCGGCCTGGTGGGCGCGTTCGTGTCCAAAGACTTCCAGGTGCAGTACGTGGCGGAGCACAGCAACCGCGCGATGGACCCCCAGTATATATGGGTTGCCTTCTACGCCGGCAACGAAGGCTCGATTCTGTTCATCGCCTTTGCTTTGGCCGTTCTGGCGGCTGTCGCCGTATTCTTCAGCCCCAAGGCTCTGAAGCCCAGCCTGCCCTACGTCAACGCCGTCCTCATGCTGGTCCTGGTGTTCTTTGTGGCGGTGATGGTGTTCCTGGCCAACCCCTTCGCCCGCCTTGATTTCCCGCCGCTGGACGGCCGGGGCATAAACCCGCTTCTTACCCATCCGGGCATGTTCATACATCCGCCCATGCTGATGACTGGGCTAATCTCCTTCACCGTACCATTCGCCATTGCGATGGGCGCTATGCTGTCCGGGAGGACGGGCGACGAGTGGGTGGACGCAGGCCGCGCATGGGGCATACTGTCGTGGGCGCTCCTGGGAATTGGATTGCTGCTGGGGGCCTGGTGGGCCTACACCATCCTTGGATGGGGCGGGTACTGGGCCTGGGACCCGGTGGAGAACGCCGGATTCATGCCCTGGATTGTCGCTACCGCCTTCATCCACTCCATCATGGTGCAGAAGCGCCGAGGGATGTTTCGTATGTGGAACCTGGCTTTGCTAATCATCGCCTTTGGGTTCGCCCAGTTCGGGATGTTCATCAACCGGGGAGGGCCGGTTCCGTCGGTGCACTCATTTGGCGCCTCCACGTTGGGTTGGATATTCCTCATGTTCATGGGCGTCACTATGCTCATTTCCTTCGCGATATTCTTCTGGCGATACAACAGCCTGAAGAGCGCCCAGACCCTGGAATCAGCCCTGTCGAGAGAAGGGGCTTTCTTGGTCAATAACCTGCTGTTCCTTGGCGTGGCCTTCGTCACGCTGTGGGGAGTTGTTTATCCACTGATCTCTGAATTGTTCCAGGGAGAGACCATCACCGTGGGGCAGCCATTCTATAACCAGGTGAACGGTCCGATCTTCCTGGCCCTGATCTTTCTGATGGGCGTCGCTCCGTTCCTGCCCTGGCGGCGGGCCTCCTGGAAGACAGTGCGACAGGCGCTCCTCGCGCCCGTTGCCGTAGCTGTTCTGGTGGTGGCGCTGCTGCTGGCGTTGGGAGTGCGCAATCCGTTTGCCGTGACGGCCTTCGGACTCTGCTCCTTTGTCACCGCGGGCATCGTGCGGGAGTGGGCTAGAGGAGCGATTTCGAGACATGGCCGTGGAGAGAGCTACCCGATTGCCTTCGCCAGACTCATCGCCGGAAACCGTCCGAGATACGGCGGGTATGTTGTGCATCTTGCTGTGGTGCTGTTGGCCCTGGGAGTAGCCGGCTCATCCTTCTACGGCATACAGAGGGACGTGGCGCTCTCTCCGGGAGAGACCGCGGAAGTAGGGGAGTACTCCATAAAATACATAGGCTCCTCGGCTGTGGACAGGGTGGACCGCGTTGAGGCAAGGACGGAAGTGCACGTCTTTAGAGGCGATAGCTTCCTGGGCGCCTACTACCCCAAACGCGATTTCTACCCCAGCTTCAATATGGCCTCGACCCAGGCGGCCATTCGCTCTACTCCTGTGGAGGACCTGTACATCATTCCGGGCGAGCTTCTGGACGACGGGCGCGCCCTGTTCAGGATATTCGTCAATCCCCTGGTGATGTGGATGTGGGTTGCCGGCCCGCTCCTTATCTTAGGCGTGCTGGTGGCCCTGTGGCCCCAGAGAGAGCCTGCGACCCTCTACGCCCGCGCGCCCGTCGGCGACGCGGTACCTCAAACCGGCGCTGTTGCCAGGTGAGCGCCATGCCCACGAGCAAGACTCCAGAGTCCTGTTCCTCAAACGGGTGACGGCGCATGGCCTTCATTCTGGGTCTGTCATTTGCCTTCCTCGCCATACTGCTCCTGGCCTGGCCTGTACTCAGGCGGAACCGCGCCGCGCCGGACGCAACGCCGTCGCAGGCCCCGCTGAGCCAGGTGGCGCTGCGCCGCAGCCGGATATACGACGACATCAAGACCCTCGTACTGGACCATGAGCTTGGGAACATACCCGACCAGGAGTACGAGGAGAAGCTGGCGGTGTACCGCATCGACGCTGCACGCGCCATACGCGATCAGGAGCAGCTACAGCAGGCTCAGGCTACTCTGGAGGACGACCTGGAGAGAGAGGTGTTGGAGCTGCGCAGGTCGTGGGGCAGCGTAACGGAGACGACCATCTGCGCGGTGTGTGGTAGGGAGATGGACGCGGCTGCGGAGCTGTGCCCAAGGTGTGAGTTGCCCCTGGGTCGAGAAACCGCAAGCGGGGAAACTACTTCAGCAGAGGGGAAGGCGTAGTGGGCAGAGCAGTAAGCGGCGGCCTGCTTGGGTTGGCGCTTCTCCTGCTGCTGGGCTTACCCCAGCCCTCCGCATACGCCCAGGACACGACGACAGTCAAGGGCGTCATAATTAACGGCACTCCCGGGGCGGAAATCCCCGTCGATTTGACGGTGACCCTGGACGTGTACCGGCTGGGAGAGCGGATTGAGTCCACGAACACCGTGAGCGACGCCGACGGCCGCTTTAGCTTCGAGGGTGTGCCCGGCGGGTTCGGCATAGGCTACATCCTCAGCGCCCAATATGCCGGGGGCTTCTACTTCTTCGAGAAGGACTTTCCGCTGCCGCCGGAGCCTGTGGAGCTGCTGGTGTACGAGAGCACCAGCGACGGCGAGGCGGTGAGAGTGAATGTGCACACCCTGGTGGTCAACGGGGCAGACGCCGATACCGGCCTTATGAACGTGCTTGCGCTGGTGGGCCTTGAGAACTCCGGAGACCGCACCTTCGTTCCGGATGCCCCTCAAGCCGGCATGATGAGCTTCCTGAGGTTCTCTCTACCCCCTTTGGCGGGAGAGGTTGACGTTCAGAGCAACCTGCGAGGCGGCAGCGTTATCCAGATAGACCTGGGTTTCGCCATGACGACGCCGATCCCACCGGGCTCCTACGAGATCGCTTACACCTATCAGGCGGCCTATGAGGGCGGCAAGCTCTCCTACACCCAGTCCTTCCCCTTTGGCGCAGACACCTTCCGCGTGCTGCTCCTATCGGGGTTGGGCAGCGTGAGCGGCGACGGCCTGGAGGAGACCGAACCGGCGACCCTGGGTGCTCAGGATTACATACAGCTGGAAGCCAAAGATATGGACGTGGGAGCGAAGGTGGACCTGGAGTTCTCCGGCCTGCCGCAGCCGCCACTGTGGAAGAGATGGCAGAAATCGGCGTCTCAGGAGGGTTTTGTTCAGATCGCTATTCCATCAGCCTTTGGTGTGGCCCTGCTTTCCCTTCTGGGTTACGTCCTGCTCCAGAGAAGAGAGCCTGCGGTCGCGGTGGCAGGGGCGCTGGGCGATCCGGCTCAACGCAGCGCCTTGGTGGAAACTATGGCAAATCTGGACGACAGTTTCCAGCGCCGAGAGCTTGAAGAAGGGGATTACTTGCAGCAGAGACGGGCGCTTAAGGACCAGGCGTTGCGCGGGATAGGAGGTCCCGGTGAGAAGGATAAGGCTTCGGGGCCGCAGCCTGAAGAGGGTAAGGAGGCCGGGCCTTGAGCGGGCGCGCCGTCATCCTGACGTCATCCGTGGTCGTGTTCGCCGCCTTCCTCGCCTTGCTGAGCCTGGCGCTTTTCCGCT
This sequence comes from Dehalococcoidia bacterium, assembly GCA_965222415.1. Taxonomy (GTDB): domain Bacteria; phylum Chloroflexota; class Dehalococcoidia; order Lucifugimonadales; family UBA2985; genus DAOUJW01. The sequence goes on along the minus strand of CBDCTU010000002.1, from coordinate 170,189 downwards.
CCGGCGGAGAGCCCGGATCCTTGGGAGTCAACAAGGACTTCGGGGAGGTTAGCGTCGAGGAGAAGCCCGCGCCGGACTTCACCCTGGAGCTTCTGCAGGGCGGCTCAGTCAGCCTTGGCGACCACAGCGGAAAGGTGGTGCTTGTGGATTTCTGGGCATCCTGGTGCCCGCCGTGTATTGAGGAGGCGCCCATCCTCAATAGCGTGTACGAAGAATACCGCGAAAGAGGCGTTGAGTTTCTGGGTGTCTGTATCTGGGACACGACCAAGGGCTGTGAGCAGTTCTTCCAGGAGTTTGACGTAGCCTATCCCTCGGGCCGCGACTCCGAGGGCGCGATACTGGTGGACTACGGGGTGAAGGGCATCCCGGAGAAGTTCTTCATCGACGCGCAGGGCAGGGTGGCGCGCAAGTTCGCCGGTCCCATCCGGGACGAGGATATCCTGCGCGACATTCTGGACGAGATGCTGGCTGCCTCCGGCTGAGAAACCGGGTCATTTGCAGAAGGGAAGACCGCCCAAATCGGAAGATCGGATTCTCAATCCGACTCGCAGATTGGCCGGTACACATCCGTCCAACCGGTTCCCAAACAGGTACAGATAGTGCAAATTGGATAGGTTGCCCAGTTCGGGCGGTATCTCCCCACTCAATATGTTTCCACTCAGGGATAACTGTACTAGGTCGGTGAGCTGACCCAGCTCCATCGGTATCTGACCGCTCAGGTGATTCTCATCGAGATGCAGCTCTATCAATTTGGATAGGTTGCCAAGCTCACCAGGTATCTCTCCATCCAAGTGGTTCCCAAACAGGTACAGGGCTTCCAGCTCAGGGAGGTTGCCAAGCTCACTGGGCGTCTCACCGGTCAACCTGTTTTGACTCAGGAATAACTGTTCCAGCTTTAATAGCCGACCCAACTCCCTCGGTATCTCTCCGACCAACTCGTTATCGTGGAGATACAAACTCCGGAGGTTGGCGATATTGCCCAGTTCCCCCGGTATCTTCCCGCTCAACCGGTTTCCATAGAGGTATAGATACTTCAAATTTATTAGACTTCCCAGTTCTGGTGGTATTTCCCCCATCAAACGGTTTCCGCTCAGGTACAGCTGTTCAAGTTTGGATAGCCGGCCCAACTCCCCAGGTAGCTCTCCGCTCAACCAGTTATCCCGGAGCATCAATGCAGTTACGCGATGGTTAGCGTCACATGTAACGCCGTGCCATTCCCAGGCTGGCTCTTCGCTCAGCCAGTTTGTGTTGTTTGTCCAATTGGGGCCGTCTGTGGCGTTGTAAAGGGCAACCAGAGCTTCGCGGTCCGTTTCGGTGGAGGTCGCCTCCGGAGTGGGGCTGGGCGTAGGCATCGGCGTAGGTTCAATGGTAGGCGAGGGCGTGGCCGTCGGCTCAATGGTGGGCGCAGGTGTGGGTGTGGGTTCGATGGTAGGCGAGGGCGTGGGCGTCGGCTCCTCTGAACCGCACGCCAATAGAGACGCAAGAAGAACCATCACCAGGACAAGTCCCAGCAAGGTAACCCATCTAGTTATTCGCGTACCTGTCATTATCTTCACCCCTTGGCTTTCATTAAGCGGGAAGGGGTATTATATGGGCGAGGCGATTCAAGAGCGCCGCGCGCTTAAGGCTGCACGGATCATCAAGCGAGCATGTCTTGGTCACCCGTCTCCCCCCAGACCGTCGGCTCTTCCGAGCCGGAGGCCGCCATAACTACCGGAGGAACCATCGCTACAACAAGACCCAGCGGGCCCAGCCATCCGGTGGCAAATGGCATCCTCTTCATTGCTCGGCCTAGATTGTAGCGGATATGCATACCAAAATGCAAATGCATTCCGAAAAGGCTCTTCATTCGCACACAAAGTAGAGCAGCGCGCAAGTGCGCCTACCCCATTCTGGACGAGGATACCCTGCGCAGCATCCTTGACGGTATGCCGGCCGATTCCGGGTGTGGGCGTATGGCCTCAACAGAAGGGCAGACCGCCCAGGTCTGAACGATCCATATCCAATCGATCCTTTAGACCCCTGGGAACACACCCGCTCAACTGACTCCCGTCGAGTCTCAGTACCTTTAGGTTGGTGAGGTTGCCCAGCTCTCGCGGTATCTCACCGCTCAGTTGGTTTTCGTTCAGGTCCAGTACCTCCAGCCACACGACAACCCCACGCACGATGCCGGTCGCCAGCGCCCTGCGGTTCGACAACGCCACTCTCGCCACTTCACGCTCCCCCACATCCTGAAGGGGACTTTCGCCCTGTCCACCGCTGCCCCGTCTGTCCAGGGCTGTGCGGAACACAATCGTCAATGGGACGGAGTGCAGGTTGGCAACGGGGCGATAGTAGGGACCGGTATGAACGTCACGGCGGTGTTGTTGGACTCGTCGCTCTCATTGATAGAGGAGCCGGCATCCACGACGACGACGTTCTCACTGCGAGCACTCGTGGAGAACACCACCGTTGTATATGCCCCGGCTTTCAGGCCGTCCACCGTTTCTGTGGCGGAGTTGTTCAGTTGAACAGTGAAACTTCCCGCTTCCCCGCCTCCAACGTTCCTGACGTGGGCGGTTACTTCTCCGACGTGGGGCGGCAAGCGCGCGCTGCTGGAGACTATGCACCCGTCTCCCCACACGATGCGGGGATTCGATTTCAACCGAACCTCGATCGCTATGACCAAGTCGGGCAACGGCGTAGGCGTCGGAGTGCTGTCTGAGGTTGGAGTATGTGTGGCGGCCGAGGTCTCAGTCTGATCCGGCACAAGTGTGGCCTGGGGCGCTGAGGTGGATATTGCCGTTGCTGTAGGCGCTTGTATGGCAGTGGCCGTGGGCGTGGAGGGTGCCCGTTCGGCGGTGCCCGATGTCTCCGCAGGCGTGGAGATAGCCCCATCAGACGGCTCATCTGAACTGCAAGCCAGGAGGATCACCGGAAGAGCCAGCGCAAGCGCAATGCCCAGCATCTGCAGCCGTCTTGTCATTCGCGTCATTCTCCTCGCCTCACGGCTTTGTTCAGACTCTAGTGTCCTGTATCCGTAGTTCCTCGCATTATTCGAGGGCTTTCTGAAAGGACAGAGAATCGGATTCTTGCTCAAACCAGGGTAGTGGATCAGCATCGATCACCCCTTTATTTGCCAATGTACTTTGGTTACACCACACTAGTGACCGGCCTCCCCCCAGACCGTCGGCTCCTCGGAGTCCACGATGTGGTTGCTGTAGAGGGTCTCAATCTCCTCGTTCGAATAGCCAATCTCCTCAAGGATGCTGCGGGTGTGCTGGCCTCGCAGAGGGCCGGAGCCCACGCGTGTGGGCGTCCTGGACAGCTCCACCATTGGGCTGTACCGCCAGTAATCGCCTATGCGAGGGTTATTCGCCGGCCTGATGAAGCCGTTCTCCTCCACGTGGGGGTCCTGGGAGAAGAAGTTGAACATTCCACTATCCTCAACCTCAACGCAAGCGACGCCCGCAGCTATGAGGGACTCCTCCCACTCCCTGGGCAGCCGCGTCACGAAGGCTTTCTGCAGCTCTTCCACCAGGACGTCGTCGTTGTCCATGCGGTCGGCGCGTGTCTTGAACCTGGCGTCTTCCAGCAGGTCGCCGCGACCTAGGGCGTTGCACAGGGACTGCCATTCATCTTCGAAGGGACAGGAGACGAAGACGTGGCCCCGCTGCGCCTCGTAGAGTCGATGCAGGGCGTGCAGTCCATAGCCGTCCGCGTCCGGCGCGAGCCTGTCGGACTTGCCCTCGTAGGAGAAAAAGTCGTCCGCGTTGGCGTAGGCGTTTGCGCCTATCATTGTGGACAGGATGTAGTGGGAGCCGCCGAACCTCTCCCGGGCGTAGAGGCCAAGGAGGACGCCGGTAGATATGACCATCGAGGAGTTGGGGTCCGGGTTGGTCTCGTTGGCGCGTCCCAGCCTGCGCGCTACCTCCTGGATCTCCTCCACGGACATGGGCTGATCTGCGGGCGGAAGTACGCCGCGGCCAAGCTGGTTCATCGCCCCGCCAATAACCGCGCCGCCGATGGGGTGCATCGCAGGTCGATGGGAGTGTGGGCCGGTGTCCCCGTACCCGCCGGCGTAAATGTATACAATGTTGGGATTGATCTGCCGCACCTGCTCGTAGCCTGCGCCCAGTCGCTCAGGCGCGCCGGGGCGCATGTTGTGGACTATGACATCGGCCTTGGCCGCCAGTCGCTGGAAGACCTCCTTTCCCTCAGGGGTCTGCAGGTTGATGGAGAGGTTCTCCGCGCCCGCCTGTGTCCGGTTGCCGCCCAGGCCGTCGAAGTTGCGGCGCATGGTGTCGCCCTCCAGGGTCTCCACGTGTATCACCCGCACGCCAAGCTCGTAGGTGAGAGAGCACGCGAGGGGGCCTGCGATGACGGTGGAGAGATCCAGCAGGGTGATGCCCTCCAGGGGATGCGCCGGCAGCGCCGCCGCAGACGATGCGCCGTTGCCGTTGCGTGCCGGCGCGCTCTCCAGCCGGGACAGCACTTCCTGGGTGTGCTGACCGAGGTCCGGGGCCGGCCCTTGGACCGAGCCGGGGGTGTCGCTCATCCTGACCAGTACGCCCAGCTGCTTCATCTTGCCCACCCTAGGGTCGTCCACCTCGACCACGTGCCTGTTGTGCACCACCTGGGGGTGATTCATCCCCTGCTGTGTGGTGTGGAAGGGCTCGGCGGCCACGTTGGAGGTCTGGTTGACGAAGATGTCCATCCACTCGTCTTTGGTCTTCTCCAGGCCGCGCTTGATTACCATGGCTCGCAGCTCCTCGCGCTCCTCTGGCATCAGGGTAGGGGCCTTCTCGAAGCGCGGGTCCTTGAGGACATCGCCCAGGCCCATGCTTTCGATAGCGGAGCGGAACAGCCGGACAATTATGTTGGCCATCTGTATCCACTCCCCGTCCTTGGTGCGGATGGGCTGGTAGCCCACGCCGGGCTGCCGGTTGGGGTCCGACTGGGGGTCGTCCTGGAACCTGTCCGGGAAGTTGATCATCATCTGCCATATCAGCCAGTTGCTGATGTCGAAAGCGGTGATTCCCTGCATGAGGCTGGTCTCGACCTTCTGTCCCACTCCGGTCCTGTCGCGTACGATGAGGGCGGACAGGATGCCTCGAAGCGCGGCCATTGTCGTGCCGTGACCTGCTATGTTGACCGCGGCGTAGTGGGGACCGGGTCGCCCCGCCTGTCCGGTGAAGACCGAGTATCTCCCCACCTTGGCGGCGACAACGCTCTCGTAGGGTTTGTAGTTGGCGTACGGCCCTTTGGGGCCGAAGGCGGAAATGGAGCAGTAGACCAGGTCGGGACGCTGGGCGCTGAGGGTCTCGTAGCTGATGCCGAGGGCGTCGGCCTCGCCGGGCGCGAAGCTCTCGATTACCACGTCGGCCTGGGCGGCAAGCTGCTGGGCTTTCGCCCTGCCCTCATCCGTCTCCAGGTCCAGAACAATGCTCTTCTTGCCACGGTTCCACAGAAAATGCTGGGGGAACTCCCTGTACGGGTCTCCGGAGGGCGGCTCAACCTTTATGACCTCCGCTCCAAAATCCGACAACACCATTGTGGCGACGGAGCCAGGCCAGCCGGACGAAAAGTCTACGACAACTCTGTCTTCCATTACTTGCGCCATACTTTCACCTCTCAGTAGCTAATGTTTGGAATCCGCGCCGTTATTTTACCTCACTGAGGCGATTACGCAAATCCGACTGCGCCAATGAAGCGCCAGCCTAACACGCCATTGCTGTAAAAATAGGTGGATAGGGACTGGATGCCGGAGATGACTGGCAGCCGCACCACTACAGGGCGACCTCAATCAGCTCCCAATCAACCACGGGAACCTCTTCTCCGTGGCGTTTCATGCTGGCGGCGTAGCCCCTGATTGCCTCTTCAATGTTCTTGATCGCTTCCTCTCTAGATCGTCCCTGGGAATGGCAGCCGGGAAGCTGCGGGCAACTAGCTGCTATGAATCCGTCCTCGTCCGATTCCAGGGAAACCGCAAAGCTATGCGTTCTGGTCTTACTATTGTCGTTCCACTCCGGATTGGTGCTTGCGGCCGCGGAGCTTGACGGAGTGTCGAATTGGCGGATGTCAAAGCCGAGTTTTCTCAGATTCCGAATTGCATCAAAAGTGATGAACTCACTGAGCTGTAGGCCGGTTGCTTCGGCAAACAACGGCTTCACAGGTAAGCGCCGCCCTTCGATGAGCACGTAATACTTGTGCCGGCCATCGATATCATCCAGCACAACTCGTCTAGCGGCGGCCACTATGTCCTCGTGGCGCAATTCGTGGCGGACTCCTCCAAGAACGAATCTCATCGGATTCACCTCTTTCTTCTATCTTCCATTTATTTTTATCTACTTCTAGATTATCGACCAGACTAAGGCCGTGTCAAGCAAATGGGGCTATGGCGGGATACAGGCCAGTCGGGGTATGATAGCCGGGCGCGCCTTCTAAGGTCATCCAGTGTCACTTGACTGTGAGGACTGCGCGAACTGAGAGGTATGTCAAAAGCTCCCAAGGAAACCCGCAAGAAGCCCCGCTACTTCTACGGCTGGAACATAGTCGGGGCATCCTTCCTGGCGCACCTCTCCTACGCCGAGCACCACTCCTCGGTGCTTGGCTTCTTCATGCGACCCTTCAATGATGAGTTCGGCTGGAGCCGCACACAGGTTGCCCTCGTTCAGACCATCGCCCGGTTCGTGGAGGCAGCAGTCACGTTCTTCATTGGCCCCCTCATCGACAAGTACGGCCCCAGGGCGCTTATGCCCATCGGCTCGGTGATTGTCGGCCTGGCGATGATGGCCACTACGCAGATCGAAACTATCTGGCAATTCTGGCTGCTGCGAGGCGTGGTGGTCGCAGTTGGGTTTACCCTGATGGGCCACATGGTGACCAACGTGGCCGTAAACAAGTGGTTTGTCCGCAAGCGGGGCCGGGCCATTGCCTTTGCGGGCATGGGCAGCAACATAGGCAACGTGATTATGACTCCCGCGACCGTGTGGATACTGGCCGTGTACGACTGGCGCACCAGCTTTGTAGTCTTCGCCGTGGTGACGTGGCTGGTGGTGCTCATCCCCTCTGCGATACTCATGCGACGCCAGCCGGAGGATATGGGCCTGCACCCGGACGGCGACGACCCGGCTGAGGAGGCGAGTGAGACGAGGCCGGGCGACGGACAGAAGCCCGCCACGTCCGACGCATCCTCTTCCCTGGAGCCAGTGTGGACACGGCGATGGGTAATGGCGACGGCCCCCTTCTGGCTGCTCATCGCCAGCATATCCGTGGCTAACCTGGCCTTCCAGGGAATCAACATCAGCCTGGCGCCTTTTATGCAGGACCTGAACTACGGGGACGCCCTGATAGCCACGGTGGTGACTTTCAGGGCTGTTGTGATGGCGATGGCCCTGCCGGTGTGGGGGTTCGTGGGAGAGCGCGCTCATCTCCCCTGGGTTCGGGTAGCGCCATTCATGTTCCAGGGCCTCGGCTCCTTCCTGTTTCTGCTTGCCGATAACCCCGTCTTCCTTTGGCTGGCGGTCATCGTATACGGAGGAGGCTTTGGAGGGATCATGGTGGTGCAGGAGGTGCTCTGGGCCAACTACTTTGGCAGGTTCAGTCTCGGCCTCGTGCGTTCGACCGGCTTCCCCATCGTCTTCGCTTTCAGCGCCGCTGGCCCCATATTCATGAACGGCATCTTCGACCTGGTGGGGTCGTACAAGCCGGCGTACCTGATGTTCATTGGCTTCTACGCTGTCGCAGCCTTCCTGTTGTGGATAGTGCGTCCTCCCAAAGTTAGGCGCTATGCCACACCTGAGGAGCTTGGCCTTACGCCCCCTGCGGCGCAGAGCAGTTAATTTCGCCAATCCGGGATCATAGGTGACCTCAAATTTCCGCTCATTTGCTTCGACAGGCTCAGCATGAGCGGGGGCAGAGACTGGCCTGGGTTGCAGGAGACAGGCCTGCGCTATATCCTATGATTCAGCGGAGCAGATATACACACCATGCCTGAAACGATTTCTTATGCCTGAGTTGTTCACCGTAGTAACGCCGGACGAAGCGCTGAAGAGGCTGCGCGCCCACGTCAGCCACAGGGTCGAGAGCGAGGACGTCAAATCGAACCTGGCCTTGGGGCGCGTGACGGCTGCGGATATACATGTCCCCGCTGCGCTTCCAGCCTTCCCTCGCTCCACTATGGACGGATACGCCGTCATAGCGGCTGACACCTACGGCGCAACCGAGGGCATTCCGGCCTATCTGAACGTGGTCGGAGAGATACCTATGGGAAGACCCGCGGGCTTGGGCCTAAGCCGGGGCGACGTCGCCAAGGTGCACACCGGCGGAATGCTCGCGGACGGCGCGGACGCCGTGGTCATGGTCGAAAACACCCAGGCGGTCGACGACACGACTATCGAGGTGGTGCGCCCCGTCGCTCCCGGTGAGAACGTGCTCCAGGTCGGAGACGACGTGAAGGACGGCCAGCTTCTGCTGCCGTCGGGCCACCTTCTCAGGCCCCAGGACATAGGCGGACTGATGGGCCTGGGCATCAACCGCATCACCGTGTCACGTCGGCCCAGGGTGTCCATTCTCTCCACCGGCGACGAGCTTGTGTCCCCTGAGCAGGAGATGACGCCTGGGAAGATACGGGACATCAACACCTACAGCCTGTCTTCCATAGCCCTGCAGACGGGGGTTGTCCCGCTCACGATGGACATAGTAGGGGACAGCTTTGAGGACTTGAAAGCGGCAGCTGAGAAGGCCATACAGAACTCCGATATGCTCGTCATATCCGCCGGCAGCTCCGTCAGCACCAGGGATATGACCGCGGACGTGATAGCCTCCCTGGGCGAGCCCGGGGTGCTTGTGCACGGAGTGTCCATCAAGCCCGGCAAGCCCACCATCCTGGCGTCTGTTGAGGGCAAACCGGCGATTGGCCTGCCGGGCAATCCCGTGTCGGCGCTGGTCATCTTTGAGCTGTTCGCCGTTCCCGCCATGTACTGGCTCGCCGGATGTGAGGCGCCTCCGGCGCGCTTCACTGTGACGGCGTCCCTCACCCATAACATAGCATCCATCCCAGGGCGCGAGGACTACGTGCCTGTGAAACTGGAAACCACCGACGACGGCATCGCGGCCGTGCCCGTGTTCGGGGAGTCCAACCTCATCTCCACCATGATAAACGCCGACGGGATGGCCAAGGTCCCTCTGGACAAGGCCGGTCTCTACAAGGGCGAGATGGTCTTGGTGAGGCTCTTCTAGGGAAGCGGCTATGCAGAGGAAAATGTACCTGGAAGACATCCCCCTGGACGAGGCAATTGCCAGATTCTACGGCGCGCTGGAGCAGAATGGGGGGCTGAAGCCCACTCCGGGGGAGACCGTCCCACTCGACCAAGCTCCTGGACGCGTGACATCCCAACCGGTGTGGGCAAGAATGTCCTCGCCTCACTACCACTCGGCGGCTATGGACGGCGTGGCGGTGCGCGCCCAGGACACCCACGGCGCATCCAAGACCTCTCCGCTGACCCTCAAGCTGGGTGACCAGGCTCGTTGGATAGACACCGGCGATCCAATCCCGTCCGGGTACAACGCGGTCATCATGGTCGAGGACATCCAGCAGACGGGCGACGAGGATATCCAGATCATGGCCGCGGTCGCCGACTGGCAGCACGTGCGTCTGCTGGGTGAGGACATCGTGGCCACGGAACTGGTGCTACCCGAGAACCACAGGATTGGCCCATCCGACCTGGGAGCTATGGCCGCCGCCGGCCTGATCGAGGTGGAGGTGCGCAGGAAGCCCGTGGTGTGCATCATACCCACAGGCACAGAGCTTATAAGGCCCGGAGAGCCGATGGAGGTCGGCAAGATAATTGAGTTCAACTCCCTGATGATGGCCGCCCAGGTGGAGGAGTGGGGCGGTCGACCCGTGCGTCACCCCATAGTGCCGGACGACTTTGCCAGAATCAAAGAGGCGGTGCAGCAGGCCCTGGAGACCTCGGACGTGGTCATTATGAACGCGGGCTCCTCCGCCGGCTCTGAGGACTACACTGCTCAGGTAGTGTCGGAGGTGGGCCGTCTCCTGGTACACGGCATTGCAGTCAGACCCGGGCATCCGGTGGTGCTCGGCGTGGCCGGCAGCACACCATTGATAGGCGCGCCCGGCTACCCGGTCTCCTGTGTGCTGACAATGGACATTATCGCCAAGCCCCTGATCAGCCGACTTCTGGGGGTCCTGCCACCTGTCAGGCCCAGGCTGGAGGCTACGATGAGTCGCAAGGTACTTTCCCCAATGGGCGAAGACGAGTTCATGCGGGTGAAGGTGGGCAGGGTGGGGGAGCGCGTCATCGCCACACCCCTAACGCGAGGCGCTGGGGTAATCATGTCGCTTGTGAGGGCCGATGGGTTGGTGCGCATCCCGCGCTTCTCCGAAGGACTGGAGGCCGGTTCCGCGGTGGAGGTGGAGCTGCTTCGTCCAAGGGAAGAGGTGGAGAACACGATTGTCGCTATAGGCAGCCATGATATGACCCTGGACCTGCTGGGCAGCCTGCTACACAGGGATAACGCCGCGCTGAGCCTGGCGTCGTCCAACGTGGGCAGCCTTGGCGGACTGCAGGCGCTGCGTCGAGAGGAGGCGCACCTGGCGGGAACCCACCTTCTGGATGAGGATACGGGTGAATACAACATATCTTACATCCGCAGAGTCCTGGGAGACAGCGAGGTGGTAGTAGTGAACCTGACCTACAGGGACCAGGGTCTGATAGTCCCCAAGGGCAACCCTGAAAACATCCGAACCCTGTCTGATCTCTCCAGGGATGACGTGTCCTTTGTGAACCGGCAGAGGGGTTCCGGGACGCGGCTGCTCCTGGACTACGAGCTAAAGCTGGCGGGCATCTCCGTCGAAAGCATCAAGGGCTACGACCGCGACGAGTACACCCATACGGGCGTGGCCGCGGCCGTGGCAAGCGGCACGGCGTCGGTCGGGCTGGGCATCCTGGCAGCCGCGAGGGCGCTGGACCTGGACTTCGTGCCGCTGCTGAAGGAGCGCTACGATCTGGTGATACCCAAGCGCTACTACGAGAACCAGCTATTGCAGCCTCTCCTGCAGATCATTCGTCGTTCTGACTTCCAGGAACAGGTGACGAATCTGGGCGGGTACGATACCTCTCAGACCGGCCAGGTCATCGCTGAGCTACCCGGGTAGGTGAAAACTACCATTCCTGCGGAAGGAGGCCTTTGCGTAACTCCGTCATTCCCGTGAAAACGGGAATCTAAAGCCCTTCTTCCAAGGCATCGCAGCCTTGAAGACAGCGTTTTTAGATTCCTGCTTCCGCAGGAATGACTGTGAGGGCAATCCTTGCGGGATGACGCTACGGGCTATGCAAAGGTCTCCGGAAGCAGGAATCCAGCAAGCGTGGGGATATTGCGCCCGCCGGGAGATGGATTACCGCCCCCGCATCAAGTGCGGGGCAGGCTTTCGCGGTAATGACGAAGTGTGTCCGCGTCGTCACGCAGCCAGTCGCCTTGACACCCCTGGGCAAAGGTGGGAACATTGGGGAGCTTTCTAAGGAGCACATGAGTTCAATACACGGGCAAGCCGTACTCTACCTAAAAGAAGACGGTGTGGCGTGGGTGACGCTGAACCAACCCCAGTCGCAAAACAGGGTGAATCTGCGTATGTGCGCCGGATTACGGGGCGTCTGTGAGGCTATTGCTCAAGACGACGACGTCCGGCTGGCTGTTATAACGGGGGCTGGGGAGAGCTTCTGCGCCGGCGATGAGGAAGAGCCGCCGGGGTTGCCGAGCGATGCGAGTGTGGAGCAGATCCGGGCCTACCTTGATCTTCGACGAGCGGCTTCCTTCCTGGGCGGCGTGGAGAAACCCCTGATAGCGGCCATTAACGGAGATGCCTTGGGTCACGGCCTGGAGTTGGCGCTGGCCTGCGACATCAGGGTCGCTGCATCCGACGCCAAGCTCGGGATGACGCAAATTCGCCAGGGGACTATCCCCTGGGACGGTGGCACACAGCGACTGCCTCGCATTGTGGGGCGAGCCTGGGCAACGGACATGCTCCTTAACGGAAGAATCGTTGATGCCGAGGATGCGTTGAGGATAGGACTGGTGCACCAGGTGTTGCCACCCGACGAATTGCCTGGCCGACTGGAGCAGATGGCCTCGACTATGGCGGCGTTGGCCCCGATAGCCACCCGGTACGCCAAGGAAGTCGTGCTCAAGGGTATGGACATGACTCTGGAGCAGGGTCTCCGGCTGGAGACTGACCTGAACGTTATACTACAGACCACCCGCGACAGGGCCGAAGGCGTAGCCTCTTTCCTGGAACGCAGGGAACCAACCTACACGGGGGAGTAACCCCGAATTCAACCAGCTGCACCGGAGGAACTTCAATGGAAATGTCCAGCACGAACTACTGTCCCAACTGCGGAGCGGAGGTTCAGGGGGATTCGCTCTTCTGCTCCAGCTGCGGCCGACCGATTGTCGGCGGCTCAGAATCGGCTGCACCGGTTCCATACCTGATTTCCCCGGCCCGCATTGTGCTTTTGAGCATCCTTACATTGGGCCTCTACACCACTTACTGGCTCTACAAGACGTGGAAGCACTACAAGGAGCACACCGGCGCGGAGGTGTACCCCATCTGGCACGGTCTAACCTCCTTTGTGCCTGTGTACGGCTCCTTCAGGGCACACGCACACCTGCGCATATTTGGAGAGTTGGCCGGCGCGGCCGGGCCGGCGGTCGCTTTCTCACCTGGACTGGCTTTCTTCGCTATTCTTGTAGGCTGGCTCGGAGTATTTGTCTGGTGGTCGGTGGCATTGACTTTCCTGGTGCAAGTAGTTTCGATTGTCGCACAGATATATATGCTGCTCCACGCTCAGCCAAGAATAAACTACTACTGGGACCATGTGTACGGCTCAAGGCTGCGCGGAGTTGGGATTGGGAAAGGGGAGGTCATCGTGGTCATAATTGGGTTGCTGTTTGGCTGGCCGAGCTTTATAGCCACCCTCACTTCTGCATTGTAGAAGGAAGCCCCGTGACCTCGCTGCTAGAGACTACCATCCTCAGCAAGAGCGGCGACGTAACCTCCTTGCATGAGCGCAGTGGGCCACATGCACGAAAGAATGAATCTGAAATCCGGCAGACCATGCTAAGATAGATATTATGGAATTGTCCGGTACGAACTACTGCCCACACTGCGGAGCACAAGCGACGACTGACGCGCTCTTCTGCTCCAGTTGCAGCCGTCCGATTGTCGGCGGCGCGGAATCTTCCGCCCCGGCGCCGTACCTGATTTCCCCCGTCCGCATTTTGTTTATGAGCTTCCTGTCTTTTGGCCTTTACCTCTTCTATTGGCTCTACAAGACCTGGAAGCAGTACCACGACCATTCTGGCGTACCGGCGCACCCAATTGCGCATGGCCTGACCGGGCTTGTCCCGATCTACGGCTCCTTCAGGGCCCACGCCCACCTGCGCACTTTTGGAGAGTTGGCCAGCCGGGCTGGGCTGGAGCTCCGCCTTAATCCCCGATTGGCGTTTATTGCAGTGCTTTCGGGCTGGGTCCTCTCCTTCGTGGCTGGTGGTGTGAGCAGCGTTGAGTTTGTGGAGGTGATGGATCCAGTCACCGGAAATCCAGCGATAGATCCCCTCACCGGAGCTGTGGTTACAGAAGTAATAAACCCCACAAGATCAGAGTTGATCATGTCACTGTTCTTGCGCATGGCCTCCATTATCGCAGGAGTTTGGATGGTGCTTCACGCTCAGCCAAGGATAAACTACTACTGGGACCAGGTGTATGGCAGCAGGCTGCGCGGCGTAGCCTTGGGGAAGGGAGAGGTCATCGTAGGCGCCGTCGGTATATTTGCTTGGACTACCGGTATCTTCGGCATCTTGTCTGCACAGTAGAAGGGATAAGCGTGACCTCAGCGTTTGAGACCATAATTCTCAGCAAGAGCGGCGACGTGGCGGAGATCGCGTTGAATCGCCCCAGGGTGCTGAATGCCTACAACATGCAGATGCGTGACGATATGAGCCAGGCGCTGGAGGCTGTCCAGGTCGACCCCGACGTGCGTTGCGTGCTCCTGCGCGGCGAAGGCGACAGGGCCTTCTGCACCGGCGCGGACCTGACGGAGTTCGGCACTGCGCCCTCCAGGGTCATTGCAAGGCAGGTGCGATGGGAGCGGGACGTTTGGGGCCAATTCCTGTCGCTGGACAAACCCATCGTTGCAGCCCTGCACGGTTATGTGATAGGCTCAGGTATTGAAATGGCGATGTTGTGCGACATACGAATAGCCTCCGATGATGCGGTCTTTGGACTGCCGGAGGCTGCATTGGGTATGCTGCCGGCGGCCGGAGGCTCCCAGACCATCCCGCGCACGGTGGGCAGGTCACGGGCGCTGGAGGCGTTGCTGAGCAACGAGCGCATGGACGCTGCCAAGGCACTGGATATTGGCCTTGTACACAGGGTTGTGCCCAGGGAAACTCTGCTTGATGAGGCCCTGGCCCAGGCCAGGCAGCTTGCGTCATACCCGGCGCATCTGCTGAAAGCGATGAAGGAGACGTTACTAAGGGGCTTGGATATGCCGTTGGAGCGGGCGCTGGAGATGGAGACGAGCCTGGCAGCTACGGCCATCGCGACCAGGTAACCCCACACGGCAAGTAGGTGGTCAATCAAATCAGAATAATTTGGAGGTAACTTATGAACACAACGGAGCTTCTGACCATTACAGCGGCAATTGTGCCCGACCGCGACGCCATAATCTTCGATGACAAGCACATGACTTTCGGAGAGCTGGCGGATCGCGTCAATCGGCTGGCCAACGCCATGGGAGACCTGGGCGTGGGCGCGGGAGACCGGGTTGGCGTAATGCAGGTCAACTGCAACGAGCACCTTGAGACCTATTTTGCAACCGCCAAGCTGGACGCCATACTTGTGCCCATAAACTTCCGGGCGCGGTCGGAGGAGCTTGCCTTCATGCTCAACGACGCCGGCGTCAAGCTCATCGTCATGGGAGCGCGATACCAGGACATGATCAAGTCCATCGAGTCGGAGCTGACGACGCTGGAGCATCGCATCACTCTGGAGACACCCGGCGAAGGGTTCCTGTTCTACGAGGACCTGATCGCGAATTCCTCCGACGAGGAGCGGTTCCCGGCCGCAGACGACGATGATGTCACGATCATCATGTTCACCGCCGGTACAACAGGCACTCCCAAGGGCGTTATGCTGAGCCACGACAGCTTCAGCTCCTACATACTGGCCAACGTTGAGCCGGTTGACATGGACTCCAGCGAGAAGAACATTCTCACGGTGCCTCTGCACCACATCGCCGGCGTACAGGCTGTCATGGCCGCCATATATGGAGGCCGCACCCTCGTGCTGCAACGGCAGTTCGACGAAGAGGGCTGGATGCAACTGGTCCAGGACGAGAAGGTCAACCGGGCAATGATGGTCCCCACCATGCTGAAGCGCCTGATGGACCGGCCCACCTTCAAGGACTATGACCTCTCCAGCCTGCAGGTCATCACCTACGGCGCAGCGCCCATGCCCCTGGAGGTCATAAAGAAGGCAATCGTGGAGTTCCCGGGCACCCGGTTTATCAACGCCTTCGGCCAGACGGAGACGGCATCGACCATTACCATGCTTCCTCCGGACGACCACAACATCAGCGAGGACGACCCCGAGTTCGAGAAGAAGCTCAGTCGCCTGGCCTCCATCGGGAAGCCACTTCCGGACGTGGAGGTGCGGATTGTGGACGAGGACGGGGCTGACGTGGCCCAGGGCGAGAACGGTGAGATTGTGGCCAAGGGCCAGCGCCTTATGAAGGGGTACTGGAACCGGGAAGAGGCAACCAAGGAGACTCTCCGGGGAGGCTGGCTATACACGGGCGACCTGGGATACTGGGACGAGGACGGTTACATCTTCCTCTCCGGGCGCGCCAAGGACTTCATCAAGCGCGGCGGCGAAATGATTGCGCCCGAAGAGGTGGAGCAGATCATCATGTCACACCCCGGTGTAGACGAGGCCGCGATCATCGGCATCCCGGACATCGAGTGGGGCGAGAGGGTTCGCGCCCTGGTTGTGAAGAAGCCCGGCGCGGAGCTTTCCATGACGGACGTGGTGGAACACTGCAGGCCTCGCATGGCCGGTTTCAAGAGGCCGGAGGACGTGGTGTTTGTGGACGAGCTTCCCAGGAACCCAATGGGTAAGGTGCTCAAGAGGGTGCTCCGGGAGGAGTACCCCGAGCCAATACTGGACTAGGGGCCACAGGATACGGAACACAGTGCCACGAGGGGCGGGTCTTCAGGCCCGCCCCTCGCGCGCCTTAGACGGCAGGAGCGCGCGATGGCAGAGGAAAGGGATAGCACTAAGGGAGAGCGGCGGGAGGAGAAACGCCGCAAGGGACGCTTCGGCCCGCGTATGCACGGCAAGCGGCTGGCGGAGCTGGTGCGGAACGCCTTGCGCAAGAGGCGGGAGAAGGAGCAGTAGGTAGGGCGTCAGAGGTCCCGCCCGTTATGCCCGTGGCGCATGCCCCGCACTTGATGCGGGGACGGGTATCCAGGAGGGGCAAGGGAGTAGGCTCCCGTCTGCAGAGACCTTTGCGTAACCAGCGCGGCAGCCCGGTTGAATGTCATTCTTGTATGTGTCAGCTAATTCGTTGACAGATTTTGCAGGGTTTGTAGGGGTGTCTTGCCACCGAGGCCCTGGTGGGGTCTCTCTGTATTGTAGTAGAGGAGGTACTGCATGAGTTCATTCTTTAACTCCTCCACGGACTCAAATGTGGTCTCCTCCAGCAGATCTTCATTGAGAGTCCGCCAGAACTGTTCCACCTTGCCGTTGGTCTGGGGCCTGTAGGGTCTGGTGTAGCGATGCTTGATCCCCAGTTCCATTAGCATCCTCTCGAAGGGGTGCCCGTCCTTACTCTTGTGGGTGGCCACCTCAGGCCCATTGTCCGTGAGGATGGCCTCAAAGCGCACCCCATATTCTACATTCAGAAAGTTGATACTCTTTAGGGCAGCGAACATCACGCTCAGGCTCTTCAGGTCCTCCACCACCTCGACCCAGGCCAGACGAGTGCAGGAGTCCAAAAGCGCCACTAGATAGTAGCGCTGTCTGCTCCCCAGGACCAGGTCCCGGCTCAGGTGGTGGCAGTCCAGATGTCCCAGCTCTCCGGCACGAGTCTTGATTATCCTACGCTTTGACTGCTCCATGGGCTTGGTCAATCTGTTCAGATTGTGGCGCCGGCTTATGGCGTAGATAGTGGATGGCGCAGGTGTGTGGGACTTCAGCTCCGGGTGAAGTATCCCATATATCTCATACCGATTTATACCCTTCAGCCTAAGCTCCAACACCTTCTGCTCTATGAACGGCAGCGTACGCCGGCTCTTCCACCGGGGTCCACGCTTCAGAGGCAGCAGAGACCGGTCACTACCTTCCTGCCTGTAGCGGTTGTAGTACTTGGCAAAGGTCTGACGGCTGGTGCCATGAAAGTTGTAGAAGTCCTGGACAAAACGGAAGCGGGGGTGCTTCTTGGCTTTTACCAACTCGTACTCTCTTACCAGAAACCTCCACTTCTGAATGTAGTTCCGCTCAACAGTCCGGTCCTTGCTATTGTTCCGCATATTCGCCTCCAAAATAGCTCTTCTCCATATACTATTCTGTCAACGAATTACCTGACATCTACAATTTCTGAGTGCAGCGAAGAATCCAAAGGGTTTCATCCCAAGACAGCGCAGTTTTGCGAGCAAAGGCTTTGGATTCTTCACTTCGCTACGCTCCGTTCAGAATGACAGCAAGAGCGCCTCTGCTGATATACCACGACGAGTTACGCAAAGGTCTCTCTGCACGGGAGCGACGTTGGAGGTGGCTGCTTACGATTAGAGAGTTAGCGAATTGGTAGACACAGGCCACACCGCTTATGCCTAACCATCACTTTATACGGCGATGAGCTTGTCGGCCGCCTTGCCTACTGCGTAGCGCCGTCAGGCTTCGCGTCCAGCGCTCCCTCCCGCATGAACACGTTCCTGGCCGGGAAGGATATCTCGATTCCCTCCTCCTCGTAGCGGCGGTACAGGGCCTTGATGAAGTTGTGCTTTATCAGCCAGGAATGCACGTAGTTGTCGGACCGCAGGACCACCCAGAAATTGATGTTGGAGTCGCCGAGCTCCGTATACCAGATTGAGGCGTCGTACTCCTTCACGGCCCCCGGCGTATCTTCCAGCACCTGTCTGCCCACCTCCACAGTTACCCGCTCCACGTGCTCCAGGTCGCTGAAGTAGCTCACGCCCACCTGTAGGTACACGGACATCTCCTCGAAAGGGTGGTTGTAGTTGGTGGCGACGTTGTCGGCAAGCTTGGAGTTGGGGATGATCACGGTGTTGTCCGATAGCAGGCGAATGCGCGTCGTTCTCCATCCGATGGTGTCTATCCTTCCAATCATCCCGCCGTCCAGCTCCACGTAGTCGCCGACCCGGATGGAGCCGTCGGTCATCACGCTCAGACCGGCGAACATGTTGGTGAGAGTTCCCTGCAGTGCGAGGGCTACGGCCAGGCCGCCAATGCCGAGGCCGGCCAGCAGTGGAGCGATGGATATGCCAAGCTGGTCGAGTATGATCAGGAATCCCATCGCAACGGTGAAGAAGCGCGCCAGCTGGATTGCCATTGGGGCCAGGGATTCCATCACGCGCTCCTGTCGAGTTCCAGCGCCCACGCGCCCAAGACTCCACCTGATTGCGTCGTCCTGTACCCTGATTGCCCCGTACATCAACACCAGAACGCTTATGATCGCGTATACGTTGGTGATGAAAGACTGGTAGTCGCTCAGCGACGGCTGCCATATGATCCCTGCGTAAAGTCCTACAAGGATGATCTGGAGAGACAGCGCCCCATCGACGTCGTCTATGAGATTGGCGCGGATGCTGTCCGGGTTCTCCCGGCGCATCTTGCCCTTGATCATTCTGAATATGACTCGCACCACGAAGGAGACTACAAGGGCGGACAGGAGGGCTGAGCCCAGAAACACCAGGTCTCCGACTGAAACCCCTTCGATGACGTCTCTATTCACTATGCGTTCTCCTCAAGTGGTCGCTCGCAGATGTATGGACAAATGGTAGCCGTCCGACTGGCGCGGGTCAACAGCCCGCCATATAGAGCAATACTGCATATCTGGCCGAGGGTCTCTGGTCGGTTGCGCTATAATGCGCTCAGAAGTCAGAGGCAATGCCTCTTCAGGAGAGAACCACGAGACTCACGGCTTTCCACACCGGAATCATCGTTGCGCTCATGGCAATGGTGGTCTTGACCTACGCAGCGCTGACGGTCGACTACTACAGCTGGGAGCTGGAGTTCAGCCTGTGGCTCCAGGGATTCACACTTGGGCCGGCCGACTTCCTGCGAGGCGTGCTGTTCTGGATGGGGGCCAGGGAAGTCGCAGGCGCGATGATACTGGCGGTGTGCCTGATTCTGTGGCTCCGGCGCTGGCGATTGGAAGCCATATTCGTGGCTCTGGTTTCCTTCCCGGACCTGCTGAACATCGTCATCAAGGAGTTGATAGGACGCCCAAGACCCACCGCAGACCTGGTGGAGGTGGTCATTGGCTACGGTGGCGTACAGGGCTACGGCTTCCCCAGCGGCCACGCCGTCCACGCAGTCCTGTTCTACGGGTTCCTGCTCTTTCTGGCGCGCCTGTACATACCCAAACCGGCCTTGGTGCGGACCATATTCGCGCTGGTGTGCGCGTACATCCTGGTTACTGGGCCGTGGCTCATCTACGACGGTCGCCACTGGCTCATTGATGTGCTCGGGGGCTACGCGTACGGCGCATTCTACCTGCTGGCGCTGACAGCGGCCTACAACCGGGTCCTTGAGCAAGTCAGGGACGGCGAGCACCCGCGACTGTTTGGGCTGCTGCACCCCTCACTGAGGAGACCGAGGGGAGACAGAGAGGATAGCAGGGGAGGGACGGCAGCCTAGAAACCTAGAAAGCAGCCCGCTCCGTCGCACCGCCTTCGCCTTCGGTGGCGCGCTTGCGGTGCTTCTTGATGCCCTCTTCCAGGGCGGCCCAGGACAGCATCGCGCACTTTATGCGGATGGGGAACTTCTTGACGCCTGCCAGTGACTCCACCTCGCCCAGCGCCTCAAGCTCCGCGTCGGAGGGGTCTTTGCCCTGCATCATCTCCCGAAAGAGATGGTAGATTGATTCCGCCTCCTCCAAACTCTTGCCCTTGATAGCCTCCGTCAGCATGGAGGCGGAGGCCTGGCTGATGGAGCACCCGCTTCCCTTGAAGCTGACGGCGTTCACCAGCCCGTCGTTCAGCTTCATCCGGAAGTACACTTCATCGCCACAGAAGGGGTTTATGCCCTCCGTCTCGATGTCCGCCTCCGCCAACTGCTCCTGGTTTCTTGGGCTTCGGTAATGGTCCAAGATGATCTCCTGGTAGAGATCGTCCACATCTGAGAAGTCGAAATTCTGCATAGTTGTGATACCGGGCACTCCGGCTATGTCCTGGTTGGTGTCCTAGAGAAGTACTTGAGTATCCCCTTTACGGTGGACACCAGCAGGTCAACCTCTTCCTCTGTGTTGTAGATGTAAAAGCTGGCACGCGCCGTGGCGGGCACGGAGAGCTTGCCCATGAGTGGCATGGCGCAGTGATGGCCCGTCCTGATGGCGATGCCCTCCCTATCCAGCATAGTCCCTATGTCGTGGGGGTGGACGAAGTCGCAGTAGAAGGAGATAATGCCGCCCCGCTGTGTCATGTCCCTGGGACCGAAGACTTTGATCTCCTCCTCCAGCTCTTTGAAGGCGTTGAGGGCGTACTCCGTGATTGCAATCTCGTGCTCGCGTACGTTGTCCATTCCCAATGCGTTCAGATAGTCGATAGCCGCGCCCAAAGCAATGGTGTCGGCTATGTTTGGAGTGCCGGCCTCAAAGCGGAGCGGCAGGTCGTTCCACGTGGCCCGGTCGTCCCACACCTGACGCACCATCTCGCCGCCGCGGAGGAACGGCTCCATGTCCTCGATCACCTCCTCCTTGACGTACAGCACACCGATACCCGTTGGCCCCAGCATCTTGTGGCCGGAGTAAGCCAGGAAGTCGCAGTCCAGGTCCTTCACGTCCACCTTCAGGTGAGGCACACTCTGGGCACCGTCTATCAGGACCTTGGCCCCGACCCTGTGGGCCGCCTCAATCAGCTGTTTCACCGGATTTATGGTGCCCAGGACGTTGGACATATGGTTAAGCGTCAGCAGCTTGGTGCGACTGGTCAGGAGGTTGTCCAGATCGGAGAGATCGATGGTCTGCTCCGGGGTCAGCGGCATGAACCGCAGTACCGCGCCCTGGTCCTGGGCGACCTTCTGCCAGGGCACGAGGTTGCTGTGATGCTCCATTTCCGAGATGAGTATCTCGTCCCCGGGGCCGATGTTGCTGCGCGCCCAGGTCTGCGCCACAAGATTGATGGCCTCCGTGGTGTTCCTGACCAGCACCACGCCCGTCGTAGACGGACTGCTGATGAAATCGGCGCACTTCTGACGAGCTTCCTCGTACCTGTCCGTGGCCTCCATACTCAGGGCGTGGACACCTCTGTGTATGTTGGAGTTGTACTTTTCGTAGAACTCCACAAGAGCCTGGATGACCTGGGTGGGCTTCTGGGAGGTTGCGGCGTTGTCCAGATAGACTAGGGGTTTGCCGTAAACCTCTCTGGATAGTATCGGGAAGTCCTTGCGGATTGCAGTTGTGTCTAGCATGGTATCCTCCCCATTATAGCAGGGGATGCGAATGGCTTGGCGGACTGACGGCTACTCTCCGAGCCACTCACGCAGGGTGTTCTGTACCAGGGAGTCGATCTGCGATCGGAAGACTTGGTTGCCTATACTCTGTATGACTTCACTCAGGAAGGCTTTAGTGAGCAGGCTCTTGGCGGCCTGCTCGTCGATGCCACGGCTCCTGAGGTAGAACATGGCGGTCGGGTCTATCTGGCCGCAGGCTGCGCCGTGCCCGCACTTCACGTCGTCGCAGTAAATCCAGAATGCCGGCTTGGTGTCAGCCTCCGCCTGGTCGGAGAGTATCAGGTTCTTGTCAACCTGGTTGGCGTTGACCTTCACCGCGCCCTCGCGCACGATTATGCTGCCGTGGAAGACCGACCGGGACCTGCCGTCCAGAATGCCCTTGTACAGCTCGCGGCTGGTTGTGTACGGCTTCGCGTGGTCGATGATCACCTGGTTGTCCACGTGCTGGGAGCCGTTCACCATATAGAATCCGTCCAGGGTGCAGGAGCAATCCTGGTCCAGGGTGAGGAGGTTCAGGTTGTTGCGGGTTAGCCTGCCGCCCATGTCTATGTTCACGGAAGCGAAGGAGCTGTTGCGGTCCAGGGCCACGTTTGTCGTGGTTATGTGGAACGCCTGCTCGCTCTGTCTCTGCACTTTGTAGTACTCCATCCGTGCGCCTGCGCCCACCAGGACCTCAGTGACGGCGTTGGTGAAGTACTGGCCGTCGGAGACGCCCTTGTAGGCCTCTATTATAGAAGCCTTGCTATCCTCACCGGCAACGATTAGGACACGGGGATGAGCGACTGTCTCCTCATTTTCGGATGTGGTCAGGAAGAGCAGTCGGATGGGGTTCTCTACCTGGACGCCTTTCGGGATGTGCACGAACGCGCCCTCGTGGACGAAGGCCGTGTTTAGGGCGGTGAATGCGTTGCTCTCGTAGTCGGCGTAGCGCGCCAGATGTTGCTGCACCAGTTCCGACGACGACTGCATAGCCTCGGACAGTTCTCCTATCGTCACGCCGTTGGGAAGAGAGGCCTGTGAGGATAGCCCGATGTTGTACCTTCCGTTGACAAACACAAGCTGGGGCCAGCCCTGCTCTCCGAAACCGGCCTCCTCCACGTCCGAAGGACTCAGTTGTGGGGTAGAGGTCGCGGGCTGGATGGGAACCCTGGCAATGGGTCCCACGTCCGTGTATTTCCACTCCTCGTTGCCGCGGCGGGCTGTAGGAAAGCCCAACTCACGGAACCTGGAGATGGCGGCTTTGCGCAGATCACGCGCCCACGAGGGGTCGCGCGCCGCGCCGTTGCTCTCAAACGACTCGGAGGCGGCCAGATACGCTTCTTCTTGAGTTGCAGGACGCTGGGTCATGTGCTTAGCTTGAGGACTGGAGGGCTTCGGCTGCCTTCTCCAGGTCGTCGTAGCCCTGGGACTCGACTTCAAGGGCCACCTCTTTACCGCCGGACTTCACAATACGCCCGTTGATGAGAACGTGGACCATGTCGGGTACTACGTAGTTCAGGATTCGCTGGTAGTGTGTGACGAGGATGAGAGCGTTGTCCGGCGTCCGAAGCTGGTTGATGCCGTCTGCGACTATCCGCAGGGCGTCCACGTCCAGCCCGGAGTCAGGCTCGTCGAGAATGGACAGCTTTGGCTCGAACACGGCCATTTGAAGGACCTCGTTGCGCTTCTTCTCTCCGCCAGAGAAACCCTCGTTGACGGAGCGCTTTGTGAGGTTGCGGTCCATCTCGACAACGTCCACCTTGTTGTTGAGCATCCTGTCGAACTTCAGAACGTCCATCTCTTCAAGTCCTTTGCTCTTCTGGATGGCGTTGTAGCCGGCCCGCATGAAGTGGTCCAAGCGCACACCGGGCACCTCGATGGGGTGCTGGAAGCAGAGGAATATGCCCGCCCTTGCCCGGTTCTCCGGCAGCATACCCAAGAGGTTTTCGCCCTCGAAGAGCGCCTCGCCGGAAGTGACGGCGTAGGAGGGGTGGCCTGCCAGCACGTTGGCCAGGGTGCTCTTGCCCGACCCGTTGGGTCCCATGATGGCGTGAACCTCTCCCGCCTTTACGTGGAGGTTCACCCCCCTCAGTATCTGGACATTGCCTATGGAGGCGTGCAAGTCTTTTATCTCAAGCATCGACAAACCCTTTCTCGGTTATCCTACAGTGCCTTCCAGGTTCATTTCCAGGAGCCTGGTGGCCTCTACTGCAAACTCCAGAGGCAGTTGCTTGAACACCTCTTTGCAGAAGCCGTTGATTATCAACGCGTGCGCCTCTTCTATGGAGATGCCTCGCTGGTTGCAGTAGAAAAGCTGGTCCTCGCTCACCTTGGAGGTGAAGGCCTCGTGCTCCAGGTGGGCCGAGCTGTTGCGTACCTCGACGTAGGGCGTGGTATGGGCGCCGCACTGGTCGCCCAGCAGCAGGGAGTCGCACTGGGTGAAGTTCCAGGCGTTGGTCGCTCTGGGCATGATCCTTACCAACCCACGGTAGGTGTTCTGGGCGTGGCCGGCGGAGATGCCCTTGGCAATGATGGTGCTGCGGGTGTTCTTGCCCAGATGGGTCATCTTCGTGCCCGTGTCGGCCTGCTGGTACGCCTTGGTCAGCGCAACGGAGTAGAACTCACCGATGGAGTTGTCTCCCTGGAGAATGACGCTGGGGTACTTCCAGGTAATCGCCGAGCCGGTCTCCACCTGCGTCCAGGATATCTTGGAGTTGACTCCCTGGCACTTGCCTCGCTTGGTGACGAAGTTGTAGATGCCGCCTTTGCCTTCCTCGTCGCCCGGGTACCAGTTCTGAATCGTGGAGTACTTGATCTCGGCGTTGTCCAGGGTGATGAGCTCCACGACAGCGGCGTGAAGCTGGTTCTCGTCCCGCATCGGAGCGCTGCATCCCTCCAGGTAGCTCACGTAGCTGCCTTCGTCGGCGATAATCAGCGTCCGCTCGAACTGACCGGAACCCTGGCTGTTGATGCGGAAGTATGTGGTTAGCTCCATTGGGCAGCGCACACCCTTGGGAATGTAGCAGAAGGAGCCGTCGGAGAAGACAGCCGAGTTCAGCGCGGCGTAGAAGTTGTCAGTGTAGGGCACCACGGAGCCTATGTACTCGCGGACCAAGTCCGGATGGTTCTGTACGGCCTCAGACATTGAGCAGAAGATTATGCCTTGCTTGGCGAGTTCCGCTTTGAAAGTGGTGGCGATGGACACGCTGTCGAAAACAGCGTCCACTGCCACGCCGGCCAGTAGCTTCTGCTCCTGAAGAGGTATGCCCAGCTTCTCGTAGGTCTTCAGAATCTCTGGATCCACCTGATCCAGGCTCTCAAGCTTCTCACTGGCTTTGGGGGCCGCGTAGTAGATGATGTCCTGGAAGTCCACCGGCGGGTGTTTTATGTTAGCCCAGTCGGGTAACTGCTCCTTGTCCAGCAGGGAGAGGAAGTAGTTGTACGCTTTGAGCCTCCACTCCAGCATCCACTCCGGCTCGTTCTTCTTCGCGGATATGAATCGGACTACGTCTTCGTTCAGGCCCTTGGGAGCTACCTCCTCCTCGACATCCGTCACGAAGCCGTACTTGTACTCCTGTATTGCCACATCCCTGACAACCTGGTTTCTAGTGGTCACAGGCCTTCTCTCCTTGCTCTCCGTGGATATCTCACGGAGGCGACGAATATGGCAGACATCCGCTGCCGACGCTCATTGTTAATTATAGCACAATATTGTTGACCAACTAGGTCAACAATTAGCTTAGCATCACTTCTTTTTGGTCGTCAAGTGCCTTTTTGATGGGAATACCAGTCCGAATCAACGAAAAGCAGCCGTTGCGGCAGTCTACGAGCAGTATGGAATTACGGCGAAATTCGAAAAGAAGCACATTGACTTGCGGGAGACCCCAGTGCTATATTCTCACAAACATAACTGGTAGGTGATAATTCGTGGAAGTACCTCGTTTCAAGGAACTCCGAAGAGCCTACGGATTCGACGAGGTGGCCATAGTCCCCGGTGACGTGACCGTTAACCCGGACCAGACCATCATCGACTTCACCATTGCCGATTATACCTTCCCAATACCCTTTCTTGCGTCCTCCCTGGACGCGGTAGTCTCCCCACATTTCGCCGTATGCCTGGGTCAGATGGGAGGCTTGGGTGTCCTGAACCTGGAGGGCATCTACACTCGTTACGATGACCCCGCTTCCGTAATCCAGCACATAATTGAAGCGCCTCAGGAAGAGGCTACGCCACTGCTCCAGAAAGTCTACTCCGCTCCAATACGGGAAGACCTGGTGGGGCAGAGGATACAGGAGATAAAGGAGGGTGGCGTGACCTGCGCCGTCTCCCTCACCCCGGCCAACACCAAACGTCTTGCTCCCATTGCCGTCGAAGCCGGCGCGGACATCCTGTTCGTCCAGTCGACAGTTACTACGGCAAGGCATATTTCCAAGAGCGAGCAGGGTCTGGTCCTCGCGGATGTCTGCCAGCAGGTGCGCATCCCAGTGGTGGTGGGAAACTGCGTCAGCTACGGAGCGACGCTGGAGCTGATGGATACGGGGGTTCATGGCGTCCTGGTGGGCGTCGGCCCCGGAGCTATATGCACCACGCGAGAGGTGGAAGGGATTGGAGTACCCCAGGTCACTGCCACAATGGACTGCGCCGCGGCGCGTGAGGAGTACTTCAGGCGCACGGGCAGGTACGTATCGCTGATCACCGACGGCGGTATGCGGACGGGCGGCGACATCTGCAAGGCCTTCGCCAGCGGAGCGGACGCCGTGATGCTGGGCACCACCTTCGCCCAGGCGGAGGAGGCTCCCGGAATGGGTTACAACTGGGGCATGGCGAGCTTCCACCCGGCGCTGCCAAGGGGTACGCGGATAAACGTCGGAAGCAAGGGATCTCTCCACAAGATACTCTTCGGCCCAACCTCTATGACCGACGGCACGCAGAACCTGGAGGGCGCTCTGAGGGCGGCAATGGGAATGTGCGGCGCATTCAGCATACCGGACATGCAGCAGGCCGAGATGGTTGTAGCTCCGACCATCAAGACGGAAGGCAAGTACTTCCAGCTGGCCGGGCGTTGGTAGCCGGCGATACCTCCCGCTTTCCCTATCAGGCAAACTGTACCCTGACGCTACGAAGACCCAACCCGTGGAACCCCTTTAGTCTTGATGTGTCCTGGAGGCGGTCCTCTGCGTGAGCTTTGAATGAGCAGGGTTTTTTACGGCTGGTGGATCGTCCTGGCGTGCTGGGCCGTCACCCTCTACGGCGGCGGGGCCTTCTTCTTCGGATTCAGCGCTTTCTTCAAACCCATTAGCGAAGAGTTCGGCTGGTCGCGCGCCCTGACCGCAGGAGCCATATCACTGTCCCAGGCGGAGGGCTTCATAGAGGGGCCTATCGTCGGGCCGCTGGTCGACAAATTTGGCCCCAGAAAACTGATGCTGTTCGGCGTTGCCCTCGCCAGCATAGGCTTTCTGGCGCTGAGCATGATCAACGGCCTCATAATGTTCTACCTGGTGTACGTCCTGCTCCTGGCAATAGGTTTCAACACCGGGTTCTTCGTCGCCGCCCAGGCGGCGGTGGCCAACTGGTTCATACGAAAGCGGTCGCGGGCGCTGGGTCTGCTCAGCACAGCCAACGGCTTTGGCGGCGCAATAATGGCCCCGCTCATCGCTGCGATGATTCTCGGCTTTGGGTGGAGGAGCGCAGCGCTATTCCTGGGGCTTGGCCTGTTCGCTATCGGCATTCCCCTGGCATTCGTTGTGCGGCATCGCCCGGAGCAGTACGGCTACCTGCCGGACAACGCCAAATCCCAGGACGAGATCATCGCGACCCGCAGCGGCTCAGGGGGAAGCTCCGGTGAAGGGTCGAGGTCGAACGCTCCGGTGGAGGAGATAGACTTCACAATCTGGGAAGCGCTGCGGACGCCGGTGTTCTGGATGCTGGCGGTGGCCTTTGGTCTGAGGACAATGGCGATATCGGCCACGGTCATCCACCAGATACCCTTTCTTACTGACAACGGCATATCCCAGCAAGCCGCCGCGGGAATCCTGGCGCTGATGGGCCTTATGAGCATACCTGGGAGAGTGGGCTTTGGGTTCCTGGGCGACTACTTCAACAAGCGGTACCTGCTGGCAATAGCCTACCTGCTCCAGGCGGCAGGCATACTGATCCTGCTGACCTCCGATAGCATCCAGCAGGTGTTCCTCTTCACCGTCGTCTTCGGCCTGGGCTGGGGAGCGCCCAATCTCCTCTTTGCACTGAGGGCGGACTACTTCGGCAGGAAATACTTTGCCACCATCGCCGGCGTCGAGCAGTCCATCGTGGCTATCGGCACCGTGATAGGGCCGGTCTACGCCGGGATCATATACGACATAAACCAGAACTATCAAATTGCTTTTATCACATTTGTCTTTACCATTGCACTTGGAGCGGTGATCTGCTTCTTCTCCTACCCGCCGAAACCCCCGGAACGCCTGCGAAATCTTCAGCTACAGGTGGAGTAGGAGTCTCTCTGGCGTGGCGAACCACACGCCTCCGGTTCATAAGCCGAACTGCCATTCACCGTCACTCCCGAGCAGTCGGGAGTCCACTCTCCCCCACCCTTGGATGCCCGCCTTCGGAGACCTTTGCGTAACCAGCGCGGCAGTTCCGTTGAATGTCATTCTGAGCGCAGCGAAGAATCCAAAGGGTTTCATCCCAAGACAGCGCAGTTTTGCGAGCAAAGGCTTTGGATTCTTCACTTCGCTACTCTCCGTTCAGAATGACAGCAAGAGCACCTCTGCTGATATACCACGAGGGGTTACGCAAAGGTCTCCGTTCGCGGGCATGGTTAGGGCGCGCGCCGCTCCGATACCGTCGTTCCCGTCCCCGTATCAAGTACGGGGGTGACAATCGAAAGCCCCTGGGCATCATCTGGACCCCGTTTTGATTACATCCTCCTTCTGATATACTAAGCCCATAAGAACGCCATAGAGGACTAGACCCGATGACGACCGCTACTAAAGGCAAGCACCTTCTATCCATAGCCGACCTCTCTATTGAGGAGGTTGAGACGCTTATCCGTAGAGCCGTAGACCTCAAGGGCGGGCCGTCTCCCCAGGTCATGGCAGGGAAGTCGGCGGCGCTGCTCTTCGAGAAGCCTTCTCTGAGGACAAAGGTCAGCTTTGACGTGGCCGTGCACCAGTTGGGCGGTCATCCCATCTATATGGGCCGGGATGAGGTTGGGATGGGAGTCCGAGAGCCTGTCTCCGATACGGCTCGCATCCTCTCCCGCTACGTCGACGTCATCATAGTGCGCACCTTTGCCCAGAGCACGCTGGAGACGCTGGCCCAGTACTCCTCTGTGCCGGTGATCAACGCCCTGTCCGACGACGAGCACCCCTGCCAGGCGCTGGCCGATCTCCTTACCGTCTACGAGAAGAAGGGCGGACTGAAGGGGACGACCATCGCCTACATTGGCGACGGCAACAACGTGGCCGTCAGCCTTGCCTTGGCCGCCGTGTCGGTGGGAGCCAACTTCACCATAGCTGCTCCCCCCGGCTATCACATGCCGGACGCCGCCATGGACGAGGTCATCAGCAGGGGAAGAATCACCGGAGCCAGGATTACGCTAACGGAGAGCCCCCAGGATGCGGTAAGGGGCGCGGACGTTGTGTATACCGACGTGTGGACGAGCATGGGGCAGGAGGAAGAGACGGCGAGACGGCGCGAGGCCTTCAAAGGGTACCACGTTGACCCGGAGCTTCTGGCCCTGGCCGGCGATGGAGCGTTGTTCATGCACCCCCTTCCGGCTCACCCTGGAGAGGAGATCTCGGAGGGTCTTCTGGAGCATCCGCAGTCGGTGGTCTTCGACCAGGCCGAGAACCGCCTGCACGCCCAAAAAGCGGCGCTTGTAGAGATACTGGCCTAGAGGCGTAAGCGTATGGCCGGACCACTGATAGCTATAGTCGGACGACCCAATGTGGGCAAGTCCACCCTTTTCAATCGTCTGTTGGGCCAGTCCCTGTCCATAGTCTCAGACATACCCGGCACAACCAGGGACAGGGTTATGGCGTCCGTCTCATGGAGAGAACGCTCCTTCACTCTCGTTGACACCGGCGGGCTGGAGTTCGCGCCGACTTCGGACCTGTGGGAGCAGGTGAAAGCCCAGGTGGAGGTGGGCATGGAGGAGGCCGACGCCATTGTCTTTCTAGTGGACGTGATGGCGGGCATCACCCCGGGCGACCGTGAGATAGCGCAGTCGCTGCGGCAGAGGGAGAAGCCCCTGCTCCTTGTGGTGAACAAGGTGGACAACCCCAGGAGGGAGCTGGAGGCTGTGGAGTTCCATCAACTGGGTCTGGGGGACCCCGTCTTGATTAGCGCCTATCACAACCTGGGCATAGACGACCTGTTCGGAGAGCTTGAGTCCAAGCTGCCCTTCGCGCCTGAGGAGGATGAGAACTCTGATATACCGAGGCTGGCAATAGTTGGGCGCCCCAACGTGGGCAAGTCCCAGCTCCTCAACTCCATCCTGGGAGATGAGCGCGCCATTGTATCCGAGGTCCCCGGCACTACAAGGGACGCCATCGACACCTCCCTCTCTTTCAACGGCAGGCCCGTCGTCCTGATGGATACGGCGGGAGTGCGACGCAGAGGACGTATCGAGCAGGGCATAGAGAAATACAGCGTGCTGAGGGCGGCGCGGGCCATTGAGCGTTCCAACGTATGCATCCTTGTCACCGACGCCACGGAATCCATAACCGGCCAGGACACCCACGTAGCCGGGCAGGTGCTGGACACCTACAAAGGCGTTGTGATAGTCATAAACAAGTGGGACATGGTGGAGGGAAAAGTCGAAAAGGCCGAGGCGCTGCGGGAAGTGAGCCGCAAGCTCAAGTTCATTCCATACGCTCCAATTTGCTTCACTTCGGCGTTGAACGGGACCGGCGTTCAGCAGGTGGTGGAGACGGCCATAAGGGTGTACCGGGAGGGAGCCAAGATCGCTCCCAGGGGCGCCCTGGAGAGAGCGCTGTTGGAAGCGCTGGCGGCCCACCCCCCACCCACTAAGGGACGACGCTCCCTCAAGGTGCACCGGATCTATCAGAAGGGGACTCATCCGCCCACATTCATTCTGCCCGTCAATCACCCGGAGCTTGTCCATTTCTCCTACCAGCGATACCTGGAGAACCGCCTCAGATCCACCTTTGGCTTTGCCGGTAATCCCCTCCATCTGATTTTCTCCTCATCCCGAGGTGGTCGGTGACGCCTTATGTAGCGCTTATCCCAGTGTGCTACCTGCTGGGAAGCGTGCCCTTTGGACTGCTCGTAGCGAGGTTTGCCAAGGGAGTCGACGTGAGGAGCTACGGCAGCGGCAACACGGGTATGACCAACGTGCTGCGGACGACGGGTGTTGCGCCGGGCCTGGCAGTGCTGGGCCTCGACTTGGGCAAGGGAATAGGGGCTGTCCTGCTGGCCCGGGCCGTCGAGCCGTCGCCTGCACTGGAGGTGGCCGCCGCCCTGGCAGCGCTTGCGGGGCATAACTGGTCGGTGTTCATTCGGTTCAGGGGCGGGAAGGGGACGGCCACGGGACTGGGCACCGTACTCGCCATCTCTCCCGCAGCCGCACTCATTGTTGCGGTATTATCCCTACCACCGTTGGTGGTGTCGCGCTACGTCTCTCTGGGATCCATCATGGGAGCTACAACAGCCCTTGGGTCTATAGCCGCGCTGGCCGTCCTCGCGCCAACTCTCCCCCTGGGAGTCTCGTCCCTCACCTACATCTTGTATCCGGCCATTGGGACGCCCATAGTGCTGTTCAAGCACCGGGAGAACATTCGGCGAATCCTCAAGGGCCAGGAGCGCAGACTTGGCCAGAAGGTTGAATTGAGCGAACCCGTCTCCGGGACCGCAGACAGGGCGTGATCGCGTGGCAGCCAGCGCGTTCGTAATCGGGACGACCAGCTGGGGGACGACCCTCGCCACCATCCTGGCGAACAACGGCGCCGACGTGATGCTGTGGGCGCGCACCAGGGAGGAGGCCGAAGGCCTGGAGAGCGCTCGTGAGAACAAGAGACGCCTTCCCGGATACCATTTTCCGTCGAACATTCGCGTCACATCATCGATGGAAGAAGCCGCTGGGGTGGATATGGTCGTTATCGCCGTGCCGTCCCAGACCCTGCGCGAGAACGTGCGCGGATTCGCACCCTTCCTGTCGCAGCCCTGCCTGGTACTCAGCGCGACGAAGGGCCTGGAAAAGGACTCAACAAAGCGGATGAGCGAAATCCTGGAGGAGGAGCTGCCGGAGGCCTTACACGCCGGCATCTGCGTTCTCTCAGGCCCCAACCTCGCAAAGGAGATAGTCGAGGGTAAGCCGGCCTCCACTGTGGTCGCCTCCCGCGACGAAAGCAACGCAGTCAAGGCCCAGGAGATTTTCATGTCCTCCATGTTCAGGGTGTACACCAACACCGACGTGGTGGGAGTGGAGTTGGGCGGCAGCCTCAAGAATATCATCGCGCTTGGCGCAGGAGTGTGCGACGGTTTCGGGTACGGGGACAACGGCAAGGCGGCATTCGTAACCCGCGGCCTGGTGGAGATAACCCGCCTGGGCGTGGCAGCAGGCGCGAATCCACTCACATTCGCAGGGCTGGCCGGCCTTGGCGACCTTACGGCCACCTGTGCCAGTCCCCTCAGCCGGAACAGATACGTCGGAGAGCAGCTGGCCGCTGGAAAGCGTCTGCCGGAAATACTCTCCTATATGGGCAATGTTGCCGAGGGTGTGGACACGACCGTTGGCGCACTGCAACTAGCCTCCCGGCTGGGCGTGGACATGCCCATAACCCAGGCCATCAGCGATGTCTTGTTCAACGGAGTGGCCCCGCGCCAGGCGGTTGCGGCGCTCATGGGTCGCGCGCCCCAGCCGGAGTGGGCGGGAATCCGTTTGTGAATTCGTTTTCAATCCAATTGACTCCGCTCCAGAATTCCCATACCCTAGGTTCACAACTTCGGACTCCATAAAGGACGCGATTCACACAAGATATGTACAAAAAGACGGTAGCCGACAACGGACTTCGAATCCTCACCAGCCAGATGCCCCATACACAGTCAGCCAGCGTCGTGCTGTACGTGGGCGCAGGCTCCAGGTATGAGATCGACGAGGTGGCAGGGGTCTCCCATTTCGTTGAGCACATGTGCTTCAAGGGGACGCGCCGCCGTCCGACCTCCCAGGAAATCAGCGAGGCCATTGAGGGAGTGGGAGGCGTGTTCAACGCCGCCACAGACCGGGAACTGACCTCCTACTGGTGCAAGGTTCCCATCGCTCACTTGCCGCTTGCCCTTGACGTGATGGCGGACATCGTTCGAGAGCCGCTGTTCGAACCAGAAGAGGTGGAGAAGGAGCGATCTGTCATCCTGGAAGAGCTCTCCATGAGCTATGACATCCCCAGCTACAGGGCGGATCTTCTCATAGACGAGGTAATGTGGCCCAACCAGCCCCTTGGGCGCGACGTGGGCGGCACCAAGGAGTCCGTCACAGGCGTCTCCAGGGACTCCATTATGGAGTATATGCAGCGACAGTATACCAGCCCCAACCTGGTCGTGAGCGTGGCAGGCAACATAACCCATGAAGAGGTAGTCGATGCCGTGGCCCTTCACTTTCGGGACTGGAACTCCCACGGAGCGGGCTCCTGGTTCCCAGTAGAAGAGGACCAGTCGGCTCCTGCGATGAAGATGGAGAACCGCAAGACGGAGCAGGCGCACCTCTGCCTCGCCGTAAAGGGACTCTCGTCGGTGCACCCGGACAGGTACGCGCTGGACCTGCTTAACACCGTGATGGGCGAGGGAATGAGCAGCCGGCTGTTCCTGGAGCTTCGAGAGAAGCAGAGCCTGGTCTACGACGTCCACACTACTTCAACCCACCTGAGGGACTGCGGCTCTTTCGCTACCTACGCCGGTGTGGACCCCAAGAATGCAAAGAGGGCCATCGACTCAGTTCTCCGGGAGCTGAACAGGGCCAAGGAGCTTGTCTCGGAAGAGGAGCTGCACAAGGCGAAGGAGTTCCTCAAGGGGCGGCTGGTCTTGAGAATGGAGGACAGCCGCAGCGTGGCCGCCTGGCTCGGCGCCCAGGAAATCCTGCTGGACGAAATCCGAACGGTGGACGAGGTGCTGGCCCGGGTAGATGCGATTACCCCGGAAGACGTACAGCGAGTGGCTAAAGACGTGCTGATCAACGAGAAGCTGAACCTGGCGGTTGTGGGGCCGTTCCGCAGCGACAAGGCGTTCCAGTCCAGCCTCAAGGGGCTGGGGTAGAATTACGCCTTAAGTTTCCGGTTGCCAACGCTAGTTCGGTTGGCCCCTTCAGCTTTCTTCCGGGTTAGCCGTCTCGGACTCTCGGATGCTTTTCACGACTGCTTCCAGCCATTCAATCAAGGCGGTGACTTGAGACTCCTCCAGAACACGGTCTGTTCTATAGGCAATATCGTTAACTCTGCCTGCCGGGACAAACGGGCCGATAGTCAGGGCATCCTTTCTATGTCTCTCAATGACTTCCGGAGGAACGTTAGCCCTCGTGCCAATCGAATCGAAGGCCGTGTAAATCGACTGGTTGTATTTGGTTACACTATGCGGATAGCCGTAGCAGATCACGACATTCCTTTGGTTCAAGACAACGTAAAGAGAAAATCCACTCTTAGTCCACTTGATGTGCATACCTTCCTGCTTGCCCAGAGCCAACACTCTCTCATAAACGCGTATTCCGTTTTCGTCCAACGACCCAAGGAACTCCTCCTCATTGGTCCGGTCCTGAAGTCTCTTGTAAGCTGAGGCGGCCTCGCTGTCCTCCGGCTGGAGCGCTGCGATCTGTTCGCTGACCCTCGGGGTTACATCCTGGCCAGGCATCACCTGGAGAAGAACTTCAGCCTGATCGGTCTCTATTTGGAAGAACTCACGCGAAGGGTTTATTCTGTTAGAATCGAAGGCGATGTGCAGCGCGTTCTCTACTCGTGCTGCCTCTATGTCCTCAATCTGGCGCGCTATGACGCACTCAAAGGGAAGAGGCACTCCTGTAGAATAGAGTTCACTCATTCTTCGTTGAACGTCGTCCCTTTCCGTCATGCCAATTTTCACTATTCCCGGCATCGCCGGGTTGGTAAGCACGTATACAATGTTGGGCATAGAGATCCTCCTGGCTGGCCGTTAGCGTTCCGTTTGCGGTCGGGCTTCGGTGTGGGATATGTCACATTAGCATCACAGCCTCCCGATAGTTTTACCACCTTCTGTATCAGTCGTACAAGCGCCGAGCCGCAACTGGAGGAGCCGCGGGCTGAAGTCTTGGCAAGGGTATTGCATAGCCCATTTAAGTGTTGTAAACTAGTTTGTGTTACAAACTAACTGGCTATGCCAAGACCAGATAACCACAAGGAGGCGAGCTATGCAAGAATCCAGCGGCGAAGCGAGGAAACTCTCACCCGGCGAGAGCTGGAACACTATCCACTCTACTATGGAGACGGCTCGGAGCTCCATGTACCTGGCCGGAACACCGACGATAATGCTCCTCTGGGCCGCGATAGCCTCGCTGGGAGTCGGCTCGCAGTACGCCATCCTTACGCTGACACCCGAATTCGCGGAGCGCAGCCCGTGGATATTCGGCGTGCTGTGGGGCGTCCTGATGGTGCCGGGGATGGTGGGAAGTGGGATCATAGGACGCCGGGCCGGCAGGAAGATCGCGCCCGGCGGCGCCGCTCGCAGCGCAGGCATAAAGGTGTTCCTCTACTGGCTCACGGTCGTTGTAGCGGCGTTCCTCATTCCGGCGGCAGCGGGAATGTGGAACGCGGAAGACGGGGACAAGATACCGGGCGTCACACTGGGCATAGTGTCCCTGGCATACATCCTGTTCGGCATCATGCACCGCCCGGCGTTAGCGGTGGTGGGCGCAGGGTTCGCAGCAGCGTTCTACATCCCTAACTACCTCCTGGGCGACGTGGCTATGGTAGTGTCGGCGGCGTTGATGCTGGCAGTGGTGGCCCTGGGCGCGTGGTGGATACGCAGGAGCGGCGTCCTGTGACTGACGACATCGTTCTGGATGAGACCATACACCAGTCCACACGGCTACGTATAATGACTATGCTGGTCTCTATGCCCGAACCGGACAGACTTGCCTACGGGTTCATTCAGAAGACGCTGGACCTTACAGGCGGGAACCTGACCACCCATCTGCGAAAGCTCGAAGACGCCGACTTTCTAGCCATCACCAAGGAGTTCCAGGACTCCAAGCCGCACACCTGGATTCAGGCGACGCCTACGGGACGTCGCGCCTTCGCCGAGTACCTGTCCAACCTGGAGAAAGCGCTGAACTGGCAACCGCGGACGTAGCTGCCCGCGCAAACTCACACTGCGAAATCCAGACTTGTGGGGTTGGGAAATGCTTGGGGGCATCTTGACATCATAGGTATACGCTGCTATGATGCTCGCATGAGGACTACGCTGACACTGGATGATGACGTAGCAGACGCCCTGCGGGAGCGGGCGCGGCTTACAGACACGCCGTTCAAGCAGGTGGTGAACGACACCCTAAGGCGCGGTATGTCGCCGAGGGCGGGGGAGGCCGCGCTGCCGGAGTACCGCGTTGTTCCCAGGCACGGCGGACTCACCTCTGGCATAGATCCGCTCAGGCTGAACCAGCTCAACGACCAGCTGGTCGCTGAGGAGTTCCTCGGGAAGGACAGGCCGAGCGCAAGTTGATAATCCCGGACCTCAATCTGCTTGTCTACGCCCACTACGACGGAGCGCCTCACCACGAGGCTGCCAAGCGCTGGTGGGAAGGTCTGGTCAACGGCTCGGAGCGAGTGGGGGTTCCGTGGGTTGTGGCAACGGGCTTTGTCAGGCTGATGACCCATCCCAGGGTGGTCACCAATCCGGCAACCCCTGCTGAGGCGATTGACTATGTTCAGGAGTGGTTCCGATTTTCCCACGTCATGCCCATCAACCCCGGATCAGATCACCTGGCCCACCTCCGGCGGAGCCTTGTCGCGGCCGGTGTCGGTGCTGACCTGGTGACGGACGCGCACTTGGCCTCAATAGCTATGGAGTACCAGGCGGAACTCCACTCCAACGACGTCGACTTCAGCCGCTTCCCCGGCCTCCGCTGGCGCAACCCCCTCTGACGAAGACTCAGCAAGGCTGATGGGAGCCGCGCGATCTCGCCCTGTCAGGCCAGGCGCTCAATAAGCAGCGCGGCCATGCCCAGAAATATCAGGAATCCCAGCACGTCCGTAAAGGTGGTCACGAAGACTGCCGAGGACACCGCCGGGTCCATCCCGAACCGCTTCAGCAGCAGAGGCACGCTGCTTCCGGCCAGGCCCGCCACCAACATGTTGCCCAGCATCGCCGCGCCCACTATCACACCCAGCATGACGGAACCTTTCCAGACGTAGGCGGCCAGGCCAACCGCCACAGCCAGCAGCAGGCCGTGCACCAGTGCCAGCAGGAGCTCGCGGCCTATCAACCGGATTCCGCTATGCCTGCTAATTTCGCCCAGCGCCATGCTTCGTACCACCAGAGTGAGGGTCTGGGTGCCGGCGATCCCGCCCTGTCCTGCCACTACGGGAAGAAACACCGCCAGAACTGCCACCCTGGCAATGGTTGACTCTGAGAAGAGGTTTATCACCAGCGCCGCGAGGAATACTGTCCCGAGGTTGGTGGTCAGCCAGGGCAGGCGGCTTCGTACCGAGTTCCCCAGGGACGACAACACACGCTCCCCGGCCAGTCCCGCCATACGAAACATGTCCTCCGTGGCCTCCTCCTCCATGACGTGCACCACGTTCTCCACCTGAATTATGCCGATAAGCTTGTGCTCCGGGTCCACGACCGGAAGATGCCTCAGGTCGTATCGCTCCATCAGGCGGGCACACTCCTCCTGGTCGGTCTCGGCCGGCACGGAGACAATTTCAGGACGCATTATGTCCCTGACAGCGACGTCGATAGGGGAGAGGGCCAGTCGAGTGACTGTTATGTAACCCAACAGCCCACCCTCAGCGTCCACAACGAAGATTGCGCCGAACTCCTCGGCCCTGCGTCCCAGCAGGCGCAGGACATCCAGGGCAATGCCCGCCGTCATGTAGTCGGACACCACCGGATAATCCAGGACCATCAAACCGCCGGCGGTCTCGTCCGAGTAACCCAGCAGAGGAGCTATCTCGTCGGCCTCCGTCATAGCGGCCAGGGTCTCCCGGGCCCGGTCGGCGGGAAGGTGTCTCAGAATATCCGCGGCCATGTCCGAGCGGGTCCGGTCAAGGATGACGGCAAGCGCCCTGGAATCGATGCCGGCAGCTATCTCAGAGGACTCGTCCGGGTCCAAACGCTCCAGGATCTGGACGATCTCCTCCACCGAAAGCTCGCTCAGTACTGCCTGGTCCAGCTCCAGCAGCACCTCGCCCTGGTCGACGGGATGCAGCTCCTTCAGCATGGCTACGGCCTCGACCCTGTCACCGTCCTCCAGCAGCCTCAAGACGCGGTCCACCTCTTCACGCGCCCTCTCCTCTACGGAAGGAGGCTCCGCGGCGATGTGATGGTCTTCAGACATTGCGGGTATCTTCCGTGGAGAACTCTTGAGACGACAGGCGCTCTCGATTGGGAGGACTAAGCAAAACGAAGAACTCGCGGTTACCCCGGCTTCCCGTAATCGGGGAAGCGGTCAGGCCTCTGAGGCGGTACCCACTGCCTACGGCCCAGGCTATTGTTCTGGCCAGCACCCGGGCGTGTAACCTGGAATCTCTGATGACGCCGCCACGCCCAACCTCGTTCCGGCGCGCCTCAAACTGCGGCTTTACCAGCATCAGAATATGCCCATTCTCCTTCATATGCTCTGTCAAGGACGGAAGCACTTTGGTCACGGATATGAAGGATACGTCTACGGTAGCCAGGTCAACCATCTCCGGCAGGGGAAAGGGATAGCGGGCGTTTACCCGCTCCATAACCGTCACCCTAGAGTCCTGGCGAAGGCGATAATCCAGCTGTCCGTATCCGACGTCCAGCGCGTAGACCCGCGCTGCGCCATGCTGTAATAGACAGTCCGTAAAGCCTCCGGTGGACGCGCCCACGTCCAGGGCTATCGCTCCGTTCACGTTCAACCGGAACTGGTCCAGGGCAGCCGCGAGCTTGATGCCGCCGCGGCCAATGTACTCGGGGCCCGGGTCCAAGTGTAAGGCGCACTCCGGCGACACCCTCGCGCCGGGAGCGGTAGCCGTCCGACCGTCCATCTTCACCTGTCCAGCCATGATCAGGGTGCGCGCCCTTTCCAGGCTGTCGGTAAGACCGTGGTCTATCATGGTCTGGTCCAGGCGCTTTCCAGGCGACTTTCTGCCTGCCATTCTCGCACTCTCCGTTCGGCTCTCGCGCCTATTATGGCCCTTCTGACCTGAACTTGTCACCAAGGCGACGGTTGTGGCTCAAAAAGCCCTGTCCGCAGTGGATTTGGATCAGGGGTCGATTCTTGATCCGAAATCCCTTGAGGTGTGGGCCAGGGCTAGTGCGATGACTTGGCTCTGATACGCTCCAGCGCGGCTAAGGTCAGAAAGCCGGACCGGGTCTCGCTCTCCCGCTTGGCCCACTGGTCGATTGTGGCAAGCACCCTGGCCGGCACCGTGATGTTGACCCGCACGGCCTTGTCGGGAAGGTCGGCCAAGTCCACGTCCACCAGTCCCCAGATACCATCTCGATAGTGCTCGTTGCCCAGATGCTCCTCAAGAGGCTGAGGCTCGGGCAGGGGTTCCCCGTCGGACACCATACCCTCCAGGTGTAGCAGAATGGCCTCACGAGCGGCGACAAAAGCCTCCTCAGGCGTCTGGCCTCCTGAGAAGCACCCGGGCAGGTCCGGAACCGAGACCCCGTAGCTACTTCCATCGTCGTGGTGTATCACAATTGCGAATCGCATTATCGTTCCCTCCAGTCCCATCCGGCTTGCCGGAAGATGTTGCGTAGTGTGCCAGTCGGTATGTCAGCAAGAGGATGCACGACCGTCACCCGTCCCGGCCTGTCCCTGTGGGTAAACTGGTGGTGGCTGCCCCGCACGCGGTTGAGATCCCACCCGTCCCGCTCCAGCCTCCTGATTACCTCTCCGCTGTCCATAAGTATATTATACACACTACGCAAGGGCTGGTCAAGGGGTTTTGAATCAAGACCGGGGTTTTGGGATCAGCAGTGGGGTTGTGAATCACAGTCCCAAGGAGACGCATGATACGGACGGAGGTCGAGAGCAATCGGGGCGCCGCGTCCGTTCCCATACGCGGAACGACGCTTGCGACATAAGCCGAGTGCTGTACAATGGACGCGAGTCTGAAGCATCCGCTTCTCGTCGCGAACTGCATCTGGACGCTGCTAGAGTTCAGGGTCGAGGTTGTTTTTTTGAGAGGCTTCTACAATAGAGCCCAGGGATTACTCAGGAACATGCGCTGGAGTGGCCTTCCGTTGCATACTGCGTCTGCTCTCTGGGTCAAAAATATGTTGCGCAAGGCTAGAACGCTAAGCCTGTGCTGCGGCAACCACGGCCAGCCGGGCTGTTGAAGATAGTGACGCCTGCCGGCGTGCCCGGCGGTAGACGGGGACTCAGCAGGGTTTGGAGTCTAGCTGCACCTGGAGACTCAGAGCGGGTAACGGCGCTGGAGAGATGCGGCAGTATGTAACGGTTGTAAGTAGCGGAGAGCGGCCTTTGCAGAGATTGCCTGCGCTGTGGGGAGGCGGGAGGTGGTCTACATATCCTTGGTTAGGGTGGTGAGGAACTCCTTGTTGGTCTTGGTCCTGGAGAGCCGCTCCAGCACCTTCTCCGTAGCCTCCGTGGACTCCATTGAGCCGGATGTAATCATGGACACCATGCGGCGGAGCAGCCACACCTGCCTCAGCGTTTCCTGGTCCAGCATAAGCTCCTCACGTCGCGTGCCGCTGCGCGGGATGTCTATAGCCGGGAAGACGCGGCGGTCGGCCAGCTTCCTTTCCAGGTGTATCTCCATGTTGCCGGTGCCCTTGAACTCCTCGTAGATGACCTCATCCATACGACTGCCGGTCTCTACGAGGCAGGCGGCCATTATGGTGAGGCTGCCTCCCTCCTCGGTGTTGCGGGCAGCTCCGAAGAACCTCTTGGGGGGGTAGAGAGCAACCGGATCGATTCCGCCGGAGAGGGTACGGCCGCTGCTTGGCAGCGCCAGGTTGTAGGCCCTGGTTAGCCTCGTAATGCTGTCCAGCAGAATTGCCACGTGCTTTCCGGACTCCACCATACGCTTGGCGCGGTCGAGGGCCAGTTCCGCCACGCGGCAGTGGTCCTCTACCGGATCGTCGAATGTGGAGCCGAAAACCTCACCGTCTACGGAGCGCTTGACGTCCGTAACCTCTTCCGGTCGTTCCCCAATGAGAGCAACCATCAGGTTAATGTCGGGGTCGTTGGCGGTTATGCCTTGGGCTATGTGCTTGAGCAGAGTGGTCTTGCCGGCCTTGGGAGGGGAGACGATCAAGCCGCGCTGCCCTCGGCCTATGGGGGCCAGGAGGTCCATAAGACGAGTGGAGAGGTTATCCTTGGTGGTCTCCAGCGTTATCTGTACGTCTGGGAAGATGGGCGTCAGGTCCTCGAAGTGGGGCCGGTTTCGCGCAGCGTCGGCGTCCATGCCATTGACGCCCTCAACTCTCACCAGGCCGTAGTACTTCTCGCTGTCCTTGGGAGGCCGTACTTGGCCCATCACCTGGTCACCCGTTCTCAGGGCGAAGCGCCGTATTTGTGACTGGGAGACGTACACGTCGTTGGCGCTGGGTCTGAGGTTGGGCTGGCGGAGGAAACCGTAGCCATCGTTGATTATCTCCAGGATGCCGGACG
Organism: Dehalococcoidia bacterium; assembly: GCA_965222415.1. Lineage (GTDB taxonomy): Bacteria > Chloroflexota > Dehalococcoidia > Lucifugimonadales > UBA2985 > DAOUJW01. Next base: position 128,642 of record CBDCTU010000002.1, on the reverse strand, counting down.
CCAGGATGTAGCCCTGCTCCTCTGCATAGGACTGCATCATTCGGAAAACGATCTCCCCCCTTGGAAGGGAGGCGAGGCCGTTCTCGACGCCCATATCCTGAGCCATGGTTAGAAGTTCCTGTTTGCTCTTTCCGTCCAGTTCAACTAAGTTCATAACGTTCTCCCAAATGCTACTTCCCCGTTTAGGGGCATTTCAGTGCTCTATTCTTGTTTCGGCTTGAGTGTACAGGGGCAGCCCCGCATAATTCGTGGAATCGATGATGTGTACAGGGGAAACGCCTTTGCCGATGGAAAGCCCTACCCCTATACCTTGACCGCTCTCTGCCAGTCCTGAATAAACCGTTCCACACCTATGTCCGTCAATGGATGGTGCATCATCTGCAGCAGCACCTTGTAGGGTATGGTGGATATGTCCGCCCCCGCCTCGGCCGCCATCACGCAGTGAAGGGGGTGTCGTATGCTGGCGGCCAGCACCTTGGTCTCCAAATCGTACTCCTGGAAGATCTGCACGATGTCCCGCACCAGCTGCATCCCGTCGTGGCCTTCGTCGTCCAGCCTCCCAACGAAGGGGCTTACAAAGCTGGACCCGGCCAGAGCCCCCAGAAGCGCCTGGTTCACCGAGAAACACAGGGTCTGGTTTATTTTAATATCCTGTTTCGAAAGTATGCTGATGGCCTCCAGGCCCTCAAGTGTGCTGGGAATCTTGACAACCACGTTGGGCGCCCAGGTTGCTATATCCATACCTTCAGCAACCATTCCCTCTACGTTGGTGCTGATCACCTCGGCGGAAACGGGCCCGTCAACAATGTCCGCTATCTCTTGCACCACTTCCCGGTAGGTCGCGGTGTCGTCAATGCCTTCTTTGGCAGCCAGGGATGGGTTGGTTGTGACGCCGCGCAGGACACCCAGTCGGTTGGCGTGGTCGATCTCTTCCAGGTTGGCGGTATCGAGGAAAATCAGCATGAGGGGAGCCTCCTTACATTAACATACCAGTAGCGTATTCGTCCATACACACGCAAATCGTTTTGCAATATCCTTCAATGCTCAGGCTCAACCGGGGCGATACCGTTCATCGAAAGCCTGTCGATTCGCGCTCATTGCTCTCTTGAGTAGAGGGGAAGGGGATGCTGACCGCCCTCTCTGATAGTGCTCTTGGCCGTGCCGACGAACTCCCTGAAGAGGGGATGTGCCCGGTTCGGCCTGGACAGAAACTCCGGGTGAAACTGGACACCCACCATGAAGGGATGCCCCACAATCTCGGATATCTCCACCAGGCTGCCGTCCGGGGATAGCCCGCTGGCGATGAGTCCACCTTCCTGGAGACGCTCCCGGTAGGCGTTGTTGAACTCAAAGCGATGGCGGTGGCGCTCCTCAATCTCCAGCTTGCCATAGGCCTTGGCGGCCTTGGTGCCGTCCACCAGGTTGCAGGGATACACCCCCAGCCTCATAGTCCCCCCTTTGCTTCTCACGGAAACCTGGTCCGGCATGAGGTCTATGACGGGGTGAGGGGTGTCCGGGTTGAACTCGGTGGAGTTGGCGTCCGGAGATTTGAGAACATGGCGTGCAATCTCCACCACCATCATCTGCATCCCAAGGCACAGTCCCAGGTACGGGACCTTAAGCTCCCGGGCGTACTGAGCGGCCTGTATCATCCCCTCCGTCCCACGCGTTCCGAAGCCTCCAGGCACGACTATGCCCCTGGCCGAGTTCAGATGAGGCTCCGCGCCGTCTCGCTCTATGTCTTCGGAGGGGACCCAGGAAATCTGCACGACCCTGTTGTGGTGAAGCCCGGCGTGTCGGAGGGCTTCCTTCACCGATATGTAGGCGTCAGGGAGGTCCACGTATTTTCCCACCACCGCAATGCTCAGGGGGTTGTCCAGCGCCTGCATGCGTTCAACCATCTCCCGCCAGTCCGACATGTCCATCTTCTGGGGCGACAATCCCAGGGAGTCGACTATCAGGTCGCCCAGGCCCTCGGCCTCCAGTATAAGAGGCACCTCATATACGTTGGACACCGTGTTCAGCGGGATCACGCCGTCGGGTTTGACGTCGCAAAAGAGGGATATCTTGCTCTTTATGTCTTCGGACACAGGGTGGTCACTGCGGCAGATAATGGCGTCGGGCTGGACGCCGATGCCCCGAAGCTCCTTCACGCTGTGCTGAGTCGGTTTGGTCTTCAGCTCTCTTGTAGAAGAGATGTATGGGAGAAATGTCACGTGTATGTAGAAAACGTTGTCCCGGCCAACGTCGTTCCTCATCTGGCGTATGGTCTCAAGGAATGGGAGGCCTTCGATGTCTCCAACGGTGCCGCCCACCTCCACTACAATTACGTCGGGATCGTTCACTGCAGCGAGGTTCTTTATCCTCCCCTTTATCTCGTTGGTTACGTGGGGCACCGCCTGGATTGTCCCGCCAAGGAAGTCCCCGCGCCGCTCTTTGTATATGACGGAACTGTATATCTGGCCGGCGGTGACGTTGGACAGCGAACTGAGCTCCTCGTCAGTGAACCGCTCATAGTGGCCCAGATCCAGGTCGGTCTCCGTTCCGTCCTCTGTAACGAATACTTCGCCGTGCTGATAGGGGGACATGGTGCCCGGGTCCACGTTAAGGTAGGGGTCAAGTTTCTGAATGGAGACTGATATGCCCCTGCTCTTGAGTATCCGCCCAATTGAGGCGACGCTTATCCCTTTTCCAACGGAGCTTACAACGCCGCCTGTTACGAATATGTACTTGGCCATCAGTGTAACCCTGTTCCTCGTTTAGCGCCCGCTTCCGTCATACACGGATATTGAGTAGTCAATCTTGAGGGAGAAGAGTAGAGAGCCACTCCAGTGGCTATAGCGCCTGTGGCTTGTAGGGCTTCTGCCCTTGAACCGTTCTCTATCACAGCAAACTTGATACTGATGATTCTACCTCTAAGCGAGTGGCAAGGGAATAAGCATAGAAGATAATGAAACTCACTGCTGCCAGGTTTGTAACCAACCCGGTAACAGCCATTCCAACTCCACTTTCCTCCTGCGGCTCCTGAGCAGGCCAAAGAAGGAGAGAGGCAACCCTATGACCACCAGCGGTATGGAGATGAATCCTATAATGGGTATCCAGGCAAACATGATCGCTATGATGCCAAGCACCATGCCCGCAATATTCATATACTACGCCTCAGGTTGATTGGAGTTGGGAGTATTGCGGTACGAACCCCCAGCGTGACGGTAGCAATCAGAACAGTCACCACTTCACATCCCCACAGTCAAGATGATATTTGGCAGCAAAAGGTGTTGTCAAGCGTTTTTTGGCTCATGCGGAGCCAACTCGTACACTTCCGGATGATTTGCCGTGAGCTGTCGTTCTGCCGGAATACGAAAACACCGCCTCTAGAGGTTTATGGCGTCGACTATGCGCTGTCCCATCTCGGTGGTGGTGAGCGCGCTCGTCGCGCCCTCTTCGGCTATGTCCGGTGTGCGATAGCCATCGGCCAGCACCTTGTCCACAGCAGCCTCTATCGCCGAGGCCTCCCGGTTCATCCCCAGGGAGTACCGCAGCATCAGGGCAACTGTGAGAACTGTGGCAATTGGATTGGCCTTGCCCTGACCGGCTATGTCCGGGGCGCTGCCGTGTATAGGCTCATAAAGCCCAATGGAGCGACGCCGGCTGCCGGTATCCTCTCTGGGCGAGCCGGCCAGGCTAGCGGAGGGAAGCATCCCAAGGGAGCCTGACAGCACCGCCGCCTCGTCCGTGAGGATGTCTCCAAACATATTCTCGGCCACCAATACGTCGAACCGGGACGGGTTTCTCACCAGGGCCATGGCGCAGGAGTCCACAAGCTGGTGCTCAAGCTCCACGTCCGGGTAGTCGCCGGCAAGCTCCATTGCGATCTCCCGCCACAGGCGCGAGCTCTCCAGAACGTTGGCTTTATCGACAGAGGTCAGCTTCTTCCGCCGCCTTTGGGCCAGCTCGAAGCTCACGCGCAGGACTCGCTCTATCTCGTTCTCGGTGTAGCGGAGGGTGTCCACTGCGCGCCTGCCGCGGGCGGTCTGCCACCGCTTCTTCGGACGGGCAAAATACAGCCCGCCCGTTAGCTCTCGCACCATGAGGATATCCACGCCCTCAATAACGGAGGGCTTGAGGGAACTGGAGTTGAGCAGGGGAGGGAAGACCTTTACCGGGCGCAGGTTGGCAAAGAACCCCATTGCCTTGCGCAGACCGAGGATGGCGTCCTCAGGGCGGTGTGGCGCTCTGGGGTCGTCCCACTTGGGGCCGCCGACCGCTCCGAAGAGGATTGCGTCGCTTCTGCGGGCCGTCGCCAGGGTCTCGTCCGGCAAGGGCGTTCCCACCTGGTCTATGGCCGTGCCGCCTACCAGGCCGTACTCCAGCTGGAACGACGTCTCTGTGCTCTCCTCAATCTTGCTGAGGACTTTAACTCCTTCGGCTATGACCTCCGGGCCCACGCCGTCGCCGGGGAAAAGGGCGATATTGAACTGCATAGAAATACTCCTAGCCTGCCTATCTTCTGAGCTGTGTTCCCAGACCCAGGGCGACCCTGTTCACGTAGTTGAACCAGGCCGTCACGTGAGCTATGTCCACGATCTCCTGATCGGAGTAACCGGCCTCTCTCAGGCAACTGATGTCGCTTTCCTCTACGCTCGAAGGGCTGCGCGTTACCTTTGCCGCATAGTCCAGGGCTGCCATAGTCTTGGAGTCAAGAGCTGCCCCGGTGTAGTCCTCGATTACCTGGTCAACAAGGCTGTCGTCTTTCACCAGCTGCCTCAGGACCTGGGTATGAGCGGTCACGCAGTTTCCACACTCGTTGATTGCGGATACCGCTACGACTATCAGGTTGACCAGCGTCCGGTCTATAGCATTGACTCCGTAGCCGGAGCCGGGCAACTGCAATCCCTCGCTGAGCCACCGGAACAGGTTTGGCTCCTGGGTGTAAACCGTCACCGCCTCCGCCTGCACTATGGCGCCTTTGGCCTTCATCTGCTCGTAGATGTCCTTGAGGTCGCCGTCCGCCTCATCCTGACCGATGATCTTTGTCCAGGCCATAGCTCCAGCCTCCTAATTCTCCGGCTTGGGCGAATTGGCCGTCTCGTAGGTCTGTATCTTGTCCTCGTGCTGAAGGGTAAGGGCAATGTCGTCAAGGCCGTTGAGCAGGCAGTGCCGCCGAAACTCGTGCACCTCCGGGTCGTTGTGCACCTTGAAGCTAATCCTCATCCCGCTCTCATCCCTGATCTCGCAGTTCTCCAGGTCCACGGTCATCGAGTAGCCTGGCTCCTCCTTGGCCTTGATCATGATTTTGCTGATCTGCTCCTCCGACAGGTGGACGGGAACAATCCCGTTGTCAAAGCAGTTCTTGTGGAATATCTCGGCGAAGCTGGGAGCGATGATGACGCGGAACCCGTAGTCCAGCAGCGCCCAGGGGGCGTGCTCTCTCGAAGACCCGCAACCGAAGTTTGGCCCGGCAACCAGTATCCCGGCGTTCTGGTAGGGTGGGAAGTTCAGCTCGAAGTCCGGGTTGGGCTGACCGTCCGGGAGAAACCGCCACGCGGCGAACAGGAACTGCCCGAACCCCGTCCGTTCTATGCGCTTCAGGTGCACTGCGGGGATAATCTGGTCGGTGTCCACGTTCTGCCTGTCCAGGGGCGCCACAACGCCCGTCATTTTGTTGAATGGCTCCATGATTGCTCCTTGCCAATGTGAGTTTCGCTGGAAGTCACTAGGATCGATTAACTATAGGTGGGTAACAGCAATTTCGCTATTATTACTCCAATCGTCATTCCTGCGGAAGCAGGAATCTGAGTCACACTATCTGGCTATACAAGTCTGACCATGCAGGATTGCCTTTCTCAATTAACTCGATCTTCCACGCCCTCTTCCATTTCTTGAGGGCTTTCTCTCTGCTAATGGCTCCCTCCATAGTCTCGTGAATTTCGTACCAGACTAGCTTATGCACTCGATAACGCTTGGTAAAGCCCTCGATAAAGTCATTCCTGTGTTCCCATACCCGTCGGATCAGATCTGAGGTGACGCCTATGTACAAGGCACCATTCGGCCTACTTGCGAGGATATAGACGCAAGGCGTTCTCATAATTCTATACGCCTAGATTCCTGCTTTCGGAGGCTTTTGAATACCCCGTAGCGTCACCCCGCAAGAATTGCCCTCACCGTCATTCCTGCGGAAGCAGGAATCTTAAAACGCTGTCTGCAAGGCTGCGATGCCTTGGAAGAAGGGCTTTAGATTCCCGTCCCCGTATCGGAGTACGGGGCAAGCTTCACGGGAATGACGGAGAAGATAGCCTCTTCCAGGAGTTACACCGGAGTTTTACAAAGGTCTCCTTTCGCAGGAATGACGATTATGTTGTTCAGCTTAATCTCCCATCATCTCCTATGCACTGTTCTGGTATGAACACGCTTTGGTCAGATCTCGATCTACCGCGGTTGCATACGCCTCATCTGCATATCCAGGGTTCGCAATATCGTAAAGGCGTTGGTGTAAGCAACTACACGAATAAGCACCTTCATCTGTTCGCTGACAACCGCCTTGTCCAAGGCAGCGTGAATGGGCCTCGACGGTGCGCCGCAGGACTAAAGCCAGGTTAGGATTGGCCTCGGCCAATCCCTCCAACTCCTGATCGATACGCTTGAGGGCGTCCAGGGTGTCAAGCTTCTCTCCCAGCAGAATGTCCATCGGCCCCACGGCATAGCGCAGGATTAGGTTCATAACCTCGTCTTCAAGAAGAGGAAGCGCCCGGTAAGTGCCGGACCTTCCCGGCTCCGACGTTCCCGTTTGCGTTGTCACGCTACGCCACCTCCCACTCGCGGATGTCCACGAAGTGGCCTGCAATCGCGGCTGCGGCTGCCATCTGCGGGCTTACCAGGTGGGTGCGTCCACCCGGCCCCTGCCTCCCCTCAAAGTTGCGGTTGGAGGTGGAGGCGCACCTCTGCTGCGGCTGAAGGATGTCCGGGTTCATTCCAAGGCACATGGAGCAGCCGGCCTCCCTCCAGTCGAGGCCCGCGTCTTTGAAGATACGGTCCAGACCCTCGGACTCCGCCTGTATCTTCACCGCGGTCGACCCTGGCACAACCATCGCCTGCACCTTTGGATGGGTCTTGCGGCCCTTCACCACGGCCGCGGCGGCTCTGAGGTCCTCAATGCGCGAGTTGGTGCATGAGCCGATAAACACGTTATCGACGAAGACATCCTGTATGGGCGTGTTTGGCTGAAGGCCCATGTACTCCAACGCACGCTCGGCGGCGGCGCGCTCTGTGGGGGATGCCAGTGAAGCCGGGTCCGGGACTCGTCCCGTAACCGGTATCACCATACCGGGGTTGGTGCCCCACGTAACGAAGGGGGAGAGGTCAGAGGCGTCAATTTCCACCAAAGTATCGTAGGTGGCGTCCGGATCGGTGGCGAGGGATCGCCACTGCTCCACAGCCGCTTCGAAAGCGTCGCCCTGGGGCACCTGCGGCCGGCCTCTCATGTACTCGAAGGTCGTGTCGTCCGGGGCTATCAGCCCGGCCCTTGCGCCGCCTTCAATGGACATGTTGCAGATGGTCATCCGGCCCTCCATCGAGAGTGAGCGGACGGCCTCGCCAGTGTACTCTATGACGTGGCCTATCCCGCCACCCACACCTATCTGACCGATGATGCCCAGTATCAGGTCCTTGGCGGTGACCCCCGCGGGCAGGGAGCCGTTAACCCGCACCTCCATAGTCCTGGGCTTGGCCTGAACCAGGCACTGGGTCGCCAGCACCTGTTCCACCTGTGTGGTTCCTATGGGCATGGCCAGCGCGCCGAAGGCCCCGTGGGTGGATGTATGGCTGTCGCCGCACACGATGGTCTTGCCCGGCTGGGTGTAGCCCTGCTCCGGGCCTATGACGTGGACGATGCCCTGGCCGGGGCTGTTCATATCGAACAAGGTGAGGCCGAACTCCTCGCAGTTGCGTACTAGAGCCTGTATCTGCTTCAGGGAGATCTCGTCCGTGATGGGCAACGCCCGGTCCCAGGTGGGAACATTGTGGTCGACGGTCGCAACCGTGAGGTCGGGGCGTCGCACGTGGCGGCCCGTCATGCGAAGGCCGTCAAAGGCTTGGGGCGAAGTGACCTCGTGCACCAGATGCAGGTCTACGTACAGGATGGCCGGCTGGCCCGGCTCCTCGTGGACTATGTGGGAGTCCCATATCTTCTCTACCATAGTCTTGGGCATATCAACACCTCTTCTGAACAGGGTAATTATTGTATGCTGTGCCATTTAGCCGGGGCGTTTCAGCCGCTCCGGAGCAACGGCTATGATTATAGCGTTTGAAGGGGGTTTGTGGCTACTGGGTAGCAAAAATGTTGTGGGCTGCTGCGTTATAATGGAGAAAAGGAACCTCACCTGCGTTGTTGCCGCCGGAGGAAGTTTGGACACGGCTAATTTGCTTATACGAACTAAGCTGTCCTATAGGACTCTTGGGACGCTGTTTTTGGCTCTCAGCTTCATTCTATTGCCAGGACTGTTCGCATGTACTGGGGACCCAGTGGACGTTGTGGAGCCGGAGGCCACATCGACGGCGACTCCAGTCCCTTCTCCTACTTACACGTCCGTACCGGACCCGTTGCCTTCGCCGTCACCAACCGGTACGCCCACATCAAACCCCACGTCTACGCCATCTGCGACACACACAGACTCGGAGCCAAGCGCATCGCCGGGAGAGGTTCGCTCCGACAAGGATCGCATCACTGATTTAGCTGTACCTGATTCAGACGTAGCAACTCTGGTAAGCGGAAACAGCGCACTCGCTTTTGACCTTTACCACGCTCTGGGTGAGGAGGACAGGAATCTGTTCTACTCGCCGTACAGCATCTCGGTGGCTCTTGCCATGACCTACGCCGGCGCGAGGGGTGAGACGGAGCGTCAGATGGCTGATACGATGCACTATCGCCTGTCCCAGGACAAGCTTCACAACGCGCTGAACGGCCTGGATTTGGAACTGGCCTCCCGCGGCAAAGGCGGAGAGGGGTTCCAACTGAACATAGCGAAGGCCATTTGGGGTCAGTCCGGGTATCAATTCGCCCCTGAGTTTCTGGATGTCCTGGCCCTGAACTACGGCGCAGGGTTGAGAACTTTGAACTTTGCGGAAGCCCAGGAGGAGTCCAGGATGGTTATCAACGACTGGGTTGCGGAGCGCACGGAGGACAAGATAAGGGATTTGATACCAGAGGGCGGCATTACCGACCTTACTCGGCTAGTCCTCACCAACGCCATTTACTTCAACGCGGCGTGGGACAGACCTTTCCCCAAAGAGACCACCCAAAACCGCACCTTCCATCTGCTCGATGGAGCGGCAGTCCAGACCCCTATGATGACCCAGACAACTTTGTTCGGTTACGCCCAGGGAAAAGGCTACAAGGCAGTCGATATCCCGTACAAAGGCGGAGAGATGTCTATGACAGTCCTGATTCCTGACGAAGGGGAGTTCAGTATTTTCGAGGCCACTCTGGATACACATAGTGTGAGCAGTATCCTGAAAGACATACGACCAGAAATACTGGACCTGACAATGCCTCTGTTCGAGTTTGAGTCCCAAGTCAGCTTGAAGGATGCCTTGAAGGCAATGGGGATGCCCAACGCTTTCAGTACAAGCGCGGCGGACTTCTCAGGTATGGACGGCCGCACCTGCACCGAAGACCCCGCCTGCCTGAGGATTACAGACGTGTTTCACAAGGGATTCGTATCGGTTGACGAGGAGGGTACGGAGGCATCGGCAGCCACAGGTGTACTGATGGGCCCGACATCACTGCCTCCGCAGGTTGTGATAGACAGGCCCTTCATCTTCCTGATTCGGGACATAGAGACTGATGCCATCATCTTTGTGGGGCGCGTGGTGGACCCAAGCGCTTAGTCGGAGTACGGCCCACAGCTTAGCCGGGACAACCCAAGGATAGGCTTCAGATAGGCTCGTCTAGTGGCTTCCCTTCTTCTCGAAGAAGTCCATGTCAATGGCAAATGCGGAGGCAACGAGCATGAGACGGACATCCTGTCCAGATTTGGCATCGCTGAACTGAATGTGGAAGGTATCGGCGTCTGTGAAGGCCTCTCTCGCGATGCCGCCCCACCGCTTGGTGATGCGGCCTATCTCCTCGCCGCTGGGACCATTCAAGGTGAAGGTGTTCCTGCGGAAGGCGCTGCCGTTAATGCCGGCTATCTGATTTCCATTTGCATCGAGCACTTCGAACTTGCGCTTCAGTATGCCAAAACGCCTGTTCAGCCTACCCAAAGAGTTTCCTTCGCCGTCCTCCACGTTCAAGTGGGAGAGGAACCAGTAGAAATCCCTGCTGGCGAACAGGACCTGATGGCCCTCCTTGTCTGTCACGTGGAAGCGAAGTGGGCGGTGCGTTCCCAGGAACTGCCGGCTAATCATCCCGGACTCCTCGTAGGCGTACATGGCCTCTTCCCCGTCGGGAGTCAAAATCTTGTACTTGTTCGCAGTCTCAAATTCTGTGAAAACCTCAATCAACTCTCTGGACTGGCGGACCACAAGTTCCTGGTACTGGGATAGGTCGATCATCTGCCACCTCTCGTGTTGGCTGTATGCGTGGAATGATATATTCAGCCCTGGATATTTACAACCGCCGGCGAGCGGATGTTCCGAAGTTCTAATGAAACACTCTCGTCCAAGACACACCGAAAGGACGCGGAATGAGTTAGGATAGGGTAAACCCAAGGCTAAACCCAAGGCTAAACCTGCCAGTATATCGACCTAATATGAGGATCAGAGACCTAACCGAGGGCCAGCGAAAGATCATCCGAGCCTGGTGCATGTACGACTGGGCGAACTCCGCGTTCGCGACATCCGGCGTTGCGGCAATCTTTCCGGTATACTTCGTGTTCCTGTTCAAGGAAGCGGTAGGGGAGAGCGCCCAGTTCCTCGGAATCACCTTTACCGGCAGCTCGATGTGGAGCCTGGCCGTGGTAATCTCCACCGGGACAGTCGCCGTCTCCAGTCCGTTGCTGGGGGTTATCTCAGACCGTATCCCAATCAAGAAGACGCTGCTGTGGATCTATGCGTCCGCCGGCTCAGTCTTTACGGCGCTGGTCTTCTTCTCCGCGTACACGTCCGAACCCTGGGCGTGGCTATTCGGGACGTTCATCCTTGCCAACATCGGCTTCGTAGGGTCGCTGGTATTCTACAACTCCTTCCTGCCGCACCTGGGGCCAAGGCATCTGCTGGACGACATCAGCAGCCGCGGCTTTGCCTTCGGCTACGCGGGCGGCGGGCTGATACTTCTGATACACCTAGCCCTGATACTGACTACACAGGACTCGGACATAGAAGACCTGGTCACCAGGGCTGCGATAGCATCCATTGGCCTCTGGTGGTTTGGATGGGCGCTTTGGACGTTGCGGGTGCTGCCGGAGCCGCCCATTCGGCGTCCCGTTAGCGGGTTGAACGCAGTCACTGCGCTCTCAATGGGCTTCCGGGAGCTTGGGCAGACATTCCGGGAGCTTGCGCGGTTCAGGGTAGTGGTGGTGTACCTGGTCGCATACCTGCTGTTCAACGACGGCCTTCAGACGGTGATTGCCGTTGCCGGGGCTTTTGCCGCCGACACCTTGGGAATTTCTCTAGCCTTCAACATGGCGACGATTGTGATCATTCAGTTCGTGGGTGTGCCGGGCGCCATAGCTTTCGGGAGGCTCGCCAGGCGAATCTCCACCAAGTCGGCCCTGACCGTAGCTCTGGTCGGCTGGATTGTCATCATCCTGTTAGGCGTGGCGATTGTCCCGCTTTCCCCAAGCGAACACGAGGACTTCGACTATCAACTCAGCTATCAAGAAGATACGGGCGATTACATAGTGGATGCTGCGCCGGACTCCGACCCGGAGTTGCGTTGGGGAGGTGAACAGTGGACTCTCAGCGAAGGTATCGTTCTGAGCCCCCAGGCCGTCCTCAACCTGCCGGAGGCGGTACGGAGCACAGACGACGTGAAGTACAGCCTGTCCATACGAGGCGGCGGCATGGACAGCGAGACCGCAGTCGGTCCTGCGCATCCCAGTCTACTGGGCCGGGGCCTCATAGACTGGTGGCCTTCGGTTGTCCGAGGCGCGCTCTGGGCCCCCCTTGGCCTTGAAGTCGGCTACCAGTGGCTGCTCCTTGGCCTCTCCGTTGGCTTAGTAATCGGGGGCAGCCAGGCGCTGGCCCGGAGCCTTTTTGCCCAGATAACACCGCAATGGCGCAGCGGGGAGTTCTTCTCCTTCTTTGGCTTCATCACCAGAGCCTCGTCCGTGTTCGGTCCTACGTTGTACATAGCTGCGACCGCCATCTTCGACACACGCGTTGCGGTTACTGCGATACTGCTGATCATCATTGCGGGCACCATCGTGCTGCAACGAGTCAACGTAGGCGAGGGGTTGCGCGTTGCAGAGATAGAAAACCGCAAGTATGAGGAAGAGGAGTCCGAGGACAAGGAGTCGTAGATTTCCCTCACGCACGCGAAGCCCTTGCCGTCATGCCATTGTCATGCTATATTCATTATATGGCTAACCTTCAGGTAAAGAACATACCGGATTCCCTTCACGAACGTCTCCGCCAATATGCGCGCGAGAACAACTGCACCATCAGCGCGGCAGTGCTCGCCGCCATTGAGAGGGAACTGGCGCGAGTAGAGTGGCGCGGGCGCTTGGCCCAGCGTCCCATAACCGACATCGGCATAGACGCGGCAACGCTGCTCATGGAAGAGCGCGGTTTTCGCGACGCGGAGACCGGGTGACCAGGTTTGTTGTCGATGCTTCAGTAGCCGTAGAGTACCTGCTCAGAACACCCCTTGGCTTGGCTGTGGCCGACATGATCGAGGACGCATCCCTGTTGATTGCGCCGGAGTTGATGGACGCCGAGGTGGTGTCTGTGTTGCGCCGGGCGGTGCTGAGTGGTCGGCTTGAGGAGGCGCGGGCTCTTATGGCTCTGGACGATCTTTACCACTGGCCTGTGGATCGCGTCTCGCACCAGGCGCTAACCGGATTAGCTTGGCAGTACCACCGGAACGTCAGTGCATACGATGCCTTCTACATCGCGGCCGCACACGCTCACGGTCTTCCTGTTCTGACAGCCTACAGCCGACTTGCACGCGCATCGGGCCTGGGTGTCGTAGTGCAGCATATTAGTATGAGTAGCCGGGGTGGCCAGGCATGAGGGAGACGGCGCCGTGACTGAGATACTGCCGTCTCTGCCAGAGCGAGTATTCACATGACCGTACTGAACGACGTCCACTCACAATTCAACGAGACGGAAGTCGCGCGTGTGGTCGCGCCCGCAACGGCTGAAGAAGTCGGCGCTGCCATAGCGGAGGCGTCGGCCGCGGGCCTGGTGGTGTGTCCCGCCGGGGCGCTGCACTCAATGGGCGGCCAGCAGTTCGCAAGCGGCGGCGTATCGATGAGCACATTGAGGCTCAAGGGCATAGGCCCACTGGACGCCGACTCCGGGACAGTTTGGGTGCAGGCGGGCGTGACGTGGACGGAGCTTGTCGGGTGGCTCCGCGCCGAGCAGGATGGACGCGCCAATGGGCTAACCATTATCCAGAAACAGACCGGGGCGGACGAGATGACTCTGGGCGGAGCGCTCTCCTCCAACATCCACGGAAGGGTCCTTGGCCGTAAGCCCATCGTGGACGATATAGAGGCGTTCTACATGACTGGCCCCGACGGAGACAGGGCGCTATGCAGCCGAACAGAGAACACCGAGCTTTTCAGCGCCGCAGTCGGAGGTTACGGCCTATTCGGAGTTATCGATGCCATACAGCTAAGGCTGGAGCCGAGACATCAGGTGAGTCGGCGCGTCAGGGAGCTGCCCACCTCAGAGGTTATACACGCGCTGGAGGAGCAGATGCGTCTGGGAGCCACCTACGGCGATTTCCAGTACATGACGGACGAGACATCGGGTGAGTTCATGGCCAAGGGCATTCTGTCCACCTATACGCCCACAGGCTCAATAGCGGCAATCCCGGAGGGCAGGCTCGGGCTGTCGACCGAGGACTGGATGCGCCTTTATGTTCTGGCTCATACCGACAAGGCCGAGGCCTACGCCCAGTATGCAGGCCACTACCTCCAGACCGATAGCCAGGTCTACTGGTCGGACGAGCACCAGTTCAGCCCGTATCTGCCGGAGGCCGGCCAACTCCTGGCCCGAAACCTGGGTTGGAGGACCTTCGCCTCTCTGATGATATCGGAGCTTTACGTCCCACGAGAGCGGTTCGAGGGGTTCATGTCCTCTGCGCGCCGGGCCGTCCTGGAAACCGGCGCGAACCTGGTGTACGGAACGGTCCGCCTCATTGAGGCGGAGGAGGAAACGGCGCTCCGGTGGGCGAAGAGGGACTACGCCTGCGTCATATTCAACCTGCTGGTTGAGCACACGACCGCAGGCATTGACCGAGCCAGGTCCCAGTTTCAGGCGCTAATCGATTGCGCCCTGGACGAGGACGGATGCTACTATTTGACATACCACCGGTGGGCAAGGAGAGACCAGTTGGAGCGCGCCTACCCGGAGATACGGCGGTTCCTGGACATGAAGGACCACAACGACCCAAACGGCTTGTTCGACAGTGACTGGCATCGGGCGGTCAGGCGAGTGTTGGATGAGAACAAGGATTGAGGTGCGCTCTCGAGCGCTTACAAATGCTTGTAGCTGAAAGGCCGGCTTTGATCTGTCAAATTGATTCCAAGAAACAGCGGGTTTGGAGACAGCAATGGCACTGATTGTCAGGATCGCCGCTCACACGCTGCTCTTCCTGATCGCGGCCCTGATTTTCTTTCTGGGACTGGGAGTAGGGCTTCAGGTCAACCCAGTTCTGGGCACAGCTCTATGGGCAGTCGCAGGGGCGATTGCAGCGCTGAACCTGTATCTGATATTGAAGCGCCGACGCTAGGAGATTGACCCTGCGGCAAGTGGCGCGAGTATCCGGGACAGGTCACAACACACCGCTGATTTCATTCGGAGTGAAGAGAATTGATTAGAAAGTACATGGGTTTTGGAAGGACTTTAGCTTCTCTTGCGTCAGGGGTTCCAATCAACGCGTGATTCGGCCTCGCAGCGTTCCTTTGTGTGACGGACATCGCACTCGTGGCCTGCGACTAAACGACACCTACGCCCAGACCAACCTCGACTGCCACATCTATTACTGTGCCGGAACCTGCTCCCACGCCCACGCCTACGCCTGAACCTACTGCCACACCTACGCCCATTCCAGTCTCCGACGTAGAGTTGGCCGCGCTGGTAGCTCTCTACCAAACCGCAGGGGGAGACGCCTGGAAGAGCAACGGGAACTGGCTGAGCGAGGCTCATATCGGGGAGTGGCATGGCGTCACTACTGACAGCGGCGGCTTCGTCACCGGACTGGACCTCAGGTCTAACAGGTTGAGTGGTGGCTTACCCACAGAGCTTGGCAGTCTCACCAACCTGGCAAGACTGTACCTTGGCGGAAGCAACCAACTGGAAGGTTGTGTGCCAAGAGGATTGCAAGATGTGCCGGAAGGCGACGTCGATAGTATCGGCCTGCCTTTCTGCCAAGTTGCTGCCACATCCGACCTGGACAGGGTAGCGCTGGGGGCTCTCTACGAAGCGACGGAGGGCGAAAGTTGGGCAATGAACGCGAACTGGCTGAGCGACGCGCCAATCGGGGAATGGCACGGCGTTACAGTTGACCACAGCGGACGCGTCACAGAATTGGATCTCAGGAGAAATCAGCTGAGCTGAGAGCTACCGACAGAGCTTGGCAGCCTCTCCTACCTGGCAACACTGGACCTCTCTGGAAACCGGCTGAGCGGGGCGATACCGTCAGAGCTTGGCAACCTCTCGTATCTGGAACGGCTGTCGCTGCAGGAGAACCTGCTGAGTGGGGAGATACCTTCGGGGCTTGGAGACCTCGAATTCCTGCAGGCTCTGTACCTGGGCGGAAGCAACCGGCTGACCGGGTGTATACTCAATGCACTGCAAGAGCTTGAGGAGAGCGACTTTGATGATCTCGGTCTGTCTTTCTGCGAGGCTCCGGAACCGGACTCTGTACAGGTCTTAAGAGGCCGGTGTGGAGAACACGGGTTGGAAAGTTCCGATCACAGGGCAAAAAGCTCTGAGGCGCGAACCGGCGGCCCTGTGCCGTCAGGCGGACTTCCTCCTGCCAACCAGGTAACCGGCAAAGAACCCGACAGCCAGCAGCAGGGCTGCCGCAGCAGCCACGGCAAAGTTACCGGGGCCACTTGTTTCTACCGCGATGTCCGTCTCAGGGGTCGTCGTCTGGGTTAGCGCCGGCGTCTTTGTGGGAGCCGCAGTCGGCTCCGGGACTGACGTGGCCGTGGCCGCTGTTTCAGGCGTTGGTGTAGCGGTAGGCTCGATGGCAGGCGCTTCAGTGGGTTCGGGCTCGCTCGTTGGAGCGACAGCCGGCTCAGGAGTTGCCGTCGCGGTTGGCTCAATCGTGGGGGTAGGAGTTGCCGTCGGCTCCGACGTTGGGGTCGCCGTCGGCTCTGGTCCTACCACGACCTGAGAATCCCGCTATCCCCCCTCCGAGCGTCCTCGCCCAGGTGGCGGGCCGAACCGAAGCGGAACTTGGTGGTCAACGCCCCGCTTATCGGGGCGGAAGTGGACAGCGTTGAAACGGCCCCTGAGGGCGAGACAAGCTCAACGGTAAGGTCCCGGAAGCTAGAGTGATTGAAGTGGGCGTTGACCTCCACAAACTCAACGAACTCCACGAATGGGTCTACGGTCAGACTGGAAGTAACCGTGGTAGGCGTACCGGACGACGGGAAGTCGGGGACCGCCAGGTTGATGACGCTTGACTCAGAGGTAATTTCTCTCAAGTCGCGAACGTTTGTCCAAGTTGGGGCCAGGTCGACGGCGGCCTTTGCGTCCACCATCCCAAAGCCGTACTCGTGGTTGAAGTTGTAGCGGTCCGAGGTAGAGCCGTACCTAAATGCGCCTTGCTCCCAGCCGGTGTTATCCGGGTCGTTCTTGCGGGCGGAGGCAGCCAGAGTGAGCTTGACATCCCGCCACGTCAGTGCGCTGTTCCCTTCTCGAATCAGGGCTACCACGCCCGAGACTATGGGAGTGGCGGCGCTGGTTCCGCCAAAACTGCCTGTATACCGGTGTCCGTTATCGGTGGGGGCTATTCCGGGCTGGCTCACTCTCCCGCTGTTGGACGGCCCGCACACCCATAGGTTTGCCCCTGCCTCCGAGTAGCTGCTTCTTATGTCGTCGTGCCCCACGGCGCAGACGGCAGTCACGGCATAGTGGTTCGCAAACTCGTCCAGAGTGGAGTAGTCGAAGATTCCTCCATTGCCGCCAGCAAAGGCGTAGAAAACGCCCTTCCCGCCGTATCCCGTGGTAACGCCATCCTCGACCGCCGCTTCCCAAAGTCCAGTAGCAGGCTCAGGTTGACCAGAGTCTCCAGGGCCCCAACTGTTGTTGGAAATTGCCGTCGATGTCGCATTCAGATCCATCGCGTTCGCTTTATTCATATCGGTGAAGGTGGTGAAGCTTAAGATGAGGTTGTAGCCATAGATACTAGCCTCAGGGGCTACGCCGCGCATACCAAGGCTGTTGTCCTTCGCAGCGATTAGACCGGCCACAGCGGTGCCGTGGTCCTCGAATGGATCGTATATGTTGGTCAGGTCGGGGTCATAGTTGTGATTGAATTAGGTGAGGACGTTGTCGGTCAGGTCCTCGTGGACGTAGTGCATCCCGTCGTCCACCACCGCTACGTTGATGCCCGAGCCTGTGTAGGTGGGCCACACCTCCTCCACCCTGACGTCCTGCCCCTCGCTGTTGCGAAACTGGTTGTCGTTGTTCAGGTGCCACTGGCAGCCGTAGAGCGGGTCGTTGATGCCTGAACTCCTGGAAATGTTGGAGCAGCGGTTTACGAAAGAAGTGTACACACCCTCCTCAATTGCCCTGACGGTGTAGCGTCCCGTCTCAGTACCATACTTGCCCGTCACCTTCAAATAGTATGTGCCCGCATCCAGTCTGCCCTGGAAGATAAATGCGTCGTCAAAGTGAACTGAGTCTACCAGGGCCGCAAGGTCGTTTTCATCGGTCAGAGCGCCGATGATTTTGATGACTTCGCTCACTCCACCGACGGTCACGTAAGTGGTCTCTGCGAGAGTCAGGCTGAAGTAGTCCTCGTCGCCGGCCGGGTCTATAGTTCCGCCCGCCGTACCGCCGAGAGTCAGCGGTTGGGCGTCGGCGGTGGCGCTGCCCGGCTCGGTGATGGCGTCAGCGTACACCGAATACGGCCCATCGGACCTTTCGGCGAAAGAACTCACCTTCACATAGTAGGTTCCCGCTTGTAGACTTTCCCGGATGAGAAAATTCCTGCTGCCGCCGGGAAGATAGCCGTCGTCGTTGTATGCAATCACCGTGCCGTTTCTCCTTTGCAACTCACCAACAGTGTCAGGATACCCGGAGCCGCGAATGGCGACTTCCGTTGTCTCGGAAAGCTCCAGTTTGAAGTAATCTTCGTCGTCTTCCGGGTCAATTGTGGCGCAAGCAGAGCCGTTGAGATTCAGAGTGGCAGCATTGCTCCTGGACGTGGTGTCCGTGAACTCCCTGACCCCTGAGGGTATACGGTTTGTCAGTAACTCCGTAGCCTGTTACCTTGATGTAGTACGTCCCAGACTGGAGCTTCCGCCACAGGAAGAAGTTGTCCGGGTTGGGCAGCATACCTCCTCTATCGCTGATGTAGATGGACATGCCGGTGTTGTCAAATAGCTCTCCCACGGTATCCAGGTCGCCCAGGGTATATATCCAATAGTCGGCTGTACTTGACACGCTAAAGCTGAAGTAGTCTTCATCGTCGGCGGGGTCAATGGCTCCCCACACTCTAGCGTCCGGCGAGACGATAGTGGCCGTGGCGCGAGTGTTGCCGTGGTCCGCGGGGGTTGCGCTGGTTGTGCCCGACCAGGCGCCGTCGTCTTTGTCCATCGCGCGCGCCTGCACGTCGTACTGGGTCCCGTTGTCCAGCATGGTGATGGTGTATTGCAGCGTACCGGATGTCCAGGCATCGTCTACCACAGTCCAGTTGGCGTCATCCGTCTCATCCGCGCTGGTCTCTATGTGACGCACGTCGTAGGCCGTGATGCCGGTCTCGCCGGCGGGAGCGGTCCAGGCCACGGTAAGTGTGGTATCGCCAAAGGATACAGAGTCGATGGTGGGCGCGGCAGGAGGAGTCTGCGCGCTGGCGTAGCCCAGGGCCAGCATAAGGCAGAGCAGGGCACAGCCCGCCGCCGACAGGAGTCTGGCCGGGCTGTGCATCCTGGTCATGGGATAGATTGCTCTGAAAGAACGTTAGTGTTCATGGGAACAGCAGGTCACAACAACCCGGAGTACTCACAGGCAACAATCACTTCGGGGTGGCTTCTCTTCCCCAGTTGGGGCTGGAGATTTCCACGCCCTCCTGCACTGCCAGAGCGTTGGCGAGATCCAGCGAGGGGAACCCTGGCTCAGTTTCAACGAAGAAGCCGTTGGCGGCGTAGTCCAACTCCGACACGCGGTCCAATTTGATCCCGTTGTTGGAGAAAAAGGCGTTCGTTTCCGCCTGGCTCCATTCAGAGCTGAGCACCAGCAGAACGCCGCCGGGGAGGGTCATCAGCGCGCCGGACTCCGAGCGAAAGACGGGCAGGGTATCACTCTTCGACTGTCCATCCGCGCTCCTGACAACGTTGGTTCCACCCTCGTTGGCTGAAACGACGTCGCGAGGCAATCCGCCGGAGCCTGTCTCGATTACCAGGTCTGTCTGAAGCTTGGCCGTCATTGTCCTGTCGCCGTCCTGCCAGGTGTAGGCGTCGCCCTCGACAGGGCCGGTGGCGCCGGGAGCGCCCTTCTGGGGAGAGTCTGGATCAACAACCGTTATGGGTTCCTGCTTCTTGGACGACCCGATAGAGTCAACGGGCGCGAATTCAAGGCCGTCTCCGGCAGACGACGCGGGAGTCGGTGTTGACACGGAGTCATCCACTAGGGGCGTAGATACAGTGGCGGTGGGTTTCAGGAGCAGCGCCGTGGTCCCCGTGGGCGCAGCAACGGGCTTAGTCCGTCGGGGCAGAAGATCCGCACCCGGCCAAGACCGCCGTCAACCCAGATACAAGGGCAGCTATGGCCAGCAGAACAAGGAGCTTTCTCATTCCACTCCACCTGTATGGCCCTAAATTATATTCGGTGTAATGGCCGTTGAGTAGCCATTGGACGCGGAACTTCTGAGACGTTTGGCGAGGATGGGAGAACCGTCCTCACAAAATGGGGAGCAGTCGGGCTGCCTCGTCCAGCTGCTTCCGTCTCTGGCGCGCATCCGGCATGATAGTGGACACCAGATTCCAGAAGTCCGCAGAGTGGTTCCGATGTGCCAGGTGGGCAAGCTCATGGACGACTACGTACTCAATGAGTGCAGGCTTTGTCATCACCAAACGCCAGTTGAAGCGCAGCGTCCCATCCGCGGCGCAGCTTCCCCACTGCCGCCGGTGGTCGCGGATGAGTATACGCGATTTCTCTCCACGACCCAGCTTGGGCCACCAACGCTCCAGACCGGCGGCCAGCTTGTCCGCGGCACGGGACTTGTACCATTCAATCAATGAGTGTCGAATTGCATCTTCGCGTTTGGCGTCATCAAGACCATACGGCACATCCACTCGAAACCGCCAGTGATCGAATCGGACCTTCGGCGCGGTCACCTCCGCAGTCTCAACGATTATCTTCACACTGCGTCCAAGGTAAGGCAGCGTCTCGCCGGTTACGAAGCGCTTGGGAGCGACCTCCTCCACAGCTAGGGACATGCGTTTGAGTATCCAGAGCGCCTGCTTGAGCACTATGTCCCGCAGCGCGCTGTGCGTCGTCCTCATTGGAGCAGCGACGTGCACGCCGTTGCCGTCCACTCTGACCTGCACCGTCTTCTTACGCCGCCGGCTGCGTTTCACGTCGTACTCTATAGTAGTATCGCCGAAGAGGACGGTGTAGAGTTTCGTCGGTACGCCCCCCTTGGCAGGCTTGGCTGCTATAGAGGTCACAAGACTTCGGGCCCCTTCAGATCCGGGAAGTAGGTAGCGAAGAATCCTCTATCCCGCGTAAGAAACGCATCCGCAGTGGACGCGGCGTGTGCGCCAATGAGGAAGTCGATGATAATCCGGTTCCTCGGTCCGCCAGACTCGCGGTACAGCTTCCAGCACAGCCCCGCCTCATAGGCGATAGAAGAGTTGATTGGGGATAACGCAGCCCCTATCTCCCTGAGCGCGTTGTCCAGCGACACCCTTGAGGTGAACGCAGGCACAAGCTCCGCATACACGAGGTCGCAGACGATGACAGCGCCCATGTCATAAGCCTGCTGAAGCCATCGGAGCGATTGGGAGTGGTGTGGCGAATCCGTGCGGAACACGTCAAACAGGACGTTTGTATCGACGGAGGTAATCACCTTCCCCGGATATCCTCAATATACTGATCAATGTCGAAATCGGCTCCGTCCAGAATCCCGACGATGCGGTCTACAGGATGGACCTCAGTTGTGCGCTTCCTTATAAGCAACCCGTTATCTGTTGGGGTAATCTCAACCTCGACGTTCTGGTTCATACCGAATCGGTCGCGCAGGTGCTTTGGGATAGTTATCTGGCCTCGCTCAGAGATACGCATGATTGCCTCCGTATGAATTTCGAATACATATTATCATATTCTGTCGGCGTGAGAGGACGGACCCGCTGCGATTTCCTGGTTAAGCTTGGTGAATGCGGGTTTTCGGGACATCCATCCCGAAAACCCGCACCGACGTCCGTCTTCGGTGTTGAGGTAGTTTCTACTCCTCGTACCATCCAGAAGCAAATATCAGCCCGTCATAGAGCACGGCCCAGGTGTGCTTCTGCTGCTCCTCACCCGATTCCGGGTTCAGCAGAACGTAATCCACCCAGCGGCCATCCTCGTCAGCCCCCAGCAGGTCGTCGCCGTAGAAGTGCCCGGTAGCGTCCACTCGAAGGCTTGGATCCCGTCCCAGGAACTCAGCGTTATGGTGGGCTATTGTGTAGCCGCCCTCATCGACGATGAACACGTACCACTGGCCGTCAACGCTCTCCGTCGTGCTGTAGTATTCCACGGCCTTCTCCAAGCCCAGGGCGGCGTACAGGTTGATGGCCTGCTGGACGAAGGCCTGGGTGTAGGCGGGGGCGTCGGATGTACTTGGCCCGGGCTCGTACCACCCCGACCCGAAGACCAACCCCTCATGCCGTACCACCCAGGAGTGCTTGGTCTCCACGTTGCCTGACGCTGGATTGGGGAAAGTGTAGTCGAACCATGCGCCGTCCTCATCAGCAACCTCCACCACCGCTTCGGCAGTCGGATAGTCGTTCGGCCCCAAGATCTCCGAGGCGTGCAGGCCCACCAGACTGGGGTCGGCGGCATGTGAGATCACAACATCATCTTGATCGACGATGAACACGTACCACTGGCCGTCAACGCTCTCGGAGGTGTTGTAGTGGTCGACAGCCGCCTCTTTGCCCGTATCCTCGTAGCGTTCGATAGCCTGCAGTACAAAGGCCTGGGTGTAATCGGCCGGCCGGTCCTTCGAGGGAGGCGCCGGCGGCGCTTCAATCTCTCCACTGCGGAGCCATACGCCGGCGGGGGAGTTGGCGGCGATGTAGCGGATTTCAGGCTCCACCTCCTCACCCAGGGCATCTATGAATCCCAACTCGATGCGGCCGTCTTCCAAGCGCCGCGAGCGAATATTGCCGATTGACTTCTCGTCCACCTCAACGTCGCTGCTGACTAGCCAGGTGTCGACTGGGACGTTGGCGGACAGGAAGCGCGCCGACGGCATAACCTGTTCGCCGTCTGAAAGCTCCACGCCGTGCTCGACCCGGCCGTTCTCGTCCTGCTGGGCGATTATGCGCAGCTGGTGCGGCGCAGGCGCTTCCACCGTCGACGGTCTGGGCATTAGCAGCCGGAGCAGCTCATCGTTGCGGTCTATCGAGAGGCTCTGCAGCAACCGGTAGGTAGCTGCGTCTACGGTCGACGCGGCGCACCGGGCGCTGTCGTTCGCCAGGCTGTAGACGGGCAGTACTGCACGCAGCTCGTCGTCCAAGGCCAGCAGTGCGTCAACGTCCGCTACTCTGGCATCCTCCAGTGCGGCGCTCAGTGTCGCCTCTTCATCGCCGCAGGACCCTTGTCGAGCCAAGCCTGCAACCATCTCCTGTACCTCAGGGGCCTCCCAGCCCATATCGGCCGCTCTAGCCGCCTCCACGATCTCGCCGGCCGTCACAGCCGAGGGTATGATGCTTTCGGCATAGGCAAGCTGGGAGTGGACTGCAAAAGCTTCCTCGAAGGACAGCGCTTCGCCATTGTCGATACTCTCCTGAAGCGCGCTCCATGATGCGGCAAAATAGGCATATCGCGCCGCTGCCGTCTGAGCCGCGCCCAGCGTCATATCTTCAACAGTGACCGGGTTAACAACCTCGCCGGCGCCCAGCGCATCAACCAGACCGGACGCAGTGACATCGTTTGTATACTGGCCTCCTAAGGCTTCGGTCAGAGCATCAGACGAAGGATTCGCCACGCTGACCGGCTCCGGCTCTGCAGTCGCGGACGCGGATAAGGCGGCGATCTCCGGGCGTTCGAAGATGCCGTCCAGCAACTGTGTGCGGACGCCCGCCGCGTAGATAGCCTTTGCCCGCATCTCCGGGTCGACCGCTGCGCCAGGGTCGGCAACGGATGTCACCGAGGTCGTCACGTACCCGCCTGCGTTAGCTCCCGCCGACACTTCATAGTCTGAGCCATCCACGCTTACCATCACCGGTTCAAACGTCAAGCCGCTCAGGACCATCAGGTTACGCCAGACGCCGTGGAACGCCACCTCTTCGCCCGTCCAATCGTGAGCATTGATTGCGACGAACACCCACGACGGGCCTGTGCTGTTAAGCGTGACTTCAAACGCCTCCACCTCGTCAATAGCCACGCTGGATGGGGTGGCGGTTCGTGGGCCGGTGTGGTATGAGACCTCGGCCTGCCATCGGTCCTCCGATGCGTTAATGAAGGGCGTCCGGTCAAACACGCGAGGCCCAACCACGTACACAACTACACGGCCGCCGACATCATCCAAGCCGCCCCGGCCCAGATTGCCGACGCGGTAGTGGACTTCGAAAGGCTCGCCTGCTACTACCTCGGCAGGGACATGGATCTCCTTCATCTTAATGTTGAAATTGGCCTCCCGCTCCTCCTAGTCAATCAGATGCACCACAAGAGTGAAGTCGGCAAACAGGGGTTGGAGGTCTCGCTCCAGGTAGGTCGTTGCTTCAATCAGGTACGTTCCTGCCAGGAGATACTGCTCGATGCGCGAGTTACGCCCTCCGCCGCCGTCGTCGTTGGCGGAGATCACACCTCTGGAGAGCGACACCAGTGACATGACAGGGTCACCGTTTTGGGATCTAAGGTCTATTCTGACGCGGCCGTCCTGCGGCAGGTCGAAGTAGTAGCTGTGGGCCGGGTGCTGCACAACGAACCGCGAACCGCAGGTGTCAAGCGTCCAAAAGCCGGATGCGGTCAGGTCTGTGCCCGGTAGAAGCGCGCCAAGATGCTCCGGATCACAGCCCGTAACCCGACTGATGGAAAGTGAGAAGGACGCCGGGCCGCGCTCGCGACCGCCGACCGTCGTGGCCTCCACAGTGTAGACGCCGGGCGTCAGATCGTACTCAACGCGCGCGTCAAGACCCGCTCCGCCATCGTCGCTGTCCGTGACGCGGCTGCCATCTTCAGCCATAAGATACAGATAGGAATCACGATCAGCTGATTTCAAGTCTATCCTGATGCGGCCACCTTCAAGGACGTTGAAGCGATAGGTGTGGGCATCGCTGTCGGTTCGAAAACGTGAATCACAGTCGTTGGTAGTCCAGCGTCCGGCCGTCCGCAGGTTGCTGTCCGCCTCGTCGCCAAGTGTGCCTAGGTGGTTCGCCTGGCAGGTCAGGTCCTCCTGCGCCAAAGCTGGACGTGAGGAGACCAGGGCCACCACACAAGCGACCATCGCTAGGACGACAAACACCGCCAGAGTGCGTATTACAGGTCGGGCCGGTTGCAGGGCAGGGGTCCCACTATTCATCTACAGCTCCTTAGACATGGAATTTCGTCAAAATAGTTGCCGTGATACCCTGTATCATTGAAGTCCCGCTATTGCATCACACCCACCGCGCAATCGATTGGCCTGCGGTGTTGTATTGCGAACTCTACGCGGACAGTAGCGCTGTGGTCTAGTCATGAAGATTCAGGTTGGCAGGGTTGATTGAGTAGAACCGGCAGGTACATAATACAATATAGCACATAGGACTACGAGGTATAATCTTTGCCGGTATTCTCTACAGGTGTTGGTATGAAATAGAATGAGTCAATTCTAGTATAAATGCGGGTGGTAAGCTAATGGCGCAACGTGTTTATCGCCACGACCTGCGCTGTCCCCACTGTGGCTCCAACTGGCTGCCCAAATATGGACGCTCCCGTGGTAAACAGACATATCGTTGTGGTGATTGTAAATATCGGTCCACACCTGATGGGAATCGTCACTACTACTCAGAGGAGATCAAGAGGCGGGCTCTGAGCATGTATGGTGAAGGTAGCAGCATATCTGCCATAGCCAGGGTGCTAGACATCAAGCTGGGAACCGTGTATTCCTGGGTCAAAAAAAGCCAGGCAGGCAATGGAGTTGGCAGCTATGCTGCGTCAGCAGAGAGCAGTTCGGAGGCCGGAGCAGCCGAGGGCCAGAGTCATATCCTGGGACGAGATGTGGACTTACGTGGGAGCGAGACGACGGGAGATTAGGCGGGAGCGTTGGATATGGACGGCGGTGATAGAGGAGGAGGACGGCAGCAGATGGATGGACTTTGAAGTGGGAGACCGGAGCGAGGATACATTCCTCAGGCTTTACAACCGACTGCCGGATGCTGCCAGGCATGTCAGCGACGGGTACAGGGTGTATGAGTGGCTGCCAGCCAACCGGCACGTGGTTGGCAAGGGTCGTGAGGCGAATCGGAATGAGGGAAAGCACTCAGTATTGAGGAGTAAGCTGAATAGATTGATACGTAGGACAAAGGGATACAGCAAGAGTGAAGAGGTCCTACGGGATTCGGTAGCCTTGGTATGTCTACAACAGGCTTGGATATCACACCAACCCGTATAGAGAATACCTCTTTGCCTTCAAGTCTATCAGAGAGTTGTGATAGGCCTGCATTGCAGCAGGTAGAGACGCTCCTGATAGTACGAACACTCGATGTCAACGGGCCAGCCCATCCTGGCTTCCAGTCCGACGGCCAGGTTAGCCAACTCTATGACCTGTTCATTGGTAATTGATGGCTGCATTTGCCACTGCGCCGGCACGTCGACTTCACCGACGCCCCCCGGCATTGGGGCCGTCATGGTGGCTTTCTCACCTATCTCTGTGGCAACAATGGTCATGCCGGACTTGCGGACTACAAAGGTGTCCGGTGTCACCGTGCCTGAGACAATGCTTTCGCCGAGACCCCAACTGGCGTTAATCATAATCTCATCCCGGCTTCCCGTGACGGGATTTGCGCTGAAAACGACGGCAGACGCGTCTGCAGGCAACATTTGCTGCACAAGGGCAGCCATTCCAATATTGTCCGAGTCAAGGCCCTGCTGGCTCCGGTAGTACAGAGCAGGCGCACTAAAGGCCGAGCGCCAGCATTCGGCGATTGCACCGGCCACTGCCTGTTCACCTGATACATTCAGAAATGTGGAGTGCTGACCCGCGAACGAGGTTGCACTGCCATCCTCATCCAAAGCGGATGAGCGGATCGCCACGCTTACCTGTTCCTGGCGGCAAAGCTTGGATAAAGCGCGATAGGCATCACAGATGAGCTCATACAGAGTCTGCGGAATCAGGTGTCCTTCAACAACCGTAGTATCGATTGTGAATCCGCCTTTAATGGCTTGATCCAAGGCCTCCGAGGTTACTGCGAATCCGGGCGGAACGGCGTAGCTCTCGGCAAGGACGCTCAGATTCGCTGCCTTCCCGCCTACCAGGGATGGGTCGCCGCACTGGGGTTCTCCCAACCACAAAATTGGCATGTGTTCCTGTTCCTTCGGACTGTCCCTGTGCGCTCTGATGAACCCTTGTCCTGTTTCCATGACTTATGGCAGCAAGTGATGTGTTGAATTGCTTGGTTGTCCAGCTATGAATTGGCGAGCCAAAAAACCGCCCAGGGGCATTGACCTCGTCAATAGTGCAATAGTATATCATCCGCAGCGAAGAAATGGGCATTCCACTTGTTTCCTCTATCGTGTTAATATGAAATCTCATATTCGTGACCAGGACGAGATTCCGGTAGATTTTGGTGTTTGTGACCATATTTGCCGCTCAGATCTAGTTGACGGAGGCCTGATGTCTCAAGGAACGGAAATCGCGCTGCCTGATCCCAGCTACGAAGTGTATTCCTGGATATTGCAGGATGAGCACAACCCGGCGTCTCATCCACCTCTTATAGCGAGCGCAGGTCCCACCGGCGCTGTGGTTCATACGGATGGCCTTCCCACAGCCATCACTATAAACGGGTATAACTACGCCCGCCAAGTGACCAACCCTCCCGGCGCGCCGTCTCCATTCGGGACAATGCCCGCGCCGGAGAAAATGGAAGACCTCACGGGATGGCGACAGGAGTGGCCGCCCGAGATCGACAAAGTGGCTCACATGCTGGAGAACTTTGAACCGGCTACAGTACCCTCAGGCACTTGGGCCGAGATCCTGGATTCGCAGGACCAGGAGTACAGGCGCGTCTTTGGCGGAGTCCACCGTACGGCGGTGGGACCGGCCAGAGCGGCGGCAACGCGCTTTACGGACGAGTACGTGAAACGCTTCGGAGAGGAGAGACGCCATGACGCAATGGCTCTGCTGCTGGGGTTGCCGCATCTTTCGCTTGATCGGGCCGCCGCGCTCTGGGACCTGAGTCGCTTGGTGCGCGCCGATGAGTCCCTTCAAGCCATGCTGGAAAGTGGCCCCACGTCGCCGGACACGCCTGCCGCCAAGGAGTTTCGAGATAGCTTTGCCGGCATGCTGGAGAAGTTTGGGTACACTACAAACAACGGCCTGCAGGACTTGCCCAACTGGCGCGATGGGTCGCCTGTGCCGCTCGCAATGATACGGGCATATTCCACACAGGATGATCCCAAGAGCCCGGTGAGGATGTCTGCTCAGCAGGCAAGTCGCCGCGCGGAATTGGAGGCGGAACTGCGCAACAGCTCGTCCGACGACACAGACACCAACGACTTGGGGCTTCTACTGGAGATGGCTCAGCAGCTCATTCCCAATCTTGAGGACCATAACCTGGTGTGCGACCAAAGGCTGGTCTCCGCTTCCAGGGCGCGATGGCTGGTAATAGGAAGCCATCTCCAGAAGCAAGGCTTTCTGAGTGTTGCTGACGACGTCTTTTTCTATCAAAGGTCGGAGCTAATCCAAGCCCTGGAGGAAGACATCGGCATATCCAAGGAAGAAGTCTCCCGCCGCCGGGCTTTGCAGGACCAGTTCCGCTCGTCTTTGCCTCCGCTTTACCTGGGCCTCAAGCCCGAGACGCTTACATCGCCCGATGACTTACCGGCCGAAGGCGCTGCCCAACAGTCGGTCAAAGGTATGGCGGCTTCGCCGGGGGTCTACCGCGGCAGGGCTAGAGTCATCCAGTCGCTGGATCAGGCCGGCACCCTCAAGAATGGGGATATCCTCGTCGCACGTGCCTTGACGCCACCCTGGACTCCGTTCTTTGGCATTGTCGGAGCTATTGTTACCAACTCCGGAGGGGTGATATCCCACGGGGCAGTGGTTGCCAGGGAATTTGGGATTCCTGCCGTGGTTGGGACTGGCAACGGCACCGATATAATCAGGGACGGCTCTATCGTTACCGTCGACGGCACAGCCGGGGTAGTGTTTATCGAACTTCAATAGTTCGCTACGGACAGGCAGCGTTCACTCCAATAGTACGGGCCACTCTAAGGCGCTTCGTTGGTAGCCCATGCTCTGATGATTTGATGAGCGATAGCCATTGGACCTGGAACTACCAATTTCTCGCTTGTTCCATCTAGCGCTTTCAGGACCTCATCGCGTTCAAACCAGCGGATGTCTGACATCTCTTCATCATCTATGGCTATGTTGGTTGTGACCGCGTCCGCATGGCAACCGATCATCAGAGAGGAGGGGAATGGCCAGGGTTGAGAGGAGTGGTAACGGACATTCCTGATGACGATTCCCGATTCCTCCATCACCTCTCTGGCCACGGCCTCCTCAATCGATTCTCCCTGGTCGACAAAGCCGGCCAATGCCGAGTACCTGTTCGTCTGCGTCGCACGTCCGCGAGATTGCCCCAATAGGCAGCGGTCATTGTCGGATACCACGGTGATGACCACAGGGTCTGTGCGTGGATAGTTAATGGCTTCACACTTGGAGCATTGCCGCGTTTGACCACCACGCCTGACGATTGTCTCATGCCCACAAGTGGAGCAGAACCCATTCCGGTTGTGCCAATCGACCTGTGCCCGCGCCTGAGCGACTATCCCGGAATCTGCGCCGCTGAGATTCCCAGCGGCCGTCCTGACATCCACGTACCTGTATTCGCCACTGCCACCCGAATCCGGGATAGCTTGTCCGTTTTCTGAGACGTCGACCACGTAACACGCTATCCCGTCCAGCAGCCCAAGCAGGAAAACCCTGCTGTAACTGCCAAAACGCTGCATCTCCTTTGCGCTCAACCAGCCCAGAGTGTCCTGAGATCCTTGACGCACCAGGACATTCAAGTCATTCATAGGAAGAAATTTGCTGGTCGGGTCGTTGGCCGTAGCCGTTATCCAGTTTTCGTCGCGGCGTTCTCGTTCGCCCCTGTCCAAAGGATTACCTGAGTAGATGTGTGAATGGCTCATTGGACTGCCCCCTATGCCCTTATCGCTGAAGCTTATCATACTACAGCGCCACTCTGTTCAATGCGTGTACCCGGCTGGTAGTCATGGCCTCCGGCCTGCAGAGTCTTGCGTCCTTTGAACACCGGAAGAGTGGAGAACGGAAGAAACGGGCAATTGACTACCAATAAAGGTCTGTGTTAGGTTCAACACATCAGATAATTGGCTGAAAGCCGTTTGTATTGAGGGTTTAATTCGGTCAGGGTCATCTCTAATCGGAGTTGACACCTGGAAAGAGGGGAAACCAAATGACGATAGCTGAGAACCGGCCGGCGGAATATAAGGTGATTGGGACCCGTCCAATCCGACACGATGGTGTCGACAAGGTGACCGGGCGGGCCAAATACGGCGCAGACATCAACCTGCCCGGAATGCTGTACGGCAAGGTCCTGCGCAGCCCTCATGCCCATGCCAGGATCAAGTACGTTGACGTAAGCAAAGCTGAGGCTCACCCGGGGGTAAAGGCGGTGATAACCGGTAAGGATATGCCCCAGCTCACCGGTTCCGTGTCCATAGCGGGGGGCGAGGGAGGGGCCATCAACCTGAAGTACTACCGCGATATGATACTGGCGTCGGATAAGGTGCTGTTCAAGGGACACCCCGTCGCGGTCGTGGCAGCCATCAATGCCCACGTGGCCGAAGAGGCTCTGTCTCTCATCGACGTGGGCTACGAGGTCCTGCCCTACGTCCTGACGGCGCCGGAGGCCATGGCGGAGGGCGCGCCCATCATTCTCGAAGACCTGAGGACGAAATCCATGGGCCGCGTTACCGAAGAGGTGAGCAACATCGCGGCCTACGAAGAGTACAACCTTGGCGACGTGAGGAGGGGCTTTGAGGAGGCGGACATAGTCGTTGAGCATGAGTTCACCACACCCACGGTGCATCAGGGGTACATTGAGCCCACAAACTCGACCGCCTTCTGGAATGCGGACGGTGAGATAACCGTCTGGACCAGCAACCAGGGACCATTCTACGTTCGTCGAGCCACTGCGGCTCTCCTTGGATTGCCGGAGTCTCAGGTCAGAGTCATACCTATGGAGATAGGCGGTGGGTTCGGAGGCAAGATACTCTGCTATCTGGATGTACCGGCGGCCCTCCTCTCTCGCAAGACGGGACAGCCCGTAGAACTGGTTATGTCCCGCGCCGAGGTGATGGAGGCCACAGGCCCCACGTCAGGCTCCTTCATGCGGGTGAAGGTAGGCGTCACGAAGGAGGGCAGGATAACCGCCGGAGAGGCATACCTGGCTTTCGAGGCCGGCGCTTTCCCAGGCTCTCCGGTTGGCGGAGCCGCCCGGTGCATGTTCTCCCCGTATAGCGTCGAGAACCTGAACCTCAAGACCTACGACGTTATCGTCAACAAGCCAAAGACCGGGGCGTATCGCGCTCCGGGCGCTACGCACGGCTCCTTCGCAGTCGAGACGATTCTGGATGAGATAGCCAGGAGCATCGGCATGGACCCGATAGAGATACGGCTAAAGAATGCCTCCAAGGAGGGAGACCGGCGCGGCGACGGCGTGGTGCACGGTCGAATCGGTACCGCAGAGACACTCCAGGAAACTTTCGAAAGCAGCCATTGGCAAACGCCGTTGGTGGGCAAGAACCGGGGCAGGGGAGTGGCAAGCGGCTATTGGGGAAACGCCGGGTTGGAGTCAAGCGCTACACTGAGCGTCAACGACGACGGGACAGTGAACCAGGTGACGGGGTCGGTGGACATTGGCGGCACGCGAGCGGCTACAGCGATGCACGCCGCCGAGGTGCTGGGAATCAGGGCTGAGGACGTTCACCCAATCGTAGGCGACACCGGCGCTATCGGGTACACGGCGGTCACCGGCGGAAGCCGTACCGCCTTCGCCACAGGCTGGGCAACCTACGAGGCCGCCCACAACGTGGTGGGGCAGATGAAGGAGCGAGCGGCGCTGATATGGGAGACTACGGCAGACCAGGTGGAGTTCTCCGACGGGGAGTTCCGGCACTCGGCCAACACCGAGCAGAGCTTGACCTTCAAGCAGTTGGCAGCGAGGTTGCTGGACACCGGAGGCCCCATCATAGCCAGCGCTACGGTTAGTCCAAAGGGGGTTGGGGCGTCCCTTTCCACTCACATAGTGGACGTGGAAGTGGACCC
Source organism: Dehalococcoidia bacterium (assembly GCA_965222415.1). Lineage (GTDB taxonomy): Bacteria > Chloroflexota > Dehalococcoidia > Lucifugimonadales > UBA2985 > DAOUJW01. Next base: position 96,601 of record CBDCTU010000002.1, on the reverse strand, counting down.
GGAGACCGGCAAGGTGGACATCCTCAGGTACACTGCGGTCACCGACGTCGGGACCGCCATTCATCCCAGCTACGTTGAGGGGCAGGTGCAAGGCGGTGCCGTGCAGGGCATCGGCTGGGCTCTGAACGAGGAATACTACTACAACTCCGAGGGGCACATGGCTAACTTCAGTCTGCTCGACTACAGGATGCCGATATCTCTGGACCTTCCCATGATTGACACAATCCTGGTTGAGGTACCGAACCCGGGCCATCCGTATGGAGCGCGCGGGGTAGGGGAGATCCCCATCGTTCCGCCGGTGGCAGCCATCGCCAATGCCATATACGATGCAGTTGGAATACGAATGCGACAGACGCCAATGTCCCCGGGCAACATCCTCGAGGCGTTGTGGGAGCAGGATGGGAAAGAGTAAAGGGATCAAGTTGGTACCCCAATTGGTACCCCAATTGAGTCAGACGCTGGCATCAGGGAGGTAAGGGAAAGAACCTTGCCTCACTACCTGGAAATCTCCTATAGCAATGAGCAAAGCTCCGGAGACCTGGGCGACACCCTCAGGGACCTTGCCGGCAAGTATGCTGGCAAGGCCTCAGCGTCGAGCGCCAAGGGCGACAGGCACAGTGTGGAGTTCATGTTTCCTCACTTTGCCCAATGTTCCTGGTTCTCAGCAGATATCCAGGCCAATCATCCCTCAGTGAAAATCGAACGCTTTTCTTAAAAGGGGTGCGAATTTCAACGCCATTCAGCAGGCTGTGCAGTCGGCTGACCGCCCGGATAGCGTGGTTTCCTGCCTAGTGGAATGGTAGAGCGCCGGATCTAGATTGCCTGGTGATGGACAACTGGCCCTGCCTTTGGCGCTCGCGACCGAAAACCGAAATGATTTTATATTTGTACGTCCTCAACCACCTTATTTGATATCCGGTAGACACATGGCGCCTACGACGATTCCGCTTCTTGTCATCTCCGGGTCCATGGGAACAGGAAAGACAACAGTACTTTCCGAGGCCTCGGACTTGCTGGCGGAGGCAGGTACTGCCCACGCGGCTATCGACCTCGACTGGCTGGCCGTGATGCACCCGCAACGCGAGCCTCACGGCCAGAGCTTGGCATTAGCAAACCTTACCGCCGTCTGGCCGATCTACGCTGCCGCTGGGGCCGAGCGGCTGATGATCGCCAGGGTGGTCGAAGACCGCGCGGAGCTCGACCACTACCGGGCCGCTGTGCCAGACGCCCTGCCCATCGTGTGCCGGCTGACCGCTCCTCTTACACTGATGCACGAACGCCTTCGCATCCGTGAGCCGGGCATGTTCCTAGACCAGGCGCTTAGGCGCGCCGCAGAACTCGCTGACATCCTGGAACGGGCGGGTGTTGAGGATTTCGTCGTAGACAATGGTCCAGGCCGCTCGGTCGGCGAGGTCGCGCGTGAGGTGCTGTCCCTCGCGGGTTGGCTCTAGCCATCGAGGCGCGTCACGCCGCTAATGATTGGAGACCTTTGAATAACTCCTCGCTTAATCCTGGAAGAGGCGTTCCAACCGTCATTCCCGTGAAGCTTGCCCCGTACTCCGATACGGGGACGGGAATCCAAAGCGTTGCCCGCAAAGCTACTTTGTCTCGCATGAGACGCTCCAGATTCCTGCTTGCGCAGGAATGACGGAAACATAGGGCTGCGGTACGGATTATACAAAGGTCTCCGTAAGCAGGAATCCAGGATCCTTGCAATAGGGAACTATAGACCCCTGCTCCCCGTTTCCACGAGGACAAGCTTCGCAGGGGTGGTCTGGCGCTTGGGTGGTGGTATTTGCTATTACCAACACACCCCGGGAGCCCCGGCTCATCCATTGGCCTTGCAGAGAAATCCGATAGGGGCTACTATGCACTCCAGTGACCAACTAGAAAACACCATCCAACGCTTTAGGAGAAACCAATGAGAATAGGCCTTCTTTCGGATACCCGGATCCCAGGGGTCGCAACCGAGGTCCCGCAACAGGTGACCCGCGCCTTTGAGGGAGTCGATTTGATTCTTCATGCCGGGGGCATCCAAGCCACACGGGTGCTGGACTGGCTGGAGCAGATCGCACCCGTGAAAGCCGTGGGAAGGATCCAGGGCCGCCAGTTCGAGACCGCCATACCCTTCTCCATGGAAACAGCGGACCAAAGAGTCGCCGAGCGGCATATCCTGCAGCTGGAGGGCCACACCGTTGGCATGGTGAACAGCCTGGACCTGCACGAACTCAACGACGACGTATTCCCCGGCAAAATAGCGGCTCGAAACTTCCCGGAGGGGGCTGTACCCAAGATGGTGGAGAGTGTCTTCAGCAGTCCTATTGATATCGTGATCTTCGGGCGCACCCTGGAGGCCATGGTGGAGGAACACCAAGGCGTCCTGTTTGTAAACCCCGGAAGCCCCACGCTGCCCAGAAACTCCATGAGGCTGGGCCAGGTGGCTATCCTGGAGTTGACACCGGGGAGCCGCGAAGCCAGGATCATCGAGTTGGCCGACCTCAGCTAGCTCTCCAGGGTATACAACCCCCCCCAGGAAGCTTGCCGGAGACCGGCAAAGCGCCCCGCAAGTCGAGCGTCCGGTTTGAGCGCAATATGGAGGCCAATTTCGGGCCTTACGACAAGGGATTGGTCAGTCAATCCTCCTTAGAGGAACACCCCTGCGCCTGCCGGGATTGGGGTGCGCTATTTCTATATGCTCAGGGCGTGGACGGCCTTCATGGTCTGGCAGCCGACGGGCGTTGCTGACGAAACCACGCAGCCAGTAGGTCTGCTCCGCCTGCCAGAAGTTGAGCATTGAAATCCCATCCTCCGACTGGTACCGCACCTGCTCGGCGGTGAGCAATCCACCCAGGCTCAGATGGACTCCGTCCCAGTCTTCAGCCGCTGCTCCCCAATCGGGCACCAGCCACTCCGGGTCCGGAGGCCCATCGGTCCTTCCCGCAGCCGGATAACGGGCGCATAGGCGGTTCCAGTCCGCGGGCCCGTGAACTTCAAATACCTGGACATCGTTGGGGACGAAGATTTCCCAAGCCTCGAAAGGGAGGGACCACAGGTTAAAGTCACCCACGCGGTCGTCCACTGCCACAAAAAGGGACGTGTCTTCTCCTACCAGGGTGGATGTGCATTGGTACTGTTCGGTACGGGGTTTTTGGGCATATCGCTCCCAATGGTCGGGAGGGGAGTTTGGACGCTGCCAGCTGGCCGTGTCCGGGGGGTCCTTGTCGTGGGAAATCCAGACTTGATGCTGTGGGTCCAGTGGGGCGAACCACCAAGAGGCTGCCGGGTATTCCAACACGGTGCGGGCCAGGACTCTCAGCCGCTCCCCGTGTTCCAACGCATCGGCCACGGTTTCGGCATGGTCTGCCCTCCACCACTCCAGCTCGTCAACTGCCCCGGCCGCCAGCCAGAGGCTGTTTCGGGGTATGCCCGCCTCCACCGGGCTTAATCCTGACGCCTCGACACTGAGCAGGAACTCGCAGCCTATGGGGGAACGGAGGATTTCCTCAACCTTCCTGTCTATCTGCTCCATTATTCTCCCGGTCCAACGAATTATATGAATTTGAGGTGGTCACAACCAAGGGAGTGTCTTGGAGCGTTCCTCATCTTTCCCCTGCCTCCAAAGGGATTGACCGTTCCTTGGGTGGTACCCAGAATACGTCCCTTCAACAACGAGAGGCCCGGACCTAAGTCCGGGCCTCTCGCTTCTCGATTCCAGTAGGAACGAGGTCTTCTCCTGTACTGCCCTAGTCGGCGCTGGCGCCCCACACCAGAGCGATGCCGCTATGGGGGAAGGTAGCTGCGGAGATACCCACCTCTGCAGGATGCTTCATCTGGCGTGCCCCTGCGCGTCCCTGTATCTGCTGGATGGAGTCGACGTGCAGCCAGAAGCGTGTGCGTCCGCTGCCGATATTGCCGCCGCTGGGGGATATGGGATACCTGCTATCGTTGCTGATGTCCTGACTCTCGAAGTAGTCGAGGCCATCCCCCTTCTGTATACCGCCGTAGCCGCCGAGGCCCTCCAAGTGTATCAGGTGGAACATGCCATAGCCGTCGTACATGTTCTCAAAGGAGAGGTCATTTACGCTGATACCCGCGGCCTCCTGGTACAGCCGACCGGTTCTGGCAGCGCCCTCTTCGCTCTCCTCCAGGGTATGCTGGAGGCTCCTGGGCCTGACGGTGGAGGAGGAGTGGCCAAGGATGTAGACGGGCTTCTGCTTCATGTCAGCGGCCCGGTCCGGGGTGGTCATAACGTAGGCCGAGACGCAGCAGATCGGAATGTCGGCGTCGTAGAGGTTGGCCGGCTTGGCCAGCCACCGTGCGGTCAGGTAGTCCTCTTTGCTCACTTGATCCTCCGGCCGGTGCTGGGCGAAGAATCCCTCCGGGAAGTTTAGGCCGTTCTTCTTGGAGTTCACCACAAAGTTGGCAAACATCTCCTTGCGCTTCCCGTACTTGTGCAGATAACGCTGGAAGCGGGTGGCCTCCGGGTAAACGCCCACGATGCCCCATCCGGTAGTCCACTTCTCACGCGTGGAGATGGTGTCTCCACGGGCGTTGCCCTGCCCCACGTAGTACCGACCCGAGAAATTGTGCCAGCCCCTCACCACCACGCAGACACCGGTGAGACCTCGTGACACTGCCTCGCTGGCAGCAACGAGGGCCGGAGCCGTATCACCCGGAGCGTGCATCACGAACTGGAGGTTCGTCAGCTCCGGCATGTTGTTCATCACCCACTGCGCACTCAACTTGGCTATGCCGTCCCGTTCGTCGTCAGTGGGTTTGAAAGCAGCGGCCATCTCCCCGGGGATGTCCCGGCCGTCGGGCCAGGGCTGCGGCCAGTCGAATCGCCCTGTAGTGGTATCTGGTACCACGACAAGCCCGTCCACCTGTTCAGGTGTTACCCCTGCGTCCTCCATGGCCCTTCTAATCGCTATAAGGGCATAGGCGCCCACGCTGGTCTGGGGGTCACTGTCCCAGCGCCGGTCTGTGGGGGAGAGCCCTACGCCCACGGCCGCCACCTTTCCTCTCCCTTCCCATACTCCCAATCCCTCCTCAGTTCGGTACCACTCTGTCGGCATATTTTGAACTTCTGGTGCCATTGGATTACCTCCCTTACTTAAATCCCTATCGCAATTGAAACGGTGGGCAGGTCTAGCCTATACCACCCTGAACTCTGGGACCTTCTGGCCGGTCCCCCCGGTCACCTCGAACTCCACCTGTACGGTGGCCCCTATCGGCACCTCGTCCAGGGGAGTCCCCGGTAGATGCGACAGCAACTTCATGCCAGTGTCATTACCAGCGTCGTCCAGCAACGATACTACAGCCACGTTGAAGGGCTGGTCCTCGAACAGCAGAGGAACCGGGTTGTCATACATCACCGCGTAGGTGTAAATGACTCCGCTGCCGGGCAACTCCTTCCATTCGAAGTGATCCGCAGAGCCACACTGGTAACAGGTCGCCTCCGGCGGCTGCTGCAACCTGTCGCAGGCAGTGCAGTTCTGTACAACCAGCCTGTCTTCGTTACAGGCCTCCCAGAACCCCCTGTCCACATCTTCCGGAATCGGCGATTGTTTCGGCAAATCTTACCTCCCTTTTTGATATTAGAAGCCATTCGGTATTATGCCGAAATACCTGAAACTAGTCAATATATGGGGCACATTGTTTGCATTTCCGACATCCGGTTGGTAACGGGGCAAGAAGCGAGAGGGAGACTACCGCGGTTACGCGGTTACAGGGAGGTTTGCACGCGGCCCAACACAGAGCTTATCGAGATGGGATGCAGTGTCTCCGGTGTGGGTCAGACTGGTTGCCAAATCATGGTCGCTCTCAGGAAAGCAGGCCCCAGTTTCCACAAGGGCAGGCTATGCCGGTGCAGCGGATGTCTCTGCCACTTCATTCCTGGGATGGAATCCTCCCGCCAGTCGGAGCAGGTGAAAGTGCAGGCGGCGCCCATGTACGACGAAGGAAGCCGCGTGGAAACCATCAGCCGAGTAGTGGGAGTAAAGTCGGGCGCCGCATATTCCTGGGTCGTCGAGTTCCTCTCCAAAGGCGGCCTGAGGGCGGTATTCATTTGGATCTGGTGAGGTCTGGTGTTTTATCCGTTTGCAGAGATTCTAGTCAAGTTGTAAGATTGTGGCACATAGTAGGCTTCGTTATAATCCCCCATCTATTTATATCAAAGGTTCACCATCACTTTACGGTCTTTCGCAGTGGAACCGTGGGTGCAAGCTTGGAAGCATGGCCCGCACAGGCCCGGCGAGCCGGCCGAGCGCTTCTGGAGCGCCCAGTCCCGTGGGTCGCTTTAGACTCGGGACGACCGAGATGAGAGACGGAGTGATAATTATTGAATCCGCGCGCGATCTTAGAGGCGCAGACAATCGCGCCCTTGAGGTCCCGTCTGTCATAATGACCAGAACACTCGACAGGCTGAGTAAGCTGGTCACGGTCCGGCCGTACGTCACGCTCCTCATTCTCCTCATCACTACCGTTGTACTGGCTCAGGGGGCTTCACTGCGCGCCGAGCCGACGGAGGGGGCCGATGTGGCATTCCTTCCGCCCGGACACCCCATCGCCAACGCGACCCAGGATATAGATGAGTTATTCGGGGACTCCGGCGAGATCAGTGTCGTAACGCTCGTCTTTCGCGGGGAGGCGCTCACGCCCGGCGGCCTCGCCCAGATGACCTCCCTAGTCGATGACATAGTTAGCGACCCGAGTGTGGGTGAGCTGCTGGCGCCTGCTAATCCGATTGTCACGCCCGCGTTGCTGATCAATGCCGTGCTCCAGGTGAAGAGCTTCGAGTCGATTTCGCAGGCGGAAATCGACTCCGTTCGCAGCATCCCAGAGATTCAGGGGGCCCTCGCTGCGATGACCGGAATTGATACGGACGGCACGTCGGTCGCGATTGCCACCATCCGCTTGAACGATACGGGAGACGAGAGGATTCAGAACGCTGAACGAAGGATCAATGATCTGGCGACTGGGGATGAGGGGCCGCTGCGAGTGAGCAGTCTGTCGCCGATAGTCGTCGAGGATGAGTACAAGGAGGCCACGGAGTCCGGGATGGTGCCGCTTATAGGCTTGGCGCTGCTTCTGATTGTGGCGCTGCTCCTGCTCTTCACGCGCACCATCTCGGATACGCTGATGACGCTGACGGGGCTTATCTTCTCAATGATATGGGTTGTCGGAGCAGAGGGCTGGCTCGGGCCAAACGGTATAGGCCTCATAGGCCCTCCGAGCTCGCTTACCGCGTTGGTGCCTGTCATCATTATCAGCCTTACGGTGGACTATGCAATCCAGGCAATCTCGCACTACCGTGAGCAGCGAGTTTCCGGCGAGCCGGTTGTACAAGCGGTGCGAATTGGACTGCGCAACGTCACAATTCCACTGACGCTGGCTGCCGTGACGACAATCGTCAGCCTGTTGGCAACCCTGTTCTCGCCGATTGGGGTAATTGGCGACTTCGGCATAGTTGCGGGACTGGGCGTGGGGATGAGCCTGATAGTGATGCTGACGCTGATCCCGGCCGGCCGGACGATCATCGACCGGCGGCGCGAGTCACGCGGCACGCTGGCGCCGTCGCGCCCTATCTCCAACGCATTGCCCGGCATCCAGAAGGTGGCTGAGCAGCTAGGTAGAAGCGTTACGCGCTGGCCGGCGCCCTACCTTGTCGCCGTCATTGCGGTGACCATTGGGCTGGGGTTCGCCGCCACGGGGCTGAAGTCCGAATTCAGCATCCGCGACATCCTGCCCAGAGGCGGGAGCGTGCTGGAGGATATGGATACCCTCAACGCGGCAGTCGGTGACTCGACGGAGTTGACCAGTATATTGGTGAAGGCCGAGATCACAGAGACCCGCACACTTCTGAATCTCCAGGACCTCACGATCGCCTTCGAGGATGAAGGGCGTCGCCCGCTAGCTGCTGCGGGACCGATTCAGAACTCGCACTATTCCTACATGCGTGACTGGATTGACGACACTGGGGAGCCCGGCGACAAGTACGCCCCCGAGCTCGCAGCGCTCTTGGAGGAGGCCTCTGCCGGAGTGGAACTCGACCCAGTGATGATGCAGGAGTTCCTTGACGAGCTTGTGGTAAGGGAACCAGACCTGGCGCACTTACTGAACAACGACTCGGAAGGCACTGATGCAATGCTGCTCCAGTTCCCGACCTACCTGGGCAATCCTGAGCAAATTAGGATGATCCAGGAGGAAATCGAGGTACTCTGGCTCGGAGACGACAGCGCGGTCACGGTAACTTCGGGCAGCATCGTCTCCATCGCTGTCACGGACCAGATCAAAGGCGGACAGACCGAGGCCATCAGCACCACCATTGCCATGGCCCTGGGCATCCTCTCCGTCTTCTTCTGGGTGACGCTGCGACAGCCTGCGCTGGGGTTCGTCGCGGTGGGGCCAATCGTGCTCGTCCTCATCAGCGTACTGGGCACGATGGCGCTGCTGGGCATTCCCTACACAGTGGTCACATCCATCATCACTGCGCTATCGATCGGGATAGGGGTAGACTACACCATCCACGTGATTCACCGCTACCGGGAGGAGTTCTCACGCCTGCGCAACCCTGAGAGAGCGGCAATCCGTACTCTAGCGACTACCGGTTCGGCCCTGTTGGGCTCTGCGCTGACGACGGCGTTTGGATTCGGAGTGCTGATTGCCTCGCCGCTGCTTGCGTCCCAACAGTTCGGCATCACCGCGACCATCACGATTGTCTACTCGCTGATAGTCTCCGTCACGGTGGTGCTTCCCGCGATGGTCGTCTGGGGCGCGTACCAGAACATGCGGCTGCGGTCCATGGTTGAACGCATGTGGAACGAACTCGACGAGGCTATTGAGGGCGTGCACCGGCGCCACGAGGAGGGAACGGACGCGTCGTAGGCGGTAGGGGAGAGGCGTTACAGGCCGACGATCCTTGCCTTGTTGGCAGACTCGGCGTTGCTAAAGGTTGCAGTCGCCGCCCGCGTCTCTGTAGTTCCTATGGCAAGATCATGCCCTTCCGAGCCTACTGCGCCCAGTTCTATATGGACCCAAACGATTAGGGCTGCTCCATTACTCGGGGCTCGCCGTTAGCTTACTTGGGCGAAGAGACTCCAACAATGGCAATTCGCCGCAGCATTGCGCTCCACCTCGCCGATGACTATGGCCTCGTATGCTACCACCGTCCCTGGCGGCGGGTCAGTCGGAGACAGGCGACTATACGCCTTGCCACTCTTCGTCAGGCGCAATCTCAGGCAAGGTCATTCGTTTCTCTGGCATCTTCCACTTTCATTAGCAGGGCCGGCACGATTGCAATCAGGGACAGGAACCCCGATATCATAAAGAGGTTCTGGAACACGGTAACGCCGGCTTCTATCAGGATGGCCTCAGTCTCCTCGAAGTTCGATCCGATGCTCACGTCGGCGGTCAGGCTGTAGAAGCGTTCTATACCCCACGCGGACAGAGCCGCCAGCCCCAGCGCCATTCCAACCATTCGAGATGCGGTGACCAGTGAGGCCGTCGCTCCCCAATAGTCGCTGGGCGCTGCGCTCAAAGCGCTTACGCCTATCGGAGGAATGACCAGGCCGAACCCCAAACCCGCTGCCACCAGAGGCAAGGTCAGCCTGAGCTCCCCGACTTCCGTCTCCCATCCGCTCATGAAGAGCAGGCCCGTTCCCATCAACGCAAGACCGATTATGCACACTTCTCTGACGCCCGTCCAGCGAAGAATGTAGCCTCCTACCAATGCCCCCACCGGAATGGCGGCCGTAAGCCGAACCAGGCTGAGCGCGCTTTCCATAGGTCCCTTCTCCATGACGGTTCCGGCCATGAGGGGTACGCATACTAGGGCCATGATCAACGCGACCCCAATCAGAAACTGCGCAATGTTGGACGACAGGAACGCCCTGGAGGTGTACAGGAAGGATGCCAGCAGAGGTTGGATTGCCCTCCTCTCCACGGCGATGAGGACGGCGATGAGGACGGCTGCTACAGCCAGCGCCAGGTACGGGTAGACGGACTCCGCGGTGAAGATGCTTCTTTGTGCCAGTGCAACAGTCAAAACCGTGAGTGCCGCTCCAAGCGTCAATGCCCCGAAGTAGTCCATCTTGGCGTCAGGATTGGCGCGGTTTGGCAGAATGGCCATCAACCCTATCAGAAGGAGGCTCTGTGGTACGTCGAACCAGAAGATCCACCGCCAGCCAATCCATTCGATGATGTATCCTCCGTAGAGAGGGCCCACAACTGACCCGGCCTCAGCCGAGGCGGCCACCAGTCCTATGGCTAGCCCCCTCTTTTCCGTCGATACGGCTGCCACGGCCATAGCAAGACCTATCGGGACCGTGGCTCCGCCCCCTACGGCCTGTATCACTCTGGCGGGCACAATCCAGGTGAAGTTCGGCGCAAGCGCTACCAACCCCGACCCAAGGGCGAATACAACCAGCGACACCTGGAACATTCTGACGCGGCCGTAGACATCGGAGAGACGTCCCACCAGCGGCATGGCCACGGTGTAGCTGATCAGGTACCCGGTTATGATCCAGGAGGCCTTGTCCAGGTCCGTTAGGGGTATCTCCAGGTCCACCATGAGGAGCGGCAAGGCGGCAACCACAACGGTCTGGTCCAGGGCAGTCGAAAATACCCCCAGACAGAGAATCCCCAGTACAACCGACTGGGAAGATCCCAGACGGATGAGGGCAGACCTCACGCCGCTCACGGTCCTGAGGCTATATCCGGAAGCTCGATGTCAACCGGGACGTTGATGTCTTCAATGGTTAGAAGACGGGTAGTCTCCGGGGCGTCGGCGTCGTAAATCTGGCCCGCAAGCCTTGCCTGTCGCAAGACAAGTTCTGTTTCATCAATCCACAAGGTCAGGGTCACCTCATGCCCGGAGTCCGCGGACGTGATAAGCGGCAACAGGGCCTCAGACGGAATAACTCCCTCTACGCGAATGGTCTGGTTGCCCTCCAAGGTCTCCCGACCTGCCATGGCCGCGTTCTGGATTGTATCTTGCAAAGTGGCAAAAACCACACCCAGTCCCGCAAAATCGAAAGGCACCTGGTCCGGGGGCAATGGGCCCACGGCGCGCCTTCGGAAAGTTTCAAGAAGGCCTGCTCCTCGACCTCTATTATTTCGATTTCCACAAAACCGAAGCCGGAAGCCCCTACGCTCACCACCATCCTAACGCTGCTGGGGGTCTCCAATTCTGCTTCCATGCTCTTGAAAGTCATTCCAAGGAACAGAGCTCCCGTTTCCGTTTCGTCGATCAAACCGAACTTTGCCGTCTCCATTCCGGTTATACTTGCCCCTACCGCCGCAAGGAAATCGTCCACACTTGGGGTGGGTGTGGGGACGGGAGTGGCAGTGGGAGCAGGCGTAGGTTCCTCTGAGCACGCCGCGGCCAGGAACAGGGAACCGATAAGTAACAGGGTGATCGACAGCAGGCGTATCAGCGTCGTGGACAATCTCATCTCATCATCTCCTTCATCCAAGGTCCGGTGGGAAGACGGCAACGTATTGAGAAACGAAGCCTACCTGCATTTTGACCAAGCGCACTCTGCAATCAGGCGATGGCCCTTCGGGTTCAGCGCGGATTCCGGCCTTGCAAATGCCGAGTGACACCCTCGCAACGCAAGGTAAGTGCATCCTACTATAGTCTCAGTCGCCGTGCAAATTCCGTATTTGGCGTTCTATACTTAGGGGTTTCGTGTGTGTTCGGCTTTCGGGCAAAACAGCGCCCAAGGGCTAATGCGGCGCGAATCGGTCCGGCCCGCGTTCGGCGCGGTTACTTCCCAGGATGACTAACATAGACTGGCTTCGTAGGAGCAGCGGGATTCCCGCTTCCGCACTGCGTATACTCCACGGGAAGAATCTTGCCGGCCCATGCCGGACTATTTGTAATCCTCACCCAATGAGGTATGCGCCGACATCACGAGCCATCACTCCTCCTCCAGGCGCCCCAGCTGGCGCAAGTGTATCCGCGCCAGCCTCAGCTCGTCGTAGGTGAAATCGGGTCCAAGGTACTCCCAGACTGGGCGGAAGAAGGCGCTGCCGCAGATGCGGAAGGCGAGCTCGATTTGGTCAAGCCTTTCGCTTGGGGGCAGGAGATGGGCCAGATCGAGGACTTCGCCGTGGTCGCTGATGCGCTCAAGGTGACCGAGGATTGTGGTGGCGGCGAGGCCCCGCTGCTCAGCGATTTGACTGACGGTGAGCCCCTGGGCCAGGAGATCCCTGGTAGTCTCAAAGGTGGCTCCCCGCCCTCGCTGTCCATGCCCGCGGTCGCGTTCTTGAGGGTCCGGCGCAGGCCGTTCGCCCACTGGCGCGTCGTAGGTCGCTGCGGGAATGCCATTGGCCTCTGCGTAGGCACAGATGACTTGCAGGAAGTCGGCGCCGAACTGCTGCAACTTGGCTTGACCCACGCCGTGTATTCGTCCGAACTCCTCCAGGGTCTGCGGGATTACCGCGGCCATGTGGCGCAGACTTACGTCGTTGAAGACTACGTAGGGCGGGACGTTGCGGGCATCGGCCAGACGACGGCGCAGCGTGCGCAGCTCGTCGAACAGCTTCTCATCGTATTCTCCCAAGTCAGGCGCGCCGGTTGGGCGGCGACTTCCGGGCCGGCTGTCATCGCTTGCCTCGGGAGTTTGCGGTCGAGGTAAGGTCAGCTTCTCCCGGTGCTGGAGGAACTCCCGGCCTCCGGGGGCGACTGCCAAGGTTGGAAACTCACCCTCGTTAAGGGCCAGCAGGCCCCGCGCTCGGAGATGGCCAATTATTTCGCGCAGCTCGGCGCGCTGGAAGTCTTTGACTATGCCGTGGACGCTGAGGCGGTCGTGGCCAAGGTCCAGGATTCGCTTCTCGCGGCTGCCGGTGAGCACCTGGATGATGTGGACCGCCCCGAACCGCTCGCCGGTGCGGACTACTGCCGAGAGTATCTTCAGGGCGACTTCGGTGGCGTCGAAGTCATCGGCCTCACGGAGGCAAACGTCGCAACCGCCGCAATTCTCTTCGGTCCATTCCTCACCGAAGTACTCCAGAAGGGTGCGACGCCGGCAGGTGGGGGTTTGGGCGTAGTCCATCATCTGATTTAGCTTCTCGCGGGCGTTGCGTTGCTCGTCGGCGCTCTCAATCTGGTTGAGAAAGTAGTCCTGACGCGCCTTGTCACCGTAGGCGAAGAAGAGGACGCACTCGCTGGGCAGACCATCCCGGCCTGCCCGGCCCGTCTCCTGGTAGTAACCCTCCAGGGACCTGGGCAGGCTGTTATGCACTACCAAGCGGACGTCCGGCTTGTCGATTCCCATGCCGAAGGCGATGGTTGCCACGATGATGTGGACCCGGTCGCGTACGAAGTCCTCCTGGTTCTTGCTGCGAGTCTCGGCGTCAAGTCCGGCGTGGTAGGGGCGCGCTTCGAAGCCGCTCTTGTTCAGGTCGTCGGCCAACTCCTCAGTCTCCCGCCGCGAGAAGCAGTAGATAATGGCGGACTGCCCGCGGTACTTCCGCAGCATGGACATCAGCAACGCCAGGGAATCAGACTTGGGATGCACCGAGTAGCTGAGATTGGGACGGTTGAAGCTGGAGAGGAATACTTGGCCGCGATGCAAGTCAAGCTGGCTGATGATGTCCTCTCGCACCCGTTCCGTGGCAGTGGCTGTCAGGGCAATCACGGGCACTTCCGGGAAGTCCTGCCGCATCTGCAGCAGGTTGCGGTAATCGGGGCGAAATTCGTGGCCCCACTCGGAGATGCAGTGGGCCTCGTCGATGGCGATGAGGCTCAGGTCCAGGCTGTGGAGGAAGCTTCGGAAGCCGGACAGGGCCAACCGCTCCGGGGCTACGTAGAGCATCCTGACCTGTCCCTGGCGAGCCTCCGACTGCGTCTGCTCGATTTCCCGCGACGGTTGAGAGCTGTTGATGGACCGGGCGGCGATGCCGTTGGCGTTCAGGGCGTCAACCTGGTCCTTCATGAGGGCGATCAAGGGCGAGATCACCAGGGTGGTCCCATTGAATATCAGCGCAGGCAACTGGTAGCAGAGGGACTTGCCCGCCCCCGTGGGCATCAGCACCAAGCTGTCATGGCGGGCCAGCACGTTGGCGATGATCTCTTCCTGCAGACCTCGGAAGCTGTCATAGCCAAAGCGCGACTTCAGGATGTCTAACGGAGCGGCAACGGTATCCACTGGGCGGCATATCTCCACGTTTATTCGGCCCCCGGCCGGCGTATACAGGAGGCGCGGGACTATCTTATCCGGGATTTCCCATACTGGCAGTCTTCAGGCTCAAAGGACAATCTAAACGAGATGCCAGCATCATATTCAGGTACTGCGAATCATGTCAATCGCTGGTCTATCCAATAACAGGGTCTTTCGATTGTTGGAATATGTCATTCTGAGCCGCAGGCGAAGAATCCAAAATCCTTCAGCAAGAACTTGGTCCGAGTATTGAAGAGAAGGAATGTAGGCAAGGACTTTAGACCCTTCGCTATCACTCAAGGTGACAATCGAAGGGCCCTGTATCCAATAAGGGATGCGTTTGCAGTCGTAGACCACCCTTCTTGTCAGTCTTCAACGTCTTCGTGTCCCCTGCCAGTGGGGTGATCCGGCTCTTGCACGGGGATGTAGTCACACACGACTATGGCGTAGAATAGGTTTATGCCTGCAACCACAACAAAGCTCACCCTCGGCAACACCACCTTCGACATCCACCTCAACGACCGCTCCTACTGGCGCAACGTGCCCGCCGCCGTGTGGGGCTACAAGCTGGGCGGATACCAGGTCCTCAAGAAGTGGCTCTCCTACCGCGAGCGCGGCGTCCTTGGCCGGGCGCTGAAACCGGAGGAGGTGCAGCACTTCACGGACACCGCCCGGCGCATAGCGGGGATACTGGGGCTGGTGGGGAAGGGGTGAGGAATATCTTCAGGTCCAAGTTCTTCTGGTTGGTGCTAATGCTACTTGTGGTGGGAATCGCGTCTACTTGGTGGCAATGGGGCTGGTTGCGCTCTGGAGGAACTGAGCCAGCTTCGAATAGTGACACACTGCGTAACGCGGGGCTCATGTTAGGAGGTGTGCTTGCCCTTGTCTTCGCCTTGTGGCGAGGGTGGGTGGCTGAGCAGCAAGCAGTTGCGGCGCAACATCAAGCAGATACAGCCCAGCAGAGCTTACTGAACGAGCAGTACGAGCGAGGGGCAGAGATGCTTGGCAGCCCGGTTCTCTCCGTGCGATTGGGAGGCATATACGCGCTGAGGCGTCTCGCGGAAGAGGATCCTGAGCAGTACCATATTCAGATTATGGAACTGTTTTGCGCGTTCGTGCGCTATCCCACTAAGGACAGCAGTATTGAGAGACCTCTAAACCTTCATCATGAACTCGACAACTACATGCGAACGTTGCGAGCAGATGTCCAGGAAGTAATGCAAGCTATAGGGATTCGTAGTTCCTCAGGAATCTCTCTTGAAAGATCCCGAGGATTCAAACTATATCTGCGTGACGCTCATTTGGCCTACTTGCAGGTTCAAGACGCAAACCTCTCAATGGCTTGGCTGACGAATGTTAACTTGTCCAGTGCAGTGATTCCACGTGCAGACCTTTCTAGTGCGAGACTCCGACAGTCAATCCTTTCCGGTGCAAATCTCCGACAGGCAGATTTGTGCAATGCAAAGCTCTGGGGTGCAAACTTAAGTGGAGCAATTCTCCAGAATGCCAATCTATCTGGTACTGACTTTTGCGGGATTGATGCTAATTCTCAAGAATATGGAGAGCCGGCATGCGGCTTGACACAGATGCAACTGGATGCAGCTCGCGCCGACCCAGACAATCCGCCGAAATTGGACGGCGTTCTTGACGCTACGACCGGCAAGCCGCTGGTCTGGCGCGAAAAGCCGCTTATTGAGCAAGGTTAGTCACTATTCGAGCGAATGGGCACCCGTCCAGTTTCCATGTCCCTATGGGATTGACGGGTCGCCGGATATAGCCGCCAATGCCGGGTCGAAGGTCTTGATCTCCCGGACACCCCTCCGCCGGCAACTGGCCAGGTGGCATAGGTCCCGGGCTTGCAGGCTGGGATACTGCTCGTGGAGCTGCCGAGCCAGGGCCATGTCGGCCTCTTCCAGCGGCCAAACTTCAACTGCGGCGCTCGCCATCAACTCTAGCGTCGCATCGAAGGTTTGCAGCCTTCCGGTGGGCAGGTATACGTGGGCCAGTTCCTGCATCACCTCTGCTGAAGTACATAGGGGTGTGCCACTCCGGTTGGCTTTGACGAAGAAGCGCTGGGCAGTGGTCTGGAGTGCATGAGGGCGTCCTACCGCGTATATGAAGACGTTGGTGTCTACGAAAATCACGTTGCGGCCGTCCCTCGTCCACGTGACTCGCTCATGACTCGCAAGTGCTCACTCCAGTCCGGCTCCGTATCCGGACCTTCCAGCGCGGCGCATGACCTGAAGAACTCCTTCACGTCTTCCGGGGACTCGAACAGCTTGACGCTCTGGCGCGTTTCAAGGCGCTCATGGGCGGCTGCTCGCAGCCAGGCGCTGAGGGACATACCCTCCCGCTTTGCTTGGTGAACAAAGCGGTCTCGGTCCTCGTCAGGCATTACCAACTGCACTCTGGCCATGTCGCCCTCCGGTCGGGTTAGGGATTTGTGTAATATCGTTACACATCCACTCGTCCAAGGTCAAGTGGATTGTTTGCGTTTAAGGAATACCGCTTAAGGGAGCGGTGACCGAAGGTAGATGGCGCGACCAAGGTGTTCCCGCAGAGCGCCCGGCTCCGGGGCCGCTCGCCTCCTACTACACCGACAACCGGGACCTCAAAACCGGCGGCAAGCCGGCCCACCACCGTTTCCTTGCCAAACTTTGCCATCACCTTCTGCATACTGCGCAAGCATCCATGCCACTGGTATATAATCCCCACAGTCCCCCCGTAAAGGAAGGCAAGTAATGAAGGTCGTCATCGCACCGCAGAGCTTCAAGGGAAGCATCTCAGCGCTCGATGTCGCCAAGGCTATGGAGGAAGGGGCGCTCAGGGTTGTCCCGGACGCCGAGACCGTTCTCGTGCCGGTGGCGGATGGCGGAGATGGAACACTCGAGACCCTGGTCGAAGCGACGGGCGGCGACATTCGGTCCGCGACGGTGACCGGCCCCATCGGAAAGCCAGTCACGACGGAGTGGGGAGCGCTCGGCGACGGGCGGACCGCCGTGATCGAAATGGCGCGTACCTCCGGCTTTGTGCTGCTCTCGCCCACTGAACTCGACCCTCTGCGCGCGACCACGTACGGGCTCGGCGAGGTAATTCGCGAGGCGCTCGACGACGGTTTCCGCAGCTTCATCGTCGGAATCGGCGGAAGCGCAACGAGTGACGGCGGGGCGGGCATGGCCCAAGCCCTGGGCGTTCGCCTGCTGGATGAGACTGGGAAAGCACTTCCACTGGGAGGAGCGGCGCTCGCCGACCTCCGGAGGATAGACATGTCAGGACTGGACAAACGAGCGATTGGGGCGAGGTTCTCAGTAGCATGCGACGTATCGAACCCTCTCACCGGCCCTGAAGGCGCCTCGGCGGTGTACGGCCCGCAAAAGGGGGCGACATCCGATCTGGTCGAGCAGCTGGACGCCGCCCTGAAGAACTTTGCAAAGGTCGTTGACCGCGATATCGGAACGAGCATCGACACCGTTCCAGGCTCTGGCGCGGCGGGTGGCCTTGGCGGGGGGATGATGGCGTTCCTCAAAGGTTCACTGCGGGCGGGTGTGGACATCGTACTGGACCACGTCGGACTGGACGAAAAGCTGGAGGGGGCCGACCTGGTAATCACCGGTGAAGGCCGGCTCGATTTTCAGACGGTCTACAACAAGGCCCCGATAGGGGTCGCAAGGCTGGCGAAACAAAGAGGTATCCCGGTGATAGCCATTTCAGGCTCTCTGGGCAAAGGTTTTGAGGACGTTCACGCGGAGGGTATCGATGCGGCGGCGTCCATCTTCCGCGCTCCGATGACCCTGGATGAAGCGTCGTCTCGAAGCGGCGAGCTAATTGCGGACGCCGCTGCCGAGGCGATGCGATTCATGAAGGTGGGAAGCGTTGTCTTTGGGCAGTACCGTTAGCCTGCAATGCCCGCGCCGCAAGAGACCATCGTCCAGGCGGAGATTACCTTCTCGTGCCCCCCAAGTTGTAGATGGCGATCACACACGCGTACCAAAGGGGGTACGCCGACAGGAACAGAAGCGCCTCCTGCCAGGGGATTTCACCAGGGAGCGTCGAAGGAAATGAGCGGGCCAACCACGCCCGAAATCTTTCCGCTCAAATGGTTGGGACAGGCTCAACATTAGCGGGTGCAGGCTCCGTACTTGATACGGGAGCGGGCGGCGCCATGCGCCATAGCCAACACGCGATGGGAGCGCCTCCAGGACGATATGCCGTCCGTCTCCGGCTGAGGGCGCGTGGCTTCAGCAGAAGGGCAGGCCGCCAATGACAAACATTATCAACTGGTCTTCCAGGCTGCTTGGTACGCACCCGCTCAAGTCGTTGAAGGAGGGGAGACCCAGATGTTCCAGGTTGGAGAGGTTGCCCAGCTCCGCAGGTATCTCCCCGCTCAAATAGGTGTTGTCGAGGCGCAGCACTTTTAGGTTGGAGAGGTTGCCCAGCTCCGCAGGTATCTCCCCGCTCAACTCGTTGCCGTTGAGCATCAGCCATGACAGGTTGGAGAGGCTGACCAGCTCCGGCGGTATCTCCCCGCTCAAGCCGTTGCCCTCGAGGACCAGTATTGTAACGCGCCCGTCGTCGTCAGTGTCTACGCCATTCCATTCACCGAGGGGCGCGTCGCTCAGCCAGTTGTCGTTGTTCCTCCAGTTCTCACCGTCCGTTGCGTTGTAGAAGGCAACCAGCGCTTCCCGGTCCGTTTCGGCGGAGCCGGAGGTCGCGGGCGGCGCTGTCGCAGCCGCAGGTTCGGGCGCATCGGTGGCAGTGGGCGCGGCCCCTGACGCTGGCGTGGACGCGGTCCGGTCGGGGCCTGTCACGCCGGACGGCTCATCTGAGCCGCAGGCCGCGAGCGCCGCCGTAAGGGCCAGCGCAAGGACAACGCTCAACAGGGTTATGTATCTTGTCGTGTGTGTACGGGTCATTTTCTTTCCCTCCCGGCTTTACCGGCGCAATACAACAGATTCATACGTGTATGATAGCGGAGCTTCTGAGGGTGTCAAGGCTGAGACACCCTTGGCATTCCCAAATATGTGTTGGGTATGGCGCACTACACCGCCCATCCTGAGCCTGTCTGTTTCAAACCAGAAGAGGGTCGGGAAGCCAGCCTGGTGGAGGCCGGTCTGAACCAACCTGGGATAAGTGCGGCGGCCGGAGCGGTAGCCGGGGCCGTTGGAAGCGTGGTGGCAGGCTAGGAAGGCACGTTACTGCAGGCTTCGTCGCGGCTCGCCTTCAGGTCTTCGATCGGAGCGACGGAACTCACATAGATGAACTGCGCCTTGGCCTCGTCCATATTGTTGGCGGTGGGGAACGTCATGAGCATACTTGCCTCGAAGACTTCAGTGTCCCCCTGGGCCCAGCAGTCCCAGGTCTGAGCTAGGATGTCCTCCTTGCTCTCGCCGCCTCCGCAGGCGGCCAGGAACAGGATGGACGCCAGGATACACATAAGTGGAATGGCGATAAACGGAAAGGGTTGGGAGTGGATTCTCATTGTTCGTTCCTAATAGTAGTTGGCCTGCCGCCGGAAGGTACTGCCACAGGCTCCGGCCTGCGCCCATCTATGCCACGGAAGGATGTGGAGGAAGCCGGAAGCGGCTGTGGGGCTGGGTCAGAAGGAAAATCGGGGTGCGACGCTTGCGCTAGACCGCCGTGGACGGCGGCCCCAAGCGCGGTCAGCGCAGCGGCAGCAGGGGTCGCCGGGACGCCATCGCCGTTTGCCTCCAATCGGAACCAGATAGAATATACCTCCTACCGCTCAGGTAGCGAAATCAGCCCAAGTCATCGCCTTTGACATTACCCTCCAGCCCGGCCTTTTGTCAATATGATTGAGGGAGTGGGAGACGACCCGATGTCATCTGCTGTCTTCCATCCCATCGGGACTCACTTTGCTGGGGAGCCTGAGTAGCAAACCGGCGGGGTGGGAGGTCTAGTTCGCGTCTGTGGTGGGAGGCGCGGCCAGATGCTGCCGGACGCAATCTACAAGACGCCGGGCTTGGCCTTTGACGCCAGCTTTGTTGTTGTGGTCGAAGTAGAAACTGTAGAGTGCGATTGTACTGCCCTGGAACTTGACGCCGGAGGAGACCATCCCATCGTTGTATTCAACGTCATCGATGCGGTCGTAGGGCAGTTCTATTGCCCTGGAGCCGAGTGGAGCCGAGCGCACCACTCTGCAACAGGAGGACCCGGCGGTCTGTAGCGACTGCGATACCCTCGTGGCCTGTCTTGCCCCCCCCCACGGATGGTGGAGGCCTCGAAATCGGTGGGCAAACCCCAGCGGCCTCCCAGCCAGTACTCGATGTTCTCGTCGCCATCAAGGATTTCGTGGAGCTTCTTGCGTTCGCCTTCGTACTTCTTGAGATTGGCGCCCGAGAGGTTGCTAAGAAGGCCGGCAAGAAGTCCGGGATTCGTTCGGCCGGGCATTGGGGAACGGTCCTGCCACTGGGCGTCAATGCGCTCGGTCTTGCTCATTCCGAAGTGTTGACCGGAGGAGGAGGGAGCGACAGTTGAGGGAGCGACAGTTGAGCGAGGCTCGGTTTGGAGCCGCTGCACCAGTTCGGCGAAGCGGGCGCCCAAGTTGCCGAAGTCGTCTTGAATATCCCGGACTTGGAAAGGGTCGTCCTGCCCCATCCCGGCCCAATTATGGATACCGGCGCCGGCCACGGTCACTACTCCGCCTGCCTGTTCCACTGCCGTGATGCTGGGCAATGGCATCTGAGTCACAAGTTTGTTGAGGCCCTTGTGGGCGACGAAGTGGACGCTGAGGTCGGTGACGACGGCGACACCCTTGAGCCGTTGCTGCCGCATTATAAGTCCCGCGCCCTCGGCGAATGCCGACGCGGGCCCCCAGGTACAGCCCACCAGCCCCATGATGCTTTCATCTTGGTCCACGTAGTCATAAATCAGCTTGCGCTCGCGGTCGTGGTTTTCCTGACCCCATGCGGAAGCTTGCTGTCCCCACTGGGCATCAACGCGGTCGCGCAGTTCTTTCGTCGCCATGGTCTAACCCCCTTGCTGGTTGCTCCGTGCCCTCTGCAGCGAAAAGCTGTCACGGAACTCTATCTTCAATCTACGACCTCACCGACTCTAACCAGGCCTAGGGTTTGGCCCAGCGTCAGGTCTGCGCCCTTCCTAGGCAATCGCATTATAGCAGGAGTCGACATTGAGCGGCAGTCCCCAACATCGAGTCGGACCTGCGGTCCCGCGAATACCCGGCCTCTTTCCCTCCAGCCACGTTATCACCTGTCCCTGGTTATCCGGTTGCGAGTTTCCAGGATAGCGCCAGTTCTCATGGGGGTTTAAATAATGCAGTCTATATTAGCAAGTTGTAAGTAGGTCTCCCTGTCCAGAGTACCGGCTACATCGATCAAAGCTTTTATCCGGGCGAGGATTTCATCGCTCGGTGTTGTTCCGCTGTCAAACGGTTCGCTCGCATCTTGCATCCGCGTGAAATCATGGTAGGCCTTTAGAAATGCGATCGCGGCGTCGTGAAAGGTTTTCAGTTCCTCCGGCGCAGACTTGTCTTCGAAGTCGTCTATTAACTCGGCGTAAGCTTCTGCCGTCTCCCCCCACGTGAAGCCGGATCCTCCGAATTCTCCGGATTCTAGGGAGGTACTCTCCGCGCACCAAGCCGCATACTCGGCCACAGTGGCCTCAGAGCTGCCGCTGCCATCTTGAACCGCGGTCGATGTGGGCACAGCCGTGACCTCGGACCCACCGCTGCCATCTTGAATCGCGGTCGATGTGGGCACAGCCGTGACCTCGGACCCACCGCTGCCATCTTGAGCCGCGGTTGATGTGGGCGCAGCCGTGACCTCGGACCCACCGCTGCCATCTTGAGCCGCGGTTGATGTGGGCACAGCTGTGACCTCGGACCCACCGCTGCCATCTGGAGCCGCGGTTGATGTGGGGGAGTCCCCACCTCCGCAAGCTACTGCCATCAGTAGGGTCAGCGTGGCGACAGAGCCGGCCAATACCAGTCGCAACATTTCGCCTCCTTCATCGCTTCTCTGCGAATGCTTCATTGTAACAGTACGTCCATCCGGTTATAAAGTCTTCAGATAGCTGGTTTGGGATTGGAGACTGGCCCGTCGGGGTCTGGACGCCTATCACGGGGCCGGCTTTAACCTCAACACGAAGGCGCCAGGTCTTGTCCAGTTGGGTGGCGCGGACTTGGGTGGAACTGACTCCACCACTTCCCACGCGATGCGCTCCGCCTCGGGGGGCCGGGTGAGGTCTGGGGATAGCCGCGATTGCGGCTATAGTAATCTCCTCGACATTATTCTTGGTAAATCCGCTTCCTGTTGAGCCATGTCCGCCGTTGCTCTGCCGGCAGATGCGGTGTACCCTGTCCATACTCAGCTGGAGCTTCCGGAGGAAGGGCGGCTGGCGTTCTTGGACGTGTCGCCGGATGGTTTAGTTGTCTATGCGCGGCTGTATGCCTGCGAATGTGAGGCGGTTTAGTGGGGCTGAGTGTATGGCCGTGAAGGGGGTGTCCTATAATGATACCGTGTAATCCGGCTTGTCCGTGGGCATTCTTCGGGCCTATGTTGGTCATCCTGGCCTACTTTCTAATAGGGGGGTTGCTCTACATAGTTACCAAGAGTAAGAAGGTAGTGTATGCCTTCACCCTGGTTATGTTCTACGGGGCTGTCGGCCTGGGGTTCTATCTGATGACTAAGACATGATTGGCGGAGCCTGGCGGTTGGTAGGGTTGACATAAAGCGAGTCCCATAAACGCCAGTCCAAGCACGATAGGAGGCCGGGTAGGGGTCACAAACCCTTACCCGGCCTCTTTACTCTCCAGGCACGGCTTTTGGGATGGGGCTTTCCGGGTGCGTTGTCACCTGTCCCTGGTTATCCGATTGCGAGTTTCCAGGATGGGGTGGATTAACCGTGTGTCGTTTCAGCCTAATCTCTATTGACCAGTGGCATCAGTACCCGTCTTTCGCGTCGTCTGGGCTGCGGGCGGCAGCCTGGGCCTTGCGGACTTCCGCCACCATCATTTCCGCCGACAGACTATCTGCGGTGTGGCCGAAATACGTTGTCTCGCTCTTGCCGTCAACCGCTACCGCAGCGCAGTACATGCTCTGTGTTCGAGCGCTCTTGTCAATCAACCAGTTCCCCACGTTGAATATCAGGAGCGCTATCCCGATAACCGCGCCGTGGATAGCCCACTCAATCGCCGAATTAGGCTCGAAAGGATCGGGGTCATTCGCGCTTGATAAGAGGCCAAACCAATACAGGACGTGAAACAGCAGCGACCACAGCAAGAGAAGGGAAGCGAGAGCTGACATCAGGCCCCCGCCTAACATGAACAAGAAACCGGGCACTTTCAGGAGC
This sequence comes from Dehalococcoidia bacterium, assembly GCA_965222415.1. GTDB lineage: Bacteria > Chloroflexota > Dehalococcoidia > Lucifugimonadales > UBA2985 > DAOUJW01. The sequence continues at coordinate 73,109 of CBDCTU010000002.1, read as the reverse complement.
CAGTTTGACCCGCCCGTTTTCACACGCTGTTGGTCAGCCCAAACCGACGAAATCACGCGGAGTTCAATGGTTCTGCCGGGCAGTGCCAGACGTCGCTGCGAAGGCCGGACTTTTCCGTCTTGATAGAGCGTCTGATCCGGTTCGGGAGCGTTTGCCTGGCTTGCGACCTGCCAATGTTCGGCAGCTACTTCTCGGTTCGCCGTCCCTTCAGCCTGCTCGCTACGCAACGTCTCCAATTGGGACAGCTCCCGGAGCAGCTCCCGCTCCGCCGCGTCGTCTGGCCCCGCAGCCGCTTCCGCCCCGCCTTCGGACCGTCCTGTCAGGCCCCACTCCGGCGCGGACATAAAGCCGTGATAGGCCACGTCCAGGTCTGAGGCTCGCAAGGAGGCTGCCTCACCGGAGCTAAACCATGGTGGAGCCGAGACTGAATCGTCCAGCCAGGGCTGAGCCGCATCCAGCGCTATGGCATAGGCCAGCATGGGATCGGGTTCGCCCCGTCCGGCCGCTGGGTCAGGTCCAGTCAGAGATTTTTTCAAACCAAGCCACTGACCTATCTCATACGCCCCCGCCTCCGTTGGAGGCATCATACCCGTGTGCATCGGGACCGCAATGAGCCAGTATATGAAACCGACGACCGCGCCGACGATGGAGTTCGCCCACCATTGGGTCAGCCATAAAGCCATCCAAAGCCCGCTGCCAACGCCCATCAAGGCCGCTGCCAACGTTGCCCATCCGAATCCATCTGCGAGACGCTCCCTCCTTATCCGTATCGGGTTGTCATGGAAAAGGCCTTGGCGCTGCAGGTACTCCCCCAACTGGTCCCCGATAGCATCCTTATGCCCGTCCATCAGGTCACGCAGCGCTTGAACCGATGTGGGGCGCGATGGCAAGCTGTCGCATATCAACTGTTCCCACTCAAACTGCACGGGGCCCTGCTGCGACGGCTGGTATAGGAAGCCGCTCCTCGTTCCGACACACTGGAATTGCAACGCGCCGCGCTGGCACATCTCGACTATCGCCGCCAGCAGCGTTCGGTTGCTGACCTCCCGGTTTTCCAGCACCGACACCACTGCCGCCGGCATCCCAGTGCGCTGCTGCGTCCCCAACTCCAATGGGTCCCGAGGCCTGATCCCATGCCTGCGTCGGTACTTGAGCCACAGCACCAGCACGAGCAGCAGCCCGACGCCGACGCCAATCGTGCGGAAGCCCCAGACCGTGAGCTGCTTCCAACCCATATCCCGGTATTCGGGGAAGCCACTCTGGGCGATGGCTCCACCAGGGTCCATCGCGAACAGCAAACCAATGACAACAAGGCCCGCCAGCGTTGCCAACACACTCGCCATAGGACTCCTTCCTTCCTGCCCATCGCAGGTCTCCCCGCACCAGGCCCGGGTTGTCCGACTTGCGGTCTATAATACAGGAAAGCCCGCTTCTCTACACGGCCGACTGTGGAACCCTGCCGCTGTCTCCAACAGCATTGTCGCCAGAAGTCTCTCAGGGAAAGAGCAATATCGTCATGCTATGATGAACCTCAGCGCTAAGGTTCTTGTGAACCAATTGACACGCACTCAGGCTGAGGGGACTCAGGGTCTGGAGAATCAGGGTCTGAGGAATCATCGTCGATGGGTATAGCCAGCGTGATGTCCACGTTGTTGTCCCTGTCGATGATGACCTGTTCCACAATCATCTGGAGATAATCGTGACGCTCCTCGGGGGTCAAGTCGTCCAGTCCCTGGCCGAACTTTCTCACCCAGGCTAGGACCTCCTCCATCAGTCGCCGCTTCTCAGTTCCACTCGCCTCCTGAGCACGGTAATCGTCCAGCTTCGCCCTGGCGCTCTCAAGCCGCTCGGTGATGAACTTGCGCTGGAGGTCGAGTTGGGCCTCGGTGATCTTTCCCGACACGAACAGTCTGATAGCGCGGTCCTCTTCCATCTGGATGCTTCGCAGGTCTCGCTCGGCTTGGGCGATCTCCTCCTCCATTCCGCCGCCCTCCTGAGAGTCGAGGGTGGCGATACCGGCGACGATCAGGTCGGGGTTCTGGAGTACCCGCTTCACCTCGCTCCATATCGGCCCCTCCAACTGCTCCGCCCGGATGTAAGGCTTCTCTCGGCAGCGCAGGCGCATACCCTGCATCCCGTTGCACATGTAGTAGCGGCGGGGGGCGGTCAGGTCGTAGGTGTAAGCCTTGCCTTTGCGAACGCTGGTGGTTGTCCAAGAGGCCCTCGTATGGAAGTTGCGGCCGCACTCGCCGCATTTCAGCAGGTGCTGCAACAGGTAGAGCACCTTCGTGTTCCTCTTGGCCTTCGTGCTCCGCTGCTTCTTCAACTTCTGCGCCCGTTCCCAGGTCTTATCGTCGATCACCTGCGGGACCGGAATCTCAATCCAGGTGTCTCTCGGCTGGTCGTAGACCTTCATGCCGTCCTCGGTGGCGACATGGCGGTACTTTCCGTAGACCCAGGTGCCCACGTAGGTGGCATTCCCCAGGATGTGGTGTACGCGGGACTGAAGCCACATCAGCTTGCCGGTCTGGGTGGGGACTCCCTCGTCGGTCAGCCGCACGGCAATGGAGTAGGCCCTCATCCCCTCATCGACGTACATGCGGAAGATGCGTCGGACGACCTCCGCCTGCTCCTCAACCACCTCGGGCCTGCCGTCGTCCCCGATGCGGTAACCGTAGGGGAGGCCGCCGGTGGGCACCCGTCCCTGCTTGGCAGTCCCCCGCTTGCCCATAGTGGACCGCTCCCGGAAGTTGTCGAGCTCTATCTTGCCGATGGCCGCCATGAGTCCGAAGGTCTTCATGTCGATGGCGTCCAACACGGCTTCCAGCCGAATCTGGTGAGCCTCGACGACCTCCATGAGTGCGGCGGCGGGGTACATCCCCCTGCTGAGGCGGTCGGACTTCCAGCACACGATGGTGTCGAAGCGTCCGCTTCTGGCGTCTGCCAGCATCCGCTGGAACTCGGGTCGCTTCTTCGACCATCCCCGGCCCACCTCCTGGTAGCGGGCGGTGATGGTCAGCCCCTTGCTCTCGCAGTAGGCTTCCATGTCGCCTACCTGCTCGGAGATGGAGGTCTTGTCCTCCCCGTCCTGGCTCTTGTCCGATACGCGGGCGTAGATGGCCGCCCGGTCCGCCTCCGTCTTCCTCTTGGTGGTTCTCGCCATTACTGCCTCCTTATCCGATACCCTGAAACCAAAAAGACCCGCCTCCTGTCGGGAGCGGGTCTGCGAGTAGTACAATGCTACTGCATCACCTGTTCCCGCAGGTGGCGCCACGGCCCGGGATGTTAGCGCATCGCCGGGCCAACGTTCGCTCCCATGATACCGCGATTTGGGGGCCAGCGTCAAAGCGCGTCACCCGCCAGTAGGTCAGTCATTCTCTACCACCCGGCCGGCTTGGTTATAGTTCCGATCCCGTCAGTCAGCGTGTCGGGGAACAGGCTCCGTCTCAGGTGGCTCTTCCACAGGCGCTTGACGTAGGTCGCGGCGTCCGCCAGCTCCCTCGGACTGCTGTTCCTGGGGTCTGGATTGACAAGGGTGACGCGAAGGCCCAGGTCGTCCCGAACGTAGCGCATCGCCCCCGCAAAGTCCGCGTCATTGGACACGACGACCGCCTGCTCGTACTCCCCGTTGAACCCATCGACCAAGAGACGCGTGGCGAGGTTCACATCCGACCCCTTCTCCTCCGAGTCCCTCACCAGGACGTAAGACGGCAGCCCTGTCACAGGCTCTGCCAGCGGACGCCGCTTGACGCCGGACCGGAACACGCCGTAGTACGCGTCGAAGCCCGGCAGGGTCGCCAGGGCTCTCAGGTAGATGAGCTGACGCTGGGCTTGACCGGGGTTGCTGGGGCGCACGTCGAGCCGCGCGGTGAAGTAGGAGACCCGGTTGATCGAGTCCTGGGGAAAGAGCGTCTCGGCCAGCCTCCGCAGGTCAAGCCACCTGTAGGGCGTGTCCTTCAGGGCGCGGTAGTAGAGATTGAAGCCGTCGATGTAGAGGTTGGTGATCAATCGCTACTCCCATACAAAGACAGAGACCGCCCCGGAGGGCGGTCTCGACCCTACCGTCGAATCGATAGGGGTGGTGTCAAAAACATACCACGAGCGGCGGCGGCTGTCAACGCTCGATGCCGGTGATAGCCCGCGCAGCTGTGGGTTGCCCAGACCTCTGTCGTTCGTCTTCATACCCACCTCACACTCCGCAGTGTCCCTCGCACTCGTTCCCAAACCCGTCTCGCTGTCCGTCATCTCCCAGGCCCGCCTCATCTAAGGCGACCGCCTCGGCCAGAGGCATCCGCAGGGAGTGCAGGTACGGCGTCTTGTCCAGGGCCAGCCCGTCGCGCAACCCGGCGTCGATCTCCACCGCCTCGGCGAACAGCTCCGGCCACCCCCGATCAGGTCGGGGGCAGGCTCTGCGCTTCGTCTCGACCCATCTGTGGCGGGACTGGAAGGGGCAGGCGACGCAGGCCGAGCGTTCCAGGGGCCTGTCGTAACGCTCCTTCCACCAGTTCAGGCAGTCGCTGCGGGACATCCCCGCCTCGATTAGAGGGTAGCGGTTCGTCATCCACCGGTCGCGGGAGGTCCTCATGCGTATGGCCTCGTCGGTGGAGATTCCGAGCCACAGCTCGACGGTGGTTCCGGCGGGGACGCGCTGCCGGGGTCTCAGACCCAGCAATTCCCTTATCCTGCGTCTGATGGGCCTGATCTTGTAGTTGTCGGTGCACTGCCTCCTGCCGATGCCGTCGCCTTCCCCGTCGCCTCCCTTCAGGTAGACAGGTATGTCCACGTAATTTCGGGAGCCCGAGTGGTTGGTGAGGGCCTTCACGTCCTCGCGGAGGCTGCGTCCGTTGTCCACGACGTACAGGGGGAAGCTCAGCCGGTCTTTCAGCCACGTCAGGTGCTCGTAGATGCTGGGAGGCTCCCAGCGGGTGTCGGCGAATATGGCGCAGTCGGGGATGCGGTCGAATGCCCCCTCGTTTGCCATGAGCGTCATGACGGAGGACTGGACGCCCCCGCCCAGGCTGATGACGGTAAGAGACGGTTCGGGCTTCATCATGCCTCCGCCTCGGTGGTGTCATCAGCTTGCGGGTCGCTCGGGGGAGTGTCCTCGCCGCGCGCGGCCTGCCTGTCCCTGGCGGCGTGCTTGATCATCAGGGTGATGATGCGGCGCAAGCGGTCCCGGGCGTCGGGTCCTGGTCTGGAAGAGACCCTGATGACGCCTATCTCAAAGGCGTCGCCACGGGGCTTCCGCCGTCCGTTCTGTTCATTCTTTCCGGTGGTATCTTTCATATTGCGTAGTCGCAGCGGCGTCTGGTGGGCCGCTGGCCTCTCGACACGGGATTGCGGCTGGACCGCCGGAGCCGACGGAATGGGCGGGCGCCGGCGGCATCCAGCCGTCTCGGGCCCCGCCGTGCCGCCGTTGCGCCTGCGCCCGGCGGGGCCGCTTGTCTAGCTGTCCTCTTTGAAGAAGCTCATCTGGAAGCTCTCGGTCACGAGGATCGCCATGCCTCCGGGCATCCGAGCCGCGAAGCGGAAGAGGGCGTGCATCGCCCAGCCTCGGGGCTCGACGCCGTTGCGCCACCGGTGGACCAGCTTGGGGTCCACGCCGATGGCCCTGGCGAAGGCGGCCCACGTGAGGCCGCCGACCTCGTGCAGCCGTTCGAGGCGCTTGGGGAAGTCCTCCGCCAGCACGGCGGCCTGGAGGGCCAGGTCCTGTTCCTCGTCGAAGGTCTGTTCCGTGGTCCCGTCGAAACGGGACGAATCGTTATGGTTCGTCATCTCTATCCTCCATAGTGAAGAGTTGGTCGAAGTCGTCGAAACCCAGGGCCCTGAGCATCCGGCGGCGAATGCGACCGGAGGGTGTGCGCCCCGCGTTGACAAGCATCGAGATGTAGCCGGGGCTGACCTCGACCTCCCTGGCGAGCCAGTTCTGGGAGCGGTTCAGCAGCGTGAGCCGCTCCCATAGGGCCGCCGTGTTGAGCCGGACAACGGTCCGTCCTCCACGCCTCCGGGGGCCTTTCTTATTGTTGTGGTCGTCTTGTGAACGCATGGCTCTTCGTCTCCTCTGGGGGAAGGGAGCGCGAGCCGTCGCGCCGCTTCCCCGATGTCAGTCGTTGGTCATTGCGGCGGCATGGCCTGGGGGGACTGCCAGTCGTCCGGGGCGCGCCATGCGCGTCCCAGCGGCCCGAGCTGCTCGATGGCGGCCCTGTGGGAGACCCACAGGGGCACCGTCACGCCCTTGGCCTGCATCTCGTCCCGCGCCAGGCGCAGGAAGTGGGTCTGGACGATCTCGTCGTCGAAGACGATGAGGACGGAGGGCCGCGTGCCGTGGTCGTCGGTGGGCCGGTGTGAGGAGAAGTAGCGCAGATAGGGGGCGAGGCGCTCCGACATGGTCGAGGGCCGCACGGCCCTTCGCTCCCACTCCAGCAGGAAGGGCCATGCGGTCTCGCCCTTTCTGAGGACGCCGAAGGCGTCGGGGTTGACCGAGCGCATCCCGTCGCCGTGCTTGAAGTGTCGCGAGGCCCTGCGGGGCGGGTCGACCTGGGAGACCTCCCAATCCAGGAGGCCCGCCTGCACGGTCATGGCTGCAAGGAAGGAGTGGACGGCGGCGGTGTGCTCGACGTTCCTGAGCAGCTGGCGGCTCCTGGCGCCCGTCACGTTGTCCCAGACGAATGGGGTGCCGGGGAACAGTGGAGCGGCGCTCCACCGCTTCTTCGCCACGGCGACCGAGGTGCGGTCCCTGCGGGCCAGGAGCGCCAGGGCCCGGTCGGTGAGGGCCATGCGCCCGCTCCCTGCGATGGGCCGGGTGACGAGGCGGAACCCTTCGAGGGGGGTGACGATCTGGGAGGCCCTGGGGACCGAGACGGCCAACATTCCGGCCAGGTCCGTCAGGGTGATCCAGGGCCAGTCGGAGATGAGGTCGAGGGCGCGCTTCTCGGCGGGCTTGAGGGTGGCGGGCAGCAGATAGTCGGGGACCATCCACCCCGGACCCTCGACGGAGAGGTCGGCTGGGACCGAGACCATCCGGGGCTCGTCCTCCTCGGGAAGGAGGCTTCCCTTCTCTATCCGGTCGAGGACAGAGCGCAGCTCGACGGAGGCGCTGACCGCGGGCGGGCTCCACACCGGGTCGTCCGGCGACGCCGCGACCGCCTCGCGCTCGAGGGCGAGATAGAAGGGAACGGGGGCGCCGGCCAGCGTCCTGCGGACGTGCCTGAGCCGCACGTCGTCGGCCATCAGCACAAGCACCGCTCCGGGGAGCGGCCCCTGGCGCAGCCTCCACATCCGGTTGGAAAAGCCGGTCCTGTCGGCGGTGAGCCCCTGCCTGACGATGCCGACGGTGCGGCCGCCGGGAAGCTCGACGGCGGCGTCCAGGGTCGAGGCCCTGTACCACCGGAACCGTATGGGGTATGCGACCCCGGAGCCGGCGGCCGCCAGCCGGTAGATCGCGGCGAGGGAGTCGAGCCGCCCCATCAGGTTGCGCCGCCACTCGGCGGATACGGGGTGGCCGCGTACGAGCTCGTCCAGGGAGGTCTCCTCCTCCTCGGCCAGCCGCCGGAGCCCGGCGGCGGTGAGGTGGAACCTCTGGGTCGATGAGGGAAAGAGGGTGGTGGCGTGGGGCACGGCGGCGCAGAAGCCGCCGGAGTCCAGCCTGTCGACGGCCTCGTGGACCGCGGCCTTCGACCAGCCGGTGACGGCCACCATCTCCGTCCGGTCGAGGAATGGCATTCCCGCCAGGGCTCGGAGGGTCTGGGCTTCACATCCTTCAGTTCTCACTGCTCGGCCTCCTCTTCCGCCGCGTCCTTACTGGCGGCCTTGTCTTCCGTCTCCTCGCCGTCCTTCTCCAGGTTGGCTGCGCGGTCCTTGAAGTCCCGGACCTTCTTCTGGGCGGCGGCCCCGGCGTCCTCCAGGTCCTGGGCCGTCAGGGTGTATGCGGAGGCAGCGCTGCGGATCTGCGCGGCGACGGCGGGGTCTCCGTCCTCCGGCTTTCTGACCATCATCGAGAAGGCGGGCATCCGCTCTTTGCCCACGGTGGCCCTGACGTAGCAGTGGTGGACCGGCAGCGACGTGATGTCGTCCTCGGTCACCCGCTCCTTGCCCAGCTCCCACACCAGCTGCCTTGCGTCGTTCCCGGCCACCTGGAAGACGGCCAGGCATCCGACGTTGGCGAGCAGGGTGTCCCGCATGGTGCGGGAGAGGTCGTCGAGCTTGGCGAGGCTCTGGGTGGCGAGCACAAACGACGCCCCGAACTTGCCCAGCTCCGAGAGCATCGACTCGTAGTCCACGCCGGGCATCGACTGCATCTCGTCCACGACGACCAGCGCGCCGCGCCGCTGGCTGAGTGAGACGCTCTCCTGCTCCCGTATCACCGAATCGACCAGGTTGAGGAGGGACGCTCCCACCAGGGCGGACACGTCCCTACCCACCGTGCCCTGGGCGGTGGACACCAGGAGGATGCCGCCCTCCAGGATGGTGTCGCGCAGGTCGATGGTGGAGCGGCGCTGGCCGAGGATGGCCCGCGCCCGCTTGGAGGATGCGTAGTAGGAGAGGCGGGTCTGCACGGGGGCGAGGGCCTCGGCGCGGTACTGCTGGTGCCAGCTTCCGAAGTCCCTGGCCCACCACTCAAGGAGGTACGGGTCCTCAATCCTCTTGAGCACGCCGTCCCGGAACTTCCTGTCGGAGAGGAGCTTCAGCCCGTCGAGGATGGTGTGCTGGCTGCCCTCGTCGGTTTCCGGGTGCTCGTTGGCCTCGTGAAGGGTCTTTACGGTCTGTTCGAGGATGGACTGCATCCTCGGCCCCCACTGCTCCCACAGCCCCTTGGCGACGCGCACCACCGAGTCGGCGGTGCGGTCGCGGTCGGCGAAGATGCGGGTGTCGAGGAGGTTGATGCCGGGCGCCCTCCGCTGGTCGGCCAGGTCGATGACTCGCACCCGGTCGATGAGGGACTCCGGCACATGTTCGAGCAGCCCTGCCACCAGGTCTGCGTGGGGGTCGACGACGACGATGGCGTCGTTGTCCCTGCCCTCGGCCTTCTCCCTCATCTTGTGCGTGACGAGGTGGTGCATGAGGGTGGACTTGCCCATGCGGGTCCTCGCCACGTAGAGGTGGTGCCTCCTGAGCAGGTCCTCGGGGAATCGGATGGGCCGGGGCTTGCCGGCCGTGGTGTCCCCCACCAGCGCGCCGCCCCTGACACCCTTGGCGAATGGCAGGAGCGCCCTCGCGCCGGAGCGCTCCACCAGGGGCGTCTCGTCCCCGGCGCCGGGCGGGTGCCACAGGCAGGCGATCTCGCGGACGCCCAGGACGCTGCGCCCGCCGAACAGGCCGGGGCCTGCGGGGTGCAGCATCTCCGGGTCGGGCGCGGTTGGCCGGACTCTGCCGACCTTGAAGCGCGCCCCGGCGGGGTTGTCGAAATGGCGGTAGGCGGCGGCGACCGGCCCCAGGAGCTCCCCGGCGCGCTGGGGCCTCGTCCCGGCAGGCAGTATGGCGGTGACCTGAAGCTCGGCGTCGAAGGCGATGCGGGAGACCTTCTCCTGTATCAGGATGGGGTCCTCGACGCGCTTGCGGGCCTTCTTCCAGCGGTGCCATACCCAGCCGCCGACCGCCAGCCCCAGGGCCGAGCCTATCCCCAGGAGCGCCGCCTTCCATATCTCCCCGTCCTGCACCCACAGGTAGCCCTTGAGGGCTGCCAGCGCGCCCAGGCCGAGGACGGCCATCGTGATGCCGTCCATCTGCAGGGGCTTGGTCTGGAAGGTGTAGGCGGGCTCCCGCGGCTCCATGCCGGGCCGCTTGTGGGCCTTGTCCATGTGGGCCTGCGACCAGTCGGGGCCGAGGGAGCGCAGCAGCAGCCGCGCCACGATGCGCTCACCCTTGTTGATGTTGGAGAGAGCGCCCATGAGGGCGATGAGGGGGTCTGAGCCGGGATCGAGCAGGTCGTCGTCCCTGAAGGTCCTCAGGGGCACGTACTCGGGGCCGTCTGCCCGCAGGGTCATGCTCCACGCCTGCTCGCCCTCGCCCATGCGCAGGGGGTCGTCGTCCGGGTCCAGCCTCCGGATGCGGGCCTGGGGATAGTGGGCGGAGAGCTGGCCGCGCACCACCTCGTCGTCGAGGCAGCGGGCCATCAGGGTGACGCCGTCCATGTCCCCCGCCAGCTCCAGGGAGAAGGGCTCCGGCACCGCGATGGAGCCGAGCATGTTCTCCACGCCCAACAGGGTGCGCTCCCCGGCGCGGGGCGGCGTCACCGTCAGCAGGACGGGCTTCTTCTCGGTGTCGTCTCCGAACAACAGGTTCTTCGGGTTCAGCTTCATCGGTATAGTCCTTTCTCTAATGGCGTCCGGGCGTCCACTCGATGACCTTCGTCTCCTCCGGGGTGGCCTCGATGCGGACGGGGAAGCGGTTGCCCTTCGACAGCAGCAACCCGTCTCCCCTGGGGCACGACAGGAGCCAGCGTTGGAGGTCTTCGGGCAGGTCGAAGGCGTCGCCGACGGTCCTGATGGCGGCGGCGTCCTGCTGGAGCAGCAGCTTGAAGGCGGCGTTCTGGAGCAGGGCGCGACCGGAGTGGCCGGTGATAGTGCGGGAGGTGTCCTCACTCAATAGGTCCTGGACGTCCTGGGTGATGAACTGCAACCCCAGCCGGTGCTTCCTGGCGCGCTTCGCCATCGACACCATGAAGGCCGCCCCCTCGGGGTGCTGCATGATGCTCCATACCTCGTCGACGACCAGGAGCCTCGGCTTGGGGTCCTGGGCTGCTGCGGCCCACACCGTCTCGGTGCAGACCATCGCGGCTGCGGGCCGCAGCTCCGGCTCCAGCAGCCGCAGGTCGAAGACCGTGACCAGGGCCTCGTTGCCCAGCAGGTCGTCGCCCTCGTCGGAGAGCAGGTGGCGCAGGCTGCCGGTGGCGAAGGGCCGCAGCAGCCTTGCGAGACCGGGGTCTCCAGACTCGTCTTCCTGGAGGTACCTGTAGAAGTCGCGGAAGCCGGTGCGCTCGCGGGGCTTGGCGTAGTAGCCCGCCAAGGCGTGGTCGAGGGAGGCGCGGCGCTCCGCCCCGAGACTCTCTCCCACCATCACCTCGATCAGCCTTCTGAGACTGCCGATGCGCTGGAGCATCTCTTCGGAGTCTCCCTTGTCGATCACAAAGGGGTTCATGCCTTGGCCGGGGACGCCGGGGGACAGCACCCGCCCTCCGGCTGCGCGGGCCATGTCCGCGTACTCGCCCTCGGGGTCGATGACGTAGGCGGTGATGCCGCGCGTGATGCCGCGCAGCACGCCCAGCTTGGTGGCGAAGCTCTTGCCGCTGCCCGACCGTGCGAGGACGGCGGTGTTGGCGTTCAGGTGCGTCCCGTCCCAGGGGTCGTAGACCACCGGGGCGCAGGCCCGCATGTCGATGCCGTAGAGGGTGCCGCTCCGGGTGTCCAGGTCCGGCGGCGAGAAGGGGAAGAGCCGGGCGATGCTGGACGTGTCCAAGCTGCGCCACTCGGCCACGGCGTTGAGGGCCAGCGGCAGGGTCGAAAGCAGCCCCTCGCGCTGACGGAAGGCCAGATTGTCCAGCTTGCCCAGGGTGGCGGCGAAGTGGGCCTTGGCTCTTTGGGTCATCTCCTTGAGCGACGCCTCGTCCCTGGCGTGAAGGGTCACGGACAGCGAGGCGTGAAAGAGCCGCTCCCGCCCGCGCTGCACCTCGTCGCGGAGCCGGGTCACGTCCTCCAGGGCGATCTCCGCCTCCGGTGACATGGTGCGCCCGCGCTTGAAGGAGAGGGACTGGGCCGACTCGAAGCGCACCTTCTGCCACTCCAGCGTCCTGGCCGCCTGCTCCGCCGGTATCGGGCCGACGTGGACGGACAGGTCCATCGGCGCTCCGGCTGCCATCAGCCCCTGGAGGAAGCCGGGGGCCAGCGAGCGGGGCCACTTACCCAGGTGGAGGGAGCGCGCAAGGCGGTGGCCGATGCGCACGTCGCGCCGGCCCACCTCCACCTCGACGGGGGCGTCCTCGTCGAACTCTGCGGGGGAGCCGCCCAGGGCGGCCGATACGAAGAACATCCGAAGCTGGCGGCCCCTCAGGGCGTGGACGGACAGCCCGCCCCTGGAGAGCAGGCCCCGCAGGTCGTCGCCGCGGGCGAACTCGCACACGGCGTAGAAGCGCCGGTCGAGGATGCCGTCCCGCGTCTCAAGGTCGGTGAGCAGACGCCCCAGGGACTCGGCGGCCGCCTTCGTCTGAGGGGGCAGGTCCTCCGGCTGGGCCTCTTGCAGCTTCTCCCGCATCCGTTCCAATCGCGGCGGGTGCTGCCTGATGAGCAGCTGGGCCGGGAAGTCCAGGGCGTTGAGCGCCCCGGCGAAGGCCCCGAGCTTCGGCTCGTCTATTTCGAGGCCCATCACCTCGCAGACGCCGAGCTTCACCCCGTCCAGGCGCACCGGCCCGTCCTCTTCGAGATGCGACAGCATGAAGAACAGCGGCGGCTCCGGCGGGAGCTTGGGCGCGGTCTCTTTGGCTGCGCCAGACGCCGGCTCCGTGGGGAGTCCGCCCTCCGGCATCTCCTGCGGAGCGGCGGACTCGCTTGGCGGCGTCTCTCCTCCGCGTCTCGTGATTCGTTCAATCAGTTTCTTCAATTCGCTCGGTTCCTTTTCTCTAGGGGGTTGGGAAGTCCACCAGGCCGTTCCTCAGCAGCGCGGCCACGCCCTTGGCCGAGAGCACGAGGACGAGGCCCACCACCGCCATGACGACGGCGGCCTTGGCCCTGCCCCCGCCGCGCTCCTCGCCGCCCTCGGCCATCAGGACGAACCCGGCCCAGACGATGGCGAAGAGGCACAGCCCGGCGGCGGCGTAGGCCATCGCGGTGAGCGCCCGGTCGAACTGGCGGAGCATCTCCTGCTCCTCCGCCGGGGCTGCGCCGGTCGTCGCCAGCGCAGCCCCGGCCAGCAGGGTGACGGCAATCGCGGGCCTCACCAGGGCCACTCCCATCCCAGCAGGTCGAACCACTGGCGCAGGCCGGCGGCGGGCTCCTGCTCGGCGGGCGGGTCGACCGGCTCGGGCTCGGGCAGGACCAGCGCCTCGAAGGGGTCGTCGCTGCCAATGGTGGACGCCAGAGACATCGTTTCGCCCCTGATCCTCGTGATGGGCGACCGCTCCACCGTCTCGGCCTTGACGTGCTCCTTGTGCAGGACGTCCACCGTCACCTGCTTGGCGATGGTGGCGCTGGGGACGTAGGCGTACGCCGTCGCGGTGGCGGTCGCGGTGGAGCCGTCCTCGCAGGCGGCGGTCGCCGTCTCACTGTCGGAGTCGCTGTCCCCCGGGCGATGGAGGTGCACGGTCCTGGTGACCTGTTCGACCCGCTCCGGGTGGTGGGTGAGCTGTGTCAGCGGGGGCATGGGGATGCTCAGGGATGCCTCCATGCTCACGTCCACGGTCACGGCGTGAACCGCCGCGCCGGTAGGCACGCTGAGGCTGAAACGCGTCTCGCCGTCGGGGACGAGCGAGACGCTTGCCTGGGACGCGCCGGTCGCGGCGGCGACGGTACCCGTGATGGCCGTGACGTGGGCGTCCAAGAGCGCCGTCTCGGTGACGCTCTCGTGGCCGGCCACGGTCTGGAGTTCCACCGGGTGCTCGGTGTGCGTCACGCACTCGGACTCGACGACGCCGGTGACCGCTTCGGGCGTCCAGCCCAGGGAAGTCATACGCAGGTCGCACAACTCCCCCTCCACGATTGGCAAGGGATAGGGAAGCTGCGCTTCCTTGACGGTCAGCGCTCCGGCCTGGCCGAGGGTGTCCACCCAGGACACCGTGAAGGACGGCGCCGGGCCGTGGAGGGGGAGCGAGTAGTCGATGCGCTCCCCCTCGGCCAGGGTTGCCGAGCCCCAGAAGCGCAGCCAGTTCCCCTGCGGACCGCCGAAGGCCCGCACCCGGATGTCCAGGGCGGTGGCGGCCCGCAGGGTGACGGCCGCGCGGTCGCCGGTGACGGTGAGCGCCTCGACGAATATCCGCCGTCCCTCCAGCGGCTCGTCGACCTCGAAGTCGATCTCCTCCCGCCAGGGCTCGTGGTCGTCGGCCAGGGCCGCCTGGGGTACGGTCATGACCGCCGCCAGGACGGCCAGAGCCGCGATGGCGAGAAAGCCCCTGTGGGGTTTCCGGCGCCTGATCTCCAGCGTCTCGGCCATGTTGTCGTGACGCTGGCGGTTCCCGCCGTCCTTACCTCTGCGCTTGCCGAACCAGCGCATCCGTCCGTTGCGGCGCTCCCTGCTCTGGCGCGTCTTCTTGCGCTGCCTCCGCAATCCGCGCCGGGCTTTCCTGACCATCAGCCGAATGGGGCCGGGTCCGGTCTTCACCGGCTGCGGGGGCGCGGGCGGCTCGGCCCTCACCAGCTGGGCGGTCTGCCCGGCGTAGCGCCGCGCCCCCAGCCGGTACTTCAGCAGGTCGGCGGCCACCAGGGGCAGCCGCCGACCGCCTATCTTGCCCACCACCATCGCCACGCCAACCAGCCCGAAGAGGACGGCCAGGGCCATGCGCACCTCGGAGGGGCCGACGGGGGCGTAGCGGTAGGCCCCATAGGACAAAGCGAATACGGCCATCACCGCCACGACCTGCGGGAAGGTGAACCCCAGCAGCACCCGGTCCTCGGCCTGCACGTGAGTCGGTACCTCGTGTTCTCTCATGTCTTTTCGCTCCTTCCTCACGTCGGCCTAGCTGTCCGATTGGGGTGTGGGTTCGGGCAGTACGTCGTCGATGTCGATTCCCGGGTCCACGACCGCGTTCATCACCAGCTCCACGACGCCGTAGGCGACCAGGGCCAGGACGATGCCGGCGAGGGCGGTCATCATGGCGCTCTTGCCGCGCTCCATCTGGTTGGGCGCTCCGCTGGCGGTGAGGTACATGTACGCGCCGTAGATGAAGAAGCCCACGCCCACCGCTCCCACGACGCCCAGCAGGATGCCCACCAGGTTCGAGATGGTCTGTGTCAGTTGTTCCATTCCTATCGCTCCTCTCTTGTTCCGAGCTTTCCGTTCTCTCTCTACCGATTGGGTTCCATAAGCTCCGCTAGCTGCACATCGCTCCCCCTCCTTTGCTTTGCTTATCGACACGAGCCCTCGTGTTTGCGTGTTCTTGCTACTCGCCGCTGCTCCGGGGCTCGCCGCCGCCGTCTCCGCCTGCCGATGGGGTGGCCATCGAGGCCGCCGAGCTCAGGCCGCTGGCGGCCGCCGACACGCCCGCGCTGGCCGCAATCGCTCCCACCGCCATGCCGCCCGGCCCTCCCGCGGCCCCGCTCATCAGCCCGATGGTCCGGGCCGAGCGCATCAGCGACGAGGGCAGGTTCATGCCGAAATAGAGCATCGAGAGCCATGAGTCGAAGGTCCCGGAGTTGCCGAGCATCGAGGGCACCCGGGTCGCCATGTAGACGAAGGCCAGGGACATCAGGAGTTTCCAGATGAGGTCCTGCACCGGCTCGAAGGCGGCTATCGACGCGAACTCGTTGAGGAAGCCGAGACCGAGCGCAAGGGCGATGAGCTGGATGGCCTGCTGGAACACCGTCGTCATGAACAGGCGCAGCCAGTGCCGTCCCCATCCCGCCGTGTGCGGAAGAATCCACAGCCCCAGGGCGATGGGCGCCAGGGCGAGGAGGATGTCGATGAGGGCCAGGCGCAGCACCATCTGAACGATCACGTAGAGCACGAAGAAGCCGTAGACCAGGTAGAGCAGTGCAAGCAGTTGCGCCATGCCAACGCTCCCGGCTTGGACGGCTGTGAGGAATGTGTCGAGGGGAGCCCTGAGCAGGTCTCCGGGGGTGACGTTGAGGGAGACGGCGATAAATCCTGACACGGCGTCGGCCACGTCCAGGACCAGGGCGCACCACCACAGGGACGACGCGGCGGCCACCAGTCCGAGCACGAGCCGGGGGACCATCTCCCGCCAGCCCGCCTGCTGGCGTCCAAGATGCTCGGAGACGATGAGGCTCAGCCCCATCCAGCCGAGGATCACCACCAGCGCGCCCGATGTGATGGCCCAGACGACCATCCACGCCTGGCGCACCAGGTCGTGGGCGTAGGTGAGGTCGGGAGGGGTGCCGGTGAGGATGTCGCTCATCTGCCGGATTCCCTCCGGCAGTTGTCGGCGTCCTCGCCGCTGGCACGCTCCACGACGCCGCAGAGGGTCCCGTGGACGCCCTCGACCACCCAGCCGGCGAAGGCTTTGGCCCAGCGCGCCGGGCTGAGGGCGGACAGAATCTTGTCCCAGATGCGGCCCGGCTGGTGGATGGGTACCACCGCGTAGAAGTCGCCCCGTTTGCCGTCGTCAGCGACGGCCAGCATCACCAGCAGGTAGGCCCGGTCGGGGTCGAGATCGGGCTGCTCGTCCAGGTCGGGGTACTCCCAGGAGTACTCCCAGCCGTCGCCTCTCTTCTTCTCGCCGCCCTTGACCCGGTACATGGCGCTTATCCAGTCGCCGGTGTCGGCGTCCCGGACGGCGTAGAAGAGGTCCGCGATCTCGCGGTCGAAGACGGGGCGGGCGACGAACTCGCCGTCCTTCTTTCGCTCCACGAAGTCCCGGTCGGCGTTGACCATAACGATCTCGCCTCCGGGCGGGGACTGGGCCAGGGCGATTCCGCTCGACGGCAACGCCAGCGCCGCCAGGAGCAGCGCGATTGCCAGGGGAATAAACCGCCTGAGTGACCGGAGTTTCGATGTGTGCGCCAACTCGTTCACCTCTCTTCCGCTCGCCGCGATTCATCGGATCGCGGCACTCGCAGAAGAGTTTGAACAAACGAAATGACGATGGAAACTGCCCAAAAGGGACGACAAAAATGTCGCCCCTTTTGAGGTTCTTGGCAAAAGACACCCTCCCGTGCAGTATGGGGGCTGTACAAGAAAACGAAGTTGGTTGCGGAGTTGTCAGCGAGGTCACGGCAAAGCTGAAACAGGAACAAATGGGGCCGGAATGGCGCAGAAGTTGTGAACACTTGGACTTAAGTCCCCAGGTCGGCCTCGCTCCGCAAAAAGGGGCGCAGCGGGGCCGCAAGAAAGAAGGGCCGAATCGGGTCGGAATCCCGCATAACCCCCTACAGGTGGTCCACATGTCGCAGCCCGTGAGAAATCGGGCCTGGGTCGGGGGCGAGACCGGGGACTGAGGCCGGTGAAAAGAGGAGGACTCATGGAACCGAAGAAGGACGTGGTCGAGAAGGGCAGGAGCGTGCGGGACATGCACCACCTGCGGCTCATGTCGCTGTTGCAGGAGCTGGAGCGCGACAACGGGCGGAAGAAGGCGGCCGAGATGCTGGGGGTGGACCGCAGGACTCTGGACGCCAGCCTCGACGAGGGTGTGCTGACGCGGCGCATCCGGGGGGCGCTGGAGAAGGCGCTCCAGTCGGGGGTGGGCTCCGCGGCCGCAGAGCAGCGGGGCCGCAACGACCAGCTGGCGGACCGTCTGGAAGAACTGGAGGGCGGCTTCGAGGAGCTTGGCAAGGAGATACGGGAGAACAACAGGGCCAGCGAGGACAGAGACAGGGCCATTCGGGAGGAGGTGGCCCAGGGCTTTCGACAGATGGAGAAGACGCTGGCGGGACTTGAGACGGGACGTGGTGGGCAGGAGGACGGGGCCAATGCGAACGGCGCCGGCCCGCAGCCCAGAAAGAAGTCTTCGCTCAGGCGGGAGTACCCCGACCTCGTGACGTTGGAGCCCGCCGAGGACGACGAGGACGTGTTCGGCGAGGTCTGGCCCCTGATCGTCGAGTGGCGGGAGTTGAAGGCCGTTCATCCCGACGCGGGAAAGAGCCTGTCCTGGCTGCGCACCGAGGAGCGGTTCCTGGCGTTGGAGCTGACGCTCTTGGAAGGGCACGGGCTGACGCTTCCCCCGGCGACGTTTCCGCTGCGGGGCTTCGACCGCAACGGGCAGGTCAACTGGCGCAGGACAGCGCTCTCCGACACGCGGAGAGCACTGGGAAAGCGTGAGCTTCTGCACTCACTGACCTTCGGAGTTTTGTGGAAATAACCCGGCGGGTTACTGCGGCGGGTTACCGCTCCGGCTTCCAGTGAACTTCCGTGAAGTTTTGTGAACGATGTTGGCGTGGACTGCCCGAAAGCCTTCACATCGGGTCTTTGGTGCGGTAATAATGTTGGCACTGTTTGGCTTTCAACCAAGGTTTCCGACCATAGAAACCTGGGGGCGCGATCCCTGTTGCCCGGGTCTGACTTGACGGATGATTCGCTCTCTGGAAGGTCTCCCACGAGGGAAATGCTGCCGCTGTGGATTTGACGTAGCTCTCCGCAAGCAGCACGGGCCGAAACGACGAAGTTTGACGTAGGTCCTTCGTCCTCGGTCCACGTCCGGCGGTTGGAGTGTGACGTAAGTCCTTCTCCCGTCGGGCGCCCGTCCGGTGGTTGGAGTTGATCGCTTCTCCCGCTGAACTCTGAGGATGGAGCGCCTTCTGCGCCTCGTCCTTGCCCAGTCGGTCGGAGTGCGTCTTTCGCCCCGGCCGATTCAACATGCCTGCGGCATAGCTGACACACAGCCAGGGCCGCAGCTTCGACACGCGCCGGTCTGCGGTGAGAAGCAGGCTGGCCGCTTCACGTCTCGCAGCTTTCCCAAACTCGGACGGTATCCACCCTGGTCGAGCTGCGTCTTCTTTCACCCCACCCCGTCTTCCGCGTTCGGCATTCGACCGGGGGTGGAGTGCGTCTTCGGCACGGAGTCACTGGTTCAACGGCAACGGCATACCAATCAGCAAGGAGGTACACAGGCATGGACGAATCACGGACACAGGACAGGACGGAACAGTACGTGGGGCCGAGCGCAATGCGGATAGCCAACCTGCTGGGGCGCCGGGTCAGCTTCGAGCGGGGCTGGTTCTGGACGACGACGGCGGTCTGTCACGGCGGCAAGTCGGACGGGCTGGCGTTCCGGCAGCGACCGGACGGCAACGGCATCGAGGTCAAGTGCCACACCGGGGGCTGCTCCAAGGGAGTGGTGATAACCGAGATGGAGGTCTTGATCAGGCTGCCCATCTGGACGGCCTACACGCAGGTGAATGACACCGCGGTCCAGGCCCCTGAGAAGCAGCCGTGGTGGAAGCGAAAGCGGGTCGTCGTGGCCGGGGCGGTCGCCCTGGTCGTCGCGGCGCCGCTGATAACCGGCGACGTGGAGCTCTTCTTCCTGAACCTCGTCGGGCTGGGCATCGGGGCGCTGCTGCTCCGGCGGTTCATGCCCCGGCGTCCGGTAGGGAGGGTCCGACGCCGCTGACGACGGGGCCTCCGGCTCCCTCATACCCATCCCAACTCAACGCAAAGGGCCGTCTCCCATCCGGGGGCGGCCCTTCTTCTTTGCCCGCAAGCGGGCGCAATCGGCAAGGCAACACAAGCAAAGGCACTTAGGAGGTGCACGATGACAACGGCAACACTGGCAACTGGAACTCGGTCGATGGACACGGTGGACAGGCCCCGGCGCAGCCTCGAAGAGCTGGTCGACCAGCTCATGGCGGCGATGGGATTCAAGGAGCAGGAGCCGGAGACGGCGGAGCCGAGCGCGGCGCGCTCGATCCACGAGGCCCGGCGGCTCAGGCAGGCGGGGGATGTCGACACGGCGTTGGCGGTCCTCGCCGATGTGGACACGGCGAAGGCGGCACAGAGGGAGGCTCGGTGGGCCTTCTCCGAGTGGACGCAGCTGGTGAAGCGGCGGTTCGGCGGCCGAGGCGCCCTGGTCTACAGCCAGGGCACGGGACGGGCCGCCGCGCTGGTGCCCACCGGCGACGGCGGGACGCTGGAGGTCGCTGCGGTCCTAGGGATGCGCTGGCGGCCCGGCAAAGTCGTCTCGGGGCGCAGCCTCCGGGGCCTGCGGCCCCTGACCGGAGGTGCGTGATGGTCACGGCCAGCGTGGACATCACCGCGCTGAAGGCCCGGCACCCCCTGGGCGACACGGTGCAGGCCGCAGGGGTGCGGCTTCGCGGTCGTGGAAGGGTCCGCCAGGGCGTCTGCCCCTTCCACGACGAGGTGGAGGGCAGCTTCACGGTGTACGGCGACTCGGAGCGGTTCTACTGCTTCGGGTGCGGCCTCGGCGGCGATGTGCTGGACTTCATCCAGCGCACCGAGAGCCTCACGCTGCCGGAGGCCATCGAGCGGCTGGCCGGCAGCCCAGGGCTTGCGCCCCGGTCTGCCAACCGTCCAGCCGGAACGCGGCGTCCCCCATCCGCCGCGCTGCCTCCCCGCGACCCCACCCTCCTGACGGCGGCGGCGCGCTTCTACGCCGGTCGGCTCCGGCGTTGCCCAGAAGCGCGGGAGTACCTGGCCTCGCGGGGCGTCGGCCCGGTCGCCGGAGCCCGCCTCAGTCTCGGCTATGCGCCGGGCGGCGGGCTGCGGCTGGCCCTGGAATCCCTCGGCTTCTCCGAGAAGCGCATCAGGGACTCCGGGCTGTTCATGGAGCGGGGCGCGGAGCGGTTCGCCGGTATGGTCGTCGTACCCGACGCCTCCGGCGGCCTCGTCCGCTGGCTCGTCGGGCGGGCCATAGACCCCGACCGGACGCCCCGCTTCCAGGCCCCGCCCGGCCCCAAGCCGGTGCTTGGCCTCGGGCGTCCCGGCCCTGCGCCGCCCTGGGCGGTCGTCGCCGAGGGCGTCTTCGACTGGATCGCCCTTACCGGATGGGGCCTTCCGGCCGTCGCAGCCCTGGGCACCCAGGGCGTTGAGAAGGTGGCGGAGGACTTGCGGGGCTGCCCCCGCGTCTTCCTCGCCTTCGACAACGACGACGCGGGCCGCGAGGCGACGGAGCGGCTTCTGACCCTGCTCGGGCGCAGAGCCGCCGCCGTCGCCCTTCCCGCAGGCGTCGGCGACGTGGCCGAGCTTGCCGCCCTTCCCCACGGACGGACCGCCTTCCTTCGCCTGCTCTCGCAGGCGGCCCGTTCCGCCCGATAGCGGCTCCCCGCCGCTCCCCAGCGGGCTTCCCCGCCCGCTTCTTTCCCATTCCCACTCTCACCGCACAGGAGGTGCTATGCCCGATTCACGACGGGCTCTGCCCGCGCACGGCTTCCCATAGGGGGACGCCGCATCGCTCATTCGCTACAGGAACGACACCAAGAGAAGGAGATTGAGATGTTCAACAAGAACGGAAGCAACAACGGGCACAACGGCAACGGGCACAAGCCCGACGCCGCAATCGTCAGCGAGCACGAGCTGCTCTGGGACGGGCTCTCGCCCGCCGTCAGCCAGGCGCTCGGACAGCCCCTCGACCCCGCGCTGGCCTCCCAGCGCAAGGGCCGCGCCGGGCGCAGCTACGACTACCTCGAAGGCCACGCCGTCATCGACCAGGCCAACCGCATCTTCGGATTCGGCGGTTGGGGCTACGAGCTGGCCGGCGACGTGACGCTGCGCCAGGTCGAGACGGTCGACACCCAGACGGGCGAGGTGAAGGTCGCCTCCGCCTACAGCGCCCCGGTGCGGGTCACCGTCGCGGGCGCTCTTCCCCGCACCGACATCGGCGTCCACCCGGTGGCCGAGGACACCCTGGACGGCCACGACACGGCCATCAAGGGCGCGGTGACGGACGGCATGAAGCGGGCGTTCCGTAGCTTCGGCCTCCAATTCGGCAACGGGTTCTACGGCGACCAGCCGCAGGCCGGCAACCCGCCGCAGCCGCAACGGGTCCCCGCTCAGGCCAACGGCAACTCCGGCCAGGCCCAGGCCAACGACCGGGCCGAGGCGCAGGCCGAGAAGCTGCGCAGGCGGCTCATCGAGATCGCCGCCGAGCAGGGCCTCGACGAGGACCAGGTGCGGAGCACCGTCACGGACCGGACGGGCAAGAGCATCGACGACCTGACGGCCGCCGAGCTCGGGCCGCTGGTGGAGGCCGCCGCCAACAAGCTCCGGCAGATGCAGCAGGCCCAGAGCCTGCCCCGTACGTGATACGGGGCCGCCTAGTCTGCCGGTCCATCGGGTTCGCAATCGAGTGGGGTCGTCTCTTCGGGGGCGGCCCCGCTTCTCATTACAGGACAAGGAGGCTACGAGCCATGACAACGACTGAGACCTTGGTAAGCACACCCTGGGGCTGGACACATGACGTGGTGGAGCTGGCCGAGGGCGTCTGGCGAGTCTGGACGCCCAGCCACGGCGGGCTGAAGCTCAGCCGCGAGCGGTGGGCCGCAATCCCCGCCTGCGTCCGGTCCGCCATGTTCACGCCCACCTTCGCCGAGGAGGACTGCGAGGAGCCCATCGTCAGGACACTGCTCGGCCTGGGCGACGACAACGAGAGGGAGATGGCCCTGAAGGTGGCGGGCTACTTCGACCGCTACGCCCCGGCCCTCCCGTACCTCCGCGACCGTGCGCCTCACTACCACGTCGTCGCCCACCTGGGCGGCTGCGCGACGGACCCCATCGGGCGTTTCGACACCACCGAAGAGGCCGAGGCGTTCGCTGACACCGGGCGGTGGGAGGCCGTCTCCTGCGAGGGCGCGCTCCCGCTCTGCCGGGCGGAAGGGGGCAGGCCATGACCGCGACGACACGGCCCAGGCCCCGCACCCTGCCCAGCACAACGACCAAGCTCCAGACCGAGTTCGGCAACCTCTACGTCACCGTCTCGACGGACGAGGACGGAGAGCCCTTCGAGGTGTTCGGCTGGCTGGGGAAGGGCGGATCGTTCCAGCACGGCGTTACCGAGCTGGCCTGCCGGTTGATCTCGCTGCACCTGCGGCGCGGGACTCACCTGGAAGAAATCATCGACCAGTGCCAGGGGATAGCCGAGATGCAGCCCTTCTTCAACACGATGCCCGACGGCAAGAGCGTGGCGATCCTCGGACTCGGCGACGGGATAGCGCACATCCTCAAGGCCCACCTGCGGGCCAGGGAGGAGCGGGAGGCGGAGACGGCGCAAGAGGCGGCGATTGAGATGAAAGCGGCCGCATGAACGGCCAGGACCACGGTATCGAGGCGGGGCTGTCTCCTTCGGGGGCGGCCCCGCTTCTCACTTACAGGAAGGAGGCGACGACGATGGTAACGACGATTGACGAGCGGGCGGAGGTCTTCTCCCGTCCTGCGGCGCGGTTCGACGACGACGGCAACATGGAGGTGCGGGCATCGTCAGCCCTGGGCTGCCGCCGCTCCCTCTGGTACGCCGCAACCAACTACGAGCCCACGAACCCCCCCAGCGAGGAGTCGCTGACGGCGATGGAGGCGGGCAACGCCCTTGAGCCGGTGGTGGAGCGGGCGATGGAGCGGGCGGGCTGGAAGGTCGATGCCGCCGACCCCCAGGACCCGCAGCAGGTGGCGGTGCGCATCGGCCCCAATCTGCTGGTCACGGGCCACCCGGACGGCACGGTGCGGATGCCGATAGAGGGGGACGAAGCGGCTGCGCCGCAGCTCTTCCTCTTCGAGGGAGAGACGCACGGTCCCGCCTACGGCGACCCGATGGTCGTCGAGATCAAGACGCGGGGACCGGAGGCGTTCAAGCGCTGGCAGACGCTGGGAGCCGAGCGCAGCCATCCGGCGTCGGTGGCCCAGGCCGCCTTCTACTCGCTCGGCGAGTTCGGCGACCTGCGGGACGCGGTAATCGCCACGATGGACACGGGGGCTCGCACCTGGGACTGGGAGCGGATCCCAGCCCACCGGCTGGAGCGGGCCTTGCGGGACGCCAGCGAGTGGCTCGGTGAGCTTGCCGCTCACCACGTCCGTAGCGGGCCTGACCCCGACGCGCTGCCGGGTCGGGATTTTTCGTCCACCAGCTGGCAGTGCAGGTCCTGCCCGTTCCTGGCGGTCTGCCTGCCGGGAATGGCGGAAGCGAGCGAAGAGACGGAGATAGAGGACAAGGAGGTGAGCGACGAAGAGGCACGGGACGCGGTGGCGGCCTACGCAGAGGCTCAGGAGTCCATCAAGGAGCCCGAAAAGGCCAAGCGCGCCGCGCTGGACACCCTGAAGGCGTGGATGCGCCGGCAGGGCGACTCGAAAGCGACGGTGGGGGGCCGGACGGTCACCCTCGTCAGCTCCACCAGGTACTCGGTGAACCACCGCAGGCTGAACGAGGCCCTCGACCCGGAGGTCCGGGCCGAGATCGTCACCGAGAGCGAGTCGGAGTACGTGCGGGTGAACACCTAGACGCTTCCCCTGTTGGGAGCGCAGGACGGGGCCGTCTTCCCCGTATCGGGGAGTCGGCCCCGCTCTCATTCAAGACGGGCGCGGCAAGACCGCGCCACTACTCACACAAGGAGAATCACATGTCACGCACCATCAACAAAGTCGAGCTTCTGGGCAGGGTTGGGACCGACCCCGAGATGCGCTACACGCCGAATGGCACCGCCGTCACCAAGCTGCGGCTGGCGACCGACCGGCCCCGCTCCAACGGGGAGACGGAGACGGACTGGCACGACGTGACGTGCTGGGCCGGGCTCGCCGAGGCCGTGAACCAGTACGTGGGCAAGGGCCAGCGCATCTACCTCTCCGGCCGCATTGTCCAGAACAGCTGGGAGGGTGACGACGGCCAGCGCCGCCACCGCACCGAGATACACGCCTCCGAGGTCGTGTTCCTCGACTCCCACAACGGCAACGGCAACGGCGACGCCGCGGACATCGAGCAGCCGGTCGGCGCCTCTCCCTTCTAGCCGGTCGACCCACAACCGCATGGCGACGCCTTTTCAGAGGCGCACCACGGGGCCGCTTCCCACTACAGGGGGCGGCCCCGCTGTCTGTCCTAACCGATAGCGAAGGAGGCCGACATGACCAGGAAGAAGACTTTCACCAAGGACGCTGTTCTGCTGAACGCGCTCCGCATCAACCTGAGCCTGCTGGGGGAGTTGGCGGTCCGCTACGACGTGGCGACGAGGCCGGAAGGCCCGGAGGACCCGCCCTCCATCGGCTGCCCCGAAGACGTGCGGAAGCTGCTGGGGCCGGAGATGTCCGGCCTCGCCCAGGAGCAGCTCCGGGTGCTGCTGCTCAACACCAGGAACCAGGTGGTGGGCCAGCGGGTCGTCTACCAGGGCAACGTGAACTCCTCGATGATCCGCCCTGCGGAAGTGCTGCGCCCCGCCGTCATGGAGGCCGTTCCCAGCATCATCGTCTGCCATAACCACCCCAGCCAGGACCCGACGCCCAGCCCGGAGGACGCCGCCATCACCAGGGAGCTGGCACAGGCGGGCAAGCTCCTGGGCATCGAGCTGCTGGACCACGTGGTCATCGGCGGGGAGCGGTCCGTCAGCCTCAAGGAACGGGGCCTCATGTCCTGACGGCCCACGCCGTCCGGCTCTCACGCGGGGGACATGCTCCCCAGCGCGTCGCTCCCAACCCACACGCAAGGAGGTCGCAATGCTCGCGACTCACACCATCGACCCCGAAGACCTGTTCACGATAAGCGCAGGCGGCTTCAACGCCACCGCCGACGCCTTCGCCCGCGACGACCGGACGGACGGCCTCTGGTTCGTCTCGATGGTCGGCTCCCAGACGGCGCTGAAGGCGATCTGGGCGTCGCTGCTCAAGCAGCCCCCCGACGTCGCCCACATCATCAGGGGCGCTGACGGCATGGCGCTCCACGGCGGCTACCAGCGGTGCATCATCCCGTACGAGACCATCGGCACCTGGACGACCAAGATCGCCCGCCTGCCGGCGAGCGGCGGCTGGCACGCGCTCGTCTATACGAAGACCGCGGAGTTTGGCTACGAGAAGGACTCCTTCCTCCTGCTGGCGCAGTCGGAGGAGGAGGCCCCGGCTCTCCATCACCGGTTCCTCGACAAGCGCAGCCCGCTCCCCCTCCACGGCTCCTGGGCGGGCTGGCTCTGGCAGCGGGGCATCGAGGAAGAGGAGATAGTCCCCCTGCAATCGGTGGGCGTCTCCGCCTACCGGTGCTCTCCCAAGGCCCAGAAGCTGCGGGACGACCTGTCCGACGCCGTTGCGTCGGGCAGGCTGACTCTGCCCAGGGAGGCGTCCGATGGATAGGACGCTGAAGCGGGCCAAGCGCAACAACAAGCGGCGCGGACAGCGCAACCACGGGGCATGGCAGCGGTTCTCCCCCGACGGGAAGACCTGCCGCTACTGCGAGCACGACGGCTCGCAGCACCTGTGCCGGTCGGGGCAGCCGCACTTCTTCCGGCCCGCGACGGAGGCGGAGCGGCGGGACCCCTCGGTCATGCTCTACCGCCACACACTGCCGGACGGCGGCTCGATGCTGGTGCGGCGGATGACCGTCGCCAACCACGCCGAGCTTGTCACCGCCTTCTGCACGGCCTGCGCCGAGAGCATCGGGACGCACCAGGTCCTGTGCTACCAGCGCAACGTGGCTATTGGCGAGGTGGTCGGCATCGACACTCGCCACAAGGACCTGGCAATCGCCGCCTGACGCGGCGCACGACACCAGACATGAAAGGAGAGACGACATGAGACTCGCTGCACAAGCCAAAGGGGGCTACTACCCGACTCCCGACCGGGTGGTGGACCTGCTCGCCGAGCTGATTCACACCCCCACCGGCTCCTACCACCGGGGCCGGGAGACCCTCCGCATCCTCGACCCCTGCTGCGGGGCCGGGGACGCGCTGGAGAGGCTGGCCGAGGGCCTGGACAGGCCCAACGCCCCCGTATCGCGTACGGGGCAGGCTCTGTCCATCGAGACCTACGGCGTGGAGCTGCACCGGGACAGGGCCGAGGAGGCCGAGAAGCGGCTCCACCGCACCCTCGCGGCGGACCTGTTCGCCACGTCCATAGCGAACGGGGCCTTCGGCCTGCTGCTGCTCAATCCGCCGTATGACTTTGATTCCGAAGACAAGCGGACGGAGCACGCCTTCCTGACGCAAACCACGCGCTACCTGGCCGAGAGCGGCCTGCTGGTCTTCATCGTGCCACGGCAGCGCCTCGCGGTCTCGGCCCGGTATCTCTCCACCCACTACGGGCGGATGAGGTGCTGGGCCTTTCCCGACCCGGAGCGGGAGGTCTTCGACCAGGTGGTCCTGATGGGCTACCGCAAGGCCGATCCCGTTCCCGACGCGACAGCCGAGAGCATGGCGCTGGAGTGGGCGGTGGGGGAGCCGGAGCCCCTGCGCTCCCAGCGCAACTCCTACTCCTACGCGGAGTACACCCCCGCCACGACGCCGAGCGGCGACGTCCTGTTCACCACCCGCACCGTCGATCCGGCCGCTGCGGCGGCTGAGGCTCGCCGGTCCGGGCTCTGGGCCAGCACGGAGATAACCGACTCTCTGTGGCCCGCGAAGGACAGCCGCACCCGGCCGCTCATGCCCCTGCGACGGGGGCACATGGCGATGCTCGTGGCGGCGGGCTTCCTCGACAACCTGGTGCTCGAAGCCGACGACAGGCGCATCCTGGTCAAGGGCCGCACCTCGAAGGACATGGTGATGGTCGAGGACGCCCCGGAGAAGGAGGTCCACCGCGAGAAGCTGACGACGACCGTGGTGGCCCTCGACCTGGGCGACGGACGGATCGAGGACATCGCCGCCTAGCTCGGACGGCTCACCCCGAGCCGCGCAACGAGGCCCCGTTGGTCCATTCGACCTGCGGGGCCTTCGCTCTATCGGAACGACCCTGAAGACCCCTCTTATCAAGGAAAGGAAGGTCGAAAGATGCAGACCACCATGCCCCTCGAAGCCTGCTGCCGGTGCGGGCAGCCCATCGCCCCCGGCGAACCGGCCATGCAGACCGCCTCGGTGGACATCGACGACTACGGCAGGGCCGTGTCCTCCCCGGTGAAGGCGTACCACCTGACGGGACGCTGCTACGACGACGCAAAAGCCGCCGAGACCGCCCGCAGGGAGGCCCTGAAAGCCGCATAGACGGCTCGCACCGAGCCGCACTCACGAGACCCGCCGACTGCCGCGGGTTCGCACGTTCAAGCAACCGCCTGGGGACGTTTCCGGGGACCCGCGACTCACAAGTGTCCCCACCGGGGACGTGGTGCGTCTAGGTTCCCGGCGTCGTCCTCCGGCCCACCACGGAAAAGGAGGACGACTGACATGAACCTCGGAGGTTTCATCGACACGTTCAAGGACGCGATAGCCAAGAGGGTTGTCGAGTCCTACCCGCCGCTCTACCGGCCCTCGGAGAACGGCGGCACGATCCCCAGGCTGCTCCGCAAGCCCCTGGGGGCGCAGGCCGACGCCATCAGGGGCGCGGCCCTCTCCCTGAAGGCCCACCGGGGCACCACGGTCGTCGGCGAGATGGGCACCGGCAAGACCTTCATCGGCGCGGCGGCCGCATACATGGCGGGCTTCCAGCGGGTGCTCATCATCTGCCCGCCCCACCTGGTCCCCAAGTGGAAGCGGGAGGTGGAGCAGACGGTGCCCGGCGTCCGCGCCGCCATCGTCGAGTCCATCACCGACCTGGAGCGGCTTCGCCTCTCCGTCGGCTCCGGCCCCCTCTTCGCGGTGATGAGCCGTGAGAAGGCCAAGCTGTCCTACCGATGGATGCCCGCCGTGATACAGCGGTGGGCCGTCTCGAAGGGAAGGCTCCTGCGGGAGGAGGAGACGGGGGAGCCCTTCCGGGTACCCTGCTGCCCCGACTGCACGGCGCAGGTGGTGGACAAGGACGGCGTGCCGCTGACGTTCGCCGACCTGAACCGCCGCAAGCACACCTGCGCAGACTGCGCCGCCCCCCTGTGGCAGGTCGACAGGTCCGGCCCGGCCCGCTATCCGTTGGCCGACTACATCAAGCACAGGATGAAGGGCTTCTTCGACCTGCTGATCGGCGACGAGGTGCATGAATTCAAGGGGCGAGGGAGCGCCCAGGGCATCGCCGCCGGCATCCTCGCAGACGTGTGCGGCAAGTCCCTCAGCCTGACCGGGACGCTGCTCGGCGGGTACTCCTCGACCATCTTCCACCTGCTCTACCGGTTCTCGCCGGAGATCAGGACGGAGTTCGGGCGCTCCGACGAGCGCCGCTGGATACAGCGGTACGGCTTCGAGGAGGTCACCGTCGGCAAGCCCGACGACGCGGTGGAGGACGGGCGCAACAGCCGCCGCCGCAGCTACCGCAAGGTCACCAGGGAGAGGCCGGGACTCGTTCCCAGCGCCCTGTTCCACATCATCGGGAACACCGTCTTCCTCAGACTGGCGGACGTTGCCTCCGGCCTGCCCCCCTACGACGAGCAGATCCTGCTCTCCTCGATGGACGCGGAGCAGGACGCAACGGGGTACTCCCAGCGCAGCGCCTACAACCACGTGTTCGAAGAGCTGAAGAAAGAGCTGGCGGCCGCCCTCAAGAGCGGCTCCAAGCGGCTGCTGGCGACCTACCTGCAAACCCTCCTCGCCTACCCGGACGGCTGCACAAGGGGGGAGACGGTCTTCGATCCCAGGACGGGCGACGTGATCGTGCAGGCGCCGCCCCTGTCCGAGGAGAAGCTCTACCCGAAGGAGAAGGCGCTCATCGACCTGGTGGCCGCCGAGCGGATGGAGGGACGGCGAGTGCTGGTCTACGTCACCCATACGGGGACGCGTGACATCACCGGGCGGATGGACGACTTCCTCACCCGGCACGGGTTCAGGGTGGCGGTGATGAAGGCCGACGCGGTGGCCCCGAACCGCAGGGAGAAGTGGGTCGCCGACAAGGTGAACGAGGGCATAGACGTCCTCATCTGCCACCCCAGGTTGGTGCAGACCGGCCTCGACCTGATCGACTTCCCGACAATCGTCTGGGACGAAACGGATTATTCGGTCTACGTGGTCCGGCAGGCGTCGCGGCGGTCGTGGCGCATTGGGCAGACCCGCCCGGTGAAGGTGGTGTTCATGTCCTACCGGAACACCCTGCAGGCCGACGCGCTGAAGCTGGTGGCGAAGAAGATGCAGAGCTCCCTGGCCGTCGAGGGCGAGCTGCCGGAGGACGGGCTGGCCGCCTACGGCGACGACGGCGACGACATGATGATGGCCCTGGCCCGCAGGATCGTCAGCGGCGACGAGGAGGACGAGGCCGAGACGATGGAGGAGGTGTTCGCCCAGGCCAGGAACGCCGAGAGCGAGGCCGAGGAGCTGCTGGTGGACGACGGCTGGAAGGTCGTCGAGATCGAGCCGGAAACGGTCTCGGTCAACGGGAATGGTAAGCACGCCAACGGCAACGGCCACCACGCCGACGGTATCGGGCCGACGGTCGAGCTTGTCCCGGTCAACGGCCGCCACGCCAACGGCAACGGAAACGGCCACCACAGCCTGCCCCGTACTGGATACGGGGACGAGGCCCCGGAGGCGCAGCAGTCGCTGTTCTCCTGGGCGGAGTTCATGGCCGAGGAGCCGGTCAAGCCCAGGGGCCGCAAGACCCAGGCCCCGTCACTGTCCCTGTTCGCGTGGGCGGTGGAACAGGAGCGGGAGGAAGAGCCGGTCGGCGCGGGACGCTAGACCGCAAGGACACGGGAGAGGTCATCGCCAGTGGAGCGGCGGCCTCCCCGCAGGTGGAAACGCAGCGAAACACAACACGCACAAAGGAGATGAACCAATGGCACGCATCTTTGTCTACGACGACCGCGAGTTCCCGGACCCCGACCCCGAGATGACCGTCGACCAGGTGAAGGCAACGCTCAGCGATTTCTACGGCGAGATCGCCAACGCCTCGGTGAAGGAGACCAAGAGGGGAGAAGACACCATCTACGAGTTCCAGCGGCGGGTGGGCACCAAGGGCGCCTGCACCCACGCACGGAGCTAGAGGAGGAAGTCCGATGGACAACCGGATATTCACCGGCCTGCTGGCGGCGACGCCGCCGGTGGACCTCAGCATCATCGAGCTCACGGCGGAGCTCACACGGCCCGACGGCTCCTTCGACCTGGACGCTGACGCCTCCCGCCAGAAGGACGTGGAGATGGCCTGCACCCAGGCCCAGGACTACGCCGCGTCCACGGGACGCCTTCTGGAGGCGCTGAAATGGCAGCTGCGGCCCCGGCGCAACTGAGCGGCCTTGCAACACTGCTCCTGCGGCGTCCGCCGTCGCTGCGGGAGCTGGTCACGCTGGTCGGGTACGCGGACGACTACGCCTGGTTCGTGGGGCTGGTGCGCCGTCTCTTTCCCCAAGAGGCGGAGGCGGCGCTTTCGGCCCCCGACGTACGCGGGAGGGTGGAGCGCTTCGCCAATCTCTTCGGCGAGAAGCACTTCCCCCTCTACGCGCCGATGATCGAGTTCTGGACGGAGGAGGAGGGGGAACAACCTCCGTGGTCCTGGCTGAGGCAGGGCATCCCCTTCGACCTGATGGGCTTCGGCTACGATGGCCTCCACGAGATGTGGGACGGCTACCGCGAGGGCCTCTCGGCCATGACCCTCCTGGTCAAGCCCGCCGACGCCTACTACGACGGACCCGACGGGATACGGGTGGCATGGCTGGAGTCGGCCGCCGAACGCATCCCGCAAGAGACCCTGCTCCGAATCCCCGAAGGCGGAATACCCCTGGACGACCTCAACGAGGCGCTGAAGGGGACGAGGTTCGAGGGGGCGGCGCAAGCCTGCTCCTGGGTCCTGGCCGAGACCGGCAACTTCTTCCTCGACCACACCTATGAGGACGGATCGTACGACGGCTTCTCCGACCCCTGGGACGACGACATCATCCAGGAGGGGACGGAGGAGTGGCGCAAGGCCAGCGCCCTCATGGACGCGGTCAGCCGGTTGACCGACTGGCTGGAGGAAGACCTTCCGGGCCGCTTCGCCGAGATGCTGGACTTCGTCCTGGAGCGGCTCCCCGAACAAGCAAAGGAGGACAACGATCATGAGTGACGACACCGACACGACCCAATGGTCCCTGCCGGGACCGGCGGATGCGCCCAGGGACGACCTGAAATTGCAGCTGGAGGTCTACGGAGAGACCATCCTCCTACGGGGCTTCGAGAACGACTCCGCCTGGGTCAGGACCGTATCGGCGGACGAGATCGCCAACGTGTTCACCCAGCACCTGGGCTTCTCCTCGGGGCTGCTGCCCCAGGAGGCCCTCTGGTGGAACCAGGGCGAGACCGGGCAGGTGGTGGCCCTGTGGAGGCCGCCGCAGGTCTGGTCGGTGGCCCTGCAACGGGAGGCATTCAAGCCTCCCGCCCGGCTCCGGCTTCCCATGCCGGGGCTGGTCTTCGTCTGCTCGCCGGGGCGCCCGCCCTGGGTCTACGCCGCAACACAGCGGCCAACCGACACCGAGCAGCATCTCTTCCGGGCCCCCGCCTTCAACGTCTTCAGAGACGGGAGGGTCTGCCCCGGAAGCCACAGGTTCCCCGAGGAGGTGGACCTGATACCGGAGTCCTTCTTCCAGTCCTACTTCTCGCTTACCGGCGATTCACGGGACCGCTCGAAGAAGCACGCCGACAACCTGCAAGCGCTATGGGAGGAGATAGATGGACAGACTGAGTACCCGGTTGAGGACCTGGTTCCCCAGTGCACGATGGCCCAGGCGATGGCGGTCTCCGAAGGGAGACGTGGCTACCGCTAGCGTCGGGCCGGTGGGCTACCTGGTGAACCACCCCGGCGGCCTCGCGGGAGTCCAGGGCATCGGCTACGACTACGTGCTGGGATCGGGGGGCGTCTACGTCCAGTCCGAGAGCGCCCACCTGACGGCGCGGGTGCTGGTCGGCCCCGGCACGGTTCGCGGGCTCGCTCCCGTGGCCGAGAAGGTGGAGCTCACGCACGGCCCCATCCCGGCGCAACTCTTCGAGGTGGGGCTGCGCTGGTTCCAGGACGCCCCGGACACCGAGCGGTTCTTCGCGGTGCGCTGGGACGGGCAAGGCTACCGGCTGGTGGTCCCCCAGCAGGCAGGCACCGCAACGAGACTCGCGTATCAGCCCCCTGCCGGGGTGGTCGCCGAGTTCCACTCCCACGGAGGCTCACGCGCCTTCTTCTCGGCCGTCGACGACCGGGACGAGCAGGGCTTCCGCATGTGCGCCGTGTCGGCGCAACCCTAGATTCCTCCCACAGGGAGGAGGAGTTCGAAAGAACACTCCTGAGTCAACGACTTACCTGACGGCGAAAGCCGAATGGAACAATAGCATGTCGTCGAAGCGGTAGTAGCAACGAAGGCGTTTAGGGCCTCGTACCGCGAGACTCGCACGATACGGTGAAGGCTTGATTGCTTGAACCCCAGTTTCCAGCGCTGCAAAGCCCCAGCCCCCGATACAACGCCTGTATTTCGGGGCCGTCGGAATACGCCAACCAGATGCGGGTTGGCGGAAGCTTTCGTCCGGCGGGCGATGGGGAATGACCCCATTCAAGGAAATGAACGGGGCACCTACGTCGTGCTATCACGTCTAGGTTGCGTAAACACGGGATTCCCTACGGGACGCGAGTCCTATGGGAACGGAGCCCCCGTAGTAGTCCGAGGACGGGAAAGCCGTCCACATGGCGAAGGGGGGCAGGTGTCTAGAAACCTAACAGAAGGAGGTGCGCGAGATGCGCAACGCCGAAGCTGTCTTGGGAATCATCCAACAACGTGGCAAACAGGGAAAGCCGCTGGAGCGCATCTATCGGCACCTGTTCAACAAGGACTTCTACCTTCTGGCCTACGGCAAGCTCTACAAGAACGACGGGGCAATGACTCCCGGCGTGAAGGGCAACACCGTGGACGGGATGAAGATGGAGGACATCGACACCATCATCGAGGCAATGCGCTTCGAACGGTATCGGTGGACACCGGTACGGCGGGTTTACATTCCCAAACCCAACGGGAAGAAACGTCCGCTGGGCATACCCGACTGGTCGGACAAGCTGGTTCAGGAAGTCATCCGGCTCATCCTGGAGGCTTACTACGAGCCGCAATTCTCCGACTGCTCCCACGGCTTCCGGCCAGGGAGAGGGTGCCACACCGCGCTGGCGGAAATCGACCAGAATTGGTCAGGAACCACATGGTTCATCGAAGGAGACATCGCCCAATGCTTCGACCGGCTGGACCACCAGGTCTTGCTGGACGTGCTAAGGGAACGGCTCCACGACAACCGGTTCCTACGCCTGATCGCGGGATTACTGGAAGCCGGATACATGGAGGACTGGCAATTCAACGCGACGCTGAGCGGTACACCGCAAGGCGGCGTGGTCAGCCCCATCCTGGCCAACATCTACCTTGACCAACTGGACAGGTACATCGAAACGGTGCTCCAACCGGCAAACACGCATGGAGCCCAGCGACGGAGAAACAGAACGTACCAAAACTTGTGGAGACAGGCCAAGTACTGGGACACCAAAGGGGAACAGCAACGAGCGGCAGAGCTGCGGCGAAAGTTGCAGGCCATGCCGTCCGTTGACCCTGTGGATCCCAACTACCGACGCCTGCGATACGTGCGGTACGCCGATGATTTCCTGCTTGGCTTCTCCGGCCCACGACGCGAAGCCGACGAGGTGAAGCGGCAGATTGGCGAGTTCCTGCGAGACCGGCTGAAACTCGAAATGTCCGAGACCAAGACGCTGGTGACGCACGGGCGAACCGGAGCCGCCCGCTTTCCAGGCTACGAAGTGGGCGTCATGCACTCCGACCAGAAACGCGACAAGCAGGGCCGCCGCTCAATCAACGGCATAGTCAAGCTACGCGTGCCGACATCGGTGGTGCACGACAAGTGCTCACT
Organism: Dehalococcoidia bacterium; assembly: GCA_965222415.1. GTDB lineage: Bacteria > Chloroflexota > Dehalococcoidia > Lucifugimonadales > UBA2985 > DAOUJW01. The sequence goes on along the minus strand of CBDCTU010000002.1, from coordinate 38,679 downwards.
CTACATGAAGCATGGGAAACCAATGGCTCGGATGGAGCGGAGCCGCGACTCGGTATTCAGCATCGTGGCGCGCTACCAGAACGAGTACAGGGGACTCGTGCAGTACTACCAGTACGCTTCGAACCTGCGCACGTTCGACCGACTGAAGTGGGTAATGGAAACCTCGTTGACCAAGACGCTGGCGACAAAACTACGCGTCAGCGTCCCCAAGGTTTACGGGCGATACAAGACCACCATGCAGACTGACCGGGGGCCTCGAAAGGTGCTCCAGGTCACGGTTGGGCAAGGCGGGGGCAAGACGCCACGAGTAGCACGGTGGGGTGGCATCTCACTAGCGCGTCAGAAGACGGCCATGCTCGACGACAGCCCCGCTCGCGTGTGGAACCAGCGTACCGAACTAGAACAGCGGTTGCTGGCCGACACTTGTGAGTTGTGCGAGTCGCAGGAGCGGATACAAGTCCACCACGTTCGGGCGCTCAAGCATCTCGGACGGAAGGGACGGAAAGACGCCCCTGAATGGGCAAAGCTGATGATGGCGCGTCAGCGCAAGACCCTGGTGGTCTGCCAAAGCTGTCACGTGGACATCCACGCAGGACGGCAGCAGGTCACAGCCACACGAAGGACATAAGGACACTGGAGAGCCGGATGACGCGAAAGTGTCACGTCCGGTTCGGAAGGGGGCCGACGGAAAAGTGCTTCGGGCAACCGGAGCAACTCGCCGGCAGCCTACCTTACCTACGGCGTCGCCGGACGCCTCGACGCTCCCTGGCCTGAGCTGCGGCTCCGGGTCGGGGTCTACGGCCACTTCGCCCCGCTGGACTGGCCCCAGGTGTTCTGCGGCCCGGACCCCGGCGTCCGGCTCATGGACGAAGAGCCGGAGTCGACACGAAACACCAATCGAACAGGCTAATCGAACGACAAGGAGGTGAACTGAAGATGCCCTACTACCTGGACAACGCATTCCTGCTCGACAACCCGTGGATCACCGTGGTCGGCTGCGGCGGGACCGGCGGCTTCGTTGCCGAGGGCCTCTGCCGTCTCTTCCAGGGCAGGCAGGCCACCATCGTCCTGGTCGACCACGACCGGGTGGAGCCCCACAACCTGCTGCGCCAGAACTTCTACGCAGAGGACGTGGGGAAGTTCAAGAGCCAGGCCCTCGCCGACCGGCTGGCCAGGGCCTTCCGGCGACCCGTGGGCTACTCGGTCTACGCCTTCCGGGAGGAGGACTCCCAGTCCGATGGGGGCCGCTACCCCGGCCTTCCCTCCTACGGGAACTCCCTGCTCATCGGCTGCGCCGACAACGCCGCGGCGCGCAGGGCGATGGCCGAGTCCCTGCCGGGCGACCCGCGCCGGTGGCTCATCGACGCGGGCAACGACACCAATTGGGGGCAGGTTCTGGTGGGCAACGTCGCCGACCGGGACTTCGGGGACGAACAAGCCTTCGTCGACCAGACCTGCCACCTGCTCCCCGCGCCCACGGTGCAGCGGCCCGACCTGCTGACGGCGGTGTCGACCACGCCGCCGGACGTGGACTGCGCGGCGGCCCTGGACCTCACCGACCAGGACCCCACCATCAACCAGATGATGGCGTCGCTGGTCTTACAGGTGGTCCGCCGCATGGCGGCGGGCACCTGCCCCTTCATGGGCCTCTACCTGGACATGGAGCAGGGAACGGTCACGCCGACCTACGCCACCCCGGAGGCGGTGGCGCGTGTGGTGCGGACCGACTCCGAGCTGGCGTCCTAGATCACCGCATTCACGAACCCATTCAGAGAACAGACAAGAGAGGAGAAACCAATGCTTGACCAAGAAGCAACCACCACGACCGCCAAGACCTGGCAGGACAACCACAGCGGGCCACGCGGACACCAGCTGATGACCAAGGAGCTCGCCGACACCATACCGCCCCTGTACGCCAATGACGGGGCGGACGCCCCCGACGCCGTCGTTGCCAGAGTGAAACTCTTCAGCCCGTACAACGGCTGGCGCTGGTACATCACCGAGTGGGAGTCCGAGACCGGACTGTGCTTCGGCCTCGTCGAGGGGTTCGAGGCGGAGCTCGGCTACTTCGACCTCACCGAGCTGGCGGAGGCGACCGCGTTCGGCAGTGTCCCCGCCGTGGAGCGCGACTTGTACTGGGCGCCGCAGACCCTCGGCGAGATCAGGAGACAGTCGCGCTCGTGAACTCAGCCAGAGAACCATCAAGGAAAGGAGCAACCATGCCTGACGACAACGGAACGGAAGCAACCCGTTCGGATGCTCCGAGCGCCGACGAGAGTCTCTTCAGCGATGCGGCGGACGACACGGAAGCCGCTGCGGCCGACGAGCAGGACGCCAACGAGGAGACCGAACAGGACCCGCAGGGCGCTGACGACGCCGGTGAGAAGGCCGCTGAAGACGAGAGCGGCTCGTCCGAGGACCTGAAGGTCGTCGTGTCCATCAAGGGCGGCAGGGCCATCATCGGGGTGCAACGGCCCTCGTCAGACCCGCACATCGAGTCCTTCGATGACGCTGAGCTCTCCGGGCTGACCCAGGAGGTCTCGGCGGTGATCGAACGGGCGAGAGCCAAGTGGGAGGACGAACCCAAGCACCCGGCGCACGAGAGACCCGCTCCCCCGGCCAGGCGCCGGGCCGCACGTGGGCAGGGAGCAACGCAGGCCGGGGCCGCCGAAGGAGGGATAGACCAGCAGCAACCCGAGACGCTGAGGCTGTTCTAGGGGCCTTGGCTGTTCAAGCCGAGGAACCGCAACCGGAAGAAAAGCGGCCGGTGCGGTGCGCTGACCGCAGAGACACGGGGGAGGCCGTCGCAGATAAGAGCGACGGTCTTCCCCGCCCATCAGTATATGCGGACTTTTTGCGTTTCAGGAAAGGGAGGGCAGCCGATGAAGTCCCGCGAAGGTGAGACCATGAAGGTGACGTCAGAGACCAACAGGAGGTACGAAGTTCGGGAGATGCACCTGTTTGACACTGATGCCAGAGAGGAGAAGACCATGTGGGGAGTCGAAACCTTTGCCGACGACCGGAGAAGCGTGAATGGCTACCTGGAAGACCTTGCTCTGGCTAGGACACCAGCCCTATCACCCATATGTGCGCCTTTTTGCGTTTCAGAATCTGTGGTTGCCAGGTCGTCTCAGTCGGTGAACAGATGACCGAGTCCCAGGCTGTCGGCCAGGTCGTGAAGGGCCTTCAGATGCCTATAATTGGGGCGCACTCCGCGCTTCCACCAGCGTCTTATGGTGATGGGATCGATCCCGAGGCGGCGGGCGATCTCTGCCCACGACAGACCGGACGCATGCTTGAACCACACCAGGCGCTGCGGGAAGTCGTCAGGGAAGTCATACGTTCTTATGCTGTGGTGGGTTCGCTGTCTCGGCATCGAGCCGGTCCTCTCCCAGATTTCATCAGGACGTGTCCAGCGACACCTGTTCTTGTAGTCCGAGATCGGTTAGGGCTTGCCTCAACTCCAGTTGGAACATTCGCAGTACACAATAGACACCAAAAACTCCGATACTCATGGGCGGTAGACCTGAGTCCTATGGCAGACAACGGAATCTAGCAGCCCACTCCTGCGATTCGCAGTCTCCGTGAGTGGGGCCTGAGTTGACGGTAGGGAGTACCGTCTTTGAACTTGGTTGTTAAGCTGTAGCGCTCTCCGAGAGAGGCCAGGTAAAGTCAATTTTTGATCTGCCGCCATCGTCATCGGCGTTCTGCCACCGGCGGGGCGCCCGGTAGAAGCCATCATCATCGGCCTCGGCCAGCGCGTCCCAAGCCAGCAAGCGCCGAGCCGTCGCCCTCATCACCGCCAGCACGTTGCCTGGGCGCACCCGTCTCCCGGCTACGCCCCCGTCGCCGCTGTCATCACTGCTAACACGTTGTCCTCGCCGTCGTAGGCGGTGATCCGGTATTCGTACCGGGTGGTCTCCTCCACGTCGCCGTCGAAGAAAGCCGTTGCGATGAACCACCCAGGCATCAACTGGCCGTTCTTCTGCACCGTATAGCGCTTCGCCCCGTCAACGTCGTCCCACTCTAACCAGACCCGGCCCTGGACGAAGTAGGCTGTAGCCTGGTAGGAACCAGCCGCATCTGCCGACTCCTCCTGCCCGCTGTCATCGGCTTCCGCTTCATCCCCGTTGGCCGGGGCGGTGTCGGGCGGCGGGTCGGGGCTGGCGGTGACCACGATGGCCGGGTCCGACCACTCGCCCCACCCCTCGGCGTTCCTTGCCCGCACCCGCACGTCATACGACGTTCCGGCGGTGATGCTCTGTCCGTTCCGGTTCACCAGGTTGTAGCCGGTGACGGTCCCCCTCTTCGTCGGCTTCGCGTCGGCGTAGGCGGAATCTGCCTCCGAGCTCAGCTTGTACTGGATGCCGTAGCCGCTGATGGCGGAAGAACCCGCCGCCGGCGCTGTCCAGGTGACGCGGAAGGAGGTCTCCTTGACGTTGCTGATCTCCGGCGCGTCCGGCTGGCCCGGCGTCGTGTCGGCCGGCGGGTCAGGGCTGGCGGTGACCGCGATGGCCGCCTCCGACCACTCGCCCCACCCCTCGGCGTTCCTCGCCCGGACCCGCACGTCATAGGACGCTCCGGCGGTGATGGCTTGGCTGTTCCGGTCCACCACGTTGTAGCCGGTTACGGTCCCCCTCTTCGTCGGCTTAGCGTCGGCTTAGGCGGAATCTGCCTCCGAACTCAACTTGTACTGGATGCCGTAGCCGGTAATGGCGGAGGAACCCGCCGCCGGCGCTGTCCAGGTGACGCGGAAGGAATTCTCCTTGACGTTGATAATCTCCGGCGCGTCCGGCTGGCCCGGCGTTGTGTCCGCCACGTCGGTTACCTTGACAGTCACGGCGATGCTCGCGGTCAGCCCGCCGCCGTCGGTGGCGGTTACCGTCACCGTGTAGGAGTCCTTGGCCTCGTAGTCCAGCGCGCCGTTGGTCGACAACTGCCCTGTGCCGCTGTCTATGGCGAAGTGGCCGTCGTCCGCCGTCGTACCCAGGGTGTAGGTCAGCGTGTCCCCGACGTCGGGGTCCGTGGCGGTGACGGCGGCGCCGATAGCCGTGCCCGACGCCGTGTTCTCGGCCACGCTGACCTCTGCCGTGCTGGCGGCGAAGACCGGCGGGTTGTTGGCCGGCGGAGCAGGGCTGGCGGTGACGGCAGTGGCTGGGTCTGACCAGGGGCCCCAGCCCTCGGCGTTCTTCGCCCGCACCCGCACGTCATAGGACGCTCCGGCGGTGATGGCTTGGCTGTTCCGGTCCACCACGTTGTAGCCGGTTACGGTCCCCCTCTTCGTCGGCTTAGCGTCGGCGTAGGCGGAATCTGCCTCCGAACTCAACTTGTACTGGATGCCGTAGCCGGTAATGGCGGAGGAACCCGCCGCCGGCGCCGTCCAGGTGATGCGGAAGGAGGTCTGCTTGATGTTGCTAATCTCCGGCGCGTCCGGCTGGCCCGGCGTTGTGTCCGACGGGTCGGGGCTGGCGGTGACGGCAGTGGCCGCATCTGACCAAGCCCCCCACCCCTCGGCGTTCTTCGCCCGCACCCGCACGTCATAGGACGTTCCGGCGGTGATGCTCTGCCCGCTCCGGTCCACCAGGTTGTAGCCGGTTACGGTTCCCCTCTTCGTCGGCTTAGCGTCGGCGTAGGCCGAATCAGCCTCTGAGGTCAGCTTGTATTGGATGCCGTAGCCGCTGATGGCGGAAGAACCCGCCGCCGGCGCCGTCCAGGTGACGCGGAAGGAGGTCTCCTTGATGTTGATGATCTCCGGCGCGTCCGGCTGGCCCGGGGCTTCCTTCACGTCGGTTACCGTGATGGTTACGTCCAGGCCGGCCCACAGCCCCGCGCCGTCGGCGGCGATGACCGTCACCGCGTAGGAGTCCCGGGACTCGTAGTCCAGCGCGCCACTGGTTCTGAGCTGGCCGCTGTCGGGGTCAATGGCGAAGTGGTCGGCGTCGGCGCCGCCCAGCAGGTAGACCAGCGAGTCCCCGTCGTCCGGGTCCGCGGCCGTCACCGGGTCGCCGATGTCCGTACCGGCCGCCGTGTTCTCCGCCACCGTGAAGGCTGCCGCGCTGTCTCTGGCGAAGGCCGGGGGACGGTTGTCCCGCACCCCTGGGGTCCAGCGGCCCAGGGGTTCCCCGTCTCCGTCGAAGGCCCGCACCGAGTAGAGGCAGCGTTGCCCGGCTTCCCGGCCGTTCCCCTCGTCCCGGTACTCCACCACCCCGTCGCTGCCGGCAGCCTCGACCCGCCGGGCGATGACGGTGTAGCTGCTGTCCGCGGCGTCCACGCGGCGCCGCACCCGGTAGAAGGTATCGTCCTCGGCCTCGGTCGGCGCGTCCCAGGTCACCAGCGTCGAGCCGTCCTCCTGGGGCGTCGCCCGGAGGTTGGCCGGCTGTCCCGGCGGCGGCGCCGACCGCCGGAACAGTCGCGTCCCCGGCTCCGCCCCGGTCGCCGCCGCCGATGGCGCAAACCAATAGGGGGTCCCGAGGACCACCGCGCTGTCCGGCCCCCAGCCGTCGACGTTGCGCGCCCGCACCCGCACCTCGTAGGTGATCAGGGGCGTCAGATGGGTCATGGTGTAGGTCGTAGTATCCGTGATCTTCGCCTTATCGCCGTCGTGATAGTACGTTACCTCGTAGATGCGCAACGGCGGCTTGCCCGTCATGTCGGGAGCGGTCCAGGAGACCTCCAGGCTTCCCTTGTGGGGGACGATGGTCACGCCCGTGGGCGGCCCCGGCGGCTCCGCAACGTCGGTTACCCGGATGATTATCCCGGTCGAGGGCCAGGTATCACTGGGGACGCCGGGGCGAACGGCTGTTATGCGGAGCCGGTAGGTATCCTTGCTCTCGTAGTCCAGCGCGCCCTTGGTAGAAAGTTGGCCGGTAAAGGTGTCGATGTCGAAGTGATCCCCATCGGGCCACTCAGGGTCTCTAAACACAGAGTATGCAAAGTCGTCCGCGGGCGCCAGGGGCAACGTGACGCCGAATATGGGAGCGCCGGACGGGGTGTTCTCCGGCGCCGTGACCTCGAACACACCCCCGCCTACAGCTACAGAGGGGACGTGATCGTTCAACGACCGGCCCTGGCCTCCGAACTCGTAGGCCGTGGCCGTGCCGTCGCCGTCCCAGTCCACCTTCAGCGTCGGGTAGTGGGCGCTGGACCCGAAGTCCCACGGGTCATCGCCGATCCCGTCCCCGTCCAGGTCCACGTCCCAGTTGGCGTAGATGCCCGTATAGTCGGTGACCCATTGCAGCTCCTCGGTGGTCTTGCCCTCGCCGTAGACCCACTTGTCGTCCCCGGGCCGATGCCGGGAGGTGAGGATATCCCAGTAGCTGTCGTATTCCTGGCCGCCGTAGCTCTTGCCGATCAGTCCGCCGATTTTCCAGTGGACCTCCATCATGTAGGCGAGGTCCCGCCGGGAGCGGTCCTTGCGCTCCCCGGGCTGGAATCCGGCCAGGCTGATCGGGTGACCGCCGGTGGAGTAGCTGGCCACAACCGGGCCGCTGCTGTCGCCCACCAGTCCGCCCACCCAGGTCGGCGTGTAGGGGAGATAGTATCGGGAACTGAAGCCGTCTACCCACCGCCCCGGGATCGAACCCGTGTCTTCCAGCCCGCCGAAGCCCAGGTTGCCGGTGGCGTAGCTGGCGATGATGCCCCCGTCGTCCGAGCTGGAGTTATGGCCCACCAGCCCGCCGACCCAGGTCACAGCCGACACGTCGCCGGTGGCGTAGCTGGCCTTGACCGTCCCCAGTCTCAGGTACCCCACCAGCCCCCCGACGTTGCTGCTCTCCCAACCGTCGCCGGATACATCGGCCTTGGAGTAGGTCTCGCTGATCAGGCCGCGGGCTTCTCCCACCAGACCGCCCACCATCTTTTCCCCCATCACCTCGCCGGTGGTGTAGACCCGGCGCGCCGAGCCGTAGGCCCGGCCCGCCAGGCCCCCCGCGTACTCCCGGCCGGTTACGTCCACGTTTTCCAGCCCCAGGTTGCGGACTTCGCCGTACTCGACCCCGCCCTCGCGGATGCCGGCGGTGGAAAACAGCCCGACGTAGTCCTGGTTTGGCCGGTCGACGTACAGGTTGGAGATGGTGTGCCGGTTCCCCTCGAAAATCCCGTAGTACCAGAAGGGCGCCCAGCCCATGCCGCCGTTCCAGTAGTCATCGCCGGAGTCGGCGCCGACGCGGCCGTTGGTGTCGAAGTTCAGGTCCGCCTCCAGCTCGTAGCCGGTGCAGCCGCTGGGGCAGCCCATGCCGGGGGCCGCGTCCGGGAAGGCGGCGTCATAGTCGGAGCCGCCACCGGCCCCGTCACCGTCCTCGTCCCAGCGCATGGCGTTCAGCTGATGCAGGTAGTTAATCTCGATCAGCCCGTCGTCGTCGGTGTCGTAGTCCATCCTCTGCCACGCCGCCGCCGGCACGCCGTTGGCGGACGTCCAGCCGCTTGGGTTCTCGTGGCTGAGGGCGCGCACCCGCACGTTGTAGGTGGCGCCGGCGGTCAGGCCGGTTATCTGGGTGTCGATCCCGGTCCCGGTGTGGGGATGCGGGGTCCATGCGGTGGCTGTGCTCAGCTTGTACTCCACGCCGTAGCCGGTTACGGGCGGCTGGTCCGTCCTGGCCGGCGCGATCCAGCTGACCCGCAGCCCCTCGGCGATCGGATTCGCCGTCAGCCCCGTCGGCGCTCCCGGCGACTCGGTCTCGTCGTCGTCGACGCCGACGATGAGATCGATGTCGTCGTCCCAGGCCGCATCGGCGTGGCCGTCGGCGTCTTTGCTGTCCCGCACGTGCAGCGTGACGCGGTAGCTCTTCTTCTCCTCGTCGTCCGCCGCGCTATCGAGGCTCAGCGCCCCTGCGCCGGAGATGTCGAAGGCGGTTGCGTCCGCGCCGCTCTTCCCGTAGGTCAGCGCGTCGCCGTCCGGGTCGGAGGCGGGGTAGCTCCCCACCAGCCTCGCGCCCTCCGCCACGGTGGGCGTTGTGTCGGCGGCGTTGAAGCGCGGCGGGGCGTTGGCGGCCGAGCGCGGCTGACGCCCGAACTCCCCCCAGCTCGCCGCCCCGTCGCCGTCGGTGTCGTACTTCAGCGCCGGGTACTGGATGGCCGTGCCGAAGTCCCAGGTGGCGACTGGCCAGGACGAGTAGATGCCGCTGGCGCCGGTGGGCGTCTTCAGGTTGCTGGTGCTCTGGCCCGTACCGCCGTTGCTGGTGGCCTGGCCGGTGGTCTGCGTGTCCCAGTAGGTCTGCTGTCCGTTGATTCCGTATTGGTCAGCGGAGGGGTAAAGCAGTCCGCCCGAATTCCGGCCGGTAACAACGCCGCGGGCATAGCTGTAATAGACAGTGGCATTGCTGCTGGGCACATAGCCAAGCAGCCCACCCACGTAGCTGCTCCCCGTCACCCTGGCGGCGCTGTAGCTGTTGCGCAGCGAGGCGTTTGGATGATGTTCTCCGATGAGCCCGCCGATCAAATCCCGCCCCGAGACCGCGCCGGTGACATAGACGGCCTCAACGCCGCTGAAGGCGGACATCTCCCCGGCCACCGCCCCGATAAAGTCTCGGCCCGTTATGTTCACCCGCTCCAGCCCCAGGTTGCGAATTCGGCCTCCGTCGCCGACAACACGGAACAGCCCCAGGTAGTCGGTGGACCCCCGATTGATGAACAGGTTGGAGATGGCGTGGCCGGCGCCGTCGAAGGTGGTGGCGAATGGGGCGCCCGAAGAACCAATGGGGTCCCAGCCCGAACCGCCGTTCCAGTAGGCGGCGTCGGCTGCGGTAACGGCGCCGTCGTTGCCGTGGGTGTCGAAGTCCAGGTCCGTCGTCAGCTCGTAGCCGGCGCAGTCGTTGTCATCGGCGTCGGTGGTGGTGACGGGGCAGCCCATGCCCGTTGCGGGATTGGGAAAGGCCGCCGCATACCCCGCATTCGCAGACGCCCCGTCGCCGTCCAGGTCCCAGCGGACGGCGTGCAGCTTCGCCAGGCTATCCACGTCGATCAGCCCGTCGTCGTCCCGGTCGTAGTCCACCAGCTGCGCCGGCGCCGACCGCGCCTGCCGCCCGAACTCCTGCCAGGTCGCCAACCCGTTCTCGTTGGTGTCGTACTTCAGCGCCGGGTACTCGCTGGCCGTGCCGAAGTCCCAGATAGCCGCTGCCCAAGCCCCGTAGATGCCCGCGGCGCCGGTGGGCGATTGCAGCCCGCTGGTGGTCTGGCCCGTACCGCCGGCGCTGGCGGCCTGGCTGCTGGTCTGCGTGTCCCAGTAGCTGGCGGTGACCGTGGCGTCCGCAGTAGCCTCCCCCACCAGCCCGCCCTTGGTCCTGGCCGCGTTCCAGGCGGGGCCTGCCTGCATACTCACCGCGGATACGGCCCCCGCGGCGTAGCTGTTGGTGATGCTGGCCGAGCTGCTCCGGTTGAACCCCGCCAGTCCGCCCACCGCCTTGTTGCCCGTGACGCTCACGCTGGAATAGCTGTCGGTGACAGCGCCTCTGTTGTCGCCCACCAGCCCGCCCACGTTCTCGTGTCCCTTAACTGCGCCGGTGGAGTAGGAGAGCGCCACCGCGCCCCGGTTGCTCCCCACCAACCCCGCGATGGAGCTGAAGACGGGGTCTCCTGTTGAGCGGTCGATGTCCACGTTTTCCAGCCCCACGTTGCGGATGACCGCGGCCGTGCCGGCGCTGCCGAACAGGCCAACGTTTGACCCGCTTCTTCTGATGTACAGGTGGGAGATGGCGTGGCCCCCGCCGTCGAAGGTGGCGTTGAAGGGGGACCCCCAAGTGCCTATGGGCGCCCAGCCGGCGCCGCCGTTCCACCAGGCGGCGTCGGCGCTGGTGATAGCGTTGTCGTTGCTCTGGTCGAAGTCCAGGTCCGCCGTCAACTCGTAGCCCGTGCAGGTGTTGCTGGCGCAGCCCATGCTGGCCGCCGGGTTGGGGAAAGCCGTCGCGTAGCCCGCATTCGTAGACGCCCCGTCGCCGTTCAGGTCCCAGCGGATGGCGTTCAGCTTATCCAGACTGTCCACCTCGATGAGGCCGTCGTTGTCCGTGTCATAGTCCACAGTGACCACCGGCGCCGAGCGGGGCTGGCGGCCGAAGTCGCCGTCCACGGCTGATTTGACGCCGTCGTCGTTGAAGTCCGCCTTCAGCGCCGGGTACTGGCTGGCCGTCCCAAAGTCCCACGGGTCGTCGCCGCCGGCCGTGCTGTCCAGGTTGAGATTCCAGTTGGCGTAGATGCCCGCGTAGCCGTCGGACTGCTCGGGCGTCGCCAGGTCGTTGGTGGTCTTGCCTACGCCGCCGGAGCTGGTCGTCTGACTGCTGGTATCGGTGTTCCAGTAGCTGTTGGTGATCGTCCCCCCGCCGCGTAGGCCCACCAGCCCGCCCACATTGCTGCCGGTCCCGGTTACTGCGCCGGTGGAGTAGCCGGCGGTGATGTCACCGTCGGAACTGCCAACCAGCCCGCCAACTCCGATCCGACCGCTTACTGCCCCGGTAGCGTAGCCGGCCTTGATTACCGTAGTACCGGTGGCGTTGCCCACCAGCCCGCCCACATAGTCCAGGCCAGTAACGCCGGCGGTGGAGTAGCTCCTCTGGATTTCACCCTCGAAGTAACCCACCAGCCCGCCCACATAACTGTTGCTGCCAGTAACGCTGCCAGTGGAGTAGGCGAAATCCACCGCGCCGTAAGCGCTGCCGATCAGCGCGCCGGTGTACGAGTTGGCGGTTACGCTGGCGCTCTCCAGCCCTACGTTGCGGATGGCGCTGGTGGCGGAGGAGGAGCCGAACAGCCCCACGTCATTCGTGGAGTTCCGGCTGATGAACAGGTTGGAGATGGTGTGGCCGTTGCCGTCAAAGACGGCGTTGTACCGGGTGGCTGCGCTGGCGTCGGAGCCGATGGGCGCCCAGCCCGAGCCGCCGTTCCAGTAGGCGTCACTGCTGTCTATTACTGCGGCGGAGCTCCCGGTCTTGTCCGTGTTGAAGTCCAGGTCCGCCGTCAGCTCGTAGCCGAGGCAGGTGGCTGCGCAGCCCATGTCCGCAGCGGCGTTGAGGAAGGCGCCGGTGTAGTCGGCGTGGGTGGAGTCCCCGTTGCCGTCCAGGTCGTGCCGGATGGCGTTCAGCTGGGCCAGTGTGGAAACCTCGATGAGGTTGTTGTCGTCCAGGTCATAGTCCACCGCCACTACCGGCGCCGCGCGGGGCTGTCTGCCGAAGTCGCCGTCCGCGGCTGATTTGACGCTGTCGCGGTTGAAGTCTGCCTTCAGCGCCGGGTACTGGCTGGCCGTGCCAAAGTCCCACGGGTCGTCGCCGCCGGCCGTGCTGTCCAGGTTCAGATTCCAGTTGGCATAGATGCCCGCATAGCCGTCGGACTGCTCGGGCGTCGCCAGGTCGTTGGTGGTCTTGCCGACGCCGGTGGCGGCGTCATTGTCATCGGCGATGCCGCTGGTGGTGACGTCCCAGTAGCTGTCGGTGACCGTGCCGGTGTCGTCGGGTTGGCCAGGTAGACCAAATAGGATGGGATTGGAGGCGACCAACCCCCTCGCCACGCTGGAGCCGGTCACCGCCCCCCGGGCGTAGCTGGCGGTGATGGCTCCGTAGTAGTAGTTTCGGCCCACCAGCCCGCCGGCCCGGACGCCGCCCACAGCGCCGGTGGCATAGCTGGCCTTGACCGCGCCGTTGCTTTGGCCAATCAGTCCGCCGGAATAGTTGCCCGTGCCGGTTACAGAGGCCGTGGAATAGCTGGTCTCGATGCTGCCGGTTCTGCCGGAGTTCCCCACCAGCCCGCCGACCCGGACCCTGCCGACAACGCTGCCGGTGGTATAGGTGAACTCCACCTCGCCGTTGGTCTCGCCAAGCAATATGCCGACGTTGTCCTGGCCGGTGACGGCGGCGTCCTCCAGTCCCACGTTGCGCGCCCGGATCCACGCCCCGGCGGCCCCGAACAGCCCCACGTAGTCGGTGGCCCCCCGGCTGATGAACAGGTTGGAGATGGTGTAGCCCCGGCCGTCGAACACGGTGTTGAAGCGGCTGGCGCTGGTTCCAATCGGTTCCCAGCCCGAGCCGCCGTTCCAGTAAGTATCACCGAGGTTGGCCGTGCCGCTGCCGTTGGTGTCGAAGTCCAGGTTCGCCGTCAGCTCATAGCCGAGGCAGTCGTTGTCGTCGGCGTCGGCGGCGGTGATGGGGCAGCCCATGCCGGTTTCCGGGTTGGGGAAAGCCGTCGCGTACCCCGCATCCGTAGACGCGCCGTCGCCGTTCAGGTCCCACCGCATCGCGTTCAACTGGGCCAGGTCAGACACCTCGATCAGGCCGTTGTCGTCGCTGTCGTAGTCGACGGCCACCGCCGGCGCCGCGCGGCCCTGGCGCCCGAACTCGTAGGCTGTGGCCGCGCCGTCGCCATCCCACTCCACCTTCAGCGCCGGGTACTCGCTCGCCGTCCCGAAGTCCCACGGGTCGTCGCCGCCGGCCGTGGCGTCCAGGTTGAGATTCCAGTTGGCGTAAATGCCCGCGTAGCCGTTGGTCTGCGTGGGCGACTGCAACTGGCTGGTGGTCTTGCCCTCGCCGGTGGCGGCGTTGCCGTCGTCGGCCTGAGTCGAGGTGGTGACGTCCCAGTAGCTGTTGGTGATGGTGCCCGCGTTGACGCCCACCAGCCCGCCGACGTTGCTGCCGGTCCCGCTTACCTCTCCTGTGGCGTAGCTGGCGATGATCGAGCCGGAGTCGCTAGAGTTTAGGGCTCGGCTGTTGGCGCCCACCAGCCCGCCAACGTAGTCCACACCGGTAACCGCGCCGGTGGCGTAGCTTGCCGTCAGAGTGCCGATGTTGTTGCCCACCAACCCGCCTATATCATCGCCCGAGCCGGTGACGCTGGCCGTGGAGTAGCTCCTCTGCATTGTCCCACCACTGTTCATGTACCCCATCAGCCCGCCCACATCGCCCGCGCCGGTGACGCTGCCAGTGGAGTAGACGGAATCCACAGCGCCGTAAGCAGTGCCAATCAGTGCGCCGGTGTAATCGCTGCCGGTTACAGCCACGTCCACCAGCCCCACGTTGCGGATGGCGCTGGTTGCGGAGGCGGCGCCGAACAGCCCCACGTCATCCGTGGAGCTCCGGCTGATGAACAGGTTGGAGATGCTGTGGCCGTCGCCGTCGAAGGTCGCACTGTACTGGGTGGATGCGCTGGCGTCGGAGCCGATGGGAGCCCAGCCGTCGCCGCCGTTCCAGTAAGTATCACCGAGGTTGGCCGTGCCGCTGCCGTTGGTGTCGAAGTCCAGGTCCGCCGTCAGCTCGTAGCCCGTGCACGTCGGCTGGTCGGGCGTGTTCGCGTCGCTGTCGTGGTCCGCGACGGGACAGCCCATGCCCGCAGCCGGAGTGGTGAAGGCGTTGCTGAAGTAGGCGGCGTTGGTCGACACCCCGTCCCCGTCCAGGTCGTGGCGCATCGCGTCCAGCTGGTCCAGGCTGTCCACTTCGATCAGCCCGTCGCTGTCGATGTCGTAGTCCACCGAGTCAGTCGCCCCCTCACTCTCGTCGCTAACGTGGACGGTTACCTCCATGGTTGCTTCGCCGCCGCTGGGATCAACGGCCTTAACCTGGAAGACGTAGCTGCTCTTGCTTTCGTAGTCCAGCACGAACTTGCTCTTGATCTGGGCGCTGCTTGGGTCAATGGCGAAGTAAACGCCATCGGCGCCGGTTAGCGAATAAACGAGGGTGTCGCCATCACGGTCGTTGGCGGTCATCAGGTTGCCGACGTTGCGGCCGGCATGGACGTTCTCGTCTATGGAGGCCGACAGGGCGGCGTCGCTGAAAGCCGGCGAGTTGTTGACCACCGGCGCGGAGCGGGGCTGACGGCCGAAGTCGCCGTCCGCGGCTGATTTGACGCCGTCGCCGTTGAAGTCTGCCTTCAGCGCCGGGTACTCGCTGGCCGTGCCAAAGTCCCACGGGTCGTCGGCGCCGGTGGTGGTCGTGCTGTCGCCGTCGGCGTTGTCCACGTCCACGTTCCAGGCAGAGTAGATGGCGGCGCCGCTGCCGTAGGCCTGCGGCGACTGCAACTCGGACGTGGTCTTGCCCTCGCCGGTGGCGGCGGCGCTGTCGTCGGCGATGCTGCTGGTGGTGACGTCCCAATAGCTGGCGATGATGGTCCCCACCTGGCTTCCCACCAGGCCGCCCAGGTTGGTTCCGACGGGGCTGGAGGTGGACGAAGCGGCGCCTCGGGAGTAGCTGTAGGCGATATCGCCGTTAGCCCGTCCGACCAGGCCGCCCACGTGGTCGGCGCCGCTGGCCGCGCCGGTGGCGTAGCTGACGATGATAGAGCTGCTGTAGTCGGCCGAGCCCGCCAGGCCGCCGGCGTAGTTGCCGGTGGCGGTTGCCGCGCCAGTGGCGTAGGAGGCCCGGATTTCGCCCTTGCTTTCACCAATCAACCCGCCGGCGTAGTCATCCCCCGCGGTCACCGTGGCCGTCGAGTAGCTGTACTCGATTACCGTCGTGTTCGCCCCGGTGCTTCCCACCAGGCCGCCGGCCTTCTGCCCGTCGCCCCCGCTGCTGCCCACCGCGGAGACCTCACCGGCCGCGGAAACATTGCTCACCGTGCCCTGGGTGATGTGGCCCACCACCGCGCCCACGTTGCCGCGCCCCGTCACCGAGACGCCGGTCAGACGCAGGTGGCGGACCTCTCCCGGCGACATCAGGCTGGCGAACAGCCCCACATAGTTCGACTTGTTGGCATCACGGAAGTTCACCATGTTCGACGTGGGGCGGTTGATAAACAGGTTGGCGATGGTGTGCCGGCCCCCGTCGAAGACGGCCATGTACGCCGTGCTCTCGCTGGCGATAGGGCTCCAGCCCAACCCGCCGTTCCAGTAGTCGTCACTGCTGTCGACCACTGCGGCGGAGCTCCCGGTGGTGTCCGTGTTGAAGTCCAGGTCCGCCGTCAGCTCGTAGCCCAGGCAGTCGTTGTCATCGGCATCGGTGGCGGTGACGGGGCAGCCCATGCCCACTGCGGGAGTGGGGAAGGCCAGCGCGTAGCCCGCGTTGGTAGAGGCGCCATTACCGTCCAGGTCCCAGCGGATGGCGTTCAGCTTGACCAGGCTATCGACCTCGATCAGGCCGTTGTCGTCGCTGTCGTAGTCCGTCGGCAGGGAGCGGCCCTGCCCTCCAAACTCGTAGGCGCTGGGCGTGCTGTCGCCGTCGGTGTCGTACAACAATGCCGGGTACTGGCTGGACGTGCCGAAGTCCCATATGGCGGCGGCCCAGGTCGCGTAGATGCCGGTGGCGCCGGTGGGCGATTGCAGCTGGGCGGTGGTCTTCTTGAGGTTATCGGGAAATATGCCGGCATAACTCCAGGGTGAGCTTGAGGTCTGAGAATTCCAGTAGCTGGCGCTGATTGTAGCGGACCCGGTATTCGCGCCCATTATCCCGCCTTCGCTCCCGACTATGCCTGAATCGAAGCCACCGCGGCCCGTGGAATACGTCATTGACTTCGCACTTTGCGATCCTATGCTGTAGCTGTTGGTGATGCTGGCCGCAGAACCATGGTTGCGACCCGCCAAGCCGCCAACATACCGGCTGCCGCCAGCGGTTACGTTGGCGTAGGAATTGGCGATCGTTCCCTGGTTGTCGCCCGCCAGCCCACCCACCCGCTCGACCCCCTGCGCCGAGCCCGTGGCGTAGCTGCGCTCGATCCGGCCTCGGTTGAACCCGACGATCGCTCCGATCGCATCGGTCCGGGGCCGTCCGGAAGCTCGGTCGATGTCAACCGCCAACAGCGCGAGGTTGCGAATGATCGCGGCAATGCTGGTACTGCCAAACAGGCCCACGTTGCTCCCGCTGGCTCTGATCGTCATCTTCAAGATCGTGTGCCCGCCGCCGTCGAAGGTGGCCGCGAAGGGGCTGGCAGACGTGCCGATAGGGATCCATGAGGCGTAGGTATCGCTGCTGTCCACTGCCCCGCTGCCGTCGGTGTCGAAATCCAGGTCCGTCGTCAGCTCGTAGCCGGTGCAGGTGGCGGCGCAGCCCATGCTCGCGAGCGCGTTGGGGAAGGCGCCGGTGTAGTCGGCGTGGGTGGAGTCCCCGTTGCCGTCCAAGTCGTGCCGGATGGCATTCAACTGCGCTAAGTTGGACACCTCGATGAGGTTGTCGCCGTCCGTGTCGTAGTCCACGGCCTGCGCCCAGACGGGACTAGCCGAGAAGAGGAGCAGCGCTCCCAGCGCCAAGGCCAGCAGCGCAATGAGTCCGAACCGGGCGAGGCTGCCCGCCATCACGCTCACCTGCCCGCCTGTCCGCAAAAATCGGGGGGGGGGGGTAGAAAAACGCCGCCGGCGCAGCGTCGCGCTAACGGCAGATTTGGCTAGGGTCGGGGCGTTGGACATTGTTCTACTCTCCCGTTCATTTGTGATAATGGCGGACTTCGCTCTACGCCCAAGCGGTGGTGGCTGGGACCAGCCTGCCATGGGCCGGGTCCACCGCCAAGCGCAGCCCTTCCAGCGTGTAGGCCCCGAGCAGGGCGCGGGCGTCGTCATTTCCGAAGACCACCAGGGTGGCCTCAGTGCGTCCGTCGATGGTGGCCATAGCGCGCCCGATGTCGTACTCCACAGGACGCCCGTCGGCCAGCACGAGGCTGATCTTGTCGATGGGCGACACCCCCAGGTCCCGCAGCAGGTTGGCGGGCACGATGGTATAGCTGGCCCCGGTATCCACCATCGCCTCTATCTCCAGCGACCGTTGGCCGTCCATGCTCTCCAGCCGGATGGGCCAGTTGAAAACGCCCAAATCCCTTACTCCCTTTGCGCTGTGTTCTAATGCACTATTCTACGATTGGCATTCTACCATTTTGCGTCGGTTTGCGGCAACAAGAAAGGATCACATACATTCATAGGCGGGATTCACCACCCCCTCGATCACTGGGCGCTCCGCAAGGCGCTGCCGCCGAACTTGTATACCCCCCCGGTGTCCAACCCGCAATGACCAGACATCAATGGCCTGGGGGCGCTGCGTCCGCAGCTGCTCTACCGCTTCACACCGCTTCACGAAGCTCCGCGCCAATGACCCAGATTCCAGTATCCACGTCGATGGAGACGATCTCTCCGTGGTGGTCTGCTCCGACCTTGTGCCGGATGTCCCGCTCGTATATCTCCTTGCCCAGGCGGGCGATCTCTATTCTTTCGGGCGGGTTGGCGCAGTGGGCCTGGGTGATTGCGCGGGCGCCAGCGTATCCGGGTCCCTCATATTTCCCCTTCAAAAGCGCAACTCCATATCATGCATTTTACGACTTTGCGGGAGTTCGGGACAACGAAAAAGGGCCGCATACACATGGCCGTGGAGGGGGAGGGCACCGAATCGCGGTGCCTTGGTGGGTCTCCGAGTTGTGGCTGAAGGAGCACGGGTGCACCCGCAGAGACTTGGGAGACGTGCCGATACCGTTCGTATGGATGCCTGATTTCAACGAACTTCCAATGTTCGACCTTGCCACCTACGGGGAGATCGACGGCGAACCAGGCCGCTACGAGCTGGAGTGGTTCAGTTGACGGGAGATAGGCTTGCCCCGATCTGGGCGGGTCCTCAACTGTTGACAGGGACGGACCCGTCATGGACGAGACCACTCGTCCATCCCTGCTCGTCTAGCTCGGTGCCGGAACGCCTAGCCGGGTTTGGTATCCCCCGGGGGCGCGCCACTCCCGTTCCCAGCGGCCTCACCCTCTCCGGCAGGCAGGCGTGGGGCAAGCTAGTGTCTAACAATTTGACCGGGCCTAAACGGACCCAAGTCGACCGACCACGAGTACTTAAGTTTTCCGTGTCGATTGAGTCCGTTGAATGAAGGATCTCGATTACGTCCAGTTTGGCGGCAGGTACCTCCAAGAGGCCTACGGCGACCCCGTCAGAACTGCCGTAGGCTGACGTCCCGCGCCCGTCCTGGACGCAAAGCCCTCGGTTTGTGGACTCCCCAACAGCGTTACACCACCGCCCTTGCTTCCGACCCCATCTCTCAGCCCTTGTCTCTGCACTATCGTCGGTGTTACAACTGTAGGGGACAGGTCGGAAGGTTCCAGAAAGGACCTCGTTGAGTAAGCTCTTGCGTCACTTCGGACTGCTGGTGGCCGGGGTTATAGCGGCCATAGTCATGGCCTGTTCGGTTGAAGAGCCGATCGCACCGACCGAGGTCGCACCGACAGCATCACCTGCCGGGACGCCGTCGGCTTCACCTGCACAGACCCCGACAGCATCACCTACCCAAACCCCGACGACCAGTCAGACTTCTGCGATTGGCTATGACTCCACCGACAATATGTTCCAACTGTTCTCGGGCCTTGACCCTCACTACGACGACTCGCTGGAGGCCATCACGCTCGCCGTTGCCAACAACGACAAGTCGATGGTCCCGGTGATGATCGAGATGCTCCGCTTCTTTCGAGACTGGGGGCTGGAGACGGCGGCCAACGAGGCCCTCTCGGTGATAACCGGCCAGGAGATAGAGGGCGGCCGGGGCGCCTGGGATGAGTGGATGGAGTGGCTGGGCAGGAACGCTGACGAATACCATCCCCCCGATGGGTACGTGAAGTGGAAAAGCTATCTCATGAGCCTTATCGATCCCAGGTTCGGCGAGTTCCTGGCTCCGGCGGCGCGAGGCTCGCGGATCAACGTATTCGAGATTGCGTGGGGAGGCGTCCGGCCCGACGGAATCCCGGACCTTCAAAGCGCCCCGGTTGTTTCGGCGGACGAGCAGGACTACCTGCAGCCGAGCGACCGGGTCTTCGGCGTGTCCATCAACGGAGAGCACAGAGCGTACCCGCTTCGAATCGTGAACGCCCATGAGATGGCCAACGACGTGTTGGGAGGCGAACCCATCGCCCTGGCCTATTGAACTCTCTGCGGCACCGGAATCGTGTATTCCGCCAAAATCAACGGACTCCCAACCACCTTCGGCACGTCGGGGATGCTGTACCGAAGCAACAAGGTCATGTACGACCGGCAGACCTACTCCCTCTGGAACCAACTCACGAGCGAGCCCGTCATAGGGCCGTTGTGGGACTCGGGGATAAAGCTCGACTTCTTCCCGGTCGTTCTCACGACGTGGGAGGAGTGGCTGGCGCTTCATCCCGACACCACGGTGCTTGACCAGGATACGGACGTCTATCCCGCATCATTCTACGTTCCGGAGGAAAACCCAAGGGCTATCTACTACGACTATTTCAATACGGCTGAGACGATGTTCCCAGTTCCCAACCGGAATGATCTTCTTGAGGCAAAGGATGTTGTGCTGGGTGTCCAGTTGAACGATGGCTACAAGGCCTACTACTCCAAAGCGCTGCGGAGGGACCGCATAGTAAACGACGTGGTGGTGGGCGAGGAGATAGTGGTGTTGGGGTCGGCCACAAGCCAGGGCGCGAGGGCCTACTACCGCGGCGATAGGTCTTTCAGGCTGGCGCCGGGTGACGGTGATGGTCAGCCTGGCATCCCGTCCACGATAGAAGATACCGAAGGTGGGACATGGCAGCTGACCGAGGAGTTTCTGGTCAACATGGCAGACGAGTCGGAGAGGCTGGCGCGGATACCCACGCACATGTCGTTCTGGTTCGGATGGTTCCAGTTCCACCCGGACACGGAGTTGTACACGGGGTCCTGATCAGACAGAAAGGGAGGCGATATGCTTGCAGATCTGGTCGAAGTTACGACACCTGAAGGAATTGCGCTGTCTGGCGCGTATTTCGCCCCGGCCAACGTGGGCCGGTCCTATTCTGTGGATGCCGTTTTGTTCTTTCACGGCGATGGCGGCCACTTCTACAGAAGCCTTTATCTTGGGCTGGGCCAGCGAATGGCGGAGCAGGGCATTGCCTTTCTGACAGCCAACCGCCGGGGCCACGACCATATCGCCGGCGGCGCCAGTGGAGGGCCGCTCGCCGGCTACGCCTTCGAGTCCGTCGATGACTCCCGTGTCGACTACGGGGCTTGGCTGGAGCTGCTACGCGAGAGAGGACACCGCCGTATAGCCATCGGCGGGCACAGCGGCGGGGCCGTGCGGGCCACCTACGCGCAAGCAAAAGAGAGGTTCGCAAACGTGGTAGCGGTCATCCCGGTGTCGCCAGGCGAGTACAACCACGAGGGGGTCATCGCATTGCACGGTGAGGACTTCTTAGGGCCATTTCGGGAGTCTGAGCGAAACGTCGCGGAGGGCCTCCCGGACGCGCTACTCCGTCCGGGGGTTCCTTGGGGGTCAACGTGGAGCGCTCGCACCTACGTAGATTGCTTCAATCGGGACAATCGCTACAGCGTGACTATGCACGCGGCGAACACAGGCTGCCCCACGCTGTTCATATTCGGCTCGGAGGAGTGCGCCGTTGGCGGACCACAGGAGCTTCCGGTCTGTGGCGCTGCCAGGCGCGGCGTGGGAGCCGCAAGCTACTCACACGTCCGGGTTAACGAGATTGACGGAGCCAACCACGGCTACACAGGACGCGAGGATGAGCTGTTTGAGACGATGTTCTCCTGGCTTAGCGGGCTTTAGGAGCTAGTGTCCTGTATCCGTAGTTCCTCGCATTATTCGAGGGCTTTCTGAAAGGACAGAGAATCGGATTCTTGCTCAAACCAGGGTAGTGGATCAGCATCGATCACCCCTTTATTTGCCAATGTACTTTGGTTACACCACACTAGCAACCTTCAAGGGTTCATTCTCCCAGGCCGCACACCTCCTGTCAGGTAGGCAGTTGGTGACCGACGATGTCGACTATCCGTGTCTCTTCTCTGCGCCGGTGCTCCGCCCGGTCGGAAGCGACGATCTCAATCTCGACGCAACGCTTGGCCGCTCGCTGGGCGACATTCCCAAATCTCCTCGCTTTGGAGACCTTTGCGTAGGTCAGTGGTGAGGACGCCGTACCTGCTCAGCCGTCCCGAATCATTGAGGACGGCTGAGGCGCTTGGTTTCTTCTCCGGGGCGGTGAGGTCAAGGCCAAGGTAGCTCAGCGGAGGCCTCAGTCGCCGCTGCGGAGGATCTCGTCTATATCCTTCATGTCCTCGGCGGTTAGCTGCCAGTCGGCGGCCTTGGCGTTGGCCGTCACCTGCTCAGTCTTGGTTGCCCCGGCAATTACAGAGCTTACCGTGTTGTTACCCAGCAGCCAGGCTATGGCCAGCTCCACCATTGGGTGGCCCCGCTCCGCGGCGAAGTTCTCCAGCTTGGACAGCATGGCAAAGTTCTTGGGGGTCAGGGTGTTATTCTGGGCCCGCTCGTTGCCGGCCAGGCGGGTGCCCTCCGGCACGGGCTCTCCCTGTCGGTACTTTCCCGTGAGGAATCCGCTGGCAAGGGGGTAGAAGGGGAGTATCCCAATGTTGTACTCGCGGCAGAAGGGCGTCAACTCCGACTCAACACTGCGGTTCAGCATCGAGTACTCGGGCTGGACGGTGATGAAGGGGCTCAGGTTGTGCGTCTTTGATGTCCAGATGGCCTCGCACACCTGCCAAGCGGCGAAGTTGGAGCAGCCGATGTAGCGGACCTTTCCCTGGCGAACAAGATCGTCCAGCGCCCGCATGGTCTCCTCTATGGGCGTGGTGGGATCAACCCTGTGTATCTGGTAGAGGTCAATGTAGTCAGTTTGGAGGAAGCGGAGGCTGGCCTCCACCTGGTTCATTATGTGATGGCGGGAGTTGCCTCGCATGTTTGGGCCGTCCCCCACCGGATTGGCCACCTTGGTAGCTATGATAACGTCCTTGCGGTTGTCCTTGAGAGCCATGCCAATTCGCTCTTCGGACAGCCCTCTGCCATAGCTGTCGGCGGTGTCTATGAAGTTTATCCCATCTTCCAGGGCCTGACGGGCCACTCTGATCGAGCTCTCTTCGTCCATCCTGAACCCGAAGTTGTTGGTCCCCAAGCCGACGGCGGATACCTTGAGCCCGGACGAGCCCAGATTTCGATATTCCATCTAATACGTTCCTCTCCAACGGTCTGTAGTGCTTTGGGTATTGTACAGAAATCGACCACGTTCTGCGACATGCCCTGCCCCACGCGGGTCACCCCTCCAAGTGGAAGGCGGAGCCCCCAAATAGGAGAGCGCTCATCTTTGCCCTCTTGTGGGAGAGGTGAACGTCCATCTCTTTGATGAAGCCTATGGCCCCGTGACACTGGTGGGCCAGCGCCGTGACGAGCCGGTGGGCATCGCTGGTCCAGGTCTTGGCCTTGGATACCTCTTGGCACGTGAGATAGCGAGCGGTTTCCACGTCTACGAGCATATTGGCGCAGTGGTGTTGGATGGCCTGGAAGCTCCCGATGGGCCGACCAAAGGCGCCCGTACGTCCCGAATCTTCTCTGGTCCCGATCTGTCCCATTTCTTGTTGATTGACAACAGCGCCTCGCTCCAATAGCCTCAACGAATCGCCGTGGCGAAGACCAGTCACGCTGGTCATTTACAGTATTGGTCAGTTGGTGTATGTGTCGCCCTGGACGATTTCGTAGCCGCTCGAAAGGGCGTCATCCTCTGAGCGTAGGGTGTTAGCTGCATAATCCCTGGGGGCAATCACGTAGTTGTAGCGCCAGATAGGGCTATAGTTTGGGTCCCCAGGTTTGGAATCGTATATCCAAACTGTCCTGGCACGCGTTCGGGGCGCCCATCTGGACCGTCCAGAGTGTAGACCACTACGTATTCGTTAGCCCATTTCTGCGCCTCCGGGTCTACGTTGACGATTCCCAACGGCATTGCAAAGACAACCTCTCCACGAACCCACCGGGGGCCCACGCGCTGGCCATGCGGGTTGGAATAGTCTAGTTGCGGCTCATGTACTCCTGCTGTCTCATCGCGGGAATAGTGCAATCCGCCTGAAGAAGTAGCCATAAATCCTCCTATTGGTGGTTGCGGACGTGTGATCATGTAGTCTACCTTAGCGAGGCGCGCCGGACAAGATGAACTTTTTCTCTCACAGCATATGGTACAGGGTGAGTAGAATGAGATACGCCAAGAATAGCGGTACGACTATCATAGAGACGTGGTAAGCATGTGGTCAGAACAGTTCAGAAACAGCCCGCCAGTTAGGCATAGACCGTAGACGGTCGCCTCGTGTATGAAGACGGCAAGGCTGTCCTGGCGCGTGCGGGACAACGTTGTAGCGCGGGCTACATGCGGTGACTGGTTCGACGGTTGACCCGGCCACCACCTTGCAGCAACGTATTGACGAGGAAATGGAGGAGGCCGGGCGCCGTTCGCTGACTCGCTGGAACAAGCCCTGATGGCTTGCACTGAGCCGCTATGCCCCATATACAACGACGGAGACCCGGTCGGCTACTTCAGGCAGGCTGCGTACGAAACGGGGACGGCAGCGCTATGCGTTGCGTATGGAGCCGGTGGAGCCGGTGTTCGGGCAGATCAAACAGGCTCGTGGCTTCCGGCTGTTCCTGCTGTGGGGACTGGAGAAAGTGAACCGCGAGTGGCTGCTCATCTGCACCGGCCACAACCTGTTCAAGTTGTTCCGGTCCGCCCACAGAGCCACCGCCTGAGTGTATTGGACACTCAAACTCCGGTCAGCAACGGCCCTTAATTTGCGAGAACTCGGCAACGAAGCAGCCCCAACCGGCCCCATTCGGCTCAACCGAAAGCCTGATACGATAATACTCAGACAGCCTGCTAGTGTGGTGTAACCAAAGTACATTGGCAAATAAAGGGGTGATCGATGCTGATCCACTACCCTGGTTTGAGCAAGAATCCGATTCTCTGTCCTTTCAGAAAGCCCTCGAATAATGCGAGGAACTACGGATACAGGACACTAGTGTGGTGTAACCAAAGTACATTGGCAAATAAAGGGGTGATCGATGCTGATCCACTACCCTGGTTTGAGCAAGAATCCGATTCTCTGTCCTTTCAGAAAGCCCTCGAATAATGCGAGGAACTACGGATACAGGACACTAGTCTGGCGTTGTGGAGTGCCCCGCGTTGTTCCTGCTAGAGTCTCCTCTGCTGACGCTCAGGCAGTGTGGGTCTTCTAGCTATCAGGATCATGCCGGCTCCCAGGAAGTTGAACATTGCCAACGCTAGGAATGGAATCGTATAGTTCCCCAGAGCGTCAAACAGATACCCCGCCGCTATAGGAGCGCCCATCATCGCAATATTCATGGGTACTTGCGAGACTCCCATAATCGTGGCGAAGTTACTTCTTCCGAAGAAATCTCCTCGTATCGCAGTAAGCAGTGGCACACGCGCGCCGAGGCCTATTCCATACAGCACAGCGAATATGTAAGCGCCTGAAAATGTCAAGATAGTCGCCGCAACCAACATTCCCAAGCCCTGAATAGCCACAAAGATAGCGATTAACGGTTGCTTCGGCAAACGATCCCCCAGGAAGCCCGCTGCGAGCTGGCTGATGCCGCCCGAGACACCATAGGTGAGTACAACCGTCCCCGCCTGGGGCAGCGACATGCCTATGTCCGTCATGGCGGGAACGATGTGAACGGCGATCGTTACGGTCGCAATAGCGGAGAACCCATGAGCCGCTGTAATGCCCCAGAAGGCCACGGTCCGCACAGCTTCCCCAACCGTAAAGTCCACTTCGTCGTCCAATCCGCCCTCTTCCAAGTACTCCAGCCTGCTTGAAATAGAATCGCCGTCAGGACGTTGGCCGTAATCCTCGGGACGGTTGCGTACCGAGGCGGCTATGGGGACCGCGAAAATCCACACGCCTATGCCAAGCCACAGGGCAAGAGTCCTCCAACCGTACAGGTCCATGGCGCGTCCTATAAATGGCGCAAGAAGGGCTCCGAGGTTGATGCCAATCATACCTATGGCCATCGCCTTGGTCCGGTGCCGGTGGAACCAATTGTTTATGGCTGCGATAAGAGGTATAAAGCCGCCCAGGCCCGCTCCAGCAAAGATCACCAGGAAGGTGACATAATACCCCAACACCCCCTCCACCATGCTGAAGCCAACGAACCCGGCGCCAAGGATCGCAAGCCCAATGAGGATCATGATACGGCTTCCAAAGCGGTCGGTGAGATACCCTTCGATAGGTCCCAGAATGGCGCCCTCCACGCGGCTGAGAGAGAAGGGAACCGAGAGGACGACCCGGCTCCACCCGAAGTGACGCTCCAGGGCCACAAAGAAGAAGCCCAGACCCTGGAAGATGGGAGTGATGATTGCCGTCAGGGTAAAGAGGGTTATACCTACCAGCCACCAGCCGTAGAAAATTTGGTTGGGCGATTTCAACCGTAGGTTCAATGTCCGCCCCCCGCGATTCAAGGTTATCTCTAAAGAAGAATGGCCCAGCCAAGTGTACCACAGAGGAAAGGAGATAAACTCCTCTATTCACCAGTGAAACGGAAGGATTACAGAGGAGAGTAGCAGGCGCGTATTTCTCTCCACGTTCGTGTACATTGGCAAGGCTCTTGAAGCCGTTGTTTGTGGTCTTGCTGACCTTACCCCATAAAACAGTAGCAGTGGCAAGGAGAGTCCTCCGGGTAAAATAGGCATCATAGTAAGGAGGGCTCATGGCAGGGAAGAAGTACACAGAGGAGCAGAACCTAGCCGGTCCTGAACGAGGCTGAGGCAGTGGCCAAGACAGTGGAGTAATGTCGAAGGCATGGGATGAGCGAAGCCACCTTGCCTCGGACCGTCTGGCCAACACCAGCTACCAGGTCGCCATCGAGGGATCCAGCTACCGGGAGCGGCTGTCTCCGCACCGGGCTCTGCTTGGCCCCAAGGAGGTGATTGACCCCCGACCAATAACCTAATTCTATCTACCAGGCGCCCGAGTGGCCCAATAGCCGCGGCGATTGCCGGGATAAAGACCTTGGCGATTGACAGGTTGAGCAGTGAGGTTAATCGGGTCGTCTATATCGCCTCCACTCGTTCTGACTTGGTGTGGAGACCGGTTGCGCCATCCGGTCTCGGCGGGCCCTCTTCCTCGATCTGCGGAGTTCCATCCGCCTCCACGCAGCGGACTTGGAAGTCATGGCGTCCTTCTTCGAACGGCCAATCGTAGCGCCAGATTACCCAGGCAACATCCGACAGCGGGGTGCGTAATTCCGCATTGTGCCAGTTGGGTTCGAAGTCCACACGCACCTCCACCTTGGAAATGCCTCGCGTACCGGCGTAGGCGATTCCACCAATGGGGATCAGCTTACGGTCACCGTCCTCGATCACCGAGTCCACCGCCACCGTATCCACCACAGATGTGGCCTTGACTAGCGCCTCCTTGGACCAACCGCGTCCAACCCAGCAACCCGGCTCATAGTTGCCTATCACCTCGATTCCGGTGATCCACTTGGGCTGCTTCATGCCGAAGCGATCGGGAAGCCAAATCCGCAGCGGGAACCCGTGATCGAACGGTATCGGGTTGCCGTCCCAGTTGTATGCGAGCATGATCCGCTTGTCGGAGTTGATCAAATCAAGATCAACTGTCTCATAAAAACCGTCACCACAAGTTATTAACAGGTAGCGCGCATCACTCCGTGGTATAACATCGGCAAGGATGTCCTGTAGGCTGGCGCCTGTCCAGTAGGTGGTGCCTATCAGGGGGCCACCTACCCGATTGGAGATGCAACTCAAGGTGACGAACTCATTGCGAGCCTCGTACCTGGTCCGGAGGTCGTCCAGAGTAAAAGTCACCGGGTTATCCACGAGGCCGGTGATCGGCATGGTCCATGTTGCACCATCGATCACCGTTGGTTCCGAACGGATGAAGACCTTGTAGTGGTCTCTGACGGCGGTATATTCGGGCCGCGTTCCGAGAGCAGGTTTGATAGGCGCGTTTTCGTTGGGCAGCTCGATAGCCGACGGGGTCGCGGACATGTAGGCCTTCATCGCCTCCAATTCGGCTTCCAAGCGGTTGCGCTCGTCTATTTCCAGGACGCGCCCCAAGCCGGCGCCAACAACCGTGACGGTGGCCGTTGCTGCCCCCATTTGGACGAGGAACTGCCGCCTGCCGACGACTTTCACGGAATGCGTCTCTATCTGCGACGACGAGCCGCCAGTCGTTAAGGAGAACTGAGGCAGCAGTCTGCGGGCCGTGGCGACCGTGATGACGCCCCAGACGCAAAACACACCGAGAACCCATAGGAAGATGAATGACACGTGGGTCGAGGTCTGTGCCATGCTTGCCGAGATGATCGCGATCGGCAGGCCCAAGACGGCGCCCACCAGGAGGCCCAAACCGGGTCCGCTACCGGCAGGTCGGCGTCCAACAACACCATATGCGATGATGCTTGCCACGACTCCGGCGATAGCGAACGCTAGCACCGCCTGGATATGTTCGGCAGTCTTCGCAGTGTCTGCGACGTTGAGGCCTAGCATTTCCAAGCTATCTATCATCAGATCAATGCCGAACGTCACGACCGCCCCAGGCAGAATTCGGGCAATCCAGTCGAAGACGTCATAGGGTGCGAATGAGAAGTTGAGCAAATTGTCCGCCAGGTACATCACTGCAACCATAGGCACAATGAGCAAGCCACCTACCAGAGCGCCGAGCCCAATGGTCTGAGTCTTCATTGGATACCTCCTTCCACTAGGTGAAGTTCCCGCGGCCCCTGGTTTCAGCCGGGAGGCTGGCGCGGCCCCCGCCGATGCCCCTGTGAACCCGGGTTTTCGCTGTAGAACTCGTCAGAACTCTCGATGATGGCCTCCATGAGCCTGCCGGTGAGGGAGACGACCTTGATTGGCGCCGGAGCATGGACTTGAAGGCCACGTCCTGCTCCCTCTTGCGGGTGAGGCGCGAGAAATTCCAGACGAGTATAACCTCAAAGGGCACCTTCTGACATCCCCGTGTATAGGGTCAGGAGATATCGGACAAAACCTCCTTTCCAGTTGCATTAGTATCCAGCCAGTGGTGATAGAACTGGTCCGGGGTCTTGTAACCCAAGGCTTGATGGGGGTAGCACAGCCTTGTACGTGCAGTTACAGGCCGGCAGCCTGTCTAAGGCCAACGGTGGGGTTGGTCCCCCATTGCCCATATTCATCCTCGTAGAAAGCTGGCCGGAAAGTGGCGTCAGCCGGGTAAGCGGGTATACTCGAGTGAAACAAATATAGCGGGGGCTGAGAATGCTGGGAGAGCGTTCGAAACAGAGAGGTCTTTGGGAAGCGGACAGTTTGTATTTGGACCACGTGGGGCGTGATAGCTTCTACGGTATATTGGCCTCGTTGCGGGGCCAGTTGTTTCGAGACTGCGATTTCGCCGTGCTGTACTGCGGCGACAACGGGCGGGACAGCGTACCGCCCAGCCTGCTGGCTACCGTCTTGCTGCTACAGGCTCATGATCGAGTGAGCGACGCCGAGGCCAAGGCGAGGGCGGACTTTGACCTCCGCTGGAAGAGCCTGCCCTCGGCCACGACCGGGGGTAGCCCTGGGGATCGAGGTGGAGGATAGGCCCTTCGCCAAGAGTACGCTGCAAGTGTTTCGTGCTGGGTTGATACTGCACGACAAAGTGCGGGAGGTATTCGAGCGTAGTCTGCAATTGGCGCGTGAATCAGGATACCTGAAGGGGAAACGCATGAAGGTGGCCTTGGACACGACCAACATCCTCGGCCGCGGCGCTGTGAAGGACACCTACAATCTGCTGTCGGACGGGATCGTCCGGCTGGTGCGAGGACTGGCGCAGCTAAGGGGAATCAGCGTTGGGGAATGGGCGAAGGGCCAGGGATACGCGCGGTACCTGGCTTCCAGCGTCAAGGGAGAGGCGGCCATAGACTGGGCCGACCGGCAGGCCCGGGCAGCGCTGTTGGCTGGGATTGTGGAAGACGCGGACCGGCTATTTGGAGTTGTCGCGGCAGGCGCAGGGGGAACTGGCGGAAGACAGCGCTGAGCGTCAGCGGATTGTGGCCGCGTCGGAACTGCTGGGCCAGTTGCTGCTACAGGACGTGGAACGGACTGAAGGCGGAGCGGACTTGAGGGATGGGGTGAGCCGGGACCGCATCTTGTCGGTGCATGACCCGGAGATGCGCCACGGCCACAAGAGCAGCAGCCGACGGTTCGATGGACACAAGGCAGCGGTGGCGGTGGACACCGACTCTCAGTTGATCACTGCGGTGGACGTATTGCCCGGCAATGCTGCGGACAATCTGGGCGCGCTGGAACTGGTGGAACAGAGCGAAGCGAGCGCTGGGATACTGGTGGAGGAGGCCATGGGTGATGCTGCGTACGGGGGTGGCGATACTCGCCAGGCCTTCGCCGATGCGGGACGCAGGCTGGTGGCCAAGACGCCAGGGCGTCCCAATCGGACTCATTTTCCCAAGGACGACTTCCGGATTGACTTGGAGTCGGGCTCCTGCACCTGTCCGGCGGGGAATGTCACCCGAACCATGCTGCCAACGAGGAAACGGAACGGTCATTTGGATCGGACCTATAGTTTCTTCCGATTCGATGCGACGGTTTGTGGAGCGTGCCCGCTGCGGCCCCAGTGCGTTGCGGCGGGACCGGGCACAGGCCGGACGGTGCGGCTGCATCCCCAGGAAACGCTATTGCAGCAGGCCCACGCCTTACAGCAGAGTGAGGCCTTTACCGGATACCGTAGACGCCGTGTGGTCGTTGAGCATCGGTTGGCGCGGCTGGTCCAGCTCGGAATCCGCCAGTCCCGCTACTTCGGACGCGCCAAGACACTGTTCCAACTGTACCTGGCGGCCACGGTCGCTAATCTGACCCTGGTGGCCGCCAAAGCCGGCATGACCGGTGAAACCGGCTCCGGTCCCAGTTCCGACAGCGTCCTGGTCACTGGCATCGTTAACTCCGCCGCCAATACCGGTGCCGCGTGGCTCAGGCAAATTTGGACACTCACTTTGCTCGCGTCGGCCTTACTGCCACATTACCCCTTCGCAACAAGGGGTTTCCGTCCGAGTTTCTAGGCTATTTAGTGCCTCGACGAGCAAATCTACCAAGTTGTTTACTCTCTCCATGCCCAAGGCTCTGCCATCTTGAGCACCTAGCTTTCTGGGATACAACTGATTGTATCAGTCTTCAGACTACTGTTGTCCGGCTCCAACTTCTTCCTTCGACGCTTTTTCCTCTACGACCTACCTGAGAAGGCTGGACCCAGTAGGGTGGTCGGAAGTTCCGTTCTTTGATCTACCAAAGATGGGAAGTCCGGGGACTCCGCTGCCTGTCGCCACCCATTCATTCCCAGATGAATCCAAATCTACCGCACATGAGGACCGTACTTTTTCATGTTGATTGACAGACAGAGAACTCAACGGCATTGAGTTCGCACCGCTTCAAATCGATTTCCAGGGGTATGGAAACTCAGCCGGGGCAAAGCTGTTAGCAATCTTCAGCATCTCGTCTACCGTCACTGGCTCTCTATCTTGTCCGACCAGCAGGTAGTGAATGCCGTCTCTGTTCCACTGGAGTGTAATGATGGGCCCATCTAGTGTTCGGACGCCTGTAGGGCCGCGCTTTGCTTGGAGTTCCAAGTAGACATAGCGGTCGTACCAGTATTCCCTGACCAGGTCCAACCTCTCAGAAGGCGGTGTGAAATCTTCCGCTGCGAGGTGGGACAGCCAGCCCTGCACACCGTCCACCTCCACCCTCTCCATTTCACCGCCCATGTTCATTTCCAGCTCGGTGGCTACCAGAGAGAGCATCATGCCAACGTTTCGAGGCCTGGGATCCCAATCCGTCCGCTTTACCAGCCAACGAAAAGAATAATGCGGAACCTGCCGGCCGGACCTAACTTCTTTCTCGTCTGCCGGAGACATTGCATGCAAGTCAAGATAGCCGGGCATGTATCGAGGCATCCGCCAGTTCTCCTTAAGCCAAGCTGTAGGGGATTCAGTATACATCCACTGCCAAAGCACACAACTCCCAGCCACAATTGCCAATGCAGCAACAATGAGCGCTATGCCTCCTAAGCTTAACTTGGGACGACTTATGTTGACGCGCTCCATAGCTCGCCTCCCATTAGCCAGTATGGCATGGCCACTTGCACTGCCCAAATGAACCGATCAACCCACCTGCGAAATCAGGTGGAGTTACCCCAGTTCAGTGGACAGTCGGTGTTTCGACTTGCTGAATGCTAGAAGTATACCTCCTCTCAAAGGCTATTGGGGCATAGTAGCCGATGGAAGAATGACTGTAGGCCGTCAGCGACAATGGGACCGCGATAAGGGGCAGGTTAACGGGGGCGGATCAGTTCTGACTACAAGTCCAGAACGAACCTCAGGGCAAAGGCTTTGCGGAGCCAATCGACATAGACTCAGGCTGAAGCGGCTCAGGGTCAGGAGAATCAGGGTCTGAGGAATCATCGTCGATGGGAAAAGCCATCGCGATGTGCACCTTGTTGTCCTTGTCGATGGTGACCTGTTCCACGAGCATCTGGAGATAATCGTGACGCTCCTGGGGGGTCAACTCTTCCAGTCCCTGGCCGAACTTTCTCGCCCAGGCTAGGACCTCCTCCATCTGTCGCCGCTTTTCAGCTCCACTCGTCTCCTGAACCAGATAATCGTCCAGCTTCGCCCTGGCGCTCTCAAGCCGCTCGGTGATGAACCTACGCTGAAGGTCGAGTTGAGCCTCGGTGATCTTCCCCGACACGAACAGCCTGATGGCGCGGTCCTCTTCCATCTGGATGCTCCGCAGGTCTCGCTCGGCCTGGGCGATCTCCTCCTCCAATCCGCCGCCATCCTGAGAATCGAGGTCGGCGATACCGGCGACGATCAGATCGGGGTTCTGGAGTACCCGCTTCACCTCGCTCCATATCGGCTCCTCCAACTGCTCCGCCCGGATGTAGGGCTTCTCCCGGCAGCGCAGGCGCATACTCTGCATCCCGTTGCACATGTAGTAGCGGCGGGGAGTGGACAGGTCGTAGGTGTAAGCCTTGCCGGTGCGAACGCTGGTGGTTGTCCAACTCGCCCTCGCATGGAAGTTGCGGCCGCACTCGCCGCATTTCAGAAGGTGCTGCAACAGGTAGACCACCTTCGTATTCCTCTTGGCTTTCGTGCCCCGCTGCTTCTTCAACTTCTGCGCCCGTTTCCAGGTCTCATCGTCGACCACCCGCGTGACCGGAATCTCTATCCAGGTGTCCTTGGGCTGGTCGTAGACCTTCATACCGTCCTCGGTGGAGACGTGGCGGTACCTTCCGTAGACCCAGATGCCCGTGTAGGTGGCATTCCCCAAAATGTGGTGCACGCGGGACTGAAGCCACAGCATCTTGCCGGACTGCGTGGGGACCCCCTCGTCGGTCAGCCGCACGGCAATCGAGTAGGACCCCATCCGCTCATCGACGTACATGCGGAAGATGCGGCGGACGACCTCCGCCTGCTCCTCAATCACCTCGAACCTGCCGTCGTCCCCGATGCGGTATCCGTAGGGGACGCCGCCGGTGGGCACCCGTCCCTGCTTGGCAGTCCCCCGCTTGCCCATAGTGGACCGCTCCCGGAAGTTGTCCAGCTCGATCTTGCCGATGGCCGCCATGAGTCCGAAGGTCTTCATGTCGATGGCGTCCAAGACGGCTTCCAGCCGAATCTGGTGGGCCTCGACGACCTCCATGAGGGCGGCGGCCGGATACATGCCCCGGCTGAGGCGGTCGGACTTCCAGCACACGATGGTATCGAAGCGTCCGCGTCTGGCGTCGGCCAGCATCCGCTGGAACTCGGGGCGCTTCTTCGACCAGCCCCGGCCCACCTCGTGGTAGCGGGCGGTGATGGTCAGTCCCTTGCTCTCGCAGTAGGCTTCCATGTCGCCCGTCTGCTCGGAGATGGAGGTCTTGTCCTCCCCGTCCTGGCTCTTGTCCGAGACGCGGGCGTAGATGGCCGCCCGGTTCGCCTCCGTCTTTCTATCGGTGATTCTCGCCATTGCTGCCTCCTTTCCGACTCCCTGAAATCAAAAAGACCCGCCTCCTGTCGGGAGCGGGTCTGCGAGTAGTACAATGCTACTGCATCACCTGTCTCGTCAGGTGGCGCCACGGCCCGGGGTGTTTGCTGCATCGCCGGGCCAACTTTCGCTCCCATGATACCGCGATTGGTGGGCCGGCGTCAAAGCGCGTCACCCGCCAGTAGGTCAGTCATTCTCTACCACCCCGCCGGCTTGGTTATAGTTCCGATCCCGTCAGTCAGCGTGTCGGGAAGCAGGCTACGTCTCAGGTGGCTCTTCCACAGGCGCTTGACGTAGGTCGCCGCGTCGGCAAGGTCTCTCGGGCTGCTGTTCCTGGGGTCCGGGTTGACCAGCGTGACCCGAAGCCCCAGGTCGTCCCGAACGTAGCGCATCGCCCCCGCAAAGTCGGCGTCATTGGACACGACGACCGCCTGCTCGTACTCCCCGTTGAACCCATCGACCAAGAGACGAGTGGCGAGGTTCACGTCCGATCCCTTCTCCTCCGAGTCCCTTACCAGGACGTAAGACGGCAGCCCAGTCACAGGCTCCGCCAGTGAACGCCGCTTGACGCCGGACCGGAACACGCCGTAGTACGCGTCGAAGCCCGGCAGCGTCACCAGGGCTCTCAGATACGCCTGCTGCCGCTGGCGTTGATAGGGATTCCCAGGACGGGCGTCGAGCCGCGCGGTGAAGTAGGAAACCCGGTTGATCGAGTCCTGGGGAAAGAGCGTCTCGGCCAGCCTCCGGAGGTCCAGCCACCTGTAGGGCGTGTCCTTCAGGGCGCGGTAGTAGAGATTGAATCCGTCGATGTAGAGGTTGGTGATCAATCGCTACTCCCATACAAAGACAGAGACCGCCCCGGAGGACGGTCTCGACCCTACCGCCGAAGAGATAGGGGTGGTAGAAGAAAAATACCACGAGCGGCGGCGGCTGTCAACGCTCGATGCCGGTGATAGCGCGGGCAGCCCTCGGCTGCCCGGACCCCTGTCGGTCGCCTTCACACCCACCTCACACTCCACAGTGGCCCTCGCACTCGTTCCCGAACCCGTCTCGCAGCCCGTCCTCTCCCAGGTCCACCTCATCGCGGGCGACCGCCTCGGCCAGCGGCATCCGCAGGGAGTGCAGGTACGGCGTCTTGTCCAGTGACAGCCCCTCCCGCAATCTGGCGTCGATCTCCACCGCCTCGGCGAACATCTCCGGCCACCCCCGATCAGGTCGGGGGCAGGCTCTGCGCTTCGTCTCGACCCATCTGTGGCGGGACTGGAAGGGGCAGGCGACGCAGGCCGAGCGTTCCAGGGGCCTGTCGTAACGCTTCTTCCACCATCTCAGGCAGTCGCTGCGGGACATCCCCGCCCCGATGAGAGGGTAGCGGTTCGTCATCCACCGGTCGCGGGAGGTCTTCATGCGTATGGCCTCGTCGGTGGAGATGCCGAGCCACAGCTCGACGGTGGTTCCGGCGGGGACGCGCTGCCGGGGTCTCAGGCCCAGCAATTCCCTTATCCTGCGTCTGATGGGCCTGATCTTGTAGTTGTCGGTGCACTGCCGCCTGCCGATGCCGTCGCCCTCCCCGTCGCCTCCCTTCAGGTAGACGGGTATGTCCACGTAGTTTCGGGAGTCCGAGTGGTTGGTGAGGGCCTTCACATCCTCGCGGAGGCTGCGTCCGTTGTCCACGACGTACAGGGGGAAGCTCAGCCGGTCTTTCAGCCACGTCAGGTGCTCGTAGATGCTGGGCGGCTCCCAGCGGGTGTCGGCGAATATGGCGCAGTCGGGGATGCGGTCGAATGCCCCCTCGTTTGCCATGAGCGCCATGACGGAGGACTGCACTCCTCCGCCGAGGCTGAGGACGGTAAGAGACGGTTCGGGCTTCATCATGCCTCCGCCTCGGTGGTGTCATCAGCTTGCGGGTCGCTCGGGGGAGTGTCCTCGCCGTGCGCGGCCTGCCTGTCCCTGGCGGCGTGCTTGATCATCAGGGTGATGATGCGGCGCAAGCGGTCCCGGGCGTCGGGCGCGGGTCTGGAAGAGACCCTGATGACGCCTATCTCAAAGGCGTCCCCGCGGGGCTTCCGCCGTCCGTTCTGTTCATTCTTTCCGGTGGTATCTTTCATATTGCGTAGTCGCAGCGGCGTCTGGTGGGCCGCTGGCCTCTCGACACGGGATTGCGGCTGGGCCGCCGGCGCCGACGGAACGGGCGAGCGCCGGCGGCATCCAGCCGTCTCAGGCCCCGCCGTGCCGCCGTTGCGCCTGCGCCCGGCGGGGCCGCTTGTCTAGCTGTGCTCCTTGAAGAAGCTCATCTGGAAGCTCTCGGTCACGAGGATCGCCATGCCTCCGGGCATCCGTGCTGCGAACCGGAAGAGGGCGTGCATGGCCCAGCCGCGGGGCTCGACGCCGTTGCGCCACCGGTGGACCAGCTTGGGGTCCACGCCGATGGCCCTGGCGAAGGCGGCCCACGTGAGGCCGCTGACCTCGTGCAGCCGTTCGAGGCGCTTGGGGAAGTCCTCCGCCAGCACGGCGGCCTGGAGGGCCAGGTCCTGTTCCTCGTCGAAGGTCTGTTCCGTGATCCCGTCGAAACGGGACGAATCGTTATGGTTCGTCATCTCTATCCTCCATCGTGAAAAGTTGGTCGAAGTCGTCGAAACCCAGGGCCCTGAGCATCCGGCGGCGAATGCGACCGGAGGGTGTGCGCCCCGCGTTGACCAGCATCGAGATGTAGCCGGGGCTGACCCCGACCTCCCTGGCGAGCCAGTTCTGGGAGCGGTTCAGCAACGTGAGCCGCTCCCATAGGGCCGCCGTGTTGAGCCGGACAACGGTCCGTCCACCACGCCTCCGGGGGCCTTTCTTCTTGTTGTGGTCGTCTTGCGAACGCATGGCTCTTCGTCTCCTCTGGGGGAAGGGAGCGCGAGCCGTCGCGCCGCTTCCCCGATGTCAGTAGTTGGTCATTGAGGCGGCATGGCCTGGGGGGACTGCCAGTCGCCGGGGGCGCGCCATGCGCGTCCCAGCGGCCCCATCCGCTCGATGGCGGCCTTGTGGGAGACCCACAGGGGCACCGTCACGCCCTTCGCCTGCATCTCGTCCCGCGCCAGGCGCAGGAAGTGGGTCTGGACGATCTCGTCGTCGAAGACGATGAGGACTGAGGGCCGCGTGCCGTGGTCGTCGGTGGGCCGGTGAGAGGAGAAGTAGCGCAGATAGGGGGCGAGGCGCTCCGACATGGTCGAGGGCCGCACGGCCCTCCGCTCCCACTCCAGCAGGAAGGGCCATGCGGTCTCGCCCTTTCTGAGGACGCCGAAGGCGTCGGGGTTGACCGAGCGCATCCCGTCGCCGTGCTTGAAGTGCCGGGAGGCCCTGCGGGGCGGGTCGACCTGGGAGACCTCCCACTCCAGGAGGCCCGCCTGCACGGTCATGGCGGCAAGGAAGGCGTGGACGGCGGCGGTGTGCTCGACGTTCCTGAGCAGCTGGCGGCTCCTCGCGCCGGTCACGTTGTCCCAGACGAATGGGGTGCCGGGGAACAGTGGAGCGGCGCTCCACCGCTTCTTCGCGACGGCCACGGACGTCCGGTCCCTGCGGGCCAGGAGGGCCAGGGCCCGGTCGGTGAGGGCCATGCGCCCGCTCCCTGCGATGGGCCGGGTGACGAGGCGGAACCCTTCGAGGGGGGTGACGATCTGGGAGGCCCTGGGGACCGAGACGGCCAACATTCCGGCCAGGTCCGTCAGGGTGATCCAGGGCCAGTCGGAGATGAGGTCGAGGGCACGCTTCTCGGCGGGCTTGAGGGTGGCGGGCAGCAGATAGTCGGGGACCATCCACCCCGGACCCTCGACGGAGAGGTCGGCTGGGACCGAGACCATCCGGGGCTCGTCCTCCTCGGGAAGGAGGCTTCCCTTCTCTATCCGGTCGAGGACAGAGCGCAGCTCGACGGAGGCGCTGACCGCGGGCGGGCTCCACACCGGGTCGTCCGGCGACGCCGCGACCGCCTCGCGCTCGAGGGCGAGATAGAAGGGAACGGGGGCGCCGGCCAGCGTCCTGCGGACGTGCCTGAGCCGCACGTCGTCGGCCATCAGCACGAGAACGGCTCCGGGGAGCGGCCCCTGGCGCAGCCTCCACATCCGGTTGGAAAAGCCGGTCCTGTCGGCGGTGAGCCCCTGCCTGACGATGCCGACGGTGCGGCCGCCGGGAAGCTCGACGGCGGCGTCCAGGGTCGAGGCCCTGTACCACCGGAACCGTATGGGGTATGCGACGCCGGAGACGGCGGCCGCCAGCCGGTAGACCGTGGCGAGGGAGTCGAGCCGCCCCATCAGGTTGCGCCGCCACTGGGCGGAGACGGGGCGGTCGCGGAGGAGCTCGTCCAGGGAGGTCTCCTCCTCCTCGGCCAGCCGCCCCAACCCGGCGGCGGTGAGGTGGAACCTCTGGGTCGATGAGGGGAAGAGGGCGGTGGCGTGGGGTACGGCGGCGCAGAAGCCGCCGGAGTCCAGCCTGTCGACGGCCTCGTGGACCGCGGCCTTCGACCAGCCGGTGACGGCCACCATCTCCGTCCGGTCGAGGAAGGGCATCGACGCCAGGGCTCTGAGGGTCTGGGCTTCACATCCTTCAGTTCTCATTGCTCGGCCTCCTCTTCCTCCGTCGTGTTCGGGTTTTTCGAGGCTTTGTCCTCCCGCTTCTCGTCCGTTTCCTCGCCGTCCTTCTCCAGGTCGGCTGCGCGGTCCTTGAAGTCCCGGACCTTCTTCTGGTTGGCGGACCCGGCGTCCTCCAGGTCCTGGGCCGTCAGGGTGTATGCGGAGGCAGCGCTGCGGATCTGCGCGGCGACGGCGGGGTCTCCCTCCTCCGGCTTTCTGACCATCATCGAGAAGGCGGGCATCCGCTCGATGCCGACGGTGGCCCTGACGTAGCAGTGGTGCACCGGCAGCGACGTGATGTCGTCCTCGGTCACCCGCTCCTTGCCCAGCTCCCAGACCAGCTGCCTTGCGTCGCTCCCGGCCACCTGGAAGACGGCCAGGCATCCG
>CBDCTU010000001.1:0-635898 GCA_965222415.1 Dehalococcoidia bacterium | reverse complement strand
GCGGCCAGTTCCAGCATCACGGGGCTGACGCCGGAGGCGGTCTACCAGGTCCGGGTGAGGGCGGTCAACGCCGAGGGGGAGAGCGGCTGGACGTCCGCCAGCGGCGCGCCGGGCCACCCCAACCGGGCGCCGGCCTTCCCCAGCGACAGCGTGACGCTGGACGTGGACGAGAACACGGCATCGGGCACGGCCATCGACGACGCCGGCAGCGCGCTGACCGCCACGGACCTGGACGGGGACTCCCTGACCTATTCCCTGGGCGGGACCGACTCGGCCCACTTCGCCATCGTGGCCGGCAGCGGCCAGCTGCAGACCAAGGGGGCCCTGGACTACGAGAAGAAGGCCAGCTATTCGGTGACCGTCACCGCCAGCGACGGGACGCTGACGGACACCATCGCGGTGACCATAGAGGTCAACGACCTGAACGAGGCGCCCAGCTTCGACGACGGGGAGACGGCGTCGGTGAACGCGGCGGAGAACCAGACGGCGGTGTCCACGCCGGAGGTGACCGACCCGGATGGGGACGATCTCACCTACCGGCTGGACACGGCGGCGGCCTTCACCGATCCCGCGGTCTCCAACGACCACGCGTTGTTCACCATGACCGGCGCCGGCGTCCTGACCTTCAACGCGGCGCCGGACTTCGAGGCGGTCAAGAACACCTACACCCTGGTGATCGAGGTAAGGGACAGCTTGGACGGCGCCGGCAAGGCCGACACGGACTGGGACGACGCCGTCACCCTGACGGTCAACGTCACCGACGTGGCCGAGCCGCCGGACGCGCCCGCCGATCTGGCGGTGAGTTCCACGGCCAACGGGCTGACGGTGACCTGGACGGCGCCGGTGATGACGGGGAAGCCGCCGCTGACGGGCTACGACGTGGAGCAGCGGCTGCGCACCAGCGCCGCCGGCGCCGTCAACGCGGTCTGGAGCGCCTGGACGGACCTGTCCCACGGCACCACCACGGCCAGCGCCAGCATCACCGGGCTGACGCCGGAGGCCACCTACCAGGTGCGGGTGCGGGC
This sequence comes from Dehalococcoidia bacterium, assembly GCA_965222415.1. Taxonomy (GTDB): domain Bacteria; phylum Chloroflexota; class Dehalococcoidia; order Lucifugimonadales; family UBA2985; genus DAOUJW01. The sequence continues at coordinate 634,873 of CBDCTU010000001.1, read as the reverse complement.
GGTCAACGCCGAGGGGAACGGGGAGTGGGCCGGGCCGGAGGAAGGGGTGCCGGGCCACCCCAACCGGGCGCCGGCCTTCCCCAGCGACAGCGTGACGCTGGACGTGGACGAGAACACGGCGCCGGGCGCGGACATCGGCGACGCCGGCAGGGCGCTGACCGCCACGGACCTGGACGGGGACTCCCTGACCTATTCCCTGGGCGGGACCGACTCGGCCCACTTCGCCATCGTGGCCGGCAGCGGCCAGCTGCAGACCAAGGGGGCCCTGGACTACGAGAAGAAGGCCAGCTATTCGGTGACCGTCACCGCCAGCGACGGGACGCTGACGGACACCATCGCGGTGACCATAGAGGTCAACGACCTGAACGAGGCGCCCAGCTTCGACGACGGGGAGACGGCGTCGGTGAACGCGGCGGAGAACCAGACGGCGGTGTCCACGCCGGAGGTGACCGACCCGGAGAAGGACGACCTGACCTACCGGCTGGACACGGCGGCGGCCTTCACCGATCCCGCGGTCTCCAACGACCACGCGTCGTTCACCATGACCGGCGCCGGGGTCCTGACCTTCAACGCGGCGCCGGACTTCGAGGCGGTCAAGAACAGCTACACCCTGGTGATCGAGGTGCGGGACAGCAAGGACGGCGCGGGCAAGGCCGACACGGACTGGGACGACGCCGTCACCCTGACGGTCAACGTCACCGACGTGGCCGAGCCGCCGGACGCGCCCGCCGATCTGGCGGTGAGTTCCACGGCCAACGGGCTGACGGTGACCTGGACGGCGCCGGTGATGACGGGGAAGCCGCCGCTGACGGGCTACGACGTGGAGCAGCGGCTGCGCACCAGCGCCGCCGGCGCCGTCAACGCGGTCTGGGGGGCGTGGACGGACGCGTCCCACACCGGCACGGCGGCCAGTTCCAGCATCACGGGGCTGACGCCGGAGGCGGTCTACCAGGTCCGGGTGAGGGCGGTCAACGCCGAGGGGGAGAGCGGCTGGACGTCCGCCAGCGGCGCGCCGGGCCACCCCAACCGGGCGCCGGCCTTCCCCAGCGACAGCGTGACGCTGGACGTGGACGAGAACACGGCGCCGGGCGCGGACATCGGCGACGCCGGCAGGGCGCTGACCGCCACGGACCTGGACGGGGACTCCCTGACCTATTCCCTGGGCGGGACCGACTCGGCCCACTTCGCCATCGTGGCCGGCAGCGGCCAGCTGCAGACCAAGGGGGCCCTGGACTACGAGAAGAAGGCCAGCTATTCGGTGACCGTCACCGCCAGCGACGGGACGCTGACGGACACCATCGCGGTGACCATAGAGGTCAACGACCTGAACGAGGCGCCCAGCTTCGACGACGGGGAGACGGCGTCGGTGAACGCGGCGGAGAACCAGACGGCGGTGTCCACGCCGGAGGTGACCGACCCGGAGAAGGACGACCTGACCTACCGGCTGGACACGGCGGCGGCCTTCACCGATCCCGCGGTCTCCAACGACCACGCGTCGTTCACCATGACCGGCGCCGGGGTCCTGACCTTCAACGCGGCGCCGGACTTCGAGGCGGTCAAGAACAGCTACACCCTGGTGATCGAGGTGCGGGACAGCAAGGACGGCGCGGGCAAGGCCGACACGGACTGGGACGACGCCGTCACCCTGACGGTCAACGTCACCGACGTGGCCGAGCCGCCGGACGCGCCCGCCGATCTGGCGGTGAGTTCCACGGCCAACGGGCTGACGGTGACCTGGACGGCGCCGGTGATGACGGGGAAGCCGCCGCTGGACGGCTACGACGTGGAGCAGCGGCTGCGCACCAGCGCCGCCGGCGCCGTCAACGCGGTCTGGAGCGCCTGGACGGACCTGTCCCACGGCACCACCACGGCCAGCGCCAGCATCACCGGGCTGACGCCGGAGGCCACCTACCAGGTGCGGGTGAGGGCGGTCAACGACGAGGGGGAGAGCGGCTGGACGTCCGCCAGCGGCGCGCCGGGCCACCCCAACCGGGCGCCGGCCTTCCCCAGCGACAGCGTGACGCTGGACGTGGACGAGAACACGGCATCGGGCACGGCCATCGGCGACGCCGGCAGCGCGCTGACCGCCACGGACCTGGACGGGGACTCCCTGACCTATTCCCTGGGCGGGACCGACTCGGCCCACTTCGCCATCGTGGCCGGCAGCGGCCAGCTGCAGACCAAGGGGGCCCTGGACTACGAGAAGAAGGCCAGCTATTCGGTGACCGTCACCGCCAGCGACGGGACGCTGACGGACACCATCGCGGTGACCATAGAGGTCAACGACCTGAACGAGGCGCCCAGCTTCGACGACGGGGAGACGGCGTCGGTCAACGCGGCGGAGAACCAGACGGCGGTGTCCACGCCGGAGGTGACCGACCCGGAGAAGGACGACCTGACCTACCGGCTGGACACGGCGGCGGCCTTCACCGATCCCGCGGTCTCCAACGACCACGCGTTGTTCACCATGACCGGCGCCGGCGTCCTGACCTTCAACGCGGCGCCGGACTTCGAGGCGGTCAAGAACACCTACACCCTGGTGATCGAGGTAAGGGACAGCTTGGACGGCGCCGGCAAGGCCGACACGGACTGGGACGACGCCGTCACCCTGACGGTCAACGTCACCGACGTGGCCGAGCCGCCGGACGCGCCCGCCGATCTGGCGGTGAGTTCCACGGCCAACGGGCTGACGGTGACCTGGACGGCGCCGGTGATGACGGGGAAGCCGCCGCTGACGGGCTACGACGTGGAGCAGCGGCTGCGCACCAGCGCCGCCGGCGCCGTCAACGCGGTCTGGGGGGCGTGGACGGACGCGTCCCACACCGGCACGGCGGCCAGTTCCAGCATCACCGGGCTGACGCCGGAGGCCACCTACCAGGTGCGGGTGCGGGCGGTCAACGCCGAGGGGAACGGGGAGTGGGCCGGGCCGGAGGAAGGGGTGCCGGGCCACCCCAACCGGGCGCCGGCCTTCCCCAGCGACAGCGTGACGCTGGACGTGGACGAGAACACGGCGCCGGGCGCGGACATCGGCGACGCCGGCAGGGCGCTGACCGCCACGGACCTGGACGGGGACTCCCTGACCTATTCCCTGGGCGGGACCGACTCGGCCCACTTCGCCATCGTGGCCGGCAGCGGCCAGCTGCAGACCAAGGGGGCCCTGGACTACGAGAAGAAGGCCAGCTATTCGGTGACCGTCACCGCCAGCGACGGGACGCTGACGGACACCATCGCGGTGACCATAGAGGTCAACGACCTGAACGAGGCGCCCAGCTTCGACGACGGGGAGACGGCGTCGGTCAACGCGGCGGAGAACCAGACGGCGGTGTCCACGCCGGAGGTGACCGACCCGGATGGGGACGACCTGACCTACCGGCTGGACACGGCGGCGGCCTTCACCGATCCCGCGGTCTCCAACGACCACGCTTCGTTCACCATGACCGGCGCCGGGGTCCTGACCTTCAACGCGGCGCCGGACTTCGAGGCGGTCAAGAACAGCTACACCCTGGTGATCGAGGTGCGGGACAGCAAGGACGGCGCGGGCAAGGCCGACACGGACTGGGACGACGCCGTCACCCTGACGGTCAACGTCACCGACGTGGCCGAGCCGCCGGACGCGCCCGCCGATCTGGCGGTGAGTTCCACGGCCAACGGGCTGACGGTGACCTGGACGGCGCCGGTGATGACGGGGAAGCCGCCGCTGACGGGCTACGACGTGGAGCAGCGGCTGCGCACCAGCGCCGCCGGCGCCGTCAACGCGGTCTGGGGGGCGTGGACGGACGCGTCCCACACCGGCACGGCGGCCAGTTCCAGCATCACGGGGCTGACGCCGGAGGCGGTCTACCAGGTCCGGGTGAGGGCGGTCAACGCCGAGGGGGAGAGCGGCTGGACGTCCGCCAGCGGCGCGCCGGGCCACCCCAACCGGGCGCCGGCCTTCCCCAGCGACAGCGTGACGCTGGACGTGGACGAGAACACGGCGCCGGGCACGGCCATCGACGACGCCGGCAGCGCGCTGACCGCCACGGACCTGGACGGGGACTCCCTGACCTATTCCCTGGGCGGGACCGACTCGGCCCACTTCGCCATCGTGGCCGGCAGCGGCCAGCTGCAGACCAAGGGGGCCCTGGACTACGAGAAGAAGGCCAGCTATTCGGTGACCGTCACCGCCAGCGACGGGACGCTGACGGACACCATCGCGGTGACCATAGAGGTCAACGACCTGAACGAGGCGCCCAGCTTCGACGACGGGGAGACGGCGTCGGTCAACGCGGCGGAGAACCAGACGGCGGTGTCCACGCCGGAGGTGACCGACCCGGATGGGGACGATCTCACCTACCGGCTGGACACGGCGGCGGCCTTCACCGATCCCGCGGTCTCCAACGACCACGCGTTGTTCACCATGACCGGCGCCGGCGTCCTGACCTTCAACGCGGCGCCGGACTTCGAGGCGGTCAAGAACACCTACACCCTGGTGATCGAGGTAAGGGACAGCTTGGACGGCGCCGGCAAGGCCGACACGGACTGGGACGACGCCGTCACCCTGACGGTCAACGTCACCGACGTGGCCGAGCCGCCGGACGCGCCCGCCGATCTGGCGGTGAGTTCCACGGCCAACGGGCTGACGGTGACCTGGACGGCGCCGGTGATGACGGGGAAGCCGCCGCTGACGGGCTACGACGTGGAGCAGCGGCTGCGCACCAGCGCCGCCGGCGCCGTCAACGCGGTCTGGAGCGGCTGGACGGACCTGTCCCACGGCACCACCACGGCCAGCGCCAGCATCACCGGGCTGACGCCGGAGGCCACCTACCAGGTGCGGGTGCGGGCGGTCAACGCCGAGGGGAACGGGGAGTGGGCCGGGCCGGAGGAAGGGGTGCCGGGCCACCCCAACCGGGCGCCGGCCTTCCCCAGCGACAGCGTGACGCTGGACGTGGACGAGAACACGGCGCCGGGCGCGGACATCGGCGACGCCGGCAGGGCGCTGACCGCCACGGACCTGGACGGGGACTCCCTGACCTATTCCCTGGGCGGGACCGACTCGGCCCACTTCGCCATCGTGGCCGGCAGCGGCCAGCTGCAGACCAAGGGGGCCCTGGACTACGAGAAGAAGGCCAGCTATTCGGTGACCGTCACCGCCAGCGACGGGACGCTGACGGACACCATCGCGGTGACCATAGAGGTCAACGACCTGAACGAGGCGCCCAGCTTCGACGACGGGGAGACGGCGTCGGTGAACGCGGCGGAGAACCAGACGGCGGTGTCCACGCCGGAGGTGACCGACCCGGATGGGGACGATCTCACCTACCGGCTGGACACGGCGGCGGCCTTCACCGATCCCGCGGTCTCCAACGACCACGCGTTGTTCACCATGACCGGCGCCGGGGTCCTGACCTTCAACGCGGCGCCGGACTTCGAGGCGGTCAAGAACAGCTACACCCTGGTGATCGAGGTGCGGGACAGCAAGGACGGCGCCGGCAAGGCCGACACGGACTGGGACGACGCCGTCACCCTGACGGTCAACGTCACCGACGTGGCCGAGCCGCCGGACGCGCCCGCCGATCTGGCGGTGAGTTCCACGGCCAACGGGCTGACGGTGACCTGGACGGCGCCGGTGATGACGGGCAAGCCGCCGCTGACGGGCTACGACGTGGAGCAGCGGCTGCGCACCAGCGCCGCCGGCGCCGTCAACGCGGTCTGGGGCGGCTGGACGGACCTGTCCCACGGCACCACCACGGCCAGCGCCAGCATCACCGGGCTGACGCCGGAGGCCACCTACCAGGTGCGGGTGCGGGCGGTCAACGCCGAGGGGAACGGGGAGTGGGCCGGGCCGGAGGAAGGGGTGCCGGGCCACCCCAACCGGGCGCCGGCCTTCCCCAGCGACAGCGTGACGCTGGACGTGGACGAGAACACGGCGCCGGGCGCGGACATCGGCGACGCCGGCAGGGCGCTGACCGCCACGGACCTGGACGGGGACTCCCTGACCTACTCCCTGGGCGGGACCGACTCGGCCCACTTCGACATCGTGGCCGGCAGCGGCCAGCTGCAGACCAAGGGGGCGCTGAACTACGAGAAGAAGGCCAGCTACTCGGTGACCGTCACCGCCAGCGACGGGACGCTGACGGACACCATCGCGGTGACCATAGAGGTCAACGACCTGAACGAGGCGCCCAGCTTCGACGACGGGGAGACGGCGTCGGTCAACGCAGCGGAGAACCAGACGGCGGTGGCCACGCCGGAGGTGACCGACCCGGATGGGGACGATCTCACCTACCGGCTGGACACGGCGGCGGCCTTCACCGATCCCGGGGTCTCCAACGACCACGCGTCGTTCACCATGACCGATGCCGGGGTCCTGACCTTCAACGCGGCGCCGGACTTCGAGGCGGTCAAGAACAGCTACACCCTGGTGATCGAGGTGCGGGACAGCAAGGACGGCGCCGGCAAGGCCGACACGGACTGGGACGACGCCGTCACCCTGACGGTCAACGTCACCGACGTGGCCGAGCCGCCGGACGCGCCCGCCGATCTGGCGGTGAGTTCCACGGCCAACGGGCTGACGGTGACCTGGACGGCGCCGGTGATGACGGGGAAGCCGCCGCTGACGGGCTACGACGTGGAGCAGCGGCTGCGCACCAGCGCCGCCGGCGCCGTCACCCCGGTCTGGGGCGGCTGGACGGACCTGTCCCACGGCACCACCACGGCCAGCGCCAGCATCACCGGGCTGACGCCGGAGGCCACCTACCAGGTGCGGGTGCGGGCGGTCAACGCCGAGGGGAACGGGGAGTGGGCCGGGCCGGAGGAAGGGGTGCCGGGCCACCCCAACCGGGCGCCGGCCTTCCCCAGCGACAGCGTGACGCTGGACGTGGACGAGAACACGGCATCGGGCACGGCCATCGGCGACGCCGGCAGCGCGCTGACCGCCACGGACCTGGACGGGGACTCCCTGACCTATTCCCTGGGCGGGACCGACTCGGCCCACTTCGACATCGTGGCCGGCAGCGGCCAGCTGCAGACCAAGGGGGCCCTGGACTACGAGAAGAAGGCCAGCTATTCGGTGACCGTCACCGCCAGCGACGGGACGCTGACGGACACCATCGCGGTGACCATAGAGGTCAACGACCTGAACGAGGCGCCCAGCTTCGACGACGGGGAGACGGCGTCGGTCAACGCGGCGGAGAACCAGACGGCGGTGTCCACGCCGGAGGTGACCGACCCGGATGGGGACGATCTCACCTACCGGCTGGACACGGCGGCGGCCTTCACCGATCCCGCGGTCTCCAACGACCACGCTTCGTTCACCATGACCGGCGCCGGGGTCCTGACCTTCAACGCGGCGCCGGACTTCGAGGCGGTCAAGAACAGCTACACCCTGGTGATCGAGGTGCGGGACAGCAAGGACGGCGCCGGCAAGGCCGACACGGACTGGGACGACGCCGTCACCCTGACGGTCAACGTCACCGACGTGGCCGAGCCGCCGGACGCGCCCGCCGATCTGGCGGTGAGTTCCACGGCCAACGGGCTGACGGTGACCTGGACGGCGCCGGTGATGACGGGGAAGCCGCCGCTGACGGGCTACGACGTGGAGCAGCGGCTGCGCACCAGCGCCGCCGGCGCCGTCAACGCGGTCTGGGGGGCGTGGACGGACGCGTCCCACACCGGCACGGCGGCCAGTTCCAGCATCACGGGGCTGACGCCGGAGGCGGTCTACCAGGTCCGGGTGAGGGCGGTCAACGCCGAGGGGGAGAGCGGCTGGACGTCCGCCAGCGGCGCGCCGGGCCACCCCAACCGGGCGCCGGCCTTCCCCAGCGACAGCGTGACGCTGGACGTGGACGAGAACACGGCGCCGGGCACGGCCATCGACGACGCCGGCAGCGCGCTGACCGCCACGGACCTGGACGGGGACTCCCTGACCTATTCCCTGGGCGGGACCGACTCGGCCCACTTCGCCATCGTGGCCGGCAGCGGCCAGCTGCAGACCAAGGGGGCCCTGGACTACGAGAAGAAGGCCAGCTATTCGGTGACCGTCACCGCCAGCGACGGGACGCTGACGGACACCATCGCGGTGACCATAGAGGTCAACGACCTGAACGAGGCGCCCAGCTTCGACGACGGGGAGACGGCGTCGGTGAACGCGGCGGAGAACCAGACGGCGGTGTCCACGCCGGAGGTGACCGACCCGGATGGGGACGATCTCACCTACCGGCTGGACACGGCGGCGGCCTTCACCGATCCCGCGGTCTCCAACGACCACGCTTCGTTCACCATGACCGGCGCCGGGGTCCTGACCTTCAACGCGGCGCCGGACTTCGAGGCGGTCAAGAACAGCTACACCCTGGTGATCGAGGTGCGGGACAGCAAGGACGGCGCCGGCAAGGCCGACACGGACTGGGACGACGCCGTCACCCTGACGGTCAACGTCACCGACGTGGCCGAGCCGCCGGACGCGCCCGCCGATCTGGCGGTGAGTTCCACGGCCAACGGGCTGACGGTGACCTGGACGGCGCCGGTGATGACGGGCAAGCCGCCGCTGACGGGCTACGACGTGGAGCAGCGGCTGCGCACCAGCGCCGCCGGCGCCGTCACCCCGGTCTGGGGCGGCTGGACGGACCTGTCCCACGGCACCACCACGGCCAGCGCCAGCATCACCGGGCTGACGCCGGAGGCCACCTACCAGGTGCGGGTGCGGGCGGTCAACGCCGAGGGGAACGGGGAGTGGGCCGGGCCGGAGGAAGGGGTGCCGGGCCACCCCAACCGGGCGCCGGCCTTCCCCAGCGACAGCGTGACGCTGGACGTGGACGAGAACACGGCGCCGGGCGCGGACATCGGCGACGCCGGCAGGGCGCTGACCGCCACGGACCTGGACGGGGACTCCCTGACCTATTCCCTGGGCGGGACCGACTCGGCCCACTTCGCCATCGTGGCCGGCAGCGGCCAGCTGCAGACCAAGGGGGCCCTGGACTACGAGAAGAAGGCCAGCTATTCGGTGACCGTCACCGCCAGCGACGGGACGCTGACGGACACCATCGCGGTGACCATAGAGGTCAACGACCTGAACGAGGCGCCCAGCTTCGACGACGGGGAGACGGCGTCGGTGAACGCGGCGGAGAACCAGACGGCGGTGTCCACGCCGGAGGTGACCGACCCGGAGAAGGACGACCTGACCTACCGGCTGGACACGGCGGCGGCCTTCACCGATCCCGCGGTCTCCAACGACCACGCGTCGTTCACCATGACCGGCGCCGGGGTCCTGACCTTCAACGCGGCGCCGGACTTCGAGGCGGTCAAGAACAGCTACACCCTGGTGATCGAGGTGCGGGACAGCAAGGACGGCGCGGGCAAGGCCGACACGGACTGGGACGACGCCGTCACCCTGACGGTCAACGTCACCGACGTGGCCGAGCCGCCGGACGCGCCCGCCGATCTGGCGGTGAGTTCCACGGCCAACGGGCTGACGGTGACCTGGACGGCGCCGGTGATGACGGGGAAGCCGCCGCTGGACGGCTACGACGTGGAGCAGCGGCTGCGCACCAGCGCCGCCGGCGCCGTCAACGCGGTCTGGAGCGCCTGGACGGACCTGTCCCACGGCACCACCACGGCCAGCGCCAGCATCACCGGGCTGACGCCGGAGGCCACCTACCAGGTGCGGGTGCGGGCGGTCAACGACGAGGGGGAGAGCGGCTGGACGTCCGCCAGCGGCGCGCCGGGCCACCCCAACCGGGCGCCGGCCTTCCCCAGCGACAGCGTGACGCTGGACGTGGACGAGAACACGGCATCGGGCACGGCCATCGACGACGCCGGCAGCGCGCTGACCGCCACGGACCTGGACGGGGACTCCCTGACCTATTCCCTGGGCGGGACCGACTCGGCCCACTTCGCCATCGTGGCCGGCAGCGGCCAGCTGCAGACCAAGGGGGCCCTGGACTACGAGAAGAAGGCCAGCTATTCGGTGACCGTCACCGCCAGCGACGGGACGCTGACGGACACCATCGCGGTGACCATAGAGGTCAACGACCTGAACGAGGCGCCCAGCTTCGACGACGGGGAGACGGCGTCGGTCAACGCGGCGGAGAACCAGACGGCGGTGTCCACGCCGGAGGTGACCGACCCGGAGAAGGACGACCTGACCTACCGGCTGGACACGGCGGCGGCCTTCACCGATCCCGCGGTCTCCAACGACCACGCGTTGTTCACCATGACCGGCGCCGGCGTCCTGACCTTCAACGCGGCGCCGGACTTCGAGGCGGTCAAGAACACCTACACCCTGGTGATCGAGGTAAGGGACAGCTTGGACGGCGCCGGCAAGGCCGACACGGACTGGGACGACGCCGTCACCCTGACGGTCAACGTCACCGACGTGGCCGAGCCGCCGGACGCGCCCGCCGATCTGGCGGTGAGTTCCACGGCCAACGGGCTGACGGTGACCTGGACGGCGCCGGTGATGACGGGGAAGCCGCCGCTGACGGGCTACGACGTGGAGCAGCGGCTGCGCACCAGCGCCGCCGGCGCCGTCAACGCGGTCTGGAGCGCCTGGACGGACCTGTCCCACGGCACCACCACGGCCAGCGCCAGCATCACCGGGCTGACGCCGGAGGCCACCTACCAGGTGCGGGTGCGGGCGGTCAACGCCGAGGGGAACGGGGAGTGGGCCGGGCCGGAGGAAGGGGTGCCGGGCCACCCCAACCGGGCGCCGGCCTTCCCCAGCGACAGCGTGACGCTGGACGTGGACGAGAACACGGCGCCGGGCGCGGACATCGGCGACGCCGGCAGGGCGCTGACCGCCACGGACCTGGACGGGGACTCCCTGACCTATTCCCTGGGCGGGACCGACTCGGCCCACTTCGCCATCGTGGCCGGCAGCGGCCAGCTGCAGACCAAGGGGGCCCTGGACTACGAGAAGAAGGCCAGCTATTCGGTGACCGTCACCGCCAGCGACGGGACGCTGACGGACACCATCGCGGTGACCATAGAGGTCAACGACCTGAACGAGGCGCCCAGCTTCGACGACGGGGAGACGGCGTCGGTCAACGCGGCGGAGAACCAGACGGCGGTGTCCACGCCGGAGGTGACCGACCCGGAGAAGGACGACCTGACCTACCGGCTGGACACGGCGGCGGCCTTCACCGATCCCGCGGTCTCCAACGACCACGCGTCGTTCACCATGACCGGCGCCGGGGTCCTGACCTTCAACGCGGCGCCGGACTTCGAGGCGGTCAAGAACAGCTACACCCTGGTGATCGAGGTGCGGGACAGCAAGGACGGCGCGGGCAAGGCCGACACGGACTGGGACGACGCCGTCACCCTGACGGTCAACGTCACCGACGTGGCCGAGCCGCCGGACGCGCCCGCCGATCTGGCGGTGAGTTCCACGGCCAACGGGCTGACGGTGACCTGGACGGCGCCGGTGATGACGGGCAAGCCGCCGCTGACGGGCTACGACGTGGAGCAGCGGCTGCGCACCAGCGCCGCCGGCGCCGTCAACGCGGTCTGGGGGGCGTGGACCGACGCGTCCCACGGCACCACCACGGCCAGCGCCAGCATCACCGGGCTGACGCCGGAGGCCACCTACCAGGTGCGGGTGCGGGCGGTCAACGCCGAGGGGAACGGGGAGTGGGCCGGGCCGGAGGAAGGGGTGCCGGGCCACCCCAACCGGGCGCCGGCCTTCCCCAGCGACAGCGTGACGCTGGACGTGGACGAGAACACGGCGCCGGGCGCGGACATCGGCGACGCCGGCAGGGCGCTGACCGCCACGGACCTGGACGGGGACTCCCTGACCTATTCCCTGGGCGGGACCGACTCGGCCCACTTCGCCATCGTGGCCGGCAGCGGCCAGCTGCAGACCAAGGGGGCCCTGGACTACGAGAAGAAGGCCAGCTATTCGGTGACCGTCACCGCCAGCGACGGGACGCTGACGGACACCATCGCGGTGACCATAGAGGTCAACGACCTGAACGAGGCGCCCAGCTTCGACGACGGGGAGACGGCGTCGGTGAACGCGGCGGAGAACCAGACGGCGGTGTCCACGCCGGAGGTGACCGACCCGGAGAAGGACGACCTGACCTACCGGCTGGACACGGCGGCGGCCTTCACCGATCCCGCGGTCTCCAACGACCACGCGTCGTTCACCATGACCGGCGCCGGGGTCCTGACCTTCAACGCGGCGCCGGACTTCGAGGCGGTCAAGAACAGCTACACCCTGGTGATCGAGGTGCGGGACAGCAAGGACGGCGCGGGCAAGGCCGACACGGACTGGGACGACGCCGTCACCCTGACGGTCAACGTCACCGACGTGGCCGAGCCGCCGGACGCGCCCGCCGATCTGGCGGTGAGTTCCACGGCCAACGGGCTGACGGTGACCTGGACGGCGCCGGTGATGACGGGGAAGCCGCCGCTGGACGGCTACGACGTGGAGCAGCGGCTGCGCACCAGCGCCGCCGGCGCCGTCAACGCGGTCTGGGGGGCGTGGACGGACGCGTCCCACACCGGCACGGCGGCCAGTTCCAGCATCACGGGGCTGACGCCGGAGGCGGTCTACCAGGTCCGGGTGAGGGCGGTCAACGCCGAGGGGGAGAGCGGCTGGACGTCCGCCAGCGGCGCGCCGGGCCACCCCAACCGGGCGCCGGCCTTCCCCAGCGACAGCGTGACGCTGGACGTGGACGAGAACACGGCGCCGGGCACGGCCATCGACGACGCCGGCAGCGCGCTGACCGCCACGGACCTGGACGGGGACTCCCTGACCTATTCCCTGGGCGGGACCGACTCGGCCCACTTCGCCATCGTGGCCGGCAGCGGCCAGCTGCAGACCAAGGGGGCCCTGGACTACGAGAAGAAGGCCAGCTATTCGGTGACCGTCACCGCCAGCGACGGGACGCTGACGGACACCATCGCGGTGACCATAGAGGTCAACGACCTGAACGAGGCGCCCAGCTTCGACGACGGGGAGACGGCGTCGGTGAACGCGGCGGAGAACCAGACGGCGGTGTCCACGCCGGAGGTGACCGACCCGGAGAAGGACGACCTGACCTACCGGCTGGACACGGCGGCGGCCTTCACCGATCCCGCGGTCTCCAACGACCACGCGTCGTTCACCATGACCGGCGCCGGGGTCCTGACCTTCAACGCGGCGCCGGACTTCGAGGCGGTCAAGAACAGCTACACCCTGGTGATCGAGGTGCGGGACAGCAAGGACGGCGCGGGCAAGGCCGACACGGACTGGGACGACGCCGTCACCCTGACGGTCAACGTCACCGACGTGGCCGAGCCGCCGGACGCGCCCGCCGATCTGGCGGTGAGTTCCACGGCCAACGGGCTGACGGTGACCTGGACGGCGCCGGTGATGACGGGGAAGCCGCCGCTGGACGGCTACGACGTGGAGCAGCGGCTGCGCACCAGCGCCGCCGGCGCCGTCAACGCGGTCTGGAGCGCCTGGACGGACCTGTCCCACGGCACCACCACGGCCAGCGCCAGCATCACCGGGCTGACGCCGGAGGCCACCTACCAGGTGCGGGTGAGGGCGGTCAACGACGAGGGGGAGAGCGGCTGGACGTCCGCCAGCGGCGCGCCGGGCCACCCCAACCGGGCGCCGGCCTTCCCCAGCGACAGCGTGACGCTGGACGTGGACGAGAACACGGCATCGGGCACGGCCATCGGCGACGCCGGCAGCGCGCTGACCGCCACGGACCTGGACGGGGACTCCCTGACCTACTCCCTGGGCGGGACCGACTCGGCCCACTTCGCCATCGTGGCCGGCAGCGGCCAGCTGCAGACCAAGGGGGCCCTGGACTACGAGAAGAAGGCCAGCTATTCGGTGACCGTCACCGCCAGCGACGGGACGCTGACGGACACCATCGCGGTGACCATAGAGGTCAACGACCTGAACGAGGCGCCCAGCTTCGACGACGGGGAGACGGCGTCGGTGAACGCGGCGGAGAACCAGACGGCGGTGGCCACGCCGGAGGTGACCGACCCGGAGAAGGACGACCTGACCTACCGGCTGGACACGGCGGCGGCCTTCACCGATCCCGCGGTCTCCAACGACCACGCGTTGTTCACCATGACCGGCGCCGGGGTCCTGACCTTCAACGCGGCGCCGGACTTCGAGGCGGTCAAGAACAGCTACACCCTGGTGATCGAGGTGCGGGACAGCAAGGACGGCGCGGGCAAGGCCGACACGGACTGGGACGACGCCGTCACCCTGACGGTCAACGTCACCGACGTGGCCGAGCCGCCGGACGCGCCCGCCGATCTGGCGGTGAGTTCCACGGCCAACGGGCTGACGGTGACCTGGACGGCGCCGGTGATGACGGGCAAGCCGCCGCTGACGGGCTACGACGTGGAGCAGCGGCTGCGCACCAGCGCCGCCGGCGCCGTCAACGCGGTCTGGGGGGCGTGGACGGACGCGTCCCACACCGGCACGGCGGCCAGTTCCAGCATCACGGGGCTGACGCCGGAGGCGGTCTACCAGGTCCGGGTGAGGGCGGTCAACGACGAGGGGGAGAGCGGCTGGACGTCCGCCAGCGGCGCGCCGGGCCACCCCAACCGGGCGCCGGCCTTCCCCAGCGACAGCGTGACGCTGGACGTGGACGAGAACACGGCATCGGGCACGGCCATCGGCGACGCCGGCAGCGCGCTGACCGCCACGGACCTGGACGGGGACTCCCTGACCTATTCCCTGGGCGGGACCGACTCGGCCCACTTCGCCATCGTGGCCGGCAGCGGCCAGCTGCAGACCAAGGGGGCCCTGGACTACGAGAAGAAGGCCAGCTATTCGGTGACCGTCACCGCCAGCGACGGGACGCTGACGGACACCATCGCGGTGACCATAGAGGTCAACGACCTGAACGAGGCGCCCAGCTTCGACGACGGGGAGACGGCGTCGGTGAACGCGGCGGAGAACCAGACGGCGGTGGCCACGCCGGACGTGACCGACCCGGATGGGGACGATCTCACCTACCGGCTGGACACGGCGGCGGCCTTCAGCGATCCCGCGGTCTCCAACGACCACGCGTCGTTCACCATGACCGGCGCCGGGGTCCTGACCTTCAACGCGGCGCCGGACTTCGAGGCGGTCAAGAACAGCTACACCCTGGTGATCGAGGTGCGGGACAGCAAGGACGGCGCGGGCAAGGCCGACACGGACTGGGACGACGCCGTCACCCTGACGGTCAACGTCACCGACGTGGCCGAGCCGCCGGACGCGCCCGCCGATCTGGCGGTGAGTTCCACGGCCAACGGGCTGACGGTGACCTGGACGGCGCCGGTGATGACGGGGAAGCCGCCGCTGGACGGCTACGACGTGGAGCAGCGGCTGCGCACCAGCGCCGCCGGCGCCGTCAACGCGGTCTGGGGGGCGTGGACGGACGCGTCCCACACCGGCACGGCGGCCAGTTCCAGCATCACGGGGCTGACGCCGGAGGCGGTCTACCAGGTCCGGGTGAGGGCGGTCAACGACGAGGGGAACGGGGAGTGGGCCGGGCCGGAGGAAGGGGTGCCGGGCCACCCCAACCGGGCGCCGGCCTTCCCCAGCGACAGCGTGACGCTGGACGTGGACGAGAACACGGCATCGGGCACGGCCATCGACGACGCCGGCAGCGCGCTGACCGCCACGGACCTGGACGGGGACTCCCTGACCTACTCCCTGGGCGGGACCGACTCGGCCCACTTCGCCATCGTGGCCGGCAGCGGCCAGCTGCAGACCAAGGGGGCCCTGGACTACGAGAAGAAGGCCAGCTATTCGGTGACCGTCACCGCCAGCGACGGGACGCTGACGGACACCATCGCGGTGACCATAGAGGTCAACGACCTGAACGAGGCGCCCAGCTTCGACGACGGGGAGACGGCGTCGGTGAACGCGGCGGAGAACCAGACGGCGGTGTCCACGCCGGAGGTGACCGACCCGGAGAAGGACGACCTGACCTACCGGCTGGACACGGCGGCGGCCTTCACCGATCCCGCGGTCTCCAACGACCACGCGTTGTTCACCATGACCGATGCCGGGGTCCTGACCTTCAACGCGGCGCCGGACTTCGAGGCGGTCAAGAACAGCTACACCCTGGTGATCGAGGTGCGGGACAGCAAGGACGGCGCGGGCAAGGCCGACACGGACTGGGACGACGCCGTCACCCTGACGGTCAACGTCACCGACGTGGCCGAGCCGCCGGACGCGCCCGCCGATCTGGCGGTGAGTTCCACGGCCAACGGGCTGACGGTGACCTGGACGGCGCCGGTGATGACGGGGAAGCCGCCGCTGACGGGCTACGACGTGGAGCAGCGGCTGCGCACCAGCGCCGCCGGCGCCGTCAACGCGGTCTGGAGCGCCTGGACGGACCTGTCCCACGGCACCACCACGGCCAGCGCCAGCATCACCGGGCTGACGCCGGAGGCGGTCTACCAGGTCCGGGTGAGGGCGGTCAACGACGAGGGGGAGAGCGGCTGGACGTCCGCCAGCGGCGCGCCGGGCCACCCCAACCGGGCGCCGGCCTTCCCCAGCGACAGCGTGACGCTGGACGTGGACGAGAACACGGCATCGGGCACGGCCATCGGCGACGCCGGCAGCGCGCTGACCGCCACGGACCTGGACGGGGACTCCCTGACCTATTCCCTGGGCGGGACCGACTCGGCCCACTTCGCCATCGTGGCCGGCAGCGGCCAGCTGCAGACCAAGGGGGCCCTGGACTACGAGAAGAAGGCCAGCTATTCGGTGACCGTCACCGCCAGCGACGGGACGCTGACGGACACCATCGCGGTGACCATAGAGGTCAACGACCTGAACGAGGCGCCCAGCTTCGACGACGGGGAGACGGCGTCGGTCAACGCGGCGGAGAACCAGACGGCGGTGTCCACGCCGGAGGTGACCGACCCGGATGGGGACGATCTCACCTACCGGCTGGACACGGCGGCGGCCTTCACCGATCCCGCGGTCTCCAACGACCACGCTTCGTTCACCATGACCGGCGCCGGGGTCCTGACCTTCAACGCGGCGCCGGACTTCGAGGCGGTCAAGAACAGCTACACCCTGGTGATCGAGGTGCGGGACAGCAAGGACGGCGCCGGCAAGGCCGACACGGACTGGGACGACGCCGTCACCCTGACGGTCAACGTCACCGACGTGGCCGAGCCGCCGGACGCGCCCGCCGATCTGGCGGTGAGTTCCACGGCCAACGGGCTGACGGTGACCTGGACGGCGCCGGTGATGACGGGCAAGCCGCCGCTGACGGGCTACGACGTGGAGCAGCGGCTGCGCACCAGCGCCGCCGGCGCCGTCACCCCGGTCTGGGGCGGCTGGACGGACCTGTCCCACGGCACCACCACGGCCAGCGCCAGCATCACCGGGCTGACGCCGGAGGCCACCTACCAGGTGCGGGTGCGGGCGGTCAACGCCGAGGGGAACGGGGAGTGGGCCGGGCCGGAGGAAGGGGTGCCGGGCCACCCCAACCGGGCGCCGGCCTTCCCCAGCGACAGCGTGACGCTGGACGTGGACGAGAACACGGCGCCGGGCACGGCCATCGACGACGCCGGCAGCGCGCTGACCGCCACGGACCTGGACGGGGACTCCCTGACCTACTCCCTGGGCGGGACCGACTCGGCCCACTTCGACATCGTGGCCGGCAGCGGCCAGCTGCAGACCAAGGGGGCCCTGGACTACGAGAAGAAGGCCAGCTATTCGGTGACCGTCACCGCCAGCGACGGGACGCTGACGGACACCATCGCGGTGACCATAGAGGTCAACGACCTGAACGAGGCCCCGACCTTCGACGACGGGGAGACGGCGTCGGTGAACGCGGCGGAGAACCAGACGGCGGTGGCCACGCCGGAGGTGACCGACCCGGATGGGGACGATCTCACCTACCGGCTGGACACGGCGGCGGCCTTCACCGATCCCGCGGTCTCCAACGACCACGCGTTGTTCACCATGACCGGCGCCGGGGTCCTGACCTTCAACGCGGCGCCGGACTTCGAGGCGGTCAAGAACAGCTACACCCTGGTGATCGAGGTGCGGGACAGCAAGGACGGCGCGGGCAAGGCCGACACGGACTGGGACGACGCCGTCACCCTGACGGTCAACGTCACCGACGTGGCCGAGCCGCCGGACGCGCCCGCCGATCTGGCGGTGAGTTCCACGGCCAACGGGCTGACGGTGACCTGGACGGCGCCGGTGATGACGGGCAAGCCGCCGCTGACGGGCTACGACGTGGAGCAGCGGCTGCGCACCAGCGCCGCCGGCGCCGTCAACGCGGTCTGGGGGGCGTGGACGGACGCGTCCCACACCGGCACGGCGGCCAGTTCCAGCATCACGGGGCTGACGCCGGAGGCGGTCTACCAGGTCCGGGTGAGGGCGGTCAACGACGAGGGGGAGAGCGGCTGGACGTCCGCCAGCGGCGCGCCGGGCCACCCCAACCGGGCGCCGGCCTTCCCCAGCGACAGCGTGACGCTGGACGTGGACGAGAACACGGCATCGGGCACGGCCATCGGCGACGCCGGCAGCGCGCTGACCGCCACGGACCTGGACGGGGACTCCCTGACCTATTCCCTGGGCGGGACCGACTCGGCCCACTTCGCCATCGTGGCCGGCAGCGGCCAGCTGCAGACCAAGGGGGCCCTGGACTACGAGAAGAAGGCCAGCTATTCGGTGACCGTCACCGCCAGCGACGGGACGCTGACGGACACCATCGCGGTGACCATAGAGGTCAACGACCTGAACGAGGCGCCCAGCTTCGACGACGGGGAGACGGCGTCGGTGAACGCGGCGGAGAACCAGACGGCGGTGGCCACGCCGGACGTGACCGACCCGGATGGGGACGATCTCACCTACCGGCTGGACACGGCGGCGGCCTTCAGCGATCCCGCGGTCTCCAACGACCACGCGTCGTTCACCATGACCGGCGCCGGGGTCCTGACCTTCAACGCGGCGCCGGACTTCGAGGCGGTCAAGAACAGCTACACCCTGGTGATCGAGGTGCGGGACAGCAAGGACGGCGCGGGCAAGGCCGACACGGACTGGGACGACGCCGTCACCCTGACGGTCAACGTCACCGACGTGGCCGAGCCGCCGGACGCGCCCGCCGATCTGGCGGTGAGTTCCACGGCCAACGGGCTGACGGTGACCTGGACGGCGCCGGTGATGACGGGGAAGCCGCCGCTGGACGGCTACGACGTGGAGCAGCGGCTGCGCACCAGCGCCGCCGGCGCCGTCACCCCGGTCTGGGGCGGCTGGACGGACGCGTCCCACACCGGCACGGCGGCCAGTTCCAGCATCACGGGGCTGACGCCGGAGGCGGTCTACCAGGTCCGGGTGAGGGCGGTCAACGACGAGGGGGAGAGCGGCTGGACGTCCGCCAGCGGCGCGCCGGGCCACCCCAACCGGGCGCCGGCCTTCCCCAGCGACAGCGTGACGCTGGACGTGGACGAGAACACGGCATCGGGCACGGCCATCGACGACGCCGGCAGCGCGCTGACCGCCACGGACCTGGACGGGGACTCCCTGACCTACTCCCTGGGCGGGACCGACTCGGCCCACTTCGACATCGTGGCCGGCAGCGGCCAGCTGCAGACCAAGGGGGCGCTGAACTACGAGAAGAAGGCCAGCTATTCGGTGACCGTCACCGCCAGCGACGGGACGCTGACGGACACCATCGCGGTGACCATAGAGGTCAACGACCTGAACGAGGCGCCCAGCTTCGACGACGGGGAGACGGCGTCGGTCAACGCAGCGGAGAACCAGACGGCGGTGGCCACGCCGGAGGTGACCGACCCGGATGGGGACGATCTCACCTACCGGCTGGACACGGCGGCGGCCTTCACCGATCCCGGGGTCTCCAACGACCACGCGTCGTTCACCATGACCGATGCCGGGGTCCTGACCTTCAACGCGGCGCCGGACTTCGAGGCGGTCAAGAACAGCTACACCCTGGTGATCGAGGTGCGGGACAGCAAGGACGGCGCCGGCAAGGCCGACACGGACTGGGACGACGCCGTCACCCTGACGGTCAACGTCACCGACGTGGCCGAGCCGCCGGACGCGCCCGCCGATCTGGCGGTGAGTTCCACGGCCAACGGGCTGACGGTGACCTGGACGGCGCCGGTGATGACGGGGAAGCCG
The DNA here is from genome assembly GCA_965222415.1 of Dehalococcoidia bacterium. Taxonomy (GTDB): domain Bacteria; phylum Chloroflexota; class Dehalococcoidia; order Lucifugimonadales; family UBA2985; genus DAOUJW01. Next base: position 614,784 of record CBDCTU010000001.1, on the reverse strand, counting down.
CCGCTGACGGGCTACGACGTGGAGCAGCGGCTGCGCACCAGCGCCGCCGGCGCCGTCAACGCGGTCTGGGGGGCGTGGACGGACGCGTCCCACACCGGCACGGCGGCCAGTTCCAGCATCACGGGGCTGACGCCGGAGGCGGTCTACCAGGTCCGGGTGAGGGCGGTCAACGCCGAGGGGGAGAGCGGCTGGACGTCCGCCAGCGGCGCGCCGGGCCACCCCAACCGGGCGCCGGCCTTCCCCAGCGACAGCGTGACGCTGGACGTGGACGAGAACACGGCGCCGGGCACGGCCATCGACGACGCCGGCAGCGCGCTGACCGCCACGGACCTGGACGGGGACTCCCTGACCTATTCCCTGGGCGGGACCGACTCGGCCCACTTCGCCATCGTGGCCGGCAGCGGCCAGCTGCAGACCAAGGGGGCCCTGGACTACGAGAAGAAGGCCAGCTATTCGGTGACCGTCACCGCCAGCGACGGGACGCTGACGGACACCATCGCGGTGACCATAGAGGTCAACGACCTGAACGAGGCGCCCAGCTTCGACGACGGGGAGACGGCGTCGGTGAACGCGGCGGAGAACCAGACGGCGGTGTCCACGCCGGAGGTGACCGACCCGGATGGGGACGATCTCACCTACCGGCTGGACACGGCGGCGGCCTTCACCGATCCCGCGGTCTCCAACGACCACGCTTCGTTCACCATGACCGGCGCCGGGGTCCTGACCTTCAACGCGGCGCCGGACTTCGAGGCGGTCAAGAACAGCTACACCCTGGTGATCGAGGTGCGGGACAGCAAGGACGGCGCCGGCAAGGCCGACACGGACTGGGACGACGCCGTCACCCTGACGGTCAACGTCACCGACGTGGCCGAGCCGCCGGACGCGCCCGCCGATCTGGCGGTGAGTTCCACGGCCAACGGGCTGACGGTGACCTGGACGGCGCCGGTGATGACGGGCAAGCCGCCGCTGACGGGCTACGACGTGGAGCAGCGGCTGCGCACCAGCGCCGCCGGCGCCGTCACCCCGGTCTGGGGCGGCTGGACGGACCTGTCCCACGGCACCACCACGGCCAGCGCCAGCATCACCGGGCTGACGCCGGAGGCCACCTACCAGGTGCGGGTGCGGGCGGTCAACGCCGAGGGGAACGGGGAGTGGGCCGGGCCGGAGGAAGGGGTGCCGGGCCACCCCAACCGGGCGCCGGCCTTCCCCAGCGACAGCGTGACGCTGGACGTGGACGAGAACACGGCGCCGGGCGCGGACATCGGCGACGCCGGCAGGGCGCTGACCGCCACGGACCTGGACGGGGACTCCCTGACCTATTCCCTGGGCGGGACCGACTCGGCCCACTTCGCCATCGTGGCCGGCAGCGGCCAGCTGCAGACCAAGGGGGCCCTGGACTACGAGAAGAAGGCCAGCTATTCGGTGACCGTCACCGCCAGCGACGGGACGCTGACGGACACCATCGCGGTGACCATAGAGGTCAACGACCTGAACGAGGCGCCCAGCTTCGACGACGGGGAGACGGCGTCGGTGAACGCGGCGGAGAACCAGACGGCGGTGTCCACGCCGGAGGTGACCGACCCGGAGAAGGACGACCTGACCTACCGGCTGGACACGGCGGCGGCCTTCACCGATCCCGCGGTCTCCAACGACCACGCGTCGTTCACCATGACCGGCGCCGGGGTCCTGACCTTCAACGCGGCGCCGGACTTCGAGGCGGTCAAGAACAGCTACACCCTGGTGATCGAGGTGCGGGACAGCAAGGACGGCGCGGGCAAGGCCGACACGGACTGGGACGACGCCGTCACCCTGACGGTCAACGTCACCGACGTGGCCGAGCCGCCGGACGCGCCCGCCGATCTGGCGGTGAGTTCCACGGCCAACGGGCTGACGGTGACCTGGACGGCGCCGGTGATGACGGGGAAGCCGCCGCTGGACGGCTACGACGTGGAGCAGCGGCTGCGCACCAGCGCCGCCGGCGCCGTCAACGCGGTCTGGAGCGCCTGGACGGACCTGTCCCACGGCACCACCACGGCCAGCGCCAGCATCACCGGGCTGACGCCGGAGGCCACCTACCAGGTGCGGGTGCGGGCGGTCAACGACGAGGGGGAGAGCGGCTGGACGTCCGCCAGCGGCGCGCCGGGCCACCCCAACCGGGCGCCGGCCTTCCCCAGCGACAGCGTGACGCTGGACGTGGACGAGAACACGGCATCGGGCACGGCCATCGACGACGCCGGCAGCGCGCTGACCGCCACGGACCTGGACGGGGACTCCCTGACCTATTCCCTGGGCGGGACCGACTCGGCCCACTTCGCCATCGTGGCCGGCAGCGGCCAGCTGCAGACCAAGGGGGCCCTGGACTACGAGAAGAAGGCCAGCTATTCGGTGACCGTCACCGCCAGCGACGGGACGCTGACGGACACCATCGCGGTGACCATAGAGGTCAACGACCTGAACGAGGCGCCCAGCTTCGACGACGGGGAGACGGCGTCGGTCAACGCGGCGGAGAACCAGACGGCGGTGTCCACGCCGGAGGTGACCGACCCGGAGAAGGACGACCTGACCTACCGGCTGGACACGGCGGCGGCCTTCACCGATCCCGCGGTCTCCAACGACCACGCGTTGTTCACCATGACCGGCGCCGGCGTCCTGACCTTCAACGCGGCGCCGGACTTCGAGGCGGTCAAGAACACCTACACCCTGGTGATCGAGGTAAGGGACAGCTTGGACGGCGCCGGCAAGGCCGACACGGACTGGGACGACGCCGTCACCCTGACGGTCAACGTCACCGACGTGGCCGAGCCGCCGGACGCGCCCGCCGATCTGGCGGTGAGTTCCACGGCCAACGGGCTGACGGTGACCTGGACGGCGCCGGTGATGACGGGGAAGCCGCCGCTGACGGGCTACGACGTGGAGCAGCGGCTGCGCACCAGCGCCGCCGGCGCCGTCAACGCGGTCTGGAGCGCCTGGACGGACCTGTCCCACGGCACCACCACGGCCAGCGCCAGCATCACCGGGCTGACGCCGGAGGCCACCTACCAGGTGCGGGTGCGGGCGGTCAACGCCGAGGGGAACGGGGAGTGGGCCGGGCCGGAGGAAGGGGTGCCGGGCCACCCCAACCGGGCGCCGGCCTTCCCCAGCGACAGCGTGACGCTGGACGTGGACGAGAACACGGCGCCGGGCGCGGACATCGGCGACGCCGGCAGGGCGCTGACCGCCACGGACCTGGACGGGGACTCCCTGACCTATTCCCTGGGCGGGACCGACTCGGCCCACTTCGCCATCGTGGCCGGCAGCGGCCAGCTGCAGACCAAGGGGGCCCTGGACTACGAGAAGAAGGCCAGCTATTCGGTGACCGTCACCGCCAGCGACGGGACGCTGACGGACACCATCGCGGTGACCATAGAGGTCAACGACCTGAACGAGGCGCCCAGCTTCGACGACGGGGAGACGGCGTCGGTCAACGCGGCGGAGAACCAGACGGCGGTGTCCACGCCGGAGGTGACCGACCCGGAGAAGGACGACCTGACCTACCGGCTGGACACGGCGGCGGCCTTCACCGATCCCGCGGTCTCCAACGACCACGCGTTGTTCACCATGACCGGCGCCGGCGTCCTGACCTTCAACGCGGCGCCGGACTTCGAGGCGGTCAAGAACACCTACACCCTGGTGATCGAGGTAAGGGACAGCTTGGACGGCGCCGGCAAGGCCGACACGGACTGGGACGACGCCGTCACCCTGACGGTCAACGTCACCGACGTGGCCGAGCCGCCGGACGCGCCCGCCGATCTGGCGGTGAGTTCCACGGCCAACGGGCTGACGGTGACCTGGACGGCGCCGGTGATGACGGGGAAGCCGCCGCTGACGGGCTACGACGTGGAGCAGCGGCTGCGCACCAGCGCCGCCGGCGCCGTCAACGCGGTCTGGAGCGGCTGGACGGACCTGTCCCACGGCACCACCACGGCCAGCGCCAGCATCACCGGGCTGACGCCGGAGGCCACCTACCAGGTGCGGGTGCGGGCGGTCAACGCCGAGGGGAACGGGGAGTGGGCCGGGCCGGAGGAAGGGGTGCCGGGCCACCCCAACCGGGCCCCGACCTTCGACGACGGGCTGACCGCGTCGGTGAACGCAGCGGAGAACCAGACGGCGGTGTCCACGCCGGACGTCACCGACTTGGACGGGGACGATCTCACCTACCGGCTGGACACCGCCGCGGCGGTATCCGCTCCGGCCACCAACGACCACGCGTTGTTCACCATGACCGGCGCCGGGGTCCTCACCTTCAACGCGGCGCCGGACTTCGAGGCGGTCAAGAACAGCTACACCCTGGTGATCGAGGTGCGGGACAGCAAGGACGGCGCCGGCAAGGCCGACACGGACTGGGACGACGCCGTCACCCTGACGGTCAACGTCACCGACGTGGCCGAGCCGCCGGACGCGCCCGCCGATCTGGCGGTGAGTTCCACGGCCAACGGGCTGACGGTGACCTGGACGGCGCCGGTGATGACGGGGAAGCCGCCGCTGACGGGCTACGACGTGGAGCAGCGGCTGCGCACCAGCGCCGCCGGCGCCGTCAACGCGGTCTGGAGCGCCTGGACGGACCTGTCCCACGGCACCACCACGGCCAGCGCCAGCATCACCGGGCTGACGCCGGAGGCCACCTACCAGGTGCGGGTGCGGGCGGTCAACGCCGAGGGGAACGGGGAGTGGGCCGGGCCGGAGGAAGGGGTGCCGGGCCACCCCAACCGGGCGCCGGCCTTCCCCAGCGACAGCGTGACGCTGGACGTGGACGAGAACACGGCATCGGGCACGGCCATCGACGACGCCGGCAGCGCGCTGACCGCCACGGACCTGGACGGGGACTCCCTGACCTATTCCCTGGGCGGGACCGACTCGGCCCACTTCGCCATCGTGGCCGGCAGCGGCCAGCTGCAGACCAAGGGGGCCCTGGACTACGAGAAGAAGGCCAGCTATTCGGTGACCGTCACCGCCAGCGACGGGACGCTGACGGACACCATCGCGGTGACCATAGAGGTCAACGACCTGAACGAGGCGCCCAGCTTCGACGACGGGGAGACGGCGTCGGTCAACGCAGCGGAGAACCAGACGGCGGTGGCCACGCCGGAGGTGACCGACCCGGATGGGGACGATCTCACCTACCGGCTGGACACGGCGGCGGCCTTCACCGATCCCGCGGTCTCCAACGACCACGCGTTGTTCACCATGACCGGCGCCGGGGTCCTGACCTTCAACGCGGCGCCGGACTTCGAGGCGGTCAAGAACAGCTACACCCTGGTGATCGAGGTGCGGGACAGCAAGGACGGCGCCGGCAAGGCCGACACGGACTGGGACGACGCCGTCACCCTGACGGTCAACGTCACCGACGTGGCCGAGCCGCCGGACGCGCCCGCCGATCTGGCGGTGAGTTCCACGGCCAACGGGCTGACGGTGACCTGGACGGCGCCGGTGATGACGGGGAAGCCGCCGCTGACGGGCTACGACGTGGAGCAGCGGCTGCGCACCAGCGCCGCCGGCGCCGTCAACGCGGTCTGGGGGGCGTGGACGGACGCGTCCCACACCGGCACGGCGGCCAGTTCCAGCATCACGGGGCTGACGCCGGAGGCGGTCTACCAGGTCCGGGTGAGGGCGGTCAACGCCGAGGGGGAGAGCGGCTGGACGTCCGCCAGCGGCGCGCCGGGCCACCCCAACCGGGCGCCGGCCTTCCCCAGCGACAGCGTGACGCTGGACGTGGACGAGAACACGGCATCGGGCACGGCCATCGACGACGCCGGCAGCGCGCTGACCGCCACGGACCTGGACGGGGACTCCCTGACCTATTCCCTGGGCGGGACCGACTCGGCCCACTTCGACATCGTGGCCGGCAGCGGCCAGCTGCAGACCAAGGGGGCCCTGGACTACGAGAAGAAGGCCAGCTATTCGGTGACCGTCACCGCCAGCGACGGGACGCTGACGGACACCATCGCGGTGACCATAGAGGTCAACGACCTGAACGAGGCGCCCAGCTTCGACGACGGGGAGACGGCGTCGGTGAACGCGGCGGAGAACCAGACGGCGGTGTCCACGCCGGAGGTGACCGACCCGGATGGGGACGATCTCACCTACCGGCTGGACACGGCGGCGGCCTTCACCGATCCCGCGGTCTCCAACGACCACGCGTCGTTCACCATGACCGGCGCCGGCGTCCTGACCTTCAACGCGGCGCCGGACTTCGAGGCGGTCAAGAACACCTACACCCTGGTGATCGAGGTGCGGGACAGCTTGGACGGCGCCGGCAAGGCCGACACGGACTGGGACGACGCCGTCACCCTGACGGTCAACGTCACCGACGTGGCCGAGCCGCCGGACGCGCCCGCCGATCTGGCGGTGAGTTCCACGGCCAACGGGCTGACGGTGACCTGGACGGCGCCGGTGATGACGGGGAAGCCGCCGCTGACGGCTACGACGTGGAGCAGCGGCTGCGCACCAGCGCCGCCGGCGCCGTCAACGCGGTCTGGAGCGCCTGGACGGACCTGTCCCACGGCACCACCACGGCCAGCGCCAGCATCACCGGGCTGACGCCGGAGGCCACCTACCAGGTGCGGGTGCGGGCGGTCAACGCCGAGGGGAACGGGGAGTGGGCCGGGCCGGAGGAAGGGGTGCCGGGCCACCCCAACCGGGCGCCGGCCTTCCCCAGCGACAGCGTGACGCTGGACGTGGACGAGAACACGGCATCGGGCGCGGACATCGGCGACGCCGGCAGGGCGCTGACCGCCACGGACCTGGACGGGGACTCCCTGACCTATTCCCTGGGCGGGACCGACTCGGCCCACTTCGCCATCGTGGCCGGCAGCGGCCAGCTGCAGACCAAGGGGGCCCTGGACTACGAGAAGAAGGCCAGCTATTCGGTGACCGTCACCGCCAGCGACGGGACGCTGACGGACACCATCGCGGTGACCATAGAGGTCAACGACCTGAACGAGGCGCCCAGCTTCGACGACGGGGAGACGGCGTCGGTGAACGCGGCGGAGAACCAGACGGCGGTGTCCACGCCGGAGGTGACCGACCCGGATGGGGACGATCTCACCTACCGGCTGGACACGGCGGCGGCCTTCACCGATCCCGCGGTCTCCAACGACCACGCTTCGTTCACCATGACCGGCGCCGGGGTCCTGACCTTCAACGCGGCGCCGGACTTCGAGGCGGTCAAGAACAGCTACACCCTGGTGATCGAGGTGCGGGACAGCAAGGACGGCGCCGGCAAGGCCGACACGGACTGGGACGACGCCGTCACCCTGACGGTCAACGTCACCGACGTGGCCGAGCCGCCGGACGCGCCCGCCGATCTGGCGGTGAGTTCCACGGCCAACGGGCTGACGGTGACCTGGACGGCGCCGGTGATGACGGGGAAGCCGCCGCTGACGGGCTACGACGTGGAGCAGCGGCTGCGCACCAGCGCCGCCGGCGCCGTCACCCCGGTCTGGGGCGGCTGGACGGACCTGTCCCACGGCACCACCACGGCCAGCGCCAGCATCACCGGGCTGACGCCGGAGGCCACCTACCAGGTGCGGGTGCGGGCGGTCAACGCCGAGGGGAACGGGGAGTGGGCCGGGCCGGAGGAAGGGGTGCCGGGCCACCCCAACCGGGCGCCGGCCTTCCCCAGCGACAGCGTGACGCTGGACGTGGACGAGAACACGGCGCCGGGCACGGCCATCGACGACGCCGGCAGCGCGCTGACCGCCACGGACCTGGACGGGGACTCCCTGACCTACTCCCTGGGCGGGACCGACTCGGCCCACTTCGACATCGTGGCCGGCAGCGGCCAGCTGCAGACCAAGGGGGCGCTGAACTACGAGAAGAAGGCCAGCTATTCGGTGACCGTCACCGCCAGCGACGGGACGCTGACGGACACCATCGCGGTGACCATAGAGGTCAACGACCTGAACGAGGCGCCCAGCTTCGACGACGGGGAGACGGCGTCGGTCAACGCAGCGGAGAACCAGACGGCGGTGGCCACGCCGGAGGTGACCGACCCGGATGGGGACGATCTCACCTACCGGCTGGACACGGCGGCGGCCTTCACCGATCCCGCGGTCTCCAACGACCACGCGTTGTTCACCATGACCGGCGCCGGCGTCCTGACCTTCAACGCGGCGCCGGACTTCGAGGCGGTCAAGAACAGCTACACCCTGGTGATCGAGGTGCGGGACAGCAAGGACGGCGCGGGCAAGGCCGACACGGACTGGGACGACGCCGTCACCCTGACGGTCAACGTCACCGACGTGGCCGAGCCGCCGGACGCGCCCGCCGATCTGGCGGTGAGTTCCACGGCCAACGGGCTGACGGTGACCTGGACGGCGCCGGTGATGACGGGGAAGCCGCCGCTGACGGGCTACGACGTGGAGCAGCGGCTGCGCACCAGCGCCGCCGGCGCCGTCAACGCGGTCTGGAGCGGCTGGACGGACCTGTCCCACGGCACCACCACGGCCAGCGCCAGCATCACCGGGCTGACGCCGGAGGCCACCTACCAGGTGCGGGTGCGGGCGGTCAACGCCGAGGGGAACGGGGAGTGGGCCGGGCCGGAGGAAGGGGTGCCGGGCCACCCCAACCGGGCGCCGGCCTTCCCCAGCGACAGCGTGACGCTGGACGTGGACGAGAACACGGCATCGGGCGCGGACATCGGCGACGCCGGCAGGGCGCTGACCGCCACGGACCTGGACGGGGACTCCCTGACCTACTCCCTGGGCGGGACCGACTCGGCCCACTTCGACATCGTGGCCGGCAGCGGCCAGCTGCAGACCAAGGGGGCGCTGAACTACGAGAAGAAGGCCAGCTACTCGGTGGTCGTCGCCGCCAGCGACGGGACGCTGACGGACACCATCGCGGTGACCATAGAGGTCAACGACCTGAACGAGGCGCCCAGCTTCGACGACGGGGAGACGGCGTCGGTCAACGCGGCGGAGAACCAGACGGCGGTGGCCACGCCGGAGGTGACCGACCCGGATGGGGACGATCTCACCTACCGGCTGGACACGGCGGCGGCCTTCACCGATCCCGCGGTCTCCAACGACCACGCGTTGTTCACCATGACCGGCGCCGGGGTCCTGACCTTCAACGCGGCGCCGGACTTCGAGGCGGTCAACACCTACACCCTGGTGATCGAGGTAAGGGACAGCTTGGACGGCGCCGGCAAGGCCGACACGGACTGGGACGACGCCGTCACCCTGACGGTCAACGTCACCGACGTGGCCGAGCCGCCGGACGCGCCCGGGGACCTCGCGGTGAGTTCCACGGCCAACGGGCTGACGGTGACCTGGACGGCGCCGGTGATGACGGGCAAGCCGCCGCTGACGGGCTACGACGTGGAGCAGCGGCTGCGGACCAGCGCCGATGATGCCGTCACCCCGGTCTGGGGCGGCTGGACGGACGCGTCCCACACCGGCACGGCGGCCAGTTCCAGCATCACGGGGCTGACGCCGGAGGCGGTCTACCAGGTCCGGGTGAGGGCGGTCAACGACGAGGGGGAGAGCGGCTGGACGTCCGCCAGCGGCGCGCCGGGCCACCCCAACCGGGCGCCGGCCTTCCCCAGCGACAGCGTGACGCTGGACGTGGACGAGAACACGGCATCGGGCACGGCCATCGGCGACGCCGGCAGCGCGCTGACCGCCACGGACCTGGACGGGGACTCCCTGACCTATTCCCTGGGCGGGACCGACTCGGCCCACTTCGCCATCGTGGCCGGCAGCGGCCAGCTGCAGACCAAGGGGGCCCTGGACTACGAGAAGAAGGCCAGCTATTCGGTGACCGTCACCGCCAGCGACGGGACGCTGACGGACACCATCGCGGTGACCATAGAGGTCAACGACCTGAACGAGGCGCCCAGCTTCGACGACGGGGAGACGGCGTCGGTCAACGCGGCGGAGAACCAGACGGCGGTGTCCACGCCGGAGGTGACCGACCCGGAGAAGGACGACCTGACCTACCGGCTGGACACGGCGGCGGCCTTCACCGATCCCGGGGTCTCCAACGACCACGCGTTGTTCACCATGACCGGCGCCGGCGTCCTGACCTTCAACGCGGCCCCGGACTTCGAGGCGGTCAACACCTACACCCTGGTGATCGAGGTGCGGGACAGCAAGGACGGCGCCGGCAAGGCCGACACGGACTGGGACGACGCCGTCACCCTGACGGTCAACGTCACCGACGTGGCCGAGCCGCCGGACGCGCCCGCCGATCTGGCGGTGAGTTCCACGGCCAACGGGCTGACGGTGACCTGGACGGCGCCGGTGATGACGGGGAAGCCGCCGCTGACGGGCTACGACGTGGAGCAGCGGCTGCGCACCAGCGCCGCCGGCGCCGTCAACGCGGTCTGGGGCGGCTGGACGGACCTGTCCCACGGCACCACCACGGCCAGCGCCAGCATCACCGGGCTGACGCCGGAGGCCACCTACCAGGTGCGGGTGAGGGCGGTCAACGCCGAGGGGAACGGGGAGTGGGCCGGGCCGGAGGAAGGGGTGCCGGGCCACCCCAACCGGGCGCCGGCCTTCCCCAGCGACAGCGTGACGCTGGACGTGGACGAGAACACGGCGCCGGGCACGGCCATCGACGACGCCGGCAGCGCGCTGACCGCCACGGACCTGGACGGGGACTCCCTGACCTACTCCCTGGGCGGGACCGACTCGGCCCACTTCGCCATCGTGGCCGGCAGCGGCCAGCTGCAGACCAAGGGGGCCCTGGACTACGAGAAGAAGGCCAGCTATTCGGTGGTCACCGCCAGCGACGGGACGCTGACGGACACCATCGCGGTGACCATAGAGGTCAACGACCTGAACGAGGCGCCCAGCTTCGACGACGGGGAGACGGCGTCGGTGAACGCGGCGGAGAACCAGACGGCGGTGGCCACGCCGGAGGTGACCGACCCGGATGGGGACGATCTCACCTACCGGCTGGACACGGCGGCGGCCTTCAGCGATCCCGCGGTCTCCAACGACCACGCGTCGTTCACCATGACCGGCGCCGGGGTCCTGACCTTCAACGCGGCGCCGGACTTCGAGGCGGTCAAGAACAGCTACACCCTGGTGATCGAGGTGCGGGACAGCAAGGACGGCGCGGGCAAGGCCGACACGGACTGGGACGACGCCGTCACCCTGACGGTCAACGTCACCGACGTGGCCGAGCCGCCGGACGCGCCCGCCGATCTGGCGGTGAGTTCCACGGCCAACGGGCTGACGGTGACCTGGACGGCGCCGGTGATGACGGGGAAGCCGCCGCTGACGGGCTACGACGTGGAGCAGCGGCTGCGCACCAGCGCCGCCGGCGCCGTCAACGCGGTCTGGGGGGCGTGGACGGACGCGTCCCACACCGGCACGGCGGCCAGTTCCAGCATCACGGGGCTGACGCCGGAGGCGGTCTACCAGGTCCGGGTGAGGGCGGTCAACGACGAGGGGAGAGCGGCTGGACGTCCGCCAGCGGCGCGCCGGGCCACCCCAACCGGGCGCCGGCCTTCCCCAGCGACAGCGTGACGCTGGACGTGGACGAGAACACGGCATCGGGCACGGCCATCGGCGACGCCGGCAGCGCGCTGACCGCCACGGACCTGGACGGGGACTCCCTGACCTATTCCCTGGGCGGGACCGACTCGGCCCACTTCGCCATCGTGGCCGGCAGCGGCCAGCTGCAGACCAAGGGGGCCCTGGACTACGAGAAGAAGGCCAGCTATTCGGTGACCGTCACCGCCAGCGACGGGACGCTGACGGACACCATCGCGGTGACCATAGAGGTCAACGACCTGAACGAGGCGCCCAGCTTCGACGACGGGGAGACGGCGTCGGTGAACGCGGCGGAGAACCAGACGGCGGTGTCCACGCCGGAGGTGACCGACCCGGATGGGGACGATCTCACCTACCGGCTGGACACGGCGGCGGCCTTCACCGATCCCGCGGTCTCCAACGACCACGCTTCGTTCACCATGACCGGCGCCGGGGTCCTGACCTTCAACGCGGCGCCGGACTTCGAGGCGGTCAGGAACAGCTACACCCTGGTGATCGAGGTGCGGGACAGCAAGGACGGCGCCGGCAAGGCCGACACGGACTGGGACGACGCCGTCACCCTGACGGTCAACGTCACCGACGTGGCCGAGCCGCCCGACGCGCCCGCCGATCTGGCGGTGAGTTCCACGGCCAACGGGCTGACGGTGACCTGGACGGCGCCGGTGATGACGGGGAAGCCGCCGCTGACGGGCTACGACGTGGAGCAGCGGCTGCGCACCAGCGCCGCCGGCGCCGTCACCCCGGTCTGGGGCGGCTGGACGGACCTGTCCCACGGCACCACCACGGCCAGCGCCAGCATCACCGGGCTGACGCCGGAGGCCACCTACCAGGTGCGGGTGCGGGCGGTCAACGCCGAGGGGAACGGGGAGTGGGCCGGGCCGGAGGAAGGGGTGCCGGGCCACCCCAACCGGGCGCCGGCCTTCCCCAGCGACAGCGTGACGCTGGACGTGGACGAGAACACGGCGCCGGGCACGGCCATCGACGACGCCGGCAGCGCGCTGACCGCCACGGACCTGGACGGGGACTCCCTGACCTACTCCCTGGGCGGGACCGACTCGGCCCACTTCGCCATCGTGGCCGGCAGCGGCCAGCTGCAGACCAAGGGGGCCCTGGACTACGAGAAGAAGGCCAGCTATTCGGTGACCGTCACCGCCAGCGACGGGACGCTGACGGACACCATCGCGGTGACCATAGAGGTCAACGACCTGAACGAGGCGCCCAGCTTCGACGACGGGGAGACGGCGTCGGTCAACGCGGCGGAGAACCAGACGGCGGTGTCCACGCCGGAGGTGACCGACCCGGATGGGGACGACCTGACCTACCGGCTGGACACGGCGGCGGCGGTATCCGCTCCGGCGACCAACGACCACGCTTCGTTCACCATGACCGGCGCCGGGGTCCTGACCTTCAACGCGGCGCCGGACTTCGAGGCGGTCAGGAACAGCTACACCCTGGTGATCGAGGTGCGGGACAGCAAGGACGGCGCCGGCAAGGCCGACACGGACTGGGACGACGCCGTCACCCTGACGGTCAACGTCACCGACGTGGACGAGCCGCCCGACGCGCCCGCCGATCTGGCGGTGAGTTCCACGGCCAACGGGCTGACGGTGACCTGGACGGCGCCGGTGATGACGGGGAAGCCGCCGCTGACGGGCTACGACGTGGAGCAGCGGCTGCGCACCAGCGCCGATGATGCCGTCACCCCGGTCTGGGGCACCTGGACGGACCTGTCCCACACCGGCACCACGGCCAGCGCCAGCATCACCGGGCTGACGCCGGAGGCCACCTACCAGGTGCGGGTGCGGGCGGTCAACGCCGAGGGGAACGGGGAGTGGGCCGGGCCGGAGGAAGGGGTGCCGGGCCACCCCAACCGGGCGCCGGCCTTCCCCAGCGACAGCGTGACGCTGGACGTGGACGAGAACACGGCATCGGGCACGGCCATCGGCGACGCCGGCAGCGCGCTGACCGCCACGGACCTGGACGGGGACTCCCTGACCTATTCCCTGGGCGGGACCGACTCGGCCCACTTCGACATCGTGGCCGGCAGCGGCCAGCTGCAGACCAAGGGGGCCCTGGACTACGAGAAGAAGGCCAGCTACTCGGTGACCGTCACCGCCAGCGACGGGACGCTGACGGACACCATCGCGGTGACCATAGAGGTCAACGACCTGAACGAGGCGCCCAGCTTCGACGACGGGGAGACGGCGTCGGTCAACGCGGCGGAGAACCAGACGGCGGTGGCCACGCCGGAGGTGACCGACCCGGAGAAGGACGACCTGACCTACCGGCTGGACACGGCGGCGGCCTTCACCGATCCCGCGGTCTCCAACGACCACGCTTCGTTCACCATGACCGGCGCCGGGGTCCTGACCTTCAACGCGGCGCCGGACTTCGAGGCGGTCAGGAACAGCTACACCCTGGTGATCGAGGTAAGGGACAGCTTGGACGGCGCCGGCAAGGCCGACACGGACTGGGACGACGCCGTCACCCTGACGGTCAACGTCACCGACGTGGCCGAGCCGCCGGACGCGCCCGCCGATCTGGCGGTGAGTTCCACGGCCAACGGGCTGACGGTGACCTGGACGGCGCCGGTGATGACGGGGAAGCCGCCGCTGACGGGCTACGACGTGGAGCAGCGGCTGCGCACCAGCGCCGCCGGCGCCGTCAACGCCGGTCTGGAGCGCCTGGACGGACCTGTCCCACCGGCACCACCACGGCCAGCGCCAGCATCACCGGGCTGACGCCGGAGGCCACCTACCAGGTGCGGGTGCGGGCGGTCAACGCCGAGGGGAACGGGGAGTGGGCCGGGCCGGAGGAAGGGGTGCCGGGCCACCCCAACCGGGCGCCGGCCTTCCCCAGCGACAGCGTGACGCTGGACGTGGACGAGAACACGGCGCCCGGCGCGGACATCGGCGACGCCGGCAGCGCGCTGACCGCCACGGACCTGGACGGGGACTCCCTGACCTACTCCCTGGGCGGGACCGACTCGGCCCACTTCGACATCGTGGCCGGCAGCGGCCAGCTGCAGACCAAGGGGGCGCTGAACTACGAGAAGAAGGCCAGCTACTCGGTGACCGTCACCGCCAGCGACGGGACGCTGACGGACACCATCGCGGTGACCATAGAGGTCAACGGACCTGAACGAGGCGCCCAGCTTCGACGACGGGGAGACGGCGTCGGTCAACGCAGCGGAGAACCAGACGGCGGTGGCCACGCCGGAGGTGACCGACCCGGATGGGGACGATCTCACCTACCGGCTGGACACGGCGGCGGCCTTCACCGATCCCGGGGTCTCCAACGACCACGCGTCGTTCACCATGACCGATGCCGGGGTCCTGACCTTCAACGCGGCCCCGGACTTCGAGGCGGTCAGGAACACCTACACCCTGGTGATCGAGGTAAGGGACAGCAAGGACGGCGCCGGCAAGGCCGACACGGACTGGGACGACGCCGTCACCCTGACGGTCAACGTCACCGACGTGGCCGAGCCGCCGGACGCGCCCGGGGACCTCGCGGTGAGTTCCACGGCCAACGGGCTGACGGTGACCTGGACGGCGCCGGTGATGACGGGCAAGCCGCCGCTGACGGGCTACGACGTGGAGCAGCGGCTGCGCACCAGCGCCGATGATGCCGTCACCGTGGTCTGGGGCGGCTGGACGGACGCGTCCCACACCGGCACGGCGGCCAGCGCCAGCATCACCGGGCTGACGCCGGAGGCGGTCTACCAGGTGCGGGTGCGGGCGGTCAACGCCGAGGGGAACGGCCAGTGGGCCGCGCCGGTGCCGGGTGTGCCGGGGCACCCCAACCGGGCGCCGGTGTACACCAGTTCCAGCGTGACGATCAACGTGAACGAGAACACGGCGCTGGCCACGGCCATCGGTAGCGCGGTGACGGCCACCGACCCGGACGGGGACACGCTGACCTACGTCCTGGGCGGGACCGACTCGGGCCACTTCGCCATCGTCGCCAAGACGGGGCAGATCAAGACCAGCGGGGCGCTGGACTACGAGAGCAAGGACAGCTACTCGGTGACGGTGACGGCCAGCGACGGGACGCTGAGCGACAGCATCGCGGTGACCATCAGCGTGGGGGACGTGGCCGAGCCGCCGGACGCGCCCACCGGCCTGAAGGTGGGCAGCACAGCCAACGGGCTGACGGTGACCTGGACGGCGCCGGTGATGACGGGCAAGCCGCCGCTGGACGGCTACGACGTGGAGTATCGCCTGCGCACCAGCGCCGATGATGCCGTCAACGTGGTCTGGGGGGCGTGGACGGATGTGTCCCACACCGGCACGGCGGCCAGCGCCAGCATCGGCAGCCTGACGCCGGAGGCGGTCTACCAGGTGCGGGTGCGGGCGGTCAACGACGACGGGAACGGGGAGTGGGCTGGGCCGGAGGAAGGGGTGCCAGAGCAGCCCAACCGGGCGCCGGTGTACACCAGTTCCAGTGTGACGATCAACGTGGATGAGAACATGGCGCCGGCCACGGCCATCGGCAGCGCGGTGACGGCCACCGACCCGGACGGGGACAGCCTGACCTATGCCCTGGGCGGAACCGACTCGGGGCACTTCGCCATCGCCGCCAAGACGGGGCAGCTGAAGACCAGCGGGGCATTGGACTACGAGAGCAAGAGTTCCTACTCGGTGACGGTGACGGCCAGCGACGGGACGCTGAGCGATAGCATCGCGGTGACGATTAACGTGACCGACGTGGCCGAGCCGCCCGACGCCCCCACCGGCCTGAAGGTGGGCAGCACAGCCAACGGGCTGACGGCGACCTGGACGGCGCCGGCGATGACGGGGAAGCCGGCGCTGACGGGCTACGACGTGGAGCAGCGGCTGCGCACCAGCGCCGCCGACTCCGTCTCCGAGGTCTGGGGCGTCTGGACGGACGTGCCCCACAGCGACACGACGGCCAGCGCGAGTATCGGGAGCCTGACGCCAGGGGAGACCTACCAGGTGCGGGTGCGGGCGGTGAACGCCGAGGGGGAGAGCGGCTGGGCCGCGCCGGTGCAGGGTGTGCCGGGCCACCCCAACCGGGCGCCGGTGTACGCCAGTTCCAGCGTGACGATCAACGTGAACGAGAACACGGCGTCGGCCACGAACATAGGCAGCGCGGTGACGGCCACCGACCCGGACGGGGACTCCCTGACCTATTCGCTGGGCGGAACCGACTCGGGCCACTTCGCCATCGACGCCAAGACGGGGCAGATCAAGACCAGCGGGGCGCTGGACTACGAGAGCAAGGACGGCTACTCGGTGACGGTGACGGCCAGCGACGGGACGCTGAGCGACAGCATCGCGGTGACCATCAACGTGACCGACGTGGACGAGCCGCCGGACGCGCCCGCGGACCTGGCGGTGGGCAGCACAGCCAACGGTCTGACGGTCACCTGGACGGCGCCGGTGATGACGGGGAAGCCGGCGCTGACGGGCTACGACGTGGAACACCGCCTCCGCACCAGCGCCGCCGACGCTGTCTCCGAGGTCTGGGGCGTCTGGACGGACGTGCCCCACAGCGACACGACGGCCAGCGCGAGTATCGGGAGCCTGACGCCAGGGGAGAACTATCAGGTGCGGGTGCGGGGCGTAAACGACGAGGGGGACGGGGTCTGGGCCGGGCCGGTCCTGGGAGTGCCGGGCCAGCCTAACCGGGCGCCGGTGTACACCGACTCGTCCAAGACCTTCAGCGTGGACGAGAACACCGCGCCGGCCACCAACATCGGCAAGCCGGTGACGGCCACCGACCCGGACGGGGACACGCTGGAATATTCGCTGGGCAGCGGGGGGGATGACGCCAACTTCGACATCGACTCCGGCAGCGGGCAGCTGAAGACGAAGGGGGACCTGGACTACGAGACCAAGAGTTCCTACGCGGTGACGGTGACGGCTGAGGACCCCAGCGGGCTGACGGACACCATCGCGGTGACTATCAACGTGACCGGCGTGAACGAGGCGCCGTTCTATACCGGCTCCGGTGTGACACTGAAGGTGGATGAGAACACGGCGCCGGGCGCGGCCATCGGCAGCGCGGTGACCGCCACCGACCCGGACGGGGACACGCTGGAGTACTCGCTGGCCGGAACCGACTCGGGCCACTTCGCCATCGTCGCCAGCAGCGGGCAGATCAAGACCAGCGGGGCGCTGAACCACGAGAGCCAGGCCAGCTACGCGGTGGCGGTGACGGCTGAGGATCCCAGCGGCCTCTCGGCTGACATCCCGGTGACGATCAACGTGACCGACGTGAACGAGCCGCCGAGCTTCGCCGATTCGGCCAAGACGCTGGATGTGGCGGAGAACACGGCCCCGGCCACGGCCATCGGCAACCCTATCGTCGCCATCGACCCGGATGGTGATCTCCTGACCTACGCCATTGAGGGAACCGACGCCGCGCACTTCGCCATCGTCTCCGGGACGGGGCAGCTCAAGACCAACGGCGTTGTAGACTTCCCCACCAGGAGGAGCAGGAGGGCGGCGCCGGACGACGGGACCGCGAACTCCTACAGGATTGTGGTGAGCGTAAGCGACGGCAAAGACGCCAACGGCGCCGACGACGACACAATCGACGACACGATAGACGTGACCGTCAGGGTAAGGGGCGGGAGACAGGCGCCGGTTATGGTGGACTACGACATTGACGACGACGGCCTTATTGAGTTGGCGAATCTGGCGCGGTTGAACGCCATCCGGTGGGACCTGAACGGAGACGGCGCGGTGGACGACAGCGCCGACCAGCCCAGCCATGAAGCTGCCTTCCCCAACGCGATGCCGGGCATGGGTTGCCCCGACACTGATGGGGATGTCAACACGCCCAACTGCACGGGCTACGAGTTGACCGCGAACCTGGACTTCGACACCGACGGCAGCGGTGACCCCAACTCTGGCGACACCTACTGGAACGGCGGCAGAGGGTGGGAACCCATCGCTTCCGGCGCCAACCCGTTAACCGCACCGCTGGAAGGCAACGGGCACACCATCGACAACCTGTTCATCCACCGCACCGCCGCCCATGCCCAACTGGGAGACAACGACGTTGGGCTGTTCGCCCATATTGGCCGGGTTAACAACCCTACAGGCCTGGAAGTTGATAACAAGAATAATGCGGTAATCCGCAGACTTGGCCTGATTAACGTCAGGGTAACGGGTGGAGCCGGCACGACCGGCGCGCTGGTCGGACGCAGTGCCGGCGGCAGGATCATTGCCTGCTATTCCACCGGCAGCGTGTCCGCGGGACCTGGCAGCACTGGCGGGCTGGTCGGTTTGAACGACGTCGCCGGCGGGGTGAAAGACAGCTATTCCTCGGCCGACGTAAGGGCGTGGCATTACGCCGGCGGGCTGGTGGGTGGTAACAAGCTTGGAGGCTACATCCTGTCCAGCTATGCCACCGGCGACGTAAGGGCAAATCAAGCCGGAGGTCTGGTTAGCAGCAACCGGAGCTACATCAAAAACACCTACGCCACTGGCGATGTACAGGGCAAATTAGCCGGCGGGCTGGTGGGCCTCAACCAATATAGAATCTGGAACAGCTATTCCACCGGCGCGGTAACCGAAGTGGGCGGGGACAATCTGTGGTCAGAGCCACCGCCAATCGGCGGTCTGGTCGGCAATGGCAGCGTCATCTTATATTGGAACTCCAAGGATCCTGACCGGCCCGTGAGCTTTACCCCCACGGTCCACGACAGCTATTGGGACACTGCCGCCAGCGGCCAGAACACCAGTGGTTGGGGGGGACAGGGCGGCGCAGGGAAAACCGCTGCCGAACTGCAGACGCCCACAACTTTCACCGGGATCTACGAGAATTGGGATGACTACCATTATTTGCTCGACCGGGGTGACAGCGCTATGGCCTGGGACCTGGGCGACAGCTCGGAGTACCCAGCGCTGAAGGCGGACTGGGACGGCGACGGTGAGGCGACGGTGGCCGAGTTCGGCAGCCAGGTGCGGTCGGCGCGCATTGCCAGGCGGTCGGTCGGCGCGGAACCCGTACACCAACCGCCGGCCAACCTCCAGGTGGAGCTTCAGTCCGACGGTTCGGCGCTGGTGAGCTGGGATACGCCCGACGGGGCTGGGGACGATGCCTCCTACTCGGTGCGCCGGCGCGCCGATGCCCCGAACAGCGAGTATGCCGTCGTCGGCCGGGCAGTGGATGGCGATGACGATGGAGCGGCCGAGTACCTGGACGAAGACACCCTGGAAGCCGGGCAGAGCTACTTCTACTCGGTGCGGGCCTTCCATGGATACGGGGAGCCACTGGGCGAGTGGACGGCGGAAGTCAGCGTGTCCATTCCGGCCGCCGGGGTGCCGCCCAACGAAGCCCCGGCCTTTGCCGCCGCCAGCGCAGCGGTCAGCGTGGCGGAGAACACGGCGACAGGCACGGCCATCGGCGACGCACTGACGGCCACGGACCCGGACGCTGGCGACACGTTGACCTACACTCTGGGTGCGACGATGGATGACGGTCATTTCGCCATCGACGCCGGCAGCGGCCAGATCAGAACCAAGGGCGACCTGGACTACGAGGGCAAGGACTCCTACGCGGTGAGGGTGACGGCCACCGACGGCGGGGGGCTGGCGGACAGCATCGCCGTGACCATCACGGTAACGGACGTGGCGGACACGCCGCCGGGCCAGCCGGCCACGCCGGAGATAATCAACGTTGAGGAGACTTCTTTCCGGGTCACCTGGACGGCGCCGGCGGAGGGTTCTTCCGCCATTACCGGCTACGGCATTCAATACAAGCTGGCCTGGGAGGAAGATTCCGCCTACGCCGACGTTAATCCGACGCCCACGGGGACCGGCACCGGCTACAACGTGGTGAACCGGGGCGGGCAGACGGTGGCAGAGGGGACGTCCTACGCGGTGCGGGTGCGGGCGAGGAACGCTGAGGGTTGGGGGCCTTGGTCTGAGGCGGCCAGCGTGGCCACCGCCGGCGGGGTGCCGGCCAACAATCCGCCGTCCTTCGCCGCCGCCAGCGCAACGGTCAGCGTGGCGGAGAACACGGCGGCAGGCACGGACATCGGCGACGCACTGACGGCTACGGACCCGGACGTTGGAGATACGTTGACCTACACTCTGGGTACAACGATGGATGACGGTCACTTCGCCATTGACACTGGCAGCGGCCGACTCAGAACCAAGGGCGACCTGGACTACGAGTCCAAGGACTCCTACGCGGTAACGGTGACCGCCACCGACGGCGGCGGGCTGTCCGCCAGCGTTGAGGTGACCATCACGGTAACGGACGTGGCGGACACGCCGCCGGGCCAGCCGGCCACGCCGGAGATAATCAACGTTGAGGAGACTTCTTTCCGGGTCACCTGGACGGCGCCGGCGGATGGTTCTTCCGCCATTACCGGCTACGGCATCCAATACAAGCTGGCCTCGGAGGAAGATTCCGCCTACGCCGACGTTAATCCGACGCCCACGGGGACGGCCACCGGCTACAACGTGGTGAACCGGGGCGGGCAAACGGTGGCGGCGGGGACTTCCTACGCAGTGCGGGTGCGGGCGAGGAACGCTGAGGGTTGGGGGCCTTGGTCTGAGGCGGCCAGCGTGGCCACCGCCGGCGGGGTGCCGCCCAACGAAGCCCCGGCCTTTGCCGCCGCCAGCGCAGCGGTCAGCGTGGCGGAGAACACGGCGACAGGCACGGCCATCGGCGACGCACTGACGGCCACGGACCCGGACGCTGGCGACACGTTGACCTACACTCTGGGTGCGACGATGGATGACGGTCATTTCGCCATCGACGCCGGCAGCGGCCAGATCAGAACCAAGGGCGACCTGGACTACGAGGGCAAGGACTCCTACGCGGTGAGGGTGACGGCCACCGACGGCGGGGGGCTGGCGGACAGCATCGCCGTGACCATCACGGTAACGGACGTGGCGGACACGCCGCCGGGCCAGCCGGCCACGCCGGAGATAATCAACGTTGAGGAGACTTCTTTCCGGGTCACCTGGACGGCGCCGGCGGAGGGTTCTTCCGCCATTACCGGCTACGGCATCCAATACAAGCTGGCCTGGGAGGAAGATTCCGCCTACGCCGACGTTAATCCGACGCCCACGGGGACCGGCACCGGCTACAACGTGGTGAACCGGGGCGGGCAGACGGTGGCAGAGGGGACGTCCTACGCGGTGCGGGTGCGGGCGAGGAACGCTGAGGGTTGGGGGCCTTGGTCTGAGGCGGCCAGCGTGGCCACCGCCGGCGGGGTGCCGGCCAACAATCCGCCGTCCTTCGCCGCCGCCAGCGCAACGGTCAGCGTGGCGGAGAACACGGCGGCAGGCACGGACATCGGCGACGCACTGACGGCTACGGACCCGGACGTTGGAGATACGTTGACCTACACTCTGGGTACAACGATGGATGACGGTCACTTCGCCATTGACACTGGCAGCGGCCGACTCAGAACCAAGGGCGACCTGGACTACGAGTCCAAGGACTCCTACGCGGTAACGGTGACCGCCACCGACGGCGGCGGGCTGTCCGCCAGCGTTGAGGTGACCATCACGGTAACGGACGTGGCGGACACGCCGCCGGGCCAGCCGGCCACGCCGGAGATAATCAACGTTGAGGAGACTTCTTTCCGGGTCACCTGGACGGCGCCGGCGGATGGTTCTTCCGCCATTACCGGCTACGGCATCCAATACAAGCTGGCCTCGGAGGAAGATTCCGCCTACGCCGACGTTAATCCGACGCCCACGGGGACGGCCACCGGCTACAACGTGGTGAACCGGGGCGGGCAAACGGTGGCGGCGGGGACTTCCTACGCAGTGCGGGTGCGGGCGAGGAACGCTGAGGGTTGGGGGCCTTGGTCTGAGGCGGCCAGCGTGGCCACCGCCGGCGGGGTGCCGCCCAACGAAGCCCCGGCCTTTGCCGCCGCCAGCGCAGCGGTCAGCGTGGCGGAGAACACGGCGACAGGCACGGCCATCGGCGACGCACTGACGGCCACGGACCCGGACGCTGGCGACACGTTGACCTACACTCTGGGTGCGACGATGGATGACGGTCATTTCGCCATCGACGCCGGCAGCGGCCAGATCAGAACCAAGGGCGACCTGGACTACGAGGGCAAGGACTCCTACGCGGTGAGGGTGACCGCCACCGACGGCGGCGGGCTGTCCGCCAGCGTTGAGGTGACCATCACGGTAACGGACGTGGCGGACACGCCGCCGGGCCAGCCGGCCACGCCGGAGATAATCAACGTTGAGGAGACTTCTTTCCGGGTCACCTGGACGGCGCCGGCGGATGGTTCTTCCGCCATTACCGGCTACGGCATCCAATACAAGCTGGCCTCGGAGGAAGATTCCGCCTACGCCGACGTTAATCCGACGCCCACGGGGACGGCCACCGGCTACAACGTGGTGAACCGGGGCGGGCAAACGGTGGCGGCGGGGACTTCCTACGCAGTGCGGGTGCGGGCGAGGAACGCTGAGGGTTGGGGGCCTTGGTCTGAGGCGGCCAGCGCGGTCACCGCCGGCGCGGCGCCGTCCGACGCTGCCCCGGCCAACGGGGATGAAACGGAAGCCGATGACAGCGGGCAGGAGGAGTCCAAGTCTGATTCTTACCAAGCTACAGCCGTCTTCATCACAAACCAAGGGCGGGTCTTGGTAAAGTGGGACAAAGTTGACGGGGCGGCTTACTATCTCATACGGAAGAACGGCCAGCCGATGCCGGGGCGTACCGATGCAACGAGTCTCTACGACGCAGATGTGGAGGAGGGCACCCGGTACGAATACCGGATCACCGCCTACGACAGTGAGGACAGTGAGGACAGCGTGTTGGTAGTGATGACGGCGGCGACGGGGGAGTAGGCGGGAGACAGGCGCGCCCAGGCAATGTCCAGATGACCCTTGGGTCGACGGCTCGGCGCTGCTGCCCTGGGAAGCCCCCGCCGGAGCCGGAGATGATGCCTTCTACCGGGTGCGCCGCCGGGTGGAGGACGCCGAAAGCAGCTATGATGTCATCGCCCGCCGGGTGGAGGACGCCGATGACGATGGGGGGCGCCGAGTACTTGGACGTGATCAGTGGGCTGGAAGCTAGGCAAAGCTACCTCTACTCGGTGCGGGCCTTTGGCGAGGATGGGGGTAACATCGGCAAATGGACAGCCGGCGTCAGGTCTCCACCCCAGCCAACTGCCCCGCCCTCGCCCGTAGCAACCCTCGGTAAAAGAGGGAGTGGTTGCTGTGAGCGAAGGCGGGATGCCCGCAGGCGAGGAGAGGTTGTCTCCCTTATGCTGCTCATGCAGATGGCTACAACTCAACCACCCACTCAAAAGTTCGCAGTACAGTACGCTTAGGCCCACCAGACTTGACGAAATCAAGAACTTTCAGCTTGAGGTTCAAGCTGGCGGTGTAGGTGCCTGTCGCTGAATCGCGCTGCTGTCTCTCGGAATACTCACGCCCCTCATAACTTCCCAGGAGGCCATAGCGGCCCGGAGCGTGGCGACGCACTATCCGACCTTGGTCGTGTTCAGGTACAATCGGGGAGTCTTTCTATCAGCAATGTCCCGATGGAGCCCATAAGTGCTGAATCCTGAAACACAGAATGTTATCACAGAGGCGCTGAGCATCGCTTCTGAGATGAATCCTCAAGCCTCGGACGGCACCTGGCTTGAGGACCTCACGGTCAAGGCAGGTGCCCACATAAGGGAATGGGACATCGACGAGTCCTACCTCTGGTCAGAGTGGCCGGATCGGGAGGACCACTTTCCTGGGACAACCAATCAGGACGTGGGCATCGATGCTGTGGCAATCCGCCGCAGCGATGATGAGTACGTCGCCATCCAGTGCAAGGCACGGCAGTTGGACGTGCACGGCGACGGTGCCCCAATAGAGAAGGGTGAGACCGACAAGTTTGCCAGTGCCTCGGCAGATGATTTCTGGGCGGAACGCTGGATTGTAACCAACGGCAACAACCCGCTGAGCAACAATGCCCAGCAGGTCCTATCAATGACCAGTAAACCAATCAAACTGGTGAACATCACTAGCGACCTGCTGCAACAGCAAAGCGCCCCCACCGATGAGGAATGCCCCCACTGCACCCCCTACCCGGACGGCGAATGGCGACCGCGAACCAAATCGTGTATGCAGGCCGAGGCAGTTGCCGAGAGCGTGCGCATCTTGCAGGAACACGCCCAATCGGACAGTGGTGGGCTGCCCGTCGGCCAGGCGCGCGGGAAGATCATTCTCCCCTGCGGAACAGGCAAGACCCGAATCTCCTTGCGCATCATCGAGCAACTGACACCACCGGGCGAACTGTCAATAGTGCTCTGTCCGTCCATCGCGTTGGTGGCCCAGATTCGTCGGGAGTACCTCCAGTACACGGATACCCGGCTGCGGGCGCTGGCCGTGTGCTCCGATGTGACCGCTGGCTACGATCCCTCCAAGGAAGGTGCCCGCGACACGACCTCCGACCCTACCCTGGACAACAGCAATGTCACCGTCTCCGTAGTGAAGGGGAAGGTCACCACGAACCCGGCCGAAATTGCCCAGTGGATACGAGACGGCCAGAAAGGTAGGCGAATTAGCGTCATCTTCGGCACCTACCAAAGCGGCCGACCCATCGCCAACGCCCTGCAAGAAACTGGCGTCACCGTCCGCGTCCTCGTCGCCGACGAGGCGCATCGCACCGCTGGCCTGCGGCGCAAGAAGAGCGCCAAGAGTACCCTGCTCTCCCCGGACGAGCAGCGCGTCCGCGACTTCACCCTCTGCCACGATAACGACGCCATGCCCGCCACCTACCGCATCTATCAAACTGCTACACCTCGGGTCTATGACACCACCAGGGTAAGGCTCGCCCGCAACAGCGACTGGATTGTACGGACCATGGATGACGAAGAGGACTTCGGTGTCGAGTTGTACCGCAAGAGCTACGTGGAAGCCGTCAAGAACGGGTGGCTCGCCGACTACCGAATCATCGCCGTGGCCCTCAATGAGCCAGACGCCTACGACGTCGCCAATCAGCTTGCTACAATCACCGAGAGCAAGGGACGCCACAGGCTCACCACCACCCACTTTCTCCGCGGCCTTGCCTTTACGCTGGCCATGGGCGGCGCCACTGTGGACACGGAGAACGGCAGCGTTCCCATCAAGTCTTGCATCGCCTTCATGAACACCGTGGACAAGTCCAAGAACCTGGCAAGGGACCTCCAGCAACCCTTGGTGCGGGACTGGCTCCAGGGCTGGCTCAACGAGCACTCCGGAGGCCAGCCGGCCGCAGCCTACTCCCTGGAACACCTGGACGCCACAAACAACGTCTCCCAGCGGGAGAACGGCAAGCGCCGCCTAGCGGCGGCCACCGCAGCGCAGCCCCATGGCATCATCAACGTCGGCATCTTCGGGGAGGGCACCGACTCGCCTTCGCTGAGCTCCGTCGCATTCCTGGAATCCCGCAGGAGCCCCATCGAAGTAATACTGGCCGTTGGCCGCGCCATGCGCACCGCGCCCGACAAGTCACTGGGCTACATCATCTGCCCGTTCGTCATCCCTCCCAACGCAGATGCCGAAGCGTGGCTCAGCAACAGCTCTCCGGAGGAGGGGTGGCAGGAGTTGGGGCAGATCCTCCTGGCCCTTCGCGCCCACGACCAACGCATCGAGGAGAACCTCGCAGACCTGCTGCAACTGTACCTGCCCACGGTCCCTGAAAAGGTGCATACGTTCATTGGCATCGCCAAGGGGGACAACAAGCGCATCCAGTATTGGATCCACGAGGGCGCGCCGGGGGATGCACAGGAGGCAGTCGAGCAGGTGCTGAAGGGGACCGGCCCGCGCGCCAGCAGCTTCATTCCTCTGCCTGACTCTATGGAATACGACCTGCCAGAACCCAAAGTTCTCGGCGGGGTCGGGGAGCAGAAAGCGCCCTACCAGGTCGGCGCACCTACGATGGTTCTCACGGGCAAGCTGATCGACGACGGCAGTTTCGACCTGCGTACGGACACCGTCGCCAGAGACAAGCCCGATGCCGATGGAACGCCTGGCACGATCAACATCAGAAGGACGAAAGCCAAGGCCAAGGGCATGATCAACAAGGGCAAGGGCAATCCCCTGCCGTCCTTGGCAGAGAAGAAAAGGAAGCGGGCAAAGGACGATCAGAGAGTCATCGAGCGCCAGCTGCGCCTGCTGAAGGAGATGCAAGAGTTCGGTGAGGCCATCCGCATGAACCTGCTGGACAAGTCCGGCCTCTCGGACGACCGCGTCCTCCGGGACCTGAACATCCTGGAGGAGAGCGTAAGGGAGGCTGCCCACCATCTGAACGCCGACGAGTTACGCCCCGCCCTGGACCGCCACTTTGGGCTAGACAACCTGAGGGAGAGCGACCTCAACAAGCAGGCCGACGGATGCACCATCGCGGCACTGCTGATGATGAACGCCGCCATGCTCCATCAGCGCATCGCCAACGGCCGCTGGCTCTCAGGCGTGAGCGACCTGGCGGCGGTCAAGAACGACGTCAACGTGGTGCGCCGGATCAGCAGAGAGTGGGACCGGATCATGCGCCACGACTTCCGGCCCGTACTCGAACCGGCGGTCGAAGCCATCCAGGCAATCGAGGACACGGGCAAGCTGGCGGGACTGGAACGCGCCCTGCGCCACATCGCAGCCGAGGCCGAACGCATTGCGGAGACCTACGCCGACATGGGCGCTGACCACGCAGGACCTCTCTTCAACAAAGTCATGGGCAACCAGGCCAGCGACGGCGCATATTTCACCCGGCCCGTGGCCGCGTCCATCGCCGCCCGCCTCACCCTCGATGCCTGCGGCGATGTGAACTGGGCCGACCCCGCAGTCTGGAGGGCGCACAAGACGGTGGACCTGGCCTGCGGCAGCGGCACTCTCCTGGCCGCCACTCTCACCGACATGAAGCGCCGCGCCAAGGAGCAGGGCGCTGACGAGGACCAGCTAGCCGTGCTCCAGAAACTGGCCGTGGAGGAGACCCTCAAGGGGCTGGATATCAACCCAGTGTCGCTGCAACTGGCCGCCTCACAGCTCACCGCCGGCAACCACAACATCAGCTACCGGCAGATGGGCCTGCACCTTATGCCCTACGGGCCGCAGCCGCACGATCCGGGCCGCGTCGCCGTTGGCACCCTGGAACTGTTGGGGCAGAAGGCCGTCGTAGAGCGGAGCACCGAGTTGAGCTTGGCCGACGACCGCATAGCGTCCCAGGCCACGTGGCGGCCGTCCGATGAAACCGAGCTCGAGGACGCGGTGTCCGCCGTCAAGGATGCCCGCATCATCATCATGAACCCGCCCTTCACCAACAGGGCCAAGATGGGCGAGAAGTTTCCGAAGGATACGCAGCGACTCCTGCGTGCCCGCGCCGATTCCATGGGACGCACACTTGTCCGCAATGACAGCCACTTGGAGGACTTTGTTGACAAGAACTCACTGGCGCCCTTGTTCGTCGCGCTTGCGGACAAGTGCGCCGTACCACAAGATGGAATACTTGCAATGGTGCACCCAACGATCGCCCTCACTAATCCGTCAGGACAACAGGAACGCCAGATACTCGCCCAGCGCTTCCACATCCACACCGTGCTGACCTGCCACCAGCCGGGCAACATCAACATGAGCCAGAACACGAGCATCAACGAGAGCATCGTGGTAATGCGCCGCCACCCCGACGGCCCTAACCCACCGACGCGTTTCATCCACCTAGACAGGATGCCGGTAGACGAGAGCGACGTAGAAGACCTGCATCGCTGCCTCTTGGAGTGCCCCCTCGGCCAAATCCCAAACGGCTGGGGAGAGATATCGCAGTGGCCTGCAGACCGAATGGCAGGGGGCAACTGGACGCCGGCGATATGGCGTTCGCCTGCACTTGCGCAAGTTACATACGCCTACGCAGAGCGTGAAGGCATGCAAAGCATTGAGCAAGAGGATATCTACCAGTCCGGGAGAAGAGTGAGTGAGTTCTGCAAAGAGGCCCGAGCAAGCGACGAAGACTGCTTTGCTCTACTTCACTCAAAAGGGGCTGACGGCCAGACCAAGATAAGAGCAGTGCCCGACAAGTACTACAAGCCGCAAGACCCGGCCAGCGCGAAATGCTTGCAAGGCGTAAACAACCTGAAAGCAAGGGCAGGTCACCTGCTTATCACAGATGGACAACGCAACACCACCGCGCGTCTAACAGCAGTAGCAAGCGATAGCACCTACGTGGGAGTGGGCTGGATGCCCGTCACAGGATTCTCGCCAGAAGAGTCGAAGGCAATCGCGGTGTTCCTTAACTCCACGATAGGCCGAATACAAATTATGTCCAACGCGGGCCGAACATTGGAATTCCCAATGTACAGGCCAGCGACATACGCGAACATCCGCATCCCCGACATCAAGAGCGCCCGCATCCGCGACATCCTGGCCGATTGCTGGGAGCGCACCAAGGACATGGATGTGCCGCAGTTCCGCGACGGAGAGTGCGAAGTCCGCTGCCTGTGGGACGAGGCTGTCGCCGACGCCATGAGTTGGGACGCCCAAGAACTGGAACGCCTGCGTGTGCTGCTTCACAATGAGCCACACGTACGCGGCTTAGGTGTGAACGAGTACGACGACGAACTGGAAGAAGACTACATTGCAACGGTACCGGACCAGGAAACCTTCGAGAGGCTTGCCGACGAATGGGAACACGACCGACCCCGGGGCACCGACGTTGAGCAGATGACTAAACACCCCGCTTACCAGCGTATCATTGCGATGGGAGAACCTGCCGTGCCCTGGTTGCTCCAACGACTAGCCGAAAAGCCCGATCACTGGTTCGTCGCCCTCAACGCGATCACCGGTGCCAGACCTGTGCCGTCGGAAAGTCGGGGACGCATCAAAGAAATGGCCCAGGTGTGGCTAAACTGGGGGCGTCAACAAGGATACGACCTTGGGAACAACTAATGTGGATTGACAAACAGATGCCCCTCCTAGCGGCGGAGGGTTATCAGGTGACTAGTGAACCTACCGACGAGTACAATTGCATCGCCTATGCTGTCGGAGAAACCGACCGCTGGTGGAGTCACGTTGCAGACGCCGATTACTATTGGCCCGAGCACGCAAGCCGTACACCTTCCATACAGAGCCTGATAGAGGCCTTCGCCGGGCTGGGCTACGAACTGTGCGAGGACGCCAGCGATGAGCCAGATTTCAGCAAGATTGCGCTGTACGCCGATAGGCAGGGACGTTGGACACACGCCGCAGTACAACTGCCCGATGGCCGATGGAGCAGCAAGCTCGGATCCGATGAAGACATCAGCCACCGCGCGCCTGAGTCTCTCGACCCTGATTTCTACGGCGGTGTCCACTGCTTGATGCGGCGACCGTTATAAGCCTTTCATACTGATCGAGCGACATCGGCGGCTACCCATCAGTTACGTGAGAAGTACAGTCCTGTATCATCGCTCCGTTGACCCTGCCTCGTAACAGAGAACCCTAGGCTCTTGCCGTTCAGAGCCTCCTAGCCACGACCGGATGTAATCGCGGCTTGAGCAGACCCCTCTACAAACTGCGCTCAGCACACTGACATCCAGGCCTTTACCTTCTTTGTTCTTCGCGGTCACAATTGAATGTTGACGATCTCATACCCCTATGGGCTTCAAACGCCGTGGAGGACCGGCAGGCTGACACATGGCTCTCACCGAACGACAGTTGCTGGATTCCCTTAGCCGGACGCCGTTCATCGACTCGACGGAGCTGGCGCTCATCCTGGGCGAGCCGCACGCCACGGTCCACCGCGCCCTCACCGGCTTGCTGGCCGACGGCATCGTGGGGAGAGTCGGCCACGGAACCGCCAGCCTGCCATCGAGCCAGCGATACTGCCTGACAGCCAACGGCATCAGAGAGGCCGCCCGGGTCCTCGGCTTCGCCACGCCCTCAGACTTCGTGCGAGCCTACCCCTTGTCCAGGGAGTGGCTGACGCTGCTAATTCGTCGGATGGACGCAGTGGCCGCCGCCTACCGTCTCGCAGCCTCAATGTCCCCCGGCATCGACGGGCTCCGGTCCCACGTGGAGTTCCACCGCAGGGGGCGCTTCGACGCCACCATCACCCTCCATGACGGCCGGATGTTCGGCGTGGTCCGCCAGGGCCTTGCCCTGCGGCGACAGTCGCTCTACGACCGGCTGAGAGCCATAGCGGGGTACCACTACACGCGCCGCCCTGAGGTCACTCTGATCCTGACGCCCAGCATCTGGGAGCAGAGCCTGACGGCGAGGTTCAGCGTGCAACTGAATCTCCAGGACTGCTACATAGCCGTGGAGTCGAGGGACGCGCTCGAAGGCCGGGATCTTCGCCTCTGGTGTCACCCCTCGTGGGTGTTCGGCAGCTCGTACCACTCGCTGGAGGCCGTGAGGTCTCACGGCAGCCCCGGCGGAGGGTTTCGCACGGAGTCGCCGGAGCGGAAGCGGGCGTCGCTGCCCCGTCCCGAGCGGATGGCGCAGGCTGCGCCGGCCTTCGGCATCAGCCCTTCGGGGAAACGCACGCTCGACCTAGTGACCGACCACCCGATGATCCGCCGTGAGCACCGTGCCCTCTGGCTCGGCGTCTCGGAGGGCCGGGGCAGCCAGATGATGCACAGCCTCGTCGATACTTGGGGCCTGGTTGAGCGTCGAGGAAACCGGGGAGACACCCGCTAACGCTGTCCGCCGATGGCATACGCTACGTCACCCACCGGGATCGCGCCGAGCTCCCCCCCACGCAGGGCATCTGGAGCACCGCCCTCACGACCGACCGACAGGGCCGCAGGCGTCACGTCGGCCACCGCATCGACACGTGGGCGCGGGAGACGAAGCACGCCGACGGCATCACCTGGTTTCTCTCGAAGCTTGAGGCCGAGGCTAGGGCCGACCCCGACAGCGAGCTTGAGTGGTCCGTCCCCACCGCCAGGTCCGACCGGGCCTACAACTGGGGCGATTCCGCCATCGCCCCCGACGCTGTGGGGCAGATGACCGCCCAGGGCCTTCAGATACCGTTCTACTTCGAGTACGAGCTACGCGCCCGCCACCCCAGGGGAGTCATAGCCCGCCTGAGACCCTACACGCGCTATTACCATTCCAACGAGCCGGGGGAGGACCAGCCGCCGTACCCCGTCACCCTGTTCGTCGTGGACACAGAGGAGGTCGAGACTACCTACGTGAGCACAGCAGCCCGCATGAGCCGGATGTCCCTGCCCATCTTCGTGTCGTGCATCCCCGCTCTGTCCAACGCAGGGATACTCGGACGGTCGTGGCGTCCACTGTGGGAGCCGGAGTCTCCGAGACGTGCCATGTCCGAGCTAGAAGCCTACCAGTGGGACCGGCTCTATCACCGGATGCGTCATGTCCTGTAGGGGGGAATAGATAGCGCCGCTACGTCGCTATCTCCCCATTATGCTGGCTGGGGGGTACAAGACGGCACAACAGGCCCGATTTCCGGGGGCTTCCAAGGGTCGATTCACCCCCATATCCGCTACGAAACGGGGTTGACGTGTCGCCTGACCGGTCAGGGTACAAAATGGGAAGCCATGATAAAATAACTGGCGAGTCTGATGACAACTTGCTTGCACTTTGGGAACCCTGACGTGTCAGCCGATAGGGAGGGAGAAACGATGGATGAGCCTGTCCGCTGGGTGACGAAAGCGGAGGCCGCTGAGGAGCTATCGATATCCCTCTCGACCCTTGACCGGAAGATCAGGAGTGGAGAGATCGAGGTCGTCAGGGAGGGCCGCCGGGTCTACGTGCGGATGCAGGGACCGGAGTACCTGAGCGACGAGGAGCTGCTGCGCCGGGCCGACGCCAGGGAGCGGGAGCGTCAGCGGACGGTGCGGGAGTTGGAGCAAAGCGTATCCGAGTGGAAGCTCAGTGCGTCCGAGCTGGAGCTGGAGCGGGGACGAGGCCAGCGAGTCCGCAGCCACCGCCAGACGGCCGTACGTGGAGCTTGAGATGGCGCACCGGAAGGAGGTCGCCGAGCACAAGGTGACGAATGACGTGCTCAACATCGTCCGCGTGATCGCCTTCGTGCTGTTGGGGCTGCTGGTCATCAGCGTTCTCCTGTGGTGGTTTGTGTTGAGGTAGGGGCTTGCCCTGATGATCCCCGACAGCCCCGCCCCCTGAATTGCTCGCTCCGATGCGGCAGTGACCACACCCTGCGGGGCTGGCCATCGCACTCGATTAGCCACACAGCAGCAGCCCGCACCGACCCCGGCAAAACCCCACGCACGATGCCGGTCGCCAGCACCCTGCGGTCCGACAACGCCACACGCCACTTCACGCTCTCCCATATGCTGTAGGGGAAGCCTTGGCCCTCACCACCTCTCCCCTGTCTGTCCGGGGCTTGCGGAACGCCATCGTCAGCGGGACTCAGGTGTGCAGGTTGGCAGCGGGGCGATGGTAGGGACCGGAATGAACGCCTCGGCGGTGTTGTTGGACTCGTCACTCTCGTCGATGGAGGAGCCCGCATCCACGACGGCCACGTTCTCACTGCGAGCACTCGTGGAGAACACCAATGTTACAGATGATCCGGCTTTCAGGCCGTCCACCGTTTCTGTGGCGGCGTTGTTCAGTTGATTCAGTTGAACGGTGAAGCCTCCCGCATCCCCATTCCCAACATTCCTGACGTGGGCGGTTACTTCTCCGACGTGAGGCGACAAGCGCGCGCTGCTGGAGACGATGCAACCGTCTCCCCACTCGAGTAAGGGATTCGACTTCAACCGAGCCTCAATCGCTATGACCAGGTCGGCCAACGGCGTAGCCTGGGGCGCGGGACCACATGCTGAGAGCGAAACTACGGCCAGCACGCCAAGAAGGAAGAACCCTGCGCATCGGCGACCGGCCTGCCGCCAGCCGAGTATCATATGCACCTCTCTTTAATGCCAATTATCTCATGGATAGCTAGTGTCCTGTATCCGTAGTTCCTCGCATTATTCGAGGGCTTTCTGAAAGGACAGAGAATCGGATTCTTGCTCAAACCAGGGTAGTGGATCAGCATCGATCACCCCTTTATTTGCCAATGTACTTTGGTTACACCACACTAGATGCGGATTTCAGAGAACAATGCACTGCTTCTGAACGCATTGATGAGGTCATTAACGAAGACACGAGTAGGTATGAGCGTAACTTGAAAGACAGGGAAACCAGCCCTGATCTCGTTGCTACGAGTTGGAGTGGCTCCTTCAAATGGCGCACGGCTATGACCTACCAGATAGGCTTCTAGTAATCCACTGTAGTCATCGCTGGTTGGTAGCAGAATACCTTGAATCTCTCCCCGCCCTCTTTGGCGATTACCAAATGGCTGTGTGAAGTAAGTAATGCCATATCCGCGTGTTGAGGTACGGTCTGTATGTCGCGTTCTATAGTGGTCACTGCCAACCAGGTCAACTAGAGCGTTGTGAACTTGTATGAATGCGCGCAATGAATTGAGACTAGCATTGCGCACAGCCTGTTCAGGTAGATGTTGCTTATACTCCTCGGCCTCGCTACTGCCAGTACGGATATTAGTCCTGAGTATATCCAGTACGATCAGTTCGTCATCTGAGAATCCAGCAGCGTTAGCGCACATTTCCTCTTTCCTCCTGATTTGAGTATTTCTCTGGTCTAGGGTTCTCTACAAGACAACAAATCAAAAGACAGTAGGACAATACAAGAATCAGGGGAAAAGAAGGCGGGCCACCGCTCCTAGGAGCGCCGACCCTTAGGCAAAGAACAAATGTCAGTCAGCTATGCTTACAGCATAGCTTCTTATGCGAAATTCGTCAATGGGCTAGCAGCCCGGCCCACCCCCAGCCACCCCTAGCAGCCCGTCCGAGGATTAGCTAACTGTGGTTGCGGGTCAGCGACAATGGATCGCGACAACTAATTGTGCCGGTTGCCCCGGTCAGCCCCCAGACAGCTTTGCGAATATCGCTGTGCTCACTACCTCGGCAAGAGTTCCTGATGCGTTGGGCTGGCCCATGGACCCGTGCTTTCCTGTGCAGATTGACCCCAAAGCGGAACAATTTGAGCAGGTTGTGGCCGGTGCAGATCAGCGACCATTCGCCGTTCACCTTCTCCAGTCCCCGCAACAGGAACTGCCGGAATCCCCGGCCCTGCTTGATCTGGCCGAATACCGGCTCCACAGTTTGCATCCGCAAAGCGTAGCGCTGCCGACCCCGCCTGGTCTGTAACTTCCGTCGCATCCGGTCCCTGGGAGACAGATGGCTGGGTATGCGACCTCGGGGCGCCGGTGGCACAACCCGGCCGTGGCGGGTCTGCTCCGGCGCGACGAACGGGTCCACGCCCAGAGCATAAAGCTCATCGACTGCCTTTGCCGAGTAGTAGCCGGCATCGGCGGATACTTCCCTGGGGACTGCACCGACGTTGTCGATGGTCTCCTCCATCATCGCCGCAGCCTGTTGCTTATCCGAAGTCTGGTTGGTGGCCCGCGCCGCCACGATCACCTGGTGAGCGCTGTCCACCACCGCCTGACAGTTGTACGCTTGCAGGAAGTCCTTTCCTCCAGGCGCTGGGATGATGCGCGACTCGGTATCGGTGAAGTTACGCTGGGCCTTGTCGTCGGGCACCCCCGGGCGCTTACCACCTTCGGCCTCAGCCTGTTCGGCAGCCGCCTGCGCCTCGGCTTCCAGCGCCGCCATGGCTTCCCGTATCTTCTCCAACCGACCCTCTCGAAAGGCCAACTCCTCCGGCAACTCGTCTCCACGCTTGTCTTTGCCGTACCGCCGGTCTTCCTCATCGTCCACTTCCCGGGCTCGCTCCAGCAACTCCGCCACCTCCGCCGCCAACTGCGCTTCCCTCTCCTTCATGCGTCCATAACTCATCGCCTTATGCTTCGATGCGTTGGCCTTCACCTTCGTGCCGTCCAGCGCCACGTGCCCCAGCTTCACCAGCCCCGCCCGCTGGCACAACGCCAGTACCTGTATGAACAGGCCCGACAGCGCATCCAGATTGTCCTTGCGAAAGTCGGAGATGGTCCGGAAGTCCGGTGTGTTGTTCGCCGCCAACACCCTGAAGGCGATGTCCTCGTGGAGACGCTGGGCGATGCGGCGTGAGGACGCCACCCCGACGCAGTAGCCATACAGCAGCGCCTTGACCATCATCCGTGGATGATACGGCGGCCCGCCACGCCGTTCCCGCTCGTAGCGAGCGGTGACCTCCGACATGTCCAACTGGTCCACCACGTCGGATATGAAGTAGGCCAGATGGTCGTCAGGCAGCCACTCCTGCAACGCCGCTGGCAACAGCAACTGCTGGTCGGGTTCGTAGGGAAGGTAGGTCTTGCTCATCAACAACTCCCCGCTACTGGACTGGCCCTATCATACACCCAACCACTCGCCAACCGTGTTTCTCGGACAGGCTGCTAGTGTGGTGTAACCAAAGTACATTGGCAAATAAAGGGGTGATCGATGCTGATCCACTACCCTGGTTTGAGCAAGAATCCGATTCTCTGTCCTTTCAGAAAGCCCTCGAATAATGCGAGGAACTACGGATACAGGACACTAGTCTCCTACCCTAGCTATAACACCTTTACATTGTTTATCCCCATCGTAATAAGCATATTCAACAAAATTATGATATTCATAGATTTGAATGGTGAATAATTCACCTGTAGGTAGTATAATCTCATTGATATTATCGTCGCTGGCATTCAACGTCAAAGTACAACCTATACCTTCAACTCTCTTATCACCCTCATTACGATATTCGTATAGTCCTGGCAATAGTTCATTCCAACCATCTCCCACTGTAGCCCAGAGATACTGATATGGATACCCACCCTGATAAAACCTACCATCCTTCAATACACCTCTAGGGAAATTGGTTACACAATATTCTTCTATCTCCCATCGATCTAACTGGCTATGTCTAGGAAAATTGGGGTCAAGACTATAGTAAGCGTTGCCTTGCTTTATCCATTCAAGCACCATCTCTTCCCACTCTTGGCAGTACGTTCTTGGATGTGGCGTTGCGGTTGGAGGAAGTTGAGTTGACGTTGGTGTTGGTTCTGGCGTAGGGGTCGGTGTGGCAAGTTGGCGTGGCCGTGGGAGTAGCGGTCGGCGTTGGGGTGGGGAGGCCGGCAACGCGGGTGGCCTCCAGGTCGGCGGCGTACTGCTCGGCTGTCGCCTGGGCCTCGACGGCCGTCTGCGTAGCCTGGTCAGACTCCCGCCGGAAGGCGTCTATGGCCTCTATCGCGGTCTTGGTGGCCTCCAGGTCCGGGGTTGGCCCAATGGTCGGGAATGGCGTTGGCGTCGGCAGCACCGGCCCGGCCGGGGATACCTGCCCTCCAAGCTCAGTCTTCACCTCATTGATGGGAATGGCAAACCCGATGCCGGATATGGGCCTGCCCGCGCTGTCCTCCTCCACCCGTGAGACCACCACGCCAATCACCTGCCCGTACATATCCAGCAGCGGCCCGCCGCTGTTCCCGGGGTTAAGTGACGCGTCGGTCTGCAGGCGGTCGTCCCGCTTGGCCGAGATTATACCCACGCTGACCGTCGGCTCCGACCCAAGCGCCGAACCCAGTGGGAACCCAATGGCGATAACCTCCGCGCCAACGCGCACTTCATCAGAATCTCCGACTGCTATTGGCGTGAACGTCTGGCTGGAGTCTATGCTGACGTAGGCTAAGTCAAGGGTGGGATGCCGTTGGGTCACGCTGCCCCGGTACTCGCTTCCAGACGCCATCCGGACGCTGACTTCCGTGCTCCCATCCACGACATGCTTGTTGGTGACCACCAGCCCGCTTTCGTTGACTATGAACCCCGTCCCTGAGCCTGTACCCGTGACTATGTGAGCTACGCTGGGCAGGGCGTTCTCCGTCACGTCAGCTATGGACAGGCCGGAGGAGAGAGGCTCACTGAAGGTTGTCTCAACATCCGAGCGGGATACCGGAGCGCTTGGGACCGTGGGTGGGGCAGCGTCGGTGGCCGTGGGAGTGATAGGCGTTGGCTCTGCGCTGCAGGCCAGCATAGCCAAAAGCGCTATCGCGGTTGCTGCCGGCATGAGCAGGCGTTTGATTTTCAACTCGAACCTTCTTCCTGCACGGTGGTTCTCTTACAGGTCGAAATGGTTAGGGCGGCCAACCCAGTCCGCCGTACAACTCTCAAAGCCCATCCACCCCGCCCAAGGCTACGCCCGCGTATGGGATAGAGCAATATCCTACCTAACCGTAAGAGAACCTCCTTACCATAGCTATTGGCGGCGGTCTCCGGGAACAGCCGGATTATGCAGGTTTGCCGATCCGGAACATCCTTGTAGAGCAGACCGGGCAAACACCCTGAGTGGCTGGGCGACCATTCTTCATGGTAATGGACTGGGCGTTGCTCATCTCCCTCTTGGACCGGCACTTCACACAATAAGCTTCCAAGGCAATCCTCCAAGCTCGTAGCAGTAGGGTCTATCTTACAATACTGCCAGGCGCAAGTCAGCAGTTTCTAATCCCAGTGTGACCCACCATCTTGGTCAAATCTAGAACCTTCAAGCTCATCTGCAATTGGCAACGGAAACCTAGCGTACTCCCCAGACCCAGTGCGGATGTAGCGGGGGCTGGGACTTCCAATGCATGATTACTGTCATGGACTGTAAATCGACATCATGGACGGCAACTCTCGCTTAATCCTAGCCCGGTGTCTTCAAAGAGACAATACCTCCGATTCCTCATAGAGGTGATGCAGGATTCGGTCTACCTGAGAGAGATGAGGCAACTATGGTCGCATATGGCTTCCACAGCTCTGGAGAACGGGGCTGCTATTTGCGTCAAGCTACCTTGCTCTAGTATGCTGGCATATAGCAAAAGCGAAGCAATAGAGTCAACTAGATATGCGAATGCCCAATGGACAAGCATTTGAGCGCCCCAATCTCCTGAAGAGATTACACGGATTCTTGGGGGGCAAAAAGGACTGGCATTCAGCTCCGGGCCAAAGAGCGTCGCTTAAGCTGCTTGGTCATTCTGAGCTACCTGGGCCTGACTTTTCAAAGAGGGATGACTTTACACTAAACCTGTACGAAAACCTATACGCTCTTGACATCCAAAATCTGGGCTTTCGCTTCCGCCTTTTTGGATGGGTCAGAGTGCTTAGGAAAGGGCCCTACAACGGCGTCCGCATGGTTTATGTGTGGCCTTCATTCGAGGCCCCAACTAAGTGCAGCAAAGTGGAGCAGATCGACCTAGCACCATCTAAACCGAGAGCAGACCGTCTATTGTGGAAGAAGGGACAGCAAGAGTTTATGTTGTCACTCCATCAGCAGCAATTCCATCGTTCTGATACAGAACAATGGTTCCAACAAATATTTAAGCAAACTATTGCGATTGAAGCCTTTCCAGAATCCCCCACGGAGCTATATTCCTGGAAGAGCACGATTCGTAGCTATTGGATATTGCGTACCTTTATGAATGAAGTCGAGTTTCTAGCTGTGTTGTCTGGATTTGATGAGACAGAAGTTGGCGCTATTCTTGGAATGCTTGTCCCCCTTGAAGGCAATATCCACTTGGCTGAGTGGCACGACAAAGAGCATCGAGAATTCCACGAACGTCGCAATTCATCACGTAGTACATAAAACTGGCTCGCCACTGCTGTCTCCATTCATATGTGAATGACATGAGGTGGAAGCAGCCAGTTGGACAGGATATATGCAGAATTGGGTGAGAATCCTCGCGTACCTGCCGGTAGTACTGACACTGGTCCCAGTGAAGACTCCCTTCATTAGACTCCTCCACCCGGATTGCCTGCACTTCGTGGAACACCTGAGACTGACCTGACCTCGAAATCAGTATCACTGGCTAGTAGGATTCACCAGTTCAGACTCCTCATGTTTGGACCTCCCATCGGAAGTTCGCATTCGGCACTATAGCTAGCCCGAATTGCCCCAGAGACACATAACCCTCACGCATTGAGGGCGTGGCTTTACATGTCTGTCTCATATCGGCAGGAGTGCGATAACGGTCAAGGGCGCCCTACGTCGATAAGGGTCGAGGGAAGTGCAAAAGTCCTGAAATGAATGAGGCCCCGATTCGTCGGGGCCTCTTGTCTATCGCGCTGGGGAAAACGGACTTGCGTGATATTGGCGCGGCTACTTCTTGACCAAAACGCTACGGCGCGCCTAACATTAGAGAAG
Source organism: Dehalococcoidia bacterium (assembly GCA_965222415.1). Taxonomy (GTDB): domain Bacteria; phylum Chloroflexota; class Dehalococcoidia; order Lucifugimonadales; family UBA2985; genus DAOUJW01. Next base: position 575,189 of record CBDCTU010000001.1, on the reverse strand, counting down.
GTAGAGGCACCTGGCACCCCAGGCAACAAATCCTAAGAACCTATGCGGCGTTCGTAGCACCGCGTAGGTGGTGCCTCTACCTATTGAGCGGTATGGCCGCCTGGCTGCCGTGCTAGGTGGTGGCCCTACCTATGTGTCATGGGGAGAGCTTGGTGCCGCCTGTAGATTAACGACCTGGCAGGCGAGGGGTTCAACTCCCCTTCTCTCCACAGGCTAACGATATCGCAGGTGCGGGGGGCTTGAATAGGCTACAGGAGGCGAAATATGGAGATAACAAACACAATCACGGACCTGAACACTGTACAGGCTGTATTGCGCGACAAGAGGGAAAAGGCTGTCGCTGCCTTGGAGGCAGCGCAGGCTAGCATATTAGTCATTGAAGCAGACCTCTGCTCAATAGAACGGGCCATTGAATTGAGCCGGGAGGTGCTACCCGCCCTCAGCGACGACGACCTGCCGGAGGTAGAGGTAACGGTCTCTGATATTGCTAATTGCAAGACCCAACCGGAGGTCCTGTACGCCTACGCCAAGGTCAACAACGGCGTGGTTCACTACAGCAAGGCGGCCCAGTTGGTTCTTGACGCCGGGCTGAGCAAGGCGAAGCTCAAGAGCATCCAGTCCACTTTGCATAACTACCTGAGTAACCACAAGGAGGATTGGGTGTGGGTGGATTCAGGGCAGTTTCGGCTCATACGCGAGGGTCGTTCTCCTGCGCGTCCTAAACCCGCCGGACGTTAGTAAGCATAGTAGCGCAATAGACGTGGAGCCGGGGGATTGTAGCTCCCCCGGCCCCAGCCACAAGAAGGTGGTGACTTCTCATGGCAAGAATATCTTATACCACAGGGATGCTCGTTGGGCAAATCCAACGGCGTGATCTGGAGGCTGTCCTGGACAATCTTGACGACGGCCATCTCTGTGAACGCCTGAAATACTACAGGCGGAACGGAAGGCCGGGCTATCCCGTGAGGGCGCTATGGCGGGCATATGTGGCGTCTTTCGTCCTGAACCTACCTCACACCAATGCGCTGATACGGCTGCTGGACGACAGCCCGGCACTACGCGTCGTCTGTGGGTTCTCTGGCCCTCTACCCCACCGGACGACCTTCAACCGCTTCATTCAACGCCTGTCCCACCACTTCGACCTCGTGGAGGCCGTGGTCGCTGGTCTCACGGACAAGCTACGGCAATACCTGCCAGACTTGGGCAATGAGGTAGCGGTGGACTCCACCACTGTCAGGACTCACGCCAACCCAAACCGCAGGCGCCTCAGCGATCCGGAGGCGTCCTGGACCGCAAAGAACAGCGCCAAGGCCAAGGAGGGCGGTAAGGAGTGGCACCACGGCTACAAGGTTCACATTGCAGTGGACGCCAATCACGGCGTACCCTTGGCTCAGGTCGTCACGACGGCCAAGCGAAACGACTCCCCAGAGCTGCCGGCTGTCGTGGCAAAGGCGGAGGCCCGGTTCCCGTGGTTTCGGCCAACAGCCGTAATAGCCGACCGGGGCTACGACTCCAGAGCTAATCACGCCTACCTGTACGGGAAGGGTGTCTTGCCCATCATTCACATCAGGCGCAATGCCCACGGCCAGCTTTACGACGGTATCTACACTGAGCAGGGTGTTCCTACCTGCATCGGGCAAGTCCCGATGCAGTACATCAGGAGCGACCCAGAGAAGGGCCACTTGTACAGGTGTGTAGGGTGCCACTTGGCGGCGTCCAGGAGGGGCGGATTGCGCTACTGCGACACCGAGGTATGGGAGGACCCAAGCAAGGATATTCGGCTGTTTGGTGCTATCAGGCGGAACAGCCCTGAGTGGAAGGTGCTGTACGGCAAGCGACAGATGGTTGAGCGGGTATTTAAGACGCTGAAGGAAAGCAGGCGGCTTGAGCGCCATTGTGTCCGGGGCCTTCGCCAGATAACCCTCCACGCCCTAATGTCGGTCCTGACCTATCAAGCCACCATTCTTGTGCGGCTACAGGCTGGGGAAGCGGAATCAATGTGCTGGATGGTCAGGAAGGTGGCTTGAGGACGTGAGGTGTAGGATGCCGCCGTCCTCATAATGTGCCCTTTACCGATGGTCGCTGTAGTCTGCCAATGACCAAATAGGAAGCGATTAGACCGTAGTTTACGGGAGAGAAGGTACAGAACCCACTAAAACACAAAACCCTCGGCCTAGAACACCGAGGGCAATGCTGGCGAGGGCAAAAAGGTTTGTTCCCACCTCCGATTCAATAGAGGTAGGATAAGCCTACACTAGGGCTGTGTCAACAGCGCCCCGCCCACTTATAGCTATAGCGCACGGCGGAAGGGAACGGGCTTGATATGCTGCTCAGAGAAAGATTGTCCAATTGGTTCGCCATTACCTTCGCGGTGGGTTTTGTTGTGGTAGCGGTCGCTGTTATCTGTGCGGTCTTGCCGCCTCCACCAGAATCTCCTCAGTCTCCCGACAGCGACATTCCCCTTCTCCGAGGGTTGTGCTCTGTTGCAACTGCCCTTGTAATACCTGGTATTTGCGCATTAGCTGTAGGTAGTCTCGGCTCAGCAGTAAGTAGGAGATTCCGAAAAAACAAAACACCCAATAAACGCAACTCCAAGAAAGGGTGCGCCGAATATGGTCCAGTCCTGATACATCGTAGCCCCCTCCTGTCGATATTCTCGACGCCATCTTACCACAGGGAAGAGGGGAGCGGGATGGAGTAGGGAGACGAGGGTCGTGCAAAATAGAATCTCGTGCCTCGTATATGGCGCACTCTCAGGCGTGGGCTAGGCCCGGGTATTACCTGAACGGTGGCTGAGAGTTGTTCTTGGCATTCTCAATGATCCCTTGCCATCGTTTCACGGCGTTCTCAGGCCGAACATCCTTGTGAATCTTCGTCATATAGCCAATTACCAAGTCCTCACTTACCCACCATTCATCAGGGACGGGATTGGCGTCTCCGCCGGTCCAGTAGGAATGCTTCCCGTCCTCTTCCCTGACTTGGAGGACGCGGTGCAGGATTAACCCGCTCCCGTCGGGTGCATCGAACATAATCACAGCCTCCGCCTCAATTTCGTTAGGGCTGTATTCGGTTACGATAGTCACCTCGTCCAAACAGGTGATCTCAGGTTCCATACTCCCTGAACAGGCTGGAGCGACTTTCATAGACGCTGGAGGTAGAGTTCTCTCCTCTACGATGTACACCAAGTCGCTCCAAAGTTGAGAGGATGTGGTCAAGCTAGCCAAGGCCAACAGGACAAGCATGGCAAATGTCCAAAGGGATTGAGGATTGCGCAGCCGTCGTTTTGCAGCTCGAAGGGGGAGTGTCTGGCCTGGGGATTCCGGTGAGGGACCCGGGGGGAGGAGCGGGAGGGGGGTATCTTATTCTCACTCCACCACGGCCGCTCTGGCTTGAATCTCTGTGGCTTGTTTACCTTGCCGGGTCCGAGACCTGGGGGCGGGGGATGCTCAGGTGTCGGATTGGCCCAGCTAGGTGAATCCCCATCGGAACCCCCTCCCTCTCCGCTTCCCTGCGAGGCCGTCGGAGGGTCTACCGATTCCAGCACACCGTCCCAATCCACCTCGGTTCTCCGCCTCTGAGGTGGCCGTCTGGTGACTCTGCTTTTCCGCACCTTCCCTATTCTTAGACAGGTCGGACACCGGATGCGCCCCGACACGCCTACATTGTTAGGTAGCGTTTCCCTGAGAATAGCTCCTGTACCGGCGCAGGTTGGACAGGTTGTATATTCATCGGGGTTTTTGAAAGCATCGCAATGTATACAGGTACAATCCGAAGGATGGATAGGCCTCATTCCCACACCTTGAAGAGGCCCATCGCCCAAAGCGTTGCCGGCACGCGTCTTGGTCGCGTCGAATCAAAAGGGCAATTCATTGTCCTGGCAGTCCCCTTTCGTCTTGAGTTAAGCCTGCCTGCGCGGGAATACAGATTCACAAGACAAGGGGACTCAATACGGCAAACAGAGGGGATCGAAGAGAGGGAGTATGCCCCCTTGTGGCAGGCTTGATGGCGACTTGACCAAAAGACACCTCAACTACCTTGCTTTGCGCCTCAAGGGGGCGCGAAGCACCAAGCCTTTGGGCTAGCAAGGTAAAGATTGGAGAACATAGGGAACCTAGAGGTAACTTTGGTCAAGCCAAGCCTACTTTACCCAATGCGGGTAAGGAAGGCAAGGGGGCATCAAAGCCGAAAGGCCGCCCTGAAGGGCGGCCTTCTGTTCTGTCCTACCGATGGAGACTTGTGCACTTCTCTCCTAGAATCCTCTCCAAGAGAGGTGTGCGAAATAGAATCCAACCACCTGCTCAGGAGTGAAGGGGCCGTAATGCGGCGGGGATTATCAACAGAGGGCGGTTACAGACAGACTCCCTAAACTCAGTCCTCATTATCCCGCTTCCACAACGTAGGAGGGAAAGGGCAAGGGGAGAGCGCGGGTTAGTGCAAAAGGCAGACAACAAAGAATGGGACAGCGATGACCCCCACAATTGACCAAAAGATGATAATTCGCACGAGTGCTGTCCTTCTCCCTCTATTCTCAGTCCTTGCATTCCACTCTGCCAGTTTCTCGTGCCACTCATCCCACGCTTTGCGCTTTTCCGGGGATCCTTCCGTTCCTAACTGCCACACCAAGGCAAGTATGCCAGTGACTGTGGCGATTTGAGCAACGTACTCAAAAACAATGGCCTCTTTGGCCCGACCGACCTCTGGATACTGCGTAGCCATAAAACATCCTGCATAGAATCCAAGAATCAAAATTGACCCCAACAAAGCGGCGAACTGTTCATTGGGACTCAGGGGGCGCATACAAACTTCTCCAGTCAGTCGAGGCAGGACAGAACTTCGTTTACGGCGTCGGCGTGGTCGAGGCTCACGACGTATGGGGACTTCAGCGCCGATGTAGTGACCATCGGTGCTGACCTTTCATACGCCCATTCTGATGCGTGTTTGCCGCGTGTGTCAAGCTCCTCACTAGATTGAGAGTCGTGCAAAATAGAATCGTTAGCTGACCTTCTAGGGGGGACTTATGCACTTCCCTCAAGGGTCAAACCGGGGTTGACACAGGTGGCGCCTCTCTGGTACCAAATGAAGGGAATTACATTCGGTGTTACCGGGTAGGGTTCATACTTCGGCACACGGCCCAGAAGGAACCCCATCTGCCTAACTTCATCGTTCTAAGAGACTCCGCAGCGCGGCTCGCGCTCCCGCGACACCCTGCCGTCTCGGCACAAAGGAAAATCCATCAGCGTCATCCCTTACCAGGGGTGGGGCAACCGGCTCCCACACATTGGCATCAAATTCACCTAAGTCTCGCGAGCAGGTGGCGAAGTAGATCAACCCAGTGCGGCTCCGATTCCAATACAGGGTGGGCCAAAACGCGTCGGCAGCCTCCCCTTTACGTCCCCTAACACGGGCAGGAAGTTCAATCCGAAGATGACGCAACGCCCGTCCATTCGGAACATTGGGCCGCGGGTTGCCCTGCTCGCTCACGTCAAAGTCCAACTCATTCAACAGCGTCCAGTACTCCTCCTCGGTCATTGCTGCTTCCTTTCTTCACTCTCGTCTAGTTCTTCTTCGGTCTCCAGCGCCATTGGGAGGCTGGACATCCGGCAATGGCACCACCACCGCCTGCAGCACGTGCCCGATGATGTCGGGCAGGGGCTCAATCCTCCGCTGAGGCGGGTGCCCTCGGTTCTGTTTTGGCTTCTCGGCCAACACTACTCTCCTGAGCAGATTATACTACTAGACTACTAAGTCAACGTACCGCAACCGCTTGCCCTCCAGCCCTTTCATCACCCGCGCCACCTGTGAGAGGGTGTCCTCCGTCCGGTCGTTGTGGCACCGGGCGAACTCCGTGACGTAACGCCTTGCAAAATGCCCGTTGCAGCTAGGGCTGGCGCCTACCGCACCGCTCTCCCACAGCGTGCCGATTTGCCCATTGCAGCAAGGGACCCTGCATAGACGCGCCGGATGTTGTCGCCGGTGTAAAAATGACCCAGTAGCGCCGATATGGAAATGACCCACCCTAAAGTGAGAGCATCCTCCTCAGAAATGACGAGGGGAGGTGCCAAGAGAATATTGCTAAAGGGTGGAACGATGAAAGAGCTATATGAGATGAAAGGCAAGGGTCATTCGATCCGGGGGATAGCCCGGGAGTTGGGCCTCTCTCGTAACTCGGTGCGCAAGTACCTGAGGTCAGAGGAGGTGCCGCGGGCCAAGCCCAGGGAAAGGCGTGGGTCGAAGCTGGACCGGTACACTGATTACATCAACCGGCGAATGTCTGAGGGGCTGGAGAACTGCGTGGTGCTGCTGCGGGAGTTGCGAGCCCGTGGCTATGAAGGGGGCTACTCAGTGCTGAAGGAGTACGTGGGGCCCCGGAGGCGGCCCCGCCAGCCCCAGGCGACGGAACGGTTCGAGACGGCGCCAGGAGAGCAGGCCCAGGTAGACTGGGGCAGCTTCGCCTACCTTGGTGAGGATGGACGCAAGCACCGGGTGTGGGCCTTTGTTATGGTACTAGGCTGGTCCCGGGCCATCTACGTGGAACTGGTCCGGAGCGCCGACGTGGCCACCTTCATGCAATGCCACGTCAACGCCTTCGAGTACTTCAGGGGAGTGCCCCGCCAGTGTCTGTACGACAACGCCAAGGTGGTGGTGGTGGGCCGGGATGAGGCCGGCCGGTATGGAACCGGCGGATGCTGGACTTCTCATTGCGGGTGGGTTTCGAGCTGCGGCTGTGCAGGCCCTACCGGGCCCAGACCAAGGGCAATGTGGAGAGCGGGGTCAATACGCCCGGCGCAATATGTGGCCCAGTATGCGCTTCACCGACTCTGCCGACATGAACCGGCAGGCCCTGGAGTGGTGCGATAGTGTAGCCAACCGGCGGGTGCATGGGACGACACGGCAACAGCCGGAGGCCCTGCTGGTCCAGGAGCGATTTCACCTGCTGCCCTTGCCGGAAAGGTCCCGGCTGACCCCCCACCTGCGGGAGGAGCGTAAGGTGGGCCGAGACGGCTACGTCCACTGGGAGGGCTCCTGGTACGGAGTTCCCTGGAAGTGGGCTGGCGCCACGGTGCAGGTGGGATCGCGCTCCGGCCTGGTGGAGGTCTGGGGGGGAGAGCAACAGCTGGCGGTGCATCCCCAGGCCCAGCGGCCCGGGCAGCGCTTCACCCTGCCTGGCCAGTGGCAGGGTCTGGTCAGCGGCGACGTTCGGCCCCGCAAGGAAGCCGTGGCAGTCCAAGTCGCAGTGGGCGAGGTGGAGCGGCGCTCCCTGGATATGTACGAATTGGCCTCGGTGGGGGGTGGACGATGATCCCGCTGGAACAGGCCCGTCAACACCTGGAGAGCCTGGGGTTGAAGCAGGCGGTGGAGGCTCTGGACAACACGTTGGACGCGGCAGCCCACAAGCAGTTGACCTACCCGGAACTACTGGCCAATCTGCTAGGGGTGGAAGTCGCCGCCCGACGGGAGCGCTATCTCAGCACCCGGACGCGGCTGGCCCACCTCCCTTTCCAGCGCACCCTGGAGCAGTTCGATTTCACCTTCCAGCCCTCCATCGACGAGCGCCAGATCAAGGAGCTGGTCAACCTGTCCTTCGTCGCCGAGGCCACCAACCTGCTGCTGCTGGGCCCGCCCGGTGTGGGCAAGACACACCTCGCGTTGGCGCTGGCCCTGCGGGCCATCGAGAAGGGTCAAGGGGCCTACTTCGTGCGCGCCTACGACCTGATGGAGGACCTGCGCCGGGCCCGGGCCGAGCACAACCTGGACCGGCGCATGCGGATCTACCTATCGCCCAAGGTGCTGATGGTGGACGAGTTCGGCATCTGGCTCTATGACCGGGAATCGGCCACCGCCTTCTTCACCTTGGTCTCGGCCCGCTATGAACGGGGCAGCATCATCCTCACTTCCAACAAAGGCTTCGGTGAGTGGGGTGAACTCTTGGGCGACACCGTCATTGCCTCGGCTATTCTGGACCGCCTGCTGCATCACAGCCATGTAATCAACATCCGCGGTGAGAGCTACCGGCTCAAGGAGAAACGACAGGCTGGGTTGTTCGCCTCCAATCTCCTGCTCGCACAAGCCAACGAGGAAAGTAACGACAACCAATACCGGACCCAGGTGGGTCAATTCTAAATCGGCGATAGTGGGTCAAAAGTAACCCGGCGTTGCCACGGAAGGAGCACCTCCCCAAAAGTGCTTGCTGTTCACGTCCTGCGGGGGCCTGTATTCCCATCGTTTCGAAGCTGAATTTACCAATTGGCAACCACTGCGGAGAAAGTCTGGGCCCACGTACGCCCCGCGCGCAGCACGGACAGCCCTCAATCCTTGCAGACCCCATAAGGGGGTGCACACATGGGCGGGGGACATACATGCACCCCCTCATGGGAGGTTCCGAACGGCCATCTCGCCGTTCACACTGTAGGACGGACGCCGAAACACGACGGCGCCGATGACCGCACGGTCGGCACCGGGACCCACGGCTGGGAGCGGAATGAGAAAGGCCAACGGCAAGAAACCATCGGCAGACCAACGGGCGACAACATACTCCGCCGAGCAGCAGGAGACGCTGCGGCGCGGTCTGCGAATCCTCGCCCGGATGATCGCCCGCGCCCACCTTCGGCGTCAGGAGTTCCGGTCAGGGGCTGCGCCCAAGCCGTCGGCGGAGGACGAGGACTGAACGAGTGACCGCCCCGGATTGCGGGCTTCGGTTCACGTGGAGACTAACTTCCATCTCTCGCTCTCTGACTCCTGCAACTCCCCGAAAACCTCTCCCCACTACCACAAAATCTGCTCCAAAACAAGGGCTTGCAAGGCCTTACCCTGGACGAATTTACCCTTCACAATGAAAGTTGGACTATTGCGCAAGGGAGCAGTTGATTGACCATTTCAGAACCAGGGATGCGGACGCCGGGCAAGGGCGCATCGCTCGACCCCGACCTTGAAGACGCCATTCGTGAATACCTGCGAACCTACGTTGTGTGGCGGGGTATCCAACAAGCGACGGCGACCTTCGGCGTGTGCCGCCACACCCTGTGGCGTTTCCTCGAACGCGGCCACCCGGGCCGCGCCCTGCCCCGCGCCGTCCTGGCTACCGTGGGTGACAGCGTTGAGGTCATAGAAGCGGCAACTTGGGCCATCACCGCCGTCGAGCGTTTAGTCGCCAGCAGGCCGGCTCCCAAACCAGTCCGGTCACCCTATCCCATGTCCCAGGCATTGGAGGACACGCTACTCTTGTTGTGCGCCACGCCCCTGGCCACCGTGGACGAGCTGTCCCGCTTCGGCAGAATCCCCGCCTCCACCCTCCGAGACCGGTTGAAGAAGCTCGTGAAGATGGGCATGGCGGACTCGGTGTCCCACAGCCTAGGCGTTTTGGGGCCTCACCCCCATCTGCGGTACTTCCCGACGGAGAAGGGCATAGACGCCGGGGCAATGGTCGAATCGGGACCGGAGACCTTCTTGCGGGAGTACCCCGTGTCCAGGCAGTGGTTCCGGCTCTTGGCCGACCGGCTGGACGCCGTGGCGATACTTTACCGCGCTGCCGCCCTGGTCGCCGACGCCGACTCCCAGGGAAAGCCCGTGAGGGTGGACCACTACCGGCAGGGTCCCTACGACATGCTGATCACCCTGTCCGGGGGCCGCTCAGTGGGCCTGCTGCGCCAGGGGCCGACGCTGCCCTCGGCCAACCTGCGCTACCGGCTGAGAACCCTGGAGAACCTGCCCCACGGCCAACGCCCCATGGCGACGCTCGTGCTGGTCCACTCCGACCAGGCCAACCGTCGGGCCGTCCGCACCCTGGGGGACGTTACGCACCACCGGGCGACCTTCGTCGCCACCGAGGGGGAGCTGCTGGCCGGAGACCACAAAGGCGTGGTCTGGCAGCAGTGCGGGAACGGTACGGAGCTCGACCTCCCGGTTGAGGTGGCCCCCGGTGTGTCCCTGAACGACATCATGGCCTGGACCGACCGGGTGGCGGGGCGTTCCGCCGAATCCAGCAGGCAACGCAACGCTAGCGCAGAGAGAAAGCCGAGGCCGGACCCGGAGACCCTCTATCCCGACCACCTGCGGGCTGCCATGCCGGAGCCGTCGGAGCTGCTCAGGTCCTCCCACGCCGTCCGGCTCACCCGCGCCGAGAAGGACGCCCTGGACCTGCTTGCAGCATGGCCCCTGTGCACCACCGACCATCTGGCCGGGCTGATGGGTGGCGTCACCCGCCGCCGGGTCAACCAGGTCCTCAACTCCCTGGCCGGCCACTCCCTGGTGCGCCCAGACGGGCAGCGTCACGTGCTCACAGACGAGGGGCTGAGATACCTGGCCCGCCGGGACCGGGCCGCCGTGGGGCCGGTGGTGGGTCGCTGGAGCGCCAAGAAGCCGCAACGCCGCAACGCCAACGCCCCGGTCTACGCCGGCACCGCCCTGCGCTCCATCGCCTCCCAGATGGAGCATCACGACGCCATCACCGGCTTCGCCGCCGCCCTGACCGCCGAGACCGCCCGTTCGCCTGACTACCAGGTGCTGGACCTGATGCCCACGTCCCGTTCCGCCGTCGGCTACCGCTGGGACTGGACCAACTACGTCGTGCACCCCGACGCCTCCTTCCAGCTGGCGTACCGGAATCGGTGGCGCTTCTACCTCCTGGAGTTCGAGCGCCGGGCCACCACGCCCAGGCGGGTGCGGACCCGCCTGGAGAACTACCGCCGGTACTTCAACAGCGGCTGGCCCAACCGGGACCACGGCGGTCTGCCGCCCCTGGTGCTATTCGTATTCCCGAACCCTGGTGCCGAGGAGGGCTTCCTGCACGGCGTCTCCGGCGCACACCGCCCGATCCTGTTCACGTCCAACCTCCAGACCCTCGACGAGCGTGGGGTACTGGGAGACTCATGGCAACTGCCGCCGCCTCACCCTGCCGGACGGAGGCCGCTGGCTCCACTGGCCTTAGTTGCAAAATGACAAATCCCCGTTCCCGGTACTTCCTGTAGGGGGCGTGTCCACAAAGCTACGTCACTTGTTACCAACGCTGTCAGGCCCAAAAAGACCAAATCGATTGCAACTTGTTGGAGAGACCACGACCCAGCCTACACAAGACCACACTGGGAACGTAGGCCTTGGAGCTACCGCCGCCATATCCCTGACGTGTTTGACGTGTCAGGTATGACGCATGTTGACGTGATGATGAGACGAGTAAGGGGGAAGAGTATGAAACTGATGACAAAGGCCGAGGCCTGCCGGGAGATGGCGGTGTCCCTGTCCACCCTGGACCGTCGGATCGCCTCGGGGGAGATTGAGGTCAGACGGGAGCCGCGTGGAAGGCGTCACCGGGTATACGTGATGCTGGACGACGACCTTACAGAGAACGGCGTAAACGCCAGATCGCAGGGTACGCTGCTGGACGTGACCCAGGAGCGGATTCGGGGGTTGGACGAGCAGGTGGCTCTCCTACAATCCCAGCTTGCACTGGAGCAGGAGCGGAACGTCGGGTTGGAGGAGGCCCATCGGAAGGAGCGTGGCGAGCGCGACAGGATGAGGCGAGTGGCTTTCATCCTTGGCCTGGTCTCCGCCGGGCTGTTCGGGCTGCTGGTCGTCAGCGTTCTGGTTGCGTGATTTATGCTGAGATAGGGGCTTGCCCAATTCCCCTGTTAAGGCGGAGAATTGGCAATGGACGGCACCGATGCCACCACCCCCAACAGCAGCATAAAGGAGAAATACGGAGCATGACTACTGAATCGGAGAATCCGCGCCCGGCTTGGTTCGTCGGTGCTCAGTTTGGTGCCAACAACGACCAAACGGAGCGTTTTACCCAAGACGGGTTTTGGGAAGGTGGCCCTGTAGAGAGCTACGGCGATCAAATCGCTTTGATACAACCAGGTGACCGAATTGCTATCAAGTCCTGGTATACCCGCAAGAACGGCTTACCTTTCGACAATCGCGGAGAGTTCGTCTCCGTGATGGCGATAAAGGCTAAAGGTGTTGTCGTCGAAAACTTGGGTGACAGACGTTCATTGCGAGTAGACTGGACTCCAATTGACCAGCCGCGCGAATGGTATTTCCACACGTTCAACGGAACGGTTTGGCAGGTACCAGCTAACACGCCGTGGCAACGAGCACTGATACGATTTACGTTTGATGACGAAGACCAAGATATCAACCAGTTTTTGAGGAACCCGTACTGGGGCGAAAAGTACGGCTATCCTGACGACCAGGAACCGAGAGAGGGAGAAGAGTCACCGTCGCCCTATGACATTGGCAACATCATCTCCGACGGCTGCTTCCTTGACCGTGCCACGCTCGAATCAATGCTCCAGGGCCTACAGGCCAAACGCAACATGATCCTCCAGGGGCCACCTGGCACTGGCAAGACCTGGCTGGCGAAGAAACTCGCCTACGCCCTCATCGGGCAGAAAGACGAAGATAAGGTCCGGCAGGTTCAATTCCACCCCAACCAGTCCTACGAGGACTTTGTGCGCGGTTTCCGACCCCAGAGCGACGGCAAGCTCGGACTTGTGGACGGTCCCTTCCTGCAATTGTCTGAAGTTGCCCGCCAGGACTCGAATGGCACCTATGTCATGGTAATTGAGGAGATAAACCGGGGGAATCCTGCATCCATCTTTGGAGAGTTGCTGACCCTGCTTGAAGCCGATAAGCGAACGTCCGACAACGCATTGACATTGGCCTATCAGCACGACGCTGGTGAGCGCTTCCACATCCCGCCCAATGTGTACGTCATCGGCACCATGAACCTCGCTGACCGCTCACTGGCCTTGGTTGATTTCGCACTGCGACGCCGATTCGCATTCTTCGACCTTGAACCAGCGCTCAATGATACTTGGCGTGATTGGGTTCACCGGCAATGCGAGATTCCTACCGACTTTCTGACTGATATATCGCGCCGCATTGACGCATTGAATAACCAGATTTCCGACGACCCCAACCTCGGCCGCCAGTTCCGCATTGGCCACAGCTTCATAGTCCCCAAGCCAGGGGAACCCATCGCAGTCCCCGAGGAATGGTTCATGCAGGTGGTAGAAACCGAGATCGCCCCGCTGTTGCGAGAGTATTGGTTTAACGACTCCGACAAGGCGGACCAAGCCAGGTCACAGCTCTTGAGCGGCTTATGACATACGGAACAGAGACCCCGACATCAGGATTCATCGGCCGCATCCCTGTGCGAAACATCTGGCTATTGCTGCTCTACGCATCTCGGCTATATCGCGAGCTACCCGCCTCCCGCCGAGTCGGACTGGAAGACGCGCCAGACGACATACGGCATTTGGTCGCTGAGATCCTCACAAACGCCGTGGAACGACGCCTGCGCCGCAACCTGTCCCATGGCTACCAGCGGCAGTGGGCCGATCTCAGCCGGGTACGCGGGCGCATCGATTTGTTCCGCACTGAACGACGACAACTGCTGCAAAGGGGCCGGGTTGCCTGCGTGTTTGACGAACTGACGGTTGACACTCCACGCAACCGTTACGTCAAGACTGCTTTGACACATATCGCCAGCGTCGTCAGCCGACTTGCCAATGACTCAGCCCTTGAACGAAGGTGCCGTGATCTGGCTCTCCGCTTGGAGAGAGCTGGCGTGGTCGGGCATCTCGATCCCCGGTACGCAGGCAAGGCGGCGGTATTGGACAACGCCGGATGGGTGGACGCTCACGAGCGCCAGATGCTCGCTGCCGCTAGCTTGGCCCTGAACCTTGCAATCCCCACCGAGGCATCGGGGACGGCCCTGTTACCCATCGTCAATCGCAGTGAAACCGTGGGATGGAGACTGTACGAAAACGCAGTCGCCGGTTTCTATGACGTTGCTCTGTCTCATCGGGGATGGAGGGTGAGGCCTGGCAGCCGCATTCATTGGCCTCTAGAGATCCCTACGCCCGGTTTGCACGCCATCATGCCGGAAATGGTCACCGACATCGTTCTGGAGCGCCGTGAGCATGGCACCCCTGCTACCGGCCAACGAATCGTCATTGACACGAAGTTCACGTCAATTATCGGGCGCAGCCAATTTGGCAAGCAAAGGCTGAAGAGCGAGAACATATACCAGATGTACGGTTACTTGCGCTCCCAAGAACAGCCCAGCGACTCCATATCGCGCCACTCCACCGGCGTCTTGCTCTATCCGTCTTTGGGTGACTATTACTACGAATCTGCCACTATCCAAGGCCACCGGGTCATTTTCGCCACAGTTGACCTGGCTGCGGATAGCCAGACCATCCGCAGCCACCTTCTGCGAATCGTAGACAACTGACTAACCCACAAGGTGCTTGACGCGTCAACACCCCTCCCGCCCTATGAGGAAGGGGTGTCGGCGAGTGTTCAGACCACGGTTACCAGGGGCCCAGCCCACGTCGCACTACCTAGTTAAGACTCGATAACAAGAGGGTGAATATGCCGCGAACGACCAAGACCATCACCTTCTCCTTGCCGCCGGAGGTGGCGGACCGGGTGGACGAGGTGATGAAGCAGCAGGGACGTTCCAGGAGCGAGTTTCTTCAAGCGGCGGTGCTCCGTTACATCGAGGAGAGCGAGTGGAGACAGCTCCTCCAGAACGGAGAGGAGCGGGCTAGAGAGAAGGGCATCGGCCCCGAGGACGTGGCCGGTCTGGTGGAGGAGTAACGGGCCGAGGTTAGCTCCTCCCGTAGATGAGAGTCGTCCTAGATACCAATGCTCGTGACCGCATAGAGGTCCTATCGTGTGGGTACAGTTTGCCCTTGCCACACGCTTCTGATATCGTAGTCTCCGTCAACGTCTAAGGTCACGTTCATTTGACCTCGCCGAATTGGCAAGGCCTTTACGCAGGGTGCGCCCCTACCCCTGACTGATCCTATGCCGGAAAGAAGCGACGTTGGCACTTCGCAACCTGTGGACGAGGGAGCTCCGTACGTCATACTGCGAAGGCGGTTCGCGATGCCTAAAGACACTTCATTAGACGACCTCATTTCTTGGTTCAAGGGGCGGTACTGTACGGTTGGGGGACATCTGCGACCAGGAAATGTACCACGTGCCGACTCGATTCCCCGGAGTAAGTAGTGATCAAGCGCCCCATTTGGACTTGGCGAAATCATCCGCTACTACGTCGTTTGCAAGACGCTTGCAGGTCTTGGGTTCAAAGCCGTCCGCCGTGGGATTTGCCATCAAGCGTCAAGTGGTTGATGTTCGCGGGTCTCTTCATGTACAGCCGGAGCCTCGACAGTTCAGACGGCATATGGGAATGGGGAGAATCATACTTCGGGATTCCAGTCCCCACCCTGACATCGTCGGCGATCCAAGAGGGTTTCATCGCCGCTTGTCTGCTGGCGTCGTTCATCTTCTTTATCGAGCCGCTACTGCCGACCCGTTGGAGCAAGCAGATCCGAGACGTCCTTAAGGGACCTGGCTGGATTATGGTCGACGGAACCCTGTCATGGTTCGCCTATGCGCTTGGAATGCTTCCCATCATCTCTGCTAACAGCGATTGGTGGGGCGGAGGGTTGGTCTTCCTTTTGGGGGTGCTCTTGCTAGTAGCGATGTCGGTTAAAACGACCATTGACGTGAGCAGGGCTTACAAAGATGCCTTGCGACGCCTACTCGCTGCTAGGCGCTAGGTTCGCCGCATCAGTTTCTAGCAGGTTGCTGAAAAAGACGGCTTGAAGCCTCGTCCTACAATTTTGGCGAGCTACAATGGTCTCAAAAGTCCAACCGCCCTGGGACGTCCCCTGGGAGGCCGTCGAATTGCTCAGTCCACCATGCTCGCATTTGAAACCTCACCGAGGTTGTCCAACCAGACTGCAAAATCAAGAACTATTAAGTTGAGCTTCAGCTTAGCGGCGTAAGCTTGTCTACACCAATCACGGTGACAGGCACTGACTCGAATTAGCTGCCTACGAAGGCACGTTGACTCCTCGCTGGTGGTCTCACCCAACAGGCAGAGCAACAATGCGCCACGCCTTCTTGACTAAACGCATGAATGACCATTAGAATGACTCGTGGAGCCTCTATACATGACTCATAAGGAGGGTGACGTGAAGCAACTCACGGTCAGAGGATTCGACGACGAGCTGAGCGCCGTTATGCACGGCCTTGCCAAGCGGGAAGGAATCTCTCTGAACCAAGCCGCACTGAGGCTCCTAAGGAAGGGAGCCGGGCTAACGGATAGCAAGAGAAATCCGAATGCGATAGGGTCTTCGTTGGACGACCTGTTCGGCGTATGGAGCCGGGATGAGGCTGAGAGCTTCGATAGTGCTCTGGAGGTCTTCGAGACAGTGGACGCGGCAGCGTGGGCATGAGGATTCTGCTGGACTCCAATGCCTACTCCGCGTTCATGCGGGGTAACGAGGAAGTGAGAAGCCTGATACAGACCGCCGAGGAGGTGCTGTTTTCCGCTATTGTGGTGGGGGAACAGCTATTCGGCTTCCGACAGGGAGCGTACTACGAGCGGAACCTTACGGAACTTCGATCCTTTATCGAACGTCCCTATGTGTCCTTCGTTCCTGTGGGTACAGTGACTGCTGACCGCTACTCTAGGGTAATGACTGCGCTAAAGGCGAAGGGGCGGCCAATTCCGACAAACGACGTCTGGATAGCGGCCCATGCAATGGAGACAGGCGCTGACCTCGTATCGGCCGACACCCACTTTGAGCACGTTGATGGGATTGTGTGGATACCGGTAACGACTACCTAACGCTCGCAAGGAGGACAGCATGAAGAAGAAGCACTTAGAGTCCCTAACTCCGGCGGCGCTCTATGCACGGGTGTCCAGCGACAGGCAGGACGTGGACCTGTCCGTGTCCGCCCAGCTACGAGCGCTCAAGGAGTACGCCAAGGCCAACGGCTATTCCGTCGCCCGCGAGTACGTGGACGAGGCCGAGAGCGGCCGCGTCGCCGACAGGCCCCAGTTCAGGGAGATGATCGAGGAGGGCAGCAAGCCCAAGGCCCCCTTCGATGTCATTCTCGTATGGAAGTTTTCGAGGTTCACCCGCAAGCGCGAGCACGCCGTGGCCTTCAAATCCCAGCTGCGGCGCAAGGGCATCCGCGTGGTGTCCATCACCGAGCAGGCCGAGGACAACGCCACCGGCAGGCTGCTTGAGGGCATCATAGAGAGCGTGGACGAATATTACAGCGAGAATTTGGCCCAGGAGGTCGTCCGGGGAATGAGGGAGGCCGCGTCCCGGGGCTTCTTCCTAGGCTCGAACGCCCCTTTCGGCTACAGGAAGATCAAGGTCAGCGACGGGGCGAAGGAGCGCCCCACCCTTGAGGTTGACCCTGCCACAGCCCCGGTGGTGACGGAGCTATTCGAGAAGTCCCTGCGGGGCAGCGGCCTCAAGGAGCTATGCAAGGAGCTGAACGACCGGGGCATCACCAACCGTGGCAAGCGCTGGTACAAGGGAACGCTCCACTACGTGCTGCGAAACGAGGCGTACACCGGTGCCGCCGTTTGGGGCAAGAACAGCAAGGGCGAGAAGGCCCAGGACCCTGTAAGGGTAGAGGGGGCGTGGCCCGCGCTGGTGTCGAGGGAGCTGTTCGAGGACGTGCAGCAGGCGATGAGTGAGCGCGCCCCGAAGGCGCAGAGGCCCGGTAGAGTGGGGAGCAAGTTCCTGCTGAGCGGGCTGCTCAGGTGCGGGGTGTGCGGCAGGCACTATCGCGCCCAGGGAGCCAAGAGCGGGCAGTTCGCCTACTACATCTGCGGCACCCTGTTCAGGGAGGGAGCGGGGACGTGCAGCGCCCGCTACCTCAACGCACCGAGGCTGGAGACGTTCGTCGTCGAGAAGATCAGGGAGCGGATTCTGACCGAGGAGACCATCGTGGAGCTGGTGACGCTGGTGGCGGAGGAGATCGACGCGATGGCCGGAGAGCTTGCTGGCAGGCTGGAGGTCGTCGAGGCGGAGCTAGGGGACGTGAGGAAGCGTCTTGAGAAGCTCTACGAGGCCATTGAGACGAGCGAGTTGACCCTGGAGGTCCTGTCGCCCCGCATCATGTCTCTGAGGCACCGAGAGGAGCAGCTGGAAGCTGCGAGAGAGGACGCCGAGACCCAGCTTGAGCAGAGGAGAGTGGAACTGCCCGACACCGAGGAGATAGCGCGGTACGTTGCGGACTTCCGGGACTTCCTGAAGGACGGGACGATCCCCGAGTGCAAGGCCCTCATCCGCAACTTCGTGGAGGACATCGAGGTCAAGGGAGACAAGGCGACGCTGACGTACACCATACCCATGCCGAACGACGGTGTGACCTCGGAATCGGCGTCGGTTCTTGATTTCGTCAAGTCCAGCCCACCATCATGTACGATAGACAGAACCGTCTTCGAGATGTGGCTGGGGGCACTGTGAACCTTCCGGCGGACGCCGGAATCGTTGGAAGCGCTCCATCGTGTTGGGCGATCCTGATGTAAGATTCCCCTGTGTGCTCCAATAGTGGATTCAGCCTCTTCTAGGGGATGGCGATGATAGATCTTGGCCCCAGACCCGTCGCAGCGGCTGGTCGTGGGTCATTGCCCCTCCGGCGCTGGCTGGGAGTCAACACCCACCATGACGTCGTCCAGCAGGCCGTTCCGCACAGCCCAGACCACGAGTTCCTGCTTCGTCTTGATTCCCTGCTTGTCCTGTATGCGGTAGAGGGTGTTCCGGACGGTCACGATGCTGTTGCCCCTCGCCGCGGCGATTTCGGTGTAAGACCTGCCGCTGGCGAACAGCGTCAGAACTTCCCGCTCCAGCGTCGTCAGCTTGACCGAAGGCTGACGGGAGACGGGCTTACGCTCGCCGCGGATCATCGCGAAGACCCGCCTCACCGCATTGTCAGGAATTCGCAGCCGACCTTCGGCCACATCCAGAACGGCTTCCACCAACTCCTCCGGTCGTGAATACTTCTGAAGGTAGCCCGTCGCGCCGGCGGCAACCGCCTCAATCACCGCATCCTCCTCAGACGAAGCCGTCAGCATCATGACCCGGGTGTCGGGCAGAAGCTCCATGATCTCCCGGCAGGCATCAATGCCGTCCTTGTTCGGCATGATCACATCCATGACGATGACCTCCGGTTTCAGCTCTTCGACGGTCCTCACCGCCTCCTCTCCATCCGCGGCCTGTCCCACCACCTCGAATCGGCCCGATGCTTCCAGTACGTCCCTCAGTCCACTCCTCATGACCGGATGGTCGTCCACCACCATCACCCGTATCCGACCTGCTGTTGCCATCTCACCCTCCTCTTTGGTCCGTTCCATATGGGACCACACAAGAAATGATCGTTCCGCCCACCCCCTCGCCGCTCTCCACGACGAGCATTCCGCCCATCTGCTCAGCGTCCGACCTCATCCCGTTGAAGCCCCGGCCGCGTTCGGCGTAGCCGTCGGGAAGCCCCACTCCATCGTCCGAGACGGCGAGCCTGATCTGGCCGGCCTCGAAGCTCAATCTGACCTCGACTCTCCCAGGCTGGGCGTGCAGGAAGGCGTTGGTCAGTGCGTTGTGCGCGATGGAGAAGAGACGAGCTCGGGTCTCCGTGGCAAGAGGGGGCTCGGTCCCCGACTGCGACATCCCGGCAGGGACGCCCGTGATCCTCTCAAATGTCGCACAGTGCGACCACAAGACTCGTCCCAGTTCCCGGCCCTCCAGGATGTTGCCCGCGTCGATGGGGCCTCTCACCTCCCACATGGCAGACCTTGACAGATCAGAGGTCGCATCCAGAGCGGCCACCAGGTCCTCGTTCGATTCGCCTGCCAGTTCCCGAGCCCTGTGAATGCCCAGGCCAATCATGTAGGCGGTCTGAGCCGTTGTGTCGTGAATCGTCTGGGAGAGCTCGATGCGTTCCCGCAGCAACTGCCGCTCTCTGGACACCGCAGTCTGCCACCTGAC
Organism: Dehalococcoidia bacterium; assembly: GCA_965222415.1. Lineage (GTDB taxonomy): Bacteria > Chloroflexota > Dehalococcoidia > Lucifugimonadales > UBA2985 > DAOUJW01. The sequence continues at coordinate 555,387 of CBDCTU010000001.1, read as the reverse complement.
GCGCTCGAACCGGGTGATGAGGCCGATGCCCAGCACCATGAGGTACATCACCGCCAGCCTTGCCATGAGCACCTTCTCGTTGCCCGCGTCAAGGTCGAGACCGGAGTCCACACGCAAGCACGCGATGGTGTAGGCACCGGCTGCCATCGTCATCCAGACGAGACTGAGCCCAAGGGACGAGAAGACCACCGCGAAAACGGCTAGGGACGGATAGTAAGCCAGGAAGATGAGGCTCGTGTATCCGCCGTCGACGACGACGCCGGCGGTTATCACGACAATCTCCGCGGCGCTGAGGAAGAGCATCCAGCGCCATGTCACCGGCCTGTTCGTCAGGAGCCGATGGTGAACCAGGCCGTTGAGTATGCCCAGCAGCACAGGCAGGCCCAGGAGTTCGACGTCCTCGGGATACCAGAAGCCCGGCCGGTAAACCAACAGGAAGACGCCGACCAACCAGATGAACCAGCGACCCCAGACAGAGACTGTTGCCGCATACAGAAATACGTCCGGGTCAGACAGGGCGCCTGGCGTAACCCACTTCTGTACGGCATCTATGCCCGCCTTCAGCAAGTCCAGGCTCCCGATCCAAGGTCACGTACTCGCATGCGCTCTGACATTCCGGATCGAATCCCCCTCCTGTAGCCATGCAATCTGTTGGGTTTTCACACTGACAACTTACATCAATTGCCCCACGGCTACTAGAGCACAATGTACTAACTGGAATAGGCAAAACGTCATCTATGAAACGATGAAAAGAGAAAGGCCAATATTTCCCTTTTCATCTATCCAAACGCCGAAGGGATATGCCAGGCTTGAGAAGCCTAGCCAATAGGAGGCAGGGGACAGGTTTGCTGCCACTTTCCTATGTCGTGACCGCCGTCTTGGTGGCAAGCTCCACACCGGACGGCGTTGGATTCCGGGGTGGGCTGGAACGCACAACAAATGTAGGTTACGAGTCCGAAATCGCAGAGGAGGCATGCAATGAAGGTCGATAGGCCATTTGGTATCGCGGTAGCTACGGCCACTGTTGTTGTAGTAATCGGGCTGATGCTGTGGTTTGGCGCCAACCCCGATCCTGTACGGGCGGACACTTCCGTCCCAGGTGCGCCTTCCAACCTAGTACGATGGTACTCATGGTTTCCGAGCCTGTCAGGCGAAGGAATAACGTTGAGTTGGACGGCGCCGGAGGGCACTGTCACCGGGTACCAGATATTGAGGCAGAGGTCGGGGTGCGACACAGCATTGCAGGTTTACGTGGAAGACACCGGATTGCAGGTTTACGTGGAAGGCACCGGCAGCGTTGCGACAACCTACATTGACTCAGACGTTGTGGAAGGTATGACGTATGTGTACCGCGTCAAGGCAATCAACTCGCATGGCGTCGGTCCCGAATCCAACTCTGCAACCCTGCAGTATAGGGCGAATCCTGTGGGTGTTTATGGCGCTCCGGGACAGCCTAGCAATCTGGAGGTGAGGGGAACAATATCCGGGATCCAATTGTCATGGGAAGGACCGGAAACTTTGAACTTCGACGCGACGGGCTATCGGATACTGCGTTGGGTTCCCCCCGGTGGTAACTGTGAACGGATGCCGGTGCATGTGGAGAATACGGGCAGCACAGACACCCACTGGTTAGACACAGATGTTGAGGATGAAACGTACTACGAGTATAGCGTCGTAGCGATCAATGATGCAGGCGCCAGTCGTCCGTCTTCCCCCGTAAGAACTGGCGGGCAGATTCGGGTAAGGGGTACCGGGATTATCATGGCCAGCTTAAATGGTTGGCTGTTTCCAGGTACTACAAGAAGTTTTTCGATCGGAGTCAGCCATTTGGATTGGGATGATGACCCTGACACGGTCGACTATACACTTCGTGGCGATGTGACTGACGCGGACGGGTTAGACGTGGATGATTGTGAGCCCGACGGGTTGGTTGAGGTCCACCCAAATCTCCTGGAGTTTGACCACCGCCCGTTCAGACTGGGCGAAGACTTCCAGATTAATGTGGTCGACCAACGGTTAGGAGCCTTCCATAGTAAATATGGGGGGGGTCGGAATGCAGAAAGGTGGGAACCTACTCACTTACCTTCGTAATCACCGACCGTGACGGTAAGGAGTTCACGCATTCCTTCACTTTCGCGGTAATTGGTCCTACCATCAGCGGAACGGCGCAGGTGGGGGAGACACTGACAGCGGACACATCCAGCATCACCGACGCCAGGGACTTCGGGAACGCCACGTTCAGCGACTACCAGTGGCTGGCCGACGACTCCCCGATCAGCGGCGCAACGGGCTCCACCTACACCATAAGGGCTGAAGACCAAGGCAAGACCATCAAAGTGCGGGTCAGGGTCACCTATAACGATGGGCAGGGGGCTTTGCTGACCAGCGCGGCCACAAGCGCTGTTACGCCTGCGTCGTCCGAGTCCGTGGGGAACCGCGGGGAAGAGGAAGATGGAGAGGAGACTACAACGCGGCTGACAGCCAGCATCCACAATGAGCCTACGTCCCATGACGGAAGCACCCCATTCACCTTTGAGTTGCGCTTCAGCGAGGCACCCAAGCCGGACTTCAGCTACAGGACGGTGCGGGACCATGCGTTCACCGTGACCGGTGGCTCGGTGACCTATGTGCGTCGGCTGGAGCCGGGCAAGAACATCCGCTGGGAGATCACCGTCACCCCCGACTCCAGCGCCGACGTGGCCATAGCTCTGAACGCCACCGAGGACTGCGAGGCGCAGGGGGCCATCTGCACCGAGGACGGCGGGATGCTGTCCGGCGGGCTTCTGCTGGTCGTTCCGGGGCCCAATACCCCGGCCACGGGCGCTCCCACCATCAGCGGCGCCGTCCAGATGGATGAGACGCTCACCGCCTCGACGACCGGCATATCCGACGCGGACGGCATGACCAGCGCAACGTTCAGTTACCAGTGGCTCGACGCCGACGCCGAGATCAACGGGGCAACCGCTTCCACCTACACCCTTGTTGCCGACGACGAGGGCAAGGCCATCAGGGTGATGGTCTCCTTCACCGACGACGCGGGCAACGACGAGGAGCTGACCAGCGCCGCAACGAGCGCGGTGGCGGCGGCTCCTCCTCCTCCCAACACCCCGGCCACGGGCACTCCCACCATCACCGGCGTCGCCCAGGTGGGCGAGACCCTCACCGCCGACACAACCGGCATATCAGACGACGACGGCCTCGACAACGCTGCCTTCGCATACCAGTGGTTAACCGATGACGCCGAGATCGACAGCGCCACCGCCAGCAGCTACACCCTTGTTGCCGCCGACGCAGGCAAGGCCATCAGGGTGATGGTCTCCTTCACCGACGACGCGGGCAACGACGAGGAGCTGACCAGCGCCGCAACGGGCGCGGTGGCGGCGGCTCTTCCTCCTCCCAATACCCCAGCGACGGGCGCCCCCACCATCAGCGGCGTCGCCCAGGTGGGCGAGACCCTCACCGCCGGCGCCACCGGCATATTCGACGGCGACGGCCTCAACAACGCTACCTTCGCCTACCAGTGGCTCGCCGACGACGCTGAGATCAACGGGGCTACCGCCAGCAGCTACACACTGGCCGACGCCGACGCGGGCAAGGCCATCAAGGTGAAGGTCACCTTCACCGACGACGCCAACAACGACGAGGAACTGACCAGCGCCGCAACGGGCGCGGTGGCGGCGGCAGTCGTCACGCCGTCGCTAGCGGCCACGGTCCACGGCGTGCCGTCGTCCCACAACGGGCAGAACGCATTCACCTTCGAGCTGCGGTTCAGCGAGGCTCCAGAGCCGGGCTTCAGCTACACGACGGTGCGGGACTATGCGTTCACCGTGGCCGGGGGCTCAGTGACCTATGTGCGTCGACTGGAGCCGGGCAAGAACGTCCGCTGGGAGATCACCGTCACCCCCAGCTCCAGCGCCGACGTGACCATAGCCCTGAACACCACTACCAACTGCTCTGCCCAGGGAGCTATCTGCACGGAAGACGGTAGGCCGTTGTCCAACCGGCTGGAACTGACCGTCAGCGGGCCAGGCCAGTAGCGGGGAACAAGAAGAAGCAGCCAAATGTGAACGGGCGAGGCAGGCGCTCCGACCAACCTGACGGCGATGCTGAACTCGGACGGGCACATCGTGTTGAGATGGGCGGCCCCGCGGACGACGGTTCGATAACCGGATACCGGATACTCCGTCGCCGCCCCGCTCTAGGTGAGGGCGACGACGGAGTACGTGGCGAACACACAGAGCGCGGCGGCCACGTTCACGAACTCGAACGTCACGCCGGGAGTACAGCACGTGTACCGGGTTCAGGCGATCAGTGCTGAGGGCCGGAGCCAACGCTCGAACAACGTCAACGTGACTCGTAGGACCGGGGACGGCTCCCCGCAACGAGAAAGGCCGCGCACCAGGACGGGCGGTCCGGGTGGGAAGTCTATCTCCCCTAGCGTCGAGTCGGCCGCCCGGGTGGTGATACCGAATTCTTTGTGCGGGTTAGGCAGTCGCTCAGCTCTGTATCGCCTCGCCCCTAATCCGAGGCCGGGAGAGTGACGGTGCGAACTCATCATAGCGGTTGTGTCTTGTCTTCGCATATGCGCAGGGCCATAATGAAGGCTAGGGTCATGGGTCGTGTGGGCAAAGTCGGAGATGGTGGGACGAGCCTCCACTCATGGGAGGCCTGAGATCCGTCGCGAGTGTACCTGGAGTCGCCTACTGGTTCCCTATAGCCGGACCTTCCACCGAAAAGCTCGCAGTTCGGTACGCTCCGACCCACTTGAGTGTACTGTACTTGGAAAGCTTCGCTGGAAACTTTCAATGTAGTGAGTTGTCAGGCGACCCTAACTATGTCCCGATAAGCCCTCTCGTCTACCAGATATGAAGCCCCTGACGACTCATCGAAAGAGTGCTTCGGAGCAATGTGCCTTTTTCTTTGCGAGCCGACCCCTGTCGGAGGACGTGAGAACAACAGAGGAATCCCCCTCATTATTGCGGCTGCGTCTCAGCGAAAACATGGTCGGCCACTCTGTTTCCTCCCCAGATCATTCACCCTTCCCCATCCGGTACCCAACTCGAGGCTGCGTAAAGATGTACTTCGGGCTGTTCGAGTCGTCGCCCAGTTTGTGACGAAGCTTCTTGACGAAGGAGCGTACAGGTTGTGAGTATCCTAAGTATTCCGGCCCCCAGATTCGCCTCAGCAAGTAATCGTGGGTCAATACACGACCGGCGTTCACTGAGAGCTCGTATAGCAATCGGTACTCGATCGGGGTCAACTCCACCGGGCGACCAGCGACGGTTACGCTTCGTTGGGCGTAGTCAATGGTTAGATCTCGCAGCAGATAAGGTTCGGCAGACTGTTGTACAGACCAACTCTTGCGTAGGGCCGCCCTGATCCTAGCTGCAAGCTCCATCGGAGCGAAAGGCTTAACGATGTAATCGACTGCACCTAAATCAAAGGCCCTGGTGACATACTCCTCCTGGCCGTAGGCGGACAGGAAGATCACTGGCACGTCGGCCATCTCCAGAATCTCCTGCATAAGTTTGATGCCGTCGGTCCCTGGTAGCATCAGGTCCAACAAGACCAGTTGCGGATCACTCGCCTCCATGAGGCTGAACACCTCGTGCGGATCGCCGGTCACTATAGGAGCGTAGCCTGCCTTGGAGAGGACGTCTCGAATGTACCGAAGCGTCCGGGGATCATCGTCTACCGCGAGGATGCGTTGTTGCTCACCATCCGTACGCCGCGAATCGGCTGCGGGCTGAGCGGACCCTATCGCCGGGCTGCTCTGACTCTCCTCCACCACCGGAATCGTAAAGGTGAACCGCGTACCAAAGCCCGCTCCTTCACTCTCCGCCCAGATACGGCCTCCATGCCCCTCCACTATCCCTTTGCAGATCGCAAGACCCAGGCCCGACCCCGCAAGTTCGCGTCCCCCATCTTCGCTGGCGATCCGGAAGAACTTCTTGAACAGGTGCGGCAGCCGTTCGGCCGGCACGCCCTGGCCTTGGTCTGTGACGGAGAAGGCCACGTGCAACTTCTCCCGCACGGCGCCGATCCTGATCGGGGACGCATTGGGGGAGTACCTGGCTGCATTGGACAGAAGATTTCCCAGCACTTGGACAATGCGCTGCGGGTCTGCCATGACTAAGGGTAGGTGGCCAGCGAGGTCGATGTGGATCTCGTTCATTCCTCCTCCGCTCAGGAAGGTTCTCCTCGCCTCGTCGATTAGGTCAGGCACCTTCACCGGCCTGGGATCCGCCGGCAACGTGCCTGTCTCAATACGCGCCACATCCACCAAGCTGCTGATCAGCCCACCCATGCGGTCGGACTGCTCGACGATGATTCGATAGAACTGGCGCATCTCGGCGGGGTGCAGGGCGGAGGAATCATCCAGCAGGGTAGTTGCCGATCCTCTGATGGAAGTCAGGGGCGTACGCAGCTCGTGACTCACCGTGCCCAGGAACTCGGCCCGCATTCGCTCCAGATCCTCCATAGGCGCCGTGTCCTGAAGGGTCATCACGAAGGATTCGACCTCGCCCTCCTCCGAGAAGATGGGTGTGGCGTCAAGCAGCGCACTGACGCTCCGGCCGTCGGGAACCCGCAGGACGATCTCTTCCGCCCGAACCGTTTCCCCTGCGCTCAGCGCCTCCTCCATCGACACTTCCATGAGGGAGATCTCCCGCCCGTCGGCACGCCGGCACGTCATTAAGTTGAGAAGCTGCTCCGAGGACTGTTCAGGCTGCCGCAGGCTGTCGACAATCCTTGTAGCCTCGGGGTTGATCAACAACGGCGCTCCCGTCGTCGCGTCGAAGACCGCAACGCCCACTGGCAAGTTGTTTACCAGGCTCTCCATGTCGGCCTTCGCACGCTGCTCCTCCCGAAACCGGCGAGCATTGGCAATGACCATTGCCGCTTGGGACGCGAACATTACCACGGTCTCCTCGTCCTCCCGCGTGAACCCTTCGCCCGATTCCTTGTCGGCAAGGTAGATGTTGCCTACGCGCTCGCCTCGATGGAGCACCGGCGCTGCCAGAAAGGACAGGAGTGGGCTCACCTCCACTGGAAGGCGGAAATCCGGGAGGCCCATAGACTTCATGTGACCCAGAAGGTCTGTGACCCTCAGTGGTCCCCCAATGCTGCCGAGGTACTCGAAGAGCCTTGTTCCCTCCGGCAGCTCCCACAGTTGCTTGGCCTCCTCCTCGGTCATCCCTGAGGGGAGGACATCCTCTATCCGCCCTGAATCGTCCAGGAGTGTGAACACCCCGTAGCAGGCCCCCGTCAGTGCTCTGGCGGAGTTGAGCGCCACCTTCAGCACCGTCTCCGAGTCCACGCTCTCGTTGATACAAAGGCAAGCCTCACTCAGCTTGGAGAGCCGCTCTCGCAGCAATTCATTTTCCCGCCTAAGTATCGAAGCTTCACTCAATGCCATACCCACCTTCGAGAGACTCCGAGGTTATTCTTAGAATTGATGCCTTGCCCGAAGAATTTACCACGTTACGGACAAGAACGATGCGAAACCGGCGCGCCTTTCGGCAGATTGGGCAGACCAGGGACGCAGTTGCTGACTACACCGTCTATGTAAAAACAGCTAGTGCACGGCGAAGGACTGCGACTCCTTCGGACCGTGCACTAACTGTCAAATTATGCTACCTCCGTGAGCGTATATAGAACGCCGCACCTGCACCCACCACCACCAGGACTATCAAGCCAACCACCAATATCGGGAATCCGCCTCCTGGTTCCTCCGGAGCGACAGCCGTTGGCGCAGGCATCGACGTGGCCGTTGGTTCAGGCATCGACGTGGCCGTTGGCGCTGGCATCGACGTTGCCGCTGCCACAGGCATTGACGTTGCCGTCGGCTCAGGCATCGACGTTGCCGTTGCCGCAGGCATCGACGTTGCCGTTGCCACAGGCGCTGATGTAGCCGTCGGCACTGGCATCGACGTTGCCGTTGGCTCAAGCGTTGGCGCTGCCGTTGGCTCAAGCGTTGGCACTGCTGTAGGCTCAAGCGTTGGCATTGCCGTCGGCTCCGCCGTAGGTTCCGGCGTGGCCGTCGGCTCTGGCGTCGCCGTGCTTTCGTCCACCACGTCGGTCACTGTCACCAGGACCAGCAGGGTGTCGGAGAGCGTGTCACTGTCAGTTGCGCCAACTTCCACCACATAGACGTTGTTGGCGCCTTCATCTGTCGGGTTCTCGAAGTCCGGCGCGGCTCTGAACATCAGTTCACCGCTCTCGGCTCCGATGGTAAATTCCGCGGCGTCGAATCCACCGCTGATGCTCCAGGTTACCCGTCTCCCGTCGACAACGCTCAGAGAGGTGACAGCCGTCATATTCTCCGACACGCTGAACTCTTCCCGGGTGCCGCCGGCGATTATTGGGGGATTGTCAGCTGGGACGGCCGGGGCGGGTGTACTCTCGACACCGGTAGCTCCACCGCCGCTGCCACCGCTACCTCCGCCGCCACCAGTGCCTCCGCCGCCAGTGGATGGCCTTCTGACCCTTACGCTGCTTGAGCCTCCAACCGAAGTGTCATCTCTGTCTGAATCCCTCAGCGTGCCAGCGAAATCATGGGAACCCGCCGTGCTGGATGCCGTTACAGTATAAGTGAAGGTCTTGTCCGCTCCCTGGAGGGTGAACCTCACAGTCCGGGCATCGACCTCGGTGACCTCACCTTCATCCACAAGACTGCTGGAAACGTACGTGAACCCCTCGGGCAGCGTTTCCGTCACTGCCCCCAGACTCCCGTAGCCCATAGCCGTGATCGTAACCACCACCTGCCTCCCCGGTGCAACCGACGACGACGAGAATGACCTGCTCGCGGGTCCCACAGGGAACGTAACCGCGACCGTCGTACCGCCCCCAACCGGAGTGTCACCTCTGTCTGAATCCCTCAGCATACCTGAGAAATCATAGGAACCCGCCGTGCTGGATGCCGTTACAGTATAAGTGAAGGTCTTGTCCGCTCCCTGGAGGGTGAACCTGACAGTCCGGGCATCGACCTCGGTGACCTCACCCTCATCCACAAGACTGCTGGATACGTACGTGAACCCCTCGGGCAGCGTCTCCGTGACTGCGCCCAGACTTCCGTAGCCCGTAGCCCTGATCGTCACCACCACCTCACCACCCGGAGCTACCGACGCCTTATCGAAGGACCTGGTAGCGCTAGTGTGGTGTAACCAAAGTACATTGGCAAATAAAGGGGTGATCGATGCTGATCCACTACCCTGGTTTGAGCAAGAATCCGATTCTCTGTCCTTTCAGAAAGCCCTCGAATAATGCGAGGAACTACGGATACAGGACACTAGTGTGGTGTAACCAAAGTACATTGGCAAATAAAGGGGTGATCGATGCTGATCCACTACCCTGGTTTGAGCAAGAATCCGATTCTCTGTCCTTTCAGAAAGCCCTCGAATAATGCGAGGAACTACGGATACAGGACACTAGTGTGGTGTAACCAAAGTACATTGGCAAATAAAGGGGTGATCGATGCTGATCCACTACCCTGGTTTGAGCAAGAATCCGATTCTCTGTCCTTTCAGAAAGCCCTCGAATAATGCGAGGAACTACGGATACAGGACACTAGGAGTCTGTCCGATATTTGTTGTGGACTGGACGCAAGGAAAAGAGTGCGGGCTACAGTGGGAAGGGTTAGACTAAGAGGCAACATGTGGGAGGTGTGAGATGGCCAAAGAGTACCGCCCTTATGGACTGGAACAGGCCTATCTGTTGCCGCAGGCGCCTCGTGAGTGGCTCCCGGAGGGTCATTTGGCCCTGTTCCTGGAAGACGCGGTGAGCCTACTGGACATAGAGGAGATTGCCGTGCGGTTCAAGAGAGGGCGTGGACCCCGGGCTTACCATCCCAGGATGCTGCTTTCTCTCTTGCTGTACGGCTACTGCACGGGAGTCTACAGTTCCAGGAAAATAGCGGCGGCTTGTGAGACGGACGTGGCCTTCCGGGCGCTGTGTGGAGGCCAATTCCCGGACTTCCGCACCGTGTCCGATTTTCGCAAGAACCACCTGGAAGTCTTTGCGGGTCTGTTCATCCAAGTACTGGGAATGTGCCGGGAGGCAGGTCTGGTGAAGATGGGACACCTCTCCCTGGATGGGAGCAAATACCAGGCCAACGCCTCGAAGCACAAGGCCATGAGCTACGGGCGGATACAAGAGACGGAGCCCCGGTTGGAAGCGGAGATAGCGGAGTTGTTGCGCCGGGCCGCCGAGATTGACGAGGCGGAGGATGCGGAATACGGCGATGATGCTCGGGGGGATGAACTACCTGAAGAACTGCGGCGGCGGGAGGTGCGACTGGCCAAGATGAGGGAGGCGAAGGTGCGGTTGGAAGAGCGGGCCAAAAGGCGTGCGCTGGAGCGGGCTGAAGGAGGAAGGGCTAGACCCGAAGAGGCGGAAGCTGCGGCGGCCAAGGCTGTGCCCCGGCCCAAGGAGCAGAGCAATTTCACAGACCCGGACAGCCGGATCATGAAGAGTTCCCACGGTTGGATACAGGGCTACAATGCTCAGGTTCTGGTGGAAGCGGGGAGCGGAGTGATCGTAGCCCAAGAGGTGACGCCCCAGAGCGCCGACAGCCCCAGATTGGGCCCTATGCTGGAGATCTTGGACCAAAACCTGGCAGGTATAGGAGTCCCGGCAACAGAGCGGTGTCCCCTGTTATTCACGGCAGATGCGGGATATTGCAGCGAACGCAATCTGGGTATGCTCGCCGAAAGACAGTTCGATGCCTACGTAGCCACGGGTCGGGAGAGACACCACCAAGCCGGGATAGGTCAACAGGTAAAGGTCAGGACGCCGCTGCGCTCCGCCATGCGGTCCAAGCTGCAGACGCCTGAAGGACGGGAGGTGTATGCACGTCGCAAGGTCATCACTGAGCCGGTCCACGGGCTTACCAAACATGCTCGGGGCTTCAGGCAATTCCTGCTCCGTGGCATCCACAAAGTGGCAGGGGAGTTCACCCTGGTGTCCTTGACCCACAACCTGCTGAAGCTGTGGAGGGCAAACCCGGTGGCCGCGGGTTCGGCAAACCCGGCCTGAAACGCCAAACCCTGTCCAGCAGGCCCCTTTCGGGGGGCCGGAGCGAGGGTGTAAGACCCCACCGGTCCAAATCTGGACTAACTGCCCAGCCCAGACCACCACCAACACTGCACATCACACCCACCACCCAAACCGCTCCTGGGAATCTTCAGACACACTCCTAGAAGAATTGTTGTACGTCTATTCAATTTACCGCACCTCCAGGGAAACAGATGATATGCAAGAATAGCACACCAGGGCGCAAGAGTAAATGACGTTTTTCACTATTGAGGCGCGTAGCCTTTAACACAAAAGAGAGGGCGATTCACTTCGCCCCCTCTTTTGGTGTTTATGGATAGCGCTTAACGGTTGGATAGTGGAAGGAAGGAAAGTTTCCGAATGTGTGTATAAACGATGGGTTCTCTCAGGGGTTTAGTTCTGAAAGGTCCCTGGTGGTGAGGGAGATCCCACCGGTCCTGGTTAAGGGGACCGGGTCATGCTGCGACCTCACTATTTGGGGCCGATCACCCATCGACCGAACTGGGATGCCTGGGTGTGGTTGTACCACACTTGCAGGACTCCTTAGAAAGGAGGTGATCCAGCCGCACCTTCCGGTACAGCTACCTTGTTACGACTTCGTCCCAGTCACCGGCCCCACCCTCGGCCGCTGCCTCCCTTGCGGGTTAGCCCACGGACTTCAGGCATTGTCGGCTTCCATGACGTGACGGGCGGTGTGTACAAGGCCCGGGAACGTATTCACCGCAGTAATGCTGACCTGCGGTTACTAGCAACTCCGCGTTCATGCAGGCGGGTTTCAGCCTGCAATCCCCACTGGGGCTGGGTTTGATGGGATTGGCTCCACCTTGCGGTTTGGCGACCCATTGTCCCAGCCATTGTAGCGTGTGTGTAGCCCAAGGCGTAAGGGCCATGCTGACTTGACGTCATCCCCACCTTCCTCCCCCTTCTTAGGGGCTGTCTCGCTAGAGAAAGCAACTAGCGACGAGGGTTGCGCTCGTTGCGGGACTTAACCCAACACCTCACGGCACGAGCTGACGACAGCCATGCAGCACCTGTGACGGCTCCCCGAGGGGTCACCCCTTCTTTCGGAGGGGTTACCACCGACATGTCAAGCCTTGGTAAGGTTCTTCGCTTTGCATCGAATTAAACCACACGCTCCGCTGCTTGTGCGGGCCCCCGTCAATTCCTTTGAGTTTTAGCCTTGCGGCCGTATTCCCCAGGCGGGATGCTTAACGCGTTAGCTTCGGCACGAGGGGGTTCGATACCCCTCATACCCAGCATCCATAGTTTAGGGCGTGGACTACCCGGGTATCTAATCCGGTTCGCTCCCCACGCTTTCGCGCCTCAGCGTCAGGTACAGCCCAGAGGGCCGCCTTCGCCACTGGTGTTCCTCCCGATATCTACGCATTTCACCACTACACCGGGAATTCCACCCTCCTCTGCTGTCCTCAAGTCTAGGAGTATCCCCGGGCGGCTCCCGGTTGAGCCGGGAGATTTCACCGAGGACTACCTAGGCCGCCTACGCGCCCTTTACGCCCAGTAACTCCGGACAACGCTCGCCCCCTACGTATTACCGCGGCTGCTGGCACGTAGTTAGCCGGGGCTTATTCCTGGGGTACCGTCCTTACTCTTCCCCCAGAAAAGGGATTTACAACCCGAAGGCCTTCTTCCCCCACGCGGCGTCGCTGCGTCAGGCGTTAGCCCATTGCGCAAAATTCCCTGCTGCTGCCTCCCGTAGGAGTGGGGGCCGTGTCTCAGTCCCCCTCTGACCGTTCATGCTCTCACACCGGTTACCCGTCTTAGGCTTGGTGGGCCGTTACCCCGCCAACAACCTGATAGGACGCAAGGTCCTCCTCGGGCGTCCCGGCTTGCGCCGGGGCTATCCTCGCCCCACATGCGTGGGGAGAGCGTACGGAGTATTAGCCCACCTTTCGATGGGTTATCCCTCTCCCGAGGTCAGATCCCTTACGCGTTACTCAGCCGTTTGCCACTATCCCAGAAGCCCGAAGGCTTAAGGGGCCGTTCGACTTGCATGCATTAGGCGCGCCGCCAGCGTTCGTCCTGAGCCAGGATCAAACTCGCTTAAAGAACCTTCCTTCCACTATTCAACTGTTAAGGTGCTATGCCACACTCATTATACCCACTAACACCTCCATGTCAATGCAGTTCACCAGAACGGGAATTATATACAATCCTAAACAATGCGTTGAAAATGCCTAGGAATTCTTCCCTCTCTTCTTGCGATACTCCCAGTCTTCCTCCCGCTTAGGCGGTTCACTTGGGTCCTGGCTACCTTCTCCGGAGAGCCGGGTATGTGTCCGGCATAGCCTTTGGTGGTCGACCACCCCTCTGCGTCTCTTTTTAGGCTCTCTTGATGTCCCTTCTGATTCATAAACAGCGGTACAACTCTCGCAGGCAGGTCAGGATACCAACCTGCCCGCGATCGGCTGAGATTCGCGACATGAAGACGCAGTCGGCTCTGTACACTGCGTTACAGCACAGAGAGGAAGATATCACCTTCCCTTGAACTGAGGATCTCGCTTCTCCAAGAAGGATAGTATGGCCTCTTTGCGGTCGTCGGTCTGAGCAGCCTGGGAGTTGTAATAGCTCTCATTGGTTAAGGCCTGCTGAAGGTCGGCATCCATCCCGCGCTGGATTAGGTACTTGGTCATACGCACCCCGATTGGTGGATTGCCCGCGATGGTCTCGGCATATGCCCTGGCTTCTGCCAGAAGAGAGTCGTGGGGAACGACCTTGGTGACCAGACCCTTCTCCAAGCCCCACTTGGCATCGTATACGTTGCCTGTGAGGGCCATCTCCGCTGCCACGCCTGGCGCTATGTGGGGCAGGAAGTAGGTTGCTCCCGTGTCCGGCATTATGGATCGCTTGATGAAGATGCTGGCGAAGCGAGCCTGCTCCGAAGCGACACGAATATCGCAGCTAAGGGCGATGGAGAGGCCCATACCCGCAGCCACGCCATTCAGCGCAGCGATGACAGGCTGGGGAATTGCCCGAATGTGGACCGGCAGCGCCCTGGCCGGGTGCCGCTGCATGCCACCCTGTGCTTCCTGCTCCCGACGTTGACGTAAGGTCTCCTGGTCCCCTTCTGCCTGAGCGCGCATGCCAGTAACGTCTGCCCCGGCGCAGAATCCTCTACCTTCGCCTGTGAGGATGACGGCGCGAACCTCGTCATTGACTGCCACCTCATCCAGGGCAGAGTGAAGGCCTTCTCTCAACTCCGTATTCACGGCATTCAGGCGCTCTGGTCGATTCAAGGTTATGATCGCCACTGGACCATCAATAGAGAGTTTAACTGCATCCAACGATTTGATCGCCATCTTGTTCCACTCCTTTCCAATAGCTACCGGTCTGCCTGCAATTGCAGAAGAACTGACCAATGGTGCCTAGGGTATTACGCTGTAACCGGAACACCCCTGAAGCCTAGTAGAACGTCCCCGTTACAAAGATGCTTTGGTAACTCCTTCATATTCTCCCTTAGCTTGAAGTGGTTGAAGGCGTAGGAGCAGCGCGTTCCTGAGTGCGGCTAATGCCAATACGCCGAGCCAGGACCACCTTCGCGATGTTTGTGCTCCCGCCGGCGTGCCGTTGACCAGCCGCGCTGCGTTGGCTCACCTCCTGCGCGCCACCGTGCGGGGCCGTGGTTTCTCTTACGCCCAGGAGTCCGTACATCCCGTATGTCTCCCTCACTCTCCGAGCGTTGCGCAGGCCAGATTCCCTGTCGTACACGTCGGATAGGTTACCCTCGTACTGAATATTCATCCCGTTCTGGTACATCCAGTAGGTCCGCTTGGTAAAGAGGCTCTGGACATGAGCCTCTATGACGGCATCCATGGCCACTTGCTGGATTACGTCATCGCTTCCCAGGGTGCCCCTGTCATGCCTTTTCTCTTTAATGTAGCTCACAAGGTTGTCCACATCCTCATGCCTAGGGGCGGCCCCGCCATGGCCACCGTGCTCAGCCTCAAGGTGAGTCCCCATCACCTGCCATCCCTCGTGGTCGCCTCCGATGAGGTGGTCTCCCGGCACCCTCACGTTGTCCATGAAGACGACCTTCTGCCTATCACCGGAGAGAAGATCCATCGCCCTGACCTCTAGGCCGGGGGAGGGGTTGGGTATCATAAAAAATCCCAAGTTCCGGTGGCGCGGTGCGTCGGGGTCCGTCAGCATTGGGCCAGGAAAGTAGTCTTCGTCACCCCAGGCGCTGATGAAGACGCTCTGCCCTGAGAGGATCCAGCCGTCGCCGTCCCGTACAGCCCTACTCAGGTAGTTGGCCAGATCTGCTCCGCCTTTGGGTTCCGTGAGTTTCTGGTGATTGGTCTTCTCCCCCCTCAGCATGGGAACGAGGAACTTCTGTTTTTGCTCCTCTGTGCCCCACACTATAAGGTCGTCGAAGACAAAGGTGGTGCTGGTGGACCGGATAGCCCTGGCACGAGTAAGCTCCTCCTCGAGAATAGTCGCGTGGGCCGCAGTTAGACCGCCTCCACCGTACTCCTTGGGGTAGGTAGGAAAGAGCCACCCCTTTTCTCCCATTTCCCTGTGATTCCCCCTCCAGAACTTCCACATCTCCTCGGTGATGTCCCTAGAATCTATCGGCTCTTTCATCTCATCGGGAATATTCTCTTCCAACCATGTCCGTACTTCCTGACGGAACTGCTCCTGCTCCTCGGTGTATGGGATTGCAAAGTCCATAGAATACCTCCTTACTGCAACTGCATCCCCAATTTAGGGGCTCTCCTCACCCGATGCATGGGTTGCGGTTAACATAAGACCTGTGCGCCAGAACGTCAAGAGCTATCTTGTGTATTCCCTTCAGCGCCCGCTCTTTCACATCTCTTCACCACTTCTCTTGTATCTTTAACCTCGCTTGACAGCCCCTCTACGATTATCTCGGTCAGGTCTCAGACCTCCACTATTGACGTACCTCCCATTTAGCTTTGGCTTCCTTGGAAAGATACGCCCTCTCGTTCCTATTGCATACTTAACGTTACACCCCCAACTTAGTCAGCAAATTGACATACCGTAAGCAACATAAGATAATTTCCGTGGCTCCGGCACTGCCGTGGGTACATTAACGGATGGAGGAATCATGGCCTTCGAGTTTATTCGCTCAGAAACAAGGGACGGGGTGCTTATTCTAACTCTGAACGACCCCGCTACACGGAACTCTTGGGGTGGTCAACTAGCCCAAGAGGCAGAATCAGAAATCGACCGTCTGGCCCAAGACCCCGATCTCCGGTGCCTGGTGATCACAGGAGAGGGGCGCGCATTTTGCTCTGGCGCTAATGTGAAAGGCTTCAATCAGAGCATCCGGGAGCGTGAGGAATCGGTAGCCACACCTCCGGAGCCTAGCGTCTGGGAACGTATGGATCCGGCCGGATATGCCTATGAGCAAGGGCAGTTCGAAGGCCCATCCATCGTCTGGAAGTTGTGGAACCTACAGAAACCCTCTATCGCCGCGGTTAACGGGCCCGCCTACGGCATTGGGGATGGCATAGCTATCTCGTGTGATTTCCGCATCGCCTCGGAGCAGGCCGCGTTTTGCGAAGCCTTCATCCGCAACGGTATCGTTTCGGGAGACGGTAGCCTGTGGCAGCTCCAGCGCCTCATGGGCATCTCCAACACCCTGATGATGTCATACACAGGTGAGCCTATCAGTGGAGAGGAGGCCTATCGCATTGGGCTGGCCAACAAAGTCGTGCCCCACGAGCAGTTGATGGATGCCACCATGGAGTTGGCTACAAAGCTGGCCCAGGGGCCTACCGTCCAGATGGGCCTCATTAAAATGATGACTCACAAAGCCACCCATCAGACCTTCCGAGAGCATTTCGCCAGCAATGCCCAGGCTGGGGCTATCGCACGGGCTACAGAGGATCATAAGGAGGGCGTTCGCGCTTTCATCGAGAAGAGGAGGCCCAACTTCAAGGGCCGCTAGCACGTTCCTAGCCCGTGTTGGACAGTGCCGGGCTCACTGATCCGTCTCATGTCCACGTATCCATGAGGGAAGGTAACCCTTTGCGGTGCCGAAGTGCCCGTTCCTTACACGGCTGTTGGGTGATGGCGTAGAGGGCTTTAGCATAGTCGCCATCCCTCGTCCGCACCGCGACAGCGGAGATTTTGTTTACTTTCATATATAATCCCCACCAGAACAGGACTCCATGAGTATGCTGATAGCCTCGCCGGTCTCCTTGACGCTCCTGGAGAAGGTACATAGAATAGGCTCAATAGGGCCTTAGCCGGGGTGAGCGATAATGAATATTCTGGGAGTGGACCCTGGCCTGCACAGTGCAGGGTACGGAGTCATACAAGTGCAGGGGAGCAGGGTGAGCTTGCGAGAGGGGGGGATAATCCAGTGCGGCGACTCTTCCTCTGCGCTGGAGAAGAGGCTGGCCTCCATGTACGATGGCCTGAATGAGGTGCTGTCGGAGTACCGGCCCCAGGCGCTGGCCCTGGAGGAGGTCTACTCTCACTATGCCTACCCCGCAACTGCCGTTATCATGGGCCACGCGCGTGGCGTGATCTGCCTGGCTGCCGCCCACAGCGACGTGCCAGTATTCAGCTACGCCTCCACCAGGGTCAAGCAGTGCCTGGCCGGAAGTGGGAGGGCCACCAAAGCCCAGGTGCAGAGGGCGATCCAGGTGCGCCTGGGGCTGTCCGAACCACCCGAGCCCAATGACGTGTCCGACGCTCTGGCGCTGGCTATCTGCCACTGGCAGGCGGCCGCAGGTACTGAGATGACCTTAAAAGCCCTTGCAAGCGCGCGCAAGCGCTAGTGTCTTTGAGATAGCCGGTGATCAACTATTTGAAAGGCGTCGTAAGGCGCATCGACAAAGAAGGGGCCCGAGTCGTCCTGGACGTGGGCGGCGTGGGATACGAGGTGCTCCTTCCTTACTTCGTCTTGCGGTCCCTAGTGGAGGAAGAGAGGGGGGAGGGAGATGAGGTGGAAATGGAGATTTACTATCACGCCTCGGAGAGGCAGCCCAAGCCGGTGCTGGTGGGATTCAAGAAGGAGTCCGAGAAGACCTTCTTCGAGATGCTCCTCCAGGTGGAGGACGTGGGTGTGAACACGGCTTCCCGCGCGCTCGTGTTCTCCGTCTCCACAATCGCGCGAGCTATTGAGGACGGGGATACCGATCAGCTGGTGCGAATGCCGGGAATAGGCAAGAGGACGGCGGACAAGATGGTCGCCACGCTGAAGGGCAAGGTGGCCGAGTGGGCCTTGCTGAAGGATGAGGGGTATGCAACCGTTCCCGGCCCTGCTCAACGCGAGCATACGGACGTACAGGAAGAAGTAGTGAACGTGCTGGTGAACCTGGGCCACCGACGCGCCGAGGCCAGGGAGAAAGTGGAGGCGGCGGCCAAGAGCAGCCCTTCCGCCAACGACTCCCAGGGACTCTTGAGAGAAGTCTTCAGACTTGAGCGTAGTTGAGAGAGCAATGCCTAGACAGAGGACCATAAAGGGGGAGCCGCAGGACCCGGACCCGGAAGACGGCGCAGGCCGGGAAGATGGCACGTTATGGAGCCCTCTGCGCCCGCGTACACTGGAGGAGTACGTGGGACAGGTCCAGGTGGCGGACAGCCTGAGCCTAGCGATAGATGCGGCCAAGAAACGCCAGGAACCCCTGGAGCACGTCCTGTTTCACGGCCCTCCAGGACTGGGAAAGACCACACTGGCCCACATCATCGCCAGGGAGATGGGCGCCGCGATCACTCACACCTCGGGGCCTGCCCTGGAGAAGCCCGTAGATATAGTGGGCATCCTGTCCAACCTGGAGGCGGGCGAGGCGCTGTTTATAGACGAGATTCATCGCCTGCCCCACGCGGTGGAGGAGTACCTGTACTCCGCTATGGAGGACTTCCAGGTCGACTTCATCTACGGCAAAGGGGCCTATGCCAAGACCCTGCCCTTCCAGCTCAAGCAGTTCACTCTAATCGGGGCTACAACCAGGGCCGGGCTTCTCACTCCTCCCCTGAGAGACCGCTTCGGGATGATATATCACCTGGACTTCTACTCTACGGAGGAGTTGACGGAGGTGGTTATGCGATCGGCAGCCATCCTTGAAGTGGGCATAGACCAGGATGGGGCTGTAGAAATCGCCGGCAGGTCCAGGGGCACTCCCAGAGTAGCCAACCGGCTCCTGCGGCGAGTCAGGGACTACGCTCAGGTGAAGGCTGAGGGAGCCATCACAAAGGAGGTGGCGGACTCCTCTCTAACCAGGGAGGGCGTGGACAAGGATGGCCTTGACCGCTTGGACAGGCTGTACCTGACCACCATCGCCGAGAACTACAAGGGCGGCCCAGTTGGCATAGACGCTTTGGCGGCCACGGTCAACGAGGAGGTGCAGACTCTGGTAGACGTGGTGGAGCCCTATCTCCTCAAGATGGGCTTCGTGCTCAGGACGCCGGGAGGCCGAAAGGTAGGCGATGCGGCTATGGCCAGCCTTGGGCTGAGAGAGCAGGGCAGGCTACTCTAGACACAGATCAGCCGCCGGAAGGCGCAAAAACAGGAGGACACGCTATGATTTACGAGATGCGGAGATATGAGGCGATGCCGGGGAAGTTGGCGGCCCTCAATCAGAGGTTTGCCAACGTCACGATGAAGCTCTTTGAGAAGCACGGGCTGAAGTCCGTTGGATACTGGACCGAGGACGTGGGAACCAGCAACACACTGGTCTACATGATGGCCTTTGAAGACATGGCTCAACGGGATAGGGCGTGGAGCGCCTTCCGCTCGGACCCGGAGCGGGCACAGGCCTTCGCCGAGACCGAGAGCGACGGGCCGCTGGTGGCGCGGATCACCAACCGGATTCTCAGGCCTACGGACTACTCGCCTCTAAAGTAGTTGGGCCATACGATTTGGCTTCAGGTCGTGCCTGAAATTATTGACTGGCAGAATCGGCGGATATAGAATCAAAGTAAGTGGACTTCAGAACAGCGATGTCTCGCAGCTCAGTTTCATTGCCAATACGCGGCTCTATATCAGGCTTTGTTCACCCTACATTATCCCGCCATTTTGAATCATGGCTCCGACCGTAGTGCAGGTCCTCTGTCCGGTTAACTTCACGGGCCCTTTGTCGCTGTATGCCGGTGTGTCTTCGAAAATCCGGGTTCTGAATTGCTAGCAGCCCGTCCGAGAAACACGATTGGCGAGTGGTTGGGTGTATGATAGGGCCAGTCCAGTAGCGGGGAGTTGTTGATGAGCAAGACCTACCTTCCCTACGAACCCGACCAGCAGTTGCTGTTGCCAGCGGCGTTGCAGGAGTGGCTGCCTGACGACCATCTGGCCTACTTCATATCCGACGTGGTGGACCAGTTGGACATATCGGAGGTCACCGCTCGCTACGAGCGGGAACGGCGTGGCGGGCCGCCGTATCATCCACGGATGATGGTCAAGGTGTTGCTCTACGGTTACTGCGTGGGGGTGGCGTCCTCACGCCGCATCGCCCAGCGTCTCCACGAGGACGTCGCCTTCAGGGTGTTGGCGGCGAACAACACACCGGACTTCCGGACCATCTCCGACTTTCGCAAGGACAATCTGGATGCGCTGTCGGGCCTGTTCATACAGGTACTGGCGTTGTGCCAGCGGGCGGGGCTGGTGAAGCTGGGGCACGTGGCGCTGGACGGCACGAAGGTGAAGGCCAACGCATCGAAGCATAAGGCGATGAGTTATGGACGTATGAAGGAGAAGGAAGCGCAGTTGGCGGCGGAGGTAGCGGAGTTGTTGGAGCGTGCCCAGGCAGCGGATGATGAGGAAGACCGGCGGTACGGCAAAGACAAGCGTGGAGATGAGTTGCCGGAGGAGTTGGCCTTTCGAGAGGGTCGGTTGGAGAAGATACGGGAAGCCATGGCGGCGCTGGAAGCCGAGGCGCAGGCGGCTGCCGAACAGGCTGAGGCCGAAGGTGGTAAGCGCCCGGGGGTGCCCGACGACAAGGCCCAGCGTAACTTCACCGATACCGAGTCGCGCATCATCCCCGCGCCTGGGGGGAAGGACTTCCTGCAAGCGTACAACTGTCAGGCGGTGGTGGACAGCGCTCACCAGGTGATCGTGGCGGCGCGGGCCACCAACCAGACTTCGGATAAGCAACAGGCTGCGGCGATGATGGAGGAGACCATCGACAACGTCGGCGCAGTCCCCAGGGAAGTATCCGCCGATGCCGGCTACTACTCGGCAAAGGCAGTCGATGAGCTTTACGCTCTGGGCGTGGACCCGTTCGTCGCGCCGGAGCAGACCCGCCACGGCCGGGTTGTGCCATCTGCGCCCCGAGGTCGCATACCCAGCCATCTGTCTCCCAGGGACCGGATGCGACGGAAGTTACAGACCAGGCGGGGTCGGCAGCGTTACGCCTTGCGGATGCAAACTGTGGAGCCGGTATTCGGCCAGATCAAGCAGGGCCGGGGATTCCGGCAGTTCCTGCTGCGGGGACTGGAGAAGGTGAATGGCGAATGGTCGCTGATCTGCACGGGCCACAACCTGCTCAAACTGTTCCGCTTTGGGGTCAATCTGCACAGGAAAGCACGGGGCGTTGGGCCAGCCCAACGCATCAGGAACTCTTGCCGAGGTAGTGAGCACGGCGCTATTCGCGAAGCTGTCTGGTGGCTGGCCGGGGCAACCGGCACAATTAGTTGTCGCGATCCATTGTCGCTGACCCGCAAGAACCGCTAGATAATCCTCGGACGGGCTGCTAGAGAATAGGAAGTAGGGTTTTGCAGAAGTCGTGGCGTCAAAGGCCCGGGGACAGCGTAGTACGTCACCCTCGAGAGGAGGAGATCAGGCCGCTGCACATAGTGGCGCCCTCCCCAAGGGTTCCTGCCAAGAACTTCGGTTCTCCGTACCTGCTTTTTGGGGGATTTGCAATCCTCATTAGCGTGGGGACCGCTCTCCTGCTTCTGCCATTCACCAACACAAGCGGGAATATAACGCCCTTTACGGACGCCCTCTTTACGGCCACATCCGCCGTAACCGTAACCGGTCTGGTGGTGGTCGACACTCCAACCTACTGGACCTTCCCAGGGCAGCTTATAATCATGTTCCTCATTTTCACCGGCGGCTTGGGGATCATGACCAGCGCAACCTTTCTTCTCATAATCATAGGTCAGCGTATAACCCTGTCCAACCGGCTTCTGATGAGAGAGACCCTGGGCGTCAACCAGCTTGGAGGGCTGGTAAGGCTTACCCGGTACATTGTATTCACCATAGTTGGAATACAGGTGGTGGGATTTCTGCTCCTGTTTGCCAGACTGTACAGCGAGTTCCCCGTGTCCACTGCCCTTTGGCAGGCGGGATTTCACGCAGTATCCGGCTTCAACAACGCCGGCTTTGTGGTATTCCCGGACTCCCAAAGCCTCGAACGCTTTCAGCAGGACTATGCCATCCTGCTAACCATGACTATGCTCATAATCCTGGGGACGCTGAGTTATAGCGTGCTGGTGGACATAGTACGCTACAGGAGGTTCACGCGGTACACGCTGGACTCCAAACTGGTTGTTACGGGCACAATAGCGATGATCCTGGTCGGCACTGCGGTGATCCTGGTTGCGGAGTACGGCAACTCGGCAACCCTGGGGCCAATGGCCTTTGGCGATAAGGTGCTCAACGCCATGTTCCAGGCCGTCAGTGGCAGGACGGCCGGTTTCACCGCGGTGGATTTTGAGTCTATGGAGCAGCATAGCAACTTCTTCATCATTGGCCTGATGTTCATAGGAGGCGCGTCCGCTTCCACTGCCGGCGGCATAAAGGTGAACACCTTTGCGGTGCTCCTGGTAGCAGTCCTGTCCTCCATTGGGGGCAGGACATACGTGACGGCCTTTGGCAGAGAGATACCCCAGGCCCAGATTTATCGCGCCCTTGCAGTGCTGCTCCTGGGAATGGCGATGGTCTTCGCCGTTGCCTTCTTACTCACAATCAGCGAGGGGTTTCCCTTCATCCAGATACTCTTTGAGACCGTCTCGGCCTTCGCCACTGTGGGCTTGTCTACGGGGATAACGAGCGAGCTGTCCGAGCTGGGCAGGATTATCATCATACTCACCATGTATCTGGGCAGGGTGGGACCTCTGACGCTGGCTTTGGTTCTGACCCAGCGAGAGGAAACTGCTCCCTATCGCTACGCCGAGGAAAGAGTTAAAATAGGATAGGTGACTGTGATATGGCTAAGTCGATAATAATCATAGGCTTGGGCAGATTCGGGGCCAGCGTTGCTCATACCCTTTATCAGTCGGGGTATGATGTGTTGGGCATAGACACGGACGAAAAGATCGTCCAGGACAACATGGGGCAGATTACCTACAGCGTGCATGGTGACGCCACCAGTGAGACTACCCTCAGGGAGTTGGGAGCCTCCAATTTCGACGCCGCTATAGTTGCGGTCGGTGAGGACATGCAGGTTAGTCTTATGACCTCCGTTCTCCTGACCACTCTTGGAGTACCTCTGATAGTGGCTCGCGCTAAAAACCAGCTTCACGGCAACACCCTGGAGAAGATCGGCGTACACAAGGTTATCTACCCGGAGCAGGAGATGGGGGAGCTCCTGGCCCACGGCCTCTTCAATCCTGATGTGCTGGAGTACATGGACTTGACCCCGGAATTCGGCATAAGCAAGATAAGGGTGCCGGACTCGCTGGCCAGTATGAGCCTCAAAGAGGCCGGTCTGGGTGGGGTGAGGGAAAAGTACGGCATGGCGGTGATCGCCATAAAGCGCGGCAAGGACGTTACTCTGGCGCCCAATGAGGGCGACAGGCTGAGGAAGGGGGACCTGCTGGTTCTGGCAGGAAAGGACGAGCAGGTGGAGAAGCTGCGGACTCTTAAGCCCCAGGAAGGTTTCTGACAGACCCCGGTCCTGGCTGTCTTTACGACTGAATCTGAGCTTATAATCTCGTACTAGAGTAGGGGGAACCTCTTACAGCACATGACTCCAGAGAAAATTCTGATACCTGTAAACGGCAATGGCTGTGACGAAGACGCGCTGAGGTTGGCAAGCGACATAGCCAGGGGCAACGGCAAGGCAAAGGTGTACGCCGTATACGTTATAGAGGTGCAACGCGAACTGCCGCTGGACGCCGAGATCTCTCAGGAGACGTCCAAAGCTGAGCAGGTGCTGCACCGCCTGGAGCATCTGGGAAGAGAGTTGAAATGCCCTGTAGAGGCCAGTTTGCTCCAGGCCAGGGAAGTGGGGCCCGCGATTGTTCAGGAGTCTGTGGAGCTCGGGGTAGAGCTTATTGTGATGCAAATGAGCTACAAGAGGCAGTTCGGCTCCTTCAGCATGGGGGATACCGCTCCCTACATCCTGAAGAACGCGCCATGCCAGGTAGTATTGTGCAGGGAATCCATGACCAACGGCGCCAAAAAGGGTTGAGGCCGCGGCCAGGTCTGAGCTATGAGGGTCCTGATAATGGGTTGTGGCGGAGTAGGGACTCTGGTAGCCGAAACCCTGTCTCAGGTGGGGCACGATGTCGTTGTCCTGGACAGTAACCCGGAGAGTTTTCGGCGCTTGCCCGAGGATTTGAAACGCAAGGCGATTGTGGGCGACGGCACACAGCGAGAGGACCTGATGACAGCGGGCATTGATGAGGCGGAGGTCTTTGTCGCAGTCTCGTCCAGCGACACCGCCAACGCCCTGGCCTCTCAGATGGCTAAACACGTATTTCAGGTAGACAAGGTGATCTGCCGCATCAACGACCCTGCAAACTATGCAATGTACACGGGTTTGGGATTGGACGCTGTAAGCGCTACTCAGGTGGTCTCCCATCTCATAGTGGAAAAGGTGAGCGGCTGAAGGTATGTACATCATCGTAGTCGGAGCCGGGGATGTGGGATACGGGTTGGCCAAGGCCCTGCTCAGAGTTGATCACGAGGTCTTCATTATCGAGGGCTCACAGGAGAGGTGCGACGCCATAAGAGAGGAGTTGGGTAGCCTGGTGGTTGCGGGCAGCGGCTGCGACGAAGCTGTCTTGAAGGAGGCGGGTACCTCGCGGGCGGAGGTCTTCATAGCAGTTTCGGGGAGCGACCCGGATAACCTGGCGGCCTGCCAGATGGCGAAGCATCGCTTCAACGTCGCTAGGACCATATCCCTAGTCAGCAACGCCGGCAATGAGCCTCTGTTCAGGGAGTTGGGTATTGACGTGTGCATCAACAGCACGGATATCATCCTGTCCAGAATAGAGGAGGAGCTGCCAAGGAATCCCCTGGTCCACATGATGGGGGTTAAGGGGTCCAATCGAGAGGTGGTGTCAATCCGGATTCCTCCGGACGGAGCAGTCGTCGGAAGGTCTTTGGGAGATATTACCGTGCCTGCCGATAGCATGGTATCCTGCATAATGAAGAAAGACGGCACTCTGCTCGCGCCTGACACCCATGCCGTTCTTCAATCCGAAGACGAGGTGGTGGTAATAACTACGGTGGAGGAGGAAGAAGCCCTGAGAGAAGTCTTTACGTGGGTTGATTAGTGATATGACGAATAGAGTAGCCTATTTTGGACCAGCCGGGACCTTCACGGAGGCCGCGTCCCTGAAGTACGACCCAGAGGCACAGCTCCTGCCTTTCCCCTCCATTGCAGCCGTTGCCGCCGCCGTCGACGCGGGAATGGCGGAGGAGGGCGTTGTCCCCATAGAGAACAGCTTGGAGGGGTCCGTCACGGATACACTGGACCTTCTCATTCACGAGTCCCGCCTCTCCATCCGTCATGAACTGGTGATTCCCATAGAGCACTGCCTGCTTGTCAAACCGGGCGCTTCGGCACAGGACGTCAAAGCGATCTACTCACATCCCCAGGCGCTGGGGCAGTGCCGGCGTTTTATCGAGAGGTGCTTTCCCTCAATCCAGGCGGTGGCCGCGTTGAGCACCGCCGCTGCGGTAGGGGAGATGCTTCAGAGCGAGGCCACGGCGGCGGCCATAGCCACCAGCAGGGCGGCTGAACTCTACGGTGCGGAGATTCTGGCCAGGGGCATACAGGACAACCCGGCCAACTTCACCCGGTTTGTGGTCCTGTCCCATGAGGATCACGCGGCAACCGGGCGGGACAAAACGTCCCTGTGTTTCTCATTCAATGAGGACCGGCCCGGCTCTCTTTACTCGGTCCTGGGGGAGTTCGCCACACGTAATATCAATCTGGCGAAGGTGGAATCGCGGCCCAACAAGGAAGATCTGGGCCGGTACATATTTCTGGTGGACTTAGAAGGACACCGCGAAGACCCCATAGTGAAAGAGGCCTTGAGCGGTGTCCAATCGGCTGCTTCTATGATGAAGATACTGGGTTCCTACCCGCGCTACGCGCGGGAGTCCGACTAGGCGACGGGCTGCTCGCGGTTGTCGGTGGACGGCTCTTCGGTGACCTCTTCGTCGTGTCCTATCCTTATCCTGCTGGCCACCGCTCTGCCCTCTTCAATGGCCTCCCGGACTCGCTCCCGCGCCTCTACCGCCAACTCCTCCGCCTTCTCCCTCAGTCCGGCGGTCCTCTCCTTCATCTGAGCAAGGGTCTCCTCACCCGGTCTTGGAGCCAGAAAAAGTCCTGCCAAGGCCCCTATAGTGGCTCCCAGTATTAGTCCTGTGCCGAAACTCGGTCCTCTGTGGTCACTTGCCATTTCTCGATCCTCCTTTTCCTTTAGAAACCCCAAGAATGAAACCCACAACTCTCCCCGTCGTAAAGGCGAAAGCCGAGGCACCTATCAGGGGTTTAATAAAATTGTCCGACAGAAGACTTGTTGCCTCCTGTGTCTGTTTCATGGTGGCTTTGGTTGAGTCCAGCAGGGGCGACACCTTGCGATAGAGCATAAACCCCATCATGGTGGTTGCCATCAGAACCAGGAGTCCGACCGTAGCCACAAGGATTATGGCCAGATCCCGGATAACGCCTATGAACTCAGATGTTTCCAAACTTGCCTTCCCTTCGCCCCCTTTGCTCTACCTCGGCCAACCCACTCCACCTAATAATAGCACAGGTTACCTAGTTATCAAAGGGAGACTCGTCCCGGAGCACCCGGTATATCTCCACAGTGGGATTGGAGTACGCCAGATCCAGGTCTGCATCGACCATGAGCGAGAACTTGTCCAAACCCCGCTGAGGGTAGTAGTGGCGCTCGATCTCTCCTACGTATATGTACTCGACCTGGTACTTGTCCAGCAGCCTCAGGGTTTCATCGATGTCCGAAGTGGAGTAGATGCGCTGGACGTCAGCAAGGCGGTCTTGTATCGTCGGCCCGTATCCCCGCTGCTGGGACTGGTGGTTGTCCCAGCCAATTACAGTGGGAAGGCCGGTGTATATGGCAACCCTCGTGTGGAGGCTTCGATACAACTCCCCGTGTCCTTCCAGCACAACAGGGGATCCCTCGACTGCATCGCTCCTGAGCCACTGAATAGCGTCGTACTCTCCCTTGAGGTCCTCTCTGGCGGAGCCGCGGTCAAAGGAATACTCGGCTCTCTCCATGTACGCCATACCGTTCAGTGTGAGGGGCAGAACCTCGAACCTGTCCCGCAGCCGGTCGCGGGTCCCGCCAACCGTGTACATGGAGCTTGCGATTACCAGGATCGCCAGTGCGCCCAGCCATGCTGCCCGGGGGATGCCTGATCTTCGGAAGAGCGCCCGCCCGAAGTCCATTCGCCAGAGGAGGTATGCTGACGCTATGCCCATGAGCGCCCAGGCCTGCAGGTAGAACTTGAACACGGTGTTCATGCGGGCTATGTCCCCCTTGATGGTCACTATGTCGACCATGATCCCTATGAGCAGGGCTATTCCCAGCATCGCCGCGGCAAATGCGCCGAATGTCTCCCCCTCGGAGGATGCCCATCTCCACCCCAGCATCACAGTTGGGACCAGCAGCAGGAACAGGAAGGCCGCGGTGATGTATCCGCTCAAGGCGAGGGTGATGAGAGTCACCACAGGTATGCCCACTGTCATCGTCAGCCTCAGCGCCTTGCCGGAATCGGCGGCCAGCTCTTCGGTGTACTCCTTGAGTCCTCCGCCTCCGGTCATCCCGGCGGCGGTCCTGAAGAACGGCAGAAGATAGCTGCGGGACTCGTAGACGAGGAAGGTCATCGCCAGGAATACGAAGAGGGCGTGTATACCCAGGTAGGCGTAGAGGGGAGTCTGCCACTTGCTGAAAAAGATGCCGTCAGCGAACGAGCGGTAGCCGTCTACGAAAGGTGCAAAGAGCAGAGTGGTGAGCAGGTACAGGAGGGCCGCCTGCACCGCTACGCGGAGCAATAGCAAGAGGGACATTCGACGAGAGCGGGCGTACTCGCCAATGAGCACGGCCGCTGCTCCAACGGCCAACTGGGTTGGGTAATCCCAGGTGTTGATGGCTCGCAGAGAGCCGATCGCCAGGGCCAGAACCAGCAGGTGGGCAATTCTGGATGCGATGCCCTCTCCGTCCCTGATGCGGAGCGCCAGGGTCAGCGCCAGGCCTACAGACAGAAGGGCAAAGGGTATGGCCATCATATGGGCGTGGAGGTCTCCAAAGAGGAAGGTGAAGAACGGGAATTCGGTGATCTCGTAGCCCGGCGGGTCCCCCGGCGGTATCAGCCGGCTGCTACGCCAGAAATCGAATGCGCCAAATGGCTGGCTGTCTACCAGGACTCTGTATAGCCCCTGTCCAAGCTGAATCGCCCCGTCCAGGTTTCCCATAACGGCGACGAAGAACGCTCCGGCAAGGCCCGCCAGAATGGCCCATACCCTGCCTCTGGCTGTGCCGAGTCTGCGCCGGGAGCCTTCCGCCAGGTTGTACACCAGCGAGAAGACCGCCGAGGTGGTAAGAGCGAAGAACAAAGGCACAGCGAGGTTGAATGCCACCTCCGTCGTGATTCCCGTCACCTTGACAATGCTGGCGACGATAAACTGGCCGAAGTAGTAGTAGTTGATGTATCCACCCGCAAACCAGGGATCGTAGGGGGGCATGTAGCTGGAGCGCACCACGGCGTTGAGGTAGGCCATCTCCATAGGCTTCTCCCCGCCGTTGAAGGGGTGCCACAGGTCGGGGTTGGCGGCCCTCAGCAGCAGGAAGGCGGCAAATGATATCAGAAAGAGCGCCTCTCCTATCACCACCAGGCGCAGGTTTTCTCTGAAGAAGGCAAGCACGTCCACCCGCCGCGTGTAGACGACCACAAGGGAGCCGGCCGCGAGGAGTAAAGCCGCGAGCAGGATGGAGCTTCGGGAGAAGGGCATCCAGTGCAGGCTGGCGAACATCCAGGCGATGTAGGCAATCAGCAGAATGCTCAGGGGCTTGGCCAGGAGATAACCCCGATCGGGCAGGGCCTTGAACACCAGCAGGCTCAGTGGCAGACCGAGCAGGGCAATTGCCTGGATCCAAAGGAGCCATACCACCACCGGAAAGCGGTTGGCCAGGCTGTTAGGGTTGAATATGGCGCTCCACGTCCCGCCTTCGCGCTGGGCCGCAAGCGTCGACTCCGGCAGCAGAAGGCTCTTTTCCTCTGAGGATGCTGCGGGAGGTTCCAGGAGACGCTGCAATAGCTCCGAGGCGGGCAGGCGCTCCACGTTCCTGAAGATGAGCACCTTGGGACGGTCGTATACGCTGAAGCTCTCATCGGCGTAGCCCAAATTTATGGTGAATGGGGCCGGACGAAACGCACCCATCTCTCTGGGAGCCGGCAAACCGGGACGCGCGAAGGTATCGTCCACAAAGGCGATGCCCATGAGGCTTGGGTAGGCGGCCTCCCAGTGCTCCATTCGGTATCCGAGATCCCCTGCAAAGAGGCTACGGTAGTACTCGCCGCTCTGGGGGTACTTCTCAGGCACGCGCGGGATGCTTCCGTAAAGGCGATTGCTGAAGAAGGCCAGGTAGTCGGCGCCGGCGAGCTGCTCGGCCACCTTGGTCATCTTGTCCCTGCCGCCAGGGTATAAGATGCCGTCGTGGTCGTACATTGTCATGCAGGACCTGGTGTCCTCCGGGACGCCGCGGCATCCGATTATGTAGCTGCGCGTATCCGGTATCGACTCCTCCCAGTGCTCCATCAGTATCACGGAGCCGGTCGGGACATTTTCGTTGATCCACGCGGAGGCCCTGTTTGCGGTGTGTGGTTCGGCATAGATTGCGGCGTAGGAGAGCGCGTAGAACGCCGTCGCTGCCACCACGAACCCGATACCCCAACGCGCCAGGGGCAGATGTCGCCTGCTGAGTACGGCAACCTGGTCGTGCGCCCAGAAGAGCATACGAGACCCGAAAATGAGCAGGAAGGGAGTCAGCGGCAGCATGTAGCGAAGGAACTTCACCTGGACGTAGCCTGTCAGGAGGAAGTAGGGGAGTATCCAGGCCAGGATGAGCAGATCGCCCTTGCTGCGACGGGCTGCGGCCATGCCGACCGTGAACACAACTGAAGCCCAGGCCACTATTCCCAGGGGAAGGCCAAGGCCGAAGAGGGACAGCTGCCGTATGTGGTACCAATAGGCCGCAGTGTCGATGTACTGCTGGGTGTAGGGCCGCCCCGATATGCCGCGCGCCATTGCGAACTCGCCTCCCAGGTCGCAGGCATAGTAGTTCTGGTTGAGAAACTCCAGGAAAGAGTAGGGGACCTCGCAGGGAGTAGGTCTGGACCAGTCGAGGAAGGCGTAGGGAGTGGCGATGAAGAATACCACCAGGCAGGCCGCGCCCCCGATTAACAGGTTGCGTATGACCGGAGCCAGGGCAGACCGCGACGGCATTGCCAGTGCGAATCTCTCCCCGGGCGCGGAGAAGGCGTAGAGGGCGTGGGCCAGCATCCAGGCCAGAAGCAGCGGCGCGACGCTTATCTTGGAGGCCAGCGCCAGCCCGATGAAGACCCCAGACAGGGCGGAGTCTGTCAGCCGGCCCTCCTGCATCAGGCGCACCATGAAGTACACCGATGCGGTGATGAAGAAGGTCAGGTAGGTGTCTACGGTGTAGAAGTGGCTCAGCTGTATGTGCACAACCGCCAGAGCCGCTAACAGGGACGCCAGAATGCCCACTCGTCGTCCATAGAGGCGGGACGCGATGAGGAATACCATCAACACTGTACCCACGTCGGCCAGAGAGGAGAGCATCCTGCCCAGGAAGCGCAGGCTGTGGAAGTCCAGGTCTACTACCGGAGAGACGAGCGTCTGCGCTATCTTTACCGCGTACAGAGGAAGGCTGCCGTAGGGGAACCATTGGGGGTTCAGGGGGCTCTCCTCCACGTCCAGCAGCACGCCAATATCCGACAGGGGCGGCCAGCTCATGTCGTTGACGCGGAACAGGATGGCGCGCTCGTCGGGGTGGAAGAGGCCGCCCTGGTCCCAGTTGATGCCGAAGAGGCGCAGGGCCAGAGCCAGCAACAGGATGAGGACGGGAGCGAAGATGAGCGCCAGACGGCGAGCGTTCAGAATCAGGTTGCGGAGGTTGGGTGAAGGCGGTCCATTTGGGGTAGGATTGTCCACAGTAGGGCTATTCTACCAAGGCAGCTACGGCGGGGCAATTTAGCGCACCTTGTATGTGCTATAATTGAGGCGGAGGATATGGTTATGAGCGACGAAAGCAATGGGAAACCACCGGCTTTACCGCCAGACATTATCAAGAAAGGCCGTAAACCGAAGCAAACCAAGCCTTCATAAGAGGTATGGCGATAGCTATACCAACAAATATCACCTCAAGGGCAGTTAGAGTCAAAGTTATTCTCATTGTATTTGCTTTATCAGCTAATACGGTTTTATTGAATGCGTAGGCTTCGCTGGTATCTTGTGCCAGAACTTCCTTAATGTCTGCTACTTCATACTTAACATAGTCTGGCCATAAGACATCTGCTTGGAGATTTCGGCGCATCTCTTTAGGCCCAATGGCCAATAAAGTGACCACAGCTAATGGTATGTAAGCGAATAAGGCACCTATCAGAGCCCATATTACCCATCGTTCTGTGCTCAGAGAACTGCTGGAAAGCCCGGCCAATCCTATGACTATACTGGCGGATACGAAGATCTGAATCATCTTCGCATCTAGTGCTTCAGCCGTTTGGATCTGCTTTTCAGGCGCCTCCCGTATATGGTCGAGTATGAATTCCAGGGAGTCTGGGTTCCAATCCGTGCTCATCTTGCTTTCTCCCCCATAGGGTTCATTGGCTGACTCTGGAATCCCAGTTCCCAGATAAACCAATCAACAAAGTGGCTCCCACCAAACGGTGGGAGCCACTTTAATTACCTATCACCCTGTCTGGCTACAGTCCCTGGTCCACCAGGTAGGCGCAGAGGTCGGCTGTGCGGCAGGAGTAGCCCCATTCATTGTCGTACCAGCCCAGGATCTTCACCATGTTGCCCTCCATCACCATTGTGGAGAGAGCGTCGAAGATGCAGCTGTGGGGGTTGTACACAATGTCGGTGCTCACCAGTGGTTCCTCGTTGTACTCCAGGACTCCCTTGAGGTTCGTGTTCGCTGCCTCCTTGAAGGCCGCGTTGACCTCCTCGAGGCTGACCGACCTGTCCACCTCCGCCACGAAGTCCGTGATGGAGCCTGTGGACACCGGAACTCGAAGGGCCATGCCGTGAATCTTGCCCTGAAGCTCTGGCACAATGACGCCGACGGCCCTGGCCGCGCCGGTTGTCGTCGGGATTATGTTCTGGGCGGCCGCCCGGGCGCGTCGCAGGTCGTCATGGGCCTGGTCCAGGATGCGCTGGTCGTTGGTGTAGGCGTGCACGGTCGTCATGAGGCCGTGATTCACGGTGAAGTTGTCGTGGAGGACCTTGACCATAGTAGCGATGCAGTTGGTGGTGCAGGAGGCGTTGGAGAGAATGTTGTGGTTGGCGGGGTCGTACTTTTCCTGGTTGACGCCCAGGACCACCATCACGTCCTCGCCTCTGGCCGGGGCTGAGATGATGACCTTCTTGGCGCCGGCGGTTATGTGTCCGGCAGCCTTGGCGGCGTCGGTGAAGATGCCCGTTGACTCTACGACTATGTCCACGCCAAGATCTCCCCAAGGAAGGCTGGCGGGGTCGCGCTCGGCCAGCACCTGCACCTCTTTGCCGTCGATGATGAGGGCGTTCTCCTCCGCTGCCACCGTTCCGGGGTAGACGCCGTAGTTGGTGTCGTACTTGAACAGGTGGGCGTTGGTCTTGGCGTCTGTGAGGTCGTTGACGGCAACAACCTCCAGCTTGTCCGGGTGCCGCTCCATCGAGGCCCGCAGCACCTGCCGTCCTATTCGTCCGAACCCGTTGATGCCTATACGCGTGGTCATGGGCGCCTCCTTCTAACGATTTCTATGATCTCAGAATGAATGCACTTCTTAAACCGGCAGGGCGTCCCGCCCGGGATAGCGGGCGCTAGCTCCCAGCTCCTCCTCGATGCGCAGCAGGCGGTTGTACTTGCACACCCGCTCGCTACGCGCCGGCGCGCCGGCCTTGATCTGGCCTGCGCCGGTCGCCACGACCAGGTCTGCTATCGTGGTGTCTTCGGTCTCCCCGGAGCGGTGGCTGATGACCGCGCTCCATCCGGCCGCTCCGGCCATTTCAATGGTGTCCAGGGTCTCGCTCAGAGTGCCTATCTGGTTCAGCTTTATCAGAATCGAGTTGCTGGCCCGCTCCTGGACACCCCTCAGCATTCGATTGGTGTTGGTTGTGTACAGGTCGTCTCCCACAAGCTGCACCCGGTCGCCCATCCTCTCCATCAGGAGACCCCACCCGTCCCAGTCGTCCTCCGCCATACCGTCTTCTATGCTGATGATCGGATAGGCGTCCACCAACTGGGCGTAGAAATCGACCATCTGCTGGCTGGACAGCGAGACGCCCTCGCGGGGCAGGACGTACATTCCGTCCTGGAGCAGCTCTGTTGCGGCCACGTCCAGACCGATGAAGCAGTCCACGCCGGGCCTGTAGCCGGCCTTCTCAATGGCCGCCAGGACCGACTCTACTGCGTCCTTGTTGGAGGGCAGCGGCGGAGCGAAACCGCCCTCGTCTCCCACGTTGGTGCTGTACCCTCGTCCCATCAGCACTTCCTTCAGGGCCTGGTAGATCTCCGCGCCCGCTCGGAAAGCGTCCCGGAATGAGCCGACGGCCGTCGGCAAGACCATGAACTCCTGGAAGTCGGCGGAGTCCTGGGCGTGCTTGCCACCGTTGAGGATGTTGAACATTGGCATGGGCAGCAGGGTAGGGGAGTCGGCGCAGAGGTGACGGTAAAGGGGAATACCTCCGGAGGCTGCTGCGGCGTGGGCCGCGGCCAATGACACCCCAAGGATAGCGTTGGCGCCCAGATTCCTCTTGTTGGGAGTGCCGTCCAGGCTTGCCAGCTTCTCGTCGAGGGCGCGCTGGTCTAGCGCGGACATACCTGCGATGGCCGGAGCAATGCTGTCGTGAACATTCGCTACTGCATTGAGCACGCCCTTGCCGCCATAGCGGGCCTTGTCGCCGTCCCGCAGCTCCACGGCCTCATGCGCGCCTGTGCTGGCTCCGGAGGGCACTGCCGCCCTGCCGTGGGAGCCGTTCTCCAAGGTGACGTCCACTTCAACTGTGGGGTTGCCCCTGGAGTCGAGGATCTCCCTGGCCGTGACGTTCTTTATGCCGCTCACAGCTTGCTCCCGCTTGCGGCCAGCGCCGCATCCCGGCTCTTGGCGGCCTCAATGGCCTTCTCCACGGCATCGACAGGGCTGTGGGCCAGGATAATGCTGTCGTCCTCTTTCCCGTTCCTTGCGATAGACCAGGTGTTCAACCCAATGACGGGGATGCCGTCTCCAAGGGCGTGGGCTATCTCCGAGAGAGTGCCGTACGCGCCGGCTATGGCGATTGCTGCTCGCCCGGACCTCACCACAACGATGTTCCGGGCGTAGCCTATGCCTGTGCAGATGGGGATGTCCACGTAGGGGTTGGCGTCGGCGGGATCGCTGCCGGGCAAGATACCTACCGTGAGGCCGCCGGCCTCCTTGGCCCCGCGGCACGCGGCTTCCATAATGCCGGCCAGACCGCCCGTCACCACGACTACCCCACGTCTGGCCAACTCACGCCCGACCTCCTCCGCCAAGCGTATGGCTTCGATGGGTGGTTCGCCGGCGCCGATAACGGAAATTTGCAGGCTCAAGGTATTCTCCAGTATTTGGATTATACCATCCAGCCAGTCTAAGGCAAAGAAACCTGCGAGATTGGATTGCCTTCCAGACTTATCCGACCAGTATGATGGTTAGATGTTGCGCTCGGAATGGTGGGGGTAGGGGCGGTTCGCGAACCGCCCCTACGGAGGATATAATGTCCTCGCTCGAGTGGTTCTACGGATGCCTCATAAGCGTGGGGCGGTTGTGGATTCCCAATCAGGGTCGGGAATGACGGTGGGGATTCTACTGCACCCGTTCCGGTCGCTCCCCTTCTCACTGCGTATTCATTGTGCGATAATATCGCGCGGAGGGACAAAATGAGCACTTTGAAAGCAGAGAACATCAAGCTGGCAGTTCAAGAGCGCTACGGCAACAAAGCGCAGAGCGCATCAGCGTGTTGCAGTGCCGGAGAGATTATAATCCCGCCGATCCTCTACTCAGCTTCCGAGTTGAAGGAAGTACCGATGGAGGCCGTCGCCGCATCGGCTGGGTGCGGCAACCCGGTTGCCCTGGCTGAGCTTCGGCTCGGTGAGCGCGTCCTGGATCTGGGCAGTGGCGGAGGCATCGACTGCTTTCTGGCAGCGCATCAGGTGGGGCCGGAGGGTATGGCCCTGGGTGTGGACATGACCATGGACATGGTTAGCCTTGCCAGGGGCAACGCCATCAAGGTGGGCGTTCAGAACGTGGAGTTTTTCCTGGGCGAGATAGAGAGGCTGCCCCTGGGCGACGACCAGGTAGACGTGATTATCTCCAACTGCGTCATCTGCCTCTCCCCGGACAAGGACAAGGTATTCCAGGAAGCCTTCCGCGTGCTGAAGCCCGGCGGCCGACTCTACGTTTCAGACATGGTCTTGGAAGAGGAGCTGCCCG
Source organism: Dehalococcoidia bacterium (assembly GCA_965222415.1). GTDB lineage: Bacteria > Chloroflexota > Dehalococcoidia > Lucifugimonadales > UBA2985 > DAOUJW01. The sequence continues at coordinate 519,470 of CBDCTU010000001.1, read as the reverse complement.
AGGAGATCCGCCTGGACCAGGATATGTGGGTATCTTGCGTAGGCGGAGCGGAGCTTAAGAGCATCTACCTGGGCCGGATGGACACGGCCGGCTTCTCTGACGTAGATATAATTGAGCAGTCGCCCTACCGACGCAGCGTAGCGGAAGGTGAGGAGTGGAAGAGGAGCCTGGCCAGCGTTCGCGTCAGGGCCACAAAGCCTACTGCCTAGAGCTTCATCCCGGAGAGAACAAGTATAAGTGGCGTTAGGCTGAGCTTTTCTCTCTTTGAGAGTTGAGGGACTCCAGGCCTCGGCGCACCGTGCTGACGGTCTCGGTCAGGTCTTCCTCAAGCTGTTGCAGCGTTTCCAAGGCATAGCTGTCGGCGCCATCTACGCGCGCTCTGGCCTTGGCCTCGGCATCACTCAACACCCTCTCGGCTCGGCTCTGCGCCTCAAGAATCATCGTGTCCGCCTGATTCTGAGCGTCCCTGATAACTTCGCTTTCGGCAACGCGCATCTTGGCGTCTTCATCTGCGGCGGACTTGACGCGGTTGGCCTCCGTCAGGGCCTGGTTTATTACCCTGTCCCTCATCTGGATCAGCTCCTGCGCCTCCTTGAGGTCTACGGGTACGGACTCCCTTAACTGGTTCGACACCGTAGCCAGCTTGTCCCTGTCTATGAGGAATCTCCCTGTACCCGGCATCCATATTCCAGAGCTTATCAGCTCGTCCAACTTATCTATAAGAGCGTAAATATCGATGACACACCCCCTTCTCCGAGGGACTCTTATTCTAGGGAACGGTATCTCTCCCTCAAGGATACCGCCACATTCTCAGGCACCAGGTGTCTTATTTCGCCCTGGTTGGCTGCAATTTCCTTCAGCAGGCTTGACTTCATGTATATGTGTTCCAGGTTGGCCATGAGGTACAGGGTGTCTATATCCGGAGCGAGCTTCTGGTTGTTCAAGGCCATCTCAAACTCGTAGTCGAAGTCTGACCCCATCCGCAGTCCCCTGACCATTACCATGGCGCCCAGTCTGTGGGCCAGATCTACGGTTAGCCCGGTATAGGAGAGCACCTCCACGTTGGGGAGGTGGCACAACGCATCCCTGCAAAGCTCCACCCTCTCCTCAGTGGTGAACATCATGGACTTGGTTGGCTTGGTGTACACCATAGCAAGGTAGAGCTTTTCGAATATGCTGGAGGCCCTGGTTGCTATGTCTATGTGTCCGTAGGTTATGGGGTCGAAGCTCCCGGGGTATATTGCGATTACCATGGACTTCCTCCTTCCCGATATATGGAACACACCGTGTCCCCGTACCGGCGCTCTTGGATCAATTCCAGTCCGTTGTATCTGGGCTCAAGGGTATGGCGAGATGAGTGTCCTGCGACGACGAGCGCCCCCTCTTTGGCCAGGGCTACGACCTCCTCCAGCACGTCGTGGACGGGCCCCAGGGTATACGGGGGGTCCATCAGCACGAAGTCGTAGGACTTGCCCAGAGACTTTATGGCCTTCTCCACCTTCATGCAGTGCACTGAGGCTATGCCGGAATAGTCCAGGGATCTGAGGGTGTCGCGCATCAGGGAACACCTCCTGGAGCTGACCTCCACGAAGTCGGCCTGGCAGGCTCCCCGGCTCAGGGCTTCGATGCCCAGTGTGCCTGTGCCGGCGTACAGGTCTACCACTCGCTTACCCTCCATGCCAAAGGACTCCAGAATAGAGAAGAGGGCAGTGCGAACTCTCTGGGTAGTGGGACGCGCCCCCAATCTCCTCAGGCTTCCGATGCGCCTTCCTTTTGCTTCTCCGGCAACTACTCGCACAAACCTACCCCGCCTTCATTAAGGCTGGTGGCAATTCTATCACAGCCCCAGTCCTTCGTAAAGCAGAGCCTATAGCACTGAGACTATTACCGTGTACTCGCCATCGTTGTTCTCATAGGAGTCGTCGTTTATCGTCACGTACAGGCGGCCCTTGTCTGCGGAGGCCAGGAAACCGGAGAAGTGCACAGGCTCCACAGCGCCGTGCTCTCCGATCTTGACCACGATGCAGCCTTTGGGCAACTCCTCGCCTATGGCCGGATTGAGGGCCATGCTTGTGGGAGATCCCTCTGAGTCCACCGCTTCCCCGGACGACACCAGCACCTCACCATCGATGGCTATGGAGATTCCCGCGCAAGTCTCGTCCAGGTCCAGCCCGGAGTCCAGCCAGCCGACTACCCCAGGGTCGTCCTTGGCCGATAGCCTCAGCGTGGCGTGAGTCTGCATTACGGGTACTGAGGACCTGGTCATCGTAGGAGGTCTCTCCCCGAACATCTCCGGGGGAGGCATGGGAGGCATAGCTGACATGGAGAACACACTCTCCCTCTTGAGGTATGCCCTGGACTCGCTGCCCTCTGCCACAATGGACACCACCTCCCACCTGTCAGCCCCCAACGAGTTCAGCGCCTCTTCTTGCTCTGGGAGGGATCCCAGTCGAACTATCCTGTACTCCCATATGGGCATTCTTCGCCTCCGTTGATGCTGGCGGCTTTGCTCGAAAACCAAGCCGCGCAGCTAGTCTGCCGCGACCCATGCGACCGTGCATGACTATCTCTTCGTGACGGGCCTCCCTGCCGGAGCAACCTCATTGGCGAGTCGCGCCCGTGCCGGCAGAGCGTCTAGTCGTCCACGTACCTCTTCAGGGTGTAGTACTCCGCCACCTTCCTCATCGCTCTGGCGGCGCTCAAAAAGCTGGGGAAGGCGGGGATACCCTCCTGGCTGAAGCGCTTGTTGATGCCCTCCTCAGTGGCGTGATCAAGCTTTGGATAGGCGTTGGTCACAATCGCCGCAACAGGCTTGGGAGAGCTTGCCTGGGTCTCCTTGAATATACGGATGCGGTCATCAAGGAAATCCGGCTCCGCTGCCAGACGGTTGACCTGGAGCTCTATCACCACTGCGTCAACGTTGTCGTCCCGGCTGAGGATTTTGATAATACTTTCGTGGTGCTCCGCAGGGGCCTGCTGAATTGGATTGACGTAGTTTCCACCGATCATGTTGTAGAAGGAGCGAAGATCCTCGTAGGAGCTCTCCGTCAGCGGGACTATCTTGAAGCCGTTCTTGGAGAAGACGTTTGCCATGTCCGTGGAGTGCCCACCGGTGTTCGCGTAAAGCCCTACGTTGAAGCCTGTGAAGGGTCGCACGAGCTCCAGCGCCTTCACCGTGTCTATCATCTCCTCCTGGCTCTCAATGGAAATGGCGCCACATCTCGCCAGCAGGGACTGCCACAGGTCCTCCCTTATGAATGAAGTCCCTGTATGGGCCTCCGTAGCCCTGGCGGCGTCCTCCGTCAGGCCCACCTTCCACACCAGGACCGGCTTCTTCTTTGTGGCCTCCTGAAGGCTCTTGAAGAACCTGCCCGGGTCGCGCAGGCCCTCCAGGTACAGCCCGATCACTTTGGTGTCCGGGTCCTGTACCAAGTAGTCTATGTAGTCCTGCGCGTCCAGGATCATGCCGTTGCCCATGCTGATGCACTTGCTCATCTTCACGTCGTAGGCGTTGGCCTCCATGGCCATGCTGGACGCCATCGACCCGCTCTGGGAGATGTATGCAAAGCCTCCGTTTTCACCGTGGTACTCGCCTTCCGACTGCCTGATTCCTATTGCGGGGTTGAAGAGCCCCATGCAGTTGGGGCCCATTATGAGGAGACCGGACGCCCTGGCCATATTCCGGATCTCGTGGTCCAGCTGTATTCCCTCCTCCTCACCCGACTCCTCGAAGCCGGCGGTGAAGATATGGACGAGTGCCACGTCCTTCTTTATGCAGTCCGCTACGAGCCTGGGCACAATCTTACGAGGAACGGATATTGTGACGTAGTCTATCGGCTCTTCTATGTCCAGGATACTGCGATAGTTCTGGACTCCGAGCTCGTCAGCGCCGGGCCACTCTTCCTCGTTTATGTTTACGTGGAAGACCTTGCCATGTTTCTCGTGAAAGGGGAGATGCGACTTCAGCCAGCGGTGCTGGTTGTGCCTCGCAGCCCCAAATACGGCAATGTTGCGCGGATAAATCCCCCGATGCAGCTTTTCCAGCGTTTCGGTCTTTCCAAGCGTGGCGACCATACGTCTCCTTTGCCAAACCAACGAATTTGGGAGATGTGCGTTTAGAGAGGTTCCCCCATGAGTGGCAGGGCTTCTGATGCGCACATACTATCACAAACGCCCGCTTTATCCAATCGGCTCTTATTCTCTCAGGAGATATGGTACAGGTTGACACAAAAGAGGCGCGCGGGTATCTTTGAGGCAGCTATGGGCGCACCCGCGCGCTCATGCAGGGTTGGTATGCTTAAGTTAGCAACCTGCTAGTGTCCCCGCTGACGCAGGTTAGTAGGAATCGGTTCGATGGATGGACCAACAGCAGAGGCGATTACTGAAGAATCCCTCCGGCGATCTCTCCACCGTAGGTTGATGGCCCAATACCAGAGCGAACCAGATACACTTATCGTTGACGAGTTGGGTCTATGCCAGGGAATCGCGAGGGTTGACGTAGCCGTAATTAACGGCCAACTACATGGATATGAGATTAAGTCCGAACGCGATAGCCTTCGGCGGCTAGGTACCCAAGCTGTTCATTACAATAGGGTGTTTGACCGAGTTACCCTTGTCTGCAGCGGTCGGCATGTCTCCAATGCACTGGAGATTATCCCCTCATGGTGGGGTGTACTGCAAGTCATCTCTACAACCCGGAACCTGGCATTTGAGTTTGTCAGGGCGGAGCAGGGCAACCCGCAGAGGGATGCACGAGCAATGGCAGAGTTCCTTTGGAGCGAGGCAGCAATTGCTCTTTTGGAACAACGTCAAGCACTTCGCGGACTGAGAGGCAAACCACGAGCAGCACTCTGGGACAAGATTTGTGAGTTGCTCAGTATTGACGAATTGGCGGCGGCGGTCTGCGCTCACCTCAAGGCGACGGCAGAGAACCGAGGTCGTCTTGCACGACAGTCGTGATGTGGTGAATCGTGCCTATTCTCCGCCACACTTCTGCCGAGCCAAGTCCCCTCATTCCGTCCGCGGAGTCTTTAGCAAGCTTACACCCGTGACAATGGCTAGAACCCGCGAAGCTGTTGCGCAATTGTCCGTATACTAGGCGCGTCGCGAGCTGCGGAAATTGGATGGTTGGTGGGTTGTTTCTCGTGCTCTCTCCCTTCACTAGGAGCCAGTCAATACCTGAAACGTAACGTATGGACGCTGACACCCTCATGAAACGAGGGTCGAAGTCCTCTACACCAATCGGGTGTTGAATCGCACAGTCACTATACGTTGGCAACCGTTCTAGTGTGGCTCTGCGATCAAACAGCCCATGTCGCCAAGCAAGCCAATCGGAACGCTCGACCATCCCTGAAGAATTCCTGCTAACTACTGCCATGCTAATCGGGAATGAAGATGCCGTAACCGTTAGCGTCCTCCACTGACTCTTGTACGGCACAACTGCGAGGAAAGCTTGCGTAAGAGCGATCGCGCCTGCGGTGATAAGGTCGTTTATTGAGCCAAGGTCGACAACGAGGTCCACACGATCAGGCGTAAGGCCATATGTGGATAGGAATCGGTTCAATTCGTTGGGGATAAGGTGATTCTCAAACTCCTGAAGAGTTAGTCTTATTCCGACACCTCTTTTACTACTCAGGCCGATAGCTGGTGGCACGTCAGCGGTTCTGGATATTCCTGTCATCGGCGTAAATGGGATGCCTTCAGCCTCTGCTCGGCTGAAAGCTTCACTTGCGCCGTATGGTCCGTCTGTCTCTATTTCACGAACATCCAATAGACAGCGACTGTAGCCGGCGAGGCTTGAAGCTAGGTCTTTGAAGCCTGTTGCCAGATGCTTCTCAACAGTGGGTGCTTGCGTGCGTTTAACAACCTCTAGCAATGGCACCACATACTGTCGTAGCCCGGGCGAGATGTGAGAAAGCGCTTGCTTCTCCCCACGCTTTAACTTCAAGATTGGTACATAGAGGCGTGAGCTGAAAGTCATTCTTGTGCCTGTGAAGAAGGTCTCCATAAAGTCAATGGATCGAGGCTGTCGAGAAGATCCTGATAGTACGATTGAAGCCCTACTAGTGGGGAAGGGTTCGAGTCAGAGAAGCAGAGCCTAACAGAAACATCTGCATCCATTAGAGGGCGTATCCTTGACCGGATCTCCGCTACGCTCAGTTGCACGCAAAGTTCTATGAGTATTGCTTCAACAACTATGACGCGTCCGTTTAGGGCTTCGGCGTAGCCGGGGATATCCTTCACTCCATGAAGTCCTCGCTTGTCGCCCGTGAGAAGCAATAGCCCATTCTCTGCTGTAGTAGCTAGGAGCTGGGCTTCACCCGGGTCTATGGAAGTGACTGCAGTAAGTGGGTCCAACCAGAGTTCACTGGGCTGTATGCAATAGGCATTTCTTCAGCTACTTGTGCCATAGTGTCGCAAATACCGTCCCCGAACTTTCGACGTAGCACTCCTCGCTTAAGCATATATGGCAATGCAGCCAATCGTCCACATTCCAACATTGAGACCCCTAATGCTGAAACAGCATCGGCGAAAAGACCAGCAACACCGAGTTTGCAGAACGCGTCCGTGTCAACTAGCAGCTGCTGTTGGTTGTAGTTCGCCATAGACGCACCGTAGGAGATTACGGTCACTCTCTGCGGCAGAGTCTAGGTCGACGTATTGGTCGAACATGATTCGTGCTAGGTGACGCGCGCCTGTTGCCCGGTATAGAGCTTTCACCGCCGTAGCAGCTGTAGGGTAATCGAGTGTCCTAGCGGCCCAAGCGTATATGATGGCACTTGCATCTGCTCTGGTTTGAATTTCAATGTTGAATGCCTCTTGGGCGAGAACCTTAGCATCCAACTTATCTGCTGTGATTTCACCGCCCTTTTCACCCAACAGAAGACTGGAAGCAAACTGATCAGCCGCACTCTCCATGGCTGATTCGTCTTGAACATTCTCGTCCTCATCCAAGACTAGGGTATCTTGTGAGCAGTCGCCAGCAGCAATATGTCCGGCTTCATGGGCTACTAGGAATGCCACTCGACCAGGTTCGTCGTACTTGTGCCCGAGAACAATCGTTGGGCGTTCGTCAACTATGCATGCCAATCCCTGAAAGCTTGGCGAGGGAAGCATATCGAGTGGGATGACTGGGATTCCCCTGGTCCACAAATCCGCGAGGACGAGGTCTAGGCTTACTGGACCATCTCCACCTGATTGAAGAAGCTGACGCCACTCAATTCCATTGTTGGGTGGAACCTTCGCCTCTCTGGAGGAGCGTAGATTCCGGATTACAGCTCGACTGACTCGCATAGCAGCGTGGATTGCCGGTCCCAAGCGATCACGCTCTACATCACGAACTTTTCTCAGCTGAGGATCTCCATAAAGTGGTGGTATGAGGATCTCATCAACATTTCTGATCACTGATAAAGGTGCGTCCAAGAAGCGAGCAATACGAAACTCAATCTCTGGCAAGACGTCCGGGTCTTGGGCATAGGACTCTTCCCACCAGTCTGGCAACAAGGCAGCAGTTACGAATTGTCTCTTAAATCCCGCTTGAGACAAGCGACGCATCAAAGTGTTGAAGGTATGCTTAGGCATTTGTATGTTCTGGATCGCCTCCATATTGCTATCAGTATATTGTCATTATAGCCAACAAGTCGGCGAATTGCGATAAACTTCTTGCGGCAGAAGGGGAGGTGTGAAATGTCCTTTGCAAGTGCGAGGGTGTGTTTTGTTGGTTCTTCTACTTCTTGCCTGGCTACGGCTTCGAGCGCAGGTTGACACAAAAGAGGCGCGCGGGTATCTTTGAGGCAGCTATGGGCGCACCCGCGCGCTCATGAAGTTATGCCCGCGTTAAGGCGGGCAGCAGTGGGAGAACGGCTATGTTCTCCATAATTCCCAAATCACGGGGAGGTAAGTATGGTCGTCACCAAGGAGCAGATGGATGCAGCGATGAACCCCAAGACCGTCGCTGTCGTAGGAGCGAAGAAGGACGCCGACTACTCTTGGCTCAAGAACATGACTGATTTCAAGGGGAAGGTCTACTCGGTGCAGCTTGACCCCAACGAGATCCCCGGCATCGAGGAGTTGGGATTTGACAACTACACCAGCCTTATGGAGATACCTGAGCCGATAGACTACGTGGTGGTCGCCGTCCCCCGGCGGGTTGCCCCCAGAGTCCTAACCGACGCCATCGCCAAGGGCGTCAACACCGTCCACTTCTTCACTTCCGGTTTTGGCGAGTCCAAAGAGGAAGAGGGCATCCAGTTGCAGGCACAGATCCACCAGATGGCCACCGAGGCCGGGATTCTGGTGATAGGCCCCAACTGCATGGGCGTCTTCAATCCCCACGTTGGTATGCGCTTCGGGCCTGGTCAGGACGTGGAGAAGATTGGCAACGTCACCATCATCTCCCAGAGCGGCGCGCACGCCAGCTCGATGACCGCGGGCATTCAGGGCAGCGGGCTCGGCGTCAACAAGAGCATAAGCTTCGGGAATGCCATTCTGCTGGACAGCCCTGACCTGCTCCAGTACTTTGCCGAGGACCCCAACACCAGCGTGATTTGCGCCTACATCGAGGGGCCCAAGGACGGCAGGCGGTTCTTCAGCGCTCTCCGGGAGGTCACTCCCAAGAAGCCCGTGATTGTGTGGAAGGGCGGCCAGACGGAGGCCGGCATCAGAATGACGTCATCTCACACAGGCTCTCTGACCAGCTCGTTGGAGGTCTGGGACGCCGGCGTGAGGCAGTCCGGGGCCATACGCACCGACTCCCTTGAGGAGACGATTGACGCTGCCAAGGCGCTGACATTCCTGACCCCCACCACCGGAGACAAGATGGGAATCATCGGCGGCAGCGGCGGGCAGTCCGTGTCCATGAGCGACGACTTTTCCAGGGCGGGGCTTGAGGTGCTCAGACTGACGGAACCCACACTGGAGGCTATGGGGGAATTCTTCCAGTTGATCGGCGCCAGCTTCTTCAACCCGGTGGACATTGGCGGCATGAACCGCAGCAACCTGGAGTCCATCCTGGACCTCCTGGCCAACGACGCCAATGTGGACATAATTGGCATGCTCAGGGGCGTCCAGGCCGCCAGGCGAAGGGATGACGCTGAGCTGAGGTCGGAGCTGGAGGCCTACAAGGCGGCCTGCGTAAAGGCCGGCAAGCCGCTTCTTGCGATGTTCTGGACCCCCACTCCCTATGCCGACAGCGCGCAGATTGAAGAGGTGGACGGCATGATGATGGACCTGGGCATTCCCACGTTCCCGACGCCGACGCGCGCAGCCAAGGCGGTGAAGAAGATGGTTGACTACTATCGCTTTCGCCAGAGCGTTCAGAACGGAGGCTAAGTCCTCCTCAGGACTCAGGCGTATTGATAATCAGGGGTCTGGGAGCATTCTCAGGTCCCTGACCTATGAAACTGCCCTCTGCGTCTTGCACACTCAGAGCGCCGCTCTCGATCAGGATGCCGCGTACCTCAGGCGCGTTTGTGGCCTCTACCCGCGCCGCCAACAGGATGTGGCCTTGGGCCAAGTGCCGGTTGTACCGGTCGGCAAGCCCTTCTTCCAGCCCCATCTGCGCGCCCATAACCCCACCGACGAATGCCCCTACGAAGACGCCGAACTTCCACATGGTGCTGGCAAGGAACAGCTGCATGGCCCAGTGGTCGAAGGCCAGGAAAATCCATATGAGGGACAGGCCTCCCACCAGCAGCGCGCCGACGATGGCCCCGTGCAGAGCGCGGCCCAGGGCCTTCTCCGGTCGTTTAACAAACCTCTCTACAAATACCGGCTTGGCCATGAGGGGCAGGTGAGGGTAGCGCAGTCCATATCTTGAGAATACGCTCAAATCAGACGGGGTGTACCCCGCGTCGCTCAGCATTTGCGCCGCTTCCAGCGCGCCCTCTTCTTCGCGGAATACCGCTGCTATCTGCTTGCTCATGGTCGTCTTCAGCGCTGAGACTTCCGACACTCAATCTCGAGGCCAACATTGGCTACGATACTACCCGCGCAGTAGCGCGTCAACACAAGCTAGGGACTGGTCTCCCTGATTTGGCCTGCGGTATACTGGGCTTAGAGTAACTTGGAGGTGTGTGATGGGTCTATTTCGGACGAAGATTGAGGTCGGTCATCCTATAGATAGAAGATTTGAAGAGATTGAGGCTGTGGTGGATACTGGAGCATTTTGTTCGATGTTCCCGGCATCGCTATTCCATCAACTAGGCATCACTTCGGATAGCGAGCGTGAATTTACACTAGCTGATGGCCGTAAACAGAAGTATCCAATGGGCGAAGCGCGATTTCGTTGGGAAGGACTGGAGCGCACGAGTTCCATCATATTCGGGCCCGAGGGTGTGTATCTTTTGGGGGCGCTCACTTTGCAGAGCTTGAATCTCATTGCAGACACTACTCATCATCGTCTTATTCCTACGCCTGAGTTATTGCTTGTGGGTGTGTGGGCATCCTCCTTTAGATGAGATGAATAAGTCTCGAGATTCAAATTGAGGCGCCACCCGGGACTAATGCCCTTCTACTTAAAATACCAGGAATAGCATAAGATGAGCTGATAGTCGTCAATTGTGCTACATATAGCGACGGCTATCGCAAATATGGTTGACCTTCTCTCTGAAGCGGGCATATACTCACACCATGCTGACGATAGGTTGGATAACCAGACATAGAAGGAGGTAACATTATGGCAGTCAAGACTTTCGAATTGGTGGACTACGAGGTGAGGAATCGGGTCGCCTGGCTGGAGATCAACAACGCCGAGCGGATGAACGCCCTGAGCACCGGCGTGCAGAATGGGCTTTATCTAGCGTTCGATGAAGCCACCAACGACGACGACGTGCTGGTTGTGGTGTTGACCGGCAGGGGCGGACGCGCCTTCTGCGCCGGCGCCGACCTGAAGGAGACGGCCGAGCGCGACCGTACGGTAGGGCAGGGTGCCCCTCAGCAGGCCAGAAGCGGTCTGTCCAAGGTCAGTGATTGTCTGAAGCCTGTTATCGCAGCAGTCGACGGGTACGCCCTGGCCGGCGGGATGCAGCTTTCGGCGCGCTGCGACATCCGGCTCGCTACGGAGAAGTCCCGCTTCGGGATGCCGGAGCCGCTCCGCAGCCTGACGCCCATCAACTCGATGGACACCCTGGAGATGGGTTTCGTCCCCCTGGGAGAGGCCATGTGGATCATCCTTTCCGGCGACCACATCACCTCCCAGCGGGCGCACGAGATAGGCTTCGTGCAGCAGCTCCTGCCGGATAGGGATGCTCTGATGGCAGAGGCGGAGCGAAGGGCCGAGATCCTGAAGCTGTGCGCTCCCCTGGCGGTTCAGGCCCTCAAGAGGGGAGTCCAGCTTCACATGAACCCTCCGACGCCGACTCCGGAAGGGGTTGCCCTCCTGGACCATCTGAGGTCCCTGAACAGGCCTTTGACGGAGAAGGTCGCCAATAGCGAGGACAGGCTCGAGGGTCCCAGGGCCTTCGCAGAGAAGCGCGCTCCAAACTGGAAGGGGCGGTAGACGCCATAGAGTAACGGCCAAGGTATATCACGGCGGTTAACGTGCTCAGCGCCCGGTGTATTTTACGCCGGGCGCTGAGCTTTTGCGTTCGAGACGGGGCTGTCGCTATGGGGATGGCTCCGAATTGAAAGGTAATCATATACTTGTGTCCACTAGGGGAACTTTGGTGGGCAGAGATCTACTGGGAAGGTCGAGGAGGTCTAGGCGGTGGTGGTGGCGGTGGTCTCCGTCGTGGCGGGGGCTCTGAAAAGTCCTCCCGTGTTGGCTTAGGTTGCTGGCGTGAACTCGCCATAAATGACCTCATCAGCTGATTCCTCAGCCGAGTCGCTAAGTTTGTCATCATGGCCTAATCCATGTGCTTGTGTTGCAATGCTGGTCAGCCGTTCGGTCAAAACTGCAACGATTTCTTTGTCCTCGCCGCCCTGACCCCGATGCCATTGACGTCGCCAATCTGCACTGAGTGACTTGTATTGTGCGGCTACTAGACCCGCCACAACTGTCTTAACTCTATACCCCTGGATGTGTTGCCACGTCACAACACTTGCTATAACCCCTATCAATAGCGTCAATGCCAAAACCTCGTTAGTGCCTTGCAGGAAGTGAATGACAAGGGTGACAGCGACGCCACCAGTCATAAGTATGAGCACAATATCCAACAACATTTGCCGTTTTCGGAACTTATCGGCAAGGCTATGGTAATATCGATTGTAACGCTCAGACTCGAGGATACCTAACCAGATTTGTTGATCCATGGCCCCTCTCCATCAAGTTGGCAATCACATCCACTCCTATTTTACCATAAATGGCAGGGCATTCCTGGCGTGTGGCGGTGGTGGCCCCACCCACCTCGAGTACCATCTTTCCGCATATAGCCTGCTCTGCACTTTATACGGGGGCTAGCGGAACATGTCCAAGGATGCGTCTCTTATGAGGTCACTGGTTCCGGCCTCTTCATCGGGCGGGTAGACGAAGCCCCTGGCTATAGCGACTGGCACCATGCTCAGCTTGCCCGCAACCAGTTCCGCCGCCGAGGCTATCTCGTCGGCGACGGCGGACACGCTAACCCGCAGGGGGTAGCCGTAGGGGTCTACCTCTCCGCGGTAGTCCCTTAATGGATGCATACCGGCAATGCCTATTGCCACGTCGGTGGTGCCCATCCTCCAGGGCCTGCCGAAGGTATCGGATATGATAACGGCCACCGGAAATCCGCCGCGCTCCATGAGGCCGCTTCTGATACGGTGAGCGGACTCGTCCGGGTCTTTGGGGAGCAGGGACAGCCTCTCCTCGCCGGGCACGTTGGAGGCGTCGACGCCTGCGTTGGCGCAGACAAAGCCGTGCTTGGTCTCGACAATCAGCACGCCCCTCTCCATCCTCACCACCCGCTTGGTCTCACGCAGCACCACCTCGACGTGGCGCGGGTCCTTGTCCCACTGCCGGGCAAACTCCTCCGCCAGTGGCGAAGGCGTAACGTCTCTGAGATCTACCACCGCGCCCTCCGCCTTGGACACTATCTTCTGCGTGACGACTATGACGTCGCCGGCCTCCAGCGGCGTTGACTGGCCCAGGGCGGCCTCAAAGATAAGGGCCGCCAGGTCGTCTCCTTCGGCTATCTCCGGCAGTCCGGATACGCCTATTATCCGCATTTCTTGCGCCATATATTACCTCTCGTGGATCGCGCGGTCTTGAGTCGATGAATATCCTCCATTATTATAGGTTGAGGGAGGGTCACTATGGAAGAACAGAACAGGCAGTACGTAAAGTACGACTTTTACAAGCTCGACCCGATGTGGCGGCGGCTCGAATCCGACGAGAAGGAGCGGCACAAGGAGGAGTTCACGGCTGTGGTGGACGAGTTCTCGTCAGGGATCTCGGTCCTGCCATACGACCTGACGGGCATCCGCGGCGACTGCGATTTCCTCCTTTGGAAGGTGTCGCGCAGGCTGGAGGACTTCCAGGAGCTTGCCGGGCAGCTTTGGAAGACGGGCCTTGGCAGGTATCTGGAGATACCCTACTCCTACCTGGCAATGACGCGGCGCTCCCCATACGTGGGCAGCCACCGGCACCCTGGCCAGGACGGCGCAGGCGGAGTCGTCCGTCAGATGGGCACGAAGTACCTCTTCGTATACCCCTTCGTCAAGACCCACGATTGGTACCAGCTTCCCGCGGAGGAGCGCCAGGGCATGATGAACGAGCACATCCGCGTCGGGCACAAGTACCCGTCCGTGAAGATCACCACCACCTACTCCTTTGGCCTGGACGACCAGGAGTTTGTACTGGGGTTTGAGACGGACTCGCCGTCGGACTTCCTGGACCTGGTGATGGAGCTCCGGGAGTCCCAGGCGCGGCCTTACACGGAGCGGGACACGCCCATTTTCACCTGCATCTCCGGCGAGCTGCGGGGTATCCTGGACTCCCTGGGGTGAAGGGTCAATACTGAGTGCCGCTCACTTCTTTCGACTGGCTCAAGATGAGCGGGAGAAGCATAATCCGGTCGACCAAGTGAAGTGCTGTTATATGGCGCAGGGGCGGAAGGTTATCGACGGCCACCCTGGCGGTAATCGGTCATTCATCCGGGAGTGGCTACGGGATAATCAGGAAGAAGCAATACCGGAGGCTCAAGCGAGAAGGGAAAGATGTTACGAAGATGGGCTGTATCAATCCTTAGATACGAACAGGGTGTTGCTCAGACGGCGTGGCGTATGTCCCTGAGAAATAGTGTGTGGTGGAAGTCGCTTGGGTTCGGGTTAGTATGGTCTGCGGTTGTCTCCACTATATTGACCAACTTTGATGCCGTGACGCAGGGTTAGGGAAGTGGGTACGGAGTTAAGGCCGCGTGTTCTGCTTTAGGAGCAGCGACCTTAGCATTTATGAGTATAATACCTGGTAATACGCCCCGGTTGGACATTGGGCTACGTATAGCAAGCGCTACCCTTGCTGTTACGTCTGGAGTATTCTGGTTGCTGTCCGAGACGGGTGGAAAGGCAGGTCTTTTCCTTGGTGTACTCGCTCCAACTGCCGTCGCTATGTTGTTCGCGATGCTTGCAGCTTTTGTGTTACTCAGTGTGAATAACTGGGAAACTGCCTACAAGAGGTCACAAAAAGAAGATGTGGAGAATCACAAAGTAAATAACGCCGATGAGGACACCAGTTAATAGCCCCATTATGCCCACGACTTGCTCCGGAATGTGACGGTCTCTCATCCCTTCCTCCTTGCCTCGCCATTATAAGTCCAGTATACCATGATTGGACACTTTTGACCGCCGTCCTCCGTATGGAGAACCAGACGAACAAGCCCCTGCTGTTCCAAAGCGCGAGGTGAGACGAAGCCGGTATTCCCGGGTTGTGTTGGTATTAGATCAAGCCAAGGCGCAGGCACACCAGAGCTATTGAGTTCCGCAGCATGATCGCGCTCTTGCTATACCCCTTCGTCCTGCGGTGGAGGCGGTTCAACTTGCTCCGCCATACCGAGTGCAGTCCTTCATTTCTGTTCACCGCTCCACCCTTGCCTATTACGTGCCGGTTGGCGGGCAGCCATCCATACACCCTATAGCCATCAGTGTGGTATTGCTCTGCCTCAGGCAGCCGGTTGTACAGCTTCAGGAAAGTGGCCTCGGTCCGGTCTCCCACTTCAAAGTCCACCCAGCGCCTACCATCCCATTCCTCTATCACCGCCGTCCAGACCCACATATCCCGGCGTTTCCCACGCCGCCGGGCTCCTACATATGTCCACATCTCATCAAAGGATATGACCCGGGCCGGCTTTGGACCCCGCTTCCACTCCTCCACCAGAGTCCCCATCAATTCCCAAGCCCAACTGGCTTTTTTTGACCCAGGAATACACGGTGCCCGGCTTTACACCCATCACTCGGCTGATGGCCTCCATGCTGCTCCCATCACTATACATGGATACCGCCTGCGCTTTCACCTGCTCCGACCTATGAGGGCGTTTCGTCCCGGAGATGAAGTGATAGAGGCATTGCCCACACCTATACGTCTGCTTGCCCCTTGACCGCCCATATTTGGGCAGCCAATTCGACCCGCACCGGGGACACTGCTCCCCGTCTCGATATGCTCTTCGTTGTGCCACGTGTATACACCTCCCTATACTCGCGGCAGTCTCCCTCTCTCACCTTATTATCCCATGACCAACACATGTTGGGAATACCACGAAGCCCCTACCCTTGACGCCTCCTCTGGAGCGTGCTATTATCGTGATTCAGTTTCGGCCTTCAGTTGGACGAAACTCATTTATGGCTTAGGCCTCGACCGAAAGGAGCGGGTATGATTAACATTAGCCCCCTAGCCTCGGAGAAACTTAAGGAGATCCTGGTGGAGCAGGGAGAGGAAGGCTCTTCACTGCGCGTAGTGCTGATGCCGGGCGCCAATGGCGGGGCCCAGTACATGCTGGCGCTGGAGAAAGAGGCCAAGAGCGACGACACCATAGTCAACTCAGACGGCGTTCAGATCCTTATAGACCCCGACAGCGCTCCCATGATGGAAGGCGCTGAGATAGACTACCTGGACGACCTGATGAAAAGCGGGTTTGTTATAAACAACCCCAACATACAGTCCGGCGGTTGCGCATGCGGAGGAGGAGGTTGTGGCGGTGGCGGTGGCGGTTGTGGATGCGGCGGCCACTAGGGTTTCTTTTCACAAAGAAGCCCGCAAGTAGCGCTGCTATTTGGCCGCTCCAAGACTATTAGTTGCTTCAGACCCGCTGCGCCGTAACCCGGTCTCAGCGGGTCTTTAACTGCGGGGTTTTGCTTGCTTCCTTACGCAGCCCAAGAAGAGCTTGCCAAAGAGAGTAAGTCTGGTATAATCACGCTTTGGTAAATTTCCTACAGGAGGGTGGGTGATTGAATGCACTAGGTACACAAATACTGCTGGAGCTCAAAGACTGTAATCGGGACCTTCTGAACGACTTACCGCACATTCGAGACTCACTTTTGCAAGCAGCCCGAAAGACCGGGGCCACAGTAATAGGGCAGTCTTTCCACCAATTCAGCCCCCAGGGAGTCACGGGGGTTATCGCCATAGCCGAATCCCATCTCTGTATCCATACCTGGCCGGAGTACGGCTACGCTGCGGTCGACATCTTCACCTGCGGCGAGGGGTTCAAGCCGCTGGACGCCGTGGCTCTGGTGGTGGACAGCCTTGAGTGCGCGGACCACTCCGTTACGGAGATACAACGAGGCGTCCTCCCGCAGCTGGCGGGCGTATCCTCCCGATAGGCCGCGGGCATATAGATGGACAACTCCAACACCGAGTGGATTCAGGAGTACATCACCTCTAACCTCTACCAGATGATGGCCATAAAGGGAAGGGTATTTTCGACCAGGACGGCCTTCCAGGAGGTTGAGGTCGTGGACTCGTTGCAACACGGTCGGTGTTTGCTCCTTGACGGCAAGACCCAGTCGGCGGAGGCGGACGAGTTCATCTACCACGAGGGCCTGGTGCACCCGGCTATGGTGACGCACCCGAACCCCGTTTCGGTGTTCATAGCGGGAGGCGGAGAGGGCGCTACACTGCGAGAAGCGCTGGCCCACAACACGGTAAAGCGCGCCGTCATGGTGGACCTGGACAGCGAGGTGGTGGAGGTGTGCGTACGCTACCTGCCCAATCACCATCGCGGAGCATTCGACGACTCCAGGACGGAGCTGTACCACCGGGACGCCCGTGAATACCTGGAGACCACCCAGGACACCTACGACGTAATTATCATAGATCTGCCGGATCCCCAGGAGGCCGGTCCCGCCTCCTTACTCTATACTCAGAACTTCTATCGCCTTCTCTCCCAGAGGCTTAACCCCCAAGGCCTTATGGCGGTGCAATCGGAGCCGTGCATGGTGGGGAACCTGGAGGCCTTCTCAGCGATTAACAACACCCTTCGGAGCGTGTTCCCCCACGTTTACCCGTATCACATCATGGTGCCGTCATTCGCCTCCGACTGGGGCTTCAACCTGGCATCCCTTGGCCCGAATCCGCTGGCCCAGAACGTTCAGGAAGTTGACCGCAGGCTGGCCGACCGAGGGTGCGCGTCGCTTCGATTCTACGATGGCGTGACCCACAACGGGCTGTTTGCGCTTCCCAAGCACGTTCGCACTACCCTGGAGAATGAGCAGCGCATCATTACCGAGGACGACCCACTGGTGGTGTTCTAAGAAACCTCGGAAGAACCGTAGTCCCTGCGAAAGCAGGGATCTCCGACCCCACACCTTTAGATTCCTGCCTACGCAGGAATGACAGGATTGACACTCAACCCATTGAGAGGTGTTCTAGGGAAGTATCAGGCCGGAGAGTGGGCCTGCATTGGGCCGGAGCGGCGGCAATACATTCTGTATCCAGGGAACCAGATCCGTCATAACTTCCTGGTTTATCTCGTGGCCCATGTCGTACTCCCTGTAGTAGGGAGTGTAGCCCTCCGCTTCCAGGAACTCTTTGGAACCGCGAGCCCGCTCTACGTTGTCCTGCAGACCGTGACCTATGAATATACTCTGATTGCGTTGGGCAGGAAGGCGCTGTCGCATCTCGTCAGTGTCTCGGATGGAGGTGCCCAGGGCCACCAGGCCGGTAAAGACTTCGGGGTGGCTCAGCCCGTACCGATAGGTCATGCTCCCTCCCTGGGAGAAGCCAAACATTATAGCCTGGCCCTCGGCCACCCGGTTTTCCTGAAGGACCTGCTGCAGGAAACCATCGAACTTCGCCTCGGTCCGCTCCATACCCTGTGGGTCGTCGCTGCCCGGCACCGTCCAGGCGAAACCCAGGACGCCCTGGTCGACCTGCACAGGAACTGGAGCATTGGGACACACGAATATGTAGCCCTGGGTGTCTATGAATGAGACCAGGTTGGCCAGGTCGTACATGCTGGCCCCCATTCCGTGCAGCAGCACGATCATGGGATAGGAGAGGTCCGGGTTGTAATCCGCGGGGTAAACTGTGAGGTAGATGAGGTGCTCACCGTTGTTGATAGCAGCCTGCATTGACTGGGAAGGGTCCTGCATTATATCCCCCTGATGGGTCCTGGTAGACGCGGCGCCCCTTGGCTGTGCGGGTCGGGAGTGTCGAGTTTGACCTTCAGCTCTCCAGCCAGAGGACATCCCCGCACAGGTCGTCGGGGTGACTCTTTCCGGCGAAGACGCGGTACTCCTCCTTGGAGGCGCCCAGGGTGGATTCCTGACCGTGGCCCGGAAGGACGTCCGTATCGTCCGGCAGAATGTAGAGCTTCTCGGTGATGTTCTTGATGATCTCCTGAAGGTTTTCCGGCGTCCTGCTTCTACCCGGTCCTCCCGGGAAAAGGGTATCCCCGGAGAAGAGGTGCTTGCCGACCAGATAGCACACCGAGCCGGGTGTATGGCCTGGGGTGTGAATCACCTTCACCTCTATTGTGCCGGCGGTGATAGTGTCGCCGTCCTTCACCAGGGAGTTGGGGGCAACCGGCAGTGTGGAGGCGTCTTCGCCGTGGGAAATCACCGGCGCGCCTGTGGCGTCAGTCATCTCCTGCAGGCCTGCCAGGTGGTCCTGATGGTTATGGGTAATGAGGATAGCCTTCACCTGCCTGCCTTCGGCCTCGGCCAGCACTTCTCCTGGGCCCATAGGCGCGTCTATTATGAGACTTTCGTTGGTCTGGGGGCACACCAGGAGATAGGAGTTGTTGTCAAATGGGCCGCAGGAAGTCTTGTACACCCGGACTTCCCCATCATAAAAGAGAGGCATATCAACCTCCGAAATCCATACAAGGCGGCGCGCCGCGCCGGATACTAGCCTTTATCCTCCGGCATCGGGTGGACGGTCCTGTCGAAGTCCACGTCGGCTTTGCCCACGAATAGGTCCCACGGCTCGAAAGACTCGACGAAGGCCTTTGCCTCTTCCATGGTTGCAAAGCCTTTCTGGGCGCGCCCGGGGTCGTAGCCGAATGTCTTTGCCAGCGCGTCGAATCCCCTGGGCGTTTGCCGGACCCCTCCGCACTCCTCCTCCTGACCAGTTTCGGGGTCGAGTATGAGCCTCTGCCCAGTCCTGTGCTCTCTCCAGTAAACCCTCATTTCATACGCTCCTGTGGGATGCATTTGTGGGCGCCGCGTACCCAGCCGATTATATCTTGGCATGGGCGCTGTCGCAACCTGTGCGCGCGGCGCAAACGGCAGGGGCAGATACAAGACCTGCCCCTGCCATTCAATCAGATTTGCGCCAAACCGGATGCGCTCTCCGCAGCCTACAACATGTCGGGGTCGGTGAACTTCTCCTGGTCGGGGTCCTGAAGGCCGGCCTCCTTGAATATCTGGCCGTTGCGATAGTAGCCCATCGGGAGATTGTCCAACATCTGGAGGTGCCTCTCATTGACTTGGCGGCGGACTTCTCCGGGCGCGCCCGTCACAAAGGAGTGGTCCGGGACTTCCACCCGCTCCAGCACCACCGACCCTGCGGCTATGACGGAGTGATGACCTATGATGGCGTGGCCGTTCACCGTGGCGCCGTTACCCACAAGGCAGTGGTCCTCCACGGTCGTAGCGTGACACATAACGTGGTGTCCCAGAGTAACGTAGTCGCCATAGCTGCATTCGGCGTCCGCGTGGATCATGCAGTTGTCCTGGATGTTGACGTACTTGCCTATCTTTATCTTGTGGTTGTTGGCGCGGATGATGGTGCCGGGCCATATGCTGGAACCCTCTCCTATCTCCACATCTCCCACAACATAAGCGGCCTCGCTGACAAAGGCGGTGGGGTGTATCCTTGGCTTCTTATCTCCCAAGGCGCGTATCATTCTTGTCTCCTTCCGAAATTAGTTGACTTCTCCTGGCAATGACCGTCCCAGGCGGGTGCGCTCCTGTACCGGAACGCGGGGAGGGTCTGTGACTGCCTCCCCGCAAACTCTTCAGGGTGACTTTGGAAAGCGCCCCGGACCGGAACAGACCTCTGTATCTGTGTTAGACCGGTCTGTAGTGGTCCTCTCCCGGCAGCCGGTTCCAAGGCTCCAGGAGCATACCCAGGCACGCCCTGGGATGGAACCACGCCGTCGCCCGCGTGGTAACCTCTCTGGGAGGGATGCTGCCGATCTGCTCCATGCCGGCCGGCACAGCCTGCTCGATAAACCTGTGCACATCGGGAGCAAAGGGGGCTGTGTGATGGAACACCTCTCCGAGGGTAGCCCTCTGGGCCACCAGCCTGGCCGTTCCGCTGTCCGTGGTGGTGGGATGGCTTATCTCTATGACCGTCCCGCCGATTGCGTACTCCAGGATGTGTACGGGGTCGTCGGCGGCCGCCCGGCGCTCCCGGTTGGGGTCCGGCCCCTCCCTGCCTCGCTCGGAGGTCTGGTCCTCTCGAATGCCGACTATGTTGCTCCAGAAGTTCCGGGACTCCTCCGGGTCTCGCCCCGCAAGGCCTATGTGGGCCATGCCCATGCAAGTGCCGTTGCCCTTGTAGTAGGGGTGCACGTAGTATGGCTCGTCGGGCGTTACCTGCAGCCGCAGGCCAAGGGTCGTCTCGGGCTCCAGGAACACCGGGCCTTTGCCGTCCCAGTCTCCCTTTATCCTGACGCCCCGGCTCTGCAGGCCCTGCACGTCGGCGGCTATGTCGTTCGATGCAATTGACAAATAGTACATCCCGCCTCGTCCGTTGGTGGCCTCCAGGTACTGGGCAGGCTCACTGGCGGAATCGCCGGGCTTCGCCACCTCGTAGTACATCTCTCCTATTGGAAACTGCAGTACGGTGGTGCCGTCGTACCCCGGTATGCCCGGCGAGGGAGTCCGGTGCTCATCCAAGGAGAGGCCAAAGCCCGCTTCCAGAATGTGCCGAGCGTGATCCAGGTCCCCGTTTACCAGCCCCACGTGGTGAATTTTCGTAAAGGCCATAGTTACCTCCTGACTCAAGATTGTTTTGTGACATTATAGTCCTAATGCCTCCAGGATGGAACAGACCGATTTGGCCCCATGCCAAATGGCTTAAAGAAGCGAGTGGATGTGCATCAAACTGGTCGGGGCGACTGGACTTGAACCAGCGACCTCCACGTCCCGAACGTGGCGCGCTACCATCTGCGCTACGCCCCGACTTGCCCTATTATAGACTACGGCCTCTATGTGCGCACTTCTGAGGGCGCGTCAATCTGGCCGTTTTCCGCCGGCGCTCCCATCCCCTCCAGCAACGAAGTATCCAGGTCATACATCTCCCGCAGCACGTCCATAAAGGCCAGGACAGCCGGGCTGTAGTGCTGGGCGCGGCGCACCATCACGGCGGTAGGCAGAGATACCTGATGACCCTCGGTGAGGGGAATGAGGCACAGGCTGCCTCGCTCCACCTCGTGACGGACGCCGCTGCGCGGGAGGAAGGATACGCCCATGCCAAGCTCCACAAGGTGTTTGGTAGCCTCAATGCTGTCCAGGGTCATCTCCACCCTGGGAGAGATGCCCGCGGCGCGGCACACCTGGTTTATAAGCACGAAGTATGAGGACTCACGGTCGTACAGGATAAGGGGCTCCTGCGCTACCTCGTAGATGCTGGCTGTGCCCCGGATGGCAAAGGGGTGGTCTGGACTGGTGGCCAGCGCTATCTCCTCGTCATAGAGGCGGAAGGTCACAACGTCCGGATCGGTCAGCGCGCGGGCCAGTCCCAACTGCACCTCCTCGTTCACCACCATCTGCAGCACGTCGGAGGAGCGGCCGATGTTGATGTGCACCTTGATGTTAGGGTATCTGAACCTGAACTTCTCCAGGATGGAGGGCAGTGTATAGGTGCCGATGGCACGCGCCGACGCCATGTTGAGCACGCCCCCGGAGGCGTCCCGGGCGCTGTCGATCACGTCTCGACCCTGGCGCAGCGCCTCCATAGCCCGCTCCGCAAAGGGGAGAAATGCGCGCCCCATCTCAGTCAGGCGCACGCCGCGGCCCATCCTGTGGAACAGCAATACGCCAAGATCCTCCTCCAGAGCGTGAACACGGGCGCTCAAAGAGGGCTGCGTTAGATACAGCGCCTCGGCGGCGCGCCGAAAGCTTCCGCGCTCCGCGGCCTCAAGAAATGCTCTGAGCTGGGCCAATTCCATCAAGTCTCCTTGGTCATATGCATCAAGCCTACACTTACAAAAGAGGTGACTGGACATACTCTTTGTGGGCTAGCCAATTTCAATTTGGAGGCCAGCGGCCTGATATGCGGATTGAGGAGCATTATGAGATTCCAGCCACTGAAAGGCTCCTTCTTCACCCAACAGGTAGATGTCCTCTTCCAGAAAAGTCTGTACACCGAGCAGGGTCTCGCGGCGGTTGGATTGGCATACGAACAATTGCCCTTTTGGACTACAGTAGAGGGCTTCCCTGAAGGTTAGGAAAGCGTTCAGAGGGCTTGCGACGTCATCTGGTGGGAATATTCTTGTGGCCGTGGCTGTGTCGTAGAGTTTCTTGTCTATAACTTTTCTCATCTCACTCCTTGATGCAAGTATTGGTGGAGGTATAGAGGTGCCTAACATATGGGACTAGCGGGCTTGATCAAATCCCATGCGCCTGATATCCACTGGCATTTGCCCTATAGCGGTAGCGATGCTGATGATGTGGCTGTTCCTGTACCAAACCCGCGGGTTCTCGAAAGCTACGCTCTCCCTCCCGTCAAAGGAACTGTTGACTCGCTCTTGAAGGTCTCTGATGTTCTCTTCCGCCGTTTCATCCAATGGCAACGTAATGGGGTAGTTGTGTTGGTGTATCTCACCGTCTGACGTTCGGACCGTTATGGTCAAGAACAGATTCTGTGTTTGTTCTTGCTGGGTCATCGCCACCTCCTTGCTGAACGTGGGCTAGCTTTCTTCAAACTCAGTGCCAGCGTATTCACACGCCCCAGGGGAGCATTGAGAAGACTCAGCAATGCAGATGCTTTCGTTTGATCCACTGACTAGATGTGCTGCCTACTCTGATACTGGGCGTGTACAAATAACTGGCTAACTAGGCATAGACAAAGAGTCTCCGTATGCGATCGTGACCCGATTCTTCAAAACACACTCGTCACAAGCCTAAAATCTACTCTTATGCCAGTTAGTACCCCGGTGAGTGATAGGAAAAACATATCGCTGCAATAGGTAATACGCCACTTGCATTATACCTCATATAAGTTTACTATGTTATGCCTGTAGCTGATTCATCTTGACTAGATACATACCGAGCAAGAAAGGATCGAAGGAGATCCAAGTATGAGTGATAACATTAAGATTCTGGGAAGGGTAGACTCGGACGTCGCGGACATCCTGAGCCCGGAGGCCCTCGACTTTGTGGCGGGCTTGGCCCGGGAGTTCGAGCCAACGCGAAGGTCCCTGATGAGGGCGCGGGCCCTGCGTCAGTGGGAGATCGACGAGGGCTTGGACCCGGACTTCCTACCCGAGACCAGAGGTATACGCGAAGGCGCGTGGAGGGTGACCTCCGCTCCCAAGGACCTGCTGGACCGCCGTGTAGAGATCACCGGCCCCAGCTCCACTCGAAATATGGTGATCAACGCCCTGAACTCCGGCGCCCAAGTCTACATGACCGATTTCGAGGACGCCCACTCTCCGGCATGGAGGCCCACCCTGGAGGGCCAGGTGAACGTGCGGGACGCCTGCGCGGGCACCATCAACTACACCAACCAGGAGGGAAGGGAGTACCGCCTCAACGACAGCATCGCTACTCTCTGCGTCAGGCCCAGGGGCTGGCACCTATTTGAGCGGCACCTTCTGGTGGATGGTCAGCCGGTGGCGGCAAGCCTCTTCGACTTTGGCCTCGCCTTCTTCCACAACGCCCGCGTGACCCTGGACAGGGGCAGCGGCCCTTACTTCTATCTGCCGAAGATGGAGAGCCATCTTGAGGCCCGCCTGTGGAACGCCGTGTTTGACTATTCCGAGGCACAGCTGGGAGTCCCCCACGGCTCTATCAAGTGCACCGTGCTCATCGAGCACATATTGGCCGCGTTCGAGATCGAGGAGATCCTCTACGAGTTGCGGGACCACATCACCGGCCTGAACCTCGGTAGGTGGGACTACATCTTCAGCGTTATCAAGGTCTTCAACCAGCGCCCGGACTTCGTTTTCCCGGACCGGGCGCAGGTCACCATGGGCACTCACTTCCTTCGCTCGGCGGCGGAGCTCATGGTGCAGGCGTGCCACAAGCGTGGCGCGCACGCTTTGGGAGGCATGTCAGCTTTCATCCCCAGGAGGGACGATCCCGAGGCCAACGAGCGGGCCATGAACCAGATCAGGGCTGATAAGGAGCGGGAGTCCGGCCAGGGACACGACGGCGCGTGGGTGGCCCATCCCGGTCTTGTCCCCATTGTGCTGGAGGTCTTCGAAAAAGCTTTCGAGGGCCCGCACCAGCTTGGCAAGATCCCGGAGGTGCAGGTTACTGCCAGAGACCTCTTGGACGTGCCCGACGGGGATATCACCGAGGCTGGGCTGAGGAACAACATTAGCGTGACCCTTCAATACCTGGACGCCTGGGTGCAGGGGAGAGGCGCGGTGGCGCTGAACTACCTGATGGAGGATACCGCCACGGCGGAGATAGCCAGGTCCCAGATATGGCAGTGGATGAAGCACGGGGCACACCTCTCTGACAATCGCCCCGTCAGCAGGAACCTCTACGAGGCATTGCGCAGTGACGAGTTGGGAACGCTGCTCCAATCGCGCGGCCCGGAGACCATAGGCTCCCTTGACAAGGCTGTAGATCTACTGGACGATTTGGTTACCAGTCCCACATACGCAGATTTTCTAACTATCCCCGGATACCGATACTTGGAGTAAGTTAAGGAGGCCGTATATGAACAATCACCATCCGGACTTTGCCCAGCAGGTAAAAGCAATTGAGGAGCGCTGGGCCTCCGATCCACGCTGGAGTGGCGTGAAGCGAGACTACACTGCCGAGGATGTGGTTAAGCTGCGGGGCAGCCTGAATATCGAGTACACTCTGGCCCGGCACGGCGCTGAGCGCCTGTGGAACGAGCTGAACCAGGATGGATTCGTAAGGACCTTCGGAGCGCTTACCGGAGCCCAGGCCGTGAACATGGTCAAGGGCGGTCTTCGCGCCCTCTATCTCAGCGGTTGGCAGGTGGCAGGCGATGCCAACCTGGCATCCCATACCTACCCTGACCAGAGCCTCTACCCCTCCAACAGCGTTCCGTCCGTGGTCAAGAGACTCAACAACGCCCTGATGAGAGCCGACCAGATTGAGTGCCTGGAAGGCAATACGGACACTGACTGGTTCGTTCCCATCGTGGCCGACGCAGAGGCCGGCTTCGGCGGAGCTATCCACGCCTTCGAGCTGATGCGGGGCATGATTGAGGCTGGGGCAGCCGGCGTTCACTACGAGGACCAGCTTTCCTCCGCCAAGAAGTGCGGGCACATGGGCGGGAAGGTGCTCATACCCACCAACATGTTCATACACACCCTCAACGCGGCAAGGCTCGCCGCGGACGTTCTGGACGTACCCACCATTCTGTGCGCACGCACGGATGCACGTGGCGCCACTCTTATCACGAGCGACATCGACGAGCGTGACCAGGAGTTTGTGACCGGCGAGCGCACTCCCGAAGGGTTCTACGTTGTCCGGGACGGCTTCGACGCCGCAGTAGCCAGGGGACTGGCTTACGCCCCCTACGCAGACCTGCTGTGGTGCGAGACCTCGGACCCGGATCTTGACGAGGCCATTGCCTTCGCTGAAGCCATCCGCAAAGAGAACCCGGACATGATGCTGGCCTACAACTGCTCTCCCTCCTTCAACTGGAAGAGCAACCTGGATGACAACACCATCGCAAAGTTCCAGGACGAGCTTGGCAAGGCGGGCTACAAGTTCCAGTTCATCACCCTTGCCGGGTGGCACATGATCAACCTCAACGCCTTCGAGCTTGCAAAGGCATACTCGACGGAGGGGATGCCGGCATACGTCCGAATTCAGGAGCAGGAGTTCTCCCGTGAGAAGGACGGATACACCGCCACCAAGCACCAGCAAGAGGTTGGCGCAGGCTACTTCGACGAGGTGCTTCTCAGCGTGAGCGAGGAACTCGCCTCCACTGCCGCCCTGACCGGTTCGACTGAGACCGCTCAGTTCAGGTAGACCGAGAATTTAAGTGGTCGCAATAACAGGAGCCAGGCGTTAATGCGCCTGGCTCCTGGCTTTTGTTCGAGGATAGCTCCGGCGGCACGGTCCTTACGCCTCGCGCGCAAAGGTGACTCCCGTCACCGAGGCTGCCTCCGCCTCTTTGAGCGCCAGCGAGCAGGCTTCCAGCGTTGCGCCCGTAGTGCATACGTCGTCCACCAGGAGCACGTTCAACCCCTTCACCAGCCCAGGGTCAGTACAGTGGAAAGACCCCTGAACGTTGGTACGCCTGTCCTCCGCCTGCGAGCGTCCGGTCTGGGAAGGCGTGTCCCTGCTACGGGAGAGGGCATTGGGGAGCACGGGAAGGCCCAGTCTCTCACCCATCTCACGGGCAAGCAGCGCTGCCTGGTTGTACCCGCGCTGCCTCTCGCGGCGATGATGTAGTGGGACAGGGACAAGTATATCCCCGTGTATCCGCCGTGCAACCAGGAAGTCAGCCAGTAGCTCACCCAGAAGGGGTACTATAGCACGTAGGTTGCTGTACTTCAGGCGGTGGACCGCCTCCCTGGCCGCGCCTTCCATGCGAAAGGGGGCCACTATGCCGTCGATATCCAGCGGCGACGAGAGGCACCTCCGGCAGGCGTCACCGCGGGCTATTGGTTGGGAGCATCTAAGGCAGAAGGGCGGCAGCAGATGAGGAAGGGTTTCAAGGCATGAAGCGCAGAGGAAACGCCCTTCTTTTTCACAGCCCACACATTTGGGTGGGTACAGCAGGTCCAGGGACGCCGACGCCAGTCGCGAGATGCCTTTAAGTAGACCCTTGGCTTGCATACCAGTAAAGGCCTGGTGGCTTTGTACCGCGCTGCATATTCCTGGGCATCACTTCTTGCCAGGCTCCTCTTCTGACCCTGAGTCCGCCTCCTGAGATTCCCCCAGACCCGTGGTGTACTTGCGTAGCGTCTCATTGATGCGGCCCTGCCATCCTCTCCCGCTAGCGCGATAGTAGGCAAGTATGTCAGCGTCCAGCCGAATGGAGATTGACTGTTTAGTCGGCGCTTTCTGCTTGCCGCGTGTCCTGTGCCACCGCTCCACTATGTGCGGCACAACCTCAGCCGCAGGGCGGGCGCGTCTAAACCAGTCTTCATCCAGTTCAGAAGCGTCCGGGTCTCTGGCAATCCCAACGTTAATTGCAACCTCTTCCCCGTACTCCGCCTCAATCTCTTCAAAGGTCTTTGGGCTTGCAACAAGCTCATCAAACGTCAGTTTGAGCATAACCTCTCCTCTCTGCGGCGTTGGCCCTGCGCAGACTGATGATACGCGTTGCCTCACCACGGTCTGTGAATACCACGTAGTGCAAGCGGTCCCCTATATAGCCCACTCCGGCGTAGCGTATTTCGCCATACCGGTCACTCCGCTCAACTATAGCTGTGTCCCAACTGAATTGGACTATTGATGCGAAGTCTACGCCATGTTTCTCCCGGTTCTCCCTCCGCTTAGCTTCATTCCATCCGTACTCCGCCATCGTATTGTATATTCACAAAGCCCCTACGTCAAGTTGTTTGTATATATATTTATCCGTATTACACCACGATATGCCTGAGTTGACTCTGCGGCAAGCCTTGTGCCAATCTGAGGCTGGTGTGCTAAGATGGGTTGTAATATGCATTTTGGCAAGGAGTGGCTAAGTCGTGATCAAGGCTGTCTTCTTCGACTTCTACAACACCGTCGGCAGGTTTTGGCCGCCGAGAGAAGAGCTTCAAGCTACGGCATGTGGAGAGTTCGGCATAGAGGTCACGCCGGATGGCGTGGACGTGGGCTATAGCCTCGCGGACGCCTACATGGCCCGGGAGGTGGCTCGTCTGCCTCTCCGGGACAGGGACCGCCAGGGCGTCAAGGACTTCTTCGCGGAGTACCAGCGTCTCATCCTCCAGGGCGCCGGCGTAGAGGTGTCGTTGGAGGTGTCGTTGGAGGTAAGCGCCCGGTTACGGCAGCTTTCCTACGGTTACGCTCTCTTCGACGATGTCCTCCCCACTTTGGACGTGCTCAAGAAGCGGGGACTTATCCTCGGTCTGCTCTCCAACAACGAGGGTGATATGAACAAGCTATCCGTTGAGCTTGGACTATCTCCATACCTGGACTTCACAATTACCTCGGCCGACGTGGGCATAAGTAAGCCCCATCCACCCATTTTCCTGGAGGCGTTGAGAAGAGCGCAGGCGGAACCCCGGGAAGTCATTCACGTCGGTGACCAGTACGACACCGATGTCAAGGGCGCTCTGGGAGTTGGCATTCGTCCGGTGCTCCTGGACAGGGACAAGCTGAGTGGGGACATTGCGGAATGTCCGCGTATCGAGAGTCTACCGGAGGTGGTGGACCTGGTCCGGGGAGTGACCGATTAGGTTCTGGCGCCTGACATTGCCCCGGATAGCTCCAGAGCCTGGGTCTTGAAGGCGGCCAGTCGTTCCAGGGATTCTGAAAGGGTCTTCTGCCATCCACTTCCGAGGGTTATACGGATCTGGCTGTGCCCCACGTGAGCGGTCTTCCCAAGGGCCTTCTGCAGGACCAGCCTGGCCCCCTCCACAGGTTCCCTGAGTTGCGCAACGGCCACGTTTCCGTTCTGTACAATGGACTCCGCGCCCGCTTCACGTGCCAGGCTCTTGATGTCCATTACGTACAGCAGGTCCCGCACTGCCTTGGGCAAGGGGCCGAACCTGTCCCTGATCTCGTCACCCAGGGAGACTATCTCATCCCGATCCTGGGTCCGTACCATGCGCTGGTACACGCCCAGTCGTGTAGCGAAGTCGGATATGTAGTGGACGGGAATATGTGCCGCAATGGACAAATCGACCTTCACGTCCTGGGCCTGCGGAGGCTTCTCTGACGGCTCTCCGCTGCGTCGACTCCTCACCTCATCCACGGCCTCGGCCAGCAGCTGCGAGTATAGCTCGTAGCCGACGGTGTGTATGTGTCCGCTCTGCTCCGCTCCCAGTAGGTTGCCGGCGCCCCTTATCTCCAGGTCCCTCATGGCGATGCGGAAACCGGCCCCCAGCTCCGTAGCTGCCATAATAGTCTTGAGCCGCTTCTCCGCCGTCTCCGTGATGCGACGGCGACGCGGCACCATAAGGTAGGCGTAGGCCCTGTTGACACCCCTTCCCACCCGGCCTCGAAGCTGGTAGAGCTGCGCCAGACCCAGCATGTCCGCTCTATCGATGATCAGAGTGTTGACATTAGGCATGTCCAGACCGGCCTCAATAATAGTCGTACACGCCATCACGTCGTACTGTCCCTCGGCGAAGTCCGTCATTGCTCGCTCAAGGGTCTCTTCGGGCATCTGGCCGTGACCGATGGTGACGGCGGCCTCGGGGACAATCTCTCTTATCTTCATAGCCGTCTCTTCAATTGAATGGACGCGGTTGTGCAGGAAGAACACCTGCCCTCCACGGTCCATCTCGCGCAGAATGGCCTCTCGTATGACCTCTTCGCTGTACTCCGAAACGTAGGTCTTGATGGAGAGACGCTCCTCCGGCGGCGTCTCGATGGTGCTCATATCTCTTATCCCTGACAGGGCCATGTGCAGAGTGCGCGGGATAGGAGTGGCGCTCAGGGTAAGGACGTCGGCCTCCCAGCGCATCTCCTTTAGTCGCTCCTTATGGGCCACTCCGAATCGCTGCTCCTCATCTACAATCACCAAACCCAGGTTCTTGAAAGACACGTCCTTTTGAAGCAGTCGATGAGTGCCTATGCATATATCCACCTTGCCCTCGGCCAAGTCTTCGGTCACCCTCCGTTGCTCTTCTGGTGTACGGAAGCGGCTCAGCACCTCCACCCTGAGAGGAAAGGTGGCCAGCCTCTCGGAGAAAGTAACGTAGTGTTGCTGGGCTAAAATGGTCGTAGGAACCAGAAACGCCACTTGGGCCCCGTCCATCACCGCCTTGAAAGCGGCCCTCAGGGCCACCTCAGTCTTACCGTAGCCAACGTCGCCGCACACAAGCCTGTCCATCGGCTTGTGGTGCTCCATGTCTCTCTTCACCTCGTGAATGCTCTCCATTTGGTCCGGAGTCTCCTGGTAGGGGAATGCGTCCTCCATCTCCTGCTGCCACGGCGTATCGGGAGAGAAGGCAAACCCGTCCACCACCTCGCGAGAGGCGTAAAGGGACAACAGCTGCTCGGCCAACTCTCTGGTCGACGCTCTGGCCCTCTCTTTAGAGCGCCTCCACTCCTGAGTCCCCAAGCGCGTGAGTGAAGGTACGCGCTCTCCAGAGGCGACGTACGGGGCTACCCTGTCCAGCTGGTCTGTGGGCACGTACAGCTTGTCTCCCGCAGCGTACTCCAGGACCAGGTACTCCTTCTCCGATTCCTCTCCCCCCATGTGGCGCGTCCCGACGAAGCGCCCGATGCCGTGCTCCATGTGCACCAGGTAGCTGCCGGGCTCCAGCTCCGACAGCGAGGCCACACGCGGGGCCTGCGCTCGCCTTCGCAGAGGACGCTCCTTTGTCCGTCCCATTATCTCAGCGTCGGTCAGCAGATGGAGGGTCGAGTCACCCAGGGGCAGGCTCCAGCCCTCGGCCAGGGAGTCCCTGATCAGGGTCGCGGAGCCTTTTCCCGGTTCTCCCTGAGCTCCTACGTCCCCATCTACAGCAACATCCAGCCCTTTGAATACCTCGGCCAGCCGGGAGGCGTGATGGGACACCAGGACAACCCGGTCCCCGTTCTGTCTCCAGCCACGAACATCCTCAGCCAGTGTGTCCAGGCGTCCCCTGTAGCCGTCTTGGGAAAAGAAACCAAGCTCGTGTCCGGCCGTCTCTCCGGTGGTCTCCGCCTGCGTCCAGGGCGCCGTATCGAGCCGTTTCGGCGCTGCCGACAACCGACCGTACAACTCCTCCCAGGGTGTATGGAGGGAAGGGAAGTTTCGAGGCACTTCGCCTCTATCCTCCTTGGTGATCCTCAGATCTATGGACTTTGCCTCCTGTCTCAGGCCCTCGTCCTCCACGTGCCCCGGTCTCTCCACAACTATCAGCGCTTCAGGGTCGAGGAAATCCAGAACGGATCCGCGGCAGAAGAACCCCTGGTAAAACCCCGGCTCCTCAAGAGAGTGGCCCGACAACAGCAGGGACATCTCCTCCTGAATACGGTCCCTTGTCGGAGGCGCGCAGTTGGACATGTCCAGTCGGTCGTAAAGCTCCTCCACTTCCCCACGCGGGATGAGGTGAGGCAGCGCCTCCTGGCAGGGCAGGATAAGCGTCTCCTGCACCGACTCCACTGAGCGTTGGGAGGCCGGATCGAACAGACGGATGCTCTCGACGGTGTCACCCCAGAGCTCGATTCGTGCGGGAAGCTCCGACCCGGGCGAGAAGACATCGACGATCCCGCCACGCCTGCTTGCAGTGCCGGGGATCTCAACGGCCCGCTCCAGGCGGTAGCCCATCGTCTGCCAGCGATTCAGCAGCGTATTCAGATCAACGCGCTGACCAACGGCGATCCGGTGCCGCGACGACTCAAAGGCGCTCCTCTCAAGTGTCTTCTGGGTTACAGCGGCCACTGACGCTACTACTATTGGCGGCAGCGATGACTCCCCCTTGGGTCTCAGCATGGCATCCAGAGTTCTGATACGTCCGTGGGTTGAAGCGTCGTCGGCCATCAGTCTCTCGAAGGGAAGCGTCTCACCCTCCGGGAAATGGTATGCCTCTCCATCTTCTCCACACCACACCAGGAGGTCGGAGTGCACCTGACGCGCCCTCTCAGGACGCGCCACCAGCACAAGGATGGGGACATCCAAGCCCTCTCTCAGGGCCCCGGCGCAGAAGGGGAGGGCGGAGTTCGGGAGTACAGCCTGGCCCTTGCCATGCCTCAGTCGAAGCGCGTCCAGAAGGCCCAGGTACTCAGGGCTGCGGGAAAGCAGAGGAAACAGCTCTCTAATTTCTCTCCTTCACTTAAGAGGCCCGGCCTCTCCAGTCCAAGTATCTTTGTGCGTTAGCCTCAGAGACCTTCTGCACCGCGTCCGTCTTCTTGCTCACTGAACGCTTCTGACTTTTCTTGGGAGCTTTGGCCTTCTTCTTTGGCTTTTTCTTGCTCACTGCTCAACCTCTCCTCACTTGGCTTGGGTAAACACTGAAGTCAGGATATCCAGCTATTGGATTGACGAAACGCTCCAACGCCTAAATGGGCTAGCGGATGAGTCGCTAGCCCTTATCGGATTCTAGCACGGCTTCCACATCTCTTCAACTGCACATCCATAGTGCTATGATTTCGTAGAGCAATTGCATATAATACGGCGAGTGGCCCGATACTAAGTGTATCTTGGTTAGTGATTGCTATGTTCGATAGACTGGAAACTCTAAGACAACACTTCGAGGAGATAGAAGAGACGCTGGCTCGTCCGGAGGTGGCAACAGACCACGGGCGGGTTCAGACCCTGGCAAAGGAGCGCGCCTCTATAGAGTCCCTTGTGTCCCTCTATGAAGAGTACCGGGATGTAGCACAGCAGGCGGAGGACACGCGTACCGTCTTGCTTGAGACCTTTGAGGAGGACATCAAGGAGATGGCCCAGGAAGAGTTGGAGGCCCTCCAGGAGAGGAGAGAGCACCTGGAGTACAGGCTGCGCCTTGCGCTGCTCCCAAAGGACCCTAACGACGAAAGGGACGTCATAGTGGAGGTGAGAGCCGGCACAGGAGGCGAGGAGGCCGCCCTCTTCGCCGCGGAGCTGTACCGTATGTACGCTCGCTACGCCCAGGACAAGGGGTGGGATGTTGACGTCATAGACTCGAATCCAACGGGAATCGGAGGGTTCAAGGAGATTGTGTTCGAGGTGAAGGGCAAGAGCGCTTTCAGTCGTCTCAAGTACGAGAGGGGAGCCCACCGTGTTCAGAGAGTCCCCAGTACTGAGGCGGGAGGCCGCATACACACCTCCGCAGCTACTGTGGCCGTTCTCCCGGAGGCCGAGGAGGTGGAGTTGGACGTCGACCCAGGCGACCTGCGTATCGACATTTTCCACTCCAGCGGCCACGGAGGACAGAACGTTCAGAAGGTGGCGACGGCGGTCCGGATTACCCACACGCCTACCGGAATCGCGGCCGTTTGCCAAGACGAGCGCTCTCAGCTCAAGAACCGGCAGCGGGCAATGGCCGTGCTGCGTGCGCGCTTACTGGACAGAGAGATGAACCGCCAGCAGGAGGAGGAGGCTGCTTCCCGCCGCTCCCAGGTTGGCTCAGGAGACCGGTCCGAGAAGATGCGCACTTACAACTTCCCGCAGAACCGCGTCACAGATCACCGCATAGGCGTAACGAGCCATAATCTGGACCGCATTCTCCAAGGTGATCTGGACGAATTCATAGATGCCGTGGCAAGCCAGGAGCAGGCCAAACTACTTGAAGGGGACTTCCGTTGACCCTGCGGCAGCTTCTGGAAGATACCCGCTTATCCCTGGCGTCTCACGGGGTGGATGAGGCGACCCTGGAGGCGGATCTCATGCTTATGAAAGCTCTGGACGTGGACAGGCCTCGCCTGTACGCATCTCCCGAAATGGTAACAACCCCTGAAGAGAGGGAATTCGTGTCACGAGACGTGGCCAGGCGTCTGGCCGGAGATC
Source organism: Dehalococcoidia bacterium (assembly GCA_965222415.1). Taxonomy (GTDB): domain Bacteria; phylum Chloroflexota; class Dehalococcoidia; order Lucifugimonadales; family UBA2985; genus DAOUJW01. The sequence goes on along the minus strand of CBDCTU010000001.1, from coordinate 485,362 downwards.
CCTGGCCGTACATCAGTGGGCATCGGGAGTTCTACGGGATGGATATGGCGGTTGGCCCCGGCGTCTTCATCCCTCGTCCTGAGACGGAACTGCTGGTGGATATGGCGCTAGAGGTTGCCAATGCGTTCCCGTCAGACCGTCAATTGCGCATAGCCGACGTTTGCACCGGCAGCGGCGCCATCGCGGTCGCGCTTGCTGCGCGCCTGCCTCAGGCAACAGTCTACGCTACGGACATATCAGCGTTTGCCCTGGAGGCGACCCGCCTCAACAGCGAGCGGTATGGTCTGCAGGACAGGCTGGTCCTGGGTATGGGAAGCCTGCTGGACCCTGTGCCGGCGCAGGTGGACATTGTGGTGAGCAACCCACCCTACATTCCAAGGAAGGATATTCCCCACCTGGAGAGGGAAATCCTAGCCGAGCCTTTGGAAGCCCTGGATGGCGGCGAGGACGGCCTTGATATGGTAAAAGCCCTGATAATCCAGGCCCTGGCAAAGCTACGCAGACCCGGGGCACTTATAGTGGAGATATCCCCGGTCCAGGCAAGTGAAGTCCTGCACTTGGCCCAGTCCACATTTCCACAGGGTGAGTGTTCTATACACAAGGATTTGGCAGGGAGGGAGCGAGCCCTGCTGGCCAAGGCCCCCTGATACTGTTGTTGACCCTCTTATAAAGAGGTGTTAACAGGACCTTAATATACCCTTATAATTGGGGCGGATTGACTGAGGGTTGGCGTTAGGCTATCATCCATTGAGACTAGGCGGCAGGCTCGTTGATATCCTGTAGTTGGGGAACGAGTGAGGACGCAGGATAGCGCCAAGCAACGTAGTCTGAATAACGGGACCGGGGGGACTAGTAGTATGAATGACGAGAGCAAGACGACGTCGGGGAGTGAGAACGAAGAGTTCTCTTTTGCAACCTTTGCAAACACTCCTTTCTATCAGGCCGTCAACGCTAATCTTGTGGACCTCTCCCAAGTGCGGCCGGGCCAGAGGGTTGTTGACTTGGCCTGCGGCACGGGCGGAGTTACAAAGATAATCTCGGAAAGACTACGCGGGGCCAAGGAGAGCCTGGTCATAGGCGTGGACTTCTCGGCTTTGGCCTTGAAGCAGGCCAGGGCGGACTTTGAGAACGCCAAGGCATCAATGGTGGAGTTCATTCACGGCCGCGGCGAGCAGTTGTCCCAGTTGGTCAGAGATTCGGTGGATGCCGTGGTCTTCTGCAACGCCATTCACATGGTGACGGACAAGGCAAGGCTTGCCGGGGAGGTGTTTCACACCCTGGGCAGCGGCGGTGTCTTTGCCTTCAACACCTCCTTCTTTGAAGGAGGTCACCCGCCGGAGTCTGAGCAGTTCTACCGCAGATGGATGATGAAGTCGATTCGCATACTCAGGTCAGAGTACGGTCTGTCTCCAAACAAGGCTGAGAAGGTGGAATCCAGGCGACATCTATCGCCGGAGCAGTACACCCAGCTTCTGGAGTCCGTGGGATTCCAGGTGAAGGAGCAGCGCATCAACACCGTGCAAGTGCCCCTGGAGGGCTGGCTGAACATCAGCGAATTCGAGGACTGGATCAGGGGCGTCATGCCCGGCGTGCCTCTGAAAGAAGCCAGTGAAGCTCTCAAGCAGGGAGCGCGCGAAGTGTTCAAGGACATGCAGGTAACCCATATACCTCGCAACTGGCTGGAGATAGTTGCCTCCCGGCCATAGCGCCAGGCACAATATCTCAAAGGCTTTGGATTCCTGCTTTCTGCAGGAATGACGTAGAAGAGCGCTCTTGGAGACGGCATTGATTTCTTCAAGGGTCTCATAGAGCGGGGGAAAGTTGGGATGGGGGTGTACGGGGCGGCGCAATAAGAGCTGTGCAGCAGACCCCCATGCCGCTACGTCTGGCGCGACACTAACCCACGGAGTAATCGTTGATTTACGATTTTCACACCCACACCTTTCTCAGCGACGGAGTGCTTTCTCCCATCGAACTCATCCGCAGGGCGTACGTCCGGGGATACGGAGTCATAGCGGTCACGGACCACGTGGGCTTGGAGGAACAGGAGAGGGTCATCAAGACCCTGGTAGGGGAGTGCCGCAGAGCGTCGGAGGAGTGGGACATTCTGGCCATTCCCGGTGTCGAGATAACCCACGTCCCCAAGAATCTTATCGCAGAGGCGGCCCAGCGGGCCAAGGACCTAGGAGCGCAGATAGTGGTGGTGCACGGCGAGACAATAGTTGAACCGGTGGAGCCCGGGAGCAATCTGGCCGCCCTCAAGTCCCCATGTGTCGATATCCTTGCTCACCCCGGCATAATAACCGAGGAGGAGGCCGCCTTGGCCGCCGAGAATGAAGTGTTCCTGGAGATATCCTCTCGACGAGGCCACTCCCTCACCAACGGCCACGTGGCCAAGGTAGGGCTGCACGGCGGGGCCAGGCTTGTGCTGGACTCCGACGCCCACGCGCCGGAAGACCTGCTCACTTCAGAGCTGGCGGTCAAGGTAGCGAGGGGCGCAGGCCTGTCAGGAGAGGATGCCTCGGTCGTGCTGGAGAGCAACCCTCCTCACCTGCTTCAGCGCTTTGGTCTGTCTGCGCCGACCTCTCATCGCTGAGGCGTCGCACACCTTTGCTCTAAGCTGGACCGGGGTTGCTGGATTGACCAGCGCGTCTGAATAAGCGTTTGTCTGTGTCCACAGGCAGGCCTTAGCCCCTGCCTATCCGGAACATTTTGGTGCTGCAAACCGGGCATGTGCCCTGTGTGGCAGGGCGACCGTTCTTGAGAGTAACCTGCTGCGGAGAGCTAATCTCCCGCTTGGCTCTGCACTTAAAACAGTAGGCCTCCATTAACACACCTCCCTCAGGTTCCAAGTAGCTAGGGGAGACAATATATGCTCACATTAGGGTTGTCAACCCTACACATGCATCTACCACAGAGGAATGGACTGTCGCAGATAGGTCTAAGAATTGCAGGAGCTTTTCCTATGACAGGCATCCGACAAGAGACCGGCAGGCCATGGCCGGGGCGCCTATTCGGACGAGGTGCGGAGGTTAAAGACCTTCTGTGCGCTCCAGAGGCCTTTTACTCTGCCCGGTCGGAGGAGCGCTATGAAGTCGCCTTCAACCGAGTAGAGGCGGTACATGTCAGTTGAGGAGGCGTTCCTGGTAGGCATTCCCAGATACACTCCCTGTCCTCTCCGGACGGCCTCCTCTTTCTCACGCTGCACCACGGCGGCCTTCAGATTGGACAGGGGGAAGTCCACCGGAAACACCAGGGACGTCCATGAACCGCTTTCGCACGCCTCCTCCATCTCCGGCATGGAAGCTGAGTTAGCGATATTGAAGGGACCGGTGCGAAGGCGCACCAGCTCCTTCAGGTGCGCGCCGCATCCCAGGGCCGCGCCGAGGTCGTGGGCAAGGGAGCGAACGTACATCCCGCGGCCGCACTCGACCTCAACCTCCACATCAGGGGGCCGCCAATCGGTGATCTCGGACTTGTAGATCTCCACCTCTCTGGGTTCCCTCACCACCTCTTTCCCGGCCCTGGCGAGATTGTACAGTCTCTCGCCGTCCCGCTTCAGGGCGCTGTACATTGGAGGCACCTGCAGGAACACCCCGCGGAAGGCCTCCATCTCTCTCTCAATGTCCTCGTAGGTGACGTGGGAGGGGTCGCTCGTTGCAGTAATCTGGCCCTGGGAGTCGTAGGTGTCGGTGGATACTCCAAGCTGGATGACGGCCTTGTACACCTTGAGGCTGTCCACCAGATACTCCATAATTCGGGTGGCCTGTCCGAAGCAGATTGGCAGTACACCGGTGGCCTGGGGATCCAGGGTGCCGGCGTGGCCTACCCTTTTCTGGCGAGTGAGGCGCTTGACGCGGCGCACCACCTCCATTGAGGTCCACTCAAGGGGCTTTGAGATGCTGATGATGCCGGTTATCTCGCTCATCAACTGCCGTCCACGTCTGAGTCCCCGGAGCGCACTTCGTTGATGCGTTGGAGGAGGTACGTACCCTTCTCTATGGAGTCGTCCGGCACAAAGCTCAGGAAAGGAACGCTCTTTAGCGAAAGCCGCGCCGCCAGCTCCCGGTGCAGGAAACCCGAGGCGGCGTTGAGGGCTTCCACGGCAGCCTTTGCCTCCTGAGAGCTGCCCAAAACGCTGGTAAACACCTTGGCGCGTTTCAGGTCCCTGGACACGCCTACCTCAGTGATTGTGATCATAGGAGTCAGTCTGGGGTCTTTCATCTCCAAGCCTATAATTTCGCTCAGCTTCTGGCGCAAGAGAACGTTAACTTTCTCGGTTCTTCTGGACATGGCTAACCCCTTAGTGGTTTAGGTGTACCGGAGGAGTATGCAGGGGCTTGTCTACCCTTGGCGGAAGGCCTCGACGACATCGCCTTCCTGGAAATCGCTAAAGCCATCCAGTCCAATGCCGCATTCAAAGCCGGTTGCCATCTCTCGCACGTCATCCTTGAAGTGCCTCAGGCTGGAAACGGTTCCCTCGAATATAACCTGACCGCTTCTGATAACCCTTGCTCCGGCATTGCGGGTAAGGCGTCCGCTGGTCACATATGCGCCGGCTATCCGGCTGCGTCGGCCTACGGAGAAGACGACTCTGACCTCAGCGTGGCCTTCCACAATCTCCTGGCGTACGGGGCTAAGGAGACCCTCAAGAGCGTTTTGCACGTCCTCCGACAGGCGATAGATGATGTCGTAAAGGCGGATGTCCACCTTCTCCGAGTCCGCCAGATGCCTTGCGCCTGGCTCCACCCGGGTGCTGAACCCGATGATGATGGCCTTGGAGGCAGCCGCGAGGAGCACGTCTCCTTCGTTAATGGTGCCGGCGCCGGTGTGGATTATGTTCACCTTGCCCTTGGCGGTGTAGAGCTTCTCCAGAGAGCCGCGCACAGCATCCACAGTTCCTTGCACATCCGTCTTGATGATCAGGTTGAGATCGGTGATCTCTCCTGTGCCAATCCTGCTGGAGGCGCTCTCCAGGGTTGGGCCGGCCATAGTAGTTCGCTCAGTCTCCAACCTGCGCCGACGCTCCTGTATCAGGTCCTTGGCGGTCTTCTCGTCCGGGACTACCCACAGCGTGTCTCCGGCCAGTGGCAGTTGACCCAAGCCCAGTATCTCGACCGGGGTTGAGGGGTCGGCGGCCCTTGTCCTACGACCGGATTCGGAAATCATAGCCTTTACTCTTCCCCATGAGTCACCCACCACCACGGTCTCTCCCACCCTGAGGGTGCCCGTCTGCACCAGGACGGTAGCGACCGGGCCTTTGCTCTTGTCTACCTGGGATTCCACTACGACCCCCACGGCTGATCGCTCCGGGTCCGCTTTGAACTCAGAGACTTCGGCAACCACCAGGATGTTCTCCAGGAGGTCATCTATGCCCATTCTCTCCCTGGCTGATATGGGGACGGCTATTACCTCTCCTCCCCACTCCTCAATGACGAGGCCCTGCTCCACCAACTGACGTTTGACCCTCTCGAGATCAGCTGAGGCAACATCTGTCTTGTTGATGGCGACCACTATCGGTACGCCTGCGGCCTTGGCGTGGTCGATTGCCTCCACTGTCTGGGGCATCACGCCGTCGTCCGCGGCCACCACCAGAACGGCAATATCCGTGGCCTTTGCCCCCCTGGCCCTCATTGCGGTGAAGGCTTCATGCCCCGGGGTGTCCAGGAAGGTTATCTTCGCGCCTTTGTACTCCACCTGGTATGCCCCGATGTGCTGTGTAATGCCTCCAACCTCCCCCTCAGTGAGGTTGCTTTCTCTGATAGCGTCCAAGAGGGTGGTTTTGCCGTGGTCCACGTGTCCCAGGATAGTGACTACGGGAGGCCGAATTACAAGGCTTGCCGGGTCTTCCTCTCTGGTCAGCTGAGAATAGATTGCGAAACCCTCTTCTGGTTCGGTCAGTGGAGATACCCGGAAGCCGAACTCCGCGGCAACCGCGGCGGCCATGCCGAACTCTATGGTCTGGTTTATGTTGGCCATAACCCCGTTGCGTATCAGTTCCTTGATGACGTCAACCGGGTCGGCTCTCATCTGGTCGGCCAACTGCTTGACAGTCAGGGTCTTTGGCAGCTCCAGTTCCAGAGGCTCCGCGTCCTGTGCGGAAGCAACGGACACGCCCTCGCCGACGGCACGGTCCGGCGAGGCTCTCCTACCTCTTCTTCTGGAGCGATTCCTCTGCTGCATAATGATACATTCCTTCCTTAGGACGCTAGGACGCTGCTTCGACCACCTGCTGAGCGTATTGCTGCAAAGTCAGCCGGTCTTCAGAGGATATAGGTCCTCTGAGGGTGTGGTCCAGGCGGTTCTTCTTCAGAGCCTTGTCCCAGCATATCTGGTCGTGGCAAATATAAGCGCCTCTACCGGGCTTCTTCCCGGTGTCATCCACCTGTACGCTGCCGGCCTGGTTTCGCACGACGCGCACCAATTCTCTCTTGTCGGTCTTGGAGCCGCAGACAACACACGTTCTCAGCGGCATATGCCCTCGTCTCAAGAGAACCTCCATACTCAGGTGGCCAAGTCATCCATCTCTTCGTCCTGAGGCCTGGGCTGCTGATTGTTGCGGCGGGTGCGCCGGGTAGGTCTGGCCTCATCTTCGCCTCGGCCCGGCCTTCCGCGTCCTCTGGCGGCGCCACCCCCTCTGGGGCCCATTATATCCTCTGCGAAGCGTATTCTCTGGGACTCCTGGGGAGCCTGGGGAACGGTCCAAACTATTTCCGGCGGCTGGGTTGGCTGCTCCTCCGCCGTCTCAACTTCGAGTGTGGCTTCTGCCAGTTGCTCCTCGACGGATATCTCTCTATCCACCTCCACCTCCACCTCCACCTCTGCCACCGGCGCGAGCTCTGGAACCGGCTCCGGCTCCGGTGCCTCGGTCTGGACAGCCTCCTCCATCACCGCTACGGCCGCTTCCGTCTCTTCCTCTTCCTCAACAACATCTTTCAGGCGCTGGGACGTGTCAGCGGCCCGCTGCACTCGCTCCTCCTCGGCCTCGGTCACGCTCTTGATGCTGACCCTGAGCCCGGACAACCTGGCGCAAAGCCTGGCGTTCTGGCCGTCCTTGCCTATTGCCAGGGATAGCTGGCGATCCGGCACCACCACCAGCGCAGAGTTGCTCTCCATGTCCATATCGACGCGGGTGACCGGACAGGGGCTGAGTGCGTTAGCCAGGAAGACCGAAGGGTCGGCGTGCCATTGGACTACGTCGATCTTCTCTCCCTGGAGCTCGTTGACGATGTTCTGGATCCTTATTCCCCTCAGGCCCACGCAGGAGCCGACGGGGTCGACGCCGTCCTGGCGGGAGTGCACGGCCACCTTGCTTCGAGAGCCCGGCTCTCGTGCAACGGCCTTGATCTCCACGACGCCGTTGAATATCTCCGGGACTTCCATCTCGAACAGGCGACGCAGGAGGTCCTTGTGGGCGCGGGAGACCACTATCTCCGGGCCGCGGCTGCTGCGGCGGACCTCTGCCACGTGCACCTTGAGTTTCTGGCCCGGTCTGTATCTCTCCGACATGACCTGCTCCGCCGCCGGCAGAACGGCCTCAGTGCGTCCCAGGTCCAGGGTCACCTGGCGGGAGTCGGCGCGCTGCACGGTGGCGGTGACAATATCGCCCTCTTTTTCGGCGTACTCTTCGTAGACAAGCTCCCGCTCCGCCTCTCTCAGTCGCTGTAGCACCACCTGCTTGGCGGTCTGAGCGGCGATTCGGCCTGTGCTCTGGATTTCGAACTCCACCTCCATAACGTCCTCCAGAGAGGCGTCCTTCTTGCGCTTTCTGGCCTCGGTCAGGCTGATCTCCCTCTGGGAGTCCTCCACCTTTTGCACCACAGTCTTCTGGGTGTAAAGTCTCACTTCGCCGTTTGCCGGATTCAAGGAGACGGAGATTTCCTGGCCCGCAAGAACGCCGTCCTTCTTGTAGGCGGAGGCCAATGCAGCCTCAATAGCGGAGATTACAGCCTCCCGCGGGAGACGGCGCTCGGCGGCCAACTGGGTAACGGCTATAAGAAAATCGCTCTTCATCTTCTCTTCTCCCTTACTCTCCAGTCCCAAGCTGTGGCAGGGATCTACATTTAGCAAAAAAGTGGGCCGTGACCCACTTTCCACCACAAATATTTAACCAAAGTATACCATCGTCCAGTGGAGATAACAAGAGCGATGGACGGGTCGGACGGCGTGCGTCAGCTTGACGGCGAGCGTCTGCGCTATGCTGCGTTGGGAGCGTGGAGTATAATCCTGAGGTAGGGATAGCAACGGTAGACAACAGACGACGGCGCAGAGATCGCTTGCTAAAGTGAGAGGGTGAGCCGGTTCCTGATAGCGCGAAAGATAGCAGCGCTGGTGAAGGGTGAGGAAGGAGGTCCTTGACGTGGGCGCCTTCATGACGAACGTTACCGTAGCGCGGGACAAGGGCGGGCCATATAGAGTGGTAACGGCATTAGTGGATACGGGGGCGACTTACTCAATGTTGCCGTCTACGCTGCTGCATGAATTGGGAGTCAACCCTATTGAGGAGAATGAGTTTACCTTAGCGGATGGTCGGAAGCAGCTGTTGCCTATCGGAGAGATTCTCTTCCGAATTGGCTTCACTGAGCATAACGGTCATCGCAATACTGATGTTAGGGAGCGCACCAGTCTTGTCGTCTTTGGTCCGCCGGAGCGGTTTCTTCTGGGGGCTGTTACGCTGCAGTCGTTTGGATTGATTGCCGACACGACGCATCACAAGTTGATTCCTGCGCCTGAGCTGACGCTGTAAGAAGAAGGCAGTGCGATGGTAAGTAGACTGGCGTATCGAGACCAGAGCAGGGTGTATCTGGAGCAAGCGAACGAGGAGCTCCAGAATGGGGACCTGCTCCAGGCGTCGGAGAAGGGCTGGGGAGCCGCGTCGCAGATTGTGAAAGCTGTGGCCGAAGATCGCGGGTGGGAGCATCGGGGTCATAGGCAGTTACACGATGCAGTCTCCTTATTAGTTGAGGAAACGGGCGATAGAGAACTCAGAACGCTTTTTGCCGTGGCTAATCAATTGCACATGAATTTCTACGAGGGCTGGTTAGGCCGCTCTGCAATCGCTCAACACCTTGGCGAGGTGGCGCGGTTCATAGATAAGGTTGAGGCGCTTCTGCCTTGATCGATTGTCGGGTCGTTGCCCGATGACCCGACGGTACAACCGTTGGGTTAGGGAGAGTGCAGAAGCTCGCTAACCCGCAATATCGGCGTTACCCTCCCTATAATGCGTTGACAACGGAAAAGGGGTTGCTATATGATTCTCATCGGTTATCACACGGAGGGCAAAGCCCTCTGGTCACGGCCCGGAAGATGCCGGTCGGGCCGCTTGTTACGACTGCGCAACATTGGGGACAAAGCAGGCCTTGTTGCGCCTCAACTCCTCGTATGAGGGGTTGACAAAGGCATATTGATGGGTGTAAAAGATTGGAGGGTTCAACCGCGAAAGGAACGGGAGTATATGGACTTATCTACGTATTCATCCGACAATTTAACAAGAGCAGGCCCTGCTACAACGCCCGGAAAGCCCACGCTTTCGCGGGTTTGGCGCGTGGACAGGCCAGGGAAATCTGAAAAAGCCCGTAAATCCGGGTACAAAAGGGGGTATAAGTGAAGATACGAGGTAGATTTATAGGGATTCTGGCAGTCCTGGGACTGCTTATTGCGTTGGTGCCGCTCGCGTCGGCGGGCGCGGTTGCCGGAGAGGTGAAACTCACCGGCGGGGAGAAGGGACAGTACTTCTCCGACCAGACGGACGACAACATTGTCACCATTCAGATTAAGGACGCCGACCTGACCCCTCTACGGAAAGGCACGGCGCGCTTGGAGAACACCACAGGAGATGACTCTCTGGATTTGACAGCCTACTTCGTTGCGGGCGAGAAGGAAGCAACGGAGATGTTCGACGGCGGCGTGAACAACCCCGTCTGCGACCATGACGGAGACTCAAGCAACGATGACCAACGCCGCGACCCAGACAATATACATACCGACGAACCGGATACGGGTTGCGACTATGGCGACGCCATGGAGCTTACGGGCCCCGATGCGGACATTGATGCCGACGAAGATACCACGGATGGCGATGAGTCGGCTGACAACCTGTTCATGTTCACCCTGAAGGGAGTCGGCAGGGACAGGCAGAACAATTCCCAGACCGGCGTGGGCGCGATTGGCCCGAACGACATCATCAGCGTGGTGGTGAACGGCCGTACGGCCGCAGCGTCTACTGATAACATTTCTGCTCCCGCCAACGTGGGATCCGGTCCCTGGTACACGGTGGCCGCAGGAGGAGACCAGGCCGAAGATAATAGCGGTCAACGCGGAACGCCGGAGATAACCGCGGTCGACGGGATGGGCGTCAAGGGGGTGGTCATCCATAACCTGAAGCCCCAGGACGCGGCCAACAGCGTGTCCATAACCTACACGGACACAGAGTTTGATTTTAGCAGTGATACGCCCCTGGACCTTGAGGAAACCAGGGTGCGATATGCCGGCTCCTCGGGCAGCACGGACTACAAAACCGTTGACAGCCAGGTGTCGGTCAACTTGACCCAGGGAGCTATAGTCACTGTCGCTTCCAATGTAACGGGTCACACCATCGTATCCTTCGCCTATGACGTGAAGGACAGCTACGTCATAAGCAAGAGCATGGTTACGCTGAACTCGACCTCCGCCGGGGACGTCAGGCTGGCCATTGCGGAGACCTCGGCTAACAGCGACACCTTTGAGGCCAGGGTGGCCGTATTCAACCAGGACGACTACAGCCTGATAACCACCCAGGTCAGGAATAACGATAACTTGGGCACCGACGACGAAACCGCCGCGATGGACGATAAGGGCGTCGTCAACGTAGACGAGTTGAACGCAACCAACGGCCTGAGCCCGGCGGATGAGGCGGGCAATAGCAGCTCTCTTGCAGAGAGAGTCACCAGGGCTGCCGAGAAGCTCTTCCCCGACAAAGACCTCTCCACCGTCAAGGCCTCTGATTTTGAGGCTCTGGCAATACGGGCGCGGCACGGCGATATAATCAACGTGACCTACCAGGACGCCAACCCCTCTGCATCCGTCTCCAAGACGGCCACGGTGGACCTAGAGGCGCCGGTTGTGACGCTGGTCAGTCCTGTGCAAAACTTCTTCACCAACGTTGCCTCAGTCACCATGAGCGCAGAGGTTACGGACGCCGACGCGGGCGTGGACCCGACGAACATTGAGTTGAAGATCGACATCGGGACCACGGGGCTTGCCAGGGCTGCGGCGGTGGAGACACCGATTGAGAACGGGTACCGCGTGACTGCGGCTTCCCAAGGATCCATTTCTGAGGGCAAGAAGGAGTGGTTTGTGGGTGTGAGGGACAAGGTGGGCAACGTACCCGACCGGGATGTGCAGGGTACCGACGAGCCGGAGGATTGCGGCGAAGAGGGCAATGATCCCTGCGGCGACGGACCGGAAGGCGTAAACGAGGCCCCCAGGGGAGCGGCGTCTAATACAGCTGCAGAAGCAGACAACCCCTTCGCATTCACAGTAGACACCCGGGCGCCCACGCTGACGGGTGGAAAGACGGGAATATCCCTGAAGAACCCGGGCGTCACCAGCGGGGCCAACAAGGAGACCGAGCGCAAGAACCAGAATACCTGGGTGCGGGTTACCTTCAACACCGGCGAGGGGAAAGCGCCCCTTGATGCCTCCACGGTGACCTCCAGCGACTTTCACGTGGACGGAGCGGTACCCCTGGACGTTAAGATAAACTCCGTCACCCACAAGGATGGCACAGAGTCCATTGCCAAGGGAACGGCTGTATACCTGCAGGTAGGGCAGTTGGATTCTGACGAGCGGCCCGAGGTGGAGTTGGTTGGTGAGGTATCGGACAGGGCTGGAAATGAGCGAGAGGGCGGCAAAATTGCGAATGCCAATGATGGATTGGCGCCCGCCTTGACCGTCACGCCCTCGGCGAAGATAGCCAAGGACGAGGTTACGATAACGATCACCTCCACCGAGAACCTGCGCACCAACCCCACGGTGGAGCTAACGGAAACCAAGCCTGTCAAGCCGGGGAAGGGTGAGAGTCTTACTCTTGTCAACGCCGTAATCCGACCGGCGTCGTTGCAACCCGGCAGCCTCACCACCTGGACGGCCACCTTCAAGAACGCTTCCGGCCAGGCCAGTAAACAGTACGTGGTGGTGGCGGGAAGTGACGCGGCGGACAACACGGCTATGGAAGGAGGCGCTGCCGACGACGAGGACTTTATCAGCTTCCAGGTTGACGCTGCCGCGCCCAAGCTGAGGTTTGTGGACGCCACCGGCAAGGACCTGGAGAATACCAAGCAGGAGGAGGGGGCGGTCTGGATAGTGGCGGAGTTTGACGAGGACGAGGGCATGGTCGAAGACGGCAAGACAAACGACAGCTACCGGAAGGTGGAAGTCACGTCCATGACCCTGATGAACAAGGACACCGAAGACGTAGTCACCGAGGACGTGACCCAGGTGTTCGACTCTGAAGCGGACTGTGTGGATCACGATACCGACAACGTACGGTATGATAAGGACACCAAGAACAACAAGTGCGCCCTGCGGACCTTGGCCGTCTCGCTGACACCGGGCATGTACAACATAAAGGTGGTCGGCGTGGACCAGAGTGGCAACGATGTCACGGGGAACACGGACTTTGAAGTGACGGCGGCCAAGCCCTTTGAGCTGACGCTGAGGCCGGGCCAGAACTTCATCTCCATACCAGGGATGCCAATGGACGATGGCGGAAACATAGACACGCTCTTCTCAGATGCGGCAATAGAGGCCGTGTCGACGTACGACAGGTCCAGGGAGCTTGCGGGTGAGAACCCGTGGCTGCGGTCCAGCAAGGACCTTGAGACGGGTATGTTCAGCGGTGACATAACCGCTATCGAGCCTGGTAAGGCCTACTTCGTGAACAGCAAGGCCAGCGTAATCGTCAAGGTGAAGCTGCAGGCCGCCGGGCAACTGCCCCCAACCATACCGGTAAGGCAGGGGTTCAACGCCATCGGCTTCTGGTCGGTGTCCGGTGCCGAGGATGCTGAGATTGACCTGTACTTCGGCAGCATCGGCTGGAGCGTGGCCTACAGCTACGACCCGACCCCCGGCAAGGGCTGGGAGGTCATCCGCAAGGGTGAGACGGACGCAGCGGGAGACCCGCTGGATATTGAGGGTGGTAGGGGGTACCTGGTCTACGCGCTCTACGACTCGGTCTTGACGCCGTAGCCTAACCCCGCAACAGCGGAACAACGGAACAACGAGAGCGCCCCCTCCAACCAGGAGGGGGCGCTTCTTTTATGCTGTATCGGGACCGTCATTCCCGTGCAAACGGGAATCCAGGGGTGGCGTGGTGTGGACTCCCGACTTCTCGGGAGTGACGGTGCGATAATGTGATACAATGAGCGAGTCATGCTTACCAAGCGCATCATACCCTGCCTGGACGTGAACCGCGGACGTGTGGTCAAGGGCGTCAACTTCCTGGGTCACAGAGACGCCGGCGATCCGATGGAGCTGGCGTCCTTCTACGATTCCGAGGGAGCGGATGAGCTGGTGTTCTACGACATCACGGCATCCGCGGAAGGCCGGGGCATCATGCTTGAGGTGGTCTCCAGGACGGCGGAGCAACTCTTCATACCGCTTACGGTCGGCGGCGGACTGCGTAGTGTGGAGGACATGAGCGCGATGCTCAAGGCGGGGGCGGACAAGGTGTCCATCAACACAGCTGCTGTCGAGAACCCGGACTTGATTCGCCAGGGAGCGGAAGCGTTTGGCAGCCAGTGTATCGTGTTGGGGATGGACGCCAGATCGGTCCACGGGAGCAAAGCGCCCAAATGGGAGGTGTACACACACACCGGCAGCCGAGGAGGGCGTCCCAGAGGACTGGACGCCATCGAGTGGGCGGTGAAAGCCGTGGAATTGGGAGCCGGAGAGATCGTGATCAATAGCATTGACGCGGATGGCACTCAGGAGGGCTATGACCTCAGCCTTACGAGCGCCCTTTCGGAGGCGGTCAATGTGCCCATAGTTGCCAGCGGTGGCGCAGGCACCCTGGAGCACATGTACCAGGTGGCCTCGGAGGGCAAGGCGGACGCCATACTCGCAGCCAGCATCTTTCATTTCGGGACCTTCCGCATATCCCAGGCCAAGGAGTACCTGGCCGAGCGGGGCGTTCCCGTCCGTTTAGCATGAGGCTGCCATGACACTGAAGGCCGTTATCCTGGACGTCTACAATACCCTCTTCCGCAATGATACCTCCTGCTGGGTAGACACATTCAGGGGCATATGCAATTCCCAGGGCCTTCCCATCGCGCCAGAGGACCTGTATTCCCAATGGAAAACCATCGAGGTGCGCTTCCGCCAGACAAGGACCAACATGGAGAACCCGGAGCTGTCGCCCCCGTTTTCGACATACCAGTCTGCTTGGCAGCAGGCGTTTGTAGACACATTCGCCATGCTGGACATGAAGGGTGACGCGGACGAAGCGGCCCAGATGTCGGTGGACGGCCTGGCGGCGAGAGAGCCATTCGAGGACACGTTCCCGTTTCTGGAGTATGTGAGGACTCACTGGAAGGTGGGTGTGCTCACCAATGCGGACAACGGCTCTGTCATCCCACTCTTCGAACGCTACAACCTGTCCTTCGACGCCCTGGTGACGTCGCAGATGGCCGGGGCGTACAAGCCGGACCCAAGGATATTCTTGCGTGTTCTTGAAGAGACGGGAGTATCGCCAGAAGAAGCCCTCTACGTTGGGGACACCCTGCTTGACGACATACACGGCGCAAATCTCGTGGGAATGCAGACGGCGTGGATCAATCATAGCGGGGCTGAGAGAGATCCACAGCTTCTTCCCCCGGACTACGAGGTCACGGGATTGGGTGAACTGGCTGACAAACTGAGATCCTGGAGAGAGGTCGACACGCAATGATAAGACTAGACGGCAGGGGACTTGTGCCCGCCATTGTTCAGGACGCCAACACAGGCCAGGTGCTAATGCTGGGCTACATGAATCCCGCATCCATTAAGCGCACGATGGAAGGCGGCCAGGTCTGGTTCTACAGCCGCAGCCGCGAGGAGCTGTGGCAGAAGGGTGAAACGTCCGGCAATTACCTGACCTTCAAAGAGGCCCACGTGGACTGCGACGGCGACACCATCCTCCTAAAGGTGGACCCGACGGGGCCAACCTGCCACACGGGAAATCAGTCCTGCTTCTTCCAACCGGTTGAGGATAGTCCCCAGTACCAGCAGGACGATAAGGGATCCGGGATACTTGAAGACTTGTTCGCTACCATCCAGGAACGGAAGCTCGACAGGCCCACCGACAGCTATACAGTTAAGCTGCTGGACGGCGGTGTTACGCGGATAGCGCAGAAAGTCATCGAGGAGGCGGGAGAGTCGGCGCTGGCCGCGGCCACGGGCGATAAAGAGGAGCTGACCAAGGAGTTGGCCGATCTCCTGTACCATACGCTGGTGCTGCTGTCAGCCTCGGACATGGGCCCTGAGCAGGTGTGGGCTGAACTGCGAAACAGGCGGGGCTAGGTGAAAGCCTGGGTCCATTCCATCTATAGCTAGACGGTAGGTCTACGCCTCCGTGCCTGAGGAGAGGGCGCCGTCTTCTCCCTGGTCGGGTTCTTCCTCCACCACACCGCTGTCAACGGCTATGGCGTGCTTCATGGCGCGGATGGCCACCTCTATCTGCTCGTCGTCCGGCTGGCGAGTGGTGAGCCTCTGGAGTGCCAGGCTGGGGTAGACTATGCCCTTCACCAGGATGTTCCCAGCGTGAGCGCCGCTGAAGCGGATAACCTCGTAGCTTATGGCGGCGATGATAGGAATGAGAATGACCCGCGACGCTATGCTGACGGGCAGCGATGGCCTCCCCAGGAAGGTGAAGACAGCGATGGCTACGACCATGACCACCAGGAGGAAGGCCGTGCCGCAGCGGTTGTGGGCCGTCGGGTAGCGTCGCACCGCCTCCACTTCCAGTGGGTCGTTGCGTTCGTGGGCGTGGACGGTCATGTGCTCCGCGCCGTGGTAGGCAAAAACCCGTCTTATGTCCGGCATAAGGCCAATCAGGAGAATATAGGCCAGGAACATAGCAAGCCGGAGCAGGCCCTCTACCAGATTGCTTGCGGCATCTGAGGCTATCAGGTTATCCAGGGAGCGAATGGCCAGCAGTGGCGCTATAAAGAAGAGTCCGATCCCCACACCCAGGGACACGGTCAGCATTATGCCCATAGACCACCCGGACAGCTCCTTGCCCTCTTCCTCCAGGGCGATGTTGGCCGAAGCGCTCAGGGCCTTCATGCCGATTACCAGCGTCTCTATGAGTACAATGACGCCTCGAATCAGGGGTATGTTCCTGAGGCGACCGGTGTAGAAGGTGCTCAAGCGGGAAGATTGGGTGGCAATCTCCCCGGTGGGTTTGCGGACGGCCAGGGAGTAGTGATCCCTTCCGCGGATCATCACTCCTTCTATTACCGCCTGACCTCCGTAGCTGATCCGCTTTTCCATGGGTCGCGGTGTTCCTCTGAACGGTGTAGTTAGGTCAAGAAATAAAACAAGGGACGGACTCGCCATCCATGCCCCTTGCTCTCAGACTGGGTCTTGAATCCGCACTTACTTCAGGTTGAAGCGCCTCTTCATGCGCTCAACGCGCCCCTCGGTGTCGACGATGCGTTGCTCACCGGTGAAGAACGGGTGGCACTGGCTGCATATCTCAACACGAAGAGATGGTTGGGTGGCGCCCGCTACGAAGGTGTTGCCGCACGAGCAGACCACCTGGGCGTCGGGGTAGTACTTTGGATGAATATCTGCCTTCAAGAGATCTCTCCTGGCTTCAGGCTACAACGGGGTATACGCTGGCCTGTTTTCGGTACTTGGTGGCAAACTCGAACTTCACGCGGCCGTTCGTGAGGGCGAAAAGGGTATGGTCGCGTCCCACTCCCACGTTGTTCCCAGACCTAATCCTGGTGCCACGTTGCCTAACAATGATGGTCCCGGCCGTCACAACCTGGCCGTCGTACCTCTTGACGCCCAGACGCTGAGAGTTGCTGTCCCTGCCGTTTCTGCTACTTCCTCCGCCTTTTTTATGGGCCATCTTGAGTCACCTCACTGGATCTGGTCTTGCGCCTAGGGGGCAGGAGCGGTCTGCCCATCTACGATCTCCGTGACCTTCAGCTCTGTGTACAGCTGCCGATGGCCCCGCTTGCGCTTGTACCTGATCTTGTTCTTGAATTTGAACACCAATATCTTTGGAGCCTTCCCCTGCCCGACCACCTGCGCCTTTACAATAGCGCCCTCCACCAGGGGGTGTCCCACCTTTACGTTGCCGTCCTTGGCAACAAGGAGAACCCTGTCCAGCTCCAGAAGCTCATCCTCTGCAACAGGCAGTTTCTCCACCTTAAGAGTGTCCCCGGGGTGGACCGTATACTGCTTGCCGCCAGTTACTATAACAGCGTATTCCATAACCTGATGAAGTTTAGACTAAAGAGGCGAGTATGTCAAATTTTGGGTCGCAAAAAGGCTAACGGCTTTCTGTGCCGGGCCTGCGGCTACTCCAGCACGCCCTCGATAATTAGCTCGTTCACCTCATCCTCGGACATGCCGAGTATGGACGTCAGAACGTGGTCGTTATGCTCTCCCATCAGAGGAGCCGGGCTGCTCAGCCGTCCGGGTGTCGAGGAGAGCCTGAATGGGTAGGTGTCCAGGGCCATGGAGCCTATCTCCGGGTGGTCCAGGTACAGGTAGTGGCCTCTTTCTCGCATATGTGGGTCGTTCTCCAGGAGGTCGCGGCCGTTCTGTACGATCCCGGCGGCCACTCCCTGGTCCTGAAGCTCCTTCATCACGCTCTCGGGCGACTTGCCGGACGTCCACTCCTCTATCAGCCTGTCCAGCTCGTCCACGTGCTCCGCTCGTCCGAGGGCGGTAGCGAACCTGCTGTCGCGGCTCCACTCCGGGTCGCCAATCGCCCGGCGTAGCCCTTGCCACTCTTCGTCCGAGAACACAGCTATAGCGCACCACCTGTCGTCTCCGTCGCAGCGATAGATGCCGTGAGGCGCTCCATATGGAGAGCGGTTTGCCATTCGAGCCTGTATCCGGCCGTTTACGCTGTAGTCCATGGTCGCAAGGGCTGTGACGTTCACCACAGATTCGTACTGGGACATTACTATGTGCTGCCCCTTGCCGGTCCTCTTCCTGTAGTGGAGGGCCGCCATGACCGCCGTAGCGGCATGGTAGGGGTTGGCGCTCCAGTCCGGCCACACCGGGCCGGGGGCCATGCCTATCTTGTCAGGGTACCCGGTGAGGTGGTGCATGGCTGCCGCTGCCGCTATCTGCTCTCCGTTGGCCGTGAAGTGCGTATACGGCCCGCCGGGGCCCATCACAGGCATACTCAGGACGATCAGGTCGGGCTTGATCTTCACCAGGTCCTCGTAGCCGAGACCCAACCTTGCCATTGCGCCCCAGGTCATGTTGTCGGCGACAATGTCGCTGATCGATATGAGGCGTTGGGCCACCTCCAGCCCCTTGGGGTGCTTGGGGTTGAGGGTTATGCCGTACTTGCCGGCGTTGATGCCGTTGAAAGCCTGGCTGGCGTTTGAGCCGCTGGTCCCCGGGCGAGTCCCGGGAATATCCCTTATCTGGTCCCTCTGGGTAGTGGACTCAATCTTGATGACCTCGGCGCCGAACGCGGCAAGAAGGCGGGTACACATGGTGCCCGCGATCCACCAGGTGAAGTCGGCTATCCTTATACCATCCAGAGGCAGCTTGCTCATCTCAAAGTCCTCGTCATGCTTGATTTCAGATGGCGCCGGCTGCCTTCAGCAGGGCCAACTGCTCTGTGGAATATCCCAACTCTCCGGCGTAGACCTCCTCGTTGTGCTCCCCTATGAGAGGAGCCCTTCGGCTGATGCGCCACGGCGTCTCTGAGAGGCCATAGGGAGCGCCCGCGTAGGTTATCGTTGTCTCCAGCTCCGGGTGCTCCACGTCGACAAAGTAGTTCCGGGCGTTAAGGTGGGGGTCCTCCCTCAATTCCTTGGGATCATAGTAGGAGGTTATGCTTAGATGATGGCTCTGGGCCCTCTCCGCAAGCTCCTGCTTGGTGTACTTCATAAAGAAGGGCCTCAGTATGTTGTGCATGTGCTCTATGTTCTCCGGCTGGCTGCGGAAGGTCATGTCGTGCCACACGTCATCCCGGAGGTCGTGCTCAATGCCGTCCTCGTCCAGCCACTCGCACAGGTAGACGAGGGGCGGCCCCGCCCTGATGACGACGCTCACATAGCCGTCCTTGCACTGGAAGGCCCCGAAGCCCGCCCGGATGGACGCGCCTCCATTCCGGGTGACCACCTCTCCCAGCACGTCCCAGCTTTGCACCGATGCCGGCACCACCATGGATATGGCCTCGTGCATGGATACGTCGATGTGCTGTCCCTCGCCGGTGGAGTCCTTGTGGTACAGCGCTATGAGGGTGGCGGAGCTGGCGTTGATGTTCACGTGATGGTAGGCAATCTCGGATAGAGTCCAGGCGGGGCGCTCGCCGGGCGCGCCTACCATATTGGTCAGACCGCCCATAGCGCTGCCCACCAGGTCGGAAGACTTGTAGTCACGATACGGCCCGGTCTGCCCGAAGGGCGTTACGGAGGTCACTATCAGCCCCGGATTCACAGATGCCAGGTCGGCGTATCCCAGGCCGAGGCTGTCCATATACCCGGGAGGGTAGGTCTCCAGCAGGATGTCCACGCCCTCTACTAGTCGCTTCAGGACCGCCTTGCCGTCGGCGCTTTCGATATCCAGGGTCACACCGCGCTTGTTGGTGTTGAACAGGAAGAAGTAGAGGCTCTTCTCCGGATGTGCCTGGTCGTGGTAGAAAGGCCCTCTGGAGCGCATGGGATCGCCGCCGGGCTTCTCCACCTTGATTACGTCAGCGCCCAGGTCGGCCAGCAGCTTGCCGCAGTAGACCCCCATTGGGCCTGCCATGTCCAGGACCCGCACACCATCCAGGGCTCCCTCCGGGTGGCCGGCCTCGCTCATCTAGCGGCTCCATATTGAAGAACGGACATACAGATAACCCGCTTTCGTCTTGGCGCTGCGAACATGGAGGAGAGCCGGCAGAGGTAGGGCTGAGGTCAGCCGTACACCTGCGATACCAGCTCCGTCATCAGGGAGGAGATGAACCTGACGCCGGCCATGGTATGGGAGTACTCCATCCTGGTGGGACCTATGGCCGTTATGGACCCCTGGCCTCCACCGGGAAGGCCGTATCTGCACACCACCATGCTCAGGGGGCGCAGGGAGGAAGCCCGGTTTTCCCCTCCGATTATGACCCGAATGTGTCCCCACTCCGGCGCCTCCGACAGCACTACCCTTGGGAGCTCCTTGTCCTCCAGCACGCCCACTATCTCCCGGGCCTTCTCTCCTTCGGAGAACTCCGGCTGGCTCAGCAAGTGTCGCAGCCCCTCGATGTAGTGGTCGCTGTAGAGCGCCCTGTCCTCGGCCTCCATTATGTCCACGACGCTCTCGGTGACCGTACGCTCAAAAGGCGACGCGTCCTTCGTCTTGGCAAGGATCTCCTGGCGGTTCAGACCGGACAGAGAGTCGCTCAGCTTGTTGGCCACAGTTTGCAGGTCGTCTACGTTGAGGGGCTCAGTGAGGGGAAGGAGCTGCTTCCTGAGTTTGACTTCCTGGAGCACCAGAATAAGAAAGGCCAAGGACTCCTGGATAGGCACCAGGTTTATGCGCATGAGGCGGGACTCAGATTCCCTGGGATACGTTACCATGCCGACGTTGTTGACCAGCTGCGACAGCAGGGTAGCTGCCAGGCGGGTCCAGCCCTCAATGTCACGCTCCGCTTTGGTGAACTGGAAACGGAGGGTGTGTTGGGACTCCGGTGTAAGCTCCTCCACCAGTGGCATGGTCTCGACGTAGAAGCGGTATCCCTTGTCCAGGGGAACGGCGCCCGCGGAGTGGTGCGGCCTGGTGATGTAGCCCTGCTCCTCCAAGTCCGCCAGGTCGTTTCGCACCGTGGCCGGACTGACGCCAAGGGAGTGTTTCTTGGCAAACGACTCGGAGCCGACCGGATTGGCCGACTCGATATAGTCTCCGACCAGAGTCTTGAGAAGCTCTGTTTTTCGCTGAGTAATCATCTCGACTCCGCTGGATTCACAGCACGTTTTATTCCGTCGACTCTTGCTGAATTTATCATCAGGTCGATGGGGTGTCAAGTTATATTGACCCTCTTTAGCGCCTCTGTTAAGCTGTAGCCAGTCTGTACAAAGATTCACAAAGGAGTTGTGGCAGATGCAAGCTCCGATAACCCGAAACACCACTCTGGCCGACGCCATCATCCCCAGGCGAAATCTGTTACTGGATGTAGCTCTGATTGTTGGATACGCCGCACTAACCGGGCTCTCCGCCCAGATAGCAGTTTACATCAACCCGGCCGTACCCATCACGGGGCAGACTTTTGCCGTATTGCTATCAGGAGCGGTGCTGGGAAGCAAGAGAGGCACTGCCAGCATGTTGGTCTACCTGGGAGCCGGTATTGTCGGCCTGCCGGTCTTCGCTCCGGAGGGAGCAATAGCAGGAGCAAGCCGGGGCTATTTGATTGGGTTTGTGCTGGCGGCCGCCATAGTGGGCTACTTGGTCGAGCGCGGCTGGGGACGTAACCCTTTGAAGCTGTTGGCGGCGATGTTCATGGGCGAAGTTGCGATATACGCTGTAGGGCTCCCCTGGCTGGCGCTCTATGTGCCAGGTAACAAGGTGCTCGAGTGGGGACTGACGCCCTTTATCCCGGGAGACGCCATAAAGATGGTGATGGCGGCGCTAGCTGTCCCCACGGCATGGGCGGGCATAGGCAAGATTAAAGGGGAGAGTTAAGTACCGTCGGCTTTTGCCCTCCTAACCAAAGCCTGGTCCAGCCTATCACAACGTAATTTGTTATCGGCGACGACGCCTTGCCAGATTACAGGTCGGTGTCGGCATAACTTGGTTGGGCCACGCCTGCTTCACCCTCGCTTGTGGCTGACTTCATTCACCCAAGGCGATGATACGCACGCTCTCTCGGCGTTTCTCTCTGTGGCGTTCTTGAAAACATAGCCATCACGAAAGCCGATGCTGTATAATCGGCGGAGCAGACAGGCGGTCGAAGCGCTCCGCTCGCGACGAGCGATCTTGACGCCGATGCCTGGAGACCACAAATGCAGACGCACGACACCGAGCAGGAACGGTCCCAGCCCCGCATTTTCTACGGGTGGTGGATAGTCCTTGTCGGCATCATATTGCGGACGGTCTTCGCCACCTTCAGCTACTACGGGTTCAGCGCCTTCTTCAATGCCTTGGTGATGCACTTCGGTTGGTCAAGGGCCGCCGTCGCGGGTGTGCTGTCCCTCGCCAGACTGGAGGGTGGGTTCCTGGCACTGCCTGCGGGATACCTCTTCGACCGTATCGGCCCCCGCAAGATGATGTTTGTGGGAATCACCCTGACGGGAGCCGGCTACGTACTGCTGAGCCGCACGGAGTCCCTCCTCTACTTCTACCTGGTGATGATTCTAATGGTGCAGCTTGGCGGCAGCTTTGGAATGGGTGGCGGAGCAGTGGATGTGTCGATCGCCAACTGGTTCCGGCGAAAGCGAAGCCGGGCGATGGGGTTTGCCACGCTGGGCCTCAGCTTCGGGGGAATAATGGTCGTCCCGCTTACCTACTTTCTCGCCCAGTTCGGATGGCGAAGCGGGTTCCTGGTGGCCGGCCTGCTCACGATGCTGGTGGGATATCCCCTGGCCTGCATTGTCAGGCACCGCCCGGAACCCTACGGATACCTGCCCGACGGCGAGCCGCCAAGAAGGAGAGCGACCCCACAGGAAGCAGACCAGGCGGGCAGCGCAACCCACGCGGAGACGGCTGCGGGCACGTCCCAGACTTCTGCAACCCCGGCGGCCAGTCAAGCGCCGCAGGAAGAGGAGGAGGCAAACTTCTCACCCCTTCAGGCGCTGCGAGTCAGGGCGTTTTATGCGGTCGCATTTACCTTCGCGGCGCGGCAGCTCGTTTCCGGCACAATAGCCGTTTTCCTTATTCCATTCCTCCAGGAGCGGGGCATGTCGCTGACCCAGGCGGGCACCGTGCTAGGCATAATGGCCCTGATTGGCGCGCCGGGCCGCGTCATCTTCGCTTGGCTGGGCGATATCTTCCCGAAACGCTACGTAATGGCTTCCTGCTTTAGCATTCAGTCCGTGGGACTGATTCTCTTCGCATATGTGGACGGGACGCCGGGGATAATCTTCTTTCTTGTGCTGTACGCTCCTACCTACGCCGGCGTGCTGCCTCTGATCCCGGCCATACAGGCGGAGTATTTTGGGCGCAAGTGGTTTGGCACTATTCGCGGGATGATGACCCCCATAACGCTCATAAGCGGTGTGATTGGGCCGGTCTTCGCCGGCACCGTCCGCGACGTGACGGGCAGCTACAGGCTTGCGTTCACCGTCCTGGCCTTTTCCATACTGCTCGCGCTTACGCTCATCCTGACGGCGCGCCCGCCCAAGGTCCCGGAATAGCCCGTCCCGGCGGCGTAGACCTTTGAATAACCTTGGACGAATTCCCATAAACCGTCATTCCTGCGGAAGCAGGAATCTAAAAACGCTGTCGGGCAATACTACGATGCCTTGGAAGATACGCTTTAGATTCCCGTCCCCGTATCGGAGTACGGGGCAAGCTTCACGGGAATGACAGAGAAGATAACCTCTTCTGGGAGATACACCGGAGTTACCCAAAGGGATCTCGGAGAAGGCGCGTATGCCTGCAACGTCTGTCAAAAGCAATCAAGCTGCGCTTGTAAGGAGGACTCGTGGGAAAGCTGGATAGCAGAGTAGCCATTGTTAGCGGAGCCAGCCGGGGCATTGGCAGGGACATAGCGGTGGTGCTCGCCCGGGAGGGCGCTCGCGTCGTGGTGGCGGCCAGGACGGAGAGGGAGGGAGACTATCGCATCTCCGGCAGCATCGACACCACCGTGGAGCGCATCCGGACTGAAGGAGGCATCGCCATAGGCGTTCGCTGCGACGTTACCAAGGACGAGGAGATCGAGGACCTGGTGAAGAGGACTATGGATGAGTACGGGCGGGTGGACATCCTGGTTAATAACGCCGCCATCTACACTCCGGGCACCGTCCTTGAAGTCCAGCCCCGTCACTGGGACCTCTCCTATCGAATCAACATTCGAGGCCCGTTTATGACGTGCCGCGCCGTGCTGCCCCAAATGATAGAGCAGGGCGGAGGTCACATCATCAACATCAGCGGGAGCGCGTCAAAGGGCCCGGGGAGCGGCCCGTATGACGACGTGACCACCAGCACATACCCCGGCTTCACCGTGGGAGGCGTGAGCAAGGCCGCGCTGGACCGCTTAACCCAAGGCTTTGCCCACGAGGCCTTTCGACTCAATATAGCCGTAAACGGGCTGCTTCCCGCCAGGAGCATAGCATCGGAGGGGACGGCGTACCACAGCGGCGGCGTGGAGGCTATGCACGGCGCTTACGTGGACGGGGAGATCATGGCTGACGCGGCGGTAGCCATCTGCGTTAAGGAGCCTCGCAGCTTTACCGGCAACATCGTCACGGACGAGGCGTTCCTCCTGAGCGAGGGGATCGACATCTCCGGGTATCCACGCGTTCCCTGAGAAGTCACACATAGGTGTCACAGAAAACACTCTTTTTTCACCATATCCTTGGGGACGGCATTATCGCCGCGGCAACAAAAGTACCAGAGGCACACTTAGAGGGCACATAAATGTACCTCAGCATTCGGCGGTGGTTGAGAAGTCTTTCCTTTTATCACTACAAGACTATCGGCATAACTACGTTGCTGCCGGTGATTGTGACTCCGATATTAGCTCACTTTGGACCTGCCCCCCTTGTTCTGCAGGTCATTGTCTATGCATTTGTATTTTTCTTATGGTCGGCGTCTGCGGTGCTGGCCGTCGCCTATATGCTAACAAGGGACAAGTCCGAGGCAGAACAGTTAGTAAGTCAAAATGTTGATGCGCTTTTGGAACAGATCTCTAGGCTGAGTGAGGAACAGAAAGATTTGAGATTGGACATCCGTCAACAGGTGGATGACCTAGAGGAAGTCGTGAGGTCGACTTTCGAACAGCTGGGGGTCGTTCTTCCACCTCGGCCGATCTCAGTCCGCGCAAAGGGTGCTTTCTTTAGCTTTGACGTGCCCGCTGCAAATGGGACTGTCGTCGGAGGGAGTAGAGTGGCGCGCCTTCGACGGTGGTTCCGGCGAATTACGAGTCGGCTGTGGGGAGTGGTCTACGGAAAACCGGAAAGGAGCTAGAGTAACCAAGATCTGGCGTGGGCGTATTTGCTTTTGGACAAAGTGAGGCGCCGACCTTCATTCGAGAGCCGGCGCCGTCGTGTTACAGGGCAGGGGAGTGGCGCCCCTGGGATAAGAGGTCTACATTTCCAGGAAGCGAGCCACACGCTTTCGATGGTAAACCGGGTCTCCCAGGTAGCTGAGGAGGGTTCGGGCCTTCTTGGTGTAGAGGTAGAGGCCGTACTCCTTGTCAATCCCTATGCCGGCGTGTACGTGGTGAGACGCCTCGGCGCTGCGGGGGTAGCCCTCGCTTGCCACAACCTGGGCCATGGAGATGGCGAGGCCGGCGTCGGGTCTATTCGAGTCCAGCTTCCACACCGCTTCGTAGGTGGTCCAGCGAGCGGACTCCAGATCGTTCACGATGACTATGATCCAGTCCTGCACACGCTGGAAGGTGCCGATGGGCACTCCGAAGGCTATCCTGTTCTTGCTGTATTCCACGGTGATGTCCAGGAGCCGCTGGAGCCCGCCTACAATGTAGGAGCACATGGCGATTGCGCCCCTGTCCAGGACGCGCTCGACGGTGGGCCAGCCGCCGTCCACCGGGCCTATGACCGCGGAATCCGGGACCTCCACGTTGTTGAAGGTGATCTCGTTCATCTTGTCGCCGGTCCACCCGCTCACTATGCGGGAGGCAACGCCTGGGGCGTTCTTGTCCACCAGGAAGAGGGTGATGCCCTCCTCTGGGGAGCCGCCTGAGCTGGTCCGGGCGACCACCACTATCTGATCGGCCACCTGCGCGTCCAGCACGAACAGCTTGGTCCCGTTGAGAACGAAGCCGCCGTCCTTGCGCGTAGCCGGCAGGTTGATGGACTCAGGGCCCCAGCCGTAGTCCGGCTCAGTGTGGGCGAAGGCAAGGATTCGCTGTCCATTGGCAACGGACGGGAGTATATCGCGCTTCTGCTGGTCGCTCCCCGCATCCAGTAGAGTGAGTCCTCCCAGGATTACCGAGGAGTGATGGGGCGAGCTTATGCACGCCGATCCCATCTCCTCGTACAGGACCCCCAGATCCATGAAGCTGTTGCCTCCTCCTCCGTACTCCTCCGGGATTATCATCCCAATCCAGCCCAACTCAGCCATCTTCTGCCACAGCTCGGTAGAGAATCCGGTCTCACTCTCATCCACTTCCTTTACGAAGCTCCGAGGGCACTCCTGGGCGAGGAAATCCCGCGCCGCATCCCTCAGTAGCTCCTGCGCCGTTGACAATGACAGGTCCATGTTAGCTCCTTTCTCAACTCCCTGTTCGGGTCTTTGGAGCTATCCACTTTGTGATAGCTCTCTTGTTTATCGAAGTTACAACTGAAGGCTCAATAAGGTTGGGTAAGGCATTACCTCCGGCTAACCGGCCTGGGTTCCTTGTGTAGGGGCGGCGCGCTCCTGTGTCCTGCTGACGCCGATGCGCCGCGCCATGATGAGCTTCTGTACGTCAGTGGTTCCGCCGCGATGGTTGGAAGCCAGCTCGTGGCGGAAGTGGTACTCCACCCTGCCGTTGAGCGGGCCCCAGTTGTCGTCGTTTGTGAGGGCGTATGGCCCCAGGGCGTTCAGTACCCGCTCCGCCGCCTTCATCGTAAGGTCCTTGCCGATGAGGGAGTTCTGGGAGCTGTGGTACGTCACCGGCTGGTTGGTGTTGAACATATGGTAGTTGCGCAGACCCAGCAACCGCTGGATGTTGGCCTCTATGTGAAGACCGACAAGCTCCTGCTGGGCGAATGGGTCCTGGCTGACAGGTTTTCCATTGCGGAGGCTGTCCTTGCAGTATTTGGCTATTTCCTCCAGCAGCGTGTCCCTCTGCTCGACGAATCCGGCAGCGCCGTGCTCTATCTCAAGGGTGGTCTGGGCTACGCGCCATCCCTGGGTCTCTCCCCCGATGAGGTACTCGCGGGGCACCCGGACATCGTCAAAGGAGATGAGGCGCTTCCCCTCCTTCACCACCAGGTCAAGGGTCTTTATAGTGATACCGGGAAGGTCGCCGGGGATTATGAATGCGCCGATGTTCTGGTGCCTGGGGGCGTCCTGGTCCGTGACCGCCAGTGTCCAGAGGTAGTCCGGGGAGTGGTGTCCGCCGACAAAGGTCTTCTGGCCGTTGATGATAAAATCGTCTCCGTCCTTGTCGGCCCTGGTAATCAGAGAGGCGAGGTCTGAGCCGACCGAAGGCTCGGTGAAGAGCTGCCAAGGAATCTTGTCGCCCTGGAGCATTGGGTTAAGGAACCGCTGCTTCTGCTCATCCGTGCCGTAGACGAAGATGGCCGGCATTGCCATGTTCGCCATAGAGTAGGCGACGGGATACTTCTTGTTCTGCAGCTCCTCTTTGATGATGATGTCGTGCTCTGCGGTCAGGCCGCCTCCGCCGTACTCCTTGGGCCATAGAGGGTAGAGCCAGCCCTTGGTTCCCAGCTTGCGCTGGAAGTCCCGGGCCCACTGCCACATCTCGTAGGTCATGTTGTCCGGTTCAATGGGTATCTCGCCCAGCTCAGGCGGGCAGTTGGCGTGCTCGTCCAGCCAAGCCCGTACCTCCTGGCGGAACTCTTCCTGCTCTCTTGTGTACTGTAGCTCAAAGTCCATTTTGCTGACTCTCTGACACCTGTGGGGTTACCTTGCCATGAGCGAGGTAACCCCCTTTTTCAGTCTATGGTTGTGTTATGCGCTACCCGCGCTGCGTTGGAGCCTGGGTAGGAGCGGCTCGCTCCTGTGTCCTGCTGATGCCCAGCCGCCGGGCCATGATCAGCTTCTGCACCTCAAGAGTGCCTCCCGGGTGGGCGTTGACCAGGCTCTCGCGCTGGTGGTGCTCCACCTTGTTCTGCAGAGCGCCCCATTTCTTGTCGTTCGCCAGGGCGTAGGGCCCCAGGACGTGCAGGATGCGGTCGGCGGCCTTCAGAGCAAACTCCTTCCACAGGAGGGAGTTCTGGGAGCCGTGGTAGGTCACCTGCTCCCCGTTGTTGAACATCCAGTAGTTGCGAAGCCCCAGCAGCCGGTGGATATTGGTCTCGATGTAGTTGTCCACCATAGCCTGCTGCACGAAGGGGTCCTTGCTCAGGGGCTGCCCGTTGCGTACGGTCTCCTTGGTGTACTCTATGGCATCCCTGACAACGGAGTCCCGCTCTCCGAGGAAGCCCGCCGCTCCGTGCTCAAGCTCCAGGGTTGTCTGAGCGACCCGCCATCCCTGGGTCTCCTCGCCAACGAGGTACTCCCTGGACACCCGCACGCCGTCCAGCGACACCATGCGCTTGCCCCTCTGCACCACCAGGTTCAGGTCGTTGATGGTGATGCCGGGCAGGTCTGCAGGCATGAAGAATGCCCCCATGTTCTGGTGCCTGGGCGCATCCGGGTCAGTCACCGCCAGCGCCCAGAGCCAGTCGGGCTTGTAGGAGTCGCCGACGAAGACCTTCTGCCCGGTGATGATGAAGTCGTCGCCGTCCCTAACGGCCTGCGTCTGGAGCGACGCCAAGTCGGAGCCAACGTTAGGCTCTGTGAAGAGCTGCCAGCACACCGCCGCGCCGCGCAGTATGGGGCTAAGGAAACGCTTCTTCTGCTCATCCGTGCCGTGCACTGCGATGGATCCGGCCTGCAAATCACCTTTGCCGACCTCCGGGACAGTGTAACGGTCCAACTCCTCCCTGATGATGATATCGTGGTCTGCGGTGAGGCCGCCTCCGCCGTACTCTTTATCCCAAAGGGGGAAGAGCCAGCCCTTCTCGCCCAGCTTTCTGGTGAAATCCAGGCCCCACTGCTTCATCTCGTCGGTGTAGTGGTCGGTTTCAGGAGGAATGTCTCCCAGCTCAGAGGGGTAACTGGCGTTCTGCTCCAGCCAGTCCCGCACCTCTTTGCGGAAGTCCTCCTGCTCCCTGGTGTACTGTATAGTGAAATCCATCAGCTAACCTCCCAGATTGGTGGGTGTTTGCCTGACCGGGCTAACCTAACTTCCGGACGAGCTTGAGCCACCCGTCGGTCCGTGGGTGGGGGCGGCCCTCTCCTGGGTCCGGCTGATACCAAGACGCCGAGCCATGATGAGCTTCTGGACGTCATAGGTGCCGCCCGGATGCAGGGTGGTCAGCGAGGATCGCTGGTTGACCTCCACACGGCCCTTCAGCGGCGCCCACTCCGGGTCTTCCGTGAGGGCATAGGGGCCAAGTACCTCCAGAACGCGCTCCGCCTTGCTCACGCTGTAGTGCTTGCCCAGGAAGGAGCTCTGCGAGCCGTGGTAGGTGGAGGTCTGCCCCGAGTTGAACATGTGATAGTTGCGCAACCCTATCAGCTTCTGGATGTTGGATTCTATGTGGTTTTCCGCCATAGCCTGCTGTGCGAAGGGGTCCTTGCTCAGTGGTTGCCCGTTCCGCTCCGTGTTCTTGCAGTACTGGATCACGTCCTCTAGCAGGGAGTCCCTCTCTCGGACGGCTCCGGCCGCGCCGTGCTCTATCTCAAGGCTGGCGGAGATTACGCGCCAACCCTGGGTCTCCTCTCCCACCAGGTACTCCCGTGGGACGCGTACGCCGTCGAAGGAGACCAGCCGCTTCCTGTCCTTGACCATCAGGTTAAGCTCATGGATGGTAATGCCGGGCAGGTCGGCGGGAATCATAAAGGCGCCCAGATTCTGGTGACGTGGCGCGTCGGCGTCGGTGACGGCCGGCGTCCATATGAAGTCGGCCTCGAACTGACCGCCGATCCACATCTTCTGGCCGGTGATGATGAAGTCGTCGCCGTCCTTGACGGCCCTGGTCCTCAGAGAGGCTAGGTCGGAGCCGCCCTCCGGCTCGGTAAATCCCTGCCAGCAGATGACCTCACCGGCGCACAGGGGCCTCAGGAATCGCTGCTTCTGCTCCTCGGTCCCGTATACGAAGAGGGCCGGCATGGCGAAGTTGTTGGAGTAAATCCTGGGAACGTCTACGTTTTCCAACTCCTCCTGGATGATGAAATTTTGGTCTGGAGTCAGTCCTCCTCCGCCGAACTGCTCGTCCCACAGGGGGAAGAGCCAGCCCTTTTCTCCCAGCTTCCGTCTGAACTCCTTGCCCCATTCCCACATCTCGCGGCTTACTGCCCCGGACTCCAGGGGGATGGGTCCCAGCTCCTCCGGGACCTTGGCGTTGGTCTCCAGCCAGGCTCGGACCTCCATGCGGAACTCCTCCTGCTCTGTGGTGTACTGGATTTCAAAGTCCATAGCTCCGTCCCTCCTGTCGATTTATGGCGTTCTCTCCGGGGGTAAGCCTGTCTTGTAAATTACCTCGGTTGTGTGGTGGCGTGGGTGGGAGCGGCGCGCTCCTGGGTCCTGCTGATGCCCAGCCGGCGGGCCATGATCAGCTTCTGGACGTCGTAGGTGCCGCCCGGGTGCAGGCCGACCAGCGAGTTTCGCTGGTTGATCTCCACTCGCCTCTCCAAAGCTCCCCACTTCTCGTCGTTGATGATTGCGTACGGCCCCAGGACGTTCAGCACCCGCGACGCCTTGGTAACAGCGAAGTGCTTGTTGAGGAACGAGTTCTGGGAGCCGTGATAGGTAACATTCTGGCCGTTGTTGAACATCCAGTAGTTGCGCAGTCCCAGCAGGCGCTGAATGTTGGACTCGATGAAGTTGTCGGCCATGGCCTGCTGAACGAAGGGGTCTTTGCTCAGGGGTTGGCCGTTGCGAACGGTGTCCTTGGTGTACTGGATGATGTCGTCCAGCAGCTTGTCTCGCTCCTGAATGGCCCCACCGGCCCCGTGCTCAAGCTCCAGGCTGGTGGAGATGACCCGCCATCCCTGGTTCTCCTCGCCGATGAGGTACTCGCGGGAGACTCGCACGCCGTCGAAGGAGATGAGGCGCTTTCTGCGGTTGACCACCAAGTTGAGCTCGTGGATGGTGATGCCCGGGAGGTTGGCCGGGAACAGGAAGGCCCCCAGGTTCTGGTGCCGGGGCGCGTCCGGGTCCGTCACCACGGGCGTCCACAGCATGTCCGGCTCAAACTGGTCGCCGATCCACATCTTCTGGCCCGTGATGATGAAGTCGTCGCCGTCTTTGACCGCCCTGGTCTTGAGGGACGCCAGGTCGGAGCCACCCTCCGGCTCGGTGAAGGCCTGCCAGCACGCCATCTCGCCCTTGGCTATCGGCTCGACGAACCGCTGCTTCTGCTCCTCCGTGCCGTGAACATAGATGGCCGACATCGCCAGGTTCCCTATCTGGTAGTAGGCTTCCGGGTACTCTACCCGGCCAAGCTCCTCACGGAGAATGATGCCCTGGTCCGGGGAGAGTCCGCCGCCTCCGTATTCACTGGGGAAGGTTGGGAAGAGCCAGCCCCTGCCTCCCAGTTTTCTCTGGAAGTCCCGGGCCCACTGGAACATCTCCCAAGTCATCTCCCCCTCTTCAAGGGGCAGCTTGCCCAACTCATCGGGGACCTTGGCGTTCTGCTCCAGCCAACTCCGCACCTCTTTGCGGAACTCCTCCTGCTCCTTGGTGTACTGCAACTCGAAGTCCATAGCTTCCTCTGTTACGTTAACTTTGTCGGCGACTTGGCCTTTGGTCGTAGCTAGGCCACCTCTCGAAAGGCGCGCAGCCACGCCGAGTCAGGGGCGCACTCGACCGCCCCTAATCTACTTCAACGGAGCCTAGGTGTCAAGGCGAGGGCCGTTCGCGGCTGTGCCGCCTTGGGGACGCGGTCGGATTAGGTTATTGAGTGTCGGCGATGTGCTTGTGTGAGGTCCTCTCCCTAAGTCCTAAGTCCTCAAATCCCGTCACGGGCGCGTTGTATCGCGTCTGCCACGAACTCGTAGTAGTCGCTGTCCGCTCTATCGTCGGTAGCTGTGAGGTCGCCCATCTCACGAGATGCAGGGGTCCAAGCCGCCGGATCAGGCAGCGGACGCGCGGCGCTGGCGAGCTCCCAGAAACCGAGATTTTGCACAGGGCCGGATACGGCTTCGTAGCGCTTCAGAAAAATGTCGGCAGTCTCTTTGATGCCCCTCAGGTGCATGTTCATCCTGAAGTAACCAACGTCCAGTGCAGGGTCGCCGTAAGCCGCGGCGTCCCAGTCAAGCACTGCGGACACACGACCATCGAGCCACAGAACATTGCCCGGCCAGTAATCCAAATGGAGGAACACCGGCGGAACTTTTCGGATGTAGGGCCGCAGTTCTCGTATGGCGCCGTAGATGACATCTGAAAGCGGATGACCGGCCTTTGCCTCGGGCCATTTGCCTTTCAGGAAGTGGAGACCTTCGTCGTTGCCATCGTATATGTATTGCCGTTCCTCAGTATTCGGGCTGATGGCGTGTATTCTGAGGAGAAGATCGGCGAGGTCTCTAGCCCACTCAGTTGGGTTCTCCGGACTGGCGATCTGCGCCCCTTGGACGAAGGTTGTGACTACTCCCGGGAATCCGAGCAGTTCGCCGGTGGCGTCAAGGAGGATGGGTTCGGGAGCAGGAATGCCGTGCTTCCGCGCGATTTTCAGTCCGTGGAATTCTGCGGTTGCGCGTTGAGGGTCGGGCTCGTCCGTCAACCGCTTGGCGACGAGCCGGAGCCGGCTGCCTCCGGGAGACGCGACATCGAGAATGTGGACGTCGTTGGTAAAGGCAGCCGTAGCGGGAGTCATGGAAAGGAGCCGGTGGCCCGGGGCGGCGGTTTCCAGGACGAGTTGCGCACGGGATGAGTCGAGTCGCATGTCAGAAGTGCAGCGTTCAAGCATAGATTACACCAAAATGGTTGGGTCGCGGCTGTGCCTACTGCCCCTTCCAGACGGGCTTGCGCTTCTCCACAAAGGCCTTCGGCCCCTCGACGGCGTCTTCGGACCCCATCACCCATCGGCTGCTGTTCATCTCCATTGCCGCGTCTATGGTCATGTTCATCCCCTGCCGCACGTAGTGCTTGATGCTCCAAATGGCAATGGGGGCGGACTCCAGAATGTCGTTGGCCCATCGCATGGCGCAGTCCATAAGCTCGGCTCTGGGCACAACCTCGCTCACGATGCCCCACTTGAGAGCATCCTGGGCGGTAATGGCCTTGCACGTCAGCAGGTAGGACATGGCCTGTTTGAAGGGCATGACACGGGGGAGGTGATGGATGCCTGCGCCGGGGACGATACCACGCAGGGGCTCAGGCAGGCGAAACTCCGCGTGCTCGGCCGCTACAATGATGTCGCATCCCAGGGCTTCCTCGAACCCGCCGCCGTGGGCGATGCCGTTGACGGCGGCGATGACCGGCTTGTTCAGAGTGTTCAGGGGGTTGTGCACACGGCCTCGCTTGAGGAAGCTCTCGTAGTCCGTGGCGCGCTCCTTCAGGTCGCCGCCGGCGGAGAAGGCCCTGTCTCCTGTGCCGGTGACAATGGCGACCCTGAGCTCCGGGTCACGCTCGAACTCCTTGTAGGCCTCGGCCTCCTCGTATGTGGCTTGGTAGTTGTGGGCGTTCATAGCTTCAGGGCGGTTGTGGGTGATGATGCAGATGTTTCCCTGTTTCTCAAAGAGGATTGCTCTATTCTCGGATGTCATTGCGCGCACTCCCTTCAAAGGTTTGTCCCAGTATACCCGACGCGGCGCGGACTCACTATTGGGTCGCGTCCAGCCTGTCCAGGTCGCCGGGCCAGTCGAGGATGCGTCGGTCTGCGGTCACGAGCCTGTGCCCGCCCAGCGCAGTGGCAACTATGAGGCGGTCGGCGGGGTCAGGGTGAAAATCGGTGAGTTCATTGGCCCGGATGCCAATGGCTCCGTCCACCGGAATCTCGACTAACCCTTCCTGTAGGAGCGTGTCGCGCCAAGAGCCCACGTCTTGAAGCAGCGTGATCCTGCGCTTTGAGTGGAGCATGGCGATCTCCCAGAAGGATATGGCCGACACGGCGACGGTTGACTCGCGTACAGCGTCATCGATCTCCCGGCGTGCTCGCCGTCCAAGTCGCCTGTCACCAAAGCGATTCCAGACCAAGACCTGCGTGTCTAGGAGAATCACGGGTTGAACAGACGGTCAGGGTCTGACATGGCTTCCCACTCCACGTCTATGGGTTCAACAATGTCGCCGTGGATCTGGATGATGTCCCTGTCACGCCCGAACCAGGACTTGGGCTTCTCGCGGTACGGCACCAGCCGCGAGACCGGGCGGCCGTTCTTGGTTATCACGATCTCGTCGCCGGTTTCTGCAACCTCGTCCATCAGCTGAAGGCACTTCGCTTTGAACTCCGAGGCCTTAATAGTCCTGGGTCCGTTTGCCTTGTAGTTGCTCGTTTCCATGATGTCGTTCCTGTCTTGGAGTGATGCCCTATTGTACCATAGTCACGACCATAGTCATATGTCGCCCAAGTGCAAAGCCGTTCACGGCGGGATTCGCCTTAGTAGTAGCCTGGCTCCGGTCTCCACACTTTCATCATAAGCAGGTGGACGGGTATGGCGAGGCCGGCGATCATCAGCCCCAGCACCACGGTTACCCAGCCTATGCCTATCGCAAGGTCAGCCACGCCAAATCCGACCACTGCCAGGTTCAGAGCGTTTCTCAGCGTCAGACCCTTGATGTACACGTCCCGGTTGGGGTCGTCCCGCTCCATGCCTGAGTACGGCCCGAATCTGCCGAAGGTATGGGCCTCTATGGTGTCCTGCTGGGCCTTTGCCGTCTCTACGTCTTCTACCAGCACGTCGGGGATTGCGGAGTCAGCGCCGGTGATGACCTTCTCTTTAAGGAGGGCCTCTCTAAAATGTCGCTCTTGGCGCCGTATCCCATTAGGATGAATATCACGCCCAGGGCAACCATGCCTATGCCAAGCAGAATAGCCACGACCACAGCGATTTTGCTAAAGGTGCGCAAGCTCATCCTATGCCTCTTTTTAGCGCGTCAAACGCGCTGCGCTATACTGTTACATATAGAATTCTAGGCTCCAAGTAATGTCACAACAAGGGTATAGGCTCACACATTACTGGAAGGGTTCCTACAAATTCCGACACAATTGGGAAGCAGTTCAATGGTGAGGCTTTCAGTCCGGGATGGGAGTAGGGCAGGTACTGGAGGCGCACATAATATGCTCTATTGACTACGGCGTCATTGGGATATACTATTGTTGCCAAATTCGGGGAGCCTGTGAGGAGATAAGGGTATGCCGAGAATTGGACCCACAGAGCTGGTAATCATTCTGTTCATCATACTGATTATATTTGGCGCGGGCCGCCTGCCTGAGATAGGCTCTGCGCTTGGCAAGGGTATCAGGGAGTTTCGCAAGGGGCAGTCCGGGCAGGAAGAGGGCGAGGTCGTTGTGGAGACCAAACCGAGCGGAAGGAAGAGGAAGGGCAAGGCGGAGTCCTAGGATCGTTTCAGGTTATTTGCACAGTGCGCCCCGTCATCCGGCGGGGCGCACTCTTTTGTGGGCGAAATTAGCCGCCGGAGGACTCCGAGGGGGCCATCTCCACGCCGGACTTGTTCCCCAGGCGGGCCACTCTGGAAAGCACAATGCCAAGCTCGTACAGGAAAATGATGGGCAGGGCTACGAGGCTCTGGTTGACGGGATCGAAGGTGGGGGTTATTAGGGCGCCAAGTATAAAGGCCAGCACTACGGCAAGGCGTCGCTGCCGGGCCAGAGACCTGGGGGTGACCAGTCCTATTTTGCTCAGGAAGAAGAGGACCAGTGGAGTCTCGAAGGCCACTCCCAGCCAGAACAACAGCGTCACCACCAGGTTGATGTAGTTGCCAATCCTTATCATAGGCGTGGCTATGTCCGACCCGAACTCCAGCAGGAAGTTGAGGGCCGGAGGCAGGAGAGCGTAGTACCCGAAGGCCGCGCCCGCCACAAAGGAAAGAATGGCCCCGGGGAAAAGGGCGTACAGGTAACGCTTCTCCCTGGAGGTCAGGCCGGGGGCCACAAACATCACCACCTGGAAGAGGATCACGGGGAAGGCCAGCACGAGGCCGCCCATGAGGGAGACCTTCATTGTAATCCCGATCATCTCCGTAACTTGGGTGAAGATCAGCTTCTGGCCTTGTAGGGACTCGAAGCCCTGGGCCGGAACCATCAGCAGGTCGAAGATTATCCGGTGAAAGCCAAACGCCACGCCGGTGCCCGCTACGAGGGCCGCGGCGGATATGACGAGCCTGCGGCGCAGCTCTACGAGGTGGCCGGTAAGGGAAAGCTCTCTATCTGCCAACGGGCCCTCCCTCCTCGGAGTCGCTGCCGGTCGGCTTTGCTTTCTGTTCCTCCTCCCTCTCAGGTGGAGGGTTCTTTGATGCCTCCTCCAGCGCCAGCAGGTCCGGCAGCTCGCTGGTGGTGCGCCTCACTTCCTGTACGAAGCTGCTGAGGGAGCGGGCCATATCTATCATTCGGGCCGGTCCCAGCACCAGATAGGCAATGAGCAGTATAAGCAGGACCTCTATGGGGCCTATTCCGAAGAAATCCATCTACTGCCGTCCTCCTGTGGGCGCTTGGGGTTGTCCTTCTGCTGCCACAACCATCCTGGAATCAAACTATACCCTATCGGTAGTGGAGTGCCAAGGCTCTTAGGGGAGTGGTCGGGGCCTTTGACCCCCGCTCACTCCCTTCGATCGGCTCGTGGTGAGCATGTCGAACCATTTGAGAGGTAGGACCGACGGCTCAATGCGCTCCAGTCACTCCTGTCCGGCGGTCCTCTGCGCTCCCGTAGGGCACACGTCCAGCAAGCAGCATTCGCCGCAGAGAGGCTCTCTTTTTCGACACGTGTCCACCCCGTGGCGGTCCAGCAGCGCGTG
Organism: Dehalococcoidia bacterium; assembly: GCA_965222415.1. Classification (GTDB taxonomy): domain Bacteria; phylum Chloroflexota; class Dehalococcoidia; order Lucifugimonadales; family UBA2985; genus DAOUJW01. Next base: position 448,362 of record CBDCTU010000001.1, on the reverse strand, counting down.
GTACTCGTTGAACAGCGGCGCGTCGTGGGTGAGGTTATCCATGAAGAGGGCCTGGTATGAGGCGTACTTGTCCTGGGCAGGCGTCACTTCCAGCCTGCCAAGTATGCGCCGGGTGTAAGCGTCCATTACAAATACGGGCTTGCCGGCGGCATACAGCAGGATGTCGTCCGCAGTCTCCTCGCCGATACCGTAGATTGATAGCAGCTCAGGGCGAAGGACTTGGACATCTCTTTGAAACAGCGCCTCCAGGTCGTCGTTGTAGCGCTCGCCAAGGTACTCCACAAAGGCCTTTATCTTCAGGGCCTTTGCGTTGAAGTACACCGAGGGGCGTATCAGCGACGCCAGCTCATCCAGAGGGACGGCTCTAAGGGCAGCCGGCTCCAGAAGTCCCTGGGCTTTCAGATTGTCCAGGGCCTTGTCGACGTTGGTCCAGGAGGCCGATTGGGTAAGTATGGCCCCAATGATGACCTCGAATGCGCCATCGCCGGGCCACCAGTGTTGCGGCCCGTAGCGTTGGTACAGCCGATGGTATACGTCCATAAGCCTCTCTTCGAGCGTGACAACCAAGGCGAGCAGCCTCCTCTAGTGGGTATCCTCAGGTAAAACGGGAAGCGGGTCTGTTATAACTACCGCCTCCGTAGACACACGGCACCGGTAGGCGTACGCCTCGACCCCGACCGTCCGGGCCTTTTGCAGCGTTTCAGCGAAGAGCGGGTCTGCCGGATAGTTGGGCGTAAAGGCGCGGGCGTCCTCCCTCTGCACAACGAATATCACGGCAGTCCGATGTCCCTGTCCTCTGGCCTCCATCAGCGCCTCCAGGTGTCGCACCCCTCGCGTCGTGGGAGCGTCCGGGAAGATGGCGACGCCATCCTCCACCAGGGTCACAGACTTGACCTCGATGTAGCACAGCCCGCCGTTGCCCAGCACCATGTCGAGACGGCTGTGGGAAAAGGTAGCCTCTCTGCGCCTCCACGTGAAGGACGAGAATTGCTCCAGTCGTCCGCAGGCAATGGCCTCATCCACAAGCGCCGAGGGCAGCCTGGCGTCGGAGGAGACAAGCGCGTCTCCCAGCTGCACCAAAGACAGGTCAAAGGCCGTCTTGCGCCCCGGTCCGTCCCTGGGGGTCAGGAACACCCTTGCGCCTTTTCTGAAGAGTTCCCTCATGCGTCCGGAGTTGGGCACGTGCGCCATTACCTGCGCTCCATCCACCTCCACCCGGGCGGAGAAGCGGTTGTGTCTGTCGATGAAGACGCCTTCTTGAAGGTGTGGGTCGAGTTTCAAAGCGTACCCCTGGCGGTATGTGTACCTCTTCTGCCGCGCCATACCCTTTGACAAGTCAGGGTGAGCGGACGGGCGTTTGTGATGTCAAACTGCCCTTCTTATGTCATTCCGAGGAGCGGAGCGACGAGGAATCCAAAGCAGCCGGTTGGCGCTTCATGCGCCTTGGATTCTTCGCTTCGCTCAGAATGACATACATAAGTTATCCTCATTATTGATACTCTGCATTGTAGCCCTTTGGATAACCTTAAGTCCCTTCCCCAGCTCGCGGGGGAAGGTCAGGATGGGGGCTAAATGGGTGCTAACAAGCGGGCGTGCCCACACACGATTCACCCCCATCTCAATCTTCCCCCTTAAGGGGGAAGAGGCTCTGCGTCCCAACAAATGAGTTATGCAAAGGTCTCCATTGTAGCGGTGTAACCTGTGCCAGTACAGGAGAGGCCTCATCGACGCCTAGGGATTGTGTGTATATCAGCCCATCCTTTAATATGTAATTGATACTACAGAAGCCCCACCTTACCATAGAGAGGAGGCTCCATGGACTATCCGGTAATAGCCAAACCCAAGCTGGAAGAGATAGAAGTACGTCCCAACATAGGGGAGTACCACGACTCGGTCGGCAGCTTTGACTGGCAGCAGATGAGAAGCGAGCTTGACGGCCTGCCCGGCGGCGGTCTCAACCTGGCCTACGAGGCCATAGACAGGCACGCCATGAGCCACAAACGAGACAAGGTAGCCATGTATTGGGAGGGCGCCGGAGGCGAAGAGGAGCAGTACACCTTCGCCCAATTCAAGGAACTTACCGACAGATTCGCCAACGTCCTGAAGAAACTTGGAGTGGAGAAGGGCGACAGGGTGTTCCTGTTCATGGGGCGCATCCCGGAGCTTTACGTGGCCTTCTTCGCCCTACTCAAAGTGGGCGCCATTGCCGGCCCTCTCTTCTCCGCCTTCGGGCCGGACCCGGTGAAGGACCGGCTGCAGGACAGCGGGGCAAAGGCCCTGATCGTCACGCCCGACCTGCGGGGTCGCGTCAGCGGCATTCTCGACGACCTGCCCGACCTCAAGCACGTCATCGTCGTCAACAAGAACGGTCGCTCCTCGGAGCCGCTGGCTCCCGGTGACATCAGCTACGAGGAGGAGATGGCATCGGCGTCGTCCGACTTCGACATTGTGCCCACCACTGAAGAGGACTTCTCCATAATGCACTACACGTCGGGCACTACGGGCAAGCCCAAGGGGGCCGTCCACGTCCACATGGCCGCGTTGCAGCACATGGCCACTGGGAGATGGGCCTTGGACCTCCACGACGACGACATCTACTGGTGCACCGCCGACCCCGGATGGGTCACTGGCACATCCTACGGCATGTCCGCGCCATGGACCAACGGCATCACACAGGTTATCTACGAGGGGGGCTTCCGCGCCAGCGCGTGGTACCAGGTGATACAGAAGTACGGCGTCACGGTATGGTACACCGCCCCAACCGCCATACGAATGCTGATGAAGGCGGGAGACGAGATCCCCAAGCGGTACGACCTCTCAAGCCTGCGCTACATGTGCTCTGTAGGAGAGCCGCTCAACCCGGAGGCCGTCATGTGGGGTCTGAACGTGCTCGGCCTGCCATTCCACGACAACTGGTGGCAGACGGAGACGGGGGCGATTCTCATTGCCAACTACCCTTCAATGGACATCAGGCCCGGCTCTATGGGGCGTCCCATTCCCGGCGTTGAGGCTGCCATTGTGGACGACTCCGGCAACAAAGTGGAGCCTGGCGAGGAGGGAGACCTGTGCGTCCGGCCGGGCTGGCCCTCCATGTTCCGCACCTACTGGCGCAATCAGGAGATGTACGACTCCAAGTTCAAGAACGGATGGTACGTTACGGGAGACCGCGCGCGTATGGATGAGGACGGCTACTTCTGGTTCGTGGGGCGCACTGACGACGTTATCAATACCGCGGGCCATCTTGTGGGGCCTTTCGAGGTGGAGAGCGCTCTCATAGAACATCCGGCGGTGGCGGAAGCCGGTGTCATCGGCAAACCTGATCCGGTGGCTATGGAGGTGGTCAAAGCATTCGTGTCTCTCCACGAGGGCAGCCAGCCCTCCGACGAGCTGCGTAACGATATAATGCGCTTCGTCCGCCAGAAGCTGGCGGCGGCAGTCGCGCCGAGAGAGATAGAGTTCCTGGACTCGCTGCCCAAGACTCGCAGCGGCAAGATAATGCGGCGTCTTCTCAAGGCCAGGGAGCTTGGCTTGCCGGAGGGCGACACGTCCACCCTTGAGGACGATTAGCAAACAGCGAGCGGCGTGGGCGCAATCTACACAGGTAACGGTCATAGTGTCGTGCGAGGGCACGACGGGAAGGGGATGTAATGGCGGAGTATCACATAAACCCAGAAAGGCAATACTACTACTACGACGGCCGGTTTCCTCCGGTGGCCTTGGAGGATGAGGCCGCGCCCGTCGTTCCCGATACGGAGAAGACCCACCCCAAGCTCATCACGGACACCACTTTGAGGGACGGCGCCCAGGACCCGCACTTCGCCCTCTTTCCATCGGAGGCGCGGCTGAAGTACTTTGACCTCCTCCATGAGCTGGACAACGACACCGGCCGTATTGAGCAGGTGGAGGTGTTCATCTATCAGAACAGGGACCTGTGGACACTGGAGCGGCTTCTGGAGAGGGAGTACCAGTATCCCCAGGTAACCACGTGGACCAGGGCCATTCCAAAGGACATCAAGGATCTGGTGGAAATATCCCGCGGCGCCATCAAGGAGACGGGGATGCTGGCCTCCAGCTCCGACCATCATATCTTCGACAAGCTGAAGCATCGCAGCAAGGCGGAGGCCGTCGAGAAGTACCTTGCGCCCATACTCACGGCATGTGAGAACGATATCCGCCCGCGGATACACCTGGAGGACACCACCAAGGCGGACATTTACGGCTTCGTTATACCCTTCATCCAGCGGGTGCTTGACGAGACGAAGGGACGGGCCAAGTTCCGCATATGCGACACCATAGGTTGGGGATCTCCGGACCCCTACGCGCCGCTGCCGGTGGGGATACCCAGGCTCATCTCCACCCTGATTCAGGAAACCGGGGCCGAATTGGAGTTCCACGGCCACAACGACTTCGGGCTGGCGACCGCCAACAGCATGGCCGCGTACAGGTACGGCTGCAAGCGCGTCAACGTCGCCTTTGCGGGCCTTGGGGAGAGGACGGGGAACACGGCCCTGGAGCAGGTGATGGCCAACTACATCCGAGTCTACGGCGACCCCGGCTTCAAGCTGGGTGTCCTTGGACAGATTAGAGACCTGCTGACCCAGGAGGTGTGCACCATTCCCCCCAAGCAGCCCATCATCGGGGAGGTCTTTGCCACCCAGGCAGGCATTCACCAGACAGGCATCAGCCGTCAGGACGAGGCCGGCGGCGGGCCCATCTACCTACCATTCGACGCGGGTCTTGTGGGAGAAGAGGCCGTAGAGCTTAACCGCATCGGCGCGCTGTCGGGCATGGACGGGATTGTGTCGGTTCTCAACCAGCAGGTCAAGGTCGAGACCGGCGACGATGGGACTTTCACGAACGTGAGCAGGGCGGTCAAGTACGTGTACGACAGGATTCAGGAGGCCTACGACGGCACATACGACAACGAGCAGGGTTCTGTGGTAGGGCAGAGGCGCAGCTTCTTCACCCCGGAAGAGGTACTGGCCTTGGCCAGGGAAGCCCAGGCCGCCCGGGGCACGCTCGCATAAGACTGAACGGGGCTGCACTCGTCGAGTGGCCTCAGTAGGGGCGGTTCGCGAACCGCCCCTACTTGTGTCATCCCTGCAGAAGCAGGAATCTAGGCGTATGTCGGCTCTGGAGGGGGCTTGTGGCTTCCTTCTCGAATGGTTGGCTCACCACAAGCGGGAAACCCCTTATCCGTCATTCCTGCGGAGCTTGCCCCGCACTTGATGCGGGGGCAGGAATCCAGGGGCTTGCCGGGGACGCCGGTAGAATGACTGTGTAAGGAAGATTAGGACATTGAACGTTGCAGGCTGACCCTCTGATCTGGGGCTTTGCCAGCATGTTCGCCTGGGGCACGAGCGATATGCTGGCGCGGTACGCTGCGCTCCGCCTGGGAAGCCCGGTCGTGGCCTTGATAGTCCTTGGAGTTGGCATAGCTCCGCCCCTGGTGTTGGGGCTGTCCAGCTATCCCTCACTGGAGGCCATAGCCGGCGGCGACTTCATTTTCCTGTCCGTCGCTTCCGGGCTGCTGTTCTCACTGGGTTACGTGTTCTTCTACCGGGGCCTTGAGCGCGGCATGGTGTCCATTGTCAGCCCCCTGTCCGCGAGCTGGCTCGCTGTGACCACCGTGCTGGCTGCCATCTTCTTCCATGAGAGCATAGGCCTGGCCAAGGGCGGGCTGATCTCCGTAGTCTTGCTGGGGATACTCCTCATCTCTGCGAGAGACAGAAGCAGCGCCTCCATCGAGGGTATCTGGTACGGCCTCACCGCGATGGTGACTTTTGGAGTGGCCTTTACGCTGTGGAAACCCATTGTGGCGGAGGTTGGTCCGTACATTGCCGTCGTCTCAGTCCGCGTCGTGTCTACGATTATCCTGGGTTCCTACCTTTCGCTGAAGCGGCCTGTTGGAGCGAATTTCGGTAGAGGCGCGGTGGCTTTGGTAATAGCCGCCGCGGTGCTGGACTCGCTGGCATTTATCACATACAACCTGGGCATAGAGAGGGAGGACGTTTCCCTCATTGCGCCTATAGCCGCATCCTATCCCGTAGTTACCCTGGGGCTGGCCTGGGTGCTTCTCCGGGAGCGGGTCAACGTGGTGCAGATGGTGGGGATTGTCGTCCTATTGGGCGCAGTCGTTGCTCTCGGCGTCGTTGGCTAGCGCCACCCAACGGGTTATAATTGCCCCATCATATCCGGCGAGGTAACTATGCCTGAAGACAAGGAAAATCGATCATCCCTATTGCGAGAGACGCCGCTGCTCATGCTCATGGACGGCCATGCTATGGTGCACAGGGCGTGGCACGGCATTCGGGAATCCCTGACCCTGAGCAAGACGAACGAGGACGTGAGTGGCGTCTACGCATTCACGAACACCTTCATCAAGGCCATCCAGGATTGGAAGCCGACTCACTGCGCAATCGCCTTCGATATGTCTGCACCCACGTTCAGGCACATCCAGTTCCCCGACTACAAGGCCCAGAGGCCGGAGCCGCCCGATGGGCTCAGGGCCCAGTTTCCCTGGGTGAGGCGGCTAATGGAGGCCTTCAACGTGCCCATTTTCGAGGTGGAGGAGTACGAGGCCGACGACGTTCTGGGGACTCTCAGCCGCCAGGCCACGGAGCAGGGAATGGAGACCGTCATACTGACGGGAGACACCGACACCTTCCAACTGGTCTCCCAGTCGGTGCGGGTGGTCCTGAGCCGTGGCATACAGGGCCGAGACGTTTACGACGAGGCCGCGGTGAGAGAATACTACGAAGGTTTGAGTCCTACACAGCAGCCGGATATCAAGGCGCTGGAGGGTGACACTTCGGACAACATTCCCGGAGTTCCTAAAGTCGGACGGAAGACCGCCGTCAAGCTGATACAGGACTATGGCAGCATACAGGGCATCTACTCGGATATAGACAGCGTGATCCCTCCCAGAATAAGGGAGGCCCTCGCATCCCACGAGGCCAGGGTGAGGCAGGGTCTGGAACTTACGACGATAGTGACCAGCGTGCCCATCACCCTGGACACCGAGTCCTGCCGCTTCTGGCAGTACGACCGCGAGCAGGTGGTTGGCCTTCTCCGGGACCTGGAGTTCAGGAGCATAGTGTCCAGGGTGCCGGAGGGCATACCCCAACAGGAGCAGCCGTCCCAGGGAGTGCTCATGGAGGAGGAGGTTGTCGCGGAGAAGGGCGAGTACTCTACCGTCTACGACGTGGAGCATCTGGAGGCCGTCATATCGGAGATGAGGGCTGCCGGCAGCTTCACCTTCGACGTGGAGACTACGGGGAAAGACCCAATCGCCTCGGATCTGGTGGGCGTGTCCCTCTCGGCGGTTTCGGGTAAGGCCTGCTACATACCGCTGGGGCACCAGGAGGGCGGCCAGATACCCCTCGAGAAAGCCTTGGACTACCTCAAGCCTCTGTTTGAAGACCCGGCGGTGGGCAAGACGGCCCACAACGGAAACTACGATATGACGGTGCTGGCCAAGTACGGGATCTGGGTCAACAACCTGGACTTCGATACTATGGTGGCGGCCCACCTGCTTGGCGAGAAGTCCCTGGGTCTAAAGAACCTGGCCTTCACTCGTCTCAACCAGGAGATGACGCCGATAGACACTCTGATTGGCACGGGGCGCAAGCAGAAGACTATGGCCCATGTGCCTGTTGAGCAGGCGTCCGACTACGCTGCCGCCGACGCCGATATGACCCAGCGCCTGAAGGACATCTTCCAGCCGACGCTGAAGCAGGAGGAGTCCCTGTCGGAGGTGTTCGCTGGCATGGAGATGCCGCTGGTTCCGGTGCTGGTGCGGATGCAGCGCAACGGCGTCTTCCTGGACGTGGAGCGGCTGCGGGACATGGCTGTGGACCTGGGAGAGCGCCTCGGAAACCTGGAGCAGGAGGTGTTCGACACAATCGGGCACAGGTTCACGCTCAACTCCACCCAGCAGCTGGCGGACGTGCTGTTCAACGAGATGAGGCTGCCCCGAACCAAGCGCACCAAGACGGGCTACTCCACCGACGCAGCCGTTTTGGAGAACCTCAAGATGATGCTCAACGAGGGCAGGGTAGAGGACGCAGACCCCAGGTCGCTTCAGGTGCTGGACGGCATTCTGGAGTACCGTGAGCTCTCCAAGCTGAAGTCGACTTACGTGGACTCGCTGCCGCAGCTGGTCAACCCGTTCACGGGGCGCGTCCACACCAGCTACAACCAGACAGGGTCGGCGACCGGCCGCATGTCCAGCAACGATCCCAACTTGCAGAACATACCCGTACGTACGGAGCTGGGCAGGCAGGTGCGGAGGGCCTTCGTGGCGGAGCGAGCGCCGGAGTGGACGCTGCTGGCCGCCGACTACTCCCAGATAGAGCTTCGCATCCTGGCGCACCTCTCCAGGGACCCGGGGCTGCTGGAGGCCTTCCTGCGGGACGAGGACATCCACGCTGCCACTGCCTCTCAGGTGAACAACGTGCCAATCGAGGCCGTGACCTCGGATATGAGGCGCGTCGCCAAGGTGATGAACTTCGGAGTCATCTACGGTCTCAGCGCCTTTGGCATCTCCCAGCAGACGGACCTGGCTCCCGACCAGGGAGCGAGGTTTATCGAGAGCTACTTTGCCAAGTACCCGGGAATCCAGATTTACCTTGAGGACGCCAAGGCGCAGGCTCGGAAGACGGGCTATCTTGAGACCGTCTGCGGTCGACGTCGCTACTTCCCGGAGCTTGGCTCCTCCAACTTCCACATCCGGCAGGCCGCCGAGCGCATGGCGGTGAATATGCCCATACAAGGCACCGCCGCGGACGTCATCAAGCTGGCGATGGTGAGCATAGACAAGCGGATGCAGGAGCAGGGGATGCGCAGCCGGATGATCCTCCAGGTGCACGACGAGCTGATTTTCGAGACGCCGCAGGAGGAGATGGACGCCCTGAGAGCGCTGGTCGAGGAGCTTATGCCCGCGGCGCTGGACCTGGTCGTGCCCCTGAAGGTGGAACTCAAGACAGGCGACAACTGGGGAGATTTGGAATAGGGGTGGGGGTGGGAAATCTCAATTACAGCGAGGTCTCATGAATAAGAATAGTCCTAAGAAAACCCTCTTCGATTTCGGTTTATCTTCAGAAGAAGAGGTTTCAGATGAACAGACCAAGAGCCACGGGACTACTGCGGAGCGACTCAAACGGCTTGACCTCAACAGCGAGTTTAGGGCGAAGGTGTTGCAATATTGCAGACTCAAACATGGTGATATATGGGAAGACCCTATTCGCGGGCATAGAGTGGGGGTGTTGGATGCAACTAAGAGAGAAGAGGTGGACAGGATCATGGGCGACGAAAGAGCAAACCTGCTTGTCAATGACCCCCCTTACAACATTGCTGTTGGAAATGCGAATACCTCTGACCTATTCAAGGTAGACCTGCAGTCATACTTAGAATTCTCTGAAAAATGGTTGCAGAGTGCAGTTGCAGTATTGGGTAAAGATTCACATCTATATGTATGGATTGGTGCGGACTACAGAGAAGATTTTCAGCCGTTTGCGGACTTCATAGTCTTGATGAGGGGCTTTAAGGAATTAAAACCCAAGAATTTCATTACACTGAGAAATCAAAGAGGTTACGGGACACAGCGGAATTGGATGTGGGTAAGGCAGGAACTCCTCTATTATGTGAAAGGCTCACCTTACTTCAACGTTGAAGCAGAATACACTGACATTCCCAAGATATTGAGAGGGTACTACAAGGAAGTCAACGGGAGACTTACGGAGAACCTAGAGCGGAGCAAGTCAAAGTATATTCGGGCTGGGAATGTGTGGGTAGACGTCCAGCAAGTATTCTATAGAATGGAGGAGAATGTACCTGGATGCTATGCTCAGAAACCGCTTAGAGCAATTGATAGAATAGTCTTGTCGGGCAGCCGCGAAAACGACCTGATAACGGATTTTTTTGCGCATTCGGGAACCACTCTAATTTCCGGTGAAAGGCTTAAGAGAAGAGTGTACACCTTTGATATAGATCCAGTGTTCGCGGAGATTACGATTCGAAGGTTAGAGCGCTTTAGAGGCACCGGAAAATCGGGGTGGCAATGGAGAAACCCCTTCCCTGAGTTGGAGCAGGAAGCAGGATACGATAGATGGATCTAAAGGAACTTAATGATTTCTTGGACTCCCTTGCTAACTCGTTGAGGAGCGAGGACAAGGAAATGCTGACTGCTCGCCTTCAGAGCTTAATATCAGTTTACCCGTTTAATGAATACGAATACGCCCTCACATTCCTACTGGATAGGGAGGTTGTAACGTTTTCTGAGTATGAGAGGCTGAGGCAAGATTATGTATCTACAAACAGGTATCTAGGGCTTTATGAACTCTCTCCACGAGTATTCGGAGAGATATGGGGGCATGAACACATCAGGGACTTGGATGGCCGTCTCTTGAAACCAAATAAGTCTATTGACCCTGATTACGATGGACAGTACGACTTATGGATTGAGAACATCAGAGTCGAGGTGAAGGCTGCTAGGGCCATCAACACAAAAAAGAGGGGCAGTTTGGGCTCTAAGGCTCTCCGCTACGGGTCCTCAGAGCCGTTTTGGATGAATTTTCAGCAGCTAAAGTTAGACGCCTGCGATGTGTTTGTTTTCATTGGCGTGTGGATTGACGACGTAGTCTACTGGGTGTTGTCTACCGATGAAGTACAAAACGACAGATACATCAGTCATCAACATAGAGGCGGCGTAGAGTATCAAATAGGGGTAACAGATAGGAACCTTGCAGACTTTGACAGGTATAGAGCTACTCAGTCTGATCTCCCGGCACTTGTTATACAAAAAGGGAATGCGCTGTGACAGCCTTCCCAGCCTGGCAAAAATAGGCCCCAAGCTGGCGGGCAAGTGACCCCCACTCCACACCAGTGAAATGCTATCATACTGTTATCATTTGCTTGGGGGTACGTTATGGGAACCGTGAACGTGCGGTGGTTGGACAACGAGGTGCTCAGGCGGCTGAAGTGCCGCGTCGCTGAGAACAACCGCTCGTTGGAGAGTGAGGCCCGCCACATTCTGGAGCAGTCCGTGGAGGATGGCATGGCAGAGAGGCTCAGGGCATTCCGTGATCTGTCTCATAAACTGCGCAGGCAGACCTCCGGTCTTCCTCAGACCCCGGCACACATCCTGATCAGGGAAGACCGCGACAGCGGGCAGGGGTCTCCATAAAACGCCGTCCACCTATCCCTGGCGATGGACATCCCTGTGCTGGAGTGACGCGGGCGGCTCTGGATCTGGCCGTGTCACTCAAAGTTGAACTCAAGTCAGGCGACAACTAGGGGGGCTTGGAATAGGGGTACAGCGCTGCGCTTGTAAGCGCTTCAGCTCGCGCGATGCAAGGATCAGTACGGAACTTGCCATTTACTTGACACGGGATCAGGCTAAGAGCAGGAAGATAGGATGAATAAGCGCGTGCGGAGACTTGTGTATTGAGAAGCACACCAGAGGGGGAGCGGTATGCGCGCCTGGCTGGGGCGCTGCTGCTCCGGCTGGCAACTTTGGCCTTTATCCTTGCCATTCCGACGTTTCTGGTCACCACCAACGTCCGCCTTGCCTTCAGCAGCGTTCAGCTGTACACCTACGGCTTCGAGCGATACAACGTCACGCGCACGACCGGGCTGAACTCGGCCCAACTAGTGACGGTGGCGCAGGAGATCCGGGACTACTTCAACTCCTCGGAGGAGTTTCTGGACGTCAATGTGGTCCTTGGCGGCGAGGAGAGGCCGCTCTTCAACCAGAACGAGATACTCCACATGCGGGACGTGAAGGGTCTTGTGCGGGGGGTCTACAGCGTCCAGCAGATCACGGGCATCTACATGGTCGTCTATATGGCGGTTGTGTTGGCTGCGTCTAGGGGCAGAAGCCTTCGCAGGGCAGCGGGCCTTGTTATGGCTGGGAGCCTGCTGACTGTCGGAATGGTGGCCGCGACAGGGCTGGTCTCGCTGGTGGGCTTTGACTTCCTCTTTGAGCAGTTCCACATCATCAGCTTCAGCAACGATTTATGGATGCTGGACCCAAGGGAGAACTATCTGACGCGGCTGTTCACCCAGGGGTTCTTCCTGGAGGCCACCATCTTCGTGGCTGCGGGCGTGATATTGCAGGCGCTGCTGCTGGCAGCGCTGGCATGGTTCATCCGGCGGTGGTTGTCCAAGCGAGAGGCTGCTGCCCGAGTTTGATTTGCTGCCTCTACACCCCCATCCCCGTATCAAGTACGGGGCAGGCTCTAACCTTCCCCCGCCAAGCGGGGGAAGGGATACTGAGTGACTACCTGGGCTGAGGGCTACCTAGAAGTCCATTCCCGAGCAGCCGCAGGCGCCGCCCGCGCCGCAGGCGCAACCGCCGCCGCCGGCAAGGTTGGAAGTTGCCCGCGTGTTGCCATATTCGTCCGTGATGAATGCAGCGAACACGGAAAGGGCTCTTGAGGTCTCGTTGCCGCAGTCGGGACAGGGGGCCTCATCGTCCATTTTGTCCATCGGGCGAAGCTTCTCAAAGCGGTTCCTGCAAGTAGTGCAAACGTACTCGTAGACGGGCATCTTATCACCTCTGAACTTGTTTCTTAGATTTTATCCCGCTGCGTTCGGGGCGTCAATTGCCGCCTAGCCATCCCCCAGAATGGGCTGTGCCACTATCCACAGGCTGATGACGGTGTACATCACCATCAGGGCCAGCATGGGGTACTGGCTCCTCATTGCCGACCTGTTGTCCCGCATGGTGCGCAGGGCGATTACGTGGGCCAGGTAGACGGCGCTGATGTGCCCCAGGACGATAGCTCCCACGCTCAGGAGCCAGGCGAACTTTGCGTTGACCAGGGCGATGTTTACTTTGTAGTCGGCGGCGCCAAACAGGTCCCATCCGTAGCCAAAGGGATCCGATGCCAAGGGTATGATGAGCTGACCCTGTATCGCCAACAGGGTGAAGAAGTGGGCGATGTTGTAGGCCAGGGCTATCGGGACCAGGGAGTACACGAAGGCGCGGGCTATGTCGGACACGGGTAGGTCGTCACCGGCGGCCAAGGCCATCAGTTGAGAGAAGACGAGATACGTTCCGATGAAGATGGCCGGGAACAGTATGAGACCAAGGGTGTCGGTGGCGATGCGGGCATTGGAGCTGAACTCCCCGGAACTGAACGCTGCCGACCACACGTCCCAGATTCCGACTTTGATGTCCAACCAGAGGGGTGTCGCCTTGAAGCCGTCGAAGGTCACCGCGGCCAGAACCAGTATGACAAAGACCAGGATGTCAGTGCTCACGTTCTCCCTGCGAGCGAGGCCCACGGACCAGGGCCGCAGGTTAAGCTCGCGCTCGCTGTGGTCGGCGCGCTCCCAGCAGGCGTAGCAGTTGACGCACTCGTCCAGGGAAGGGATGCAGGCGGCATCGCAGTCAGCGCAGTAGTCGTCGCGAGTCACCCGCGCCTCCGTAGGGGCGAACCGGGCCAGGAAGCCGAACACAACGGAGAATCCCTCTCCGTAGCGGAGCCAAATATGCCTGCCGAAGAGGAGCATCCCGACCCAGGTTATAGCGGAATAGGCCAGGATCAGCAGGGCGATGTTGATAGGGTCCGAGGCTCCCGGAAAGGCGTTCTCCAGCCAGGCAAAGACTAGGAATAGGGCAAAGGCGGGCCATGCGCCAAGCCCGCTTGGGTACTCGAATCCCAGGTCCAGGTCGGAGTCCGGCCTGAGTCGCCTGTTCAACGCCTCCGCCCAGCCAAAGAGGATACTCCAGGGGTTCATCAACGCCCACAGGTTGCCCACAAGGGCCACGAAAAAGCCCAGACCCACCCACCAGATGACCCACACGAAGGTGGGGGCGAAGTTGGCGCTGGGCGACTGGTCTCCCAGTATGCCCGCAGCAATCACCAGCAGGAAGAGAAAGACCGCGGACGCCTGCGCTGTGATGATGAAGGCGCGGCTCTGGAGCAGCGCCGCAAGCGGGCGAAGGCCAAAGAGGTTGTAGCGCCAGTACCCGTACAGCCCCGGCGCGCCTCTCACAAACACGCCAATCACCACGAATGAGAGGGCCACAGTCGCCGCGGCTCCCAGCAAGTAGTATTCCAGGGGGACGGGCAGGTCGTACCGCTCCCCGAAGCCGTGGGCGTAGACCGGCTGCGCTGCCAGCGCCCCCGCCGCAACGAGCAGGAGCGCCGGCATCCTGTATATTGGCCGTATCATGTCGAGCTACCTCTATAAAGTTCCACGTCGGTCTACCGGGGCTGAACCACCAACCGGCCCAGCTCTATCTCCTCTTCCTGGCCTCCGCTTCCTCCGTCTCCACTGCCGTTTGTGTGGTCGGTGGGCATGGACTGCCCATCATCGAGGGTTACTGTTGTCATGGCCTGTATGCCGTAGTCGCAATGCTGGGCGTTGTTCAGGCTCACCATGATCTCGTATTCTCCGGAGCTTTCGTAAAGGCGGGTGTCGAAGGTCACCTGGGGATTAGCATACATGCCCACCGGCTCACCGTTAACCTGCAGGTGCCAGTGGTTTCCGTCGGGCGACAACTCGATGTTCCGGGTCTCAACCGCCACCTCTACCAGGTTGGGTTCATCTGCGGGGCTTGCGCTGACCGATATCTGCGGCGTGGGCTCGCCCGGCGCAAGTTCCGCCTTGCACTCGTCTACATCCTCATCGTGCGTGTGGCCGCCTTCGCTTCCGTCCGCGGAAGAGATGTGGATGGTGAGTGGAAAGCTCCCGGTGGCATAGGCGTCGAACTCCACGGTTACGGGCATATCGGGTCCAACGTCCCCTTCCAGGTCGTACCCGTGCAGGTGGTAGTTCACAAGCTCGTCAGACGTCAACTCGATGGTTATCTTGTCGTCTTGTTTCACCTCCAGGGTCGAATCCTCGCCTACAAGTGCGCCGTTCTTGATCTCCAGGTTGAAGGTCAGCTCCTCCGGCTCGCCTCCGCCGCAAGCCGCGATGAGGGCGGTCAGGGCCAGGGCGGCTATCAGTGTAGCCAGCAAAGCCTTTGACTTATTCATTAGATTAAATCCTTGTTTAGTCTACGTTCTCCGTCTCGACCGTCCTCTTCCCGTGGACTGTCGCAGGTACCATGCTACGGCAACCAGAAGGGGTATGGCTGAGATCAGCACGATGATTACCCCCCAGTTCACCCTTGCGTAGCTGACGCTCAGAGGGAACTCCAGCACGGTCTGCCGGTCGCCCTGAGCGATGTCGACAATGAAGCCCCATTCTCCCTCCTGAAGCAGCGCCACGTTCAGGTCGTACCAGTTGTAGGTTGGGGGAGTGGTGTAGGTGTCCAATGGCCCCAGCATAACGGAGTCCGGCAGAGGGCCAACCGCTCTAACACTGACGGAGGCATCCGTTACCGGCTCTCCTCCGTCGGCTGTCAACAGCACAATGGACATGTGGAGGCTGCCCACCCTTGGACTTGGCGGCGATACCCGAACATCCACTCGGTATGCGCCCTGGGTGGTCTCCAGGATGGACACCGTCTGCCCGTTGGCCTCCGCAACGGAGGGGTCGATGGTGGTCCAGAGGGCCAATGCAGGCAACGTCAAGGCGGCTATGAAGAGAGACCTGATCAGATGCGTCACTACACTCCCCATTTGGCTTACCGGAGAAGGGTAAAACCCTCCCACTGTTAAGAGAGAAGAATGGATGAATGGGGCTATCCAGCTAGGCGGCGGGAGGTCTCTCTAGTGGGGTTGGCTGTGTCTGAGGACGCGTGGAGTGAATGTAGAACGGCATGACGTGACGTGTGAGGAGCAGGGCTGCGACCGCAGCCGTGAGCAGCGCCGCCGTAGCCCCCTCGAAGTAACTGACAAGCTCGGGCAGGAATGCGGGCGCCACTACGGCCGGCAGCGCAAAGGCTGAGACGCCGTGCAGGACAACGCTGCTGTCCAGACCGACCCCTCCGGATGTCGAGTCCTCCCCGGCGGGTGGGAGCTCCGCCGGGTGGTGATAGGAGTTTGGAATCAGCTTCTCCAGGAGGTGGTGCCGGTGAACGTGGCTCTCGCCTGCGTGGCCCCCCGACACCCAGGCGTAGCCCGCAGCGAGCGGGGCGAGGAGCATGACCGCGGCCAGAAACAGGGGCGCGAGGATCGAGAAGGGACGTGGCTTCATTGAAAATAGCGTGCTAGTCATTGGATTCTATAAATCCATGATAGCTGGCGCAGTGGTGAATCGCAAGGCTGCATTGATCACTTGACCCGCTCACTTCCGTATCAAGTACGGAGCAGGCTCTGGGGTCGTCGAAGGGAATGAACAGGGTAGTCTTGGGATGTCGCTTATATGGTTCGACAAGCTCACCATGAGCGGGTTGGAAGAATGATGCATCTGGGTACGGCATGGCAGGGAAGTGGTCTACATGTGGATTAAGACATCCTAACCCGCGGCCGCCTCAATGGCCGCGGCTATCCACTCCCTTGGCGGTGTTTCTGAGGGTTCGCCTTCCACGTCGTAGATACGGCACTCGAGACTGAAGCCGGAATCAGGCATTTCAGGGTCGATGTCCTCGTCGTTGATGCGTATGGTGGGTGATCCGGGAAACCACATATCCTCCGCCTCCTCCCTGGAGGTTATCTCAATCAGGCTTACCTCGTCGTCAACGCTCATCCCTGCCAGCAGGTCGCGCAACTCCTCTAGGGGGGTCTCCCAATGGGAGCATCCATCGTAATACAGCAGCTCTATGTTCACTTCAGCGAACTAACCGGACTTGGCGATGCCCGGCAACGGGCATCTCACATCTCTACGCTCTTCTCGCCGGACAGGTACGCCTCAGGCTCCTTGGAGAAGGCAACCCGACAGCCTGGGCCGCAGAAGTAGTAGGTCTGCCCCTCGTGCTCGTGGGTGCCGCCGTTTGGGTTCTTGACGTTGACCTCCATCTTGCAAACGGGGTCGATGGCGGTCTCGCCGCCACGTCCGCTCAGGAATGGTATACGCAGCATTTGCCTCTCCTCTCGCACTCTGATTTGGCTAATTTAGCCGGATCTTGCGCAGTCGCAGCGAGTTGGTGACCACTGAGACGGAGCTAAGCGCCATCGCACCCGCGGCCATGACGGGATTGAGGAAGCCGTAGTCTCCCAGGATGTACCGCAGAGGGCCGTCCGGAACGCCGGTGTTGAAGACTTCAAAGAACAGCACAAAGAAAAGGCCTGCGGCGACGGGTATCAGGACAGTGTTGTAGCCAAATGCCCAGAACAGGTTCTGCCATATAGTCCTTGTGGTGGCTTTGGACAGGGCGATGGCTTGTGGCACACCCCGCAGGTCGCCGCGCATGAGAGTGACGTCGGCAGCCGCGATGGCGACGTCGGTGCCGGTGCCCAGGGCAATCCCGACATCCGCTCTTGTGAGGGCCGGGGCGTCGTTGATGCCGTCGCCCACCATAGCCACGGTCTTGCCCTCCTCCTGAAGCGAGTGTATCTTATCGGCCTTCTGGTCCGGCAGCACCTCGGCGATGACCCGGTCAATGCCCACCTGCGCGGCTATGGCTTCGGCGGTGCGCCGGTCGTCGCCGGTGAGCATGATGACCTCCAGCCCCAGCCTGTGCATCGCCTCCACCGCCTCGAGGGACTCCGGCCTGAGCGTGTCGGCCACAGCGATTACGCCGGCCGCGTGGCCGTCCACCGCCACAAAGACAGGCGTCTTGCCCTGCTCCGAAAGCTCGCGCCCTCGACTCTCCAGGCTGTCCAGAGAGACGCCTATATCCTTCATCAGGGCCGGATTACCCAGGATTACCGTAGAGCCATTGACTTGGGCCTCAACGCCGTGGCCCGGCAGAGCCCGGAAATCGGAGTCCTCGTCAAGGGGCAGTGACCTGTCGTTGACCGCCTCTATCAGAGCCTTGCCCAGAGGGTGCTCGGAGCCGCGCTCGGCAGACGCCGCCAGTCGAAGCAGGTCGTCATCAGGCATATTGAGGGATACTACATCGGTAACCGCAGGCTTGCCTATGGTGAGGGTGCCGGTCTTGTCCAGCACCACCGTCTGGAGCCTGTATGCCCGCTCCAGCGCCTCCGCATTGCGTATCAGGATGCCGCGCTCCGCTCCCTTGCCCATGCCCACGACGATGGCCGTTGGCGTTGCCAGGCCAAGGGCGCAGGGACATGCGATAACCAGCACGGCAACGAGGTTTAGAATAGCAATGGGTACCACCGGCGAGACCGGGGCCCATATTAACCATCCCACAAAGGTGATGAGGGCTATACCCAGCACTGCGGGTACGAATCTGCTGGCTACCCGGTCCACCAAGCGCTGTATTGGCGCCTGCGACCCCTGGGCTTCCTGTACCAGCCGGATGATGTTGGCTAAGGCGGTGTCCTTGCCTATCCTTGTAGCGCGGAAGTGGAAGCTCCCGACCTTGTTCATGGTGGCGCCGTAAACCGGGGAGCCTACGCTCTTCTCCACTGGCAGACTCTCTCCGGTGAGCATGGACTCGTCTACCGCGGATGTGCCCTCCGTCACCTCGCCGTCTACGGCTATCCTCTCGCCCGGGCGCACCACCAGGATGTCACCAAGATCGACCTCATCAATGGGCACGTCGATTTCCAAGCTGTCCCTCACTACCGTGGCAGTCTTCGGCTGCAGGACCATGAGACTGCGAATGGCCTCGGAGGTCTGCCCCTTGGCGCGGGCCTCAAGCAGCCGCCCCAGCAGCACCAGAGAGATGACGATGGTGGAGGCGTCGAAGTATGTGCCGGTGCTGTGGCTGAGCGCGCTGTTGGCGTGGACCAGATGCGCGTCGGCGAAGTATCCTTCGAAGAAGGTCAGGAATGTGCTGTAGCCGTACGCCACGCTGGTCCCAATGGCGATGAGGGTGTTCATATTGGAGGTGCGGTGCTTCAGTGCGCCCCAGGCGCTCTGGTAAAAGGTCGCCCCAATCCAGAACTGCACCGGCGTGGCCAGCGTCCAGAGTATGAAGTTGAGCTGGAACGAGGTCAGTCCCAAGGTCTCAAGGGGGATGTACATGGTGACCATCATCACAGCGCCTACCGCGCCGGCAATGATGACCTTGCGAGCCAGTGACCTGACCTCACGGGTGCGGGCCAGGCGCTCCTCGCCCTCTTCGGCTCCATCGTCGTCGACCCCATCCACCGTGTAACCGGCGTCGTTCACCATGGCCTTCATGTCGGGCAGGGAGGCCTGCCCGGAGATGTACTCGACCGTTGCCTGCTCCGTGGCGAGGTTGACGCTGGCGGAGAGTACGCCGTCCACCTCTCTGAGGGCGTTGCCCACGTGGGAGACGCAGGCGGCGCATGTCATTCCGCCGATGTTCAGCGTGACGCGAGACACACCGGCCTTGTACCCGGCGTCGTCAACCGCCTCGACGAGTTCGGGGATGGTGGCTTGCTCAGGATCGAACTCAACGGTGGCCTGCTCCATTGCCAGATTGACCTCTGCGGAGGTTACGCCGTCCACCTCTCGGAGGGCGTTGCCCACGTGAGAGACGCAGGCGGCACAGGTCATTCCCGCTACGGGCAGGGTGATGCTTTTGAGGTCTTTGATGGTCATGGCAGAGATTCCTTTAGTAAGCCTCGAGCTAGTTCACAAGATTCCTGCTTTCGGAGACATTTGAATAACCCATAGCGTCATCCCGCAAGAATTGCCCTCACCGTCATTCCTGCGGAAGCAGGAATCTAAGAACGCTGTCTGCAAGGCTGCGATGCCTTGGAAGAGGGGCTTTAGATTCCCGTCCACGTATCGTAGTACGGGGCAAGCTTCACGGGAATGACGAAGAAGGTAGCCTCTTCAGCCTCTTCTAGGAGATACACCGGAGTTTTGCAAAGGTCTCCTTTTGCAGGAATGACAGAATGGAGGCCTCCTTTGAGCAACTTCATTCTCAGCAAGTCTTTAGCTTTCCCAGTACTCTCTAAGCGGTACTAAGTCTGGTATACCAGGCTGCACCTTCTCTACCAGTTTACACCATTAGGCAATGCCAGGGGGCTCTAACGATATGTGAGCACGGAAGAATACCCCCGCTCTTCGGTCCAGCCCAGTCGCTACCCTGCGACCAGTGAGCCGGGTCTTGGGGTTGGACTCTTGGTTGTGAAGTCCACGACCTCGGCATTGGCTGCGGCGGTCTCCACTAGGGCGTCGATGTCCAGGGCGGACTCCAGCCGCTCCACCTCTTCGGCGGTGGTGTGGGTCACGGGATGGCGGGGAACGAAGAGGGTGCAGCAATCCTCGTCCGGGATGATGGAGATGGGGTATGTGCCGATGCTCCGCGCCTCGTTTACGATCTCCTCCTTGTCCATCCCGATCAGCGGGCTGAACACCGGGAGGTCGAGCACACTCCTGACAGTCACCATGTTCTCCAGGGTCTGGGATCCCACCTGCCCCAGGCTCTCGCCCGTCACCAGGGCCTTGACGCCGTGATCCCGGGCTATCCGCTGGGCTATCCTGGCCATGAAACGACGGTATACCACGACCCTGTATGCGGGAGGGACCGAGAGGATGATGTCCCTCTGCACGTCCGCAAAAGGCACCAGCAGCAGCCTTGAGCGGAACTGGTGCCTGTTCAGCAGATCTACTATCTCCCGGGCTTTCTCGCGTGAGGTCCCATCGACCAGGGGAAAGCTGTGAAAGTGAACGAAGGTCACCTCGCATCCGCGCTTCATCATTCGCCACGCAGCCACCGGCGAGTCAATGCCCCCGGACATGAGGACAACTAGTTTACCGCCGACTCCCACCGGCAGCCCACCGGGGCCGCGGAACTCCTGGAAGTACACCAGGGCCTCCCTGGGCAGTATCTCCACGAAGATGTTGACCTCCGGGTCCTTAAGGCTGACCTCCGCGCCGGTAAGCTGCTGGACGTGAGCGCCCAACTCGCGATTAAGCTCGGGCGAGGTCAGGTCAAAGGACTTGTTCCCGCGCTTTGACGTGATGCGAAAGGTGTTGAAGGTGAGCTTGGGTATCTCCTCGGTGATGAACTCTCTGATGGCTTCCAGGGACGGAGGCAGCTTGTAGCAGCGATAGAACTTGACTACGCCGAACACCTGGCTCAGCCTTTCGCTCACCTCGTCCCACGGCGCTTCAGGCGGCAGGGTTATCTCAACGCCCATGTGCCGCTTGGCAACGCGGCTCACTGGCAGCCCGTGCAGCGCCTCCTTGATGTTGTGCGCAAGCTGGTTGAAGAAGGTGGGGCGGTTCTTGCCCTTGAGAGCTATCTCGTGGACGCGAACGATTACGGAGTTGTGCGGGTAGCTCATTGGTGTCTGCCAGCCAATCTTCGACTGTTCATTTGCCTATGGGGAGCAGGGTCTTCTCCGTAGGGAAGCGCCCTGCTCTGAAGCCGTTGGCGGGGGTAATGTGGTGGTAGAGGCTTTAAGCCCCGGCCGCCACCGGGATGTCTATCCGGTAGTCCTTCAGCATGGCCTGGAGCTGCTCCGCCGTCTTCTCGTCAGGCTCCGTGAGAGGCAGCCGGGGCTTGCCCACCGCGAAGCCTACGTGATTCAGGCTGTACTTCACAGGAATCGGGTTGGACACGATGAACAGGCCCTTGAATATCGACATCATGCGAAGGTGCTCAGCAGCCGCCTCCGACGTCTTGCCCGCAAGGACGAGATCCATCATTCCTTTGATCTGTCGTCCCACCAGGTGAGACGCCACGCTCACCACGCCGTATCCGCCCATGCACATGATCCCGAATGTGTCGTTGTCGTTGCCGCTCCAAACCCGGAAGTCCGCAGGCGAGCCGGAGATTATGCGGGCAATCTGGTCTAGGTCCCCGCTGGCCTCCTTGACGCCGATGATGTTGTCCACCTGGGCAAGCTTTACGGTGGTCTCCCAGGCCAGGCTGGTGATTGTGCGGCTGGGCACGTTGTACAGGATGCAGGGCAGCCTCGTGCTCTCTGCGATGGCTTTGAAGTGCTGGTACAGGCCCTCCTGCGTGGGCTTGTTGTAGTAGGGTACAACAAGCAGGCAGGCGTCGGCGCCCGCGCGCTCTGCCTCCTGGGTCAGCTCGATGCTCTCCGCGGTGCTGTAGTTCCCGGTGCCGGCAACCACGGCTCCGCGGTCGCCCAACTCGGACTTGATCTCCCTGAAAAGTCTCAGCTTCTCCTCAGTGGTCAGGGTAGGCGACTCGCCGGTGGTGCCGGAGACTACCAGCCCGTCGCTTCCGGACTCAAGCAGGGAGGAGGCGAGGCGCTTAGCCTGGGCGTAGTCTACCTGCCCCTGCTCGTCGAAGGGGGTAACCATTGCCGTTATCAGTCTGCCCACGGAAACCATAGTACCTACCTCCTATTTGGTTGGTGTAAGCATCTCCTGCCTAACCATAGCCTCTGCTATCTGTACGGCGTTCAGGGCCGCGCCCTTCCGCAGATTGTCCGCCACGACCCACATGGCCAAACCCTTCGGGTGGGAGAAGTCCCGCCGTATGCGTCCCACGAAAACGTCATCGGTGCCTGCGGCCGATACGGGAAGCGGATACAAGTTTCCCTTGGGATTGTCCTGCACCGTGACACCCGGTGAGGATGAGAGAATCTCTCTGGCCTCTTCCGGGGTCATGGACTGGCTGAACTCCACGTTCACGGCCTCGCCGTGGCTTGTGTACACAGGCACCCGCACACAGGTGGCGCACACCGGCAAATCCGGCTCGTGCATAATCTTGCGGGTCTCCTGGACCATCTTCCACTCCTCCGTGGTGTAGTCGTTATCCAGGAAGCTCTCCACAAATGGAAGCGCGTTGAAGGCTATCTGATGAGGGTACGCCTTGGGAGCGACCTCGTCCTGTCTGCCCTCAACGATGTTGGCGATCTGCTGTCGCAGCTCTTCCACGGCTGCCGCGCCTGTGCCGGATACCGCCTGATAGGTGGATACGACGATGCGCTGTATGGGGTTGACTCTGTGCAGAGGGTCCAAGGCCACCACCAGCTGAATCGTAGAGCAGTTGGGGTTGGCGATGATGCCCTTGTGCGTGTCTATGTCGTTGGGGTTGACCTCGGGCACTACCAGCGGCACCTCCGGGTCCATCCTGAAGGCTGAGCTGTTGTCGATTGCCACGGCTCCCGCCCTGGCCGCTATGGGTGCGAACCGCTTGCTGATGTCGCCGCCCGCGGAGAACAGAGCGATGTCCACGTTGTTGAAGGAGGCGTCACTTGTCTCCTCCACAACCAGGTCCTCGCCCATGAACGAAAGCCGCTTACCCGCGGAGCGGTCCGAGGCGTAGAGGCGAAGAGAGTCCATAGGGAACTTCCTCTCCTCAAGGATTTTGAGAAACTCCCCTCCCACCAAGCCGGTGGCGCCCACTATTGCAACTCGAAAGCTCATTTTCCTCCACCTGATCTGTTAAAGTAACGCCTTTCTTTATACATTAAACGCTAGAGTCCAAGCAACTTATCCAGACCCACCACCAGTCCCTTCCAGTTCGATACTTCCCTTGCGGCCAAGACAACGCCGGGCATATAGCATTCGCGGTTGATTGTATCGTGCTTGAGGCTGAGGGTCTGTCCCGCCGTGCCCAGGATGATCTCGTGGTGGGCCATCCTGCCCGGCATACGCACGCTGTGAATGGACACGCCCCCCAGGTCTCCGCCGCGGGTGTCTTCGATAGTCTCCCTCTCCGGGATGGGCCTGTGAAATGGGTTATCCCTGTCCTCTCCCAGGCTTCTGGCGAGGGCCATAGCCGTCCCCGACGGCGAGTCTATCTTGGTCTCGTGGTGCATCTCAACGATGTCGGCGTAGTCGAAGTATTTGCCCAGGCCGCGGGCCAGATGTATCAGCAGCACCGCTCCCAAGGCGAAGTTGGGGGCAACAAACGCCCCTATCTGGTGCTCGTTTGCCAGCCCATCCAACTCCTTCAGGTTGTCCTCAGTAAGCCCTGTGGTGCCGACCACAAGGTTGACGCCCTGGGCGGCCGCCACGCGGGACGCCTCCATAGCGGCTCCGGCGTTGGTGAAATCCACCATCACCTGTGGCCGGCATCTGTCTATGATGCCACTCAGGTCCGGTGAGATGGGCATATCGCCGGAGCCGTCCGGCAGGGCAATAGCGCCCTCGGTGGCCCCGCTATCAACGCCGCAGGTCGGCTCCAGGTCCGGCTCCCGGCAGACGGCGTTCAGCACCTCTCGCCCCATTCTGCCCAGGACTCCGTGTATCAGAACTCTCGTCATCTTCTTCGCCTTGTCGCCGAAGTGTGTATTATCTACTGACCTATCCCCTGGGAGGTGGCCTCCGGTTTCCCTGGGGGGGAGGACGCGATCCTGAAGGGCGCGGCCCCCTGGGACGGTCGTCGTTGCTCCTTGGTGGTCTTCCCCTGTCGAACCGCGGACCGTTGCTCGAAGGAGCGGGCCTGGGCGTTGGCGCCGGAGCCGGGTCGTTGGGGTCCCGGAGCAGAGCGCGGCGTGAGAGATTGATGCGTCCCATAGCGTCTATCTCCGTCACCAGCACCGTGAGCTCGTCCCCGACGCTGACCACGTCCTCCACCGATTCAACCCTCTCCTCCGCGAGCTCGCTAATGTGGACCAGTCCGTCCTTGCCGGGAAGTATCTCCACAAAAGCGCCGAAGTTCATAAGGCGGGTGACCTTACCAGTGTAAATGGCCCCTACCTCCGCCTCTTTGGTCAGGGCCTCAATCCGCTCGACGGCCCTCTGGGCGGCCTCCCCGCTGACGGAGCCGATGATCACAGTTCCGTCGTTCTCAACGTTGATGGTAGCCTTGGTCTCTTCGATGATGGAGCGAATGGTCTTGCCACCGGGCCCAATCACCGCTCCGATCTTGTCCACTGGAATGCTAATCCGGAGCATCCGCGGCGCGTAGGGGCTCAGGTCGTCCCTGGGCTGACCCATAGTCGCCTTAATCTTGTCCAGCACGAAGAACCGGGCCTCCTTGGCCTGTTGAAGGGCCTCCTCCATTATTGCGTAGGTTATGCCCTTGACCTTTATGTCCATCTGAAGCGCGGTAATGCCATCGGACGTGCCTGCTACCTTGAAGTCCATGTCACCCATGAAGTCCTCGACTCCCTGGATGTCCGTCAGGATGGCGTAGCGGCCGTCGTCTGCCATGACAAGACCCATAGCCACTCCGGCTACCGGGGCCTTGATGGGCACCCCCGCATCCATCAGAGCCAGGCTGCTGCCGCAAACGCTAGCCATCGACGTGCTGCCGTTGGAGCTGATCGCCTCCGACACCAGTCGAAGGGTGTACGGGAATTCGTCCTCGTCCGGGATAACGGGAAGGAGGGCTCTCTCAGCCAGAGCGCCGTGTCCCACCTCTCGCCGGCCCGGGCCGCCCACTCGCCGCACCTCTCCGACGGAGTAGGGCGGGAAGTTGTAGTGGTGCATGTACCGCTTGCTGTCCTCAGGGCTGATTGTATCCAGGTTCTGCTTCTCCGCCATGGAACCCAGGGTGGCAATTGTGAGGACCTGGGTCTGGCCTCGAGAGAAGAGCCCGGTGCCGTGGGCCCTGGGCAGGAACGATACCTCACAATTTATGGGGCGTATCTCTTTGTAACCCCGTCCGTCGGGACGCAGGCTGCGTTCGATTATGCCGGAGCGCACCGTCTGTTTCATTAGGGCCTCAAAGGCCTCTGAGGTTTCGTTGGAAGTGTATTCCTGACCTAGCTGCTCCTTCACCTCTGCGCGGAGCAAGTCCAGATCGCCGTCCCTCTCCCCCTTCTCGTGGTCGGTGAAGACGGTTGAGTGCAGGCGCTCTCCCAATATCAGACCGGCTTTCTCCTTCAGGTCAGCGCCGGCTGCTCCGTTCATAGAGAGGTTCATCTTGGCCTTTGCCGCCGGGCCAATCAACTCCTCCTGCATCGCGATGATCTGCTGATTCGTCTCCTGACCCTTCCTGACCGCCTCTATGATCACATCTTCGGACACCTCTGTAGCTCCGGCCTCCACCATTGCTATGGCGTCCTTGGTGCCGGCCACAACCAGGTCCAGGCTGCTGTCAACCAACTGTGCGAAGGTGGGGTTGACTACAATCTCGCCATCGATATAGCCGAGCCTTGTAGCGCTAACGGGCCCGTCAAAGGGGATTTCGGACAGGCACAGGGACGCGGACGCCCCGATTATGCCGAGGATGTCGGGGTCGTTCTCCTGGTCTGCGGAGAGAACGGTTACGACCACCTGTATCTCGTTGTGCAGTCCTTTGGGGAACAGGGGTCTCAGGGGTCGGTCCGTCAGGCGGGCGGCCAGGGTTGCGTTCTCTGTGGGCCTGCCCTCTCTTCGGAAGAAGCTCCCCGGGATCTTCCCGGCTGCGTAGAGCCTCTCTTCATAGTCTATAGTCAATGGCAGGAAGTCTATTCCCTCTCTGGCGTTGGGTGAAGCGCAGGCGGTGACCAGAAGTATGGAGTCTCCATACCTGACGGTCACCGAGCCGCCGGCCTGGTTGGCCAGCTTGCCCGTCTCAATTGTGAGAGACCGCCCTGCGATCTCTCTGCTTACACTGTGTGACAAAATACCAATATCCTCCTCTTAACGATAGCAAATAGGGAGAATAAAGAAAGAGCACCCTCGCGAGGGTGCTACCTTCTAATGAGGAGCTTAGTTGTCAGTTCCCTGTAGCGACTGCTATCTTCTTTGTTCAGATAGCGCAATAGCCGGCGACGTTGCCCCACCAGTTTCAGCAGCCCCCGTAGGCAATGATAGTCCTTGCGGTGTACCCTGAGGTGGTCCCTGAGCCCGTTGATTCGATCCGTGAGCAGAGCTATCTGCACGGCGGTAGACCCGGTGTCGCCCTCTTTGAGCTGGTACTCCGTGATTAGGGCCTGCTTCCTGTCCTTCCCCAGCATCTATATATGACCTTTCTCTATTCTCTTCGCGCAGGATTATAGCACAGCCTTACTCTGGAGTAAACCGGCCCTGACCCTGAATGAGCGGCATTGACGAAAAACCCGGACTGCGAAGCATCCGGGACGCCAACGCCACAGGGAAACCGGGCCGGTAAGAGTTGAAATCCGCGCTGTGGAGCCGAACGCCGGCTGCCGATGATGTTACCCGGCAGCCCTCTCGGATGCGAAGCAATCGTTGCAGTACACCGGCCTGCCCAGACGCGGCTGGAAAGGCACCTCGGCCTCTTTGCCGCAGTTTGCACAAATCACCGAGTACATGGGGCGAGATCCCCCCTCGTAGTTGCGGGCGCGACGCCTCGCGGAACGACACTCCGGGCACCGGCTAGGCTCGTTCAGGAGCCCGCGCTTCTGATAGAATTCCTGCTCACCCTCAGTGAATAGGAACTCAACTCCACACTCCCTGCATACCAAATTCTTGTCAGTCAACGCTAGAAGCCCTCCTAAGGTCTATTCTGGGTCGCTACACTGTATGTCCAAACTATCTGCCCAGAACCTCCAAGGGGACTTTCCGAGCGCCGTAATGACATTCCATTCAAAAAGCGACTGTGGGGAGTCTAACATTGGAAGCGGGTCAAGTCAACCCATTCGCGCGCCTACGGGCGTTGGCCCGTTTCGGCTCCCCATCCGCCTCCTCCGGGCGTGAGCATCCTGAGGATGTCTCCGGGTTCCGCCCTGAAGGTTACCTTGGACGGGAGTAGTATCTCCTCTACGCCGTTCCTGTAGAGGATGTTCTCCCCGGCGGCTCCGGGCCCGCCGCCCTGGAGGCCGTAGGGCGCGCTTCGTCGCCGGTCCGTGAGCAGAGTCACCGTGGCAGGCGCAAGGAACTCCACCTCCCTGACGATCCCGTCGCCTCCCCGGTAAGCGCCTTCGCCGCCTGACCCCCTGCGAAGGGCGTATCGACGCACACGCATGGGGAACTGCAACTCCAGCGCTTCAATAGGTGTATTCAGTGTGTTGGTCATGTGGGTGTGTACGCCGGAAAGGCCGTCTTTGTCCGGGCGGGCGCCCATGCCACCGGCAATGGTCTCGTAGTAGGCGAAACCCTCCCAATTTCGGTGACGGCCTCCCACCAGGATGTTGTTCATTGTGCCCTGGCTGGCGGCGGGTATGAGGTTGGGCATGGCCTGGGCGAGAGCCCCCATGAGCACGTCCACAATCCGCTGGGAGGTCTCCACGTTGCCCCCGGCTACGGCGTGAGGAGGAGTGGGGTTGACCAATGACCCCACCGGCGCCGATACCGCGACCGGCCGCAGGATGCCCTGGTTGGCGGGGACCTGCTCCCCGGCGATGCACCGCACCACGTATAGGACGGCTGATAGTGCGATGGCGAAGGGGGCGTTTACACACCCCTCCGTCTGGGAGACCGTGCCTGTGAAATCGACCTCCATCTCTTCGCCGTTTACACGCACCGTGGCCTGGATGGGCAGGGGCTCGTCGCTGAAGCCGTCGCCCTCCAGGTAGTCCAGGAAGGAGAACTCTCCGTCGGGCATCTCTCTTATGGCGGCGCGGGTGAGACGCTCGGAGTAGTTCAGCAGGCCGTCCATGTGCAGACGGGTCTCCTCCCACCCGTACTTGGACACAATGTCCTGAAGTCGTCGTTCGCCCACGCGGCAGGCCGCCAGCTGCGCGGCCAGGTCGCCGCGGCGGTCGTTGGGAGTGCGGGAGTTTCGACAGATCAACTCCACCACCTCCGCGTTCAGTCGACCTCTCCTGACGAGCTTGATTGGAGGTATGATTAGCCCCTCCTGGAGCAGCTCCGTCGAGAGGGGCAGCGACCCCGGCGTCATTCCGCCTATATCGGCATGGTGCCCCCTGTTGGCCACGAACCCCACGAGGCCGGGACCGTCATCCATCGGTGCGAATACGGGGGCTACCAGCGTGATGTCGGGCAGGTGAGTGCCGCCCATGTATGGATCGTTGAGGGCCACCACGTCTCCGGGCGAGAGGGTGAGTCGCTCCAGGGCAGCCTCCACGGACGCCGGCATAGAACCCAGGTGAACAGGTATGTGGGCTGCCTGGGCCACCATCCGAGCCTGGGGGTCGAAGAGGGCGCAGGAGTAGTCCTGGCGCTCCTTGATGTTGACGGAAAAGGCGCTGCGTCCCAACGCGACGCCCATCTCCTCGGCAACGGAGGAGAAGAGGTTGTGGAACACCTGCAGGCTTATCGCGTCAGGCATCGTTGGCCTCCGGTGCTGAGTGATTCTATCACCAAGTTGCAGCCAAACAAGCAAGAAAGGGCACTGGAACGATTCCAGCGCCCTTCACCCGTGAGTTAGCTCGCTTAGGACTTCTTCGCCGACTTGGCTCCTGGGGGTTTACGCGACACCGAGATTTTCGGAGGTGCCGTTCTTGGCTCCCCCCCGAATTTGTGCACACTTGGCTCAGAAGTAGGGCTTTGCCTAGGCTCCGCCTTCTGATCCGTATTTGAATTCTCTCCGCTCTTATTGCGAATGTCTTCGGTTGGCATATTCCTCCCTCTACGACTTCACCGTAGGCTTGGCTCCAGGGGGCTTACGCGATACCGTTTCTTTCGGAGGTGCCGCCTTTGGACTACCTCCAGCTTGAATACCAACCTCAGACTCAGGCATTCTGCTCGTAACAGGCTCGGCCCCAGGGGGTTTGCCCGAGTCTTCTGTCTTGGGGGGGGCTGGCCGCGGACCCGTCCCCTTTATAACCACTTTGCCAGTCGTATCCTCGTGTGGCATACAACCTCCCTGAGAGAATTGATACCTATCAGCTACTCGGAATTATATCATGGACTGTCGTCGCTCCCCAACCTTCCGGGCTTGAAGAATAGGGATTGTAGAAATACGTGTGTATGATAACCGACTCAACATCCATTGATGCTATGAATTCGTATGTCTCTTGATGTGACTCACCCGGTTCCACAATTAGCATACCCTTGTCCCAATCGCGTCTGGCGTCATCCAGAGTGGGCCATTGAAGGTACGAGTGCTCCTGATCCCAGAATACCTGGGCATACAGGTTTTCAACATCTTCGTCTAGTACAGGCGCTAGCTTTTGCAATCGAAAGAATCCTTCACGTAACTCCATCTTAACCTTTGAACTGTTGTGTAGGGTCGCTGTAACGTCAATGTGAACATAGCTTTCTCCAATGCGTCTATGCGAGACAGCATTGGAGATGGTCAGATGGGGCTGGAAATCTCTGAATATCTGAAATTTATGGTACGCAAAAACTCCGCCTGCACATATGGCAGTAGCAGTGACGAAAGCCTGAACTGCCCTCGCTGAGTCAGTGATACCAGTATTGGTTAGGCATACCAAGGCCCATGTGATTGCTATGAGCAGGACCCCAACGGTAATGACCACTAGCAAAGCTTTGATAATGCTGTCTCTGTCCATTCTACGCTCACCAGAGCTTCTTGACGTTTTCTTTTACGGCCTTGCCATTCCGGGAGTCACACAGCCACTTGTGGAGATCCTGCCGGACGATTGTGACCGTCAGTCTTTGCGCTCCCGGCGTAGCTTTGCCATTCTATATAGCATCTACGTGGACGACTTCACCATGCTCATCCAAAGCATATGGTATTAACAATTTGATTCACCTTACGCCACTAATCTAACAGTAGCGACTCTACAATCAGGTTGCGATAGCCGTCCACTCGCGCCGTCCATCCCGGCGGGATGACGGTTGTGGAGTCCATCTGCAAGACCAGGCCCGGCCCTGCAAGGGCATTTCCCGGGAGCAAGAGCGACCGGTCGTAGCACCGGGTAGGCAGGCGCTTGCCATCGAACACCACGGGCCGCTCGTCCACGACAGCCGGTGTGGGGTCTTTCTCTCCCTCAGTCGCGGGCGCGATTGCGGGCTTCTCCACAGGGCCGATCGCCTTCAGCCGCGCCGCGACCACTTCCGTCGGTTGGGACGGGTCGCTGTGGCCGTAGCGGCGGCGATGAGCGCGGTGGAAGCGGCGGGCCGCGGACTGCGCAACCCTCGCGCCAATGGGAGGGCAGGGGACGGTCAGCTCGTAGGACTGGCCCACGTATCGCAGGTCAAGGAAGCGCTGCAACTGCAGCCGGTTCCCTTCGAACCCCTCTCGCGCGAGGTCCTCACGCGCCTGCTCCTCCATTGGCTTGAAAGCGTTTCTCAGTGCGTTTGCGTCCACGTCGGACTCACGGAGCAGCAGGGTCCGTGAGTAGTCCTTCACGACGTCGGCAAGAGCGGCCCCCAGCGCCGAGAGCACGCCGGGGTGCGGCGGCACCAGTACCCTTTGTATTCCCAGGCCCTCGGCGAGGGAGCAGGTGTGCATGGGGCCGGCTCCGCCAAAGGCCACAAGGGTGAATGCACGCGGGTCAAAGCCCCGCTCCAGGGAGATTGTGCGCAGCGCCCGCTCCATAGTTGCGTTGGCGACTCTGAGGACGCCCTCGGCGGTGGTTACGACGTCCTGCCCCAGCTCAGAGGCCAGCATCTCCAGGTAGAAGCGCGACCGTTCCGCATCCAGCGTCATCCTTCCGTCCAGGAACCGGCCTTCGTCAAGGTGGCCCAGGACCAGGTTTGCGTCCGTTACCGTTACACGCTCGCCGCGGCCGTAGCAGGCCGGCCCCGGATCAGCCCCTGCCGACTGAGGGCCAACCAGCAGCGCGCCGCCGGGATCGACTCGCGCTATGGAGCCTCCACCTGCTCCCACCGTATGGATGTCTATGGTGGGCATACGGGTGGGGTAGCCGCCAATCTGCGCCGAGGTTGTCTCCTGTACTAGGCCGGGGCAAAGTGAGACGTCGGTCGAGGTGCCGCCCATGTCCAGGGTGATGACCTGGGGGAAGCCCGCCTGGGATGCCAGGTAGAAGGCTCCCACCACTCCTCCGGCGGGGCCGCTCAGTAGTGTGCGGACCGGCTCCTGCGAAGCCTTCTCCGGCGAAAGACTGCCCCCTCCTGAGTGCATTATCCGCAGGCGCCTGCCCACCGCATTGCTCAGATGCTGAAGGTAACGCGCCATGGGCGGGCCGACGTAAGCGTTGACCACCACGGTGCTGGTGCGCTCGTACTCCCGGTACTCCGGCAGAAGGTCGCTGGAGACTGAGATGAAGGCGTCGATTCCCTGGCCGTCCAGCGCCTCCCTGAGCAGACGCTCATGCTCAGGATTGCGAAACGAGAAGAGAAGGGATACGGCTACAGCATCGGCGCCGCTTTCCCGGACCTGCTGAGCGATGCGCGTGGCGTCCTCGGCAGTCAGGGGGATGACGGCGCTCCCCTGGCTGTCGAGGCGCTCCCTGACGCCGATTCGCAGCTCAGGGGGAACCAGCTGCGGCGGCCGCTCGACCCCGAAGTCGTACAGCGCGGGGCGGTTCTGCCTGCCGATCTCCAGCATGTCCTCGAAACCCTCGGTGACCAGGAGAGCGGTTCGCGCGCCCTTGTGCTCCAGCAGAGCGTTGGTGGCCACCGTTGAGCCGTGGGAGATGTCGGTGTCCGGCGACGCCCGAAGCTCCTGCAGACCCGCGAGAAAAGCCCTGGTTGGGTCGTCCGGTGTAGACGAGAGCTTGAAGACCCTGACCTCGCCCCGGTCTATCAGAGCAAAGTCGGTGAAAGTGCCCCCTATGTCCACGCCAAGGATAGCATTGTCCATGTCCCCGCGAATTTATGGCATATGGGGGAACGCGTCAAGTCGCGCCCCAACCGGCCACCGGCCTGCGAAATGCCAGATACACACCGGATAGTACCAGAGTCCCCCCAATGACACTGGCAAGGGGAGGCGATTCGTCAAGTATTAGCCAGGCCAGAATCGTGGCGCCTACCGGCTCGGCCATCACTGCAACGGCAACCAGAGTTGCGCTCAGGTGCCCCAGGGCCCAGTTGAGCGATGAGTGTCCAATGAGTTGTGGCGCCAATGTTACCAGAAGTATCATCCAGTATGTTCCGGCGCTGAAGCCGGTGAGTGGAGTGCCTGTAACGATTACCGCCGCCATCAGCGCGATCGCCGACCCGAAGTACACAAGGGCTATGTAGCTGACGTTGGAGAGGCTTCGTCTGACGCGTCGGCCAATCAGGAAGTACGTGCCCGCGGCTACGGCTCCGATTAGCGCCAGGAAGTCGCCGTAAAGCTCGCCGCCGCCGGCAGCGCGGTCTCCCTGGGCAAGCACCAATCCGCCCGCCACGCCCAGGGCTATGCCTCCGGCCACCGCCGGCGTCAGTCGCTCCCGATAAGCCACGTGGGAGACAGCGGCTATCAGCAGGGGACTGGTGGTCACCAGCACAACCGAGCTTGCCACCGACGTGTGCTCCAGGGAGGCAATCCACGCTGCGAAGTGGACGGCGAGGGCCAGCGCGGAGGCCATGCACCAGAGGAGTTGGGACATGCTCAGGGAGCGCAGACCCTGGTGGTCTTTCGCCACGGCGAGAGGGAGCGTCACCAGGCTGGCCAAGCTCAGCCTGTAGGCAGCTATGGCCAAGGCCGGGGCGTCGGCCAGACGGATGAGTACAGCCGCGGTGGAGACGGCCAGTACGCCGACGGCGACTACGCTATACAGGACTATCGGACGCACTTGACACAGCTTGAGTGAACGTGAGCCTAAGGACTGAAATGTATACTACAGCGAGTAGTCGCTGTGTCAAGCCGTTGGCGACCACCCCATACGGAGGCCTTTGGGTGAGACTCAGGAGTCATACCGGAAGAAGCTCGTCAACTGTCACTCCAAATGGAGCGCAGCACAGCGAAGAACCTTTGCGCTGTAGATAATCACCATCCACGCCTTGGTATTGTGGCAAGGGTACACCGGGCCCCGTTCTTCGCAGCGGATGCGCCGGTCAGGCCTTCCGGGTCATTATCAGGAACTCACGTTCATCTTGATCGGCTTTGCTCATGAATCTGAGCTCAGGCTCGAATCCAGCTAATGAGCATAGCCTTATCACCGTCCGGTTGAAGGTGGCGACGGTCACCCGGAATTGTAGTGGAGAGAACGCTGACTTAGCCCAGATAAAAATGGCTTCTAGAATGGCCGGAGCAAGGTCCGTGCCCATGAGGTCCGGACGCATTCCCGCCCCAATATCGATGGTGTCATCACCCTCATAGAGACCACCAGGAACCTGAGCTTCCGTTCCAAAACAGCAATACCCTATGAGAGCGTCTTGATCGCCAACGATTGAGAAGTAGGCTTTCTCAGGATCAACCCAGTCCCTTAGGTCTCTCTCAAGGTGGTTCGGGTCGTTGTTGTAGTAGGCAAAAGGGGATCTATACCGCCACGCCAAGGCAGTGCGGGCATGTCTTTCAGTCATTGGCGCAAACGTATAGTCCATCCTGACCATTCGGAGTTAGTCTGTATTGGATTCTTCGCTCCCCGGCAGTATGAATAGCGCTCTCCGCTGGTTGGGAAGAACGTAGTCGAAGCCACAGGAGCGGAAGAAGGATTCCTTATCAGTGATGGCCATTACCTCAAAGATCTCCCTCTCTCTCGCCAAATCCAGACAGGCGCGAACCAGTGCTTTGCCTACTCCTTCGTCTCGGGCATCGGGAGAGACGCACAGACTACGGATCTCAGCGAGTTTCCGGCTGTAGACCTCCAGGGCGGCTGTGCCGACAATTCTGTTCTCAGTTGACTCGGCGACAAAGAACGTTGGGAGAAGGTCGGTGATCTCCTGAAGTGTTCTGGGCAACACCTCACCCATCTCGACCGACTGGGAGATTAGATCTCTCATACTGGGGATGTCGTTCTGCGTCGCTGGCCTAATGGTTATCATGTGCACCTACTTGACCGTCTCGTCTGGCTCAATCATGGGCTGAAGGGCCAGCAAACTTAATCAGGCCACCAAATCAGCTGGAGTCCCACCCAATTTGGACAACTCCTGGTATCCTGTCGACTTGAACGGCCTCTTGATATCTGTTGCTTTAGCGAGTCACTGGAGACCATTGATCCCATGTTGCGGGAGTCTGCCTCGGCTGAGTATAGCATCTGCGCCGATACGCCGTATATGGAATTGGGAGCTCCAAGACCACCCCTCGGCCTGCCAGGTCCTATGGGGTCACGAAAGTGGCCGCAGTGACGATTCCTACTGGGACAAAGCGCGGCGGATCACCCTCTGGTGGCTCGGTTCATTTCCGAGCGACAGCCACCAGTCGACGCGCATTCAGGCCGTACTCGCTACCATCAAGGCCACCGAACAGCTGTACATCAGCGAACCCAACGGCTAGCAGGCTGTCCCTTATCTCCTGACCTGAATAGACGGTATGGTGGAACCGGAATGTAGTGGCCCTATCACCCTCGATGAGTATCCACTGATTCTTGACCCGAGTCCAGTCGTCGAATATCTCATGCCTCTGGACGAGCAGCCTGCCGTCGGCTAGCTCTTCTGAGGTGGTTGGGAGGAATCCCTTTGCCAGCCACTCCTTGCCCATGATCTCCATGACAAGTGCTCCTCCATCGCGGAGGCTCTTGTGAATGTTCTCCAGTACCGTCATATCGTCGCGCTTGTCGTCGAAGTAACCGAATGACGTGAATATGTTGACGACGAGGTCGAATGCCTCTGGACGCACGAAGTGGCGCATGTCATCTCGTACCCATTCGACGTCGACACCCTCCGCTTGAGCAAGACTGTTAGCCTTTTGCAGTAGGAAGGGTGAGAGGTCAACGCCGGTCACCCGGAACCCCTTCTTCGCCAGCGCCACTGAATGCCGCCCCGGTCCGCAGGCCAGGTCCAGGACATCTCCCTCCACTAGACTTGCAAGGTCGAGAATGCCTCTTGCTTCATCCTCCGCGATATCAAACTTCCGCTCCGAAAACATAAATGGATACAGCCCGTTCCAGAAGCTCTCGTCCTCAAACCACTCTGACATTCGGATCCTCCTATTGTCTATTTGCTATGCTATGCACCTTCATCTACCAACAAGCCATTCATCGTCTCCCTCTAAACTGAAAGAGCCTCCCGTTTCGGGGAGGCTCTCGAAGCTGCGACCGGATTGAGTAGCTAAGTTCTCCCCAACAATGGGCAGATATGCACATCTACTACGATGCCAATCAAATTGGGGCTTCTGAATGACCGCATGATGGGGCTCACCTCACTTGCTCCGCCGCAGTCTATCATACAGTGGTTCAGGCGAGCAAATGAGGTAGAACCAGATTGGCTGCCAATCATCAAGCGTCCCTGGGCGATTCGGGACGGGTACAAGTCTGGCCCCCCCTTGTGGTGAAGGTTCTCGATTGTGTCCAGTTTGGTGGGCTCCATCAGACAAAAAGGCGTCCGAACCCCCGAGCGTCCTAAGCGAATAGCAGGCGCCGGGTTTCGGGTATCAGGGCTTGCGCAGGATGTAGATGATGAACTCGGGGACGCGTAGATTGTCGCTGATAAACGGGTATCGCTCGGCTTGTTTCCCAGTTGGTGTCGGCTCGCGGATGTCCTCAACTGTGAACCCGGCGTCCAGGAACGCGCGAAAATGTGTCGACAATGTGCGGTGGAAATTGGTCCAGGGCTGGTCCTCCCGCCGGGAGATGTCGCGCTCACCCTCGTCGAAGTAGCGATCGACCGGATAGTGGATCTTCCGGTTCCCTTGCTTGATCCAGCCTGGACTTGCTGAGGCCATTGGGTGGAGATTGCAGACTACGAATCGCCCGCCGGGACTGACGACTCGAAAGGCCTCTCCTACCGCACTTCGTATGTCCGGGACATCGACAAGCGTCACGTATGAAACGGCGAGGTCGAACTCGTCGCCGGGCGCCTCATGGAGGTCCTCCATATCACCGATCAGGTAAGCCTCGCTGGAAAACCGATGGTCGTTGGCGAACTCTATGAACGGACGGCACAGGTCTACGCCGGTCACCACGGCGCCTCGTTCTGCGAGCATCCGACTGAACCGACCCTCGCCGCAGCCGAGGTCAATTACCTTGCGGTCCGATACGTCCCCAACGGCGTCGAGCATCCACCCGTCGAGCATGGCCTCGCGGTGTGATGTCTCGCCGTCCTGGGCCTGGCTGATCCAGTCCTCTGCCATCGCTTCCCACTGGGCCTTCAGCTCGTTTTTCAGGATAGATTGGTCGGTCACTGCGGCTCCTTTCGGCGGTCCGGCGCTTATGTGACTGATAGGGAATCGCTATTGGGCTGTCCTATGCAGCCTGCGACTGACTCCAGCCGGCCAGAGTATATTGGTTCGCGGCTTGCTTCGCAATTCCGCTACCGGCAGTGGTAATGTAACGTAAAGTGTATGAATTAACCGGGGGGACTGCGCTCTTATACTACACACCTATCTTGACACCACCTTCCCACGCCGGTTTCGTGCAGACTATCCGGTATTGTGCTAGAATACTTCCATGAAGTTCAGGGCTTTCGAGCTAGAGGAACCGCTGCCGGAGTTGAGAAATCCACACGCGTTTGCCGCCCTCCGCCCTTGGGTGGACGTCGGAGGTGTGGGCAGGCTCACCTTCCGCAGCTTGGAGCGCCACTTCCAGGCCCAGAATTTGGCCAAGCTGACCAGGCCTGGCATCTTCTTCGACTTCACACGCTATCGCCCCACCATCTACAACGATAACGACGGGCAGCGGCAGGTCACAGTGCCCAACGTCCAGGTGCGGTATGCCAAGGGACCGGGGGACAACGACTTCATCTTCCTGCACCTGCTGGAGCCTCATATGAACAGCGAGGGCTATATCCAGTCCATCATTAAGCTCCTCGAAAAATTCAACGTGCAGAGATATTGCCTGCTTGGCGGCATGTACGACCTGGTCCCTCACACCAAGCCCATACTGGTGACCGGGACCGCCACGGGTGAGCAGACCCTGAAAGAGGTCAGAGGCCTCAATGTGCAGGCCAGCAGCTACGAAGGACCCACCAGTATTGCCTCGGTGATCTCCCAGGAGGCAAGCAACAGGGGCATCGAGACGATGGGGCTGATAGCCCATCTGCCCCAGTACGCCCAGCTTGAGGCGGACCACGCAGGCCGCCTGTGCATACTTAATCTGCTTTCCAATCTGTATAACTTTACAATGGACCTGGGCAGGATCAAGGAGCGGGCGCGGCAGCAGTATGAAGAGGTGACGGCGGCCATGAATCGCAGTCCGGAGGTAAGGGGACTGGTGCAGCAGTTGGAGCGCCAGTACGAAGACCGTCTCAAGAAGGCCGAGGGCGGCCAGAGCCAGGAAGAGGCCACCCCGCTCTCTCAGGAGGTGGAGGACTTCCTCAACCAGATGGGGGACCAGTTCAACCAGAACTGACCTGTCTTCGAGCTTCCGATCCAGACGCGCCTGATGTCTCCGGCGTTCTCACCCTACCCCGCAAAGCTAATGCCGCTTCTATTCCGCATAAGAGCTAGGGAATCTCTGAATAACAGGACATCAGCCGGGTTTAAGTTGACTGTGCCTGTTTTGCGGAAATGTTCCGCCACAGATGGGGCGTCATAGGGACATTGGTGGCCTTGTACCGGCCCCACCAGGGGTCTCCAGCCGGAGTTGAGCCCACTGCTCCCACTTCAGGCCGCCAATCGGCTCTCGGCGGTCAACAAGTTACCCAATCCCAACAGCAGCGCCAGACGTTGGGTGTTCTTGGCCAGACCCCGGTAGCGGACTTTGGCATAACCGAACAGCTGCTTCACCTTCAGGAAGGGATGCTCCACTTTGGCCCTAATGGATGCCTTGCGCTTCTCCGTCAAGGCAGCATTACTCCCCGGATCCAGTTGCCGCCGCCGCCCCAGCTTCATAGCCACCTGCCAATCCAACGCCAACTCCCGATTCTCCCACCTTTTCTCGACTCCCACGTACCCAGCATCCCCCCATACCTGCGACTCTCCGCCGTGCAGCAACCGGTGGGCTTCGGTCACGTCATGCACGTTGGCCGGGGTCGTCGCTAAGCTGTGCACCACACCCGTATCCGCATCCACCCCTATATGCACTTTCATCCCAAAGTGATATTGGTTCCCCTTCTTGGTCTGGCGCATCTCAGGGTCTCGCGCCCCAGCCCGGTTCTTGGTGGACGACGGCGCTTCTATGATGGTGGCATCCACTATGGTCCCTTCCCTCAGCCGCAGTCCCCGGGACTCCAGATAACCTTTGATCTCCTCAAACAGACCCTCCCCCAACTCATGCTTCTCCAGGATATGACGGAAGTGCAGTATCGTGCTCTCGTCTGGCAGCGCCTCCGACAGCCGCAGTCCCACGAACCGCCGCACCGACTCCGCCTCGTAGAGCAGAGCCTGCCCCCGTGAAAACGGGGGTCCTCCATCCCAGGATCGCTGAGATTGTAGAACAACTGCACGCAGTGAACTCTCAGCATCACCGACAAATCATATGGCTGACGCCCTCGACCAGCTTTAGGGTAATACGGGCGGATACGCTCCTCCAGACGCTGCCAGGGAATCAGACCATCCATCCGTTCCAGAAATACCTCCCGACGGGTCCTCCGCTTCTTGCTCTCGTATTCCACGTCTGCAAATGTCGGCTGCTCCATCATCTCTTCACTCCTCCATCACCATTGTTTGCTCACCTCTATTATAATGCCTCAACCCACAGACTTATTCAGAGATTCCCTAGGTAGGACTATGCCGGAAGCCCCTGACCTGGAGGTTATCAAAGAGGCGCTGGCCCGGCGGGTCAAGGGCCTCGCAGTGGAGCAGGCGCGGGCGCTCAGACCCCTGGAGTTGCGCGTTCTGACCTCAACGACTTTTCTGAGGACGTGGCCGGTCGTTCCTTCCTGGGTTTCAGCAGGAGGGGCAAGTTCCTGCTGATGGCTTTTTCGGGAGAGCGGATGCTGGTTGTGAACCCCATGCTCACCGGCGCACTCAGGCTCTGCCGCCCCTCGGAGCGATTAGCCAAAAGAACGTCCTTCCTGCTGTCCCTGTCCGACGGCTCCGAGCTTCGCTACCTGGACGAGACCCAGATGGGAATGGCCTACTACATTCACACCTCTCAGCTGGAGGAGATACCCAGGCTTGGGGAGCAAGGCCCGGACGTCCTGGATGAATACCCTTCGCTTGAAGATTTCAGTAGCGGTCTGCGCCGGTTCCAGGGTGAGATCAAGGGCATACTCACTCGCGGCCGGTTCCTGGCGGGCATTGGCAACGCCTATGCCGACGAGGCGCTGTTCGAGGCGGGCGTCTTCCCGTTCAAAAAGCGCAAGGCCCTCTCAGAGGACGACCTGGGCCGTCTGCACGATTCCATCCCCAGAGTTCTGCACAGCGCCATCAACGTGCTGCGGGAGCGTATGAATGAGGACATCCACGTGAAGGTGCGTGACTTCCTTCAGGTGCACGGCAAGGGCGGCTTGCCCTGCCCGCGCTGCGGCGGAAACATCACGACCATCGGGGCCAACCAGCGCCTCACCAACTACTGCCGCCAATGCCAGCCCGGGATGCTCCTGCGCAACTGACAGCTGACAGTGGTATCCCCGGGAGTGTCGGTATGCCGGTTTGTGATTCTGAGGACACCCACCCGCGCCTTTGTGAAGGCGCAACGTAAGGACAACCACCAAACCACCCCTGCGGAAGCAGGGTGGCAGAGGATGGATACGTCACTTTTAAGCTAAAGTCTAGGAGTAGACTCGTATGTGCGCCTTCTCATTTTGGGAAAAGCGTCGCGCTCCTCGGTGGTAAGATACCGCCAGGACTGTGGAACAACAAAGTTGTCGAAGCTGTTACGGAGCCTGCTCAGCCCAACCGGGTCTTTGTACTCCCAGACATCTCTGATCTCAAGGGCGTACGCTGTATTCTGGCCTTCGAAGTAAGCGTCAAACACCTGTTTATCAACGTCCTCAATGTGGGATATCATTTGCCAGACGTCCTTTGGTGTACCGTGCCAAACCTCTCCAACGCGGAAGCCACCTCGGAGTTCCATGCTTGGGTTGGAAACGTAGATGAAGACTTCGTGGTCTTTTATCTGAGATACTATGCGCCTTCGGAGTTCAACTTTCTTAATACCCTTAAATACCAAGTCCGCATAGCATGGCTTCAGGGCAATGAGCAGTGGCCGCATTAGTGCATCCATTAGCTTTGGGGAAAACCTAGCTGAAACAGCTTCTGAAACGTTTCCCGGGACATCCGAGACACGGATATTGGATTAAATCCCTCCCCCTCCTCTTTGTAGACCTGCCGGATTTCCTGTAATGGTACGCGACTCCTGAATGTAGAGGTGCGTGAAAACTTTAGTGCCATCAGTTCCGTTGATTTATCCCCTTTGGACATTTTGTATAGCTCTCCATGTCCTAATACGCCGAGTCTTCCGAATCGGCTCAGGAGATCGTCCGGAGGTCCAATAACAACCTCATCAAGATGAGAGATGGCTATAATCTGCATATGCCCCTTACCGCTCACGTACCACAGAATCCGAGCCGGGGGCTTTAGTATATGGTGCCTACTCTTGGTTCGATAGTAGACGTTGTCCCAGCGCAGTAGTGTATTCGGGTCTCCTCCGAATAAATCTACGGATGATTGATACCTGTCCATGAGGCTGAGCGCGTAGCCGGGGCGGACTGGAATCAGAAAGTGTTCCTGGTCTTCGGCTAAACTCAATGGTGAGCAGTATTGCTCAAGTTCAAGGTCAGTAATATCTTGGTATTGGCCTCTTGATTCGGGTGATAGTTGGGCAATTCTATCCAGAACCCCTTCACGATCAAGGCAGCGTGAGAAGCAAAACCTCACGAAGTCGTCTTTGCATCTTGTAAATCCCATGTTCAGGAGGTCAGGAACCAAAGAAGGTGTTACGGCGTATGCCGGCACACTGACCATATCTCTAGCACTGCTAACTGCTTTGGCAATGGCGTCTGCAATCAGGAACCCACTTATTAGGGACTTGGGGTTAGACTCTGATACGCGGGCAAATTGTATTTTTATTATCTCTGGCTGGCTGCTGTCCAGAATACGAATGGCGGATACTTTATCTCCTGCCTTCAACAACTCGCTATCATAAGCTCTAGGTCTGGCAACAAGGTGATTAAAATCCTCCTTGAATTTTCCCAGACGTTCCCCTTCGTTGAGGAAGGATTCAAGTGGGAGGCCAGCCAGATCTGTAGAAGTTAAGCGGTGCCATCCGAGGTTAAGGCCGGAGACGCGATCTGGTTCATAGTCATTTCCTTTAAACAGATCGTAAATCTGGATTATCAATGCCACCGGGGACAACACCTGAAGGTTGGTAATGTCTTCAATAGACTTTGCTTTCTTTAACAAAACTTCATCGCGGGTAACAAAAACGCCTACTTCAGAAGACGCGGCCTTAGCCAATTGCCTGATGTCGGATTCGTCACTTGGCTTTTTATTCGGAAGTATTTCCCTCAAACGGCTCACGTATTCACCAACCGCGAGTGGGGAATGTTTTACTTGTCGGAATCCCTGAGCTCTTTCTCGACTCGCCTGTCTACGCTCAGGGTCCTTGTTGCGATCAATCTCGTTAAGTAGCTCATCAGTAACCCAGAGATTTAGGGAATCGACCAAGAAGTCGGAAAGGAGGGCTTTGGAAGGTTCTGATGAAATAATACCGTCTTCTTCCATCAGATCAAAGAACACTTGAGCATCCATTACGACGTCAAGGGTATCGTCTAAAGTACTTGCCTGAGACAACCCCAAGTCCATTTGATTCGCTGGACGTAAGTCAAGGTGCCAAGTTGTAAGAGTATGATCGGCAGCGGAGCGACTGCGCATATCATGGATCGCTACAAAGTCCAACTTCGGCCACATACCGTTTGCAGGGAAGTCACGGCGACAGTTTAGAGTTATGAACGTCTGAGTAGTGGTGGAGTCCTTTAGTGTCTGGAGGAGTTGCTTAGCAATACCCCGACCTCGATATTCCCCTGAGACACAGAGGTGAGTAATACGGAATCTTTTGGCATTGGATCCGTATAGAAGGTATCCTAGAAGTCGCCCACGAATGTCCTTAGCCCCTATAACCCATCCCTTTGCAAGGTAGTCTTGGAGGGCTTCGGCAGGTAAAAACCCTAATGTTAGCCTGTCGCCTTTCATCAAGGTGTCCACCTCTTCTAGGTCAGCAGGAGTCAGTTTTGAGATGTCTATATTCTCATCCATATCGCAGCAAGGGAGCGTAGTGGATTGTGTTTCCAGTAGCTTATAATACCTTCTTAGCCACTTTTCAACATCTGCCCATATTAGGTATCCCCGGGATGTGTCGGTATTCCGGTTTGTGATTCTGAGGACACCCACGCGCGCCTTTGTGAAGGCGCAACGTAAGGACAACCACCAAACCACCCCTGCGGAGCTTGTCCTCGTGTAAACGGGGAGCAGGGGTCTATCTTGCACTATATTGGAAGTCTTGGATTCCTGCTTTGGCAGGAATGGATGGGTATCCCAACCAGCGTTGGCAAGGATGGGAGAAGCAGTCCCTAGCGGAACATCCCCATTAGGTTGCGGGGCAGCTTCCCGGAGGACATCTGCCTCATCAGCTTCTGTGTCTGGCGGAACTGGTTGAGAAGCTGGTTCACCTCCTGGGGCGTGGTGCCGCTGCCCCTGGCTATGCGCCGCCGCCGACTGCCGTTCAGGATGTCGGGGTTGCGCCGCTCCTTGAGGGTCATGGAGTACATTATTGCCTCCATCTTCTTCATGTGCTTCTCGTCCAGGTCCTCCGGCGACATCTTGCGCGTCAGGGAGGACATGCCAGGTATCATCTCCATAACCTGGCTCAGCGGCCCCATGCGGTTCACCTGGTGGAGCTGCTCCAGGAAGTCCTCCAGGTTGAAGGTGGCCTTGCGTATCTTTCGCTCCAGCTCCTGGGCGCTCTCCCGGTCGATGTTCTCCTGGGCCCTCTCCACCAGCGTCAGAACGTCGCCCATACCCAGGATGCGGGATGCCATGCGGTCCGGATGGAAGGGTTCAAGGGCGTCCGGTCTCTCGCCAGTCCCGACGTACTTGATGGGCAGGCCGGTCACCTCGGATATGGACAGGGCTGCCCCGCCGCGAGCGTCTCCGTCCAGCTTGGTGACAATGAGGCCCGTCAATCCTACGCCGCTGTGGAAGCCCTCTGCCGATTGCACCGCGTCCTGGCCGGTCATGGCGTCCACCACCAGAAGGACCTCAGTGGGTGACGTGGCCTTGACCACCTCGCCAAGCTCGCCCATCATCTCGTCGTCAATGTGCAGCCGGCCGCCGGTATCCAGGATGACCCATCCGACGCCCAGATCTTTGGCCTTCTGCACCCCCTGGCGGCACACCTGGACTGCGTTGGAGTCGGTCCCCTCGCTGTACACGGGCACTTCCAGTTGTCGACCAAGTGTCTCCAACTGCTCTATGGCCGCGGGACGCCGAAGGTCTCCGGCCACCAGTAGCGCCCGCTGGCCGGAGCGCTTGAGG
Source organism: Dehalococcoidia bacterium (assembly GCA_965222415.1). GTDB lineage: Bacteria > Chloroflexota > Dehalococcoidia > Lucifugimonadales > UBA2985 > DAOUJW01. Next base: position 404,378 of record CBDCTU010000001.1, on the reverse strand, counting down.
TTGAGGGCCAACTTTGCCGCGGTGGTGGTCTTGCCCGAACCCTGAAGTCCGGCAAGCATCACCACCGTTGGAGGCTGAGGGGCTATGTCCAGCCTGGAGGACTCTCCTCCCAGGATCCTGGTCATCTCCTCGTGGACTATCTTAACTATCTGCTGTCCTGGGCTGAGGCTCTCCAGCACCTCTGTGCCTACGGACCGTTCCCTCACCCGCTGGATGAAGTCCCGGGCGACTTTGAAATTGACGTCCGCTTCCAGCAGGGCCAGGCGCACCTCCCGCAGGCCCTCCTCCACGTCCTTCTCCGTGAGACGGCCTTTGCTGGTAAAGCGGCTGAAGACTCCGTTCAGCTTTTCCGAAAGTGCTTCAAACATAAGCTGCTCCTTGCGCATATTGTAAGGCAAAGTCGGCGATTCTCCAAGCGCAGCCTGCTGACATCCGCTCCTTTCGCATACGGGTCTGCTTGTCGTACAATGCTGGCCGCGCCTGCTTCAGGGCGGGCCCCGTATCGGGAAGGAATATATGGAAGGGGAATGTGAAAGCCTGAAATGAAAATAGAGTCATACACACAGGGGACGCCGTGCTGGGTCGATCTTTCGACCACAGATCAGGAGGCGGCGAAGTCGTTCTACGCAGAGCTGTTCGGTTGGACATATGATGACCATCCGATGGACGAAGCCGGGGAGGTCGTCTATTCCATGGCCATGAAGGAGGATTCCTACACGGGAGCTATGTATACCCAGCCGGAGGAGCAGAACCAGATGGGAGTCCCGCCCCACTGGATGATACACATTGCTGTGGACGATGCGGACGAAGTGGCTGGCAGGGTCGCCGACTGCGGCGGGACCGTAGTCGCGGGACCCTTCGACGTGTTTGAAAACGGGCGCATGGTCTTTGTGACAGACCCATCGGGAGGGATGGTTAACCTCTGGCAGGGTAAGTCACACGCCGGCGCCGGGGTGAAGAACGAGCACGGCGCTATCGGGTGGTGCGAGCTTCTCAGCACAGATCCTCCGGCCGCTATCGAGTTCTACACGAGCCTCTTGGGAGTGGAGTCCGAGACCGCGACCATGCCCGACGGCACGGACTACACGGTCTACATGTCCGGGGATGCCCCGGTTGCCGGCACAATGGCCCTTCCCGCTCATCTGCAGGGGATGAACATCCCGTCCCACTGGAGCGTCTACTTCGACGTGGACGACGTGGATGATACATACAACAAGGCAATTTCCATGGGAGGAAACGAGGCTCTGGCCCCCACGGATATAGAGGAAGTCGGGCGGCTGGCCTTCGTTATCGATCCGCAGGGCGCTGCCTTTGGCCTCATAACCCCGTTGCCAGATCTGGGGCTGTCAGGCTGAGGTGGGTCGGCTGGTCCTGTAGTCCCGGTCGTGCTCTGCAAGGGCTTCTGAGTCTCTTTGAAGTGACACGAGGCTCTTGAGCAGACCGAGAAGCTGCACGTGCGAGACGCCCAGGGACACCGCCATAGCCGGGCGGCCGTCCAGGGTGAGATGGGCTATGGCTATCTGCTGGGGCTCCTGCCAGTGGGCAAGCTCCACTTCGGTGGGGCTGCCGTCGATTTGGATGGCCACGTTCCGGCGATGAGCGCGGCTGACGTAGTCCAGGTTCCAGTACCGGTGGACGTTGCGCCGTCGTTCGTAGCTCTCCCTTTGCTCCGTGGACGCGCAGCCGAGGACAAGGCTGATGATGGCCCTCAGCTCCGCCGTCATGCGCTCCTCGCCCGGCTTTCGTGAGAGGTCCGCGTCCTGTGTCAGGTCAAGCGCTCGCTGTGGGTAGTCCGGCTCCCCGGTGGTGTAGCGCAGGATGGCCCGGCCGGGGCCGCGAGCGCTCCAGTCCAGGTCGCTCAGGCGCAGTCCCAGGGGATTGCCCTTCAACCCGTAGACCACGAATGGGGCCTCGGCGAGGAGGCGCGGGAGGACGGCAAAGCCCAATGCGTCCTCGCGGGCCGGACGACGCCCACTGAATGGCAAATCATCTTTCCAATCGGATTTCTTCCGGCAGCGCTGGCAGTAGTCCTGACTGCCGTCTGACCAGCGAGGCCAGCCCAACGCAATCTGATTCCGCATCGATTCCAGTTGCTGCTCGAGGGAAACTGAATCTAGGGTTTTGACAGGGCTGGCGTCAACCCTGTACATCATGGACCTACTCATGCCCAGCAGCTCTCCGCATCTGTAGCAGCGGGTGTAGGGTGGTTCTCGGTTCAGGGGACTATATCGCATATATGGCATTGGAAAATGGGTGCAACGTGAGTGAGGCTTGGCCGGCAAGCGGTGTGAGAAGGCGCGTTGCGCTCGGCGCGGTGGACTTAAGCCGCTACTCCAGGGGGCGCACCCAGATGCGTGCGGCGACGCTATAGCCCAGGGCGTCCTCCCCGCTCTCTGTCCTGACGGTGATTACGCCCCGGTGTCGGCTGGCGTCCACTACTGTGACTTTCTTGTCAGGAAGTATGGACAACTCCACCAGGAAACGGAGCAACTCCGTGTCCTCCTCTGGCACGCGATCGACGCAGTAACCGACTTCCGGCTGTGCCTGGTCCAAGGCCAAAATAGGGCCGGGGGGTGGAGTGTACCCGCTGCCGGGTATGGGTCTGCCAAATGGGCAAGTAGTGGGATTGCCCAGCCGCTCCCTGATCTTGACCTCCAGGTCAGGGGAAATGGCGTGTTCCAGCCTGTGGGCCTCCTCGTGGGCTTTATGAAGCTCCAGCCCCAGCAGGTCGACCACCATCCTCTCCGCCAGGCGATGCCGCCGCACCATTCCCTCTGCCAGGACTACGCCCCTGGGAGTCAGCTTGACCTCCTTCGCAGCAGTCATCTCCACCAGCCCCTCGCGGGCCATCCTGCGCAGCATACCGGTTATGGAGGGAAGGGTAGTGCCCAGACCCTCGCCGGCGGGAAGAGCCCTTATGAACTCCGCCAGCTGACCGGAGGTGGCTCGCAGGCCCTCCTCTCCCATCACGTAAAGGGATAGCAGGTAGTTCTCCGCCACTTGGGACAAACGCTCAGGCGCAGCCACGTCGGAGTCGGGTCCGCCTTTGGAATCGTTGCGAGGATTGGTCATGACACACCTAATTCAAGATAGCCTCCCCGGGATTCTGAGTCAATATACAGTATTATTTGGGGATTGACATTGCCAATTTAGTATGCTATAAGCTCAATACTTAGTATGCACTTACTAAGTATTTATGTGTAGCGACCCAATCTAAAGGAGTTGGCACATATTGTACGGCAAGTCTGTGCAAAACGAATAAGGAGGGGAACCCAACAATGATACTCGGTAGGATGGTGCTACAGACACTGGCTTTTCCAGGGCTAGTCTTGCTATTGTTAACATTTTCCGGACTCGCTGCTTGTACGAGCCCGGACCCTACACCGACCACAGGGCCAACTCCAACGGCTCAGGTTGTAGAAGTCGAGAGGGAGCCCGGAGACCTCACGCTGTACGTGGGAAGAAGTGAAAGCCTGGTAGGGCCTATAATCGAGCAGTTTGGAAAGGCTACGGGTATCAACGTTAAGGTTAAGTATGCCGGCACCTCCGAGCTGGCCGCAACTCTGCAAGAGGAGGGTGACAGGAGCCCGGCCGACGTGTTCTTCGCCCAGGACCCTGGAGGGTTGGGCGCAGTGGAGGATATGTTTGTCCGTGTCCCGGACTCTACGCTCAATCTCGTGCCGGAGTGGGCCCGCTCTCCGGACGGCAAGTGGGTGGGCATATCCGGTCGGGCAAGGACCGTCGTCTACAATCCAGAGACTATGACTGAGGCGGACCTGCCGGACGACGTCTGGGATTTCGTTGACCCCGAGTGGAAGGGGCGCATAGGCTGGGCGCCCACCAACGCTTCGTTCCAGACCATGGTTACAGCTATGCGGGTCCTGTGGGGCGAGGACAAGACGCGTGAGTGGCTGGAGGGTGTGCAGGCCAATGACCCCACTATATACCCGAAGAACACCCCCCAGGTTGCGGCGGTTGCGGCCGGCGAGATCGACGTGGGGTTGGTGAATCACTACTACCTGTTCCGCTTTCTCGCCGAGGAGGGCGACTCCTTCCCGGCCCGCAACTACCATCCCAGGGCGGGCGGCCCCGGAGCGGTGGTAATGGTTGCCGGAGCGGGTATACTATCCTCCGGTGAAAACAGAGAGAATGCGGAGAGATTCCTTGAGTTCATGCTGTCGCAGGTTGCCCAACAATACTTCGCCGGTCAGACCTTCGAGTACCCACTCGTCGAGGGCGTCAATACCGACAGGCTGCTTGTTCCCTTTGATGAGATCAACCAGCCCAGCGTACCGTTGAAAGACCTTGCCGACCTTGAAGGCACGGTCAAGCTGCTCCAGGAGACCGGCGTTCTGCCGTAGGCGCTCCTATGACTAGGGTTGCGATAGAGTGAAGCTTAGGGAAGTAGACGGTTTCCAGACTGATGTGATGGGTGGACAGCGGGCGCGCCGAGCGCGGCCACCTGCTGCTATCTGGGCGCCCGCGGCCCTTGTAGGGATGGGCATGGTCATTCCCCTTGCCTACCTCATTCTGCGCACATTGGGAGCGGGCGCCGAGGTCTGGGACCTTCTGTTCCGGTCGCGTACCCTGGACATATTGGTCCGCTCCCTGCTTTTGGCCGCCACCGTGACCGGCGCTTCTGTCGTAATTGCTGTGCCGCTGGCCTGGCTTACCATTCGAACCGACCTTCCATTTCGGGGCGTGTGGTCCGTAGTCACTGCGTTGCCTCTGGTGATACCTAGCTACGTTGCAGGCTTCCTGGTGGTCATTGTGCTGGGGCCCAAGGGAATGTTACAGGGGTGGCTGGCTCCTCTGGGTGTGGAGCGCCTTCCGGAGATATTCGGCTTCCCCGGGGCGGCGTTTACGCTGACCCTGCTCAGCTACCCGTATGTCCTGCTGCCCGTCCGCGCCGCCCTGGGCAACATTGACCCCTCCCTGGAGGAGACCTCCAGTCTCCTGGGGAAGAGCGCCTGGGCCACCTTCTTCCGGGTTACGCTGCCGCTCCTGCGTCCTGCGATAGCGGCCGGCGCCCTGCTGGTGGCTCTTTACACCCTCAGCGATTTCGGAGCGGTGTCGCTGCTGCGATACGAGACCTTCACGTGGGCCATATACGTACAGTACGGCTATCTTGCTCGTGATCTGGCGGCGGCCCTGTCCCTTGTGCTCGTAGCTCTCGCCCTGACCATACTGGTCCTGGAGGCAAGCGCACGCGGCAGGGCCGGCTACCACAGAAGCGCCACTGGGGCCGTGCGGCCCGCGCCCACAGTTCGCCTGGGACGATGGCGCTGGCCCGCTCTGGCCTTGTGCTCCACAATCGTGCTGCTCTCCCTCGTGATGCCCATGTCAGTCCTGGGATACTGGGTAGTCCGGGGCGTCTCGGCAGGCGAGGAGTTGCTGTCATTGTGGGGCCAGGCAAGGAACTCGCTGTCCGTTTCCGGGATTGCTGCCCTCGTTACCATACTGGCGGCCGTGCCTGTAGCAACGCTGACGGTCCGCTACCCGGGCCGGCTCAGCAGTATTCTGGAGCGATTCACCTACCTTGGTTTTGCTCTGCCGGGCGTTGTGGTTGCCCTTGCGCTGGTCTTCTTCGGAATCAGGTTTGCAACGCCGTTGTACCAGACCCTGGGACTCCTCATTTTCGCCTACATGGTGCTGTTCCTTCCAACAGCGGTCGGAGCCGTCAGGTCTTCGCTGCTCCAGGTGGATCCCGTGCTGGAGGACGCTGCCAGAAGCCTTGGACGCACGCCTCTCCTTGCCCTGCTTTCAATCACCGTGCCACTGGCGCGTCCAGGTATACTCGCGGGGGCGGCTCTGGTTTTCCTCTTGACCATGAAAGAGCTCCCGGCTACCCTTATACTCAGCCCCATCGGCTTTAAGGCGCTGGCTACGTCTGTATGGGGTGCGGCTGAGGAGGGCTTCTTTGCACAGGCTGCGACTGGGGGACTTCTCCTCGTGCTCGCATCTTCCATACCAATGGCGTTCCTGATATTACGCAGCGAAAGGAGTGGCAGGTGAACCGGATAGCGGTCCGATGCACAGGTATTGCCAAGTCTTTCGGTGCTGTCATGGCAGTGGACGGGTTGGATCTGAGCGTGGAGGAGGGAGAAATCCTTGCTCTGCTGGGTCCCAGCGGGTGTGGCAAGACCACCGCGCTGCGCCTGATCGCCGGGCTCGAGTCGCCCGACACCGGTACAATCGAGATCAACGAACAAGTTGTAGCCGGGCCTGGGACGGCAGTGCCCCCGGAGAAGCGCCAGGTGGGAATGGTGTTCCAGGAGTACGCGCTGTTCCCGCACATGAGTGTGAGAGACAATATTGCCTTCGGGCTGCCGCGGGGTCCCGCCAGAGCGGAGCGGACCAGGGAGATGGTGTCGCTGGCAAGCCTCGAAGCCCTGGAGGGGCGAATGCCCCACGAGCTATCGGGGGGCCAGCAGCAGCGGGTAGCCTTGGCTCGCGCCCTTGCGCCATGGCCGGATGTGCTCCTTCTGGACGAGCCGTTTTCAAACCTGGACTCCGCACTCCGGAACCAGGTGCGACAGGAGACCAGGGACATTCTAAAGGCCAGTGGAGCTACCGCCGTGTTCGTCACCCACTCCAGGGATGAGGCTATGGTCTTGGGCGATAAGGTAGCGATTATGAATGTGGGTAGGGTGGAGCAGGTGGACACGCCTGAACAAATCTACCACGCTCCGGCTACTCGTTACGTGGCCCGATTTATGGGCTTGGCCGACTTCCTGCCCGCTCACTCATCCGACGGCGCCCTGTGTACGGAGTTGGGCAATGCCCCGCTTCCCCCCGGCCTGCCGTCCGGCAATGGCATGGATGTGATGGTGCGGCCTGACGATGTAACCATGCGGCCTTCTGAATCGGGAGATGGTGTCATTGTGGAGCGCACCTTTCAGGGAGCCTTCTTTCTGTATCGGGTATCCCTGGCGTCCGGCGGCATAGTCCACTGCCTGGAGCCTCACACCCGCGAGTATGAAATTGGGGACAGAGTAGATGTGAGCCTTGATCCGGGACACCCACCTCTCGTGTTCCTGGGTGAATCGTCTTACATCAAATGAAAGTCCTCCAAAACCCGCCAAACTCTCCTTGAAGTTCCACATCTCCTTGGGTAATATATAGCCGCAATCTTCCGGCTGAGATTCTAGAGATAGGGGCGACGGCATGACAGACGTAGTGCTGGTGGTGGATATGCTGAGGGGGTTCCTTGAAGAGGGCAACAACCTCTACTGCGGCGACGACGCCAGAGGGATCATTCCCAGTGTGCAGACCCTCCTGGAGAAGGAGACTGCCCGCGGCTCCAGGGTATTCTACATATGCGACACCCACGCGCCTGACGACCTGGAATTCCAGATGTTCCCCGTGCACTGCGTGAAAGGGACTGCGGAATCGGAGGTTATACCTGAGTTGGCTCCGTATCCCGGAGAGCGAATAGAGAAGCAGCGCTACAGCGCCTTCTTCAACACCGATCTGGAGCAGCGTCTGAAGGAGTTGGGTCCCGACAGGATAGTTGTGTGCGGTGTCTGCACCGACATCTGTGTGATGCACACCACCGCCGACGCCCGAAACAGGGATTACGCCGTTGAGGTCGCATCCGATGCAGTGGCGAGCTTCGATGAAGAGGCCCATAAGTGGGCGCTACAACATATAGAAAGAATCCTGGGGGCCAAGCTGGTAACCGTCCAGGCGGCTGCGCCCGGTTAGCAGATGCTCAGGCAACTGAAGTTTCCTGTTACTGTACCCTCTCTCCCGTCGCAATCGCTTTTTCATCTTGGTTCGTATTATCGTGAATTGTCGTCCTGTAACGCCTATCTAAAAAGTGAGGTTCTGAGGGACCATAATGCCTGATCAAGATTTTGAGGTAAGACCTTCAGTCCAAGTGGGGGAGACCGCCGACGTGGGCCTTCACCGTGGAATAACCGTTCTGCGCAACGAGGGAATCAACCCAATGGTCTCCCTAGAGTTCTCGCCCACAAGGAGCGGTGTGCTCTGCGGAATCCGAGAGGTGAAGGCGCTGCTCCAGAAGGTCCTCCCGGAGGGCAACCGAGAGGCGTTGGCCCTGGAGGAGGGAGCCCAGGTCGCCGCTGGTGAAGTCGCCCTGCGAATCACGGCGCCCTACGGATCATTCGGCCTGTACGAGACCGCAATAAGCGGTATCCTCTCTCACTGCACCGGATGGGCAACTGCCAGCAGGGAGTGCGTAACAGCGGCAGGCGGAATACCGGTTATATCGGTAGGAGCGCGGCATGTCCATCCCAGTGTCGCAGGCATCATGGACTACTCGGCCTTGATAGGCGGATGCGTGTCATGCTCGACCGCCGTGGGCGCCAGGCTGGCCGGCGCGACTCCCACGGGCACCATATCTCCGGACGTAGCTCTGATTATGGGAGACACCCTGAAGGCTATGCAGGCCTTTGACAAGCACATGCCACCTGAGGTTTCTCGCGTGTTCCCCGTGAACATAGTGAAGGACGAGACTGAGGAGTCCATTGGCCTGGCAAGAAGCCTCCGACATCGCATCCGCGGCGTAATTCTCGATGCGTCCCAGACCAACTACGAGGTGTATCCCCACACTGTGAAGGAGGTCCGCGCCAGGCTGGATCTGGCAGGCCACTCCCACGTCGAGATATTCATAACCGGGGACCTGAACGGGAAGCGAATAAAGGAGTTTGTGGAGGCCAGAGCGCCGGTGAACGCCTTTGAGGTGGGGAGCCATATCAGCAGCGCTCCGCCATGTGAGTTCAACGCCGACATCCATGAGGTGGACGGCAAGCCCGTAGCGAAGCGCGGCCGGATCCCGGGCCTGACGCCCAGCTCCCGGCTTGTTGAGCTTATGTAGCGTCGGCTGGAGAGAAGTCTAGCGCCAGTATCCTGGTGGTATTTTCTCTTACCCTGGCCCAGTGGGCAATGCGGCGCCCAACAACCCACACAATCCCTTCCTCCGATACTACCAGAGGCACGCTGTCCCGGGCGTCTGCGGGTATCCTGGCGTCCACCATGAAGTCCTGCAGCTTCTTCGACCCGTCCATGCCCAGCGGGATAAACCTGTCCCCAGGTCTTCTTACGCGCACGTGGAGCCCGCGGCCCACGCGCTCCGCGTCCATCCGTGCCGTGTAGGCGCCCGCATCCAAATGGCCCTCGCCGTATGGCAACAGTCTGGCGGCGATGGTCCATCCGGGGATGAGCGTCTCTCCGGGTATCGACAGAGGATACTCGGCGTGTAGGGCGGGTGGGCCGAACGCGCCGCTGTTGTTCACCCTCAGAATTAGGTAATCGTAGTCCACGGTGAATACCAGACCGCTTGGCAGGTCTACGCTCCTGCCGGCTCCTTGGTCGGACAGCTTCACCATATCCTCGATGTGCCGGTGTTGCAGCCCGCTTGCCAAGCCGGTGATCTCCTCGTAGACAAGCCTGAGCATGTGACGTTTGATGGCGGGGTGCAGGGAGGCAAATCCCTTGCGCTCTATACGAACGCCCTTTCCGTCGGCTGTCGCCAGTTTGCCCATTGCTTGCACGGCCTCTCCCAGGATGTAGTCCTGGTCATGCGCGGCTGAGGCGCTGAGGCGCAGCAGCGCATCCCGGATGCGGGGGTTGTAATCTCTCAGGAACGGCAGAAGCTCAAGGCGCGTCCTGTTCCGGGTGAACTCAAGCGAGCGATTGGTCAGGTCTTCTCTGGGCGCGACGCCCTTCCACCGACAGTATGCTGCTGTCTCCTCTCGCGGCACATCCAGGAGAGGGCGCACCAGGGCTATGCGCTCTTTGTGCCGGGACGAAGGCCAGTATGAAAGCTCGGACATTCCCGCAAGGCCGGTTATACCACTTCCCCGCAGGATGTGCATAAGCACTGTCTCCGCCTGGTCGTCAGCCGTGTGACCCAGGGCGACTGCCGAGGCTCCCTGTCTGGCGGCTACCCTGGAGAGGAACGAGTATCGCACCTCCCGGGCCGCCTCCTCTAGCGACATGCCGCGGCCGGCCATGTACGACTTAACGTCCTCTTCGCCCAGAGTCGCGGGCAGGTCGAGATCGCGGGCAACCTCATCCACGAACAGCGCATCGCTTACGGACTCTTTGCCCCGCAGTCCGTGGTCCAGGTGGGCCACGTGCAAGGTCAGTCCCAGGGTCTCCTTCAGGCGTGCGAGCAGCAGCAGCAGGGCGAGAGAGTCGGGACCGCCTGAGACGGCGACTACCACCGGAGAGAGGGTCAGGCCCGGGACCAAACCCCTCAGAAGACGCTCCACGCCCTTAATGAGCTTGCGCTCCAGGGTTGCGCCGCTATCGAGATTGCTCTTCATGCTGCTCCAGCCCTCTCACATCTGCTCTGGATGAAACGCCCTGGACCCCTGCCCCGTATCGTAGTACGGGACATGCTTCCGGAGGCCTTTGCGTAACCTTGGTCTGGGGGACCGTGTTCCCGTCATTCCCGCCCCCGTATCGGGGTACGGGGCAGGCTCCGAGCGGGAATCCAGGTAGGGTGGCGTGTGTACTCACGCCTGCGCAGACCTTTGAATAACCCATAGCGTTACCCCGCAAGAATTGCCCTCACCGTCATTCCTGCGCAAGCAGGAATCTAAGAACGCTGTCTGCAAGGCTGCGATGCCTTGGAAGAAGGGCTTTAGATTCCCGTCCCCGTATCGGAGTACGGGGCAAGCTTCACGGGAATGACGAAGAAGACAGCCTCTTCTAGTGTCCTGTATCCAAAGTACGCTGGCAAAAGCGGGCCACACTTGCTAGGATTTGGTCAGCGGTCTTGGTCCATACCAAGGGCTTGGGGTCTTCGTTGGTGACGTCCAGGTAGCGGTAGATGGCAGCCTCCAGTTCGGCGCTGCTCTGATGCACTCCCCGGCGCAACTGCTTTTCGGTGAGCAGACCGAACCAGCGCTCCACTAGGTTCAGCCAGGAGGCGCTGGTGGGCGTGAAATGAATATGGAAGCGGGGCCGCTTGGCGAACCAGTTCCGGATCAGCGCCGTCTTGTGGGTGGCGTAGTTGTCGGCAATCAGGTGAACGTCCAACTCGGCGGGCACCGCGGACTCGATGGCATCGAGAAACTTGCGGAACTCCAAGGCCCGGTGGCGGCGGTGGCACTGGCCAATCACCTGGCCGGTCCTGGCGTCCAAAGCGGCGAACAGGGACGTGGTACCGTGGCGCACGTAATCATGGGTGCGCCGTTCGGCCTGGCCCGGGCGCAGGGGCAAAAGCGGTCTGGTGCGGTCCAGGGCTTGGATCTGGGACTTCTCGTCTACGCACAAGACCAGCGCCCGGTCCGGCGGGTTGAGGTAGAGCCCCACAATATCCCGCACCTTCTCAATGAAGAGGGGATCCGCCGACAGCTTGAAGGTCTCGGTGCGGTGAGGTTGCAGCGCGAAGGCACGCCAGATGCGACTCACCGTGTTGTGGCTCAGACCGGAACGCCGGGCCATGGCCCGGGTGCTCCAGTGGGTGGCGTCCTTGGGGGTGGTCTCCAAGGTCAACGCAATCACCCGCTCAACGTCGGCATCGTCAATCATCCTGGGGCGACCGCTGCGCGGTTGGTCCAAAAGGCCGTCCAGCCGTTGCTCCAAGAACCGGGACCGCCATTTGCCCACCGTGTCAATGCATACCCGCAACTCGGCGGCCACCGCAGTGTTGCTCCGGCCATCGGCACAGGCCAGAACAATTCTGGACCGCAGGGCCAACGCCTGGGCCGTTTTGGGCCGGCGGGTCCATTGTTCCAAGGTTTCCCGTTCGGCGCCGTCCAGGGCCAAAGGCGCCATTGGTCTGCCTCTGCCCATATTCATCCTCCTTTTGCCAGGTAATCAGGAGGATACACCATAGCCAGCAAACATGCGACTAACTTTGGTTACACCACACTAGTGTCCTGTATCCGTAGTTCCTCGCATTATTCGAGGGCTTTCTGAAAGGACAGAGAATCGGATTCTTGCTCAAACCAGGGTAGTGGATCAGCATCGATCACCCCTTTATTTGCCAATGTACTTTGGTTACACCACACTAGTGTCCTGTATCCGTAGTTCCTCGCATTATTCGAGGGCTTTCTGAAAGGACAGAGAATCGGATTCTTGCTCAAACCAGGGTAGTGGATCAGCATCGATCACCCCTTTATTTGCCAATGTACTTTGGTTACACCACACTAGCAGCCTGTCCGAGTAAGACGATATATGTCATAACGTACACGTAACTAGACTATTGGTAAGGTAGCGCAGAACGTTATTCGTATATCATCACCACGTTAACTATGCAAGTCGTTGGCCTCAGGGGTTACTCGGACAGGCTGCTAGTGTCCTGTATCCGTAGTTCCTCGCATTATTCGAGGGCTTTCTGAAAGGACAGAGAATCGGATTCTTGCTCAAACCAGGGTAGTGGATCAGCATCGATCACCCCTTTATTTGCCAATGTACTTTGGTTACACCACACTAGGAGATACACCGGAGTTATTCAAAGGTCTCCCTGCGCGGGAGTGACGATAACGCAGTTATGCGAAGGTCTCCTTCCGCTGAAATAGACGTTAGCGCGGATCTCTTTTGGGAAGACACCTAATTGTGCAAGATACTCTGTTATGGGCTGTATTTGCTGGATTCCCGGGGCGTCAATGTCCCTGGTCTGGGTTTCCTTTGGTGACCATCACCTTCTCTACCCGCATCCCTCTCACGTGAGTCACAAGCAGTCGGAGGCTGTTGTGGTGCAGGTGCTCCCCCTCGGCGGGGATGTGGCCCAGCGCCTCCAGGATAAACCCGGCCACAGTCTCGTAGTCGCCCGTTGGGAGGCCCAGGTCCAGCTCCTCGTTGGCCTCGTCTATCTGCATCCCGCCGTCGATGTGATAGGTGTTTTCGTCGATGGTCTCGTACTCCATCTCCGGTTCCATTCCCTCTTCACCAACGGGACCGACCACCTCCTCCATGAGCTGCGTCAGGGTCACCAGGCCGGCAATGCCCCCGAACTCATCGACGATCATGGTAAGCTGGCTTCCCACTTTCTGCATCTCCCGGAAGAGAGGTCCGACCGCCTTGGTGTCCGGGGCGAAATCCACGGGCCGGAGTAGAGCCGTCACTGGACTGCTCTCCGAGAGGCCTCCGCGCGCCATCGCCGTGACGACGTCCTTCACAGACAGCACGCCTGTCACGTTCTCCATATGCTCCTCGAATACCGGGAACCGGGTGTGAGAGTGGTCTCTGTACATGGTCAGGAAATCCCTCAGTACGGTACCCGCCTCCAGCCAGACCACCTCGGTCCGGGGAGTCATTATCTCCCTGACGTGGCGGTCGCCGAAGCGGAATACCTTCTCAAGCATCTCTGCCTCCTCCTCTTCCACGGCTCCCGCCTCCATGCCAATGGAGATGGCCGCCTTGATCTCTTCTTCGGTGAACAGGGCACGCGGGTCGCTCCCGAGCCGAGACGCCAGCAGGCGGTTGATCAGCTTAAGCGGGGCCACCAGAGGCCACAGCAGCACTTCAACCCACTTGAGGATCCTGGAGTAAAAGAAGAAGATGGGCTCCGAGTGTCGTATGGCGATTGTCTTGGGCAGCGTCTCTCCCAGCACCAGCAGGACGACTGTGCTGATTATGGTGGCCGTAATTACGCCCCGGCCCTCTCCCATGAGAGTCACAGTTATTACTGTGGCTAGCGCGGCGAAAGCGGTGTTCACTAGGTTGTTTCCCAGGAGTATGGTGGGAAGCACCTTTCCCGGCTGGTCCACCATCCGGGCAATCCGGTCAGCGCCGGAGGCTCCACTCTCCACGAGACGCCTCATCCTCACCTTTCGCAGCGAGAGAAGGGCGGCCTCGGAGCTGGAGAAGAAGGCCGATAGCAGTAGGGACGGGACTAGAAGGATGAGATAAATCGTTGATACTTGGTCCATAGTCGTACCTCTATACAGCTAGCGTCTAACGGCTATTGTGTGGCTGTGTGCATTACAATAAAGCCCTTGGGTTGTGAGAAGGCCGGGAGCGAGACGGGCAACGGACAGATTACGGTCTCTCAGAGAATTGCCGTATGCTCTCCGCCGGTGCGTTCCCTTGTGTGTACTGCTACCTGGGCAGTAGCCCGTCTGCCGCAAGACAAATATGGTATTTGTCTGCCTTTCGTGGCAAGATGTGGGTGGAGATGGAAGAGCACAATTGTACAATCTGATTGCTGTGGACAATGCACGCCCCCAGTGTCGCAAATGATAGCATTCCCCTGTTGGGGTGTCAAAAAACCGTACCTGACCGACTTGCTGAGTTGCGGGTAGGCTGACTTGCATCCAGCATCTGGAGACGCCATGAATATGAGCATTGATCTACCGGACGAGCAGGTCCTGAAAGAGTTGCACGACGCCTCCGTCCGCCTGGCGCGCGGCGCGGGCCAAATCCTGCATCAGTACGAGCCCGGCGCAACGAGTGTCGATTACAAGGGGAAGTGGAAGACCGACCCCGTAACCGAGGCCGACCTGAGAATCGAAGAGTTCCTGCGGGGGGAGGTTGCAAGGGAGTTCCCGGACCACGGCGTGGTGGGTGAGGAAAGCGAGAAATCAGCCGGATCGAAGGACGCGGACTACGTGTGGGTTATCGATCCGGTGGACGGGACGGCCAACTTCGCCGCAGGCGTGCCATTCTACGCAGTGTCCATAGGCCTGCTCTATCGCGGAGCGCCGGTGGTGGGAAGCCTCTATCTGCCACACTCCTTTGCAGGCGAGGGAGTGTACCACGCGTGGGCCGGCGGGGGCGCGTTCGTGGAGGACGCGCCGCTGAGGGTATCAGATGGCCCCTTCCCTAAACCCTCCGCTCTGGCCGGAGTGCCTGCGGGCTTTGGCTGGGTGTTCTCCATGAAAAGGGGGTCTGGGAGGGTCCCCGGCGAGACCCGGACCATGGGCAGCATTGCGTGCGAGATGGTTCTGGTGGCCAGGGGAGTGTTCGAGTACTCCGTGTTCGGAGGCTCGCGTATCTGGGACGTGGCCGCCGGGGTTGTGCTGGCCCGAGAGGCCGGAGGAGTGGTAATGGAGTGGAGAGGAGGGGAGTGGCGGCCGTTGCAAGTGTTTGAACCCCGTACCAGCGTCGCAGGCGAAGGCACATCGCAGGCCCTGCGGAGATGGGGCGCGCCGCTGCTGGTCGGTAGACCAGAGGCGGCTGAATACCTGGCGTCGCGACTTGCGGTTCGCGGGGGGCCATTCAGGGCTCTTAGGTCAAGAGTACAGCGCGCAGTGAGTCGTAGGAGGCACAGCCAGCAGTTGAAAACGGGTTGATTGTTGGAAGGATGGCCAGGCGGGAGCGGGCAGGCGGGCCCACCCGCTCCCAAGGGAAATGTATAGCAGTATCTTCCGCTTAAGCAGCCGCAGCCTCTACCTCTGCCGTCTCCAGCGCCTCCTGGGAGTCCTTGCCGTTGCCCCTGCGCGTCTGAGGAGTCCCCTGTATGGTGGCGCTCCTGGGATCAATGGTCCTGCCGTCGGCTATGAGGCCGTACTTGTGCTCAAGCTCCAGCACCAGTCTCTCCATCTCCTGCTGGGCTTTTCTGGCCTCCAGGCTCCTTCTGTCCGCATCCATCTGCGCCTTGCGCAGTTGATATCTGTCTTCCGAGTGTATCTCAGACATTCTTCCCTCCAGTGATGTGTTGAAGATAAAATAGAACAGGTGTCCGTTTTTGTCAATAGTTTAGAACAAACTGCCTGTAGTGGAGAGTGTGGTGACTTGGCGACTGGCGCATACCTTATCGAATCGTTGCGGGGGTGTCATCCTTGTTGACAAAGATTACGCCCGTCTCTACAATGGCGACATTAACCAGGGTTTCCCTGGCACAAACGATGGGTGGGGAATATGTTACGGATTCGATTGCGCAGGGTAGGAGCCAAAAAGAAGCCCAGTTATCGCATAGTGGTAGCTGATTCGCGAGCGCCCAGAGACGGTAGCTTTGTGGACCAGGTTGGCCACTACAATCCCCTCACGGATCCTCCCACCATAAGCATGGATGAGGACAAGGTCGTGAAGTGGCTTGGCAACGGAGCACAGCCCTCAGAGCCGGTGGAGATGATGCTGAGAAAGATGGGTATATTTGAGAAGCTGAGGGGGTAACAGGGGTAATGAAAGAGTTGATCGAGTACATCGCTAAGTCGCTCGCTTCTAACCCCGATGAGGTAAGGGTAACCGAGGAATCCGATGATGACGGCCAGGTCGTCCTTAAGCTGTTGGTTGCCGAGGAGGACAAGGGCAAGATAATCGGCAAGCAGGGAAGGGTTGCTCAGGCCATGCGTGTGCTGCTTCGAGTAAGGGCAGTCAAGGAAGATACAAGGGCCAGCCTGGAGATAGTCTGACCCTTTAGGCATCTCTGCACTGCGTCTCCCCTTAGCAAGAAAAGCTCCTCTCTGCGGTGAACGACGAATCACTCCCTCCACGCAATCCGTATGTCCCTCCTTCCGTAGCCCTTGTGGGTATTGTCGTAGGAGCTTGGGGCTTTGAAGGAGAGGTGAGGGTGCAGCCTCACTCGGACAACCCTCAACGGTTCTCACCCGGCAGCCGTCTTCTGGTGGAAGGACAGTCCCAACGCATCACGGAATGTCGATGGCATCAGGGATTTGCGCTGGTCAAGCTGGACGGCGTCCCAACGCGAGAAGATGCCGAAGGGCTCAAGGGGGCCAGGCTTGAGGTGCCTCTTGAGGAAGCGCCAATCCTCTCCCAGGACACCTACTATCACTTCCAGATACTGGACATGGAGGTCTGGACCTCCGAGGGCGAGTACCTCGGTGCCGTGGAGGACATCCTGTCCACCGGCAGCAACGATGTCTACGTTGTGCGCCTCGGCGATAAAGAGGTCCTCGTACCGGCCCTGAGCGATGTGGTGGTGGACGTGGACATCGAGAGAGGTCGCATGACAGTGGACATACCTGAAGGCCTCATTTAGCCTCCGTCGAATTTCGACGCGCGCTTGACCTGTCGTTGGTCTCAAATTAGAATGAGGTCTGCACACGGGTATTGAAGGCAGAGGCGCCTTTCGGCCATACGGACGGACGGTCTCTGCACTCTGGAATGTTAGTCAAGGAGATGCCTAGATGACTATTGAAGGATTGCCTTTGTTCCCAGTTACCGTTGTAGGAAGCTGGCCCAGGACTCCTGACCTACTGGAGGCGCTCAGGCAGCGACAGGCCGGTCGGCTGAGCTGGGAGGATTTCAACGTGGTCGCAGACAAGGCGGTCCTGGAGTGCCTGAAATACCAGGACGACGCAGGGGTCGACATCGTCAGCGACGGCGAGCAGCGCCGGGACAACTTCTACTCCTTCGTGGTGGACAAGATGGACGGCGTGAAGCTCATGAGCCTTGCCGAGCTAATGGACCACGTGGAGGACAAGGCATCCTTCGACGAGCAGCTGAGGAGCCTGGACGCGCCGGCGTTCGCCATCCACAACGCCACTGTTGTCGGGAAGATATCCCGCCGCCAGTCCCTGGCCATGGACGAGGTCGAGTTCCTGCGCAAGCACACCTCCAAGCCCATCAAGATTGCCCTCCCCGGGCCGTACCTGCTCACCCGCTCAATGTGGGTGAAGGGCGTCTCGGACGCCGTGTACCCGACCCTCGAGAGCTTGGCCGATGACATAGTACAAGTGCTTCGGGAGGAGCTCTTGGAGATGCAGGAAGCGGGAGTCGAGTTCGTTCAGATGGACGAGCCCGTCCTGACCAACGTGATGTTCAAGCCGGACGTGCAGGAGCGCACCTTCATGTGCGCCTCCATGGCCGCCTCATCCGGAGACCCGACGCGTGAGTTGGTGTGGGCGTTGCGGTTGATGAACACGGTGCTCAGGGGCATCGACGGAATGCACCTGGGAGTCCACGTGTGCCGGGGCAACTGGAGTCGGAAGGAGGAGTCGCTGCTCAATGGCACCTACGAGCCGCTCCTCACCTACCTCACCTCAATGCAGTTGGACCAGCTTGTCCTTGAGTACGCAACACCAAGGGCAGGCGAGTTGGCGGCCTTCGAGAAGTACGCCAAGAAGCGGGAGATTGGCCTGGGAGTTGTCAATCCTCGCTCGGACGACCTGGAATCCCCGCGAGATGTGGTGGAGAGGGTAAACGAAGCCCTGAAGTACTTCGAGCCAACTCAGATCTATCTCAACCCGGACTGCGGCTTCGGCACCTTTGCGGAGCGCCCGATGAACTCGGCTGAGATGGCCTTCAAGAAGCTCCAGATCATTACTGAGGCGGCCAAGGAGCTGCGCACGACCTATTCCTAAGTCGGCCATAGGATGTCAACCTGGGAGGAGTTAGCTAAACCGATGGAAGAACCCAAGCTGGTCAATGGCCTGAACGTAAAAGAATTTGAAGAAGCCGTCAACCAGGTGGCGGAGCAGCAGGGCGCGCAGCACGCGCCCAAGAAATCCAGGATCCGATGGAAGGGCGGCTTCAAGTTCAGCGCCCTGGTCAGGAACCACACGTTCCTGATAGATGAGCCGGCCCACCTGACGGGGGAGGACGAGGCGCCCAACTCCATGGAGTACGTCCTCGGTGCTCTGGGCGCGTGCCTGGCCACCGGCTTCGTGCTCAACGCCTCCAGGCAGGGGATCGAGATCTACGACATGGAGGTCGTGCTGGACGCCAGCCAGGACAACGTGTTTACGTTCCTGGGCCTGGGCGGCGAGGGACACTCCGGCTTCGACGGGATCAAGGCCAAGCTGTTTGTGAAGTCGGATGAGGACGAGGACACTCTGCGGCGGCTCTGGGAGGATACGATAAAGACCTCGCCAGTGGGCAACTCCATGGTCAACGCAGTGCCCATCCATGCGGAAATTGGCGTGGTGGGTTAGGTCATCCCTTACAAGGTTCAAGCCTATGTCAACACTCGAACCGCTCACCGAGGGACTTGCACATGGGAAGCTCCCTTTGGAAGACAACGCCATATATTGTGGCGATGCCCGCGATCTCCTTCGGCAAGTCCGACCAAGCACTGTTGACCTGAGCTTCTGGTCGCCTCCTTATTTCGTTGGCAAGTCGTACGAGCGGGATCTCAAATACCAAGATTGGCAAGACATGCTAGACGAGGTTATTGCCCTTCATTTTGACATTATCAAGCCGGGTGGATTCCTGGCTATCAATATCGCCGACATACTGGCATTTCCCGATCCGGAGATGCCCAGGATTCAGGCCGATAACATCACCAACAAGCGAGTCAAAATTACTGCTGAGCAGGTGCTGGCAGCCCAGAAGGCTTATCCCACTTACAACCGGGACCAGTTGGCAGCCCTATTGGGGTGCAGCGAACAGACTATAGACCGAAGATTGAAGCACAATAACGTAAGGGGAGGGAAGTACGAGGTACAGAGAAAGGTGAAGCTGGTAGGCGGTCTTGTGGAGGAATGGGCAAGCCGCGCAGGCTTCTATCTGTACGACCGCAGAGTATGGGTTAAAGACCCTTCATGGGAAAACAACAAGTGGCACAGCTTGTCATATCGTTCGGTCGATGAGTTTGAATATGTTTACATCTTTTGGAAACCAGGGATTACAACGGTAGATAGAAACCGGCTTCGGAAAGAAGAGTGGAGTGAATGGGGGTCCCGTGGGGTCTGGCACATTCCATCTGTCCGAGCCAATGAGGATCATGAGGCCCAATTCCCCATAGAGCTACCTCGCCGCGTCATTCGCATTCTGACTGCTCCTCAAGACCTTGTGTTGGACTGTTTCATTGGCAGCGGAACAACGGCAGTTGCGGCAATTCAGGAGAGACGTAGATACCTGGGTTTTGAGATGATGCCGCAGTATGCGGAGCTAGCCCGAAAGCGCTGCTCTGCCACACAACCAGTCCTTGCGAATGACTCTTGACCCGGGCTCGCTTCAAAATGACCTAGACCTTCTTGAGACAATTGAGAAGGCGACACTGCGTCTAGTTGTGCAGGCGATTTACGACTTTCGCGAGACGGCAGAGCAAATCTTTCTGGGGGAACTAGACCTGGTAGCAGACATTGGGGAAGACATCACAAGAGAGGCCCTTGACAGGCTGGGGACGTCTACGATTCCCGTGCGGTTGTTTGGCAAAATTGACTACAAGCGCGCAAGGTATGTTTTTCACCCTGAGCACTCCATAAGGCAGGCCTTGTTCGTGGACTCAAAGGCGGAAAAAATTGAAGGAGCGAGAACGGCCACTATACAAACGGCTCAAACCTCTATGAAGATCAGGCAGCAAAGAGGCGGCACAAGCATTGAGGAAACTGGCGGTCTCCCGGTTGTTATAGAGCGGGAGGGAAACTCCTTCCTTACCACGACAGTATTTGTAAAATACAACTACAGGGTAGCTCCTGATACTGCGAATGAGCTAGCCAATATCTGTATAGCGTGCTTACCAAACGGTATGTTGCAAGAACGTTATAATCCAAGTGTCGACGATACTTTCTGGCTTGCCGGGAGAAATGCCCCTTCTCGGGGAGAGCCCTTCCGGGTAAGGATTGGACTTGACCGACTAAAGCAGAAGGCCAAATGGCGTTTTCAATATATACAGATAACACCTACTCCAGAGTACACTTGGGACAACTAGTTGTAGACGATTGAATTACAATGAAGAGTATATCTTTTCACCATTCCATATCGCTGATGACGCGGTTTGATTTTGTGGAACTTTGCTTGGCCCTTTAGCAGCTCTATCGCCGGTGGCAGGGTGGCGGAAGCCCCCGCCCCTGAAACTGCGCGGACACGACAGGACCAGGCCGCTCGCTGGTTCCTCTGCTCCGCCGTCTTCTGGCTGGTTATCCCCGGACTGGCCGGCCTGTTCATGGCCTTCTTCCTATTCTTCCCCGTAATCTCAGACCATATCCCCATGGCTATCCGGCCGTACCTGCAGTTCGGCCGCCTGAGGCCAATGCACGTGAACCTCGCCCTATTCGGGTGGCTCTCCATGGTCTACGCCGGGTCCATGCTGTTCATAGTGCCGCGCCTCACACGAACGACCCTCTTCAGCGAGAAGCTGGCCTGGGTGAACCTGGGACTGTGGAACGTCACCATGCTTGCCGCGCTGGTGACCCTGCTGATGGGCCTCAACCAGGGTCGAGAGTACGCCGAGCTTGTATGGGGCCTTGACCTGATGATGTTGGGCTGCTTCACGCTCCTGGCCGTCAACGTCTGGGGCACCGTGCTGCGGAGGCGAGAGCGTCGCCTCTACGTAAGCGTGTGGAACTTCATGGCCGCCAGTGCCCTCATCGTGCTGGTGTACGGCGTAGGAAACGTCATCTGGGACACCTCCGGCGCCCTGTACGGAATGAACGACGCCATACTCAACTACTTCTACGTCCACAACCTGTTCAACGTATGGTTCACGACGGGGTTCCTGGGAATGGTCCTCTACCTCCTGCCCAGGCTGTCCGGCAACCCGATATGGAGCTATCGACTGGCGGTGTGGGGCTTCCTCAGCGTGTGGACGGGCCAGCACCACCTGCTGTATGGGCCGGGCCCTGAGTGGCTGGAGCTGCTCTCAGTATCCTTCAGCATCATTGCCGCGCTGCCGAACATCGCCTTCACCTACAACTTCTACAAGACTATGCAGGGAGCTTGGGTCAAGGTAAAGGAGGATGTGCCCCTGCGCTTCCTCGCCACCGGCTGCGTCTTCTACATTTTCACCTGCTTCCAGGGGGTGGCCCAGTCCTTCCGGAACTTCAACGCCCAGGTCCACTTCACCAACTGGGTGATAGGGCACAGCCACCTGGCCTTTGTCGCTGCTTTCAGCTTCATGGCATTTGCCGCGGTCTACCACCTGCTGCCCCGCATCCTGGGGAGAGACCCATTCCATAGGCGCATGATGGAGTGGCACTACTGGCTGGTGCTCATAGGCCTGTCGGTGTTCATGATGACGCTGTGGGCTGCGGGCCTGATCCAGGGCCAGAACTGGCTCAGCGGCGGCATCCCGTTCATAAAGACGGTTGAAGCGATGAAGCCGTACATGTTCATGCGACTCGCCAGCGGCCTCGCCATAGGCGTAGGCGTGTCGTTCTTTGCCTACGTCGTGCTCAGCAACCTGCGCCGGACTGAGTCGATGCCCTCTGCGCCGGAGCGCAGCCAGGGGTAGACATGAGACAGCCGACCATCGTCTATCTCATTGTGGGGTCGCTCCTGGTACTGGCCGCGGGACTGATGGTGACCGTGGGAATCCCGGCCATCCAGGCTCCGGAGGCTTCCGAGAACGCCGTGGACTACAACGAAATCCAGCGCAAGGGCCGCGATATCTACATAAGAGAGGGGTGCTGGTACTGCCACACCCAGCAGGTGCGGTCGGTAGAGGTGGGTATCGGCACGGTATTGCAGACAGGCGACATCGGTCCTGAGTCCGTGGCGGGGGATTACGTCTACCAGAAGCCGGTGCTGTGGGGCACCAACCGGCAGGGCCCCGACCTCTCCTTTGTCTCGCGGCGTCCCCACGCCAACGCAACCTGGCACCTGGTCCACCTGAAGGACCCGAGAGCTGTCGTGAAGGGCAGCCTGATGCCATCCTTCGCTCACATGTCGGATGCGGACCTCAACGCCCTTGTGGAGTACCTGCTGGCGCTGAGATAATCTTGTTGAGGAATATAGTATGTACCAGTCAACACTCATAGTTGTTTCCGCGGTGGGGTCGATTGTGTTCTTCTGGGTGCTCTTCATGGTCTGGGTGGTGCGATCGGGTCAGCTCAAGGCAATGAAAGAGATGAGCAAGCTTCCCCTTGAGGAAGACACCCCGGAACAGGGCAGGGGAAATGACTGAACGAAACGACAAGGAACCACAAGCGCCGTCTGAGCCACAGCAGCCCCAGGAGCAGGACGACGCCATTGGCGGCGAGATACGGGTTGCCGGCGGAGCCGCTCCGCGCTTTATGCGATGGCTGGCATTCGTCCATTTCGTGTGGGCGGTCCTGTACCTGGTGGTGCATCCCCACATCGAGCATCAGGAGATTATGTGGGTATGCGCCGGTCTCCTGACCGCCTGGCTGCTCTTTTTCGCGTTGACCAAACGCCCGGCGGATCCGTAGGGGGATGGGGTGACGAGTGGTCAGAAGTGCAATTGCGGGGTCAAGACTTGCCAGTGATTAGGGGAGCCTTCTTGCGTTTTGCTCTCATTTCTTTCCTATGTGGCATCGGGCAAAGACAATCTAATGGTTCCGTTTGGACCATCTATAGTGAGAACGTAGTCGCTTAAGATGTCCATCCCTATGATAGCTATCATATGTAGGTCACCCTCTTGGTGACCTACATTCAAATCGAACGACGGAAAAGTCGCTGGCACAGTGATGTTCCAGGCCGGAAGGTGCAACAAGGCAGTGAATTGTCGAGATTCCAGTTCTTCCCCGCCAGCGCCGCGTAGTTTAGTCTCGCTATCGGTTTCGGGCAATTCTAACCAAAGGGCGAAATTCAAGTCCAATACCGATACCTGAGCGCCGGTGTCAATCAACATCGTGCCAGCCCAGTTTTCTTCGTAGAACTTAACTGCAATGCGTCTTGAACGACCATGCCGTCAATGTACCCAACAATACCATGCACCAACGGTTGGTAGTTATGGATTCCGTACAGGTACACGCCTCACCTGGGACATCAACTGAGCCACAGAGAGAACATATCCTATGTGCTTCACCAGACACACCTGCTCAGGTATTAGTCGGAGAGCTACCTCAGAGGCCTCGCGGTTGGAGTTGAACACACCTACCAAACTCTCGTTCGACACAACTGCCCATTTGCCAAACGACTCAGCTTCCAATTCCCCTCGTATCGTTTCGTAGAATGCGTTCTGTTTTTCCAGCATCGCCTTCGTGTCTCCCATCACATCCCCCTGTAGCCTGGTAGTATCAGATAGTCTAAAGATACATAGGAAATTGGTTGAAGGCAAGAATGTGACGTGATTCACTGAAGAAAGTACAGGCTGCGCAACTTCTTGACATACCATCTCCGCGCCATTAGGATAAGTTGTGAAATGGATAACCAGTCCTGTTGTAGGTATACGCGCCTATAGAGGGGCAACCCCGATAAGGACACGTATTGCGCCCCTCAAGCCTTCAAAAGCTTAGGGGCGTTCTGCTGAGAGGCCGGTATCGCCTCAGTAGCTGGAACATCCAGGGCAAAGAACAGGAGGAGATGACATGGACGACGTGCCTCCGGACTTCTTTGGATGGCTATTCGGCCGCAGGGGCACACCCGCGGGCGACCCGGCGACAGGCTCAACCGCAGGCGCGGCTGACGGGCCTGTAGAAACTGAAACCGTAGACACATCTTCAGAAAGGGAGGAAAACATGGCTGACAGAGCAGAGGAAGCTAACGCTTATATGAAGGAGAAGATGCTCTTTACGCCTCGGATGTTTCAGATCATAAACACCGTGGCTCCTGAGGCGGGAGAGCGATTCGCCGACTTCTACAACACCATCTGGCAGGATGGCGCTCTCGAGCGCAAGATCAAGGAGTTGATGTTCACGGCTATTGGCGTGGCATATCGCTCCCCCGCTTGCCTTATCCACGTAGTTCCGGCCATTGAGGCCGGCGCAACCGACGGGGAGATCTTCGAGGCGGTGTCCGTTGGCATGATCGCCGGCGGTTTCGTTCCCGGTGGACCTGGCATCCCCTACGCCTTCCAGTACGCCCTCAAGGTCCTTGAGGTCGCCGGGAAGTATCGCGCCGGAGAGCCCTGGGAGTACGTGGAGCCCGCAGAGTTCAAGATGTAGTTCATGGCCGACCGTCCTTTGGGATGGTTGCCTGACTTCAGTTATCCATACGGACGGGTGTGCAGGAG
Source organism: Dehalococcoidia bacterium (assembly GCA_965222415.1). GTDB lineage: Bacteria > Chloroflexota > Dehalococcoidia > Lucifugimonadales > UBA2985 > DAOUJW01. Next base: position 379,696 of record CBDCTU010000001.1, on the reverse strand, counting down.
CGATTCCCTGCACACCCCTCAGTACAATGCAGAGGTGTCAACTTGGTAATTGCGCGCTTTCACAGCGAATCGGGAATCGACTACAATATGTACCTGCGCGAGGACCGGGTGTCGGCCCTGTCGCCGCAGGAAATGGGTATACGCATACCCTTCGAGTACCGCCAGGCGGAGGGAGAGCCGGGCGTCCTGAAATGGGACCTGTCCTACCTTTACGCTGAGCTGTGGATGCCGCAGGAGCGCGGGCCCAGATTGCTGGCGCCGTCCCTTCCGGAGTTCTCCACGCAGGACTCCAAGCCGGACTGCATCAGGATCCCCATTTCCTCTCAGTCGGCCCGGCTGATGGAGAGGACAAGACGGGGAGGAGATGTGCCGTTGATTCTCCACGTCCAGGCAACCATGGTGGGCAGCGTGGCGACTGACGACGTCCCCGATGAAGGGCGAAGGGAGACACTGAAATCCCTGGGCCTGGCGCGCGACACCTTCGGTCCCATCCGCCGCAGTGACGACGTTACCATACACATCGACAGGTCGGTCTGGGCTGAGGAGATTCTGCCGCAGTGGGACCTGGACGACTTCGAGTCCATAGCCCCTCTTCTTGGAGCGTGGCAGCCTCCCATTGAGCACAGCCGCCATCTGGACATTCAAGCCATCGCCAGAAGCCTGCATGGGACCACGCCTGGAGGGGACTTGAAGGAGATACTCCAGCAGTTCCGAGACCCCATTGTGGGACTCTAGCAGGACGCCCCACTAACAGGAGGTCCTTGGCTTGGCAGACCAACAGCTCGGCGATTCGGCTTTCGTGATGACATGGGGACTCCGCCAGCTTCACGACAGGCTTCAGGTATTGGTTTCCGACCTAAGCGACGAGCTGTTGCGCTGGTCGCCAATGCCCGGCGCACACTGCCTGGCCTTCGCCCTTTGGCACATCGCCAGGTGCGACGACAACTATCTGCGCGCCCACGTCCAGGGCCGCCCGGAGATTTGGGACGAGGAGGGATGGGCGGAGCGCTGGGGGATGGACTCTGAGAGCACGGGTATGCTGCTCTCGGACGAGGAGGCGACAGATCTTGTTTTTCCGCCCAAGGAGGACATCCTTGCCTATGCTCAACGTGTTTGGAGAGAGGTGGAGGACTTTGTGGCCGGCCTGGACCCGGAGGAGATGGCCCAGACCGTGAGCCACGTTGAGCGCACAACAGGTCTCAGCCGCGGACAGCTCATAATCACTCACATCTACGGACATGACAACCGTCACATGGGCGAGATGGAGTACATCAAGGGACTCCTGGGTCTCCGGGGGTCGATCACACTGTAGGGCTGCCCAGGTTCTCAGGGGAATAAGCAGATGACGCAGGAGTTTGGACGCATCGAGAGGCCATCCGCGGAGGACTTCCGGGGCAAGAGGAAGTTGCTGCTCGTGCCTCAGCTGTACCACCCGCCAACCCTGGAGGAAGAGGGCGTGGCCATCCTCAACGCTTTCTGGGAGCAGACGCGGTCCCAAGTCTCGTCCCTGGAGGCGGGACTCGGGCCTGTAAAGCACATCTATCACGAGAGCGTAGTCCAGGGCGGCGAAGATGGGATACGGAGCCTGGAGGCCGGTGAGACGCCGAGCTTAGCCCTTGTGCGGGAATGGTACGAGGCGGGGGCAACTCTTGAGGCCACCGAGGACGCGGAGGGGCTGTGGGAGACTCTGGACCTCCAGAGGTGCCTGATGGTGCCGTTCAGCAGCGAAAAGGTGGCCATTCAGCTCCGCGAGTGGTTCAACGACTCCGTGCGCAGGCGCTACGAGCACATAGCCGGTCGTATTGACGAAACCCTTGGGCAGGACGAGGTTGGCCTGCTGATCATTAACGAGCGGCACCAGGTGCAGTTCCCCGCCGACGTTGACGTGTTCTATGTCGCGCCGCCGGCCTTGGACCAGTTCCGCCGCTGGCTGGATGATTGGGTGGTCAGGCAGCGTTCTGCGATGGAGGCACAGGGCTCCTAGTGCGCGTGGCCTATGTCCTCGCCCATTGTGTGCAGGGCGTGGAGGACCTCGTCTCGGCTTGAGGGTATTCGCTCCGCCCAGGCGCGGACAAGCCCGAAGCAGCCCGCAAGCATCATGGAGCCGTGGGGCGTTGCGAAATAAGGCTTCAGTCGCGATCTCTCCAGCAACCCTCGCATGGGGCCAATGACGCTGAGGAAACCCAGCTCCTCGCCGCCCTGGACCACAATTGCGCCGTGCCCCTGTTCTCTCCATATGGTGTCGCCGTCCACGTCACCCCTGACCAGCTCCAGCAGGTGCTCCTCAAGGCGCTCCCTGGTCAGCATGTGTGTGTGGTGCTCGAAGAGGCCCAGGATGGTGGTCCCGTGAAGATGGAAGGCGAGTGTGTGTTCGTTGCCGAGGTTGGCAACCACCTTGCACTGATGCGCCGCGACGTGGTCGTCCTCCAGGGAGCCGAGCACCGCAGCCTCAGCCGTGTCAACCATTAGCAGTGGGACATCGCCGCCGGCCGTTTCCGCGACGGCGCGCATCCTCGTTAGGTAGTCCGGCACATCCTCCGCCATATAGATGAAGGAGAAAACGTCCTGGCGCTGGCCCAGCACCTGTTGCCGGAGGTGGTCGAAGCGGAACCGCCTGTCGCTGTAGCCGGGCGGAGAATTCCCGTGGTCGAAAACCGCTACAGCAATGGCGTCCCAGTCGGGCTTCACCTCGAAGGCTCGCAGGGCCTGGCGCACCATCTCCAGGTCCAAGTCTCTCAGCGCCACGCGGGTCCCGTCGAGGCGGCTGATTTCATCCTCCGACACTATGGTGAGGCCCATGCCCCGCACCATCTCCGGATCGTCGTCGAAGGTGACGGCTGCTGCCGGGGTCACGTATGCCGGAAGGCCCGCCGCGATGTGCTCCTGAACGGCGCCGGTGACAGGGCCGCCTCCCATGTTGGTCCCAGTGAGAACTAGGGGCCGTCGCGCCGTCGTAGCCTCGCGGATTCTTCCCGCCGCGATTACGGTTGGGGCGGGCATGACCATCTGCACCGAGTTCTCAACGGCCCTGGTCGAATCGAATAGCAGGATGTCCTGTGTGCCGGTGCCTACGTCTATGGCGAGAATACGCACGCGTTCACTCCCAAAAGTCGCACTGCTACGGCGATTGCTTCGCGGCGCACGCCCTAGTCCATTACTTTAACGCGAGTCCATCTGCCCTTCAAGAAGTAGGGGAAGTAGACGGCGGTCCTGACCACCATAGCTACGGTGATTGCCAGTGGGATTCCGAATTGTCCCATAGGCGTCCACTGGGACAGGGCAAAGGCCAGGGGAAGCTCCACTGCCACCATTGCTATGAAGGTAACGACCATGGGCGCGACGGTATCACCCGCAACGTTAAAGGACTGCTGGAACACCATGCCGCTTCCCATAACCAACCCCGATAACGCTTGAATGCGCACCCACCAGACCGCGACCTCCATGAGCTCGGGATCGCTGTTGAATATGGATATGAAAAGAGCGGGGAATATCAGGAGCAGGATGGCAAATGATCCTCGTATCACAGTTATGTAGCAAATGGCCCACAGGATGGTCTTCCTGGCTCGGTCGACGTTTCCTGCGCCGAGATTCTGGCCTACCAGGGTGCCGGAGGCCCGCCCCAGGCCCATGCTCCCCATAGCGGTGAACATCTCCAGGTTCCTGGTGATACCGTAGGCCGCGAGGGCGACGTCTCCAAATGGCGTCACCAGGCGCGCCAGAAGCAGGTGGACTATGGAGCGCTCCATTCCCGTGCCGGAGGCCGGAGCGCCGATGCGGACCAGACGGACCAGAAGGGGGAAGTCCACGTAGTAGTTACGCAGGCTCAGATGGAGTCTCGATGTCCCCCTGAAGAGGGCTTGAGTGTTCCAGGCCACTCCCAGGGCCTGGGCTATCACGTTTGCCAGGGCCGCGCCCGCCAGATCGTACTGCGGGAACCAGCCCAAGCCCAGGAACAGCACGGGTGTAAGGATGATGTGCGCCACGCGGGAGATGGTAGTCGCCTTCATGGGCGTCATGGGGTCGCCGGCGGCCTGAAGAGCGCTGCCTGTCATCATGCGGAAGGCCTGGCCCCCAAAGCCTATGAACTGGATTCGCATATAGGCGCTGGCTACCTCAACCACGTCCTGGCTCACCCCCATTATCCCCAGAAGGAAGTCTGTGAACAGGAAGCCGACGGTTGCCATCAGAATGGAGAATAAGCCGGTGATGGTGAAGGCCTGGAGCGCTACGTGGTTTGCCAGTTGCAGGCGATTCGCCCCGATGGCCCTGGCTATCATCGCCTGCATTCCCGTGTCCAGGCCCATGCGACCCGTCATGACAAGGTTGGTGTACAGCTGGGCAACGGCGAGGCCTGCCACGGCGTGGAAGCCAAGGAAACGCCCGGCCCAGAAGAGGTCCGCTACCCTGTCCAACATGTTCAGGGTGCCCTCTATCATCTGGGGCCAAGCGAGGAACCACAGGTTCCTGGATATGCTGCCCTGGGTGAGGTCGCGGGTGGCGTATGCAGAGCGCCGTCTGCCGCCCCCTCCTCCTCCTCCTCCTCTGCCGCCTCCACCGTGCGACTTCAGCTGTACGTCCAGGATCTCTTCAGTGGTGGCGTTGCTCAGGTCTTCGTCGCGGCCCCGCCGTCCGGAGCCGCCGGCGGCCGCAACGCGCATCGCTTCCTCCTGGCGACCTGTGTCCTCCCGGTCGCCTCCCCCGTCGGGTGGAAGAGGTGGATGTTCCCCGTTATTCGCCAAAGAGACATCCTTCCTTGCCTGTACACAAAGCCTGGCTTCCGGGTCTGGCAGGAGCTTGCGGCGTGTTTGAGGCCAAAGACGCGACTTGCGCCACAGCCCATCTTAGACCTACCTCAGATATGAGTCAACAATGAGAGCTTAAGAAACAATTACGCTATCCTGTGCAACCTTCTTGACAGCAGCACGTTATTTTCCAAGAATGTAGCCACGCCGATACACGTCATTAGAGGAGATGCCGATGCTTATTGTACCGTTGGTGGTGGGTGGTGCCATGCAGGAGAACACATACATTGTGGGGTCGGAGGAGACCAAGGAGTGCGTGATCATAGATCCCGGCGCGGAGGCTGATCGCATCCTGGAGGAGGTGGAGAGCCAGGGGCTGACGGTCAAGTACATTCTGAACACCCACGGCCACGGAGATCACATTGGAGCGGTGGCTGACCTCAAGGAGGCCACCGGCGCTAGCTACGGCATCCACGAAGCGGACGTTGAACTGCTGAGCCGTGACAGCCAGTGGATGTCCCTGATGATACCGGGTTCGAAAGAGCCGCCGGACCCGGACATATTCGTCAAGGACGGCGACGTGTTCAATCTGGGAGACGTTGAGCTTAAGGCCATCGAGACGCCGGGCCACACCAAGGGCGGTGTCTGCTACTACGGCGGCGGCGCGGTGTTCACCGGCGACACCCTGTTTCAGGGAAGCGTGGGAAGGTTTGACACGCCGGAGGGCGATGGGCGGCAGCTCGTTCTGGGCATCTTCACCAAGATAATGACGCTGCCTGCGGACACCAAGGTGTATCCCGGTCATGGCCCCGACACCAGCATAGCGAGGGAGAAGCTGACCAACCCGTTCCTGTCCGGCGGCAGTATAGTCTAGGGCGCTGGAGTAGGAGCCAAGGGAGTCTCAGGACGCAGGGCACCCCGGCGACGCAGTCAGGTCAGCCGGAGGCTTCTATTGGGCCGCGGCCTTATGCGGGAATCCTGCGTTGGGTCCGCATGCAGCGGGTGCATACGGTGGCGCGGCGGCGGTTGCCCTTGATCTCCAGAGTGGTACGCTGGATGTTGGGCAAGAAGCGGGTCTTGGTTCTCCGCTTGGAGTGACTCACGTTATTGCCTGCGTGGCCTATCTTGCCGCACATATCGCACTTGGCCATGACTTTCCTCTTTGTTTCCTCTCCGGCGGCGTTCGGCTCCCCTGAGCGGGGACAAAGCTCGCTGCCCGGAGCGGTTTGACGGAATATTGCCGTTCCTGTAGAATCCAGAAGGAATCCTATCAGATGCTTCCGAATTTGGCAATGCCCAACCCAGCGTTGCCGTTGCCACGAGGTTTGCTCACATGGCAAGAGGCGCGGAATCGACAATTACCTCCATCGACAGTGAAGACCTGCGGCGTATCCTTGTTCAGGGCCGCAGGGCTCTTGAGGACAATGTGGAAGCCATCAACGCCCTCAACGTCTTCCCTGTGCCGGACGGCGACACGGGCACCAATATGCTGCTGACCATGAAGGCGCTGGAGGAGGAACCTGCCAATATTGGCGGTCCTATCTCTCCGGGATCCGTGACCGCTATGGCCCGTGGCGCTCTGTTGGGGGCCCGTGGAAACAGCGGCGTGATACTTGCCCAGTTCTTTCAGGGGTTGGCCAGGGGACTGGATGGCATAGACCGGTTCAGCGCACAGGACCTGGCGTCAGCCCTTGCGGAAGGTTCCGCAGCCGCCTACAAAGCGGTGGGCAATCCGGTGGAGGGCACCATGCTTACGGTCATTCGCGAGATGGCCGAGGCCGCTCGGCAGGAGGCCGACCGCGGCGTCGATGTTATAGAGATGTGGGATGCCGTGTGCCAGGCTGCAAGGAAATCGGTTGCGAAGACGCCCACACTTCTTCCGGTGCTGCGAGAAGCAGGAGTGGTGGACGCCGGCGGCCTTGGCCTGTCCGTCATTATGGAAGGGGCGCTGTCGGGACTTCGCGAAGAGGAGCTTGGGGCCATAGAGCTAACGGCTCCTGAGTTGGACGTAAGTGCAGCGACCGCCCAGGCAGTCAGTGAGGCTTTCATTGATGCCACAGAAGAGGACCTGTACGGGTATTGCACACAGTTCCTCATCCAGGGGGAAGACCTGAACCCGGACGACGTCAGAGAGCAGATGGAGTCGCTGGCCGGCTCTACGGTGGTGATAGGCGGCGACGGCGTGGTCAGAATACACGTCCACGCCGAGGACCCAGGCCCGGTTGTGAGCTACGGGGTGTCTCTGGGCACTCTGTCCCAGGTGAGCATCGTCAACATGGATGAGCAGCACCAGGAGTTCATGGCTGCGCGTCGGGGGAAGCAGGAGCTTCAGCCGGTGGGAGTCCTGGCGATAGCTTCCGGCGAGGGTCTCGCGGAGGTCTTCCTCGGTTCCGGCGCCGCCTCCGTGCTCTCCGGCGGAGACACCATGAACCCCAGCACCCGCGAGATACTGGACGCCGTGGAGGGTGTCGCAGCGGAGCGTGTTATCCTCCTTCCCAACAACCCCAACATAGTCGCGGCGGCGGAGCAGGCGCTCTCCCTCTCGTCCAGGCAGGTAACTGTCATTCCCACGGAGAGCATACCCCAAGGCATATCCGCTCTGCTGTCCTTCAACCCGCTGCAGGATTTCGAGGGGAACGTGAGGGACATGGAGCAGTCTATCTCGTCGGTCGTGTCCGGCGCAGTATGCAACGCCCAGAGAGACGCGGAGTTGGGCGGGGTCAAGGTAGCGGAAGGCCAGGTCATGGGCCTTCTGGAGCGCCGCATGATTATTTCCGGAGATGACCGCACCGGTGTGCTTTGCGACTTGGTGGCGAAGATCGGCCCGGACTCCGGTTCCCTGATTACACTATACTGGGGCGCCGATACCCAAGAGGCAGAGGCCGACGGAGCTAGCGAGGAGCTGCGGGAACGCTTCCAGGACGTGGAGGTGGAAGTGGTCTTTGGAGGCCAGCCCCACTATAACTACATACTATCAGTGGAGTGAGGAGTTCAAATATGACGGTAAAGGTTATTACGGACAGCACTGCGGACCTGCCACCCGCTCTGGCGGAGGAGCTGGGGATAACGGTTGTCCCTCTGAACGTTCACTTCGGCACTGAGGTGTACCGGGACGGAGTTGAGATCACTGCGGACGAGTTCTACCGTCGGCTTGTGACCGCATCCCGGCTGCCCACCACGTCCCAGCCCACGCCGGGCGATTTCCTCAGCGCTTACGACGAGATGGGGCAGACCACGGACGAGATTATTTCGGTCCACATCTCCGCCAAGCTGAGCGGTACAATGAACTCCGCAACCCAGGCAAGGGAGGAGTACGGCGGGGAGTGTCGAATCGAGATAATCGACTCGTTGCAGGGGTCGATGGGACTGGGTATGTTGGCAATTGCCGCCGCCGAGGCAGCCCGTCGCGGCGGCAGCCTCGACGACGTGGTGACGGAGACCAGGGCCGCTTTGCCCAACGTCGGGTTCATAGGTCTGGTGGACACACTGGAGTACCTGGAAAAGGGCGGGCGTATAGGCAAAGCCCAGGCCTTTGTGGGGTCTCTTCTGCGTATCAAGCCCCTGCTGACCATCCGGGACGGAGAGGCCCATCCCCTGGAGCGCGCCCGCACTCGCGCCAAGGGCGTCGACAGAATTTGCGAGCTGGTGCAGACGGAGATGCCGCTGAAGGACCTGGCGGTGGTATATACTACTACGCCGGATGAGGCCAGGGCCCTGGCCCAGCGCCTTCAGTCGTTCCTTCCGCAGGGCGAGGTGATACTGAGCCAGGTTGGACCGGTTGTGGGAACGTATCTGGGTCCGGGCGTGCTTGGTGTGGCCTTCAGGAAGCAGTCCGAGGGCGCTCCTTAGGTGGAGGAACTGCCTCGCCCCCGCCTGTCAAGGGCATTGTTCCGTCGAGGTCTGGCGCTAGTTGGGAGTGCGGGTGACCTGTGCGTAGATCTATTGGCCCCCAGTTTCACTCCTATCCTGGCCTTCACCAATGGGCAGAGACCTTTGAATAGTCCTAAATCCCTTCCCCCGTTTGCGGGGGAAGGTCAGGATGGGGGCAAACAAGCGGTGTGTCCACACACGATTCACCCCCATCTCAATCTTCCCCCTCGAGGGGGAAGAGGCTCTGTGTCCCGACAAATGAGTTACGCAAATGTCTCCTTCCGCAGGAATGGGAAATGCTGCTTTTCTATTGGGAGATACGGGAGTTTTACGGTGGTCTCCAGACGGGAGAATGGGTACTATAAGACCGGAATTTTGGTGTGTTAATGACCTCCCATTGCGGGAGTCTGGTACAGAACCGAGGCGCGTTTACATTGGTCTGTTATGACATCGACTGAGCTGGATACGCTGAAGAAGGTGCTCTCCCTGGAGAAGAGCAAGGGGTACAAGAACACCGCCGTCGTCGGAGGGCTTGACCGCTTCCTGGCGCGTTGGGTGGAAGGGCGAGCGGCCGACTCGCTCATTGAGCCTTTGCCGGAGGAGTACGCTAGCCTGAAGGCGGCTCAGAGGCGCAAGTGGATCGATAATGCGCTGACGGCGTTGGAGACGGGTGTAAGCCCACCCAAAAAGAAGGCCTCTTCTCCCAGAGCGCGGTCCTCCCCCAAGCAGGAGCCTTCACCTGAGCACTCTCTGGCCTCGCCGGTATCGGCGCTACCCAGGGTCACGCCCACCGTGGAAGGCAAGCTGAAGCGCCTGGGCGTACATACAATCAGAGACCTCCTGTACCTGTTTCCCCGTCGGCACAACGACTTCGGCCAGCTTCTGAAGGTCTCCGAGTTGGAGATAGACGCCGAGCAGACGGTGATGGTGAACGTCTGGGAAGCCAGAGAGACGCTGCTGGGCGGGCGCATCAGGGCTACGGAGGCAGTGGCCGGGGACGATACCGGGAACCTGAGGGTGGTTTGGTTCAACCAGCCATACCTGGCGAAGCGCTTCAAGCCGGGGACCAGGCTGCTCATCAGCGGCAGGGTGAGCGTGTTTATGGGATCAAAGGTTATGGAGTCCCCGGAGTACGAGACCCTGCAGGAGGGTGAGGAGCCGGGGAATGCCGGCAAGCAGGTTCCGGTGTATCCCCTGAGCGAGGGGCTCCCGCAGCGAACCCTGCGCCGTATCGTCAATGAGACCTTGAACACGTGGGGGATTCGCATTGATGACCATTTGCCGGAGTCACTGCGCAGGCGCGCCGAGATACTGGACCTGTCCCAGGCCATTTTGCAGGCGCACTATCCCGCGGATGAAGCCGCCAAGGAGGAGGCGCGGCGGCGCCTGGCTTTTGACGAGCTATTCGCCATGCAGATGTACGTCTTCTCGCGGCGTCGGCAGTGGAGGGAGAGCCTCGGCGCCGCGCCACTGCCAACGAGCCAAGAGCTGCTCAACTCCTTCTTCTCAAGACTCTCGTTCTCTTTCACAGGCGCCCAGAGGAAGGCGCTGGCGGAGATACTGGAGGACATGACCCTGGAGAAGCCGATGAGCCGACTCCTTCAGGGAGAGGTGGGAAGCGGCAAGACCGTCGTGGCCCTGGCAGCCCTTCTAATTGCGGTTGCCAACGACCGTCAGGGCGCTTTCATGGCGCCCACGGAGATACTGGCCGAGCAGCACTACAACACCATATCAAGGCTCCTGGAAGGACTCTCGCGGACGGACAACCACGGCAACCTGTTCAGCTTCCGTATCGAGCCGTTCACGCGTCCCATCTACGTGGGGCTGCTCATTGGAAGCCACAACAGGAAGCAGCGGAAAGAGGTGCAGGGACTGATGGCCCAGGGCGCTCTGGATATCGTGGTTGGGACACACGCCCTTGTGCAACAGGGGGTGGAGATTCCTCGCCTGGCCCTGGCCGTGGTGGACGAGCAGCACCGCTTCGGGGTTATGCAGCGCGCCTCCCTGCGTCAGAAGGGTGAATCGCCACACCTGCTGGTGATGTCAGCGACTCCGATACCCCGCTCCCTTGCCCTGACCCTGTACGGCGACCTGGACATCTCGGTGCTCGACGAGCTGCCTCCCGGCAGGCAGAAGATTAAGACCCGGTTTGTGAAACCCCAACAACGGCAGGACGCCTACGATTTCCTTCGCGGCCAGGTGGAGGAGGGCCGCCAGGCTTTCGTCATCTGTCCTCTGATAGAGGAGTCGGAGACGCTGCAGACCAGGGCGGCCACCACCGAGTTCGACCGCCTCTCCACCGATGTGTTTCCTGACCTCTCCATCGGGCTGCTCCACGGGCGTATGCCCCTCAGGGAGAAGGAGGAGGTCATGGCCCGGTTCTACCGCGGGGAGATGGACATTCTGGTGTCCACGCCGGTGGTGGAGGTGGGAATAGACAACCCCAACGCCAGCGTTATCCTCATAGAGGGTGCGGAGCGGTTTGGGCTGGCCCAGCTTCACCAGTTTCGCGGGCGCGTTGGTCGCGGCGAGCACTCCAGCTTCTGTCTTCTGCTCTCCGACTATCCATCGGCGGAGGCGCGGGAGAGGCTGCTGGTGATGGAGCGGGTCGACAACGGGTTTGCAGTTGCGGAGGAGGACCTGAAATTCCGGGGGCCTGGAGACTTCTTCGGCACCAGGCAGAGCGGGCTGCCGGACCTTCGACAGGCTCGCCTGTCCGACCAGGACCTGCTGGCTACGGCCCGCAAAGAAGCCTCCGCTCTGCTGTCACAGGACCCTCACCTGGAGCGTACGGAGCATCGACTCATCAGGGAGGCCCTTGAAACCCAGTGGCCTGAGCTTGTGGGAGAGGTAAGCTGATGGGCCTCCTTCCACGCCTACGGACGTCTTCCCCTATCCGGAGACTTTTGCATAACTTGCATAGCAACACCGTATTTCCGTCATTCCTGCGGAAGCAGGAATCTGGAACGTTTCATCCCAGGCAAAGTAGCTTCGCGGGCAATGCTTTAGATTCCCGTTTTCAGAGACCTTTGCGCAACTTGCTCCGAAGCTCCGTTATATGTCATTCCGAGCCCTTCGGCTACGCTCAGGATAAACTACGCGAGGAATCCAAAGCGTTCCATCCAAGGCAATGCAGCTTTGTAGGCAGAGGCTTTAGATTCCTCACTTCGCTGCGCTACGTTCGGAATGACAGTAGGCGCGCCTATTCCAGGACGACGCGAGGGGCTATTCAAAGTTCTCCTGTCCGGCATGGAAGTAAGGCCACCAGTTGAAGCCGGCCACCGGGAGCCGCCGGATATACTACGGTTGGGTGATTGTAGGGGTTGTATTCCTCTCATCGCTCGCATCCGGGGCACAGATTAACCCCACCATCGGGGTCTTCCTCAGGCCCATCACCGACGAGTTCGAATGGACGCGCTCCACCGTATCCCTGGCTGGGGCCATTGGCACCATGATAGGGGGCGCACTGGCGCTGGTGGCAGGGCCTGCCATAGACAAGTTTGGCGCACGCTGGATACTCTTCGTCAGCTTCTTGATGTCCGGCATCGCCATCTTCGCATGGGGGCACATTGACCAGCTTTGGCAGTTTGCCCTTGCCCTGATAGTCAGCCGGGTGGCTCTCCAGGGGGTCATCAATCTCACAAACCAGACGGTGGTTGCCAAGTGGTTCGTAAAGAAGCGAGGCCGGGCTATGGCTATGGCCAACCTGGGACAGCGCATTGGAGGCGGCGCAATACCCGCGGCTACACAGACGGCGATTCCGATTGTGGGATGGCGGACGGCGGCTATGGGCGTGGGTCTGCTGGTGATGGCATTGACCCTCATTCCCATATCCATCTTCATGCGGCGTCAGCCCCAGGACATGGGTCTGCTCCCGGACGGCGTAAGTCCCGAGGACCCGGAAGATCAGGAAGGGCAGGGCAAGACAGGCGGGAAGGTACAGGCGCAGGAGGTGAACTACACCCTGAGGGAAGCGCTTCGGACGCGTCCATTCTGGATAATCCTTGGCGCCTACTGTCTTACCAACTTCGTCAACACGGGCGTTAACTTCAACCTGGCCCCGCACCTTTTGGATAGGGGTCTTACAGAGGTCCAGGCGGCCGTTGTGCTTCTAACCTGGGCTATGGTGAGCGTCCCGGCTTCCCTGAGCGCAGGGTATCTTGCAGACCGCACGTCCGTCCGCATCCTGATGGCGGTGTTCTCGACGGGACTGGGAGTGGGAATATACCTCTTCCTGATAATCAACTCTTTTGCCGTGGGTATGGTATTCGCAGTGCTGCATGGAGCGGCTTTCGCCGGCTCCTTCCTGATGTTACAGCTTCTGCTGGCCAACACCTTCGGCTCGAAGTCTCTGGGAACACTGCGCGGGTTCATAGTACCGTGGCAGATGGTGGCAAACGCCCTCGGCCCCCTGGCGGCCACGCTGGTCTACGACACAACCGGCAGCTACGGCCCCATCCTGCGGATCTATATCGTACTTCAGGTAGTGCTTGTCCTGGTGCTCGTATTCGCCCTGAGGAGCCTGAAGCCCAGGGACTCGGAGTGAGGTAGAGATAGCCGCAGTCATTCCCGTGAAAACGGGAATCCAGGCTGGGCCGGGGCGACACCCGTCCTCCCAGAGATGGATTCCTGATTACGGAGACCTTTGAATAACTCCGGGTATCATACTGTGAAGAGGCGCGCCTACTGTCATTCCGAACGTAGCGCAGCGAAGTGAGGAATCTAAAGCCTATGCCTATAAAGCTGCATTTCCTTGGATGGAACGCCCTGGATTCCTCGCTACACTCGGAATGACATATGATGGAGCTTCGGAGCAAGTTACGCAAAGGTCTCTTTCCGCAGGAATGGGGTAACTGGTGCCTTTCTCAGACTGCCTCATTCTACCTGCTCGGAGTATGACCCGTACTTGATACGGAGGTGAGCTTTTCAAGCTAAACGAGCGTAGGCAGAGGCAGGTTCGTAGGGGTGCTTCGCGAACCGCCCCTACTATCGGTCCTTCAGGATGAGCGGGTTATATCGCAGACCCGTAGGCGCACTATCGTAACACTTATTTAAGAATTTCTATTGAGAATGCCCGTAGAGCTGCCCTACACTGGGCTGTACACAGAGGAATCTTTGCCTTTGAGCACGGATTAGGGTAATATTAAATCAGCGGACATCACAAGAAGCCCCAGCAGGAAAATCTCCCATGAATAATCGGTGGATGCGGAACAGCTTTGTATACCTTCTCATAATAGTCGCGGTGCTGACTATCTTCTTCACCTTCTTCCAGGCTCCCTCCGGCTCTGACAACATACCTCTCAGCCAGGTCATCCAGATGGTGAAGGGCAATCAGGTAAGGGAGATTGCGGTAAACGACAATATCCTTAATGTCATCGGCATTGACGGGCAGACCTACCGGTCGCGCAAAGAGAGCGGCACCAGCATCTTCAGCATTCTGGATGATAGCGGCGCCGATTATACCGCGGTGAAAGTAGAGGTCCAGGGGAACAGCGGCCTTGGCAACCTGTTCGGCGTCCTCATAAACTTCCTGCCACTCGTCTTCTTTGGGGCCATAATTCTGTTTATGATGCGCCAGGCCCAGGGCAACAGCAACCAGACCATGAGCTTCGGTAAGAGTCGGGCGCGTATGTTCGTGGGCAACAAGCCCACAGTCACATTCTCCGACGTGGCGGGGGTTGAGGAGGCCAAACAGGAGCTGCACGAGGTGGTGGAGTTCCTCCGCTTCCCGGAGCGGTTCGTCTCCCTGGGAGCGAAGATACCCAAGGGTGTGCTCCTGGTGGGTCCTCCCGGGACGGGGAAGACACTCCTGGGCAGGGCGGTGGCCGGAGAGGCCGGGGTGCCCTTCTTCTCCATCAGCGGCAGCGAATTTGTTGAGATGTTCGTGGGCGTTGGAGCTTCCAGGGTGCGTGACCTGTTTGACCAGGCCAAGCGCAACTCCCCATGCATCGTCTTCATTGACGAGATAGACGCTGTGGGACGGCATCGAGGCGCAGGCCTCGGTGGGGGTCACGACGAGCGGGAGCAGACCCTCAACCAGATCCTTGTGGAGATGGACGGGTTCGACACCGGGGTTAACGTGATAGTCCTGGCGGCCACCAACCGGCCGGATATTCTGGACCCGGCGCTGTTGAGGCCGGGCCGGTTCGACCGCCGAGTCGTCCTGGACGCGCCGGACATCCATGGTCGCAACGCCATCCTGGACGTGCACTCCAAGGGCAAGCCGCTGTCTCAGGACGTGGACTTGGGCACGGTGGCGCAACAGACGCCGGGGTTCAGCGGAGCGGACCTGGCCAACCTGGTCAACGAGGCCGCGATATTGGCGGCGCGCCATAGCAAGAAGGACATCGGGCCTACAGAGTTCGCAGAGGCCATCGACCGGGTGATTGCCGGGCCGGAGCGCAAGAGCCGCGTTATCACACCCAAAGAGAAGAAAATCACAGCCTACCACGAAGGCGGGCACGCCCTGGTAGCGCGTTTGCTGCCCAACGCCGACCCGGTGCACAAGGTATCCATAATCGCCCGCGGCGGTATGGGAGGCTACACTCGACTGTTGCCGGCGGAGGACCGGTATCTCATGTCCAAAGGCCAGTTCGAGGACATGATTGCAACTGCCCTTGGAGGCAGGGTTGCAGAGGAGGTCACCTTTGGCGAAAGCACCACGGGCGCAAGCAATGACCTGGAGCACGCCACCAGTCTGGCCCGGAACATGGTCACCCGATACGGCATGAGCGACAATCTTGGCCCCAGGACCTTCGGGAAGAAGGAGGAGCTTGTCTTCCTGGGCAGGGAGATATCGGAGCAGCGCGACTACAGCGATAAGATTGCCGAGGCCATAGACAACGAGGTGCACACCCTCATCCAGTACGCGTACAACAAGGCTACGGACCTGCTTACCGCCAACAGCGCCAAGCTGGCTCAGATAGCTAACTACCTCATGGTCAACGAGACGGTGGAGGGGAAGGATCTTGAGACTTTGTTCGACTCTGAGGCGCCGGAGATTACCGACTCAGAGCCGACGCCTGCGACGCCGGAAGCACTTCCAAGCGTAGACCTCACCAACGAAGGTCAGGCCTCAGTGAACGGGACATTGGCGGAGGAGACGGACGCCCCGCCCCAAGAGACCTTTGAATAACGCTCGCGGCATCTCAGAATAGGCGCGCCAACCGTCATTCCCGTGAAAACGGGAATCTAAAAGCGCTATCTATAAAGATGCGATGTCTTGGGATGAGATGCTCCAGATTCCTGCTTCCGCAGGAATGACGGGAACACGGATCACAGACCAAGGTTACGCATCCATATCTGATGCCCGGCTAGCTTTGCTCCTCCTCGGACTCAATGGGCCTGGCCCTGTAGTACAGACCCCACCGCTGCATAAGCTCTCTCACTCTGGGGTCATCCAGTTCCACCAGTTCCCTAAGGAAGCCGGCCAGGGCGTGGGCGTGGATGTTCTCCGGCTGACACACCCAGCTGGCCTCCGCCGGAACAACGTAGAGCATCCCGCTCTGATGGTTGCACTGGATATCGACCCGGGTGTCACCCGTGCCCTCTTTTATTTTGACTCCGTACGGCATTGGATCTCCTTTTCCGCTTACCATCTATTCAGCCCTTCACAACCCCCAGGGGGCGCATCCGGGCCACTTTCCTTGACAGACCCGCCTGCTCACAAGCCTCAATCACCTCCGCCACGTCCTTATAGGCGATAGAGGCTTCCTCGGCCAGGGAGTCCCAGCCGTGGGCCCTGACCATTATACCCTGCTCTGCCATCTCTGCCTGAATGTCGCGTCCCTTGAGAATGCGCTTGGCCGCCGAGCGGCTTGCGGCGCGACCCGCGCCGTGGCAGGTGGAACCAAAGCTCTGCTCCAGAGCCGCCGCCGCTCCCACCGCCAGGAAGGAGTAGCGCCCCATATCGCCGGGAATTAGCACCGGCTGGCCTATGCCCTGGTATCTGTCGGGAATGTCCGGGTGATCCGGGGGAAAGGCCCTTATGGCGCCCTTGCGGTGGACGCAGAGCTTTACGCTGCGCCCGTCCACCAGATGATCCTCTATCTTGGCGATGTTGTGGCAGACGTCGTAGACCTGGCGGATGCCCAGGCTCTCCCAGCTTCTGCCGAAAACTTGCGCGAATGACTCGCGCACCCAGTGGGCGATGCACTGGCGGTTGGCCCATGCAAAGTTGGCCCCGGCGTACATGGCTGCCATGTAGTCCTGCCCCTCCGGGGATTCCACGGGGCAGCAGGCCAGCTGACGGTCCGGCACCTCGATGCCGTAGCTCTTCACAGCGCCGTCCATAACCTTGAGGTAGTCGTCGCAAATCTGATGGCCGAGGCCCCTGGAACCGCAGTGCATGAGAACGGTCACCTGGCCCACCTGCTCTACGCCCATGATGCGGGCGGCCTCCGCATCGAATATCTCGTCCACCACCTGCACTTCCAGGAAGTGGTTGCCGGAGCCCAACGTGCCCAGTTGGGGCGCTCCTCTCCGCTTTGGCCTGACGCCAACCTTATCCGGGTTAGCGCCATCCAGACAGCCGCCGGCCTCGCTCATCTCCAGGTCCTCCGGAACGCCGTAACCCCTCTCTACGGCCCAGCGCGCTCCCTGGGCAAGCACGCGATCGACCTCTCTACCCTGAAGGCGTATCTTGCCGGAAGACCCCAGCCCTGAAGGGACGTTGGTGAAGAGGGCGTTGACCAGCTGCTCTATGCGGGGCCTTACTTCTTCCTCCACCAGGCCGGTCCGCAGCATACGAACCCCGCAGTTGATATCGAAGCCAACGCCGCCGGGGGACACTACTCCGTCCTCCACCCTCGTGGCGGCGACGCCCCCGACTGGGAAGCCGTAGCCCCAGTGTATGTCCGGCATGGCCATCGAAGCCTTTACGATGCCGGGCAGACAGGCCACGTTGGCCACCTGGTCCAGGGAGTTGTCCGCCGATATCTGCTCCATCAGCGCTTCGGTGGCAAACACCAGTCCGGGGACCTGCATCCCCTCCTTGTAGTCCTGCGGGACCTCCCATCTGTAGCCGTCAATTTGGCGAATGGGCACTCTGACGTTACCGCTCATCCGATTTAACTCCTATACGTCCAGAATCACCTGGACTCTGGCCGGGTTTCCCTCTTCCACCCGGAGCATATGGTAGGTTGCCGACTTCACCCCGGACTTCAGCCTGTGCCTGCCGGGGTCGAATCGTTCACCGTAGCAGCGGGCCTTTAGCCCGGTGTCTTCCATCTCATATATCTCGAAGCGGGAGAAGTACTGATTCTCGACCTCGCACAGGAAGAGCAGCTCGTTTAGCCAGGCCACCAGCAGGGCGTCCCTGTCTGATGCGCTGACAGCTACGTCGCACACCTCTGCTTCCCGCACGTTGGACATATCCGCCATGAAATCGAAGAGGCCCCTGGCAGCCTGAGCGAAGGCCTCTTTCAAGTCTTTCCCCGTTGCCACTATGCCCACGTCTGCCGTGTGGTCGATGAACTCGAAGCCGCCCATTGCCGTAATGCTCCTGTTGTCTCTCTGGAAGTCTATTGTACAATTTTACCACGCTCCGCGAATTGGGCTGAGAGTTGATGGTCTCTGCGCGCTGGTTGAAGCACATAAGATTGACGGGGATGTATCATTGTTGTACATTAAAGCTACTCGGGCTATCCCGATATATCAGAAGTTGGATAGTCGAGCTATATGAGGGCCTCCGCGGGGGCCCTTTAGTATTATGGTTAGTTTTTGAGGTCGTGATTTGACACGCGTCGCTATTTTCGTGGATGTTGGGTATCTTTACTCGGCAGGCGCCGTTGCTCTCACCGGTTCCGCTAATGCCCGAGAGGGAATGGACCTAGAGCAACGAGAAACTATCGCAAGGCTGAAGTTCACAACTAACCAGGTGACTAATGAGGTACCTATTCTCCGCATATACTGGTACGATGGCTTGGTGCGTGGACGACTTTCACAAGAACAACAAGCATTAGCCCACTCAAACGGCGTTAAGTTAAGACTGGGAGTTGTAACCGCTGGCCGCCAAAAAGGCGTAGACTCTTTGATTGTTACAGATCTTATTGAACTTGCTCGCAATCACGCTATATCAGATGCAGTCCTGCTGTCTGGCGACGAGGATCTAAGGATCGGCGTGCAAATAGCCCAAAGTTTTGGGGTGCGAGTCCACTTGATTGGAATAGAACCAAGTAGAGGAAACCAGTCCGACCTGCTGATGCAAGAAGCTGATACAACTACAGAATGGAGTAGAAACGACATCCAAGGAATCCTCTCACTCAGGATTGGCGTAGAAACAGAGTTGAGGACATCTTTAGACCATGCCAGTTCTAGTGACAGTGAAGATAATGCAGGAGAGATTCTTGATCAAGTGGCCTCAGGTGTTGTCAGGTCTATCGATGCAAATGATCTGAAAATGGTTGCAGATACTCTAGTGTGGTGTAACCAAAGTACATTGGCAAATAAAGGGGTGATCGATGCTGATCCACTACCCTGGTTTGAGCAAGAATCCGATTCTCTGTCCTTTCAGAAAGCCCTCGAATAATGCGAGGAACTACGGATACAGGACACTAGCTCAGAATCCAGGCTGGATTCCGCCAGAGTTCGATCGAAAGTTATTATTGGAAGGGGCGCAAAAGCTAGGACGTGAATTAGAACAAGGCGAAAAACGCCGCGTCCGCGATGAGTTCAGGGAAACTGTCAAGAATATCGTTTGAGCTGTGTCTGGGAATACAATCACTAGCCGGCGGCATTCCAGGACTGCCCTCAGAAGGTTATATTGTTCAACACCGCACGCGCTTGACATCCCCGACAGGGGTGGTAGAATTACCGCGTTGGGGTATACCCGTTTGTTTGCTGTGCCCGTTTTGGGTTTCTCGGGCGGGCCGAAAGCGGATGGATGTTTCCCGGCAAGAGTACATAGAGGGGTCATCCCAAGGAAAGGAAGGTAGAAATGGATTTCGCACTACCCTATACCAAGGAGCAGGAAGAATTCCGGCAGGAGGTTCGCTCCTGGCTGGACGAGAACGTTCCCGAGGAGATGAAGGAACCATACGACTCCAGGGACTTTAGCAGGGAGCAGTACGTCTTCTGGCGCGAGACGCACCAGAAGCTGGCGGCCAAGGGATGGCTCTTCCCCACGTTCCCCAAGGAGTACGGCGGCGGCGGGCTAACCGGAGACCACGAGACCATCATCTCGGAGGAGTACCAGAACTACAGGGTCCCCAACAACTTCACCAACCAGTTTGTCTTCCCGGCCCTTCTGGTCTGGGGCACTGAGGAGCAGAAGCAGAAGTTCCTGGTCCCTCTGCTCAAGTCCGAGACCACGGCCTGGCAGAAGTTCACGGAGCCCAGCTCCGGCGCCGACTTGGCCGACTACAAGAGCACTGCAGTCCGCGACGGCGACGATTGGCTCCTGACCGGTTCCAACGTATTCGTCAGCGGCAAGCCGAGGCCCCAGTGGGACGCCGGAGGACCCAACTACCTCTTCGGCCCCATGATGACGGACCCGGACGCCCCGCGACACAGGAACCTGGGTTTCTTCTTGGTCCCCGTTCCCTCAGAGGGGCTGGCGGTCCAGGAGCAGGCACTCCTCCCCGGCCATGACCAGCACGCCATCTTCCTGGACAACGTACGGGTGCCCGGCGACCATCTCATCGGCGGCGACCACCAGGGTTGGCAGGTATCCAACACCAGCCTGGAGCAGGAGCACGGCGGTCGAGGCCAGGCATTCGCACGGAACGAGGTGGTGGATGAGCTGGTGGAGTACACCAAGGGAGCCAAGGCCGGCGACGCTGTAGCGCAGCAGTCGGCAATGGACTCCGTACTCGAGGCGCACATCCACGGCCTGCTGCTCCAGCGCACCTACTGGATGTATCAGAGCCACATGGAGATCAACTACCAGGGCAACGTCGGCAACGTGTACGGCCGTGAGTCTAGCCTCCGCATTGCCAGCAGAGTGCGAGACGTTATGGGCATGTACTCCCTGGTGGACAGGAACGAGCCTGAGGCCCCCTACGGCGGACGCCACGAGGTCAACCAGCGTTCCAGGGCAGGGCAGAACCACGCCGGCGGCAGCACCGGCATCGCCAAGGTGGTCCTGGCACGGCGCATAGGCATCAGCCGAACCCAGGAGCGAGCGGCTCCCACGCCTTCCACCGCTACTGCCTCGGGCAGCTAGTATACCCGTCACTCAATTAGACACCTGGCCCGCCCAAGCCTTGGGCGGGCCAGGTGTCTTTGTTTACACTCAGGGTGGCTAGATTCCTGCTTACGGAGACCTTTGAATAAACCATAGCGTCATCCCGCAAGAATTGCCCTCACCGTCATTCCTGCGGAGGCAGGAATCCAAAAGCGCTGTGTGCAAGGCTGCGATGCCTTGGAAGAAGGGCTATAGATTCCCGTTTGCACGGGAATGACGGAGAAGATAACCTCTTCTGGGAGATACACTGGAGTTTTACAAAGGTCCGCTTACGCAGGGATAGCTGAGCGGGCGTCACGCTGTCCGCCTTGCTCACTCCTCTCTACCGCGCTCTTGGTGTGAGGCGTCTTTCCTAGAACCAGGGCCAGGGCACGTTGCGCCTGTACGGGTCGGCGGTGGGGAAGTGTCCGGATGCCAGCAGGCCTTCAATTCGTATGTCCAGCGCCTCCATCTCTTCCGCCGCCAGCAGCTGCGACAGCTTGTCCGTCAGTTCCCCCGGCGACCGCAAGTCTGTCAGGAAAGCTGCCATCTGCTCCATTAGGTGAGCGGGTATCGGCTCCCCAACGAAGTCCCAGATAACCGTCCTCAGTTTCGGTTCTTCGTGGAAGGTTATGCCGTGGTCTATTGACCACACTCTGCCGCCCCAGTCCTTGAAGCAGTGACTCGCCTTCCTGTCGGCGTTGTTCGCAAGGTGGTCAAACAGGGCTATGCGCTCAATCTCCTCCAGACACTCCTCTCGCAGCGTGAAGTAGTTGGACTCGGAGTCCGCATCGATGAACTGCTGCAAGGAGCCTACTCCGTACGGGCCGTCGCGTATCACAGTGCAGGGGACGAAATTCCAGGACAGCTCCCGCGCCACAAGGTAGGCGGCGTACTCTCGCTTGTACAGTGTGCCGGAAGGGAAGTCCCACAGAGGGCGTTCGCCCCTGCGAGGCTTGTACACCGCGTCCCGGGTCTGCCGTCCGTCTGACACCGACACCAGGAACGTGTCGTTGGATCCCTGGGGTATGAGCAACGGAGAGGAAATTACTCCGTCCAGCAGAAACCTGCTTAGCTCGTCTTCGGGGGTCTCCGGCCTTCTCTCAGTTTCCATGGCGTCTGTTGGGAATTGGTGTAAGCAGATGCATTACTCGCCTCCCGCTCTGACGACATAGCCGTCAGGTCAATCTGAAGGAGTTGTGGCCGTTGGAGCGCGGGCAGGTGTGAGGCTCAGGCCCCATAGGCGCGCTGCACAAAGGGCACAGGGGTCGGCCGGCAGCGACTACCACCTGCGCCTCCTCGGCCAGGTCTTTCATCTGGGAGCGGGAGGCCCAGAACTCCATGAGCGGGCTTCCATCCTGGTCGTCCTCACGGTCATGGGCTTCGATGAGGATGAGGTCTCGCCGCGGCTCATGGCCGAGGCTGAGCTTTCCGACCTTGAAATCCAGGGAAGGTTGTCCCTGGCTCGACTGGCCGGACGGCGGGCGCGTGGTCTCCTCTTGCGCCTCTTCGGAGGAGGACAGCTCCATAAGCTGCTGTACGGCCATGGATAACTGGGACAGCTGATCCTTTTCCATCCACAGGCAGGCGCTGCCCCTCGGCCCGTCCACCAAGAGCCTGAATGTTCGCTGCCCCGGCTCTCCGATGGCCTCAGCTTTGACGGTCTCTGCTCGACCCAAATCATATCTGGCGTCTGGCATATCGTCCTATATCATATTACTTGGGGCCAGGTAGGGTAAAAGTAAAGGGCCCTTTTCTGGGCCCTGGTGAAGTCCGGTAGAGTATTCCAATTGCCGCCGCAGGATATAGTCTAGTCTACTCCAT
The DNA here is from genome assembly GCA_965222415.1 of Dehalococcoidia bacterium. Taxonomy (GTDB): domain Bacteria; phylum Chloroflexota; class Dehalococcoidia; order Lucifugimonadales; family UBA2985; genus DAOUJW01. The sequence goes on along the minus strand of CBDCTU010000001.1, from coordinate 357,097 downwards.
CAATGCGGTAGCGCAGACTGCCTCGCGGCGTAGCCACCTCGACCTCATCGCCGGCATGGTGGTCCATCAGCGCCTTGCCCACCGGAGAAGCGACGGACATCTTGAAGTCCATAGGACTCGCCTCTGAGGCGTTTACCAGGGTGTACACCATCTCCTCCTGGGATGCGGGGTCGGAGAGCCTGACTTTGCTTCCCAGCTTGATCCGCCGGTCCCTCTGGTTGGCTGACACGGAGCCGCTGCCGTCCACCAGGCGGGCGCGCTGGACCGAGTCCTCCAACTCGCGTATGCGTGCTTCCATGAGTCCCTGACGATCTCGAGCGGCGTCCAGAGGAGCGTTCTCGCGGAAGTCCTTGTCAGCAGCGGCTCGGCTTATCTCTTGGGCCACAGTTACGCGTTCGCCCTTGAGCTTCTCCAACTCGTTCAGCAGGCTCTGGTAGCCCTCTTCGGTGATGTCAATGGCAGCCCGCGCGCTCTCCCTGGCAGCTGTCCTGCGGCCGGCCTTTCGCACCTTGATGTGCTTGGCCAGGGACGTTTCAGTGAAATTGCTCTTGTAGCAGAAGGTGAGGAAATCCTTGACGACCTGCAGGTGATCACCTGCGTCCTGCCTCGCTTCCGACGCCACGTAATCGCCGTACTCGGCTGCCTCATGGGGCTTTATGGAGGGCAAGGAGCGATCCCACCCACCCCAGCGGATGAATTTGGTAAGCTCCTGCTGAGTGTCCGGCCGCGCCTGGGCGTGTCGGCTGGAGAGATACCGGGTTAGTGCCTCTGAGAGACTGATTTGACCGGATACCATAACAGTTTTGGTTGCTCCTCCCGTTTTGCGAGTGATTACATTGTAGGCTTACGCCCGCGCGGATGTCAACGAGATGAGCTTGTATCCATTCGACGTTTCTGCTGGGTACGGAGGCCGGCAGCAATATTACCATTGCATTTTCGTGGGTTGACATTAGACTGGCATATGATGTATTTGCTGCTAGGATTGTAACAATTTGCCGGCTCGGTTAGGCCTTCCATTAGGGTCCCAATATGCTTGAGATTTTTGTAGAAGTGGTATCGCCGGTATTCCTGATGGCGGGGATTGGCGCGCTGATCCGCAGGTTTCGGAACGTACCGAGCGACTCCATTAGCCAGATAACCCTGTACATCTTCGCCCCAGCTTTGGTGTTCAACTCGCTGGCCGGGACGGACATACCCCTGGAGGAGATGGGCAAGATAGCCCTGTTCGCCGTATGTCTCGCCGCTGCAATGTACCTGCTCTCCATCGCAGTCGCGCGTGTACTGGCCCTGGGGCGCGAGGGAACCAGCGCCTTTCTCCTGACCACCCTCTTTATGAACGCGGGTAACTACGGCCTTCCGGTAGCCCTGCTGGCCTTCGGCGACGCCGGAGTTGAGTTTGCCGTGGTCTTCTTCGTGTGTCAGGCGACCCTGGGCGGCACCCTGGCGGTGTACCTGGCCTCCCGCAGCCAGCTCGAGATCAAGGACGCATTGTTGTCGGTGGTGCGAATGCCGCTGGTATACGGCACTGTGTTCGGACTGGCCGTAAATCTGCTGGAAGTGCAGCTACCGACCACCATAGGAGAGCCCGCCAGGATACTGGGAAACGCTGCTGTGCCGTCCATGCTGATGGTGCTGGGCATCCAGCTGGCAACGCGCTTCTCGCTGGAGGACCTGCGCTCCCTGGCGTCTGCCGTCATCCTGCGGCTGGTGGTCTCTGCGGGCGCAGCTTACCTGCTCACTCTGGCCCTGGGCATCGACGGGCTTCTGCAGCAGGTGCTGGTGGTGACATCAGCCATGCCAACTGCGGTGTTCACGACCATTCTGGCTACCCAGTTCCAGGCGCGGCCGTCCTTTGTGACCAACGCAGTGGTGCTGGGGACGCTCCTGAGTCTCCTGACTCTGACCGTGCTCATAACAGTGGTGGAGGCTATGTTGTAACGTGGCTGTGGCGCTTGATTGACGGGAAGTGTATTGGAGAGTATCGTATCCACCGCATCCACAATGATGGCCTGTCAAGGGCGTCAGAAGCCAAGAGAGGTTACACCATATGAAATCCGTGCCTTGGGAAGAGGTCAACGAGGACCGCTTGATTGGCGGTATTCGCAGGCGAATAGTCACTGGGGAAAAGGTTATGCTGGGTCGCATCTACTTCCCCGAAGGCGCCATCGTGCCCGCGCATCGACACGAAAACGAGCAGATAACCCACGTTCTCAGCGGCGCCCTGCGCTTTGTGGTGGACGGGAATGAGGTGATCGTGAGGGCAGGGGAGACGCTCAACATTCCCTCCAACGCCGAACACAGCGCCGAAGCGCTGGAGGAAACTGTCGAGATCGACGCCTTCAGCCCAATCCGGGAAGACTGGCTGGACGGCTCCGACGCCTACCTTCGAGAGCCTGCTCCCAACCAGTAGCCGGGTTCTTAGACCAGCACATTCTCCTGGGTAAGCTGATCTATTTCCTCCCTGCTCATACCCAGCACATCCTCCAGGACATGCCGGTTGTGTTCGCCCATCGCGGGAGCCACGGCGTAGTAGGGAGTCGGCGAGCCGCTCATTCTCCAGGGATGGGCTATCTGTGAGAAGGGCTTGTCCTCAAGCTCGCCCACAGGCACGAAAGCCCCCCGTTCGTTGAGGTGCGGGTCGCCGGACAGGCCGGCGCCGTCTAGGACCGGCCCGGCGGCTACCCCGGCCTGCTGAAGTGTGTGCATGGCCTCGTAGTCCGTGCGCTGGAGTGTCCACTCTGTGATTAGCTTGTCCATCTCCTCCTGGTTGCGCCATCGGCTGAGGGAGTCGGCGAAGCGCGGGTCTTCCGCCCACTCCGGGTGGCCCGTGGCTTGGCAGAGGGCCAGCCACTCCTGCTCGTTGGCGACCGCAATGGCTACCCACTTGTCGAACCCCTGGCAACGGTAGACGTTGTGAGGCGCCATTGCCACGTCCAGATTCTCCTGGCGGCCCTGGTCTCTTCCGTTCACCGAAAAGTCAAGGATGGCCTCCGGTATGGCTGAGATTACGGTCTCTGCCATGGACATCTGGATGTACTGCCCCTCCCCCGTCCTGCGGTGGTGTCTCACGGCGGACAGTATGGCGAAGATCATGTGCATCCCCGTGAGGTGGTCCGCCCAGATGGCGCCCACCATTCCGGGACGCCCTTCCCTGTAGCCGGTGAGGTGCGAGAAGCCTGCGAAGTTGGACGCCTCGGCGAAGTAGCCGATGGCGTCCTTCAGAGGTCCGGTGCGTCCCAGGGCCTGGCTGGAAAGCATGATGATGTCCGGCTTCACCTTGCACAGCTCATCGTAGTCCAGCCCAAATCGCTCCATGACGCCGGTTCCGAAGTTCTCCATAGCCACATGGCTCACCTTCACCAGACGCTTGGCTACGTCGGCTCCCCTGGGGTCTTTGAGGTTGATCGTGATGCTCTTCTTGCTTCCGTTGAGGTTGGTGAAAGCCCCGCCCATGCGCTGGTCTATAGCCGTGCGGCTCTCAGTCTCTACCTTGATGACCTCCGCTCCCATCTGGCCCATGAGCATGGTGGCGTAGGGCCCCTGCACCACCTGGGTGAAGTCGGCAATCCTGATTCCCTCCAACGGCAGTTTGCCCATTGTCGATCCTCCTAGATTCCTTCTATGGCCGCGCTCGTCCCGTTCCACACGTTAGACGGCGCCGATCCGTCGCATTCTCGCCAGGTCTTCCATGGAGTAACCCAGCCGGCCGCAGATGATCTCAGCGTTGTGCTGCCCCAGCAAAGGCGCGGGAATTGAGGCGTTCCAGGGCGTTCCCGAGAACCTGTATGACGGCCCCGGAGACTTGAACCGGCCGATTTCCGGGTGCTCCATGTCTACGAAGGTTTCACGCTCCACATAATGTGGATGCGCGAACAGGTCTGCCATATCGTTTATGGGCAGGCATGGAATGTGGTTCTCCACTTGGAGTATTTGATAGACTTCGTCGCGGGTGTAGTCCTTGGACCACTCCTCCACCAGAAGCAGAATGACGTCCAGGTTATCCATCCTGGACATCCTGTCTGCAAAGATCTCCTCTTCCATCCAGGCCGGGTGGCCCAGCACATTCTTCAACGCCTCCCAGAAGTGGTCCATGAAGAATTGGGCCGTGAAGTACCCGTCCTTGGTTTGAAGGGGCTTCCTGGCGGCGATGGGACGTCCGACGCCGGCAATCCTGCTGGGGGTTTCCCCCCTATGCATGTGCGAGACCACGGCGTTGCCGCTGGCCCGCAGCAGCGTCTCCTGCTCCGATACGTCGATGTGCTGCCCCTCGCCGGTGAACTCCCTGGCGAACAGGGCCGTCATGGATGCAGACGCGCCTGTCACGCCCGCCATAATGTCCGCCTGGTGGCCCGGCGCCTTCATGGGCGGGCTGGTGTCCGGGTTTTCCACGTCCCCGGGCGTAGGGTATCCTATTCCGCCTATGTGGAAGGAGACAAGCTCTGTCGCCTTGTAGTCCCGGTACGGCCCGGTCTGGCCGAATGGGGTGATGGACGTGACTATCAGACCAGGGTTCACGTCCTTGATGGAGTTGTAGTCCAAGCCCAACTCATCCATCACCTTTGGCGGATTGGCCTCCACAAGCACGTCGGCTTCCTTCAGCAGCTCTCTGAACACCCTCTTGCCCAGGGGCTTTGTGACGTCCAGGGTAATGCCCATCTTGCTGGTGTTCATGTATGCGAAGAGGAGGCTCCGCTCCGAATGGGGTTCGTCGTTGGGGAAAGGGCCGTAGCGTCTCGCGGAGTCGCCGAGGCCCGGCGACTCTATCTTAATGACCTCTGCGCCCATGTCAGCCATGAGCTTGGCGCAGTAGGGCGCGGCGATGAAATCGCCGAGCTCCACAACCTTCAGCCCGGAAAGCGCGCTATCTGCCATTTTCAACCCCCCTTTTTCAGAAACAGTCGGATTGAATTTCCCGGGTATATATCGACGGGGCGTCTACGGAGGCGAATACCCCTCGGCCACCAGCTGCTTCAGCGCAGCGGCCACCTGGGTCACTTCCTGCTCCGTGTTGAAGAAGTGGGTGCTGAAGCGGATGCCGTCCGGGTTGTGCACCGTCCGCCCCACTATGCTGAATCTCTCCTGGAGGACAGCCACCAGGTCTGCGGGCGGCCAGCCGTCCAGGCCCACGGTCACCAGCCCGCACGCCGACTCGCGGGACATGGGGCTGAGAAGGGTGCAGCCGTCGATGGATGAGGCCTCTCTCCGGAGGAGGTCGGCGATGAGCATGGCCCGCTCCTCGATAGCTCGTATCCCGATTTCAGTGGCGATCCGCGCGCTCTCCGAAAGTCCGGCGATGAGGCCTGGGTTCTGCGTCACGAGGTTGAATCGCGCCAGGGGAGAGCGTTCCGTGGCGCGCGCTGCCTCCAGCGCGTTGGTAGAAAACAGAGGCTCCACCTCGCCCCGGCGAGCGGGGTTGACGTAGAGCGCCCCCGTTCCATTCGGGCCCAGAAGCCACTTCTGTCCGGGTAGAGCGTAGTAGTCGCACTCCAAGTCGCCAAGGTCAACCTCAATGTGCCCGATGCTCTGAGCGCCGTCCACCAGAATGGGGACGCCCCTCTCGCGGGCGGCTTGGGCTATCTCCTTGATGGGCATTCGCAGCCCGCAAGTGTACTGTATGTGGCTGAGAGCTACCATCTTGGTGTTTGGGGTGATCGACGACGTTATGGCTTCGAGCGCCTCACCCTGACCGGCTGTATAGGAGATTTCGGGGCTTCTTACGATGACTCCCTTTCGTTGGGCCAGCACGTCCCCGGGCGAGGTCAGAGCGGGATGCTCCAGGCCGCATATCAGCAACTCGTCCCCCGGCTGCCAGTCCATGCCGTATACGACCACGTCCAGGCCCTCCCTGGTGCTGTGGGTTAGGAGCAGGTCTTCGGCTTCGACGTTCAGCAACGCGCCGAGGGACGCGCGGGCCTCGTCCTGCAAACCTCGAGTTATAGCTAACCCTTTGGCGCTCGCGGGCCCGCCTCTGGACTCCTGTTCCAGCGTCTCGCGAATACGGTTAAGAACACGGTCTGGCATGGGCCCCGACCATCCAGTGTTCATATAGACCATGTCCTGAGTGACCGGCATGGAGTCCCTTAGCTGTTCTACGTTCATAGCATCCTATCCAATCAATAACAAGATTTGTTGAGAATGTTGGGCGGGTGAGTCCATATTACCACGGAGTCACCCGCTAGACCACAGTCCAATCGGCTTGTCGTTCCCGGTGTGTGTTGGTAATTGTAAGTCACACCGCCCAAGCACCAGTCCACCCCTGCGAAAGCAGGGGTCTATCGTCCACAATTACAGGGGTCCTAGATTCCTGCTTGCGGAGACCTTTGCATAACCCTTAGCGTCGTCCCGCAAGAATTGCCCTCACCGTCATTCCTGCGGAGGCAGGAATCTAAAAACGCTGTCTGCAAGGCTGCGATGCCTTGAAAGAAGGGCTTTAGATTCCCGTCCCCGTATCGGCGTACGGGGCAAGCTTCACGGGAATGACGGAGAAGATAGCCTCTTCCAGGAGATACACCGGAGTTATGCAACGGTCTCCTTGCGCAGGAATGGTTGAATAGAGACGTAGTATCCGAACGGAGTTGGCAATACCAACACGTATCAGGAATACCGTCGGCTTGTCGTTCTTGTGTCTCCGGCGTTCTAGCGAGTAGAATTCCATTGGCAACCCGGCACAATATCAGCCGTGGCAGGTGTTTGAGGCATGGATCTTCGTACCAGAGTGACAATGCGGAGCGAGAAAGGCCCCGTCAGGCAGAACAACGAGGACTGCTTGGGCGTCCTGGAGGCGCCCGCCGTTCGGCCCGGCATAGACGCCATATACATTGTCGCCGACGGGCTTGGGGGTCACGAGCGCGGCGAGGATGCCAGCGCTATGGCCGTAGACCTGCTCCTCAAGGAGTACGGCGCTCAAGAGGCCGTGGAGGAGCCTGTGTCCGGGGACTCTCTTGAGTCGTTACTGGCCCGGACGCTTTGTGACATCAGCCAGGCCGTCTACGAGGCCGGTCTCTCCGGGGAGTCGATGCACCGGGACCCTCAGAGAGCCGGGATGGCCACTACCGCGACGGTCGCCTTGCTGTCGGGCGGCAGAGTTCATCTGGGCCACGTGGGAGACAGCCGGGCGTACCTGCTCCGGGAAGGACAGCTTGCCCAACTGACTGAAGACCACACCCTTGCGGCACAGCAGGCCCGCGCAGGCGTCTGGATACCGGAGGAGGCAAGGGCCTATATGAGCAATGCCCTCACCCAGGCCGTGGGGCTGGAACAGCCCATTGTCCCATTTACGGACTCCTTTGCAGTGGAGGAGGGTGACCGCCTCCTGCTGTGCTCCGACGGTCTCCACGGCTTTTTGGACGATGAGACCATTGCTTCAATAGTTTTGTCGGAGGAGCCGGGTAAGGTAGTAGACGCTCTGATTGCCCGGGCGATAGACGAGGGCAGCACCGACAATATCACCATCATCCTCGTCTCCTTCGAGCGGTTGGACGAGCCTTAGCCAATCCCACGTAAATGGTAGACCACGCCTTTCAATACACCCCAGGTGAGGGCGCGCCGCTTCCTGAGACTATCGGGCGGTTCCGGGTTTTGGGCAAGGCGGGAGGCTCACAGGCGTCCGTCTTCAGGGCCATTGACCCCGTCTCCGGCATGGACGTTGCACTGAAGGCGCTGGGAAACCGGTACGACTCCTATGCGCACTCCCTGTTTGCAGCCCTCATTGGAGACGTGGATATGGAGGAGATACGCCGGGAGGCGGAGCTGCTGGCGGGACTCCGGCATCCAAACATCGTGTCTGTCATCGATGTTGGAGAGGACGCGTCGTTGGGGCCATACCTTGTTATGGAGTGGGTCCCCGGGGGAGATCTCAGGACACGCCTGAGCGGGGTAGATAATGGACAACTGCCTATACAAGAAGCCCTGCGAATAGCCCGCAACGTCCTGGCCGGGCTGACGGCTGCCCACGAAGCCGGCGTTGTCCACAGGGACGTCAAGCCGGACAATATCCTGCTGAGCAATGACGGCACGGCCAAGCTGGCCGACTTCGGGATAGCCGGAGACGGAGCTATAGCGGCGCTCCAGCCGGGGCGCGGCACCCGTGGTTATATGGCGCCCGAGCAGGAGGACGACATGCAAAGCGACTCCGTAGACCACGCCGCGGACATATATGCTGTGGGAGTAGTCCTGTTCGAGATGCTAGCAGGCAGGCTGCCGACCGAGGGAGAAGACGTACGCACAGCCCGTCCCGAAGTGACTGAGGCCATCGCAGCCGTCGTTGCACGCGCTACCCAACCTGACTCAACTAGCCGGTTTCCCTCCGCTACGGAGATGGTCGCCGCACTTTCGGGCACTAGCTCTTAGCGGCGCTGCACACCGGCTGGGGTAGGCACGGCGTGCCAATGTCCCTATGGGGCGTGCGCTGGAGCAGAGAGCGGCACGTACGTCACCATTTCTCCGGATTCCAGTTCAACGTCCTCTATGGCGCTGGGTTGGGGAATGGACTCGCCATTTTCTTCCATCAACTTAACAAAGTCGGCGAGCGCGACCTCGGCTGCGGCCAGCGCCTCATCTACGGTTGCGCCCATAGCGCAACAGGCCCCAGGCATGTCAACTATCACTATGCCGTAAGCGCCTCTATCCCCGTCTATGACTGCGGGATATCGTACCATCACGCTCCTTTCCCCTGCTTAGGTGTCAGGCAATTACATCCAACCGACCGCCTTGGCGATTCTGCGGGCTACGCCGTTGGTGAAAGTATTGTGGCGGGGAAGTTGAATGCGGGCTTGAAAACTGGGATGCTCATAGATGTCGTGGTTCCCACCACGTCGCGCCAGATACCAACCCTCTCGCTCTAGCCTACGCTCGATTTCACGTCTGTTAGTTTCCATATATTAACATGAACACGAATCAATAATAACACCAGCCATAGCAGTTGTAACACCATAACGAGGTAAAGATGTTTTTGTTCTATGAGTTCTCATTACAAGAAATGGCCGATGCTCTGTCAGACTGGGGCTAGCATTCGCGGCGCGCTACACCCACGCCAGGTCAGCCGCCGCCTCGTCTCTATGTGGCACAGGCTGGAGCAGGGAGCAGGCCTTGGCCAAGCCGGGGTCTCCTTCCTTGGCTCTCACCACCAGCTTGCCGCTCTCCAGGGAGCATACGGGAACGCCGTCCCTGAAGACCACGCGGTTCCCCGGAACGGCGGGCGCCCTATCGCCCGGCGTCAGGATGCCAACCACGTTCAGCGGGTCGCACGCCGAGACCGTCACCAGCTGCCCGCTGGGCTCGATGCCCCTGACGCTGCGCAGCATCTCCACCGCCTCAGGCAGGGCGAACTGCTCGCCCATGAAGCCGGAGACAAAGAGACCGCCGCGAATCTCACCGCGCGCCTCCAGCCTTCTCAGGACTTGTATGAGCTCCCGCCATCGGGGGGCCATTGGCTCCCGGGCCAGCAAGTCCGGGAACAGAACGCCGTACCGACGTAGCAGCTGTCGCGCCTTGGCCTCGACGGTGTCCGTCACCGGATTGGGCGGCTCCAGCAGCGACCATCGGCTGTACCCGCCTCGCCTTTGGGATCCGGCTGATCTGGTGCGTGAGGACCGGCGTCCCTGGTCGGCGTTCCCCCTGATGCGCTGTCTGAGGGTTGCCATGCCGTCGGAAGTCACCAGACCGGCGGACGCCAGCAGCCATAGAGCCTCCTCCACGTCGGAAGGCAGGCGTCCCGTGGCGGCTTGGAGCTCGGACGGGAAGGACGCGCCGCGTCTTTGGAGGAACTCCAGCACCTCCCCCGCGCCGCCGGTTACGTCGTCGTCGGCATCAACGCGTTTGTCTAGCAGCCAGTCCAGGGACTCCCGGAGGGCGAGGGTTATGGGAGTGGCCCTGGATAGGGGGGAGCGAGTTGGGGAAGCGTGGCTGTTGTCACTGTGGCGGGTGAGGCGCCCCCAGATCACCTCGCCTCCAAAGCACAGCCCGTCCAGCATTGAAGGGGCGTAGTCTGAGATGCGGGAGGGCAGGATGTCCGACTCCCAGACCTGGGCCGCCGCCTCAAAGCCCTGGAGTTTCTCAATAACATCCTCCACTCCTCCCTCTCCCTGGAGTTGCCGGCCGGGTTCGACGTACTGCCATCTGAGCAGGAACCTCACAAAATCGGCGGGCGTTACGGGCCTAATCTCCCGGCGGAGACGGCCGATGGTTGCCCGGTGTATCCGGGCCAGAATCCGGCGGTCGCAGAACTCCTCGCCGGGGGATCCCGAGCGGAACTGCCCTCGGAGTATCACACCCTCGTTCTCGAACCGCGCGAGGGCTATCTTGACATCGGAGTCTGACAGGCCCAGCGTCTCGCGCATCTCCTCGGTGGTGAAGGGGCCGGAGCACTCTATCCAGCCTCGCAGCAGCTTGTACACGGCCTCATCCCTGTCCATCTCATCCGGGTGTGCCAAGCCGTTTCCAGGCGCAGGCTCCAGTTTTGACTCAGGGTAGATTGTGAGAGCCAGGTGGACCCTTTCGGTGGCGACCCACGCCGTCTCGCCGCTTCCGTGCTGAAGGCGGAAGGCCCGTCCGGCATGAACCAGCTCTCGGAACCAGCCGTCCAGCAGCCCTGTGCCGTCGCCTAATCCGGGCATTCGGTCTCTGACGAGGCGCGCTCCCAGAGGGAGAGCGACCAGGTGCATCAGGGCGTCGTGCAGCTCATCGGCGTCGCGAATGGTGGGCCAGGCGCGGTTCGATTCTTCATGTACAGCTTCGGGGTCCAGTCTGCCCAGGTCCCTGGTGTCGTCAGGCAGGGCGCGCCGCAGTGGGACGGCCCTGGACCGGCGCTCCTCCAGGGGCGCGTCGTCCAGGAAGGCGTAGGGCATGGTGTTGAGCAGCTGGTGAGAGAACACCGACGGCTGCACCGTGTCCCGGGCATATACCTCAATCTCGCCCCTCTCGATGCTTGTCAGCACTTCCTTGAGTCCCGCCGCGTCCATTGCCTCCGTGAGGCAGTCGCGGATGGTCTCGAAGACCAGTGGATGGTCCGGTGGCTCGATGTCGCCCGGCGGCGCGTTATCCTGGCAGGCCACCTGGGCCGGGAAAACGGCGGCCAACAGGTCTTCCGACCTCATCCGCAGCAGGGGAAGCGGCACCTTTCGACCGCCGGTGTGACGCAGCACGGCCAGCGACCGGGCGGCGTCCCATCGCCATCGCACCCCGAAGAGAGGCACTTGAAAGACTGCCTGCATCACCACCTCCTCCGCGTTGCGGGGGGAGATGTAGCTGAACACGTCCTCCAGCGGGAATGACATGGAGGGCCCCAGCGAGAAGTTGAGGCCGTCGTCCGTGGCTGCGGCCTGAAGCTCGAAGTCGAAGGTGCGGCATATCTGCTTACGCAGAGCCATGCCCCAGGCCTTGTTGATCTGAGCGCCGAAGGGGGCGTGAACGACCAGCTGCATCCCGCCGCTGTCGTCGAAGAAACGCTCAGCGACCACTCTGCGCTTCGTGGGGACCATGCCAAGCACGCGTTTGCCCTCTATGAAGTATGCCACCAGCTGACGGGCGGCTTCAGCCGATACGCCGGTCTCCTGCACAACCCACATCTCGGCTTCCGCCGGGTTGTCCAGGCGTTCGTCTATGGCCTCCCGCAGCTCGGACACCTCCTCCGAAAGCTCCCGGGTCCTGCCGGGGGCTTCTCCAAGCCAGAAAGGGATGCTGGGAGCCTGGCCCTCGGCGTCTACGACGCGGACGCGGCCACTCTCGATGCGCCTGATCTTCCACGGCGTGTTGCCCAGCAGGAACACGTCTCCGGCCATGCTCTCGATGGCGAAATCCTCGTTGACGGTGCCAACGAAGGTCTCCTCCGGGTCGGCAATGACGTCGTAGTCTCCCGTGTCCGGTATGGCGCCGCCGCTGGTCATGGCGGCTATTCCTGCTCCACGTCGACCCTTGAGCCGGTGGTTTACTCCGTCCCGATGTAGAAGAGCGCCGTTGCGTCCCAGCCTGGGAGCGAACCCCTCCGAGAGCATCTCCACCACACGGTCGTACTCTGATTTGGGCAGGTCCCGGTAGGGGTAGGCGCGGCGGCAGAGGTCGAGAAGCTCATCTTCGTCCCACTCCTCCGCGGCGCAGGCGGCTGCAATCTGCTGAGCCAGGATGTCCAGAGGCCAGGGAGGTATAACCAGTGAGTCCAGGTTGCTGTTGCGTATGGCTCGCATCAGGGCGGCGCACTCCACAAGCTCGTCGCGGGTCAGGGGAAAGAGACGACCCTTGGGGGTGCCCAGCAGAGTGTGGCCGGAGCGCCCAACGCGCTGAAGCATCACGGCGATGGAGCGGGATGACCCTATCTGGCAGACGAGATCGACCACGCCTATGTCTATTCCCAATTCAAGCGAGGCCGTTGCCACGCACACCTTGACCTCACCAAGCTTCAGCTTCTCCTCGGCGGCAAGCCTTGTGGTGCGGGAGAGGCTTCCGTGGTGGGCAACCACCGCCTCATCTCCAAGTCTCTGGGACAGCTGGTGGGCGATTCGCTCCACCATCCGGCGCGTGTTGACGAAGACCAGGGTCGTGCCGTGAGAACGCACCAGGTCGGCGATGTCGTCCAGGGTCTCGGCCCACTGCTCGTGGGAGGCGATGGGGCCAAGCTCTCTGGGGGGCAGCTCTATCGCCAGGTCCAGGTTGCGAGCGTGGCCTGAGTCCACAATCAGGCAGTCGGGAGTACCGTCCGCGCCTATGTTGTCGTTGCCCACAAGGAAACGCGCCATCTCCTCAATGGGCCGCTGTGTGGCAGACAGCCCGATTCTGGTGACAGGTCCCTCGGCCAGATTGCACAGTCGCTCCACGGACAGGGTCAGATGGGAGCCGCGCTTGTCGTCGGCGACGGCGTGGATCTCGTCCAGTATGAGGGTCTTGACACCCGCCAGAGCCCTGCGCCCGCTCTGAGAGGTGAGCAGGATGTACAGAGACTCCGGGGTGGTTATCAGGATGTGGGGCGGCTTCTTTGCCATGCGCTGCCGCTCGGAGGCCTTGGTGTCTCCGGTGCGGACGGCAGTGCGTATATCCGGCAGGAATCTCCCCGACTCCTCGGCCAGAGCCTGTATCTCCTCCAGGGGCGCGGCCAGGTTCTTTTGGATGTCGTTGGAGAGGGCCTTTAACGGAGACACGTACACCACCTGGGTGGTGTCGGGCAAGCCCCCCTCCATGCCCGCGCGCACCAGCCCATCAATGCAGGTCAGGAAGGCGGCCAGAGTCTTGCCGGACCCAGTGGGCGCGGCTATAAGGGTGTGACGACCCTCGGATATGGCCGTCCAACCCTTGGCCTGGGCCTCCGTCGGGGCCTCAAACCTGCCGTTAAACCATTCCTTGATGATGGGGTGAAACAGAGATAGCGACATGGGCGTATTTTAGCATAAGAGTTCTTATGTGGCTAGTCTACCAATAGCCTAGTATTCCCGAAGTATGCTGAAAGTGGCAAACAACACCGCTCACCCTGAGCTTGTCGAAGGGAGTGAGCGGTGGCCACACGACCGCGGTTCACCCGCTCGTATGGTTCGACAGGCTCACCGTGAGCGGTAAAAGGGGATGTCTCCACAATGCGAATTAGCAATACCAATAGCCTGCCCCTGCGTCCTACCCCATGCTGTGCCCCAGGTCCGAGAAGGACACGAGCCCGACCAGCTTGCCGTCCTCCACCAGCGGCAGACGCTTGATCTTTCTGGACACCATCATGTGCGCGGCGACCTGGATCTCCGTGGCCGGCGATTCCGTAATGACGGGGCTGCTCATGTGGCGGGACACCTGGCACTCCGAGGGGCTGTGGCCCTCGCCCAGGCAGCCGACCAGCAGGTCGCGGTCGGTGACGATGCCCTCCAGGGAGTCGCCGCTGACCACTAGCAGACACCCGATGTTCGCTCCCTTCATGCGCTTGGCCGCGTCGGTCACGGACTCATTTCCGCCGGTGGTTACCACTTCAGTCTTCATCACCTCTTTGAGCTGCATGTTCACCTCCTGTCTTTCTATATTGTATTCTACACCGACTTGAGGGGTATGGCTAACAGATGACAACTGCCAGGCAAAACGCTCGCCGTTATGATATGCTACCTTAAAGTGCCTTTGTGGTTCATCTGCAAGATAACCTGGCAGGAAGGAGAGTGGAGAAATGGCTGAAGTAGATAAGACCACCTATAACCCACTGACACCCGAGGAGTCCTACGTCATCGAAAGGAAGGGCACGGAGCGCCCCTTCAGCGGGGAGTACGACAACTTCTACGAGCCGGGCGTCTACATCTGCCGGCGCTGTAACGCCGAGCTATACCGCTCCGACACAAAGTTCAACGCCAGGTGCGGCTGGCCTTCCTTCGATCAGGAGGCGCCGGGCGCCGTCAACCGCCTGCCCGACCCGGACGGCATGCGCATCGAGATCGAGTGCGCCAATTGCGGAGGCCACCTTGGGCACGTGTTCGTTGGCGAGCGCTTAACCTCTACCAACACCCGCCACTGCGTAAATTCGCTGTCGATGAAGTTCGTGGCGTCGTCCTAGCGCGTCCCTGCATCTGACGGAGCACCCCTTTCCGCTCATAGCCTGCCCCGTACTGGATACGGGGGTGAGCGGTGTCATTTGCTATTGCCATCACACAGGGAATACGCGTGATCATGCAAGCCGGGCAAAATCTCCGCCGTTATGATATGCTACCCCGAAACATCCCTCGAGGAAGACTTGTTTCAGGAGCGCTATCTATGCAAGAAAACCAGGACACACAGCCACTCTCCGGCCTTCGAGTAATAGACATGACCCACGGCATCTCCGGCCCGTACTGCACCAAGCTGCTGGCTGATTTCGGGGCCAACGTGATAAAGGTGGAGAAGCCCGCTACGGGTGACTACGCCAGAACCCTCGGCCCATTCCCCCAGGACGTTTCTCACCCGGAGAAGAGCGGCATCTTTCTGTTCCTGAACACCAACAAAAGAAGCGTTACAATCAATCTCAAGACCTCCGAAGGAGTGGAGGCGCTGAAGAGGCTGGCGAAGGACGCCGACGTCCTGGTTGAGAGCTTCAAGCCCGGCGAGATGGACGAGCTTGGGCTTGGCTACGATACCCTGCACGAGATCAACCCCGACCTGATATACACCTCAGTATCCAACTTCGGGCAGACCGGCCCGTACAAGGACTATGTGGGGTCGGAGCTTACCCTGTACGCTATGGGCGGCAGGATGACGTCATCCGGCCTGCCGGACCTGTACCCGCTGAAGCTGGGCGGCAACCACGTTCAGTACCAGGCGGGGAACAACGCCGCTATGGCCACCATGTTCGCATGGTACGGCCGAACGTACCAGGGCTTGGGCGGGCAGCAGGTGGACGTCTCCATCTTCGAATCGCAGATGGCCTCCATCAACGGTCGCCTGCTCGGCCTCCTCATGTACCAGTACAACGGTGATCGAGGCAAGCGGCTGGGCGGCATTCGACAGGGTTACCCATCCGGGCCTTATCCCTGCGGTGACGGATATATCCACGTCTCCGGCGGAGGGCAGAGATGGCCCCTGGCTGTGGCTACCCTCGGTATGCCGGAGCTTTTGGACGACCCCCGATTCGCTCCTCCTATGGGGCAGTTGGACATGGACGCTCGGGAGGAGTTCGAGATGACAATCTGGCTGCCGTGGCTCCTGGAGAGAACGCAGCAGCAGGTTGTGGAGGAAGGGCAGGCCAACGGACTTCTCATAACCCCCTTACTCACTTTGGACAAGGTGGTGGAAAACCCGCAGATGGACGCCAGAGGGTATTTTCTGGAGATAGAGCACCCGGTGGCAGGAAAGTTCCGCTATCCCGGAGCGCCCGTCTACACCAACGACGACTGGTGGGTGATACGCAGGCCGGCGCCCATGCTGGGCCAGCACAACACCGAGGTTCTTCGGGATGAGCTTGGCTACTCCGACGAAGTCGTGAGCCGCATGACCGGGGTAGAAGGCTCTGCGGGGACTACCGGCGACGTTTCCGGCGCTCCGTCTTCCGCAGGACGCTCGGCAGCTGCTCCCTCCACCAAGAGTGGAAACGGGAAGAAGAAGCTGCCCCTGGAGGGCGTTCGGATAACCGACATGACGGTGATTTACGCCGGTCCATACGCAACGATGTTCCTCGGCGATATGGGTGCAGAGGTGATTCGCGTTGAGTCCCTCAACCAGCTTCCCGCCACCAGCCGCGGCCAGTTCGCCAGACCAAGCAAAGAGTCCCAGGCAAAGGCAGCCACCTCGCCATACCCGGACCGTGATCCGGGCGAGCGTCCCTGGAACCGTTTTGGAGGCTTCACCCAGCACTCTCGCAACAAGCACGGAATCAGCCTGGACCTGACAGGGCCCGGCGGCCTGGAGACATTCCGACGCCTCATTGAGGTGAGCGACATCTTCATTGAGAACAACGCCTTCGGTTCCATGGACCGACTGGGCGTATCCTGGCCGACGGTCAGCCAGTGGAACCCCAGACTCATAATGATCTCCGCCACGGGCTTCGGGCAGACCGGCCCGTGGAACTACTACCGGGGAATCGGAAGCCAGTTTGAGGCCGCCACCGGCCACGCCTCCGTGACCGGCTACCCCAACATGGACGCCGAGGGAATCCCGGGCTCCGTCGCTTCCGACGCCTCTACCGGCGTCACCCTGGCTATTGCGGCAGTCATGGCCCTTCACCAGCGCGAGAAGACGGGCAGGGGAGTGCGCCTGGACGTGGCCCTTGGGGAGAACTTCATGCCGCACCTGGGCGAGCTATTCATGGACTACACCATCAACGGCCGTGTGGCGTCCTCGCCGGGCAACCGCGATCCCTGGTTTGTCCAGGGCGCATACAAGTGCGCTGGGGACGACGAGTGGATCGCCATCTCCATCGGCAGGATCGAGCAGTGGCACGCCCTCTGCCGGGTGATGGGTCGCCCGGAGCTAGTGGAAGACGAGCGATTCGAGGACATGACCAGCCTGCGATCCCATCACGACGACTTCGACCGCATAGTCGGGGATTGGATCGTCGACAAGGACCCGATTGAGCTCTTCCACACGCTTCAGAAGGAGGGCGTCATTGCCGGGCCGCTGCTTCACGAAATCCACGCCTTCAACGACCCTCATCTGAAGGAGAGAGGCTTCTTTGTGGAGGTCACGGCTCCGGAGGTGGGCACCCACCTGTACCCCAGCACCACCTTCAAGATGTCCGAGACGCCCTTCGAGGTGCGCAAGCCTCCCGTTCGGCTTGGAGAGGACAACGACTACGTGTACCGCGAGGTCATTGGGCTGTCGGAAGAGGAGTACGACCGGCTGAAGGCGGCAGGCCAGATAGGGATGGACTACGCCCCCCACGTGGTGTAACCCGCGCTAGCGAAAGAGCGTCTGCGCCCCCGGCTCTATGCCAAGCTCCTGTGCCAGGCCCGCGTTCATCTCGATGGCGTACCTGGTCGGCGAGGCGGAGGGGTAGACGGTCAGCTCAGAGTCCGACGCGCCAACCTGCGGCGTCATGGTCTGGACGTCGACCACTACTCCGTTGGAGTCCAGGAACAGGATGTCCAGGGGAATGAGGGTGTTCTTCATCCAGAATCCCCGGTAGTCCTCCTGAGGGTACACGAAGATCATAGCCGAGTCGCGCGGCAGGCTTTCCCGATTCATAAGCCCGCGCGCCCGCTCCACCGGAGTGCGCGCCACCTCCAGCCGGAAGATCCGCCCACCTAGAAGCGCCTCCTGAACGTCCCCAATCCCGTCGGCAGGGTCCGGTGCAACAAAGCCGGCCAGCACATCGGGGGTGGGTGTGTTTGTTGGATGGACTGTGGCCGTTGGGAGGGACGCGACAGTGGGCAGCGATACGACGGTAGGTAGAGGCGCGACGGTGGGCGGTGATGCGACGGTGGGTAGGGGCGCTACTGTGGGCAGAGGTGTGACGGTGGGCGTGGGTATCTCTGTAGGCGTGGGGGCATTGGTGGGAGCAGGAGTATCCACGGGCGTTTGAGTCGCAGGATTCCCGTCGCAGGCCGCGGCAAGGACGGCTATGGCTACCAGGCAAAGGCACACTGCCGCTACGCGTCTCAACTCGACCGCCTTTTGCAGAAGATGGTCGCGGTATTCTAGCAGGAACAAGGGCCATAACCCATCATGCCTCCTGACTATTTCATCGTCACTACCGCCTCCTTGCGTGATCAATTGTGGTCTCCGTAGGGGCGCTTCGCGAAGCGCCCCTACACGAAGCGCCCCCTGAACGCCCTGAAGAACCTGAAGCGGTGCGCCGGCTTCAACCCAATCACAAAATCCCCCGGGTGTCACAGGCCGGTCTTAAGAGTTTTGTAATATTTTTCATCTTCCTGCAACCTTACTGGCCTACTATAGACGTAGACGAACTTTAAATGTTGTTCAGACCTTTAGAGCGTCCGGGTGTATACTGGAAGGACAAGGGAGGGAATGATGGAGAGAGTGCTTGTGGTAGACGATGAGCCAACCGTCACGGAGGTGGTGGAGCGGTACTTGAGCCTGGAGGGGTACGACGTGTCCCTGGCAGCCAACGGACATGATGCGCTGAGGCTAACCCAGGAGTGGGCGCCCGACCTGGTGGTCCTGGACCTGATGCTGCCCGGTGTGGACGGCCTGGAGGTGTGTCGGCAGATTCGCAGGGACAGCCAGGTTCCCATCATCATGCTGACCGCCAAGGGGGACGAGACCGACCGGATTGTGGGGCTGGAACTGGGCGCCGACGACTACGTGACCAAGCCCTTCAGTCCGCGGGAGCTTGTGGCGCGAGTCAAGACAGTTCTGAGACGGATATCCTCCGGGCCTACCCAGACGACGGGCGGGACGCTGCGCTTCGATCAGCTTACCGTCAATCCGCAGACCCGCGTGGTGACAATCAAGGCAGGTGACGTGTCGCTGACCGGTAAGGAGTTCGACCTCCTATTCTTCCTGGCTTCAAACCCGGGGCAGGTGTTCACTCGCGAGCAGCTGATGGACAAGGTGTGGGACTACTCATACGCCGGGGACTCCAGCACCGTCACCGTCCACATCCGGCGTTTGAGGGAGAAGGTGGAGGCGGAGCCGGTGAAGCCGAGATACATCAAGACAGTCTGGGGTGTAGGATACAAGTTCGAGGAGTGATGCGCATGGCCGGAGTATCGCGGAGCGTGGCTCTGGCAGCGGCCACGCTCCTTGGCATGACAACCCTGGTTGTATTGCTTACCGTCGTGTTGCTGAGTCCTCCGCTGAAGGACCTGGTAGCTATTGCTTCGTTTCTCCTGCTATCCGGAGGCGCAACCGTGTTCCTTGGGCTGGTTGCGCCCAGGCTGCCGTCGCCGCCCTGGCTGGGCTCGCTGCGCTCCAAGTTCTTTTTCGTATCGGTGGTCACCGCCGTCCTGGCCCTGGTCAACGTGGGCTTCACGGCCGTGCTCATGTTCCTGTCGGGCCACGACCTCGCCCTTCTTGCGGGACTTCTCGGATTCTCCGTGGGGATTGCGATCTTCGTCGCCTTTGCCCTCTCCGAGCAGACCTCTCGCTCCATACGTGAGCTTGTGGACGGCGTTCGTCGCATGAGCGCCGGACGGCTGGACTCGCGGGTGTCCATCCAGACCAACGACGAGGTAGGAGAGCTGGCCTCTGCCTTCAACACAATGACGGACAGATTGAGGAGCAGTTTTAGCCGGGAGCGGGAGCTTGAGCAGGCGCGCAGGGAGCTTGTCTCCGCCGTCTCCCACGACCTGCGGACGCCCCTGGCGTCCATCAGGGTGATGCTGGAGAGCATAAACGACGGCGTCGTCAGCGATCCGGCCACGGTGGGACGGTACATCCGCACGTCTCTGACGGAGGTGGAGAACCTGAGCCAGCTGGTCAACGACCTGTTCGAGCTCTCCCAGATAGACGCCGGAGTCCTGGAGCTTCACATGGAGGCCGCGTCTCTACAGGACCTTATCTCGGACACGCTGGAGAGCATGTCCGCCCAGGCCGCGGTGCATAACCTGAGCTTGAAGGGGAGCCTGGACGGGGAGATCACGCCCGTTGTTATGGACACCAGGAGAGTCCAGCGCGTTCTCTACAACCTGGTGCAGAACTCCATCCGGCACACGCCGCCCGACGGCACCATTCAGATACGAGCCAGGGATGTCGGCGCGGAGGTGCAGGTGGAGGTCGCCGACACGGGCGAAGGCATACAGGAGGAGGACCTGTCCCGCCTGTTCGAATGGTCGTATCGGACGGACCGTTCGCGCTCACGGGAGTCAGGCGGCGCGGGCCTGGGACTGAGCATAGCCAGGGGGATAGTTGAGGCGCACGGCGGGCGCATCTGGGTCGAGAGCGTGGTTGGGCAGGGAAGCACCTTCAGCTTTACGCTGCCGAAGGCGCAGGCGCAGGCGAAGGGCGCGGCGGCCGGAGGGTAGGGAGGTGGAGGTTTCTCGCGTAGCGCATTAAGTCGTCCCGGAAGAAGTACATCTACTGTCATTCCGAACGGAGCGCAGCGAAGTGAGGAATCCAAAGCCTTATCTGTAAGTCCAATGCTGTTCTGGACGAAGCTCTTAGATTCCTCGCTTCGCTCGGAATGACATTCAACGTAGTCTCGGATAAGTTTGGACAAACTTCCTTGTGGGGAAAGGCACCTAAGTGCCCACACTGAGTACCGTACTCAGTGGTCTCCGGGAACGGGGACATCCGTCAGCGACTCCTGGTCCTGGAACTGGGCCTGGTACAGCCGGGTGTAGAGGCCGTTCAGGCTCAGAAGCTCCCGATGGCTGCCGCGCTCCACTATCCTGCCGTGGTCCATCACCAGTATCTGGTCCGCGTTCAGGACTGTGGACAGGCGATGGGCGATCACCAGCGCCGTCCGCTCACTCAGCAAAGGCTCCAACGCCTGCTGTATTAGGCGCTCCGATATGGAGTCCAGGGATGAAGTGGCCTCGTCCAGGACGATGAGCCTGGGGTCTTCCAGTATCACCCTGGCGATGGCCAGTCGCTGCCTCTCGCCACCGGACAGCCGGTAGCCCCGCTCTCCCACAATAGTGTCGTATCCCCAGGGCATATTCTCTATTGCATCGTAGAGCTGGGCGTCCCGGCAAGCCCTCTCAATCTCCTCCTGAGTGGCGTCCGGGCGTGCGTAGAGGAGGTTGTGGCTCATGGAGTCGTGATAGACGAAGGTGTCTTGTGTCACCACGCCAACCTGCCTTCTCAGGGAGTCCAGTGTCGTGTGACTGATGTCCTGGCCGTCGATGAGGATGCGCCCGGCGATGGGGTCGTAGAAGCGGGGCAGCAGATATGTCAGCGTGGTCTTCCCGGCGCCGCTCGGCCCCACAAGGGCGAAGGTCTGGCCGGGCTCCATTGTGAAGGAGACGTCCTCCAGAACCGGGTGTCCCTCACGGTAGTGGAACGACACGTCCTGAAACTCGACGCGACCCCTCACGCGCGGGAGCGGGTGGGCGTCCGGGGAGTCGTCTATTTCCGGGGACATGTCCAGGTACTGGAAGATCCGCTCGAAGAGCGCAACGGAGGCGGTGACATCCACGTGGACGCTGGCAAGGGACGAGGCCGGCCCGTAGAGCCTGCTCAGGTAGGCCACGAAGGCCACCACAGTCCCGACCGTCATGGCGTCACTCAGCACCAGCCATCCGCCCATCCAGTACACCAGGGCAGGACCCAGTGTGCCGAAGAGACCCATTATCATAAAGTACCATCGTCCAACCAGCGCCTGGCGGACCTGCAACCTCATCACCTCCCGGTTCTTCTCCCTGAACCGCTCCCTCTCGGCTCGCTCCTGACCGAACACTTTCATAAGAATGTACCCGCCCACGCTGAGGGTCTCCTGGAGAATGTGAGTCAGGTCGGCGCGCTGTTGCTGGGTATCCCTGGTCAGTTCTTGTCGGATACGGCCTACCCTGCGGGTGGGCACAATGAAGAGTGGCAGTATGAAGACGGATATAAGGGCCAGGGGCCAACTCAGATAGAAGATCATGGCCAGGGTTGTGGCCAGGATTACGACGTTGGACACGATGCTGACCATAGTGCCCGTAACAACGTTCTGTATGCCGGCGACGTCGCTGTTGAGGCGGGAGACGGTCTCCCCGGAGCGCACGCCGATGAAGAAGCCCAGGTGCAAGCTTTGGAGATGCTGGTAGAGATGGTTCCGCATATTGTACATGACACCCTGGCCTATCAGGTTGCTCAGGTAGTTCTGGGCCACGCCGATGAAGCCGGAGAGGAGGGCGGCTAGCACCATTCCAAGGGACAGCACACTCAGCAATGTCAGGTCCTTGTCGGGGATGGCCTGGTCTATCAGTGTGCGAATGAGAAGGGGAGGGATCAGTCCCAGGATGGCCGAGGCTGCAATGCAGAGCAGTATGTAGACCGACCTGGCCTTGTACGGAACGAAGTAAGCGAGGACTCGCCGCACGCTGACTATTGTGATGGGAGCAGTCGACAGCGATGGGTCTCTGTTCCGCCAGCCTCTATGACCTTCCATATATCCGAGCCATCCTCTCTTGGCAGCCTACAGCCTTCTGAACCTGGGAAATAGCACCAGGCTCCCCGCTGCAAGGACGAGTAGTCCGACTCCGTGAGTCGCAAGCGCAAATGTCACCCCGAATGTGGCGGCCAGCGCTCCTACTTGCAGGTGCCCCAGCGGCCCCATACCCACGGCCAGTGTCCATGACCCCATTGCGCGCCCCCTGAACTCGTTGGGCACGACGCTCTGGACAAGGCTCTGGGAAAGGATGTCCGACAGCGCACCCATGCCGTTGACCAGGGTGATGCCCAGAATAGCCATGTAGAAGGTGGTTGCAAAGCCCAGGAAGACCAGGGAGATTCCGAATAGGTGCAGCACAATCAGATACAGAAGTCCCTTGCGCCGCACGTCTCCCATCGCGGACAGCAGCAGTATTGCCAGAATACCCCCAATGGATCGGAGGGCGTTCATTACACCCAGCCCCTCCGCGCCTACCTGGAGAATGTCCTTGGCCAGTGTCGGCATCAGCACCTGGTGTGAGAATCCCAGTATCTCCGCCATAGCGGACAGGGCCACCAGCATTTGCAGGGAGCGGTTGTGGCGCAGCTCGCTCAAGGACCCCTTGAGGATCTGCCACACCGGCTCTCGCTCTATCGGAGCAGCCTGTCCGCGCTCCCGGATGAACTGGATGGTGATGGCGGAGAGCACGTAGCCAACGGCAATGGCGACGCAGGCGGCGTCTGCGCCCAGCCGCGCCATGAGAGAGCCCGCCGACAGAGACCCGGCGATTGCTCCCACACGCATACCCATCGACATGAGCGCCAGGCCGTTGATGACGTTGCCACCTCCCACAATGTCGTAGGCCAGGCTCTGGCGCGCTGGCTGGTTCACGGCCCGCAGGCAGCCGCCTGCAAAGCCGAAAGCCGCCAGATGCCAGACGACCACTATGTCCAACATGATGAGCAGACCGAGACCCGCGCTCAGAGCCGCCATGCCTATGTTCACAATCCCCACCAGCCTGCGCCGATCGAATCTGTCGGCTACTGCTCCTGCCGGCAAGCCCAGCAGAAAGAAGGGAACCATCCTCAGCCCTAGCACCACTCCCACTTTGAAGGTGTCCTCCGTCAGGACCTGGGTTACCCACCCCAGCACCACCATTTCCCCCACGAACCCCCAACTGCTGAAGGCCGTGGAGAGCCACAGCAGCCTGAACCCCCGGTATCGCAGGGCCGGCGTGCTGAGCATATTTGAGAGGGCGGACCTGGCGCCGGAAACGGAGGTTTGTTCAGACATTCGTCATCTCAGAGCGCGTAGACGTTGGCACAGATGATAGCATTTCCGAGAAGAGGGCGTCATTGCAGACGCAGTCGTTGGCGCTGCCGGCAGGGTTTGAGTCCGGGGTTGTGGGGGCGATCAGGGGTTAGTCGATCTTTCGCACAGCGGGAAGGATTATGCCGACCAATATGGCTCCACCGGCGCAGAGCACGCCGTAGACTGCCAGCGCGATGGGGCCGCCCATCAGGGAGATTGCGAATCCGCCGGCGCCGCTGCCCAGTGTGCTGAACCCGCGGTCCAGAGTCATCAGGCTCATAATGCGGCCTCGCAGTTCGTTGGGGGTTATCTCCATGAGCACCCCCGTCCTCAGAGTCATCATGGCGGTCTGGCCCACGCCTACTATGATGATCATAATTAAGGGCAGCACGGGGACTGCAAGTCCCAGTATCGCCACCAGAGGTAGAACCGAGGTGAGACCTAGGCCTGTAAGGGCCAGGCCGTACATGGCAAGGCCGCCAACAATCAGCAGCCCCCTGTTTCGCAGCCTGGTTCCCAGAGTAGCGAGTCCCAGCGCGCCCGCGAGTGACCCAACGCCGGATATCGCCAGAAGCATTCCCACACCCTCGGCCCCGATGTCCATCACCTTTAGGGCGAGCCAGGGCACGAACACCTGAAGGTATGGCATACCAAATAGGGACTGGACCGCGAAGAGGACCAGCAGACCAAAGATGACGGGGCTATCCTTGGCGTATCTGAACCCGTGTATCAGACCGGCCAACCACGTGTCTCTCGCCTGCTCCACCCTCCCTTCAATTGGCACCCTGATCATGAACGTGGCGGCCACTGCTACCACGTACGCCACAGCCGTTATCAGGTACACTCCGCCGAAGCTGCGGGCGTCGTCCACCCCGTAATCGAAGATTATGGCCCAAAACGCGATGAGCAGGCCAGCGACGGAGGCGCTGAGGATGCGGACAATCTGCATACTCCCCGTGTTCAGGGCAATGCCGTTCAGAAGCAGGCCGGGAGGGACCAGGCTGGGGAGCAGGGCCTGGCGCGCCGGGCCGTCGAAGGCCATGAGGAGGCTGCGCAGGATGGCCGTTGCGTAGATGTGCCATAGCTCCAGGTTGCCTGTGACTATGATGACGGCAAACAGTGTGTTCACGCCCATGCTCAAACTCTTGGAGAAGAGCATGACCACCCTGCGGTCGAACCTGTCGGATACCAGGCCGCCGATTGGTCCCAGGAACATCATTGGGACGCCCCGGGCCAGGGATATCAGTCCAAGCTGGACCTCGGAACCGGTTATGGCAACCACCAGTACCGGCCTCGCCACCAGGTCCATCCACAGGGCCAGCGAATTGCTTATCTGGCCTATGAAGAGCAGCAGGTAGTTCTTGTAGGCAAGGGAGTGGAAGGTAGCGGGAAGCCATTCTGGTGGGTCTTTCCACTCTACCTCAGGTGCGCCTTCGCCGGGCGCCGGGTCCGGATCTCTCTGAGAGCCTGTCCCTATCATTGGTCGCCTGCCTTAAGCTATATCCTTCCAACCTCTCTAGTCTAGTCTATCCGCCTTAGCGGCGGGTAGAAGCTGAACATAGCCATAGCGGTGATGACCAGCCCCACGCCAAAGAGTATCTGTGCCATCTGCGCGCCCATCGCTTCGGCCATGAAGCCGGCCGCGGCTCCTCCGGCGGTCGTCATTGCCCTGTCCAGGGCCAGCACACCCAAGACCCGCCCACGCATGGTTTCGTGGGCCTTCTCCACCAGCACGGCGTTAATGAGCGGGAAGAATCCCGACTGCCCCACGCCAAGGAACAGAAGGACGAGAAGGGCCAGGGGCACTGAGTTGAGGTAGGTAGAGGCTGAGAATGTGATGAGGAGAAGGCCGAATGCAAAGAGCAGGGCTATCATTATCAGCCCTCGATGCTTGGTTGGGTTGGTCCTTGCCAGCACCAGCGCGCCTATGGTGCTGCCCACGGCCGCCACAGACAGCATAGCGCCAAACAGCCGCGATCCCTTCGCCCCTTCCTCCGCGCCTTCGCCTCCATCTCCAGCGATCAAGCGCACGAGGCCGTCAAGGAAGCCCGTGCCTTCTGTGTCCACCTTAAGGACATCCACCGCAAAGAGCGGGGCGAAAATCTGCATGAACGCCATACCAAATGTGAACCATCCCAATGAGATGATAAGGACGCCTCTTATGTCCGGGATTCTCCAGGCGTACTTCACTCCCTCGACTAGGTCGCCGCCCATGCTGCGTACGCCCTGGTAGCCGGTGCGCTGGTGGTCTGCGGGCCTCATCATCCAGGTGAAGAAGATGGCTACCACGTAGATCCCGGTCATTACGGCGTATGTGACTCCGAACCCAGACGTGGCAACCAGGATGCCGGCCGCCGCCGCCCCGCCGATGCGCATTGCGGTCATGCTCCCGGTGCTCAGGGCCATTGCGTTGGTGACCAGGTTTGCGGGAACGATGGTTGGTATCATGGCGCGGCGGGCCGGCTGGTCGAAAG
Source organism: Dehalococcoidia bacterium (assembly GCA_965222415.1). GTDB lineage: Bacteria > Chloroflexota > Dehalococcoidia > Lucifugimonadales > UBA2985 > DAOUJW01. The sequence continues at coordinate 330,919 of CBDCTU010000001.1, read as the reverse complement.
CCATAGTCATGCCCCGCAGGATGTTGTAGGCAAAGATGTGCCACATCTCCACGATGCCCAAGATGATGAGCGCGGTAAACCCAACGCTCAGCCCAAATACGACCACTTTGGTGATGAGGAGCACTGTGCGCCGGTTGAAGTTGTCGGCTACCACACCCGCCAGCATCCCGAAGATGACGGCGGGGACGGTCCGGGCTACCAGTATCATCCCAAGGTCGGCAGCTGACCCGCCCAGGTACAGGATGAACAGGGGCTTGGCTAACTGGTCGATCCACAGGGCAAAGGCGTGGGTTATCTGTCCGAGCCAGAGGAATGTGAAGTCTCTATACTGCAGGGAGGCGAATGTGCCGCCGATTAGTCCGCCGTCGGAAGCCCTGCCGCCAGACGCCGCTAACTCCGGCGTCTGCCCTTCGTCCCTGGCCGGGGGCTCGTCTGCCACCGTCGGGGGCCTGCGGCCAAGCCCGTTCCCGTCGCCATTGACAGTTGGCTTGACGCTCTCCAGCGCAGGGTCGTCTCTTCCGGGTCTTCGCTGCATCGTTTGACGCCTGCTGTCCTAGTCCAGCTTCCTTATGCTGGGCATGAAGAGTATTGCGTAGACGGAGAAGACTATCAGCAGAATGGCCAGACCGCCCACTGCCCATTGCACGCCTATCACGTCGGTCATAATCCCAGCGAAGACGACGCCAAAGCTGGTCAGGCCGAACTCCATCATCATCAGGCTCATCACACGGCCCCGGTACTCGTCCTGCACGTAGTATTGCAGCAGGGTGTTGCCCAGTGTCATACGGATCGTCTGTCCGATGCCGACGAAGAAGATGAAGCCAAAGGCCAAGGGCAGACCAATGGTCGGGAACCAGGATGGGGAGAAGAACATTCCCACCAGCGCAATGGCCAGGACAAGGCTGCCTACGATAAGCATCAGGCCGCGCTTCTTGTTGGGCAGAGAGGCCAGCACAATGGAACCGAGCATAGCTCCTATCCCTGACACCATCAGGAGTGCGCCGTAACCCCTTTCGTCTATGCCGAGAATGTCCTCGGTCAGCGCCGGCAAGAGCATCATGTAGGGCATTGATAGGAGCGTTACTACGAAGATGACAAAGAGGACCATGAGGATGACCTTCTCACCCTGGACGTACTTCAAGCCGTCCACCACGTCCCGCATTGCGCCGCGGCCCCGGAGGGACACCGTCCCGGTCTTGGGCATCAGGCTTATGAATACGATGGCGACGATGTACATCGCGGTCATCGCTATGTAGACGGCCTCGTAGCCATACAGGAAGATGATGAACCCCACCGGTACGGGGGCAAGGAGGCGCATGGCGTTCATTCCGAAGGTGTTGAGAGCCACGGCGTTCATCAGCTCCTCCTGCCCGACGATCTCGGCGATCATCGCCTGGCGGGATGGCATCATAAGCCCCATGATTGTGCCCTGCAGAAGGGCGGCTATTATTAGGATTAACCAGGAGCCGGGTTTGTCCTCGCTCATCAGCCCGAGGATCAGTGTTATGGCAACTCCCAGAGAGATCACGGCAGAAGCTGCCTGCCCCACCCAGAGGACGTACTTCTTCTGGACACGGTCGGCAATGACTCCGCCGAAAAGGGAGAAGAAGAGCATGGGAGCGGCGTTTCCCAGGGCCATGAGTCCCAGGGCGGCGCCGGAGCCGGTCAGGTGGTAGATCAGCAGGGTACGCGCGACCATCTGCATGTTCATGGCAGCCATCTGACCTACCATGGCCCCGTAGTAGAGTCTGAATACGGGATACTTGAAGGAGGTGAAAGTGCTCAGGTTCTTGAAAGAGATGGGCGCTCCGCCGCCACCCATGCCCATGCCTCCTCCGCCCATCCCCATAGGCGGCATACCACCACCGCCCATGCCGCCCCTGGCCGGGGGCGCGCCACCCGTACGGCCGTCGCCTCCGTCCGCGGCTTCGGGGGCCTGGGCTGCCTCGTCCCGCTCCGTTGTCTTCTTCCTAGCAGGTCTCCACATGGAAGCTCCTTAAAACGCTATCTGCGTCTTGTTCTAAACAAATTGACAGTCAGGAACGCTTCGCTGGTTTCAACATGCGCTAGCGTCCCAAGGTTCCCGCGGCGGCCTGCTCCGATTCCGCAGTCGCTCGGCGCGTTGCGGTGAGTACAAGCTCCATAGCCTGGCGCACCTTTTCAAGTTCGTCCTCAGACATGGGCATCAGCCGCTCCCCCCACCGGTGTCGCCTCGCCGCCAGCAGTCGCTGTGCCAGTTCGCGGCCTTCTTCGGTGAGCGCGCAGAGCACGGAGCGGCGGTCCTCCGGGTCGGGCCATCGGCCAACCAGCTCCTTGTCCACCAGACGGTCCACAAGCCCCGTTGCGCTGGACATTGAAACGTCCAGGGTGGAGGCGAGTCCGCTCATCCGGAGGGCCCCCTCCTGCAGAAGCAGAAAGAGCACCCGGACCTGCGGCATTGTAAGGTCCATGGTGAACCATTCCCGGGACACGCTGTACGGCCCAGAGCGCGTCACCTCCTCAAAGATGTCGATTACCCGGGTCAGTAGGTACTCTTTGGATGCCTGTTCTTCGCCCACTGTCATTTCACACTACCGTTAATATCTCTTAAGATATTTCTATAAATGGGGATATTTCACCTAACTTGAACATTTTATGTGCCATCAATGAGGTCGTCAATACCTTTTGTGCCATTTGGCACAAACTGTAAGGATTTTAATAATTGGTGCACCATTCTTTGGTTTAGGTTTATCATTGCCTTGGTGGACATGATTCTGGTGATTTATCACTGGGTTTACGGCCGGTAATCGGTGGGATCGAGGCAGGAATCATACGTGGCCTTGTCTATTGGGACCCATGTCGTTCCGGGTATGCCCCGGGGTGATGGGTTATTGGGGCCAACTGGAAAGGCGGATTCATAGATCAGGGAACGGTTCTGGCTACGGGCGATCTCTTTAGCCAAACGCACGGCTGGTCCGAAGTCATGGTCTTGGCGGACTATAATAGCGGATTCGTATTGGTGCTCATAAGTTGCTCGGATCAGATCTACAGCTAGGCTGACATCGACGCCCTTTTCCTTACGCTCGGAGTTTATTCTACCTTGATAGACGTAGATGCCCTGGCTCTCCAAATACCTTAGCTTGTTTGACCAAAACCCGTGCCAGAATGCTTGTGAATCGCCAGCAGAAGGGTCCGGAACGCCTGTATAGAATCGAATCTCTGAAAGGGAGCGCCCCGGTATTCGAGAAACCAGGGTCTCTGCCAGTTTCTCGACGTCGTAGCTGGGCCAATCATACGCTGACTTTTCACTGGAAACCCAAGCGATTTTGGCCAGGTGATGGAGGTTCTGTCCATCAATTAAGACTAGGGTGGACATAATAAAAACACCCGCCCGGGAATCAGGCCGAAGCCACAATTCAGCGGACGGGGATCAGATGAATATACGCTATCATTGAGGTGGGTCATTGTCAAGCGCCTGGACAACGACAGCGCCTGGACAACCATAGTGTACCATCCCCGTGCTTTCGGGTATCATGAGGAGCCGGGATCCCTTGAGTTCGCAGAACCACTGGGCTGTTGGCCCCGGCTCTGGTTAAGGCTGGAACCCGGAAGAGTGCAAGACCTATGGTAACCGTAACGGACAAGGCAAAAGAGGAACTGAAGCGCATACTGGAGACGCGCACTCTCGCCCCCGGCAAGATGCTTAGACTAGCCATGCCCCCGGTCTGGAAGGGCGAAGGGGACTTCGGGATAGTAATCGATGAAAAGGGCGAGGACGACTACGTGGTCTCCCACCAGGATATGAACATACTGCTGATGGACGCCGGTCTGGCGGACGGGTTGACCACAGCCGTGCTGGACTTCAAGGAGTCGCCGGCGGGCATGGCGTTCACTCTGGACGTGTTCTAAACGCCTTATCAAGACCACACAAGACTACAGAGGCGCTGGACGACTTGGCAGGAGGACAGTTTGGTCTCGCCGGATGAAGATAGACGGCAGATAGATGAATGGGCCCGGGGCAACCCGCTGAGGGAGTGGTACGCCAGGGAGATATGGGGCAGGCCCACGGATGACGACGACACTCTCTTTGAGGTAATGAGCCTTCAGATCTTCCAGGCCGGCCTCAACTGGCACATGATACTTGCCAAGCGCGACTTCTTCCGCAACGCCTTTAACGGCTGGCGCATCGACGACGTGGCTGCCATGGGGCCCCAGGACGTGGAGCGCCTGCTCCAGGACGCGTCCATCGTTCGCAATCGCAAGAAGATTGAGGCGTGCATCGTCAACGCCCGCATCATCCAGGCCTTGCAGAGCGAGCACCACTCCTTTTGCAACTGGTTTTACAGAGTGCTGCCCGGAGACGATCTGGCGCTTCTCCAGAAGGAGCTGAAGGGCACGTTCAAGTTCATCGGGCCGGAGATAGCCCGCATGTGGCTTATGGCCTCCGGTCGTATCCCGACCCAGCCGTAGACCATTGCTGCCGCGCTGGACTGGTTGAGACGTGTGGTTTGTGGTAAATTAGGCGTTGAGCCCAGACTTTTCGTAACATAAAGAATCGCTGTAGCCAAGATTTAGGAGGAGTTATGCTGGATTACAAGCCGAACATCGTTCTTTCGAACAAGGAATACAACGTGGTTGGCACCAGGCCCATTCGCCACGACGGTCTGGACAAGGTCACGGGTCGCGCCCGCTACGGAGCCGACATCAATCTCCCCGGACTTCTCTATGGCAAGATTCTCAGGAGCCCTCATGCGCACGCCCGGATCAAGTCCATAGACACCAGCAAGGCGATGGATCTGCCGGGCGTAAAGGCCGTGGTGACCTCCAAGGACCTTGTGCAGATCTCCGATAAAGCGTCCGACGTTGGCGAGGGGGAGATCAGGAACATAGGGTTTATGAGCCGGAACTGCCTGGCCAATGAGAAGGCGTTGTACAAGGGGCACGCCGTGGCCGCCGTAGCCGCCACCAGCCTTCACGTTGCAGAAGAGGCTCTTTCCCTCATTGAGGTGGACTACGAGGTGCTCCCTCCGGTGCTCAGCTCCAGGGAGGCCATGAAGGAGGATGCCCCGCTCCTGCACGAGGGGCTTGTTACAGTGCCGGAGGCCACTGGGGCCGGCGGCACGAGCGATGACGGCGCCGGCGGCTCCAATGTCGGCAAGCGCTTCCAGCATCGTTTGGGTGACATTGAAAACGGATTCCAGGAAGCGGACGTAATCGTGGAGAGAGAGTTCAGCACGGAGGCCGTTCACCAGGGCTACATTGAGCCTCAAACGGCCACGGCGCTGTGGGACATGGAAGGCAACATAACTCTATGGTCAAGCAGCCAGGGCCAGTTTGCCATAAGGGAGCAGACGGCGAACCTGCTTGGTGTTCCCGTATCCAAGGTGAAGGCCATTCCCATGGAGATTGGCGGCGGATTCGGCGGGAAGACGATAACCTACGTTGAGCCGGTGGCGGCCGCCCTTTCCCGAAAGGCCCGGCAGCCGGTGAAGGTGACCATGAGCCGCATCGAGGTGTTCGAGGGCACGGGTCCGACGTCCGGCACCAACATCCGCGTGAAGATGGGCGCCACCAAGGACGGGCACATCACCGCAGCCGAGGCCACGCTGGTGTACGAGGCGGGAGCCTTCCCAGGCTCGCCGGTCGGAGGCGGAGCCAGGTGCATGTTCGCCCCATACGACATTCCCAACGGCCACATCGACGCTGTTGACGTGGTTGTGAACAAGCCAAAGGTTGCCGCGTACCGAGCGCCCGGCGCTCCCGCAGCCGCCTTTGCGGTGGAGCAGGTGGTGGACGAGATCTGCCAGAAGATCTCCATGGACCCCCTGAAGTTCAGGCTGCTCAACGCCTCCAAGGAGGGCACGCGGCAGATTGTGGGGCCGGTCTTCGGTACCATAGGCAACGTGGAGACGCTTGAGGCGACCAGAGATCACCCCCACTACGCAGCGCCCCTGGAGGGGCCTTACCGCGGTAGGGGCGTGGCAAGCGGCTTCTGGGGCAACGGCGGCGGGCCTGCCAGCGCCATTGCCAGCGTCAACTCCGACGGCTCGGTCAGCCTGGTTGAGGGGTCGCCGGACATTGGCGGCAGCAGGGTTGTGGTAGCCATGCAGCTGGCCGAGGTGCTGGGCATTGCGGTTGAGGACGTGAATCCCTCCGTGGGAGACACCGACTCCATCGGCTTCACCTCTCCTACGGGAGGAAGCAGCGTCGCCTACAAGACCGGACTGGCCTGCTACGAGGCTGCCCAGGACATCAAGCGCCAGATGATGCAGCGAGCGGCCACCATCTGGGAGACCTCCGTGGAGAACGTGGAATACCAGGACGGCGCGCTGAGCCACCGGACGGATCCCGACCTCCGGGTCACCTTTAAGGAGATGGCCGCGAGGCTCAACCTCAACGGCGGCCCCATAGTGGGCCGGGCTACAGTCAACGACCGCCGCAACGGCAACGCCTTCGCCACCCACATCGTGGACGTAGAGGTGGACCCGGAGACTGGCAAGGTCGACATACTCCGCTACACGGCTGTCCAGGACTGCGGAAAGGCTATTCACCCGAGCTACGTGGAAGGCCAGATTCAGGGCGGAGCGGTGCAGGGCATCGGTTGGGCCCTCAACGAGGAGTATTTCTTCAACGACCAGGGCCAGATGGTCAACTCCAGCTTCCTGGACTACCGGATGCCCACCAGCCTTGACCTGCCCATGATTGACACCGTGATAGTCGAGGTTCCGCACGGAGGCCATCCCTTCGCGGTGCGTGGAGTGGCGGAGCTTCCCCTGGTTCCTCCAATGGCAGCGATTGCCAACGCCGTCGGCAACGCCATTGGCGTCAGAATGACGCAGCTTCCCATGTCGCCGGGGCGGGTACTGGAGGCTCTGGAGGAGAAGAACAGCAACGGCAGCGACTCGGGGAGATAGATATGCCAGAAGTGTGGATTCCCCCCAGAATGCAGAGAATAACCAACGGGCAGGAGCAGGTCCAGGTTGGCGGCGCCAATGTGCGCCAGGTGGTGAACAACCTGGAGAAGGAATTCCCGGGCATCAAAGAAGAGCTGTGCTACGAGGACGACATAATGCCGGGTCTGGCTGTCATCATAGACGGGGAGACGGCAAACCTGGGGATGCTGGAGAAGGTCCAGGAGAACAGTGAGATACACTTCCTCCCGGCAATATCCGGCGGCTCAGCCTGAGCCTGTAGCTTCAAGGTCAGATATTTCGGCGGGACGGTCATCATGGCCGTCCCGCCTTTTTGTTATCCGCTCCTCAGTTGCTCCGCAACGTCCCTGTAAGCCTGAATGGTGGCCTGAATGTCCTCCTCAGTGTGCGCCAGGGACATGTAGAACTTCTGGGTTCCCTTCACTATGCCGCTTCCCAGCAGCAGGCGGTTGAATCGCTGCATGGTCTCGCTTGAGGCCGAGAGAGTGGAGCGATAGTCGCTGATCTCCTGATCGGTGAAGTACACGTCGAAGATGGTGTCATCGCCTATGACCTGGGCCGGGACCTCCGCCTGCCGCAGCGCCTCTTCCAGGGCAGTCCGCAGCCGACGACCCGTCGTGCGCAATTGCTCGTACGCCCCCGGTTTCCTCAGCTCGGCCAGAGTGGCCATGCCGGCGACGGCTGCGATGGGATTGCCGTTGAGAGTTCCTATCTGGGGAATGAACTCCTCTCCCTGCGACTCCGAGGCGTCGTAGTGGCGCATGATGTCTGCGCGACCGCACACCGCCGCAAGGGGGTATCCTCCGCCCATCACTTTGCCTATTGCGGCTAGGTCCGGCTGAACGCCATACCACTCCTGTGCGCCGCCGTAGGCGAGTCGGAATCCCGTGACCACCTCGTCGAAGATCAGAGGGATGTCGTAGCGTGTTGTAACCTCCCGTAGCCCCTCCAGGAAGCCGGGCGCCGGGGGAATGATGCGCTGCAACGGCTCAAGTATGACGGCTCCAAGCTGGTCACGGTTCTCGGAGATTATGCGCTCCGTTGCGTCCAGGTTGTTGAACGGCGCTATCAGCACCGTTTCCTGTATAGCGCTGGGGATGCCTGCGGAGCCGGGCAGGGGCTGGGGGAAGTCCAGCAGTCTGGAAGGGGCCATGCTCATCAGGGCATAGTCGTGGGTGCCGTGATACCCGCCCTCGAACTTGAGAATCTTGTCCCTCTTGCTGAAGGCCCGCGCCGCCCGTAGGCACTGGAACGTCGCGTCGGTGCCGCTGGTGGTAAAACGCACTTTTTCGGCGCAGGGAACGGCGCGGCACACCTCCTCCGCCAGCTCGATGGCCGGCGCGCTGGTGATGAAATAGGTGCTGCCTTTGTCCAGCCACTCCCGCACGGCGTCCAGAGCGGCCGGGTGAGCGTGTCCCAGTATCATGGGCCCCGACCCCATCAGGTAGTCGATGTACTCGTTGCCGCTGAAGTCGTACAGCTTGGAGCCACGGCCTTCCTTCACTATGAAGCCGTCCTCAAAATCCGACTTGATGTTGCCGAGCTGCGCGCCCGGCAGGCGCTCACGCGCTCTCTCCAGCAGGGCTTTCTCCTCGGCGCTTGGCGGTTTTCTGAAAGTCATTCTCTGCTCTCCTGGGCTGGTTGTTGGTCTCTTGGCGAAAAGGGGCGCATTGGCGACCCTCCAATACCCTATGACGCCGTAGGCGGAATGTCAAACAGGTTACCCGGGGCGGTTTGACCCCGTACAACCCTGTGACAAAGTCTACTTCCAGATAATACAATGGAGTCGTGAATGGAAAGGAATTCATCAGGCGAGCCAGGAGATACGCCAGGAGGAATGGGTTTGAGTTCAGCTTTCATCCCGATAGGGGTAAGGGAAGCCACGGAGAGGTACGCATTGGCGGGTTGAAGGCTACCGTTCAGCACGGTGAGATTCCTCCGCCCACGTTTGCAGCTATGCTGAAGGAATTGAACATCAATAGAAGGGAGTTCTGACAGTGCGATACGCTTTTCCCGCTGATATACTCCTTGATGACGAGGAACTGAGGACTACGGGACGCGAGGCCTATGGGGTTACCTTCCCGGACGTGCCGCCGGCCATCACCGGCGGGTGGAGTTGGGGGGAGGCTTTGGAGATGGCCGAGGACTGCTTGGGTGTTGCCCTGGGTATGTATATGAATGACCTGGAAGACATTCCAACGCCCAGTCCTCTCCGGGACGGTCAGGTGTTGGTCCCGGTGCCCCTCATCGTTGCGGCAAAGCTGACGCTGTACACCGCAATGCGCAAGCAAGGCGTGACCGAGGCTGCTCTGGCAGACAGGCTGGACATACGGGAGAACGCCGTCCGCAGTCTTCTCAACCCGAGACACCGCTCCCACCTGAGCCACCTGGAGAAGGCCCTCAGAGTGGTAGGCCGGTCTCTGGTGGTTGAGGACACTGCCAGGAGTCAAGCCCGGCGTGAGCTAATAAACGCTATTGTGTGAGTGACCCATGACTCAGGCCCAAGCCTGCGCTATGATCGTTGAGGCGGTCATGCGATCTGCTGCGTCCGGCAAGGCGCCACTCGTAGTAGGCTTCGACGGCCGCAGCGGCGCCGGAAAGTCCACTCTGGCATCTCAGGTGGCTGGGGAGACCGGTGCGGCCGTAGTGCCAATGGACAACTTTTTCGCAGCATCCATCCTCGATGCCGAGTGGGACCGGATGGCCGTTGAAGAGCGTTGGGCGAACGTCTTCGAATGGCAAAGGATCCGTTCTGAGGCCGTCGTACCACTAATCGCCGGCAGGGTCGCACGCTGGCGCCCGTTCGACTTCGACACCGGGCCGCGCGCAGACGGAACGTACGGCATGAAGACCAGTACCACCGAGGTCGAGCCGGCTTCTATCATTATCATCGATGGCGCTTACTCCTCGGGGCCGCAACTTGCTGACCTGATCGACCTGACGGTCCTGGTAGAGACGCTGGATGAGGAGCGGCGGGCCCGACTTGGCAGGCGAGAGAAGGCGGAGTTCCTTGCCCAATGGCACGCGCGGTGGGACGCCGTCGAAGACTTCTACTTCTCACACGTTAGACCTAGAAACTCGTTTGGCCTCATTGTTACCACTTAGCGATAGCGTTGCCCCTGGGTCGAGCGCCTGAGCCTGACCCGCAGTAGATGTTGTTTGAGAGTAGGGTACGCGGGTGATATACTGCTAGGTAGTCTTGCTGCGATACGCAGTGGAAGGCGGCTTGGATGCCGGACGCAGAATACGATGTTGTGGTTGTTGGCGCGGGCCCGGGCGGCTACGTGGCCGCTATCAGGGCTGGCCAGCTTGGCCTGAAGACTGCCGTTGTGGAGGCGGACGAGGTAGGCGGCGTGTGCCTCAACTGGGGCTGCATACCCAGCAAGTCCCTCCTCCGGAACGCAGAGGTGCTGTCCCTCTTCAAGCGCGCTTCAGAGTTCGGCATCTCCTACGACAACCTCCGATACGACTTCGGGACGGCCATCAGCAGAAGCCGTACGGTGGTCAGGCGCCTCACTAATGGCGTGAAGTCGCTTCTAAAGAAGAACAAGGTTGACCTGATCAACGGGTTCGCCCGACTTGAAGACGCCAGCACCATAGCCGTGGACGGCGATGCCCGGACCATTACGGCGAAGAACATCATCGTTGCTACCGGTACGCGGCCGCGGCCCGTGCCCGGCCTGGAGATTGACGGTGATGTCGTCATCTCCAGCAGGGAGGCCCTTGAGCTTCCAGAAGCGCCGTCGCCCATTGTCATCGTGGGCGGGGGAGCCACCGGGGTGGAGTTCGCCTACCTGTACCGCGCCTACGACGCGGAGGTCACCGTGGTGGAGATGATGCCTCACCTGCTGCCCAGCGAGGACGAGGAGATCAGCCGCCAGCTGGAGCGGTCCTTCTCGCGGCAGGGCATAAAGGCGCTCACCGGCTCCAGGGTGACGGATGTCAAGAGAACCCCGGAGGGGGTCAGCCTAACCGTGGAGACGCCGGACGGAAGCGCCTCGCTGGACTGCCGGAGGGTGCTGGTGGCTGCCGGGGTGCAGGGCAACACCGATGGGATTGGCCTGGAGGACGTGGGCGTCGAAGTGGAGCGCAGCTTCATCAGTGTGGATGATACTATGCGAACCAGCGTCCCCAACATCTACGCCATCGGTGACGTTACGGGCAGGATGCTCCTGGCGCACGTGGCGATGGCCCAGGGAGTCCTTGCAGTTGAGGGCATAGCAGGAATCCGCAGCCCGGCCCTGGACTACAAGAAGATGCCACGCGCTACCTATTGCAACCCGCAGGTGACCAGCTTCGGCTATACTGAGAAGGAAGCCGGGGAGATGGAGCGCAGCGTCAAGATAGGCAAATTTCCCTTCCAGGCCAACGGAAAGGCCCTGGCCCTGGGAGAAGCGGAGGGAATGGTGAAGCTGGTGGTGGACGCCGATACGGACGAGATTATCGGGGCGCACATGATTGGGCCGGAGGTCACGGAGGTGCTGCCGGAGATTGCCATAACCGGCATGCTTGAAGGCAGCGTCAACGAGCTGGGCCTGCTGGTGCACTCTCATCCTACGCTTTCTGAGGCGGTCAAGGAGGCGGCACTGGCGGCCAACGGCGAGGCCATTCATATCTAGGAAAGTTCGACTCTCGATTGAGGAAATAGCTGGATGAAGCTTCAGGAGACGCTGGGCAAGAGCCGGCTGATAGCCTTCTACAGGCAGATGCTTCTCATAAGGATCTTCGAGGAGAGGTGCGCGGAGCAGTATATGCTTGGGAAGATCCGCGGCTTCCTCCACCTGTACATAGGCGAGGAGGCTATAGCCGTAGGCTCCATATCCGCCCTCGAACCCAAGGACTACATATTCACCCACTACCGGGACCACGGACACGCCCTCGCCCGCGGTATGGACTCCAAGGGAATCATGGCTGAGCTGTTTGGCAAGGCCACCGGATCCAGCAAGGGCAAGGGCGGCTCCATGCACCTCTTCGACGCCGGCAGAAACTTTATGGGTGGCTATGCGATAGTCGGAGGGCAGCTTCCCCTGGCCGTCGGGCTGGCGCTGGCCTCGAAGTACAAGGGCGAAGACAGCGCGGTGCTGGTCTACCTTGGCGACGGCGCAATCAACGAAGGGGAGTTTCACGAGTCGCTGAACCTGGCGTCCCTGTGGGAACTGCCGGTCATTTTCTTCGTCGAGAACAACCTGTACGGCATGGGCGCGCCCGTAGACCAGACCCTGGTCTTCCACGACGAGATTTACAAGGCTGCCGACATTTACAAGATTCCATCCAAGAGGGTGGATGGCATGGACGTAATGGCGGTGCGCGAGGTCACGCAGGAGGCGGTGGAGCGTGCGCGGACTCAGGGCAAGCCCTACTTCATAGAGGCTATGGCCTACAGGTTCCGGGGCCACTCTATGGCCGACCCCGCAGAGTACAGGACAAAGGTCGAGGAGGAGCGGTGGCGCATGAGAGACCCGCTCCTTGTGTTCAGGAACCAGCTTCTGGAAGACGGACAGGCGTCCGGTGAGGAGTTGGATGCGCTCAATAGCGAGGTTGAGGCGGAAGTTGAAGAGGCCATCAAGTTCGCAGACGAAAGCCCCTTTCCTGAACCCGACGCGCTATTCGAGGACATCTACGCGGAGTAAGACATGCCTCAGATTACCTACAGGGACGCAATGACCCGGGCACTTAGAGAGGCCATGCAGGATGAGCGGGTTTTCCTCATGGGCGAGGACGTGGGAGAGTACGGCGGCGCGTACGCCGTAACCAGGGGACTGCTGGCGGAGTTCGGGCCAAAGCGCATCCGTGAGACACCCATAGCCGAGTCCGTGATAGTCGGAGCTGGTACGGGAGCGGCAATGGCCGGTTTGAGGCCCATCGTGGAGCTGATGACCATCAACTTCAGCCTTCTGGCAATGGATCAGATAGTGAACCACACCGCCAAACTTCGCTACATGTCAGGCGGACAGCTGACTTCGCCCCTTGTAATACGCACGGTAACCGGAGGTGGGGCTTCGGTGGGGGCCACCCACTCGCAGAGCCTGGAGGGTTGGTTCGCCTCCGTGCCTGGATTGAGGGTGGCAGTACCCTCCACGCCTTACGACGCCCTGGGCCTGTTCAGGTACACCATGCAGCAGGAGGACCCCGTTATCTTCGTGGAGCACGCCCTCCTCTACGGCACACGCGGTGAGGTGCCGGACGAGCGCTACGTCATACCCTTCGGGAAGGCCGACGTTAAACGAATTGGCAGCGACGTGACCATAGTGGGCTACGCCCGTATGGCTGTGGTCGCAATGAGGGCCGCGGAGGAGCTTGAGTCCCAAGGCATAAGCGCCGAGGTGGTGGACCTGCGCACTCTGTCTCCCCTGGACTCCGACACTGTTCTGGAGTCGGTGAGGAAGACGGGCCGCGCAGTCGTCGTGGAGGAGACGTGGTACACGGGCGGCTTTGGGGCCACGGTCGTGGACCTGATTCAGGCCAATGCCTTCGACTCTCTGGACGCGCCCGTGACGAGGGTGGCCGGCGCAGAGGCGCCCATGCCTTACTCTCGCTACCTAGAGCAGTCTGCCATCCCGGACGAGAACCAGGTCATCCGGGCCGTCGAGCAAATGTTGAGCTAGCAGTATCTTCGGTTAGGAGGCGCAATAAAGTGGCAACTACAGTCGTTATGCCTCAGATGGGCTTCGACATGCAGGAAGGCACCGTCGTCCGCTGGCTGAAACAGGAGGGGGACGAGGTCAGCCGTGGAGAGCCTATTGCGGAGATCGAGACCGACAAGGCCATTGTGGAGATGGAAGCCTTCGCCTCCGGCGTTCTGCTGAAGACTGTAGTCGGCGAAGGGCAGACCGTCCCGGTCGGCCAGACCATTGCCGTAATCGGAAGTCCCGGGGAGCCTCTGCCGGACCTTGAGTCGGCCCCCGCAGCGCCAACCGAGACCGAGGCCCCGCAGGAGGCGCCAGCCGTCGTAGAAGAGTCTGCGGCAATAGAGGCGCCCGCGACTGCCGCCGAGCAGGTGAGGGCATCCCCGCTGGCTCGCAGGCTGGCGGAAGAGCGGGGCATCGACCTGGCGCGGATCAGCGGAAGCGGTCCGGGTGGCCGCATCACCCGCGACGACGTTCTTGCATTCGACTCGCAGGCGACCGAGGCTGCCCCAGCCGCGCCTGCTGCACAAGCGGTCCCGGCATCTGCCGCAGCCGGAGGCCCGGATTTTGAGATCATGCAGCTGTCCAGAATGCGCCAGACCATCGCCCGCAGGACGGTTCAGAGTATGCAGGAAGCGCCTCATTTCTACGTCACCGCCGACGTGGATATGACCCTGGCGCTGACCCTCAGACAGCAGCTGAACGAAAAGCTGGCCGGCGAGGCCCGCGTCTCAATCAACGACATGATCATCAAGGCGTGCGCCCTTGCCCTGGTCAAGTACCCCACCTTCAATTCCTCATTCCAGGGTGACCACCTGAGAGTGTACAAGCAGGTGAACATCGGGATTGCCGTCGCCCTTGAGCAGGGGCTGCTGGTGCTGTCCCTTGGCGATTGCCGGGACAAGTCCCTGGCGGACATCTCCAAAACCAGCCGCGAGGTGGTGGAGCGCGCCCAGGCCGGCGTCCTGCGCGAGGAGGACTATACGGGAGGCACCTTCAGCATCAGCAACATGGGAATGTTCGATGTCGACGCATTCTCAGCGATCATCTACCCGCCGCAGGCCGCGGTCCTGGCAGTGGGCACGGTGCGCAAGCAGCCGGTGGTGCGGGACGACCAGATAACCGTTGCACAGGTGATGAAGGCGACCCTATCCACCGACCACCGCGTCGCCGACGGGGCGCAGGCCGCCGAGTTTGCAGTGGAGGTCAAGCGACTGCTGGAGAACCCCGTCAACCTGCTGGTGTAGGTTGAAACAACCCCCTGCCGGCTCCTGGGCTACGAACCTGCCAGCGCCTCTGCGTCCATGATGTACTGGATGGTCTCGCGGATGCGACGCCCCGTCACCTCAAGGGGTTCGCAGAGACCGAGGTAGAAACACTGACCGTGCAGTTGCCCTTGCCTGGTGTAATAGCGTCCGACCAATGTACTGAGCCGGTTGTCGTTGTGTGCCAGTGCGTCCAACCCGACTCTGGTCTCCAAGGTCTTGAGTGGTTCCTCGCCGGTGTGGGCCAGAATCAGAGCGTTGGTGGCTCGCAGAGTCGCGCACCACGCTTTCTCGGCGGCGTCACGAATGTCGCCTTGCTCCAGCCGTTCAAGCGCCTCGGCGTGTACCTGGCGGGCGTCTGCAAAAATCCTGTGTACGTCGGCGGTTAAGGTCATGGTTCACAACCTTGGCTAAAGGTTATCACAGATGAAAGGCGATTGCATCACAGGGTGGCCAAAGCCTTGTAGCAGCGGATCACATGGGCGGGGTCAGGTACTCCCGCACCTCGATCTCGCAGCCTTCAGCAAAACGCAGGTGGGGGTGACTCTGCACCATAGCAATCGCCGCTTCCATACTCTCCGCTTCCAGGATTGAGAACCCCGTCACGTTTGGATCTCCCTGGGAGCTTCCGGAGATGCCAACCCTGTGTCCAATGTCCAGCATTCCTCCGAAATCAACGACGCCCTCACCCCACTGCCCGAACCAGTCCATCCACGCCTTTCCGTCATCCGGAGTGGCCTTCGACATCTGCTCCCTGGCCGTCATGGGGGCCCGATAAATCGCAACGAATCTGCCCATTCTGAATGCCTCACTTCACAGTATTGCTCGCTGGTAGCGAGCCTTGGGAATGTATCACTTCCCGCTGTGGTAGACAAGCGAAACAAAACCTTGTAGCAGCGCGTTCCTTCTGCTATATTTAGCATACAGGCAGGAGGGATCGCATAGTGGCCTAGTGCGGCCGCCTGCTAAGCGGTTAGGGGGCGAAAGCTCTCTCATGGGTTCGAATCCCATTCCCTCCGCCAGCCCTATTAAACGCCAGGGTAAAGCACAAATGTCACAAACGCAGATGAGTTCCCAGAGCTACTATATCTGGACCATCGGTTGCCAGATGAACAAGGCCGACTCCGAGCGGCTCGCCGGAGCCTTGGAGACACTTGGCTACCGGGAGTGCGCCTCGCCCAAAGAGGCGGGCGTCATTGTCCTGAACAGCTGTGTCGTGCGACAGAGCGCCGAGGACAAGGTCACTGGCATGATCACGTCCCTCAAGCCCCTCAAGCAGAGCGACCCCGATCGGATCGTCGCCCTGATGGGGTGCATGGTCGGCCCCAAGACCACCGAGCTCGAGCGCCGCTACCCTTACGTAGACGTATTCATGTCGCCCCAGCAGTACGCACCGCTCATCGACCTCATTGGAGGTCGATTTGGTATGGACACTGAGGGCTGCCTGCAGAACCTGACCCCCGTCAGGCCGCAGGTCACCACCTACGTGCCCATCATTCACGGGTGCGACGAGTTCTGCTCCTTCTGCATCATCCCGTACAGGCGCGGCCGGCAGAAGAGCCGTCCGGTAGACGACGTTGTCAGAGAGGTGGAGCTTCTTGTGCAGCGCGGCGTCAGGGAGGTCACACTTCTGGGCCAGACTGTCGATGCATACGGCCTCGACCTGCCGGACGAGCCGGACCTGGCAGACCTGCTTGAGGCGGTACATCCCATCGACGGCCTGGAGCGGATTCGCTTCCTCACCTCCCATCCTCGCTTTATGAGCGACCGCATAATCCAGGCGGTTGCAGATTCTCCCAAGGTGTGCGAACATTTCAATCTACCCTTCCAGGCGGGAGATGACACGGTATTGAAGAACATGCGGCGGAGCTACACCCGTGACGACTACCGTCGGCTGGTCGGCAGGATTCGGTCAGCTGTGCCCAACGTCTCCATGAGCACCGACGTCATCGTCGGTTTTCCGGGGGAGACGGACGAGCATTTCCAGGCCACTCTGGACCTCATTCGGGAGACCAAGTTTGACAAGGTGCACGCGGCCGCCTATTCGACAAGGCCCGGCACAATAGCCGACCGCAAGATGGAAGACGACGTTCCAGTCGATGAGAAGAAAGCCAGGCTTCAGGCGATTGAGGAGCTTCAGGAGGGCATTGCCGCCGACATTAACACAGGCCTGCTGGGACGCACAGTGGATGTATTGGTGGATAGCCATAGCAAGGGTCAGTGGCAGGGGAGAACTCGCAGCGACAAACTGGTGTTCTTCCCCAGCCAAGCCGACCTCTTGGGAGAAGTGGTAAGCGTGAGCATTGGAAAGACCAGTCCCTGGTCCCTTCAGGGCACTTTAGCCAACTAGCCCGCAATTTCGTAAATTAAGGTGGAGTGATCAAATGACAACTACAGAGAAACTTCCATATATTCCTCTAACGGAAACGGAGCAGTCAGCGTTCTGTCGCATTGATGAGCCGCTGAACGTGAAGCCTCTGGCGGAGGAGTTCGCCGCCGTTGTGAGCTGGCAGAGCATTCCGGCAGAGTACCACTACCTCGGTGGCGAGGAGTTGGAGCGCCGCATCCGAGAGGCCAGGAGCATCCTGGGCAGCCGCGTCGTGGTCTTGGGCCATCACTATCAGCGGGACGAGGTCGTTCAGTTCGCCGACTTCCGTGGCGACTCCCTGAAGCTCTCCCAGCAGGCCGCGGCCCAGCCTCAGGCTGAGTACATTGTCTTCTGCGGCGTCCACTTCATGGCGGAGACGGCGGACATACTCAGCGCGCCCCATCAGAAGGTCATTCTGCCCAACATCACCGCCGGTTGCTCCATGTCGGACATGGCCCGCACCGACGATGTCCTCGACTGCTGGGACGACCTCACCAACGTCCTTGGCGAGGGCGGCATAATCCCCATTACTTACATGAACTCCACCGCCGCAATCAAGGCCCTGTGCGGCCGAAACAACGGCATTGTGTGCACCTCCAGCAACGCCCCGGCTGTGTTTAAGTGGGCCTATGAGCGGGGAGAACGGATAGTGTTCTTCCCGGACCAGCACCTGGGACGCAACACCGGCCTGAAGATGGGCGTTTCCCCGGACGAGATGGTCGTGTGGAACCCATTCAAGCCCCTGGGCGGCAGCACGCCTGAACAGCTTCAGAAGTCGAAGGTGGTCCTGTGGCAGGGTCACTGCTCGGTGCACACCCGCTTCAGCGTGGCCCAGATCGAAAAGGCCAGGGCCGCCTACCCGGACATCAACGTGGTGGTGCATCCGGAGTGCGTGATGGACGTGGTGCAGGCCGCCGACTGCGACGGCTCCACGGAGTTCATCATCAGGACCATCAACGAGGCGCCTTCGGGGAGCAAGTGGGCCGTGGGCACCGAGATAAGCCTGGTCAATCGCATTGCCCTGGAGAACCCGGACAAGCTGGTCTTCTGTCTGGACTCGGTTGTCTGCCCCTGCTCCACCATGTATCGCACCCACCCGGCCTACCTGCTGTGGTCACTGGAGCGACTTGTGGCCGGAGAGGTGATCAACCGCATCACCGTAGACGACGAGACTGCCCACAACGCCCGCGTTGCCCTGGAGCGAATGTTGCAAGAGGTGTAAGGGGAGAGGGGCTTGGCACATTCCTAAGAGACTCTCTGAATGTGGTAGGATAGGTCTGGCAATGAACGGCAAAGCAAACAGGGCTGAGGTCTTCATGAAGGCGTTTGAGTCCCTGTCAAAGGCGGAGAAGAGGGTGGTAGTTTCTCGGCTGCTTGATGCCCCCCAGCTCCGAGAAGAGGTTGCTGGATATTGGGACCGTTCGAGAGTGCGAGACAGAGCCTACCCGACCACTTGAGAAGAACTTGGCAGATAGGGGCGCCAAATGAAGGCTGATGGCAAGGAGAGCAGGGCAGAGGTCTTTATGATGGCTCTTGAGTCCTTGTCGAAGGCAGAGAAGAGACTGGTTGCTTCACGGCTACTGGACTATCCCTACCTCCGGGAGGATGTTCTGGACATTGCCATCATACGAGACCGAGAGGGTGAGCCTTCGTACCCCATCGAGGAGGTCATGGCTAGAATGGGAGAGACCTCCTTGGCAGGGTGACATATCGAGTCCGGTTCTTGCGCTCCGCTTGGAGGGAACTGTCCCGACTTTCGTCAAGAGAGAGTGCCCTAATCAGGGAAAAGGCTTATTCCCTTGGTGACAATCCCAGGCAGTAAGGCACTAAGAAGCTTACAGGTCGGGAGGAGTACAGCTTGCGAGTCGGGGATTACAGGATTCTGTATACCATAGATGACCGGGATAGTTTAGTGACAATCCGAGCTGTACGTCACCGTCGAGAGGCTTATCGCTGACCAGGCTGCGAGGAGAATATACGCTGCAATGCTTCAAATCACATCCTCGGTTAAGGCTATCGTAGAGCGTGCGCTGGAGGAGGACCTGGGCCAGGGCGACATCACCACCGACTCCCTGATCCCGCCGGACATCCGCGGGCTGGGATTGATCGTCGCCAAGACCACGGGCGTCATCGCCGGCATCGAGGTAGCTCTGGAGGTCTTCCGCCAGACCGACCCCTCTGTTCATACCCGCGTGTTGATGGCCGACGGTTCGAGCGTAGCGCCGGGAGACGTGGTGGCGGAGGTGGAGGGCAGCATCGCCGGTATCCTCAAGGGCGAGCGCGTGGCCCTGAACTTCGTTCAGCGACTCAGCGGCATCGCAACGGCGACCTCCGCCCACGTGAAGGCGGTGCAAGGGACGAAGGCCAGCATCATCGATACGCGCAAGACCGTGCCCGGGCTTCGTCAGTTGGAGAAGTACGCCGTGCGAGTCGGGGGCGGCCACAACCATCGCTACAACCTGGCCGACGGCATCCTTATCAAGGACAACCACATTGCCGTTCTGCGCGCCCAGGAGCTTGGGCTGGCGGATATAGTGAGCCGGGCCAGGGAGAACTCGCCGCACATGCTCAGGGTTGAGGTAGAGGTGGAGTCTATTGAGGAGGCCAGGGAGGCGCTGGAGGCCCGCGCCGATGTCATTATGCTGGACAATATGTCCCCCGAGGAGATGAGGCAGGTGGTGGCTATGTCTGGAGGCAGGTGCCTCTTGGAGGCTTCAGGCGGCATCAACCTGGAAACCGTAAGAGCCGTTGCCGAGACGGGGGTGGACCTAATATCCGTGGGCGCTCTCACCCACTCAGTCACAGCGATGGACATCAGCCTGGATATGAGGTAGGGGGTGGGTGAGCGAAGGATGGCTAGCTTGGCCGTTAAGCCATGAACTGAATGGTATCGTTTGAGGCGATGTCGGCAGTCTTTCCATTCGGCTCTCTCGTTTCATCGTGTCACAGCTAGGCCCCTAATTGTCTCCGTCGCATCTCTGCAATGGCCTTGCTAAGGGTGGCGTCTATACGGGAGCCGCGACGCTTGAAGCCAAGCATCTCTCGCATAATTGCCATCAATCGCTCGTCGGTGCGGAGTAGGGTATCGGAGGTTATCCACAAAGCAAGGTTAACCAGTTCCCAGTGAGAGTAATCATCGATTTTATTTCCCTGCCTAATATTGGGCATGGATCCACGAGGGCGTGGGCCCGCCTTGACCAATTCAGGCTCCGACGTTCCGCTGCTCTCCGTTGTAGTGTCGGTTGAATGAGGCAAGTCATTGTCAGCGAGCCGAACCGCCTCCTTCCACTCCTCGAACGCACGCTCCGCTTCCTTCTCGCGGTTCTTGTACCATTCCGCTGACAAGATGCGATGGAAACGCCACCCTTTATCTTCTAACACCTCCTGCCGGAGGCGGTCCCTGTCCCGGGCAGTAGGCGTCGAGTGGTAGCTGGCTCCGTCTGCTTCAATTGCTAATACCATCCGCCCGGGTTGGTTTGGGTGGGCACATGCAAAGTCGATCCGGTAGCCCGATACCCCGTACTGCGGAGTTATAGGGATTCCCTTAGCTTCGAGCCTGTTCTTCACGTCCAGTTCAAAGCCATTGAGGGGGACATTTCCACGCGCGGCGGACAGTTCAGATCCACCTGCGGCTGCGAACTCTAAATATTGCCTGAGTAGTTCCACGCCTTTGGCCGTAGATTTACCAGGCTCCATATCATAGTGTGAGAAAGAGGAAACGACATGTATCCGAGAGCGGGCGCGGGTGATGGCAACATTGAGGCGTCTCTCTCCACCTTCCTGGTTGAGTGGCCCAAACCGGTACGGCAAAGTACCATTAGCGGCTTTGTGGTATCCGACACTGAGGAATATGACATCCCTCTCATCTCCCTGCACCCTCTCAATATTCTTTATAAAGAAGCGCTCCGAGGACTCCTCTGAAAAGAACTTCTCAAGGGGTTGAACGTCCATTTCTCTGAGACGACTACGAAGGGCCTCTTCGATATTGTCGGCGTGCGGGCTCCCGAATGTGATCACTCCAAGGGATTCATCCGGGCGCTTTCGAGCGTGTTCTATAATCATATCTACTACTTTGTGGACTTCGTCTGGGTGAGACCGAGTAGACTTTTTTGGCAGGGGCCTGAAGGGTACGAGATGAAAGGAGAGTGGGCTGGCTACGGTTGTGCCTGGAAAGGCGGTGAGGGCCTCACCGTAAATGTTGGTGTTGGAAAAGGCGATCAAGCGGCCGTCCCGGCTGCGATAGTGCCATTCCAGCATCTGTTCTCGGATAGGGCTGGCCTTGGCTACGTCCAGGATTGATTCAATGCCATCAGTCAGGGCTGTCTCTGAGTATTGGTCGTCCTCATCTTCATCATCGTTACTGACTGGACCATCAGCCTCCTGTTTTTGGAAGAAATTGGTTGGGGGAAGTTGTCGGTCATCTCCGGCGATCACGGTCTGGGGCGCTCTGGCTATGCTGCCTATAGCTTCGGCCGGCGGTATTTGAGACGCTTCATCAAAGATAACCACGTCAAACAGTCCTTCATCAACTGGCAATATCTCCGCGACCTGCAGAGGAGACATAGTCCAGCATGGGCGGATAGCTGTAAGGACATTGGGCGCTTGCCGGAAGAGCCGCCGAACCGGCAAATGACGGCGCTTCAGAGCCGCCTGCCTCCGCAGCAGGTCTGTCTCTTCTCTATGGGCGTTCATCGCCTCTATTGCGGCCTCGGCGGCCGCCCGGTTGATACGCTCTGCGGCAGTCTTAAGGTGTTGATGGTCGAGTTCAATGAAACCCACTTGACTGCGGCTGTGGGAGGCCTGTGTGAATTTGGATAGTTGTGGATCAGCAAAGAATATATCGTCTGATACTGCCTTCAGCCATGATTGCTCCACAGCCGCGTCAGCGTATTTCGGGTGGATTTCTTTCCCAACAGAGGCCGTTATCCTGTCTACGCCCGCCGCTGAAAACGTGCGTTCCAACTCCCGAATTGAAAGCAGATTCGCTGCTGCACTGCCTTGAGATGCCAGACGTCCCAGCATTTCCTCTAGCTCTTTGTGAGGCGTATTGAGTATGTCTCCTAGGGAGAAAAGGTTGCCCAACTCCTTCAAGCTCTCAGATAGTTCTTGCACAATGGTAAGGATGGCAATCAGGTCATCCGGTACTTTGGGAAGTTCGTGAAAGTCACGCGGTTGTTTACGTAGATGCTCCTGCGCTTCCGAGACTGCGCGGAGAGCCTCGAAACCAGACAATTTAGTCCCGTCCTTGCGTGTGGCCTGGACAGCTTTCTTAGCAGCGCGGTATTTTGGCGAGATGGGCGCGACTGAGCGCATCCACCAGCGGCTCGCTGGCTCCAACCCGGCTATAAGGGATGTGTGATCCAAGCTATAGATGTCTTGATAGAAGCGTTTTAGTAACTCTGAGACGTCCCATAACCACTGCAACTGGCGTAGCCAGTCGCCCACTGTGTCAGGAGGAACAATGCCTACTCTTTCCAGGGAGGCGAACAACTGAGAGTGGGTATCGGGCAGTGTTGTCGAGGATAGGTCCCGAACCAGATCAAAGGCTTTCCTGGCATCCTCCCGGGTGTTGATATTTGAGCGATCCCATTCGGGGTATTGGGAGGCAAAGGCAGGACCGTCAAGATCTATCCACTCCCGGATATTTTCCAGGAGCCTGTTCATGTTCTGCCTGTTCAAGGCCCTTGCCTTGTCTGACAGGAGCTGCGGTATGCTTTGTAAAGATTGGGGAGACCCAATGAGATTTATGAGCACTTCGTACGCGCTCATATTCCACGGCAATCTTGGCTGGTGCACGGCGTCTTTGTAGGCGATTAACTCGGCCCTACGTTTCGATAAATCATCATGCAAAGCAGAGTGGTCAGATTCGGGTATGGACATTATGCTGCGTATAGAGGCGTCGATGCTCTGAGCGAACTCGCTCTTGGATTTCACGCCCCCATGTATGTCCATCACCAGATCGGACAAGCCCTTGCCGTTGAGCCTGGTAACTACCATGTCAATGGCAGCCCGCTTCTCCGCCACAAACAGAACTGATTTGCCATTAGCGACAAGAGTTGCAATTAAGTTGGCGATTGTCTGGGATTTACCAGTCCCCGGCGGTCCCCAGATGACCAGTGACTTTCCTGTCAACGCTCGGTTTATCGCCCGGTGCTGGCTGGAATCGGCGTCCAGGACCAGAAACTCCGATTCAGGCGGGTCTATGTCAGGTTGGTTAGGGGAAGGGTCTTGAATATTCGCGGCAAGGACTTCTCGCGCCTCTTCATCGCCAGCTATCGCGGCCACGAAGTCATTTCTGGCAAAAGATTCCAGGTTATTCTTAAGGTCTTCCACCATTGGCATGTTGGTATAGCTAAAATTCCCCAGAACTATCCGGTCTGTAATGGCAAGCCCGGGGACTTTATTCCATCTGCCTTCAAGCTTTTTGAGTAGCTTCATAAGTCCAGTGAAGGACGTCGTCAGGTCTACAAGTAGCTCGTCATCCTCTTCGTATTGTTCAAGGCCATATTGAGTCTGCAATACATGGTTTAGCACCGGGTTGAGATGTGGGTCGCCCGACACCTCTATCTTGAAATTCAACCGTTTAGCATCAACAGGGCTTACTGTGATGGGCACAAGAATGACCGGAGCATTAGGATCTGAACCTGTATTCACGGTCCAAGTTGCCAATCCGACCGCGGCGAATAGAGTGTTGATACCCTTCTCATCCAAATACTCTTGGGCCCTCCGGTAGATAGTCGATAAGCGCTTTCGAGCATCAGAGATGGCTGCCTGATCCGCAATAAGGCTGGTCTGCTCGACCTGATTGATTCTCCTCGAAGCTAGCTCCAATGCAGTGGGTTCTACACCAGCATAAAGGCTGCTTAGGTAGATTGCCTTGCCATCCAATAGAGAATCAAGGGTTTGGCGGTTGATTTGGGATTTTGGATCTGGTGTCAGGTCCAGAGTCCCAACTCGAAGGTCTCGATAGTTGAGTAGGCGGTTTCGGCCTGATACGTCAACCATCTGCTCTTGCCAGTGTTGCGACGCGCGGCGTACTGCCTCCTCGCGTCCTATGTTTAGGGGCTCTCTCACTATCTAACTAAGCCTTTCTGATCTGATTAAACAGAAGTGGGGCCATTATACCAGAACCGCAGAGGCTAAAGATTTTGAGGGCTAGGTGTGGGCTGCCATGATTGTCCCTGGCAGCTTGATGTGATATACTTGGCGAAAGTTATCGTGTGGGCTTGTGCCTGAAGGAGTAGGAAGGTCTTATGGTCGTATCGGAAGAGCGGGAGCCAGCGCCTCAGCCTCAAGAGACGCTGACAATGAAGTCATTACTGGAAGCCGGGGTGCATTTCGGGCATCAAACCCAGAGATGGCATCCTCGGATGAAGCAATTCATATTCGCCCAGCGGAACGGGATCCACATCATAGACCTGCAGCAGACTATGTACCTCCTGGATCGGGCGCGCCAGTTCATATCTAGCGTCGTAGCGGGCGGAGATAGCGTCCTCTTTGTGGGCACCAAGCGGCAGGCCCAGGACTCCATAGAGCTGGCGGCCAAAAGGTGCGAGATGTTCTACGTCAAGCACAGGTGGCTTGGCGGTATGCTGACCAACTTCCCAACCATCCAGGGCCGTATCGACCACCTGGTACGCTTGGAAGAGCGGCAGGCGCGTGGTGGGTTCGGCCTTCTCACCAAGAAGGAAGGTCTGAAGCTGGAGGACGAGATAGAGCGGTTGAACAGGAACTTCGGCGGCGTCAAGGAGATGACTCGACTGCCCGGCGCGCTTTTCGTGGTGGACATAGGCAGGGAGAAGATAGCCGTGGCGGAGGGCCGCCGGATGGGCATTCCCATAGTCGCCATAGTCGATACCGACGGCGACCCGAACTTGGTGGACTATCCTATTGCCGGCAACGATGACGCTATACGCTCCATCAGCCTGGTGACTGCTCGCATGGCCGACGCCGTTGGCGACGGCATGAACAGGCGCAGGGAGCTTGCCATGACGCTGGCGGCGGAGGAAGAGGCGGATTTGGACGATGAGGATATACAAGAGATGCTACAGGACCAGGACGAAAACGGTGCTGAGCAGCAGGGGGATGTATAGAGATATGGTTCAGGCGTCAGTAGAAGCTATAAAGGCGTTGAGGGAACAGACCAGCGCAGGGATAATGGACTGCAAGCGGGCCTTGGAGGAGACGGGCGGCGACGTGGCCCAGGCCGCGGAGTTGCTGCGTCAGAAGGGAGTAATCCTTGCCGGCAAGAAGGCCGGTCGGGAGACTCAAGAGGGGGCCGTGGACTGCTACATTCACACCGGCGGCCGAGTAGGCGCTCTGGTTGAGGTGAACTGCGAGACGGACTTCGTAGCCAGGACTCCGGAGTTCAAGGATCTGGTGCATAACCTGGCGATGCAGGTGGCGGCGATGTCTCCTCGCTTCCTGGACAGCGAAGCGGTCCCGGACGAATTTACCGTAAACCCTGAAGAGGCCTGCCTGCTGGAGCAGCCCTTCATCAAAGATCCGACAAAGACCATAAGAGACCTGATCACCGAGACGGTAGGCCAGGTTGGGGAAAACATTCGGGTGAGACGGTTTGAAAGGTTCGCCCTTGGAGAGTAGGGGCATCCCGGACGCTGGTGTCAAATACAGGCGAGCTTTGCTCAAAGTGAGCGGAGAGGCTCTAAAGGGAGAACGACCCTACGGCGTGGACCCCAAGGCTGTGTCTTTCCTGGCCCGGCAGATCAAGGAAGCGGTGGAGTTGGGAGTGGAGTTGGGGCTTGTTGTGGGGGCGGGCAACTGGTGGCGGGGGCAGGAAGCCTCCGTTCAGGGAATGGACAGGGCGACCGCCGACTACGCCGGTATGCTGGCTACAATCATCAACGCGTTGGCCCTGCAGGACGCTCTGGAGAGAGAGGGCATCACCACTCGCACCCAGACGGCCTTTGCAGTGCAGGCGGTGGCGGAGCCTTACATAAGGAGGCGTGCTATTCGTCATTTGGAAAAGGGCAGGGTGGTGATTCTCGCCGCCGGCACCGGAAGTCCCTACATGACAACCGACACCGCCGCTGGGCTGCGCGCGGTGGAGTTGGGCGCTGAGGTCCTCCTTATGAGCAAGAATCAGGTGGATGGCGTGTACGACTCCGACCCCAGGGTAAATCTCCAGGCCAAGAAATTCGACCACATAACCTATATGGAGGCGCTGAATCTTCGGCTGGATGTTATGGACACCACTGCGCTTTCTCTGTGTATGGACAACAGGCTTCCCATAGTGGTCTTTGACATGTACATTGCCGAGAGCCTTACTCGCATACTCAAGGGCGAATCACTGGGTACTCTCATTACGGACGGCGCTGGGCAATAGTAACTTTCTACGTATGGAGCGGCCAATGGTTACTGTCAATGAAGTTTTGGAAGAGTCGGACGTCAGGAAGAAGAGGTCGGTGGAGGCGCTGAAGAAGGATTTGAGCGCCATCAGGACCGGGAGAGCCAGTCCTGGCCTGATAGAGAATATCCTGGTGGACTACTACGGCACATCTACTCCCTTGAATCAGCTGGCCTCTATCACCGTTCCGGAGGCGCGCTTGCTGGTGGTGCAGCCCTGGGACCGCAAGAGCCTGCTTGCAGTGGAGAAGGCCATCTTGAAGAACGATCTGGGGTTGAATCCCAGCAACGACGGGACCGTACTTCGTCTAGCAATACCTCAGCTTACCGAGGAGCGCCGCAAAGATCTGGTGCGGTTGGTGCGGAAGAAGGCTGAGGATGGCCGGGTGGAGGTGCGGAACATCAGGAGGAGCATACTTGAAAAGCTGAGGGCGCTGGAGAAGGACAAGGAGATATCCCAGGACGAGTCCAAGCGCGCCCAGGACCAACTGCAGAAGATGACTGACCTTCACATCGCTCAGATGGACTCCATAGCGGAGGAGAAAGAGAAAGAGGTTTTGGAGGTCTAGGGCGAGACAGCCCATGAAATCGCAAAACCAAGCAACCATACAAAACGGGTCCCGGGAGGGTCCCATACCCGCGCACGTAGCCATAATTATGGACGGCAACGGGAGGTGGGCCAGGCAGCGAAGGCTTCCCAGGTTAGCCGGGCACAAGGCCGGGACTGAGAACATACGCCGCGTCATAGAAGGTTTTTCCGACGCCGGCGTGAAGTACCTGACCATCTACGCCTTCTCGACGGAGAACTGGGACCGCCCCTATGAAGAGGTCCACGGGCTGATGGACATCCTCCAGGAAGTCATCCACCGGGAGACCAGGGCCCTCCACAAGCAGGGGGTAAGAATTCGGCACCTGGGCAGACTGGACAGGCTCTCTCCTCAGCTCCAGAAGGCGGTGTGCGACGCCGTGGAATTTACCAAAGACAACAAGCTGATTACCCTCAACGTGGCCTTTGACTACGGAGGAAGGGCGGAGATCCTGGAATCGATACGCGCCCTGGTGAGAGAGGGCGTGACCCCCGAGCAGATAGATGAGAATATGCTCAGCAGTCGCCTCTACACCGCCGGCATTCCGGATCCCGACCTTATCATACGCACGGGCGGCGAGCTTAGACTGAGCAACTTCCTGCTGTGGCAGTCGGCGTACAGCGAATACTATTGCACGCCCGCCCTCTGGCCTGACTTCAACCAGGAGGAGCTTGAAAAGGCCTTGGTGGCCTACAGCCAGCGCGCCCGACGCTTTGGGAGGGTGGAAAACAGCCAGCCGCTACTGTGAGAGTGGCGCTTGCCTAACCGCCATATAAACCTTGCTTGTCATCAAGACCCCGTCAACGGACGGGAGTGCTCCTTGAGCCAGACCGCCAGCTCGGCGAATCTGAACGAGTTGGTCTCGAACAACTGCATGAAGAAGGCGTGTGCCTCTTCGTTGTCGCAGTCTATGAAGTGGCCGTTCATGCGAAGGAACGCGTCAGTAGCAAAGAAAGCCGTCCGCTTGTTGCCGTCCACAAATGGGTGATTCATGGCCAGGCTCTCCATCAAGGCGGCTGCTTCCTCGATGAGGCTGTCGTAGTATCCAATCTGAGGGCGCAAGAGCGCCGATTCCAGGGCGCCCACATCACGAATGCCCATACTACCACCGAACTGGGCTATCTGATCGTCATGTATAGCTATTACTTCACTGACGGCAGGAAACAGGCGGTTCACTGAGCGAGCAACTCAGCAAGTCGGCGGTTCTTCTCGACGCTGGCCCGGTAGTGGGCCATCACTTCCGGGCGAACCCTACCTTGCTCTCTGCTTTCAAGGTACTGTTGCATGGCGTCTTCCAGCACCGCTTGAAAGTGACGCCCCTCTTGCCGGGCAACATCACGCATTGCGGCCAGCAACTCCGGGGAGGCCTGGCTGGAGAACTTCTCTCGTGTTGTAGCCATAGAAAGCGCTCCTGTATGGTTTCGTTCTATTGTGAGTCTAAGAGACCAATGCGTCAAGATGGTTCTTGATGACATCCAGGGTCTTTCGATTGTCACCCCCGCATCAAGTGCGGGGCAGGCTCTGAGTGATAGCGAAGGGTCTAAAGCCCTTGCCTACATTCCTTCTCTTCAATACTCGGACCAAGTTCTTACTGAAGGATTTTAGATTCTTCGCCTGCGGCTCAGAATGACATATTCTAACAATCGAAAGACCCTGTGATGACATCGGGCCGCCGGTACTGTGACGCCGGCGCTTGGCTAACCAAAAAGGGGCGAGTCTTGCAGGGCCTGTGGGAACTCTCCCAGGCTCTGTACGGTCATGTGAGGCGTAGCTATCTTCTCCTGGCCCTCCGCGTCGCCCAGCAGCACGGTCCACATACTGGCCCGGTTGCCCCCGTGGATGTCGTTGGCGATGTGGTCTCCAAAGTGGACAGCCTTGTCCGGAGAGGTGCCCAGAGCGTCCAAGGTCATGTGGAACATTTCAACGGACGGCTTGGAGAGCTTCACCTCGTCTGAGAAGGTGAGGACCTGAAAGAAGTCAAGGAGACCGTGCTGAGCCAGATATCTGCGGAACAGCCGGCCTGGGGTCATCCCAGTGTTGGATATCATGCCCAGTTTGTACCCCTGCCTTGACAGCTCCTCCAGTACGCCGTGCGCCTCCGGATCGACGCGGGGAGGGAAATCGAAGAAGGACTCGGCGTACCAGTAGGTGATCCGCTCCACTACGTCTCCGTCCAGACGACGGGACAGGCCTTCATCGATGAAGTCTATAAACATGTTGACCTGCTCGTCGAAGGTGACGTCCTTCTCGTCGTGGTGTATTACGCGACAAGCGCGGAAGCAGCTTCTGTACGCTTCCCGGAGGTGGTCCATGTCGAACTCATAGCCCGCGTCGGTGAGGGCCTCAATAGCGCCCTCCAGCCGGCGCTGCGTCCTCGCCCTGCCCAGCTCGCGGTCGTCTATTATCAGGGTCTGCCAAAGGTCGAAGGTGATGGCGTCGATTGCGGGCATGGCGGGCTACTCCAGCTCCAGCAGTTTTCCGGCCATCACGTCCACCAGGCCCATGTCCGTCAGCTTCAGCTCGGGGATAACCGGAAGGGCTAGGAACGAAAGCACGGAAAATGGGGAGTGTACCGAGCACCCAAGATCCCGGGCCAGTCTCTCCAGATCCTCGATCTTGGCCGCCACCGTCTCCAGGGGTTCCGGCGAAAGCAGCCCGGCAATCGGCAGCGGCAGCGAGGCCTGGGACATCCCGTCCGCCGCCACCGCCAGTCCGCCCTGGTTCCGCTCGACTTCCTTGATTGCGGCGAATATGTCCCCGTCGTCCACGCCCACCACAACGATATTGTGGGAGTCGTGGGCCACGGAGGTGGCCAGAGCGCCTCTCTTCAGTCCGAATCCCTTTACCAGCCCAATGCCCACGTTGCCAGTGGCGTGGTGCCGCTCCATCACCACCAGCTTCAGCAGGTCGCGGCCCGTGTCGGCGACTATGCTGCCGTTGCTTCGGCTGGGACGCTCGTCCAGTCTCCGGGTCACTATCTGCCCTGGGACTATCTCGATCACAGGGTAGGTCTCGGTGGCCTGGGACTTCAGCGCCAGTCCCTCAACGGCGAAGGGCTTTACGCGCATGGTTCGAGCCATCGAGTCGTTGGGAGGAAGGGCAGCGTCGAACAGCGCCTTCCCGTCCTCGGCCACCAGCTTGCCTCTGTAGTAGACCTGCTCGATGTCCAGCGCCTCCAGGTCCCGGATGACCAGCATGTTGGCGTGATAGCCCGGCGCTATGCCTCCCAGTCCCTCCAGCCGGAAGTACTCTGCAACGTTGAGGGAGGCCATCTGAATCGCTCTGATGGGATCCAGGCCCAGCCGGATTGCCTTGCGCACAACGGCGTCCACGTCGCCCTCCTTCAGGACGTCCAGGGCGTTCCGGTCGTCCACCACCAGCATACACCGGTGATAGTTTCCCTGGTTGACCAGGGGCAGAAGCTCCTCCAGATTCTTCTCCGAGGAACCCTCTCTGATCATCAGACGCATCCCCCTGCGCAGCTTCTCCAACCCCTCCTCATACTCTGTGGACTCGTGGTCAGAGCCTATGATAGGGGCGAGGTAGGCGTTGAGGGCTTTGCCCCTCACACGCGGCGCGTGACCGTCTCTGGGCCGTCCGTGGGCCGCCTGCACCTTCTCCAGTACATGGTCATCGCCGCTGATGACGCCGGGGAAGTTCATGATCTCTCCCAGGCCCAGGACACCCCTCCATCGAAGGGCTTTCTTGATGTCCTCCGGGCCAAGCGTGGCGCCGGATGTCTCCATGTGGGTGGCGGGAACGCAGGACGGGGCCATGAAGAAGAGGTCCACAGGCACCTTGCGGGCGCAGTCCATGATGTAACGCATACCGTCCAGGCCCGACACGTTGGTCACCTCGTGGAGGTCCGTCACCGCTGCCAGCGTGCCTCTGGGCACGACGGCCCTGGCGAACTGGTCGACGTGGAGGTACGTGCTCTCCAGGTGGACGTGCCCGTCGATGAGCCCCGGCGCAAGGAATTTGCCTTCCAGGTCCACGGTCCTCCGCGCCCACGTGTAGTCGCCCACGCCCGCCACGCGGCCGCGATGCACGGCTACGCTGTTCTCCTCGATCTCGCCGGTGAAGGTGTTGACGATCCGGGCGTTGGTCAGCACCAGATCCGCCTGGGCGTCGCCCCTGGCCACTTCTATGAGGCCCTTAAGGTCCATTGCCGTCTCCTGTCAATACGCAAATGTCCGCCAGAGCGCGATACCGCTCATCGTAGTCGAGGCCGTAGCCCACCAGGAACTTGTCCGGCACGGTGCAGCCAACGTAGTCCGGGGTCACCGGAGCCTCTCTGCGAGAGGGCTTGTCCAGCAGAGCGCAGACCTTGACGGACGCGGCGCCCTTCCGACGGAGATACCGCACGGCGTAGGACGTGGTCAGGCCCGTGTCCACTATGTCCTCCACGATAAGCACGCTCCGGTCCTTTACGGGGCTGGTGACTCCCATGTGAAGCTTGATTCTTCCTGAAGAGACGGAGCCGCTACCGTAGCTGGACGTGCGCATGAAGTCCATCTCCATATCGCGCTGTATCTCCCGGACGAGGTCTGCCATGAATATGAAGGAGCCTTTGAGCACTCCCACCATCAGGGGCATCTCCTTGGGGTAGTCGGCCTCGATCCGCCGGGCCAAGCGCTTGACGGTGTCCGCTATTTGGCTCCTGGGAATAAGCAACTCAAGAGTCTCTACTGAGTCCATCTCAACACCACAGCGAATATATCAAGGCGCTATGTGGCTGTCAATGAAACGCTACCTGCCCGTATGGTTATATGGGTAGTACACCATCTCCATGGGCAATCCCCTGGGGTCTTTCGGTGGGACTTTAGGGATTGTCTGAAGCTTACCCTGACTGGCGTAGGCGGTCACTGCCGCCGCAAGCGCGTCAAGTATGTCATCCTTGGCAACATCCTTCCGGCGAAAGCATGATATAGACTCGTCGAATATCTCTTCAGCCCGCGGCTCGATACACTGAAGCACGCGGAGACGTTCAGCCCTTCCTTCCATTTTCTTCTTCCCCCACTCGATGGACTGCCGACCGTTCAGCGCCCAGAAGCAGAGCTCTGGATGGACTTCTCTCACCAACGGCTTCGCACCCTCACCACGAGCCAACATCACCTTATCCACCTCATGGATCTTGGGCGTTATCGCAAAGGCTTGTCTACTAATTCCTCTTTTGGCGACTCGACGCTCCACATTGGTAGCATCCCAGTAGTCTCCCGGCTGAGCCGCCGCCTGTTCCACCGTCTGTCGGGTCGGCGTCCGGAAGACGCTAGACGCACGAGAGCCGAGTATCCCCCGAGCCTTGTCATCGCAGCGGCGCCCTTTACAATCTTCCGGAAGCCCAATTGGGATATCCACGAGAACAAGTTCAGCCTTGCGGTAGTGGGTTAGCAGTTCACGGAATGTCTTAAACGCTTGCATTTCGTAGCTGCCGCGTTGGTCGAATCCTACGCTGAACCAGCCGTACCGGCAGCCGTCTACCCCGATGAACTCACTCTGCGTCATTTCTTATGCATCTCCACTCGCTCCTTGCAGCACGAGATATGCCGGCCATATCTCTGGAGGCACCTAGCTCATCTGGAACGTGGACCCCTGAAGGGTCTTGGTGACCTCAATGCGCACGGGGAAGGCCTCCTTCAACTCTTCTATGTGGGTTATGACCACAATCTTCTGAAAGTCGTTCTGGATGGCGTTTATGGCTTCCACCAGCTTCTCCAGCCCGGCGGCGTCCTGGCTCCCGAATCCCTCATCTATGAAAAGCGTGGGCAGGGGAGCGCCGGAGCGATGCGCCAGGAGCCTGGACAGGGCAATGCGCAGGGCGAAGTTGATGCGGAACGCCTCTCCACCGCTGTAGTTCTCGTAGCTGCGGGTGCCCAGTTCGTCGGAGATCTTGATGTCCAGCGTCTCTATGGGGTCGCCGCCGCTGCTGCGCCTCTCGCGTTGGGTCTCCAGCTTTAGGCTCATACGATGGTCACTGACGCGTCCCAGGATGTCGTTGGCCTGGTTCTCCAACTCCGGGATGGCCTGCTCGATTAGCAAAGCCTGTATCCCGCCTTTGCCAAAGGCCGTCGATAGCTGGTCGTACACCCCCTTCTGGAATGAGGCATCTGCCAGGGTGTTGCTGCACTCCTGCCGGCGAGTCTCCAGCTCAAGGCATCGGTCCAGACGCGCCTGCATCTCGCCTAGGTCTCTCAAAAGCTGCTGCCTACGGCCCCTGAGACTCTCCAGCCTGCTCCTGCTCTCCTGCAGAGAGTCCAGGATGCCGGGTAGGGCGGAACCGGCCTGCCTGAGCGGGGGCATAGCGTCTTGTACGTCTTTCATCCGTAAGCGGCTTGCTTCCAGCAGCGACTCCTCCGATCCCAGGGAAGCGGCCAACTGATCGACCAGAGCCCCGGCGGCCCTGGCTTCCTCCACGTTCCTTGTCAGGCTATCCCGGCGCTCCTCCGCCAAGCCCTGCTCCTTGTGCCTATCACCCTCTATCCCTTCCAGGTCTTTCTCCAGGCCGTTTCTTTCCGACTCCGCCTTGTGGATGTCTGCCGCGTTCTGGTGGTACGAATCGAGGATGCCCGGCAGGGTTGAGACGGCCTCTCTCAGCGATGGCATATCGGCCTGGACCTCATTGAAGCGCCGGCGGCTTGCCGCAAGCAGCGACTCCTCGAACTCCAGGGAAGCGGCCAGCCTGGTCGCCTCTTCACCGGCTGCGTTGGCCTGCTCCACGTCTCTGGTCAGGCTATCGCGGCGCTCCTGTGCCGCGGCCTGCTCCCGACGTCGCTCGCTCTCCATCCTCTCCAGGTCCTTTTCCAAACCCGACACCTCCGCCTCCGCCTTCTTGATGGCTGCCTGATTGTCCCGGTGGGCATTGGCTTTATTCTCGCCCTGTGTGCGGTAGCTGGAGGCCAGGTGGAGGCAGCCTTCCGGGCCAAGGACGTTGTCGCACAACGGGCAGGTCGCGCCGACCCCGTTGGAGTCGCCGGTCTCCTCAAGAAGGTCCACCTTCACCCGCAAGTCGTCCATCTCTGTCCTCAGGCGGGCGTTCTCATTGCTCAAGTAGCGGGCTTCAGACTGAAGCTCCTGTATGCGCCATCTGCGACTCTCCGCTTCCGCGGATGGAGGGGCAAGCTCCTCCAGGCGAGCCGTCGCCGAAGCTAGCCCGGCTTCCAGCGAGGCCAACTCTGCTGTCTTGGCCCTCAGCCCCTGCAGGCGTTCCACGTCCCTTGCCGTCCTTGTCTCGCGGTCTTCTATCTCGCCACTTGTGCGCTTCTCTTCCTGTTGCAGCCTCTCCAACTCCTGCTGGAAGCCCTGGAGTCGCAGCTCCTCCTCCCTCAGAGAGGTGTTTGCCTCCCTGAGATGGTTCGCCCTGGATTCGAGCTC
The DNA here is from genome assembly GCA_965222415.1 of Dehalococcoidia bacterium. Classification (GTDB taxonomy): domain Bacteria; phylum Chloroflexota; class Dehalococcoidia; order Lucifugimonadales; family UBA2985; genus DAOUJW01. The sequence continues at coordinate 296,425 of CBDCTU010000001.1, read as the reverse complement.
CCGTATACGCTCTCCAAGGCTACCCGCTTCCTCAGGCGGAGCGGCAAGCTCCTCCAGCCGACCCCTCACCTGGGCCAACTCGGCCTCCAGTGCGGTCAGCTGTGACGCCCTGGAGCGGACCTCCTCAAGGCGTTTCGACATATCCGCCGTCCTCGACTCGCGCTCCATGACCTCGCCCAGGATGCGCTTCTCATCCTGTTCCAGCCTTTCGAGCTCCTGCTGAAGCCCTTGAAGCCTACGGGCCTCTTCCTGGAGCGACTCCACCTCGGCCTCGTAGCCTTTCTCTTCGCGCTCTATGATGCGCATCTCCGACTGTATCTCTGTCAGGCGCGCCTCGTGCTCCTCCTTGTGAGACAACTCCCGGTCTATGCCTGCAACTTCGGCCTCCAGGCGCTCTGTCGTCCGTTCCTGCTCACGCGACTCCCCGCGGGCCTTCTCGGCCAAACGGTCGTACCAGGAGAGGTCCAGCACCTCACCAAGGACCTCCTTGCGCTTGGCTGCTCCGCTGGTGGTGAACATGTCGGCGCGGCCCTGGAGGATGAAGGCGCTGTTTACAAATGTGTCGTAGTCCATGTGCAGGAGGGAGCGTATCTTCGCCTCCGTCTCTCTCACAGAGTTGCCGGTGAGAGGCTGCAGCCCGTTCTCCGTGTTGTAGAAAAGTTCCAGCACGGTTGCGCCCTGGCGTGACCTGGCGGAGCGGGCGTACCTTCTGGAGACCCTGTACCGGCCTTCGCCTGCCTGGAACTCCAGGTCCACCTGCATCTCGCTCTCTCCCTGGAAGATCAGGTCCTCCTGCACTCTGGCCCGGGAACTGCCCCACAAAACCCAGGTTATGGCGTCCAGCAGCGCCGACTTGCCGTGGCCGTTTTCACCGCACAGGCATGCCACGTGGACGCCCTCCAGGTCCAGCGTGGGGACGTTGTCGCGATAGGAGAGGAAATTCTTTACCGAAAGTCTGATTGGAATCAAAGCGCCTCTGACATTCCTGATTTGTCCTGGTTGTCGAGCAGGCTGCCGACCGCTCTCACCAGAGTATCAGCACACAACGGGGATGTTTTGCAATAGCTTCTGCAATCGCCTTTGACGGATATCCAATGTATCCTTAAACTTAGCGCATATCCCGTCTAAAAGAAGCGCACCAACTGTCATTCCTGCGGAAGCAGGAATCTAAGGCTTCTGCCGACAAACTGCGCTACTTGGGTGCAATGCCTTAGATTCCCGCTCGGGGATGGGAATGACGGGAAAAGAATCCTGGGAGCAATTTACACAAAGGTCTCTCCAGGGGGAACAAGAGGGGAGGGTACAGCTCAATGGACAAGCCGGGCGCCCTATCCGGGGAGGACGCAGCCCTCTTCACGGACCTGTACGAGCTGACTATGGCCCAGGGCTACTTCCGGCAGGGTATGTCATCGCAGGCCACCTTCAGCCTCTTTGTGCGCCCCTCGCGGGTCAAGAGGTCGTACCTGGTCTCCGCGGGCTTGGAGGACGTGCTGCGATATCTGGAGGACTTCTCCTTCTCTGGCAGCGCCATCGACTACCTGCGCTCCACGAGCACGTTCACCGACGACTTTCTGGACTATCTGGGGAGCCTGCGCTTCACCGGGCGGGTGCGGGCTATCCCGGAGGGTAGGATCTACTTCCACAACGAGCCGGCGCTGGAGATAACCGCGCCCATCATCGAGGCGCAGATTATAGAGACCCTGGTCATAAACCAGGTCAACCTCCAGAGCCTTATTGCAACCAAAGCGGCGCGCTGCCTGTGGGCCGGGCGCGGGAAGGCGCTGGTGGACTTCTCCCTGAGGCGCGCCCACGGCGTGGACGCTGGGATGAAGGCGGCCCGCAGCAGCTACATGGTGGGGTTCAGCTCCACCAGCAACGTTCTGGCGGGAAAGGCCTACGGGCTGCCAGTAGCCGGCACCATGGCCCATTCCTTCGTGACCAGCTTTGAGCGGGAGATCGACGCTTTCAGGGCTTACGCCGAGAGTTTCCCAGACGATACAGTGCTTCTCCTGGACACCTACGACACCGTCGCAGCCGCGGCCAAGGCCGCTGAGGTGGGCCGCGAGATGGAGGCGCGTGGGCATCGTCTGCGGGCGGTGCGACTGGACAGCGGCGACCTTCTTGGGCTGAGTCGTGATGTGCGCCGCGTCCTGGACGAAGCCGGGCTGGACTACGTGAGGGTCCTGGTCAGCGGCGGCCTAGACGAGTTCCAGGTGGATGAGCTTGTGCAGGCCGGAGCGCCCATCGACGCCTTTGGCGTGGGCACTCGCATGGCCGTTTCCGGAGACGCTCCGTGGCTCGATATGGCCTACAAGCTGGTGAAGTACGCCGGTCGTCCCGTTCTCAAGCTCAGCACTGGCAAGGTCTCTCTGGCGGACGAGAAGCAGGTCTTCCGCCTCCGGGACGACGAAGGCCGGCTTAGAGGCGATGTTATCGGTCTGTCAGACGAGACGCCGCCCGAATCCGGCGCCGAGCCTCTGTTGGAGACCTTCATGGAGAACGGCGAAATGCTGGCTGCTCCGCCTGCGATTGAGGAGTTGAGGGAGCGATTCCGCATTGAGTTCGCCGCCCTTGACGATCGCTTCAAGGTGGTGAAGAACCCTGCAAAGTACCCGGTGAGGCTGAGCAGCAGGCTGCGCCGCCTTCAGCGAGATTTGACTGCTCAACTGGAACAGGGCAGCAAGTGAGGCGGCGCGGCTAATTCACCCCAGCTCCACCTGCACACCGTATCGCGCCCTGGTGTCCCTTGCCATCACTACGTCTACGAATCCCTCCAGCCTCCACTCTATCCTGGCTACACTGACGCGAGGAGGAGACTGGGTATTGATGAAGAGGTCGACCTCGTACTGTACCGCCGTATCCCGTTGGAGCGTTGTCTCGCCCAGAAGAGGCACGCTGCTGTGCACGTATGCCTCCCTTTCCTCCTTCTTGACCCTCTGCCGCAACAGGGGCGGGCTGACGTACACTTCTCCGGGTGTGCGGTGGGAGGACAGGCTGGGTCGCCCGGGCGACATGATCGTGTAGCTCATCACGAAGTCCTCCTCGCACACCAGGTCCACCCGCGCCTCCCTTACGACAACGTCCCTTCTGGGCGCCAGCTCCACCAGAACGCGGATGGTCTCGCCCAGACTGTATGGGCGGTCGTCAAAGGTCAGGTTCATGTCCAGGGGGTATAATCTGCTCAGAGCCATTCGCTCACTCTCTTCTCTCCGAGTAGTCTTGCCGGTTGCGTTTCCCAGAGACAGTGTCAGCGTTCATCTATTGCAACCTTTTGCTATGCTCTAGTATAGTGTTATACTTCAAATCGTTCCAAGTGTGAAAGGGTAGTGTAGAAGTTGACTATTGAACTGAAATGGTTGGAAGAGGGCACCATCACATCACCCCGGGGCTTCTCTGCGGGAGCTACCTATTCCGGTATCAGGACCTACGCTGAGGACAAACTCGACTTGGGGGTTGTCTGCTCGGAGGTCCCGTGCAACGCGGCCGGCACATTCACCACCAACAATTTGAGGTCGCCATCCGTTGTCCTGAACGAGCAGCGGGTGTCCGCAGGGCGAGTCCAGGTCATTGTCTGTAACAGCGGCGTCGCCAACGCCTGCGTCGGTGAGCAGGGGATGAAGGACGCCATTGAGATGGCCGCCCTGGCTGGACGTCATCTGGATTTGGATCCAGAGTTGGTGCTTCCTTCGAGCACAGGTATGGTTGGCGTCGAACTGCCTATGGCCCTCATAAGCGGCGGCATGGGCAACATAGAGCTTACGCCCGACGGCGGCCATGATATGGCTCGCGCCATCCAGACAACAGACACGCGCTCCAAGGAGGGGGCCGTGTCCTTCACCGTCGGAGGGAACACCTACACCCTGGGAGGAATCGCCAAAGGCTCAGGCATGGTGCATCCCAACATGGCGACGATGCTGTCCTTCCTGGCGACGGACGCTCCGGTGGAAAGCTCCTTCCTCCGGGAGTCTCTGAAGCAGGCGGTTGACAAGTCCTTCAATATGATCACCATAGACGGCGACACCAGCACCAACGACAGCGTGATCCTGCTGGCCAACGGCGTGGCCGGGGGTGGCGAGATAGGACTACAGAGAGGTGAGGTGGAGGACGCGTTCCAAAACGCTCTGGATGAGGTCTGTACCTTCCTGGCAAAGGAGATTGTCAGGGACGGCGAGGGCGCCAGCAAGCTCATTGAGGTTGTGGTGGACGGCGCGCTCAGCGATGCCGACGCCCGTATGGCTGCCCGTGCCGTAACCTCCTCTTCACTGGTGAAAAGCGCCGTACACGGAGGAGACCCCAACTGGGGGCGCATCATCGTTGCCCTGGGATACAGCGGCGCTCAGGTGGTCGAGGAGCGGATAGCCCTCTACATCAACGATGTGTGCATCATGGAAGAGGGGAGACCCATTCCGTTCTTCAAGGATGCCGTGGTTGCCACAATGAGAGGCAGCGAAATATCCATCCGCCTCAGCCTGAACATCGGAGACGCCACCGCCACGGCTTGGGGCTGCAACCTGAGCGAGGAATACGTAACCTTCAACAGCGCCTATACTACCTGATACGGGCATTCTTTGAATCTATAGCCGGCTTCAATGTCTCTTAATGGTAAACCAAAACACTGCTTCTACCCCTTCCCTGGTCGTCAAGATAGGCGGCAGCATCCTCGGAAACGAGGATACTACGCTGGAAGACTTGGTCGCTCTTCAGAAGAGAGGCGTGACGCCTGTTGTGGTGCACGGCGGCGGTCAGGTCATCTCACAGTGGATGGAGAAGGTGGGAGCGCAGCCGCAGTTCGTCCGCGGCCTCCGGGTAACCGATGCGGCCAGTATGGAGATAGTGTCGGCGGTGCTGTGCGGCCTGGTGAACAAGGGCTTAGTGTCCTCCATACAGGCGCTGGGCGGCAAGGCTCTGGGTATGAGCGGTGTGGACGGCGCAATGCTACAAGGCCGAATATTGGATCCCGACCTGGGACTAGTTGGGCAGGTTGTTCAAGTAGACCCCGGTCCTATTCTCAGCGCCTTGGCCGGCGGGTATATACCCGTCATAGCCCCCGTTGCCGTTCACCTCATGGACTCATCAGAGCACAGCGGCGCGCTTCTCAACGTTAACGGGGATACCGCCGCCGGAGAGATTGCCCGGGCGTTGAAGGCGGAGTTCATGGTCTTCCTCACGGACGTTGAGGGAGTCCTAAACTCCGACCAGAGCCTCATCGGCAGTCTCACTACCGAAGAGGGTCAGGCGCTCATACAGTCCGGAACAGTCGTCGGCGGCATGGTGCCGAAGATGGAGGCCTGTCTCCGCGCCCTAGAGGGCGTGAAGGTGGCCCAGATCTCGGACGGGAGAAAGAGCAGCGCTCTCCTGGACCTCATTGAAGGACGGCCCTCGGGCACCAGGATAGGTCAGGCGTAATGGCCTTCTTTAGAGGCAACTCGGACGACGGCCCATTCGCATCCCAGGATGGCGGCGAAGAGTGGGTGCTTCCCCTTGACCCTCGTCCCCTGGTGAAATGGGCGATCATCCTTGGCGGATTGATTGCTCTCTTTGTGGTTGCCAATCTGCTCCGGCAGATATACACCGACTGGCTCTGGTTCGACAATCTGGACTACAACGCCGTTTACCTCAGGGTGCTGACCACCAAGGTGTGGCTCTTCTTGACCGGGGCCATCGTCTTTACTCTAATCATGGTCCCCAACGCCGTGTTCGCCTACAGGACCTCCAAGGGTGAGCCAGGCATCCCCGTATCTCAGCAGGTGTACGGTATCATTACCCAGCTATTCCGATGGGGCATAGTTCTGGCGGTATTTCTGCTGGCTATCGTATTCGGGTCTCTGGTAAGCGGGCAGTGGGAGACGCTGCTCCGGTTCATCAACGAGGTGCCCTTTACCACGGTAGACCCGGCCTCCGGCCAGGCCATTCCCGCCGAGGACCCGGCGTTTCACAAGAATGTGGCCTTCTACGTTTTCACCCTACCTGTACACACCCTGGCGCAGGGATGGTTGCTGGGGGCCTTCATCGTAACGCTGGTTGGTTCAGCCGCCATATACATGCTGAACCTGAGCTTGCGGGGCGTCAACATCTCCACGGGAATCACCCCAAAGATGATAGCTCACGCCTCAATCCTGATAGGGCTGCTGCTTTTGATAACTTCATGGAACAACTGGATAGAGATACACAAGCTCGTATTCTCTCCCAGCGGCGCCATATTCGGCGCAGGGTATACGGAGTTGAACGCTCGCCTGCCGGCTCTTCGCATCCTGCTGGTTATCAGCACGGTCGCCGGTTTGTTGCTCCTGGCTAACTCATATTTCCGGTCCACTAGGCTCATAGTGGGGTCTATAGGGCTTTGGGTGGCGGCAGCCATAATCGTCGGAAACGTCTATCCGGCTCTGGTGCAGCGGTTCCAGGTAAACCCCAACGAGCTGGAAAAGGAGCGCGAGTACATCCCCCGCAGTATTGATTTTACTCGCCAGGGATTTGCTCTCGACCGCATAGAGGAGGACGACTACGACCTCGCCACCATCGCCACCGGAGACGAGGCCGGGGAGCTGGCGCCCCTGACCGCCGCTGTCGTGGCCGCCAATCCCGAGACCATAGACAACATCCGGTTGTGGGACCACAGGCCCCTCAGAAGTGTCTACAACCAGGTGCAGTTCTTCCGGACCTACTACAGGTTCGCCGACGTGGACGTGGACCGCTACAACATCGGCGGGAAGATACGCCAGGTGATGTTGGGCGCCCGCGAGCTGTTCCCGGAGGACCTGCCTGAGCAGTCCCAGTCATGGGTCAACAGTCGCCTACAGTACACCCACGGCTTCGGCGTAGCCATCAGCCCTACAACGGAGTTCACCCCTGAAGGGAGACCTGAGTTTTTCGTTAAAGATATTCCCCCGGGGCCGGGCAAGGAATCACTTGCCGGCCTTGTCCCGGAGGTGACGCAGCCCCAGATATACTATGGAGAGAACAGCGTCAACTACGTAATCGTCAATTCCCTGGAGCCGGAGTTCGACTACCCCGCCATTGACACCGATTCACCCATCCGCACCAGCTACGCCGGCGAAGGCGGAATACACATAAGCTCACTGCTGCGCCGTATGGCCTACGCTTGGGAGTTCGCGGACGTCAACATTCTCATCAGTGGCGCTCTGGGCCAGGACAGCCGCATCCAGTACCGTCGCGAGATACATGACAGGGTCAGTGAGGTAGCGCCCTTCCTGATGCTGGATGAGGATCCCTACATGGTCGTAGCGGATGGCAAGCTGTGGTGGATACAGGACGCTTACACTACCACCAGCCAGTACCCGTACTCGGATCCCTATCAAGATGAGTTCAACTACATTCGTAACAGCGTCAAGGTGGTCGTAGACGCCTACAACGGGAACATGGACTTCTACATATTTGACGAAGATGACGCGATTGTTCGCACCTATGCCAAGGTGTTCCCAGAGCTCTTCAAACCCAAGGATGAGATGCCGGATTCCCTCCGATCCCACATTCGCTATCCGGAGGACTTCTTCTCCATCCAGGCGGAGAAGTATCTTCTGTACCATATGCGAGACACCATAGACTTCTACAACCGCGAGGACCCCTGGAGCGTGCCTCGTGAGCTGTTCGCCGCGACGGAGCAGCCTATGGAGCCTTACTACGTCATTATGAAGCTCCCCGGCGAGGAGAAGGAGGAGTTCGTTATGCTCCTTCCCTTCACCCCACGGGACAAACCCAACCAGGTGGCTTGGCTGGCTGCCCGCAGCGACGACGACAAGGGCCAGTATGGCACTCTGAAATCCTTCCTCTTCCCCAAGGGCACGCAGGTGGACGGCCCTGAGCAGGTTGAGGCCCGCATTGACAACGACTTTACCATCAAGCAGCAGTTCACACTCCTGTGCCAGAGGGGAGCCAGCTGTATCAGGGGTAACCTGCTGGTCATCCCCATAGTCCATGAAGACAAGAAGTTCCTGATATACGTGGAGCCTCTCTACATCCAGGCGGAAAACATCACCTTCCCGGAGCTTAAGCAGGTCATAGTCGCCGACGCAAAGAGGGTTGTGATGAAGGATGGCTTCAGGAGCGCCCTGGAAGCGCTCGTGATGGGAGACATTCCGGATGAGGTCGCTCCCCCGGATACAGGACCGCCGCCGGATGACAGGCCCTTGACTGATCCCGTGGCTCAGGATGTCACGGACGCTATTGAGGAGATCAGGCGGGCGCTGGACCTGCTGGAAGAGGCCTTGGAGGAGATGCTACAACCTATGGAAGGAGGCGCTCAATGAGCACCTTGAGAGACTTGGAAAGTAAATACTACATGCAGGTGGCTCGCCGCCAGCCTATTGTTCTTGTGCGAGGGCAGGGCACACGGGTGTGGGACGAAGACGGCAAGGAGTACCTGGACTTCACATCCGGCTGGGCCGTGAACAGCCTGGGACACTCTCATCCAGTTCAGGTGAAGGCGATACAGGAGCAGGCCGCCACCCTGATACAGACCTCCAATCAGTTCTTCACTGTCCCCCAGATCGAGCTGGCGCGCTTGCTGGTGGACAACAGCTGCCTGGACCGCGTCTTCTTCAGCAACAGCGGCGCAGAGGCGAATGAGGGGGCGGTCAAGCTGGCCCGTAAGTACGGGCGCATTCACGCCAACGGCGCATACCAGGTGATTACGGCCCTCAACTCTTTCCACGGCCGGACGCTGGCTATGGCCGCGGCGACGGGCCAACCCCACTACCAGGAGCAGTGGCAACCCCTCTCTCCGGGCTTTGTGAACGTTCCCTATGACGATATAGACGCCATCAAAGAGGCCACCAACGACGAGACCTGCGCCGTCATGCTGGAACCCGTGCAGGGGGAGGGAGGCGTCAACGTTCCTTCTTCCGACTACCTGAAGCAGGTCAGGGAGTGGTGCGACGAGAACAACCTTGTGATGATCCTGGATGAGGTGCAGACGGGCCTGGGACGCCTGGGTACGCTGTTCGGTTATGAGCAGTTCGGCGTGGAGCCGGACGCCATTACGCTTGCCAAGGGCCTGGGCGGAGGCGTGCCTATCGGCGCATTCCTGGCCAAGGAGAAGTTCTGCCTCCTCGCCCCCGGCGACCACGGATCCACCTTTGGGGGAAACGTTCTCACCTGCGCCGGAGCGGCCGCTGTGGTGGACTTCGTCATCAAAAACGACGTATCGGCAAACGTGAGGGCTATGGGTCAGCGTCTCAACCAGGGCTTGGAGAATCTGAAGTCCCGCTACCCCATTATCACGGAGGTGCGGGGCCTGGGGCTTCTACTGGCCATCCAGCTGAACGCCGAAATCGCTCCCCAGCTGGTTGCACGCTCCAATGAGGAGGGGCTGCTTCTGAATCCGCTGCGGCCCAACGCCATTCGCCTCATGCCTCCGCTGAACGTGACCGCGGACGAGGTGGATGAGGCCTTGGAGAAGCTGGCGGTAGCCCTGAAAGAAGTGGCGGTGGGTTAGAAAATGTCGACAAAAGTAGTGCTTGCTTACAGCGGAGGACTGGACACCTCTGTAGCCATACCCTGGCTCAAGGAGAACTACGATGCGGAGGTCGTGACCCTCACCGTGGACCTGGGGGGAGGAAAGGGCATAGGTAACGTCAAGGAGAGGGCCCTTGCGTCGGGGGCTGTGAAAGCCCTGGTGGTGGACGGGAAGGAGCCATTCGTCCGTTACTTCGTCTGGCCCGCTCTTCAGGCGGGAGCGGTCTACCAGGGGCAATACCCCCTGGCTACGGCCTTGGGGCGCCCCCTAATCGCCCGCTACCTGATGGAGGTCGCCCACTTGGAGGGAGCGCGGGCCGTGGCCCACGGCTGCACCGGCAAGGGCAACGACCAGGTGCGATTCGACCTCAGCATCGCCGGAATGGACCCATCCATTCGCATCCTCGCCCCGGCCAGGGAGTGGAACATGACTAGGGAGGAGGAGATCCAGTACGGCCAGAGCCACCAGGTGCCTCTCGAATTAGGCCAACGCAGCCCCTACTCCATCGACGAAAACCTGTGGGGGCGCAGCATAGAGGCGGGGAACCTGGAGGACCCGTGGCAGGAGCCGCCGGAGGAGGCCTTCGCCTGGACGCAGTCTCCCGAGAAGGCCCCCGATTCGCCACTCTATCTTGAGATCTCCTTTGAGCAGGGCATACCGCAGGCCGTGGACGGCGAGAAGATGAACGACATCGCCCTGATCAACCACCTCAGCGCGAAAGCCGGAGAGCACGGCGTGGGCCGCATCGACCACCTGGAGGACAGACTGGTGGGCATCAAGTCCAGGGAGGTTTACGAGGCCCCGGCCGGTCGTGTGCTTCATGTGGCCCACAAAGCCCTGGAGAGCGTCACGCTCAGCAAAGACCAGATTCGGTTCAAGGAGAGGGTGTCCCAGGAGTTCGCCGATATGGTGTACAACGGTCTCTGGTACACCGGCTTTCACCAGGACCTGGACGCCTATATAGAGAGCACTCAGCGCCACGTCACCGGCACGGTGCGGCTGAAGCTGTTCAAGGGCAGCTGTACCGTTGTGGGCAGAAACTCGCCCTACTCCCTCTACCAGCACGATCTGGCCACCTACGACACGGGAGACCGCTTCGACCATCGCGCCTCGGAGGGGTTCATCCACATCTTTGGGCTGGCCGGCCGCACCCAGGGCAGGGTGCAGCCCCTGGATCTCCCGGACCTGGGACAGGTGGCCGAGTAGGGGCATTCACAGCCTGCCGTCCAGTTAGGGAGACCTTTGCATAACTGCTTCAATGCTCCATTTCCTGTCATTCCCGTGAAGCTTGCCCCGCACTTGATGCGGGGACGGGAATCCAGGTGGGGCAGGGGCGGCACCCATTCGCCCAGAGATGCATTCCTGCGGAAGCAGGAATGACAGTGGAGCGGCTTCTTTGGAAAGATACCGGGTCACAAAAGGGTATCATCAAAGGAAATGAGAGCTTGGTGATAGACAGCAGGGTTTGTAGATGACCAAGAACGACAGGGTATCTTCCTACACCGTCTCACTCTCCTACGACCGGCGGCTGTACCGGCAGGACGTGGCCGGGTCCATAGCCCACGCTCGTATGCTGGAGAAGCAGGGCATCATCTCCCCGGAGGAGGCTGAGCTTATCGTTGAGGGCTTGGTCTCCATCCGGCAGGACATAGAGGACGACTCTTTCGAGTGGCGGGAGGACCTGGAAGACCTTCACATGAACGTGGAAGCCGCGCTCTTCCGCAAGATTGGAGACGTCGCCGGGAAGCTCCACACCGCCCGCTCCCGCAACGACCAGGTGGCTACGGACATGCGCCTCTACTGCAAGGAGGCGATACATGAGACCCTGGGGTGCATCAAGGCGCTGCAGACCGCGGTACTTGGCGTTGCTGAGACCCATAAAGAGGTGATGATACCGGGCTACACCCACCTGCAGCGCGCCCAGCCCGTTCTCCTCTCACACCATCTGTTGGCCTACTTCCATATGCTCCAGAGGGACAGGGAGCGCTTCCACGACTGCCTGCGTCGCACCGACGTCCTTCCTCTGGGAAGCGGCGCTCTGGCGGGCGTTCCGTACCCCATCGACAGGGAGTTCGTAGCCAAAGAGCTGGGGTTCAGCCGTGTCAGCGTGAACAGCATGGACGCCGTTGCGGACAGGGACTTCCTTGTGGACTACCACGCCGCCGCCGCCGCCTGCATGATGCACCTATCTCGTATGGCGGAGGAGATGGTGCTGTGGTCTTCCCAGGAGTTCGGTTTCATCCGGCTGGCCGACCGCTATACCACAGGCAGCAGCATCATGCCCCAGAAGCGCAACCCGGACTTCGCAGAGCTGGCCAGGGGCAAGACAGGCCGCGTCTACGGACACCTCATGGGGCTTCTCACCCTGCTCAAGGGCCTGCCCCTGACCTACAATCGAGACCTTCAGGAGGACAAGGAGGGCTTCTTCGATACGGTGGACACCCTGCTTGGCACCCTAGAAGTATTCGCCGGTATGATATCTACGATGGAGATAGACCGGGAGCGCACTGGCCGGGCGGCCAGGGACGGCTATATGCTTGCGACCGATCTCGCCGACTACCTGGTGGGAAAGGGCGAACCCTTCCGCGCTGCTCACGGCATCGTGTCGGAGCTGACCAGGTACGCCGCCTCCCAGGGCAAGGGACTACACGAGGTGGATATGTCGGAGTATCGGCAGTTTTCCCCGAGCTTCGACGAAGACGTGTACTCCATCAGCGCGGAGACCTCAATCGCAGGACGTGATGTAAAAGGCGGCACCGGGCCTCGTCAGGTGGAGGAAGCAATGAAGCAGGCGAGGGAGATTCTGGAGGCCCCACTTGGTTGAGAGACCGCCAGTAAAGCTCGCCCCATCCATCCTCTCAGCGGACTTCGCGCGCCTGGGCGAAGGAGTCGCCGAGGCAACGCGGGCCGGCGCAGACATGATTCACGTGGACATCATGGACGGGCACTTTGTCCCCGCCCTCACCTGGGGGCCTCGCACCGTTGAAGCCCTCAAGCGCTGGACCGACCTTCCCCTGGACGTTCACATGATGGTTGCGGACCCCGAGAAGCAGATTCCCTCCTTCCTGGACGCCGGCGCAGACATCATTACGGTTCATGCGGAGGCATGCACTCACCTTCACCGGGTCATCGAGCTGATCAAGGAGCGCGGCGCCAAGGCCGGCGTGGCCATCAACCCCGGGACTTCAGTCCTCGCCATAGAGGGCGCTTTTCACTTGATGGACCAGGTGTTGGTGATGAGCGTAAACCCCGGCTACCCTGCCCAGAGGTTCATTCCGGAGAGCCCTCAGAAGATAGCCCGCGTGCGTAGCATCATGGACAGGCGTGGAGTGAAGGCGGAGCTTGAGGTCGACGGTGGCGTAAACCTCGATACGGCGCCGCTGGTGGCCAGGGCCGGAGCGCAGATTGCGGTGGCCGGCTCTGCGGTCTACGACTACTCCGAGGGTGTTGAGGCAGCGATTCGGCGGCTGAAGGAAGCGCTGGCCTCCTAGCCCTCACTCCATACTGAGGACTATCTTGCCGAAGTTGGCGTTGCTCTCCATGTAACTGTGGGCCTCCGCCACTTCCTCCAGTGGGAAAACCCTGTCGACCACCGGGCGTATCCGGCCGTCCGCCAGCAGGGGCAGCACGTGCCTTATGAACTTCTGATTGAGGTCAACCTTCTCCTCTATGGGTCGCGCCCGTAAAACAGTGCCGTGCACCCTGAGCCGCTTGCCCATGAGGGAGCCAATGTTCACCTCGTGGGTTGCTCCGCCCATAGTGCCCACTATGACCATCCGCCCCTTGACTGCGAGGGATGCAATGTTCCTGTCCCAGTAGGGCGCTCCTATGACGTCCAGTATGACGTCAACGCCGCGGCCGCCTGAGCGGTCGCGTATCACTTCGGCGAAGTCCTGCTCGTTGTAGTTGATGCCCACGTCAAGCCCAAGGTCAGCCGCCTTTGCCAGCTTCTCCGCTGATCCGGCGGTGCCGTAGCTCCTGGCGCCGATGTTACGGGCCAGCTGGGTGGCCGCCGTGCCCACTCCGCTGCCCGCGGCGTGTATCAGCGCGGACTCGCCCATAGCGAGATTGCAGTGGTTGAAGAGGGCGTCGTATGCAGTGAGGAACACCTCCGGTATCGACGCGGCTTCGGTGAAACTGAGGTTGTCCGGGATGCGGGCCGTCATGCGGTGATGGGTTACCACGCGCTCGCCGTAGCCACCACCCGCCAGCAGTCCGAGCACGCGGTCGCCCACGCCGACGGTGTCCACTCGCTCTCCAACGGCAGCCACTACGCCCGCCATCTCCAGGCCTGGCAGGTCGTCCCGGGTGCCCGGCGGGCCTGGATAGCGCCCTCGACGCTGAAGCAGGTCGGCGCGATTGAGGGCAGTGGCCTTGACGTCTACCAGCACCTCCTCAGGTCCGGGTGTCGGCTCCTCAATGTCCTGGATGCGGAAGACCTCCGGGCCGCCCGGCTCGCTTATAACTGCTGCGCGCATATGACGCTCCTTAGAAGACAGGTTTGTGTTGCACTACGTTATAGTCCGTGTCTTAACGCCTGTGCACTACGCGGGGAAGTATACCACTGCAAGGTTGCAGCACAAAGCCCCCGGCCACATCATGGCAGGGGGCTTTGACATCGTTCCTATAGTTGCCGGTTGTATCTACACAAATAGCGGCGCGAACACCAGGGCAACGACTGACATCAGCTTGATGAGGATGTTCAGCGACGGGCCGGAAGTGTCCTTGAATGGGTCGCCTACGGTGTCGCCCACCACGGCGGCCTTGTGGGTCTCCGACCCCTTGCCGTCGAAGTGGCCTGCTTCAATGTACTTCTTGGCGTTGTCCCAAGCGCCGCCCGCGTTGGCCATTGTCACGGCAAGGAGGAATCCCGCAGTTATGGCGCCTATGAGCATTCCACCCAGAGGCTCTGGGCCAAGGATGAAGCCCATTGCTATGGGAGCAACGACCGCCATAGTGCCCGGGAGTATCATGGCCCGCAGGGACCCTTGAGTGCTTATGTCCACGCAGCGGGCGTAATCCGGGCGTCCGGTGCCCTCCATAATGCCGGGTATCTCCCGGAACTGGCGGCGCACCTCGTTTACAATCGCGTAGGCGGCGGTCCCGACGGCTTGCATGGTCAATGCGGAGAAGACGAAGGGGAGCAGCGCCCCAATGAACAGGCCCACCAGCACATTCGGGTCCAAAATGTCGAAGACCACTTTGCCGGCGTCCGGGTTGAGCTTTTCGATGGTCAGGGCGTATGCGGCCAGCAGAGCCAGGGAGGTCAGGGCGGCGGAGCCGATGGCAAAGCCCTTGCCGGTGGCTGCGGTGGTGTTGCCCAGGGAGTCCAGAGCGTCGGTGCGCTCCCGGACTTCAGGGTCGAGGTGGGCCTGCTCGGCAATGCCGCCGGCGTTGTCGGCCACTGGGCCATAGGCGTCAGTTGCCAGGGTGATGCCGAGGGTGGAGAGCATACCGACGGCTGCGATTGCCACGCCGTACAGGTCTGCGGCCCAGTAGGAGATGAGAATGGCCGCGACCACCGATGCAACGGGTACGAGGGTACTCATCATTCCAGTCGCAAATCCGGTGATGATGGTTGTGCCGGCGCCGGTCTGGGAGGACTCCGCGATGCGCTTGGTGGGGAAGTACTCGTAGGAAGTGTAGAACTCAGTAGCAAAGCCTATGACGTTGCCAGCTATGAGTCCGGTCACGATGGCCATGAAGATCCGGTTGCCGTCCTCTACGCCAAGCATCTGTATGACGGCGTATGAGAGGGCTATGACCAGTATGGAGGCGAAGTATATGCCGCGTCGCAGCGCCCATAGCAGCTTGCTCATGGACGCCTCGCTGCCAGTGCGTACCAGGAATGTGCCCAAGATTGAGCTTATTATGCCCATAGATGCGATAAGGAACGGCAGGACGATCTTCGGCGCGAAGTCGCTGGCGCCCGCCGCGGCCACTGCGGTTGCAATGGCAATGGTGGCGATTATTGAGGAAGAGTAGGACTCGAACAGGTCGGCGCCCATGCCTGCGACGTCACCCACGTTGTCGCCAACGTTGTCGGCAATGGTGGCCGGGTTGCGGGGGTCGTCCTCCGGGATGCCCACCTCAACCTTGCCCACAATGTCTGAGCCAACGTCTGCGGCCTTGGTGAATATCCCGCCGCCCACGCGGGCGAAGAGCGCAATGGAGGATGCGCCAAAGCCGAAGCCGGCTACCATTGTGATGTTCTGGAAGGTTAGGTACAGAATGGAGATGCCGATGATGCTTATCCCCACTACAGTAATCCCCATTACCGCGCCGCTGTTGAAGGCCACACGGAGTCCGGGGTTGAGGCCTCTCATAGCGGCGCTGGCGGTGCGAGTGTTGGCCCGGACTGCTATGCTCATGCCTATGTACCCGGTGCCGGCGGAGCAGATGGCGCCAACAACGTAGGCCACAGCCGTCTCCGGGTCGATGAATAGGGCCAAGACAACGGTTACTATCACGACGAATATGGCAAGGGTCCTGTATTCGCGGCCCAGGAAGGCAGAGGCCCCCTCCTGGACGGCCTTGCCAATCTCCTTCATGGCGTCGGTGCCCTGGTCCTCTTTCAGGACAAGGCGGGTCAGCGCCAAAGCGAAGAGTAGTGCCAGCGCACCCGTAGCTATGGCTATGTATAAGTTCTCCACTAATTACCTCCTAAGGACCCGGAAAGATAGCGACCGGACTCTTGTCAGTTCATACCCAATTGTGCAATCTATCACTACGAATTACCCTAGTCAAGGCTTTCCCCCGCTACGCGGCTCAATAGCTGTGTAAGCCGCTCTTCCAGGCTCTGCTGTCTCAGTGCCGTGGTCAAATCGCCGCGGGTGCGCTCCAGTATGCCCCGCATGGCGTCGGTGGTTCGCCTCAGCCCGGCGGTGATCGCCTCCGGGAAGTCCATAGTGAACAGCTCCGTGTAGATATTGTCCATGAGGTCCAGAAGCTCCTCGCAGCGAGAGACGTCCGCACGGCGGAGGGAGTCCAGGAGATATCTACGCATCTCACCGATGGTCTCTCCCAGGCCGTTCAGATATGCGCCGTAGGATATGCCAAGCTCCTCCGGATAGGGCAGGGGAGCGCCTGTGATGAACGCCAGGGTCGCGTTGGCCTCCACGTACTCCTTCTGGGCGTCCTGCACAAATCCCGTGTAGTAGATGTCCGGGTGGTGGGTCTGGATGTCCTTCATCTCGGCCACGCGTTCCCCGGCCGACCGGATTAGCTCGCGGGCCTCGTCATACTCGTTGCGGTGGACGGCGCGGATGGCCGTGGAGGACAGCTGGATGGTGCTGCGGGATAGCTGCAAAGCCCGCTCCCGGGCTGCGTGCTTATCGCTGAAGAAGACGCGGGCTTTCTCAGCCAGCGTCTTCAGCTCCGAAGGCCGGTCAGTCAAGTGCCTCTCCTCATTCTCTGCCCTCTGCATCGACAGGAGCGCCCCGCTCTATGTCGACAGCCTGCCCCCCAATGCTGTGCGCGTATCCGTCTCTGTCGTCGCCCCGCATAAAGTCCCGGAGTCCACTCGCCATGTCACGCAGCTGCCTGTACACGCGCTGGTTTACAGACCCCTCCTCGAAGGAGCCGTCTGGCAGTTGAGCGCCGGCTCTCTCCCCGCTGAGAATCTCAATGCCCTCGTCTATCGTGCTTACGCTGTAGATGTGGAACCTGCCCTCGCGCACCGCCTGCACCACGTCCTCCCGCAGCATCAGGTTCTGCACGTTGGCGGCGGGTATCATCACTCCCTGGCTTCCGGACAGCCCTTTGGCCCTGCAAACGTCGAAGAAGCCTTCCACCTTCTGGTTAACTCCTCCTATGGCCTGCACGTGGCCCTTCTGGTTGACCGACCCGGTGACGGCGATTCCCTGCCTTACGGACACGTTCGCAAGGCGGGAGAGCAGGGCGTACAGCTCCGCGCTTGAGGCGCTGTCGCCCTCGATCTCCTCGTAGCTCTGCTCCATAGTCAGTCGGGCTACAAGAGACAGGGGGATGCCCTGAGCGTGCTTGTCCGCCAGGTAGCCTCCCAGGATCATCACGCCCTTGGTGTGGAGCCTTCCTCCCAGGCGCGCCTCCCTTTCGATGTCGATCAGCCCCTCTCTGCCGGGAGAGACGGTCACTGTGATGCGGCCCGGCCGTCCAAAGGAGAAGTCGCCCAGGCTCAGGACAGCCAGCCCGTTGACCTGACCCACGGCCTCGCCCTCCGTGTCTATGGCGATGGTCCCCCTCCTGATCAGCTCGACGATCTTGTCTCGTATCAGGTCCGACCTGTGCACCTTTTCGTCCACAGCGCGGGTAATGTGCTGCGCGGTTATGCGGGGCGATCCGTCCTTTTTCGCCCAGTAGTTGGCCTCGCGGATGATATCGCTTATCTCTGAGAAGCGGGTGGACAGCTTGGTCTGGTCGTCCGCCAGGCGGGAGCTGTGCTCCACCAGCTTGCTCACGCCCCTGCGATCCACCGGCAGAAGGTCCTCCTTCTCGCCGAGGGCGCAGATGAAGGCGGCGTAGTCCCGGACGTTCTCTTCGGTGCGGTCCATGGTGCTGTCGAAATCCACCTTCACCTTGAACAGCTCCACGAAGTCCGGGTCGTGGGTGTACAGCGTGTGGTAGAGCACAGGATTGCCGATGAGAACGGTCTTGATGTCGAGGGGTATCGGCTCCGGAGCCAGGCCCTTGGTGGTCATAAAGCCCATCCGGTCCGCCGTCTCCTCAATGGTGATGCTGCCGTCTTTGAGGCACCGTTTGAGTCCCTCCCATGCCAGGGGATTGCGCAGCACCTCCTCTATCCTGACGACATAATAGCCCCCGTTGGCGCGGTGCAGGGAGCCGGGGCGTATCATGGTGAGGTCTGTCTGCAGTGCGCCGAACTGGGACTCTCTCTCCACTCGTCCCATGATGTTGTACGGAGTCGGGCTGAACTCCGATACTACGGGCGCCTCCCGCAGGTCAGAGTTGTCGACAATGACGTTCACCTCGTATCTACGCAGGCTGTTTTGGGTGTCCGGAGGTGGCTCCAGGGGGCCGGACGATTGACTCTGCTCCTTGGGCTTTGCCCTGAGCAGGTCGACGTTCTCCGCCATGTCCTGCTCAACTTCCTCCAGGAAGGAGACGACCTGTGGAAGTGCGGCGTACTTTTCCTGAACCTCCATTGCCAGGAAGTCCATGGCGTTTCGCACTATGTCTTGGTCCATCTCATGGATGCTTTCGTCCAAGCGCCGCTCGATGGCGCGCACGTGGGAGATGACCTGTTTCAGGTCGGATTCCAGCTTCTGCCGGCGTTGCCCTATATCGGTTCTCTGATCCGGCGTGAGGGACGCCATCTCATCTTCGGTCAGTGGTCTGCCTTCGCGCTGAGGAACCAGAGCCAAGCCGGTAGGGGAGGACTGGAGAATAAAGCCATCCTCTCTGGCTCTCTCGTCGAGTTGCTTGAATAACTGCTCGCTATCCTGCCGAAAGCCTTGGGTCAATTCGTCTCTGCGATTGGAGAATCCGTTGCTTTCGAAGAGCCGGGTAATGTCCCTTCCGGCTTCGGTAACCAGAGTTCTCATGTCCCGCTGGAACTCCCTGGCCTTGCCCGGAGGCAGGTTTAGGGCCCTGGGGTTGTTTGGGCTCCTGAAGTTATAGACGTAACACCAATCGGGGGGGACATTCTTGGAGCTAGCCCGCTCCTTCAGGAAGTTGGTGATGGCGGCGGTCTTGCCCGTGCCGGACGGCCCGGCGGCGTAGATGTTGAACCCCTTCTCCTCTATCTCCAAGCCGAACTCCAGCGCCTTAACCGCCCGGTCCTGCCCGATGATCGCTTGCAGTGGCGGCAGGTCCGCCGTGGTCTCGAAGTCCAGGCACTGGTTATCGCATATCCTGAACAGGGCGTCAGGCGGTAGCTCAGGCACTCTTGTCCTCCCGTCTGAAGGGGTCGTGGTACAACGAATCCATTGTAGCACATACCTTCAGTCGCGGGATTGGCCGCTTCGGCAACGAGCCGACGGCAGGCGTCCTTGAATCGGCGTCTCAATTGCTCTACAATCAGTCCTGATGTCGGCCTCTAACGCAAGCGATTGTGAGGGCCTGCCCGTTATCCCGGCAGGCCACGAGGCCTCAAATCGTAGCTGATATGCCACTCGTCCGTTTCCATTCCCGCTAGGAGAAGTGTATGAGCAAACTGATTGAACGCCTGGAAAAAGTAGACGCCCCCTCATTGCCGCCTTTGGGCTTTGGTGCCAGCCGTACTCAGACCAAGCCCGCCTCCATGCTGCTGATAGCTTTGGCGGACGCGGGGGCCACTGAAACGCTAACCCGCCTGCAGGTCGAATTCTGTGTTCTGGCCGCTCCATCTATTGCCGATGGCCAGGCTCTCAATAGCAACTTGGACGATGCAATGTGGGGTATATGGCCCGGTGCTCTAGCCAAGGAATCTCTGGACGGCCTCAAGGAGCAGGGCGGGGATTTCTTCATCTTCTCCGAGATCGACGCTCCGGTAGAGGTGCTGGCGGGGGAAGAACTGGGGCGTCTGATAGCGATTCCGGCGGACTTCCCTGAGGAGCTTGGGAGGTCTCTGGAGGAGCTTCCAGTCGACGCGGTGCTCCTGACCGGACTGGAGGATGCTGCGCCACTCTCCGTCAAGAACCTGATGCAGGTTCGATCCATCAGGGACCTCACCTCAAAGCCTATGCTCCTGTTGAGGTCGCGCCCGCTGAGCCAGGGCGAGCTGACCGTGCTCCAGGACACAGGCATCCAGGCGATCGTCCTGGATTCGAGGCAGATGCAAGTAGAGGATGCGCTCCGGGTCAAGGAGGCCATCGATAACCTGCCTCCTCGCAAGACAAAGCGAGACCAGCCCACTCCGACCCTGCCCAGGATGGCTCCAATGGAAGCTGCCCACCACCATGAGGAGGACCCGGACGACGACCGGCTGCTCTAGGGTCGCTACGCGCCAGGGATAGCGCGCCGCTCTCTTTGGCGCCGGGACAAGCTTTGCAGTAGGGGAGGGGCCAGATTAGCAAGCCCAACGCGTTGCATCATCTGTCCGAGGTGATGGACGTTCTGTCCCTTGCTCCCGCGGGTCTCATCACAGACATCGACGGCACAATATCACCAATCGCGCCCACACCTGAGGAGGCGCAAGTGTCTTCCGCTTGCCGCGACGCCCTGGAGGCGCTGTGCTCCAGGATGGCTCTCGTGGCGGCCGTCTCCGGCAGGGACGCACTCAAAGCCAGAGGGATGGTCGGGCTGGAAGGGATGGTCTACGTGGGCAACCACGGCCTGGAGAGGTGGCAGGACGGCGGGATACTGATACACGAGGGGGCCAGGCAGTACGTCCCGGTGGTCCGAGAGGTTGTAGAGGCTCTGGGCCGGGGTCTGGACGCGCCCGGTCTGATAGTGGAGGACAAGGGGGTAACGGCCAGCGTCCACTACCGTCTGTCGTCCAACCCCGAGGAGACGCGGGCCGCCATTCTTGCCTTCCTGGACAGCGCCCCCGCGGCCCGGGGCCTGCTCATCACCGAGGGCAAGCTGGTGGTTGAGGTACGGCCTCCGGTTGCCGTCAATAAGGGCACGTCCCTGGAGCGACTGGTAGCCGAGATGGGGCTGAGCGGCGTAATCTACATCGGGGACGACGTTACGGACGTGGACGCCTTCAGGGCTATTCACTCCATCTCGTCACGGGGACGCTGCAGGGGGCTGGCATTGGGCGTGGTTGGCGCGGACACGCCACCGGAGGTGGAGGAAGAGGCCGACTTTCTTCTGAGGGGAGTTCCGGAGGTGGAGGAGCTTCTGCGGAGTATCGCGGGGGTTTAAGCCAGGGTTCTCAGGTCCTGGAACTGGGAGTCCACCCAGTTGATCACGTCTTCCCGCTCCACTTCCTGGGCCAGGATGCTGGCCCGCCTCTCCCGATCCTCCACGGAAGCGGTGAGGGCCTGGTACATCGCTTGAACAGTGCCCTCTATGTCCGCCGGGGACACCGCCAGCACCCCGTCCTTTAGCTGGTTGTACGCCCCCGCCGTCTCGGAGAGGATGACAATACCGCCCCGGGTGTTCACAACGGGGCCCTCCTTGGCCACCAGGTTCATGCCGTCGATGATGGAGTTGACCAGGAGGACGTCGTACAGCTTCATTGCGGCCATGGCCTGGGTGTAGTTGTTCTCATAAAACACCGTAATTGGCTGCCACTCCTCCGTGCCGAAGCTCTCGTTTATCTCCGACACTTGGGCGTCCACCTCCTGCAGATACCTCTGATACTGCCGTATGTGGGTCCTGGAGGGCACGAGGAAGGCGAGAAACTTGATCTTCCCAATGAAATCAGGGTTGCGCTCCAGGAGCAGACGATAGGCCCGGAACCCTCTCACGATGTTCTTGCTCGGCTCCACCCGGTCAACCCTGATGATGGTCTTCTCGCCCAGCAGCGGCCGCAGCTTTCTCTCGTAATCGATGGCCCTGGGAGAGCTGGCGATTCTCCGCAGCTCCTCCACGTCGATGGAGATCGGGTAGCAGCGCACCATTGTCTCGTGGCCGTTCAGCTTTACGCTGTAGTTGGCGTGATCGACCTCGGCCCCGTCCAGGAACATCTCGCAACTCTGGAGGAAGCTACGGACGTCCCGACGGGTCTGGAACCCCACGATGTCGCTGGCGCACAGGCTGCCGCAGATGGCGCTTCTCATAAAGCCGGGGATCATCTGCCAATAGGTCGGGTCTGGCCAGGGTATGTGAAGGAAATGTTGGATGATGGCCTCGGGCAGAGCCTCACGAACCATGCCCGGCGCAAGATACAGGTGGTAGTCGTGGAGTATCACGTAGGGAGGGGAGGGGCTGTACTGGGCCTCCTCCACAACGGCTTCGGCGAATGACCTGTTGACGGGGATGTAGCCGGTCTCCCAAGCGTCATACACGGACTCGTCCACGTTGGGCGTGAAAGGCGAGCTCCACATGTAGTGCTGCAAGAACCACAGGAGGGGGTTGCAGAAGATGTTGTAGAACTTGTGGTACACCCGTCGGGGCGTTACCACGTATCGGAGGAAGAGGTTCTGGCCGGGCAGTGGAGAGCGGATTCGGCCGCCTTCCACCTGCTGGGCGATGCGGCGGTCTCCCTCGCCCATGGCGCTGGCGACCCAAGTGAAATCGATGTAGTTGGTCAGTGTGCTAAGGGCAGTAACAACGCCGCCGCTGCCTCGACGCGCCTGCAACTGGCCTTCGGCAGTGACGTGGTACTCCACCGGTCCCCGGTTGCTTGCCAGGATGAGCCGGCGGTCTTTGAGCATCTCGGTGCACTGCTCAATGAACCGGGCGCTTCTTCTCTCACCGCTGGAGGCGGATCTAGTCATAACATAGACATGAGGGGCATTCGGTCTTACGCTGAATCACCCCAATCCCCCTCTCTGGTGAGATGGTTGCCGTTTTATAAACGGTCGCACTACGAGCTTGAGTTGCTAGGAAGATGACGCTTGCGCGGTGAACGGCAAGGCTCTCAAAAGCAAATGCACACTGGCCTGCAATGTAGCATAGCCCCCAGGGGTTGTCAATGTTGAGAGCGTCTCCAAAGCCATCGCCAGGCGCCTCTCTACACCGGCTTGAAAGCGGATTTTGGTGCGAAATCCATCCGTTCTGAGAAACGTAAGAGCACCTTCCTGTCAGGAGGGTGCTCTAAAACTGCCCCATATCGTAGCCTGCCTGCCAATGTGCCGAGGGCCAGAGTCGAACTGGCGACACCGGCATTTTCAGTGCCGTGCTCTACCACCTGAGCTACCTCGGCATTGAGCAAATGGTAATCTACCCCTCCGTAGCTGTCAAGGCGGGGTGGCCTGAGACGGGCATTGCTCGACCAGTCCGCCGTGCTTATAATCGCTGCAAACGGCCACAGAAAGGCGATGCGATATATGGAGAGCAGTGATTTCCAGGACATTGAAACCTACCAGTCCCTCGAAAGGGTGGTCGACCGGCTGCTGAGCCCCGGCGGCTGTCCCTGGGACAGGGAGCAGACCCACCACTCCCTGAAGCAGAACCTCCTGGAGGAGTGCTACGAATTGCTGGAGGCCATCGACGGCGGAGAGCCGAAGAGCATGGCGGAGGAGCTTGGCGACATCCTGGTGCAGGTGGTGTTCCACATACACCTCGCCCAGGAGCAGGGCGAATTCACCGCCGGCGACGTGTTCACGGCCATCAATGAGAAGCTCATCCGCAGACACCCCCACGTCTTTGGAGGCGTGGAGGCGGGCACGTCTGAGCAGGTCATGTCCAACTGGGAGGTCATAAAGCAGCAGGAGCGTGACGGAGCCTCTCGATTGGGCAACGTACCCAAGGCGCTGCCCGCGCTGGTGCAATCGCAGCTTGTACAGCGCAGGGCCGGGCTGGCCGGCTTCGACTGGGACAACATCGAAGGCGTATGGGAGAAGCTGGAGGAGGAGATTCAGGAGCTCAGGGAGGCCGTCACCGACGAGGAGCGGGAGTGGGAGCTGGGCGACGCGCTCTTCTGCCTGGTGAACGTGGGCAAGTGGATGAACGTGCAGTCGGAGGAGTCACTGCGACGCGCCAACGGGCGATTCCAGAGCCGCTTCACCTGCATGGAGGAGATCTGCAAGGAGCGGGGCGTCGACTTCACGGACCTGTCGATGGATGAGAAGGAAGCGCTATGGCAGGAGGCCAAGGTCAAGGTGGGGTAAGGGGAGACGCGCAGCGTTGGCGGAATCCGGTGTCCGTCCCGGGCGCCCACCAGGGTTCATGGCTCAGAGGTGGGCTGCGCATGGCTACCCTACGTTGGGGCCGTCCTGATTTGGACTTGGGCAGACAGCCTTGGCTCGCTTCATTGCGGCGTCGCAGTACTCCTCCGAAGTATCATACCCCACGTAGGTCCTTGTCAGCTGCTTTGCCCCCACTGCCGTCGTGCCGCTGCCAATGAACGGGTCGAGCACAACGTCGCCTTCAAAGGTGTACAGCTGGATGAACCTGCGGGGCAGCTCCACAGGGAAGGGCGCGGGGTGTCCCACCTTTCTGGCGGACTCCGCCGGGAAGGTCCAGACGCTTCGCGTGAATTCCAGGAACTCATCCCTGGATATTGTGCTGGGGCGCTTATCGGGATTCTTCCGGCTGAATGTGTCCTTGGAGAACACCAGGACGTACTCGTGGGTGTCGCGGAGGACGGGGTTCGCGGCCGACATCCAGCTGCCCCAAGCCGTGGACGGGCTGGCGCTGGAGGACTTGTCCCAGATGACCTCGCCGCGCATGAGGAAGCCCAGATCAAGCATATCCTGGATCACATATATGTGCAGGGGGATGTAGGGCCTCCTGCCCAGGTTGGCTATGTTTATGCAAGCCCTGCCACCGGGGACGAGCACCCGGTGCACCTCCGCCATAACCCTCTTGAGAAGCGACAGATAATCTGCCAGCGATAGGTCTTCGTCGTATTCCTTGCCCACGTTGTAGGGCGGCGAAGTGACCATCAGGTGAACGCTGCAGTCCGGCAACTCGTCCATGCTCTCGCTGCTCTTGCAGAAGACCCGGTTGACGACGTCGGGCGGAAGCGCGTTCTCGACGTATGGGACGTTCTTTTCGGGTTGCAGGTCGGAGTAGAGGCGGCTGTCGTAGAAGGAAGTGGAGTCGTGCCCGATGCGTCCCGGCGAGCCAAACGCGCTGGTCTCGGTACGCCTTCTCCTTCGCTTGGGTTCCTGTGGGCTAGATGAGGACACGCTCAACTCCCGGGATTGGGTGTAGACACCGCTATGAGGACGTTTGCGAAACTCGTCTGTCGGGCCATAAAGCACCTTCCCCCTTCAAGGGGGAAGATTGAGATGGGGGTGAATCGTGTGAGAGGACACACTGCAAATTGCCCCCCATTCCCCTATCAAGTACGGCGCAGGCTCTGACCTTCCCCCGCAAGCGAGGGAAGGGACAAGAGGTTCTTCAGAGGTTAGCTATGAGCCTGACGACGGCTGGTCCGGGGTCGCCGACTCCACCAGGATCTCCAGCAGGTCTTTCACCTTCTTGGTGTCCTGGAGTCCCTTGGTCTGGATTCCCGCCTCGAGCTGCTGGATGCAGAATGGGCACGACACCCCCAGCGTCTCTGCGCCGGTCTCCAGGAAGTGGTCAGTCCTGATGTCGCTGACGCGCGTGCCGGTCTCGTCCATCCACATCCGACCGCCGCCGGCGCCGCAGCAGAAGCCGCGCTCCCGGCATCGCCAGCCCATCTCCATCACCTGTACGCCGGGTATCGCATTGGCAATCTCGCGAGGCTCGTCGTAGATGCCGTTGTGCCGTCCCAGGTAGCAGGAGTCGTGGTAGGCCAGGGTCGTGTCGATGGTCTTCAGGGGCTTAATCCTGCCCTGCTGAATAAGCTCGTTGACGAACTGGGTGTAGTGCACCACCTCGTAGTTGCCCCCGAGCTGGGGGTACTCGTTCTTGATGCTGTTGAAGCAGTGTGGGCAGATGGTCACGATCTTCTTCACGTTGTAGCTGTTGAGGGTCTGGATATTCTGCTCCGCCATTGTCAGGTACAGGTACTCGTTGCCCAGGCGCCTCGCCGGGTCGCCCGTGCACTGCTCCTCCATGCCCAGAATGGCGAAGTTGACGCCGGCCAGCTTCAGGGTCGCGGCCATAGCCTTGGCCATCTTCTGGCTGCGCTCCTCCAGGGAGGGGGTGCATCCGACCCAGAACAGCACATCCACGTCGCTGTCCTCTGCCATAGTCTTAACGTCCAGCCCCTCGATCCAGTCGGTTCGCGTGGCCTGGGTGCCTCTCCAGGGATGGCCGCGGGCCTCCATGCTGAGAAGGGCGTTCATCGCCGTGTCTGGAAGGCTGGCCTGTTCCATCACGAGGTAGCGGCGCATGTCCACAATGCTGTCGATGTGCTCAATGAACACGGGGCACGCCTCCATGCAGGCGCGGCATGTGGTGCAGGACCAGAGCACGTCCTCGCTGACGTGTTCTACCATCGACACCTCCGGCGCGGGCGCATCCGCGCCAACGCTCAGCAGGACGGGGGCGCGCTGCTCCATGTAGCCGCGCAGGTCCTGGATGATCTTGCGGGGCGAGAGTGGCTTGCCGCTGGCCCACGCGGGGCACTGGTCCTGGCAGCGGCCGCAGTTGGTGCAGGCGTCGAAGTCGATAAGCTGCTTCCAGGTGAAGTCCTTGATATCGCTGGCTCCGAAGCTTTCCGCCGTTTCAAAGTCCGGCATTGGCCTGAGCGCTCCCTTTGGTCGGTCGGAGCGCAGGAAGGCGTTGGCGGGTCCCATGATCATGTGGGTCAGCTTGTTGAAGGCGGCGGCCCCGTAGGCGAACGAGAGGGCTACAAAGGCGGCGTGGACCCACCACATGCCCCTGTGGATGAGCTCCATGTTGGATGGGGTGAGACCTATGCCGCTGAAGGTCTTGGCGAAAACCCAGCCTATGGGAGACCAAATGGCGTCACCGGGGGCGTATCTGACGCTTTCCGGGTTGAGCTCTGTGGCGCCGAGTCGCAGTCCCTCGGCGGCAAAGCCGGTGAGGATCAGTGCAGATATGAGGCCCAGAATGATGGGGTCTTCAAGCAGGGTGTTCAGCCGCGGTGGCCTTATGACGTACCGGCGATAGAGGGCCAGGCCGACGCCAATGCTGGCAAGGCCTCCGCCGAACAGGTCCCAAATCAACGACATTTCCACCCTGTAGTACCGGGTGATGAAGTTGTAGTGCAGCCATTCCTTGAGGTTGTCCTCTATGGCGGCGGTAGTGGTGGCTATAAGCAGAAAAACTGCGCCCCAGAACAGGCAGAAGTGCATAATGCCGGGATAGAGGTCCTTCTTGAGGAACCTCCGATGCATCAAGATATCTACCGAGGCAAGGGACAGGAACCGCTTCACTCTGGGCTGCCAAGGCCCCAGGTCGGGCATTGGCTTGCCCAGACTCCAGAAGCGAAAGCGCATGAAGAGCCCGTACGCAATGGATATGCTGGCGACGGCCAGAACGGTGTAAACAAACGCCCCAAAGAGGGGGAAACCGATATTCCAGAAGTCTTCTCTACCTGCTAGCACCTTTACCTCCTGCACTGAGGGCTGTCATCCGGTTAGCAGCCAGCCGAGAAAATTGCTTGAGCTAGTGTAACAGGTAACGCCCTTTACGCCAAGGGCTTGTGCAGACTTGGCAGTGCGAGGCTCGTGTAATATAAACAATCCCTGCCAGTAGCTAGCCTGGATTAGGTGTTAAGAGCCATATACTTCAGGACAGCAAGGGCGCTTTGAGCATCAGTGAGTGCTCGGTGACTCTGTCCATCAACAACTATCCCACATTGATCTAGCGCGGTCTCTAGTGTCTGCCAGCGGCTATCAATATAGCGAGCATAAAGCCTCATAATACAGTTTTGTTCTACAGGTTGTTCCCACCAGTGGTTCCACTCGGAAGGCCAGGGTAGCTGGTAAGCCGAAATGGACAGTGCAATCAGGCGCCGATCGAATTCGAAATTGTAAGAAAGGACCTTTCGGTTATCAAAAACCTTTCTCAGGCGCGGCATCAAGTCTTTGATGGTTGGCTTATCCTCAAGGTCTTCTTCGGATATGCCATGAACAGCAGCGGCGCCCGCACCAATGTCAACTGCGGGGTCAACCAAACTATTGAGGAGGACTGTGCCTGTGGCATCGACGACGGCTATTTCTACAATTTCGTCATAGCTCTCTAGTCCAGTTGTTTCCGTGTCGATTATCAATGGGTTAGCTGCCAGCATCTCCATAGCTGCCTGTCTTGCTATCTGTCTCGAATTAGTCATTTGGCAATCACACCAGCGCAACAGCGGTGTTGATAATGACTAGAGCATATGTTGCAAATGTAGCTGATGTCAATGAAGTTCGTTGTGCGCTTCCGGATACTTTTGAGCACAGGCCATTCGGCAATCAGGATTCACCCTTGCTCTGGGACAGCGAATGACAGTCGCTCCCTGGTCATCTCCGGATGCCTCGGCGCTGGACACCAGTGACCGGTTACGGCTATGATGATGGGCAGAGGTCGAAGGGTGCGCACGACGCATCCGGGCCTTGGAATCTATTAGGCCAGGGAGAAGCTTATGAAAATACACGAGTATCAGGCCAAGGCGGTACTCTCTGAATTCGGAATACCTGTGCCCAAGGGTGGGGTGGCCTCAACCCCCCAGGAAGCCGGCCGGATAGCCGGAGAGATGGGCGAAAAGGCGGTGGTCAAGGCGCAAGTCCACGCCGGCGGAAGAGGACTGGCGGGAGGCGTGAAGGTGGTCGGTTCGTCCCAGGAGGCCGAGGAAGTTGCCCAGGGGTTGCTGGGCAAGCGTCTGGTCACTCACCAGACGGGACCTGACGGAGTGCCTGTAAACCAGGTAATGGTGGAAGAACCGGCCCAGATTTCCAAGGAGTACTACCTTGCTGTGGTGATCGACAGCGCGTCCCGCGGACCTGTGATTATGGCCAGCGAGGCAGGCGGCATGGACATCGAGGAGGTGGCGGCCACCACGCCTGAGAAGATACTGCGGGCCAACGTGGACATGGTGGTAGGGCTTCAGCCGCACCAGTGTCGCTACCTTGCCTATGGAATAGGCCTTCCGGGCGAACTCATACGTCCGGCGGCGGCCCTCATCGCCAATCTCTATCGACTATTTGAGGCCAAGGACTGTTCCCTGGCGGAGATCAACCCGCTGGCCCTCA
The DNA here is from genome assembly GCA_965222415.1 of Dehalococcoidia bacterium. GTDB lineage: Bacteria > Chloroflexota > Dehalococcoidia > Lucifugimonadales > UBA2985 > DAOUJW01. The sequence goes on along the minus strand of CBDCTU010000001.1, from coordinate 267,343 downwards.
CTGAAGACGGGCAATTGCTCGCCCTGGACGCCAAGCTCGACTTCGAGGATGACGCCCTGTCTCGCCATGCCGACGTTCAGGCTCTGAGGGACGTGGATCAGGAGGACCCCCTGGAGCTGGAGGCCAGCAAGTTCGACATCTCCTATGTGAAGCTGGACGGCGACGTGGGGTGCATGGTCAACGGAGCGGGGCTGGCTATGGCAACAATGGACTCCATCACCATGGCCGAGGCCATGCCGGCCAACTTCCTGGACGTGGGCGGCGGCGCCAGCGAGGAGCAGGTGGCCCAAGCCTTCAGGCTCCTGCTGTCCGACCCCCAGGTGAAGCGCATTCTGGTGAACGTATTTGGCGGTATACTCCGTTGCGACGTGGCGGCCAGGGGCATAGTCCAAGCCGCCGAGGAGACGGAGGCCCATGTCCCCATCGTGGTGAGGATGCTGGGAACCAACGCCGACGAGGGCAAGGAGATCCTGGCCGAGTCTGGCCTGACGATAACCTTGGCAAATGACATGAACGAGGCTGCCGCCGCCATCAAGAGCGCCGCATCCAACCCCTAGCAATTACCCCAGTGTCAACAAGGAGGTCCCAGTGAGCATTCTGGTCGACGAGAATACCCGCCTTCTGGTGCAGGGAATTACCGGCAGGGAGGGAACCTTCCACGCCCTCCGCTGCATGGAGTACGGGACCAACCTAGTGGCCGGGGTGACCCCCGGCAGGGGCGGCACGACGTGGGAGGAGAAGGCTCCAGTTTTCAACTCCATCAGCGAGGCTGTGTCGGAGACCGGGGCAAACGTGGGCCTCATCTTCGTTCCCGCAGCCTTTGCAGTGGACGCTATTCTTGAGTCCGCCGATGCCGGCGTGCCCCTTGTCGCCTGCATCACGGAGGGCATCCCGGTGATGGACATGGTGCGGGTGGGGAAATACCTAGAGGACAAGCCCACCACACTGATAGGCCCCAACTGCCCCGGCCTCATATCGCCGGGTGGCAAGGCCAAGGTTGGCATCATGCCGGGCAACATCCATATGCCGGGCAGGGTGGGCGTCATATCCCGCAGCGGCACCCTCACCTACGAGGCCGTCAACCAGCTCACGGCCCTGGGAATAGGGCAGTCCAGTTGTGTGGGCATAGGGGGCGACCCCATTGTCGGCACGTCCTTTGTGGGCCTGCTGGAGCTCTTCCAGAACGACCCTGACACGGACGCGGTGGTGCTCATCGGAGAGATAGGTGGAACCAAGGAGCAGGAGGCGGCGGAGTACATCCGCGACCACTTCACCAAGCCCGTCGTTGCCCTGATTGTGGGCATCACGGCCCCACCGGGAAAGCGCATGGGACACGCCGGGGCAATAATTACCGGCAGCGCAGCCCGCGCCGAGGAGAAGGTGAAGGCGCTGCAGGAGGCCGGAGCGCATATAGCTCCCTCGCCCGCGGATATGGGCGTTACGATGAAGGCTACCCTGGGGCTGTAAGAACGCGTCTGTCCGTCATTCCTGCGGAGGCAGGAATTCTGGAGCGCATGCCGGCGGTGAGGAATCTTCTCGATTCCTCACCGCGTTCACAAGTTAAACATGATGTAGGGGCGGTTCGCGAACCGCCCCTACATGTCTTTCTGACCCTCCGCCTCAGTAGTGAATGGCCCGCCCTACGCCGCCTCCTGCAGCGATTACATCGCCGTTGATTGCTATGGAACGGGGCGACGCCAGAAACGCCACTACATAGGCTATGTCACGCGCGTCAATGACCTTACGCACGCTGTTGCCCTGGGCCATACGCTGTTCCGCCTCCTCCAGCGTGACGCCCAGGCGCTGCGCCTGTTCCTCCAGGGCGCGGGGCGTTCTCTCAGTGCGCGTGCCACCCGGATGCACTACCGTTACGTTAATCCCTTGGGGGCCTAGCTCCTCAGCCAGGTTCTTGGTCATAGCGACCACCGCCACGTTGCGCATACTCCCAATGGTGTTCCCGGCATTCCTGGCGGCCATTCCACTTAAGTTGATGATACGCCCCCATCCCCGTTGCGCCATGTAGGGAGCTGCCTCTCGGGCGCAGCGCAGGTACCCCAGTACCTTCACGTTCATATCCGGCCAGAAGTGGTCGGAGGTGATGTCCGTCAGGGACGCCGGTGGCGTCGTTCCACCGGGCTGCGCCGCGCAGTTGACCAGAATGTCGACGTGCCCAAGGGCCTCAGCCGCCGCCCGAACCATCTCCTTGACAGAGTCGTCGTCTCCGGTGTCCACCTGAAACGGGACGATTCGTCTGCCGGACTCTCCGGCCAGTTCATTCGCCGCAGCCTCCAGACGCTCCGGGTTCCGCGCGGCGATTGCCACGTCCACACCCTCGAGCGCCAGCTCGCGAGCTATGGCTTTGCCTATGCCGCGGCTGCCTCCGGTCACAATCGCCGTCTTGCCTTGTAGCTCCAGGTCCATGATTCCTCCTTACGAATGTGGGCCATTGCCCTGTCAAGAGGTTTTTGGTTTCTCTCTTCTCGCCCCCTTCAGTGGGAGAGAAGCCCCTTCCCCCGCCCTGTGGGGGAAGGTTGGGATGGGGGCATTCACTTCGCCGTCAGGGGATGTCCATCCGGCTGAGGCGTCGCACCGAGAGAAAGAAGAAGAGAACGGTCACGATTGCCGCGCCGCCCAGGGCGGCCTGGAGATCAACGGCCAGCGCTTCGTCAAAGGTGGTCTTGTCCAAGCCGTACATTGTGCCCTGAGTGTAGCTGCGGACGCTCAGGTACCTCGCGCCCTCCAGGAAGCCGGTGATAATCGTCTCCCACAGCAGCACGTAGATGAGGGCGAATCCCAGCGCGCGTGTCGTCAGCAGCCCTGCCCACGTGAAGGCCGACGCATAGGTGACGACTCCAACCAGCGTCCCCGCGGCCGCAGCCACCGCGGCTTTTCCGCCGCCGTCCGGGTCCATCATGGTCACAACCGCTGAAACTGCAATCATCAGGGGCGCAGCCACGATGATTGTCGCGGCCAGCTTGGCAAGCACGATGCTCCAGCGAGGCACGGGCTTGGTGGTCAGCAGGCTCAGGGTGCGGTCCTCCACTTCGTTGCCGAAGGCGCTGGTCGCCAGCACCATCACAACCAGCGGCAGTACCACATATATGATCAGGGTTTCCAGTACGCCGGCTATCAGGTCTCCGCCGCCGGGGTTGCCCAGTCCGCTTATGAGGGCAGCCAGGCCCAGGGGCAGGAGGGCGAGGAGAGCCAGAAATATGGCCCTTCGCGGCGCGGCTGCCTGTCTCAGCGCCAGGGTGAAGATGGCGTCCGTCAACGCTGCACCACGTAGGAGAAAACGCTCTCCAGGGACTCGTCCAGGGGTTCGATGCGGTAGAGGCGGCTGTCAATCTCCTTCGCCAGCCTGGGGACCATGCGCTGCAGCTCCGCCAGGTTGTGAGTCAGCACCTCAATGGAGTCGCCGTCCAGTGAGACGGACTCGATGGCCTCCAGCTTCACCAGGGCGGCTGCCATCTCGCGCTGCTTGGAGGCGGCGATGCGGACATGGAAGGGGCGCTCGTCCAGCTTCTCACGTATGGCGCGGTAGGTGCCCGTTGCCGCCAGCTTCCCGCTCACCACCAGCAGGATGCGGTCGGCGAGGGTTTCCACCTCCTCAAGGATGTGGGAGGAAATAAGCACAGTCTTACCCTCCGCCGAAAGCCGCCCAATGAATTCGGCAAACTCCACGCGCTGGCGGGGGTCTGTGCCGTTCAGCGGCTCGTCCAGTATCAGCACCTGGGGGTCGTGCACAATGGACGCGGCCAGCCGTATGCGCTGCCGCATCCCTCGCGAGTAGGTTCCCGTCGGCCTGTCCTGGGCGTCCTGGAGGTTGACTGCCGCAATGGCCCTGTCGATTAGGTCAGGGTTGTCAGCGCCCTGCAGCTTGGCGGCCAGGCGCACGAAGTCGCGGCCCGTCATGAAGGGGTAGAGGGAGTCGTGCTCCAGCATCACCCCGATCCGACGGTACAGCCCGATGTTGCCGCCCACGTCCTCTCCCAGGACTCGCACGCGGCCGCGGGAGGGGCGGGTCAGACCGCACATCATGTTCAGGAGCGTTGTCTTGCCCGCGCCGTTGGGCCCCAAGAGGCCCGTCACCCCGGGGAACACCTGAAAGGAGGCGTCGTTGACGGCCACCACGCTGCCGAACCACTTGGAGACGCCCGCCACCTCTATGGGCGCTGGTTGGGGCGCCGGTTGCGTCGTCACAGGCGAATCCTCCGGTATCGGTTCCACAGCAGCAACGCCGGAATGCCGGTGAAGGCCAGGTAGGCCCCGATGGGCCAGGCGTTGTTGTCAAGCTCTGCAACGGCCATCATGGACGGGCCCTCGGGCTCGGTGTCAAACACCATAGCGCTGATGTTGTCGGAAACGCTGCCCACGTCCAACAGGCCAATGTAGGGCGCCCAATCGCCGGTCAAGGGGAAGCACTCTTCCGAGCTGGAGATGACCGTGCCGTTGCTGCTCACTGTCTCTGACATGCAAGTTTCAGCGGTCAGGGCGTTGGTAACCGATGTCGTTAGGAGCCAGACGGCGATTACGAATGCGGCGGCGTAGGCTCGCCGAGTTGTGAACGCGGCCACGGACATGGGAGCTACGGATATGAACAGCGCTACGACAATCCCCACGAACAGAATGCGCAACACGTCCGTCCAGTTGTCCCTTATGTAGTCTATCTGGGAGTCCGCGGTGAGGATTAGTCCTGCTTGCAGGATGATTTGACCGGCGTAGACCAGCGCAAGCGCAATGACGAAGAAGGCCAGAAAGCGCGCAAGGATGTAGTCGGTGGACGTGAGAGGGCGCACCAGGTAGAGAGGCAGCACGTTGTCGCGGCGGTCGGGTCCCAGCAGTTCAGGCGCCATAATTGCGGAGAAGATGATGAGCACGACGCCCACTATCCCGTAATAGTCGGCGGGTCCCGGGATAAAGTCCGCCCCGGCTTCGCCTATGAAGGAGAGGATTATGACGAAGACTACCGCCGGGCTCATCACCCCCAGGAAGAGAAGGACGGGCAGTATCTTCGCTCTCCCACCGCGGCCAATGCCCAGAATGGTGCGGACGCCGTTCTGGAATAGGGCCATCCGGGCGCGGTTGCGCCCCTCCCGTGGGCCGGTGTAATGCTGGTATCCAAGGTCAAAGACCTCCGCGTCTCGCTCTATCACTCCGGCCTGCTCCTGAAGATGTCCGTCAGGTCCCGGCGTTCCGGCGAGAGCCTGCGCAGGCGTGCGCCGGAGTCCACGGCGGCGTCGCGGATGAGGTCGTAGTCCTCCTCGCGAGCGTGCTCCACCAGAAGCAGCGGGCCTTTGCTGGCTGCCCGCACGCCGCGCTCCGCCAGAGCCTCGGCGAATTCCTCCTGCCGGTCCGCGACTTCAATGAGCAGCGTCTCCGTCTCCTCTGTCAGCTTGGCGACGGCCCCCTGCTGCGCAAGCGCGCCGGCCTCCAGCACGATTACCGAGTCCGCCGTTCGCTCCACGTCTCCCATGAGGTGGGTGGAGAGCATCACGCTAATACCGAAGGCATTGGCAGTGCGGCTGATGAGGCTCAGCATGTCCAGGCGTCCCTCCGGGTCCAGGCCGGCGGTTGGCTCATCCAGCAGCGCCAGAACTGGGTCGTGGACAATGGCCTGAGCCAGCTTCACGCGCTGCTTCATGCCGGTGGAGTACTCGCCCATTGGCCGGAAGCGCTCCTCGTCAAGTCCTACGTGACGAAGGACGTCTGCGGCGCGGGTGCGGGCCTGGCTGGGCGGGATGCCGCTCATCTGCGCCATGTGCATAAGGAACTCGGAGGCGGTCATGCTCTTGGGCAGAGCCTCGTGCTCCGGCATATAGCCAATGCGGGCGCGTACTTCTATGGAGCGGTACGGCTCCTCGCCCAGGATTGTAGCCGTGCCGGAGGTTGGTTGAATGAGTCCAAGGAAGAGCTTCATCGCAGTGCTCTTGCCGGCTCCGTTGGGGCCAAGCAGCGCCGTCACACCCTCGCCAACGTCAAAGGACACACCGTCGAGGGCAACGGTGCGTCCGTAGTGCTTCGTCAGATCCCTGGCTTCCAGCAGTGCCACCATAATTCCAGCATAGCATATACGTCTGCCCAAATCTATTGACCCTGTTATAGCGCTATGCTAACATCCCTCTGAGCCTGTCTGTCGCTCATAGGCGCGGGCAGGGGATTGAATGAGGAAGCGCGGAGCGATAAAATCCTACCCGAGGAGGTAGCTGAATAATGACCTACATCATTGCCGAACCATGTGTCGATGTAAAGGACGGAGCCTGCGTTGACGTTTGTCCCGTAGACTGCATCTACGGAATGGACAACGAGGATGACAGGATGCTCTACATCTCCCCGGACGAGTGCATCGACTGCGCCGCCTGCGAGCCGGTGTGCCCCGTAACCGCTATCTTCGTGGAAGAGGATACGCCGGAGGAGTGGAAGTCCTGGATCCCCGTCAACTACGACTTCTTCACCGACCCGGACGGGACGCGGTCCAAGGTGGACCAGCTGATGCCTCGGGAATAGTCTGAATCCGATCATCCGAAAGGGCGATTACCAACCGTGTAGTTACAAAACAGGAGGCCCCCTGAGAGGGCTTCCTGTTTTGCTTTTGGTCGGCTCCGACATCCCTTGCAGACCTTTGCAGGACTCCGGTGTATCTCCTAGAAGAGGCTATCTTCTCCGTCATTCCCGTGAAAACGGGAATCTAAAGCCCTTTTTTCAAGGCATCGCAGCCTTGCAGACAGCGTTTTAAGATTCCTGCTTCCGCAGGAATGACGGTGAGGGCAATTCTTGCGGAAGTGACGATAACGCGGTTATGCAAAGGTCTCCTTGCGGAGGAGTGGGGGTGAAGAGCGGTTCTTCAGGCGCTACGAGGGACATACTGGGGCCTCTCTACGCCGTCATACCAGCTGCACTATGGAGGCCTCAGCCTCTCTCCCGTGCACCTCCAGGAAGCCGATGTTGCCCAGGGCCGATAGCTGGTTGGGCAGGGCAGGGCTGCCGGGATTGATTATAAGCAGGCCGGCCTGCCGGTCTATGCGTGCCTCGTGGGTGTCTCCACACACCACCACGTCCACAGGCCCCTGGAAGTACATTTCAAGCATCTCCTCAGGGGTGCGCCAGGGTATATCGTTTGGCAGTGGGAAGCCGTGTATCAGGCCAACCCGTAGCTCCTCAATCTGGATTACGCGCGCCACCTCAACGCGGGGGTCGTCCGGCACTCCCGGCCGGTTCTTGGTGTACGCGGAAGGGTAGTCGCCGTTGCCCCGGGCGCCCAGCACGGGGGCTATTCCCTCCAGCCAGTCCAGCACGTCGATGACGTGCATATCCCCGGCATGGAGGATGAGGTCGACGCCGCGGAAGGCCTCGTACACCTGCGCCGGCATATCGGGGCCGGCCTCAGGGATGTGGGTGTCGGATATAAGTCCAATGCGCATACGTGTATTTCCCAGAAATGTTAGCTGGACTGAAGCGCCTGCATCAGGCCTTCTTCCAGCTCTTCAGCCGACGTGAATCCCTCATACTTGAGCATGACCCGGTCGTCCAGGCCCATGATGAAGACCCACGACTCGTTGAAGTAGTCCTCTAATTGGGTCAGCCCCCAAGCCTCGACGACGGGAGAGTAACGCGCCCTGCTCAGGTCTCCCTGGATTTCGGCGGGGTTGTCGTACACCTCCACGTGGATGAAACTGGCCTGGTCCTTGAACCGGTTCTTGACCTCCTGAACGGCCTCAATCTGAGGGCCGCAGGTTGGGCTGGTACAGAGGGAGGGGCTGGAGAACACCACCAGCACGGGCCGGTCCTTCTCCAGGGCCTCCGGGATGGTCTCCATGTACAGGTCCGGGTCCGGCGTCGACCAGCTTGTCAGCTCCTGAAGGAGGATCACGTCACTCAAGGTCTTGTTGACCGCCATAGGAGGCTCTGAGCCGATTGACGGGGTTAAGCTGGTCTCCTTCACATCCAGCGGGATGCGCGCGGCGCTGACCGTGCCGTCCTCATTAGTCACCTCAACGTCCAGCTCCCACTCCCCGGGCTCGTCGAACGTGAGGCTTGTCACGTAGCTCCCCCTGGTGCCGAAGGGCCACAGGCGGAAGGAGGCGCTGGCATGCTCCTCCACGGCCTTGGACGAGTCCTGGCCAGAGACGTTTCTGGAGACAACGCTTACGTCCGGGACGGTGACGATAGAGTCGGCGTCTATAAGCAGGAAGGATATCCTGTTGTCGCCCACGCCTAGGTCCGTGGTAGCCAGAAGTCCCGACAGCGCCGCCGCTTCCGGGGTCTCGGTGGGCGCGCTCTCAGCTACGATGGGTGTTGCCGTCGGCGTTGTTGTAGGTGGTGGCGTCGCGGTAGGGTCTTGAGTGCAGGCTTGGGCCAGCAGAGCCGCTATGGCCGCGACCGCGGCCATAGCGACGAGTAAACCTGTATGACGTCGGCGTGTCAGATTACGCATCGATACTGCTCCCTGTATGGAATCGCTGGTCGACTCTCCTACGGCCCCTCGACGTAAGAGCCGAAGGTAAATGTGAAGAGGCTGAACCTGTCCGAGTTGGAGGAGAGCTGGAGCTCAGTCCCTCCGTAGCTGGGCAGCTCCACCACCCTGTACAACCGGGGCTCGTCTACCATGAAGTAGGCCTTTCCGTCCTCATCCCACTGTATGTCGGCTCCGCTGAAATCCTGCGGAATAGGCTCGCCGGCCAGGGTCACGTACACCTTGAACGGCTCTCCGCCATCGAAGTCCAGCACCGTGTTCACGGTGGTGCCCAGGAAGTTGATGGCTACGTAGTCCTCCAGGTTCTCAGTCACCCGGGCGTGGGTCACGCTCTCAGCGCCGTTTTCCCACAGCCCGTGGAGGTACAGGCGATGATTCATGTGGCCTCCCGGGTCGGTGTACGTGGTAGGGGTGTCCGGGGGCGCCTCGAAGTACTCCGGGTTGGCAATGTAGGGCAGGTTGCCTCTGTTACGGTCACGGCCTGCGTAGAGCTCGCGGGTCTGGGTGCCGGAGCCGGCCTGCGGGTCCAGGTTCGGACGCGTCACCGTGCCCACCTGTATATGAGATGTGCAAGCCCCGGTCTCCCACAGCAGCTCTCTAATCTTCTGCTCCGTGGTGTTGTAGGCGCCCTCTCCCACGTGGGCGTATCGAACCAAGCCATCCTTGTCTATCAGGTACTTGGACGGCCATGCGCGGTTGGCGTATGCCCTCCAGGTGCTGAAGTCGTTGTCCTGCGCTATGGGCCAACCCAAGTCGTGCTTAACGGACGCCTCCTCCACGTTTTCCTTGACCTTCTCAAACTCGAACTCAGGGGCGTGAACCCCCACGATGACGAGGCCGTGGTCGGCGTACTTCTGGTTCCAGTCCCTCAGGAAGGGGAAGGTGCGGATGCAGTTTACGCATGTGTAGGTCCAGAAGTCTACGAGGACAACCTTGCCTCTCAGGTCTTCCATGGTGAATGGCTCTGTGTTGATCCATCCGGTGATACCGACCAGTTCCGGCGCCATTGGCCTCTCCCCAAACGTCTCCTCTACCGGCGGAGGGGTAGGGCATGGCTCCTGTGTGGTATCTGACTCGCTTGTTGGGGCGGTCGTGGCCGTGGGGTCTTCCGTCGGTCTGCTGCCGCCGGTAGTGGCCGTTGGGGCTTCCGTCGACCCGCCGCTGCCGGTAGTGGACGTTGGCTGCGATTCAGTTGCCGTAGCTACGGAGGTAGGATCAGGCTCAGGGTCGCTGCCACAGGCCAGGACTGCCGCTGCAACGGCCGCAACAATAAGGACCAGGATTATGTTTGCGAGGCGCTTTGAGTTCTTCATAGTATCTCCAGTGTAGCGGCTAATCCTTAACAAATCCTTATATATCTAACGATGCCCTTAATCTACCGGATATACGTTGCAGTTGGGCATACATGCTAGCGCCATGGATCTAATCCCTATATCTAGCGTACCAGACGGAGGACTGGCTGCATATCCCCGTTGCCCGGGGCACTTGGGCCTTTTGGTTGTCACCCTGAGCGACAGCGAAGGGTCTAAAATCCTTGCCCACATCTCCTTTCTTCAATACTAAGACCAAGTTCTTACCGAGTGATTTTGGATTCTTCGCCTTCGGCTCAGAATGACATGTCGCGACGGTGAAAAGACTGGCAGGGATGCCGCCATCCCTTCGATACTAAGGCGTGCGTGTGCTATACTCTATCAAGTCGCAAGAACCCCAAAATCTTTGTCCAGGAGGGAAATCGCTGTGTATCAAGGAATGTTAGCGGAAACCGTCCACATCCGGGGACACAACGGAGACGATGTGCAGAGCTACGCCGCCCGTCCGCTGGGGCCTGGCCCCTATCCGGGCGTGGTAGTTATCCACCATATGCCGGGCTGGGACGAGGGCAGCAAGGAGATTACCCGGAAGTTCGCTTATAACGGGTATGCGGCCATTTGCCCGAACCTTCACTACCGGGAGGCGCCGGGAGCGAGCAGCGATGACGCCGCCGCTGCTGTCCGCGCCGCCGGTGGCGTGCCGGACGAACGCTGCATCGGCGACGTGGCGGCCGCAGCCGACTACCTGCGGTCGCTGCCTTACACCAACGGCAAGGTGGGTGTCATAGGCTACTGCTCCGGCGGACGCCAGGTGTATCTGGTCGCCTGCAACATCCCCAGCCTGGACGCCGCCGTCGACTGCTACGGTGGGCGAGTGGTTGCGGCCGCCGACCAGTTGACGCCTTCTACGCCCGTCGCCCCAATAGATATGACCGCGGATATGGCCTGCCCCCTACTCGGGCTGTTCGGAGTCGAGGACGGTAACCCGGACCCGGCGCAGGTGGCTCAGATGGAGGAGGAGCTGAAGAAGCACGGCAAGACCTACGAGTTCCACAGCTACGAGGGAACCGGTCACGGCTTCTTCGCCGTCGACCGCGCCAGCTACCGGCCGGAGTCGGCGACGGAGGCGTGGCAGCAGGTGTTCGCCTGGTATGGCAAGTACCTGAGCTAGTAACCGAGATTACAGACTACCAAGGAGAGCAGATATGTGCACTTACATCATTGAAAAGGCAGAGATAACAGGAAGCGGGAAGGGGCCGCAGGGCTGGTTCTCACTGAACCAGGCCAACGTCTACTACGATCACCCTGTCCACGCTCCGATGGACCATGCACTGACCATCGACTTCGTTAACGAGGCGAAAGGCCCCGGCGCGCGAGTTGCCGTGGAGCTCAGCCCGGAGTCGGCGCGCGAGCTGATAGATAAGATACAGGCTGCTCTGGAGGCGGGCTACAAGGAGCTTGGATACCAGTAGCTCACATCTGACTGACGCAATCAGAACACTACGAAGGGGCCGCACAAGCGGCCCCTTCTGGCTTTCAGCGCACTACTCCTGACGGGTTCAGCCGCCGGATATGGCGCAGCCAGGCGTAAGGGTCTCCGGGAAGTCTCGGCAGCGCTGAGGGCGGTCTTCGTAGATGCGGCACCTGGATGTGGAGTCGTCCAGCATGGGGCAGCGCTCACCCTCGTGATCCGAGAAGCGTACCCATCCCTCTCCGGCGGGCGTCCGTGTGACGGTCGCGGCTGCGCCCAGCGCGGTGGCCTGCTGTTCAAAAACGGGGACTTCCGCCGCTGACAGGTGAAGGATCAGCGCCCCGCGGCAGCACATGGCCTTGCATTGGTTCATGCATATGGCGCTGGCGGCTTCAGGGGTCAGTCCGGCTATGATGTGGGGCAATGCACACTCACGCGAAATTTCTGGCGGAGGGGATGGGATTCGAACCCATGAACCCGTGAGGGTTAGCGGTTTTCAAGACCGCCGCCATCGTCCACTCGGCCACCCCTCCCGGAAGCAACTCTATGGTGTTTCCTGGAATATTATACCTCGCCGTCGCTACACGTCGCCGACCAGAATATCAATGCTCGTGTCAAGGGCTCCGGCAATTGAGGACAGCGCCGCAGCTGACCCAGTCTTAATACCCCTTTCTATCTCAGAGAGGTAACTCGCGGCAACACCCGTTTTCCTCGAAAGCTCGCGCAATGTAATGCCTCGGTAAGCGCGAAACGCGGCCATGGGCTTGTTACCGTTCATTATAGCAAGGGCCACTGTGTGGGGAATCCGATTGCCTTTGTCGGCCTCGCGCGCCGCCAGCAGATCCTCAAGCTCTTCATTGCGCGCGATAAGGGCGTCATACTCTACCCTGGACAGTGTAACTGTTTCGGCCTCAGGCATAAGCTTCCCTCCGATGTCGGACCCGCAATATCACCATGACGGCTACCGTGTCCGGCTCGATCCTGAACAGGACTCGGTAGTTCCCAACCCTCATCCGCCTGTATGAACTGTCGGTCAGCGTAACGACCTGATTGGCTAGGGACATCGGGTCACCGGCATACTGTTCAATCTTGGCGATAATCCGGTTGCGAACCTGTGCGCTGAGACGACGCATATCTTTAACAGCATTTGTCTCCCACTCGACTTGCAGGCCAGGCTTCATGCAAAGGTATGTTCACATATAGCGAACGCATTTGTCAAGCACTGTCTCAGAAGTGGCGCCATCGTCCTCTCGGCCACCCACCCGGCAATTGAAATCATATCAAAAAAGGGCTAGTTTGCACGTTTAGGGTTTTGGGCCGGAGTCCATTCACACACAAGTGGCGATCCTCTGGGGCAACGATACAATACGATACAATATGATATATTATATGTATTCGACAGGAGGTGCAGCATGGGCGCTAAATCACACATATCAAAATGGGGTACCAGCTTGGCGATTAGAATTCCCAAGTCAATTGCTGAACAATGGGGTATCCAGGAGGGCTCGGTTATAGATATAGAGCCGAACGGTGACGAGATTGTTCTGAGAAAAAAGAAGTATGACTTGGCAGATTTGCTTGCTCAGGTGACCCCCGACAATCTTCATTCTGAAGAGGACTGGGGGCCAGCCCAGGGTCGTGAAGAATGGTAGATCAGGGATATGTCCCTGCAAATGGAGATATAGTGTGGCTGACCTTCACACCTCAGGCAGGCCATGAACAGGCGGGGCGCAGACCCGCTTTAGTCTTGAGTCCAAAGACTTACAATGAAAAGGCTGGTCTGGCGCTTTTTTGCCCGATAACATCAGTATTGAAGGGATACCCATTTGAGGTGCATCTTCCTTCCACGAGCACTGTCTCTGGGGTGGTGCTGGCCGATCAGGTTAGGAGCTTGGACTGGAGGGCTAGACGCGCCCGCTTTGAAGGCCGCGCCGAACGGCAAGTCATTAGAGAAGTCTTGGAGAAGATCGGCGTCCTCCTGGAATGATGGGGCGCAATTCAGGAACAACCTATCACTTCACTCTCTGAATCTGTGTGATTATGTACCCACAATCCCAGACACAACTAGACTAACGCTGAAACTTTCGGTAAGCTCTTAGTGGCGGCTTGCCGCATAATTTTTGGGCACCGTCAACGTTTGCGCCGGAGCAGCTTCCTCCGGCACACCGCAGAAAACCTAGTTTAGGAGGGAGTCTCCATGACCGCTACCACCGATCGAGAGGGCAGGGCCCCAGGTTCGTTCAATGTAATCGGCACCAGGCCGATACGCCACGACGGCGTTGACAAGGTTACCGGTCGGGCCAAGTACGGCGCCGACATCAATCTGGCCGGGATGCTGCACGGCAAGATCCTTCGCAGTCCCCACGCCCACGCGCGCATCCGCTCCATCGACACCAGCAGGGCGGAGGCGCTGCCCGGCGTGATGGCGGTGCTCACGGCCAGGGACTTCCCCATCGTTGAGGACGCCATTCTGGACTACTTCGAGACCCGGGGAAGCATTCGCACAGTGGCTGAGAACGTTCTGGCCAGCGACAAGGCGCTGTACAAGGGCCACGCAATAGCGGCCGTTGCTGCCACCAGTCCCCACGTTGCGGAAGAGGCCCTGGACCTCATCCAGGTGGACTACGAGGTGCTTACACCCATCCTCGACGTTCGTGAGGCAATGAGGGAGGATGCGCCCCTGCTTCTCGACAACATGACCACGAGGTTCCGCGTAGAGCGAATGGGTATGGGGCAGGACACCGGCGTCAAGAGCAACATAGCCGACCACGTCCAGTTCAAGCGGGGCGACCTTGAGCAGGGGTTCAAGGATGCCGACGTGATTGTGGAGAGGGAGTTTACCACCCAGTCCGTCCACCAGGGCTACATCGAGCCGCAGACCTCGACCGGCCTGTGGTCCTCCGACGGGCATATAACCATCTGGACTGCTACCCAGGGAATCTTCCCGATACGCGCATCAACCGCCGCAATACTGGGCATCCCGGAGTCCATGGTTAAGGTGATTCCTATGGAGATAGGCGGAGGATTCGGGGGCAAGCAGGCCCCGTATCTGGACCCCGTGGTAGCGTTGCTCTCCAAGAAGACGGGCAGGCCCGTCAAGATCGCTATGAGCCGTAAGGAGGTCTTCGAGGGCACCGGGCCCACGTCAGGCACCTATATGATGTGCAAGATAGGCGCAGACAAGAGCGGGAAGATCACGGCGGCCCAGATCTACCTGGCCTATGAAGCGGGAGCCTTCCCCGGCTCGCCTGTGGCCGGCGGCGCTATGAGCAGCTTTGGGCCCTACAAGGTCGACAACCTGCTGGTCGACGGCTACGACGTTGTGGTCAACAAGCAGAAGACGTCCGCATACCGGGCGCCCGGGCAGCCCCAGGCGGCCTATGCCGCGGAGACCGTTATCGACGAGCTGGCTGAGAAGCTGGGTATGGACCCGATGGACTTCCGGCTGAAGAACGCCGTACACGAGGGTGACAGGACCCCGGCCGGTGTGCTCCATGTGCGGTTCGGCTGCGAGGAGATTGAGCAGGCGATGAAGGCCCATCCCCACTACAACGCTCCCCTGGAAGGCCCCAACCGCGGGCGCGGCGTTGCCGTTGGCTACCGGCTGAACGGCGGCGGCAGCGGATCGTCGGCGACCATAAACGTCAATGCCAATGGAACCATCAATCTCATCACAGGGTCGGTGGACATTGGCGGAACGCGGTCGTCCATTGCTATGCAGGCTGCCGAGGTGCTGGGCATCGGCTTCGAGGATGTGAACCCCACCGTCGTGGATACCGACTCAGTGGGATACACCGGCGGCACCAACGGCAGCCGGATAACCTTCGACACCGGCCTCGCGGCAATAGGAGCCGCTGCAGAGGTGATAAGTCAGATGAGCGCCCGCGCAGCTCTGCTGTGGGAGGTGCAGACGGAGGACGTGGACTTCATGGACGGGGAGTTCATCTGCAAGAAGAACACGGAGGACAGGTTCACTTTCAAGCAGCTTGCGGGCAAGCTTATGGACACCGGCGGTCCCGTTACATGCTCCGCGTCCGACCGCCAGGGTGGTGTGGGGCCTCAGCTGGCCGGGACCATCGTGGACGTTGAGGTGGACCCGGAGACGGGCAAGGTGGACATCCTTCGCAGCACCGCATTCCTTGACTGCGGCACGGCTATTTATCCCAGCTACGTGGAGGGACAGATGCAGGGTGGAGTGCTCCAGGGCTTCGGCTGGGCCCTTCACGAGGAGTATTACATGACGGAGGACGGCACTATGGCCAACTCCAGCTTCCTGGACTATCGAATGCCCACCAGCCTGGACCTGCCCATGATCGACTGCGTAATCATAGAGGTTCCCAACAGTCGCCATCCCTTCGGAGTAAGGGCGGTGGGCGAGACCGTGCTCGTGCCTCCCATTCCGGCCATGGCCAACGCCGTCTACCACGCGACGGGTGTACGTATGACCAAGCTGCCCATGTCTCCCGGGGCCATCCTGGAGGCCCTGGAGGAGAAGAAGGTGTCTGAGTAGAGCAGAAGAGGAAGCGATTGTTAAGAGGTGGGGCCACAGATATCTGCGGCCCCGCCTACTTTAGAATAAGTTGAGTGTCCCTGTGGGCACGGTCTCCGAGGTTGTCTATGGCCTGTCGTCCTGCTGCCCATTCGCCCCAAGCACCACAGCCTTGATTATGCCCAAGTCTGTGCTATGCTCCATTAGCATAGCGGTATGTTCCCTCATGATCCTGGTTAGCTCACTCAACACCTCTGAGTGATCTATCAGGACACGGGTGTGTTCAGTTAGTATCGTGGAGTGCTCCGTCAATAACCTGGTATGTCCTCAAGCACTTCCCTGACGGAGCCCATAGTGGTGGACAATGCCGCCAGCGTTTGGGTGTTGCTTTCCATCGCCTGGATTATTCGCTCAAAGCTTCCTTCCAGGTGGTCGAGCCTTTCTTCCATTGTAGCCATGCTATGCTTCTCTTTGGTCGGGCGCCCTTACTTGACGTGGGGGGCGAAGTCCATCCCTATGTGCCCCAGCTCCTTCAGGTGGTCGTACTCCTCCTCCGTCAGACCCAGCACCTCTCGATAGACGTAGTCGTTGTCCTCTCCCAGCCTCACGGGCGGCTTGCGCACCTCGAAGGGTATACCGGAGATCTTGTATGTGGCGCCGGGGTACCAGTGAACACCCACCTCCGGCGCGTCGACCTTTACAAAGAACCCCCTGTCCTTCATCTGCGGGTCTGCGTAGGCGTGGGCCTCGTGCATCACGGGGCCTGAGGTAACGCCCGCGCCCTGGAGCTTGTGGAACAGGTCGATATTGTCGTAGTTCGCGGTATACTCCGCAATGATCCGGTCGACCTCGTTGTGGTTGGCCCACAGCCCCGCCATGTCGTCGAAGCGCTCGTCCTCTATCAGCTCCGGCTTCTCCATGAGGTGGCACAGGGCATGCCACTGCTCGATGCTGCCTACGTTTATGGTTATCCACTCGTCGTCACCGCCGCATTGGTAGGCGCCCTGCACCTCCTGGCGCAGATGGTCTCTGTTGCCGGAGGGCCCCGGAACGCGGCCGGTCATGGTGTACTCCATGAACAGCTCTCCCAGGTGAGGCAGGAAGTTCTCCGCCAGAGAGATGTCGACAAAGCAGCCCCTGCCCGTCTTCTCGCGCTGCCTTAGCGCCATCAAGGCCGCGATGGCGATGGTAACCCCGGACGATGCGTCGGTGGCCACCGACGCAGGCGCACCTTCGGGGTCCATGTCCGGGTATCCGATGACCGTCGAATGGCCTATGGCGGACTCGAACTGGGTCCCTATGCCCCTGTAGTAGTTCCAGGGTCCCGTCTGGCCAAAGCCGCAGATCGAGATTATGATCAGCCGTGGATTCCACTGGCTCACCACGGAGTAGTCGATGCCCAGCTTGGCCATAGACCCGAACGCGTTGTTCTCAATGAAGAGGTCGCTGGCCTCAATCAGGCGCCTGAAGGTCTCAAGCCCCATGGGCGAGTTCAGGTCCAGGGTCATGCTGTGCTTGTTCCTGGCGTGCACGTTGAACCCGGCCGAGCGGTTCCAGGCTCGCTCTCCGGGGTCGCGGTTGGGATACGGTGAGGTAACCCGCTTCTTCTCCGCGTCCGGGTCCGGCCGCGCAAACTGGCTTCGGCCCGGAGGCATTCGCTGAAGGGTCTCCACCCTGATCACCTCCGCTCCCATGTCGCCCAGGAACATGGTGCCGTAGGGACCCGCCCAGATGACTGTCATGTCAGTGACGCGCACACCATCCAGTGGCAGCTTCTTCTCGCCCGTATCTGAGGCCGGTGAAATCGCTCTGTAGCCACTTCTGTCGCTTTCAATCGACTCGGAGTTCTTCCATGCTCCGGAGACTCCCGCCGGTCCCTCCAGCGCCTCCTTGTTGTGCTGGCCCAGGGTGGGCGCGGGCATCTGGATGCTCCACCAGCCCTTGTCGTTGAATATGGGCGCGCCGGGGTAGCGGAACTTCCCGGCTGCCGGGTGGTCCACCTCCACAAAGTACTCCCTGAAGGAGAGCTGCGGGCTGTGGTCAACCGCCTGATCGATGGTCACTATGGGCGTTATCAGCATCTCGTTGGACTGGCCGGTCTCCACCACCTCGACCATGGTCCTCTCCAGCAGCCAGGGCAGCCAGATGGTGGCCTCGAACTCGTCCCGGGCGTCCAGGTCGACTTGGCCCATGGCCGTGCCGTAGTAGCTGTCTATCAGGTCGGGTCTGCCTATGGCGTTGCAGAGGGACGGCCACCGCGGGCCTCCTACCGACACCGATATGTAGCCGTCGGCGCATGGAAAGACGCCGCCCGGGTATCCCGCCCTTATGGGACCCAGGCGCTTTCCCGTTTCGCCGGTGTACTGGTACTGCACCAGTCCCAGGAGACGCCCGTTGATCGACCCCATCTGGGTCTCGAACATTGATACGTCGACGTACCGCCCGCCCAGGCCATTGCGCTCCCTCCCGTGCCACGCCAGCAGCGTTGCGAAGGCGGCGTTGTTGCCGGCCTGGTACAGGGTATGGTTGCCTCCCAGCTTCAACGGGTACCGGTCCGGCATCCCGGAGGCGTGCATCCTGCCGCCCATTGCGTAGTTGGTGATCTCAGAGGCCAGGTAGTCTCTGTAGGGGCCGGTCTGCCCGAAGTTGCTTATGGAGGTCATTATCAGACCGGGGTTGATCTTTGAAAGGGCGTCGTAGCCGAGGCCGAAGCGCTCCACAGTCCCGGGTTTGAAGTTCTCGACCAGGACGTCCGCTCCCTTGACCAACTCCTTCACGGCCTCGGCGCCCTCCGGACTCTTCAGGTCCAGTGTGATTCCCCGCTTGTTGGTGTTCAGAAAAAGGAAGGTCCCGCTCTTCTCCGGATGGGGCGCGTCGTCGGGAAACGGGCCCATTGTGCGGGCGTAGTCCCCGACGCCCGGGCGTTCCACTTTGATAACGTCGGCGCCGTAGTCGCCCAGGAGCTTGGTGCAGTACGGTCCGGGTATGCCCTGAGTGAGGTCTACGACCCGAAGGCCCGAAAGAGGCTGCGATACATGATGCTCTTCCATGTCTCTCCTCCTGTCAAAGGGGCTAGTTGGCGGTTTAGGCTTTAGCATACCATATTCGGGAGGTGATTTCCCTGGGAAGCCTGTCGATACAAGGCGGAAACTGGCCTCTCTGCATATCGACCGTAGAGGTTTTGCCGTCAGGTGTTGAAGTAGCTGTTCAGCTCCTCGCACGCTATGGTGTCCCTGCCGTCCGAGCATGGGGCGCCGTCGTTGCCGTTGCCCGTCAGAGCCAGCGCTCTGGCGTAGACGATCCACACTCCCCCCGGCTCCTCCCGCGGGTCTCCTATGCTGCCGGTCCACTCCACCGACCTTCCTAGCACAAGCTCTTGCGCCGCAATGGAGTCCGCCAGCGCGCTGAAGGCCATCTCGTCCGTCAACCACTTGTTGTCATCCGACTGGATGCCGGTGTAGACGTGCATGTGGAGGTGGCTCATGTCAAGGAAACCTTCGAATGTTTAGGCGTCTCCCCGGGAGAAACGCGTTGTACGTCATTCCTGCGAAAGCAGGAATCCAAGTGGGGTGTGGTGTGGACTCCCACCTGCGCGGGAGTGACGATAAGTGGGTTATGCAAGGGACTCCTACCGCGGGAAGGGCATACCCTGCAGGCCCTTCAGGAACCTGACCTCACCCAGGTGGAAAAAGCCGTGCCCGACGATGATGCTCTGGATATTACGGCCCACGGTCTGCCTGGGGTTGTCCGGGTCCAGCGGGCGGTCCAGGTCGTCGTCCGTCATCTTCGCAAGTCCGTCCTGCACCGACTGCCTTACGGCCTCCATGTAGCCCACAAGTCCCTCTTTACTGGGCTTCAACTCCTCCACCTGGTCGGGGGTGAAACCCGTACCGGAACCCGTCTCCGGCAGCCCGAGGCGCTCGTGCCAATTCTCTCTCGCCCAGACGGACTGGGCGCCCTCAACGCTGCTCACACGGTGGAAGGAGTTGTCCTCCGTCCTGGTGAAGTGCCACATCAGGAAGGAGATGGAGTTTGCCTGGGGAGTGGGCCTGTACAGCATCTGCACGTCTGTCAGGGGCTCCACCTCGTTGACAAAGCTCCGGTTCAACTCGAACAGGGTGGACTGGATAAACTCGATCGCGTTCATTGCGTCCCCTTTCTTCGCGGCGGACCGGTACTCTCTGGGAGACCGGCAGTCCGGCGCTGGCTTGCCCACGATTATAGCACACCATACTAAAGACACCCCGTCTGTCCGAACGCCAAAATTGACTCTCCGGGACGCCGGGGGTATCATCTCCCTGCTATGAGGATTATGGGCATCGAGACCTCCTGCGACGAGACCGCCATATCGGTGGTTGAGGACGGGCGCCAGACGCTCTCCAACGTCATCGCCTCCCAGGTGGATATGCACGCCCGCTACGGAGGCGTTGTGCCGGAGGTGGCGTCCCGGCAGCACGTCCTGGAGATTGTGCCAACGGTTGAGGCCGGCCTCGGCAGGGCCGACCTGACCTGGAGCGACATCGACGCAATAGCCGTCACCCACGGCCCGGGGCTGGCTGGCGCCCTTTTGGTCGGCGTGAACGCCGCAAAGGCCCTGGCCCTGGGCGCGGGACTGCCGCTGATAGGCGTCAACCACCTGGAGGGCCACATATACGCCAACTGGCTGGAGGGCGCAGACCCGGAGAGCGAACCCGGCTTCCCTCTCCTCTGCCTCATAGCCTCCGGCGGGCACACAGACCTCATACTGATGGAGGACCACGGGCGTTACAGCCTCCTGGGGCGCACCAGGGACGACGCCGCAGGCGAGGCCTTCGACAAGGCGGCGCGTATTCTTGGGCTGGGCTTCCCCGGCGGCCCGGAGGTGCAGCGAGCCTCCCAGGGCGCAGCCGGCGAAGAGACACTCCCTCGCGCCTGGCTGAGGGGGTCGCACGACTTCAGTTTCAGCGGCCTCAAAACGGCCCTTCTGCACAAGGCCAGGGAGAAGGGATTGTACCCTCCGGATGAGGACTCCGGCCCGGACCCTCACCTGGTAAGGGAGATGGCCGCCGCCTTCCAGCTGTCGGTGGCCGACGTTATGACCACCAAGACACTGAACGCGGCGCGGAAGCACAACGTCCGGGGGATAATGCTGGGCGGTGGCGTGGCCGCCAACTCCATGCTCCGGTCTATGCTGAGGGAGAAGTCGCATCTGCCCCTGTTCATTCCGTCTCCCGCCCTCTGTACCGACAACGGCGCAATGATCGCGGCCTGTGGCTACTTTCAGCAGGAGAGGGTAGGCGGCAATGGTTGGGACCTGGACGTGGAGCCGGGTCTGAAGCTGGGTTGATACGGGCGCGTCAGGCTACGGCAGAACCCCCGGATGGCAAGGCAGTCTATCCCTCCTTGGTGTCACCGGCGGTCTCGGTATCCTCTGTAGGACTAACCTCAAGTGACGGACTTACATCCGTCTCCCTGGTGGTCTCGCCCGCTTTTGTACCATCTCCTGGCCTCAGCCCTGACACGGGAACGTCTCTCTCCATGAACCACGTCTCATACTCCCCCGCCTTCGCCCCGTCACTGAGGCGAAGCTGGGCTATGGGAGTATTTCTGTCCAGGAACCACGTCTCGTACCAAACCTCCCGGCCCCGCGACCACAGCCGCCTGAAGGGCTTGCCCGGTCTTTCGATGTATTCCCTGTCACCGCGGCTGTCGCTGCCAACGTCGGTGGTAGGGGAGTACATGGCCTTCAGCTGGAAGAACCTGTTCACCAGGTCGTAGGCCTGCTCCGCGCCTCGACCCCGGTAGGGTATGCTCAGCTCCTGCTGGGTCGTTCGGAAGAGGATTGACCCCTCCTGGGATACGGAGATGTACTGGTATAAGTGGTGCATCGCCCCCAGGCCCAGCAGTGCCCCTAGCGCCCAGGACAGGGGGTGCCACTCGACGGCGATCAGGGCGGCTCCCGCCCCGGCCAGCAGCAGCGCCATGCGAAAAAGTCGTTTCGCGCTCCTCGGTCGGTGGGTTACCTCTGCGCCGTGGATGTCACCTAGGGAGAGGAAGGTCACTGCCATGCCCCTCTTTGCCCTGGAGAGCCGGATGACCCTGCGATCCGTTAGCAGCAGGGCGTTCTTCTCCTTTGCCGCATCCGCGCCCGGGCCCGCCTTCTCTCCGAAGGCCATGTCCATGCCCTCGCCGGCCATCATGGGGAGGTCCTGGGGCGCTGCGCTCATTGAGCCCATCCCGTCGTCTGTCAAGAGGCCTCTCGCCCGTCCTGGCCGCTCAGCAACCCGTACAGGTGAATCAGCCCCTGCTGTTTGCCGGCGGAGTTTATCGCGCGCCGCCCTTCCCCGGAGAGACCCAGTAACCCCTTCATCTCCCGGGTGACCTCGTTCTCCTGGCCCGGCGGGAATCTGTGGTACAGCTCCAGGCACCGCCTTCCCAAGCCAGGGTCTCCAAGGAGATGCGCCCTGGCGTAGAAAAAGGGCAGCAGTACGTTGATGATTATTTCCCTGGCCCGGTTTTTCCCTATGAGGGCTGGCGCCCTGGTCTTGGCGTTGTGAGTATCTGACAGTTGAGGAGCGAACCCATTATCCACCACCACTAACGCCCTCTCCAAGTCCACGGCTCTCCTACTCTGAAGCGTGTCCCCAAGACCTTCCAGCAGCCCGTCGTCCCGGAATCTTCCTATCAGGGCGGCGGCGCCCGCCAGCCGACGGGCGGGTCTGTTGTGAGGCCTCAGCCCGGCGTTGCTCCAAGTGCCGCTTGGGACAACAACCGGCGACCCGGCGACCCGCCAGATGGCCTCCATCTCCCTTGCGCGGCTGTCATCTCCAATAGCGTCGGGAAGGCCCAGGCTGAGCTGGTGGTGAAGCAGCCCCGCCGCCCCACGGAGGATAGCCTCCAGGGCCGCGGGGTCCATTCCCGGTCCGGCCAGCTCCCTTAGACGACGCAGGGGAAGCCCTCGGGCCAGCAACTCCATAGGGGCGCTGTTCTGGCTGTACCCCAGCGCCTCCATAACGCCCGTGTACAGCTCTTCCTGTGCGTCTCCGCCCCGGAGACGCTTTGTAAAGGCGCAGGCCGCGCCTAGGAACCGATTCTCCCCGGCTTCCTCCAGCGCCTGCTCCAGCTCCCGCAAGGGCAGGGCGCTCAGGCGCTCCAGAGGTGCGACGACGCCTGGTTGTGGCATGAGTTGCTTTGGCGGTTTTCCAGTCTGCGTCAGGCTGGTTCCCGGGTCTCCCAGCAACACCTCCTGAACCTGCGTTCCCGGCTCCGGGGGTCTGCCTCCGCCGCGCAGGAAGAGGTGGAGCACCACCCGGTCGTAGCGAGGGTCTCCTCGATGGCCGTGGCCGTCCCAGTCCCGCCGCCTCAGGTGCACCTCCGTGTCTCCACGGATAAGGTCTCCCTCCTCAGTGATCAGCAGAGTGTCCCGAAAGTCCGGGCCGGCGTGGGGCATGGGCCTCCCCGGGTAGAGCACCCTGAGGTAGCGCCCCTCCGTGGTTACCACCGTCTTGATGGCGCCGCTGCGCCACCACTCCGATACCTGGACCTCCCGGATGTCCCTGCTCTTTAGCTTGTTCGTGTTCCCCTCCCTGTACGCTTTGTGTCTCTCTGCACGATGGCCCTGCCGCGCCCCTCCGGGACTGTCACCGCGCCGTAAGCCCCTGAGCGATTCGCCCCTCTCAACCCGTTCCAGTCTCTTCCTCGCTCTTGACCGGCTCCCCGGAGTTGTCCGTCTCGTACCTGAACCCCGCTCCGTCCGCTATGATGTTCAGCATGGTGCGGGAGACGCCCCGGGGCCGGTACATGCCCCTCTCCCATTCGCTGATGGTCTGCTGGCGGGTGCCCAGCTCCTCCGACATCTGCTGCTGGGTGAGGCCCATGTGGTCCCTCAGCGCCTTCACCTTCTCGGCGTCCCACTGGTGGTTCGGCGCCCGCCGTTTCCTGTATTCCATACCGATATTCTACACGCATTCGTGTAAAGCGCAACACCCCGGCTCTCCAGAACGCGCCCCTGCGCCTCAAGCCCTCTTTGCTGAGAGCGTATACACCTTGCCCTCCAGACCTGCTAATATAGTGCCGGAGGAGCATTATGACCAGTCGAGAACAGAGAATAGGCCTTCTGGGGTGCGGGGCCATAGGCCGCGGCTTGGCCCTCGCAGTTGACGAAGGAAAAGTCCCGGGCGCGGTCCTGGTCGCTTTGTTCGACCAGGACGAGAGCGCTGCACGGAGCCTGGCCCAACGGCTGAAGGGCAGTCCCAAACCTGCGTCATCCTTCGACGACCTCGCGGCCTCCGAGGGCGTGGACATGGTGGTTGAGGCCGCCTCCCAGGATGCCGTGCGCCGGTACGGCGAGGTCGCGCTCTCTCACGGCAAGGACCTGCTCATTATGAGCACGGGAGCCCTTCTGGACGGCGGGCTGCTTTCGAGGCTCGCAGCTCTGGCCGATGAGAAGGACTGCCGGGTGTTCGCGCCCTCCGGGGCCGTGGGCGGCATCGACGCCATTCGGGCGGCGCGGGACGAGCTGGAGGAGGTGACCCTCACCACCCGCAAGCCTCCCGGCACCCTGGTCGACGTAACGGCTACATCCCAGACTCCGGCCGAGGCGATCACGTCTGCCCAGGTGGTCTTCGAGGGAAACGCCCTGGAAGCTGTGAAGCGCTTCCCATTCAATATCAATGTAGCATCAGTGCTCAGCCTGGCCGGGATAGGGCCGGAGCGGACCAAGGTGCGGATCATCGCCGATCCGGAGGCCCAAGGCAACATCCACGAGATATACGCTCGGGGCAGGAGCGGGACCCTCCGATTCACAATGGAGAACGTGCCACACCCGGACAATCCCATGACCAGCCACCTGGCGCTGCTGTCCGCCATCGAGACCCTGCACAGGGCCTGCCAGGGAGGGATCAAAATCGGGGCGTAAAGGGTAACGGGCAGATCCGCCTCTCGGAAGCTTCCAAACAGACAAAGCCTTCACATAAACTCCTCCGAAGCTCCGCTCCGTGTAATGGGTATGAAAATGGCCCACTTTCATACCCTGACGTGGTCTTGTAAGGGCCCGTCTTTGCTGCGGAAGCAGACCTTTGAATAACCCTTAGCGTCATCCCGCAAGAATTGCCCTCACCGTCATTCCTGCGGAGGCAGGAATCTAAAAACGCTGTCTGCAAGACTGCGACGCCTTGGAAGAAGGGCTTTAGATTCCCGTCCCCGTATCGGAGTACGGGGCAAGCTTCACGGGAATGACGGAGAAAATAGCCTCTTCCAGGAGGTACACCGGAGTTATTCAAACGTCTCCGAAAGCATATCCTCGCACTTGATGCGGGGACAGGAATCTGGAGCGTTTCATCCAGGGAAACACAGCCTTGCGGGTAGCGCTCTAAATTCCTCATTTAACTGTGCTCCCTTCGGAATGGTCGCGGGCGCGCCTCTTTTGGAAAGCGCCGGAGTCACGCAGAAGCCTCAATTTACCGGGAGCTTGTAGCCACCCTGTAGTGTGTTGTCTCCAAGGCGTCGGCTGTGCTTGTCCCAAGCGCCGCCTGATGCACAGATTGGGCGAGGCATAGCAGTGCTGGAGTCGCCGCCTTGCCAATGCGCGTAATCGCTTTGTACTTTGCCTCATAATATACGTGATACGTATCACAAGCAGGTGGGGCCTATGGAAAGAGTGTGATATATCGCACAAAATTGACATAATGTAATTCCTGTTGTATTCTCTCCTTGAATAGGCATTCGGCCATTGTGGGGCGTACGGGTTTCACGTATCGGAGAGAGGCTCGGATTGCCGGGATTAGTCGATAGGGCGGGGAGAAGATGGAGCGGCTCCCGAAAAGCGGGCGGGGCTGGATGGAACCCCGCCAGGAGGGGGTGATTGGATGACTACGAAATAGCGTAGGCCTTGGGAATAGCTTTACTGGGAGGGTCTTACTATGTCCGTCGTTAAACTGATAGGAGAAACCAGTCTCTTTGCATCGTTGGATGAGTCCAGGCTGAAGAGGGTGGCCGACATGGCCAGGGTGCAGTTCGTTCCCGCCGGAGCCGACGTGTTCCGGGAGGGTGATGCGCTGAACGAGTTGTACCTGCTGGAGCGCGGGTCCGTTAAGCTCACTATGGGTGTCAGGTTGTGGAGTGGAGACGCCACCCTGCGCTCCATAGTCTCCGTAATCGACCCCTACGGCACCTTTGGATGGTCTTCGTTGATAGATCCCTACAGGGCTACTCTAAGCGCGGAGACCACAAGGGAATGCACAATGGTCAACATAGACGCCGCGGCGCTAAGAGAAGAGATGGACCGGGACTGCGAGTTCGGCTACTCAGTGATGACCGCGTTGTCCGGCCTCATAAGCGAAAGGCTTCGCCGCATACATGGGACTTGGGCGTCCGCGAGGGCTGCGGACCTGTACACGGCGCCCCTCAAGCAGACCGTGTACAGCTAGTCCCGACCACCTGCGGCCTCCGCGTCGATGGAAATAGTTCCTCTCAAGGGATTCTCCGTTGCAGATAGGCGCGGAGGCCGCAGGGTCAAATGGGGCCGTAGATTGGCCTGTCAGGTCCGTCCAGGGTTTTACCCGGCTACCATACCCATGATGTTCCCCTCCGGGTCGGTGAACATGGCCAGTGTGACCGTGTCCGGGATCATTGTGGGGGGCAGAATAGTCTTGCCTCCCAAGCTCTCCGCTTTGTCCAGGTACGCTTGGAGGTCGTCCACCTGCACGTACACCGTGACGCGCCTAGCCGACTCCTGCTCTTGGGCTATGCCTCCGTTTATTCCGTCCTCCGTCTGCGTGTCCACCAGGCCGTAGTTCATCGGGTTGTTGGAGTCCACGTTCCACCCGAACAGGTTCGCGTAGAATTGTTGGAGCTTGGGGGCGTCCTTTCCTGTGATCTCCCAGTGTATAACCGGATTGGGCATGTCGAGTCTCCCTTCCTTATTTTGCTGTGGATGGATTATGGCGTGGGGCTTCCTGGATTGAAACCCCTCTATGGGGGAGACCTTTTCGTAAGTCCAAGTGACTACTGAAAGAGGCGCGCAGTTGTCATTCTGAAGAGCGGAGCGACGAAGAATCCCAAACCATTGCGCGAATATTACGTATTCATTCTGACCAACGAGACTCACAGGCTGTACATGGAATCGGAGAGTCCCGGGTGGGTAGACTTGAGCGCTAGCCGGTCGGAGGCTCTGGATTCTTCACGTAGTTTACCCTGAGAGTAGCCGAAGGGTTCAGAATGACAGAGAGGAGCGGTCTTTCACAACCCGCCTTGTTCCGCTCTATCCCGTCGGCCCGGCTATGCGGAACACCGTGTGCCGGGATGCCTCCAGGATGAAGTCTTCAATGGGCGAGCCGGGGGTTGCATTGAAGAATCGGCGGGTGATTGGCTCCTCCCGGGCGTACCGCTTGAGCACACTGGCGCTCTTTACCTGGTCAAGCTCCTCCTCAACGGCGACGGTCTCCGTGCGGCGTCCCCTGGTCAGCGACACTTCGCCGGCGGCCCGGGCGTTCTTCACCCACTGCCGCTCCCCGTAGGGGCACACCAGCCACCGCTGCCCCTGAAGCTCCATCACGGAGACGGGCGTGGTCTGCATTCTCCCGCTCCTGCGCCCTCTGACCGTGAGCAGGTGGTACTTTCGAGGCGGCAATCCTAGCCTCACGTAGACCGTCACCATGCGGTTCAGAATTTGTCTGAGAAGGGTTATTCTGTATACTCTCGCCATATTTCGATAACGTCCTGCTGATAGTTCATGTGGACGTGCGCTGCTCTGGATTATACCCCGCGTCGGCTGCTATGGAGCGTCAATTCTGTGGTTCACGTGGATTACTTGCGGGTTTGGGGCAGGCCGCAGCTATGCTATAATCGACCCTAGAATGGCAAGGGGTGGAATCTCTCCAGGCCTGCCCGTGGGCACGGAGACCATTGCAGAAGTAATTTGTTGGGCGCCAAAGCCTCTTCCCCCTCGAAGGGGGAAGATTGAGATGGGGGTGAATCGTGTGTAGGATACATGGTTTGTATGCTCCCATCCCCGTATCAAGTACGGGGCAGGCTCTAACCTTTCCCCGCAAGCGATGGAAGGGATATAGGGTAATTCAAAGGTCTGTGGGTTCGCGGGCCCGGATGCTAATCTAACCAGCGTGAGGGTATCAAATGTTGCGTCGTGATGAACCGCCGATGGTGTTCTCAGGAAGTTCAAACCAGTCCCTGGCCTTGGACGTGAGCCGCTACCTGAACATACCCAAGGGGGAGTCCAATGTGTTCAAGTTCAGCAACGACAACACCTTTGTCCAGTTCCAGGAGAACATACGGCAGCGGGACGTATTCCTCGTTCAGCCCTTCACCTACCCGGTCAACGATCACATTATGGAGCTGCTCATTATGATCGATGCCGCCAAGAGGGCCTCCGCGGGTCGCATCACCGCCGTTACGCCGTACTACGCCTACGGGCGCACCGACAAGAAGGACCAGCCCAGGGTGCCCATCACGGCCCGTCTGGTTGCCGACCTCCTGAGTGTCGCCGGGGCAGACCGCGTCCTGACCGTCGACCTGCACGCCGGCCAGATACAGGGCTTTTTCAACATTCCGGTGGACGAGCTTACCGCCCTGCCCATTCTGGCCCGCTACTTCCAGGACAAGGCCCTGGAGAACCTCGTGGTCGTGGCGGTGGACATCGGCATAAGCAAGCGGGCCAGGGATATGGCCGCCCGTTTGGGCGTTCCTCTGGCAATCATAGAGAAGCGGCGTGTCGGCAACGCCGACAACTCCGAGAGCCTCAACATTATAGGAGACGTTGAGGGAATGAACGCCCTCACCTTCGACGACGAGATCGACACCGCGGGCTCCCTGACCTCTGCCATAGAGGCGCTGCAAAAGGCCGGGGTGAAGGACATCTATTCCTGCTGCACCCACCTGGTTCTCTCCGGGCCAGGCGCAGACAGGATTGCCAACAGCCCCATCAAGGAGCTTGTTGCCACGGACACCCTACCCCTGCCGGAGGAGAAGCAGAACGGCAAAGTGACAGTGCTGTCGGTGGCGCCGCTCCTGGGGGAGGCCATCCGCAGGATTCACGAAGGCCTCTCAATAGGAGCCATGTTCGAATAGGAGATACCGTAGATAATGGTAAACAAGATATTCGGCTTTCTCGGGGAGTCCAACGAGAAGGTCGTCAAGAAGCTGCAACCCCTGCTCAAGAGGATTAACTCCCTGGAGCCTGACCTGGAGAGGCTGTCGGACGAAGGGCTTCGGGGCAAGACCCTGGAGTTCCGTGCGGCCATTCAGCGCGGGCAGGACCTGGATGAAATTCTGCCGGAAGCCTTTGCCGCCGTCCGGGAGGCGGCCAGGCGAACCCTGGGCCAGAGGCACTTCGACGAACAGATGATGGGGGGTATTGTCCTCCATCAAGGCAAGATAGCAGAGATGAGGACGGGAGAGGGCAAAACCCTGGTCGCGACCCTGCCCGTCTACCTGAACGCCCTCGCCGGGCGTGGCATCCACGTTGTAACCGTCAACGACTACCTGGCCAAGAGAGACGCCCAGTGGATGGGCCCCATCTACGACATGCTGGGCCTCACGATAGGGTGTCTGCAGCACCAGGCCGCCCTCCTCTACGACTCATCCGTCAGTGACGATGATTCCGGCCTGGCGAGGATGAGGCCCGTTGGGAGGCAGGAGGCCTACGCCGCTGACATCACCTACGGGACCAATAACGAGTTCGGCTTTGACTACCTGCGGGACAACATGATGGTCGACAACTCCCAGAAGGTGCAGCGCGATCTGCACTACGCCATAGTGGACGAGGTGGACAACATTCTCATCGACGAGGCGAGGACGCCGCTCATCATCAGCGGCCCGGCCCAGGAGCCGACCCAGGTCTACACCACGATCGCCAAACTGGTTTTCCGCCTCAATAGGGGGGAGGACTTTGAAGTTGACGAGAGGCACCGCTCCGTCACCCCCAAAGACCCGGGCATCGCCAAGATGGAGCAGTGGCTGAACGTGGGCAACCTGTACGACCTGAGCAACGTAGAATACACCCACTACATAGATAACGCCCTGAAAGCGCGGGAGTTGTACGCCAAGGACACGGAGTACGTGGTGCAAAACGGCCAGGTGGTCATCGTGGACGAGCACACGGGGCGTCTCATGGAGGGCCGTCGTTACTCGGACGGCCTCCACCAGGCCATCGAGGCCAAGGAGGGCGTCAAGGTGCAGCGGGAGAGCATCACCTATGCGACCATCACCCTCCAGAACTACTTCCGTATGTACACAAAGCTGGCGGGTATGACCGGCACTGCCGCCACCGAGGCCGAGGAGCTGTCGAAGATATACGGCCTTGAGGTGGTCTCAGTTCCCACCCACGAGACGATGATTCGCCAGGACTACACGGACGTGGTGTACGCCACGGAGAAGGCCAAGCTCCAGGCCATAGTGAACGACCTGGAGGAGGTGCACAAGACGGACCGCCCCGTTCTCGTGGGCACAGTCTCCATTGAGAAATCTGAGACGCTGAGCGACAGGCTCAAGAGCCGCGGCATATCCTGCCAGGTTCTCAACGCCAATCATCACGAGAGTGAGGCCACAATCGTGGCGCAGGCCGGACGCCCAGGGGCCGTCACCGTGGCCACAAACATGGCCGGGCGCGGCACTGACATAATCCTTGGAGGCAATCCGGCAAGCCTGGACCTGTCCCCGGAGCAGTGGCGGGAGGCCCACGACAGAGTTGTGAATCTGGGGGGGCTTCACATCGTAGGGACGGAGCGCCACGAGTCCCGCCGCATAGACAACCAGCTCCGGGGCCGCGCGGGCAGGCAGGGAGACCCCGGAAGCTCCCGGTTCTACGTCTCCCTGGAGGACGACGTCATCCGGCGATTCGGTGGAGAGCGCATAAAGGGGGTCATGGAATGGGCCGGCATGGGGGAGGGCGTCCCCATCGAGAACCGCCTGGTAAACAAGTCCATAGAGGCGTCCCAGACCAAGGTGGAGAGCTCCCACTTCGAGGCGCGCAAACACCTGGTGGAGTACGACGACGTAGCCAACGCGCATCGCGACGTTATCTACTCCGAGCGCCGCAAGACTCTGGAGGGTTTTGACCTGAAGGCCAACATACAGGAGATGATCCACAAGGAGCTTTCATCCCTGGTGTCCACCCATTTATCCAGCCAGGACAGCGAGGAGTGGGACCTGAATACCTTCACCTCTGAGCTTCAGACCATTTTCCCAATGCCGCCCGGCCTGGACAGGGACAGCATTGCCGGGATGCACCAGGATGAGGTGGAGGAGCGGCTACTGGAGCACGCCGACGCCATGTATGGAGAGCGGGAGGAGCAGTTTGGCTCCGAGGAGATGCGGACGCTGGAGCGCCTGGCTATGCTGCGCATAATGGACACCCACTGGGTGCATCACCTCACCGCCATTCAGGAGAAGCGTCAGGGCATTGGCCTTCAGGCCTTTGGGCAGCGTGACCCCCTGGTCATGTACAAGCGGGAGGGGCACGAGATGTTCCAGAGCTTGCTGGCCCGCATCCAGCACGACATCGTCCACACCATCTACCACACGGGACTCGAAGCGAAGCCCGCGGTCCGCAGGGTGCAGAGTCCCCAGGCGCCGGCGGGGGGCCGCCAGGCGCAGACCGGCGCTCGGAAGGTGGGTCGGAACGATCCCTGTCCCTGCGGCAGCGGCAAGAAGTACAAGCGTTGCCACGGGGTAGCAGCTTAGCCGGGACTGGTCTCTCATGGCATCGGAAAACGACATCCAATCTCCTCTTCACACCGCCAACGAGCTGCACCTCACCACTACGGGCCGCAGCACTGGGTTGCCGCGTAGAGTGGAGTTGTGGTTCGCCTATGACGATGGCCGTATAAATCTTCTGGCGGGATCTGCTGAAGACGGCCGGCCGAACCACTGGTACAGAAACCTCCAGGCGAATCCGTCGGCGAGTGTAGAGATAGCGGGGGCGAGCCTCTCCGTCACTATGGAGACTGTTGAAAACACGGAGACCGAAAGGGCTGCGATAGTCGAGTTATTTCTCGCCAAGTTCGGCTCTGAGATAGTGGAAAAATTCTATACCCGGGAGAGCCTTCTGCCGGTGCGGCTTAGGGTGAGATAGGGCGTGTTCACACTAGAACAGTGCATGGGAGATGAGGGAGATCAAGTTGTGCTACATTCATAGTCATTCCTGCGAAGCTTGCCCCGTACTCCGATACGGGGACGGGAATCTAAAGACCTTCTTCCAAGGCTTCGCAGCCTTGCAGACAGCGTTTCTAGATTCCTGCTTCCGCAGGAATGACGGTGAGGGCAATTCTTGCGGAATGACGCTAAGGGTTATTCAAAGGTCTCCGAAAGCAGGAATCTAGACATATCAAAACATGGCAATGCCCTGTGTTTACATCCTTGCAAGTAGGCCAAATGGAGCCCTATACATCGGCGTTACCTCAGATTTGGTTCGACGGGTCTGGGAACACAAGAATGACGTTGCAGAGGGCTTTACCAAGCGTTATCGAGTGCATAAGCTAGTCTGGTATGAAGTTCACGGGTCTATAGAGGGAGCCATAAGCAGAGAAAAGGCCCTCAAGAAATGGAAGAGGGCTTGGAAAATCGAGTTAATTGAGAAAAATAATCCCTCATGGTCAGACTTGTACAGCCAGATAGTGTGAGTCAGACTCCTGCTTCCGCAGGAATGACATATTGGGGAGGAACGACGATGTGGCAGAATGACAAATTTGGCGATACCCACTAGGAAATTCTAGCCTGTATGAACAATGCCGAGATAGCCCAGGTCTTTGAGAAGATAGCCGCTCTTCTGCAGCTTAAGGAAGAGACGGTGTTCACGGTACGCGCCTACCAGCGGGCGGCGCGCACCATCGACCACCTGCCAGTGGAGCTGAGCCGGATGGTGCAGGACGGGGAGAACCTCCGGGAGATACCGGGCATTGGAGAGGCTATCTCCCAGAAAATACAGGAGCTGGTCAAGACCGGTAATCTGGAATACTACGAGGGACTGAAGGGGGAGTTCCCGGAGGGCATCCTTACACTTATGGACGTGCCTGGCATAGGCCCCAAGACAGCGCTCCGGATAAGCCTTGAACTTGGCATATCCACCGTCGATGCCCTGGAGCAGGCGGTTTCAGACGGCAGGCTGGCGGCCCTTCCACGCCTTGGAAAGAAGACGGCGGAGAACATTGCCCGCCACATTGCCTCCCTGCGCACCAAGGACACTCGCGTGCCCCTGGGCCGCGCTCTGCCGGTTTCGGAAGCCGTAGTCAACGCCCTCCGTGAGAGGTGCCCGGGCATTCAGCAGATAGGCGTTGCCGGCAGCCTCAGGCGGTGGCAGGAGACCATCGGTGACATAGACATAATGGGCACGTCCGAGCAGCCGGAAGAGGTGCTCAACGCCTTTGTGGAGCTTCCACTGGTGCAGGACGTCCTGGTGCACGGCCCCACCAAGGCAAGCGTCGTGGTGCACGGCGGCCTTCAGGTTGACCTGCGCATGGTGGACAACGCTGGCTTCGGCGCTCTGATCCAGTACTTCACCGGTAGCCAGCAGCACAACATCCGCCTCCGGGACTACGCCCGCAAGATGGGTCTCTCCCTGAACGAGTACGGCATCACAAACATCGAGACCGGCGAAATAGAGAAATTCCCGGATGAGGACTCCTTCTACGCTCGGTTGGGCTTGCAGCCCATACCGCCGGAGCTGCGTGAGGGACTTTGGGAGGTGGAGAGGGCCGCCCAGGGGACGCTGCCGGACCTTGTAACGGTGCAGGACATCAGGGGTGACCTCCACTGCCACACCAATGAAAGCGATGGTCGGGAGCCCCTCGCGGCTATGGTTGAAGCCGCCAGAAAGCGAGGCTATGAGTACGTCGCCATCACCGACCACTCCGCGGGCAGGGGCATAGCCAACGGGCTGAGCGAGGAGCGCCTGAGAAACCACATCGCCAACGTCCGGGCGCTGGATGCGAGCCTGCCCGACATCAGGGTGTTGACCGGCTCCGAGGTGGACATCAGGGCGGACGGCTCTCTGGACTACCCGGACGAGATTCTGGCGGAGCTGGACGTGGTCGTGGCCTCAGTTCACTCCGCTATGGGCCAGGAGCGTGACAAGACGACCGAGAGGGTGATCAGCGCCATGCGCAATCCCCACGTGAACATCGTCGGGCACCTGACCACGCGGCTTCTGGGCGAGAGGGAGCCAATAGACATAGACGTAGAGGCGGTGTTCAGGGCCGCCGCTGAGACGGGAACCGCTATGGAGATCAACGCCTCCCCGGAGAGGCTGGACCTCAAGGACACCCACGTCCTGAGGGCCAGGGAGCTGGGCGCGCCATTAGTCATCAGCACCGACTCCCATTCCCTGGAGCACATGGACAACATGCGCTTTGGCGTGGCCGTCGCTCGGAGGGGATGGTGCAGGGCAGGGGATATCGTGAACACCAGGCCTGTATCGGAGTTCCTCTCGTTCCTGGGGAGGAGGGCCTGATGGCGGACGCTGTGGACGGGCAGAGCAGGGGGCAGGAGATCCTGGGCGATCCCCAGGCTATACACCACCTGAAGAAGTCCATTGCAGAGGGCAGGGACTGGATCCAGGCGCTGCTGAAGTCGATGGCCCTGTGGACTACGCCTGAGGAGACCTTCCAGGGGCGTCGCAACAAGTACCTCCTGGACGGGGAGGCCTTCGACTGGCTGCTTCTGGCTGAACGCCTTCTGGTGGAGGTGGACGGCCTTGTGCCGGAGGAAGCCAAGAGGGATCTGCTGTTCACCGGAGACGTCTCCGGGTCAGTCTCCGGCGAGGGGTTCAAGGACCTGTTGGGTCATCAGAAATACAGCGCCTATTTGAACTACTGGTACGGGGTTGTCGTCGAAGAGGCCGTTGTCCAGTGCGTGGAGGAGGAGGAGTGGAAGAGGATACACAGCGGAGGGGTACAATCGCCGTCGGGAGTCACCGACCTGGCCTTTCACCGCGTCTATGGCCTTGATCAGGATACGCTCCTGAAGCTCTTCCGCGAGAAGAAGGGCTACCCGGCAAGCGAGTCCATGACTCTGACCGAGATCAAGGAGTTCACCTACTGGCTGTTCAAGTACCGGTTGCAGAACAGCGAGGGCGCCAGGGTAGCCAGCGATACCCGCAAGGGAATCCTGTTCCTGGAGAAGATGCGCCAGGAAGGGCGCGCCCGGTAGGGAGGCCCTTATTCCTGCCACCGTCATTCCCGTCTCCGTATCAGGTACGGGGCAGGCTCCGAGCGGGAATCCAGGCGGGGTGGGGCGTGGACTCCCGTCTGCAGAGACCTTTGCATAACCCCGGTGTATCTCTTAGAAGAGGCTATCTTCTCCGTCATTCCCGTGAAAACGGGAATCTAAGGCCCCTATTCCAAGACATCGTAGCCTTGCAGACAGAGTTTTTAGATTCCTGCTTCCGCAGGAATGACGGTGTGGCAATTCTTGCGGGATGACGCTATGGGTTACGCAAAGGTCTCTCTGCACGGGAGTGACGACGGGAGTGGTCGCGCCGAAGCGAGGTAGTCCAAAGCTCTCCTTCCGCAGGAATGGCTGATCTGATAGACCGCGGCCCCAGTAAGCCAGTCACGGCTCGCACCCGCATTACATACATTACACTTCTATTAAAACTTGCCGCGCCACATCTCGTTGACTGGTCTCAAGGGAGTGATAGAATAGGTACGTAATCGCATCCTTATCCCAGTAGTCGAGGCTGGTTCTTCAGATATGAGACAAACAGAGCAGAGCGCCGCCGATATCCCCAAGGCGTACGACCCCGCAAGCGTGGAGCAGCGTCTCTACAAGTTCTGGACGGACGGGGGATTTTTCACGCCGAAGATGGACCCGTCCAAAGAACCCTTCGTCATCATAATGCCTCCACCCAACGTGACGGGAGAGTTGCATCTGGGCCACGCCCTGGTGGCTACTGTGGAAGACATAATGACCCGATGGCATCGGATGAAGGGAGACCCGACGCTGTGGCTCCCCGGAGCCGACCACGCTGGCATAGCGACGCAAATGGTCGTGGAGCGTGCGCTGGCCCAGGAGGGGGTCACCAGGCAGGAGCTGGGAAGGGAGAAGTTCCTGGAGCGTGTTTGGCAGTGGGTTGACCTGTACGGCCACACCATAGACGAGCAGCAGAAGCGCCTGGGAGCTTCCTGCGACTGGAGCCGGCGTCGGTTTACGCTGGACGAAGGCCCCAGCAGAGCGGTCCGCACCACCTTCGGCAACCTGTTCGACAAGGGACTCATATACCGGGGAGAGCGGATAATCAACTGGTGCCCCCGGTGTTCCACGGCCCTGTCGGACTTGGAGGTGGAGCACATTGAGGAGCAGTCCTTCCTCTACCATATACGGTATCCCCTTGAGGAAGGCGTAGGCCACGTAACTGTGGCCACCACACGCCCTGAGACCCTGCTGGGCGATACCGCAGTTGCGGTGAATCCTGATGACGAAAGATACGGCCACCTCAGTGGAAAGAGGGTGCTCCTTCCGGTGCTGAATCGCCCCCTCCCGGTCGTTGGCGATGAGGCAGTTGATCCCACTTTCGGCACTGGGGCGTTGAAGATTACACCCGGACACGATCCGGTGGACTTCGAGGTGGGCCAGCGACATGGCCTGCCTGTCATTACCGCCATGAACCTGGACGGCACAATGAACCGGGAAGCCGGGCCCTACGAAGGCATGGACAGGTTCGAGTGCCGTGAAGCCATTCTACGAGACCTGGAAGAGGATGGTCTGCTTGAGGCTATAGAGCCTTATGTCCACTCCGTGGGTCACTGTGACCGCTGCTCCGTGGCCGTGGAGCCTCTGGTGAGCAAGCAGTGGTTCGTCAGTATGGAGAGCCTGGCAAAGCCGGCTATGGACGTTGTCCTGGACGGGCGGATAAAGATAATCCCCGATAGGTTCGCCAGGGTGTACCTCAACTGGATGGAGAATATTCGGGACTGGTGCATCAGCCGCCAGCTTTGGTGGGGGCATCGCATCCCGGCCTGGTACTGCCTCGATTGTTCCGGGGACAGCATACAGGTAGTCTTGGCGGAGTCGGATGGCGCTTCAAGCGGCACATACCGCTCCCTCAGGGATAGAGGACTATCCTGGGATGAGATGGAAGCCGGGGCCAGGCACATCTTCGTGGACCTGGACGCAGCGCCCATCGTAGGCGTGGAAGCGCCGGGGGCGTGCCCCTCCTGCGGAGGCGGCGACCTTGTCCAGGACCCGGACGTGCTGGACACCTGGTTCTCATCGGCTCTGTGGCCCCATTCAACACTTGGCTGGCCGGACAACTCCGAGGATTTCAGGTATTTCCATCCCACAACTGTGATGGAAACCGGCTACGACATCCTCTTTTTCTGGGTGGCCAGGATGATTATGATGGGGCTGGAGAACACGGGTGACATACCCTTTCAGTACGTGTATCTTCATGGCCTCATCAGGGACGAACACGGGGCCAAGATGAGCAAGACCCGAGGCAACGTCACGGACCCCATCGATGCCCTGGAAGAATACGGCGCCGACGCCCTTCGCTTCACCCTCATCACGGGTAACACCCCCGGCAACGACATGCGCATCAACGCAGGCAAGCTGGGAGCAAGCAGGAACTTCGTGAACAAGGTGTGGAACGCCGCCAGGTACGTGCTCACAATCATCGACGAATCGCCGGCGCCGCAGGGCTGGCAGGCTCCCGCCACTGACCACAGGCAGGACCGGTGGATAGTCAGCCGGCTGAACAGGGTGGCGTCTCGCGTTCAGCGCTACATGGAGGAGTTCCAGTTCGGAGAGGCTCAACGGGAGATACACGATTTCTTCTGGGGAGAGTTCTGCGACTGGTATATCGAGATGGCGAAGCTGAGACTGCGGACCGGCGAGGACGCGTCTCCTTTGCCTGTCCTTGTTCACGTTCTGGAGAAGAGCCTCCGCCTGATGCACCCGTTCATCCCCTTTGTGACGGAGGAGATATGGCAGAGCCTCAAGGACCGTCTGCCGGAGAGAGACGATCTGCCCGAGGCCATCATAGTAGCGCCATACCCTTACCCGGAAACGGGCGTCCTCAACCAGGAGGCCGAAGAGGAGATAGACCTCCTGACGGGTATTGTCAGAGCGATACGAAACGTGCGTGCGGAGTTCAAGATACCTCCCAGCCAACCCCTGCAGACCGTGGTAGAGCTGTCGGCGTCCAGCGCTGCCCTCGTGGAAGAGGCTCCGGCGATAAAGAGCCTGGCCAGAACGGAGCCTCTGCTGTTCCAGGAGGAGGGATCACCAAGACCACCGGCGGACAAGACCGTGTCCGTGGTTCTCAGTGGAGCGACGGTTCTCGTCCCGCTGGAGGGGCTGGTGGATACGGCCAGAGAGCGGAGCCGGTTGGAGCAGGAGTTTCAGGAGTGCCTTGAGAATCTCCAAAGGCTGTCACAGAGGCTGAGCAACACTGAGTTCACTGGCAAAGCCCCTGCGGAGGTGGTGGAGCGGGAGAGGGGTAGACTGGAGGGCTTGGAGGAGCGTAGAGACCGCATCCAGGAGCTACTGTCGCAGCTTGGATAATCCTGGGCCGCGCCTGCGATTGCCCAATGCTGACCTTTACGGGAATAGGGGAGAGGCCTTGCTTGGTAATTCCCCCGCCATGCCCGTGCCCAGAGACCTTTGCATAACTCCTCGCTTTATCCAGGGGGAGGCGCTCCAACCGTCATTCCCGTGAAAACGGGAATCTAAGGCGTTGCTCGCAAAGCTACTTTGTCTCGCATGGGACACTTCAGATTCCTGCTTGCGGAGACCTTTGAGTAACCCATAGCGTCATCCCGCAAGAATTGCCCTCACCGTCATTCCTGCG
This sequence comes from Dehalococcoidia bacterium, assembly GCA_965222415.1. Taxonomy (GTDB): domain Bacteria; phylum Chloroflexota; class Dehalococcoidia; order Lucifugimonadales; family UBA2985; genus DAOUJW01. The sequence goes on along the minus strand of CBDCTU010000001.1, from coordinate 228,826 downwards.
GAGGCAGGAATCTAAGAACGCTATCTGCAAGACTGTGACGCCTTGGAAGAAGGTCTTTAGATTCCCGTTTTCACGGGAATGACGAAGAAGACAGCTTCCTCTAGGAGATACACTGGAGTTATTCAAATGTCTGCTTGCGCAGGAATGACGGGAACATGGAGCTTCGGAGCAAGTTACGCAAAGGTCTCCTTCCCCAGGAATGACGGCGGAGTTTTCCTCACCCTGACGAAGGCTCGCCGTCCGGCTCCGTGTCACCGGCCTGCTCCGCCTGCTGGAGCCTCTTCCGGGCGCTGGCGGCGAAGGTCCGTACACCTGCGTCCGTGTCCTCGATCATTGAGGCCACCAGGCGCAGCGACTCGCCAAGCTCCAGCAGAGACCAGGCCGCGTTTCGCCTCACCCACGGCGTGGGGTCCGTCAGAGCCAGTGATAGAGCAGAGGCGCTCTCGTGGTCTCCCAGCGCTCCAAGGGCATAGGCGGCCGCGCCCCTGAGGTGCTCATCCGGGTCCCGCATGAACATACGCACGGGAGCCACGGCCGAGGACTGGCCCAGTCGGTAGAGAGTCCGCACAGCGCTCAGCCTAACCGCACGGCTTTCGTCCTCCAGTATTGGCACCACGTCCAGAGCCGACTCCGGATCGCCGCGTTGGGCTATCGCGTGGAGGGACCACGCCTTCGCCATAGGGTTGTCACCCTGGAGGACTTTACGCAGTGCGCTGTTGGCCAGGCGGCTGTCAAAGCGGACCACGGCATCGGCGGCCTGCTGACGCACCCATTGGTCTTCATCCCCCAGGAGGTTGCAGAGGGCGGTCAGGGTACGGGCTTCCTGCAGTTCACCCAGTGCGAAGGCGGCCCAGCCGCGCACCCAGGCGGACTCGTCCGACAGGGCCTTCAGCAGGGCGTCTGCGGCGCGCTTCTCCTTTGCCTGGCCCAGGGAGAGGGCTGCGCAGCCCCGGGTGTACTCAGAAATGTCGGAGCTCAACTGACCAATGAGTGTGCGGGTGGAGACCCTGGATTCTGTGCGCTGCATTAGACCTCCATTTATCCGGTCTGCCGGTCCTGTTTGATTTGCGCCGATGCACCGCTCGGCCAGCCTCTCTGAAGGTACGTACCTGCTGCCTGAAACACAGACACCATCCGGGGATAGAATGATTGGAATTCTATCACAATGGTACAGGCGTCCGTTAATAATTTGGCATTCTCTACAGGTGTTGTTTATGGAGCGCTCCACCGCTCATATGGTTCGACAGGCTACGAGCGACAGCGAAGGGTCTGAAGTCCTTGCCTCCATTCCTTCTCTTCAATACTCGGACCAAGTTCTTGCTGAAGGGTTTTAGATTCTTCGCCTGCGGCTCAGAATGACATATTCCTATAATCGAAATACCCTGGATTGACTACCAATAGAGGTTGTGTTAGGGAATCTCTGAATAACAGGACATCAGCCGGGTTTAAGTTGACTGTGCCTGTTTTGCGGAAATGTTCCGCCACAGATGGGGCGTCATAGGGACATTGGTGGCCTTGTACCGGCCCCACCAGGGGTCTCCAGCCGGAGTTGAGCCCACTGCTCCCACTTCAGGCCGCCAATCGGCTCTCGGCGGTCAACAAGTTACCCAATCCCAACAGCAGCGCCAGACGTTGGGTGTTCTTGGCCAGACCCCGGTAGCGGACTTTGGCATAACCGAACAGCTGCTTCACCTTCAGGAAGGGATGCTCCACTTTGGCCCTAATGGATGCCTTGCGCTTCTCCGTCAAGGCAGCATTACTCCCCGGATCCAGTTGCCGCCGCCGCCCCGGCTTCATAGCCACCTGCCAATCCAACGCCAACTCCCGATTCTCCCACCTTTTCTCGACTCCCACGTACCCAGCATCCCCCCATACCTGCGACTCTCCGCCGTGCAGCAACCGGTGGGCTTCGGTCACGTCATGCACGTTGGCCGGGGTCGTCGCTAAGCTGTGCACCACACCCGTATCCGCATCCACCCCTATATGCACTTTCATCCCAAAGTGATATTGGTTCCCCTTCTTGGTCTGGCGCATCTCAGGGTCTCGCGCCCCAGCCCGGTTCTTGGTGGACGACGGCGCTTCTATGATGGTGGCATCCACTATGGTCCCTTCCCTCAGCCGCAGTTCCCGGGACTCCAGATAACCTTTGATCTCCTCAAACAGACCCTCCCCCAACTCATGCTTCTCCAGGATATGACGGAAGTGCAGTATCGTGCTCTCGTCTGGCAGCGCCTCCGACAGCCGCAGTCCCACGAACCGCCGCACCGACTCCGCCTCGTAGAGCAGAGCCTGCCCCCGTGAAAACGGGGGTCCTCCATCCCAGGATCGCTGAGATTGTAGAACAACTGCACGCAGTGAACTCTCAGCATCACCGACAAATCATATGGCTGACGCCCTCGACCAGCTTTAGGGTAATACGGGCGGATACGCTCCTCCAGACGCTGCCAGGGAATCAGACCATCCATCCGTTCCAGAAATACCTCCCGACGGGTCCTCCGCTTCTTGCTCTCGTATTCCACGTCTGCAAATGTCGGCTGCTCCATCATCTCTTCACTCCTCCATCACCATTGTTTGCTCACCTCTATTATAATGCCTCAACCCACAGACTTATTCAGAGATTCCTTAGGTTCAATCCATCAGATAATTGGTATTCCCCGGGTCTGTTGATAATAGCGAACAGCGCCGCTCGTCAAGAGGTTGTCTCAGCCTTGAACAGCCCTCAGAAACTCCTCTATACCAGTATGAATCCGTGGATATATGCGCCAGGCAAAACCGGGAGGTAAAGAAAATGACCCGTACACACACGACAAGATACATAACCCTGTTGAGCGTTGTCCTTGCGCTGGCCCTTACGGTGGCGCTCGCGGCCTGCGGCTCCGATGAGCCATCCGGCGTGACAGGCCCCGACCGGACCGCGTCCACGCCAGGGTCAGGGGCCGCGCCCACTGCCACCGCTGCGCCTGGACCTGCGGCTACCAGACCGCCTCTGCCTACCCTTGGGCCGACCTCTGCCGAAACGGACCGGGAGGCCCTGGTTGCCCTCTACAACGCAACGGACGGTGAGAACTGGGACGGTGATAACTGGGATGGAAGCAACAACTGGCTGAGCGACGCGCCCCTCGGCCAATGGGAGGGCGTCACCACCAATGGCGGGCGCGTTACAAGTCTGATCCTCGGCGACAACAACTTGAGCGGGGAGATACCGGCGGAGCTGGGCAGCCTCTCCAACCTGACAAGGCTGGACCTCGATGACAACGAGTTGAGCGGGGAGATACCGGCGGAGCTGGGCAGCCTCTCCAACCTGACAAGGCTGGACCTCGATGACAACGAGTTGAGCGGGGAGATACCGGCGGAGCTGGGCAGCCTCTCCAACCTGACAAGGCTGGACCTCGATGACAACGAGTTGAGCGGGGAGATACCGGCGGAGCTGGGCAGCCTCTCCAACCTGACAAGGCTGGACCTCGATGACAACGAGTTGAGCGGGGAGATACCGGCGGAGCTGGGCAGCCTCTCCAACCTGACAAGGCTGGACCTCAGCGACACCGACGTGAGCGGGGAGATACCGGCGGAGCTGGGCAGCCTCTCCAAGCTGACATGGCTGGACCTCCGCAACGCCGGCGTGAGCGGGGAGATACCGGCGGAGCTGGGCAGCCTCTCCAACCTGACATCACTGAACCTCAGCTTCACCGGCTTGAGCGGGGAGATACCGGCGGAGCTGGGCAGCCTCTCCAACCTTGAACGGCTGGTCCTCAGCGGCATCTACTCGAGCGAGGAGATACCGGCGTGGTTGGGCAGCCTCTCCAACCTGACATATCTGGACCTCAGCTACATCGGCTTGAGCGGGGAGATACCGGCGTGGTTGGGCAGCCTCTCCAACCTGACATATCTGGACCTCTACGACAACCGCTTGAGGGGGGAGATACCGGCGGAGCTGGGCAGCCTCTCCAACCTGACATGGCTGGACCTCCGCGACACCGACTTGAGCGGGTGCGTGCCAAGCAGCCTGGCAGACCAGTTGCGCAGCAGCGTTTCTGCCCTTGGCGGCCTGCCCTTCTGCTGAAGCCACGCGCCCTCAGCCGGGGACGGACGGCATATCGCCCACATCGTCCTGGAGGCGCTCCCAGCGCGTGTTGGCTATGGCGCATGGCGCTGCCCGCTCGCCGCATCAAGCCTTGTCCACGACTCCGATCGGGGCGCGGGCGCGGGCTATGAGCGGGATGGGAGTGGTATTCCAACCGACGTTGGCATAACCAACGCGTGTTGAGAATACCAATAACTTGACGGTCTGGCGGCAGAGCCTCTCGGCTGTTACAATGACAGCGCCTCGGAGCTACAGGAAACCGGGGCGCAACATCAGATTTCAGTACTTTCGAGGGGAGACGCCATGACCACCGTGCAAGCGCAGGAGAAGTTTGTCACCGTCAACAACGTCAGGCTCCGATACCTGGACTGGGGGACAGAGGGTAAGCCGCCCATGATATGTCTCCACGGCCACAGCGGCCAGGCCCACATCTGGGATGAGTTCGCAGAGGCCATGTCCCCTTATTACCACGTCTACGCCTTTGACCAGCGCGGGCACGGCGGCAGCCAGTGGGCCGGAGACGGCTACGAAAGGGATCGATTCGTGGAGGATCTGGCAGCTCTTGTGGACTCCTTTGGCTTCGAAAAGGTTACCCTCGTTGGCCTGTCGATGGGAGGGTGGAACAGCCTCCTGTACACCCCCGATCACCAGGACAAGGTTGAGAAGGTCATCCTGGTCGACATTGGCCCTGAGCCCAGCGAAGAGTCCCGGCAGCAGAGGGGCAGCCGCCCGCCAACGCCCCTGGAGTTTGACAGCTTCGATGAGGCCGTAGAGTTGGCGCGCGCCGGCAACCCGTGGGCCACGGACGCCCGCTTGCGGAGGGATCTGCAGGACCGTATGAAGCAGCGGGACGACGGCAAGTGGACGTGGAAGGCTGACCCCCTGTTATTGACCGTGCCCCTCAGCGATATGGAGAGCCAGGAGGCCATCGACCGTTACTGGCGAAGCCTGGAGGCCATCCGCTGTCCCATCATGGAGGTGCGCGGCTTGGGGAGCCCTCTACTCTCCGATGACATCATAGAGCGTATGTGCAAGGCCAACCCGCTATTCAGCAACGTGGACGTGGAGGACGCCGGCCACGTAGTGCCTGTGGACAAGCCGGAGGAGTTCATCCAGGTCACCCGCGGCTTCCTGGGGATAGGGGACTAGCCGATTGCCATGTGGGGGAGGTCAGGATGGGGAAAAGGCCCCGGCCTTGATGATTTCTTTAAAATGAGCGATAGACTGCCCATCGAAACCCCTTGAAAATGCGAAAATGCCGTGCTAGACTATGTGACGCTTCACACAAACGGCTTGAGTCCGGCAGGGAGATTGGCCGGAGTGTGCATCCCCTTAGTGGATAATGGCTGACGAGTAAAAGGAACGCAAGAGTGACTTCCAAACACCGATCAGTAGTCTTGTTCGCTTCCTTAGTCGCAATCCTCGGCGTCGTCCTGCTGGCGGGCTGCTACCCAAGCCATCCTCAGTCTACCTTCGACCCTCACGGCCCCGTTGCCGAGAGGCAGATGCAGCTCTTCTGGGTAATCTTCTGGGCGGCGCTGCTCGTCATGATTGTGGTGGGCGGCGGACTGCTGTACACAGTGTTCCGCTTCCGCCGAAAAGACGACCGGATGCCGGAGCAGACCCACGGTAATATGCGCCTTGAGGTGGCATGGACCATTGCCCCGGCCATAGTGCTGGCGGTGGTCGCTGTCCCAACCGTGGCGGCCCAGTTCTACGTCTCCAACACGCCCTCAGGTGACAAGCTGGAGATAAACATCACTGCCCACCAGTGGTGGTGGGAGATAGAATACCCCGACTCAGGTGTGAAGACGTCCAATGAGTTTCACGTGCCCGAGGATACGGTGGTTGAGGTCAACCTGACTTCAAGCGACGTTCTCCACAGCTTCTGGATTCCCAAGCTGGCCGGCAAGCTGGACATCATACCGGGCAAGAACCTCACCATGTGGTTCCAGGGGGACGACCCCGGCGAGTATTTCGGCCAGTGCGCCGAGTTCTGCGGCGAGTCCCACGCCTGGATGAGATTCCGCGTCGTTGTGGATACCCAGGAGGAGTACGATGCGTGGACGCAGGCCCAGCTGGCCGACGCAGCTACGCCGGGCGACGATTACGACGATATTCTGCCCAAGGCGGGACTGAATGTCTTCAGGACAAGTGGCTGCATCCTGTGTCATACAATCTCCGGTGTGGTGGAGTTGCCGGACCGGGATGTCCCCAACCGGGCTTACGAGATAAGGGAAGGCGTTCGGATCAGCAAGGGCCCCAACCTGACCCACATTGCCAGCAGAAGCACCATGGCCGCGGGTATCAGGGACTTGAACGCCGAAAACCTGAGAGAGTGGCTCGAAGACCCCAGTCAGATAAAGCCGGGAAACCTGATGGCCAGAGACGCGCCCGTGTACTACGACCCGGATCAGGCTCTTACCGACACGGAGATCACCGAACTGGTGGCGTATCTCCTGAGCTTGGAGTGAAGCGAGTGACCCTGGTGATGTATAATGCTCTCAAACTACGGGCAGCGCCCGTAAACAAGAACCTCGGAGGCCTGAGATGGCAACAACGATAGGAGTGCTTCAGAGACCCACCAGCACCACAGGGCTGTGGGGTTGGATAACAACCGTTGATCACAAGAAGATCGGGGCCCTGTACGGGGTGACCGCCTTCATTTTCTTCATGATTGGCGGCGTGGAAGCCACAATTATGCGGCTTCAGTTGGCCCGGGCGGAGCACAGCCTGGTCAGCCCGGAGGTGTTCAGCCAGCTGTTCACCATGCACGCCCTCACGATGATATTTCTGGCCATAATGCCACTCAGCGCAGCCTTCTTCAATCTTGTTGTGCCTTTGATGATCGGCGCTAGGGACGTGGCGTTTCCACGCCTCAACGCCTTCAGCTACTGGGTCTTCCTCTTCGGAGCCCTGTTGCTTCAGTCCGGGTGGTTCATGGGCGGTTCCCCGAACGCGGGCTGGTTTGCCTACGCTCCTTTGACGGGTCCTGGTGTCAATCCCGGGGACGGTATGCAGTTCTATCTGCTGGGTCTGGCAGTCCTGGGTGTCTCATCCGTGGCCGCCGCCCTCAACTTCATTGTGACCATAATCAACATGAGGGCGCCCGGCATGACCATGATGCGGATGCCGGTCTTCATCTGGATGACGCTGGTCACCTCCTTCCTTCTGATAACAGCATTCCCGGTCATAACCGTCGGCCTTATTGAGCTCTTCTTCGACCGGGAGTTCGGCATGAACTTCTTCAACGTCAACGCAGGCGCCGACGTTGTGCTGTGGCAGCACCTCTTCTGGGTCTTCGGACACCCGGAGGTGTACATACTGATTCTCCCGGCAATGGGCATAGTATCGGAGGTACTGCCCACGTTCTCCCGCAAGCCCCTGTACGGCTATCCCGTAGTGGTCCTCTCCGGTATCACCATCGGGTTCATGGGCTGGGCCGTCTGGAGTCACCACATGTTCACCGTTGGCCTGGGTCCTGTCGCCAACTCCGTCTTTGCCCTGACGACGATGGCCATTGCCATACCCACGGGCATCAAGATATTCAACTGGATAGGCACAATGTGGGGAGGCTCAGTCAGGCTCAGCACCTCTATGCTGTTTGCCGTAGGATTCATCTTCGTGTTCATCATTGGGGGCCTGAGCGGCGTGATGCACTCCATAGCGCCCTCCGACGCTCAGCAGCAGGACACCTACTTCATCGTAGCTCACATACACTACGTTCTGTTCGGGGGCAGTATATTCGCTGTATTCGCCGGCATATACTACTGGTTCCCCAAGGCCACCGGTAAACTGCTCAGCGAGAAGCTAGGCCAGCTCAACTTCTGGGTAATGTTCACAGGCTTCAACGTCGCCTTCTTCCCCATGCACTTCCTGGGCATGGACGGGATGCCGCGGCGGCAGCCCACCTATGAATCCAGCATGGGATGGGACCTGTGGAACCTTGTAGCCACGGGAGGATCCCTCATAATCGTTCTCTCCGTACTGATATTCCTGCACAACTTCTTCTGGAGCGTTCGCAAGGGTGAGCCCGCCGGAAACGACCCCTGGGACGGCAGGACGCTTGAGTGGTCGATTCCATCACCCCCGCCGGAGTACAACTTCGCCACCATTCCCACCGTGCACGGCAGGGACGCCTTCTGGGATCAGAAGTACGCCAACGGGCACGCGGTTCCTCAGGGAGCCAGCGATGACGAGGAGCACGACTCGGATGAGGGCCACGGCATTCACATGCCCAGTCCATCGTACCTACCCCTGATCGCCGCCCTCGGCTTGGCCGTTGCAGGGTACGGCATGGTATTACATCAGCCAGGCCAGTTACTGGGAGCCATCGTTGCGGTAGCGGGCGTGGTGATAACAATGTTCGGAGTTTATGGGTGGGCTATGGAGCCGGCCTCAGAGCCTAGCAACCACTGAGAGACAGCCTGGAGGGAGACTAGCAAGTTGGAACACACCCCAGCCGTAGAGCACAGCCCGGAACACGAGACGACAACCGGTATAGACCACCGGAAAATGCTCATTTGGGTCTTCCTGGGCTCGGAGTGCATGTTCTTTGGCTCTCTGATAGCCACCTATCTGATCTACTATGGCCAGAGCGTGAGTGGGCCGACCCCGGCCGATATTCTGGACATACCAACCACCACCGTAAGCACCTTTGTCCTGCTTATGAGCAGCTTTATGATGGTGATGGCATACTCCAATATACGCAGGGGGAACGTAAGGAACTTCCGGATCTGGATACTATGCACCGCATTCCTGGGAGCTACCTTCCTGGGATTCCAGGTCTTCGAGTTCAGGGAGTTCGCCATTCACGGCCACCTTACGCCTCGAACCAACCTGTTTGGAAGCACCTTCTTCACCCTGACGGGATTCCACGGCGCGCACGTAACCCTCGGAGTGGTCTGGCTTGTATCGCTATTCGGCTACTCCTTCAAGGGCGACCTCACTCCCCAGGAGGGTTTGAGCGTAGACATAGCCGCCCTGTACTGGCACTTTGTGGACGTTGTGTGGATTGTGATATTCACTGTGATTTACCTGATAGGGGTGATCAACTCATGAGCGGGCGTCTCTTGGCAACCGTTATATGTGAGGAGATGAGCTATGTCGAGTAGAGTCCACGATAGCGGTCATCCCACTCCGGTCACATATGCAAAAGTGGCCGCCTTGCTGGGTATTATCACCGCCATTGAGTTCGTAATCTTCTACGTTGAGGCCATTGAAAACGTTGTGGTCCCCATGTTCCTGATCCTCTCCGCCGTCAAATTCGCGATGGTTTCGATGTTCTATATGCACCTGAAGTTCGACAGCAAGATCTTCTCCGGATTCTACGTGGGAGGGCTAATACTGGCTACGTCGGTCATAATGGCCTTGCTGGCCCTGTTCTCCATCGTATCCGGCGAAAGGACCGTTGTTGCGGTGGCCGAGGAACCCGCGGCGGGCGACCACGCCACGGACACGTCACAGACCACCACCGATACAGGCACTGCCGCCGACGCGAGCACGGACACCAGTGCTTTGTCGGCCGACGCCACGCATGAGATAGGGTCCGCCAGCAGCGACGAATTCCAGTTCACCATAGACTCCCTTACGGCAACATCCGGGGAAGAGGTCACGCTGAGGTTCACCAACAACGCCGTTACTCAGCAGCATAACTGGGTCATGGTGCAGGACGGGACCAAGGATGAAGTGGCCACCGGCGGACTGGTTGACCCGGTTAACTGGCTCAACGCCGATGACCCCAACGTGATAGCCAGCGTCCGGCTGCTAAACCCAGGTGAATCTGCCCAGGTCACGTTCACGGCCCCGGCTGCCGGCGCATACCAGTTCGTATGCACGTATCCGGGTCACAATGCGACAATGTTCGGGACCTTTGAGGTTGCCCCCTAGCAGGCGCTAGGCCTCCATGTCTCCTCCCAGGCCCCCCACGGCGGGTTAGCTGGTGTATAATGGGTGAGGTCGCGGAGGCCCTGAGATGTGGCATTTAGCTTCTGAAACAAAAGCGTCTATTTTCGCCCAGGCTAACCAGTATCAAGAGACATTTACCTGGTGGGAGTGGCACTGGCACACGGACCTCTACTCCGGCTTGTTTCTTTTCTCCGGGTTGTATTTGCTGTACATTGGTCCCCTTCGGGAGAGGCTGGTCTGGGACGACATGGAAAAGCCTTCTCGAAGGCAGGTGCTTTCCTTCATGACGGGCGTAGGAGTCATGCTGTTCGCCCTTGCCGGCCCCATTCACGAGCTCAGCGACAACTATCTCTTCAGCGCACACATGGTCCAGCACTCGCTGCTAACGCTGGTGGCGCCGCCACTGTTGCTGCTGGGGACTCCGGGATGGCTACTGAGGCCGCTGGTGAGCAACGGCGCAGTGCTGAGAGCAGGGCGTTTCGTCACCAAACCACTCATAGCCTTTCTCATCTTCAACGTCGTGCTCAACATGTGGCACTTCCCCGTCTTCTACGAGGGCGCTCTGCGGGAGCATCCCGTCCATATTCTGGAGCACCTCCTCTTCATGTCCGCCGCCGTGATAGCGTGGTGGCCCGTATTGAGCCCGCTGCCGGAGCTGCCCCGGATATCCTCTGCGGCCCAGATACTCTACCTGGTTGCCCTGTCCATCTCCCAAACACCGCTGTTTGCGGCTCTCACCTTCTCCAACGACGTAATGTACTCTTTCTATGAGAGTACGCCCAGGATTTGGAACATATCCCCGTTGGCAGATCAGCAGATGGGCGGGATAATAATGAAGGTTTCCTGGCTCTCCGTCTTCCTGCCGGCCATCTGCATCGTCTTTCTTAGATGGTTCTATAGAGAGGAGAGGGAGGGGCCCCAGGAGTTCCAGGCGACTTTGTAGTGAAAACCGGGCTAGAATAGGGGAGAGGCTAAAGTTAGCATATGGGCACAGGGCTGAAGCGTATTTTCCCGGCGATGGCCGTGGCTTCTCTGGTCACTGCACTGATGGCAGTGACAATGGGCGGAGTTGTGCGCGTCACAGGCTCCGGCCTGGGCTGCCCGGACTGGCCTTTGTGCTACGGAAAAGTCATACCTCCCTGGGAGTTGACGTCCTGGCTGGAGTACATGCATCGCCTCTCGGCCGCCGTGGCCGGGGGTTTCACCTTCCTTATGGTCATAGCGGCTTTCTCCCGCTACGGAGCGCGGGGCGCCACAATTCACCTGGTACTCCTGTCAGCTGTGCTTATTGTGATTCAGGCAGGATTCGGTGCATACACGGTCCTCTCGGAGCTGAGCCCCGGCGTAGCCCTGATACATACCGCCATTGCTACGAGCCTTGTGGGGGTGCTGGCGGTCATAGTTGCCAGGACCGCCGTTCCCATGACTCCACAGTCGGCAGAGGTGGCCTTGGACAATCGATGGGACCGGTTTCGGCGGCTCATCTTGGCGCTGGCGGCCGTTGCCTTCATTGTGGTCCTTACCGGCGCATACGTGACCCGCACCGAAGGGGCTTCTCTGGCATGCACGTCGATTCCGTTGTGCGGAATATCGATAGGGGATATGGCGACCGTCCACTGGATTCACATGACCCACAGGGTTGCGGCCTTTCTGGTGGCTGTCCTGATGCTGGTGGCGATAATTAGGGCGATGGGCGTCCGTCATTCCGGTGTTGCCCAGTTTACATGGCTGATGGCCGGAGTGCTGGGGGTGCAGATAGCCCTTGGCCTCGGCAACGTGCTGCTTCGACTGCCAACGGAGATACGCGCGCTGCATCTGGTTGCAGCCATTCTCTTCTTTGCCGTTGCCATGTTGCTCATAGGCAGGCTGTGGAACGGCGCCTCTGAAGTCGAGGAGCCTGTCATCGCTTCCGGCAGAGCAAACCTTGGAGTAGCTCGATGAACACCTCCTTCCCACCCAGCGGGCCCGCTGTGGCGCTTTACCCGCGCCTGCTTTCCACTGCCAGGGTGTATTTCCGACTCACAAAACCCAGGATAGCCGTTCTACTCCTGATAAGCACGGCCGCCGGGATGCTGGCAGCCGGCGGTGGCACAGTCGCCTGGAGCACGGCCGGTATACTTCTGCTTGGCGGTTACCTATGCTCCGGGGGCGCCGCCGCCTTGAACTGCTATCTGGACCGGGAGTTGGACATGGCCATGGAGCGGACTCGCCGCCGGCCTCTGCCTCTGGGGCAGGTCTCGCCGAGGAATGTGCTGGTCTTCAGCATCGCTATCAGCCTGCTCTCGATTCCGCTGTTTCTCCTGATAAGTCCTCTTGTAGCCGTTCTGGGCGCAGTGGCGTGGCTGTACTACGTGCTGCTCTACAGCGTCTACCTGAAGCGGCGGACGCACCAGAACGTCGTCGTTGGAGGCGCTGCCGGCGCATTTCCACCAATGATAGGCTGGGTCGCCGTAACCGGCGGCATAGACCTGTCAGCCATCTTCCTGTTTCTCATAGTTTTCTTCTGGACCCCGCCCCACGCCTACGCCCTGATTCTGGTGTTCAAGGAGGACTACAGGAAGGCCAGCGTACCCATGCTGCCGGTGGTGTTGGGTGACAGGGAGACGGGACGGCAGATCTTTCTCTATTCCGTCTTTCTCCTGGCGCTGACGGCTCTGCCCGCCTTCCTGGGACTTTTTGGGGCGCTGTATCTCGTGACGGCCGTGGTGCTGGGCGTCGTCTTTGTGGCCCTCTCCGTAAAGCTGTACCGCTCCCTTGAGAGGGTATGGGCCATGCGGCTGTTCAAATACTCGACCGTCTACCTGGCGGCCCTCTTCCTGGGAGTGGTCCTTGACCGCGCCTTTGTCGCTTGAGCCTGGTATTCCTAGAGCGAAGCGGTGGCTGGCCGGTTTACTGTGTGTACTAGCCGTTGCGACTCTGGCCTGCAGCTCAGACGACCTGCCCGTATACTATGAGATGCCCTCCTTCTCTTTGACCGACCAGATGGGTCGCACGGTCACCGGAGACTACCTACGAGGCAGGGTAGTCCTGGCAAACTTCGTCTTCACCAACTGCACTGAGTTCTGCCCCACGCTGACTCCCCGTATGGCGCAGGTGCAAGAACGATTGAAGGGAGACGGCCTCTTGGGGAGCGAAGTGATGCTGCTCTCCTTCACCGTAGATCCGGAATACGACTCTCCGGATGTCCTCCACGCTTACGCCAATACCCACGACGCCGACCATGACGCCTGGCGCTTCCTGACAGGCGCGCCCGAGGAGATGCAGCGTATCGTTACGGACGGCTTCAAGCTGGCCTATACGGAGGTGCCCAAGAGCATAGAGCACCTGCACCCGGACGGCTCCGTTCATATCCATGATTACAACGTAGTCCACACCAACAGGTTGGCGCTTGTGGACGATGAAGGGCAGGTGAGGGCCTACTACGACGGGGCGGTTGACTGGGACATGGACCTGGTGCTGCGGGACATTCGCAAGCTGGCAGGGTAGGGAATCTGTAGGGGGTCTGAGGGAACTCATATCGATTGACGCTGCTCCTCCACGGAATTATACTTACTGGCAGTCTAATTCTGTGTTCTAAAGGTGGGCTATGAGGGTATCTTGTTTGCAGGAAAACCTAAATAGGGGACTGGCGATGATTAGCCGTGCGGTGGCCACTCGCACCACTCTGCCTATAACTCAGAACGTCCTCATGGAGACCGACCAGTCCAGACTCAAGCTGTCGGCTACCAATCTGGAACTGGCTATCACTACCTGGGTGGGGGCTATGGTCGAGGAGGAGGGCGCCATCACCATACCTGCGCGGCTCCTGTCCGACTTCGTCGGCTCGCTACCCAACGAGAAGATAGACATGGAGTTGACTCCTCGACCCAAGGGAGTCCAATTCCGCTGCGCCCGCTTCCAGGCCCATATCAACGGCACCGACGCCGAGGAGTTTCCACCCATCCCTACGGTAGAGGACGGTATGACCGTCCGAATAGACCCGCAGGTCCTGCGTACGGCCATCGGCCGTGTGGTCTTCGCCGCGGCCACGGAGGACACGAGACCGGTGCTTACAGGAATCAAGCTGGAGGCCTCGGAGCAGGTTCTCACCCTGGCGGGCGCCGATGGCTTTCGGCTGGCCGTATACAAGGCCCCTCTTCTGGAGCCTGTTTCGGAGGAGACCCACGCCATAGTCCCTTCCAGGACCCTTCTCGAGCTGCAGCGCCTGCTTGCGGACCAGGACGAGCCCGTGGACTTGGTGGTCACCCCCTCCAAGAGCCAGCTGCTGGTGCATCTGAAGGGAGTCGAGATAGTATCGCAGCTCATACAGGGCGCCTTCCCCAACTACGGCCAGCTCGTACCCCAGGGCTTCGGCACCAGAGCGGTTGTCGATCTGCAGGAGTTCAATCGAGCTGCCCGAGCAGCGTCCATATTCGCTCGGGACGGTGGTGGAATCGTGCGGCTCCAGATGATCCCCGGGTCCGACGGCGAGGCCGGCAGGATGGTTATCACCTCCAAGGCAGAGGAGACTGGGGACAATGAGGGCGAGATCGACGCCAAGATAGAGGGCGATGAGGCCAAGATAGCATTCAGCAGCCGCTACCTGACGGACGTACTGGGGGCTATGGAGCGCGGAGAGGTGGCGCTGGAGACTTCAACCCCTTCCAGCCCGGGGGTTATCAAGCCCGTGGGCAACGAGGACTACGTCCACGTTGTAATGCCCATGTTCGTGCAGTGGTAGCCGTCGCTGTAGATAACATCGACGCTACGCCGAGCCGCTTTTTACGCCAACTAATTTGGATAAGAGTGCAGGACACCCCGCTCACACCCGCTTAGCAGAAGGAGGACACCTTGACAACCTCGGAGGATAGAGACAGGGTAACGAGGCTTGAGGTGGCCTACGAGTTTGTCAAGGAAAACATGTCAACCCAAGCGGATGTTGCGCGCCTGGAAGGTCGCGTAGATGCCGTAGAAGCGCGCTTGGAGGGTCGTATGGATGCCTTGGAAGAGCGCTTGGATGGGAAGATAGATGCCTTGGGAAACCGCCTCCTTCTGCGGTTTGTTGCCGTCGCCGTCGTAATGTCAAGTGTGATTATCGGGGTCCTGAAACTCTGGCCGTAGCGGTTATTCAAGGTCTCGCTGGCAGGCGCCTTCCCCGTTTCTCCTAGCGCCGAGATGCATCTTTCTTGTGTGCAAGATTGTTCTTCCGTAACCTGCCTGTTACCATGTTGTAACGTGGTTGCAATTTCGCGATGATATGCTATTATCTCCCCTCCGTTGAGTGGGACACGGGGCGGGTGGTTGAGTGCGTTGCCATGCACAGGCGCGCCCTTGACCTGTTAAGCCTTTTACGGAGAGCTAGAGAACTATGTTGACGGACACATTTTCGGCAGGCCACCCCCTGAACGAGTGTATAGACTCGAATGGCGATGTCCGACCCGTGTACCAGAGCCTGATGAACAGCCTGGACAGGCTGGGCGTGGAGGAGATGCAGCGTCGTTGCCAGCAGGCCAGAGACCTAGCGACAAGGGACGCATTCACCTTTCGCCTGGACCCCAGAGAGTTCCGCACTGTGCCCATCGACTGGATTCCCAGGATCATTCCCAAGGAACACTGGGATAACATTGCTCAGGGTGTTGCGCAGCGCTTGAAAGCCATCAATCGCTTCATGCTTGAACTGTACTGTGGCGAGCAGAGCATAGTCCCTGAAGACGTGCTCTTCTCCTGCCACCACTACAACCCGGAGCTGCAGGACTTTCGGCCTCCCAAGGACGTTTTCGTGCACATCTACGGCGTAGACCTTGTTCACATGGGGGACGGCAACTACGTAATCCTGGAGGACAACCTGCGCATACCATCGGGCATTACCTACCAGATGAAGTCCACGGAGATAGGTCTTCAGGTCATGCCGGAGCTTTCGGAGGGCTACAACATAGTTCCCTACGACATAAAGGCCGCCTACCAGGAGATGTTCCTCTCTCTGTGCGACACGGACACTCCCACGTGCGTACTGCTGACGGACAGCAAGTACGGCGCCGCCTTCTTCGAGCACCGATACCTGTCCGAGCTACTGGGGGTTGCCCTGGTTGAGGGCTCGGACCTTTACGTCGGGCATAACGGCCGGGTATGGTGCAGGTCTATGGACGGGGACTTTGAGGTGGACCTGATCTACCGGCGCGTAGAAGACCTGGACATGTTTGTGCCCGGGTTGACGGAAGCCTATCTTAACAATAAAGTAGTCTTGGTGAACGCGATGGGGACCGGCGCCTGCGACGACAAGCTGGTCTTTCTGTGGGTGCCGGAAATGATAAAGACCTACCTGGGAGAGGACGCCATACTGGACCAGGCGGTCTCCTACGACCTGCGGTTGCCGACAGACCGGCAGTACGTCCTGCAGAACCTGGACAACCTTGTGCTGAAGATCCGCCAGGGGTACGGAGGACTGGGAGTCTACATCATGCCGGATCTCGGGGTCACTTACAAAAGCCGTCTGGCCCGGCAGGTGATTGAGCAGCCCCAGACCTTCATAGTCCAGGAGACCCTTGACTTCTCGAAGCACGTGGTGTTCGATGAAGGTAGCGGTCGGTTGCAGGAGAGGTACGTAGACCTGAGGGTGTTTGCCACTCAGAACGGCAATGGCGAAGTTAGCGTGTTTCCGGGAGGTCTTACTCGTGTATCCCAGCCTTCCAGTCGGGTCACCAATAACTCTTCAGGTGGGTCATGCAAGCCGAGCTGGGTAGTCACGTAGGCAACAGCATCGTACCGGTCCACTACGCCTACGTTGCCAGATACACCTACTCGGACGTGGTAGTCCAGAACGATAACTTTCTCAGGCTGTCCGCCTACTCAGACCATCGGCAGTGGGTGGAGAGCCGCGACATCCATACCAACCCGGACGGCAGGAAGGTAGCCTACTCCGACCGGTTCGGCAACGTGGTGCATCGCGTGCGCATTATGGCTCCACACCAGCGATTGACAATCGCCTCGATAGGGGAGGTGTACCTGGAGCCTACGGCCCCACCGGTGGTAGATATGTCTCTATCCTCCATTGAGCACAGACCGGATGCGGTCGAGTTCCTGGCGCCATCTCCTCTGGTGGACCCCGATACCGTGGCCGACGCGGCCAAGTCCTTGGCGGGCGATGCCGCCACACTGCTGGAGCTCATCCACAGGGTTGTCGCCTGGGTGAAGGTAAGGGTCAAGTACCAGAGGGGCAACACCTCGGTCAACACCACGGCATTTGATGTGCTGGCTTCCATGGAGGGCGTCTGCCAGGACAAGACCCACCTGGCGCTGGGCATGATAAGGTCCCTGGGCGTGCCTGCGCGGTACGTGAGCGGACTGCTGACGCGCCAGGCCGGCGAGACCCACGCCTGGCTGGAGTTCCTTCATCCCGAAGCAGGCTGGTTGCCTGCTGACCCCACAAGGGGTATAGTCGTTGATGTCGGGACTGACTACCTCAAGCTCGGGGTGGGGCGTGACTATTCAGAGGTGCCGCCCATAACCGGGTCCTTCATCTCAAGAGGGTCTGGACATCTGGATGTTGCCACGGCGCAGGTCTACTTTGACAGGGAAACCATTTCCTTTGAGGACGCCCTGAACCTCATAGAGACCAGTAACCCGTGGAAGGAGGTGCAGAACAGATGGTAGAACCAAGAGCTCGGGCCTTCAACACAGACCGGTGGCTTACCGACTCCAGAGTGTACAACCTGATCTGGCTGGGACGCTGGCTGGAGCGGGCTGAGAACGTTACACGGGTTATCAACACCTTTGCCAGATCTGCAATGGACAACGGGGACGACATCCACGCGCTCGCCGCTTCCTTGGTCAACGCCGCGAGGGTTCGCGGCATTAACATCGACGAACCGGACCACTCCCTGTCCCTGCTCCTGAAGTACCACGAGCCGTCTTCCATATATCACAGTATGGCCACCGCCCGCAATAACGCCACCCAGGTAGGCACTGTGGAGCTCATCAGGGCTATATCCAACATCTTGGCGGAGATGGACGGAGTGCAGCTTCCCCTTGAGTCCACGGAAGACGCTTACAAACTCACCGAACACATCCTGGAAGGCCTGACCGAAGTCTACGGCGTAATAGAGGCCAACTGGTTCCACAGGGAGTCCCTGTCGGAAGAAGAGATGTACCGGAGGTTCGTGCAGCAGTAGCTTGTCCGGGACTCAGGTGGACATCCGTACTCATAAACCCTTACGTGACTGTAGAATACCCACTGGAGAGGCGCGCGGGAAATGTCGCCTCTCTACCTCTTCTGGAATAAGTTGTCCAGCCCCGAACTGTTCATTGGTCAGCGTTACTGCGGGATAACCGTCAGCAGCACCTCGACCCTCACGTCGTCCTCAATACTTACAACGACCGAAGCAGTTGGGGGAGGGATGTCCAGTTGCTGCCATGTGAAAGTCGTGCGTCCAAGGATGAACATCTCGCTGCCGTCGTCCCGAGCCTCAATTTCGAACTCCATCGGCACAGTAACGCCGCGGATGTCCAGGGAGCCGTTGATCTGGGTAGTGCTCGTCTCTCCTGAGTCCAGGCCTTCGGGCAGCGGGCCGACGTCGGGTACAGTGAAGGTGGCGAACTGGTGGTCGCCGAACATCCTGTTTCTGACGTAGCCGTCCCTGAACTCCTGGTCGCTGGACATCGAGTGCAGGTCTATCTGGATGACGGACTCCCTGCCGTCCAGGTGCACCTCGCCGGACAGGGTAGTGGTGCGCATTACTGCGTCGTTGGGTAGGGGCAGCCTCGCCAACTGCTCCTCCACCGTGAACGTGGCCTCTGAGCCGCCGGATACAACGAAGGTGATTCCTTCGTACTCACCCATCTTTCTCATCGACGCCTCGGCCTCCGGTGTGGGCGAGGGCGCAGGCGTATCCTCCATCTTCGCAGTTGCCTCCGCGGGCCGGTCTGTGGGCGCGGCTGTCGGAGTGTCCTGGGACGGCGTACTGGTGGGGGCTGACGTGGAGGTCGGCGCTGTGGTTGCAGTTGGGTCTTCGGAGCCGCCGCAGGCCGCCAGCAGCGCCAGGACTATGGATACGGCAAGTGTTGCAATTAGGAGTCTGGGTCTAGTCGTCATACTCTGGACCGTCGCTTTCTACTCAAATGATTCTTAGTCTGGAAGGGTGGAGTCAAGGATAACATAGGAAGTGGTCCTTGGGGGAAGCTCCAGCCGGCCGCTCTCCTGGTCTCCCTGGCCGGCCAGTGCGATTCCGAGGCCGATTGCCAGGAGCACTATCAGGGCTGTCACCCACCGGGGCAGCGCAACGTTGGCGTGCAGGAACAGTAGGGTCAAGGCCCCCGTCAGCCCGAAAACGATTGCCGCCAGTGGAACTATGTAGGAGACCGAGCGCTCCAACTGGGTTTCGCCCGCCACGGCGGCGACGGTAACGAGGCCGAAAGCCAGAGTCATCGAAACGAGGAGGATAACCGGACGGCGTCCGCGACCATCCAGCGCCCGCCAGAGTACGCCTGCGCCCAAGCCTACGGCCAGCGCTCCCGCCATCACCGGCGCGCTGTTGAAGTAGGTGTCGGTGGGCGCTTCCAGTGGGAGGTTGGCGAGCACGGCCACAACGGCTGCCACCGACCCGGCAGTGAGGCCGGCCCGTAGTGGTGACATGCCTTCCTGTGGCTCAATGCTTCCCGGTCTATGCCTTACTTTGGACAATATTCAGAAGACCTCTCTGGCCTCTCCAAGCCAATCCGGGCGCTTTCCTGCTATACTGAAGTCGATTGTAGCGTCGATATACCGGACAGCGCCATTCTAGCACAGACACTACCTCGCTAGAGAAGGGCTGGTTGATAGACCATCCTACCGGTAGTAGACTATGCTTATACTACACCAGGTGAAATTGAGAGCCGTTAATATGAACGAGGTACAGACCTCTCGCCCCAATCTTATGGCGGTCCTGGAAGACCGAGGCTACAGGTCTACGGCTCCCAGGCAGGCCATCGTCAATCTTCTTGAGCGGAAGCAATCGGGCTTTACTGTGGAGGAGATCAGCGAAGATCTTCCCTCGGTGGGGCGCGCAACGGTCTACAGGACCATTAAGCTGCTTCTGGGGGAGGGCGTTATTTGCAAGCTCGCTCTAATGGATGGCGCTCCAAAGTACAGCCTGTCCCGTAATGAGCACCATCACCATACCGTGTGTGTCAAGTGCGGGGAGGTGGGAGAGTTTCGAGCCGCGACTGTGGAGCGTCTGCTGCGCGCCATCGGCGGCGACATACAGGGCCAAGTGGTTGGTCACCGCATGGAGTTTTACATCAACTGCTACCAGTGCATCGCTGCCGACAAGAGCAGCTAGCCGTCACCAAATCTCTCCGGCTCTTCAGGCGTTTTCCGTAGTATCGCCGGACACGGCTTGCCGCAGAATCCCGCCAGGGTTGGTCTCAGTAGTCAACTTCACTTCGTTATGCCAAATAGATTGATAACGATTGCAGCTGCGTTGGCCCTGTTCGCGGCTGCTTGCGGTATAAGTGTGTCGGTGTCTGAGAGCGAGACCCTTGAGGTCGAAGTCGGCCCTGAGTTGGTGGACTGCGTAGGCGTGGGGCCAATGAAGTGCATGATTGTGGACGGAAACTTCTTCTACGACCACATAGAGGGATTCGACTATGAAGAGGGGTACGTCTACAGACTGAGGATAGAGCAGTATGACGCCTGGCCGGGGCAGAAGGAGCCGCCGCAGGACGCCTCCAGGTACGGCTACCGGCTGATTGAGGTCATAAGCAAGACACCCGCCTGAAGCGGCGGATGAGGTCTCTTCATTGTGGGCGCGGTGTAGTCGTCCGGCAGTTTTGGTGGTAATATGAGGTAGCTTTCCCTCAACCCATTATTCTGATTGTCGAATAGCGTCTGTACGCACGGAGCGGCTAGGCCGGCTCATCTCGTGCAGTGGTGAATCGCAAAGGAGGGCGCCGTGGACTTCGAGATCCACTACACCGATCAGCAGCAGCAGTTTCGAGAGGCCCTGCGCGCTTGGCTGGAAAACAACGCTCCCAAGGACATAGAAATCCCCACGGACGGCAGGCCTCTGGACAGGGAGACCCAGCAGACACTGAGGGATTTCCGGTGCAAGTTGGGATCCAAGGGCTGGCTGGCGCCATCCTGGCCCCTGGAGTGGGGTGGGGGCGGGATGCACCCGGCGCTTGAGTCAGTCTTTCTTGAAGAGATTAGACGCCTGAACCTTCCCTCAATTGGCAACACGCAGCGCTGGATACCCCCGTTGCTTGTCTGGGGCACCCCGGAGCAGAAAGAGCGGTACGTTCCACCCGCGTTGCGCGGCGAGACTGTGGTATGGCAGCTCTTTGCCGAGTTGGAAACCGGCAGCGACCTGGCCTCAATAAAGACCCACGCCTTTCGTGAAGGAGGGGATTGGGTCATAAATGGAAGCAAGGCCTTTGTAATGGGCCGGTTTGACCCCGACTACCTCTGGACGCTGGCCGTCACCGATGTCACACGCCCCACCAAGCTGAATCTGGGCGTATTCATGATAGACGCAAACCTGCCTGGCATTTCCGTCAGCACCCAGGACCTCCTCATGGGCAGCGACAGTCACATCGAATTGGACGATGTGCGTGTGCCTGCGGACTGCCTCATTGGGCATCAGTACCAGGGGTGGGAGATCGCCCAGACCACCATTGAGGGAGAGCGTGGAGGCTACGTCATCCTGAGCTCGGAGGAGGCGACCATCAAGAGCGTTCAGGAGTTCCTCAGGGATCAGGGCAGGAACCAGCCGTAATCCTCTAGTCTATGTCACGCCCGTGACAACGGACGTCCAATGCGTAAGTCGCAGTAGTGGAGCGTCTCTGGATTCCTGCTTCCGCAGGAATGGCTATGTGCTGGCGTTCCCGCTCATCCTGAGCTAGTCGAAGGAATTGAGCGGGCGGATGTCAATGTACGATCACTGTGAACTATAAGTAAGGCTGCGCCCCGGCACGCCTAGTCGAACCTTATGCGCGGGTCCAGCCAGGCGTACGAGATGTCCACCAGGATGTTGATTAGAATAATCCACATGGCAAAGAAGGTGACCAGGGACTGCACTATGTTGTAGTCCCGGCTGTTCATCCCTGCCACCAGGTACTGGCCCAGCCCGGGCATCTGGAAGATAGTCTCCATTATCACGGAACCGCCGATGATTGCCGCTATGGAGAACCCGATGATTGTGACCACGGGCAGCATGGCGTTTCTCAGCGCGTGGCGGTACGTCACAGTAGCGCCGCTCAACCCCTTGGCGTGGGCCGTTCTTATGTAGTCCTGTCGCAGCACCTCCAGCATGGAGGAGCGCAGCATCCTGGCCTTTATCGCCGTGGAGCTGTATCCCACAATGACTGCGGGCCAGAACATCAGGCTCAGGTTGCCAAAGGGGTCGTCGAAGATGTTCTTGTACTCCAGACGCGGGCTCCAGTCGAATACGTACAGTCCTACCACCAACACCATAGTGGCGATCCAGAAATTGGGTATAGAGAGCCCTCCAAGGGAGAACACCCTGCCGACGTAGTCGCTCCAGGTGTCCTGCTTCAACGCCATGAGTATCCCTACGGGGAACGCGATTGCAACGGACAAGATCAGGCTCAGGATACCCAGCTCCACCGTCACAGGGAGCTTTTGCTTTACGTCCTCCCAGACGTTCCCTCCGTGGAAGTAGGACGTGCCCCAGTCGAATGTCACCATGTCCCACACCCAGACCAGGTACTGCAAGTGCAGGGGTCTGTGCAACCCCAGGTTTTCCCGGATCCGATCCAGCGCCTCCTGGTCAATGTCCGCGATGCCCTCGTCTCCCTGGGTGTACACCATCATCGCCACGTCTCCGGGGGCTATCCGTAGGATGACGAAAATCAGAAGCGAAACCAGGAACGCGCTTAGCAGTCCCTGCAATAGTCGTTGTGCGATGTATCTGTGCATAGCGTCCTTCTCTTGGATGTTGGGGGCTAGTTTACACTAGCCGGACCGGGTTTGCCAGATGGTCCCACTCCTCCCGGGGAAACTTCCTGCTGGAGCGGGTGTTGGGGTCCAGCCAGCCGCAGAGAATGTCAACCAGGGTGTTGACCGCGACTACCCACACGGTGAAGAAGAGGGCCAGGGATTCAATGACGGGGGAGTCTCTTTGATTCAAAGCCGCGACAAGCATATTGCCCACGCCGTCCAGTACGAAAATACGCTCCATCAGCAGCACGCCGCCGACGATTGCGGGGAGGGTGAGGCCCAAGATAACGACCGACGGCACAAGAGTATACCTCAGAGTATGCAGGAAGACGGTGGCAGAGTGCTCCGGCTCTGATACAGACATAGCCTCCACGTAGTTCTGACGCAGCGCGTCCAGCGTAGAGGAGCGCATCATCAGGGCTACGGCGACTGAGGTAGAGATACCCAGGATTAACGCAGGCCACATGAACATTATTAGGTTTCCCATAGGGTCTTCTAGCGGAGGGATGTACCCGATCTTGGGGCTCCAATCGTAAATGCGTAGTCCAGCAACCAGCAGTAGTGTAGCTGCCCAGAATACAGGGAGAGCGACCCACATCTTGAATACGGCTCGACCTAGGAGGTCTACCCAGGAGTTTCTTCTCAGGGCCATGAGCGCCCCGGCAGGTATGCCCACCAGTACCGCAATAGCCTGAGCCATGACGACAAGTTGGAGAGTCGTCGGCAGGCCGTCGACGAAATTCTCCCACACATACTCGGCGCTAAACCACGATTCTCCCCAGTCACCTGTAATCCAGCCTCCCATCCAACTGAGGTACTGTTTGTATAAAGGTGTGTTGAGCCCCAAAGTCTCTCGCACTTGCTCCAACTGCTCGGGCGTAGGAGGCCACTCGTAGGCAAGGTGCGGCGCAGGGTCGCCGATCGCAATGCGTAGGACGGCAAACAGAATCAGTGACACTATGAAGGCGGTGAGCAGCCCCGCCAATAGCCGTTGCGCAGTGTATCTAATCATAACGCCACCTCTTGCAGACGGGTTACACCATCCGGACGGGGTTTGCCAGATGGTCCCACTCCTCCCTCGGTGGCTTCTTGGTGGAACGGGTGTTGGGGTCCAGCCAGCCGCAGAGAATGTCCACCAGGGTGTTGACCACTACTATCCAGACACAGAAGAAAAGTGTTAGAGATTCTACGATAGGGTCGTCTCTCTGGCTCAAAGCCTCGACAAGCAAATGACCCACCCCGTCCAACCAAAAGACACGTTCCACTAACAACACTCCACCGACGATGGCCGGGAAGGTCAGGCCCAGAGTGGCAACTGCCGGCACAAGCGTATAGCTCAGAGTATGTAGGAAGACGGCGGCTGAGTGACCCGGTTCTGATACAGACATAGCCTGGACGTAGTCCTGACGCAGCGCGTTCAGCGTAGAGGAGCGCGTCATCAGGGCGACAGCGGCGGAGACGGGGAGACCCAGGATTAACGCAGGCCATATGAACAAGATTAGGTTTCCCGTAGGGTCTTCTAAAGGAGGGATGTACACGATCTTGGATCTCCAATCGAAAAGGCGTGGTCCCGCAACCAGCAGTAGAGTAGCTGTCCAGAATATGGGGAGGGCTAGTGACATCCCGGAGGTAGTTCGCCAGAGGCGGTCTATCCATGATCTCCTCTTCAGGGCCATGAGCACTCCGGCAGGTATGCCCACCAGTACCGCAATAGCCTGAGTCATTGCAACTAACTGGAGGGTCGCCAGCAGCTTTGTATTAAAGTTCTCCCATATCCTTTCTCTGTACCAAAAGGACTCTCCCCAGTTGCCTGTGACCCAGCCGCCCATCCATCTGAAGTACTGCATATGCAATGGCCCATGCACACCAAAGTCCTCTCTAAGCTTCCTCAACTCCTCCTCAGTGAATTCGCAATCGTCCATGCACGCTATAAAATTTAGAGGATCAAAAGTAGTACGGAGGATGGCAAAAAGAATCAGAGACACTATGAAGGCGGTGAGCAGCCCCACCAACAGCCTTTGCGCAATGTACCTCGTCATAACGTCCCCCCTGTGCCCCGGAAGAGCGCTCTACTTTGAAGCAAAATGGTAGGGGCTGCCGCTAGGAGTCTGTCCGATATTTGTTGTGGACTGGACGCAAGGAAAAGAGTGCGGGCTACAGTGGGAAGGGTTAGACTAAGAGGCAACATGTGGGAGGTGTGAGATGGCCAAAGAGTACCGCCCTTATGGACTGGAACAGGCCTATCTGTTGCCGCAGGCGCCTCGTGAGTGGCTCCCGGAGGGTCATTTGGCCCTGTTCCTGGAAGACGCGGTGAGCCTACTGGACATAGAGGAGATTGCCGTGCGGTTCAAGAGAGGGCGTGGACCCCGGGCTTACCATCCCAGGATGCTGCTTTCTCTCTTGCTGTACGGCTACTGCACGGGAGTCTACAGTTCCAGGAAAATAGCGGCGGCTTGTGAGACGGACGTGGCCTTCCGGGCGCTGTGTGGAGGCCAATTCCCGGACTTCCGCACCGTGTCCGATTTTCGCAAGAACCACCTGGAAGTCTTTGCGGGTCTGTTCATCCAAGTACTGGGAATGTGCCGGGAGGCAGGTCTGGTGAAGATGGGACACCTCTCCCTGGATGGGAGCAAATACCAGGCCAACGCCTCGAAGCACAAGGCCATGAGCTACGGGCGGATACAAGAGACGGAGCCCCGGTTGGAAGCGGAGATAGCGGAGTTGTTGCGCCGGGCCGCCGAGATTGACGAGGCGGAGGATGCGGAATACGGCGATGATGCTCGGGGGGATGAACTACCTGAAGAACTGCGGCGGCGGGAGGTGCGACTGGCCAAGATGAGGGAGGCGAAGGTGCGGTTGGAAGAGCGGGCCAAAAGGCGTGCGCTGGAGCGGGCTGAAGGAGGAAGGGCTAGACCCGAAGAGGCGGAAGCTGCGGCGGCCAAGGCTGTGCCCCGGCCCAAGGAGCAGAGCAATTTCACAGACCCGGACAGCCGGATCATGAAGAGTTCCCACGGTTGGATACAGGGCTACAATGCTCAGGTTCTGGTGGAAGCGGGGAGCGGAGTGATCGTAGCCCAAGAGGTGACGCCCCAGAGCGCCGACAGCCCCAGATTGGGCCCTATGCTGGAGATCTTGGACCAAAACCTGGCAGGTATAGGAGTCCCGGCAACAGAGCGGTGTCCCCTGTTATTCACGGCAGATGCGGGATATTGCAGCGAACGCAATCTGGGTATGCTCGCCGAAAGACAGTTCGATGCCTACGTAGCCACGGGTCGGGAGAGACACCACCAAGCCGGGATAGGTCAACAGGTAAAGGTCAGGACGCCGCTGCGCTCCGCCATGCGGTCCAAGCTGCAGACGCCTGAAGGACGGGAGGTGTATGCACGTCGCAAGGTCATCACTGAGCCGGTCCACGGGCTTACCAAACATGCTCGGGGCTTCAGGCAATTCCTGCTCCGTGGCATCCACAAAGTGGCAGGGGAGTTCACCCTGGTGTCCTTGACCCACAACCTGCTGAAGCTGTGGAGGGCAAACCCGGTGGCCGCGGGTTCGGCAAACCCGGCCTGAAACGCCAAACCCTGTCCAGCAGGCCCCTTTCGGGGGGCCGGAGCGAGGGTGTAAGACCCCACCGGTCCAAATCTGGACTAACTGCCCAGCCCAGACCACCACCAACACTGCACATCACACCCACCACCCAAACCGCTCCTGGGAATCTTCAGACACACTCCTAGGTGTGTCAACGAGACTTAGCCGGATTATTGCGCTTTTGGACTGCTCTCCGCTGGATTATTTGTGCCTAAGCAAGAATCTGGCCTATCTGAGTAAGAAAGTTAATAATTTCGTAATGTTTGTGCCACGAGCATGACCAATGGCGCGGTCGGAGTCTTTGGTCACGCTGGCGTTGGTGGTCGTGATGCTGCCGCGTCTTCGCATAGACGCGAGTAGGGGGCGATTCGCGAATCGCCCCCTACGGTGGCTTGCTACAATCGGGCAGGGGAGAGCCTGCGCCCCCGCTATCTGATGGCTGCGATTGACTCCGGGATGCCCTCTATTGCCATAAGCTTGTTCAGGGCGTTGACGTAGGCCTTGGCGCTGGCAACTATGATGTCGGTGGAGGACCCCCGGCCGGTGTAGATCTTGTCGTCCCGCGCTATCCTGATGGTCACCTCTCCAAGGGCGTCCGTGCCCTCCGTGATAGAGCCAATGGAGAATTCCTGGAGGGTGTTGGGCACCTGGAGTATCCGGTTGATTGCGACGCAGACCGCGTCCACGGGGCCTGTGCCCGTGCCGGCGTCGGTGAGGACATGGCCGTCCGGGTCGATGATGCGCACCGTGGCCGTGGCGATGTCGTGGTCGCCGCAGGAGACCTGGACGTGGTCCAGCTTGCAGATCTCAACCTCAGACCGGCGGTGGTCGCTCATCAGCGCCTCCAGGTCGCGGTCGTTGACCTCGCGCTTCTTGTCGGCCAGTTCCTTGAATTCCTGGAACACCGAATTCAGGTCCTCCTGTGTGAGGTGGTATCCCAGCTCCTCCAGCCTTGCCCGGAGGCCGGCCCGGCCGCTCAGCTTTCCCAGCACCAGGGTGTTGCTGGGAATGCCGACGGATCGGGGGTCCATAATCTCGAAGGTAGTGCGCTCCTTGAGGACGCCGTCCTGGTGAATCCCGGAGGCGTGGCGGAAGGCGTTCTGGCCGACAATGGCCTTGTTGGACTGCACGGCGAAGCCTGTGATGTCGCTAACCAGACGGCTCGTGCGGTACAGCTGGGTGGTGTCTATGCCTATGTCAGCCCCGAAGTAGTCCTTGCGGGTGGACAGGCTCATGATGACCTCTTCAAGGGATGCATTGCCGGCCCGCTCTCCTATGCCGTTTATGCAGCCCTCCACCTGCCGGGCGCCGACCTTGACGGCGGCCAGGCTGTTGGACACAGAGAGGCCCAGGTCGTTGTGGCAGTGGACGGAGAGGACCGCCTTGCCGATGTTTGGGACGTTGTTCTGGATGTCCACGAGCAGCCTGGCGAACTCCTCAGGTATGGCGTAGCCCACGGTGTCGGGTATGTTGACCGTCGTGGCGCCGGCGGCGATAGTGGCCTCCAGTAGCTGATACAGGTACTCCGGCTGGGTGCGGGTTGCGTCCATCGGGGAGAACTCCACGTCGTCGCAGTACCTCTTGGCCCTCTCCACCGCGGCCACCGCCATCTCCATGACCTCCTCCCGGTTCTTCCGCAGCTGGTGGAGGATCTGGATGTCCGAGCTGGACAGGAATACGTGTATGCGGGGGTGTGCGGCGTCTTTGAGCGCCTCCGCCGCGCTGTCCACGTCCTCTGTGACGCATCTGGACAGGGAGCAGATGGTTGGCGTCCTGACCTCTCTTGCGATGGCCTGGACGGCCTGGAAGTCGCCGGGGGAGCTTGCTGCGAAACCCGCCTCAATTACGTCGACTCGCAGGCGCTCCAACTGCTTGGCAATTTCGACCTTCTCCTCGAGGGTCATGGCTGCTCCGGCGGCCTGCTCGCCGTCTCGCAGCGTTGTATCGAAGATTATAACCTTGTCTTCGGGCATTTGGGGTCACTCCTTTGTCTCTTCCCAGTGTGCTGGGGAACTCTGCTTGAGGATTGTGCGTGAGACTATCCCTGCTAAGGACGCGCGCGTCTTTACAGGGTAGGGACGCGCCAAAGTATCTGGGAGAAACTAAAGGGCAACGCAGTCCGCCGAGACGACCATTGCCATAAGCCGTCCCTTCTGGCGAACTACGTGTGGTACCTCCGATGTAACCTTATTCGTAAACATAGCCGATGCTATTCTAGCAGACTAAGTCTCCTTAAGAAAACCCATCATATCACGAAGGGTGCTGCCCACTCGCTCTATGGGGTGCTCCTTGTCCTGCTGGCGCAGGACGTTGAACCGGGGACGACCCTCGTCGTTCTCGGCGATCCACTCGCGGGCAAAGGAGCCGTTCTGGATGTCCTCCAGTATCAGCTTCATGTTCTGCTTCACGTGGTCGTCTATGACACGCGGGCCGCGGCTGTAGTCGCCGTACTCCGCCGTGTCGCTGACGGAGTAGCGCATATAGCCCAGGCCGCCCTGGTAGATGAGGTCTACGATGAGCTTCAGCTCGTGGAGGCACTCAAAGTATGCGGACTCAGGCTGATACCCGGCCTCCACCAAAGTCTCGAAGCCGGCCTTGATCAGAGCCGCGACGCCACCGCAGAGAATGGTCTGCTCTCCGAAGAGGTCAGTCTCCGTCTCCTCCTTGAAGGTGGTGTCCAGCACTCCCGCCCGGGTGCAGCCGACTCCCTTGGCGTAGGCCAGGGCGTTTTCCCTCGCCTTTCCGGTTGCGTCCTGGTGTATGGCGAGCAGGCCAGGCACGCCTGAGCCGCGGGTGAATATCTCCCGCATGCGGTGTCCGGGGGCCTTGGGCGCCACCATGGAAACGTCCACCTGCGGGGTGGGGATTATCTGCTGGTAGTGGATATTGAAGCCGTGAGCGAACATGAGGGTCTTGCCCTCCTGAAGGTGCTGCTGGATGGACTCTCGATATATCCTGGACTGGAGGTGGTCCGGCGCCAGCATCATAATCATGTCCGCCTGCTGAGCGACCTCGGACACGGTGGCGACTCGGAGGCCGGCCTCCTCGGCCCTGGGCCAGCTGGGGCTGCCCTCGTACAGCCCAACCACCACATCGACGCCGCTGTCCTTGAGGCTCAGGGCGTGGGCGTGGCCCTGGCTCCCGTACCCGACGACCCCAACGGTCTTGCCCTCAAGCAGAGAAAGGTCTGCATCATTTTCGTAGTAAATATTGGCCATAGCCTATTGCCTCCTTACATCTCTCTTAATCTCTGCCGTTGGACCTGCTGTTGCTGCGAGCAGGCCGGTTGCCGTTTTCCATAGCCAGTGACTGGGTCATGCCTCGCATCAGGCCTACTCGACCCGTCCGCATGACCTCTCGTATGCCGAATGGCTTGAGTATCCGTATCAGCGAGTCCACCTTGTCCTCATCTCCCGTAACCTCCAGGATCACGGAGTCCGGCGATACGTCCACCACGCTTGAGCGGAAAATCTCCGCCAGCTGCAGTATCTCCGGGCGGGTGGAGGCGGTGGTGCGCACCTTTATCAGCGCCAGCTCCCGTACCACCACGTCCTCCTGGGAGATGTCCGACACCTTGACCACGTCTATCAGCTTGTAGAGCTGCTTGGTTACCTGGTCAACGGTAGCTTCGTCCCCGTCCACAACGAATGTCATTCGGGAGAAGCCGTTGGTCTCGCTGTGACCCACGGCGAGGCTGGTTATGTTGAATCCGCGCCGTCGGAACATACTCGCGACCCGGTTGAGGACGCCGGGTTTGTCCTGCACCAGGGCTACAATGGTGTGCTGTACCGTGTCTGTTGTCATCTCACCTCCCTTGCGAAAGGCTCCTCCATCAGCTCTGCTACGGTCTCCCCAGGAGGAATCATCGGGTAGACGTTTTCCTCATCCTCTACAATGAAGTCCACGAGCACCGGCCCGGGATGGGCCATCGCCGCTCTTATGGCCTCGATGGACTCCTCTCGACGATTCACACGTATGCCGAGCATCCCGAAGGCCTCCGCCAGCTTCACGAAGTCCGGGTTTCCGGTGTAGTGGGTGGAGAAATAGTCCTTCTGATAGAAGATCTCCTGCCACTGGCGCACCATGCCCAGGTAGCCGTTGTTGAATATGGCGAACTTCACCGGAATGTTGTTCTCCACAATGGTAGCCAGCTCGCACATGGTCATCTGGAATCCGCCGTCTCCGCATATCGACCAGACCACCCTGTCGGGCTGGCCCACCTGGGCGCCCATAGCCGCCGGCACCTCGAACCCCATCGATCCAAGCCCGCCGGACGTGATGAAGGAGTTGGCCTCCGTGCAGGCGTAGTGCTGCGCCGCCCACATCTGGTGCTGCCCCACGCCGGTCACCACAATGGCGCTCCCCTCAGTGGCCTCGCGCAGGTCGCGGACAACGTACTGGGGGAGCAGCTTGTCCGTCTCTCGGATGCGCAGTGAGGGATGTTCCTCCTTGAGCTCATCGATGCGCTTGAGCCAGTCGTGGTGAGTGGCCGGCTGAACGATCTGGTTCATCTGTCGCAGCACTCTCGCCAGGTCTCCCACAATGGGCACGTCGGCGTGGACGTTTTTATCGATCTCCGCCGGGTCTATGTCCACGTGAATCACCTTGGCGTTGGGAGCGAAGGCGCTGATCTTGCCAGTAATCCGGTCGTCGAACCGCATACCCAGGCCGATCACCAAGTCCGCTTCGTCGATTGCCAGGCTGGCGTAGGCAACGCCGTGCATTCCGGGCATACCCACGAAGAGCATGTGGTCGTCAGGGAAGGAACTCCGTCCCAGCAGGGTGGTGATGACCGGAATCTGGGCCTTCTCGGCCAGCTCCCTCAGCTCGTCGTAGCCCCGGGAGATGATGACGCCGTGGCCCGCCAGAATCACGGGCCTCTTGGCCTCGGCGATGAGCTGCGCAGCCCTCTTGACCTGGGCGGGATGGCCGTCCATAACGGGCTTGTAACCCGGCAGGTCGACGCTATCCGGGTAGTGGAACTCCGCCGTCTCCGTGAAAACGTCCTTGGGGATATCCACCAGGACCGGGCCGGGCCTGCCGGTGTTGGCGATGTAGAAGGCCTCCTTGATAGCCTCGGCAATCTCGCTTGCATTCATCACCAGGTAGTTGTGCTTGGTGACGGGCAGGGTAATGCCGGTCACGTCCGTCTCCTGGAAGGCGTCCTTGCCGATGGCCGCCCTGGACACCTGGCCGGTGATGGCCACCATTGGCACCGAGTCCATCTGGGCCGTCGTTATGCCAGTGACCAGGTTGGTCGCCCCAGGGCCGGAGGTGGCCATGCATACGCCCACCTTGCCGGTAACCCGGGCGTAGCCATCGGCCGCCATTGAGGCGCCCTCTTCGTGGCGCGTCAGGATGTGCCTGATCTGGGGGTAGTAGAACATCGTCTGGTACAGAGGAAGGATCGCTCCTCCCGGTATACCGAACACGACTTCCACGCCCTCCTTGATAAGGCTCTCGCAGACTATCTGCCCTCCCGTTAGTTTCATGTCAGTTCACCTCCGTCCGGCGCTTTTGAATCAAAAAATAAATCCCGCCCCAAAGGGACGGGAGCAATTCCCGCGGTACCACCCTTTTTCCCCGGCTAGCCGGGACGCTCTGTCAGGGCGCCAACACGCCCTCGTCCTTGATAACGGGAGACGAACCCGGTCAGTTCTACTTGCCCCGACTGGCGGGACTTTCTTCTGGCGGCTCGGGAGCTACCTTCAGGGAGTCATTCCACGTCTGCTTCCACCGTACCAGACTCGCTGGATGGATGTGTCCCCCTTACTCCTCTCCGTCCTGGCCTTTGTCCCCTCTAACGCACATAGCTTTAGAGTTAAGTTCACGCTATCACAATCATGTGTGTGTGTCAACAGCAGGGAGCGGATTCGAGTGGTAGCAGAGACAACCGGCAAGGGGTAGTTCGCGAACTGCCCCTACAGGGATGGCTCGCCGTTGCCATGCCAGTGCGGGCGGGCATCCAGGAGGGGTGGAGGTGGTCGCTCGTGCGTTCGAGGTTGATTCTGTCATAGTCGTCGTGATAACATCTCGCGCCGTGGAACAGTGGCAACTGGTGATGGGACTCCTGGCATGGCTCCCGCTAAACCCAACAACCAGGCTCTGAGGTGGAAAAGCTTGACTCCCAAGCAGTCAATACAAATGGTGCTAGCGAACTACGCCAACTTCAAAGGACGGGCGCGCCGGTCTGAATACTGGTGGTTCTTTCTGTTTGTCAATGTAACGTTGGTCGTCCTGAACTTCGTTGCTGCACTTCTCACAGATGTCTTGATAGTTTTCTTTGTGGTATTTGGGCTGACTTTGCTCTTGCCCTCGCTGGCAGTGACTGCCCGGCGCTTGCACGACACCAACCGTTCCGGTCGGTGGATGCTGTTGGTTTTTGTCCCTGTCGTTGGCTGGATAGTGATGCTCGTCCTGTTCGCCCTTTCCGGCGCCAGCGGCCCAAACCGCTACGGGGATGAGCCTCTCTAGAGTATGCGGAATTCGCTCGGCTATTAGTGCGACAGATTCAGGTCCAACCCCGACATTCCTGCTGACCGCAGGTGGTTTATGGGGCGCGGTCGTCATTCCCTTGCAGGCTTGCCCCGTACTGCAATTGGGGCAGGGAATCCGGGAGTGGCGGTTTAGGTTGGCAGTGCAGGGGAGACCAGCGCCCTTTCAGTCGTTCTACCTTTGACAATTCATAGGGAACTTGGTAACTTCATTCCCACAAATACGACCTCTGGAGGCGTGCCTTGGATCGCAGTCTGGACCG
The DNA here is from genome assembly GCA_965222415.1 of Dehalococcoidia bacterium. Classification (GTDB taxonomy): domain Bacteria; phylum Chloroflexota; class Dehalococcoidia; order Lucifugimonadales; family UBA2985; genus DAOUJW01. Next base: position 195,586 of record CBDCTU010000001.1, on the reverse strand, counting down.
GGTTGAAATGGACAAAATCGTCTCGCTGTGCAAGCGCAGGGGCTTCATCTTCCAGTCCAGCGAGATCTACGGCGGCCTCGCTTCCACGTACGACTATGGCCCCCTGGGCGTTGAGATGAAGCGCAACATCCGGGACGCCTGGTGGAAGCGATTCATCCAGGACAGGGACGACATGGTGGGCCTGGATGCCGCCATCCTCATGCATCCCCAGGTGTGGGTCGCCTCCGGCCACGCCGAGACTTTCACCGACCCCCTGGTGGAGTGCAGGGCCTGTCACCATCGATTCCGCGCCGACCACCTGGAGTCGGACGCCTGCCCCGACTGCGGCGGCGGCCTCACGGACCCCCGCAACTTCAACCTCATGTTCAAGACCTTCATCGGTCCGGTGGAGGACACCGCGTCCCAGGCCTACCTGCGCCCGGAGACGGCCCAGGGCATCTTCGTCAACTTCCAGAACGTCCTGGTCGCCACCCGCAAGCGCCTTCCCTTTGGCATTGGGCAGATTGGCAAGTCCTTCCGCAACGAGATCACGACGGGAAACTTCACCTTTCGCACCCGTGAGTTCGAGCAGATGGAGATTGAGTTCTTCGTCAAGCCCGGCACGGACCAGGAGTGGCACCAGCGATGGATGGACGACTTCATGGGCTGGTTCACGGACTTGGGCATTCGACCCGACAGGCTGCGACTGCGACCGCACACCGACGAGGAGCTTTCCCACTACTCCAAGGCCACTTCCGACATCGAGTACAACTTTGCCTGGGGCTGGGGCGAGCTGATGGGCATCGCCAACCGCACGGACTTCGACCTGAAGGCCCACTCTCAGCATAGCGGCGTGCGGCTGGACTACTTCGACGACGAGACCAACGAGCACATTGTGCCCTACGTTGTCGAGCCGGCCCTGGGCGTAGACCGCGCCCTGCTCCTCTTTCTCTTTGACGCCTACGATGAAGAGACCGTTGAGGGTGACACCCGCGTGGTGCTCCACCTGCACCCGGCCATCGCACCGGTGAAGGTGGCGGTGCTTCCCCTGAGCCGCAACGAGAGGCTTGTCCCCAAGGCCCGCGAAGTGTACGACATGGTTCGAAAGAGCTTTGTGTCCCAGTACGACGACGCCCAGTCCATAGGCCGGCGCTACCGCCGCCAGGACGAGATCGGCACGCCGCTGGCCGTCACGGTGGACTTCAAGACCATCGAGGAGGACAACGCCGTCACCATCCGAGACCGGGACACCATGCAGCAGACCCGCGTCCCCATACCAGAGCTCCTGGACACGCTGACGGCCCGCTTAGCGGGGTAGGGGAATAAAGACGACTCCTTCTGGCCCGCTCGTGGTGAGCTTGTCGAACCAGACGAGCGGAGGCTGCGCTGCCACACTCTAAACTGAAGGTGGTACAATAGGCGCGGGTGAACGAAATGCAGACGCAAGACCTCTACCGCTACAGGGTTGTTCTCTCATACGATGCTGAGTCAGGTGATTCAATTGCCGTGATTCCGTCCCTCAACCTGGCAGACCAGGGTAAGGACAGCCAAGAAGCCCTCAAGAACATCCAGGACATGCTGTCATTCCATTTGGAATGCCTGGTGATGGATGGTGAGGAGATTCCTCGTGAGGAGAGTTGGGAAGAGGGGCTGTATCTCCAAGTCAGGGTACCGGTAGAGCAATCCTAGGTAGGAGAGTGGTGATGGCTTCTAGCGACGATAGACGAATCCTCAAGGATTTCCGTGACCACGTTAGTGAGTTGGCAGCGACCTATTATGAGGAGGACGAAACCAAGGCATTCCGCCACGCGGCATTCCAACTTACTCTCCCTGACCCTAACGTGGCGGACGCACAGATAATCGAACTAACAGCAATCGATAAGAGCGGGGATCTTGAGATAGACGGATATTATGTAGACGACCAAGATGAATCTATACTTTTGTTTCAAAGTCAAGGCGGTAATAGCCGTGCTACGGAAGGCAAGGTCTCAAAATTCTGGATGGCTCCGGAAGAGCTATTGAATCCTTCACGAGTGAGTGCAAGCAATAATGAATCTGTCAAGGAACTATCGCTACAACTGGACAGGTTACTGAAAGAAGGCTAAACGCTCCGGTTAGCATTTGCGTCTAAAGGTGGCTTCGACCGAGCTTCTATTCTCTTTGCTCAATCTAGGAGACTATCAGAGCGCACATTGACATTGGCAAGCGGTGAGACAGTCAACTGTAGTTGTAGTTTTGGGTTGCTAACGGAAAAGGATTTAGCGCAGCAATTTGAGGATTACCGCGCTGGTTACCGCACAGGTGATGACACAACTACTGGATTGACAATAGACGAGGATATGCAATATCCGGTTGAAGGTGATGAGCAGAAGTCACTCAGGGTAACCGTAAAGGCAAGCGAAATAGTCCGCATCTTCAAAATGCCGGGCTTGGGCTATCGCCTCTTCTCCCTTAATCCGCGTGGCCCACTTGCCAATGCAAAGGTCAACAAGAACATCGCGGCAGAATTGAGCACGGAAGACGGGCGTAAGCGGTTTCATCTTCTCAACAATGGCCTTTGCGCTACCTGTGACGACTTCACACTGGACGGCAAGCGACTCACGGTTAAGAATCTGCAGATTGTGAATGGCTGTCAGACGACTGTGACCCTATTGGGCCCGAAGGAAAGCCCCAGACCCATCTCGGAGCTTGAAGAAACCCTCATAGACATTAAACTTACAGTAGCTGATAGAGCACTTGCAGAAAGAATCGCTATCGCCTCGAACTCTCAGACAGCGCTTAGAGCGCGAGACTATGCTGCTTTTGAGAAACAGCAGATGATCTTGCAATACGAGTTTGAGCGAGAAATAAGTCCTCCCTGGTACTATGAGGTCAAGCAGGGATACTGGAAGATGGTTCTAAGTGAGCCCCAGAAGGCCAAGTATAAGATTGGTCGGCGCAAGCGCCACATAGAAGTGCAACCTCTGGCTCAGGCCTCCCTTGCGTTCCTTGGCAAACCTGATTTAGCCCTAGACCGCGTACGGTTTGTTTTTGAAGGGATCAGAAACCCAGAAGAACGAGAAACCTATGAAACGGCCTTCCCCTCGGGCGTTAAGGCTCACCAACTGCTTCTTCCGTGGCGCGTTTTGGACTACCTTGAACGGCGTTCTGAGGGAAGAGTGAGATTCTCGACGTTTCACGCCATTTGGCTGATTGCTGATTATCTGCGAAAAAGCAACCAGGTGACTACTCCACAATATTTTAGTGCTACTTTAACCAAAAAACTTGTGGACTCCATAGATGAATGGCTACCTTCATTGACAAGGATTGCCAACACAGCATGTAGGCGGGGATTTAGGAGTGCCCAGAGAATATCTGGCGGGGTGGACACAATTGATCTAAGGGACTTCTTTAGAGCTTCGTCAGAGTTAATTCCCGGTGTCAATCCAAAAGAACTCTTATATGAAGCATTTCAAGATGAAATAGATGGAGAGACTGAAGCCGATAGAGATCCGAGTGCTCTATTACCGAAACAGGCTTAGTTCTACTCTTGGTTTGACTTACCCTTGACATCCCGCACCGGGTCCGATAAGGTCCAGTTCCATCTCTTCTAGGAGGGCAGCAATGGGGCTGGACATTGGCATCATCACCACTACCGTACTGGAACGCCCGCGTGGACTTGCGTACCGTTTTGCTATAGATGAGATGTGTACACACGCCTGCGCAATGGGCTTCATGAGTGGAGATAGCAATAGCTATGGGTGGTTCAAGAAAGATGAAGTGCGCGAGATGCTGAACGGATTCGCTGAGCGGCAATTCCTCACCCAGGATCAGATCGCGGAAGTGTGGGCTTGGGTTGAGTTGCTGCCCTGGGATGGTGACTACATAGAGTTGCACTTCAACTGGTAGCTTTCCCTGTCTCCGCTATACGCGGCTGCCCTCTGAAAGTTACAATAAACCCCGGAGGGAGACCATGATCCGAGAATACATAGACGCAGCAATGGCGAAGGCCGAATACAAGACCCTTCCGGAAGGTGGCTCCTACTACGGCGAGATTCCCGGCTTCAAGGGTGTGTGGGCCAACAAAGACACGCTTGAGGAGTGTTGCATTGAACTAGAAGAGGTGCTGGAGGAGTGGCTGCTTCTCTCCATCTCTTTCAACCTGGGTATTCCGGTTGTAGAGGGCATTGAAAAAGACTCGTTCCCATCGAGCAGACACCAATTCATGGTTCGCGGTGATACGCGTATCCGCATACCCGATACGGTTGGAGATGATGAGGATGAAGATGATGATGAAATCATCGGTACCGAGTTGCTTGCAGATATCCTCAGGCAGGCCGGCATTAGCCGGGAGGAGTGGGAAGCCCTTTAGTCATGCGCATTCTGCACTTTTCGGACGTGCATATAGGCGTCGAGAGCTACGGCTCCACCGACCCGTCGACGGGCCTCAGTACGCGCCTTATGGACTTCCTCGCCACCTTCGACGAGGTGGTGGACTTTGCCTTGGATAACTCCGTAGACTTGGTGCTCTTTGCCGGCGACGCCTACAAGAGCCGCGACCCGTCGCAGACCCACCAGCGAGAGTTCGCCAGGCGCATAGCCCGCCTCTCCCGGGAGGGCGTGCCCGTCTTCCTGCTGGTTGGCAACCACGACCTGCCACACATCGCCAGCCGGGCCACGGCCCTGGACATCTTTCCGACGCTCTCCGTCCCCAACGTCACCATCGGCGACCGACTGGACACCTACATCGTGCACACCGCCGCCGGCCCGTTGCAGGTTGTCGCGCTGCCCTGGATACGTCGCAGCGCCTTCCTGGCCAGGGAGGAGACCCGCAGCCTCACCATCGAGCAGATAAACCGGCAGCTGGAGGAGCGGGTCACCACCATGCTGACCTGGCAGATAGAGAGCCTTGACCCCGCCATCCCTGCGGTCCTGACCGCCCACGTCTCTCTGAACACCGCCAAGACAAGCTCGGAGCAGTCCATGCTCCTGGGCAGAGACCCCGTCCTGATGCAGAGCGCCGTTGCCCGGCCTGAGCTGGACTACGTTGCCTTGGGCCACATCCACAAGCACCAGGCTCTCTCCCAGAACCCCCACGTGGTCTACTCCGGCAGCCTGGAGCGCATAGACTTTGGCGAGGAGAACGACGACAAGGGCTTCTGCGTCATCGAATTGGACACGACAGCGCCCCGGGGTCAGCGTCTTACAGACTTTCGATTTCAGCCCGTCGGCGCCAGGCGCTTCCTCACCATAGAGGTCGCGGTCGACGCGGACGAAGACCCCACGCAGGAGACGATCAATGCCATCGCCCGCAGGCATATAACCGACGCCATAGTCAGGGTGAAGATTACCATGCCCCAGGAGGTGGAGGCGCAGCTGCGGGAGAACGAGGTGCGGGACGCGCTGGCGTCGGCCCACTTCGTAGCGCCCATAGTCCGGGACGTCACCAGGGAGCGGCGCACGAGGCTGGGTGGAGCTTCGGTGGAGGGGTTGTCGCCGCAGGAGGCGCTGCGACTGTACCTGGATACGACGAATGCGCCAGCGGAGAGGGCGCAGGTGCTTCTGAGCTATGCGGAGCGCCTCATTAACGAGGAGGCGGAGGGCGGGTAGGGGGCCACAAACCACCCCTGCGGAGCTTGTCCTCGTGGAAACGGGGAGCAGGGGTCTACTTGCCGCTGTCACGAGCGTCCTGGATTCCTCCTTTCGCGGGAATGGTAGGGCGGAGGGTGGGTAGGCTTTCCGTCGCTCCCGTGAAGACGGGATCCCATTCCGCCCCACCTGGATTCCCGATCGGAGTCGGGCATGACGAATCGGTCGTCGCTCCCGTGAAGACGGGAGCCCACGCCCCACCACCCCTGGATGCCCGTCGTCACGGGCATGACGAAAATGTAGGGGCGGTTCGCGAACCGCCCCTACGTGGTTCCAGATGCCGTCTGCGCGGACATGCCATTGTCATCCTTGACACCCTATACGGCCTCTGTTAGCATGGATACATCGTATTACGATGTATAGAAACCAGAAGTAACGGCACTCTGGCCAGACCACTCGGCTGGCCCTTGGCGTTGCAGCCTACGATACTGGGAGGGAGCGACCTGTGGAGGCTGAGCGGAACCGCATCGACACAACTCCCGCTATTCTGCGCAAGTACCTGGACGGGGTTGAGGAGGCGCTGGACGAGTTGCTGTCTCCCAACGACCCGGACATGTCCACCATGCTCAGGTACCACATGGGCTGGGTCGACGAAAGCGGGAATCCCACTCCCCTGAGCCAGGGGAAGCGCCTGCGGCCCTCCCTCTGCATGTTCGCCTGCGAGGCCGTGGGCGGGCTGCCGGAGCAGGCCCTCCCGGCCGCCGCGGCGCTGGAGCTTGTCCACAACTTCTCCCTCATCCACGATGACATCCAGGACGGCGACCTGCAGCGCCACCATCGACCCACAGTGTGGGCGGTCTGGGGCAAGCCCAAGGCGCTCCAGGCCGGAAACGTGATGCGGGTCCTGGCCGACCTGGGCGTTCAGCGACTTGTCGGAGAGAGGCTCGCGCCGGACGTGGTGGCCGGGTGCAGCCGGGCGCTGAGCAACGCCTATCTGGAGATGATGGAGGGGCAGTACCTGGACATGGACTTCGAGGGCCGGACGGACATAGATACCGCCAGCTACCTGGAGATGGTTGCAAGGAAGACGGGTGCGCTGATTCGTTGCTCGATGCACATGGGGTCTCTGGTGGGCAGCGGCAATGCGGAGACCATACAGGCGATGTCGCGGTGCGGCCGCTATCTGGGACTGGCATTTCAGATAAGGGACGACTACCTGGGCGTGTGGGGCTGCGAAGAGGAGACGGGGAAGGCGATAGGGAACGACCTGCGGAGGAAGAAGAACTCCCTGCCTCTGGTGTACGCCATGGAGAAGGCCGGCGGCGCGGAGAGGGAGCAGATACAGTCCATCTACGCCAAGGAAGAGGTGGACGACAGGGACGTCGCCTCAATGATGGACGTGCTGGAGCAGTTGGGAGTCTCGAACTACGTTCAGATGCTTGCTCAGAAGCAGGCAGATCTGGCGCAGGAGGCGCTGGAGAGCGTACCAACTACGGAGCGCGCCAGGGAGGAGATGCAGGAGCTTGTGGAGTTCCTTTTGACTCGCCGGCGCTAGGCGGTCATCCTCGCAAGGCCTGCCCGGATGTTGCGTCGATGTGTGGAATCGTGCATAACCTGGATGGAGATGTTGCAAAAGGTACATCGTTATGCTAGGGTACAATACTATAGCTGCGGTATACCAGCTTTGGCAAGGAGACTGAGAGAGCAATGAAAGCGAATACCTACTGTATCAAGATGGAGACAACCAAAGCGCCGGAATTCGTGGATATCACGGAAGGGATTTGCCGGTACGTCAAGGATTCTGAGGTGCAAAACGGCTTTGCAGTAGTGTACTCAAAGCACACGACCGCTGCTATAAGGATCAACGAGAACGAACCCCTGCTCCTGAACGACATGACGGAGTTCCTGGAGAGGGTGGCGTCCCGCAATGGCCAATACCAGCACAACGACTTCTCCATCAGAACGGTGAACATGACCGAGGACGAGTGTCCCAACGGTCACGCTCATTGCCAGCATCTCTTGCTTGGGACCAGCGAGAACATACCCATAGTCAACGGTCAGCTCCAGTTGGGGAAGTGGCAGAGGGTGTTTCTCATTGAGTTGGATATGCCTCGGCCCAGGGAGGTCTTGGTCCAGATACTGGGCGAATGACGAAAGGGCGACATGGACTCCCTTATAGCGGGCGCTCGCGGCCAGTGGAGCGTGGAGCAATCGTATGAGTATTGTCGAAAGCTCGCCAAGTCTCACTACGAAAACTTCACAGTCGCCTCGTGGTTCCTCCCCAGGGAGAAACGGCCTCACGTCTACGCTATATACGCCTTCTGCCGCTTTGTAGATGACCTGGGGGATGAGTCCCCCGGAGACCGCCTGAGTCTCCTGGACTGGTGGGAGAATGAGCTTCTCAGTTGCTACTCATCCACGCCCAGTCATCCCATCGCAGTAGCCCTGCGAGAGACGATCCACCGCTTCGAGATTCCCCAGGAGCCGTTCCTGAAGCTCGTAGAGGCCAATCGTATGGACCAGAGGGCCGGTCGTCACCGGACGTACGAGGACCTGCTGTACTACTGCGAGCACTCCGCCAATCCGGTCGGGCATCTGGTCCTCTATCTGTTCGGGTACCGTGATGAGGAGAGGCAGCGCCTGGCCGACGCCACATGTACGGCGCTCCAGCTGACCAACTTCTGGCAGGACGTGCGACGCGATCTGGACATGGGCCGCGTTTATATTCCCCAGGAGGATATGGAGCGATTCGGGTACACGGAGGAAAAACTGCACGCCGGGGTGGTCGACGACTCCTTCAGGGACCTGATGCGCTTCCAGGTGGACCGCGCCAGGGCCCTCTTCGATCACGGCGCTGAGCTGGTGGATACGGTGGAGGGAGCCGTGCGATTGGACATAGCCCTCTTTACCCTGGGTGGTCTGCACATCCTGAAGGCGATTGAGCGTCGGAGATACGACGTTATCAGCAGCCGTCCAACCCTGTCCAAACTCGCCAGGACATGGCTTGTCGCAAGGACGGCGGCCGGGCTGAAGCTGAAGAGAAAAATCTGAACATCCCGCCATTGGGATCGGGAGACGTTCATGGCCAGTGAGCTGGACCAAGCGTACGAGTATTGTCGCAGACTCACCAAGGAGCGCGCCAAGAACTTCTACTACGCCTTCATTACCCTACCTGCTATGAAGCGCAGGGCAATCTACGCAGTCTACGCCTTCTGCCGCCTGTGTGACGACGCCACGGACGACTTCATTGAGGTGGAGGAGAAGCTGCGGCTGGTGGCCGAGCAGCGAGCGCTGCTTGCCCGCGCCTGTGCCGGCGAGCCTGAGGGCCAAGTGTACGTTGCTCTGGAGGATACCATAAACACCTATAGCTTACCGATGGAGTATCTGGAAGAGGTGATCAACGGTGTTGAGATGGATATCTCCAAGACGCGGTACTCTACCTTCGAGGAGCTGAGGGAGTATTGCTATCGCGTGGCTTCGTCCGTGGGTCTAATCGGCATCGAGATAGCTGGATACAATGACCCCGGCGCCAGGGAGCACGCGGTTGACCTGGGTATGGCAATGCAGCTCACCAACATCCTCCGGGACGTGGAGGAGGATACGGAACGGGACAGGCTGTACATACCCCAGGAGGAGTTGGCTCGCTTTGGCTGCTCGGAAGAGGACATCTTCCTGGGAAGGGTCGATGACGGCTTCAGAGACCTCATGAGATTTCAGGTGGAGCGCGCCCGGGAGTACTTCAGAAAGGGCAAGCATCTCCTGCCTCTGCTGTCGCCCCGGTCCAGGGCCTGCCCGGCAGTGCTTCACGGCACGTACAGCCGGCTATTGGACCGCATAGAGGCATCCGACTATAACGTGTTTGGCAGGAGGGTAAGCCTCAGCACCCGGGAGAAGATTGTACTTATGGCGAGGCTATGGGCGAACGGAATAGCGGCAAGAGCCTCGGGAAGGTAGTCGTTATAGGCGGCGGGCTGGCGGGGATGGCCGCCGCCTGCAACCTCGCCGATCGCGGCCATCCGGTAGTCCTGATGGAGAAGAGACCCTTCCTGGGCGGCAGGGCGTTCTCCTTTCCTGAGCCCGACACCGGCCAGGAGATAGATAACGGCCAGCACGTCTTCTTGGGCTGCTGCACGGCCTACATGGACTTCCTCGCGAAGCTCGGTGTCTTGTACAACACCCACATTCCTCCAAGGCTTGATGTCCCAGTACTCGGCTACGGCGGCAGGAAGGGAGTCCTTCGCAGCGTCAACCTGCCAGCGCCACTTCATCTTGCGCCGTCTCTGCTGAGATACCCGTATTTGTCGTGGAGTGAGAAGCTCCGAGTCCTTTATGGAGGTCTACGCATATACATGACCAAGCGCAGGTACGGGGAGGGAAGACCGGGTGGGGAGACCTTCGCATCCTGGCTGAAGCGCCATAGCCAGACGGACTCGGCCATAGACAGATTCTGGAACCTCATCATCCTGCCCACGCTCAATGACGACATATCAGAGGTGAGCGCCGATATGGGGCTGATGGTGTTCCAGGAGGGTGTGCTCAAATCCAGGGCAAGCGCCGGTATCGGCTATGCCAAGGTTGGTCTTTCGGAACTGGTCTCAGAGGCAACCAAGTCCTATCTCTCAGCCAGGGGAGGGGAGGTGCCGCTGGGCGCCGGCGCGAGGGAGATCGCGGTGGACGGCGACATGGTGTGCGGCGTCCAGACCTCGAACGGCGTTGTGAAAGGAGACTGGTACATCTCCGCTCTGCCTTCCTACGACCTCACCGCTATGCTGCCGCAGTCCCTGGCGGATGATGACTTCTTCTCCCGCGCCAAAGATCTGTCCTACTCGCCGATTGTGGACGTTCACATCTGGTACGATCGTCCCGTAATGGAGGAGATTTTCTCCGGCTTTGTGGACAGCCCCTTGCAATGGGTATTCAACAAGACCAGTATGAAGGGCGATGAGGGGGCTTCAGGTCAGTACCTGTGCATCTCCCTCAGCGGCGCCTGGCAGTACGCGGATATGCCCAAGCAGGAGATACGCGAGATGTTCCTGGATGAGATTAAGAGGGTATTCCCGCGCGCCCAGGATGCTCAAGTCGAGCGCCTGCTGATAGTGAAGCAGCCACGCGCTACCTTCCGCTCAGTTCCCGGCGTCGAAGCTCACCGTCTGCCCAGTGCGACGCCCATCTCCAACCTATTCCTTGCAGGGGAGTGGGTGGATACGGGTTGGCCGGGCACTATGGAGGGGGCGGTACGCAGCGGCCGGACGGCTGCCCAGGCGCTGTCCACAAGGGAGCAATCAGGGTGAAGGCCCTGGTTCTTGCGCCACTTGCTCCAGCCGGGCTCGAGGAGCTAAGGACCTCTCTCTCCGTGGTCTACGAAAGCTGGACGGACACCCGGTCGCTCTATGCTCCAGACGAGCTGGCACAGCGCCTCAACGATGAGCAGGCCTCCGTGCTGGTGATAGAGGCTGACTTCGTGTTTGATGAGGTATTTCAGGAAGCTCCAGGCCTGCGCTTTGTCGGCGTGTGCAGGTCTGCTGTGAATCACGTGGACATAAAAGCCGCTACCGAGCACGGTGTGGTGGTGGTCAACACGCCGGCCAGGACGGCCCAGGGAGTGGCAGAGCTTACCCTGGGGCTGATGATATCCCTGGCAAGGAGTATCCCTCAGGCCCATAGATACGTGGTGGACGGAGACTGGCAGGACCTGATAGACCCCTATATCTCCATGCGTGGCCAGGAGTTGGGTGGGAAGGTGCTGGGTATCGTAGGCTTGGGCGCTATAGGTGAGCGAGTAGCCCGGTTGGGAAGCGCCTTTGGGATGGAAGTTGTTGCCTACGATCCGTACATCACGGAAGAGACCACTGTCCCGGAGGGCGTGACCATGCTTTCTCTGGATGACGTGGTGAGATCCAGCGACTTCCTGTCGCTCCACGCTCCCGGGCTGGAGGACGGCGCGCCTGTTATTGACGCCTCCAAACTGGCGGAGATGAAGCCCGGAGCATTTCTGATAAACACCGCCGCTCCCTCGCTGGTGGACACCCGCGCCCTGGTTGAGGCGCTGAGAATGCAGCGGATTGCGGGGGCCGCCCTGGACGTCCACCAAGCAGCGCCTATCCAGCCCGGCGACCCGCTCCTCTCCCTGGACAACGTGATTCTGACTCCGCACATTGGTGGCGCGACCGACGGCACATTGGAAAGGTACACGAGCATGATGGTGTCGGATGTTCTGCGCTTTGCCAACGGAATGAGACCCCTAAACCTGGTCAATCCCCAAGTGTACGAGTCCTATGAGCGGTAGGCATTTCATGGCACTGGACGTCGGAACCAGCAGCGTGAAGTGCCTTATTGTTGACGCGGAGGGTTGCTGTACAGCCGCAGTTTCCAAGCGCTGGGCGTCTTTTAAGCCCGCAGGCGCGCCGGACACCGCCAGGGAGTTCAGCCCCAAGCGGCTCCTGTCGCTGGTTGGGCGGGCTGTTGGAGAGGCACTGGGCAAGTCTGGTCTCGTCGCCGAAGACGTAGTGTCGGTGGGTATAACCAGCCAGAGGCAGGGCGTGGTTGCACTGGACGAGGGTGGTAAAGAGGTTTACGCTGGACCCAACATGGACCTGCGGGCGGTCTTCGAAGGCGCTGCTATGGACGAAACCCACGGGGATGTCATCTACGACACCACCGGTCATCTGCCATCCTTCTTCTTTACCCCAGCCAAGCTCAAATGGCTCCGGACACACAGCCCGCGGAGGTACAATCGGATCCAAAGTGTGCTCCCCTTGGCGGATTGGGTGGCGTATCGTCTGACAGGGAACCTGGCGTGCGAGCCCTCCCTGGCAGGGGAAGCAGGTCTTCTGGACATACGGCGAGGCGCTTGGTGCGACACCCTTCACAGGGAGTTAGGGGTGGAGCTGCCGTTTTATCCGTCGCTACGGCCTGCCGGAACGCTTTTGGGGGGAATCGCGCCCGATGTTGCCGACAGCGTCGGACTGACCCCGGATACGCCCGTAGCCGTTGGAGGGGCCGACACCCAGTGCGGCCTGCTGGGGATGGGCGTGACTTTGGAGGGCGACGCTGGCCTTGTGGCCGGGTGGAGCGCGCCAGTTCAGCAGGTTTCGTCTCGCCCCGTGTTCTCGCCTGGTAAGGCCACGTGGACTGGATTTCACGTTGTGCCCGACTGCTATGTTGTGGAGAGCAGCACAGGGGTGGCTGGCTACGCCCTCGATTGGATGATCAGGGCGTTCCGGGGCAGGGGTGCAGGCAGTGGTATGAAGTCTTTGGAGAGAATGGTCAGGGACGTGCCTCCGGGCTCCAACGGTGTGGTTGCCCTGATGGGGCCATCCAGGATGGACATGGGAAGGGTTGGGTTCAGACTGGGAGGGATAATAATGCCGGTGCCCACCACTCACTACGGCCTGGACGGAAGCCACGTGGCCAGAGCCATCCTGGAGAACATCGCCTTTGCGGTCAAGTCCAACATGACGCAAATAGAGAGCATAACGGGGCGCAGGGCTGGTAGAATATGTGTGGGTGGCGGGATGACCAACAATGCAGTCTTTGTGCAGATGATAGCCGACGTTCTTGGCAGGGAGGTCTACAAGGCCGGGCTTCCTCACATCAGCGGCCTGGGGGCGGCTATGGCTGCTTCAGTGGCCGCAGACGCCTATGACTCCCTTGCCGAAGCCTCGGAGGCTATGCGGGGAGACCTGCAATGCGTCGAGCCGGACCCGGCTACCTCCGCCGAGTACCAGGACTACTACGAGCGGTGGTGTATGCTTGGGTCCAATCTGGAGGACATGACTCTCTAGGAGAGGCCAAATATGAGCAAGTGGGACAGCGAGCGGGAGGCGTTGCTGAGCGTGGCGCAGCGAATGTCCTCTGGTGGTCTGGTGGCGGGCGCCAGCGGCAACGTCAGCATGTGCTTGCAGCGAGCCGGCGACGACGGCCTGCTGCTGATAACGCCCTCTCAGATGCCTTACGACCGGATGAAGTTGGACGACCTTGTAGTCGTGGACTTCGCCGGAGACCCGGTAGAGGGCGATCTGACGCCCTCGGTAGAGACCCTAACCCACGCGGCGGTGTACAAGGTCAGGAAGGATGTTGGCGGGATCGTACACACCCACTCGGTCTATGCCACGGTCCTGGCGGTGACAGGGCTGGACCTTCCGCCTATAATCGACGAATTGGTTGTTGTCGTTGGGGGTACTGTGAGGGTGGCGGACTACGGCTTTCCCGGCAGCGAGGAGCTTGCGGAGAAGGCCTGCCTGGCCCTGGAGGATCGAGGGGCTGTTATCCTGAGGAACCACGGACTCCTTGGCGCGGGCGCAACGGCTGAGCAGGCCCTCAGCGTGTGCGAACTTGTCGAGAGGGCGGCTCAGATTTTCGTCTTGTCTTCCATGCTGAGCGGGGCGAATCCGCTTCCCCAAGATATCGTCGAGACGGAGAGGTCTCTATACTTGATGAAGAACAATCTGCCTCAAGCGTAGCAGCAGATAATACCTTAATGTCAGGAGGTGGCGCTATGAGAGTACCCGGGTTTATCCTGCGGAGGCTCTATTTGAAGGGCAGTCTTCGCAACATGCCGGGCGGCTTCCAGTTCCAGTTGCAAAACAATCTCGGATCGGGGCAGGCCAGGAAGCTCATGCCCCTGACGGTGGACGGGGATGAGATGCCAATGGAGAGGACGTTCTTTACCGTTGCCGATGGAAGGCTTCCCTTTGACGCGGTGTCGGAGGAGAAGACTTTCAGCCTGGAGATGAATCTGGTCTCCACAATACAGGTGGAGGGTATCTCTTTGAATAAGGGGACTCATAAGATAGGCATGGGATTTGTTGTCGCCGGCCTGGGAGACCTGGTCTTCGACTTTGTGGACGAGGTCCAGGAAGAGTAGGCAGGTCTGAGAGTCGCCGTTACCGGGGCTGCAGGCTACATTGGCTCCAGACTGGTCTCGCGCCTGGAAGCTGAGCCTGGCGTGGAGGAGATTGTCGCGATAGACCGTAGGCCGCTGTCCGTCTCCACGTCCGAGAAGGTGGTCTTCTTCCGGAAAGACGTTCAGGAGCCACTGGGAGGCCTCTTCCGGGAGAGGGGTGTGGATACCCTGGTCCACCTGGCTTTTGTGATGCGGCCAAGCCACGGCAGAAACTCCACTAGTAACGTGAACACCTTCGGGGCGATCAGTGTGCTCGACGCCTGCGCTGAGGCGGCGGTCAAGGGCATCGTCTACCTCAGCAGCGCAACCGTCTACGGGGCGCGCCGCGACAACCCTCCGCTGCTCACGGAGGACAGCCTCGTGCGGCCTGTAATCGGGTTTCAGTATGCCTTGGACAAGTTCCTGACGGAGCGAATCTTCGAGAAGCACGGTTATACCCACCAGGACGCTAGAGTAACTGTGCTCCGCTCCTGCGTCGTCATGGAGCCCGGGGCGGACAACTTCATTACCCAGGCCTTTGCCAAGCCCTTCCTGGTGGCAGTCCGCGGTTACGATCCTCCGCTCCAGTTCCTCCACGAGTACGACCTGATGGAGCTGATGACACTGGCCGCAAGGGAGGACCGCTTTCGGGGGGTCTTCAACCTGGCCGGCAGAGGAACCGTATCTTACAGCGATATGGTGGCTCTGTCCGGCAAGAGGCTGCTGAGAGCGCCGTCGGTCTTGCTATATCCACTGGTTCAGGCGTCCTGGGCGCTGCGACTCCAGAAGGACTCACCGGCTGCGGCGTTGGACTTCATACGCTATCCCTGGCTGGTGGACACTGGCAAGGTGGAGCGGGACACGGGCTACCGTTTTCAGTACACGTCCAGGGAGGCTCTTCAGTCGTACTTCGGCTGACGGCTGGCCTTGACAACCAATTCTTTATATCGGGTGACACCTCTGCTATACTCCAGACCCATGAAACCGAATGATATCGCCGGAGAGCAGACCTGATGGCGGCCGCGAGGGTGCTGGTTACGGGAGGAGGCGGATTCATAGGCTCGCACGTCGTCGAGAGGCTGCTGGAGCTGGGGCACCACGTGGCCGTGGTGGACGATCTCCGCTCCGGCAATGTCTCCAATCTCCCTCCAGATGTGCCTTTGTATCGGACGGACATAGCAGCGTCGACCCTGGAAGAGGTGTTCTCGGAGGAGAGGCCGGAGTACGTGTGTCACTATGCGGGCCAGATCAGCGTGCAGAAATCCATGCAGGACCCCGTTGCCGATGCGGACACCAACGTCCGAGGCTCCCTCAACCTCCTGCAAAACTGTGTCAAATACGGAGTCAGGAAAGTCGTCTACACCTCCAGCGGAGGAGCAATCTATGGCGACCCAGTCTATCTCCCCTGCGACGAGGCCCATCCCGTGCAACCCCTGTCCCACTACGGGGTGTCAAAGTACGCCGTCGAGAAATACCTGTACGTCTATGGAGAGTCCTTTGACCTGGACTACACCATACTGCGACTGGGCAACGTCTACGGCCCCCGGCAGGACCCCTTCGGAGAGGCGGGCGTGGTCGCCATATTCTCCCGGGCAATGCTGGAAGGGAGGCCGGTGGTAATCAACGGCAGCGGGGAGCAGGAGCGGGATTTTCTCCACGTCAGCGATGTCGCCGAGGCCAGCGTAAGGGCCCTGGAGACGGGGAGTGGCAAGGCCTTCAACATAGGCACTGGAAGAGGTTCATCCGTAAACCATATCTTCTCCCTGCTGAAGGAGATCACGGGCTACCCTCTGGAAGCGGGTTACGGACCGGCCAAACCCGGGGAGGTGTTCAAGATATATTTGGATATCACAGGCGCGCGCCAGGGGCTGGGATGGCAACCGGGTTTCTCTCTGGAGGACGGCCTGAGAAACACGGTGGCATGGTTCGGGGAAGCCTCCCGGGAATAAGCTTCAGTTGTTGTTTCCGTATGCTGCTATATCCTGGTCTATAAGTTCTCCTAACCCCCAATATACACTCGCACCAGGTATTGCCTTCCCAACGGGTATTGTTGTAGTCTTGGTCTAAATAGCTAGCGGGACAAAATCATATCTGCACGTGTAGGGAGACAGTATCATGGCAATCAACGCAGAACGTGAGGGAGACACCCTGGTTGCAAAGGCAGAGGGGCGGATTGACGGCACCAATGCCCGGCAGTTCCAGGATGACCTGGATTCCGTGATTGAAGAGGGCGACCGCGCCGTGATCCTGAACTTTCAGGACCTCATGTACATCAGCAGCGCGGGTATTCGTGTTGTCCTGATGACAGCCAAAACGCTTCAGAGGAGAGAGGCGCGATTTGCGCTCTGCTCCCTCTCTGAGCCGGTTCGTGAGATCTTCGAGGTCAGTGGTTTTGACAAGATCATCCCCATTCACGCTTCACAGGACGAGGCGATTTCCGCTCTCGGTGGTTGATTGACAGGTTCTACTTCACGTGGCCCGTCCGTCAGGCGCCACTAGGGCTTGGCTTGGGCAATGCAGCAGATACGGCATAGAGCAAACAGGGGGTCGAAGTGACGTCAACCGAGAGACCATACAAGATACTGGTGGTCGATGACGAAGTTGATCTGGAACCCCTCATGTTGCAGCGCATGAGGCGCAGTATTCGGGCCGGCCGCTATGAGTTCTTGTTCGCGCACAACGGCATCGAGGCCCTTGAGCAGTTGGCGCACGAAGAGGGCATCGATATGGTGCTCTCTGATATTAATATGCCCCAGATGGACGGCCTCACTCTCCTTGAGCAGATACCTGCCGTTGACCCAAACATACGCGCGGTGATCATATCGGCTTACGGAGACATGAAAAACATCCGCACCGCTATGAACAGGGGGGCGTTTGATTTTGTCACCAAGCCCCTTGACTTTGAAGACCTTCAGTTCACCATAGAGCGGACGTTGCAGCACGTTGCGGACTGGCGCGAGGCGCTCTCGTCACGCGACAAGCTGGTTGCTATTCAGAACGAGCTTGACGTTGCCAGTAAGATGCAGCAGTCTATCCTCCCCAGCCACTTTCCGTCGGGTGAGGACTATCAGGTCTTCGGCAACATGAATCCTGCGCGCAACGTGGGCGGCGACTTCTTTGACGTTGTGCGCTTGGAGAATGGGCGAATTGGCGTTTCCGTTGCAGACGTATCTGACAAGGGTGTGCCCGCGGCCCTGTTCATGATGTCCAGCCGTACGCTGTTGAAGGGCGCGTCCATTGGCAGCACAGGTCCCGGTGGGGTGCTTCGCGAGGTGAACGACCTCCTTAACGAAGACAACGAGGCTTCGATGTTCGTTACCATCTTCTATGCGGAATTCGATCCTGAGAGTGGAGAATTCATCTACGCCAATGGTGGGCATAACCCACCGCTCTACGTCAGGGCGGACGGCAGCTCAACTCTGCTTCCGCTGACAGGTGGTGTGGCCCTTGGTTCGTGGCCCGACCTGGACTACGAGCAGGATTCCGTCAACCTGGCGCACGGAGAAAGCGTTGTGCTCTATTCGGATGGAGTTACAGAAGCCTTGAACAGCGAAGGCGAGCAGTTCGGTGTAGAGGGCTTGCAGGAGGTCTTTGCGTCATCCCCGCCCAAGGATGCAGAGGTCGCCGTCCAGGGTATCTTCACTGCTATGAGCCAGTTCGCCGGCGAGACTCCCCAGTTTGATGATGCTACATGCCTGATTATACGCCGAGGTTAGTTGTGAGTGAAACGGCTTGTATAACGGTAACAACCGCTCGCGATGAGCTGATTAACATTGCTACGTTTGTGGAAGAGATTGGAAACAGAGAGGGTTGGGCCTACGGCCTCGTCTTTCGCATTAATCTGGTCCTTGAGGAGTTGGGTCTTAACATTATAGACTACGCCCACGATGAGGGCGTCCATGAGTTCGACATTTGCCTGACCTCCGAAGATGGTGCGATCACAATTGAGGTCGTTGACGACGGCAAGCCATTCGATCCTTTGAATGACGCCCCACAGCCCGATATAGCTTCGGATCTTGAGGACAGGCGCGTGGGTGGCCTTGGACTCCACTTAGTACGTACTACCATGGACGATATGAGCTATCGGCGAGATCAAGGGAAAAACCATCTGACGCTGGTCGCCCGCAGGGCGTAAATGGACCTGGCAAGGCGTCTGCCGGCGGCTCTTCTGATTCGGAGGGGGGCGTGGGTAGCGCTTGCTCTGGCTGCTTCTGTGGTTCTGGTAGCCTGTCCAAGCTCCCCTGAAGTCACTGTGGTTGTCCCCACGGAAGTGGTTCCGACTCCTACAGTTGAACTGTCTGATCCCGGAGTCACGGACGACCGCATTCTTTTCGGCCAGTCCGCCGCATTCACCGGCCCGGCCCAGGAGTTGGGTGCGGGCATGAGACTTGGCATTCGGGCCGCATTCGACGAGGTCAACCGGCAAGGTGGCGTCAATGGGCGTCGACTGGAGTTGATGTCCGTTGACGACGAGTACGAGCCGGAAATGGCTATCGCCAACACCATCCACCTGATCAATGAAGAAGAGGTCTTTGCTCTGATTGGCGCTGTAGGCACGCCGACGTCCAGATCTGCTGTCCCGATTACAGAGGATTCAGGCGTTCCATATGTAGCGCCCTTTACGGGGGCCGATTTCCTGCGGGACGCAAAGCTGAACAGTGTAGTCAATCTGCGGGCTTCCTATTTCCAGGAGACCGCGGAGATGGTTTCACGCTTGATTGATGACCTTGGCATTGAAAGAATAGCCGTGCTGCATCAGGACGACTCCTTCGGACGCGCCGGGTACCTTGGAGTCAAGCTAGCACTGGACCGGCGCAGCATGGAGCCGGTGGCAATTGGGGTCTATCCGCGTAACACAACGGCGGTAAAGACCGCCTTGCTGGACCTGCGGCGCGGAGACCCGGAAGCGGTCATCCTGGTAGGAGCTTACGAGCCGGTTGCGGCCCTGATCTCCTGGGCGCACCAGATTGGCATGGACCCCGTATTTATGACCATCTCCTTCGTGGGGACCAACGCGTTGGCTCAGGAGCTTGGCTCCGGCGGGGCCGGGGTCTACATCACTCAGGTGGTGCCCTCGCCTATGGACGACACGATTCCCATAGTTGCTACCTATCGCAATGCTCTCTCCGCTTACGACCCGGTGGCTGTACCTGGCTTTGTATCGTTTGAGGGCTATCTGGCCGGCCGCCTGGCTATTGCCGGCTTGAAGGGGTGCGGCCGGGAAGTCGATAGGGCCTGCTTCCTGGAGAGTCTGCGGGGAGCGGATGTAATTGACATTGATGGGTTCCAGCTCCGCTACGGGCGCGGCGATAACCAGGGATCGGACACCGTCTTCCTGACAGTGATAGGGGAAGATGGCCTTGTTTACCCAGTCACTTCTTTGAGGGACGCGGAGCAATGATTGGCAAACTGAAGAGCATAATAGGCCTGCGATTTCGCATCTCTACCCAGTTGTACGTAGTGATCGGCGGCGCGGTCGCGATGACCGTGGCAGCAAGCCTTGTCGGCTGGTTCTCTTTCAATCAGGTTGGTGAGGTCCAGAGCAGAGTGAACGAGGGAAGCGTTCCGGAGTTGGAGGCGGCATTCGGCATTGCTCAGCACAGCAACACCCTGGTGACCGCGGCCCCGCGGCTGACGTCCGCGGCAAATGCCAGGGACCTTGGTGAGGTTGCCGCTCTCATTGAGAACGCCCATTCGGCGCTTGAGGGAGAGGTAGACACTCTTGAGGAGAGGGGCACGGGAGATGACCGCGTCCAACGGATACGCGAGCATGCCAACTCACTGGTGCTCAACATCCACAACGTAACTGACTCCATGGATGAAATCTTTATAGTAACTGAGCAGAGAGACGCCCTGAGAGACCAGCTTACGACCGTTAACACCAGACTGGACGCAACAGTGGTGCCGGCTGTGGACAACCAGTATTTCTATACGATAACGGGATACAGGAACCCGGGCGAGCCCCCGGCGATTCCGCAGTTCTATTTCACGGAAGATGAAGTAAGCTTGTATCGTAGTCTTGCCGAAGTTCAGGCTGACGCCAACGTCGCAACTCAGCTCCTGGTCAGCGTCTTCAGCCTCTCGGAAGCGCCTCTGATAGAGCCGCTGCGCGAGCGGTTTGAGGCAATCGCCAGCCGCATAGATAGAAGGGTGGACAGCCTTCAGGATAACCAGGTTCGCGCGGTGCTCATCCCTATCTTTACATGGCTTTTTGATCTGGGCATGGGGGAGGGGAACGGGTTTGATCTGCGCGCCCGGGAGCTTGAGCTTCTCCAGAGTCAGCAGTCCCTCCTCGCGACAAACCGAAATATAGCTGTTGAACTTGTGGACGAGGTGGATGGCCTTGTAAACGCAGCCCACCTGAGTGTACAGGCGGCTACCGAAGCATCGACACAAGCAATTCTGACTGGGCGTACCCTGCTGCTCGCTATCACCGCGATAAGCGTAGCCGCAGCTATGCTCATATCCTGGCAATTTGTGTGGCGGATCCTGTTGCGCCGTCTCGGAATGCTGTCAGACTGGATGCGTCGTATGGCCAGGGGAGACCTGGAGGCCCAGGTGGAGATTGGCGGGAGAGATGAAGTGGCTGATATGGCCGCGGCGCTGGAGGTGTTCCGCCAGCACGCTCTTGAAATACAGAGATTGAACCTGGTGGAACAGCTGGCTCAGGAGCTGCAAGGGAAGAACGAGGAACTGGAGAGCGTTCTGGCAGACTTGCAGAGGGCGCAGGACCAGATAGTTATGCGCGAGAAGCTGGCGGCCCTTGGTGAGCTCACCGCTGGAGTGGCCCATGAGATCAGGAATCCCCTCAACTTCGTCAACAACTTCTCTGAGGTCTCGGCAGAGCTTCTTCAGGAGTTGAATGAAATCCTTGAAGAGGGGGGAGAGACTCTGAACGAGGAGCAGAGGGGACTTATCCAGGATATCTCCCAGGACCTGAGCAGCAATCTGGAGCGAATTCGCACCCACGGCAGCCGCGCCAACCGCATTGTCCACGATATGCTTATGATGGGCCGCGGCTCAGGAGAGCACAGGTCCACGGACATCAACGGCTTGGTAGACGAATACTCCAAGCTGGCCTACCATAGCGCCAGAGCGACCAATACGGAGTTCCAGATTGACCTGCAACAGGACTTCGACCCAGATGTGGGGGAGCTGGACGTAATACCCCAGGACCTTGGCCGAGTATTCCTTAACATGGTGAGCAACTCCTGCCACGCCACCCATGAGAAGCGAATCGCCAGGGTGGAGGCGGGGAATGGTTCGGAAGTCTATTTCCCTACCGTATGGCTCACCACGCGGCGCAACGAAGAGCAGATAGAGGTGCGTATCAGGGATAACGGCAGTGGGATACCGGACGACGTTATAGATAAGATATTCAACCCATTCTTCACCACCAAGCCCACCGACCAGGGGACGGGGCTTGGTCTTGCCATATCCAGCGATATTATCCGGCAGCACGGTGGCGCTATCAGGGCCACCTCGGAACCGGGTGAGTATACGGAGATGATCATAGATCTGCCACTGGTCATGGTGGCGGCGGTAACGGAACAGGAGGTAGGCGAAGAAGTGGATGAGGATGAGGAGCAAGGTCAGGACTAAAGCCGGTCAGTGGAAAGAGCCGGAGTCCCAGAATAGACTGGGGTATACCGCGCAAGAGGATGGAATATAGCCCACGCTTAGCCGAGATCTCTGAGGGATTGGCGCTTGAATCAGTTCGGGAAACGCTGCGCCAAGCTAGCGTTCGGCCCGGAACTGACCGGTCAAACTGTGGAGCTCTTCGTCGGGGTCTCTGGGCACTCTCGCCAATGTGATTGCTTCCGGCAGGACTATACCGCCTGAGAAGACGAGCTTCATTGCCGCCTCAACGCTGAGGTCCGTCTCAATAATGTCGTCCTCCAACACAAAGGCCATGTTCCCGGAAGTTGGGTTGGGTACTGTGGGAATGTATACCACAACCATTGAATGGTTACTCTCGCGCGAGTGGATGCGGCCGGTGACGAAGCCCATCGCAATCATGCCTTCCCTGGGCCATTCCAGGAACACGACCCGGCTGAAGTTGTATTGCGACGTCATGGCTGTCGTAGCCTGCTTGGTGACGCCGAATATGGTCTTGATTATTGGAGTGCGCGCAAGAACAAAGCTCAATGCGTCCATCAGCCGACGTCCCGTGGGGATGACGACTATGAGTCCCACAAAATAGAAGAGGAAGAAGAGTACGATTATCCCAATGCCGGTAAAGTCCCAGGGTTGTCCTGCCACAAAGGGGAGGGGCCGAACCAAGTTGTCTGCGTGGCCTACAAAAAAGAGGATGACGACAATTGTTGCAAGCAGGGGTAATAGGTGCAGCAGGCCCGCCATTGTCCTGCTCTGCATATGGCGATCAAAGCGGGCGAAGATGTTGGGACGCTTCTCCTGCTCCTGATTTGGCTGCGATTGACCGGGACTACCCAAAGAACACACTCCTGCCCAAGTCCGCTCTGTGTCCGGCTGGGACGTTAGATCGTTGGTTGTCTTGATCTCTTCGCTTGGAGGTGAGATTCGACCTTCGAGCGTCGGCGGCGGGCGGATCTGACAACGCTAAGTATTCAAAGACTAGCTAAACCTATTGAGCGTGTCAATAGTGACTGACAACGCTGACTCTGTGTCTTCTACCTTGTGCTAGTGTGGTGTAACCAAAGTACATTGGCAAATAAAGGGGTGATCGATGCTGATCCACTACCCTGGTTTGAGCAAGAATCCGATTCTCTGTCCTTTCAGAAAGCCCTCGAATAATGCGAGGAACTACGGATACAGGACACTAGATGTCAGTCCGGTACAGGTAGCGGGTGTCCCAAAGCCCGTACAGGGTCGGCGTCGTGTTGCCGAATATGTTGCGGGTTGCCGTCAGATGTTCAGAGAGCGTTGTGTAGATGACCGGCACGTTCTCCGCTGCGACCTCCTGGGCGCGGTGGTAGTATGCCACCCGCTTTTCGTGGTCAAGCTCCTGGCTGCCCTTGATATACAGGTCGTCTACCTCGGCTTCCCAATCCGTTGCGGGCTCCGGCTGGTAGGGGTACCACAGGTGCAGGCCCTCGCTGCTGTGCCAGAAGTTGATGCCACTGTACGGGTCCGACCCTCCGGTGAAGCCTACTATCATGGCCTCCCAGGCGTACGATACGGTTAGACTGAAGACCAGATCCCCGAACTCAACCAGCTTGTAGTCCACGTTCAATCCGATATCCTTCATTCCCTGGCTGAGTATCTCACCGACCCTCTCGCGTACGCTGTTGCCCATGTTGGTTATCAGCGTGAACTCTATCTCGTTGCCGTCGCCGTCCTCCCGTACTCCGTCGCCGTTGGTGTCCACCCAGCCGAGTCCGTCCAGGATTTCGTTGGCTTTGTCCAGGTCGTACTCGTACTTCCGAACGTCCGGGTTGTGGAAATCACCTGCGGCGGGGCTTATGGACGACCACTGAGGGTAGCCCTGACCGTGCTGTACGTCGCTGATGATGGCGTCCTTGTCAATGCTGTGGGCAACAGCCTGACGGAACTGCGTGTTGCGGAACCACTCCAGCTTCTCCGGCGTCACAAACGGCGCGCCGGGGCCAACCTCTCCGGGGTTCACGTTGAAGCCCAGGAAGGTAGTCCCGAAGGCGGGTCCGCGCCTGTGTATGGTGAAGTTTCCCTCCTCCTGCAGCGGCTCCAGCTGTGGGAGGTCCTCTCCCAGCACCCCGTAGGTGTCCGACTCGCCTGCCAGGAATCTGGCAAGCTCGGCCTCGAAGTCCGGGACTATTATCTGGACAACTTCGTCCAGGTAGGGAAGGCTGTTGCCTTCATTGTCCTTGAGCCAGTAGTTGGGGTTACGCTGCAAGACTACCCGCTCGCCCGGGACGTAGCTTCCGATGGTGAACGGGCCTGTGCCTATGACCTGGGACGGGTCCGTGTCGATGTCCCAGGTTGAGGCGAAGGTTCCGTCGTCCACGTGCGACTCCAGGATGTGCCTGGGATATATCGCTGTGCCCATGGAGCGGAGGAAAGGGGCAAAGGGCATGGGCAGCACGCATTGGACGGTGTAGTCGTCCAGCGCCGTAACGGTCATGGGCGACTCTTCCCATAGGCCGCTCGTCTCGTCCAGGAAGCGGAAGTGGAACGACGGGCGGCTGCTGGCCGGGATGTCGTGGTTGTAGATGATACGGTTGAATGTGAAGTCCACGTCGTGGGCGGTGAAGGGCTGTCCGTCGTGCCAGGTTGCGTCCCTGCGAATGTGAAATGTCCATGTCAGGCCGTCGTCCGAGCTCTCCCAAGACTCCGCCAGCGCCGGCTCCACCCGGTCGGTCAGCCACGAGGTCTCGGTCAGCCCGTCAAAGAGATACCCCAGGACACCGGACGAACCGGCGTCGGTGGAAATGGCGAGGTTGAGTGTAAGAGGCTCGGAAATGGTGGCTACGGTCAGGGCCCCGCCGCGCTTCCCAATGGTGTATTGAAAGCCCTCGGCGTTCTTCATGAGCCGCTCTACTACGTCGGGTTCAGAGGTTGGTGTGGGTTGCGAGTCAGGCGTGGCGCCGGTCTCGTCCGTGCAGGCCGCCAGCAGGAGCAGGGAAGAGACCACGAGCAAGGCAAGGGTGCGCCTGAGTGTCAAATTAAGCGTCATATTTCCAAAGATCCTGTACACTACATTGTGATGTTAAGTATTCTTTGCGCTCGGTGTCAAGCATTGGGAGGATATCACAATGTCGGCTGCATATCCCGTCATCCATGATTCTGGCATGGAACTATGCTGAGGTCTTTCCGCCAGTATTCCTGGACTGTGGGCATGGCTTGCTTTATGCTTCGCCAAGAGCCATCCCTGAAAGCCCAGTAGGAGAAGGAAGCACTATGATAAAGCCGGTGGCGCTGGCCGTACTGATTGCCTGTATAGTTATAGTCGGGTGCACCTCTGCGGCTCCGACACTACGGCCAGTAGATACTGTAATACCAACATCAACACCGGCGCCCACTTTGGTCCCAACACCCGCCCCCATGCCCACCCTTTCGCCGACTTGGACTCCTGAACCCACCTGGACACCCGCGCCCACCTGGACCTCGGAGCCAACGCCAACGCCGGTTCCCACGGCAACACCCATCCCTGTTCCTACGGCAACCCCAATTCCCATCCCGACTCCAACACCTACGCCGGTTCCTACAGCCACACCCACCCCGACACCCGTCCCCACACCAACTCCGACGTCCACACCTACTCCTACCCCCACCCCCACCCCTACTCCCATACCCTTTGAACCGCTACCGTCGCAAGAGCTGAAGGACCTGCTGGATCAGATAGTGAGGCCTGTAAGGCAGACTTTTTCAACTACGTACACATCCGAAGGCGCGATAAAGGCCGATAACTCCAATCTGCTTCTTGAGCTATTTGAGAACACTTACTACCACCTGACCGGGAGTTCTCCTTCCCAGGAAGGATATGTGATCCGTATCCTATCCACGGAGGACTACTGGAGGGTTTCTGACGAGGAGGGATATCCGGGAGGCAAAGCAGCCCTGGGGTGGTGCTGCCGTCCAAAGGAAGATGGGATACATATGTTTGTCAACGCGGACAAGCTCCTTCCAGAGGCCCTGGGCACGGTATTTCACGAGGTTGGACACGGCTTGCACGACATACTTAACCCTGAGCAGTGGCGAGAGTGGAATGAGATATTCGAATACCCTGACGAAATACAGACTTGGCGGGCCTATGTAGAGGCAATAGCCATGGTCTTTGAAGTCGCCAATTTTAGGATACTGGCAGAGCATACAGGGGTGGAGACATCCGCCCTGCCGGAAGACTGGTACGTCCGAGACTCTTCCATAGCATCCATCTTGAACTCCGTGACAACCCTGTCCAGCACGAATGAATACGGATCTGAAGTCTACAACAGAGGAAGGCTGCTGATATGGACGGCGGTCTTGAGAGACCCGGAATTCTCCCATCTCAGGAGGGAGTTCGAGACCAACGGCCGCCTGTCCGGCAGCTCTCTGTACGAAGTGTTCCTGAAATTCGCCAATATGAAAGCTGTCGAAATATCTCCCTACATCGACTCAGTTACTCCAGATGACCTTTCAGCCATACGACAGGTTATTTTTGACACAGTGCGCCAGAGGTACGGGCAGAGGGGACTTGAGTACCCGGAGCTAGGGAAGGTGATGTACGACTCTATTGTCCTGCCATAAGGATGGCAGAAGACAGACTGGCTGTACACTGAACGGGCCGGCGCGCAGCTAGTCCTCTTCGAAGTCCTCCGGCATGAGCACGAACTCCGGGTATGCCTCCATGCCCAGCTCGCCGACGTCCTGGCCCAGTTGCTCCACCTGGCGGGATACACGGACTCCCAGCGTCCAGGCCATCACGCGCCACAGCAGCCAAGTAGTCCCGAACACGAATGCTCCCACGGAGACAACGCCCAGCAGCTGTATGTGGAACTGCCCGCCGGAGGTGAGGCAGACCGCCATAGTCCCCCAGATTCCTGCCATGAGGTGTGCGGGGATGGCGCCAACCACGTCGTCCAGCTTGACCTTCTCCAGCAGTTTCAGTCCGGCGGTGCATATGATCCCGCCAACGGCCCCTACAATGACGGCCCAGTAGTGCTCTGTGATGTCGGGTCCTGCGGTGATAGAGACAAGCCCGGCTATCGCTCCGTTCAGTCCTGCGAACAGGTCCATGCGCCCCAGGATGGGCCGCGACACCAACAGCGCCGCCATGACGCCGGCGGCTGCCGCCAGATTAGTGTTGACCAGAACGTTGCTCATTGCCACCGCGTCGGCAGCGCTCCCCAGCGCCAGCTGCGATCCGCCGTTGAAGCCGAACCAGCCAAACCAGAGGATGAAGACGCCCAGTGTTACCACAAGTACGTTGGAAGGAGGGGTTGGCCGGACGCGGCCGTCGCTCCGGAACTTGCCAAGCCTGGGCCCAACGAGCATTATGCCCGCCAGGGCTGCCCATCCGCCCGTGCTGTGCACAATGGTTGAACCGGCGAAGTCCTTGAACCCCAGATCGTTGAGCCACCCGCCGCCCCACGTCCACGCACCCACGACGGGGTAGATTATGGCGGTCAGGATCAGCGTGAATAGCAGGAAAGGCCATATCTTTATGCGCTCGGCAATGGCGCCCGACACCACTGAGGCAGCAGTCGCCACGAAGACCATCTGGAAGAACCAGTCGGACATCGTAGAATAGCCCTTCTCGATCACGCCGGCCACCGCCTCGCCCTGTCCGCCCACAAGGGCTATCTCATCCACTGTCGGACCGTACATAAACCTGAGGGAGCCAATCACCTTGTCAACGTCTACATACATCAGGTTGTAGCCGATGAAGAAGTATGCGAGGCCGGCAATGGAGTAGAGACCAATGTTCTTCAGGCAGATCATGGAGGCGTTCTTGGTGCGCACTGAGCCGGACTCCAGCATGGTGAATCCGGCGCACATCCACATGATGAGCGCTCCCCAGACCAGGAACATAAAGGTGTTGAGGATGAACTGCGTCTCCTCGTCAACCCCCTGAGCTTGGGCGATGTATGGCCGCGCCAGAAAGAACCCAATCGCCGGAAGCGCCATCCCCACCGTCATCGCCACGCGTCTGCGATTCGCAAGTACGTTCATTGGCTCTTCCTCCGGTCGCGGCCTTGCTAGTCCGAGGAAACCTGTTTGGATATGCCTCATAATACACCACCTCTTTGTGCCTTGCTAGAAAAGGTAGTGCAGGGCCAGCCGCGTAGGAAGCTTCAACTAACCGGAGCAGCTATGGAGTCGATGCGGCGGTAGTCATTTTCCGCTATCGGGAAATGGGTCGCCCTCGCTAACGAAGGCCTGAGACTCACTTATCGAGAGGCCGCTGCGGCTGGTCTTGCCGCTCCAGAGGCTCTTGACGTACGTGAGCACATCGATAATCTCATCGTGGCTGAAAGTATCTCCAAATGCGGGCATACCACTCTTGAAGTCCGGCACGCTCGGGCCCTCCTGTATCCTTCCACCCTGGCTAACTACCCTGTACAGGAAACCGTCCGGGTGGTGCCAGGTGTGACCTTCGCCGTTCAGGGGCGGCGCAGGAAGCGTGCCGTCCTCCTTGGGAATATGCCAGTTGGGTTGGCCCTGGCCGGTGTCACCGTGGCAGGCAGTGCAGGTGGAGGTGAAGATATCCTGGCCTGTTCTCGAAGTCGTGGTAGGGGAGACCCGGCTGTCTGGAGTGGCGTCGAAATTGTCTGTATCGGACGGGCAGGCTGTCAACGCTCCAAGCGCGAGCAGCGCCAACGCCAGGGCTGCCGCGAGCTTCCCAATCTTCACACCAATGGAGCAAGTGACTCTGGTTGCCGAAGAAGCTCCCACCTTTTCCATCAAAGACATCCTTCCTGGGCCAAGCCCATTTGAGCACGGCCTGTGTGCAGAGCTTAGCACACGAATCAGACCTCTGACTCTAGTTCAGGCCCGTGGCCGTGGCACTGGCCCCTTGAGCCAGAGTAATAGTTTAGAGCCTGAGGGGATATTGCTCCAGTGGGTAGTGCCCGGCGGGGGGTGTTCGGCGCTCTCCACCTGTGATGTTGCTGGAGGAATTTGGATACCCTATAATAAAAGGGTATCGAGAGTTGTAAGTAAATGAGGGGAGAGGTAGCGCTATGCTGAGATTCGCCGAGGAAATAACCCTGCTGCTGCTTGACGACGATGGCAGATTCGCGCGTGTGCCGAACTGGTCGCTCAACTACGCCCTCGCAGGCGGAGTGCTTATGGACCTCGCGCTGGAGTACCGCATAGACACCGATCTTGAGAAGCTGGTTTTGATCGACTCTTCGCCACTGGGTGACAATTTGCTGGACGCTGTGCTGGCGGATATCGCAGCCGGCGAGGAAGTGCAGGACGCCCGCTACTGGGTAGAGCGCACGGCTGCTCGAGGCGAGGCCATACTTGAAGAATCTCTCTCACGGCTGGTCAAACTCGGGATTCTGGAATCCAGGGACGACCGCTTCATGTGGGTGTTCCGCTCCAGGCGTTACCCTGCCATTGACGGGAAGGTGGAGCGGGAAGTGAAGCTGCGTATCATGGAGGTGCTGTTCAGCGACGAGGTGCCGGATCCCCGCGACATCGTGATTATCGCACTGGCTCACGCATGCGGAATCTTCACTGAACTGCTGTCCAGCAAGGAGCTGGAGACCGCGGCCCCGCGCATAGAGCAGGTGCGCAGGCTTGACCTCATCGGCCAGGCCATGACCAGGGCGATACGCGACATTGAGATGTCGATAGCTACTTCTCTGCATCCGCAGATGTACTAAAGACGCCCGGGGCCGCGCTCTCATATGCGCGGCCCCGGGTCGGTTCAGCGCTTCATCGGATTTTACGCGCCCGCCACTCTCCTTTTTGTCTTCTGAGGTCAAGCGCATCCTTCTCGTGCTTGTGTATCCTAACCATAGAAAGTTGTTCCGCATCCAACTTTAGCCGCCGGCGGAAGGCTAAGGAGACTCTATGACCGGACTGAAGAGAGTGGCCGGAGCCTACATGGTTCTTGCGGCTGTGGCTGTAGCGGTCTTCTTCATTTTCAACGCGTTCCTCCTGGATTCCATCGACGTGCCGGGCGTATGGAACGTCCTGGACGTATTGATGTTGGTGGGACTGGCGTCGGCGCTGACCTTCAACTACGCCAGCAAGCGTGAGGAGAGCGAGGGCAGCTTTGACGGATCGGTCACACGACGCTATCTGGACGTCTCAATCCTGTTCTACCTGACCGTCGCAGTCACAATCCTGTTCCTGCACAACTGGCTGTCGCTTCTGGCCCTTGGCAACGACAGCCTGGAGGGCAATCACCAGGCCTGGGTCATCTGGGCGATAGTCGATACGCTGGCGCCAATCACGCTGGGCGTCACCGGCTGCCGTCTCTGGTGCGAAGCGGACCGATAACTACCCGTAGGAGTTAGCTAGACCGTTGGGCTGCCCAAGCCTCCAAGGGAAGCGGGCTGCGCCTCGTCTTCGCCGGGCCACGGAGGTGATGTGAAGCACAGGAAGGTCAGCGCGGACTCTCCGGCTGCGAACTGAAAACTCCACCCCGTCGGGATTACCA
This sequence comes from Dehalococcoidia bacterium, assembly GCA_965222415.1. Taxonomy (GTDB): domain Bacteria; phylum Chloroflexota; class Dehalococcoidia; order Lucifugimonadales; family UBA2985; genus DAOUJW01. The sequence goes on along the minus strand of CBDCTU010000001.1, from coordinate 165,101 downwards.
GCGCGTCTCCCGGGCCGACCTCCACTGGCATTACTGTTGCGGCGTCCTTGCCCGGCGGGCAGCGCCACACTCTGCCGACCCCTTTAATCACGTACCATAGCTCCTCCACGCTGCGATGCCATACCGGACGAGACACCTCCCGGGCTCCCAGCGTCACTTCACATAAGGACGCCTTGGTAGCGGCCTCCGGCTCGCCCAGCAGCAGCCTTATCTCAGAGCCATCGGGTGCAAGGGTGTCCGGGGACTCGGCCCTGCGGCCGACCGCGGGAACCTTGCTCTCTTCGGTCATTTACGCAGTCTCCTGTTCGAACACGGTGTCCTCCTTGTCGGGAATGCTGAGGTCCTGGATGCGCCGGTCTTCAATGGGCGGCTTCTCCGCCTGGTCGAAGGGTGTCTGTGTGTAGAACTCCGCCAGGTACTCCGCCAGCGCGTCCTGCTCGGATCCCGTCCTGGCGAAGTCTGCGAGGCCGGGGTCAGTCTGTACCGCCTCGTCCAGGACGCCGTTCCCGTTGGTGTCCGGGAAGCTGGGGTCCGGGGCGCTGAACTGGCCGGCCTCGCCAGCAAGATCAATTCGGCTGGCGGTGGGGACCGGGAAGGGGTAGCTGTCGCCGCCGTTAGCCAGGAAGTCCAGGGTGACCACCTTTATCAGACGCTCCGGGTCGCCTGCCAGAGCGCCATTCTCAACTACGCGGTCGACTACCGCGCCGTTTTCGTCCACTATAGCCAGAGAGCGGACGCGCTCACCTGCGGGCGCGGTTGGATCGAAGCTGAAGCGCATTCCTCCCACTTGGGGAAACCGCCCCTCGGTTGCCTCTCCGACCCCTTCAAACCCGATTGTGTGCTCCACCACTTCGACGAACTGCCGCGCGGTCACGGGAACTATCGCCAGTCCGTTGTTGAAGCGCACTGCGCCCTCTACTTCGAACTGTGAGATGTCGCCCTCCTCTTTGCCGGAGTCCGGGTTGGCCGGCGGCGGCAGGAGCACAACATCGGTCGGACTGGTAGTACCGGGCGGCTGGACCTTCAGGCCTATGCTGTCGCGTATTCCGCCTCCGTTCTTCAGGGAGACCGCTACCTCAGGGTCGTACTGCCGGGCATACCAAAGGTTCGCGTCGGCGGTGAGATTGCCCAGGTTGGTCTCCTGGGTGCGCACGTCCCGCCTGTCGCCCGCCAGGTAGACGCCGGTCGTCCCCAGAATGTTACCGTCGCGGCTTCTGAGCACGTTTCGCAGGGACTCGGCTATTCTGGTCACCTCCGGGATGGGCCGTCCGGCGAATGCCTGGCCGCCCTGCGTGTCCGTGGCGTAGGCGCCGCTGACGTGGGGATCAATGGAGTCTGGGAGCGCCAGACCATTCGAATCGAAGTCCACCACCAGGCGCCCAAGGTACCGGTAGTCGCCGTCGGTGTTGACCAGGAGTACCGGCTCTCCTTTGGGGGACTCGAAGGGCAGGGGATAGACGCCTGCGGCTTCGTCTCCGATGCGCAGGCGATCTGTTGCATCTGCCAGAAGGGTGTTGGAGCCGCCGGCAACTATGATGTCGACGTCCACCAGCTTTGTCGCCAACTCTTTCTCGACGTCAATGCGCCGCATGTGCGCCAGCAGAATGACCTTGTCGATGCCCTGACCCACCAGTGCATCGACCTCCTGCTGGATGATGGCGGCCAGTCCATCTATGTTCTCTTCATTTGCAGGCAGCACCTCGACGCCGCTGGCAGCTGTTATGCTCTTCAGGGCCGGCGTAGTTGCTCCCACAACCCCGATACGCTCGCCGCCGACGGTGATGACCGCGCTCTTCGCGAGTCCTCCCCCTGCCAGCCAGGCCTCCTGACCGTCGGGCGCCACCATATCCGTCAGGTCCTCATCAGCGGCAAACACGAGGTTGCTGGACAGGTAGGGGAACATGGCGCCTGGGTAGAGGGAGCCGTCTTCGGTCTCGGAGCCTATCGCCGCGGCAAAAGCCCCGGCGCCGTGATCAAACTCGTGGTTGCCAACAGCGGACGCCTGGAAGCCCATTGCGTTGAGGAAGGCGACGTCCCCGCGGCCTTCCCCCGGCACGCCCAGCACGTGAGCCATCGCGCCGTCGGCAGCGGCGTAGTAGCGCGGCCCAGGGATGTAGTTGTTTCCTGAGCTCAGGACCAGGGTGTTGTTGGGGAGATGCCGCCTGAAGCCATCCAGAATAGCAGAGAAGTTCTCCACGTCAGCCAGCGCTCCTACGGAGCTGTCCATGTCAGAGACGTGCAGCAGCTGCAAGGTGAAGGTCTCCTCACCCAGCTGACGGATTCCATCGGCAACAGCGTCTACCTGGGCCGTCAGCGCGTCAATACGATCGCTCAGAAGTTCAGCGATCTGCTGGTACTCTTCATCATCCGCGGAACTCAAGGCAGCCACTCTTCCCTCAAGTTCGGCGGCTGCCTGGGCAATGGCATTCACGGATTCTGAAAGCGCAAGTACCTGGCTGGACATATCCTCCGCAGGTTGGCTGGCCGACCTCTGCGCCAGGTTGGCTACGTCCGCTCTCAGCGACTCGACCTCCTGCTGGAGGGAGTTGACTGCATTTCGCAGCTCCGCCAATTCCTCCGAGTCCTGTCCTCCGCAAGAGACGGAGAACAGGATGGCAAGAGAGGCCAGCCCGGTTACCAGTATGCGTCTGATCATCATAGATTCATCTCCCCAATCGTCGGTCTCAACCGCGACAGTATACTCGGATGAGCCGCGGGCTTGAGAGGTAGTTTGAGATAAGCTCTGACTATGTGTCAACAGGTGAAATGTGAGGAGCCTTCACTTCCCCGTCGCCCCTTACAGGATTCGGCCGAAGCGACTCTCAATGGGGTGGACAGCATAGATTTCACCTGCTATTCTCAACACTTGAAACCGACCTTAATCGAGGGACATATAGGGGCGTAATGATCACCCTCACTGGCATATCGAGATGGCTGACCCTGGCTTTATGCGTGTCTATGGTCGCCGTTCTGCTCGCCGGCTGTGGCAGCGAAACGCCCGCCACCAGCGCGCCGACCGCTCTCCCTACCTACGCGCCAACGGCTCCCTCCACCTCCGCGCCGACCGCTCTACCAGCCTCCACGCTCACCGCCCCTGGCACATCTGCGGAAACACAACCAGCCACAGCGGCGCCCACATCCACCTCACTACCCACCCAAGTGCCGGTGGATGTAGGCCACCAACCGGGACAGAAAGCCCCGGATTTCGCCCTGACCACCGTGGATGGTGAGCAGGTTACCCTGGTCAGCCTGCAGGGCCAACCCGTAGTCCTCTACTTCTACGCCACGTGGTGACCGACCTGCCGTGCCTCGTTGAGGCAACTGAAGGATGTCCACCCCGAATACGCTGACCGCTTGGGCTTTCTTGCGGTGAACGTGGACCCCTCTGAGAGCGTAGAAAAGATACTGTCTTTCAAGGCGTCCGAGGGATTCACCTGGGACATGACCTCCGCCGATTTAGACATGCTGAAGAGCTACAACGTCACTCGTCAAGCTGCCTATGCCACCCTCGATGCCACTGGCATCGTTGTGTCCGGTGTCACCTACGGAAGCGAGTCTGCTGAAAGCTGGCGAGAGATTTTCGATTCCCTGCTCAACTCCTGATCCCCACCAGTCTTAGGACTCCAGCAGATGTGGGGTGCCCGAAGGGGTTGACGCCCTCTTATGGGAACGGCATGAGTCTATATCCCAAGTCTTCCTGAATGGGGTACGCGGCAAAGAACAAGGCCCTCAATGCTGGATGGGCAGTGGCGGTGGACATGTGAGATTGAGCCAAGGCCTCCCGCTTGTTCTTATCGTCCAATGTACCGCGTCTGTCCGGAGCCGGGCAGACAAGTCGCCAGATTCCTACACAGTGATTGTGTCTTGCCCGATTATCCTTTGCGCCTGCGATCCCTTCACATCGCTACACTGGATACTGAACTGACCTGGATAGAGGAGACTGAAGATATGGACAGTACACGTCAACCAACGGAGACCCCAACAGGCCGGCCTAAGGACTCCGCCACGCGCAGAGCGGGGCTATTTCTGCTGCTGACGGCGGCGGCCACCGTTGTTATGGTGTATGCCCGCGTCTCCGCGGACGCCGACCAACCGACTCTGCTGGAGTCGCTGCGGGCCATCGCCGCGAGCAAGGCCATGTACAGCCTCAGCGGCGCTGCCCGATTCATCTCCGGAGTAACGCTCATCGCCGGGGCGTGGTTCCTGTTGAGAACCCGGGTCATTCGAGAGGGATTTGGGATTCCCATTGTCTCGTACCTGTTCGTAGCGTCGGGAGCATTCACGGTCGTATCCGGCGTCTGCGCGCTGGCGCTGGCGGCATCTGCGCCGGATGCAACCGAGGCCGCTGCCCTCAGCGCCGTGGACTCATCAACAGAGATCGCAGCCTATCTCCGGTGGCTCGCAGGCAAGATAGGTTTCTCGATAGCAGGGTTGGCACTGGGGGTTGTGGCGTACCGCCAGTGGAAGGCCGGCGGTGCGATAAGGCGTATTGCGCCTGCGTCGGCGTTGATTGGTATCGGGATGCAGTTCATTTGGGTGGACGCCGCGACAGTCATGCATCGAATCACGGGTGTCGCCTTCTTTGTGTGGTTGATCGTCATCGGCGTCGTGCTGCTTACGGGCAGGGTAGAGCGGCACTTCGCCCGTGACTAGAGAGGTCTCCCGCCCCATGAGCGCTGCCGCGAGAAAAGGCGAAGGAAGCCAGCTCGTCGCAATGCAGTTACGAATTCGGTACCGCCAGCCCGAAAAATTGTGGAGCTGTGGGGATTAAGACTTGGCTACAAAACGGCGGGAACTTGCCGGCGCTTCCCGCACCTGTTACCACAACGAGTGATGAGAGAAAAAGTCGGCCTACACCCGACTGACTTTGCCCAGGCTACGATTCCCATCTCCGACAGAGCATTTTGCGCGTAGGGAAGCCTACGGCGGTTCGAGTCCACGATGGTGGCTACGCATTCAACCTGCTCACTCTCTGGCGGGTGTGGAGTTCATCACGCCTATAAGGCCATCCGTTTCGGTCCGAAGCCTTGTCCTGTCTTGTGAACTGAGGCAATTGGCGGCGACCCCTTATCACTCCATCGCCTGAATCTGCCCCTCGTGTCAGAGTGTATCTGTCTGCTAGTGTGGTGTAACCAAAGTACATTGGCAAATAAAGGGGTGATCGATGCTGATCCACTACCCTGGTTTGAGCAAGAATCCGATTCTCTGTCCTTTCAGAAAGCCCTCGAATAATGCGAGGAACTACGGATACAGGACACTAGGAGCCTGTGGGAGAAAGACGCTATTCGTCGTATCACTCACGACTATAGAACGTATATGAAGGCAGTGCAACGCTAATCGTACCATAACACAATGTGTATTATGTACATAGTTGGTCTCAGAGAATACTCAGCCACACTAGGAGCAATTGCTGACTTATACCTGGTCATATTGTAGGATAGACTTTACTATTAGAAATTTGGAGGAATGCCTTGGAAGCGTATTGTTTGAAGTGCCGGACCAAGAGGGAGATGGGCAATCCGCAGGCCATTACGATGAAGAATGGCCGCCCGGCCACTCAAGGTGTATGCACAGCCTGCTCCACAAGGATGTTCCGGATCGGCAAAGCTGAATAGTCGGGCGGTTCCAGAGACCGCCGTCGATAACTGTCGGAAGGAACGTCGCGGCGATAGGCGATAGTACCCGGCGGCCTCCAATCGAAGACGGTTCTGTCTACCGTTCAATTTGCCCCACCCCACGGTACAATTATGTCAATGGCAATCGGAAAATCATAAGGAAACAAGGAGGAATCAATGAAGTTCGTGATGTACAACGACAATCAGGCTGGCATTCTGACCGATGCGGGCGTTATAGACATAGGTGACCTCTGCCCCGGCGGCGGCCAGGCTGCAATTGTCCATCTAGTCACCAACTACGACGACCTGAAATCCCAGCTTGAGACCCGCGCCGCAGAGGGCACGCCGGTCGCCGGCGCGCAACTGCAGGCGCCGCTGCCGCGTCCCGGCAAGGTCCTCTGTATGGGTGGCAACTACCGCGAGTTTGGTGCACGGGAGCCTTCACCAATGTGGGGCTTCACCAAGAGCCTCCACAGCATTCTGGGCCCGGGCGGCATCGTGGTCCTCCCTGACATAGACGCAAACATCTTTCACCATGAGGCGGAGCTCGTGTTGGTCTTCAGCAAGGGCGGCAAGGACATCCCGGCGTCGGAGGCCATGGACTACGTCTTCGGCTACACGGCGGGTGTGGACGTCTCGGCGCGAATGCCGGCAACTGGCGGCGGCCGGGTACCCAACACGCTGCCCATCGCGGAGCACAAGTCGCACCCCACCTTCTGTCCCCTTGGTCCCTGTATAGTGACAAAGGACGAAATCGCGGACCCAGAGAAGTTGCAGGTCACCTTGAGCGTCGACGGCGAGCTGCGCGTTAACTACAACACCGACGACCTCGCCCACTCCATTGCCGAATCGATCGAGTATGTGGCGGCTATCGAGGAGATCAGCCCCGGCGACGTGCTCTTCATGGGCACCAACCACCAGGGACTCGGCGCGATGCAGGACGGCGACACCATCGAGATGGGCATCGAGGGCGTGGGCAGATTCAGCTTCACGGTCAGCGACCCGCTCAAGCGCCGTTGGCCCAAGGGCGTCGACGAGGTGACGGCCAAGGACATTCGCGAGGGCGCCGGCGGCCCAGGCCGCCAGGCCCGACCCATGCCTGCCGGATAGCAGAAATTCGTGGGAGTGTCGAATGACCCCGCTCCTCATCGGCGAAAGCCGAGCTGAGGAGCGGGGCCGGGCCAGCGGCGCGTGCGCAATCGACCGATATGAGTCGATGCAAGACAGCTACATCCGAGCTACGACAAATGGAGCGTGACACATGGCAATGTGTCGCGTGTACCAGGTCATCGCTACTTCTTGTAGGACGCGTCCTTCCGGTCCAGCGTACGCAGGAGCCAGGCCCATTCCAAGGCGACGGGTTCGCGGTCGAAGAATGCGGCGGTCCTTTCAATGGCGGAGATAGGCGCTTGTCGGATGGCCTGGCCAGTCGATTGCGCCAGCACCTGGACCTTGCAGGCTTGCTCAAGCTGCCACATCCTGACCCATGCCTCTGCGACGGAGCGGCCCACGGTGAGTAGGCCGTGGTTGCGCAGGATCATCGCATTCTTGTCGCCGAGGTCAGTCACGAGCCGTTCTCGCTCGTCGATGTCGACAGCCACGCCCTCGAACTCATGGTAGGATAGGCGCTCATGGAATTGATAGGCATCTTGCTGGAGAGGCAACAGGCCCCTCTCCAACGCCGAAACAACCATGCCGTAGGGCGTATGGGTGTGCATTACGCAGGTCACGTCGTGCCTTGCGGCATGGATCGCGGAGTGGATGACGTAGCCGGTGACGTTGATGCGGCGTTCGCCTTCGTCGAGGATGTTTCCGTCCATGTCAATCTTGACCAGGTTCGAAGCTGTGACCTCTTCGTAGCCAAGGCCGTACTCATTGATAAGGAACTGGTCGTCGGCGCCTGGGACGCGCGCCGTGATGTGGTTGTATATGAGCGACGTCATGCCGAAATGATCCGTCAGGCGATAGGCGGCAGCCAATTCCACGCGAGCTTGCCACTCGGCATCCGAGTAGGTGTGGGTCTTCGTTGTCATGATTGCAATCTCCTCTCCCTGGAATCCCGCTGCGCAACTCGCTATTCCGCGGTAGCGCGGCGGGCGATACCTTCTCCTGAGCCAGACCGGCTATATGGGCAGTTATGACGAAGATATGGCCCACATACGATGAGTATCAGGCGAGGACCTCGTGCATAGTACCCCTGGTCATATTTGAACGTATACTCGGCGGTAGAATGTTACGCCACTTCAAGCGTTCCAGTGTCCAGGGGGTTCCCGGAGCAGGGGTTACACCTTCGCCATACTCTCATTCAGAGCCTCAATGATGACGCCTGGAGTCATGGGTACCCTGGTCATGCGAACGCCGGTGGCGTTGTAAACCGCGTTGGCCACTGCTCCGATGACGGGGACTATGGGGATCTCCCCGGCTCTTCCCCTCAATCCGAATGGGTGGCCTGGGTTGGGCACCTCCACAATGACCGTATCTATCATAGGCAGGTCCAGGGTGGTCGGCATACGGTAGTCCAGAAAAGTAGAGTTGGCAATGGCGCCATCTCCGGTGTAGAAATACTCCTCGTTCAGTGCCCACCCAACTCCCTGCGCGGTCGAACCCTGTGCCTGTCCTTCCACGAAGCTGGGGTGGACTGCCTTGCCGACGTCTATAAAGGTGGTATAGCGTAGTATGCTCACCTTTCCCGTCTCGGGGTCAACCTCCACGTCTACCAAGTTTCCGCCAAATATTACCCCGCCGGGCCCGGTTGGGAATGAATACCCCGCGCAGGTGATTGGGCCTCCCGTGCGCATGAGCCTACCGGCCAACTCTTTGAAACTCATCCTGTCGGCCTGGTTCTTGGTGCATACGAACGTGCCGTTCTTGAACTCCACGTCCTCTGGTTGCACCTCCCATACCAAGGCGGCACGAGCGCTCATCTGAAGCTTGACCTGCTCCGCAGCAGCGATGGCAGCCAAACCCGTAGAATAGGTGATCTTGCTGCCGTTGGCTACACCGCTCCAACCTGCGGAGTCGGTATCGCCAACTGTGGATACCACGTCCGTCGCCTCCAGTCCCAACACTTCGGCAGCCTGCATTGCCACGGTGGTCCGCGTGCCGCTGAGGTCGTTTGAGCCTGTCATGAGGGTTATGGTGCCGTTCGCGTTGACACTGATGGTGGCAACGTGAGGCGTAGCTCCATCACCACCTATGGCCCTGGCGGCCACGGATACCCCACGACCCCGGTTGGGCCCGTCGAGAGGGGCATTGTAGTGGGGATGGGTCTTCATGGCTTCCAGGATCTCCATGCAGGCGATTCGCGGATATAACACTCCGTTGGGCATCCGTTCCCCTTCATACACAGCGTTCCTCAACCGGAACTCCATAGGGTCAATACCCAGCTTCTCCGCCAACTCGTCTATAACACTCTCTACGGCAAAGGTGGCCGGGGGCTGTCCGGGGGCCCGGTAGCTCTGCATCTTCTGTGTGTTTGTGACGACGTCGTAACCGTCCACCTGGAAGTTCTCGACCTTATATGCCGCCAGGCCATTCTGGACACCCGCACCCACGGGTGACCCTGGGAACGCTCCTGCCTGGTAAGCGAGGTAGAACTGGGCAGCGGTGATTCGCCCAGACTTATCGGCCCCCATCTTGAGCCGAATATAGGTTGCGGAAGCGGGACATGTACTTTCGAAGGTCTCCTTGCGGCTCATGACCATCTTAACGGGCAGGCCACTCTTCTTGGAGAGAATAGCCGCCATGGGATTGAGGGGGTTGGTGTTTGGGCCTTTGCCCCCAAACCCTCCACCACACTCCATGGCAATCACTTTCAGCATTGACTCGGGAATGCCGATGATGGAGGCAGTGCCCTCGCGAACGTCAAAGGTACCCTGAGTGGTGGTCCAAATAGTCACGTAGCCGTCCGGGTTCCACTGTACAGCAGTTGCGAATGGCTCTATATAGCCCGGGTGGACCGGCTGAGAAGAGAACTCCCGCTCCACAATGACCTCTGACTCCTTGAACCCGGTTTCTAAATCACCTCGCCTAAGCTCGGTGTGGCTTGCCACGTTGGATTTCGTATCTGAGACCTCTTTCCCAGCCGGGCCGCGTATTACAGTAGTCAGGCTATCGTGGACCAAAGGGGCATCGTCCTTGAGAGCGTCCTCTATAGTGAGGACAGCCGGTAGTACCTCGTATTCCACATGGATAAGCTTTGCGGCTTCTTCGGCTATATGAGGGCTGGTTGCTGCGATAGCTGCCACCGGGTGGCCTCGGTAGAGCACCTTGTCGCTGGCCATGAAGTGCTCGGCCATTATCCTGGCGCCGCGGAACTGCTCTGCGATGAAATCTATAGCCTGCTGCTGTTCGAAGATGGGGAAGTCCTTGGCGGTGATCACGGCCTTTACGCCTGGAGTAGCCTCGGCATCTCTAGTGTCTATGGAGAGGATACGAGCGTGGGCATGGGGGCTCGTCAGCATTTTGCCATGAAGCATTCCGGCTAAATGTATATCGGCTCCAAACCTGGCAGCGCCGGTCACCTTTTCCAGGCCGTCCAGCCGGGGCGCCCTGGTGCCTACTATTCTATACTGGGCCGGCTCTGCAAGACCTTTGTCGGTCTCAGTAGTCATGAGTATGCCTCCTTACGAGTCGTTCCAGATGCCTCACAAGTTTAGCTGGAATTCTCTCCCGAGTACAGAAGCTGTACAGTGTCAGCAGATATCGGACAAGACCTCCATTCCCGCTGCATTAGTATCGAGCCGGAAGTTCACCCAGGTCCTTCAGGATCGAGGGGTGAAGATCAGCATGGATGGTAAGGGGCGGTAAGTCGACAACATCTTTTTGGAGAGGTTGTGGCGCACAGGTGGCGTGATGTATTTGACCTGCAAGCCGTAACCCAGTGACGCCAGCAGAGGCGGACTCTCGTGCGTCTTGTAGCCAAGATTTCGAGAAGCTGCCGTAGTTGCCAGAATTGCTTCCCCGATCTGGTTCCCTAACCTGTTCTCTGGATAAGGGCAAGCAGCGCCGTATTACAAACTTCCGGGCAGGTGGTTCATTCTGTCCGCCGTACCGTTTATCCGGGTAATTCTACAATCGACGCCCAAGTCGGCCGGTTGCCCAACGGGTAAGTCTCCATCGGCGTCAGTTTCCCGGTGTCCGGGTCGATGCTGAAGGAGGCCATGCGGCCCGATTCCTGCCCGGCGGAAAAGAGAAACCTCTCTTGGGGGTCCAGGCACAAGGCGTTAGGCACCGGCTCTGAGGGAACGATACCGTTGGCGGTCAATTCTCCCGTCGCCGTATCTACTGAATAGCAAGCTATGCTGTTATGTCCCCGGTTGTGAGCGTAAAGGAATCTCCCTGACGCGGAGACCTGAATCTGGGAGCAGGTATTCCTCTCCTCAAAACCATCCTCAGGCAGGGTGGTTATGGTTTGAAACAGCGACAGCGTTCCCGATCCGGTGTCCAGTTGAAAGCCGCTCACGCTGCAACCCTGCTCGTTAGAAAAATAGAGGATGTCCAGGGACGGGTGAAAACAATAGTGGCGGGGACCTAAAATCTCTTCCAGGTCCACCCGGGCCGGCGAGTTTGGGCTAATATGGCCGGTGTCTTGGTCGAACCTGAACTGAAAGATGGCGTTGGGTCCATTGCCGGCGATGTGTGGCACAAAAGCGTAGGTATTGGTCGGGTCGGTCTGCATGGCATGGGCGCCGGTGGCCGTTTCCAGCCATTCGATAGGTGGGCCCCCAACCGAGCCGTCATCGCCAATCGGATGCACTCCCACATGGGCGCCCTGGTAATAGGCCGACAGCACGAACTTCCCCCTGCGGTCAGTGGAAATGAAAGTGGGATTAACCTCCAGCGACACATCCCCGTTCCGGGTGAGTCCTCCGTTGGCCTGGTCAATCTCGAAGCTGACAATCTGAGGGGTGTCGCGGCAGCCGGCGTAAAGAAACTTCCGGTCCGGGCTGATTGCCAGGGAGGACGGCCCGCCTGGTACGGATACCTCAGCCTGATGAGTTAGCTTTCCGGTTTGCGTGTCGATTTCAAGAACCGAAATCTGGTCGTCCTCTTGCAGTGCAACGTACATGAAATAAGGCATTGCTTCCTCCCGCTCGTAAGTTCTTGAGGGAGAAGTCCGGTACTTTTTGCAACTATACCGGTCTTACAGCCCCGTAGCACAACCCCGGTGTCCAATACATATTTGTTGTGGACATCGGGGGACTAAGATTTAGCTATAATATAGCAGGAATTAGCCCGTGCTTTCTACACTTGTTACCACATAAGTGATTCCGATTTTCGGCTCAGTCCGACTAGGTGGACGCCATCAATGGCTGCGGCAATTTAACTTGTGACCCCAATAGCGGACCATGGCCACACAAAACTTTGAAAACTTGGAGATGTTGCCGACGGATCTCCCGGTTCCAGTTTCCGCCGCTGTCCCGGCTTCATTCATGGACGGGGCGCAATAGCAACGGAAAAATGACCTACTCCTGGGCTGTAGATCTAGACGCGCATGGGCAATTGAAATGGGAGTAGGAACATAATTGCGCTGGGACGGCTCAGATCTTAGGTTCGAGTCTCGCTAGGTGGGCTGGACTGGACGAAATCGAGAACCGAGGCCGATTCGCGGGTCACACCGTCCCTGGGCATGGGGACGGTGTACGTCAGCGTAGCCTCGTCTCCGGTAATCTCGATGCCCTCCACGAAGTTGCGGATCAGCGCCTTCCGTTCCGGGAACGTCCCTTCCCGCAGGAACTCCCGGAAGTCCGCCACGTACTCCTTGATCTCCTCGGTGGTGGGAAGCTCCACCCTGCGCCGCTCCAGTTGGGTCTCGGCGTCCTCTCTCGCAGCCTCAAGCTGCTCCTCCCGGTGCCGTAGGGAGAAGATGCGGGGCGACAGCAACTCCAGCGTCAGGTCGCTGGTCTCCAACGCCTCGTAGAGCTTCCCAAGCCTGCTCCGCACGTCCCCAAGCTCGGCCTCGATAACCTCCAGCCTGCCGGACAGCTCTCCGGCCATCGCGTCGATCTCCTCCGCAACCAGCGTCACCAACTCAACGATGGTCTCCTCGGTGAGGATTCGCTCCCTGATCTTCTCGACCACGAAATCCTCAGCCCTTGGGGCGTTCAGGTAGCGGGCGCTGCACGTCCCCGCGCCCTCCCGGAACAGCGTCCCGCAGACGTAGTAGGCGAACTGCCCGCTCTTGGCTCCCTGGCCACTGTAGGGCCTGCCGCACACCCCGCACTTCAGCAGCCCGCTCAGCAGGAACTTGCTGCCCACTCTACCGGGCCTCTGCACCTTGGGGGCGCGGTTCCGCATCGCCCGCTGCACGTCATCGAACAGCTCCCTCGACACCAGCACGGGCCATGCTCCATCCACCCGCACCGGCTCCTGGGACTTCTCTCCCTTCGATGTGCGACCCCACAGTGCTGTGCCGGTGTAGGCTTCGTTGGTCAGCAGGTAGTGGAGTCCTCCCTTGTACCAGCGCTTGCCCCGGTTGGTGACGCCCCGGTCGTTGAGGGTCTTGCATAGCTCCTTGAGGCCGTAGCCGCTCAGGGACTTCTCGAATATCTCCTTCACTACAGGAGCGGTGGCAGGGTCGACCTCCAGGGTGGGACGCTCCTTCACCCCGTCGCTCACCTTCACCCTCACGTAACCGAAGGGGGCCTTGGAGCCCAGGAAGAAGCCTCTGGAAGCCGCCTCCCTCATGCCCCTGATCACGTCTTCGGCAAGATTCTCACTGTAGAATTCGTCCACGGACTCAATGATGGCCTCCATGAGCTTGCCGGTGGGGGAGTCGTCGGCGTGCTCGGTGATGGACACCACCCTCACGCCCTTGCGCCTGAGCATGGACTTGAAGGCGACGGCGTGTTCCCGCTTGCGGGTGAATCTCGAAAACTTCCAGACAAGGATGACCTCAAAAGGGGCCTGGGGCTTTGAGCCCTCCTCGATCATCTCTCGGAACTGGGGCCGGTCGGCGACGCGGCCGCTCTCGGCCTCGTCCACGTACTCCCTTGCTACGGAGTAGCCGTTGGCCCTGGCGTACTCCTTGAGCGCCCGAAGCTGGGCGGATACGGACAGGTCCACGTCCTGCCGGTCGCTGGACACCCTGGCGTAGAGCGCCGCCGGTGTGAGCGGCTGTAGGTGCTGCTTCTTCATGCTGTCCTCCTCAATGAATCCATTCAAGCAACTCTGTTTAGCTGTCCACCAACTCGATGCGGTCGCCGTAACGCCGAAAGTCTGCGGCGTTGAACGTCAGCAGCCTGCGCTCTCCATGCGCCAGCATGGTCGCCACGATGTTGGCGTCGTGAATCTGTCGCCCCCCTGCGGGAATCTCTCGGCATAGGGCCACCAGGAACTCGGTCACCACGGGGCCGTCCTCAAGTATCTCGAAGCTGCCAAGCAGCCTGTTCACGTCATCAAGCGCCTCCTCGCGCGTGAGGGCCACCGGCCAGGTCTGCGGTCGAGTGACCACCGCCAGGTACTCGCGTATCACCTGACGACTGATCCTCAGCGGTCCAGGGTCTCGAAAAGCGTGTTCCAGGCTTGCCCTGGACACATCGTGGTCCGGCGCGCCGGGGATTCGGGACTTCACCAGCACGTTGGTGTCTATGAACATGGTGGGCTAGACCCTCTCCTCGTAGAGGCCCTCTCGCCTGAGACTCAAGCCTTCCGGCCACACTGCCGTGGGGTGGACGGGCCACGCCTCGTCGAGGGGAAGCCTGGGTACCGGATTGGAGTGCGTTCGCCGGAACAGCAGCGTCCCTGTCTCCATGTCAACTTCCGCCGTCTCCCATCCGGCGACGCTCCAGGCAAGGGCGTGGCTGTGACCGTTCCCGCCTCGTTGATTGCCCCACCAGGGCCGGTGCAGCCTTGCGGACGGAGGCAGCTCGAATCCAATGACCGCCTCGACCTCGTTGAAGGAGGTCCTCCACTCAGAGACCTGAAGGCTGCTCAGGTACGAGTAGAGTCTCTGGTACTTACCCCGGATTACCATAGCCCGGTACTTGTCTTTCTGGTCTACGGCCATCTCGTGTCTCCTCTGTCTAGGCTCGCCTGGGTGGAAGTTGAGCGACCCGCCACATTGTAGTGAGTTAGTGACTCTAGCGCAAGCCTCCAGCGGCGACAATGGGGCGGACAGGGCACGCGCACAGACCCCCCTCACAGGGCGTGGGAATCGCGGGGACGCTGGCGGTGTCCTACCCGTGTACAGGAAAACCGATGGAGCGGCAAGTTGCTGTTTGGGCAATGTCGTAGCTGAAATCGGGGTAACCGGGGCATCCTGTCACATCGGAGTAAGCAATTCGATTCCGGTGCCCCTTCCACGCTCATGGGGCAGCCGCAGCTACGGAATGGGGAAACTGGAACATGGGGTTGGCTAGAGTTGTGGGGCATCGCCAGCTACGGTTCGGGGAAGTTGGAACATGACCATCCGTCCTACGCGAACAGTCGCCACGTGAGCAGACCGACGACCACGAGCAGCACGACGACGCCCACGCGGGCCATGTTGAACAGTTGGTTCGTCACCTTGTGCTCGGCGGTCTCCTTCTCGTGCGCCCTCTCAAGCTCATGATGCGCCAGCCTACCGGCGGAGACGGCCTCCTTGGCCTCATCCCACTCCTGCTCCAATTCGGAAGCTCTGCGCTCCGACGCGGACAGGTTCCGCTCCAACTCCCGCACGGTCCGCTCAAGCTCGTCCTCCCTGATGATAGCCCGGCGCAGCAGTTCCTCGTCGGTGATGTACTCCCCCTCCATGCGCACGAAGACCCGTTTGCCCTCCCGGCGGACATCGACCTCTCCCGTCCTGATCTTCCGGTCGAGGGTGGACAGGGATATCTCCAGCTCCTCCGCAGCCTCCGCTTTCGTCACCCACCGGACGGGCTCATCCATCTCTGTTCCCTCCCTATAGGCTGACACGGCAGGGTTGCAAACGTGCAAACAAGTTGTCATCGGGTCGATGAATTATTTTAGCACAGGTTCGCATTTCTCAGCCTGACACGTTGAGACACGTCAGGGCGATGCGTCAATCCAGTTTCGTAGCTAAAACAGGGGCAATTCGGCATAATGGCG
This sequence comes from Dehalococcoidia bacterium, assembly GCA_965222415.1. Lineage (GTDB taxonomy): Bacteria > Chloroflexota > Dehalococcoidia > Lucifugimonadales > UBA2985 > DAOUJW01. Next base: position 149,436 of record CBDCTU010000001.1, on the reverse strand, counting down.
GCGGCGGCGGACCTCGAAAATGCCCCACTTTGCAGCCCCCAGACAACCTGGAGGGCAGATAGCGATGCATCAGCGCTATCTGCGTGTCATCCCCCCTACAGGACGGGGATGCATCCGGTGGTACAGCGAGTCGTAGGTGTAGGCGCTCAAGTCTGACAGCGCCAGTCGGGGGGATTCCGCCTCCCACAGCGGACGCCAGGATTTTTCAAGTATCCCCCTGCGTGACAGGACGGGCGTGCAGGAGACCAGGATGGGCAGCGACATCCGGGTCATCCGGGCGGCCGTGCTGACGTAGGTGTCCTCGACCTCTTCATTGTCCACGACGAACAGCGTGACGGGGTACGGCGGCTGGTCGTCGCCCGGTTCGTTCGACCAGTAGTAACTCATGTACGGACGCAGGCGGGCGATGACTCCCTCGGGGTGGCGGGCGCGAAGCTCGTGCTCAAGGTAGAACGGCATCCGAAGTCCCGCGGCGGTCATCTGCCCCACGGCGTCGGGTGCAATGGCGGACCGCCCCCAGTTGTAGGCCCGGTCGGACCTGGCGGTGGGAACGGACCACTGAAGTTCGCTCGACGAATCCTCTCTGGCCTCCGCGTCAAGCTTCGATAGGAACCACGTGATGCCGTCGGCGTGCTTCGTCTGCCGCGCCCACGTCTCGATACGATGGCCGACGTGCCGTCTCCGTCCCTCTTTGTCGGTGGTGAGGGCTGTGCTCCATATGCCCCGCGTGGTTGGCAGCTCGGCCCGGTCCCGGTGGGTGATGTAGCGAATGCCTTCGTCAGACAGGGTGTAGCGGGTCTCTCCGCGTTTCCCATGACGCTCGATGAGGCCCCATGTTTTGGCCAGGTTATGCACCATCTGGCTAACCCGTCCCTCGGAGACGCCGAGCCAGGTCGCCAGGTGCTCACGAGGGATCATCGGGTGGTCGGTGATGAGGTCGAGGGTACGCTTCTCAGATGGGCTGAGGCCGAAGGCCGGTGCAGCCTGCACCATCCGCTCGGGACGGGGCTGCGAGGCCCGTTTCCGCTCTGGCGACGCCGCTCGACTCCTTCCGCTGGGGCTGGCCTGGAAGATGACGCCCTCCAGCGTGCGGCGCCGCCCTCCAATCAGGAACGAGGTGCTCTGCCAGACGCGGCCGCCTCGTCTCTCCAGCGCCTCCCTGGACTCCACGGCGACGAAGCAGTCGCGGAGATTCCGCTCCTCGCAGAACCGCGTCGTCAACCTCTGCTCCCACACGCTCGGCACGAGGATCAGAACGATGTCGGGGCGGCGCGTGTAGTCATACTCGGCTATGGCCCTCAGCCGGTCATAGAGGGAGCGGCGACGCAGGGCCAGACCCTGGCGCACCACGCCGAAGCTGCGGCCGTCGTGGAGGGTGATGGCGGCGTCGAAGCGGCCCCGGCGGTGGAACTCCACATAAGACCTGCGTCCGCCTGTGCCGGGAGACATCGAGGAGGCGAGGCGGTAGACAGCGGCCACCGCGTCCATCCTGCCAATGAGCAGGGTGAGCCATTCCCTGGACACGGGATAGGCCCGTACGAAATCCGAGGGCGTGCCAAAGCCGAGAATCCCGACGGCCTCGCCGATGCCGCGGGCCGTCAGCCAGAATCTCCCGCTCGACGGCAGATCTACGGTGCCGTGATTCACGCGACCGACAATACCGTCGGCCATCAGGGCGACCAGGGCTCGGTGAACGGTCGCGTGCGGCTCGCCCAGGATGGGCGCCAGTTCCGCCGAATCGACGAATGGCATCCGGCTGAGGGCGTCGAATAGCTGTCGGTCGGACGCAGCCATATTAGAGGTCCTTGTTCCCATCTGTGCCATAGTCGCGCATTGCTTTAGTAAGCAGTTACACAACATCCCATTGTGAACGGAAAAACCGGGGTATGTAATGCCTTGCAAGCCATTGTGTCGAGTCCAATCTTGTGGTGAGGGCAAAAGGGTTGCTGGTTAGAGCGGCTGCGATGGGCTGGAATATAGGTTGTAGCGCCCCTGAGCACGGCCATCAGGAGGGACGCGGGGCATCAAACTCCCCATTCCGCATTGACTCGGAAGCACCTAGGAACGTATTCTTGGACAGTGTCCAAGAGCATTCCAATAGTCTCATTTCGGGAGATATGAGAATGGCTTCAACCAAACGCCTGCTCCCAACCGGCGAATGCTGGTGCCGCTGCGGCGCGGAGACGGCAATCGGCTCGTTCTTTCTGCCCTGCCACGACAAGACCGCCGAGTCCGCGGTGATCTCCGTCGAGTACGGCGGCGTCCCCGGCTTCCTGGTCCATCACGGATACGGACCGGGGGGCAAGAACGCCCTACGCGAGGTGGACAGGTGGCGTTCCAAGAGCAAACCAAGGGGTGAGGCATCATGACGACTGTGCCACAGAGACGGACTGCCTCCGGCGCGAACACCGAATTGAGTAGCGGCGCGCGGACAGACTACACATCCGAGCTGTGGCGCATGGCCGACGCGCTGCGGGGCAGCATGGACGCCGCCGAGTACAAGCACGTCGTCCTCGGTTTGATCTTCCTCAAGTACATCTCCGACGCCTTCGAGGAGGCCCACGCCCAACTGGAGACCGAGCGCGCCTACGGCGCGAACCCCGAGGACCCCGACGAGTACCGCGCTCAGAGCATCTTCTGGGTGCCTCCGGAGGCCCGCTGGCCGAAGCTGCAATCCCAGGCGCGCCAGCCGTCCATAGGCCAGACAGTGGACGACGCCATGACCGCCATCGAGCGGGACAACCCGGCGCTGAAGGACGTGCTGCCCAAGGACTACGCCCGTCCTGCACTGGACAAGACCCGTTTGGGGCAGGTGGTGGACCTGGTGAGCAACATCAAGGTGGGCGGGGCCGAGGCCCGCGCAACGGACGTGCTGGGCAGCGTCTACGAGTACTTCCTGGAGCAGTTCGCGCTGGCTGAGGGCAGGAAGGGCGGCGAGTTCTACACCCCGCGCAGCGTCGTACGGCTCTTGGTGGAGATGCTGCAGCCGTACCGGGGCCGGGTGTACGACCCCTGCTGCGGCTCCTCCGGTATGTTCGTCCAGTCTGTGGAGTTCATCCACGCTCATGCCAGCGGCAACGGCAACGGGGGCAAAGCTAGAGGGGACATCTCCATCTACGGCCAGGAGTCCAACTACACCACGTGGCGCATGGCGAGGATGAACCTGGCGATCCGGGGCATCGAGGGCCGGATCGAGCACGGCGACAGCTTCCACAACGACCGTCATCCCGACCTGCGGGCCGACTACATCCTGGCCAATCCGCCCTTCAACGTCTCCGACTGGGGCGGCGAGCGGCTGCGGGACGACAAGCGGTGGGAGTACGGCGCGCCGCCCGCGGGCAACGCCAACTTCGCCTGGGTGCAGCACTTCCTCCACCACCTGGCGCCGCGCGGTACAGCCGGATTCGTCTTGGCCAACGGCTCCATGTCTTCGGGTCAGTCGGGGGAAGGGGAGATACGCAAGAACATCATCGAAGCGGGCTTGGTGGACTGCATCGTCGCCCTGCCGGGGCAGCTCTTCCGCTCCACGCAGATACCCGCCTGCCTCTGGTTCCTGCGGCGGGGGCGCAGCGCGAGCGACGAGGCTCGCCGTGATGAGACGCTGTTCATCGACGCGCGCAGGCTCGGCCACATGACCGACCGCACCCACCGGGACCTGTCACCGGAGGACATCGCCCGCGTCGCCAACGCCTACCACGCCTGGCGGGGCGAAGAAGGCTCCGGTGAGTACGCCGCCGCCGGCTTCTGCAAGAGCGCGACGCTGGAGGAGATTCGCAAGCACGGCCATGTGCTCACTCCCGGCCGCTACGTCGGCGCGGCGCCGCAGGAGGACGACGGCGAACCCTTCGCAGAGAAGATGGCCCGCCTTACCACACAGTGGCGTGAGCAGCAGGCGGAGGCCGCCAGGCTGGACATAGCCATTGAGGCGAACCTGGCGCGCTTGGGATTCGGGGATGTAGGGGGCGCCTGATGAAGCTGGATTTGACACCGCTCGAAGACGCTGTTGCCCAGCTTGAGGACGGGCTTGTCCAATATGATTCCGACATCGTGCGCGAGTTCCCGCAGATTCGGAACCAGATGAGGGCGGGGGCGATCCAAGCATTCGAGTTCACATACGAGCTCAGCGTCGGGATGATAAAGCGGTACTTGGAGCAAGTCTCAGCCAATCCTGCGGAGATTGACGAGCTTTCTTTCCAGGACTTGATCAGAAGGGCTGGCCAACAGGGGCTGTTGCGCTCAGAGCTCGAGGCTTGGATGCGGTACAGGGCCAGCCGAGGGACTACCAGTCACACTTACAACGAGGAGAGAGCCGAAAGAGTCTTTCGAGGCATCCCGGAGTTCCTGGAAGAAGCCCGCCATCTTCTGAAGGAGTTGCAGGAAAAGAATGAACTCCTCGACTAGCCCGGTTGATATCCGGCCCGACCACCTTGAAATCGTGCAGAACATCCTGCGCGAGCATCTGCCCGTGGGTGTCAAGGTGTGGGTGTTCGGCAGCCGCGCCAACTGGACCACGAAGGATTCCTCGGACCTAGATATAGCCTTGGAGGGTGAGAACAAGCTCAGCCACAAGCTGTTGGGGGCGCTGAAGGACGCATTTGAGGACTCGACCCTCCCCTACACGGTTGACGTGGCGGACCTCAACGCCGTCAGCCATGCTTTCAAGCAGATTGTGAAGGAGCAAAGGGTGGCTCTGCCAGTACGCACCCCGGAGAGAGTAGGGGGGGATGGCGCGAGGTAGTACTGGGTGATGTATGCACCAAGATTGGTAGCGGCGCGACTCCTCGTGGGGGCAAGGAGGTATACCTGGAAGAAGGACCCTACACCCTGATTCGTAGTCAGAATGTGTATAACGACGGCTTCCACCGTGACGGTTTGGCGTCTATCGGCGAACGCCACGCCGATGACTTGAAGAACGTTGAAGTTTTTCAAGACGACGTGCTTCTCAACATCACGGGAGACTCAGTTGCTAGAGTGTGTCAGGTCGCGCTGGACGTGCTGCCTGCACGCGTCAATCAGCATGTGGCGATCATCCGCCCAGACTCGATCAATCTAGATGCGGGCTATCTGCGTTATTACCTCGTTTCTCCAGAAATGCAAACCCTGCTTCTGTCGTGGGCAGGTTCAGGCGGGACTCGCAACGCTCTTACGAAGGGGATGATAGAGTCGCTTGAAATCCCGCTCCCGCCCCTCCCAGAGCAACGCGCCATCGCCCACGTCCTCGGCACGCTGGACGACAAGATCGAGCTGAACCGGCGCATGAACGAGACGCTGGAGTCGATGGCCCGCACCATCTTCCGGGACTGGTTCGTGGACTTCGGCCCGACGCGCGCCAAGATGGAGGACCGGGCGCCGTACCTGCCGCCGGAGGTGTGGTCGCTGTTCCCGGATAGGCTGGTGGACTCGGAGCTGGGGCCGATCCCGGCGGGGTGGGGGGTGGAGACCTTATCCGATTGCATAGATGTGGCAAGGGGATTGTCATACAAGGGATCAGGTCTGTCACCAAGCGGTATGCCAATGCACAATCTGAACTCTGTTTACGAGGGAGGTGGTTATAAGGGTGACGGCATTAAGTATTACAATGGTGACTTTCAGGAGCGACATGTTACTCAACCTGGAGATGTGATAGTTGCTAACACAGAGCAGGGTCATGACAGACTGCTAATTGGTTATGGAGCGATAGTGCCGAAACGCTTTGACGACAACGGGTTGTTCAGTCATCACATATACCGAGTACGCCCCAAGAGTTCTTACTCTCTTTCGCCCGACTTTGTTTGCCAGTTGCTGAATACGCAAGCTATGCACGATACAGTTAGCGGTTACGCGACCGGTACGACGGTCAACATGTTGCCAGTTGATGCGCTCAGAATTCCACCAATAGTCGTTCCACCGACTCAGCTTGTGATAGCGTTCAGCACGATTGCTGAAACATCACGCATCAGGCAGGATAAGATCCTTGTAGAATCGCACACCCTCGCTACCCTGCGGGATGCGCTGCTGCCGAAGCTGGTATCGGGAGAGGTGGGGGTAATATGATGCCAGATGAAACAAGTTCTGAAATAACCATCTATAAGCTTTTTCTCTGTCAAGAAGTATGCGTGGGAGAAAACGTCGCGAGGTTTAGGGAGGAATTTGATTGGTGCGGATCTGCCCTTGCATTGATACAAGAAGTTCAGAATGTCTTATCGGAAGGCGAGGTTAATGCATGGAGAGGAAAGCAGCAACAGACTGACAGGTTGGCTTTTGATCAGATGTGCACAGTTCTCAATCTGTTGAACAGTGCGTTAGGCAGCTTGGTTAATGCACTGAGATTGGCTAGATATGGCGCAATTGCAGATTCGGGCACACTCATCAGGGTAGCTTTTGAGTCTACTTGTTATGCGGATTTCTTTGCTCGAAAGCCTGAAAAGGTACCTGCTTATCTCAATCTTCTGAAGAAACTGAAGAGAGACCCGACTATTCGGATTGATAATGAGATGAGGGACGCGGGTATCAGTTTCGGAACAGTCAGAAGTACGCTTGACACATGTGACACACAAGGCAGAAAGGAATTCTATTCACTGCTTTCCACTTGGGCAGGACATCCTTCCCCCATACGAGTAGAAGCCAGCTTGACCGCGTATAGAACTGCGGACGGTAAACCTGACCTTCATAGAGAACGTGTTGGGAGCTTCTATTCTGAGAAACATAGACTCTTGGAAGGCCTAGTCAGTTTGTTAGTGCAGGTAATCAAGTATGCATTGGATATCCAAATGCGCACTTGGCCGGATTTCATCGGCCAAAGGCTAAGTGAACGCTACCGGATACTGGGGCAGGAATTTTCGGAACTGGCTGAGCCAGACAAGGATCCCTCATGACCACCCTCACCGTAGCCGACGTTGAGAAGGCCGCGCTGGCCTGGCTGGAGGGACTCGGCTGGCGGGTGGCGCACGGGCCGGGCATCGCGCCCGGCGCGCCGGAAGCCGAGCGCGCCGGCTTTGGGTAGGCCCGAACCCCAGGAAACATTGATAATGAACCGGAACGACAGGCTGCGACAGAGGATTTTGAGTGGGCGGGCGGATGCGAATATACGTTTCGACACCCTCCGACTATTCCTGCTGCGCCTGGGATTTGTTGAGCGGGTGCGGGGAAGTCATCATGTATTCAGGAAAGAGGGCGTCCGCGAGCGGCTGAATCTACAGCGTGACGGGAACCACGCCAAGCCCTACCAAGTGCGGCAGGTCCGGCAGATTATCCTGAGGTATCAGCTTGAAGGGGGAGAGTAATGCACAAATACGAGATCATCATCTATTGGAGCAACGAAGATGATGCCTTTGTCGCCGAAGCGCCTGAACTCCCAGGGTGCCTTGCCCACGGCGGCACGCAGGAGGCGGCGCTGGAACACATCAAGCAAGCCGTGGACTTGTGGCTCGAAACGGCGCGGGAGTTCGGCGATCCGATTCCTGAGCCGAAGGGCGAACGTCTGATGCTGGCATGACCACCCTCACCGAAGCCGACGTTGAGCAGGCGGCCCTGGCCTGGCTGGAGGGGCTCGGCTGGCGCGTAGCCCACGGGCCGGACATCGCACCCGGCGCACCCAATGCGGAACGCGCCGACTACGGGCAGGTCGTGCTGGAACGTAGGTTGCGGGACGCGCTCGTCCTGCTGAATCCGGGCCTTCCGGCCGAGGCGCTGGATGACGCCTTCCGCAGGCTCACCCACCCCGAAGGCGCAACGCTGGAAGCCCGCAACCGTGAGTTTCACCGGATGCTCGTGAACGGCGTGACGGTGGAGTACCGCGCCGGTGACGGACGCATCGCCGGAGCGCAGGCGCGGGCCATCGACTTCGAGGATCCCGCCGCCAACGACTGGCTGGCGGTCAACCAGTTCACCGTTACGGAGAACAGGAACACGCGGCGGCCCGACATCGTGCTGTTCATCAACGGCCTGCCCCTGGGCGTCATCGAACTGAAGAACCCGGCCGACGAGGACGCCACCATCTGGACGGCCTGGCAACAGCTCCAGACCTACAAGGCGGAGTTGCCGTCGCTGTTCTCCATGAACGAGGCGCTGATGGTCTCCGACGGGACGCAGGCGCGCATCGGGACGCTCACCGCCAGGCGGGAGTGGTTCAAGCCGTGGCGCACGGTTTCGGGCGAGGCGCTGGCCGACCCGCACATGACCGAGCTGCAGGTGATGCTGGAGGGCGTTTGCGATCCTGCGCGCTTCCTGTCCCTCCTGCGCGACTTCCTCGTGTTCGAGGACGACGGCGGCGGAGCGTTGGACAAGAAGATGGCCGGCTATCACCAGCTTCACGCCGTCCAGGTGGCCGTGACCGAGACTCTGCGCGCGGCAGAGTCCCAGGCGGCGGACCGGCGCGTGGCCGAGGAGGGCGGCCGCTACGAGTCGGGCCGCAAACCCGGCGGCGATCCCGGCGATCGGCGCATCGGAGTGGTCTGGCACACCCAGGGCTCCGGCAAGAGCCTGACCATGGCCTTCTACGCAGGGGCCATCGTCCGCGAACCGGCCATGGCCAATCCCACCATCGTCGTCCTCACCGACCGCAACGACCTCGACGACCAGCTGTTCGGCGCCTTCTCACGCTGCCGGGACCTGCTGCGCCAGCCGCCGACCCAGGCCGCGAACCGCGCTGACCTGCGCAACAAGCTCTCTGTCGAGTCCGGCGGCGTGGTCTTCGCCACCATCCAGAAGTTCTTCCCGGAGGAGAAGGGCGACACTCACCCGACGCTATCGGAGAGGCGCAACATCGTGGTCATCGCGGACGAGGCGCACCGCAGCCAGTACGACTTCATCGACGGCTACGCCCGGCACATGCGCGACGCCCTGCCCAACGCCTCCTTCGTCGGCTTCACGGGAACGCCCATCGAGCTACAGGACGCCAACACCCGCGCCGTCTTCGGCGACTACATCAGCATCTACGACATCCAACGCGCCGTCGAGGACGGGGCCACCGTGCCTATCTACTACGAGAGCCGCCTCGCCAAGCTGTCCTTGGACCCGGATGAGATGCCGTCCGTAGACCCGGACTTCGAGGAGGCCACTGAGGGCAAGGAAGTTGAGCGCAAGGAGAAGCTCAAGACGAAGTGGGCGCAGCTGGAGGCCGTCGTCGGGTCGGAGAAGCGGCTGAAGCTGATCGCCGAGGACATCGTAGAGCACTTGGAGCAGAGGCTGGAGGCGATAGAGGGCAAGGCGATGGTCGTCTGCATGAGCCGCCGCATCTGCCTCGACCTCTACCGGGAGCTGATACGGCTGCGCCCCGATTGGCGCCACGATGATGACGCTAAGGGCGCGATCAAGGTCGTCATGACCGGCTCCGCCTCTGACCCGCTCGATTGGCAGCCCCACGTCCGCAACAAGCCCCGGCGGGAGGCGCTGGCCAAGCGGTTCCGTGACTCTGTCGATCCGTTTCGCATCGTGCTGGTGCGGGACATGTGGCTGACCGGCTTCGACGCGCCCAGCCTGCACACCATGTACGTGGACAAGCCGATGCGCGGCCACGGGCTGATGCAGGCCATCGCCAGGGTCAACCGCGTGTTCAGGGACAAGCCGGGCGGCCTGGTGGTGGACTATTTAGGCCTAGCCCAGGACCTCAGGGAAGCCACAGTGAACTACACGGAGAGCGGCGGCAGGGGGCAAGCAGCGCCCGATAAGGAAGAGGCGGTTGCGGTGATGCTGGAAAAGCACGAGGTCTGCTGCGCCCTGCTCCACGGGTTTGATTGGTTGAAGTGGGGGAGCGGTACGCCGCAAGAACGCTTGGGACTGCTGCCCGCTGCGCAGGAGCACGTCCTGGCACAGGAGAACGGCAAGGACCGCTGCCTGAACGCCGTGCGTGAGCTCACGCAAGCCTTCGCCCTGGCCGTGCCTCACGAGGAGACCCTGCACATCCGCGACGACGTGGGCTTCTTCCAGGCAGTACGGGCGCAGCTGATGAAGCGCGCCCCTGGCGAGGCGCGGCCCGAGGAGGAGGTCGACCACGCCGTGCGGCAGATCATCTCCCGGGCGGTGGCCTCCGAAGGTGTGCTGGACATCTTCGCCGCCGCGGGGCTGGACAAGCCGAACATCTCGGTGTTGTCAGACGAGTTCCTCGCCGAGGTGCAAGGGATGCCGCACCGCAACCTCGCCGTAGAGTTGCTCCAAAAGCTGCTTAAGGGGGAGTTGCAGGTCCGCCGCCGCAAGAACGTGGTGCAGGCGCGCTCCTTCGCCGAGATGCTGGAGCAGACCCTGCGGCGCTACCAGAACCGGGCGGTAGAGGCGGCGCAGGTCATCGAGGAACTGGTCCAGCTTGCCAGGCACATGCGAGAGGCCAACGCCCGCGGCGAGCGGCTGGGGCTGTCCGAGGACGAATTGGCCTTCTACGACGCGCTGGAGACCAACGACAGCGCCGTCCAGGTGCTGGGCGACGAGGCGCTGCGCGACATCGCCCGTGAGCTGGTCGAGACCGTCCGCAACAACGTCACCATCGATTGGACGCTGCGGGAGAACGTGCGCGCCAACCTGCGCCGGCTGGTGAGGCGCACCCTGAGCCGCCACGGCTACCCGCCGGACAAGCAGGAGAAGGCGACCGTCACCGTTCTTGAGCAGGCCGAAGTCCTGTCAGAAGGCTGGGCGGCGTGAGCCGTGCCGCGTCAATGCACGTGAGAGTGACCCTACAGGGTCAGCCTGGCCCGCACACGGAAATCTCTTGGTCTTGTGTAGTTGCACTGTCTGCACGACCTTTCAGAGGGAGCCGCCCAGCCTTCTTGGACGAGTTACCTTAACAGGGCGGCGAAAGCGGCGTTCTTCAGAGATATTGCGTTCACTGAGGAGGAGTGACATGCGATACTTCCACAGAAACGAGTTGCTGGCCTACGGACTCCTGGCCGGCGCGGCGCTGGTTGCATCCCTGCCGCTGTACCCGTATCAGTGGCACTTGCTCCTGCACATAGTCGGCGTGGTGGTCTTTCTGGGCAACATCAGCGTGACCGCCGCATGGATGCTCATGGCGGGACGCACGAAGAACCGCGATGTTCTGCACTTCGCCGCCAAGTCCGTTACCCGCGCCGATCTGCTGTTCACGCTGCCCGGCTTGCTCCTGGTGCTGCTGAACGGGCTTGCGATGGCCGCTGCGCGCTGGGGCGGATGGACAGGGTTTCATGAGATATCCTGGATAACGGTCTCCTTGGCGCTGTTCACCATCTCCGGACTCGTTTGGGTGGGAGTTCTCCTTCGCCTTCAGCGCCGTATGCTGACGCTCTCTGAACCGTCGGGCCGGGCCGATTTGTCGCTGCCCGCAGAATTCTTCTCGGCGCTTCACCAGTGGTACGCCTGGGGAACGCTGGCAACCGTGTTGCCGATCATCGCCCTCTATTTGATGGTCAATAAGCCGACGCTCTGGTAGTGGAACGCCCCCGAGCAATTCCTGGAGGTTTGACGGCCCACAGGCGTGACCGCGGAATCGCGGCAAGATGACAACCAGGTGCGAATGGATGCGTCTCACTAAGTCCGTCTGGCTGCTTCTGGTGTCCGTAGCGCTGCTCCCGGCGTTGGCGAGTTGTGGTGGGACGGACGTCGAGCCTTCAGTCACGCCTCAATCAACGGCGCCCATTGGGAACACAACGGCAACCGCGTCGTCCGGCACATCGTCGAGAGCGAACACAGACCTCCAGGAGCTCCCCGCCCATTGGCAGTTCCTCTCCGGCGTATTCCCGAAGTATGCCAATGTGTTCGGCGTCAACATATTCGCCACCGCCGGCACGCCTGACGCCAAAGTGGTCCATGCGTCAAACGTGATGGCGCAGTACCTGGACAATAACGGAGACGGAGAGCCGGACAACCCCGATGTCGTCAAGGCAATGACTCGCGCAAACGCCTCGCTCCTCATGACTGAGACGGAAGCCGAAGTGGAGTCTTTGTTGGAGCAGGCGCCCCGCAGTTTCCTGGAGATGGTGGAGAAAGGTCAGGTCCGTGTGCAGGGTCTCTACGGGTCGGAAACCAACCCCGAATACGGATTCGACGCCAGCCTGGAGGAGATCCTGCACCTGATAAGTTCGGTTGGCTACGCGCACGCCTACCCGGACGTGTTTGGCGAGGAAGCGGCTTCGACTATAGCCGCATACATGGACACCGCCAGGGGCGGGCATTTTGAGGAGAGGCAAGCCGCCGATTGCGAGGACGACGGGAACGGCCCATGCGCCCTCCCGCCGGGTCGAGAGTATCCGTCGGGCGCGTGGTACACCTACCTTGATCCCACCTGCGACTACGCCTGCATGGTAAGCGAGTACTTCTACTGGGCCCTCACGACGATCCTGGGCGCCCAAAGCGACGCTCAGAGGTGTGGAGACATTTCAAGGGAGTGGGCGGCCTGCACTGCCGAGCAACTCAAAGCGAAGGACCCGGATGTCTACGACCTGCTGACCAACCCTCAATACGCATTGCCGCGTATACTGCCGGACGGCAGCTACGATCCGGTTACGCCGTAGACCACCCCTTGATTTACAAAGCCAGCCATGCCGTCGTCCCCGCGTGCTGCCTGCAAAATGGCAGACTCACCCACATGTCCGGCGGCCGCGGGACGGATTGCAACTCTCGCGGGGTCCAGGCTGTGAGTGAGCCGAAATTTCGCCGCAGGCCGCAAGGCTATTGAGGAGGCTCCTGTTCCTACACCGCCAGCTTGAAGCTCAAGCTGAAAGTTCTTGATTTTATCAAGTCTGGTGGGCCTGTTTTGACCGTAGGCAGAACCGTCTTCGAGATGTGGCTGGGAGCAGTGTGAGCTACGAGGTCCTCGGCCTGAGTAGCAATCGCGTGGCTGGGTGGAGGAACACTAGAGGGATGCGGTGGCCCCGCCGTAGTCTGGAGCGAGTCATACTGCCTACTCCTCGCCCTCCGCACCCCCGGCGGCCTCTGGAAGCATCACTTCCATGCCGCCGGGAACGGAGAAGGCCAGCCGCATGATGTGCCAGACCTCTCCGCCGGTCGGGATCGTCCCTTCACGCCATGCCGTCACGCGGTCGTCCGGGACGCCGAGACGCTCGGCGAACTCCTCCCATGTCAGCCCTGCGAGTTCTACGAGCCTCTCCAGCCGCTCCGGATAGTCCTTCGGGAAGAGCTCCGGGTAAGAGTCATCTATCCGCTCACGTGAGTCCATAATCCTACCTCCTCCTTTTGACCGCCATGAGGTCTCGATTCAGCAGCGTACGGAGGCCCTCCGGCGCTCGCGGAGTAATTCTACCAGCGACCGCATAGCGTCCGCCGCTGGGCGTTCCGCCATCCCGCCAGTGTTTCAACTGCCGGGGTCCACACCCAGGCAGCCGGCCATCCCCTCCGAGCGGAGGCCGGTGATCTCCTTGATGGCGACCAGCCGGGCCACGAATTCATACGGTAGCAAGGGAACAGTGAGAGCGCCTTGGTCTACGATTCCTCCGTCCCTCCCTTCGTCTCCCCCCTCGGCATCCGGTAGCCGACGCGCGGCTCGGTGAAGATGTAGGTGGGATTGTCGGCGTCGTCGCCCAGCTTGCGGCGGAGGCTGCTAACGATGGTCCTCATGGCGCGAACGTCGCTATCGGTCTTCTCCCCCCACACCCGTTGCAGCAGATGCTCGTAGGTCAACACACGTCCTCCGTTCGCCGAAAGCTCGGCGAGCAGCCGGTACTCGATGGCCATCAGCTGGAGCGGACGGCCTGCCAGCGTCACACGGCGATCGCCGTAGTTGACCACAAGGCCGCCCAGCACATACGGCTCTGACGACTCGGCCGCCGCCCGCTTCCGCAGGGCCGCCCTGATCCTCGCCGCAAGCTCCGTTGGCGAGAAGGGCTTGGCGACGTAATCCACGGCCCCCATGTCCAAGGCCCTGGCAACAAGCTGGTCCTGTCCATAGGCGGACAGGAAGATCACCGGCACGTCCGCCGTCTCCAGGATGTCCTTCATCAACTCGATCCCGTCGGCGCCCGGCAGCATCATGTCGAGCAGGACAAGATCGGGCTTCTCGTCTGCCACGAGGCGGAGCGCCTCTCCCGGGTCCCCGGTCACAATGGGGGAGTAGCCCGCCCTGTTGAGTGCGTCGCTGACGTACCTGAGCGCCTGGGGGTCGTCGTCCACCGCGAGGACGCGCACCGGTTGACCCGCCTCCCCCACCGCTCGCTGTGAGGAGCGGAGCGAGCGCGGCGTGGGGACGCTCGCCGTGCCGCTCCCGGACTCTTCGACGGACGGAAGCGTGAAGGTGAACCGCGCTCCCATGCCCGGACCCTCGCTCTCCGCCCAGATGCGGCCACCGTGCGCCTCCACTATCCCCTTGCAGATGGCGAGGCCCAGGCCCGACCCGAGAACACCGCTTCCGCGTTCGTCCCCCTCAATACGGGTGAACTTCCGAAACAGGAAGGGCAGCTGCTCGGAGGGTATGCCCCTGCCCTCATCGGCGACCGAGACCGCAACGTAAACGCCCTCCCGCACGGCGGTCGCCGTGATGACGGACGACTCCGAGGAGTGCCGTGCGGCGTTGGACAGGAGGTTGCCCAGGACCTGCACGATGCGCAGCCTGTCCGCCATGACCAGGGGCAGGTCGGGTCCGATCTCGATGGCGAGGTTGTTCCTGCCTCCTGAGCTGATGAAGGCGCTCCTTGCCCGGTCCACCAGCGCCGCCACCTCCGCAGGTTCCGGGGCGACCGGCAGCGTGCCCGTCTCGATGCGGGCCACGTCCAGCAGGTCGGCCACCAGGTCGTGCATGTGGTCGGCCTGCTCCTCGATGATGCGGAAGAACTGCCGCACCACTGCGGGGTCCATGTCGGTGGACGAACCCAGCACCGTTGCTGCGGAACCCTTGATGGAGGTCAGCGGCCCCCGCAGCTCGTGGCTCACCATCCCCAGGAACTCGGCGCGCAGCCGCTCAAGCTCCTCCAGGGCCGTCATGTCCTGGAGGGTGACCACCACCGACTCCAGCTCGCCCTCCGCCGAGAGGATGGGCGTGGCGTTGATGATGGTGGTGACGCTCCGCCCGTCGGGGACCTGCATCACGATCTCCTCGGCCCGCACCGTCTCGCCCGTGCTCAGCGCCTGCGCTATCGGGAACTCTTGCAGTGAAATCTCCCGCCCGTCGGCTCGCCGGTAGGTCAGCGTCTGAAGCAGCTCCTCCGCCGTCTGGTCCGGGTTGCGCAGGCCGTCGACGATCCTCCTCCCCTCCCGGTTGAGCGACGAAGGGGCTCCGGTCTTCGCATCGAAGACCACCACGCCCACGGGACAGGTGTTGACGAGGGTTTCCAGGTCGGCCCTGGCCCGCTGCTCTTCCCTGTGCCTGCGGGCGTTGGTAATGGCCATCGCAGCCTGGGATGCGAACATCAGCAGCGTGTCCTCGTCCTCCTGGGTGAACTCAAGGCCCCCCTCCTTGTCCGATAGATAGAGGTTGCCGATGTGTCGCCCCCTGTGACGGATGGGCGCGCCCAGGAAGCCCTGCACCGGCCCCAGGGGAGGGCCGATCTCCGGCAGGCCCAGCGCCGCCGTGTAGGCGGAGAAGTCGGAGACCCTGAGCGGTTCGGGCAGGCTGCTCAGGTAGACGAAGAACTCCGGTCCCCCCGGCAGATCGACGAACCGCTGGCGCTCTTCGGCGGTCATGCCGGAGGTGATGAATGACGTCAACCCCCCTGCCTCGTCGACGGCGGTAAGGCCGCTGATCCTCGCGCCGGTGAGGGAGCGAGCTGCGTCCACCACCTCTTGCAGGACGGTATCGAGGTCGAGGTCCTCGGTGATGCGGACGCCCGCCTCACTCAGTCCGGAGAGGCGGTTCCGCAGGGTTTCAATCTCCCGTTTCAGGCCGTCTGCTGGCTCCAATGTGCCACCTCGCTTGTGTTGCGGAAGACCCTACTCCCACCCTCATTGACCGGCTGGAATTGGGACAACTGGGGCAATTCTAGCATTTTGGTCGAAAGTTGATAAGACATTACGGAAAACCCATCGCAAGTTGATAGCAAGTTGATACGCGTGCGATATAGTGAGGAGTGACTTTGCCCGATTGAGGGAGATATTCACTTGGCGTTCGACAGGTCAATACCTGCAATAGAGACGGCGTGCACATCGGCGGCGGAAGCCGCCGCGACAACCGCGTCTGAGGCCGTCTTCGCCCGCTGCGTTTACGCACAAATGTTCACCCCCCCGATTTTCGTCGCCAGCCCGTAACCGGGCCTCTCTCCTTCGCTTCAAACCCCCTCGCCTCCGCCGCGTCGCCGCACGCCCGGAGCACACGCCCCTTTCGGACGGCGCACCCAGCGCCCCTGGAGAGCGGGCAAGTCCCTTGCCGACCGACTTCGCCCGTCCGCCGTCTCTCATACCAACCGTCGCCGCCCGCGACGCTCCACTAGGCGCGCGCCCGTGGGTGCCGCACCTCGTATATCGACCCAGGCTCACGCCAGCCACCCCGTTGGACGGAGGCCCGGCGACGGCTTTGCGCAACACACACTAGGAGGATAAACGATGACTCTCACAGCCAGACCCCGACTCCTGATCCGGTTCGCCGTCCTGGCCGCGCTGGCCTTGTGCGGCATCGTGCTGGCCCTGTCCTCCACCGGCACGCCGCCGGTGGGAGCATAGGACGGCTCCGCTCCCGCCAAGCCTACGGGAGTCGTCACCACGGCAACGCACGACTCCGTTGCGCTCGCCTGGGACGATCCCAGCGACGCCAGCATCACCCACTACCAGATATTCCGGCGGGACCGCGACGTCCACGACGCCGGCGAGTTCGTCACCATCGAGGAGAACACCGGCTCGGCGGCGGCCAGCTACACGGACGACACCGTGGAGCCGGAGACGCGCTACGTGTACCGGGTCAAGGCGGTCAACCAGCACGGGGCCAGCACGTGGTCCAATTTCGTCCGGGCCGATACCCCGGCGGCTCCAGACCCCGCAGACCTTGCCCCCAGCGGCCTGGAGGTCAGCCTGGTGGAGAACCGGGTCACCCTGACCTGGGACGCCCCGGCAAGCGACGCCGTATCCGTCACCGGCTACGAGGTTCTGCGCCGCCGCCCCAATGACGGCGAGGCCGCCCTGACGACCCTGGTGGCCGACACCGGGAACGCCGAAACCGGCTACACCGATGACTCCGCCAACGAGCCTGGGGTGCGCTACACCTATAGGGTCAGGGCGCTGCGGGACGGCGAGCAGAGCAAGGTGTCCAACTACGACCGCATCGACCTGCCCGAGGACTACGCCCAGGACTCCTCCGGTTCCGACGAGCCTACGCCCACGCCCGAGGCCCTGGCCCCCAGCGGACTGACCGCCGAGGACGCCAAGGACGGCGGGGTGGCGTTGAGCTGGACCGCCCCCGCCGAGGACGCCGGTTCCGTGACGGGGTACGAGGTCCTGCGCGCCCAGGGCAGCGCCGCGCTGGCCACCCTGGCGGCCGACACCGGCAACACCGACACCGCCTACACCGACTCCGGCCTGACCGGAGACCTGGACGACTACCGCTACCAGGTCAAGGCGCTGCGCGGCGGGGACGCCAGCCAGGGCTCCAACGTTGCCGGCGTCCTCCGGTCCGCCCACGCCGGTGCCATCGTTCCGCTCGCCGACGTCACCCTGATCAGCAATCTTGGGCAGTCGAGCGCGGGCTCAGGTGATTTTAGCAATGATCAGGCTCAGGCGTTCACCACTGGGAGCAACAGCGGCGGCTATTCCCTGACCAAGGTAGTGATCAACAGCCTCCTTGGTTTATTCGCCGACTTCACGGTGAGCGTGCACGAGAACGACAGCGGAGCGCCCGGGACTTCCCTCGGAACGCTCATTAATCCGACTCTTCCCGATCCGAGTCAAGCGGCAAATTACGAATTTTCGCATTCCGGCATCGATCTGGCGGCCAGTACGACCTATTTCATCGTGGTCGATGTCGGTGCAAGTTTCCCCAGTTACTTACTCTACAACACGAGCTCTGACGCTGAAGATACCGGCGGTGCGACCGGATGGAGCATCGGCGACTCCAGTCTATATCGGAGCCAAAGCTCAACGGGCTCGTGGACCACTTGGGCGGAGTCCAAGAGGATTAGTATCACTGGCACCGTAACGGGGGGCACCACCAACAACGCGGCCACCGGCGCGCCCACCATCACCGGCACGCCGGAGGTGGGGGAGTTGCTGACGGCGGACATCTCCAACATCGGCGACTCCGACGGCATCGCCGACGCCGACTTCGAATACCAGTGGATCGCCTTCGACGGGACCACCGACAGCGACATCTCCGGCGCCACGGGGGAGACCTACCGGCCGCTGCTGGCCCACCTGGACCAGACCATCAAGGTGCGGGTCAGCTTCGACGACGACGACGACAACGCCGAGTCCCTGACCAGCGCGGCGACGGCGGCGGTGACGGCCTCCACCTACGGACAGGTGATCTGGGCGGCCACCCTCACCGTCGAGGAAGAAACCGTCGCCGCCGGGACATTCTTCGGATATTCGATTGGCGGAAGGGGAAGCCTTGAGCCCAATGCATTCACGCATGACGGGAATTCCCCGCTCGTAACCAGCCTCCAGTACCTTGAAGGTGGCACATTGCAGTTCATCTTCAATGGCGACTTGGGTTCGGAGGATTTCAACCTCTACTTGGACGGCGCTCCGCTCCTGATTGAAAGCCCCGGCACGGCCAACGATATTCGGTTCTCCGACCACGGCCTGAGCTGGACCGACGAGCAGGAGGTGGAGGTGGGGCTGACGGTGAACCGCCCCGCCACCGGCGCGCCCGCCATCACCGGCAAGCCGGAGGTGGGGGAGACGCTGACCGCCGGTATCTCGGGCATCATGGACGAGGACGGCCTGCCCGTCTTCGGCGAGCTCACCTACCAGTGGATTTCCGACGACAGCGACATCGACGGAGCGACGGACTCCACCTATACGCTGGTGGAAGCCGACGCGGGCAAGACCATCAAGGTGCGGGTGAGCTTCACCGACAACGCCAAATTCCCGGAGTCCCTGACCATCGCGGCCACCGCGGCGGTGACCGTGCCGGTGGCGGCGCTGGTCAGCAACGTCGGCCAAACGGCGACCGGTAATGCGAACGTAACCGCCAGCCAATCCCAGGGTCAGGGATTCACCACCGGATCGGACTCGGGCGGGTACACGCTAGGTTCCCTCGAACTGGCCGTTTCGTCGTTCAGCGGCACCGCGTCCGACATAACCGTACGCATCTACTCGGAGAGTTCGGGCGATCCGGGGACGGGCGTGCATACCCTCACCACGCCGGCCAGCATTTCCACGCCGGTGACCACGTTCACTGCTCCCTCCGGCACGACGCTGGCCGCCGGTACGACCTACTACGTCGTGATCAGCACTACAGGCAGTGGAATCACTTTAGGCAGGACGAACGCGACGGCCGAAGACACCGGGGGCGCGAGTGGATGGAGCATAGCCGACGACCGCCGCTACTTCGGAGGCAGCACTTGGGTCACCACTACAAGCCCCATCCGCATGCGCGTCAACGGCGCCACTGCCACCACGTCCACCGACATCTGGTCGGCCACCCTGACCGTGGCAGAATTTACCATCGACCCCGACACGTACCGCGGCTATACCCAAGCAGGTATTGGAGACCTTGATCCGTCGACCTTTATCCACGATGGCGACGAGATAACGGTGAACAACCTGTGGTACATCGTCGGGGGTTTGTTGACCTTTCAGATCTCGCAAGAACTGGGTGGGGAAGGCTTTCTCCTACTCCTGGGCGAGACCCTGCTCCCGCTTGGTGAACCCACCGACGACCCCCCGGCGTACCGATTCTCAGACCACGGCGTGAGCTGGAGCGACGGCGACACAGTGGAAGTGCGCCTTATCCCGAATCAGGCGGCAACCGGCGCGCCCGCCATCACGGGCACGGCCCAGGTGGGGGAGACGCTGACGGCGGACACCGATGGCATCGGCGACCCCGACGGCATCGACAACGCCGAATTCTCCTACCAGTGGGTTTCCGACGACAGCGACATCGACGGAGCGACGGACTCCACCTACACCTTGGTGTTCGCCGACTACGGCAACACCATCAAGGTGCGGGTGAGCTTCACTGACGACAACGACTTCCCGGAGTCCCTGACCAGCACGGCGGTGGCGGTGGCCTCCCCCTACGGCGACGTCATCCACTCCGCCCTTCTCACCGTGGGCATCGGCGCCTTTTTTAGCGGCTATAGCAGCAACACCGACACCGGAGACCTTGAACCTGACGCGTTCACTCACAACGGCAATTCGACAACGGTGGAAATCCTGGCGTACATCGGGAATGTGTTTCACTTTCAGACTTCGCCGGCACTGGGTTCGGGGAATTATGTCCTCATCCTGGACGACACGCCGATACAGCTTGGCGCGGCCAGCGGAAGCCCGGCGCGACACCAAGTCTCGGACCACGGCCTGACGTGGGCGGCCGACCAGCAGGTGGAAGTGTGGCTGGCGCTCAACAACGAGCCCACCGGCGCGCCCGTGATCGAGGGCGACGACCCGCCCGTGGTGGGCGAGCGGCTGACGGTGGACACCTCCGCCGTCATGGACGCAGACGGCGTGCCCGACCCGGAGGAGTTCACCTACCAGTGGGTGCGCGTGGCGGACAGCTCCGACCCCACCATGGACGTCGACATCGAGGGCGCCACCGGGGCGACCTACGCCCCCAGGGTGGCCGACATCGGCCTCACCCTCTATGTCAGGTTCAGCTACACGGACAACCTACTACCCATCAGGGAGACCGTGACCAGCCAGCCCACCAACGCCGTTGTCCCGTCACCCCTCGGCGACGTCATCTGGTCCGCCAAGATGACGGTGGCGGATCTCACACTGGCCTTACGTGTCTATGAAGGATTCGCCACCAATGATGACTACCTCGACGGTCTTTTTGGCGAAGGGTACATCTTAGGTGCTATCGAACCGGTAAATTTCTTCTATGACGACGTGGAGTTCACCGTGTACCACCTGCACCACCGCATCGACATGGAATTTAATGACCCGAACCTAGAGGTCACCGATGACTTCGTGTCGTTCGGTCTGGACTCCGGGCTGGGCGACGGGCGGTTCATCCTGTACCTGGACGGGGAGCCCTTCCTGATAGAGGACGCAGGCGAGCAAGGTACGGACTTCGATTACCAGTTCCGCGACCACGGGATCAGCTGGACCGACGAGCAGGAGGTGGAGGTGCGGCTGACGGTGAACCGCGCAGCCACCGGCGCGCCCGCCATCACCGGCGCCGCCGAGGTGGGGGAGACGCTGACCGCCGACGCCTCGGCCATTGAGGACCCCGACGGGCGGCCCGCCGACGCCGACCTGGACTACCAGTGGGTGCGCAGCGACGGCGTAACCGACGAGGACATCGACGGAGCGACCGGCTCCACCTATGTGCTGGTGGACGCCGACGGCGGCCTGGACGTCAAGGTGCGGGTCAGCTACACCGACGGCGCCAACTTCTTGGAATCGCGGACCAGCGACCCGGTAGGCCCGGTGCTCCACGCTGGGGTAACGGTTGTCCCCGCCGACTGGAGCCTGAAACCCTCCGGCCTCCAAGCGGGAGACAAGTTTCGGCTGCTGTTCATCTCCTCGACGAAGCGCAACGCAATCCCCACCAACATCGCCACCTACAACGCCTGGGCGCAGGGCCTGGCCGCCAGCGGCCACGCCGAGGTCCAGGCATTCAGCTCCCACTTCCGGGTGGTGGGCTGCACCGCGGCGGTCGATGCCCGGGACCACACCGGCACCACGTACACCTCGACCGACAAGGGTGTGGGCATCTACTGGCTCAACGGCGGCAAGGCCGTCGACGACTACGAGGACTTCTACGACGGCTCGTGGGACCAGGAAGCCAACATGCGCAACGAGTCGGGGACCAACGTCAGCGCTCCCTCAACGGTTTGGACGGGATGCAAGCATAACGGTACGGAACAAACCACTGTCCTCGGTAGCGCCGGCCTTGGGAGCGGGAGAGGGGCGGCATCCACAGAGCAGGGAAAACCAAACACCAGCGGTTCGGGCAATGGTCCTCTTTCCAGCAATAGCGCTCAGGGTATCGCTTTCACCATGAAACTGTACGCCCTCTCCGGGGTGTTCAAAGTGGCCGTTCCCACCACGGAGGTCCCCGCCGACTGGAGCCTGGTGCCCAGCGGCCTCCAGGAGGGCGACCAGTTCCGGCTGCTGTTCATCTCCTCGACGAGCCGCAACGCCTCGCCCTCAGAGATCGCCACCTATAACACCTGGATTCAGGCCCGGGCCGCCAACGGCCACACCGACATCCAGGACTACAGCTCGTCCTTCCAGGCCGTCGGCAGCACCGAGGACATGGACGCCCGGGACAACACTGGCACCACCTATACCTCCAGCGACAAGGGCGTGGCCATCTACTGGCTGGACGGCAACAAGGTCGCCGACGACTACGAGAACTTCTATGACGAGGACTGGGACGAAGAGGCGTCCATGAAGAACGAGTCGGGAACGGCGGAAAGCGGGGTGTCGGCGTGGACGGGAAGCGACCATGACGGGACCGAGTCCTTCAGCAACAACGACAACACCAGCCGCGCCCTGGGGAACTCCGGTAATCATTGGGTGCGCTATGGAAGGCCAGATTCAGCCGGCGACGGTCCTCTTTCCGCTACGACTGCGGACAGAAACAACAACAGACGAATCTACGGACTGTCGGGCGTGTTCGAGGTAGTCGCGGCCTCCAACAGCCCGGCCACGGGCACGGTCACCATCACCGGAACGCCCCAGGTAGGGGGAGTGCTGACGGCCAATCTGTCGAACGTCACAGACCCCGACGGTCTAGTCAACGTCAGCTACAGCTACCAGTGGATCGCCGATGACGGCGTCACCGAAACCGACATCGACCACGCCACGGGGGAGACCTACCGGCCGATCACTGCGGACGAGGACAAGACGGTCAAGGTGCGGGTCAGCTTCACCGACGACGAAGGCAACCCCGAGTCCCTGACCAGCGCCGCCACCGGCTCGGTGTCCGCCTGGGACAAAGGGGAGCTCATCTGGTCCGCCCTGCTGACCGTGGGGGAATATGACACTGGCGGACCTATCGTCTTCGGATTTACTACAGGGTCAGCCGGCTCCCTTGAGCCGCCTACGTTCACATTTGCGTCGACCGATATCACTATTACCACGCTTGCATATACTTCACCAGGCACAAACATTCAACTCAATGCCGCAATCGCCGACCGGCAGGCTTTAGGTTCGGGGGCTTTCCTGCTGTACCTGGACGAGGCGAACTGGCTGTTCACTAACCCCGCTGATAGACCCGACATTCCAATTCGATTGCCGTTGAGGAGCCTGAGTTGGACCGACGGGCAGGAGGTGGAGGTGCGGCTGACGGTGAACCACCCCGCCACGGGCGCTCCCGTCATCACCGGCACGCCGGAGGTGGGGGAGACGCTGACCGCCGGTATATCGGGCGTCATGGCCGAGGACGGCCTGCCTGTCCTCGGCCAGCTCACTTACCAGTGGATTTCCAACGACGGCACCGGTGACAGCGACATCTCCGGCGCGACGGGCTCCACCTTTACGCCGGTGGGGAGCGACGTGGGCAAGACCATCAAGGTGCGGGTGAGCTTCACCGACAACGCCAACTTCCGAGAGGTCCTGACCAGCGACCCGATCGATCCGGTGGGACAGGACGATTGGCTGTGGGCCACGACGATGACCGTCGGCGATGCCACCGCTACCCTCGGCTACCGGGGCGACCCGGAAGCCGGGGCGCTCACCTCGTCCCCGACCTTCACCCACAACAGCACCAGCTATGACGTTGAGTTCATATTACTGAGCAGTAATGGGCAGTTGAGGCTCGGCATGGACCAGGACCTGCCCCCCGATTTCCAGCTGCACGTCGGGACGGACCAGTTTGACAAGAGCGATGCCATCCATACCTCAGGAACCGGCATCTACGAGTGGAACAGCACCGGGCTGAGCTGGTCCGTGGGCGACACCATCCCGGTGTGGCTAGCCCCGGTGCCATCCGGCCCCGGCGTGGCGTCGGTGACGGTGGACCAGGCCACCATCACCCAGACCTCGGCGGCCGTAACCGTGACGGTGGCCAACCGCCAAGACCCAGTCCACTTGGTGTACCTGCGCTACCGGGTGGAGGGCGGCAGCTGGCCGGCGGCCGCAAACCTGATCCTGCCGTCCTTCGGGACTGCCTCCTTAATCATCAACCTGACCGACCTGACCGGGAACACGGAGTACGAGGTGGAGGCGTCCCTGGACAGCACCTTCGCCTCGGGAGTCAAGACCGCCTCCTTCACCACCTCGCCCACGAAGCCGAGTAAGCCCAGGAGTGTCAGCATCTCCTTCGAATCGGACGGTTCGCTCCTCATAGCATGGTCCGCCCCCTCAAACGACGGCGGGAGCGCAATCACCGGCTACACGGTGCAGTGGAAGTCGGGCAGCCAGAGCTTCGGCGGCGATCCGTCGCGGGAACACACCACCGGGGCTTCGGCGATTACCTACGCCATCACCGGGCTGACCAACGGCACCGAGTACACGGTGCGGGTGATCGCGGTGAACGCCGTCGGCGACGGCCCGCCGTCGGACACCACTACAGGCACCCCCGTCGGCCTGCCGGACGCGCCGCCCAACGTGCAGGCGGGGTCGGGCCACCGGCAGCTGACGGTGAGCTGGGGCGCACCCAACGACGGCGGCAGCGCCATCACCGAGTACACCCTGCAATGGAAGTCCGGAGGCCAGAGCTTCAGCTCGTCCCGGCAGAGGACCATTGACGCGCCGTCACGCACCGACACCATCCCGTCCCTGGACAACGGCACCGAGTACACGGTGCGGGTGAGGGCCACCACCGCCCTCGGTGACAGCGGCTGGTCCGCCGAGGCGAAGGGCACGCCGAGGGAAGGCCCCCACGTGTCGACCGTCAGGGTGAAGGAGCCCATCTCCTGCACCGTCACCTCTGTCGCGCTGGAGTTCGTCAACCTGGAAGCGGCCACCGAGTATCAGGCGCACCTGCGGTTCCGTGCCCAGGGCAGCTCGAGCTGGACCGTCCTTTCGCCGCGGGGTTTCTGGTCCTCCGGCATACCGAGCCTGGCGGCGGGCGGAGCGTTGAGCGGGCCCTCGCCCGCCTTCACGCTGACCGACCTGGCCTACGAGACCACCTATGAGGTGCAGGCCGCCCTGGACAGCGGCTTCGTGGACGGCCTGGCCACCACCACCTTCACCACACCGAACCTGTCGGGGGCGGGCCTCACGCCCCTGTCGCCGGGCGACGGCACGCTCGGCCTGAGAATGAGCAGGCCCGCCAGCGAAGGCCGGGTCGACGGCTACCTGTTGCAGTGGAAGTCCGGTGACGAGGAGTACGACGACACGGACACCTCGGAACGGCAGGCGGACGTGCCCGGCTCCGGGGACCGGGAGTACACCATCACGGGGCTGGACAACGGCGTCGAGTACACCGTGCGGGCGATGGCCTACAACGACAACGGCGTCGGTGTGCCGTCCAGCGAGGTCAGGGGCACGCCGGAGGCCCCGCCCAACAGCCCGGCCAGGGGAGCGCCCACCATCAGCGGGACGGCCCAGGTGGGAGAGACGCTGACGGCGGACACCGACGGCATCGAGGACGACGACGGGCTGGCCGACGCGGTCTACAGCTACCAGTGGCTTGCCGACGACGCCGACATCGCAGGCGCAACCAGCGACACCTACACCCCGGTTGCCGACGACCTGGACTTCGAGGAGACGCTGACCAGCGAGCCAACGGCGGAGGTGGAGGCGGACCCCGACGCTCCGACCGAGCCGCCGAATGCACCACGGACGGTGCGCATCGTGGGCGACACCAACACCAGCCTGACGTTGACCTGGGACGCCCCTGACGGCGGAACCGCCGTCACCGAGTACCGGGTGCAGTGGCTGACGGCAGGCGAAGGCTTCGCCAACGCGCGCCGGGACGGCCGAGAGGCCGTCGTGGACGCTTCGGCGCGGAGCCACACCATCACGGGGCTGACCAAGTATGGGTTCTACCAGGTGCGGGTGCTGGCAGTGAACGGCGCGGGCGAGAGCAAGGGGTCGAACACGGCCTGGGGCTTTCCGGGACTGGGCGAGGGCCAATACGGACACGGGTGAGCGCCCCAGGGGGAGCGGGAGAGAGGACCATCCCTCCCGCTCCCGGCTGGCCCGGCGCGCGTTCTGGGCAACAAAAAAGCAAGCACACATGGACGGACAGGTGAGGCAAGCGCGCCGACCGGAAACCGGGTAGCCCACGCGCTGAGGCGTAGGAGAAAGGGGACGCTCGCGTTGGGCGAGAAGCTCCGGCTGTGCCCTGTGGAAGGCCGACCAGATGCCGAGACAACGCATACACCACACCCGAGAGACCTACGGCTTCCCCGACGACTTCCCGGAGCGGCTGAAGCGGTTCCAGGAGGAGTCGGGGCTGTCGTGGGCGGAGATCGCCCGTCGACTCGGCATCCATCCCTACACCATGAGGCGCTGGGTCCTGGGCCGGGCACGCCCCAGCATGCGTCATATGATGGCCCTGCTTGAGCTGGCCGAGGAGTTGGGCCTCGCCCACCTGTTCACCGACTGAGCCGGTGCAACAGCCCGCGACGGCGGGGCCTGAAACGCAAAGAGGGCGACACACATGACCGCAAGGGGTAGCACACCACGATTCGGTGTGCTACCCCCGGACTCTCTATGCGGCAGCCGGTTCCGGCTGCGTCAGCATGGCGGAGTAGCCCGGCATCAGGACGGGCGTCATCGACAACCGGCCCGCGCCGTCGTACCCGGCGCGGTA
The DNA here is from genome assembly GCA_965222415.1 of Dehalococcoidia bacterium. Taxonomy (GTDB): domain Bacteria; phylum Chloroflexota; class Dehalococcoidia; order Lucifugimonadales; family UBA2985; genus DAOUJW01. The sequence goes on along the minus strand of CBDCTU010000001.1, from coordinate 122,738 downwards.
GGCGTACTCCGCCTTCGCGCCCCAGGGCACGCGGCCGCCGACCCGGACGGCGGGGCCTCCGGACCTGCCGCGGCGCCCCGGCCCGCCCGCGCCATGCACCACCATGCCGCTCCGCTCGCCCTTCCGCCAGCCCAGCACCTTCACCTCGGCGGGCATGACCCGCTCCTCCGACTTCGCGCGCCGGAACAGCACGGCGTGCAGCCTCTTCAGCACGCCCGCCGACGGACTGGCCTTGCCGTTCATGATCTGGGAGAGGTGGGAGGAGCTGATGCCGGCCCGCCGGGCGACCTCGTTCTGGCTGAACCCGTGAGCGTCCATCCGGTCCCACAGGGCCTGGGGGTCCACGCAGGCAAGCTGCGCTGACGCGACCGTCGCCTCGGCCTCCAGCGCCGCCTCGACCAGCGCCTGGGCCCTCACGCCCATGCTCCTGCGGCCGCGTGACACCATCGACATGTAGCTGGCGGACACCCCGACCCGCTCGGCCAGCTCCCGCATGGTCATGCCCAGGGCGCGGGCGCGCTCCCGGACGTAGCTGCTCTGCCCGCTCACCACGCTCGCCGGGCGGTTGGCGCACCGTGCGGGAGCGATCTTGGCCGGGGCCTTGAGCGCCGACTCGATCCGGGCCTGGACCTTGACGCCCATGTTGACGCGGCCACGGGCCACCCCCGACATGTATCCGTAGGACACCCCGGCGCGGTCGGCCAGGTCCCGCATGGTCAATCCCATCTCGCGGGCGCGCTCCCGGATGAAGCTGCTCTCGCCGGTCACGACGCCTCCCTGGCGGTAGACGGTCCCCTGCCCGGGGACCTCTCCCAGGACCGCCATTACCTTCTCCCGCATCTTGGGAGTCCACGGCCTGCCCCCGTTCGCAAACTGCGACAGGTAGCCCGCGCTCACGCCCATCAGGGCCGCGAGCGCCTTCATGGTGAGCCCCCGCCGCCTCGCAGCAGCCTTCAGCTCGCTCTCCGCCGTCCTCGTTCCGGTTGCCATCGTTGCCGTCGTCATCGGTCCGTCCTCCTTCTGTTGTGTTGTGTGCTGCCTTTGACGTGCGCCCGCCTGCGGGCAAAGAAGAAGGGCCGCCTCGAACGAACGAGACGACCCTTGTGGATGGGGATGTGTTGTGAGAGCCGGAGGCCCTATCGCCGCTGACGACGGGCCCTCGTTACGGGTGCATAGACTCCTCCTTGCCGTTGTTGTGACCCGTGCAGACATCCGTGGCGCGGGCCGTGCTTGATGGGACTGGTTGACGCTGGACGCACTCCGCCCACGGTCGGATGCCGGACGCGGGAGACGGAGCGGGGTGTGAAAAGACACAGCTCGGCCCAGAGCCTGCCCCGTACTTGATACGGGGGCGATTCGTTGGGGGAATCGACTCCGGGAGAGCTGCTACGAGGGGAGCGGCTGTCCTACGACCTCATCGCAGGGCAGCGCATGGGAGAAAGACGCAGCTTGGCCCAGGGTGGAAGACGGTCCGTGGGGAGAGCTGCGAGACGTGAAGCGGCCAGCCTGCTTGCAACGGCAGACCGGCGCATGTCGAAGCTGCGGCCCGGCTGCGTGTCAGCCATGCCGCAGAGCATGAGGAGCCTGTCGAAGCGACAGACACACTTCGACCGACTGGTTGAGGACGAGGCGCGGGGAGCGGTCCGTCCCAGGTGTCCAGCGACAGGAGCGATTGACTCCAACTCGCCAGACTGATGTCCAGCGAGTGAAGCGATCAACTCCAACCGCCAGACCAGTGTCCAGCGGGAGAAGCGATCAACTCCAACCGCCAGACCGGTGCCCGACGTGTGAAGCGATCAACTCCAACGCGCCGGACGGGTGTCCAGCGGGCGAAGGACCAACGTCAACTCCGACCCGCAGGACTGGACCGAGGACGGAGAGCTACGTCAAATCCGCCGGTTCGATCCGTGCTGCCTGCGAAGGACCAACGTCAAACTCCGCTTCAGCAGCATTCCCTCTTGGGCGACTCTACGGTCATGCCCGTGCAACAGGGAGATCACGCACCCAGGTTTCTATGGCGGGAAACCTTGGAGAAAGCCAAACAGTGAAGTCATTATCGCCGCGCACGACGCCGCGGGAGAGGGCCTGGGAGACCCCTTTCCAAGATTGCCCCAAAATCGTTCACAAAAGTTAAATGGCAACCCCGTGAACGCCCGGCCCGGCTACCGCCACAACAGTCCGAAGGTCAGCCTGTTCAGAAGCTCCCGCTTTCTGATCGCTCTCCGCGTGTCGAAGAGCGCGGTCCTGCGCCAGTTGGTCTGCCCGCTCCGGTCCAGGCCCCGGAGGGGCTGCCTCTCCGGGGGAAGCGTCATGTCGTGCTCTTCCAGCAGCGTCAGCTCCACCGTCAGCAAACGCTCCTTCTCCGCCAGCCACGCAAGGCCCCTGCCCTTCGTGGAGTGCGAGTCCTTCAGCCCCCGCCACTCGACGACCAGCGGAAAGGCGTCGCCGAACACATCCTCGTCGTCGGGGGCGGGCTCCCGCGTCACGAGGTCGGGGTACTCCCGCCGCACCCTGGGCCTCGACGCCGGCTTCCTTCCGCCGTCCGGCGCACCGGCCTCCGATTTGCCTGAACCGGGCTGGGAGGGACCGGCGCCGGCATGACCGGCCCCGGTCCCCTGGGCGCCGCTTCGCTTCAACGCTCCGACCTCGCCCTCGACGGCTGCCATCCTCCTGCGCATCTCCTTGCCCAGCGAGGCCACCTCGCTCACCAGCCCCTTCTCCAGCGCCTCGACCCGTTCCTCCAGCCCGTCGTTGCGCTCCCGCTGACGTGCCGCCGCCGACCCGACGCCCTCCTGCAACGCACGCTCCAGGGCGTGACGCGCCCGCCGGGACAGCCTCCCGGTCGTTGCGCAGGTGGTCACCGTCCGGCGGTCCAACTCCAGCACCCGCGCCGCGCCTCTGTAGCCCTTCTCCCGCACCAGCTCTTGCAGCAGCGTCATCAGCCGCATGTGGTGCACGTTCTCCACGTCCCTGCTCTTCTCGATGCCGTGCTCCGTGGTTCTCATGGCTCATCCTCCTTCTCTCGACTCGACCATAGCCTCCGACCCCGATTCCGGCCCCTCTCGACCCCTGGCACAAAAACGGGCCACTCAGGAAGGGGCTATGTGCCAGAGGCCCCGCACCGGCGGTGGCACAAAATGGCCCATTCAAAGGTGCGACTTGTACACGCCGACCGGAACCGGCCCTTTCACAAAGTGTTCACTGATTACCCTCCTGTAGGGGGGGAGATGTACCACCTTCCAGGTAGGAAATGACCCACATGCACCACTCCGGTACAAAACCCGTTTTCCTGTACACCCCCAATACTGCACGACGGGAGCCGAAAATAAGAGGGCCTATAAGGGCGCGCAGGTGTGCGCGGCCCTACGGGGGAGCGGGCCTATGAGGGCGCGCAGATGTGCGCGCCCCTATGGGAGGTCTTTTTTCTCGTTTGATTTGTTCACACTCTTTTGCGAATGCCGCGGTCCGGTGAACCGCAGCAAACCGCAGGGAGGTGAACGAGTTGGCGCTGAAATCGAAAATCCGGTCTATCAGGCGAATCCTGCCCCTTGTTTCCGCGCTGCTACTGGCGGCGCTGGTGGCCATCCCCACGAGCAACCCTGCGCTGGCCCAGGCCCCGCCCGCTGGCGAGCTGACCCTCGTCAACGCCGAGCGGGAGTTCGTGGAGCGCAAGGGCGGCGGCGAGTTCGTCGCCCGCCCCGTCTTCGACCGCAAGATCGTGGACCTCTTCTACGCCGTCCGCGACGCCGACACCGGCGACTGGATCACCGCCATGTACGGGGTGAAGGGCGGGGAGAAGGAGCGCTCGGACGGCTGGGAGTACTCGTGGGAGTACCCCGACCTGGACGAGCACCCCGACCTCGACCGCGACCGTGCCTACCTGCTGGTGATGCTGGCCGTCGCCGAGGACGGCAAGCGGGGCGAGTTCTACGCCGTCGTCCCCATCCACCAGCCGGGGCGCATCTGGGACAAGATTCTGAGCGCCCTCAACCCGGCGCGGTGGGCGAGGGCCTTCGCCGGCTGGATGATCGAGGGCGTCCACGGGACCCTCTGCGGCGTCGTTGAAAGAGCGTCCGGCGAGGACGCCGACAACTGCCGGAGGGAATCCGGCAGATGAGCGACATCCTCACCGGCACTCCCCCCGACCTCACCTACGCCAACGACCTGGTGCGCCAGGCGTGGATGGTCGTCTGGGCCGTCACCTCCGGCGCCCTGGTGGTCATCCTCGGCTGGATGGGGCTGAGCTTCATCATGGCCGAGCACCTGGGGACCCGTCAGGCGGGCTGGCGGGAGATGGTGCCCCGACTGGTGCTCGGCCTCGTGGCCGCCGCATCGTCCCTCTGGTGGTGCGCCCTGGTCCTGGACGTGGCCGACGCCGTGTCCGGCTTCATCGCCGTCTCCCTCGACGTGACGGCGGGAGACATGCTCCGCTCCACGCTCCGCACTCTGCTTACCGCCGTCAACGCCGGGAGCGTGGGCATGGCCCTGCTGCTGGCGGTCCTCTACCTGGTCTACGGCTTCTTCGTCCTCTACGTGATCGTGCAGATGGTGCTGCGCCTGGCCCTCATCGACATCCTGCTGGCCCTGGCCCCCATCGCTTTGGGGCTTTGGATTCTGCCCCACACGGCGGGCTGGGGCCGCCACTGGCTGCGGCTGTTCATGACGACGGTGTTCCAGCAGGCCATCCAGCTCATCGCGTTGGCGCTTGGGTTCGGCTTCCTGAAGGAGTTCGCCGCCATCGCCGCCTTCGAGCCGGTGCAGGACCTGATCTGGAAGCTCCTGATGTCGCTGGCCTTCGTCTACATGGCGACCCGCGTCCCGTCGATGCTCGGCAATCACGGCACCTTCGACTCCTGGCTCTCGATGCTCTACTTCGGCATGAACCTGCCCTCGTCGCTGATGCGCTCGGCCCGGACCATCGGGCTGATGGCGGGCGGCGCGGCGGGAGGGCCGGGAGGCATGGCGGTGGGAGCGATGGCGGCCAGCGCGGGCGTTTCGGCCGCCGCCAGCGGCCTCAGCTCGGCGGCGTCGATGGCGACCCCATCGGCAGGCGGGGGAGACGGCGGCGGCGAGCCCAGGAGCAGCGGCGAGTAGCCGCAATACCACGACGGAGGCGGAGAGATGTGCAGCTAAACGGAGCTTACGGACACCGACCGATAGAGACGAGCAAAGCACTCGAATCGAGAGAGGAGAAAGAAGGAATGGAACAGCTGACTCAGACCATATCGAACCTGGTGGGAATCCTGCTGGGCGTCGTGGGAGCGATAGGCGTCGGCTTCTTCATCTACGGCGCGTACCTGTACCTCACGGCCAGCGGAGCGCCCCACCAGATGGAGCGCGGCAAGAGCGCAATGATGACCGCCCTGGCGGGCATCGTCCTGGCCCTGGTCGCCTACGGCGTGGTGGAGCTGGTGATGAACGCCGTCGTGGACCCGGGAATCGACATCGACGACGTACTGCCCGAACCCGAAGCGCCGGACGCCGGCGGCGACGGCTAGGCGGACGCGAGAAGGGAGGAAAGAAAGACATGAGAGAGCATGAGGTACCGACCCACGTTCAGGCCGAGGACAAGGTCCTGCTGGGGGTCACCTTCCCGCAGGTCGTGGCGGTGACGGCGGTGTGCGCCCTGTCCTACGGGGCCTACCGCTACGCCCCCGTCGGCCCGTCCGAGGTGCGCATGGCCCTGGCCGTCGTCTTCGGGCTAGTGGGGATTGCAATGACCGTTGGGAAGATAGGCGGTCGGCGGCTGCCGTTGGTGGCCGCCGACCTATTGAAGTACCGGCTGGGGGCGCGGCGCTATGCCGGACAGACCGCCCAGCTGGTGCGGGCCGAGCCGCCCGCGCCGGCGCAGCCGGTGAAGAGCGGCCCCGGCCCCGTGAGCCTGATGGCGAAACGCGCCGGGCGCGGGCTGGGAAGGCTGCGCAAGAACAGGAAGACCCGCAAGAACAAGGAGCGCCGCAACGGGCGCATGCGCTGGTTCGGCAAGCGCAGGGGGAAGGACGGGGGGAACCACCACGGCCAAGAGCACAGGGCCGAGACGCTGGAGACGAGGAATCGGAAGCCCCGCATGGGCTGGATTCCGGTCGTGGCCCTGGCCGTCCTCATGGCGGCTGTCGTGGCCGTCCCGCAGTCGGCCCTTGCCGACGACCACTGGCGGGACGAGATCGACTTCGAGGTCGACGAGCCCGTCCCCGGACGGAGGATATTCGTCGAGGCGCTCACCGTCTCCGGCGACCGGGCCGCCGTCACCCTGCGGGCCGCAACCGCCCTGGACATCCGGGTGCGGGCCTTCGGTGGGCCGCAGGGCACGTGGCTGCGCTTCTGGGGTTCGGCAACCCTGGCCCAGGGGGAGCGCATCGACTACTCGCTCCCCCTCCACGGTCCCGCGCCGTCCTTCACCGTGTCCTGGGAGGACACCCTGGGACAGGCCGGGGCGCTGACCTTCGAGGAAGCACAGCTTCCCTTCCCCCTGCCGGTCGTGGAGGGGGAATTGTGCGACCTTCGCATGACCTCCCTGGGCTGGACGCCCGGAGCGGTCAGCGGCGTCGTGGAGTCCGAGTGCGCCGCCGCCGTCGAGGAGGCCGTCGAGCTTCAGACGGTGGCCGGGCACGAGAGCGTCACCGAGACGGCCCTGAAGGACGCCCAGGTGACGGCGGCCACGGGGACGCTCTCCGCCGCGACCGGCGCGTCGCGAACGAGTCAACCCTTCGTTCCCAACGGCGAGACCCGGTTCACGCTCGACGTGCCCGCAGGCGAGGCGATTCACTCCGTGACCGTGGACGTGAGCCTGGAGGCAAGCCTGAGCATCCCCATCCCCCCGCTGACGCAGCTCACCCACCACCCGGAGCGGGTCGAACACGTCACCAGGACCGTGCACCTCCATCGCCCGGGGGACAGCGACTCCGACAGTGAGACGGCGACGGCCACCTGCGAGGACGGCGCCACATCGTCCGCCACCGCGACGGCCTACGCCTACGTCCCCAGCGCCACCATCGCCAGGGATGTGACGGTGACCATCGTCCACCCGGAACACGTGAAGGCCGAGGTAGTCGAACGGTCGCCCATCACTCGCACCCGCGAGGAGCGTTTGAGCCTCGCATCCGGCGCGGGATCGGACGACCCCTTCGCCGTCCTGGTCCTGCCGGAGCCGGAGCCGGAGGACCCGCCCGCGGAGCAGGAGCCCGCAGACGGACTGCGCGGCTGGTTCGACCAGCTCGGATGGGAGTGGCCCTGGTGAGGCGAGCACTGGCAATCACGCTTCTGGCCGGGGCTGCGCTGGCGACCACCGGCGCGGCCCCGGCAGAAGAGGAAGCGATGCTTCACGCCTTCGACCGCGTGCTCACCGCGATGGCCTACGCCGGCTCCGGCCTCTGCCTCTTCGCCATCGTGTGGGCCGGTTTCGTCCTGATGGCCGAGGGAGGCGAGGAGCGAGGCGGCGGCAGGGCCAAGGCCGCCGTCGTCATGGCGGTCGTCGGCCTGGTGCTGGTGCTCTCGGCCAAGGGCGTCGCCGCTCTCCTGAGTCACGGCGTTATCCCATCCTTCCCAACCCCATAGAGAAAAGGAAGCAAAACGAATTGAAGAAGCTGATTGAACGAATCACGAGGCGCGGAGCGGGGAGCATCCCGGACCGGACCTCCGCTTCGCCTGAGACGCCGGAAGCGGGACTCTCGGCCAACCCGCACGACGCGGAACGGGAGCCCACGGCTCCCAAGCTCCCTCCCGAGCTGCCCCTCTTCTTCATGCTGTCGCACCTGGACGACGACGGACCCGTCCGTCTGGACGGGGTGAAGCTCGGCGTGTGCGAGGTGATGGGCCTTGAGATCGACGAGCCGAAGCTGGGGGCCTTCGCCGGGGCGCTCAACGCCCTGGACTTCCCGGCCCAGTTGCTCATCAGACAGCACCCGCCGCGTTTGGCAGGGATGCGGGAGAAGCTGCAACAGGCCCAGCCGGACGACCTTCCCCCGCAGACGAGGGCTGCCGCCGAGTCCCTACAGCGTCTGTTGACCGACCTTGAAGCCCGCGACGGCATCCTCGACCGGCGCTTCTACGCCGTGTGCGAGGCGGCCCGCATCGACGACCTTCGCGGCCTGCTTGCACGGGCCGGGCTGTCCGTCCACCGGCTGAAGGGCAGGCAGCTCCGCATGTTCCTGGTGGCCGCAGCCCTTGGCGGCTCGCCATCCGAGTTCGACGAGGAGACGCCGGTCGAGGTGGAGATAGGCCGCCGCGACGTGCGCGTCGGAGACCGGCTGGTCCGCTCCCTTCACCTGGGCAAGTGGCCCCGGTCGCTGGCCCCCGGCTTCCTGCAAGGGCTCATGGCAGCGGGAGCGCCGATGGACCTGTCCGTCCACGTCGGCCCGATACCGGCGGAGCAGGCGGCGAGGACGCTGGAGTGGCAGAAGGTCCGCTTCGAGTCGGCCCAGTCCCTCTCCTTCAAGCGGGGCCGCACCATGTCCCCCGAGGCGGAGATCGCCCTGGAGGACATCACCCGGCTGAGGGACGAGGTGCAGCGGGGCAGGGAGAGGCTGTTTCATGCGTCCCTGTCCGTCACCCTCCACGCCAGGGACGAGGCGGCGCTCAAGGAGATGACCCAGCGGGCGAAGGCTCACTTCGCCGCCACGCTCGGCAAGCTGGACAACCTGGCCTTCCGCCAGCGTGAGGGCATCCTGTCCACCCTGCCCCTGGGCCTGAACGCCGTCGCCGAGTGGCGCAGCCTGGACACGTCCAGCATCGCCCGTCTCTTCCCCTTCTCGCCCCCGGACCTGGACACCCGGAGCGGCACGCTCTACGGCATCGACATGCGGGCCTGCTCCCCCGTGGTCTACGACCCCTGGGACGGCACCCACCTGAACGCGAACACGGCGGTATTGGCCCGCTCCGGCTCAGGCAAATCCTTCGCCACCAAGCTGGGAGTATTGCGCGGCATCACCGCCTACGTCATCGACCCCGAAGGCGAGTACGCGGACATGGCCCGCGCAGCGGGCGGCAGGGTGCTGTCCCCCGGCGTGCCGGGCGAGGGCATGAACCCCTTCGTCATCGACAAGGGAGACTCGGAGGAGATGCTCCAGCGCATCGGTAGCCTCAGACGGCTGATTGAAGTCATGGTCGGAGAGAGTCTCGGCGCGGAGCGCCGCGCATCCCTCGACCACGCCCTGGCGGGCTACTACGCCCAGCCCCGGGAGCGCACCGGCTTCCGCGACTTCTACCAGTATCTGCAAGAGGACGAGGCGGGAGACGCAGGTCTGGCCCGGCTGCTGCGGCCCTTCGCCACCGGCAGCCTGAGACACCTGCTCTCCGACGAGGGAGACGACCTGCTGGGCAACGAGGCCCTGGTCACGGTCTTCGACCTGCGCCTCTTGGAGCCGGAGCTCCGGCCCGCCGCCGCGATGGTCTGCACCGAGACGGTGTGGGCCGCGGCAGCCCAGGATCCCAAGCCCCGGCTGCTGGTCGTCGACGAGGTGTGGTCGATTATGCAGCACCCCGAGGGCGCGGCCTTCATGGTCAGCGTGGCGAAGCGGGCGCGCAAGCACCGCCTCGGCCTCCAGTTCATCACCCAGGACGTGCAGGACCTGCTTTCCGAGGACACGTCGAGGACCATCACCGGCCACTCCGGTCGCGCCCTGCTTCAGAACGCCGCCTTCAAGCTCCTCCTCCAGCAGGACGCCGCCGCCATCAGCACCGTGGGCGACGCCTTCGACCTGCCCGTCGAGCTACAGCGATGGCTCCTGTCGTGCCCCAGGGGAGACGGGTTGCTGTTGGCAAAGGGCAACCGCTTCCCCGTCCGCATCGAGGCCACCCCGGAGGAGACGGCGGTCATCGAGTGGCGGCCCGGACACCATTAGAGATTAGAGAAAGGACTATCCCCCATGAAGCTGAACCCGAAGAACATCCTGTTTGGCGGCGACGAAGAAAAGAAGGGTCCCGTCCTGCTGGCGGTGACGCCGCCAAGGACCGGGGAGCGCACCCTGCTGGGCGTCGAGAACCTCCTCCAGTCCATCGCCGTCCCCGAACCCTTCTCCCTGGAGCTGGCCGGGGACATGGACGGCGTGACCCTGATGGCCCGCTGCCTCGACGACCAGGTGGTGCGCGGCCAGCTCTCCGCCCACTACCCCCAGGCGCGCATCCAGAAGGTGGACCCCGACGACGACCCCCTGCGCACGGGCGAGGGGGAGCAGGCGTGGAGCGTGACCCTGCGGGCGGACGGCCCCGAGTACCTCCCCCTCAGAACCTTCCGGGACGACGACCTGCTCGACCCCGGCTCCGACCCCCTCATCGCCCTGATGGGCGCGCTCTCTGCCCTCTACGAGGGGGAGCGCGTGGTGGCGCGGCTACTACTGCGCTCCCTCGGCCCCGACTGGTCCCAGGCCCACATGGACAAGGCCCACAAACAGCCCGGCATGGAGCCGAGGGAACCCGCCTACACGTTCCAGACCAAGCCCCTGCAAATGGACGGGGTGACGATGGCCGTGCTGGGCATCGGCGCTCTGGCCGCCCTCAAGGGATACCTGTGGGTGCAGGACGGGGAGATATGGAAGGCGGCGCTCCTGGGGATGGGCGCGGTCCTGGGGCTGGGGGTCGGCGGCTTCGCCTGGCACCGCTGGAAGAAGGCCCGCAAGCGCGTCGAGGACCCCATCCTGGTACGCGAGAAGGTCTCCCGCACCGCCTTCGACGCCGAGCTTCAGATCGTCGCCGTCGTGCCCGCCGGGACGGGGCCGCAGCGCGCCGGGGAGCTTCTCGGGAAGGTCGCCGCCGCCTACCGCCACTTCGACAACCCCGCAGGCGCCCGCTTCAAGGTCAGTCGCGTACGGCCCGTCATGCCCGACCCGGAGATGCTCCACCCGGCAGGCCCCGGCTTGTTCGGCGGGCGCAGCGTGCTGGGAGTCCGCGAGGCCGCCTGCCTGTGGCACCCGCCCGGAGCGGGCGACGAGACGCCCCTGGTGGAGCGGTCCGGCGCGAGGGCGCTCAGCCCCTCGGCCAAGGGCGTCAGGGGCGGCGCGCTGGTGGGCGACACCACCGCAGGGGCGAAGCGGGAGATCCGCTTCCCCGAAGACCTGCTCAGGCGTCACCACCTCTACGTCGCCCGCACCCGCATGGGCAAGTCCACCCTCATGCACCATCTTGTCGCGCACAAGATGCGGGAGAAGGCCGAGGGCAGGGACCCGGACGCCATCGTGGTCATCGACCCCCACACCGACCTCGTGGCCGGGCTGATGGAGCACGTCCCCGAAGAATTGGTTGGAGGGGTGCGGCTGATCGACCTGTCGGACGAGACCCGCTCCCCCGGCATCAACCTGCTGGACACCCGCGTCTTCGCCGACCGGGACCGAACCGCCGACTCGGTGGTGCGCGTGGCCAAGGGCCTCTGGGAGCAGTGGGGGCCGAGGATGCAGTCCATCCTCGAACAGACGGTGAAGACCCTTCACGAGGCCAACGAGCAGGTGGAGGCGGACAGGCAGTACACCATCCTCGACGGCCTCAAGCTCCTGTCGGACGAGCCCTTCCGCAAGGACGTGCTCAAGAAGGTCTCCGACCCCTATCTCCTGGAGTGGTGGGCCAGGGACTTCGGCAGCTGGCACCGCCAGTACAGGGCCGAGGCCCTGGCGCCCGTGCAGACCCGCCTCTCCTACTACGCGTCCTCCAAGCGGGCGCGGGCCATCCTCGGCCAGCGCCGCTCCACAATCGACCTGCGAAAGACGATCCACGACGGCGGCGTCCTGCTCGTCTCCACCGCCCAGGGAGTCGTCGGCAGGGACGTGGCCGCCCTGGTGGGCGCGTCCCTCCTCAACCTCGTGGACGCCGTGATACGGGAGCAGGGCAGCGTGTCCTTGCGGGAGCGGCGGGGCGCGCTGGTGGTGGTGGACGAGATGCAGTCGATGCCCGGCGTGGACTACGAGTCGATGCTCTCCGAGCTGGGCAAGTTCGGAGCGTCCTTCATCCTCGCCACCCAGAGCCTCGCCAAGCTGGACGACCTCTCCCGCACCATGCGCGACACCCTCCTGGCCAACGTCGGATGCCTCGCCGTCTTCCAGGTCGCTGGCAACGACGCCAGGACGCTGGTGTGGGAGCTGGGCAAGGAGCGCGTGACCGAGGACGACATCACGTCGCTCCCCGTCCACCACTGCTACGTCCGCGCCACCGTCGGCAAGGAGCGGATGCCCGCCTTCTCGATGATGGTGCGCAAGCCGGAGGACGGAGACCCCGCCGTCGCCGCCCGCATCCGCGAGGCGGCCACCGCATACACGGTCTCCCACAGGCGGGTGGACTACGGCGACGCCGACGGCCACAGGAAGGTGGACGACTACCGCAAGGGCATAGACGACCTCGAAAACGACGAGCAGGGAGAGGAGGCCGGGGAATGAGACCCGAAGGATGCGAGGCCCGGCTGCTCCGCGCCCTGGCGTCCATGCCCTTCCTGGACAGGACGGAGATGGTCGCCGTCACCGGCCGGTCGAGGGGCGCGGTCTACGAGGCTGTCGAGAGGCTGGAAGCCTCCGGCCTCTGCGCCTCCGTGCTCCACGCCACGGAGCTGGTCCCCCAGGCCCGCAGATTCCACCTCACCGAATCTGGCCTACGCAGGCTCGCCGAAGAAGAGGGCAAGGCTTTGGACGAGCTGGTGCGCTCCCATCCCGTGTCCGCCCAGTGGCGGCGCAGCCTGATGGAGCGCCTCGACGCCGTGGCCGTCATATATCACCTGGCCTCCGCCGTCTCGGACGTGGCGTACCCCATCCGGTTCCGCTGGTACCGCTCCATCCCCCTCGACGCCGCCATGACGCTGCCCGACGGGAGGACCGTGGGCATCGTCCGGCAGGGACTCACCGCCGACAGGTCGGGCTTCTCCGGGCGGCTCATGCGGCTGCAAGGCGGCCCCATCCCCGGAACGCTTCTGGTCCTCATGGCCGACGACGTGCGGCTCAGGCACGCCCGCAGGGTGCTGTCGAACATCGACGTGCCGGCCCTTCTCGCCGTGGAACGCGAGGTGGTGCGAGCCGGGGCGGACGAGCGGATATGGACGCCCTCGGAGATCAGCGCCGACATCTCCCTGCGCTACGAGCTGGAACGGGCGGCCCCCGGAGGCGGGCTGCCCCACGAGCCGGAACCCGGACGGGCCGACGCGCCCTCCGACCTTTCCGGCAGGGCAGCGGCGGCGGACATCCCCGACCACATGCTGCCCGTCACCCTCAGCTCCGCCGAGAAGCGCGCCCTGGACCTGATATCCGACTGGCCCTGGACCGCCCTCGATGAGCTGGCCGGGCTGATGGGCGTGACGCCCCAGAGGGCGTCCCAGGTCGTCATACCCCTCGAAGGATTCGGCCTAGCAGCCCGCCACCGCGACAGGGGCGGACGGCTGGCCCTCACCGACCGGGGGCTGGCGCTGCTGGCCCACAGGGACCGCACCTCCGTAGTCCTGGCCAGGAGGCGGTGGAGCATCGCCCCGCAGGACCCCGACGCCCCCTTCGAGTGGCGCAACCTGTCCGGCGGCAGGAGCCGCCAGCTTCTCAGGAACATCGAGCACACCGCCGCCGTCCACGGGTTCCTGGCCGCGCTCACCGCCCAGGCCCCCCTCCTGGGGTGGGAGGTCGTCCAGCTCGACCCGCCCAGGAGGGCCTCCCGCCACTTCCGGCACGACGACCGGGCGCGCGCCGTCAACCCCGACGCCTTCGGCGTGCTGCGCAACGGCGATGTGACCTGGCCCTTCTTCCTGGAGTGGGAGCGCCGCGCGGTGCGGCCCTCAACCATGTCGGAGCGTCTCGCCCCCTATCTGCGCTACTACTCATCTCACAGGCCCACCGACGACCACGGCGCGAGACCCGCGGTCCTGGTCGTCTTCGACGACGACATCGCCGCCACCCACTTCCTGCGCGTGGCGCGGGAAGAGACGCACGAATCGAGAGTAAACGTGCCCCTGTGGGTGTCCCACAGGGAGGCCACCGACGCCCTGGGGCCGCTGGGACGCGCATGGCGCGCCCCCGGCGACTGGAACTCGACCCAGGCCCTGCCGCCTCAATGAAAGACGAGGGACGGGAAGATATGAAACATAAAGACGCCAACCAATCGAAAGGCCCCCGGAGGCGCGGAGGACGGACTGTTGTCCGGCTCGATACGGCGGCCGTCTGGAAGCGGCTCGCTCTGCTGAACCGCTCCCAGAACTGGCTCGCCAGGGAGATCGGGGTCAGCCCCGGATACGTCTCGATGCTGGTCAACACGGGGCGCTCGCCCTCCGGTCGCATCCGCCGCCGGATGCTCAAGGCCCTGGAACTGACCGAGTTCGGAGACCTATTCAGATTGGAGGAGTAGCAATGAACAACTTCAACGACCCGTCCCGTAACAACGGGACCACGCACCACACCACCCCCGAAGACCTGGCGCTGCCCATTGAGAGCGGCGTCTACCCGGAGGACTTCCCCCGGCGCCTCGTGCGCCTCAAGGAGGCCAGCGGCCTCAGCTGGCGCGGCATGGCCAGAGCCCTCGGCGTCGACCCCAAGCAGCTGCGCAGGTGGCGCAGGGGCGTCGAGCCCGGTGGGGGGGCCATGCTCTCCCTGCTGCGCTTCGCCAGCCGCGTCCCCGGAGGCGTCCAGATCCTCATGGGCGACGGCTTCCAGATGACCCTCTTCGAGGACGTTAGCTAGACGAAAGGCCCCGCCGGGCGCACCGCGCAACGGCGGCGCGGCGGGGCCGGAACCGACGCCGCCTGCGCTCGCCCCTTCCGTCGGCGCAGGCGGCCCGGCACAGACCTGAAACGAGAGGCCAGCGGTCCAACCGATTCGCCGCTGCGACTATGCACCATGAAAGATACCACCGGAAAGAACCAAAGCAACAGAGAGGAGCAGACGGGCGAGGACGCCCCGGAACCCTCACCCGACAGCCCGATGGCGTCCTACACCCCGGAGCAGCGGAGGCTCATCCGCAAGGGCCTGCGCATCTGGGCAAGGGTCGCCATCCGCTCCTACATGCGAAAGCACGGGGCCGGTTCCCTCACCGTAGACGACGACGCCGAGGAGGAGGACTGATGAGCCCCGTAGGGGCCGGGAGACTGAGATGTGCGGGAAGAAGGTACGCGGCCAGCGCCGCAACGTCCTAGTACAGGATCATGTGAGTGGGGACCAGCCGTTGAGCCTCCGGGTCCACCGCCAACGCCAGACCCTCCAGAGTGTAGGCCCCCAGCAGCGGAGGGGCCTCGTCCTCTCCAAACACTACGATGGTGACCACGCTCTCGCCGTCTATCGTGGCCCACGCCTGGCCGTAGTCCATCTCGATGCGACGCCCGTCCGCCAGCAGGAACCGGCGCTTGCCCGTGGCCTCGATACCCAACTCGCGGAGAAGGTTCGAGGGAAGCGTCGTGAACGATGCGCCGGTGTCCACCGTCGCCTCGATGTCCTGCCCCTGCTGGCCGTCCATGCTGGCAATGCGCAGCGGCCACTTGAATGTCCCCATAGAGGGAGCCTCTCCATCGAAGTGTCTACCACCCATTCTACCCCATCGGGAGCGCCTCTCACAGATGCCCGGCCCTTGACGACGGAAGGCCGTTGCGTTCGTGGTAAGAGTATGATATTTTCATACTCTATCAGGCAAAAAGAGAGAGTGTCCATGCCCAGAAAGTCCAAGGTCATCAGCTTCTCAATGCCCCCGGAGATGGCGGAGCAGGTACAGCAGGTAGTCGATGAGGAGGGCCGCACCGTGAGCGAGTTCCTCCGAGACGCCATCCGCCTGTACATGGACGAGCGGGAGTGGCTGCGGCGGGAGCGCCGCCAACGGGCAGAGGCCCGCCGGAACGAACGATAGGGAACAGAAGGAGGACAAGCAGATGAGCGACCGACACGACCCCACACCCGCAGCCCTCTACGCCAGGGTGTCCAGCGACCGCCAGGACGTGGACCTCTCCATCGCCGCCCAGCTGCGGGCGCTCAGGGACTACGCACAGAAGAACGGCTACATCGTCTTCCGCGAGTACGTGGATGAGGCCGAGAGCGGTCGCATCGCCGACCGCCCGGAGTTCCGCAAGATGATCGACGCGGCCACTAAGCCCAGTGCCCCATTCCGGGAGATTCTGGTCTGGAAGTTCTCCAGGTTCACCCGAAAGCGCGAGCACGCCGTCGCCTTCAAGTCCCTGCTCCGGCGCAAGGGCGTCCGGGTGGTCTCCATCACCGAGCACGCCGACGACACCCCCACCGGCAAGCTGATGGAGGCCATCATCGAGTCCGTGGACGAGTTCTACAGCGAAAATTTGGCCCAGGAGGTCACCAGAGGGATGCGGGAGGCCGCGTCCAGAGGCTTCTGGGTCGGCAGCACTATTCCCTACGGCTACAGCAAGGTCATGGTGAAGGACGGGGCCAAGAAGCGCCCCACGCTGGAACCCGACCCGGACACATCCCCCGTCGTCAAGCGCATCTTCGACCTGGCGGAGGCCGGAAAGGGGATGCTGAACACCACCCGCACCCTGAACGACGAGGGCATCGCCAGCCCAACGGGAAAGCTCTGGTCCAAGAACGGAGTCCACTACATCCTCAAGAACGAGGTCTACACGGGGGCTATGGTGTGGGGCAATACGGCCAAGGACAAGGCAGAGCCGGTGCGGGTGGAGAAGGCGTTCCCCGCCATCGTCTCCAAGGCCCAGTTCCGCCGCGTAGCCAAGCTGATGCGCTCCCGCGCTCCCAAGTTCGCCAACCCCCGGAGGGTCAGCAGCTCCTACCTGCTAAGCGGGCTGGTCAAGTGCCACAGGTGCAACCGGGCGCTCAGTGGCCAGGACGCCAAGAGCGGCCAGTTCGCCTACTACGTCTGCCAGTCCCTCATCAAGCGGGGCAGCGGGGCCTGCGACTCTCCCAGGCTCAACGCCAGACGCTTCGAGGAACTGGTCGTCGGCAAGATTCGCTCCAACATCCTCACCGAGGGGAGCATCACCGACCTGGTGAAGGCCGTGGACGAGGAGATGGACGGCGTGGCCCGTGAGCAGCGCAAGCGGCTGGAGACCATCGACTCGGAGCTTGCCGACGTGAGGCGCAGGCTGGACCGGCTCTACAACCTCGTGGAGACCACCGACATGGACATCGACGACTTTAGGCCCCGCATCAGGGACCACAGGGAGCGGCAGGAGCGCCTTGAGGACTCGGCGGCGGAGGCCAGAGCCATCCTCGCCGAGCGCAGGTCCGTCCTGGACGACGTGAACACCATCGCGGCCTACGCCCAGGAGATGAGGGACTTCCTGGTCGAGAGCGAGCTGACCGAGCGCCGGGCCTTCATCGAGTCCTTCGTCAAGGAGATCGTCGTCACGCCCGACGACGCCCTGATGCGCTACACCGTGCCCATGCCCGACGATAGTCTCATACCGGGACGGGCCACCGAAAAGGTGGCCCTGAACGGTGCGGTTCTGCCTTCGGTCAAAAGTGGTGGAGATAGGGGGACTCGAACCCCCAACCTCGGCGTTGCGAACGCCGCGCTCTCCCTGTTGAGCTATATCCCCTCGTTCTGACGCGGGCAAGCCACGCTCCTGGATTGTAGCAGTGGTCTTCCTGGACTTCAACTACGCGTTGCCTCCATTGGCGTATGTGCAATAGCGAAAGGCGCAGCGTTATTGCCGTTGACTCTGAGTCTCAATATAATAGGCTACGGGAAGCACCGTTACGGAGTGACTCGGCTGCCCGGAAGGGTCGGCCTACCGGAGGCGTCTTGACGGATACAGCGCCAATTCTTGAGACCCGCGACGTAGTGAAGGACTTCGGAGGTCTGCGAGCCGTGGACCACTGCTCCCTCCAGGTCATGCCCGGCAACATAACCGGGCTCATCGGCCCCAACGGAGCGGGCAAGACAACACTTTTTAACCTGATTTCCGGCGCAATATCCCCCACCAGCGGCCAGATACTCTTTGGTGGCCGGCGCATCGACGGGATGAGCATGCACAAGACCTTTGGGCTGGGCCTCATGCGCACCTTTCAGATCCCCAGGGAGATGAAGCGCATGACGGTGCTGGAGAACCTCATGCTGGTCCCCGCGCCGCAGGTCGGAGAGCGGATCTGGGCGCCGTGGCTGATGCCCTGGCGGGTGTCCCGGGAGGAGCGTCGCATAGAAGCGCAGGCGATGGAGGTGCTGGAGCTGCTCAGCCTGACCCACCTGGCCAACGAGTACGCCGGCAACCTGTCCGGTGGTCAGAAGAAGCTGCTGGAGCTGGCCCGAACACTGATGGCCGAACCAAAGATGGTGCTGCTGGACGAGCCGGGAGCCGGGGTCAATCGAACGCTGCTCAGGAGCATATCGGCCAACATCCTCCTGGCCAGCGTTGAGCGCAACATCACCTTCGTAATCATTGAGCACGATATGAGGTTCGTCATGGCCATGTGCGATCCCATTATAGTCATGGCCAACGGCGCCGTGATCGCCCAGGGGACTCCGCACCAGGTGCAGCAGGACCCGGAGGTCCTGGAGGCTTACTTGGGAGGTGCCGTCGGTGGCATTGCTTGAGGCGTCCGACATAGTGGCTGGATACGGCCAGACGGAGATACTGCACAGCGTATCCGTAACCGTCGACGCCGGAGAGATGGTCACGATAATCGGGCCCAACGGCTGCGGAAAATCTACATTGATGAAGGCCATTGTGGGGCTAGTGCGGGTCAGATCGGGAAGCGTGAAGTTCCAGGGCGCGGAAATATCCGGCTACCCACCGGAGCGGATAGTGCGGACTCGGCTGTGCTATGTCCCGCAGTCCAACAACGTATTCCCCAATCTGAGCATACGGGAGAACCTGGAGATGGGCGCCTTCATCCGCAGCGACGACTATCGCGACCGCATCGAAGAGATGTACGAGCTGTTCCCGGACCTGGCGCGGCAGCCGAGTCGGAAGGCCGGAACGCTCTCCGGCGGTCAGCGCCAGATGCTGGCGATTGGCCGCGCCATGATGCTCGACCCCATACTGCTGCTGCTGGACGAGCCCTCTGCAGGGTTGTCCCCGGCAATGATGGGCATCGTATTTCAGCGCATTCGCGAGGTCAACCAGTCCGGAGTGGCGATGCTGCTGGTGGAACAGAACGCCAGGGACGCGCTGCAAATGTCGGACAGGGGTTACATCCTGGTCGCCGGTGAGAACCGGCTGGAGGACACCGGCAAGGACCTGTTGAGCAACCCGGAGGTGGCCCGCCTCTATCTTGGAGGATGAGCAGACCCAGCTTTGGATTGACCGGATATGACTGTCATACAGAACACTGCAAGACGAATCGGCCAATCGTGGACGCCCATGTACACCACTATTGCGATAGTGACCGCAGCGCTGTTTATCGGACTCCTCCCGGGCGTGAAGATGAACCTGGTGGTCAACGGCATATTCCTGGGAGCGATTATCGCTCTGGGCGCCATCGGCCTTACACTGGTCTACGGCATCCTGAACTTCGCCAACATAGCACACGGCGATTACATGACTATGGGCGCTTATGTTGCGCTGTTCATAGTCGGCAGTATTCTGCCCCAGGTGGGTATAGAGGGCAAAGGCCTGGGCCCTTTCACATTCGGATACCCTATGCTCATTGCCCTGCCCATAGCCGTGGCTGCCGTAGCTGCCCTGGCTGTAGTCCTGGACATAGCCATTTATCGCCGGCTCAGAGAGCGGGGAGTCAACAACGTGGTGCTGGCTATGGCGTCCCTGGGCCTGGCCATTGCCCTGAGGGGGCTGGTACAAATCATCTGGAGCGGCGACGTACAACGCTATCCCCGGGAGACCAGGAAGTTCTATCAACTGGCTATGGACGTGCGCGTACCCCCGGATGCCATCTTCATCACGATAGTGACCGTCATCCTGGTGGTGGCCGTCTACCTGGTACTGAACCGCACCAAGATAGGGAAGGCCATGCGGGCCACCGCGGACAACCCGAACCTCGCCCTCGTAAGCGGCATCGATACGCAGCGCGTTATATGGTCAACCTGGATCATAGGCGCAGTGCTGGCGGCGACCGCCGGGATACTCCTGGCGGTGTTTCAGGCGCAGTTGCTGCCCGCTATGGGGTGGAGATTCCTGATTCCGCTGTTCGCCGCCGTCATCCTGGGGGGCATAGGCAACCCCTACGGAGCGATGGTTGGGGCATTTATCATCGGAGTGTCCTCGGAGGTCTCGACCCAGTGGATCAACCCCAGCTACAAGCCCGCGGTGGCCTTCGCCATTATGACGGCGGTGCTGCTGGTGAGGCCCAGGGGCATATTCGGAGGCGGCAGGTGAGCATCGCCATAGGTTGGAAACGCCCCCGCTTCTTGCCGGAGGGACGCGAGTCATGGACATAGCGGGCATAGCCGACTACTTTGTGGGCTTTCTGGTCATGGCGGGTATCTACGCCGTGTTCAGCCTTGGGCTAAACGTCCATTGGGGATACACCGGCCTGTTCAACATTGGCATAGCCGGTTTCTTCGCGCTTGGAGCGTACACGGCAGCGCTCATGACAACCCAACCCCCCGACCCCACCCTTTTTGAAGACTTCAAGTTCGGCGGCAACTGGTCGGAAATCGCGTACCTGGACCTGGGAATCGACCTGTGGTTCTTCCTGGGCCTGGGGGCCGCGGCGGCGGTGTGCGGGGCTATCGCCCTGGTAATTGGCTACGTCACCCTGCGACTCCAGGACGACTATCTTGCTATCGCAACGCTGGGCATCGCGGAGTCGGTCCGCCTCTTCTTCTTGAACGAGAAGTGGGTGGCAAATGGCTCCAAGGGGCTGTACAGGATACCCCAGTTCCTGGGCGATTGGGTGTCGCCCGAACACTACGACTACCTGTACGTGGTTGTGGTGCTGGTGGTCCTGGCCGTCCTTTTCCTGTCAGTGGAGCAGGTGGTCAAGTCTCCCTGGGGGCGGGTGCTGCGTGCGATAAGAGAGGATGAGGTGGCAGCCGAGGCCAGCGGCAAGAATGTGTTCAAGTTCAAGCTTCAGGCGTTCATCTTTGGAGCGATAATCATGGGTATCGGAGGAGCGCTGTTTGCACACAACATACGCTTCCTCGCGCCCTTGACCTTCGATCCGCTGCTGGCGACCTTCGTCATATGGGCCATGCTGATGGTGGGCGGCGCGGGCAACAACAAGGGCGCGGTACTGGGAGCCTTCGTAGTCTGGGGTATCTGGACGGGCACTCAGTTCCTGCCCGGCGTCTTCTCCGACCCCAACGTCCGCTTCTTCATGATAGGCGTGCTGATAGTCGCTGTGATCATGGCTCGCCCCAGCGGCATCCTGGGAGAGGAACGCCGGATAGCGAGGGCGGCGACACCGGAGGAAATTTAGTAGCCCGCGGGTTGGGACGCGCCTTCGTAGTTGTTTTCATTGCCATCTGCGCGAATCTCAAGGTTGGTTGAGGCCATTCTTATCAAGATTTGGCTTGACAACGGTAGTGTCCGGCATCATCATTGGGCCACATCAAAGAAGATCCCATCTATGTCTACGACGCAAGGATAGCGCCTCTATTCCAGTAGAGAGAAGGCCCACCAATGTCAAGCATTGAGGACATTCAGCAGGCTATCCTAAACCTGTCCAAGTCAGACTACATTCAACTGAGACGATGGCTGAGCGAACTGGATTGGGAGGATTGGGATCAGGAGATTGAAGCTGATTCCGCTGACGGAAAGCTGGACTTCCTGATAGCGGAGGCAACGGAGGCCAAACAGCGAGGCACACTGGAAACGCTCTAGTGCATAGGACAACCCCCGGATTCTGGTCTCATTTTGACCGTCTCCCGGAACACATTCAGAGGACTGCGAGACGGAACTTCGAGCGGCTGGTGGTCTGACGTGAGTAAGCCGCCGAAACCCTGCGGGGTCTTGGCGGCTTACTCTATCTAATTACTTCTCAAACCAGGCAGATAACCCACTGGGAACGGTGATTCCGCTACGGAAGCTCGAACCTGCCGGTGGATACGATCTCCCCGTCCTTTACCTGCCAGACCTCGATGTAGCCGACCACGTCTCCGTTCTCGTCGAAGTCCACAGTGCCGGCTGCGCCTTCGTAGTTGATGTCCTCGCCGGCAGCTATCAACTCCAAGGCCTTGATTATGCCTGCAATACCGGGGCCTACCACCTCTCCGGGGGGATTGGCTACGGAGCGCAGGGCGTCTCTGATGGCAGTGGAATCGGTGGTTGTGCCCGCCTTGGCAGCCGCCAGAGCAATCAGAACGGTTGCGTCGTAGGTCTCAGAGGTGAACGGGTGCTGCACCTCTTCTCCGTAGGTCGAGTCGTAGGCGCTCTGGAACGCCTGGAGAGCCGGGCTGTCCGGCGCTCCCTGGGCGGTGCCCAGAGTCCCATCGAGAGCCGCCCAGCCGACCACTTCCATCATCTCGGGCGACTTGGTCCCATCCACGAACAGGAAATTGTCAGCGTAGCCACCCTCCAGAGACTCCCGGAGGTATATCTCCGCCTGGCCGGGGTAGCTTATGGCGATGAGAACGTCCGGGTCTCCCTCCGTGGCCTTCTCCAGCTCGGAGGTGAACGTCGGTTGGGTCTCCTCATGCGCCACCTTTGCGGTTACCGTACCGCCAAGGGAGTTGAAGGTCTCCTCGAATTGCACGGCCAAGCCGTCGCCGTAGGCGTTGTTGATGTACATGATCCCGACTGTCGAGTAGCCCTGCTCCTGGGCAACCCGCGCCGACACCACTCCCTGGGAGGCGTCTGATACGGCAGTGCGGAAGAGGAAGTCGTTGTCCTCAAGCACCGTGATGGCCGGGGACGTGGAGGCGCCGGTTACCTGGAGGACCCCCTGCGGGATCGTGACTGATTCAGCCACTGCGAGGGTCACGCCGCTTGCCAATGACCCCACTATCGCTACCACCCCGTCGATGCTCACAAGCGCTCGGGCGGCGTCGACTCCTTGTACTGGGTTCACGCCGGTGTCCTTCTCAATAACCTCGATCTGAGCGCCGTGTATGCCTCCGGCGTCGTTGATGTGCTTGGCAGCCAGATTGACCGCGTTGAGGTGTGTCTCGCCGAAGTAGGACAATGAGCCGGTGAAGGCGTTGAGGTGCCCAATAACCAGCGGGTCCTCCAACATCATGGCCGTTGGCTTTGGCATCATGGCCTCGGTCGCCGTAGTATCCGGCATCATGGCCTCGGTTGCCGTGGGATCCGGCATCATCGCTTCAGTAGCCGTTGGCTCCATCATGGCCTCGGTCGCCGGACTGGTGGCGGTGGGGTCCTCCTCACCATTGCACGCCATAGCGACCATCAGCATGGTGACAACCAAAACGGCGATAAGTTTCCTAGAGGCAATACTGGAATTCAAATGCTTCAACATTGTTACCTCCTGAGACACATTTCACCAACTTCACACGATACGCGATGCAATCTCACATCGTATTATAGCACTACGTCCTTTAATCGTACACATTCTTACGATGCGTTACGGCACATAAGCATGGCAGCACAGTGAGGAATGTGTACGGTGGGTCCGTCTACTTTACTCAGGATTGCTCGTCGAACAATATGAACAGGCGCGACAACGGTTAGCTTCGCCGACATACGCCATAGATGCTTCGCTTTGCTCGTCAAGACATTGATGCCGCGGCCCCGACTCCCCCCTTTGGACGTCTTGGGGGTGAGCGGGTTATCGTGCAACCTGCTTTCAGCCACGCCAGCACTGCCTCGCGTTACGAGTCTGGCGTTGGTCTAGGGAATCTCTGAATAACAGGACATCAGCCGGGTTTAAGTTGACTGTGCCTGTTTTGCGGAAATGTTCCGCCACAGATGGGGCGTCATAGGGACATTGGTGGCCTTGTACCGGCCCCACCAGGGGTCTCCAGCCGGAGTTGAGCCCACTGCTCCCACTTCAGGCCGCCAATCGGCTCTCGGCGGTCAACAAGTTACCCAATCCCAACAGCAGCGCCAGACGTTGGGTGTTCTTGGCCAGACCCCGGTAGCGGACTTTGGCATAACCGAACAGCTGCTTCACCTTCAGGAAGGGATGCTCCACTTTGGCCCTAATGGATGCCTTGCGCTTCTCCGTCAAGGCAGCATTACTCCCCGGATCCAGTTGCCGCCGCCGCCCCGGCTTCATAGCCACCTGCCAATCCAACGCCAACTCCCGATTCTCCCACCTTTTCTCGACTCCCACGTACCCAGCATCCCCCCATACCTGCGACTCTCCGCCGTGCAGCAACCGGTGGGCTTCGGTCACGTCATGCACGTTGGCCGGGGTCGTCGCTAAGCTGTGCACCACACCCGTATCCGCATCCACCCCTATATGCACTTTCATCCCAAAGTGATATTGGTTCCCCTTCTTGGTCTGGCGCATCTCAGGGTCTCGCGCCCCAGCCCGGTTCTTGGTGGAAGACGGCGCTTCTATGATGGTGGCATCCACTATGGTCCCTTCCCTCAGCCGCAGTCCCCGGGACTCCAGATAACCTTTGATCTCCTCAAACAGACCCTCCCCCAACTCATGCTTCTCCAGGATATGACGGAAGTGCAGTATCGTGCTCTCGTCTGGCAGCGCCTCCGACAGCCGCAGTCCCACGAACCGCCGCACCGACTCCGCCTCGTAGAGCAGAGCCTGCCCCCGTGAAAACGGGGGTCCTCCATCCCAGGATCGCTGAGATTGTAGAACAACTGCACGCAGTGAACTCTCAGCATCACCGACAAATCATATGGCTGACGCCCTCGACCAGCTTTAGGGTAATACGGGCGGATACGCTCCTCCAGACGCTGCCAGGGAATCAGACCATCCATCCGTTCCAGAAATACCTCCCGACGGGTCCTCCGCTTCTTGCTCTCGTATTCCACGTCTGCAAATGTCGGCTGCTCCATCATCTCTTCACTCCTCCATCACCATTGTTTGCTCACCTCTATTATAATGCCTCAACCCACAGACTTATTCAGAGATTCCCTAGTTCGCGCGTGCTATACTTATCATGTATAAGTGTCCATATTTGGGCCTGATAGTATCGGTTCTCCCCGGAGGAGGCGGAAGGAGTATCTATATGGGTATCCAATGGTGGCTGCGCCTGGTGGGGCTGCCGCTTGTCGGGCTGGGTGGATGGGTGTTGGGGTTGTGGGTTGGGGCGTCGGTGGACGAGCAGGCTCCCGTTCCGTGGGGCCTGGGAGGAATGCTGACCGGAGGCGTTATCGGTCTGGCTGTAACTCCCTATCTTGTTCTCACGCCAATCCAATGGACTCGCAGGGTCTTCATCGATATGAGCTTCAGCATGCTGGTGTCGGGAACTCTGGGCCTGGTAGTGGGTCTGGTTGTAGCAGCGCTTATTTCGGCAAGTCTCTCCAAACTGCCCGGCTGGCCCGGTGTGGCCGCTCCCATCGGCCTGAGCGTCGTTCTCGGCTCCCTGGGCATGGCGGTCATGTTATTGCGGGAGCGCGACCTTGCCCCGATTCTCCAGGACCTCTCCCGCCGGGGTGGCCAAGCCGGACGATTCAGCGCCAACGGGCGCGTCCTGATGGACACCAGCGCCATAATCGACGGCAGGATAGCCGACATCAGCAAGACGGGCTTCGTGAATGGCACAATGGTCATCCCCAGGTTTGTCCTGGATGAGCTGCGACACATCGCAGATTCCAGCGACTCCCTCAGGCGCACCCGCGGACGCAGGGGCTTGGAGATGCTAAACAAGCTGCGAAACGAGACGGACGTGCCCATCCAGGTCCTGGACGAGGACATCAGTGAGGTCTCGGAGGTGGACGGCAAGTTGGTGGTTATGGCCAAAAACCTCCGGGCGCCTATACTTACCACCGACTACAACCTGAACCGCGTCGCCGAGTTACAGGGTGTAAAGGTGCTCAACATCAATGAGCTGGCCAACGCCCTCAAGCCTGTGGTGA
The DNA here is from genome assembly GCA_965222415.1 of Dehalococcoidia bacterium. Taxonomy (GTDB): domain Bacteria; phylum Chloroflexota; class Dehalococcoidia; order Lucifugimonadales; family UBA2985; genus DAOUJW01. The sequence goes on along the minus strand of CBDCTU010000001.1, from coordinate 96,979 downwards.
TTCCGGGCGAGGAGATGATGGTTAGGGTTATCCAGGAAGGGAGAGAGATTGGTCAGGGAGTCGCCTTCCTGGACGATGGCACTATGGTGGTAATAGAGGGCGGCAAGAAGTTCATCAACTCCCACCTGGACGTATCCATAACCAGGGTGCTCCAGACGGCTGCGGGCCGCATCATCTTTGCCCAGCCCAGCGCGACCTAGGGTGCAGCCGTGAGCCCGGACCCTTTGCCGGAGGGCGGACAGGAGCCCGGAGCGAGTGTCGTCATTGTCGCTGCCGGCGTGAGCCGGCGAATGGTGGATATGGACAAGGTGTTCGCGCCGCTTCTGGAGAAGCCCCTCATTGCTCACACCGTCGCACCCTTCGAGGATTGCCCCCAGGTGGGGGAGATTGTCCTGGTGCTGCATCGGGACAACCTTGAGCGGGGCCGCCGGTTGGTTGAGGTGGAAGGGTGGCGGAAGGTGAGCCAGGTGTGTCCCGGAGGCGAAAGACGGCAGGATTCGGTCAAGGCGGGGTTGGACAGCCTGTCGCCCTGCCGGTTGGTCATGGTGCACGATGGGGCGAGGCCCTGCGTTACGCAGGACACACTCCGGCGATGCATACAGGAAGCGGAGCGCACCGGGGCCGCCATACCAACCGTGCCCGTCAATGACACCGTGAAGAGAGTGGATGCGAAGGGAATCGTAGTCAGCACGGTCCCGAGGGAGGAACTGCGGGCGGTCCAGACGCCCCAGGTCTTCCGATACGACCTTCTCCGGAAGGCGTATCAGGGCGACCTGGACGAGGTTACAGACGACGCCTCTCTGGTGGAGAAGCTGGGGCATGAGGTTAGGGTGTTCGACGGATCTCCCGACAACATCAAGATAACCACGCAAACCGACTTGCTGCTGGCCGAGGCTATCCTTCGCAACCGGGCCGGTCGGTAGCTGCGGAGCATTCATGGCAGTCCGCGCCGGCATAGGGTACGATGTTCACAAGCTGGAGCCGGGCATTCCCCTGTGGATCGGGGGAGTTCTGGTAGAGTTTGAGGCGGGTCTGGCGGGACATAGCGATGGGGATGTCCTGGTGCACGCGCTGGTCGATGCCATGCTCGGAGCAGCGGGGTTGGGAGACATCGGCACATACTTCCCGTCATCCGATCCGCAGTATCGCGGCGCACCCAGCCTGATGTTTTTGAGAGAAGTCGCCGATTTGCTGGAGCGGCAAGGGTGGCAGGCGGTAAACCTGGATGCTACAATAGTCGCCGAACGTCCCAGGCTGGCTCCTTACGTACAGAGTATGCGTGAAAAGATTGCCGAATCAACGGGGCTGTCCCCGTTACAAGTGAATATAAAGTGCACCACCTCCGACGGTCTGGGGTTTCCGGGCCGTGGCGAGGGCATAGGGGCATTGGCAATCGCCACCGTTGAGGCGAACGGATGAGGCTGTACGACACCCTATCCGGCGAAAAGCGCGATTTCGCTCCACTTGGGGAGAAGGTGACCATGTACGTATGCGGCCCCAACTTGTACGGCCCGTGCCACATAGGTCACGCCCTGTCGTACATCGTTTTTGACGTGCTGCGCCGCTACCTGGAACACCGGGACTACAAGGTCCATCACGTGCAGAACTTCACTGACATCGAAGACCGCATCATTGAGGTGTCCCAGAGAGACGACCGGAGCATAGGCGAGCTGGCGGAGCACTACATCCAGCGCTTTCACCAGGAGATGGACGCACTGGGCATCTTGCGCGCCCACGACTACCCGCGAGCGACGGACTACATAGACCGCATGATAGAGATAGTCCAGCGCCTCATTGCCAACGGGCACGCGTACGCCCTCGGCGGAGACGTCTACTTCCGCGTCCGCGCCTTCGAGTCGTACGGGCAGCTCTCCAAGCGTCCACTGGACGAAATGATGTCCGGCACGCGCGTAGAAGTAGACGAGCGCAAGGAAGACCCCATGGACTTCGCTCTATGGAAATCGTCCAAAGACGGGGAGCCGGCCTGGCCCAGTCCCTGGGGTGCGGGACGCCCCGGCTGGCACATAGAGTGCTCGGCCATGTCCCTGAGCCTGTTGGGAGACCACGTCGACATACACGGCGGCGGTCAGGACGTCATATTCCCGCACCACGAGAACGAGATAGCCCAGTCGGAGGTGTACACCGGGAAGGCTCCCTTCGTCCGCTTCTGGGTTCACAACGGCCTTCTGCGCCTCCAGGAGGGAGACGAGGAGAAGATGACCCGCCACCGGGGGAACATTGTCAGCTGCCAGCAGATACTGGAGCAGTACAATCCCGACGCCATACGCCTTTTCCTGCTCTCCTCCCACTACAGAAGCCCCATCACGTACACCGACGATGGAATCTCCTCCGCCGAAAGGGCCTTAGAGCGCCTAGTTCACGCCCTCCGCGCCGGTCCCGCGGACGCCGCTAATACGTCGATGGACGCGGCCCCTTTCCGAGACCGCTTCCGCGCCGCAATGGACGACGACCTGAACACGCCCCAGGCCATAGCCACCCTCTTCGACATGGCGCGGGAGATAAACCGCGACCGGGAGGCGGGCATGGCCGTGGGAGAGGCGCAGGAGACGCTGCGGGAGATGGCCTCCGTATTGGGGCTGTCTCTGGAAGAGCGACGCAGCTCCGGAGGCGCCGAGGTCGACGCCTTCGTCGACCTTCTGGTGGAGACCCGCTCCCAGCTGCGCGCAGAGCGAAACTGGAAGCAGGCGGACGCCATTCGGGACCGCCTGGAGGAGTTGGGCGTGGTGATGGAGGACTCCTCCGCAGGTACGCAGTGGCGGTTCAGAGGCCCTCAGTGACCCCATTGGATCTGTATCTTGTAACTGCAACACTTGCGTCCTTGAGCAACTCCGATTCATGTATAGTTCCTTCCCCCTTAAAAGGAGACCTTTGCAAAACTCCGGTGTATCTCCTAGAAGAGGCTATCTTCTCCGTCATTCCCGTGAAGCTTGCCCCGTACTCCGATACGGGGACGGGAATCTAAAGCCCCTCTTCCAAGGCATCGTAGCCTTGCAGACAGCGTTCTTAGATTCCTGCTTCCGCAGGAATGACAGTGAGGCCGATTCTTGCGGGATGACGCTATGAGTTATTCAAAGGTCTCCTTAAAAAGGGGAAGAGATTTTAGTGCCGGACAAAGGGGTCTCGTAAAGGTCTCAACATCCGGGAACACAGCGTAAGGAGTCATGCGGTGATATTGCAGTCTGTTGAGGCAGACCTCAAGCGCATCGTTGGGCCGGAGAACGTACTGCTGGACGAGCCTTCCCTGGCGGCCTACTCGATGGACGCCTTTGGCCGCTGGAGGGGCGAGCCGCTGGACTCCAACGCGCCACGAGTGTTCGCGGCGGTGCGCCCCGGCTCCACAGAAGAGGTCGCAGAGATTGTCAGCCTGGCCTGTCGGGAGAGCATACCCATCGTGCCATACGGCGGCGGCACGGGCGTAGCCGGCGCGGTGACTCCCCTCAGGGGTGGCATAGCCGTGGACCTGAAGCGGATGAACCGCATCCTTGAGATAAGCCCGGAAGACAGGACGGCGACCGTAGAGGCTGGCGTAATCCTTGGAGACCTGAACGATGCCCTCGGCAGAGAGGGCCTCATGCTGGGACACGATCCTTACAGCGTACCAATAGCCACTATTGGAGGCGCCATATCGACAAACGGCGTGGGTTACAGGGCCGCCAAGTACGGCTCAATGGGTGAGCAGGCGCTGGGCCTGGAGGTGGTCCTTCCCAACGGAGAGACGCTCCGCACCAAGGCCGTGCCCAAGATGTCCGCAGGTCCTTCGCTTCACTCGCTGTTCATAGGAGCGGAGGGCGTTCTGGGCGTCATAACTAGGGCCACCCTCAGAGTCTTCCGTCTTCCCGAAACCCGCGTCTTCAAGTCCTTCACGTTCCCTGAGTTCGAGGACGGGTTCCATGCAATGCTGGAGATGTTCTCCCTGGGACTCAGGCCGGCCCTAATCGACGTCAGCGAAGAGCCTCTCTATTCGGCCGATGGCGCCGAAGAGTCGTCCACGGTGTTGATGTACCTGGTCTTTGAGGGGTACGCAGAGGAGGTGGAGGCCCAGGTTGCCAGGACGCTGAAGGTGTGCCTGGCCTCAGAGGGCAAGGACGTTGGCCCGGAGCCGGCTCAGCGATACTGGGACACCCGCCACGACTCCGCCTACAGCTACAAGGAGAGGTTCCTGTCCGGCAAGCCTGCGGAACGATCCACGCGGGGCTGGCCCAGGACTACCGACTATCCCCACGTTGCCCTTCCCGCATCCAGGGTGCTGGAGTACCGGCGCCACTGCCGAGAGCTGGCGGCTGAGCGCGGCCTGCACGTGAGGGAGTACTCGCTTTGGACGCAGCCGGAGCTCTTCTCCATGATCCTGGTGGACGTAGCGATGGAGGAGAGGGGCGAAGCGGGGCAGCTGGCCCAAACGTCGGACGAGGTGCTTTCTCTGGCGCAGGACATGGGCGGCTCAATGGAGTACGTCCACGGTGTTGGCATAAAGCTGGTCCACCTGGCGCCCCGTGAGTTGGGAAGCGGCCTGGAAGCGCTGCGCAGCATAAAGTCGGCTCTGGATCCCAACAACATTATGAACCCGGGCAAGCTGGGTCTTTAGGAGGTCTGGATGGGATCGACAGCCCTGCGGACGGCGGTGTTCCTCATCATCGCGGTGGGGCTCATCCTGGGTGGAATACTGATATACAAGTTCTTCCTGAACATCTTCGAGATCTACGAAGTGCCTCTGCTGATAAGGCTTGCCGTAGTCGCCGGCGGCCTTGGGTTCGTGGTAATCCTCTTTTACGTTCTCTGGGAGAAGTTGCGCAATATGAAAGGGTAGCAGTTCGAAGATAGAGACTGATGATAATTGTGACCACGGACGAGATATAGGGCGTTCAGATAACTAGGGTGGCGGGGCTGGTGCGCGGGACGGCGGTGGTCGTGGATCAGGACTAGCCGCTTCCCACTCAAGCTGGGGCTGCAGGAGGCGTCGATGGGCGATGTAGCCTTGAAAGTGGTCTTGAGAACGGTCTACTTTCTAATAGTGTCGGCACTCCTACTATTGCCTGCCATAGTACTACTAAGCCTTCTATTCTGGCACGACTAGCCGTACTTGCCATTAACGGCGCCTTAAAGCAGTATCACCCTCCGGCTGCTCATCGCCGCAGCTCCACGACCACCTCGTCGCCCACCGCAGCGCCAAGCTCCCGCGCCGCGTTGCCATTCCTGACAGCAATCTCCAGGCTCCCGTGGCTCCCGACGATAGCCAGGGTGTCCGGCCCATCCTGGTACGACCTGCTTATGCCGCGTATACGGCGTCCCTTCACCAGCGCCTCCACGTCCCTCTTCAGGAGCGGTTCCCCGTCTATAGTCGTTATCAGGTTCCCGTACCCGTCAACGTGGACTACGTGGCCGGCTATGCCGCCCCCGCGCTCCTCCGGTCGAGGGATGCACAGGCATATCATGGACTCCAGCCGCGCTCCAACTTCTGCTGGCGATATGCCCAGGGACAGATGCGCCGCCGCGGGCGCAAAGACGTCCCTGCCGTGAAAGGTGTCGCTGAGAGGCGACAGCCGGAGGCTCTCGTTGGAAAGCTCGTAGGCGGCGTATCCTTCCGGTATGGACACATCTACAGGCTCAGCGAATCCCCTGCCGCTGACGGCCGTTTGATACTCGGCGCTCTCCCTGATTGCGTAGGTCAGGAGCCCGTTGTCCGGGGTCAGGAAACGGCCATCCGGCGAGGTCAGCAGAATCGCTCGTCTTGAAGTCCCCACGCCCGGGTCCACGACGGCAACGTGGATGGTGTCTTGTGGGAAGAAGCGGTAGGCAGACCCCAGGACAAAAGCGCCCTCGAGTACGTTCTGAGGGGCTATGTGATGGGAGATGTCAACGAAGGTGGCGGCGGGGTTGATCCGCAGAGCAACCGCCTTCATCTCGGCGACGTATGGGTCGCGCGTGCCGAAGTCGGTGGTAAGGGTAATCAACGGCAATTCGCCTCTACAAACGCAAGGACCGGAGCGGTCAGAAGGGACCTACGACGCTCACAATGGCAATCAGAGTGAACACGACGGCTAGGGTGATGGTGAGCTGGAACAGCGTCTTCTCAATCCCGCGGCGCGTACGGAAAGACGCTTGCGCAGCACCGAAGAAGCCCGAACCCTGTCCCCTCACCTGCATGAGGATGACTACTATGAGAAGGATGGACACCATTATCATAGCTATCTGGAAAAAGGACTCCACTATCCACCCCCTATGGACGCCAGCTTCTCCTGAAGCATTTCATTGACCAGCGCGGGGCTGGCGCGGCCCCTGGTCTCCTTCATCACCTGTCCCACCAGGAATTTCAGGGCGGTCTCCTTGCCCCCCAGGTAGTCCTGCACCGCCTGGTCATTCCTGTCCAGGACATCGGCGACTGTCCCGTCCAGCAGGCCGGCGTCGCTTATCTGGGTCAGGCCCTGCTCTTCGGCTATCGCCTGAGCCTGCTTGCCGGACTTGAACATCTCCTCAAGGACCGTCTTGGCCGCAGGCCCGCTGATGGCGCCCGCTTCGACCAGGTCCGTGAACTCTCGCAGTAGGCCCGGCGTGATCCTGGAGGCGTCCAGGTCCGCGCCGGAGGCGTTCACGAGACCCATCAGATCGCCCAGCATCCAGTTGCTGACGATCTTGGACTTGGAGGCCAGGACATCGGGCTGAGTCTCCTTCGCCTTCACGCACTCCTCGAAGAAGTCCGCTGTGGCCTTGGATGCGGTGAGCTGCGAGGCGTCGTTCACAGGCAGCCCGTACATGGAGATGAACCTGTCCCGACGCGCTGCCGGCAACTCCGGCAGTCGCGCCCTGATCTCCTCCACTCGCTCTCTGCTGATGGTGAGAGGGGGCAGGTCAGGCTCCGGGAAGTAACGGTAGTCGTGGGCAAACTCCTTGGTCCGCTGGGAGTAGGTGACACCCCGGTCTTCCACCCATCCCCTGGTCTCCTGCACCACTCGGCCGCCCTCCTCAACCAACTTTATCTGCCTCTCCTCCTCGTACTGGAGGGCGCGGTAGACGGCCCGCAGGCTGTTCATGTTCTTCACCTCCACCTTGGAGAAGAGCTCGGTGCTGCCGACCGGTCTGATGCTGATGTTTGCGTCGCACCGGAAGCTGCCGTCCTCCATGTTGCCCGTGGAGACGCCCAGGTACTGGAGAATGGCCCTCAGGTTCAGCAGGTACTGCCGGGCCTCCTCCGGAGAGTGCATGTCCGGCTCGCTCACCGTCTCCATCAGCGGTGATCCGGAGCGGTTAACGTCGACAAGGCTGTAGTCGTCGCCATCGGTCGCCTGGTGATGGTGCAGCTTCGCCACGTCCTCCTCCAGGTGGACCCTCGTTATCTGCACTTGCCTCTGCACCCCGTCCACCTCAATGTTGAGCCATCCGCCATTGGCGATAGGCTCGTCGTACTGGGAAATCTGATAGCCCTTCATCAGGTCCGGATAGGGATAGTTCTTGCGATGGAACTGGGTGTCCTCGGAGATTTCGGAGTTCAGGGCAAGCCCAGTCATAATGACGTACTCGACGGCTCTGCTGTTGATGACCGGGAGGGTCCCGGGCATCCCCAGGCACACGGGGCAGACCACGGTGTTGGGGTCAGCCTGGATGTAGTCCGAGGGACAGGAGCAGAACATCTTGCTCCTGGTCAGGAGCTGCGCGTGCACTTCCAAGCCGATAACGACTTCGTATTTCCTGTTGGCTTCAACCATAGATTTAGAAAACTCCGATGTGACTTAGCGGCTAGTATAGCAAAGCGGGATTGGGGCTACAAGGAATGTGCCTTTGATGGATGCTCATGCCAAGATGAACCCGCTTATACTATTATGGGACTAATCTACTTGCATAGATTTGGGGAGCGTTGTATAATGGACCGCAAAAGGAGGAGTCATGGGCGCCTGTGCGAATCATCGCTAAGAAAACCCTCCGTGATTTCTGGCAGCTCCATGCCGATGCCGAGGGACAGCTGAAGGCCTGGCATGACCAGGCAAAGCGAGAGCAATGGGACTCACCTGCTAAAGTCCAAGCTCTCTACCCAACTGCCAGCTTAGTCGGTAAGGATAGGGTGGTGTTTCGGCTCAAGGGTGGGGACTACCGGCTTATTGTAAGAGTGTTCTACCCGGGAGGTATAGTATACATTCGTTTCATAGGCACACATGCCGAATACGACCGCATTAACGCAGAGGAGGTGTAATTATGGTGAGCGTCAGGCCGATTCGCAGTGAGGAGGACTACGAAGAGGCCTTGGCTCGTATCGCGGACCTGATGGACGAACTGTCGGGTTCCGAGGGACAGATTGAGGACCCCGACCACCCAAGCATGATCGAGCTGGAAGTGCTGTCCGACCTTGTGGAGATCTACGAATCGAAGACCGTTGACATGGGATTCCCCTCCGCAATTGAAGCCATTGAGTTCCGTATGGACCAGGCGGGGCTGACGCGCCGTGAACTGGCGCCATTCATCGGGAGCTCCGCCAAGGTCTCAGAGGTGCTTTCGGGCAAGAGGCCCATCACAATGTCGATGGCTCGCGCTCTCCATCGCCATCTTGGTATACCCGCCGATGTCCTGCTTCAAGAACCGGGCGCAAGCATCCCGGACGATATACCTGATATTGAGTGGACCAGATTCCCGCTCAAATCGATGGCCAAGGCCGGCTGGATTCCCGATGTTCCCAACCTGCGGGATCGTGCCGAAGAGTTCATCAGCAGACTTATGGAAGATGCCGGTGGCCGGGCATTCGCCGCGGCTCCCCTCTACCGCAAGAACGATAGCAGGAGAATCAACGCAAAGACGGACGATTACGCGCTTCGGGCATGGTGTTGGAAGGTGCTGGCCCAAGCCCGAGAGAAGCAGACAGAGGCGAAGTACCAGACGGGAATCGCTACCCCTCAGCTCCTGCGTCAGATTGCCCAGTTGAGTGTATTGCAGGATGGGCCGGTTCAGGCCAGGGAACTCCTGGCCCAGTGTGGCATTGGCCTTGAGCATGTGAATCATCTGCCCAAGACCCATCTGGACGGCGCAGCTCTCCGGCTACCCGACGGCAGGCCTGTGATTGGCCTGACTCTGCGTTATGACCGAATAGACAACTTCTGGTACACGCTGGAGCACGAGTTGGCTCACATAGGACTACATTTCGACGATTGCGACGAAGAAACGGGCTTCGTGGATGACCACAGTCTGCGAGGTGTTGAGTCCAGCGGGAGTGACAAGACTGAGCAGGAAGCGGACCAGTGGGCACAGAACGCCCTGATACCGCCGGAAATCTGGGGAGAGGACGTAATTATGGAAGACCCGGGGCCAATGGCAGTGGTGCAGGTGGCGGCGCAAGCCCGGGTACACCCGGCAATTGTCGCTGGACGGATCCGTTATGAGTCCGGCAACTACCGGCTCCTTTCCCAATTCGTCGGCACAGGTGAAGTGCGGCGGCAGTTTGAGGACAAATCGGAATAATCACGTGGGAGGAGATATGGCAGATAAAGATGTGAAATGCAGTGATTGCGATGTCCCAGCACAAGTGATCCTTGAAGAAGGAGAGCCAGAAAAGGTGTTCTGCCCTCAATGCGGAGCTGCAGAAAGCTACAAGGACTTCCAGCAATCAGCGCTTCACCAAGCTTCAGTCTATGCTAACAATAGAATAGGCAAGTCCCTTGAGGGCATTGCCAAGAAAAACAAGAACTTCAAATACAAACCAGGGAACATAAGACCACACAATCCAAAATTCCGTGTGGATTTAACTGGGTGATTCAGAATAATTACAGGAGGTAATCATGCCGAGAAGCAGAGGAAGCAGGCCATCAGGGGGAAGGCAGAGTGGAGTCAGGGGGTACACTCTCCGCGGCCGGAACGGTCGCGTCAATTACGTGGGAGTTACCAATAGCCCTAGCCGGCGGGCGGCTGAACACAAGCAAGACGGCAAGAGCGGATCAATGAAGGTGGAGACCCAACCCATGCCTCGGTCGTCTGCTCGGCGGTGGGAGGTTGCCAGACTCGCGGCCTATCGACGCAACCACACTGGAGACAATCCGCGGCACAACCAAACCCGAAGTGGCGGATGGAAAAGCTAAGGATTCGGACGCCCGTCGTCGCGCCCTAGAATATGGAAACCCATCTCTGCGATCATGACGGAATGTGTCCCTATGGGTATCCACTCTACCTTGCCAGTTTGCGCGCTTGCGGGTAGACTAGCTACTTGGATGTAGCTATGACCACCTTAGACCACAACCACGATTTGCACTCCCTCCGCGAGCGTATGCGACACTCCGCCGCCCACGTGATGGCGGACGCCGTTCTCCAGCTGTTCCCGGACGCCAAGCTGGGCATTGGCCCTTCCACTGATGACGGCTTCTACTACGACTTCGAGGTGTCCCGCGCCTTCACCCCGGAGGACCTGGAGGCCATCGAGGAGCGCATAAGAGAGACCATCGCCGGCGACCTTCCGTTTGTTTACGAGGAGATAAGCCTGGCCGACGCCAAGGCTATGTTCGCCGACCAAGCCTACAAGCTGGAGATAATCGACGACCTCCCGCCGGACGAGATCATCAGCGTCTACCGCCACGGCGACTTCGTGGACCTGTGCCGTGGTCCTCACGTGGAATCGACAGCACAGATAAGCGCTTGCAAGCTCCTGAACATCGCCGGCGCATACTGGCGCGGCGACGAGAAACGTCCCATGCTGCAACGCATCTACGGCACGGCCTTCGAGACCGGCGATGCCCTGGAGGAATACCTAGAGCGTCTTGAGGAGGCCCAACGCCGCGACCATCGCAGGCTAGCGCGGGAACTGGACCTGCTGTCCTTCCACGAGGAGTACGGCCCCGGGCTCGTCTACTGGCATCCCAAGGGAGGCCGCGTCCGGTCGATAATCGAAGACTTCTGGCGTCGTGAGCACTACCGGGCGGGCTACGACCTGGTCTATTCGCCGCACGTCGGAAAGTCGACCATATGGGAGACCAGCGGCCACCTGGATTTCTACGCCGAGAACATGTACTCCCCCATGGACGTGGACGGCCAGGACTATTATGTCAAGCCGATGAACTGCCCCTTCCACGTCCAGATCTACAAGAGCTCCCTCAGGAGCTACCGGGAGCTTCCCATGCGCCTGGGAGAGCTGGGCACGGTCTACCGCTACGAGCGCTCCGGCGTTCTGCACGGCCTGCTGCGCGTGCGGGGCTTCACCCAGGACGACGCCCACATCTTCTGCCGCCCCGGCCAGGTGGAGGATGAGATTGGCCGGTGCGTGGACTTCATGCAGTTCTTCCTGCGCTCATTCGGGTTCCAGGACTTTCACGTCTACCTGTCCACCCGGAACGAAGGCGGAAAGTTCGCAGGCTCCCTGGAGGACTGGGATATGGCGACCGCGACGCTGCGAGACGTGATACAGTCCCGCGGCCTGCCCTATGACGTGGATGAGGGAGGAGCCGTGTTCTACGGCCCAAAGATAGACGTGAAGATGGTGGATGCCCTGGGGCGCGAGTGGCAATGCACTACCATCCAGTTTGACTTCAACCTGCCGGAGCGCTTTGACGTGACCTATATCGGAGAGGACGGCAATGAGCATCGCCCCTACATGGTGCACCGCGCCCTCCTGGGTTCCATAGAGCGCTTCTTCGGCGTGCTGATCGAGCACTACGCCGGCGCTTTCCCCACCTGGCTTGCCCCCGTGCAGGCGGTGGTTATCCCCATCGCGGACCGTCACCTGGACTTCGCCCAAGCGGTATCGGACAGGCTGCGAGAGAGCGATATTCGAGTGGACGTGGACAGCCGCTCTGAGCGTATGAACGCAAAGATACGCCACGCGCAGCTGAACAAGGTGCCCTTCATGCTGGTGGTGGGCGACAAGGAGATCGACTCCGACTCGGTATCGGTGCGCCTGCGGGACGGCCAAGACCTTGGCCCCAAACCCGTAATCGAAGTGATGGGTCTCATCCAGGAGGCCATCAACTCAAGGGTGTAGGTGGGGGTCTTCCGCTCGCGCCCTTTGTCTGCGCTCAAGGTGAGCGGTCAACCAACACCAAGGTATGCCCTAAATCCCTGCTTCCGTAGATCCTTGCACAACTCCGGTGTATCTACCAGAAGAGGCGAACTTCTCTGTCATTCCCGTGAAGCTTGCCCCGTACTCCGATACGGGGACGGGAATCCAGGCGGGGTGGGGCGTGGACTCCCGTCTGCACGGGAGTGACGACGGGGGTGGTCGCGCCGAAGCGAGGTTGTTCAAAGCTCTCCTTCCGCAGGAATGGCGGAACGGGAGATGCTTTCTTTCGCGCTCATATGGTTCGCCAAGCTCACCATGAGCGCGTTGGATATATCAGTTCTGGGGTACTTCTACGGGGGGAAGCATCTCCTCCAGCATTCGCTGGAGGGCCATGGAGTGACTGCAGAAGCCGTGACCTGGGAAGAAGGTGCAGGTGCATGTCAGGTTGCCATCGCTGTACTCCACCTTGTGGTCGTCGTTTTCCCCACGGAAGGTGACCACGAAGCTGCTGAAGGTAACCCGGCCTTTCTCTTCGGCGTATCTCTTGGCCTTCTCTATCTTGCCGATCACGCTTGAGTACATATACGCTCCTTCGAACAATTAGGTATGATGTACTTCTATTTTATTCCCTGGGGCTTCCAGGGTCAATAAGTTGCACTGCGCGATAGCGTGGACTTGACCCTTCTCCTTGTTGACACAGGGCAGCCCTCGGATATATTTTTATGCGAGGTTGACAAGTTCGTTGGATGCGGCAGCCTTTCGCATCCTCGCCCCGAAAACTATCTAAACCAGATCGCGGGAAGGAAGGTCCAAAGTTGCAGCAGAGCAAACCAAGGGTCTTCTATGGCTGGTGGATTGTCCTGGCGGCGTTCCTGCTCCTGACCTTCAGCAGCATGACCGGCTCCTACGGCCTCAGCCTGTTCTACAAGCGCCTCACCGACCACTTTGACTGGGGCCGCACGGCCCTGGCGGGGGCCATCGCCCTCTCCAGGCTGGAGGCCGGGTTCCTGGGTGGAATAGAGGGGTTCCTGGTCGACAAGTTTGGGCCGCGAATCATGATTCTGCTGGGCGTCACCCTGACCAGCATCGGCATGATACTCCTGTCCCGCATCAACACCCTGCTGGCCTTCTACGTAATTTTCATCATATTGGTGACTGGGGGACGGAGCCTCAGCTCCATGATCGCCATTGACACCACGGTGGCCAACTGGTTCATCCGGCGACGAGGCACCGCCTTCGGACTGCTGCGGTCTGCGGTGGCCGTCGGAGCGGCCGGAGTGATAGTGGTTGCGTGGTTCATCGACATGTACGGCTGGAGAACGACCTTCGTTGTCACGGGCATAGGCACGCTTCTCGTCGGTGTGCCCACGGCCCTCGTGATGCGCCACAGGCCGGAGCAGTACGGAATGCTCCCGGACGGCGAAACGAGGGAGACGGAGCGCGGCCAGCCCCTGGACATCCGCGGCGGGTCGGAGGAGGCGACCGACGTAGCCGAGCCGGAAGCGGAGAAGGAGCCGGACATCGGCATGACTGTGATGGAGGCCCTGAAGACCAAGCCCTTCTGGGCCCTGTCCTTCGGCTTCTCTATACGGCTCCTTGTCACCGGGGCAGCGACCCTGCACGCCATCCCACTGGTGGAGGACCTGGGCTACTCCCAGACCACTGCCGCCGCAGTCCTTGGCTCTATGGGAATGGTCAGCATTATCGGAAGGCTGGGCGGCGGCTTCCTTAACGACACCTTAGGCACCAAGATAGTAGCCGTGGGAAGCGTATGCTCCCTCGCTGTCTCCTGCCTTGTCATCGCCTATGCCCAGAACCTCTGGCACATAATTCTGTTCGTGGCCCTGTACGCCCCATCCTACGGCTGCTCCGCGGCCACTATGCCGGCCATCAAGGCCGACTACTTCGGTCGAAAGTCATACGGCACTATCCTGGGCCTCTCAGGGATGGTGCAGATGGCCGGATCCATGCTCGGCCCCGTCTACGCCGCATACGTGTACGACGTCTCGGGCAGCTATCGACTAGCGTTCCTGAGCTTTGCGGTGCTGCTCATTATCTCAGCAGTGCTCTTCGCCTCCCTGCAACGTCCCCGGTACAGGTAAACTTGGCCTCCGCGTCTCAGCAATGGTAAGATTACCCTAAGCTGCTAGACTGAAGGAGGCGCTGCACATGCCCGTCATATCGCCACAAGACCGCCAGACCCTGGAGGAGCGCTTTCGGAAGGAGCTCAAGAGGAAAATCACTCTGCGGCTCTTCACTTCCCAGCTGGCGGGACAGTTGTTTGTTCCGGGGAGGGAGTGCCCCACCTGCCCGCAGACCCAGCAGATCCTGGAGGAGTTGGCATCTCTCTCCCCGCTCCTGGAGTTGGAGATGGTGGACTTTTACAGCCAGAGCCAGACGGCGCGGGAGAGCGGCGTGGAGCGCATCCCCGCCATAGTGGTGACCAGGGGTGAAAACACCGGCGTCAAGTACTACGGAATGCCGTCGGGCTACGAGTTCGTCACCATCATCGAAAGCGCAATCGAGCTGTCCAAGCCCAGGACCTCTCTGAGCGCGGACACGCGCAAGAAGCTGAAACTGGTGGACGAGGATGTTCACATCCAGGTGTTCGTAACACCCACCTGACCCCATTGCCCCTCGGTGGCCCGTGTGGCCCAGATGATGGCGATGGAGAATGACCACATCAAGGCGGACGTGGTGGAGGTGCAGGAGTTCCCGCAGGTAGCCCAGAGATACCGTGTCATGGGAGTGCCCAAGACCGTCATCAACGAGACCACCCAGTTCATCGGCGCAGTCCCGGAGGAGACCTTCATAGGCAAGGTGCTGGAGGCCATCGGCAAGGCTGAGGCAGCACCGGACACCGAGGAGCCAGCGCCGTCCACGTCAATTTAGGGGATTTAGGTAATGGGTGTTGGCAATGTGATGTCTGGGCCCGAGCACGTCGGCTATTGACTAATGAACAAGGGTGTTGCATTCAACTCCATTGTTGAAAAATCCCTACAGAGATTCATGGAGCTTTCCTCAACTAAATTGGAGAGACGAGGGAAAAGATGTGGAGCTTGAAAAAGGACGGCAAGGCTTCGGAATGGGAGCGCATTGGCGACAACCGGAACATAGCTGAAGTTCCCCAATGGGTCTTA
Source organism: Dehalococcoidia bacterium (assembly GCA_965222415.1). Taxonomy (GTDB): domain Bacteria; phylum Chloroflexota; class Dehalococcoidia; order Lucifugimonadales; family UBA2985; genus DAOUJW01. The sequence continues at coordinate 81,862 of CBDCTU010000001.1, read as the reverse complement.
ACCGCCTTTGCCAAAGAGCCGGGCAGTCATGGCACGCGACTTATTGACTACCCTGAACTTGGCTACCGGTTGGAATACAAAGGACGTACTTTTCGGTATCGAATTGATATGGGGAAACAAAGTTGGATAGTTTACAGGCGGTTGCGCTGAAGGGCTATGAAGCAGAAAATGCATTAGTTTCCAATTTGTGCTTTCGCCAGTCCTAAAATTCCACGCATAATCGACTTGGTACCGATGGAGACCCACAGGGGTTGCGCTATGCTATTGGGAAGACATCTATGACTACAGCAGACGCCAGACTTGCCCGGCTTGAGGTAGCCTACGACTTCATCAGGGAGAATATGGCAACCCAGGTGGATATTGCGCGCCTGACAGGGCGCATAGACTCCTTGTAGTCGCGCTTGACTGGTCACATGGATTCCCAGGAAGCGCGCATAGAGTCCATGGAGTCGCGTCTCATAATCAAGTTTGGCGCTCTTGCGGCAGGGCTCTCGGGGCTGATAATCCTCGCCCAGAGGTTCTGGACTTAAAGCGGGCCTCCGCTCAAGCTCGTCATAGCCTGTACGTAATGTGTCGTCGCTTTAACAGAAGCAGCGCACGCCTCCCGCCCTAGTCAAAGAAGAAATCCCTACCCCTCCTTCCCCACCGTGCCCAGGAGGTACGCCTGAATCAGTGGGTCCAGGTCGCCATCCAGGACTGCGCCGGGGTCCGACGTCTCGTAGCTGGTGCGGTGGTCCTTCACCATCTTGTACGGATGCAGGACGTAGCTCCTTATCTGGCTTCCCCACTCCGCCGAGACGTGCTCACCCTTCAGCCTGGCCTGCTCCTCCGCCCGCCGTTTCATCTCCAGCTCCATCAGCCGGGCGCGCAGCACCTTCATGGCGAACTCCTTGTTCTGGAACTGGGAGCGCTCGTTCTGGCAGGTCACCACAACGCCCGACGGCAGATGGGTTATCCTAATGGCCGTGGAGTTCTTCTGCACCGCCTGCCCGCCGTGACCGCTGGCCCGGTAAACGTCGATGCGCAGGTCATCCGGGTGGATGGTGACGTCCACCCTCTCCTCCGCCTCCGGCAGCACCTCCACAAGAGCGAAGGACGTGTGCCTCATGTGTGCGGAGTCGAAGGGCGACAGGCGCACCAGCCGGTGGGTCCCACCCTCGGCCTTCAGGTAGCCATAGGCGTGCTTGCCCTCCACGCTGATGACCGCGCTCTTGACCCCCGCCTCGTCTCCCGGCGACATGTCCAGGATTTCGCTCTTGTAGCGACGGCGCTCCGTCCACCGCAGGTACATCCGCATGAGCATCTGCGCCCAGTCCTGGGACTCGGTCCCGCCTGCGCCTGCGTGGATAGCCAGAATGGCGTTGCGAGTGTCGTGCTCGCCGGAGAGTGTGAGCTGGAACTCCCTGTCCTTCAGCTCCTCGGAAATGGCCTCCAAATCTGCGAACAGAGACTCCTCCAGGCTCGTATCGTCCTCCTCCAGGGCCAGCGCTATCAGGTCGCAGGCCGATGAAGCGCGGCTTTCGAAGTCTCTCCACACCTCCACCACGTCCTTGATCTCCGCTAGGCGAATCATATGCGGCTGGGTGGCCTGGGGGTCGTCCCAAAACTCTGGTCGACCGGCCCGGGCCTCAAGCTGTTTTATCTCCACTTCTTTGCCGGGTACGTCAAAGACGCTCCAGCAGCTGGGCTATCCTCTCCTTCAGGTCTTCTGCGCGTCCTCTGAGTTCCTGCATTGCGTTACACCTTTCTTGTCATCTAAAGCGGCAACCCCATCAAGAGCGCCGATGTCACGAGAGCCGGCCCGCAGCGGCCAGGTGGGCCAATCGGGTAGGCTCCGGTATACGATACCCCTTGCAGCAGGCCAGCGTCCACTCTATCGCGCTCCCCAGGCTGATCTTGTGGCCCACGGAGACGTATACGGGCCTGACGGACTTCCTGGTGCGGACTGCGGCGCCCACCACTTCTCCTTTGTCCACCAGGTGAACGTACGCCCCGGCGTCGGAGTCCAGATCATCGTCCGGCCGCCCCCTGAGGATCGACTTGGCACACCCGATGGCGGGCGTGTCGGTCAGAAGCCCCAGATGGCAGGCTATGCCAAACCGCCTGGGGTGGGCCAGGCCCTGCCCGTCAACGAGAATGACGTCCGGGTCGGTCTCCAATCGCTCCAACGCTCCCAGAACGAGGGGGGACTCCCGAAAGGAGAGCAACCCGGGCACATAGGGGAAGCCGGGCTTTCCTCTGTGCACCCTGACCTCGACCCTCCGGAGGTCCGGCAGCTCCAGGAGGACTACGGCCGCCACCGCGTTGCCGTCGGCGTCCGGCGGGGATATGTCCACTCCCGCCACGAAGCGCGGCGGGGCCTCAAAGCCGTCTTCCAAACTAACCCTGGAGGCCAGGTCGCGCTGGATTGCTGCGGCCTCCCGCGCTTCTACGTCCCAGGGATGCAAAACCAGACTCTTCACGAAGTCGATTATAGCAAATCCGCAGCGCTCTAATGGGCAGAGATTCACTGCTTACCCCAAGCCCGCCTGCCGAAGTGGGCAAGCGGAAGGAGACCTTTGAATAACCCATAGCGTCATCCCGCAAGAATTGCCCTCACCGTCATTCCTGCGGAGGCAGGAATCTAAAACCGCTGTCTGCAAAGCTGCGACGCCTTGGAATAGGGGCTTTAGATTCCCGTCCCCGTATCGGAGTACGGGGCAAGCTTCATGGGAATGACAGAGTAGTTCGCCTCTTCTGGGAGATACACCGGAGTTCTGCAAAGGTCTCCGGAAGCAGGAATCCAGGATACCTCTGATAGTGCCCAGTAGACCCCCGTTCCCCGTTTCCACGAGGACAAGCTTCGCAGGGGTGGTCTATGCGCAGAGAGAGTTATTCAAAGGTCTCCTACCTGGGAGTCGAGGTGGTACGGGTATTCTTACGGAGTATTCTCTGGCACAATAGGTGTTGATATGCCTCGTTCAAACGCTGCCCCAGCAAGTCGGAAGACCAGCGCGGATGGTAGAGGAGCCATGAGAAGAAAGATATGGCTTATCTCAGTGGCGGTCCTGGGACTCCTGGCCGGAGTTGTCCTCACGTACTTGGTGATGAACACGTATGACCGGCTGACCCATCCCGGCGAAGGCGACGTGGCTGCCCCGCTGCGCAGCTACCTTGAGGCGGCGGCCCTGGGCAACGACAGCCTGGCCTACGATCAGCTTTACCAGGGCCCCGGCAAGCAGGGCCCCCTATACAGCCGAGGGGTGTCCTCCGAACCTGAGCTGTATTTTGGCTATGCGGATTTGGAGATTGCCTATAGCTTCAACGGCAAAGAGGACGGCTATATACAGGGGAGCATAAGATACCATAACGGGTCCAGCAGGCCCGTCAGCGCAATCGTGCGGAGGGGCGAGTCCGGCTGGGGGGTGTATCGCCTGTGGTTCGAATAGGCCCCAAAACGCAGGATGGCTATAGAGCTTAGCCGACCTGGGAGCTTGGAAAGATGAAGTGGGGCATCTCCTCCAGCATCAGCTGGTCGTGGTTCTGGCAAATGAGAATAAAGAGCTTGTCTACCAGGATGACCCCCACCCCTTCTACGTCCATGAGGCTCTTAATGGCCCGTGTCAAGGGTCCCAACACCAGGGAGTTGCCGTTCAGGATGTCGGTCGCCAGATAGAGCCTGCCCTGCACATCAGCTGCCCTGAGTTGGGTAAGCAGGCCGTAGACCTCGTCCAGGCCGCTCTGAGAAGGGGTCTGCTCAATCCTCACCATGGTCTGCTGACCGTCCGCGTTGGCGACCACGTCCAAGACCATCTCCGATGAGCCGGCCCCGCCTGTGGGAGGAGGCGCGTCACATACCACTTTCATTCCCACCTGCTGCATTATGGTGCTCATGTATGTCTGCAGTCCCTCGCGGGACAGGGTGTCCTCCCCGTCCCGGTCCTGGCTTGCCTCGTCCAGCATGAAGGTAAGGGCGTCCTCTATCGCCGCCGATTCCTCGATGCCCAACCTGCTGCCCGCAGGTGTCTCCATTATGCTTTCGGTCACTTCGGGTTGCTGCATTGCTTACTCCGTGTGTGGTGTTGTGGTTCCTGGGGCGCCCGGCGCATCCTCATGCAGTGCATATTATATCAACGATGGGGACTTGCGACACCTTTAGCATCAGTGTTCAGGTGCCCAGGGAGGGATTCGAACCCACACCCCCTTGCGGGGAGCGGATTTTAAGTCCGCCGCGTCTACCCTTTCGCCACCTGGGCAGGATATGAGAACATCTTGGCAAATCGGTTTTCCGTGGCTACAATATACATGTGGAATATGAATGGGACGACGCGAAGCAGCGGTCCAACCTACAGAAGCACCGCGTCGATTTTACGGCTATCGAAGATTTTGAGTGGAACACAGCCATCATAAAGCTGACCCATAGACTCAGTGAGACGCGCTACGTCGCTATTGGCTACATCGGCGACCGTCTTACACACTGTAGTATACACGCAACGCGGTCGAATCACACGGATTATCAGCCTGCGAAGGGCCGGCAGACGGGAGGAGAGAGGGTATGCCGAAGCTTAAACCGGACCACATAAGCCCAGTGCCCGCCGAAGAAGATCTCACTGAGAGGCAGATAGAGGAGATCGCAGCAACTGATTTGACGTTCGATGAGGTGGAGGCCCGGTATGGCGAGGATGCAGCCATCCGTGTGGGCGCTGCCAGAGACCCAGATGCCCCGGAATGGACTGATGAGGACTTTGCCCGCGCGCGTCCCGCTATAGAGGTGGTCCCGAAACTGGTCGAAGAGTACCGCCGTACGCGTGGCAGGCAGAAGTCCCCCACGAAGGGGCATCTCAACATCAGGCTGGATGCGGATATTGTGGCCCGCCTCCGCGAGAGTGGGGATGGTTGGCAGACGCGCCTGAACGACATCCTGCGTAGCGCTGTCCTCGGGTCCTGACATCGGCTCATTGTCTTGGTCTCACTGGGACTCACGCTTGCTCTGAAGGTGGTTCCAGTTCGCGGTCGGGATATCTGGAGGCGACGGGCGGACTCGAACCGCCGAATAGAGCTTTTGCAGAGCTCCGCCTTAACCACTTGGCTACGTCGCCTCGACAATACTATTCTACCACGATTTTGGTGCCGAGGAGGAGATTTGAACTCCTACGGGTTTGCACCCACGGCCCCCTCAAGACCGCGTGTCTACCAATTCCACCACCTCGGCACGGTTCTGTATATCCTGGGATTTCTGGCAGGAGTGGGAGGATTCGAACCCCCGACCTACGGTTTTGGAGACCGTTGCTCTAACCGGGCTGAGCTACACTCCTGCACATCGTACGAATATACACCAGCCTACCATAATTATGGTACCCCTGCCCGGACTCGAACCGGGGCACTCGGTTTAGGAAACCGATGCTCTATCCGCCTGAGCTACAGGGGCACTCCCATATGTAATTGTGCCACTCTTTTGCCGTCTTGTCGAATCCCCGGCAAGCTAGCCCTCCGCCTGACCGGCGCGCTCAGCCGCCAGGGTCTCCCACCTGTCCCTCGTCAGCTCCATCAGGAGGAACTCGTAGCCGCTCCTCTTGACCTCCCTCAGTGGGACAAACCCGCACTTCTGAAAGGACTTCTGCGCCCGCAGGTTCCAGGTCAGGGTGTGGAGGTATATGCGTTTCAGGGACGTGGTGGAGAACACGTGGCTCACCAGGGTATTTACCACGTCCGTGCCGTAGCCCTGGTTCCAGTAGTCCCTGTCCCCGATCATAATGCCGAGCTCCGCCTGGCCCTTGGAATTGTCTATATCGTAGTACATGCAGTTGCCTATCAGCTTCTCGTCGAAGGTCTCCACGGCGAACCGCTTGGACCACGGGACGGGATGCCGCAGCTCATTCTCGAAGAGGCGGAGGAAGCTGTTGTAGGACATTCGCAGGGGAGTGGTGGCGTCCAGAGCCGAGAGCTCCTCGTCGACGCGCCAGGAATAGTCGGTGGGCGCGTCTTCCAACTTCTTCTCCCGGAGGATAGTCAGATCTCCTCTAATCAATGGCCTTCTCCTCTTCGACTTTGCGGGACACCATCTTCATAGCCTTCTCCACAATATTAGCCTCGTTCCTGTAGGTCAAGGTGCGAAGGGCTTCCTGGTCGTGGCGCCAGTGCACGGCGTCGAATTCCTGGTCGTGCTCGCTGATGGACCCTCCTATGGGGCTCATCAGGTAGAAGTGGACGGTCTTGTGACACCTGACGCCGTCGCTGGATCTAACGAACCAATACTGGATGTTGTCTATGGGAGCCTCCAGGGCCACCTTCAGCCCAGTCTCCTCGTTCACCTCACGCAGGGCCGTCTCCTCCATAGTCTCTCCAGGGTCAGGGGTGCCCTTGGGAAGTCCCCAAGTCCAACCCTCCTGGGAACGAAAACCGCCGATGACGATCTCTACGCCACCCTCTGTTACCCTGTACACCACCCCGCCGGCCGAAACCGGATACTCTATCCTATTGCTAGCTGCCAACGTTGTACCCCATATGGAGGTGCTTGTCTGCTGGCATATTCTATTTCTCCCGTATTCCAACGTCAAGGCCAATGGACGTTTGCGCGCTCTATTGTCACGCTCGCGAAGCTTGCCCTGCTCCCCGATCGAAGTCGGGGACATGACTTGATGCGGGGGCGGGCATCCAGGGAAAATTGGACACTCCCTGACCGATCGGGAGTACGATTGATGTGCCATGCCCGGGCGGTAAACTGACGCTACGGATGTGCTGCTGGTATAATGGCCTCAGAGCATCGACCGCGGGAGGAGCATCGTGAATGAAGCTATTGCACAGGCGCTTGAGAAAGACAGGCTGATCGATATAACCACAACGGGTAGAAAGAGCGGTCGTCCGCACCGCGTGGAGATAGGATTCCACGTCCTGGATGACGGGCTTTTCATCGCCGGGATTCCTGGTCGCAGGGACTGGCTGGCCAACCTGGCGGCCAATCCGCAGTTCACCTTCCACCTGAAGGAGAGCGTTCAGATGGACATCCCGGCTACGGCCACCCTCATTACCGTGGAGTCCAAACGCCGGGAGGTGTTCGCCAAGCTCGCGGAGCAGCGGCAGGGCGGGCGTCCCATGGACGTGGATGCCTGGGTTGAGGACAGCCCGCTGATCCAGGTAGAGTTGCACGCCCCGGCCTAATGGAGTCGCTGGAGCAATCCCGGAGGGTCTGCATAATGAACGATTCCATCTCGCCCGACTTTGCAGAGTACGCTGACAGGACGACGGAGGTCTGGGACCGCATCGCCGAGTGGTGGGACGACCGAATAGGCGACGGCAACCCGACCCAGGACCTTCTCCTGGAACCCACTACGGAGCGAATGCTGGAGCTGCAGCCCGGCGAGCGGGTGCTGGACATAGCCTGCGGAGCGGGCCGCTTCGCCCGACGCATGGCTGCCCTTGGCGCGGAGGTCGTAGCATTCGACCATTCGGAGCGGTTCATCCGGCGGGCGCGCCAACGCACAACGGAGAACGCTGACAGGATCGACTACAGGGTTATGAACGCATCCGACCCTGGGGCGCTCCAGTCGCTGGGCAAGGAGCAGTTCAACGCGGCAGTTTGCACAATGGGCCTGATGGATATGGCATCCATTGAGCCGCTTATCTCCACGCTGCCGGCGCTGCTTAAGCCGGGCGGCAGGTTCGTCTTCTCAGTTACGCACCCCGTCTTCAATTCAGGCAGGACGCGCAGGATAGCCGAGGAGCAGGACCTGGACGGGGAGCTCGTAACCACATTCGGGGCCATAGTCACCGATTACTCGATTCCATATATGCACATGGGCTTGGGGATAGTGGGACAGCCGGAGCCCCAGTACTACTTCCACAGGCCAATTGGTATGCTGTTCAACATCTGCTTCAGGCACGGCTTCGTCCTGGACTGGATGGAGGAGCCGTCGCTGCCGGAGGGAACGGAGGCCAGGGCGGACCGGCCTCTGAGCTGGGCGCACTTCCACAACATCCCCCAGGTGCTGGTGGCGCGAATGCGCCTTGCTGCGCCAAAGCCCCAACTGGGCTAGACACGGTTGTTGATGTCCCCGGATTGAGTGCTTGAACGTGACACGCCAACGTGCTACAATTATGCACGCATTGGAGACGCGAACACAGAGGATACGACAGAGGTTGGAGCAAGAGGGCTGGTATCTGCAGAGGCACGGCGCCAACCATGACATCTACTATCATGAGCGTATTCCCGGTGTCATAACTTTGCCGAGACATCGCGCGGTCAAGTTCGTTGTTGCTCGTTCCATAGCGAAGACTGCGGGTTGGGAGGACTAGATATGAGATATCCAGCGCTAATTGAGGGTGGCGGCGAGGATTTCGGGGTAGCTTTCCCGGATCTACCCGGCTGCGTAGCTATGGGATACACAGTTGATGAAGTTCTGGTCAATGCCCAGGATACTCTGCGCGATTGGATGGACAGCATGGAAGAACGCGGATTTCCCATCCCGCCGCCTAGCGCGCTTGAGGATATAGAAGTCCCCGAAGGTTGTGCGCTGACTTCTATCTTGCTGGTTCGAGGAGCGAGAGACAAGCCCAGCGTTCGCCTCAACCTCGTCCTGGACGCAGACATAGCCGATGCAATAACCTCGGAGGCCAAGCGTAGGGGTATGTCGCGGAAGAGCTACATAGAGTGGATGACAAGGACCTTAGCGCAGATGGGGGCCTAGCCCCTCGCCAATCGTAGCCTCGCTTCTAGCCTATTCACCTGCGCGCCGCGTCGCATGACGGCTTGACGTCTTCCGTGCCGGGCCGCAGACCACGCTCTCCTTTACACCGCCGCTGCATACGGTGTAACCTCCTACTGTCGCCGTTGCTATAAGCGCTTATTTTGGAGGTGTGCTATGCCTACCGTAAACACAGTCCTGGGTCCCGTGGACGTGAACGACCTGGGATTCACCCTGATGCACGAGCACGTGCTGAACAGCTCCGCGGGGATACCGCAGACTTTTCCTGAGCTGGTCGACCGTGACCAGGCGATCGCCCGGGGTATAGCCGCCCTGAAGGACGCCGCGGCCGAGGGCGTGCGGTCCTACGTGGACGTAACCACTATGGACCTGGGCAGGGACATAGGCGTAATCCGGACGGTGGCTGAGCAGGTGGACGTGCACATAATTGCTGCCACGGGGATATGGGTGGACATCCCCAGGTCCATTGCCAGGGGTGTGAGCCCGGACCAGCTGGCCAAGGCCTTCATCAGGGATATTGAGGTGGGACTCGACGGGACGGACATCAAGCCGGGTGTCATCAAGGTTGCCACTACAGAGGAGGGCGTGACGCCGGCCAACGAGGTCGTTCTGCGCGCGGCTGCCCGCGCCTCCAATCACACCGGCGTGCCCATCACTACCCATACTGCCGCCCCCGAAAGGGTGGGCAACGGCCAGGTGCAGATATTCCTCGAGGAGGGTGTAGACCTGAACAGGGTGTACATCGGGCACAGCAACGACACGGAGGACCTGGACTATCTATCGGGACTGATCCGGCAGGGCTGCTACCTGGGTATGGACCGCTATCCCGGAGGCCGCGTCCAGGGCCCAAAGTGGGAGGAGCGCACCCGGGTAGTTAAGGAGTTGCTGGATATGGGTCTGGTCGACCGTGTGACGCTGTCCCACGACTATCCTCTCTCCTTCCTGCTGACGCCGGAGATGAACGAGGAGCGCAATACCTACAACCCGGACGAGGTGTGCTTCATCAACCGGGTCGTGCTCCCACGCCTGCGAGAGCTTGGTGTCAGCGACGAGGCCATACACACCATGATGGTGGACAACCCGCGTCGCTACTTTGGCGGAGACTAGCGAACTCTTGCCAGGCAGTTAGTCTACAGCAGTCCGCCGATGGTGAGCCAGTAGAACACTATGTAGGCGCCGGCTACTACCATGAGCCACGAGCCTATGGGCCCAACGTAGGGCAGCATCTTGCGTATGGTGCCCAGCATTGCGCTCTTGAAGAAAGCCACGCCAAGTGTCAGCACCATGATAACTACGCCCATTCCCATTCCGTAGAGCAGGAACTGGCTCAATGAGGTGAGAATGGTGGAGGCGGCGAAGGAAGTGCCTATCACGGAGAGGAAGATGGGCAGCGTGCAGCTCAGCGAGGCTATGCCGTAGCTGATGCCAAAGAGAAAGTATCCCTTGACGTTCACCTGCCCCGGGTCTCCTATACGGGAGGCGGCATTTGCGGCGAATCCGGTGTAGAGCTTGCCGCCGCCGACCAGCCACGCGCCGGTTACGGTCAGGATTATGCCGATGCCAAGGCCCAACCACGCCAGAACGCTCCCAACGGAGTGGAAGCCCAGGGCGATGATGGTGCCCGCTATTCCAAATAGCACGACGAGGCCGAGGGTGACGGCGCTGCCTATCTCCAATCCCTTGAGGATTTGCTGGACGGGGTTACGAGCGGCTTCACCCTCGTTGTTGGCGCCAAGATACAGGCCCAGGTATGCCGGCAGCATGGCGAATCCGCAGGGGTTGACCGCAGATACCATGCCGACTGCAAAGGCGAATCCCAGGGGAGCGAACAACCCAAGATTGCCCAGGTAGGAGCCCGACATTCCGGACAGGTTCTCGATGAACATGTTGACGCCGTCCACGCCGCTGTCCCGACCCAGAATCAGCGCCCCGACGACCGCAACGCCGAGAGCGACGGCGGCTAAGAGCAGTGGAAGGCCGAGGCTGCGCAGGTTCTGAGGCTCCCGCAGGTACGATGAGAGATTTCTGGCTATTGTCATGGCTCTCTAACCTCAGCTTGGATTTTGGTGGGCCGCCGCAGGTCTCCCTGGACAGAATGAATATGGTTAGCTGCGGTCATAGACGGCAATAAGTCGTCTACTGCGCCATCAGCAGCTCGTCCGCCCTGTCATTCAGCTGTTCCTTGGTAAGGATACCGTTCCAGGTCCGGAAGACCGTCCCGTCCGTGTTGAGAAACACCGTTGTGGGCATACCCAAGACATTGTAGTCGCGGGTCACGCTTGATTCGCTGGTCAGACCGGTGGGGTAGGTTATGCCCAATTCGTCAAGAAGCTCCGCGGCGTCGTCCCGGTTGCCAAGGCCAAGGTACTGCCCGATGTCAACGCCAACCAGGATGACACGGTCCATATTCTGCTCGTGGAACTCCTGGAAGTCCGGCATTTCGGCCCTGCAGGGCGGGCACAGCCCAGCCCAGAAGTTCAGTATCACCGGCTTTCCGTCCGCGAAGAATTCCGAGAAGCTAAGTTCAGTCCCAGCTGTATGCTCCTCTCCCAGATAGGTCTCGATGGGAAAGTCCCGGGGCAAACTGAGCATGATGGGAGCCGCGTCCTCAGTGGGGGACGGCATGGAGGTGGCGGGCTGTGATGTCTCAGCCGTGGGAGCAGGGGTAGGCGTATCCGGCTCAGGCGTGGGAGAAGAGGTGCAGGCGGACACCGCCAGCGCTACCGCGATAAGGATGGCCACCGTTGCAATTAGCTGGGACTTGGGAAAGAACGTGCGCATCCGAACACCTCACTTGTGTTGGCCTGATGTAGCAGGCTTGCGGGTCATCTATTCCTACAGCCGCGCAGCGCGCCCTACCTGATCTGCTCTTTGGTCAACTGGTCTATCCTCTCCCATCCTCCGTCGTCCCTCTGGCGTTCGAGGAACGCCTGCTGAAGGCCGTAGGCGTGGGATCTCCTCATCCTCTTGACCACCTCAAGGTAGTGCTTGCGCGCCTCTTCCTCTTCGTCGTGCTCAAAGGTGTCGCCTTTGACGGACTTTTCGCCGCCCTCTGTGGACACCACTCTGGCCATTACTCGGAATCGCATCGGACACTCTCTCCAAAGTGCGGTCCGCTCAGTACGGGCTTTCAGAAGGCTCTATAGAAATAATACCACAGGGCCGATTACAAATCGTGGTGGGTTTCTTAAGGGTTTCGAAAGCCAACGCAGTGCAACTCGTACGAAGAGCCCCGCTCCGGTGATACGGGATATCCTCGAACTACTCCAGGAAGTCCCGGAGCTTCTTTGAGCGGGAGGGGTGACGCAGCTTTCGGAGCGCCTTGGCCTCTATCTGTCGGATGCGTTCGCGGGTGACGCCGAATTCCTTGCCCACTTCTTCCAGTGTGCGGCTGCGGCCGTCCTCCAGCCCGAAACGCAGCCGAAGCACGCGCCGCTCCCGGAGGTTGAGGGTGTCCAGCACATCCTCCACCTGCTCCTTGAGGAGTTGGTACGATGCGGCCTCCGCCGGCGCCACTGTACCCCGGTCCTCTATGAAGTCCCCAAGGTGGTTGTCCTCTTCCTCTCCAATGGGAGTCTCCAGGGAGACCGGCTCCTGGGAAATCTTGAGGATCTCGCGCACCTTTTCGGGGCTGACATCCATGTCCCGCCCTATCTCCTCGCTGGTCGGCTCCCGCCCGTACTCCTGCACAAGGCGTCGGCTGGTGCGCATCAGCTTGTTGATGGTCTCGACCATGTGCACAGGAATGCGAATGGTGCGGGCCTGATCGGCGATGGCCCTCGTGATGGCCTGCCGTATCCACCAAGTTGCATAGGTACTGAACTTGTATCCCTTGCGGTAATCAAACTTCTCCACGGCGCGAATCAGGCCGATATTCCCTTCCTGGACCAGGTCCAGCAGTGACATGCCGCGCCCGATGTACTTCTTGGCTACGCTTACCACCAGCCTCAGGTTCGCTTCCGCCAGGTGTTTCTGCGCCCGGTTACCCTCCTCCACAATGTGGGAGAAGTGCGACCTGAGGGAGACCTCTCGGACGCGCAGATCTCTCATGAAATCCGGGTCCTCCATGTGCCGAGGCAGGTCCTCTACAGGCGTATCCCGGTCTACTATCTCGAACAGATCCGGAGGAATGATACGGCTGTTGAGAGAGAACTCCAGCAGCTCTTTTATCACCTGGTCAGTGGGACGGTCCAGCTCCGCAGCCAGGTCTTCCACCATCTCCAGGTTCAGTTCGCTGTCGATGGCGGCGAGCACCGCGGGGTCAGACATCACCTGGGACAAGCTCAGGGCGTCTGAGCGTCCAAGATGTGTGCCGAGGGCATTGACAAGAGGCGTGGCCTCCCACAGGCGCTCCATGAGCAGCAGGACCGTCTCATAGGCCCTGGGCGTGCGGCCGTCGGGGGAGGTCAGCTCCGCCTCCAGCCTCTTGACCTGGATGCCGCACTCCATACGGCGCGCCAGGGAGCGCTCGTCCTTGGCCGTGAGCAGGTGCACCCGTCCAATCTCCCGAAGGTACATACGGACTGGGTCGTCAATCATGTCCTGACTACCCAGGTCGGCCTCCATTTCCGGTTCCGCCTCTGCCTCCGCCTCCACGTCACCGCCGGCCTCATCCGTGTCCTCTTTGGGGGCGCCGTCGGTGCTGACCGCATCCTCCTCTTCTACGTCGCTCTGAGGCGGGGCAATAGCGACGGCCATGTCCTTGCCTTCAGCCGTATAATCTGAACCGACTATTGACAGGAGGTTTTCCGAAGGGATACGGGATTCCTCCTCTTCCTCCGGGATGCCATCAAGATAGTCTAAATCGTTCTTGCGTCTTCTCACGTTTCTCCAAATCATGTAGTTTCTGAGCTTGACCCGGCGAATAACTCCTTCAGCCTGCGGTTGATCTCCTGGGCCTGGTTGAGGGAGGGCTGCAAATTTGACAGGTCCGACCAATCGGCCCCTTCCAACTGCTCCATCAAGACCTGCTCCTGGACTTTGAAAAATCGCTCCTTCAGCCGGTTTACAACTTCCTCAAGGGCCTTTGCCCTCTCTTTTACGTTGGAGGGCGGATTCTCCATAGACAGGAGGGTCTGGAAGTGCTCGGTCAGGTCGGGTGGCAGACTTTCCCTTATACCATCTATTGTAGTAGATTCAGTCCATTTTGTGAATATGTCGCGATTCTCAGACAGGTCGAAGTAGTCCGGCGAGATGTCTATGCCCCTCTCACCGAGCTCCGGGTGCTGAAGCAGGAGGGAGAGGCAGTACTCCTCCAGGGGGTCTCGATTCGCCATTGAGAGCGGCGATGCGCTGGCCCGGGGAGGCGCTCCGCCCCCCCGGCCTCCGGGCGCGCGGCGGCTCTGGGGTCGGCCTATGCTGGCTTCCAGGGCTGCCTCACTGACGCCCATCAGCTCAGCCAGACGCCGGAAGTACCGGTCCTGGTCGTAGGGGTTTTCCATGGAGGTTATGAATGGGAACAGGGCTTCCGTGGCCTGGAGCTTGTCCTGACCGGAGGATGAGTCGAGCCTGGAAGCCATTATATCGAACAGGTAGTCCATCAGGGGCTTGGCCTCGGCGATCAGGCGCTCCCACTCCTCCGGCGATTCACGGATGAGCAGATCAGGGTCCTTTCCGGGAGGGAGGACGGCAACCTTGAGGGAGGCATGAGGCTGACGCTCGTAGAACACCACGTCGCTTCTTCCCCCGGCCCTCAGCGCGCGCCGCTCGAAAACCTGCCAGGATGATTGGAGGCTGCGCAGCGTCGCCTCCTGCCCGGCGTTGTCCGGGTCCAGGGCCAGCACAAAGGTTAAAGCGATGTTTCTCAGGGCGCTCACCTGACTCTCCGTGAGAGCCGTTCCCATAGAGGCCACAACGTTCTGAAACCCATGCTGGTGGGCCGCAATGACGTCCATGTAGCCCTCGACGACTACGGCAATCCCCGAGCGGCTGATGGACTCCCTGGCCTTGTGAAGGCCGTACAGGAGCCGCCCCTTGTCGAAGAGCGGTGTCCTTGGCGTGTTGAGGTACTTGGGCGTGGAGTCGTCCAATGCCCTGCCTCCGAACCCTGCGGGCCTTCCGGTTGAGTCCCAGATGGGGAAGATGAGACGTCCGTGAAAGAGGTCTCGTGTGTCTCCTCTCTCGGTCCTCATAGCCAGACCTGCAGAGAGGATTTGCTGCTCCTGGAATCCCTGATCCTTGAGATGGCGCGACAGCGTGTCCCAGCCTGCGGGGCTGACCCCCAACTGGAACATCTCTCCGGCTTCCAAGTTCACCCCGCGTCTCTCAAGGTACTGCCTGGCCCTCTCGCCGCCATCCGATTTCAGGAGGCTTCTGAAGAAGTCCAAAGCCGCCTCGTTCACCCTGTCCAGCGCCTCCTCCCGTCTCCTGGTCTGCGGGGTGGGTATCGTCACACCGGCGCGCTCCGCCAGTTGGTTGAGGGCCTGGGCGAAGTCCAGGTTCTCAGCCTTCATGGTAAAGGAGATGACGTCTCCGCCCTCGGCGCAGGCCCCAAAGCAGCGCCAGGTCTGCCGGTCCGGGAAGACGTAGAAAGACGGCGTCTTCTCAGCGTGGAAGGGGCAGGCGGCCTTGAAATTGCTCCCCGACTTCGCAAGCGCGATGCGTTCGGAGACAACGTCGACTATGTCGCTGCGGCCTTTGACGTCCTGGATTACGGTCATGGCTGGCTCGCGGCCTTTGTGGGCAGGATGGGGTCTCTATATCTATTGTAGCAGACGCCTTGAATCCGCCTTCAAGGTGTCGACACGGTGATTGTGCGAGTTTTGCCGACGTGTTTGGCAGGAGACATTTAGACAACAGCTCGGCGTTCGAGTCTACTGCTCCGTGTCCCCAACCATAGCCTTCAGTCACACGGAGACCCTGGAATAACCTTCTCAAGGGAGCCATTCTCGTCACTACGAGCGCAACAAGGTAGCCAAGGCGTATATCGGCTGTCGCGGACCACTGCCTTGGGGACCCGGGCGACGGGCATGACAATGGAACCCGTAGGGGCGGTTCGCGAACCGCCCCTACATCGCAGCGGGCCATTGGCCTTGAATCCGCCGAATCCAATGCTCAAGTTGGCCGGGGACTACGAGAGCAGGAGTTCTGAGCAGTTACCTGTACAGCGCCGTGCTCAGGGACGCGATGCCCGGCCGTATCCCTTCGGCAATGCGCAGCGCAAAATGGTCAGTCATGCTGGAAACGTAGTCCAGGGCCATCCGCTCAACGGAGTCCTGCCGTATGTGGTACTCGGCGGGTATCTCACCCGGGTTAGCGCAGAAGTGGCCGTAGAGGAGTCTTATTACCTCCCTGGCCTGGCTGCCAAGCTCCCCGTCGCTCGCCGGAATGTACACGCGCCGGAACATGAACTCGCGCAGCTCGTTCGCAGCCTCGTGTACAGGAGGGCTCATGGCGATGGTGGGCTTCCCGCCGTCGCTCGGACGCTTCCCATCAGCAATGTTCCAGGAGGACCTCACGATGTCGCTGACCATAGTGTCGATCCGCTGGGAGTGGCGCGTCCCCAGGACCTCCTTGCAGTCCCGGGGCAGGTCGTCCTCTGAGATGACGCCGGCCCTAATGGCGTCACCGATGTCGTGGTTCAGATATGCAACCGCGTCAGAAACCCGGCATATCTGGGCCTCAAGGGAAACGTCCTCTCCCTTCAGAGCGCCCATAAGGTCCTCTCTGGGCTTGGAGTGGGACTCTATCCCCTCCCTGACCTCCCAGGTAAGGTTGAGACCCCGTCCGTTCCTGCCCAGGTGCTCCACCATTCGAAGGCTCTGGGCCGAGTGGTGGAACCCCTCCAGGTGCAGGCGGTCCAGCTCCTCCTCTCCCAGATGGCCGAAAGGCGTGTGGCCCAGGTCGTGGCCCAGGCCGATGGCCTCCGCCAGGTCTTCGTTGAGGTTGAGGGCCCTTGCGATGGTGCGCGCTATCTGGGTCACCTCCAGTGTATGGGTCAGTCGCGTTACGTAGTGATCGCCGGTGGGCGCGATGAAGACCTGTGTCTTGTGCTTGAGTCGGCGGAAACCGTTGCTGTGAATGATGCGGTCCCGGTCTCGCTGGAATTCGGTCCTGAGCGGCGAAGGCTCTTCGGGTGTCGAGCGTCCCCTGGTTCTTGCGGACCTGGCTGCGAAGGGGGACAGGCTTTCCTCCCTCTGCTCCAGTCGCAGTCTCACCTCTGCCAGCATGTTCGTAGACCTCTCCCGGCCGGACCCTACTCGACGGTGACGGACTTGGCCAAGTTTCGCGGCTGGTCTATCTCGCAGCCGCGCTTTACGGCTATATGATACGCCAGCAGCTGCAACGGAACGGAGGACAGCACCGGCGTGAGCAGGGGAGAAATGGGCGGGATGTACAGCACGTGGTCGGCGATGCCCGCCAACTCCTCGTCACCCTCTGTAGCCACCGCAATGACGGTGGCGCCCCTGGCCTTCACCTCGAAGATGCTGTTGATCATCTTGTCCCGCAGGCCGTCCTGAGGGGCAATGGCTACCACCGGCATACCCTCGTCAACCAGGGCTATGGGGCCGTGCTTCATCTCCCCGGCTGAGCATCCCTCGGCGTGCGTGTATGCGATCTCCTTGAGCTTCAATGCTCCTTCAAGGGCAATCGGATGATTCGGCCCTCTCCCCATGTAGAGGAAGTGGGATTTCCTGTGGTATCGCTCGGCCAGGGCGATGTACGGCTCCTGGCGAGAGACCAGCTCGCTCAGCAGGTCGGGCAGCTTCACCAAGTCACTCAAGGCATTCGCCAGTTCCGAGCCGGAGAGGAACCCTCGCCGTCGTCCTATGTACACGGCCAGGAGGTAAAGAGCCTCCAGGGAACAGGTGAAAGTCTTGGTGGATGCCACGCCTATCTCCGGGCCGGCCCTCAGATAGATGCAGCCCTCTGCCAGCCTGGTGGCCTGGCTGCCTTCGGAGTTGCACACGGTTATGAGTCGTGCGCCTTTCCTGGACGCCTCCTCCATTGCCGACAGGGTATCGGCCGTCTCCCCGGACTGGCCGATGGAGACCACCAACGTCTTAGAGTCCAGAATGGGACTCCTGTACCTGAATTCGGAGGCTATCTCCGCTTCCGAAGGGAGACCGCCCAACTGCTCCATCATCTGCCGCGCTACTAGGGCAGCGTTGAAGCTGGTCCCCATTGCGACGAATATCACCCGGTTTATGCTGTCGACGTCCGCGTCCGCGAGTTCCAGCTCATCCAGGGAAACGTCCCAGGGATCGAAGGAGACTCGACCGCGCAGCGTGGCGATGGTAGCCTGGGGCTGCTCCACTATCTCCTTGAGCATGAAGTGGCTGTAACCGCCCTTGGCCACGGACACTGCGTCGTAGGGTAGGTGTTGTGGGGTCTTCTCCAGGGCAGAGCCGTCCAGGGATGAGTATGCAGCCGACGCGCTGGTCAGGGATACCATCTCACCGGCGGAGAGGAAGGTGACCTGCCGCGTGTGGGGGATGACGGCGGGCAGGTCGCTCGCCAGCACCATCTCATTTTCCCCATAGCCGACCAGGATGCCACCGGCGTTGCGTACCCTGAAGGCGATGAGCTTCCCTGGGTCTCGCTTGCACATGACCACCGCAGCGTGGGCCCCGGTCAGCCGGAGGGCTGCCAGGCGCACCGCCTCCTCCAGAGTCGATCCCTGACCCAGAAAGCCCTCGATCAGGTGGGGTATCACCTCGCTGTCCGTCTCAGATGCGAAGTTGTGCCCCTCGTCCACCAGCTCGTCCTTGATCTCCAGGTAGTTCTCCACGATTCCGTTGTGGACCACGATGACCTCGTCATGGCAGTCCAGGAGCGGGTGAGCGTTGGACGTGCTGGCCTCGCCGTGGGTCGCCCAACGGGTGTGCCCGATTCCCACACTTCCCACTGGGAGAGCGCCCTGCAGGGACATCACCAGGCTCTCCAGCTTGCCGGAGGCCTTCCTCACAGCCACGTCGCCGTCCGGAGCGATGACGGATATGCCTGCGCTGTCGTATCCCCGGTACTCGAGGTTAGCCAAGCCGTCCAAAAGGATAGGCGCAGCCTCTCTGTAGCCGGTATATCCAATTATGCCGCACAAGGCTATAAGCCCCCGTCCTGCGCGCCGACCGCCCGCTCCGGCGAGGGCGCTGCTCTCTTCAAGTCGTACACTCCCCGGTAGTCGTCGGGGAGCAGGACCGAGACCCGCTCCATAATCATATCGGTCATAGACTGGAGCTGCTCGCGTCTGACCCTGCCCTCTATCGTGGGAAGTGAGAAGGGCTGGCCTATCCTCACTCTGAACTCGCCTCTGGGCATTGCCACCTGCCACGGCGGCCCGGTCCGCTCCGTGCCTGTCATTCCCACTGGGAGAATGGTCGCCCCGGACTTGATGGCTATCATGGCTATACCGGGGATTCCCTGCCTCATCCCTCCAGGACTCCGCGTGCCCTCCGGGAATATGCCAATGGCTGAGCCACTGTCAAGCATCTTCAGGCTCCATTGAATAGCCGCCAGATCGCCTCCGTCCCGGTTGAGGGGAAACGTGCCGTAGGCCTTCAGGAGGAACGACAGAATCGGGCCGTTGAAGATGCCCCGCTTTGCCATGAAATAGACGCGCCTGGGCAGGCTGGCGGTAATCAGGGGAGGGTCCATGTTGCTCTGGTGATTGGACACGACTATCAGCGGCCCCCTGGGGGGCACGCACTCCCTCCCCTCAACCTGCCAGTCTCCGAACACGCGCAGCGCGTTGCGCATCATAAATGTGGCAGAGGAGTAAACTACGCCCATCAGCGCTCGTCCATTAGCTGAATTAAGTTGTCCACAACTTCGTTGAGGCTCATGTTGTTTGTGTTGAGCATGTATGCGTCGTCTCCCGGCCGCAGCGGCGAGTCGGCCCTGCTGCTGTCCATCTCGTCCCTGGCCAGGAGGTTCTCCATCACCTGCTCGAGCTGAGGCGACTGGCCTCGCTCTTCCATCTCGCTATAGCGACGCCGGGCGCGCTCCTCTTGGGAGGCGGTCAGGAATACCTTGAGGTCTGCGTCAGGCAGCACCACCGTCCCTATGTCTCTTCCCACCATGACAATCCGACCCTCCCTCGCCATATCGCGCTGGCGGGCCACCATCGCCCGCCTGACCCCGCTGTAGCTCGACACCAGGGAGACCCACCCGTCCACGTCCCTGCTCCTCAGCTCTCCCGCGACCTCGCGTCCGTCCACCATGATCCTCGGCCCGCCAAGAGTGTCGCTGTAGGCCACTTCTATCTGAATACGGTTCGCCAGAGCGGTCACCTCTGTTTCATCCTCGTGGCTCACTCCGTCCCTGAGAGCTGCCCAGGTGACGGCCCGGTACATTACTCCGGTATCGATGAAGCGATACGCGAGTCGAAGCGCCAAGAGGCCGCCCACGGCCGTTTTCCCTGATGCTACGGGGCCGTCTATTGCGATGGTGGAAGGCTTGGGCAAGCCGAACCCTCCGTAAAGGTTGGAGGTGATTTGCTGCACTGGAAACAAGGCCAATTATAAGTCCCTGGCATTGTACAGGCAAGGGTTTGAGTTAGGGTGAGAACAGGCTGGATCTTATGGCGTCTGGCCGAGGAGTATCAACGCTAAAACGGCACTGAGATTGATGCGACGTGGAATCCCTAGAATAAGTCCCTTGCGGACGCCAAGTTCTGGGCCGATATTGCCAAGTACGGATGCCAGCTGCATGAAGGTAAGGGCTTTCCTATCAGTCTAGCGTGCCTGTCACAAAGAGGAATAATGGCAAGAGTCTATTTCGAAGTTGTCGCTGCTATAGCCGAGGAAGGGGAATTGCCCGGCAATGCGACTTCCACCGAGTTTGACATCCACATCCCGGAAAAGTTCGAGGTGACTTCCGCAAGGGTTTCCGGGTACATTATACCCAATGACAGGGCTTATGGGAGTGACCGATACGATTTCGTGGTGACGGTTGTGCCACGGGTTGAGGGAGTATGAACCGGATATGCACTGGAAAGATTACTCTAAGGAGCGCTTGCCTTTGTCTACTCAAGTAACACAGGCGCGCTAACCGGAATACACACATGGCTGCGTTTGCCATTCTGTATTGGGCAGCCTTTTTGGCGGCTATTCTCGCCGTTCTGGTGGTTGGGGGTTGCGTCATCTGGGCGCCAGTGGCCGCTGCCATCTGCTGGGCTGTTGCGAAGCACAAAGAGTTGGACGCCAAGCGATCTGCGGTGATTGGAGGTGCGTTCTCAGTTTTATTCTTCTTCCCTTGGCTCTACTTTCTGCTGCAAATGCTCAACGTAAGAGTTCCGCGGGCGCTCATCGGCATGACGTACGCAGTGTTGTATTCGGGGTGGCTCCTCAGCGCCATCGGTGTCGCATTCTCTACTCGCGCTCGAATAGAGCCGTCGCTAATCTCAGAACTAGGATTGCCATTGCTGGGTATCAACTTTATCACTTGGTTGGCGTCGTTGCTGTGGCTTAAAGCACACTCCCACGGGTACTCAGCGTATAGCGACCTTCTGCCGTATGATATAGTGCCAAGATTCGGATACATTATGCCCTTTGGGTTGGCTGCAATGTGGACGGTGTATTATTACCTGGCGCTCTGGCACTTTTAGGTACTACGCCTGGTTGATAATTTGGAGAATGCATTAAGTGCATAGCTGTTTGGGGTCAGGATCGACAGGATGACAGTGCCTCGGTTAGAGATGTATCGCACACTCCTAGACTTAGTTACGTGTTTGAAGTAATATATGCTGGGCATTGTGTTGACTTATCCTTCCCTTTCGAGCGCGTTCGCAGTGAACCCTCTGGCAATTACACTCATACAACCATGCGTATCCTGCTCAGGCTTATTGGCTTTTCATTCAAGTACAAGCAAAGGTTGCTTCTGGCCTATGCCTGCACCATCGCCGTAACCGCGTTCGCCCTGGCGATCCCTTGGATACTGGGCATCGCCGTGGACGAGGTGGTCAGGTCCGGAGAGGTTGGGCCGCTTATCTTCCTGGCGTCGCTCATCCTGGTGATAAGCGTCCTGAGAGGGGTCGCAGCCTATGGGCAGCAGTACCTGGGCGAGGCCCTGGGCCAGAGGGTCGCCTACGACATTCGCAACACCTTCTACGAGCGGTTGCAGCGCCTCAGCTTCGGCTTCCACGACAACCAGAGGTCCGGCGACCTGATGTCCCGGGCTACGGCGGACGTTGAGGGAGTGCGGATGTTCATCCAGGGAGGCTTGATCCGCGGCGCGTATATGGTGCTCCTGATACTGGGCGTCAGCGTCATCCTCATCATCTCCAGCTGGAAGCTGGCGCTGATGAGCCTGGTTTTTGTGCCTTTCATCATATTGCGCACGGCCACCATCATGCTGGAGATGCGCCGCAACTGGATGGCCGAGCGGACGGAGATGGGGCACCTGAACACGGTGCTCCAGGAGAACCTGGCCGGCCAGCGTGTGGTCAAGGCCTTTGCCGCCGAAGACCTCGAAAGTGAGAAATTCAACTACCACGCCTCGGAGGTCGCCAGGTATGGCTTCACCGCCGAGAGGCTGCAGGCCATCACCACGTCCCTCAACAACTTCTTCCTCCTCGGAGGCACCGGCGTCATCCTGTGGTTCGGCGGACTTCAGGTGGTAAACGGAAGTATGACGGAAGGGGAGCTGGTGTCATTCGTGCTGTTCATGGGGCTGCTGGCCATACCGGTCCGCATGACGGCGTGGATAGTCAACAGCTTCTCCAGGGCAATGTCCTCCGGCGAGCGCATCTTCTACGTTCTGGACGCGGAGTCGCCGGTGAAGGAGAAGCGTAACGCCCTGGATATACCGCGAGTGAGGGGTGACGTGCGCTTCGAGGACGTGGCCTTCGGGTACAGTGAGCTTTCGCCGGTACTCAAGGGCGTGGACTTCGAGGCCCCCAGGGCGAAAGTGGTCGCCATTCTGGGCGCGCCCGGCAGCGGGAAGACCACCGTAGTGCACCTTATCCCCCGCTTCTACGACGTGTCCGAGGGGCGCATAACCGTCGACGGGATGGACATCCGCGACGTAACCCTGGCCTCCCTGCGCCGCAACGTGGGCATCGTCCAGCAGGACGTGTTCATATTCACATCGACTATCCGGGCGAACATCGCCTACGGCTCCGTTGATGCTCCCATGGAGGACGTGGTGCGCGCGGCCAAGGCGGCCCAGCTTCACGACTACATCGAGAGTATGCCGGACGGATACGACACCTACGTGGGAGAGCGCGGCGTGACCCTGTCCGGCGGACAGAGGCAGCGCCTCGCAATTGCCCGTACGCTATTGCTGGACCCGCCCATCCTCATCCTGGACGACTCAACCTCCAGCGTGGACACTGAGACGGAGCACCTCATACGCCAGGCGCTGGACACGCTGATTCAGGGCAGGACCACCTTCGTCATTGCCCATCGCCTGAGCAGCGTGAAGAACGCCGATATGATACTGGTGATGAAGGAAGGCAGGATTGTGCAGCAGGGTGTCCACGAGGAGCTTGTGAGTGTGCCCGGCCCGTACCAGGAGATATATGAGCTTCAGCTTCGTCCGCAGGAGGTGGAGGTCAACGGCGGCGGCAGCCTGACCTCCGGGGGAACGGGAGCCGCCTCGGTTAGCCTTGAAACCAGGACTCTGAACGTGGAAGGGACTTCCTAGCCATGCAGTGGGGAGGACTTGGCCAGGGCGGGATGAACCCCAATCTTCCGGGTGTCAAGGAGGTGCGCCGGATACGCGGCCGTCTCAGCCTGGTCCTGGAGGACACGGAATTTGGCAAGGTGTACGACCAGACCGTGATCCTGCGCCTGGCGCAGTACCTGAAGCCTCACTGGAAGATGACCCTGGTGAGCCTAGTGGCAATGCTGCTGTACATCGGCACGCAGATAGCGGTGCCCGTGCTGGTGGGGGAGGCCATCGACCGGTACTTGCGGGATCCCGACCTCTCCGTGCCGGAGCGGGTGTCAGGGCTGCACGGGATTGGCTTGATGTTCGCCGGGGTAGTCGTCCTCAACCTGGTGGGGAACTTCATACACCTGCGCGGTCTGGCCAGGGTCAACATGTCTGTGCTGTACAAGCTGCGCAGCGACATGCACGCCCATCTCCAGCGACTCTCCACACAATTCTTCGACCACAACGAGGTGGGAAGGCTGATGAGCCGCGTCCAGAACGACACCACGGCCCTCCAGGAGTTCATGACCATATTTGTGGTGGGCTTCGCTGAGGTGCTGAGCCTGATCTTGATCGTTCTGGTAATGATGAACCGGAACATGGACTTGGCGCTGCTCTGCTTTATTGTCATGCCAGTATTCGTGGTCATAATGATCTTCTGGCAGATCCGCGCTCGGCGAGCCTTCATGCGCATTCGCTACGCCATTTCCGGCGTGAACGCCAGCCTCCAGGAGAACATAACCGGCGTGCGAGTCACCCAGAGCATGAACAGGGAGAAGGTCAACCTGTCCCAGTTCGACGAGCTGAACGCCGAGCACCTGGACGCCAACCTCTACGCCAGCAAACTCACCGCCGGCCTGATGCCAACCGTGGAGGTGCTCACAGCCGTCGCCTTCGGAATCCTGATAGTGGTCGGTGGCAGGATGGAGCAGACCGGCTCCCTGGAGCTTGGTACGATGGTGACCTTCGCCCTGCTGGTGCAGCGGTTCTTCGAGCCCATCCGCGCCCTGGTTATGCAGTACGCCATGATGCAGAGGGCCATGACGGCGGGTATGCGCATATTCGAGCTACTGGACGTGCAGCCGGACCTGGTGGACAAGCCGGACGCCCAGGCGCTTCCTCCCATCCGGGGGAATGTGAAGTTCGACCACGTGTCATTCTCCTATAACCCGGAGGTGCAGGTGCTGGACGACGTGTCCGTGGAGGTGGCCCCGGGAGAGTCTATGGCGATAGTGGGTCCTACCGGCGCGGGAAAGACGACTATGGTTGCCCTGGTCACACGCTTCTACGACGTCGGTCAGGGGAGCATTACGGTGGACGGGCATGACCTGCGGGACATCACCCGCTCATCGCTGGCAGGCCAGATGAGCCTTGTGCTCCAGGAGCCGTTTCTGTACTCGACTACCGTTGCCGACAACATACGCTTCGCCAACCGGAAGGCTACCCAGGAGGACATCGAGAAGGCGACGAAGGCCCTGGGCGCCCACGACTACATCATGCGACTGCCCAACGGCTACGAGACGGTGCTCCACGAGCGAGGCAGCAACCTCAGCGTGGGTCAGAGGCAGCTCATCGCCTTTGCCAGGGCGCTGGTGGCCGACCCGCGAATCCTGATACTTGACGAGGCCACCGCCAACGTCGACAGCTACACGGAGCGTCTGATACAGGATGCTCTGAAGGAGCTGCTGCGAGGCCGGACGGCCATCATCATCGCACACAGGCTCTCCACCATCCAGGACGCGGACAAGATACTGGTGATGCAACAGGGGCGCATAGCGGAGCTTGGGAAGCACAACGACCTGCTGGCCCTGAACGGCCTATACGCCAAGCTGTACGCCATGAACTTCCAGGACCTGCCGGTCTAGAGCGCGGCCCTGCGGGCGCGGTGGCCGCGAACAGGCACGGATACGATCGCGGCCCACAACGATATTTCTGTTGCGCATCAGGGGTTCGCTGTAGCATTGCCATCTTCATACGAGGGTGTTTACCGAATGTTTCTGTCGTGGTATCGTATGAGCAGTGTTGCGCCTTGAGGCGCGGGAAGTGGTATAACTATCAATTGGGAGACGCGCCCGGCTTGGTCTTGCTTGTGAGATTGAGCAACGATATCGAACGGAGCGCCAAGATAGCCGCCGGATACACCCGGCTCGCCGACGGCAGTAAATCGGAAACCAAAAACAGCCATCAATTGAGAGGTCTCTATGACAACTAGCGGACAGGAAGCCGGAGGAGGAGCCCCCTGGACGGTCTCCGATACCAAGAATCTGGTGATACAGGGCGAGTTGGCCGGTGGGGCCCTGGTGGCCAAGGCCTCCGGCAGAGTGGACGGCGGAAACGCCAAGGATTTCCAAGAAGCCTTGGAGACCATGTTGAAGGACAATGTCAACACCTTTGTCCTGAACATGGAGAATCTGTCCTACATCAGCAGCGCCGGCCTCAGGGTGATACTGCTAGTGGCCAAGCAGATGCAGGGCAAGTCGGCAAAGTTTGGGATGTGCTCCCTCTCTGATTCCATTAGCGAGGTGTTCCAGATCAGCGGATTCGACAAGATCATCCCGACTCATGCAACCCAAGCCGAGGCTATATCTTCCCTCGGAGCCTAGCCTGACAGCCGTTCCGCAGCACGGGATACCAACGAACTGGCGGAGCTTTGAGTAAGATGCTATGTTGCTAAAGGACTTTTGGGCAAAGCACAATCCGGATAGCGGCGAACCTATTCATGCCGGCCCGGGCCGGCGGAGCGGGGGCTGAGCCTTGAGCGCGAATCTGATTCTGACGGTCTTGTCAGACCGCGAGGAGCTTGACAGGATAACAGAGTCCATAGAGGCTTTTGCAGAGGAGGAGGAGTGGCCGCCGGACCTTTTGTTCCGGATAAACCTCGTCCTTGAGGAGCTCGTGCTCAACATTATGGACTACGGCCACGACGACAACGAGCACGAGATCGAGATCGCTCTTACGTCGGTGGCTGACGCTGTGACCATCAACATAACGGACGGAGGCTACGCGTTCGACCCGTTGACAGACGCTCCGGAACCGGATACTACCGGTCCTATCGAGAGCCGCTCCATCGGCGGCCTTGGCGTTCACCTAGCGCGTGAGATGATGGACGAGATGACGTACCGCCGAGAGAACGGCCGGAATCATCTGACCCTGACCAGCCGCCGTACTGCGTGAAGCCGCATCTTCGCGTTCCCATTCCCTCATCGATAGGTAGCGAGGTTGGGATCCCACCATCGGACACCTTTGCAAGACTCCGGTGTATCTCCTAGAAGAGGCTATCTCCTCCGTCATTCCCGTGAAGCTTGCCCCGTACTCCGATACGGGGACGGGAATCTAAGGCCCTTCTTCCAAGGCATCGCAGCCTTGCAGACAGCGTTTTTAGATTCCTGCTTCCGCAGGAATGACGGTGAGGGCAATTCTTGCGGGATAACGCTATGGGTTATGCAAAGGTCTCCAAAAGCAGGAATGGATTAGAAGAGTGCTTCTTCCTGGACGAGTTCGAAGTTGCGCAAACGTCTCTCTTCACGGGAGAGACAGCGGAGGTTGAGCCGCGCCATGAGCGGGAATAAGGACCGCGAACTGCTCCTGATACGACACTGCCAAGCGTCCGGGCAGCTTCCTGACGACCCGCTGACAGAGTTAGGTTTCAGGCAGTCCGAGACGCTCGCTAACTTCCTGTCCGGCAGACGGATAGACGCAGCGGTGTCCAGCGCCTTCAAGCGAGCCCAGCAGACCATTGATCCCTTTGCCGCGTCGACCGGACTGACAGTTCGAGTGGATACGCGCCTGAATGAACGCAGACTTTCCAACGCCCCCGTAGACAACTGGCGCGAGGTGATCCGCGCTTCATTCGATGACCTGGACACGCGAGCGCCCGGCGGCGAGTCCGGCCGCGAGGTGCTGGAGCGGGCTTGGGTTTGCCTGAATGAGCTTCTGGACGGTGGCTACAACCTTCCCCTGGCGGTGACCCACGGTAACCTGATGAGTCTTGTCCTAAGCTCCCTCGACCCCAGCTTTGGCTACAGGGGCTGGGAGTCTCTGTCCAATCCCGACGTGTACCTACTGCAGGAGACCGAAGACGGTCGGCTGGCCTTTGAAAGGTTGTGGAAGTAGCAGCACGTCCATGGGCCCCGCGCGGCGGCTATCGCTCCGTCTGCATCCACAGCCGAGATCCGTCGGAGGCGAATTGGACTGTCCCGTTGCGGGCGGTGGTCAGGACTCTATCCTCCGGCAGAATTGCCCTGAGGGTATCCAGTGCATCAGGGTGTGGATGCCCAAAAGCGTTGTCCGCTCCAACGGATATGACTGCCACCTGAGGCGCTACTTCTCGAACAAAGGCCGGCGAGCTGGACGTGCGGCTGCCCTGGTGTGGCACCTTGAGGACATCGCTCCTTATCGGCAGCGAGCGGT
Source organism: Dehalococcoidia bacterium (assembly GCA_965222415.1). Lineage (GTDB taxonomy): Bacteria > Chloroflexota > Dehalococcoidia > Lucifugimonadales > UBA2985 > DAOUJW01. The sequence continues at coordinate 54,179 of CBDCTU010000001.1, read as the reverse complement.
GCAGTATGTAGCTCTCAGCATCCCAGTGCAGGTCTCCCGTGAACAGGAAGGAGGTCTCGCCGTAGGTAAGGCGTGTGACCACCGATGCGTTGTTCACGTCTGCTGTAGTATTCTCCAGCAGTATTTCCGGCGGGTAGATGACCTCCAGCATCAGGCCGTGGTCCAGGAGTATCCGCTGTCCCTCCACTGCCTGCAGAACGGGGATGTCCTTGTACTTAAGCGCGGACTGCCAGAGGGTGTAGTCAGGGGACGGGAACTCGAAACTGCGCTCCAACACCAGGCCTGTGTCGTACCTGTCCAGCGCCTCAATCAGCCCGGCCACGTGGTCCTCGTGTGGATGCGTAAGCACCATGAGGTCCAGGGTGTCATCCCAGAAGGGGACGCGTTCTCCCAAGTGGGTAAGGAGCCTCCGGGGGTCCGCGCCTCCATCGATGAGCACCTGACGGCCTCCGGGAGTGACTACAAATATGGCGTCTCCCTGCCCAACGTCGAGGAAGGCGACGTGCAGCCGTCCGTCGGGCCTGGAGAGCGCGGCGGTCCAAATTGTCGCCGACGCCAGTACGCCCATAAGGGTCATTGCCCAGAAGACGCGGCGGCCGGGCAGGTACGACTCGATCTTCTCCTTCAGGCCGGAGCCTCCTCCAAGGGGTTGAAGCAGCCGCGCTGAAACAGCGTACAGCCTGCGGCGAGCGGCAACCGCTGCCAGGAGCGCGACGTAGTACGCGACCACCATAAGCGCGCCAAAGCCTCCGACCCTGACAGCGTTTCCGGGTATGGCGTCGAATATCCCTACCACTGCCTTGAGATAGGAGAGACACAGCCATGCGCCCCAGCCTGCTACCTCGGCTGCGGCTGGACTGATTAGCCCCAGGACTGCCGTGAGCAGGCCTGTGCCCAGGATGATCGGAAGCGCCGGAAGGGCTAGCAGCGTGGTTGGCAGCCCTACAAGGGAGACCTGCTGGAAGTAGAATGCCACAAGCGGAAGCGTAGCAAGGGTGGCCGCCACGGTGGAGGCTATCGAGGAGGACAGCGCCCTGGACCACCCGCCCTCTTCGTCGACGTTGGCGCGTAGACCCAGGAGCCTCCTTTCGATGGGAGGAGCCAGCAGGACAAGCCCGGCCATCGCGGTGAAGCTCAGCTGAAACGAGACGTCCGAGAGTATGCCGGGCTGTATTCCGGCCATGACTGCGGCCGCCGCGGCAAGGGCAGGGGCGATGCTGTTCTGCCTTCCAAGGGCCATACCCAGCAGGTAGATGCTCCCCATCATCGCGGCTCTCTGAACCGAGGGCGACATTCCGGAAAGGGCGGCGTATCCCCATATGGAGAGGAGCGGTACGAGGATATACATCTGCCGCCGCGCGCCCAGAAGCCACCGGCTGAAGGCGATGGATATGCCCAGAAGCACTCCTACGTGGAGCCCGGATATAGCCAGGATGTGGGACGCCCCCGTGTCGCGGAAGGCTTGGGTCAACTCTGGAGGCATTGTGCTTCTGCGTCCAAGCAGCAGGGCTTGGGCCATGGAGTTGTGCGGCTCCGGGATGGCCTGTTCGAGGCTTCTGGAGAGGCGGTTACGAATGGAGAGTATCTCCTGCATCAGACGGTTTCCCTCACCCTCTCCCACCAGCTCCACACCGGGGCGGACCATCGTGGAGAATACGCCCTGCCTTGCCAGGTAGTCCCTATAGTCGAAATCTTCGAAAATGGGAGGCTCCTCCGCCTTGCCAGTCACGATGAGCCGGTCGCCGTAGCGGAAATGCGGCTTGCCCCTGGCCGACGCCAGCGAGGGCGGGACCTTGGCAACCACCAGCAAGTCGCCGTGGGATGCGTGCCAGCGCTCGCGAATCCACACACGCCGGACGGACAACGGGAAGCGCCAGGCAGTACCGGTGGGCTGCGGGTCCGAGGAGATTACGCCTTCTACCCGTATGCTGTCCCTTCCGTTGAAGAACTGTATGTGCGGGGATGCTCCAGAATCGGCAGGCCAAACAGCCCTCAACATTCCCAAAGACAGGACTGCCAACGCCAGAGCGGGAAGCAGGGTGAGGCCACGGCTACGCAGGAGAAACGCCAGGAAAGAGGACGCCGCCAGAAAGAGGACGGCGTTGAGCCAGTACGCTCCCGGAAGGGTCGCCAGGTGCAGCCCGGCGATCCATGACACGGCAATGACAATCAGGAGCATATCTACCGGACCGTAATCAGGGGTCGCAAGTCTTCAAGGGTCTTGGAGCCGATGCCGCTCACCTTCAGAAGGTCCTCTACCCTGGAAAATGGGCCATTCTCCTCGCGGTAGTGGACGATGTCGCCGGCCTTCTGCTCCCCGATGCCTTGAAGTGTCTGAAGCCCCTCCACCGTGGCGGTGTTGATGTTGATGACGCCGGGTGTGGGGGTAGATTCGGGAGTCGCCTCACCAAGACTGGGTATGTAGAAATGCGCCTCGTCACTGACCCTCAGGGCCGGGTTAACCATCGACGGGTCGGCGTCCTGGGTGAGGCCACCTGCCATAGCCAGGACGTCCTCCAGCCTCTCTTCCGGATCGACCCTGTACACTCCCGGCCGGAGTACGGCCCCGTTGACGAACACCTTGACCTCCGGTACGGGCGTTGCAGTAGGAAGCTGGATCTCTATGTCGACCAGGGTGGGTTGACGTAGCAGGCTGAGAATGCCACCGCCCAGGGCTATCACCAGCAGGAGAAAGACGACCAGTTGTATAGACGCTTTGATGTCGCCTCCGGAGTGGCCTCTATTTACATTAAGTACGCGCCAAATTAAGGCAAATAACTGCCTGCCACTATGGGCAAAAGGATACATCATTTTGGCGGTCGATGCGCCGTATGCGGGCGCGGCGGTTGAACCTCTCGCCAGGCGTTATGCTATAATTCGCGGGCGGAGGTGCAGCTTGCCCAAGATTTACACCAAGCACGGCGACGAGGGGGAGACCGGCCTGCTGTACGGTGGCAGGGTGTCCAAGACGGACCTGCGCTGCGAGGCGTACGGCACGGTAGACGAGGCCGTATCTGCCCTCGGATTGGCTCGCTCTCTGGTCCAGGAGGAGCGGCTGAAAGAGGTAATCATGGAGGTGCAGAGGGAGCTCTTCGTGGTGGGCGGCGAGCTGGCAACCGATGCATCGGAGTACCCAAAACTGGTGAAGCACTTCAGCGTGGTTACCCCGGTTATGGTGGATCGACTTGAGACGCTGATAGACGAGCTGAACGATCAGATGACTCTGCCCAACGCCTTCATCATTCCCGGCGCGACCCCGGCCTCCGGCGCTCTGGACATGGCTCGCAGCATATTGAGGAGAGCTGAGCGCAGGGTCGTGACCCTCAAGGAAGAGGGCCTATTGCATAGCCCTGTAGTGTTGCAATACCTCAATCGCCTGGCGGACCTGGCTTTCGTTATGGCGCGCTACGAGGACAGACATCTTCCTATTGAGGCCCTTACGGGAAGGAGTTCCGCTCGAGCGGATAGACCGGATGGAGGTTTGAAGAGATGACTACTTCGGAAGAAAGGCTGAGTCGTCTCGAAGGAGTGTATGAGCACTTGGCCACCAAGGCTGATGTGGCGGAAGTCAGGATTGAAATGGCTGAATTCAGGACTGAAATGGCTGATGTGAAGGCTGACGTGGCTGGAGTAAAGGCGGAAATGGCCCACCTGGCCACTAAAGCTGACATGGCCCTCCAGGAGACCAGGCTTATCAAATGGATGATTGGAACAGTAGTAACTGGAATGGCCGCGGCCGCGGCCGTTGCAGTGGCTGTAGACAGGCTCTTGGGAGGTTAATCGTTCGGCCTCTCCCGTCCCTTTTGAAGCCCTCCCGGGGATAGGTAGCGGCCTATCGGATGTAGTCATTGGCTGTGACGGAACTGCTCTACGGCTAAGTCGAGAATGCAGAGAGTTATACAGGAACTATAGAGAAGGCGTTTGGAATGATAGCAATCGTTGACTATGGCGCGGGTAACCTGAGAAGCGTTGCCAAGGCAGTGGAGAAGCTGGGGTACTCCCCTGAGGTGACGGGGGACCCGCAGAAGGTGCTAAACGCCAAGGCGGTCATCCTTCCCGGCGTGGGAGCTTCGGACTCCGCCATGACCGCCCTGGAAGAGAGGGGACTGGTGGAGCCTCTAAGGGTCATCATCCGGGACGGCGTGCCCTTCTTCGGGGTCTGCCTGGGATTGCAGTTGCTGCTTGAGTCGTCGGAAGAGGGGTCGATACCATGCCTGAGTGTAGTGCCCGGCAGGGTCAAGCGGTTCCCGAACAGCGTCAAGACGCCCCACATGGGCTGGAACGAGGTTAATTTCGAGAGGGACCACCCCGTGCTGGAGGGCGTCGAGAGCGGCTCCTACTTCTACTTTGTGCACAGCTACTACGCCGCTCCCGAGGACCACAGCCTGGTGCTGGGCACCACCGACTATGCCTCGCCGTTTTGCAGCGTCATCGCCCGCGATAACCTGGTAGCCACACAGTTCCACCCGGAGAAGAGCGGCGCTCTGGGTCTGCGGCTCTACGAAAACTTCCTGCGGTCGATGGTGAAGGACGGCGGGAGGAGTTAGATGGAAGTCATCCCGGCCATCGACCTGAGGGGCGGTAGGTGCGTTCGCCTCTACCAGGGCGACTACGCCCAGGAGACCGTCTACTCAGACGACCCCGTGGAGGTGGCCCTGCGATGGCAGGAGATGGGCGCGGTCCGCTTGCACGTGGTGGACCTGGACGGGGCTGCCCAGGGTGAGCCTGCTAACCTTGAGGTCATCGAGAGTATTGCGTCCTCAGTGGCTATGCCGCTTCAGATGGGTGGAGGCATCAGGGATATGGCTGCAATAGAGAGGACGCTTGGCATTGGGGTGAAACGCGTAGTTCTGGGCACCAGCGCGGTGGCCGACCCCGGTCTGGTGGAGTCTGCCCGCCGCCGCTTTGGGCCGGATGCGCTCATTGTGGGCGTGGACGCCAGGGACGGGCTGGTCGCCACCCGCGGCTGGCGGGAGTCCACAGAGGTTACCACCATAGACCTGGTCCATCGAATGACTGCGCTGGGAGTGAGGCGCTTCGTCTATACTGACATATCCCGCGACGGGACCATGACCGAACCCAACTTCCAGGCAATTGAAGAGTTGATGAATGACACGGATGCATGGGTTGTAGCATCCGGGGGCGTGTCTTCGATAGAGCACCTTCGGCGGCTGGCCTCGCTTGGAGTTGAAGGCGCCATTGTCGGCAAGGCGTTGTACGAGGGTGCAATCGACCTTAGGGAAGCCATCGCTGCGGCGTAGCCGCTGAAGGAGATCTGCGATGAAAGTGAGAAAGGCCGTTATACCTGCCGCGGGGCTGGGAACCCGGTTCCTGCCCATGAGCAAGGCCGTGCCCAAGGAGTTGATGCCCCTGGTGGACCGCGCCGCGATACAGTACGTCATTGAAGAGGCGGCGGAAGCGGGCATTGAGCAGGTGATAATCGTCACAGCCCGCGGCAAAGAGGCCATCGCCGACTACTTCGACCGCCACCTGGAGCTGGAGGGGTCCCTGGCCGCCAAGGGGGATTATCCTCGTCTCTCCCTGGTGCGCAGCCTCTCTGAGATAGTGGAATTGACTTACGTGCGCCAGCCGGAGCAGCTTGGCCTGGGCCACGCGGTGCTGTGCGCCTCCCGCGCCGTGGGAGACGAACCATTTGCCGTCCTTCTCCCGGACGACATCATAGCCGGGGAGAGGGGAGCGCTGTCCCAGCTGCTGGCCGTCTACGAAGAGTACGGCGGCAGCGTGATCGCGGTAGAGGAGGTGCTTGGGCCTGCCATACAGAACTACGGAGTGGTCGTCCCTGAGCCTGTGGCGGACGGCGTGTACAGGATTCGCGGTACTGTGGAGAAGCCTGCTCCGGAAGACGCGCCGTCGAACCTGGGGATCGTCGGGCGCTATGTCCTTACACCGGAGGTGTTCGACTGCCTGACGAGGGTGAAACCCGGGGCCATAGGCGAGATCCAGCTTACCGACGGCATAGGGATGCTGCTGGAAAGCCAGCCCGCCTTCGCCCTGCGCTTCCAGGGAGTGCGGTACGACGTGGGCAATCCACTGGGCCTGCTCAAGGCATCGGTCGCGCTGGCGTTGCAGAGGGAGGACATGGGGCCGCAATTTGCGGAGTTCCTGAGGGAGCTGGACTTCTAGGAGACTTGCCTACCCCGCGTTCTGAAGCCTGGCCTTGAGGTAGTCCAGGGGAGGCACAGGAGAGGGGTCTTCGCCGTTAAGCAGCGCCAGGTAATAGCTGGTGAAGTCCCCAAACATGACGGTGCTGAGCATCTGAGCCAGGAAGCTCTGCCCCACGCCGTCCACAGTGCGACACTGCACACCCGCCTGTCCCAGTAGCTCCTCAATGACCTGATATCTCAGCTTGATGCGGGGATGAAGGCTCAGTGTGTTGAGCAGCACTCCGCACGCCCTCTTTCCCATCGGCTTGGGCCAGTGAAGACCGGCGATAGCGTTGTGCCCGGCCTCCGGAAGAAGCTCAATAAAGGCCCACGCCTTGGCGTTCTCGTTGAACTGGGTCTTCCATCGTCGGGCCACCCCGGATAACATACCCCCGCCGTAGATCACAATCAGCTTCCCCTGCAGGGTCTTGGCAAGCTCTTTGGCCGGGTTGTCGTGGGTGGGCATACCGGTCTCCAGATGATGGCTCAGGGAGAACAGCACCTCGGAGGCCTCCACCACAGACTCGTTGTTGTTGGAAGTGAGCTCAAGGCTTTGCAGCATTGCCAGGGGCACAAGGAAGCTGTAGCCCAGAGCCGTCCGCGGCTCTCCCACGTAGTCTATCTGGAATGCCGGCACGCCCTCCTTCTGGGCCATCTGGAGCAGGCGCCCACCGGTGGTTACCGCGACCACCTTCGCCTTCCGCTCTATTGCGTCCTGGAACGCAGCTATGGTCTCCTCAGTGTTGCCGGAGTAGCTGGAAACGATGACCAGTGAGTCCGGCCCAAGGTACGGCGGCAGGTGGTAGTCCCGGCACACGGTCACCAGGGGTGAGCCGTCCCTCGTGATGAGGTCACCCATCAGCTCTCCGCCAATGGCGGAGCCTCCCACGCCGGCCAGGATGACGTTGCGCGCTTTCCGGTAGCTGCTGGGCAGGCTGAATCTCAGTCCCTCCTCCCACGCGTGGAGGCACTGGTAAGGGAGGTCCGCTATCCTCTCCCTGAGACCTGAGGGGTCGAGCCTCTGATAGAGCTCAGGCTCGTCCAGCGAGATGTCGGTGTGGTTGTCCATCAAAGGTCTACCATGCTCCTGGCCTCAGACAGGAGGGTATCCACCCTGTCGGCGCTCTTCCCCTCTGCGTAGATGCGAAGCAGGGGTTCCGTTCCGGAGAAGCGTATTGTCACCCATGATCCGTCATCCAGAATGAACCGGTAGCCGTCTATGCTATCCTGGCTGGCCACCTTCACGCCGCCGATAGCGTCAGGCTTGACGTCCCCAACCCTCTTTGCCAGGGTGTCGCGCTGCTCAGGGGGTAGCGGTATATCGCTCCGATCGTAGAAGTGTGGGCCAACCTTGTCGTGCAGATAGTCCAGCAGTTCCGAGGGGCGTCTGCCGGTCTTGGCCATCATATCCAGGATGAAGAGACCGCTGAGTATGCCGTCCCGCTCCGGGATGTGGCCGCGGAATCCGTAGCCCCCGCTCTCCTCACCGCCTATTAGCGCATCCTCCTGGGTCATCAGAGGCCCCACGTACTTGAAGCCTACTGGAGTCTCGAAGACCGGCACGTTGTACAACTCTCCCAGGCGATAGATCATTCGGGTTGTGGTGATGGACTTCACCAGAGGCCCGCGCTCTCCCCGTATCTCCAGCATGTACAGTGCGAGGAGTGCGAATACCTGGAGCGGAGACACGAACCGACCCTTCTCGTCTACTAGCCCGAATCTATCGGCGTCACCGTCCAGAGCGAAGCCGGCGTCAGCGTTCATGTCCGTCACCAGCTGCGACAGCTCCGTAAGGTTATCGGCCACAGGCTCAGGCTGGCGCATTCCCGGGAAGAGGGGATTGCGCTCGCTGTGAATCTCCTTCAGGGTGGTCCTGCCGCCTCCCAGCAAGGACGGGACGTACCCCGCTCCTGCCCCGTACATGGGGTCCACCGCTATCTTCAGCCCGGCGTCCCTCAGCGCCTGCAGGTCAAGAAGACGGCCAAGGTGCTCCGTGTAAGAGGAAGAGGGGTCTACGTTCTGACCGATGCCGCCGGCGAGGGCCTCGTCCCAGGGTATTGGGGCCGTCGCGCCGTTGTCCGGGACAGCGTCTATCAGCTTCTCTATGGCGTCCGTTATCTCCGGCGAGGCGCTTCCGGCGTAGTCCGGCTTGTACTTGAAGCCGTTCCAGTTCGGCGGATTGTGGCTGGCCGTGATTATAACGGCGCCTCCGGCTTGGCGGTCCACTATGTTGTAGGTGACCATTGGAGTGGGCGCCGGTCTGTCGCAGAGGAAGACCTTGACACCTCCTGCCGCGGCCGTCTCCGCCACCGTCCGGGCGAAGTCCTCCGAGGCGAACCTGGTGTCGAAGCCCACCACAAGGCCTCTCTGGCCCAGGCCCTGTTGCAGCATGTACTGGACCACACCCTGGGTGCATAGACGGACGTTGTCGAAGGTGAAGTCATCGGCAATGATGGCGCGCCAGCCGTCTGTGCCGAACCTGATTGACATTGTTACTTCTCCCTGCTGAGTGGTTGTTTTAATGGAAGGAGAGGATTTCCGGCGCCAAGGCGCTGTTGGGCCACAGCACCATGCCCCTATCCAGCTGGTTGCCCTTGCCTACGGTAACATCGTCTGCAAGTATACACCCTTCGCCCACCGATACGGCCTCTCCTATGCTGACACCGTTACCGAGAATGCATCCCTTCAGGTCCGTCCCAGGCTCAATTCTCACGTCTCTCCAGAGTATGGAGTCCGTAATCCGGGCCTTTTCGCCGACCTTGCAGCCGTCTCCCAAGACGGCCGGTCCTCTGATGACGGCCTCCGGGCCTATGGTGCAGCCCCTGCCCAGAAGCACAGGCCCCGATATTTCCGCGGAGGAGTGAATGTAGCTCTCACCGTAGCCGGCGTTCATCGACGCCGCGGGGAGGAGGTCGCGGTGCACCTTCACGTAGTTGGCCGGAGTGCCCAGGTCGACCCAGTAGGACCGGGAGCGGTAGCCGTATACGGGCGCTCCCATATCAAGCAGCTTGGGAAACAGGCCGCGCTCGAACATGTAGTGCTCCCCTGAGGGCGCGTGAGACAGAACCTCAGGCTCTATCAGATATATCCCGGCGTTGATCCAGTTGCTGGTCGTCACGCCCGGGGCCGGCTTCTCCAGGAAGCGTTGCACCCGTCCCTGCGGATCGGTCTCCACCACTCCAAAGGCGGAGGGATTCTCCACCTGTGTCAGAGAGATGGTCACCAGAGCGCCGGTCTCGCGGTGGAACCGGACCATGTCTCTCAGGTCCAGATCAGTGAAGATGTCACCGTTGAGGACGAAGAACGTCCCGTCCAGCTCGCTCTCCACGTTCTTGACCGCGCCCGCGGTGCCCAGAGGCTCCTCCTCCAGGGTATATGAGAGACGCAGATCCATACCCTGACCATCACCGAAGTGCGACCGGATTACGTCCGGGAGGTAGCACAACGTGAGCAGGGTATGATCTACTCCGTGGCCCTTCAGGTGGCTGAGCATGTGCTCAAGGAAGGGCCGGTTGAGTATAGGCACCATGGGCTTGGGGGTGTTGCAGGTGAGGGGACGCAGCCTGGTCCCCTCACCCCCTGCCAGGATAACCGCCTTCATATTTCTGCAGACCTCTATTTCAGGCTGTAGCTTCTCCCTGGCCCTTTATCAACGTCAGACCGGCCTCCGTCCGGAGGATGTCCGCCTTGTCGGTGCGCTCCCAGGGCAGCTGAAGGTCTTCCCTGCCGAAGTGCCCGTAGCTTGCGGTGTCCTTGTAGATGGGACGGCGCAGGTTCAGGTTCTGGATAATGGACGCCGGCCGGAAGTCGAAATGCTTCTCGGTCAGCTGCTGGATGGTGGCGTCGTCCACGTGGCCGGTGCCGAAGGTCTCCACGGAAATGCTGAGGGGCTGTGCCCTGCCGATGGCGTAGGAGACCTGGATCTCGGCGCGATCCGCCAGGCCCGCTGCAACCAGGTTCTTGGCGGCGTACCGGGCGTAGTATGCGCCGGACCGGTCGACCTTCGTGGGTCCTTCCCGGAGAATGCGCCTCCGCCGTGCCGGGCGACTCCGCCGTAGGTGTCCACCAGAATCTTGCGGCCCGTGAGGCCGGTATCTGCCACCGGGCCTCCAACCACGAACCTTCCGGTGGGGTTGACGTAAATCTTGGTGTTGGCGTCCATCAAGCCCTTGGGAACTATCTCGTTAATCACAAGCTCGGTGATGTCCCGGTGAATGACGTCCTGGGACACCTCCGGAGCGTGCTGCGCGCTGATCACGACGGTGTCGATGCGCTTGGGAACGCCGTAGGCGTACTCAACGGTGACCTGGGACTTGCCGTCCGGCCGGAGATAGGGAATGACTCCCTCCTTGCGAACAAGGGCCAGGCGCTGGCACAGTTTGTGGGACAGGGCAACGGACAGGGGCATAAGCTCCGGCGTCTCGTTGCAGGCGAAGCCCACCATCATGCCCTGGTCGCCGGCGCCGATCTTGTCCGGGTCCTCTTCGTTGGCCCCGCTATCCTTGGCCTCACGGGAGCTGTCCACACCCAATGCGATGTCCTTGGACTGCTCCTGCAGGGAAAGCACAACGCCGCAGGACTTGGCATCGAAGCCGTGAGCGGGGTCGGTGTAGCCGACGGCAGTGATGGTGTCCCTGATGACGCGTGAAACGTCCACGTAGGTATCAGTGGTAATCTCGCCCATGACTGCCACCAAGCCGTTGGTGACGCAGGTCTCGCAGGCGACTCTGGCCGTGGGGTCCTTGGACAGGATGGCGTCCAGAATGGCGTCCGATATCTGGTCGCACAGTTTGTCCGGGTGTCCCTCCGTCACCGACTCAGAGGTGTACAGATAAGATGGTGAATCCGTAAATGTAAAGCCCATTGTTTTCTCTCCTTGTGTGGTGTGCAGGGTCTACGGCATTCTGTCTGCCGATGCTTTAGGTCCCTTCCTCCCAGCTCTCCAGGTACAGCTTCTGCTGGTCTGTCAGTGTGTCGATCTGGACGCCCAGGGATTGGAGTTTGAGGCCTGCTATTGCCTTGTCTATATCCTTGGGGACCGGATAGACATTGCGCTCCAGCTTCTCCGTCAGCTTTGCCAGGTACTCCGCGCAGAGGGCCTGGTTGGCGAAGCTCATGTCCATCACGCTGGATGGGTGCCCCTCGGCGGCAGCCAGGTTGATGAGCCTTCCCTCCCCCAGCAGGTAGATCTTCCGCCCGTCCTTCACGCTATACTCCTCCACCGACTGGCGAATGCGCCGCTTGCCTTCGGACATGGCGTCCAGAGCCGGGATGTTTATCTCTACGTTGAAGTGGCCGCTGTTGGCGACGATTGCGCCGTCCTTCATACGTCCCAGAACGGCTTCATCTATGATGTTAATGTCTCCGGTTGCGGTGATAAAGATGTCACCTACCGAAGAGGCCTCCAGGATGGGCGCGACCTCGTACCCGTCCATCACGGCCTCCAGGGCCCGGACGGGGTCTACCTCTGTGACGACAACATGCCCGCCCATTCCGCGGACCCTCATGGCGATTCCCTTGCCGCACCAGCCGTAGCCGCTGACAACGACCTTCTTGCCTGACCACAGCACGTTGGTTGCCCGGGTTATGCCGTCCACAGTGCTCTGCCCGGTGCCGTAGCGGTTGTCGAAGAGGTGCTTGGTGTCCGCCTCGTTGACTGCGATGATGGGGTACTCCAGCATTCCCTCCCGCGCCTGGCTCTGGAGGCGCACCACGCCGGTGGTGGTCTCCTCCGTGCCGCCTGCGACGTTGCCCAGCAGGTCGCGGCGCTCCTTGTGCAAGACGGTCACCAGGTCGGCGCCGTCGTCCATAGTATAGTGTGGCGCGTGGTCAAGAGCGGAGTGGATGTGCTGGTAGTAAGTGTCGTTGTCCTCTCCGTTGATGGCGAAGGTGGGTATCCCGTACTCGGACACCAGGGCAGCCGCCACGTCGTCCTGGGTGCTAAGTGGATTGCTGGCGCAGAGCACAACGCTGGCCCCGCCATCTCTCAGAGTGAGCATAAGGTTTGCCGTCTCAGTGGTTACGTGTAGGCAGGCCGCCAGCCGTAGACCCTGGAGAGGCTTCTCCCTGGCGAATCGCTCTCGGATGAGACGCAGCACCTGCATCTCTCGAGCAGCCCACTCGATGCGTAATACTCCCTGGCCGGCCAAGCCCTGGTCCTTTACGTGGCCTTCTGCTTGTGACACCATTCGTTAGCTATCCTCCTTGGGCGAAAATCACCCTTTATTCAAGATCGTGCGTTGTAGCTGAGTGCGATCTAGCCAGCGGAAGCCGTCCTTGAGGGCGGCAAGCGGACAATCGGTAGCGCCGGGCCTTTGGACGAGCTAGCGTCGCTGGGCCGGTACTAGATTCTATATCTTAGAGCTTGTGTATAATAGCTGATTTCGTAGCGCGTGTCCACTGCGGGTTTCCCTGCTTGCCTACAGCCTGCCCCTCACCAGCTCCTTAAGTTGGGTCTCCGGCCTGGCCCCTACGTGGCTGATTATCTCCGCCGCCGCTATGGCGCCTATGCGACCACTGGTTGGCAGGTCGTAGCCGTGAGTCACGCCGTACAGGAAGCCGGCGGCGTAAAGGTCTCCGGCCCCGGTGGTGTCCACAACTCGCTCCACCGGCACGATGTCGATGTTGTGGGTCTCCCCGCCGGAGGCTATTATCGACCCCTTATCGCTGCGGGTGACTGCGGTCAGCGGGCAGTCGTGGCGCACTCTGTCAACCGCTTCGTGGACATTTCCCACCTGGTACAGCGAGATGATCTCATCCTCATTGGCAAACAGGATGTCTACGTGCTCCCGGATGAGCTCTCTGAAGGACTCGCGGTGACGGTCCACGCAGAAAGGATCGGAGAGGGTCAGGGCTACCCGGCGACCGAAGTCACGGGCAAGCTGGGCTGCCATAACCATCGCCTCCATTGCCTGGGGAGCGTCCCAGAGATAGCCCTCCAGGTATGTGATGGAGTGGCTGCGGATGGTGTCGGCGTCTATGTCCTCGGGCCCCAACTCCGTGCAGGCCCCCAGGTAGGTCGCCATGGAGCGCTGGCCGTCCGGGGTGACAAGCACCAGGCAGCGGGCCGTGGGAGAGCCGTCGACGGCCGGCGTCGTGGAAAACTCAATGCCGATGGACTGGAGGTCGCGGTGGAAGATGTTTCCAAGCTGATCGTTTCGGACCTTGCCGATGTACGAACCGGCGCCTCCCAGAGAGGCCAGTCCCGCCATTGTGTTGCCCACAGACCCACCGGACATCTCCACTGTGGATTGCATAGCCTCGTATATTGAAGCCCCCTGCTCGGCGTCCACCAGCGTCATAACCCCCTTGACCAGGTTGTGAGTCGCCAGGAAGTCCTCGTTGGCGTGCGCCAGTATATCGACCATCGCATTGCCGATGCCAACCACATCCTTGAGGCCGCTATCTTCTCTGTTCATGGTCTCCCTTCTTCGAGGGCTTCTATGTGGAAGGGTGATAAAGAAGAAGCCCTGCAAGTGATTTACTGAGATTGATTCGCCGCTTCACTGTCACTCCGGCGCGGACAAACTCCCCGCTCTGAGCGTTAGCGGGAGTCAATTTTTCTCTACGTTTGTTATGGGGGGAAACCCCTGCGCGTCCTCTTCCCCCTCGCAGGAGACCTTTGAATAACCCATAGCGTCATCCCGCAAGAATTGCCTTCTCCGTCATTCCTGCGGAAGCAGGAATCCAAAAGCGCTGTCTGCAAGGCTACGATGCCGGAGAGAGTGGCCTTAGATTCCCGTTTTCACGGGAATGACGGAGAAGATAGCCTCTTCCAAGAGATACACCGGAGTTATGCAAAGGTCTCCTTTCGCAGGAATGGCGGATAAAGCTCTGAGCAAGAGGTTTATCCTCAAAACATTCGTCGAGTAGGCAACGAATAAGGGGCAATAGCACCCTACCAGACCCTTTAGCAGTCTCCCTGGATTCCCGCTTTCGCAGGAATGACGGAGAAGGCACGGGGAAGATGCACCCCAATATGCCTAATCAGCCGATTCGTCCGGCGTGCAACCGGGTGCAGGCTCTGGGAAGGTTCGCCTAGCCTCGCTCTGCGGGAAGGCCCTTCTCTATCCAGGCTCCGGTGCCTTCCTCAATGTTGAACAGTTGATCCGCTTCGAAGTTCATGGCGGCGGCCATCTCGCACGCCAGGCCGCTGCGGACGCCCTGGGCGCAGATGAAGAGCAGGTCCCTGCCTTGCGGCAGCTCATCGATGCGGGCCAGCATGTCGTCGACCGGTATGTGAGTTGCGCCCTGAACGTGTCCTTCGGCCCACTCGTCCGGTCTGCGCACGTCAATAACAACGGCGTTGCCGCCGTCCAGCATACTCTTGGCTTCGTCCAAGCTTACTCTGAAATACGGTTCCCCCGGGTCTTGTCTTGCCATACTAAAACACCTCCGCGAGTTTAATATCAGGTCATGTATTTGCTTACCAGTAGCGCCAGCCTGTCTCTGGCTTCCTGCGTGACCGCTGCTCTGTCGGTCACAATGGCATTCTCCAGGGCGGAGCCGCAGGAACAACCCTGGGCCGGACCCACTCTTGTGATCACATCCGCAAGAATTGCCTTGGAGAGAGCCGTGTTCCGCATCAGGTTCTCCACCACCATCTCCACCGTCACCGGTTCCGCGCTCTCGTGCCAGCAGTCGTAGTCGGTCGAGCAGGCCAGTATAGAGTAGCACATCTCCGCTTCTCTGGCGAGTTTGGCCTCCGGCAGGGCGGTCATCCCGATGATGTCCGCGCCCCAGGAGCGGTACATGTGGGACTCCGCCTTGGTGGAGAACTGGGGGCCGTTGATGATGACGAGTGTGCCCGATGGATGCGCACGCGCGCCCATCTCAGAGGCGCTGTTGTACAGGATGTCCCTCATCTCCGGGCAGAATGGGTCGGCCATGCCGATGTGGGCGATCAGGCCGTCTCCGAAGAAGGTGCCAGGCCTGCCGACGGTCCTGTCTATAAGCTGGTCCGGGACAATCATGTCCAGCGGGCGTATGTCCTCTCTGAGGCTTCCCACCGCGCTCACGGATATGATCCGCTCCACACCCAGGGATTTCAGGGCGTAGATGTTGGCCCTGGATGGTATCTCCGACGGCATCAGGCGGTGTCCCCGGCCATGCCGCGGCAGGAAGGCGACGCCCACTCCGTTGAGGACGCCCGTTACGACTGCGTCGCTGGGCGCGCCGAAGGGCGTGTCTATCGTTGTCTCCCGCGTGTCGGTCAGGCCCTCTATCTGGTACAGGCCCGTCCCGCCGATTACGCCAACCAGGGCTTCAGCCACCGTTAACCACCCTTCGCAGAGTCTGCTCGTAGGGAGGTCTGGCTATGCCGCCGTCGGTGATGATGGCATCGATGAATCGATGGTGGGTCACGTCGAAGGCCGGGTTCCAGGCGGGTGTATCCGCCGGCGCGGTCTGAGTCGCCCCGTACCCAGTTACCTCCGAGGCACCACGCTCCTCTATGGGGATTTCGTCGCCGGACGCTATGCTCAGGTCGATGGTGCTGACGGGCGCCGCCACGTAGAATGGGATGCCGTACTGGTGAGCCAAAACGGCCAGGGAGAGGGTGCCTATCTTGTTAGCCGTGTCTCCGTTGGCGGCTATCCTGTCCGCGCCCGTGATGACACACTGGACCCGGCCGCGGTCCATCAGATACCCGGCTGCCGAGTCCACGACGAGGGTCACGGGTATGCCCAGTCTGGTCAGCTCCCAGGTGGTGAGGCGCGCTCCCTGGAGCCAGGGCCGGGTCTCGGTCGCCATCACCTGATTGACCCTGCTCTCCTCCCATGCCCGACGGATGACGCCCAGCGCCGTGCCGTATCCACAGGTGGCGAGCGCGCCGGTGTTGCAGTGGGTCAGCACGGAGGAGCCGGGAGGTATGAGGGATGCGCCGTACTCGCTCAGCCGGAGGTCGGACTCCAGGGTCTCCCGGTGCAGGTTCTGCGCCTCTGCCAGAAGAGAGGCAACCAAATCGACGCCGTGTTCGGTGCCTTCCGCCGCGCGCATCATTCGGTCTACGGCCCATCTCAGGTTGACCGCGGTGGGGCGCGACGCCGCCAGTTCACGCGCGGCCTCCCGAAGGCCGGCCAGGGCTGATTCCCGCTCCGCCGGGTCAAAGCTTCCGGCGGCCAGCGCCATGCCGTAGGCCGCGGTCACTCCTATGGCCGGTGCTCCCCTGACCCGCATCTCACGTATGGCCTGGATAACATCCTCAGTGTTCCCCAGGTCAAGGAACACCTCCTCCCGTGGCAGACGGCTCTGGTCCAACAGCCGTATACACCCCTCGCGCCACTCGATGGGCGTGACGAGGCTCCGGGCGGTCTGCGTCTCAGTGCGCTCTAGTGCAGTCAAAGCGGCCTTATTATACTAGAAGTCCGGCCTGTGATAAATTGTACAGGCCCGGAATCTCCCATATCCCAACGCCGAGGCGATGCTTTAGAGCAATGGAGAGATACTGCATTGAGACGTATTGGGAATACCTTTAGACGCCTGTCGAACGTCGTCAAGGGCTGGATGAACAACTTGTTTTACCTCAGGCTCTTGTGGCGCACCATTCGCGAGATGTCGGACGACGACGCCACCCACATGGCGGCGGGCGTGGCCTACTACGCCGTCTTCTCGCTGTTCCCATTGCTCATTGGCCTTATCGCCATCTTCAACCTGCTGCCCGCGTCGGAGACGCGGCAGGAGCAGCTTACCGAGTTCGTTGCCGGATACCTGCCCGGCTCTGAAGGTCTTCTGGATCGCAACGTCCACATCGGCGGCGCACTTGGCATAATCGCGATATTCGGACTGATCTGGTCGGGCAGCGCCATATTCGGGGCCGCGGCCAAGGTGGTCAACAGGGCCTGGGACGTCCAGAAAGACCGGCCCATATACATTAACAAGCCTAGGCAGATGGCGATGGCTCTGGCAGTCGGCCTGATGTTCCTGACCTCCCTTGGGGCGTCCGCCTTCGTGCGCATAGCCGGGGAGTACGCCAAGGCGGACCTGCCTGCGCCGGACTTCCTCGTGGACGTTGGCGGTCGGCTTATTCTCCAGGCCTTTGCCGCTGCGCTTACGTTGGCCACGTTCCTGATGATGTACAAGCTGCTGCCAAATACGAAGACCTACTGGCAATACGTGTGGCCTGGCGCGCTGCTTGCCACCGTGCTGTTCGAGATTTGCAAGGCGTCATTCCTGCTGTATCTTGAGCGATTCGGCGGCTTCAAGGACGTGTACGGTTCCGGGGGCGACATACTTGTACTGCTGCTCTGGGTTTACGTCAGCAGCCTGATACTGATACTGGGCGCGGAGCTTAGCTCCGAGTACGGACGAATGAAGGAGGGCAGGGAGCGTGGCGCGACCCTCATCGCCGGGCCGGGGTCACGGAGGGGGTAGTTGAAGATGCGGTGCGATTTGGTCCACAGGCTACTCATCTAAAGAGCAGTTATGGCTGTGCTCTCCAACCTGTATGGAAGTTGAGTTCTCTAATCAAGTCAAAGGTGTTGATGCACGGTACTTGCAGACTCTGACATACATCAGGCAAGTGGCGATTTGCCCGACTCGTGCTTGATCTGGAACGTTCGGTTGTTACTACGCACCGATTCCGAAAATCAGCCAGGGCGTAGGCAATTAGGAACGGGTCTCGCCCAACTTTTTCGATCTCCTCATCGGTCAAATCTTGAGCGTAGCCCTGTTCTATTGCACGAGCTACCAATTCTTGACTAACCTGCTCATCCAGAACCATTGTATCCTTGTGTGATTTTAGCCATTCAGCCAATTCGTCGGGTCGCCTCGACGGTGGTGTCACTATTTCCTCGTAAGTCTCTTCTGGAATCGTTATCAGTCCGAGTCTGCCCATTTCCAGGAGCCAGTCCCAGAACTCTGGCACGCGTTGGATGGGGTAGTAGTCTCTGTTGGCATCAATTAGCACATTGGCGTCGAGGAGATAGAGCACATTCACAACCTAGGATGAGCGTATAACACCCAACAAGGGATTAACTTGCCCGGGTGCGACCCCGAGTATTCGAGCAGCTTTAGATGTAGTCACCATCTCGGTTGCCATCATGTGTCGTACCAGATTGACCAAACGGCCGCCTAGCCGGTGGCGGCGCACCGTATAATAGTTGGGGCCTCCATCTTGCTCCTGTGCCATCGTCCGTGTACGCTCTCGGCTCTCAAGCCACGCCCGTCGAAAGACAGAACGAAGTCGGGCAAAGGAGTCCTGATCAATTAAGTTGGATCGATACGCCTTGTAGGCAACCATTGTGTGGCTGACCTTGAACTCGTTAGCGAAGGCGTTGATGCTCTCAGAGATGTCATTGAAATTGCTTCCATCAACCAGGGCGAGACTTTGCAATTCAGCGTCGGGTAGCAGAAACTCTCCTGCGATATCATCACAAAAGCGTTCTACCTCACTCTCTCCGTACTCTCCGCTTACACCAGTCTGACCCAGCATCAGATGAACAGTCTCGTGCAAGAGGGTAAATGACCATGCCGGTCTAGCGTCCTGGTCGTTGATTACGATAAAGGGCGCAATGTTGTCAGCTATGCAAAAACCACGAAATACAGCAGGCTCTATTGCGCTTAGGTAGTTGCCTAGATCGCCCTGAAGTAATACAAATGCGCCGGAGCCTTCCACTTTGCCTCGCATCATGTCAAAGGCGGCGGACTGGTTAGGTTGGGTCCGATATGTGTTGACATCAATACCCAACAAGGACTTGAGTGACTTGACGACCGCTTCTTGACCGTCCTCAATATGGTGAGAACCTATGAAAGGGAGTGCTTCAGCCTCATCTTCCTCCTCCAGAATGGCGAGCACCATGCTCTGTCGTGCTCGCATATCTCGCACAAGCGCGTCTAATAATCCCTCATTGCGAGGCAGATTATCTTGGGGTGTATTGCGGAAATCTGCACCCCTTTTCGACTGCTGAGGCGGTCTGGACAAATAAAAGGTAAGCAGAGGACGACGATATTGTCCTGCCATTTTTAAGAGTTGAGGTCTAGATGGTTCCTTCTGGCCATATTCAATAGCTTCTAGTTTCTCTCTAGCAGACGACCTATCGCTGTCCCGAAATCCCAACTTCTTGGCAGCTTCCTCTGGAGTTAGACCAGCTGTCTCACGGGCCCATACTAGTATTTCAGGGTTGACCTTGGGCATCTCTTCTTACCGGCCTTGCGCTTTACACTGGTTACGAATCTAGGTTACGAAATTATATACCGTTTTCCCTTGGAAAGCGTGAGTTTGGTTTAAAGAGGACTTAGGCTACCATAATTGTTTCCGGGTTCTCCAGCGTTGGAAATGTTTGGCCCAACCAAACCTCAACCACGTCCCCCACTAGCCCTTGCTACAACTCGCCGCCTTCGCTAAGATTGCCCTTGTGTCCGAATCAATCCACCAGAACTCGTCAGAACCGGCAATTGAGGTCCGGGGGCTTCACAAGTCGTACGGCTCCGTAGAGGCCGTTCGCGGCATCGACCTGCGCGTGGCAAAGGGCGAGGTGTTCGCTCTACTGGGGCCAAACGGCGCAGGGAAGACCACCACCATCGAGATACTGGAGGGGTATCTACAAAGGACGTCCGGCGATGTCTCGGTCCTAGGTCGAGACCCGGGCCGAAACGACCGCAGCCTCAAGGAGCGCATTGGCATTGTGCTGCAGACGACGGGCGTGGAGCCGTACCTGGGCGTTGAGGAGACCATCAACCTTTTCCGAGGCTACTACCCGCACCCCATGCCTCTTGAGGAGGTACTGAGGGCCACCGGTCTGACGGAGCAGCGCAGGGTGAGGGTCAGGCGCCTGTCCGGAGGCCAGCAGCGAAGGCTGGACGTGGCCATTGGGCTGTCCGGGGACCCGGAGCTGCTGTTCCTGGACGAACCCACAACCGGATTCGACCCCTCGGCGCGGCGAGACGCCTGGGAGATGGTCCGGAACCTGAAATCCCTTGGCAAGACTGTGGTGCTCACGACTCACTACATGGACGAGGCGGAGCACCTGGCCGATCGCGTCGCAATTATTGTGCAGGGAAAGATTGTCGCCGAGGGCGCCCCGTCCGAACTTTCGTACGAGGGCAAGTCTACTTCCATCCGCTTCAGGCTGGGCAGCAGTTCCGCTCCGCCGCCAGAGGGTCTGGGCGCCAAAGCCGCAGACGACGAAGGCCGGTACGTCATTGAAACGGACGCGCCGACCGCAATCCTGCACCGGCTGACGGGCTGGGCAGTGGAGCAGGGGGTCGAACTGGAAGAGCTGTCGGTCTCCCGTCCGTCGTTGGAGGACCTGTTTGTGGAGATTGTCGGCTCTTCCGCACAGGGTGGCGGGGACGCATGAACTCCCTGGCGCTCGCCCTGAGACAGGTCCGTTACGAGAACACCGCCTTCTGGCGCAATCCGGCCGCGGCATTCTTCACCTTTGTATTCCCTCTCAATGTTCCTCGTAATATTCAACCTGGTCTTCGGCAACAGAGAGCTGGACGTCCCCGGAGGAAGGGTGAGCTCATCGACCTTCTACGTGCCGGGCATAACCGCGTTGTCGGTTACAAGCGCCTGCTACAACAACGTGGCTATGGGCATAGCCTTCTCCAGGGACGGCGGGTTGCTCAAGCGATTCCGAGGGACCCCGCTGCCGGCGTGGTCATACCTGTTCGGCAGGATAGTCCACTCCGTGCTTATGGCTCTCCTGCTGGTCGTGATAGTGACCGGGGCCGGCGCTCTGCTCTACGACGTTGACCTGCCTACCAACACGCTGCCGGGGTTCTTCCTAGCGCTGGCGGTCGGCGCGGCTACCTTCTGCGCCCTTGGTCTGGCGATCACGGCTATCATACCCAATGCTGACGCAGCCCCGGCCATTGTCAACGCGTCGATACTGCCCCTGCTCTTCATATCGGACGTATTCATCCCGCTGCAGGACGCCCCGGCCTGGCTCACCACCTTCGCCGATGTCTTTCCCGTAAGGCACTTTGCCCAGTCTCTGCACACTACCTTCAACCCGTTCCAGACCGGAGCGGGGATCGAGTGGGACCACCTGCTTGTCATGTTCGGATGGATGATTGCCGGACTGCTGATAGGGGTGCGGTTCTTTCGCTGGGAGCGTCGCCGTTAGCTAAGCCGAGGCCATATTGGCGTTAGGAACAGAGTATGCAGTGACGATGCCGGCGCCGGCCCTTCTACCCGCTAATACCGTTTGACAGGTGTGCAATAAATCCCCTGGTCTTTCAGCCAACTGACCTGGTATCGGCTATGACCCGGCTGGTATACATCAGACGGGGAAGCGACTTCAGAGCCTCCAGGTTCGGGTGGTCTACGTTCAGGATGCGAGGCAGTCGTATGCTATCCAGACGCTGCAAAAACTGGCAGCGTTTCTCAAATGCCAGCAGTGTAAGCCTGTCGCCGCCGAGCAGGAGGTGGTCTATCGTACCTTCGTAGGCCTCCACCTGCTCCTGTAGCGTCTGGGAAGCTTTGTCCATGAGCGCCCGGGCCTGCTCCTCACGCCGGCGCGCAAAGCGGCCCGATGAGCTGCCTCCCTTCTTGTGCCTTCCCTTGACGAAGCGTGACCCGACCTTGGATTGGGCAAGACGCTCGCCATCGAAGACCCCAACGGCGTAGCCGCTGAGGCGCAGCAGCATCACCAGGGTAGTCCGTTGCTTGCCCAGAAGGCCGTGCAGGGAGTCGGTGTTCCAGCCCGAATGGGAAGAGGCCGTCTCCACGGGGAAGGGAGGGAGCACGACCTGCAATTCATCTGCGCTCCAGAAGAGGATGGCGCCAGTCCCGGACTCCCTTATCGCCGACGCAAGCTCTTCGTCCAGGGCAATCTCACCCGGCGGATCGAATCCTTTTGGCAGGCAAATGGTACGGCCGCTTCTCGCCGGATCGTGCCAGCGCTCGGCCAAGCGGCGCAACGCTCCTATGGGTACGTCCTGATGCTCCAAGCCAGCCTCCGGCAAAGTAGTTGAGGGATAGTGAGTATATCGCAGACCCCGGCGCGGGAGCGCTCCCTACGCCAGATCCACCACGGTGGCTCCGTCGGTGCGGTTGCCTTCTTCGGAGGCGAAGGAGCCCACAAGGACGTGCCCGGTGAGGTGCTGCCGCAATGCGTCTCTCAGCGCTCCGGTGCCCACTCCGTGCACCAGGCGCACCGAAGGCAGACCCGCGAGGGCTGCCTTGTCCAGGAAGCGGTCCAGCCTGTCCAGCGCCTCTACAACCCGCACGCCGCGAAGGTCAAGGTCGCGCTCCGCCGGCCCCTCCACGACAGGCCTCGATACATATACGCTGGCCTTTTGCAGTGGCGCGGCGGCCTCCGCCCTCTGCTCTATCTCATCCAGCGACACCCTGATTCTCATAGATCCCAGCGCAACCTCCACGTCGGTCTCTTCTTCAGGCTTGGACAGCACCTCAAGGGGCTGGCTGATGCCGCGCACCCGCACCATGTCGCCGGGCTTCAGTTGCCTGGTCCACTGAAGACGCGCTCCGTCTCCCCTCCTCGCGGGCGACTGCAGCTCCCGCCTCACCCGAGAGACCTCCTGCCTCTGCTCGTGCAGCGTTGGCGCTGGCGCTGCCGCGGCAGGCCCGGGCGTCGGAAAGGTGCGCTCCGCCGCGCGCAGCCGTCGCCACACCTCCTCCACCTTCGACTGAAGCTCCCGACGGGCCTCCACAATCATCATGTCCTTCTCATGCTCCAGGTCTGCGAGCCTGGCTTCAAGCTCCTGACGGAGAACCTGCGCCCGGTTCAGCTCCTCCTGGGCTTCCCTGTGCCTCTCCAGGGCCTGATGCCTCTCGCGCTGAAGGTCGTTCAGCAGACCCTCCGTCTGTCGAAAAGCGCCCGAAAGCATGGAGCGCGCGTCGTCGATGATTCCCTGAGGCATTCCCAGCCTGCTGGCGATGGTGAGGGCGTAGCTCCTCTCAGGAAGGCCCATATTGAGCCTGTAAGTGGGCGACAGGGTGTCAGGGTCAAGCTCCACGCTGGCGTTGACCATCCCCGGGCTCTCCTGCACAAAGGCTGCCAGGTCGTGGTGATGGGAGGTGGCGACCGCCGGGATGCCTCGACGGTTCATCTCCATTAGAATGGCTTTCGCCAGGGCGGCGCCCTCCTCCGGGTCTGTGCTGGTTCCCAACTCATCTATGAGAACCATCGACCGGGGCGTGGCGTGGTTGAATACCCTGCTCAGGTTCTGCACGTGTGAGCTGAAGGTGGAGAGGGAGCGCTGGATGCTCTGTTGATCGCCTATGTCCGCATAGAAGCCGTCGACTACTCTGATGACGGCCTCCCTGGCCGGGATGTGCAGGCCCGCCTGGGCCATCGCAGTCAGCAGGCCGGTCATCTTCAGCGCAACGGTCTTGCCTCCCGCGTTGGGTCCCGTGATGAGGATGATCGATGAGTCGTCTCCCAGCTGAATTGTGTTGGGGACCACCTCGCCGGCCAACAGCGGGTGCCGGGCATCGGACAGCAGGATGTACGGCTTTTCTGACTGCACCAGCGCGACGGGCGCGCCCCTGACGGAGGCCGAGTAGCGGGCCTTGGCCATTGCCAGGTCTATCCGCGCCAGCATGTCCATTCCCAGCAGCAGGTCGTCCTTTCCGACTCCCACCGCGCTCGAAAGCTCGCGCAGTACGCGCTCCTCCTCTCGCACGGCCGCGAGTCGCAGTTCCTGCCACTGGTTGCCCATAGATAGGGTTGGCAGAGGTTCCACGAACAGGGTTGCGCCGCTATCGGACACATCGTGGACTATGCCCTGGACAGTGTGGCGCATTTCGGCCTTCACCAGCAGCACCATTCTGCCCTGGCGCTGGGTTATCAGCGACTCCTGGAGGACGCCCCTGGCGTACAGCCCGCGCATCATCCTCTGCAGGGAGGATTCCAGTGCGTTGAAGGTCTCCCGGGCGCGGGCGCGCATCGCCGCAAGCTGGGGCGACGCGCCGTCCAGCACTTCGCCGTCACGCCCGATGGCCCCGGACAGCTGCCGCTCGAGGTCGCGGAAATCGGGGATCTGCCTGGCGAGATGGGAGAGGATGCCAAGGTCGCTCTGGGATCCAACGACCGAACGGGCGCTTCCGAGGGATCGGGTGGCGCTCCACACCTCCCGGAGGTCCGGCCCGGACAGCATCGCCCCCAGGGAGGCGCTCTCCACCGGCAGGCGCACGTCCCTCGCGGCGCTGAACTCCACGTCCACGCTTCGCTCAAGAAGCCGCACAGCCTCTGAGGTCTCGTGCTGCCGACGCTGCACGTCCATGTGGGTGTAGGCAGGCTTCAGTGACAGGGCCAGCTCCCTGGCCATTTGGGACTGGGTATGAGCCGCCAGGCGCTCTATGACCTGGGGGAACTCAAGAAGCTCCAGTGCCCTCTCCCGGAGGTCCGCCTCCGGAACGCTGTTTGTGTTGCTATCCATGCGACCTTCGCTTGCGGGGATTTCTCCCTCAGCTTAGCAGTACAGGAGGGCTAGAGTCCAGAAAGAAGGACAAAGCCGACCGGTGTTTCCCCACCCATTTGGTTCGACAGGCTCACCATGAGCGGGGAAGGGAGGCCGGTTGCGTGACGCCGCTCGCCTCCATATCAAGTCCTGTCCCCGACTCCGGTCGGGGAACGGCACAGACTGACGGATCTCCCTTAGGAGCCTTCGGGATTGAATCACAGTCTCTTGTGAGAGGAAAGTCCACTAACAGTTGTTGCCAGAATCAAAGACAAAGCGGCGGGAAGGAAAAAGGGGCCAATGCTCATGGTAATCGAGCAGGCAAAGAGGAAGCCTGTAGCCACAATCCAGGCAACCCTCATCGCCTTCGCGGAGTGAGTTGCCATCCACGTGTACAACGCGACTGATCCTGTCACCGCCAGAATCAGGGGTACAAACAAAATCGGGAGCACTCCCAGCCCGTCAATGTCCAGTATGCTTTCTCCATAACAAATCGGACACGTCGTCTGAATCGGTATGACGAGCCACAAAATGCCTAGGATGGCGAGCATACCCGCTAATCCAGCTAACAGGAGCACGATGATGCTGCTAACTGTCAATTGAAGACGCACTGTATTGTGGTCGGAAAGAGGCGGCGTCAGTCCACAACGACCGTTATGCGTGGTCTTGGACGAACTTGCGCACGGCGTCGAAGTACTGGTCCCGTCCCCGCATCAGGAGGTCGTTGTGGCCCGCCATTGGAATGATCTCGATGGTCTTGTCCTCGGAGCTGACCGACTCGAAGAACTCAACGGCCCTCTCAACGAGTATCAGATCGTCCCGCTCTCCGTGAATGACCAGCAGGGGCAGGCTGACGGAGCGCACCTTCTCTTCGTGCAGACGCAGCATCTCCGCAATGGCAGGCGAATCCAGTGGCAGGCCCCATCTCTCTATCGTGCGTCCAATGCTCGCTGAGCCGCTCTCCATTATCAGCCCCGCGATCTCGTCGGGAAAGCGGGCAGTCACCTCCAACGCGGAGTGGCAGCCCAGGGACCGCCCCTTTACAAAGATGGGGCCGGTCATCCCCTCGGACGCCAGGAGCTGCTTGAAGTACCTGAACACCTCCGCGGCGTCTGAGGTCATTGTCGAGAAGGAGGGCATCCCGCTGCTCTGGCCGTAGCCCCGAAAGTCGGCCACGAAGAAGCTCACTCCCGCCCGGTGGTAGGAGGGAACGAGGGTGTCGTACTGGCAGCCCACCTCTCCATTGCCGTGGAAGAACAGGATGGACGGCGCTTCCGGCTCAATGGGGTAGAACCTAGCGGAAACGGATACACCTGTGCTCACGGGGATGAGGTGGTCCGTCGCGCCGCTTGGGGGAGCCGACCATACCCGCTGAGGGTAGAACATCATCTGGCTGATCATCGGCAGGTCCAGGGGTGTGTAGTCTACAGGCTCGTACATACTGCCTCCGGTACTGTAGTTGACTCTAGCATCAGGCGCGCCTGTTGTCCAGCGACGGGTGAATAGTAGCCACGTACGCAGTGGCGGTTCGCGAATCGCCCCTACAGCTGATCCCAGTCTTCGCCGTGCCCGCGCTTGACAAGTTTTCTCGGCCTCTCATATACTACGGTAGTATTTAGCAGTCGATGGCCTCGACTGCTAAATGCGACGTGAAAGCTGAATACAGAAGTAGAATAGGAGGGATACAAGGTGGCACGGAATTTCCAACCCTTGGGTGATCGCGTAGTGGTGAGGCCCATAGAGCGAGAAGAGGTCTCCGCTGGCGGCATCGTCCTACCGGACACCGCCAAAGAGAAGCCTCAGGAGGGGGAGATCATGGCCGTTGGTAAGGGCCGGGTTGCTGACGACGGAAAGGTGATAGAAATGGAGTCCAAGGTGGGCGACATCGTTATCTATTCCAGGTACGCCGGCAGCGAGTTCAGGGAGGAGGCGGAGGACTTTCTGGTCCTCAGGGAGAGCGACATACTGGCGAAGATTACCTAGTCGAAACTCATTATAACTGGGAGGTAGAGTAAAATGGCAAAGCAACTATCATATTCCGAGGACGCTCGGAAGCTGCTGAAGGCGGGCGCGGACCATCTGGCAGCAACGGTCAAGGTCACGCTGGGCCCCAGGGGCCGCAACGTCATTCTGGACAAGGCGTTTGGCGCTCCCCTGGTGTGCAGCGACGGAGTGACCATCGCCAAGGAGATTTCACTGGAGGACCCCTTCGAGAACATGGGCGCACAGCTCATCAAAGAAGCGGCCAGCAAGACCAATGACGTGGCCGGAGACGGCACCACCACCGCTACGGTGCTGGCCCAGGCCATAATCCACGAGGGATTCAAGAACGTCACCGCCGGCGCAGACCCCATGTCCCTGAAGAGGGGCATCGATAAGGGTGTGGCGGCCGTAAGGGATGCGATTCAGGAGATGGCCATCCCAGTAGAGGGCAGGGACCAGATCGGCCAGGTGGCGTCCCTCTCCGCTCACGAGAACGAGATCGGCGAGCTCATCGCCGAGGTGATGGAGAAGGTCGGGAAGGACGGCGTCATCACCGTTGAGGAGTCCCGGGGCCTTATGTACGAGAAGGAGTACGTGGAGGGGATGCAGTTCGACCGCGGCTTCATCAGCCCCTACTTCATCACCAACGCAGAAAGAATGGAGTCGGTCATTGAGGACCCCTACATTCTCATCACCGACAAGAAGGTCACCGCTGTGGCCGACATGCTGCCGGCCCTGGAGAACGCCCTGAAGGTGACCAAGAACGTTGTGGTCATCGCCGAGGACGTGGAGGGCGAAGCCCTGGCGACCCTGGTAGTCAACAAGCTCCGCGGCACCCTCAGCCCGCTGGCTGTGAAGGCCCCCGGCTTCGGCGACCGCCGCAAGTCCATGCTTGAGGACATGGCCATCCTGACCGGCGCACAGATCATCAGCGAGGAGACCGGCCGCAGGTTCGACTCCGTTACGGCGGAAGACCTGGGACGCGCCCGCCGGGTGGTCGCCAACAAAGAGGAGACCACTATCGTCGGAGGCGCAGGCTCGGACGAGGACATACAGGGCAGGATAAACTCCATCAAGGGCCAGCTCGAAGAGTCCACTTCCGACTACGACAGGGAGAAGCTCCAGGAGCGAATGGCCAAGCTGGCCGGCGGCGTTGCCATTGTGAAGGTGGGAGCTGCCACCGAGATCGAGCTGAAGGAGAAGAAGGCCAGGGTGGAGGACGCCCTCTCCGCCACGCGGGCTGCCGTGGAAGAGGGGATTGTCCCCGGCGGCGGAGTGGCTCTTATCAGGGCAGTTGAAGCGCTGAAGGACCTGGATGTTATGGGCGACGAGGCCACGGGCGTTCGGATCCTCCAGAAGGCAATGGAGGCGCCCATCAGGCTCATCGCCGAGAACTCCGGCTTTGAAGGGTCTGTGGTTCTGAGCAGGGTGCGTGAGGGCGAGGGCGACTGGGGCTTCGATGCGGACTCGGAGGAGTACGGGCCCCTGCTGGCGAAGGGCATTATGGACCCGGCCAAGGTGACCCGCGCGGCGGTGGAGAACGGGGCCAGCGTGGCCACCATGATCCTCACCACCGAGTCCCTGGTTACGGACATTCCTGAGAAGGCGGCGCCCCCTCCAATGCCTCCAATGGACTACTAGAGTCCGGCATAGAGAGTAGAGAAGGGCCTCGCCGGTGCACCGGCGAGGCCCTTCTATTTTCATCCCAGCTTGCAGCGTGAATGGTCATCACCTACCCATACTTCAGATATCCCAAAAGTAAGAATCGTCCATATCCGGATTAGGTTTCAGGCGCTCTCTGGACAGTTTGATCCCACGCGACTCTAGGCGCGAGTCCATTTCCTTCTCGTAAGCTTCATTCACCCGGTCGCATTGCTGATTATTTAGGTAAAAGCTAAGTCCTTCAACTCTTCTGTTCCGTCTTGCCCATTCTTCACCGTCGTTGCCTTCAGCTCCTGAATATTCACAAAAGACCTGTACCGCATCTTCCACTTCTTGACGCGAAACACGGGGCATTAGTTTTGGGATTAAGTCAACTGTGCCATCATCTGAAATGACAATAACTAAGCTGCTAACATCTGATGTTCTTTGGTAACGAACAGATGAGTTGAATCGCGCCCCACGGGCGCGATCACCAGAAGAGGAAGCCATCCCATCGAGTATGACCCCAAACGCGTGACAGCGCCCGTCAGCACCGAGAACAATGGCCCCGTCAATGCGACCAAGCCGGGCTACATCTTTGTGATCCAGATATTCGGGTTTGATGGCCAAAGCTTCCTGGCCAAGACGTCTTAATTCAGAAATCGGATCCTCTGAGACAACTATCGTGGTTCCATGGTCATTGTCTAGAGCGCATTGAAATATGTCCCAAACGCGGTCGACTTCGACCGTGCCCACTTTCCTTAGAGCAACGTCCCTAAAGAGGTCCTTATCTAGAATTGGCTTCGGCAACGTCGCGTGTTCATTGGCTACCTTCATGAGTATTGTGCCGTTGATACTCAGTGACCACCTAGAATGTCCCTCAATAGTTATTTGCGCTACATCAGGTGCAGAGAGGCATTCTCCGAGTCCATAGATTGCTCGTCCGTCAGTAAGTAAAGCTGTAGATTCGTCCGTAAGTTCTAACATTTTCCTTACGCTTCTAGCTTCACCCAACCCGACAGGGTTTTGAAGGGTGACCTTTAGTTTGTTTGCCAAATTGTCGACGTCTGTAACTACCAAATGACCCTTGGCACCTGAACGCTCGTAGGTTAGCGATGAGACCTCGTTTGAGTTTCTGAATAGGTCGGTGGGTAGCGGCGTTAGGGCAAAGGTTACACCCTCCACAAATCGCATGGCTGAGCCCCTAACAATGTCAACGTGATCTCCCAATACGAAAATCCCCTCGCCAGAGTTTAGCAGATATAGGGCTCTGTCCGTTCTCTCAAGGCAAGAGTTGACTATTGCTTGTAGGAAAGATTCTTCAATGTGGTGCCCATATCGTTCATTCTTCTTTGGGTTGTTAAACCGGGGGACGGATTCGACAGCGCCATTAGGTATGCCAATGCAGGTATGAATCTCATAACCTGCGAGGGGTGCAGAATCACTTGCAAAAAAGTTGAGCCCTTCAAATCGTCCTGATTCTTGAATGGCCTCAGCGATAGCTTGAGCACGACAACGAAGGAAAAAGGCACGCTTTCGTTGCTCATGAAGCCTATGGTCGCCGTAAATCACTCTAGATTCAGAGTCCGCTTCCATTATTCTGGCTGTCCTCTCCTCGACTGATCTCAAGTCAGCGACCATTAGAGGGCCATCTTCTGGTTCAATGCACGTTTGATGCGGCAAGTCGCCCTGAATTGCTAACCCGATTAACAACACCCTGACCCTATTGTTTGTTATTAGTCCTATTTGAGACAGAACCTCCTGAATTTCACGCTCAACCTTCAACCTGAAGTGAGGTTGGAAAGCCCACATAAACTGGTCAATCACATCCTTCATTTTTCACCTAGTAATGCTGAGGATATCACAATGGGGCAAGTATCCACTGTCAAAGCAACGCCGTTCACTCTGCCGGCAGATCGCCTCTTGGGGCTTGGCTGCTTGCGGAGGACTTTCGGCTCCATCTCCGAGTCATGTGGTACAGCAGGAACACCACGCCACCGAGTATCACAATGCTCAGGTAGCTTATGGAGCGGTCCAGCAGCGCCACCGACAGGGCCTCGCTGCGAGGCAGGCTGAGAGTGAGCAGCCCCAGGATACCCGGCTCCACTATGCCCAGTCCGCCGGGGGTTATGGGCACGGTGGTCAGCATGGCGTTGGCCAGGGTCACGAAGAGGACCAGAGAGAAGGTAACGTCTACGGAGAGGTCGAGGGCCTGTATCACGAAGAAGAGTCTTCCCACCTCCGTAAACCACACCAGAAGGCTTATGACGAACAGGAGGGGAAGCTGCTTGAAGCTCTCCATTGTGCCCTGGTGAAAGCGGTCGTAGGGTTCCCTGAAACGGTATGGGAGAAACCTGGCAATGTGCATTCCAAACTGCTTCATCGCTACCAGCATACCCAGCCCAATGAAGACCAGCAGAGCAGCCAGTCCCAGGAACAGCGCTATCCCGCCCGCGTCGTCGCCGCCGTAAACGGCCATTGCCGCCAGAACCAGCAGGATGAACACCATCACAACGTCCAGCACTCGCTCCGCCAGGACGGTGCCCATTGTGCGCGGGAAGCTGGCCCCCGTATCCTCCGTGAACACGTATGCCCGGTAAGCGTCCCCAAGCCGAAACCAGGTCACGGCGTTGGCGAACCAGCCCATGAACACGTAGCGCCCACAGGCCAGGACGGAGGGCGAGTTGTGGGTGTCAGGCCCCAACACGTTGGCGTTGTTCATCATAATCCGCCACCTCAGTCCCCTGAGCAGAAAACCGAAGTAGTAGGAGGCGAAGGCAACCAGGTATAGAAAGACGTTGCTGGACTTGAGAATTTCCCTGGTCTCGCCCCAGTTTATGTTGAAGCGGGTCATCAGCAGCAGCAGGAACATCGCGGCAATGGAGAAGGAGACGAGGGTAGGGATGGAGAGCACCCGCCGCTTCAGGGATATCGTCTTGCCGCTTTGTTCGGTTGGCCCGTTCAGACCGGGGATAGCCGCACCTCCATTGGGGTGTTCAACGCAGACCTACAGCGGGCGCTTGGCCGGTATACCCGGCCTCCGGGGATAGCGAGATGGCGACGGAGCGACTTTCCTCAACACCACCAGCCACCGAGGACCGTCCGGCTCCACGTCATCCACCACCTCAATACGCTCCAGCGCTCCTCCCAGAAGGGCAGTGGCCCTCTCGGCGTCTCTCAGCTCGTCCTCTATGCCGGCCTTCTTCTGCGCCACGACAATGCCGCCCGGCTTGCAGAAGGGCAGCGTCAACTCCGCCAGCGCCGCAAGATGCGCCACCGCCCGGGACGCTACAACGTCGAAGCGTTCTCTCAAACGCGCTTCGTGGGCCAGCGCCTCGGCGCGCCCGACTTCAACCTCGACTCCCTCCAGCCCCAGAGCGTCCACAACGTGACGCAGGAAGGCCGCCTTCTTGCCTACGGAATCTACCAGCGTCACATTCAGGCCGGGCCACGCTATCTTGAGGGGCAGGCCCGGAAACCCCGCTCCGCTGCCAACGTCCACCAGGCTGCCTCCGGCCAGCGCCTCATCCGGAATGACCCTCGCCACCGAGAGGGAGTCAAGGAAGTGCTTTGCTGAGACCTCGTTCGGACCGACTATGGCGGTGAGGTTAACGACCCTGTTCCACTCGACCAGCTCCTGGAAGTATCGCTGGAAGAGTATCTCCTTTTCATCTCCAAGGCCCAATGCCGGGAACGCAGACTCCTTCAGAAGCGCCTCCAACTGGGTCACGGTCCCTTCTGCTCAGCGCGCGTCATTACTGGAAATCATTACTGGAAACCTGGGGCATTATATCACTGGGGACTGGTCGAGCCTATCCCCAAGCCCTTCCGATTGCTGTATCCCACCAATCCCGGGTTCCCGACCGGAGCCTGCCCCGCACTTGATGCGGGGGCAGGCTCCGTACCCCGATACGTGGGCGGGAACGACGGTGACGTTAGCCGCACACGCTCATATGGCTCGACGCCTTGTATGACTGGGTGTAAGGGCGCTTCGCGAAGCGCCCCTACGGAAACACCGCCTAACTGCCGGCTTTGTCGCCTCCGCTTCCAGGCGGTAGATACACCGCCGACGCTTTTGTGCTATAATTCACGCCGACCTTAATGTTGCGTATACGCTTTCAGGAATAGTCCAGTATGTCTGTACTATATGTAGCCTCGAATCAACCTCGTGCGGGCAAGACCGCCGTTTCCGTGACCCTCGCTCGCAAGCTGTCCCAGGACGGCAAGCAGGTGGCTCTCTTCAAACCGTTGACATCCGAGGGAGCGCAGCCGGATCCCGACGCGCAGGTGCTCAGGCAGGCCGCCGGCTCTCAGGGCGATGCAGCCGTAGAATGGCCCGTAAGCGCGTCCCCGGAGCAGCCCTTGCAGGGAGCGACGCTGGACCGGGCTCTGGAGACGTCCCGGCAGGTCGGGAGCGGAGCCGACGTCACCATCGTGGAGGGCCTGTCCGGATTGCAGGACGCGGCCGGCGCCAACTCACAGGCGCTGGCGGAGAGGCTTGACTCTCAGGTCATCGCAGTGCTGGGATACGCGTCCGGCGCAGTTGCGGACGAGGCTCAAAGGGCAAAGGGTCTCTTTGGGAACAGGCTGGCGGGCGTAATCATCAACGGAGTGACCCGCTACAAGATGCGGGAGGTGGAGAGCAACCTGGCTCCCAGGCTAGAGGCCGATGGGATAAAGGTGCTGGCGTCCATACCGGAGGACAGGCGTCTTCTGGGGATGAGCGTGGAGCAGTTGGCGCAGCACCTGGACGGTCGGTTCCTCAGTTGGGAGGAGAAGAAGGACAACTTCGTGGAGCACTTCCTGATAGGCGGCCTGGTGCTGGACTGGGGAGTGCTGTACTTCGACAGGTTCGAGAACAAGGCAGTCATCGTCAGGGGCGATAAGCCGGACATCCAGATGGCGGCCCTGGGCACTCCAACTAGCTGCATTGTGCTCACCGCCGGGCAGCCACCCATACAGTACGTTCAGTACGAGGCGGGACAGGAAGAGGTGCCTCTGATACAGGTGGACACGGACACCCTGGAGACCGCCGAGGCACTGGAGTCCCTTCAGGAGAAGGCCATCTTCGATCACCCGTTGAAGCAGGGCCAGTTTATGGAGCTGATGTCCCGGCACGGTAGCTGGGACGCCGTGTACCAGTCGCTGGGGATTTAGCTCAAGAGGCAGGAGCGGCCGCGCTCTCCTCTTCGCTGCCTACCCAGACCTCTCCCCCCTCGAACGCCTCCTTCTTCCAGATGGGCACAAGCTGCTTGATCCTGTCCACTACGTACTGGCCGGCCTCAAAAGCCTGCTGTCTGTGGGGAGATGACAGCGCCACCACAAGGCTGATCTCTCCGATGTCGACCCTGCCCACCCGGTGAGCGACGGCGAAGTCGGCGATGTCCCACTTCTCACGCAGCTCATCGGCTATCTGTTGGAGCATGTTCTCCGCCATAGGCTGGTAGGCCTCGTACTCCAGGTACTCCACGTTCCGGCCCTCTGAGAAGTCTCGTGTTGTGCCCAGAAAGGTGATCACGGCCCCGTTGCTGTCCCTGCGGACATGGGCGGTTATCTCCTCCGGGTTCAGAGGCTCGCTGGTTATCTTTATCATGTCTACCCTCCACTTACCGGTGGTATGAAGGCCACCTCATCCCCTTCGTGAAGGGGGTCTTCAGTGCCAACGTATTCCGAGTTTACAGCTATGAGGACGGAGTTGAAAGGGGGCAGGGAGGGATAGAGGCTGCGAAGCAGTCCCAGAAGGTCCAACGCCGTGGCTCCCTCCGGCACGTCGACCTCCGTTTGGGCGGTGCCAGCCCTCTCACGATACAAGGCAAAGAAGCGCACGGATACTCTCAAGATGTTCCTCCCATGCTCTCACTTGGCCCAGTATAATACGGCAGAGCGGATACGGGGAAGCCTGAGGACTTGAAGGCCAAATCTTGCGTCCCGGTTATGACGCGCTTACACTATCCCCACAGTCCAATTTAATGAGAGGCCCCATGTCCTCCTTCCAGGAAAAGCTGACCGCAGCCTCCCGTAAGAACAAGTCGCTGGTGTGCGTGGGACTGGACCCTGATCCGGCCCTGATGCCCATCGATGACGTGCTGGAGTTCAACAAGGCCATCATAGAGGCCACTGCGGACCAGGTCTGCTGCTACAAGCCGAACATGGCCTTCTACGAGGCCCTGGGTATTCCGGGCTTGGAGGCCCTTCAGCGCACCCTTGAGCACATCCCGGATGACATCCCCGTCATCGGCGACGCCAAGCGCGGCGACATCGGTTCTACGGCTAAGGCGTACGCAAGGGCCGTCTTCGATTGGTGGGGATTCGACGCCGTAACGGTCAGCCCGTACCTTGGCACAGACTCCATCGAGCCGTTTCTGGAGTACGCAGACAGGGGTATCCTGGTGCTGTGTCACACTTCCGGCCCGGGATCCGTCGACTTCCAGGACCTTCCAGTGGGGAACGGCAGCCCACAGCGCCCACTCTTCGAGGAGGTGGCCCGCAAGGTTATGGAGTGGAACGGCAGAGGCAACGCCGGGCTGGTGGTTGGCGCCACATTCCCTCAGCAGCTGCAATCGGTGCGTCAAATCTGCCCGGACATGGTGATACTGGCGCCGGGCGTAGGCGCACAGGGCGGCGACCTGGAGAACACCGTCAAGTATGGAGTGAACGCGGACGGCGAGGGCTTGATAATCAACTCGTCTCGCGGCATCATCTTCGCCTCCAGAGACGCGGGCGATTTCGCAGACGCCGCCAGGCGGTCGGCCCAGGAGCTTCGCCAGAGCATAAACAGGGCCAGGGAAGAGGAGCGGCGATGATAATGGAGTGGGGCATAGGGGACGTGGTCACTATGCGCAAGCCGCATCCCTGCGGAAGCTACAAGTGGCGTGTATCCAGGTTGGGAGCGGACATAGGCATCCGGTGCGTCCAGTGCGGCCGCAGGGTGCTACTGGAGCGGCGCGCCCTGGAGAAGCGGACCAAGAGTGTCGAGAGGACCGCCGAGGACGTAGGCTAGGCGCGGCGATTACTCTCCCATTCCTGCGGAAGCAGACCTTTGCGTAACTTGTGCCGCAGTTCCGTTGAATGTCATTCTGAGCGTAGCGAAGAATCCAAAGGGTTTCATCCCAAGACAACGTAGCTTTGCAGGCAAAGGCTTTGGATTCTTCACTCCGCTGCGCTCCGCTCAGAATGACAGTGAAACGCGCATCTTTGGGGAAGATACCAGAGTTATGCAAAGGTCTCTGAAAACGGGAATCTAAGGCCTCTATTCCAAGGCATCGTAGCCTTGCAGACAGCGTTTTTAGATTCCTGCTTCCGCAGGAATGACGGTGGGGCAATTCTTGCGGGATGACGCTATGGGTTATGCAAAGGTCTCTGCAGACGGGAGCCCACCGCCCCGCTCCTGGATGCCCGTCGTCACGGGCATGACGAATGTAGGGGCGCTCCGCGAAGCGCCCCTACGCTGGACGCGCTACTGTCGCGCCTCTTCAGCGCTCCGATGCCAGCGTTCCGCCCTTGGCCCAGTTCTCCCTCTCCACGTCAGTGAAAATCACAATGGTCTCGTCGGCGGTCGTGCGGGCTATGTTGACCACCGCGTCGGTTATGGCCTTGGCCAGCTCCGCCTTCTGCTCCTTGGTTCTCCCGGCGTACAACTCGATTTTGACAATGGGCATGATTCACCTCCGGCTAAATGTGATACGGATGAACTGACTCGGCCTGAGCAAGAACGCTCGCGAGCCTTGTCCAGGTTACATACTATAGCACACTTGCCTTGTGGCCCGGATTTGAGAAAGATATAATGCCACACGTGAAGGTTTCAGAGATAGGCGAGTTTGCACTGATTCGGGTCCTCCACGAGATGGTGTGCGCCCAGGATCTACCCTCTCCCATGACGCTGGGCATCGGGGACGATGCCGCCGCCTGGC
Organism: Dehalococcoidia bacterium; assembly: GCA_965222415.1. Classification (GTDB taxonomy): domain Bacteria; phylum Chloroflexota; class Dehalococcoidia; order Lucifugimonadales; family UBA2985; genus DAOUJW01. The sequence goes on along the minus strand of CBDCTU010000001.1, from coordinate 18,112 downwards.
TCAACCGGGACTCCACGGAACTGACAACCACCGATACGATGGTGGAGGGCGTCCACTTCCTGCACGACAACGTATCATGGCGAGACCTGGGTTGGAAGGCCCTGGCCGTCAACCTGAGCGACATCGCCGCCATGGGCGGGCTGCCTCTGCACGCTCTGGTGACCCTGGGACTCAAGCCCCAGACTGAGGTGGACGACGTGAAGGCCCTGTATGAAGGGATGCTCTCCGCCTGCCGCGAGTTCGACTGCGTTATAGCGGGCGGGGACATGGTGCGCTCGCCCGTCACCTTTGTCACAATCGCCGTCGTGGGCGCCGCCCAAGGGCATCTCCTGACCCGCAGCGCAGCTCGGCCAGGCGACATGGTCGCTGTCACGGGACCACTGGGCTGCTCCGCCGGCGGCCTGAAGGCGCACCTGGATGGCTTGCCCCTTGACGAGGACCTGAAGAAGCACTTGAACGATGCCCATGCTCACCCCATCCCCAGACTTCGTGAGGGTCAAGCGCTGGTCAGAGAGGGGGTACGGGCAGCTATGGACGTCAGCGACGGCCTCATAGACGACCTGACCAAGCTGGCCGTCAGCAGCGGTGTAGGTGCAGTGGTCTGCGCCTCGCAGGCGCCCGTGGACACCTACCTCAAGAGGGCCTTCCCCCAGGACCACTTGCAGCTGGCCCTGAACGGCGGCGAGGACTACGAGCTTCTGTTCACTGGCAGCGAGGAGGTGGTCACAGGGGCGCTGGCTGCGCTGGGCCCGTCCGCTTCGATCATAGGACGTCTGGTTGCCGAGCGCCCCGGTCGTGTCCGGGTGTTGAACGATGACGGAACGGATATAGACATTGCCCGGCGCGGCTGGGACCACTTCACGTAGATGACTCCACTGGTTTTGAGAAGCCACAGCGCAAGGGAGACCGCCCGGATTGGCAGCGCTCTGGGGCAGTACGCCGAACCCGGCGACGTCTTCCTTCTATCCGGCGAGCTTGGCGCGGGCAAGACGTGCCTGACCCAGGGGATAGCGAAGGGTCTGGACGTCGATGAGTACGTTCGAAGCCCCACCTTTGTCCTGGTCTCCGTTCATCAGGGACGGCTGCCGTTGTACCACATCGACATCTATCGCCTGGATGAAGTTGCCGAGGTTGTGGACCTGGGATTGGAGGAGTATCTGGCAGGGGACGGCGTATCCGTGATAGAGTGGGCGAGCAAGGCGCTGGAGGTGTTCCCACAGCCCTATATGCTGATAACCCTCACCTACGAGGGCGAAAACGAGCGCCTCATCCAACTGGAGGCCAGGGGAGAGCGGTACGAGAGTCTCCTATCGCAGGTGGAGAAGCGGCTGAGCAGGACGGCGGCCTACCGGAGAAGGAGCTAGGAATTCTATGGAGCTATCCATCGACACGTCCACTAGGTACGCCGGCGCCGGCCTCTCGGAGGAAGGGAGGCTGCTGGCGGAGTACTCCTGGGTGTCGCGCCAGAACCACTCAGTGGAGCTTCTCCCCGCGATCGACCATCTGCTCAAGACCAACGGCGCGACGCCCAAAGACCTGACCTGTGTCTTTGTGGCCATCGGCCCGGGCGGGTTCAGCGCCCTGAGAGTGGGCCTCAGCACGGCCAAGGGCCTTGCCGTGTCTTTGGGCATTCCACTGGTTGCCCTGAACACCCTGGAGATAGAGGCCGACCCCTTTAGCGGCTTAGGGATGCCCGTGTGCGCCGTGCTGGACGCGGGCCGGAACGAGGTTGCGGCAGCCGTATACACAGAGGAAGACGGGGTCTTGAAGACGGCGCGTGACGCCTGGATAGCAGCGCCGGAGGAGGTGTGCTCCAGTATCGAGGGAGCCGTCCTCTTCTGCGGAGAGGGATCGTCGCTTCTGGAGCCCGCGCTGAAGGAGTGTTCTGGTGACGGGGTTGTGCTGGCCGAGCATACGCCTCCCACACGGAGGCCGGGCACCCTGGCCCGGATGGGCTACGAGAGGTTGATGAAGGGGGAGCAGGCCGACGTATCGACCCTGGAGCCGTTCTACCTCAGAAAGCCGTCCATATCGACGCCGCGACGCCCGGCGTAACCAACCACTTTTAAGCAATTAGATTACAGGAGGCACACTTGAGTACAGAGCAGACCTTGGTGCTGGTCAAGCCCGATGCAGTGCAGCGCGCCCTTGCAGGCAGCGTCATCTCCCGGCTGGAGGGCCGCGGCCTCAGAATAGTGGCTATGAAGATGCTCCAGATGTCGCGGGAGATGGCGTCCACCCACTACTCGGCCCACGTGGGCAAGGGGTTCTTCGAGGGCTTGGTGGACTTCATCACCTCCAGCCCAATCGTAGCTATGGTGCTGGAAGGACCGGACGCAGTGGAGATGGTGCGGAACACGATGGGGGCGACCAACCCTCTTCAGGCCCAACCCGGAACGATCAGGGGAGACCTGGCAGTGGACATCGGCCAGAACCTGGTCCACGGCTCCGATTCCCCTGAATCGGCTGCTAAAGAGATTGCCCTCTTCTTCTCACGCGATGAGGTCCTGAGCTATGAAAGGGACGTGGACCGGTGGGTTACTGGACCCTGAAGAGAACCGGGGCGCGGGACCAGAGCGACTCTATCTGGTAGAACTCCCGCTCCTCCGGCCCAAACACGTGCACCACCAGGTCGCCGTAGTCGAGCAGGACCCACCCGCCGTCCGCGGTGCCCTCTATATGGTGCAGGTACATTCCCGCCTCCTCCATGGTCTGTTCGATGTCGTCCAGCAGCGCACGTATCTGACGACGAGTCTCGCCGGTGAGAATTACGAAGTAGTCGGTGAAGGAGTAAGGGCCGCGCATATCCAGCATAACGATGTCCGTGGCCAGCTTCTCCGAAGCCATGTCCACCACTCGGCGGGCTCCCTCTGCGGCTCTTATCCCAGTTTGTTCCGTCATGTGCCAAAGTGTAATGCCTTGCGATACCTGGGTCAACGCCGTGAAGCCCGGTAGTGTAGCTGCAAGCCCATGAAATCGAAGCATTATTATGCCACTAGGAGTGTGTCTGAAGATTCCCAGGAGCGGTTTGGGTGGTGGGTGTGATGTGCAGTGTTGGTGGTGGTCTGGGCTGGGCAGTTAGTCCAGATTTGGACCGGTGGGGTCTTACACCCTCGCTCCGGCCCCCCGAAAGGGGCCTGCTGGACAGGGTTTGGCGTTTCAGGCCGGGTTTGCCGAACCCGCGGCCACCGGGTTTGCCCTCCACAGCTTCAGCAGGTTGTGGGTCAAGGACACCAGGGTGAACTCCCCTGCCACTTTGTGGATGCCACGGAGCAGGAATTGCCTGAAGCCCCGAGCATGTTTGGTAAGCCCGTGGACCGGCTCAGTGATGACCTTGCGACGTGCATACACCTCCCGTCCTTCAGGCGTCTGCAGCTTGGACCGCATGGCGGAGCGCAGCGGCGTCCTGACCTTTACCTGTTGACCTATCCCGGCTTGGTGGTGTCTCTCCCGACCCGTGGCTACGTAGGCATCGAACTGTCTTTCGGCGAGCATACCCAGATTGCGTTCGCTGCAATATCCCGCATCTGCCGTGAATAACAGGGGACACCGCTCTGTTGCCGGGACTCCTATACCTGCCAGGTTTTGGTCCAAGATCTCCAGCATAGGGCCCAATCTGGGGCTGTCGGCGCTCTGGGGCGTCACCTCTTGGGCTACGATCACTCCGCTCCCCGCTTCCACCAGAACCTGAGCATTGTAGCCCTGTATCCAACCGTGGGAACTCTTCATGATCCGGCTGTCCGGGTCTGTGAAATTGCTCTGCTCCTTGGGCCGGGGCACAGCCTTGGCCGCCGCAGCTTCCGCCTCTTCGGGTCTAGCCCTTCCTCCTTCAGCCCGCTCCAGCGCACGCCTTTTGGCCCGCTCTTCCAACCGCACCTTCGCCTCCCTCATCTTGGCCAGTCGCACCTCCCGCCGCCGCAGTTCTTCAGGTAGTTCATCCCCCCGAGCATCATCGCCGTATTCCGCATCCTCCGCCTCGTCAATCTCGGCGGCCCGGCGCAACAACTCCGCTATCTCCGCTTCCAACCGGGGCTCCGTCTCTTGTATCCGCCCGTAGCTCATGGCCTTGTGCTTCGAGGCGTTGGCCTGGTATTTGCTCCCATCCAGGGAGAGGTGTCCCATCTTCACCAGACCTGCCTCCCGGCACATTCCCAGTACTTGGATGAACAGACCCGCAAAGACTTCCAGGTGGTTCTTGCGAAAATCGGACACGGTGCGGAAGTCCGGGAATTGGCCTCCACACAGCGCCCGGAAGGCCACGTCCGTCTCACAAGCCGCCGCTATTTTCCTGGAACTGTAGACTCCCGTGCAGTAGCCGTACAGCAAGAGAGAAAGCAGCATCCTGGGATGGTAAGCCCGGGGTCCACGCCCTCTCTTGAACCGCACGGCAATCTCCTCTATGTCCAGTAGGCTCACCGCGTCTTCCAGGAACAGGGCCAAATGACCCTCCGGGAGCCACTCACGAGGCGCCTGCGGCAACAGATAGGCCTGTTCCAGTCCATAAGGGCGGTACTCTTTGGCCATCTCACACCTCCCACATGTTGCCTCTTAGTCTAACCCTTCCCACTGTAGCCCGCACTCTTTTCCTTGCGTCCAGTCCACAACAAATATCGGACAGACTCCTAGTGTGGTGTAACCAAAGTACATTGGCAAATAAAGGGGTGATCGATGCTGATCCACTACCCTGGTTTGAGCAAGAATCCGATTCTCTGTCCTTTCAGAAAGCCCTCGAATAATGCGAGGAACTACGGATACAGGACACTAGGGGGTAGTGGGCCCAACAGTCAGTCAGACCGTAAAAGGAGCCGATACCGGGCGCAAAAGAGCCTAATCCAGGCCAAATCGGAAGGCGGAAGATCCTTCTAAAGCACTGCCCAAGTCAAAAACCGGCAAAGCCCCCGTTGTTCAGAGGTTCCCTAAAGCTGTTGCTGTCAGCACACAGTACCTGACTTGACACTGGGAGAAGCCTACTTGAGAGGCATAATGTGTAATTTTCTCTTTAGGTTGGAAGGTGATGCTCCGCTAAAGTGATTAGGTCAGCAAGACAATTGTAGGTGCGTGACTCGGCGCAAGAAGGAAAGCTGACAATCTCGAACGAGAATGAGCATTTCCTCGAATTGAACACAGGAAAGTCTCGTTCGATGATACAGACAGAGCATACCCAACCTTGAGGGGCTCCTTGGTTAGACGAGATTGTCAATCAAGGATATTGCTAGCCTATAACTCCCAGTCCTTGACTGCCGTAACTCCCCTATTCTACTGCCGAACCTGGGCTATCCCGTGGTTAGTAATCTGGTGTTCAATTAGAGTCGACGAGACTTGGAATTCTGATGCCAATTCTGCTATGTCGTCACCGTCGACAACAGATCGAGACACTCTGTCCCTCAATCCTAATGAAGGAGCAAGAAATTCAGCAGCAAATGCTCGATTGCGTTGCTGCCTCTCGGATTGCGCTCGTGTTATTAGCGCATCTGAACCCGGAGACACTAACACCTCTGCGAGAGCCCTACAAAAGTGAAACCGTCTGCGGTTCTCATCAAGTTTACGAAATGCAAATGCCGGAATTCCGTCAGCTTGGCTTGTTACAACGCCGTCGACAAGCTGAGCTGCAGCAAAATTCCCCACTGGCAGAGTTGCCTTTTCTAGCAACTCTGGCTGTGCGCCGAGTACATCTGCCAATTCTTTGATGGTTGGCAAAGGACCATTAGCTATATCTAATTTATCTCTCAGATGCTGTGCCATAGAGTAACCCGTTTCCCATGGTGGGTTTGCTAAGTTAGGAGTTGTGCTAAATTCAGCGCCGAAGAGACCGAGGCGATTCATAGAAAGGCCATTGATTTTGGCCTTGTCTATGGCATCGGAAATGGCTGAACACCCTGCTTCAAGGTTTTCAGGATCCAACGCTGGTACGGCTTCGTCAAGGATGTTCCTTAACTTCCCGTCCAACATGAGGACCAGTCGGCTCTTCGTGTCATCCATATCATAAGGATCCCAGCCCAATCCGGCTGACGTAGCGCAGAATATCAACTCTTCTGAGTCAGCTTCCTGAATCGCAGACCACTCTTCTTCCAAGAGCGTTTCAGCGACATCGCGATCCACAAGACGACCAATAACTTGGTTGATCAAATCTGCACAACTTTCACGAAACTCGTCGCTAGCAACCCAAAGTTCACCTTCCTTTAGCAAGAACTCGACTTTGGTCCAATTAGACTGAGCACTACTCCAGGCAATGCGTGTTCTTGAACCGGACGGAATAACCTCTAAACTAGGATAAGCATAACCTTCCCGGTTGGCACCGAGCGAGTGTCGACGGTGAAAATCTAAATCGCTTTTTTTGATTGGATTTTCAAACTCGTTGGTTAGAAACCACCAGTTTGTAACCAGCCATTCAGCAAGGGGATAGAGAGGTACTCGAACGTAGTCTCTCACCGTCTTTACCCGCTGATCCAGTACGCGGGTCAGAACGTGCTCGCCTGCCCGAATTGTCAGGTTCGCCCAAGTAGCTGCCAACTCTGGACCATTGACACCCTCTGGGTCTACCCAGTCCGTCTCAAAGAAAATATTAGGCATAAATCTCCTCAATACCCTTAGGCCACTCGTCAGCGTCGAGGGGATAACCTTTATATGAACCATTCCCTCGGTTTACTAGCCTCGCTTCAAACACGATATCACTTGCCTTATACCAGGCATATCTAGGAAACCCACCCTCCCAAGGCGCGCCAGTTGCACCCCTGCTAATAGCTGAGCGCAACCATTCAGTCACCAATTCTTGGTCACGAATAGTCCGGGGGCAACATGCGGCGTCGGACCGCAACTTGGGCAAGCCGGCAAAGCTGGGGAAATCTTTGTGTTCGGAACTTCCCACATAAGTTACAGAGCGAGCCAATTCGTCTAGGTCCGCGTCAGGATGGACAAATAAGCTACGCTTCTTAGGGCGATAGCGATTAGGAGTGCGCATCATTGACTGCCTTGGAATTATTCAATACACCGCGACGTAAGCAGAATGACCTCCGCAAGCAAAGGAATCTGAACATTAGTAAAGCTCTGCTAGACGCCATCATCCCTCCACGGGCATTGTGTCCTTGGGACAGATTCCTAGACACTATTTGAAGGATCATTCAATTAAGGTCAGTGATTGTTGCCGATGATGATCACATATTGAGGTTCGCATATTTGTCGCTACATTTTTGTGGCGGAAGGACACAGAGCCTCGCTCAACGATCCATTTTCCGAATAAGGCTATGCTGTGCTTGATCGCCTATTGCACCAAAGCTCTTCAGTGCACAACGACGGGTTTGGTCACTGCTAACCAATTTGGAATATGGCCCCGTGTCTTGAGTTGCTTTACTCAACAGTACGTCTAACGATGTACTATACCGCAGTAAGTCTTTCTTTGGCAAATACGAATTAATCTAAGAAATCTCTGAACAGGTCGTCCTGATTATGGCATACTGAGAGGAAATCACGCCAATGGTAGGGAGGGCGCAATGACGGACCAGCCAACCTTTGCCGACTTGGATTACCAGCACAAGAAGCGGAAGACTCGGCGAGAGGCTTTTCTGGAGCGGATGGACGATCTGATTCCCTGGGAGAGGTTGGAAGAGCGTATCCGGCCCTACTACCCGAAAGCGGGTAGAGGCCGACGACCCTATGATCTATCGGTGATGTTTCGGGTTCACTGTGTGCAGTTGTTTTACAATCTGAGCGACCCTGGGATGGAGGATATGCTGTACGAGGCGGAGTCGGTGCGCCGTTTTGTGGGTTTGAGGTTGACCGACCAGTTGCCTGACGAAAGTACGATACTGCACTTTCGACACCTGCTGGAGCGTCATCAGCTGAGCCAGGGGTTGTTTGAGGAGATCAACGAGCACCTGGCGTCCCAAGGTCTGCGGCTCAGGGAAGGGACCATAGTGGACGCCACCATCATAGAGGCGCCGTCCTCGACCAAGAATCGGACTGGGCAGCGGGACCCGGAGATGCGTCAGGTGAAGAAGGGGAACCAATATCACTTTGGTATGAAGTTACACATTGGAGTGGATGCGGAAACGGGTCTGGTGCACAGCTTCACAACCACATCGGCCAATGTACATGATGTGACTCAAGCTCACCGGCTGTTGCATGGTGATGAGACTCAAGTGTGGGGTGATGCCGGGTACTTGGGGGTACAGAAGCGAGAGGAGAATCTGGAGTTGGGGGTCGAGTGGCAAGTGGCGCTGAAACCTGGGCAACGACGGAAGCTGGAACCGGGGAGCCTGGCTGCCTTGACAGAGAAAGCCAAAGCGTCTATCCGTGCGAAAAGCCTGCCCCCGACTCCGATCGGGGGGTGGAACACCCCTTCCTGAACGTGAAGAAGCTGTTCGATTATGCCGAGAGCCTGCCCTCGCGAAAGCGGGGGTACGTTACAGAGGTCTGGCCAAGAACACGGAACGCCTGGCCTTGTTGCTGGGCTTGTCCAATCTGGCCACCTCCCAACGCTACTTGGGAGGCTGACCTGGGGGACAGTGTGTCCAAGACCAGGCTAAGAGCCGGATTAAGGTGAGTACGGGCCCAAAATCACCCCAAAATGAGCCCATTTGGCGACCTCAAAACCTTGTTGGAAAACCCGACCATCCAAAAGACACCCCGTAACCCCTTGTTCAGAGGATTCCTAGGTCAGATTCGGATGGGCGTCTCGGCTCTTGTCCCCTCCGTCGTATTGTTGCTGCAATAGCATTCAGGTCCGCATGTTCGTGGGTCTCCGTTGACCACGCAAATGCGAAAACGCCGACACAGGCAGTCGCTCCGAAAGGCATGTGGCCGCACCTACTGGCGGCGGCCACATGCCTAGTCACTCCCAACCGGGCCCTTGGAAGGCGATACCCGGCCCCTAGAACAGCCTCAGCGCCTCGGGCCGTTGTCGGTCTGCCCCTCCCTCGTCGGTCGAAGCCTGCGTCGACCCCTGCTCACGCCGGGGCCGACGCCTGGCGGGGGGAGCGGGTTTCTCGTGAGCCGGGTACTTGGGTTCGTCTTCCCATTTGGCCCTCGCCCTTTCGACGACTGCCAGGGTCTCCTGTGCCAACCCCGATAGGTCGTAGTCCTCTAAGGACTCGATGTGGGGGTCCGACGAGGGCCGCTGCACGCCGATGGTGGCCCTGCCTCCCTTGATGGACACGACGACCTTCAGGTCCTCCGGCGAACCGGCCTCTTCCTCAGCGTCATCGGCATCCTGCGGGTCCTGTGCGGTCTCCTCGTTGGCGTCCTGCTCCTCGGCAACCGCAGCCGCCGCGTCGTCTCCCGCATCGCCGAAGAAAACCTCGTCAGCGCTCAGGGCATCCGAGCGGGTTGATTCCGTTCCAGTTTCGTCAAGCATGGTTTCTCCTTTCTCTGCTTTCTTTTCTGGCTGCCTTCACTACCGCGACTGTCTCCTGATCTCGCCCAGGGTCTGCGGCTCCCAGTACAGGTCGCGCTCCACGGCGGGGACCTGGCCGAACACGGTTACCTCCGAGAGTTCCGTCAGGTCAAAATAACCCAGCTCCGTCTCGAACCCTTCGACGAGGCCGAAGCATAGTCCGGTCTCGGCGTCCCACTCGGTGATATACCAGCGCCAGCCGTTGTAGGGGCTGAACAGCTTGGCCGGGGCGAGGACGGCGTCGTGGTCGTCGGCGTTCTCGTTGGCTCCGATCGCGGGGATCGTGGCTCCGAGCTCCTTCGTCATGAGCTTGTGTCCGCGGAGCCCGCTGTGATTGTCCTGCCAGAGCCTGCCCCGCACTTGATGCGGGGTTGTCGTGGTCATGGCGTTTCCATTTTGGTCAAGCATTGGTTTCTCCTCTCCTTGTTTCCTTGTTTGAATGAGTTTGTTGAGCACTGTTCACCAGGTCGCTACCTTCCCTCCAGGGCGTCGGACCGCGCCACCCGCGCCACCGTCTCCGGGGTGGCGTAGGTCGGGGTAACCGTCCCTTGCTCCATGTCCAGGTAGAGGCCCATGAAGGGGCAGGTTCCCGCCACCATGCGGCGGACCACCTGTAGGACCAGCGACGCCATCATCTGGTTGATGGTCGGGTCCTGGTCGGTGAGGTCGAGGGCGGCCGCGCAGTCCACGTCCGGCGGCGTGGTCGACACGGCGGTCAGCAGGTCTGGCCGCTGGAGCGTTGGCGCGGGCAGCAGGTAGCAGGTCTCGCCCGTGAAGGCCGGCTCGTCCCAGGCCAGCTCGTTCGCGACGTTGCCGATAAGCACCTGTCCCCAGTTGGTGTCGTTGCCCGCGTCGATGAGCCACCGGCGCGGGTCGCCCGGCAGGGACTCGGCCATCGCCCGCCGTGCGGCGGCGTTGTCGGCGCAGCCAATTAGCAGGGAGTTCCCGTAGGAGGGAAGGCCGGGGTAGCGGCCCCCCTCGAGCTGGGATTCCTTGTCCCGGAAGGCATAGACCGAGTAGCCCACGGGACGCCGGAATGCCCTGGCCAGCCGGTCGGCGAGGGCCTGGCTCTTGAAGCGGCCCACGTCCTCTGCGTAGAAGTTCTGGCGCAGCAGGTTGTGGGGATCCACCCGGTCGTGGTCGACCAGGACGATGGTGGCCTGCCTGCCCTGGAAGAGGCGGCAGAGACCCTCCGCCACGAAACCGCCCGTCCCGCCGCAGCCGACCACGGTGATCCAGGGGTTGTCCAGCAGGAATGCGTTGTCCAGGTAGTAGGGCATCTTCAGTTCACCTCCTTGTCTTCCGATTCGGTATTCCATGTCGCCTCCGGCTCTTCGCCCACGAGCCAGACGCTGGGCTGCGGGCCGTCGAACACCTGCGACCAGTCCACCGGGGCGAAGTGGCCGTAGACCCCGACCCGGAGACGCAGCTCCGGTTTAGGGGTGTCGAGGCGTCCGACGACGCCGTAGATGCGGAAGCCCTGCTCGTCCCGGTCGTCGGTGGCCGAGAAGAAGGCGCGAGAACCTCCGTGGGAGTGGAACTCGGCGACCACCCCTGCGGGGGGCTGATACGCGAGTCTCGTTGCGGTCCCCGCCTGCTGGGGGACCACCAGCTTGTAGGCTCGACCGTCCCAGCGCACTGCGAAGAGCCGCTCGGTGTCCGGGGCGTCCTGGAACCAGCACATCCCCTTCTCGAAGAGGCGCGCCGGGATGGGGCCGTTGGGCAGCGCCACCTTCTCGTCAACGGGAGCGAGCCCGCGCACCTCGCCGGGGGCCACCACTACCCGCGCCACCAGGTCAGCGCTCTGGGACTGGACGTAGACGCCCCCTGATCCCAGAACGTAGTCGTAGCCGATTCCCTGGACTCCGGCGAGTCCGGCGGGGTGGTTAACCAGGTAGCCCACCGGCCCCGGCGCCCCGCTAGCGGTAGCCACGTCTCCCCTCGGAGACCGCCATCGCCTGGCCCACCGTGCACTGGGGAACCAGGTCCTCGGTTGGGTATTCTGTCTTTCCATCAAGCTCCTCCCATAGCGCTTGCAGGTTGTCGGGGTGCTTCTTCGAGCGGTCCCGTGAATCGCCGGTACCCGAGAAGAAGGACTGGAAGAAGGACTCCGGTATCAGCCCCACCTCCTCGGGGAACCGGTGGCTTCCGGGGCAGACCCTCCCGTCGCCGAAGACGTTGAAGGCCGGGACCCGGAAGAACTGCTGCTCGGTGTCGGTTGGCCGGCTCAGCGCGGCGTAGACCCAGGGGGCGCGGCCCGGCGAGCAGACGAAGACCAGCCCCGGCATGGGAAGCCTGAGCCGGGCGGGGGGCTTGAACGCCTCCAGCTGCAGGGCCACCGACCAGACCTGCGGCGGCCGCCAGAGGCCCACCACCTGTCCGGTCTCGCCCTGATTCCACCAGAGGGCCTCCTGGGGCAGGAGCCCCGAGGAGGACCCCAGGTGCTGGGTGAACACGTTGGCGATCGCGTCCGCCGAGACGGTCCTGACCCAGGCCGAGTCGTTCTCGAAGCCCCGCAGGAGGATGGTCTCCTTGTAGACCTCCAGCTGCATCTGGAGCTCGTCCCTGGGCATGTCCGCCGGCCCCGGCAGGGACCATTGGGTCGTATCGACTTCAACACTCATCGTTTACCTCCTGTTCTTGTTTGGGGAGCCGCCCCAGGACGACGCCCAGCATCTCGGCGAAGCGGCCGGGCAGGTCATCCTCCAGCCAGTCGGCCAACCGGGTCACCGAGTCGATGAGGGCGCTGGCCTCGCGCCACTCCTCCGTGCCCTCCGCGATGATGTCGTCCTCCCAGGGGTCGGAGAAGCCGTCGTAGTTCCCGTCCTCATAGCAGGCATCCAGGAAGAAGTTGCCCGTCTCGGCAAAGACCCAGGAGGCGGCCTGCGCCGCCCCCTCGAACCTCGTCCCCTTCAGCGCCTCGGCCAGGTCGTCCAGGGGTATGCCGCCCTGGGGGATGCGGAGCAGGGTCTCCTGCGGGATGCGCTCGGCGGCTGACTCAAGCCAGGCCACCCGCAGCCCGTCAGGTCCCTCGTAGATGGAATCGGGGGGCTTGGCCAGGAGGACCAGGGCCGAGGTCCCCTCGCGGTAGCCGTCCCACATCTCGTGGAGGCCGTCGTAGCCGAAGCCCATCAGCTCGAAGGGGATGCCCTTTCGCAGCCAGGTCCAGGGGGGTTCGTCCCCCTCGTCCATGAAGAACTCGAAGTAGGGGGCGTAGAGGGGGAAGTGCCGCTCTCCGAAGAGGTTGGCGAACCGCTCCACCCTCCTGCGTATGTCGGGGGCCGAAAGCGCCGCCTCCGCCTCCTGGGGAAAGAGGCGGCGCACGAGCCCCGCGAACCAGGCGTAGTCGTCGGCGTAGCCGACGAGCGTGACCAGCTCCCGCAGCGACGGCGGACGCCGCAGGAGCAGGTTCGCCAGGCCGCTTAGGAGCGCCGGGGCCGCAGTTGCCATCGCAGCGCCTCCAGCAGCCGCCCCGTGGAAGCGGCGTAGTCCTGCGCCTGGACGCAGGCCATCTCCACCTCACCCTGCCGGGCGGCCGCGGCGTCCAGGTCGAAGGAGCCGTCGGGCCGTGTGAGCTCCACCGTGAGCTCAAGGATTCTGAGGTCTGCCGGCGGCGTTGCCGCCATCAGGCCGCCAAAGGTCCGGTTGTCCATGGGACTGCCTCCTTTAGTTCCGGGCGTGGGCGCCCTTGGTGCCCACCCGCCGCTGGAACTCGTAGATCGTGTCGTCTCCCCGTGTGGTCTCCTTCACCGAGGCGTTGGCTATCTCCCCGTAGAAGTCGGCCAATGTGCCCGTGACCTGCTCGACGCTCATCTCAGGGTCCGGGTCGGGGAACTCCCGGTCGTCGTAGACGAATACTCTTGCCATCTCTTCATCTCCTTTGTGAGTCGTTGTTGTCCTTGCTGCGTTGCCATCTGCGGGGAGGCCGTCGCTTTGTGTAGTGCGACCTCCCCGTGCCCTTGCGGTCTAGCGTCCCGCGCCGACCGGCTCCTCCTCCCGCTCCTGTTCCACCGCCCACTCGAAGAGGGACGTAGAGGCGGGCTTGGGCCTCCGCCCCCGGCTCTCCTCTCGCTCCTCGGCCATGAACTCCGCCCAGGAGAAGAGCGACTGCTGGGACTCATCCTTGCCTGTGGATGGCTCCCCACCTTCACTTCCGCCGTCACCCGCAACAATCTCTGTGACGGCCCCGATCTCCCTTCTCCAGCTGCGAGGGACCTCCACAGCCTCGGATTCAACCTCCACATCCCTCCAGTCCCCGTCCACCAGGTACTCCTCGGCGTTCGCCTCGGCGTCCCGTGCCTGGGCGAAGACCGCCTCCACCGAGTCGGCGTCCTCCTCCTCTCCGTTGACGATCCTCCTGGCCAGGGCCAGCATCAGGTCGTCCCCGTCGTCCCCGTAGGCCGCCAGACCGTCCTCCGGCAGCTCACCCTCCACCGCCAGGGAGCTCTGCAGCTTCTTCGCCACCAGCTTCAGGGCGTCGGCCTGCAGACTGTTCCGGTAGGCCATGAACACTATCTTCACCGGGCGGGTCTGCCCGATGCGCCACGACCGCCGCGACGCCTGCCTCATGACGTAAACGCTGTAATCTGTCTCGTACCAGCAGATGGTGGGGAAGTCGATGAGGTCGAGGCCGGTCTGCACCAGCCTGGGATGGCAGATCATCACGTCGATGCCCTGCTTCACCTTCTCCGCCACCCACGCCTCCCTCCGCTCCGGGGCCACCGCGTCGGCCTTCATCACCGCCACCCGGAACCCGTGCCGTGCGAGGATGTTCTCCATCCTCTCCGTGATGTCCCTGGTCCCAGTGTGGGTGGCGTAGACCAGCACCCTCCGCCCCTCCATCCGCTCCGCGGCCACCAGGTCCACCAGCGCCTTCTCCTTGGGGTACAGCCTCTCCTCCGATAGGGGAGGCATCTGCACGATGGGGACGCCCGTCTTGGGGTCGAACACCGTCTCGCCCCTGGTGCAGCCGTCGGGGTAGGCCAGCAGGGTCTGGAGGTATGTCGCCAGGAGTCTCTTGGAGCCCTTTGCCAGCGCCTGTGCCAGGGCCTGCTTCAGCATGTTGAACACCCTCTGGTATGCGCCTCTCTGGGAGAACCCCGTGTGGTCCTCCTCCCGGTCCATTGCCGACAGCAGGACCTGCTCCTCGTATGGGGGCAGGCCGGATGCCACGTCGGAGAGCCTGAGGAACACGGAGTTGCCTATGAGGTGGAATAGGGCGGAGGGCGCCAGGCCCGGCCTCTCCCTCACCACCTTCCTGTACTTCCTTCTGTGGCTGTTGCGGCCGTCCTCCACCGGGTCATCGTCGGACTTCCCAATGGTGTGCTCCTCGAAGCCGTATCGCTGCACCCAGCGGTGCTCATCGGAGCGCCCGAACTCCGTCCTTATCTCAGGGGAGAACCTGTAGAGGAGGTGGAAGAGGGTGGAGGAGTAGCCCCCCAGGAGGGTTCCGGTGAGGGTCAAAGACTTGCCGCAGGCGTCAGCCAGGATGCCGGCGGCGATACCCTGGGCGGAGCCTCGTCCCTTGTATTCGTGCACCTCGTCGCCAATGAGCAGGTCGAAGAAGCCATTCATCCTGTTCTTTACGTAGTCCGCCAGTGGGTACCTCTTGGGCCCCGTGTTGTCGGCCCGCCAGAGGGGGGAGCCGCACCTCGTGCAGGTCCTCCTCTTGCGTTTGAGCTCCTCCGCCGTGAGGGGAGCGCCGTCCCTGTCCACCACCTGCGCCGTGCAGTCGGGGCAGGTGGGTACCCTGAATGGCTCCCCCGCGTCCTCGGTGCGCATGAGCCTGCCCCCTGCCACGGCCCACCTCTTCACGGTGGCGGGGAGCCACCGGTAGGAGAGCTTGGCCCTCTCCCTGGACATCACGGCGAAGAGAGGGCCTGAGCCGGTGAGCATCCTCAGCCGCTCCAGCTCGGTTATGGAGGAGACGATGGTTGTTCGTGCGTAGGGTACGGTCTCCTCCACCTCCCTCTTCCACTTCCGGGTCAGGTGGGGAGGGCAGACCACCAGCACCTTCCTGAAGCCCGCGGCGTGGGCCGCAGCAGCTGCAATGAAAGTCTTGCCCGTGCCCATCTCTCCCACGACGGTCGTGCCTCTGTTTGCCTGCAGGGAGAGGGCCGCTCCCCTGATGGCGTCACCCTGTGTGTGCTCCCAGGGGGGAGCGGAGCAGCCTGGGAAGCCTGGTGTTGCTCTCCGATGGCCTGTAGAGGGGAGGGTAGGACTCCACCACCCTCCTGGCGATGGCGTCTCTGTATGTGTCGATGAATCCTGCCAGGTCCATGTTGTCGTTCCTTCCTTTGTATGTGGATGTATGGGTGCCGCCGTCCATTGAGCCGGCCGGTGTAGTGCCAAAGGGAGAGGCCCCGCCGTCCGTAGTGGGAGTAAGCGGGGCCTCGTGGTGCGGTTAGCCTCGCGTCGTCAAGTCCGGGCTCAGCCTGCCACAAAATCTAGGCAGGCCTGGGGTAGACTAGGCGGCGATGTCGGTGACTGAGCCGTCGTCCAGGTCCAGGGCGACCACGGTGGTCTTGAGTCTCTCCCTGTACACCTCGGTCTCCTCCGTCTCCTCCGCCAGCGCCATCTCCTTGGACGTCCTGCCCTTGACCAGGATGCGACTGCCGTCCGCCTCCAACTGGAGGTTGTCCAGGAAGCCCGCCGCCACCAGCATCGCCATGTGCCCCCGTCGCAGGGGCATGAGGGGCCGTGTCCTGGGAGCCTGCGCCGGCCAGAGGGAGTCGGTGACCTCCGTGCTCGTCCATAGGCCCGACTTTCGTGCCTCCAAAGCTGCGGCCACCGGGTCCACCGTCCTGGTGGTGAAGAGCACGTCTCCGGCTCTTGTCGCGGGAGCTGTGTACACGGGGTAGTCGTGGCGGTACAGAGCCGCCGCCTCCCCGGATGCCCACTCCAGTATCTGCCCCTCAGCCGGAGTGTCGGGGCCGGGTTCGGGCTTGCGGCGCCCAATGAGGACCACCTGGTCGAAGGCCTCCCGCTCCGGGTGAGGGAAGGCCCAGCACCGTATCCTCCCGTAGTGGGAGGCCAGGTAGCGGGCGGAGACCGCAAGCCTGCTCCTGGGTACGATGAACACCAGGAGGCCGTCCTCCTTAAGGTACCGGGTGCAGTGTGTGAGGAAGGCGTGCTCCACGCGTCTCTTCTCCTGGTCAAAGTCATAGGGCGGGTTGAGAAACAGGATACTGAAGACGCCGTTGGCTATGGAGGTCTGGAACAGGTCGGAGGCAAGGGAGTGGTCCAGTAGCTCCGCTGCCTCCTCCGCACGGTCCCTGTGAAGCTCCACCCCGAAGGTCTCCACGGGCGCCCTGGAGGAGAGCCTCAGCCTCTCCGCAAGCTGGGCCACGGCCTCTCCGGGCCCGCAGCAGGGGTCGAGGATGCGCAGGGCCAGCCTGTTCCTGTCCAGGTAACCGGCCGGCGAACCGATCAGGCTGGCTATCAGGTCGACCACCCTCTCCGGAGTTGGGTAGAATCCGCCCTTGGCCTGTGCTGCAAGTCTCATGTCGATTCTCCTTTCGATTGAGCGTCGTCTTCCGTCTTCAGTCCCACCACCTCGCCGGTGGCGAGCGTGCGCTGGTAGCAGAGCACCTGCGGTGCGCGCATCTCCTGGGCGCAGGCGGTGCAGAAGGCCGTGACTATCTCCGCCTCCCTGGCCACCGTCATGCGCCTCACCAGCATCGAGCCGCCATCCGGCGTGTTGTGGCGGTAGAGCATCACCGATGCGTCGGAGGTCTCGCCGGTTGTCGCCAGCCTGTAGAAGTGCGGCTGACCAGAGGTGGTCAGGTGCGTGGTGTTGTCGTGGGGGCAGTACGGGCAGGTCCTGCCGTCGGGACAGAATCTCTGCCAGGCCCTGAAGTTGCGGGACCTCCTCCGCCTGTTGCCCCTTCCGGGGCGTCTCAGCATCCTATCCACCATGATCAACCTCCTCCGGGAGCGTGAGCCTGCCGGAAGCCACGGCCTGGGACAGGTCCTCCCTGAGACTCTTCCCGTCGGGGCTGCACCGGTAGGCCGTGATGCCAACGGACTCCAGTGGGACAGTCTCCCCGGAGTCCAGGCCCCGTCTCCAGAGCCAGTCCGCCCAGGAGCCGTGGAGGGGCAGGGGACTCCTCCTGTCCAGGAATCGGTGATGCAGCTCCGGGGCGTCCTCCTCGTTCTCCGCCAGCAGGAGGAAGGAGTCGTGGTCGAATGTGTACTCCGCCCTTCTGGTGTAGACCAGGGCGTGCCAGCCCCCTGACACGGGAAGGCGGGCTATCTTCGTAGTCCATGTTCCTATGGTCTGGTGGGGGATGACGCACCTCAGGTAGCCCCCAGAGAGGGCCATGCCGTCGGCCCCCTGTATCAGGTGGGCCGGTTCAGGGGGCTGCTTGAGGAGGGAGGCCCAGATGGCCTTGAGCGCAGTGTGGGACCCCACCATCGAGAGGAACCAGAGTCCCTCGGTGTCCGTGTCCCTCGCGAAGGCGTCGGCGGTGGCGGAGAAGCCACCGGCGGTGATGGTGTAGAGGTCTTGGCCGGTATCGAGTTCCGGGTCTGCGAGGATGTCCGCAGTCGGGGCGTCCATTTCCGGGATGCCCCCATCCTCGACGCGGGTAATGTCGCGTGTCGTTGTCATTGCTTGTCTCCTTGGCAGGTATTGTGGGTGAGTGAAAAGGGGTTTTGGGTTCAGGGTGTGGAGTGGTTACTGGAGCAGGATGGGTTCCGACTCCTGTAGGGAGAGACCACTCG